>CAWCSW010000030.1:0-93463 GCA_963798345.1 uncultured Verrucomicrobiae bacterium | reverse complement strand
GCAGGGGACGCAGCAGCGCTCGAGCCTGGCGCCCGGGCAGGGAATCGGTGGCAGCAATGCGCTGCAAATTCGGGCGAGCGATCGCGGTGAGCCGACCGGGAACCGTGTTTTTTCCGCGCTCAGCCCGACGCTCCCGCAAAACAGCAATGCGACGCTCTCCGTGCAGGCGCGCTGGCTGCGCGGCCATCCGGAGCTGCTCGCGCGGCTGAAGGGCGGATACCTCGAGGTGCTCGGCGCGCTCGAGGTGCCGAAAAACCTGGGGACCCCCGGCGCGCCCAACAGCCGGGCGGTGGCCAATGCCGGACCGGCGATTCGCGACGTGACACATTTTCCCGTGCTGCCCGCCGCGGGGACGGCGTTCCGCGTTTTCGCGCGCGTGACGGATCCGGACGGCGTGGGCGCCGTGACGCTGCGGTGGCGCGTCGATCCGAGTTCGACCCTGACCAATACCGCGATGCACGACGACGGCCGTGAACGGCGATCGCGTGGCCGGCGACGGGATTTATTCGGGCACGCTGCCCGCGCTCAATGCCGGAGTGCTCATGGCCTTTCGCGTCGAAGCGGCGGACGCGGCCGCTGCGCCAGCAGGATCCGTTTTTCCGCCCGATGCGCCGACGCACGAATGCCTCGCCCGCATCGGCGATCCGAACCAGGGCGGGGATTTCGCCGACTACCGCATCTGGATGACGGCCCCAAGCATTTCCGCGTGGGCGAGCCGGGAGAAGTTCGGCAACGAGCCGCTCGATGCGACCTTTGTCTATGCGGGCGTGCGGGCGGTCTATGGCGGCGGCGCGTGGTATGGCGGCAGTGAGGCTTCCACCCCGGGTTTCAATTCGCCGCTCGGCAATCTTTGCGGTTACAATCTCGGCCTGCCCGACGATGACACGGTGCTCGAGGAAGATCACTTCACGCTCGACTTTCCCGTGCGCGATCCCACCAACCAGCGCGAAATCTTGATGTTTTGGATGGCGGAGCAGCTCCGCCTGCCGAACCTCTACCGGCGCTATGTGCACCTGTTCATCAACGGCCAGCGCCGCGGCACGATCTACGACGACGTGCAACAGCCGGATGGGACGCTCCTCGACTCCTATTTCCCGAACGACAGCGATGGGCAGCTCTACAAGACGAACAATTGGAACGAGAGCCCCGACAACGGGAATTCGGTCACCGGGTCCGAGCCCAATATCCTCCGGCACTACGATAGCGGCGGGCAGCACAAGCTGGCGCGCTATCGCTGGAACTGGCGTCCGCGCGCGGCGCGCTCAGCCAATGAATTCGACCCGCTCTTTGGGCTCATCGACGCGGTCAACATTCCCACGAACAACCCGGGATATTCCACGGCCATTGAGAGCGTCATCGACATCGAGAACTGGATGCGCACCTTCGCCTTCCACGATCTGTGCTCGTATTGGGACGCCTTCGGCAATCCGAACCACAAGAACACCTACCTCTACAAACCCGAGTTCGGGCGCTGGACGCAATTCACCTGGGACATGGACGTCGGCCTCGGCGTCTTCGGCGATCCCACCACCGCCGCGCTCTTCCCCGCGACAGTCGATACGCGGGTCGATGCCCTGCAAGCTTTCGTGCCGTTTCGCCGCATCTATTGGCGGACGATCACCGACGCCTTCGGCACGTTTTTCAGCGGCGCCGGTGTCAATGCGCAGCTCCAAAAACGCTATTCTGCTTTCACCGCGAACGGTCTCGGGCTCACCTCGCCTTTCGTCGCCAGCGGTGCCTATGGCCTCAGCATCCCGCAGTGGATCGACCAGCGTCGTGCGAATATCCAGGCGCAACTCAATGCCGTGAACGCGTCCTTCGCGATTACCAGCCCGGTGAACATCACCACCGCGACCCCGAGCGTCAACATCACCGGCACGGCGCCCTTGAGCACGAAGACCTTGACCGTGAATAACCTCGCGAGACCGGTGACGTGGATGAGTCTCACGGCATGGAGGATCACAGTCGTGCCCACACCCGGCATGAACGATTACATCGTGCGCGCGCTCGATACCGCGGGCAGTGAGGTTGGCGCGGGCACGGTGACGATTGATTTCACCGGCACCTCGAACTGGCCGGCGCTGCGAATCAGCGAATGGCTCGCCGCGAACACGAGCACCAACGCCGATCCGGCGGACGGACAATTCGACGACTGGCTGGAACTCTCCAACGCCACCGGCGCTCAGGTCTCGCTCGGCGGCTGGTCGCTGAGCGACACCGCTCCCGCGCCGGGCGCGATGTTTGTCATCCCGAACGGATTCACCATTCCCGCAGGCGGTCGGCGGCTGGTTTGGTGCGATGAGCAACCGGGCCAAAGCAGCGCGCCGGACGATTTGCATGCGGGCATCAAGCTGTCGGCCTCCGGTGAAACCCTCATGCTCCGAGCGCCCGACGGCACGCTCATCGACAGCGTCACGTTCGGACAACAGTTTGACGACATCAGCCAGGGACGGCCAACTGCAGGGGATGACGCGATCGATTTTCTCTCGGTCCCGACACCGGAGGCCGAGAACAGCGCCCCGCCGGCTACGCCGGGTATCGCGCTTTCACTCACGGATAATACCGTCACGCTCACGCTCAGTGTTTTGCCCAACTTTACGTATCGAGTTGAAACCAAGGACGACTTGCGGTTCCCGGCCTGGGGGGCGCTGGGCGCACCGGTGAAAGCGTCCGGACCGACCGTGCAAATCATCGATCCGGCGGTTTTCACGCCGCAGCGTTTTTACAGGGCGGTCCGCATTCCGTGAGGATATCCTCCATGCCGATGATGAAACTCCTCTTTTCGATCTTTTTTCTGGCGGCTCTGCATTCATCCGCCGCCGAGGATTCGCGACCAAACATCCTGTTTGCATTCGCGGATGATTGGGGTTGTCACGCCAGCGCCTATCGCAGTCTGCATGGCGAGCAATCGTTGTCCGCCGTGATCCAGACGCCGAATTTCGATCGGGTCGCGCGCGAAGGTGTCCTGTTCACGCGGGCGCATGTCACGGCGCCATCGGGCACGCCGTGCCGCAGTTCGTTGCTCTCGGGGCAATACTTCTGGCGCACCGGGCTGGGTGCGATTTTGCAGGGCGCGCGCTGGGATTCATCGATCCCGATTCTCTCCGGGGCAAGCTGCCGCCATTTTTGCCGGACAACGCTGTCGTGCGCCAGGACGTGAGCGATTACCTCGGTGAAGCGCAGGCATTCGATGCTGCGCTCGGGGTTCTGTTGCAAAAGCTCGAGGAAATCGGGGAATTGGAAAACACGCTCATTGTGGTGAGTGGTGATCACGGCATGCCAGGCGTACCGCGCGGCAAGTGCAATCTCTACGATTTCGGCACGCACGTGGCGCTGGGCGTGCGCTGGGGCGCGAAGGTGAAACCGGGCCGGGCGGTGGATGACTTCGTCAATCTCATGGATCTGGCGCCGACCTTTCTGGAGGCGGGCGGGGAGCCTGGATGATCGAGCACCAGGATGAAACTGAAGTGCGAGAGGCCTTCGCGCTCGGGTTTGCCAAGCGTCCCGCCGAGGAGCTTTACGATCTGCAAAACGATCCGCACGAGATGCGCGATCTGGCTGGCGATCCCGCCTACGCGGAAACCAAGGCCACGGTCGCCGCACAACTCATGGCCGAACTCGAACGGACGAAAGACCCGCGTGTGATCGGCGACGGCGAGACCTTCGATCGCCCGCCTTTTGCTGGACCGATCAAGTAGGCCCCCGTTCGGCTGAGGGAACCTGCGCATCGTGTCCGCGCCTTGGTTTCACGGTTCGAATCAAGCGCTGCTGACAGGCGCCGGGCGGACTGCTATCGGGGAGGGATGCCGGCGGAAACTACTAACCAAAAACCGCAGGATCCCGCGCGTTTCCATGCGACGCGGTGGAGCGTCGTCGTGGCGGCTCGGGACGGCGACACGACCCAGGCGCGGAAGGCATTGGCGCACTTGTGCGAGAGCTATTGGTATCCGCTCTATGCGTTCGTGCGCCGGGAGGGACATGCGGCGCATGATGCGCAGGATTTGACCCAGGAATTCTTCGCGCGGTTGCTGGAGAAGCACTGGCTCGAAGCGGTTGATCCGGGGAAGGGAAAGTTTCGCTCATTTCTCCTCGCGGCGATGCGTCATTTCCTCGCCAACGAATGGGATCGTTTCCGCCGGGTGAAACGTGGAGGCGGACAAGTGCCGCTTTCCCTCGATGCCGTAACGGCGGAGGAGCGCTACGCTCTGGAGCCTGTGGATCGGATGAGTGCCGATCGCATTTACGAACGCCGGTGGGCGTTGACGCTCCTGGAGCAAGTTCTCACGCGGCTCCGCCGTGAGTTCATCGCCGCGGGAAAAGGAAAGTTGTTCGACGAACTCAAACCCGCGCTGACGGGTGAAAAGGCTGATTATGGCGCGATCGCCGCTCGTTTTAACCTGCACGAAGGGGCCGTCCGCGTTGCGGCCCATCGATTGCGTGTTCGCTATCGCGAACTTGTACGGGCTGAGATTGCCGAGACGCTGTCAACCGAGGCCGAGATCGATGGCGAAATTCAACACCTCTTCGCCGCCCTGGCGGGATGATATTTTTTGAAAACTTCGGTAACAAATGCGGCCGCGCGATTCTGTAGGGGGTGAACCGATATGAATACCACCCGCCAATGTCCTCAATGTCAGCAACCGCTGCCCGCGGATGCTCCCGATGGCCTATGCCCGCAGTGCCTGTTGCATGCCGCCGCCGGTCCGCCGCCGGCGGCGGCAGAAGATGGACTGTCCGGCGACATGATCGACATCGCTGACCCGGTGGAGGTGGCGAAAAAGCTGCCGCAGTTCGAGATCATCGAGCTGTTGGGGCGCGGCGGCATGGGCGTCGTTTACAAAGCGCGCCAGCTCCAGCTGGATCGGGTTGTCGCCCTCAAGATTCTGCCGCCCGTCGATGCGCTCTCGCCGGATTTTGTCGCACGTTTCAGCCGCGAGGCCCGTTCGCTGGCCAGGCTCAATCACGAGAACATTGTCCACGTTTACGATTTTGGCGAAACCAACGGGCTTTACTACATCGTCATGGAATTCGTGGATGGCGCGAATCTGCGGAAAATTCTCGAGGACCGAAAGCTGACGCCGGCGGAGGCGCTGGCCATCGTCCCGAAGATTTGCGACGCCCTCGAATACGCGCACGAGGAGGGTCTCGTGCACCGCGACATCAAGCCGGAAAACCTGCTCATTGATAAAAAGGGTCGCGTGAAAGTTGCGGATTTCGGCCTGGCGAAACTGCTGCGTCGCGAGCCCCTCGACTTGACGCTCACGCTTTCGGGTATGTCGCTTGGGACCCTTCGCTACATGGCTCCGGAGCAGATGGACAAGCCTGACTCCGTCGATCATCGAGCGGACATTTATTCACTCGGAGTCGTCATCTACGAGATGCTGACGGGCGACGTGCCTGTCGGTCACTTCGCGCTCCCGTCGCAGAAGGCGCACGTGGATGTCCGTCTCGACAAGATCGTATTGCACGCGCTCGAGCGCGATGTCGCGCTTCGTTACCAGCAAGCGAGCGAGGTGCGCGATGACGTGGAAAAGGTGAAGAGCGATCCACTCCCGGCAGTGGCGGCGGCCGGCTTGAGCCCGGCGGAAGACAGCGTGGCAAAAGACGAATTCACGAATCGTGGTGCGATGGAGAATTCCGCATCCAACGGTGCCGCACGCCTGAGCCGGGCAGCGCTCTGCGGGGCGATCTGGATCGCGACCGGCGTGCCCGCGGCGATTCTGGTAGCCTTCAGTTGGCTGATGCCGGTTTTCACGGTGGTGTCGGAATTAGCCACTGAACCGGCGGCCACGGCGCCGCGGCTTTGGATCATCCTGATCGGCATTTTGTCGTTCCTCCTCGCCGCCAGTGCAACGTTTGGCGCGACCATTCTCGGCGGGATCGCCATCAGACACATCAAACAGTCCCGCGGGCGGATCTACGGTCTGCCCCTCGCGGTCGCCGATCTGCTTTTCTATCCGCTGCTGCTGCTGGCCGCACTTATCATCGTTTCGGCGTTCGCCATTGCGCGTGCGTTTGGATTCGGTCTATCCCCCGTCAGCGCAATCGGGGTGGTGGTCATTGCGTTGGCCACCTGCTTTTTCGTGGCGCTGGTCACGTGGCGGAAAATCAACGGAACCGTGCCATCATCAAACGGAAACGGCCGTCGAGTTTGGCGCACCGCCCTACTGGCGCTTCTTTGTCTGGCCGCTCTCGTCGTGGGATTCGCCTATAACACGAAGTACGCAACGACCAATGCCGGCTCCGCAAGACTGATCACCGTTGGGGCTTTCGATCCGGTATTCGTCGCGGAGCGCGGCCCGGGGGGTTCGTCTGTTTTTCTTCATCCGATTTCCTGGTCATTTTTCGCGATCGTCGTAGCGGGAGTGGCCCTGACCGCGGTCTTGCGCCTGAATCGGGAGGATAAGGGTGCCGTGGGGCGCGAATCCGCGGGCTGGCGCGGGTGGTGGAAGGTTGCCGGTGTCGGTGTCGGCTTGCTTTTGCTCGCCTGCATCATCCGCACGGCCATGAAGCCGGACGAGGTTTTACAACCGGTCAGCGCCCGCACCGTTTCCGAACGCATCCTCGGGCAGACCCCACCGCCTCCGTCGCTCGGGACCATCACCAATGGCATCGGCGCGCAGTTTACGGTCCCAGCTGGCCAGGTGGCGATTTTCGAAGTAGTGACGCGCCGCGACAACGCCACTGTGGCGCTGCCCAAGCTCGCCGGCTACGCCATGGCCGGTGCAGACCATCCGGTGACCGGAACTTTTCGCTGGTCACGTGAACCGCAGGATCACGTTGCGGGTGTCCCTCGCCAGCCGTGGAGAATTGAAGTCCGAGTCGCTGGAGGGGGCATGGCGTCCGCCGGTGGACTGAATTTACCGGAGGCGCTCGAAGCGGCCGTCGGCGCGCAAAGTTACGGGTTGGCACTCGAACCCGACCGGGAGTTGATCCAATGGGGAACGGCGGACACGAATCGCCTTCCTCGCAATGGACTGATCGGCCTGCGCGTGCGCACGCTTCCGCATGGATTTACGTTTGCAAGGGCGGGCGCGGCGACGACCGACTGGATGCGCGAGCCTTCATTCGGGAAAAGTGTGCAGCGATCCGAAGCCGTGGCGCTGAAATCGCGACTGGAGTCCGCCGGACTGATCTCGAGCACGGAAGTGCGTGAGGAAACGCTGTCGAAACTGGCGCTCGAATCCGCGGCGAGTCACGCCGGCGCGGTGACCATCCAGGCGATCGAGGGCATTGCCACCACCAGCCTCAAAGACCGCACCGCCGAAGAGTGCGCGCTCGCTCTCGCCAATGCCGGTGAAATCAACGACGCCCGCGCCGTGGCGGAGAAGATCGTCTCCGACGAAAGCCGGAACCGCGTGCTTGCCGCGATCGCGCGGGGCAAGTGAACCGTCATGGGCGGCGCGCAAAAAGATTCCGACTCGCTTCCGGATCCGCGGCGAAGACCATCGATGATCATGAACCGAATGATACTGCGTGTTCTTATTGTCTGCGTCGCGGTCGTACCGTGGGGTGAAAAGGTCCGTGCGGAAGCGATGCGCGTGGGCGTCGCCAGGATTGACATCACTCCGGAGTATTCGGTGCGCTTAAATGGATTCGGTTTTCGGCGCACACCGTCGGAAGGGGTAACCCAGCGCATCTGGGCCAAGGCGCTGGTCATCGCTGATCCGGAGCGCGGTCCGGCCGTGCTCATTACCGCCGATAATCTTGGCGTGCCCGCTGACATTGTGGATGCGGTCGCGGCGCAGCTCGCACCGGCGATCGGATTGCGTCGCGACAGGCTCACAATTACTGCAACCCACACGCACACGGCACCGATGTTGCACGGGATCGCGCCGACGATTTTTGGGGTGGAAATCCCGGATGAAGATCAGGCGGCGATCGACCGCTACACGCTCGAGTTCACGGACAAGCTGGTGGCAGTCGCACTGGCGGCGGCGCGGGATTTACAGCCAGCGCGGATCGAGTGGGGTCTCGGTCGGGTTGGCTTTGCGCGCAATCGCCGCACGCCGGGCGGGCCGGTCGATCATGACCTGCCGGTGCTCGTCGTGCGGAGCCTCCAGGGCCAGCCGCGCGCGGTCTGGTTCAGCTATGCCTGCCACTGCGTAACGCTCTCGAATAATCTGATCAGCGGAGATTGGGCGGGCTTTGCACAATCGGAAATCGAACTCGATTTTCCCGGTGCGATCGGGCTCGCCTCGATTGGATGCGGCGCGGACGCGAACCCCGAATCGGGCGTGACGGGTGAAAAGGCGGACGTGGCGCGATCGCAGGGCCGGGAGATTGCCGATGAAATCAAACGTCTGCTGGCGGCGCCGCTCACGGAAATCACCGAGCGGCCCGAAATGCAGCGCGCGGCCATAGACCTGGTCTTCGACTCGCCGCGGACACGTGCGGAATGGGAGGCGCGCTCGCAGCAGCAGGACGCCGTCGGCCATCATGCTCGCGTGAACCTCGCCCGGCTCGACCGCGGTGAAGCGTTACCGACAAAGATCCCATACGCGATCCAGACCTGGCGCTTCGGCGATCAACTCGCCCTGGTCTTTCTGCCCGGCGAAGTCGTGGTGGACTACGCGCTACGGTTGAAGAGCGAGTTCGATCGCACGCGTTTTGGGGTCGTGGCTTACGCAAATGATGCGCCGTGCTACATCCCCTCCGAGCGCGTGCTGCGCGAAGGCGGTTACGAAGGCGGCGACGCGATGATCTACTACGACAAACCGCAGCGATTCGCTTCCGGACTCGAGCAAAAGATTGATGACGCGGTGCACGCACAACTGGCGCCGACCTTCGCGGCGCGGCGCGGCACGGAAGGAACGCATTCGCTTTCGCCCGAGGAATCACAGCAGTGCTTTCGCACCAAGCCGGATTTCTCGGTCGAGCTGGTGGCCGCAGAACCGCTGGTCATGTCGCCAGTGGCGATTGATTGGGACGCGCGCGGGCGGCTGTGGGTGTGCGAGATGTTCGACTATCCCACCGGCGTGGATGAGCGATGGAAGCCCGGCGGCCGCATCCGCATCCTCACGGACACGGACGGCGATGGGCGCTTCGATCACGCCACGCTTTTTCTCGAGGGCCTGCCTTTCCCGACTGGCGTGATGGCGTGGCATCAGGGAGCACTAATCTGCGCGGCGCCGGACATCCTTTACGCGGAAGATACCGATGGCGATGGACGTGCCGATAAAGTGGAAAAGCTCTTCACCGGTTTCGTTACGGACAATTTTCAAGCGCGCGTGAATGGACTTTCTCTCGGGCTCGACAATTGGATTCACGGCGCGAATGGCCTCCTGGGCGGGGTGATTCACGGCGGTGCGATCCAAACTCCGATCGAGTTGGGAAACCGGGATTTTCGGATGCGGCCGGACACCGGTGCTTTCGAGCCCACCGCAGGTCTCACGCAACAGGGACGGGTGCGTGACGATTGGAACAATTGGTTCGGCTGCGACAACGGCCGCGCCCTCTTCCATTTCCCGCTGCCGGATCATTACGTGCGGCGTAATCCGCGCGTCGCCGCGCCCGACGCCACGGTAAATGTGCCGGGCTATCCGGACGCGAATCGGGTTTTTCCGATCAGTCAGTTGCACGAGCGCTATAACGATCCGGAGACGGCGGGGCGCTTAACGTCCGCCTGCGGCCTCGGGATTTATCGGGACGACTGGCTTGGCCCGGAGTTCCGGGGCAATGCTTTCACGTGCGAGCCCGTCCACAATCTGGTCCATCGCGAAGTGCTGGCCACGGATGGCGTGACCTTCACCAGTCGCCGTGCCGACGACGAAGCGGCGGCGGAGTTTCTCGCCAGTACGGACGGTTGGTTCCGGCCCGTGCAAGCGCGGACCGGCCCGGACGGCGCGCTCTACGTCGTGGACATGGCGCGGTTTCTGATCGAACACCCACGCTGGATTCCCGAGGCGCGGCTCGCGCAGATCGATGTTCGGGCTGGCGCGGAGCACGGACGCATCTGGCGGGTGGTGCGGCGGGACGCACCGTTGCGCGCCATCCGCGATCTGACCAAAATGACGCCGGCCGACCTGGCCGGCGCCCTCGAATCTCCGAACGGAAATGAACGCGACCGCGTGCATCTCGAATTGCTCGCGCGCTCGGACGCCGCTGCCGCAGAGCCGCTCACAGCGCTTGCGCAAAAATCTGATCGGCCGGAAGTTCGTGTGCAGGCACTCTCCGCGCTGGACGGCATGAAAGCGCTGACGCCGTCATCCGTGCTCGCCGCGTTGTCCGATCCAAGTCCGCAGGTTCGCATGGCGGCGATCCGATTGAGCGAAAAGTTTGCTGCCAATGAAACAATTTGTGCGCGGCTGGCCACACTGGTGCACGATCAAACCCGAGGAGTTCGCTATCAGCTCGCATTGTCGTTGGGCGAATTTGACGGCCCGGCGGCGGACGCGGTGTTGTCGGCCCTGGCCGAATCTTCGGATGCCAGCGAAGCGTATTTCCGCGCGGCCGTGCGGAGTTCGGCGGTTCGCCATCCTCAGGCCATGGAGAAGCTCGGCGCCGCAGAGGAGAGTCCATTGTTGCTCGCGCCGCTGTTGGAGGACGAGCGCCGCCGACTGGAGAACATGCCGTCGCAGGCGCCCGCGTCGATCGAACCGTATGTTGCTGCGCTGGCGGGCGAATCGAATCCGGCTCGCGGCGCCGAGGTCTTTGCCCGCGCCTGCGCGCTTTGCCACCGGGTGGGCGATATTGGGTTCGCCACCGCACCGGACCTCGGGGCGCTCCGCGAAAAGCCGGCGGACTACTGGTTGAAGAACATCCTCGATCCTCAGGCCGCCATGGAACCGAAGTTTGGCGTCCATATTGTGCAGATGAAAGGCGGACGGACTTTTGCCGGCATCATCAAATCCGAATCCGCGACGAGCCTGACGCTGATCCAGCCTGGAGGGCTGAGCGGAACGATTCTGCGTGCTGACGTGGAGGAAATGCATCCGGCAAAGGTGTCGCTTATGCCCGCTGATCTCGGTGAGCGGATTGATCCGCAGGAAATGGTCGACTTGATTTCCTTTCTCCGCGGCGGCGGAGGGAAATGACTCACGGTTGTCGGAGAACGGCGATGATGTCCGCAACGTCCTGTGGTTTGAGCACGCTTTCGAGCCCTTCCGGCATGAGCGATTTGCCGGTTGATTTGCGCGCGGAAATATCACCGCGCAGGATGGCGTGCTCAGCGCCGCCCGGAAGACGGAGCGTCAGGTTGTTGGCGGTCTCACCCACGACGATGGCCGTCCAGTCCACGCCGTCCTTCGTCGTGATCACTTCGGCCTGGTAACGCGGTTCGACAGCTGAGTTCGGATCGAAGATGGCGGTGAGCAGCCAATCCACAGGCTTCGACGCGGTCATGGCCAAATCCGGTCCCACCTCATTTCCGGCGCCGTGGATTCGATGGCAAATTGCGCACTGGGTCTGAAACAGCTGCGTGCCACGAACTGGGTCGCCCTTTGCGTTGGCCGCGTCTGCGTAGCCGGCGATGACTTTGGCGCGATCGGGCGTGGTCGGCTTCGGGAGATCGGGAATCGTGGGGTGGGGCGAGGTGGTGGGGTTGAGTTTCTGCAAAAACGGATCGTCGGCGGAGATAGACGAAGCGATCGCTTCGCGCATGGCCGGATTTTCGGCTTCGCGTCCGGCCAGATGCACCAGTGCGGCCGCGGAGCGACCGTCGTGAAACTCACCCAGCGTAAACGCGAGTTGGCGGCGGACCGTCAGCTCCGGATCCACCAAGCACGCGAGGACGGTGGTCAGGACTTCGGGCGTCGGAAGCGATTCGCTGGCGGCGAGCGCTTGCACGCGGACGCGCGGTTCAGGATCGCGAACACCCGCGCGAATGGCCTCGCCGTCGAGCGAATCAAGTGTGGCCAGCGTGGCCAGTGCCTGGATGCGGACCTTGGGATCGGCAGATTCTTGGACAAGCTTCTTGATGGCGGGAGCGGCCGCTTTCGCTTTGCGTTCGGTGATCAATCGCTGCGCGGTGTCGCGCTGCCAGCCGTTCACGTTATCGAGCGCGGCTACGAGACCCGCGTCATCGAGTGCAGCCAGATTTGGAATTGGCCGAAGCTTCGCGTCACGCGGAACAATGCGATAGATGCGTCCGCGATCCGAACCGGCGCGGAGGTCGAGCCGGCTTTGCGTTTCGGGCGCAATCCATTCGGGATGTTCGAGCACGAAACGATACATGTCCGCAACATAGAGTGCGCCGTCCGGGCCGGTCTTCGCGGCCACGGGGCGGAACCACGGATCCGTGCTGGCAAGGAATTCGCTTTCGATTTCATCCGCGGCCCGATGACTGGTGAAGCTGGCGCCGTCGGGTTCGAGCACTTCGCGGTGGATGGCATTGTGCACCGGCTCGCAAATGAAAACGCTGGTCTGGAAAGGAGGCCCGAATAACGCGTCACGATAGGGTGCCGGGCTGCACGCGCTCGTCACGCGGCCCAGCGATTGCGGCTGATTGAAACGGATCGGCGCAGTTTCCGGGGCGTAGGCGGTGAAGACACGCGTCGGGTCGGGATCATTAGCCAGGAATTGCTTCGTGCGCTTAATGGCCAGCTTCGGATTTCGCCGCAGATAGCGATCTTCGATCGTGTAATGCCAGAGCCAGGTCGAATTGTTATTGGCGAACCAGTTTCCCCAGTCGTCACGCTGCCGGCCGTATTGTCCATTGCCGCTGACCGCTTCAAATTCGCCGGTATCGGGCCGGAAACGAAAGTCGCGCCCGCTGATATTCACGCCGTTGATGGTGCCGCCGCTGTCGCCGTTCGCGCCATAGATCCAGCCATCGAGCCCGAGGGCAAAGCCATTGGCGCGGTGTTGCTGATTGCCCGGTTTGAAGCCGGTGAAAAGAACGCGGCGTTCATCGGCGCGGCCATCGCCATCGGTATCGCGCGCAAAGATGATGTCCGGCACGGCAATGACGAGCACGCCATCGCGCCACGGAAGGACGCCGGTGGGGAAGGGGAGATCTTCGAGGAAAACCGTCGCGCGGTCGTAGCGCCCATCGCGATCATCATCATCGAGGACTTTGACGACGCCCCCGGCCTGACCTTTGCCGTCCATGCCGAGCGGATAGTCACGCATTTCAGCCACCCACAATCGGCCTCGCGCGTCCCAATCGAAGGCGACCGGATCAACGATCAGCGGCTCGGCGGCGACAAGTTGGACGTCGAAGCCGGGCCGCGGGCGCATGGCAGCGAGTGCATCGGCAGGTGCTTTCGGTGAAGGAATATCGAAGGCGATCACATCCGCGAACGTGCGGCGCAGGGTGTGGGCTTCGAGCGGAAACGTGTTTTCATTTTGCCAGACGACGTGCTGGCGATGAAACCATCCGCCGTTGTTCTGCCCCGCTTTGACGAATGGCATCAATCGCTCGGAGGGGGTGCCGCGGGCGACCAGATGCGGCCAGCCGCGCTTCCAGCCCAGATCCGCCCGCACATTCGCCGCCCAAAGACAGATTGCGTAACCGGCATCGTTGGATTGAAAAACGTCATCGAAGCCGTCGCCGTTGAGATCAATGAAACGCAGTCCGTTGTCGGCGCCGGTGGCATCGAGCACCGCGCATCCTTCGGGCAGCGCAAAACCAGCCGGCTGCCAGCGCTTATCTTTCCAGGCAAAGATTTCATGATTGGCCAGCAGCTCGCAGACGCCGTCACGATCAAAGTCCCGAAAGAGACGACTGCGGGGCGGGATCTGGTTCAGCCCTTCGGTGAGCGCCGCGTCGGGCCGCCAGGCGCCGTTATTGAAGGTCCAAGCCTGTTTGGCGGTGAGCAGCGAAACACGGTTCTCGCGCAGGACGGCAAAACTCGCGCCGGCGACGGACGCCGGGGTCTTGCTTTCGGACCATTGGTTTTTTGCCGGTTGCCAAACGCGGGTGACGCGATGGTCGTCGGTGCCGATGACCACATCCATGAACCCGTCGGCATTCACGTCGAGCAGACGTGTGCCGGCATCGCCGCCGTCAGTCTGGCGCAGTGAATGCCCGCCCAGAGCATATTTTTCGAGCCGGGCGAGGGCTTCGGGAAAGGAGAGAAACTTAACCCGCGACCCAAATGTCTTTTCCGCGTAATCGATGAATTCCACCCACTGCTCCGGCGCACTCCAGCCGTGCGGATGAAACACGGTGGTGAACACTCCCTGCTTCTCGACGGCGTAATCCAGAGCGGCTTTCCAATCCTCGAGCATCGTCGCCGATTTCTGTCCGAGGACGTTGAAAGCTTCCCAGTCGCTCGGAACCATGCAGGGAAATTCCCAGCAGAGTTTTCCGATGACGAAGGGATACGGATAGTCCTCGATAAAACCGGAGTAATCGGCGAGCGAGACTTTGGACGGAGGGCGGAGTTCGGCCGGGAAATACTTCGCGAAGCGTTCGCCGGGTGGGAGCGTGAAGACCGACGAATCGATGGCCAGCCAGTTTCCCTGCGGACTGGTTTGATTGAATATTTCCGGGAAGAAGCGCGGGCTGAGCGAATTCATGGAATCGCAACACGGCATGCGAAAGGCGACCGGATGGTTGTGAGGGATGCTGGCGAGTAAATCGACGCCGCCGTGGTAGGTATGCGCCGCCTCGTCGAACCCCTCCTTTCCCAGCAGCGGACACGGATGCGTGAGCGTGTGGTTTTCGATCGAGAGACCCTCCTTCAGGAACAACTGAAGCTGCGGATCGTCCGTCGGAACGGAGTTGGTCATGATGCTGACCGGCGCCCGTCCATCGATGCGTTTGAGCCGGTCGAGGATCGGGCGGAGAAATGCTTCGTATTTCGCCGGGTCGCGCATGTCGTCGATGGCGAGGATCACCACTGCTTCGACGCCGGGTTCGCCGATCCATTGCGGGGTGGTCAACCTCGCTACGTGCGGGCCAGGCCAGAATGGCGAGGTCTCGTCGAGATATGTCAGCCGATTGGCGTCGGCGGCAGCGACTGCGTTCGCCGTGAAAAGCGCGACGAGGAGGGACGAGAGCAGCGGCTTCATAACGAAATCGTAGCAGGTGCGGCGGGGAAACCGAACGCGGGATTTATGGATCGGAACTCAATCCGTGCGGCAACCCATCGTGAGCAATAAATTCGCCCAGAGCGCCTGGTCCGCTGTTTGAATGGTGAGGACGTGATCCGGGGACTCGACCTGCTCATAGAAATCCCATTTCAGGACCGGTTCGAGTTCCAGTTTCGCTCCCGATTCGCGAATGACTCTTCGATATTCATCCCACACCGGCGGCTCGCCCTGCTGCGCATACGGGTCGTCCGGCGGAATACCCATGGTGTTGACGTGATCGATCGGGACGGTCGTGAGCAAGGCGCGCAACACTTGCGAAACCGTCACGATGCCCGGCGCGAGATTCAGGCACACGAGTTCCGCGTTGGGGCCGTGCTTGGTCGCGGCGGGATAATTTCCGTCAGCGATCAGGATCTTCGAATGATGCCCGGCGCGGGCCAGAATGCGCAGAATATCGGGATGGGTAAGAGCGGTCTTGAGCACGGTCGGCGACAGGTTCAGGAGAGATGCGAAGCGCCTTTGGGCAGGGCGAAACAAACGGTTATTTCCTCGTCGCGTCGATGCCAGGTTCCCGGCTCGAGTTTCAATATTTCTGCCACCTCGCGCAGGGAGGTTGGCGTTTCACCAACGCTCAGTTTCGGAGGGCCTTGATCCTTCGTGCGGTAGCGTACGGTGAATTCCGGGCAAGCATACGGAGCCCTAAAGGCGAGGCCGGTGTCATCGCGCTCGATACGGGTGAGCTCCTTCGCAGCCCAGTAGCGGGCGACTTCACTGAGTTTCATCCAATGCAAATTGTCGAAGCGACCGCGCAGCCGCTTTACGACTTCCCGAAAAATGGTGAAGCCCGTCTCGGCGCCATTGAAATAAATGCCGGTCCAATGGGCCACCATGAGCGCTGGTTCGCCGCGCTCGATGACTTCGACCATGCGCCCGGATTTCCCGTCCGCAGTGATGAACCGGTCGGTGCCACCTGGTTCCGTGCAATCCCAGCCGCCAGTCCAATCGCCGGTGCAGCCGATGATGTGGACCACGCATCGCGGGTCGTCGCCCTCGAGTCCGCTCGCGTTTTGTACCAGCGGCGCGACGCTGCGATCCCCGCTGTCGAAAAGGTCGCGGAAATAATGGGGGATTTCCGTGGCGAAGACTGAGCGGAGGGAATCGAACGTCCCTTGCGCCAGTTGGGGCCGGGCGTGACTGGCAAATCCGCCGGGTGTCGTTACGCCTTCGCAGGGAAGCCCGACGTTCTTCAGGATCTCGAGCGCGTAGGCCATGTAGCCGCCGATTTCGTCCGTGCTGCGGCCGGTGGCCCAGTCCCAGTTTTCCATGAAAGCCGGCGAATCGTCAGGATAGGCGTGACCTGTTTTGAGATCGATCACGCGTGTGTGCGTGACCATTTCAGGATGAATATCCCAATTCGGCAGCATGAGGGTACGCACCAGTTCCAGGCTGGCCTCGAGCTCACTGTGCGACCAGCCCGGCAGCTGTCGATCGAGTCGGCCTACACACGCGGGGTAGGGAATGACACTGTATTTACCCTTTACGCCGTTCTCTGCGCACCATTCGCCAAACTTGCGCACGAAGGAATCCGGGATTTCGGACGGCCATTCGCGCCACGGTTGATGATAATCTTCGCGCGCACCGCGAAACGCACGATCAAATTGCGGCATCGCGAATCGGTTGAGATTCACGAGGCAGGTCGAGTCGTCAATGATCAGACCGACAGGAACCCGTCCGCGTGGGTTGATGACTTCGACCGCTGTGGCGCGTTTCGGTCGGTCGCCCGGTTCCTGCGCCGCGGACGGTAGCAGCGCCGACGCGCCTGCGGCCGCACTGAGTTGAAGAAAGTGGCGACGGGTGTGTGGCATGGCTATGGATCAGGCAGTGACGCGACGGAAACTATCGATCGTTTGCCGGGCGGCGGTTGTGGAATCGGGCAGGGGAAGAATCTCGGCGGAGAGGTAGCCGGCGTAGCCGGTGCTGCGCAAGGCATCGATAATGGGTGAAATGGCCGTGTGGCCGAAGCCGACGGCGTGACGGTTCGAGTCGGCAAAATGGACGTGGCCAATCATTGAACCCGCTGCGCGCAACGTCGCGGCAATGTCCGTTTCCTCGATGTTCATGTGAAACAAATCGGCGAGGATGCGGACGTTGGTTCCGGCGCCCGAGTTTTGGAGCCAGGCGCAGGCATCGGCGGTGCGATTGAACAAATTGGTTTCGTAACGATTGAGCGGTTCGTAAAGGAAGACCTGGCCGCGTGCAGCCGCATACGCGCCGAGATCCCGGAGGCTGTCCCCGAGCCACGTGAGCGCCTGTTCGCGCGAGACTTCACCTTCCCAGCGGCCCTGCATCGATCCCAGGATGGCCGGCGCTCCCAGCGCGGACGCCCGATCGATGATTCCGCGGATAAACTCGCGCGCGTGGTGCCGGACGTCGGCATCTGCGTGCGTGAGTGTCCACTTGTTCGCGACCCAACCGCCACCAGTTCCGATCGCGGCGACGCCCAGGGAGTGTTGGGCGCACAGTCCGCGGATCGTTTCAATTTCGATCGCATCGTCGTTGGGTGGAAAAATTTCAATGGCGTCAAAGCCAAGGGCGGCGGTGTTTTCGAAGGCGTCGGCGAGGCCATTCCAAAAAACGAACGGTCCGCCTTTGGCCTGCGGGACGAGGGAAACGGTGATGGCACTTTTCATAATGCCTTAGCTGATGAACAGTGGGCGGAGGTGGCGGACGTAAAGATTCTCGGTGACATTGCGGGCGACGATTTCTTCGTTTGCCTCGAGCAGATCGAGGTAACGCCGGCCCTTCTTCGCCGCGAGCTTGAAGGCAATGTGCAGAAGTTGCCGAAAACTGGAATTGAATGACGGATCATTCGGCACGTGGCGCAGAGCCCGCGTAAACTGCTCACTCGTCCAGGCGGCGACTTCGGCGGTTCCCGGAAGTCGGGCACGATCGATGTCGATAACAGTTGCGTATGGGCCGCACAATTCATCCACGTGTCCGAGCGCCTCGGCATAAATCTCTTTCGAGAATTCCAGCGCCGCGCCGTCGGCTTCAGCGAGACCGATCAATTCCTCCAGCCACGTCGTCCCGGCGGTTTTGAGATGCACGCCGGCCGAAAACTTCGGCAGGGTCCGACGGATGATAGGGTAGAGCGAAAACTTATCGCTGCCGCTGTGGACGCTCAGCTTGAGATTGTCCGGCAGGCCGTAGCGTTCGACAGCGAAGGCAATGACCGCAAGATCGTCGTGAAATTCCTTTTCGAACTGTCCGAGGTCACCCACGTAATCCACGCCCTTGTTGAAACGGCCGGTGAATTTTGGTGCGATCGTTTGCACTCGCACGCCTTCGTCGCCCAGCGCAGCGAGGATGACGAGCAACTCGGGCGGCGTTTGCGGGGAGTCGGTTTCGTCCATCGAAACTTCAGCGATGAAAATGTCGCCGCCCTTTTGCTGGCGGATATGCCGATAGATTTTCCCCGCTTCCTGCACGGCGAGGAGAAACTTGCGCGCGATGCGCGTGATCTCGTCGCGGGTCAGATGAAACGGCTCTGCGATGCCCGGAATCTGAACGGCGCCGGCCCAGCTCCGGATGCCGATCAATGAAGGCCGCGAGCTCGTTTTCCGGCGCCGGCTTACCGATGAAATCCGCGACGTCGAGAGTGAAGAAATCGGAATGCGGGAGGAAGCGATCGACCGTGGCCAGACCGATGTGATCGGCATCCACGTGCCAGCCTTTCTTCCAGCCGAGGGCGTGGACGGCTTCCTGTGCCGCGGCGCGCACGCTCTCCGGTTCCGACCCAATGAATTTGTGTTCCCGATTCGACTTATTCCAAACCGGCACCACCTCGATTCCGTCCGCCGCGATCTGTTCACACGCGCGCAATTGGGCTTTGGCTTGATGGGCAAAGCGGTCGCCGACGCCGAGGGAGAATTTTTCGAGAGTGAGCATGTTCGGGAGATTGGAGGCGGGAGCCTATGAGAACAGTCACCGGAAGAACAGTCCCAAGGCGCCGTCGGCCCTGTTCTTCGGACTTCCCCGGCAGGCCGAAGGTGAGAACAGCGACCGAGAACGAAAAAGCACGCGTCCCTTGCTGGGGACGCGCGCTTCCAGTTGGTTCGGGCCGGTTTGGCCAGAGAGCGGGTTAGGCGAGCTTTCTGCGGAGAAGCGCGAGTCCGCCCAACGCCACACCGAGAAGCGCGACCGTTGCGCCACCGTCGGGAACCGGCCGATAAATTAATTGATCCTGATTCGAATATTTAGGCGCAGGACCAACATTCAAAGCCGCCACCCCGTAGGAAGCGGCCGTTACGGCCCCGCGAGTCAAACTCGTCGCGTTGGTAAGGGTCCAATTCGATGCGGCACCGAATTCTGCGGAGAGCAACGAATTGAAGGTGCCAGGATTTGCGATCCCCTCATTCTCCAAAAACCAAAACGTGTTCTGCAAGTTTCCCGCGGAGGTATTGCTCGCGTAATTGTAGCCAGTCAATTGGCCGGTCGCAAATAGACAGTAGAGATACGCGGTTCCGACTGACACAGGATCGCCTTCGGAGAGGGCCATGCTCGAAATCCCAATGTTGTAGTCGTGCCCGGGAGTAAAATACTCGCTGCGCTGGATGCAGAAGGTCTCGAAGCCTCCATTGAACCTGGCCTTTGAATCGTAATTGGCGGCAATTGCGGTCACGAAGGCGAGGCTTTCGGTTTTGTCGGCGGTAGTTCCGGTGGTGGCGGCGGTGACCGCAAACTCGCCCCCGTTTCCGGAATGATGGGAGCCGTATCCCAGTTTGATCGTGGTCGCGTGGGCCGTCGCGACGCAGAATATGGCAACGGCTGTTAACACCGAACTTTTCACTACCAGTTTATTGATTGTTTTCATTGGGTTCGGAATTGAATATTACTAGAAGCTAATACCGTGCCGCATTTTAAACTTCATTTATTAAAATGTGTAAGAGACTTGTAAACAGCATATTGCGACTATAAACAAAATCCATCTTCCAAAGTAGGTGTTTTCGTTGCGATAAAAGTGTAAGAAACCTTGACAACTAGCGCTGCCGGATTCAATTCCGGGCCTTGGCTGGTCCGAAGGCTTTTGGGCACCATCTTGATCCCGTGCAGGCTCCGCCGTCGGAGCCAAATGGTTCGCAATCGAGACGCGTGGATTTCGCCCCCCGGCACGTTGGTTACGCGAGCACCGGCTTTGTCGCCGCCGGATCATAACCGAGATTTGGCCCCAACCAGCGCTCGGCTTCCTCGAGGGTCATGCCTTTGCGCAGGCGGTAGGATTCGAGCTGGTCGCGATCGATTTTGCCGAGCGCAAAGTAGCGCGACCGCGGATGCGCGAAGTAGAGACCGCTGACACTCGATCCAGGCCACATGGCGCAGCTCTCGGTGAGCCGGATGCCGGTGCGGCGCTCGACGTCCAGCACACGCCAGAGCGTTTGCTTTTCGGTGTGGTCGGGGCAGGCGGGATAGCCGGCGGCAGGCCGAATGCCTCGATACTGTTCGGCGATCAGTTGCTCGGTCGTGAGGTTCTCATCGCGGCCGTAGCCCCATTCATCGCGGACGCGTTTGTGCAGGCATTCGGCGAATGCTTCAGCCAGCCGATCGGCGAGCGCCTCGGCCATGATGACGTTGTAGTCGTCGTGGTCAGCCCGGAAGCGCTCGCACAATGCGGCAAGACCGATTCCAGTCGTCACTGCGAACGCGGCGATGTGGTCGTTCAACTTTGCGCCAGCGGGAGCAATAAAGTCGGCGAGCGATTGGTGGGCTTTGCCTTTCTCTTTCGCGGCCTGCTGGCGGAGGAAATGGAAAGTCGCCATCGATTCCGAGCGGGATTCGTCGGCGAAGATTTCAACGTCGTCGCCATCGGCGGTGGCAGGAAAGAATCCGTAGACGCCGCGGGCCGTGAGGAGGTCCTTCGCGATGATTTCGTCCAGAAGCGCGGTGGCGTCCGCAAAGAGTTTGCGCGCCTGTTCTCCATATTTTTCGTGTTCGAGAATCGAGGGATAGCGGCCGCGAAGTTCCCACGTATGGAAGAACGGCGACCAGTCGATGTAGCGCGCGATCTCCGCGAGGGAGATGGGGAGGACCTGCGGGTCGGGTGCACTCCCCAAGGTGCGGACCCCGATGAATTCGGGTTGTGCGATGTCTTCGGGTCGCCATTCGATGACGGTGCGGTTGGTATGCGCTTCTTCGTAGGAGACGAGCTCGATGCGCTGCCCCGCATGGGCGGCCCGCTGCCGGTCCTGTTCCTCGCGATTCTTTTGCGCGAAGGCGGCGCGCGCCTCGGGATTGACGAGGCTGCTCACCACCGGCACAGCGCGGGAAGCGTCGAGCACATGCACGACTTCGTGCTCGTAGTGCGGGGCGATTTTGACTGCGGTGTGGGCGCGGCTCGTGGTGGCGCCGCCAATAAGCAGCGGCAGGTTGAGTCCCTGGCGCTGGAGTTCGCGCGCGACGTGTGCCATTTCATCGAGCGACGGCGTGATCAATCCGCTCAGGCCGATGACGTCGACTTTTTGCTCGCGGGCAACTTCGAGAATTCGCTCGCAAGGGACCATCACGCCGAGATCGATCACTTCGTAATTATTACAGCCGAGGACAACGCCGACGATGTTCTTGCCGATGTCGTGCACATCGCCTTTCACGGTGGCCATGAGTATCTTGCCCTGGGTGCGGACTTGGCCACCGGCAGCCAGCGTCGCCGCTTTCTCTGCCTCCATGAATGGGAGCAGATACGCGACGGCTTTCTTCATCACGCGGGCGGATTTCACGACCTGCGGGAGAAACATTTTTCCTGAACCGAAAAGGTCGCCGACGATGTTCATGCCATCCATGAGCGGGCCTTCGATAACGAGCAGCGGTCGTCCATATTTTTGCCGCGCCTCCTCGGTGTCGGCGTCGATGAAATCGACGATGCCTTTGACGAGAGCATGGGAGAGACGTTCCTCGACCGGGCCGGTGCGCCAGGTGTCGGCGACCGTGTCCGATTTGTCTTTCTTCTTCACCGTTTCGGCGAAAGTCACGAGCCGTTCGGTGGCGTCGGGGCGGCGGTTGAGCAACACGTCCTCGACCAGTTCCCGCAGCTCAGGCGCGATCTCTTCATAGACCTCGAGCATGCCGGCATTGACGATACCCATATCGAGTCCGGCGCGGATGGCGTGGTAGAGAAACGCGGAGTGCATGGCCTCGCGCACGGCGTTGTTGCCGCGGAAGGAAAACGAAATGTTCGACACGCCGCCGCTTACCTTCGCGCCGGGCAGATTTTGTTTAATCCAGCGCGTGGCTTCGATGAAATTAACGGCGTAATTGTTGTGCTCCTCAATGCCGGTTGCAACGGTGAGAATATTGGGATCGAAAATGATGTCGCCCGGCGGGAATCCGACGCGTTGCGTGAGCATTTCGTAAGCGCGGCGGCAGATCTCGATCTTGCGCTCGAAGGTGTCGGCCTGGCCCCGTTCGTCGAAAGCCATGACGACGGTGGCCGCGCCGTAACGCCGGATCAGGCGGGCTTGCTCCAGAAATTTCTCTTCGCCTTCCTTGAGCGAAATCGAGTTCACGATGCCTTTGCCCTGAACGCATTTGAGGCCGGCCTCAATGACACTCCATTTCGACGAATCGATCATCACCGGCACCTTGGAGATTTCCGGCTCGGTCATGATGTAATCGAGAAAGCGCGTCATGGCGGCCACCCCATCGAGCATCCCTTCGTCCATATTCACATCGATGATCTGGGCGCCGTTATCGACCTGCTGCCGGGCGACGCTCACGGCGGCTTCGTAGTCGCCGGCGAGAATCAGCTTGGCGAATTTCGGCGAGCCCGTGACGTTGGCGCGCTCGCCGATGTTAATGAAATTCGTGTCGGGCGTGAGCGTGAGGGCATCGAGGCCGGAAAGGCGAAGGGGTAGCGCGGGCGCCCCGCCCGCCGTCATTCGCGCCCCCGCGGATGACAGGCGTGATGAACTGGCAGCGGCTCCGTCGCTGGTGAAAACTTCGTCGAACGTTGCCGGCGAGGCGCCGACAACAGCGGGCGAGGCGCCCGCGCTATCCGAAACGCTTCTCGACGGAATGCCGCGCACCGCTTCGGCGATTTTCGCAATGTGCGCGGGAGTGGTGCCGCAGCAGCCGCCGACGAAATTGAGCAGCCCGGCTTCGGCCCATTCGCGAAGTTGTGGAGCGAGGCTTTCGGGCGTCTCGGGGAAGCCGGTTGGGAGGAGCGGATTGGGGAGGCCGGCATTGGGATAGGCGCTCACATAAATGGGCGCGACAGCCGCGAGTTCCTCGATACGCGGACGCAGTTCCTTCGGCCCGAGGGCGCAATTCATCCCGACGCTCAGCAGCGGCACGTGTGAGATCGAATTCCAAAATGCTTCGACGGTCTGTCCCGTCACGCCGCGGTCGCCGTCCTTTTGAATGAACGTGACCGAAGCCATCAGCGGGATTGCGGATTCCGGATTGCGGATTGCGGAATGGCCGAACGGCACGGGCTCCAGGCCGCGCTCGTCGAAGATCTGCTGAATCGCGAAAAACGCGGCCTTGGCGTTGAGGGTGTCGAAGATGGTTTCGACGAGCAGAATGTCGCAGCCCCCGTCGAGCAGGGCGCGCGCTTGTTCGCCGTAGGCGCGGATGAGTTCATCCCAGCTCGTGCCCCGGGCGGAGGCGTCGTTCACGTCGGTCGAGATCGAGGAAGTCTTCGTCGTTGGCCCGAGCGCGCCGGCCACCCAGCAATGTCGTCCGGGCTGGGCCGCCATGACGGAGTCGGCGGCTCGCCGGGCGCATTCGGCACCGGCGCGTGACAGTTCGTAAGCCAGATCCTCCATCCCGTAATCTGCCAGCGAGATAAATTGCCCGTTGAACGTGTTCGTCTCCACGATATCGGCCCCGGCTTCGAAATACTGGCGATGGATCCCTTCGATTACATCGGGCTGGGTGAGGTTGAGCACCTCGTTGTTGCCCATCAAATCCTTCCCCGTCCAATCCTTGAATCGCTCCCCGCGAAACCATTCCTCACCGAGCCCATGCCGTTTCCAATGGAGCTGGATGTTCGTACCCATGGCGCCATCGATGATGACGATGCGTTCACGGAGAAGAGCTTCGAGTGGATGCGTGGCAGTCATTTGGAATAGGCGACTAAAGGAGCAAAACCCGATGCTTTCAAGTAACAAATCATCAAATCATGATGGAATGATGTGTGAAGATTGCGGCCTTGAGCCTTTTCATTCGGAGGCATGATCTCTACCGCTAAACAGTGTGCAGTCGGAATTAACCAACGAAGCTGCGCGCGAAGCGGGGCCGTTATGCCTTTCCGGGGTGTTGCGGGATGAGTGCATTGCGCTGGATGGGAGCGCGCCGCCATTTGATCCGCAGGCCACGGAATCCGCGCGCCTGAAGGCGATTATCGGGCACGTCGATCAGTTTTGCGCCGCTCGTTCGGCGTTGTGTCTCTCCGGCGGCGGTATTCGCAGCGCCACATTCGCGTTTGGTGTCATCCAGCGGCTGGCCCAAGCGGGGTTGTTGACGAAGTTCGATTTCCTTTCCTCAGTTTCAGGTGGAGGCTACCTCGGGAGTTTCCTGAGCGCGTGGGCGAAGGCTCACCCGGACCGGCAGGCCGGCGTGGAAAAGGATTTGGCCAGCGTATCGAATCGGCCGATCGAAGAACCGGAGCCAAAGCCCGTGCGGCATCTTCGACGCTTTAGCAATTACGTCGCCCCGTCGCTTGGTCTTTTCTCGGCCGATACCTGGACGCTGGTGGCCACGGCGTTGCGCAATCTGTTCCTGAATTGGAGCGTGCTTGTGGTCGGAATGGCGGCGGTGCTGGTCATTCCCTGGTTTGGTTTGCTGGGCGTGCTCGGAATCCCGACGTCCGGCCAATTGTTTATTCTGCTCGGAATGGCTTTTCTGTGTTTCGCCGTGGCCTCCGGATACCCGGGCCTCGACCTGCCGAGCTTCGAGAATTGTGGATTGAAGCAGCGGTGGTTTCTCGGTTTCTGGCTGGCGCCGCTCTTTCTCGGAATCATCTGTCTCGTAACGTGCTGGGCGGGCGTCACCAATGGGAATCCTCGCTCGCTGATCCTGATGGCGATGCCGGAAGCGGTGATGCTGATCCGCTGCTTCTTCGTCCTGGCCGGGTTGCTCGGAATCCTCCTGGCGATGGGCATCGCGGTATGGCGGAAACGAAAAACGCTTCGTGCTTACGTACCGGCTCTTCGCTTTCGACGAACGCTTTTCGTCGCCCTCCTCACGATCGCCTTCTTCGCCTATCCGATCCCCTATTTTATCCAGGTCATCGCGCTGAAGCTGTTTCCCGCCCCGGCCGGTTCCGCCGTGAAATACATGATGCTGGCACCGGCTCTATTGCTGTTTGCCTTCGCGACGCTGAATGCCCTGTTTGTGGGGCTGACAAGTCGCTGCTTCGATGATGACGATCGAGAATGGTGGGCGCGTGCGGCGGGCTGGCTGGGGGCCGTCATCCTGGGCTGGCTCGCGGTACACGCTTTGCTTTTTTACGCGCCGATGCTTTTGGAAACCCTCAGCGCCCAAGGGCAAACTGCGATTGCCGCTTCCGGAGGGATTCTCGGGTATCTGTGTGCGCGAATTGGATCGAGCGGAGGGACGTCAGTTTTTCTCCGGAACAATTCGCAGGCCATCAAGACCGCCGCCCTCAGCCTCGCGGCTTTCATTTTCTTTGCCATGCTCGCCTGCGGCATTTCGAGGGCATTGGATGCCGGTTTCTTTAACGCGTCGCTCCTTGATGCGGTCCCGGCGGAGGAACTGGGCGATCGTGAAGCGTGGCTGGCCTTGCTGCCCGGAAATCGAGCCCAGTTGCTGCGGGAAGCCGCGTCGGCCGCTCAGCATTTCGACCTTTCGCTCCCGGCTGTTGTCGCACCATCCGCGTTTCAACACTTCGGTCTGCTCCTGAGTTTTCCGGAATTCTATTGGAAGTTTGCGGACCGAATCTTCGTCTGCTTCGCGGCGCTCGTCGGGATCGCCGGTTTCATGGGATTCTTTGTTAACGTGAACCGGTTCTCATTGCATGCGTCCTACCGCAACCGGCTGGTCCGCTGCTATCTCGGAGCCGCCCGGGCGGACGTGCGCGATCCGCATCCTTTCACCGGCTTTGACCCGCAGGACAATTTCCAGCTCTGCCAACTTTGCGCGGGTCGTCCGTTGCATCTCATCAACATGACCCTCAACCTCGTAAATACGAAGGAACTCGCATGGCAGGAGCGGCAGGCTGACAGCTTCACCGCCACCCGGCTGCACGTCGGAAATGCCCGCCTCGGCTATCGGTCCGCGAGCGAGTATGCGAGCGGCGTCACGCTGGGGACAGTCATGGCCATTTCCGGTGCGGCCGCCAATCCCAACCAGGGCTATCATTCCTCGCCGCTCGTCACTTTCCTCATGACGCTGTTCAACCTCCGCCTGGGGTGGTGGCTGGGAAATCCCGCGCGTGACAGCTGGCTCGGCCGAGTTTTCGGGCGACTCGAGCCGTGGCGTCTGCGGGGACCGGGCCACGCGCTGCCTCCGCTTTTCGCCGAAGCTCTCGGACTCACCAGTGACCGACGTCCTTACATCAATCTCTCTGACGGCGGGCATTTCGAGAATCTGGGCCTCTATGAAATGGTGCGCCGACGCTGCCGTTTCATTGTCGTGATCGATGCGGAGCAGGACACCGATTATTCCTTTGAAGGCCTGGGCAATGCCGTCCGGAAAATTCGCATCGACATGGGGGTGCGCATTACATTCGAGGGCTTGGGCAGCGTCTCGAAGGCGATTGAAGCCGCACGGCGCAATTGTTGGGCGTTCGGCACCATTCACTATGGTGAGTCCACGCCGGGCGTCTCGAACGGGCGCCTGTTGTACATCAAACCGCTCCTCCGCGACGATGAACCAACCGACGTGATCAATTACGCGCGGAACAACGGGGATTTTCCGCACGAAACCACCGGTGACCAGTTTTTCAGCGAATCGCAATTCGAGAGCTATCGATCCCTCGGCTGGCATCAAATGGACAGGCTCATCGACGGCCGAACGGTGGCCACGATTGTAGACTTGTTTGCGACTCCGGCGGTCTCATCCGACGGCGGAAAATGATGGGCGCGGGTGATCTGCCGTAGCGGAAGCAGATCGGATATTCATTCGGCGCAAGCGTGCGTTTACCCGTCGAAATATCCGGGTGACAGAGTTTCAGACCCCGCGATAGTCGCCGATTCCCCCATGTCCTGCCGCGTTCCCTTTGTCCTGGCCCTCATTGCGTTTGCCCGTCTCGCTTGGGGCGACGCCGTTATTTCCGAGTTCGTCGCCAGCAATCAGAATGGCATCACGGACGAAGACGGCGATCACACGGATTGGATCGAGATTCGCAACGCCGATTCGATACCTGTCGATCTGGCGGGATGGCGATTGACTGACCTGGCGACGAATCCCGCCAAGTGGGTTTTTCCAAATGTGCAAATCCCGGCCAAAGGTCTGCTGGTCGTATTTGCTTCGGGGAAGGACCGCCGGATCGCGGGGCAAAACCTGCACACGAACTTCTCGCTCGATGCCAACGGCGAATACCTGGCGCTGATCAAACCAGATGGTGTCACCCGAACGACCGAGTTTTCACCCAAGTATCCCGCGCAATTCCCTGATGTTTCATATGGCGCCGCCTCTCCAACGCAGTCGCTGACGCTGGTGCAGCCTACCGGCTCCGTGCGCGTCATTGTCCCCACGGATGCCAGTCTGGGCACGACCTGGACCGCGCGGACTTTTAACGACAGTTCTTGGACGGCCGGCCCGATGGCGGTGGGATATTTTAATTTCAATGGCGGTTCCTCACCGGACTTGAGTACCCAGGTCGGCCTCAACGTCTCGGCGCAGATGGGCGGACAGGCCCGCTCGACGTACATTCGGATTCCATTCGATATTCCGGCGGGCGCCACCGTGCTCCAACTCAGCCTCGAGGTAAATTACGACGATGGTTTTGCGGCCTATGTGAATGGACAGCCATCGGTTTCCGGGAACGTCACGAATTTCGCTTCTCTGGCTTACAATTCCACCGCCAACGGCAGCCATGGTCCGACCGGGTACGAAACCTTCGACTTGAATGGCTATATCGCGAATCTCGTTCCCGGTACGAATATCCTCGCGATTCACGGATTGAATCGCAGCGCCGATAGCAGCGACCATTTTGTCCAGGCGCGGCTGACGGCGCAGATCGAGGCGGGCGCAGCCGGCCAGATCGGTTATTTCGCGACTGCCACGCCGGGAGTCGCAAACGGTGGCAACGACACGCTTCGCCTGCCCCAGCAACTCACTCCATCCCGTCCGCCCGGAACCTTTAAAACCGCCTTCGACCTGACGCTTTCGGGAGCATTGGCCGGGCAGGAAATCCGCTACTTCATTACGGACCCGAGTGGTGCGGGAGCCACAATTACCGAACCGAACAGCAGTTCACCATTGTACACCGGGCCGATCACCATCAGCACCAGCAAACTTATTCGCGCGGCAATTTTTGATCCGGCAACTGGACAGCGGACCGAGACGAGCACCCTGCAATATCTGTGGCTCGAAACTGGCGGAACAAACAACACCTCCAATTTCACGTCCAACCTGCCGATCATAGTGGCCGACGATCACGGCGACGGGCAACCGGTGGACAGCGGATCGAATACCTACACCCCGACGATCCTGCATGTTTTCGAGCCGGTGAACGGAGTCGCGGCGCTCGATCGCGTGCCGGACCTCGTCACTCGCGCGGGAACACGCGTGCGCGGTTCATCATCAGCCGGTTTTCCCAAAAAGAGCTTTGGGATGGAGACGTGGGATGAAGCCAATGAGGATCTGGATCGTGGGTTGCTCGGGCTCGAACCGGATTCCGATTGGGTTCTCAATGGACCGTACCAGTACGACAACACTTTCATTCACAACGCGTATATTTTCGAACTCAGCCGTCAGTGCGGAAGTTGGGCTTCGCGCACTCGATTCTGTGAGCTCTTTTTCAATCAAAACGGTGGGAAGCTCGATTATAGCGACTACTCCGGCGTCTATGTCCTGACCGAAAAAATCAAATCGCGCAGCCATCGAGTACCCATCAAGAACCTCCAGCCATCCGATAACACGGGTGAAGCTGTCACCGGAGGCTATATTTTTAAGATCGATCGCGCCGATTCTGGCGAATACAGTTGGCGCGTTAACGGTGGCTCTCTGCCCCAGGATGATCCCCTCGTGCTGGTGGAACCGGATCCGAATTACGATACGCCGGCGCAACAAAGCTATATCACCAACTATACCCAGGCATTTAGCACGGTTCTGCTCAACGAACGCAATGCGGGATTCGCGACCCGAAACTATCGGGACTACATCGACACGCTCCAATGGGTGGACCATCACATTCTCAACTCGATTGCTTATAACGTTGATGCCCTCCGTCTGAGCGCATTCTTTTACAAGGATCGGAATGGCAAAATCGCGGCGGGGCCGATCTGGGATTTTGACCGCGCCCTCGGTTCTGACGATGGACGGGATTCAAATCCCCAGAGCTGGAACAATATCGAGTACTTTTTCACCCGCGATTGGTGGGGAATGTTGTTTCAGGATCCGGACTTCGCTCAGGCCTGGGTGGATCGCTGGTGGGAATTTCGCGGGGGTCCGCTGGCCACGCCCAATCTGCTCGCGGTGGCTGATTCGATGGGCGCTGAGATCGGCAATGCGGCGGGTGCCCGGGATGCCGCGATTTGGTCGGCCAACGCGGCCTCGGGCGGCGTTTATCTCAACGAGATCACGAGGATGAAGACCTGGCTCAACTTAAGGGCAACATGGATAGACAGTCGTTTGCCACGCGCCGTGACGACCAGCATTGACTCCGGGGTCGTCCCTTCCGGAACGAACGTCACGGTCAGTGGTGCTGGCCAGTTCTATTACACGCTAGATGGCACCGATCCAAGAGGCGCGGGCGGTGCGATTGCACCGTCGGCCGTGCTCTATGCGGGAGGCATTCCCATTGCGCAAACCAAGACTGTGAACATCCGGGCCAAAGTGACCCCTACGTTCCCATTCCCGGGAGGCGCCAGCGTCCAGTGGGGACCTCCGGTCAAACGCGTTTATCTGGTGAATGAAGACTTTGCTGTCGCTGGAAAAATCGCGATTAGCGAAATCAACTATCATCCGCTCGGGCCCACGCCGGATGAATCCGCGGCGATACCGGGCGTGGAAGCCTCCGATTTCGAGTTCATCGAACTGACCAATGTCGGAACGTCAGCAATCAATACCTTCGAGATGAAATTCGCGAATGGAAAACCATTTGCGGAACTTCGGCTCGAGCCGGCAACGCTTGCTCCCGCAGCTCGCGTGCTCGTCGTGAAGAACCGCGCGGCATTTGCGTTGAGATACGGATCGAGTCTGGCTTCGGCTATTGTCGGCGAATGGAAGGACGGTTCGCTCGATGACGGCGGGGAGGAAATTCAGATCCTGGCTCGAGATGGATCGTCGATTCAGGATTTTAGCTATGACGACGATGGTGCATGGCCGGGCCGGTCCGATGGGAAAGGTTCTGCTCTCGAATATGCCGGCAGCAGCTTTTCGAATGCCGCGTACGGAGATCCGGCAAATTGGCGGTCGTCGTCCGAGATTTCGGGAAGTCCCGGAGTGGCCGGCCTGGGACCGGACAATCGTATCGTGATCAATGAAGTTCTCTCGCAGTCGCAATTGCCATTCGTCGATGCGGTGGAATTGCGCAACACTGCCGGGACGACGCTGGACGTGTCGAAGTGGTACCTCAGCAATGCCAGCGACCCCACGACGGTGGATAGCTTTGCCCAGTTCCAAATACCGGCCGGGACGCAGGTGCCGGCGGGCGGATATCTCGTGTTCGATGAAACGGATTTTAATCCGAATGGCCCGTGGAATCCAAACGGTGGAACGCCGGGTCCGGGTGAGTTTGCATTCGCCGGTTCTCGCGACAACGATGCCTGGCTGATTGCGAGCGACGCCTCGGGTCGGCCCGTTCGCTTCGTGGATCACGTGCAATTTGGGCCGTCGCGGGTTGGTGAAAGCTGGGGACGGTGGCCTGACGAAAGCGGTTCACTCCATCCGCTGCAGTCGCAGACGCTCGTGGACGCGGCCTCATCCGACATTCCGAGGGCGAAACAGGGTCGAGCCAACTCCGATCCGCGGGTCGGCCCGATCACCATTCACGAGATCCATCATTCACCGCCGGGCAGTGATCCGGAGTTGAAGTTTATCGAGATCCGAAACCCCACTTCTGCTGCGATCATGCTCGACGGGTGGCGGCTGCGCGGTGACGCCGATTTCGATTTTCCGATCGCAACGCAACTGGCCGCCGGAGGCGTCCTGGTGGTCGTTCCGTTCCCTCCCGCCGATGCGTCGAAGGCGACGGCATTCCGGACGGCCTATCACGTCACCAATCCGATCACCATCATGGGACCTTGGTCGGATACCAGCAACCTGGCCAGCGCTGGGCACTCGATTCTCTATCGGCTGAGCGCTCCGACCGCCGAGGATCCCTATGTCTATCCGCTGACGGTCGAGGATGACGTCAACTATCGAAATGACGTTGCCTGGCCGGATTCCACGCACGGCTTTTCGCTCAACCGACGCGGCACGAGCGCGGTGGGAGATCTCGCGGATAGTTGGAAAGGGGATGCTCCGTCGCCCGGAGAATTGAATGTCACGTATCCGGCATGGAAGGCCTTTTACTATCCGTTGGGAGGAAGTGATTCAGCTGATCTCGACGGCGATGGCGCCAGCACGCTTGATGAGTATTTTCGGGGAACGAATCCGACGACGTGGGAAAACGGAATTCAATTTGCACCCACCCTCAATCTGCAAATGTCCGGCCCCCAAACGAACCTCGTCTTTCAATTCCAGGTGCCGCTGGACCGGAACGCCACCTACTCTGCGGAAATGACGGAAGACTTCGATGTCTGGACGCCAGTGAATTCGACGGTGGTGGGGACGACTCTGGATATGGAAGCGCGTCAGGTCCTTCTCCCTCTCGATCCGATGGATGCCTCGAAAGCGTTCCTGCGCGTTCGCATGCAGCTGTATTGAGCGGGCGGTGCCTCTCCGGAAATTCCCGAATTTTCCGCGCGCAATTTTTCGGAAAAGCGGTCACGCTCTCGGATTAACTCATCATTTCCATGAAAAACCTCTTCCTGATCACTACGCTCGCACTTGGCACTTTCGCCGCTTCAGCACTGGCGGAAACATCATTCGAGGATCGCATGAAGGAGGTGCAGACGGCCGTCTCCGCCAAGCGTCCGGATGGGAAGGAGGCGTTTTTTGCCGAACTGAAGTCGCAGGCGGACAAGTTATTGAAGGAGTTTCCGGACCGCAGTGAGCCCTACGAAATGCTGATGGCTGTTGCCGAGAACTCGGATCCAGAGCAGGCGAAGGCCATTTTTAAACAACTCGAAGGGGAGAAAGTGCCGGCCGAAGTTAAGGCGCAAGCCGCAGCGACCGCACGGAAACTCGATAGACTCGGAAAACCGCTGGATATCAAGTTTACCTCTGTTGACGGCAAAGAAATCAATCTCGCGGCCATGAAAGGCAAAGTGGTTCTGGTGGACTTTTGGGCGACCTGGTGTGGACCGTGTGTTGCGGAAGTTCCCAATGTGGTCGCCACCTACAATAAGCTGCATGACAAGGGATTTGAAATCGTGGGCATTAGCTTTGATCAGGACAAATCCGCCCTCGAGGAATTCACCAAATCCAAGGAGATGACCTGGGCGCAATTCTTCGACGGCAAAGGCTGGCAGAATACGATCGGGCAGGAATTTGGCATTAATTCCATCCCTGCGATGTGGCTCGTGGACAAGGCAGGAAATCTCACGGACATGAATGCCCGCGATGGATTGGACGGCAAAGTCGAGAAACTGCTGGCCCAATAACGCGCGGATCGATTTACTTGGGCATTCGTTCCTGGGTATCGTCGGCCAGGGCTTCGGCGAGAGCCATTGGATCGGCGCTTACCCGTTCCCATCGGGCGGCCAGTTGGGCTTCTGAATACGAGAGCCATTGACCCGTGGCGGTGGCATAGAGCACCGCTCTCACCGAAGTCTTGAGCATGGCCTGTACTGCTTTCCAATAGGCGGCCAACTGCGCTTCATAGTGCTCGCGCAACGCGTCCGTCTCGCTGGGTCCGACGGCATTGGTTTTCCAATCCAGAATCAACCACGCCCCATCCCTTCTTCGTCGCACGGCGAGATCAATGGTGCCTTCCAGGCATTCGCTCGTGCTCATCCGCCAAAGGAACGGCAGTTCGGAGCGGCAGGAGTTGTCATCCCCCGTGAGCCAGGCGGCGGTTTCGCTTTGATCCTGAATCGCCTGGAGAAAAAGGTCCCACTCACGTTGAGAACGTTCGCGGTCCGGTGACGATGGCAGCGCCCGCTCGAAGGTCGCCTGCCACTCGTCCGAACCGCGCCGCCAATCGAGGTGCTCGATCATTCCGTGCCACCACGTGCCGTAGAGCGCGCCGATCGATGGCATGTGCGCCGGCCGGGGCGTCGCTTCGTTCATGCGGCCCGCATCGTTTTCCTGATACTCAGCTTCCGCGAGGGCGCTGGGATTGCGTTTCACAAACACCGCCGCGCGGGTGTGGGCATCCGCCATGAACTGCGGCACCCATGGCGCTATGGTCGCCACATCCTCCCCGCGTGACCTGACAGCCGCCAGCTGCGTTTGTGCTTCGGTCGTGGCGGGGTCGTTTTCCGGAACGATGGGCAGAGTAGCGAAAATCTCACGATTCGATTGCGCGGCCGCGGCCTGGAGGAAATGCAGTTGCGAAGCCCCCTGGACGCGGCCTTTCCCTCGGAACAACGTCTCGTCATCGACCAGAACCAGGGTTTGTTTTGCGCGCGTGAGGGTGACGTAAAGCAGGCGCTGCATTTCCTGCGTTTCCTGTTCCTCGAGCAATTGTTTCAACTCGCCACCGATATCGTCGCCACTCAATGCGGGATGCAATACACCGTTCCCAGCGTGGCGCACCAGACGTGGGAAACGCGATGGCCCGCGTCGAATACGTCGGGCCAAAAACGGCACCAACACCGCGGACCATTCCGAGCCCTTGGCCTTCTGTGCCGTGATGAGTTGCACGGCGTCAGCGCGGGGGGCGCGAACCGTTCGCGGTGCCGAAAAATCCTCGCGCAACTGCTCGACGAATTCCGCCAGCAATTGACCGCCGGCCTCCGCTTGTGCCGCGCGGGTGAGAAGGTGATCGAGCTCGGTTTCGAGTCCTTCAAATTCCTCCGCCGGCAAGGTCAGCAGCCGGTCGCGAAGGCAGGTGGCCCGCACCACTTCGAGGGCGGCGGCATAGAGCGGAAGGCCGCTGACGAGCTGATGGGTTTCCGCGAGCAATCGCAGCGTGTCGCCTACAGCGCCGCCAGGGAAGGCAGCTGAAGTCAGGTGAAAACGCTCGCCGTGGCCCTCCGCGAAAACGGCGAGATCGTGATCGGATTGCCCGAACACTTCTCGCAGGACCCCCACCATTTCGAACGCGTCGCGTGGGTGCGCCATGATGACCAGCAGTGCGGTGAACCACGCGAAGGCCGGGCTATCACCGGCGACGTCACGCTCGGATTGCACCTGCACTTCGAAGCCCGCGGACCGCAACGCCTGGCGCAGCGGAGAGAACCAGGCCTTGCGTGGACAAAGGATGGCCACGTCGCTCCAAGTCCGAGCGCGTAGATTTTCGAGGCCATGCTGGCGCAACCAGCCGGCTACGCGCTCCGCTTCGAATCGCGCCTTGCGGGCGTCGTTCCAGCTGCTGAGGTCCGGGATTTCGCCCAGCTCGAGTCGGTTCACCTGGCCGGGGAGAATGGCGGGACGTGGATGGAGCGAAACGAAGGCCGCCTGTCCCTCGGTGCCGTGCAGAATGACGGGGAAGCAAGTGTCGATGAAGGAGAGCGGCTTTTGATCGAGACGGAAAGTGACGGAAAAAGTGAGTGCTTCGCCGGTGGTGGCGATGAGCGCGTCGTGCAATTGGCGATAGACGGCGAGGTTCGCCCGGCTGCCGTAAATGGACTGCTGGAAGTCACCCACCATGCAGAAATGACCGCGTTGGGGAGGTTCGTCCGCGTCGGGCCAGATCCCTTCCGCCGACGGCGAGCGCGTCGTCTCGAGCAGGACGGAAAACTGCGTCGGATCGGTGTCCTGCGCTTCATCCAGGATCACTCGGTATTGCTTTTCCCGGATTCGTCGGGCGGCGGCGGGATGATCGAAAAGCTCGCGCGCGAGACTGACTTGATCGTCAAAAGTCAGCACTCCACGCCCGAGCCTAAATTCGCGATATGCCCGTGAGACCTCGGCTGCGACGCTGAGCGACGCACAGCGAACCCAGTCTCGGAACGGTGCGAATGCCGCGGCCCACAGCGACAAAAAGTCCGTTCCGCCTTTGTCCGCTGAGGGCAGCGGGGCAAAGGCGTCCGGATCTTCCCAGGCCGCGATCCATCTGCGCAGACGATCCTGCGCGGCTCCGACCGTGGGCTGGGACTGCTTTCGCTTGGGCATGTAAGCAAGCACTTGCTCGAAATCCGGGGAAGGGAATGCGCCGGGATCCGCGATGGCTTTGATCCATCCCCCGCCGTCGGCCCGTCCGAGTTCCATGAGGCGGCGCGCTTCGACCAAACGAAGTAATGTTTTCCGATGTTCCGGAGCGAGTTCGCCTCCGAGCACGGCATATTGCTGCACGAACTCCATCCAGAGGGCGTCATCGTCGCGTCGCGAAGAGTCGAATTCACCGCGCAGACCGAGCAAATGACCCTGCGCGCGGAGAAGTCTGACGCAAAAGCTGTGAATGGTTCCGAAAAAGGCGCGGTTGAACGCGGCCATCACGTTTGGATTGACGCCGGCTTCGAGGATGCGTTGTCGCGCCCGTTGCTGCATTTCATCCGCGGCGCGATTGGTAAAGGTCACGACTACGAGCGATGGCAGCCACTCGATGGCACGCGCACTTTCTGCGATGGCCACGATGCGGTCCGTGATCGCGCGCGTTTTGCCACTGCCGGCCGAAGCGACCACGGAAAAGTTGGCGTCGAGTTCGTTGGCGAATCGCTCCCGGGCGGACTGATCGTGCGGCGTGGTCATTCGTCCGAGTCCTCCAGGTCTTCTCCGCCCGCCGCGAGGCCGGGATGCGTGCACGCCCACTTCTCGGTGAGCAATTCTGGATCGATGCCGAGCGTGGCGAGTGGGTGCGGCACGCCAAACGAGAACTCATCGCGCAGCAGACCGCGCATGCCGAACACGCCGCTTTCCTGCATCCTGTGGAGCCCGGACCAAAGTTGTTCCTGAGCCGTGCGCGAGAGATCGTCGAGCGTGAGTTGTGGGGCAGGGAGCGAGAGGTCCGGGGTGAGCAGGCTGACGCCGATGGACGTGGCGCCAAAGTGATATGCCGCCAACGCGTAAAGCGCGAGTTGCAAGCCGTCGCCCTTTCTCAACCGCGCCGCCACCGCGGCCCGCCGGACCGAACCTTCGAGCTTCTCCTTTGGTGCGAGCGAAGATTTTCCGCCTGTTTTGTAGTCGATGATCCACACATCCGTCGGAAATGTTCCGTCCTCGCGGAGGGCCTTGGCGAGAATCACATCCATGCGTCCGCGGAGGTGCAATTGCCGATCGTCGTCGAGCGGAATGGCCGTCGGGCCAAAGCTCCACTCGGTCGCGAGATGGGTGTGCTCGACCTCCTCGGCCAGCCGTTCCGAGAGCAGGCGGGCGATTCGCGCTGCCTGCTGCCAAACCGATGTCCACCAATCGGGTTGCGGGCGGCCGCTCGCGCGGAGAAGCCCCTCGACATCGTGGCGAAAATCCAGAGCAGATTTCATGACTCGTGCGGTTGCCGTGGCGTGTTCTCCGCGCGGCGCAAATCCGCCACGCACGGTGGCCATCGTACCCAGCCAACGGTGTGTCCACTGGCCAACGGCCAGATTCCAGAACGACGCGTCGGCTTCTATCTCCGCGGCACTGACCCCGAGCAATGATTTCATCCAGATCAGCGAAGGCTGCTTCAGTGCGTTCTCCCAATTCGTGGCCGAGAGCCGGATTTCGGCCACGGGTTTGCGCAAGGCAAATTCGTATTCCCCAAACGGTGCGCCGGCGAGTCGGCGTGCGTCGTACGCGACCCGGGTTTGTGAAACGGCAGAATGCTCGACGCGAGGCGACGGCCACAAACCTGCTGACTCGACCCAGGCTGCGGTCTGTGCGCGGATGGCCACCAGACCGTCGTGAGAAATGATGCGGCCCGTGGCGCGATGATAAAGGCGATTGAAAAGATCGCTCGGATTCAGTGAACGCTCCGGAGATGCCTCATTCGTGAGACTGACCATCGCCGCGACCGCGTGGGTCGTGGCGGCGATGGTGCCGAAGAAGTCGCGTTCGGCCAGGGCGCGGCGTTGGGCGGGACCGAGGGACAGGGCGTGTCCGGATTTTACGGCCTCGTGTCCTTCTCCCTGGCGACCGGTTCGCTTGGCGCGTTCATTGAGGTGCCGGACGTTCCGATTCAATGCCTCGATTTCCTGCTCTCCGATCCACCCTGACTCTTCGAAGGGCGGCGGCCATTCTGCTTCGTTCAAGCCAGCCACGATCAGATGGGTCCACGCCTGCGCGCCCGCTCCGCTGTAACTCAGCAAATGCGTGCGGCTGTAGGGATGATTGCCCGCCGCGGCGCGGTTCGAGCGGCTGGATTGCAAGGCGTCTCCGAGCCAGCGCAGCCAGGCTTGGCGCGAAATCGGCACGTCGATGCGATCGATCCAACCGTCCGCCGCACGGATCATTTCGCCCACGTGCAGGTTCCACCCGAGTTTCGTAAATGCGGTAGTCGTTGCAGAGAGAAACTGTGACGGGAGAGTCCGGTCGGGCAACGGCGACAATTGTTGCAGACCGTTCGCGAGCACATCGGCGTGCCGGGAGTGAGAATGCTTTTGCAGCCAGGCGGTGATCACTTCGAGGTCGTCGAACAGAATATCGGTGTTGGTGCGGCGAAGCTGATCGGCGATGACCGCAATCGGCAGCCCGCCGAACAGCGCCGCGACACCGGGCGAAACTTCGAGCAACCGGAGGAGCGTCGGCAATCGCGGGGACTCTTGATGCCGGAGCCACGCCGGCCACTCGGCGGATTCAAACGGTCCCGGAGTGACGTGCCCTATGCCGTCGAAATGAGGAAGGTTTAAGTCGGCCAGGATTTCTGCTACTTGCCGCGCGAGAGCGCCCGGACCCGGCAGCAGGATGCCGAGTCGATCACACTCGGGATCGGCCAGAAATTGCAGCGCTTTTTGGGCAATCGCACCCGCTTGTTCGCGGGTGTCACCGCCAACGAAAAACTCGTAGTTCTCAATGGGCGCCACCGGTTCGGCGGCGACGGATTGCGAAGCACCGAATGCCTGCTCCCACGTGCCGATCCAAATCATGTCGAGGTCGGCGGCGGAATCCTGCGGCTCGCGCAGCAGCACCGAGATTTCACATGCAGAGCGGGCGGCCGCCTCGAGCAGGGGCCACCAAGGCCAGTGCGCTCCGTCGAACCCGGCGATGAGCAGCGAGCGAAAGAGCGGCGCCGCCCCGGCGGCTTTTTGACGCAGCGTGGCGTCGAGGACCGACGTGGAGAGTAAATCGCAGTTGTTTTGCAGGCGATCGAATTCCTCAGCGATCGGACGCAGGATCGCGGGTCCGGCCTGCTGAAAAGTCCATCCGCCAGAGCCCAGTAATTCCATGGCTCGCAGCAAATAATCCGGCGCGCTTGCCACCGCGGCGGCTGCCTTTTTCGTTTCCTCGTCCCGCGTCCCTTCACCGACCGCTTCGGCTGCGGCGGAGAGCAATAGTCGCAACTGCGCGCGCGCCGCGATTGTTTCCGACACCTCGAGTCCCTGGCGCAGAAATTCACGCGTTTCGGTTGGCGTCATGGAGTGCACGCCGAATAGGTCGAGCTTCGCCTCGAGCGCCATGGATTTGAGAAAGTAGGCATCGCCCCGAGTGGGCACGATCGCGGCCACCACCCCCGGCTCGTTGCCTGGCGTGGCTGCCACTTTCCGCAGCCAGGGCAGGATCACCGTTTCGAATCCGGACGGCCAATCCGGAGTGGTGAAAAGCTGGCAGGCGGTGGAACTCATGGATCGAGCATCCAACATCCAACATCCAACATCCAACATCCAACATCCAACATCCAAAAATGGCTGGCCGCGCCCCTGCTTGGTTTTCCCTGCGATGCGCTAAGTGATGCGTCCCGCACCGCGTCGAATTTGGAATTGACAATGGAACGTCGACGAAGGCATCTGACGCCATGCGCATACTTGTGATAACAGCGCTCGTGGTTGGTTGGGCTTTCTCAACACCGTCCGGATTCGGAGGGACGGTTTCAATAACGAGCGGACCATCGGTTCAACTCACTGGCAATCTTGTGGATACCACGGCGAGCGGGCCGCCGCCTGTGCTCCCGCTAGGGGCTGAGATTTACACCTTCAACGGACAACCGGCCGCGAAAGTGTATGGGAACTTGACGTTCACTGACTCGGATGGCGGGGGAGGGACGGTGACAATCATGCTTGAGGGAAACGCTTCGGCCAGCGTCGGCGATTTCGCATCTCTCGGGTATAGCTTCAGCATTACGGCATCTGGCGGCACGGTGACTCCTACGGTCGGGGTCTCTGGGCAGTTCACGCCCGTTTTCCCCCCGATCAGCATTCCCTTTGACGAAAGCGCGGTGCTGCCTTCCGCCGGAACAGGGACGAGTTTATACAATGGCTTTATCGCTACTGATCCGTCACCGGTCGCGGCCAACGGGACCTATTCGGCGCGGGCGGTCTTCGATTGGATTGGTGCAGCGATGAATGACACGCTGACTATTTATATACCGAATTCGTCGATCGACCTGGCGGTGAACACGATTGCCGTCCCGGAGCCGGTGACGTTGACGTTCCTGCCACTGGGATTCGCTCTGCTGGCGGCTCGCCGGCCGCGACGAACTGCGTAACCTCAAAATCCAGATTGCAACGATCGCCCCGGCGAGGGATCACGCCAGCAGCGGTTCGACGACCTTTCCGCGCACGTCGGTGAGGCGGAAGTCGCGGCCTTGGAATTTGTAGGTGAGGCGTTGGTGATCGATGCCGAGCAGGTGCAGCATGGTGGCGTGCAGATCGTGGACTTCGACGACGTCTTCGACCGCGGCATAGCCGAACTCGTCGGTCGCGCCGTAGGTTAGTCCGCCTTTGAATCCGCCGCCGGCCATCCACATTGAGAAACCCGCGATGTGGTGGTCGCGCCCGCTGCCGCCCTGGCTCATCGGCGTGCGTCCGAATTCCCCACCCCAAATAACCAGCGTCTCGTCGAGCATGCCGCGTTGCTTGAGATCGCGCACGAGTGCGGCGCTGGCACGATCAACTTCCTTGGCCTTGAATTCGATGCCTTCCTTGAGCCCGCCGTGGTGATCCCAGTCGCGATGGTAGAGCTGGATGAAACGCACGCCGCGTTCGGCGAGGCGGCGAGCGAGCAGGCAATTCGCGGCGAATGAGCCGTCGCCCGGCTGGCAGCCGTAAAGTTCGAGCACGCCGGCCGGCTCGGTTTTCACGTCCATCAATTCAGGCACACTGGCCTGCATTTGAAAGGCCATCTCGTATTGCGCAATCCGCGTGGCAATTTCCGGATCGTCGATCAGTTCGTCCGTGCGGCGATTGATCGCGTTGACGGAGTCGATCACGTCGCGCTGCACCTCGCGGCTGATCCCCGGCGAATTCGAAAGATAAAGAACCGGGTCACCTTTTCCGCGCAATTGCACGCCTTGAAAGCGGCTGGGCAAAAAGCCGGATGACCATTGGCGCGCGGCGATGGGTTGATTTTGGCCACCCTGGCCGTTCGAGGTCAGGACGACAAAACCCGGCAGGTTTTCCGCCTCACTTCCGAGTCCGTAAGTCACCCACGCACCCATCGAAGGCCGGCCCGCAATGGTGGTGCCTGTGTTCATGAAACAATGAGCGGGATCGTGGTTGATCGCCTCGGTGGTCATCGAGCGCACAATGGTGATGTCATCCGAGATGGCGCCGATTTCGGGAAATCGTTCGCAAATTTCTGCGCCGTTACTGCCGAACTTTTTGAAATCGAAGACCGGCCCGAAACACTTGAGCGCCTGGCCCTGGAGTTGTGCGATCTGCTTTCCTTTCGTGATCGATTCCGGCATGGCCTGGCCATGCAATTCCCGGAGCTTCGGTTTGAAATCGAAGGTCTCGAGATGCGACGGGCCGCCGGCCATCGTGAGCCAGATGACGCGTTTGGCCTTGGGTGCGACGTCGAGCGGGTTGACGATGCCGCGCCATTTGTCCGGCGATGTCGCCGCGCGGAGCAGACCGGGATTGAGCAGAGATGAGAATGCCAGCGTGCCGAGACCGCGCGAGGCGTGACCGAGGAATGTGCGGCGGGTGTGATGGTGGTCCATGGCGGTGATTAGTCAGTTTTTCTGGCGGTGCGGGAAGGTTTGGGGAGCACAGGCCTCCGGCCTGTCGTGGCCGGCGTCCCGCCGGGCACATGGGACGTTTGTGCGATTCGATACTCCGTCGTAATGCGTTGGCTTTGGCGGGGACGCCAAAGCCGACAGGCGTGACGCCCGTGCTCCCCAATCCTCCGCTACAACGCGCGTCCTCGTTCGGCCGACAGATCCCAGGATGAATTGGTAAATTCTCCTATTCACATTCGCGTGATGGTTTCGTGCAGGTTTAGGATTGCGCGCGCGATGCTCGTCCAGGCGGCGGTTTCGATTACGTTTCCCTCCTCCACCGCTGGGGCCTGGCCGACTTTTCCAATCGCGGCCGCGCTCTCCGGAACCTGGGCATAGTGTGCGGAATGCTTTTCGAGCAACGCAGTGAGCGTCGCGGTTTCATCTTCCCTCGGCGCACGACCAAGCGCCTGACGATAGGCCCACGCAATTCGCTGAGCGGTGTCGCCCGGAGATTCGCGGAGGATGCGGCTGGCAAACACGCGGGCGGCTTCGACGTAGGTGGGATCATTGAGCAACGCCAGCGCCTGCTGCGGAATGTTCGAGCGGTTGCGCTCAGCCACACACTCTTCGCGACTCGGAGCGTCGAAGGCCAGCAGGCTCGGTTGCAGATAGGAACGCTGCCACCACGTATATAGACCGCGCCGGTATTGCGCTTCACCGGTGTCGGCCTGCCACTCGCGGGTGGGAAAGTTCAGGTTCTCCCAATAGCCGGCCGGCTGGTACGGCTTGACGCTTGGTCCGCCGATGCGCGGCGTGAGGAGGCCGGCGATGGCCAGCGCGTTGTCGCGCACAAACTCTGCGTCGAGCCGAAAACGCGTTTGATGCGTCAGCTCGCGGTTCAGCGGATCGCGCTGATGCATTTCTGGTGGAGCTTGCGAGCTCTGGCCGTAGGTGCCGCTGGTTACGATCAGGCGGACGATGTGTTTGACGTCCCAGCCGCTGTCCATGAACTCGCACGCGAGCCAGTCGAGCAATTCGGAATTTACCGGCGGCTCGCCCTGCGCACCGAGATCATCGAGCACCTTCGAAAGTCCGGTGCCGAAGAACATCTTCCAGAGCCGATTGACAAAGACTCGCGCCGTGAGCGGATTCTCGCGCGAGACCAGCCAGCGGCCGAGATCGAGCCGCGTCATCCGGCCTTCGACCTTGGGTTGAGGCAGAAAATGCGGGACCGCCGGCTCGACGATCTCGCCGGTTTCGTTTTGCCAATCGCCGCGGGGCAGGATGCGCACGGTGCGCGGCTGGTCAGCGTGTTCCGTGATCAGGCAATGCGGCAGTGCCTTTTCAAATTCACTTCTCGATTTTTGGATCGCGGCCAGTTGATCCCGCACCTCCTGCAACTTTGGGGTGATGGATCGGAAATGTTTCGTGAGGCGCGCACGCTGCTCGTCATTTCGTGCATCGGGCGCAATCCCGACGAGCGCGAGAATGTCACCTGGAACGCCGGTGTTCGGGGCCTGAATCGGCTTCGGCGAGGTCGTGGCCGAGAGCCGGAATTTCCCGAGCGTGTGATTCTCCCCGTAGTTTTGCGCGAGCACGATGGTGATTGCGGCGTCTTCGACGAGCGGTTCCGCCAGTTCAAAATATGCCGCGGCGGTCTGGCCGGTATGGCCCAGGACGGCCCAGCCATTGGTCTTTTCATCTGCTTTCCCATCGATCGCATTCTTAACGGGATAACCCGGCTGTTCGAACGTCGCAGTGGCGTCGGCGAGCTTGAGATTTTGTCCTTCACGTTCGAATCGAATTTCGCTGAGGACGAAGTTCCCGTTGCTGGCGCGACCCGGCCCACTGGCTGGCAGGGTCTGGCTCGGAAGTACGTCGAGTTTCAGCCCCGTCGTGCCTTTCGGCGCATGCACCTCGATGCGATAAGTATCCGAATCCGGGCTGCCTGCGACCTCGACCTTGAGCGTCTCGTCCGCGCGCACGACCAGCTGCGAAGCTTTCTCGCCGGTGGCTTTCTCCGGGTGCAGCGGTGTCCACGCGGCATCCTTGGGTTGTTCGAGCAGCGAATGCTCCCACTCCGCCTGCGCCGCCTCGAGTTCCGGAGAAGGTGCCTCGATGTTTTGCTGAAGCGCGGCAACCTGTACGTCGAAATCATGAAGTTTTGCCTGGTCGTCGGGTGTCGGAATCGCGGTGCCGTCCCCGCGCGCCCCGATCGCCTCTTCCTTGATGTCGGCAAAAAAAGCGCCCAGCGAATAGAAATCGCGCGTGCTGATCGGATCGAATTTATGATCATGGCACTGGGCACATCCCGTCGTCTGCGCAAGCCAGACGGTGCCGATGGCTCGGACGCGATCCGCGACCGTGCGCGCCTCGTAGTCTTTCGCCTGCGCCCCACCTTCCTCGGTCGAGAGATTCAGACGATTGAAAGTCGAGGCGACCTTTTGGGAAATAGTGGCCTCCGGCAGCAGGTCGCCACCGAGCTGTTCGATGGTGAATTGATCGAACGGCAGGTTGTCATTGAAAGCGCGAATCACGTAGTCGCGATACGGCCAGACGTTTCGAGGGTTGTCAGAGTGAAAGCCGATGGAGTCGGCGTAGCGCACGACATCGAGCCAATACACCGCGAGCCGTTCGCCAAATGCCGGTGAGGCGAGGAGGCGATCGACCAGATTGCGGATGGCGGAATTCGGATCGCGGATTGAGTCAGCAACGAAAGCATCCACTTCCTCGGGCGTCGGTGGGAGCCCGGTGAGGTCGAGCGAAACGCGTCGGATCAGCGTGCGCGGATCGGCCGCGGGCGAATGATCGAGCCCGAGCTCGCGCTGACGGGCGCGAACGAAGGCATCGATCGGGTTCTTTACAAAATCGGGCTCGTCGATCGTCGGCGCCGGTGCCTTAACGGGTGGCAGATAGGCCCAGTGCGCCTGGTATTGCGCGCCCTGCGCGATCCACTGATCGAGGATGGCGATCTGCCGCGGAGTAAGCTTCTTGTCCGACTTCGGCGGCGGCATCTGCTCATCCTTGTCTCCGGAATGAATTCGCGCGTGCATGTCGCTCGCCTCGAGATCGCCCGGCACAATGGCGCGAATGTCTTCGATTTCCGCGAGCGCGCCGTCCCGGGTGTCGAGCCGCCGATCGGCTTTTCGCGCCTTTTGATCCGGGCCATGACACTTGAAGCAGTTTTCCGAAAGGATCGGCCGCACATCGCGATTGAACTCAATCGTTTCCGGAATCGGCCGCTCCGCAGCCCGTGAAAGCGAGGCGGCGGCGACAATGGCAACGGGGAGGAAAAAGGCGGCGGGGCGTCTCACGAGCGATAAAAATGGTTAGCGCAAACATAGGCGCATGGATGGAGTTTTGTTAGAAGTGTTTGCTCGCGAGAGTCGGGGAGGGGATAACCGGAAAACGAGGGTCGATGGAGATCCGATGGCTTCGGCGAGGACGCCAAAGCCGACAGGCGAGGACGCCTGCATTCCCCAGTTCATTCCGCCTACCCGTCCCTAATCTATTCGCGTCATTCCTCCCGTGCGCTTGGTTTCGGCCCACGCGAGTTGGATGTTGGATGTTGGATGTTGGATGTTGAGGAATGGTGATTTGATTTTCTGCCGCCGCGCCACCTTTACCCTCCGCGCGTGCTCAGCCTCGCATCCACGACATCTTCCAGCAGTCCGCTGCTCGGCATCCGTGGATGGCTGATCGATGCGCCGAAATTCGGCCAGGTGCGCTCGTGGACGGATGGCGCCCTGTTGATAGAGGATGGACTTATCACGGAGGTGGGCGACTACGATTTCCTGTCCAAGAAGCCGCGTTCTCAAGCGGTGCGCTGGCTGCATTCCAATCGGGTGGCCGTATTTCCGGGCCTGATCGACCTTCACGGACACATGCCGCAATACCCCATGGTGGCGCGCGGAACGAGCGAGTTGCTGCCCTGGCTGCGGCAATACATTTTCCCGGCCGAACGCGAATTCACGGGTCCGAAAGGCCGTCGCGAGGCGCAGGCATTTTTTACCGAACTGGCGCGGCAGGGCACAACCACGGCGATGCTTTACTCCGCGATCTACGAGGACAGCACGGAGGCGGCTTTTCACGCTGCCTTCGAGAGTGGTCTGCGGGTGATCATGGGAAAGATGATGATGGATGTCGGGAGCTACGGATCGCATCAGCCGACGAAAATCCTATCCATCTCCGTCGCGGAAACCGAGCGCCTGATCCGCAAATGGCATGGCGCCAACGATGGCCTCATCGAATATGCCGTCAGTCCGCGCTTCGCGGTTACCTGCAGCGAGAAGCTGATGCGAACCGCGGGAGAACTCGCGCGCGAGTACGGAACCTACCTGCAATCGCATCTGGCCGAAAATCCGGAGGAATTGTCGAAGGTGAAACACCTCTTCCAGTGGGCCGAGGATTACACTGCCGTGTATGACAAATGCGGCCTGCTCGGGGAACGCACGGTGCTTGGGCATTGTCTGCATCTGAGTGATCGCGAGCACGCCCGGCTGGCCGAGACCGGAGCTTCGATTGCGCATTGTCCAACCGCGAACCTGTTTTTGCGCAGCGGCATATTGCCGTTGGATCGGGTGCGAGTGGCGGGGATCCGGGTTGGTCTCGGCTCGGATGTGGCCGCGGGTCCGGAACTCAATCTTTGGCGCGTGATGCGGTGCTGCCTCGAATCGCAAAAGGCGCGTGCCTTTTACGAAAAGGAAACAGATGTGCCGTCGCCGGCCGGAGTGCTCCATCTGGCAACGCAGGGCGCGGCCGAGGCGTTGGGGAAGGGTCGCACTATCGGCAGCTTTGACATCGGCAAGGAGGCCGATCTGACGGTGATCGATTTCGCGGCTCTGCTGCCGTATCGGAAGAGCTCGAAGGTGGCAAACGACCTGACCACCGACGATGTCGTCAGCCTGTGCGTGCACCGGGGCGGACCGGAGGCGGTCGTCGAGACGTTCGTGCGCGGTCGAAGCGTCTATCGCGCGCCGGAACCCGAGTTGTTTTGAAACGGCGCCCATCCTCTGTTCTTTGAATTGCCATGGAGATTTTGCCCGACCTGCCGCGCCCGTCTCACCACGATCCAATTGCCATCGCGCTGGCTGAGGATCTCGGTCCAGGGGATCTTACTTCGCGCTATTTTGTGGGCGATCGGCGCGGACGCGGTCGCATCTTTGTCAAGGAAGCTGGGATCGCCGCGGGGATTGAAACGGCGGTGCAGGTGTTTCAACGGGTGGATCCCGCCTTGCGGGTGAAAATCCTGCGTCCGTCTGGTTCGCGTCTGACGGAAGGAGAAGGTGTCATCGAGCTCGTCGGGGCGCTGAGATCGATCCTGACGGCGGAGCGCGTCGCCTTAAATTTCATTCAACGCTTATCCGGTGTGGCCACGTTGACCCGGCGATTTGTCGATGCCGTGGCTGGGACTCGGGCGCGGATCCTGGACACGCGAAAAACCACGCCGGGACTGCGCGCTCTGGAAAAAGCCGCAGTGGTCGCGGGCGGTGGCACCAATCACCGCTTCGGGCTTTTTGACATGGTGATGGTCAAGGACAATCACCTCGCGGCCTCGGGTCTGGCCGCGATGCAGAAAGCGATCGACTCGTTCCGCGAGAAGCATCCGAAGGTGCGGATCGAGTTGGAAGCAGACACGCTCGAGCAGGTACGCGCATTTCTGACCTTGAAAGGTATGAACGTCATCCTGCTCGATAACATGAGCTGCCCGGACATGGCCGAAGCGGTTCGTCTGGGAGCGGGCCGGATGGAGTTTGAAGCCAGTGGCGGGGTCACGCTGTCCAATGTGGCGGCAATCGCGGCCACCGGTGTCGATCTTATCTCCGTCGGCGCGTTGACCCATTCGGCGCCGGCGCTCGATTTCTCCCTCGAGATTCAGACGTGAACGCAGTGGATGTTGCACTCATCCGGGAGTTGCGAAATGCGAAGACGCATCTCTCCTGGAGCGACCTCGCGGACGCGGTGAAGCTGGCGCAGGCGCAAGTGGTGGCGCGCATGTCCGCTCTGCAGGAGTCGGGATTTGTCATCGAAGACAAACCGGGATTCGGGCTGCGGCTCCTCGAGTCGCCTGATCGTTTGATGGCCGATGATCTGCTCGCGCGGCTCGGATCCGAATCGTGCTGGCGCGACATTATCGCATTGAATGAAACGGATTCGACCAATGAACGCGCCGCCCATCTCGGACGCGGGGGGGCTGCGCCGGACCTCGTCATTTTCGCCGAGCACCAGACGGCGGGCCGCGGACGGTTTGGGCGGCAGTGGGCTTCCGCGCCACGGGTGGGAATCTGGTTTTCGATGCTCATTCGTCCCGAGCTTCCTCTCGCCGAATGGCCGCGGCTGACGACCTGGGCGGCCGTATCCGTGGCCCGGACGATCGAGTCAGTTTTGGACCTCAATCTGACCATCAAGTGGCCCAATGATCTCGTGCTCCGCGGTCGCAAAGTGGCTGGCATTTTGACCGAACTGGGGACGTCATCCGCAGGTGAACCGTTCGCGGTCGTCGGGATGGGGATTAATGTGAATCAGGCCCTGGACGATTTTCCCGAGGAAATCCGGGACCGCGTGACTTCGCTGCGATTGCTCACCGGGGCGGAAGTTTTTCGTCCAGAGTTGGCGGCGGCGATCCTGGCAGACTTGTCCGGCACACGCACGGAGATGCAATTCCAATTCGAGCGCGTGGTCCAGGAAGCGGCGCGGCGCAGCTCGCTCCTGGGGAATGCCATTTCGATTTCAATGGGGAGCGACGTGATCGATGGGATTGCCGAAGGTCTTGATAGCGAGGGACGGCTGCTCCTGCGTTCGCCTGACGGAACGGCGCACACTCTGGGAGCCGGCGAAGTCACGTTGAATCCGTGACCTTGACGATGGCATGCGGGTAATTTGCCGGGGCGTGGTATGCGCGTTGCTTTCTTGAGGATGATCGCGCGATACATGCAGAGCCACTCCCAATTTCAGGATCAGGTCGTGTGTGGCCTCTCCCACCGAATGAACAACATCCTGACGTTATTTCACGGTTACGTCGGGGTTTTACTCGACAACCGGAAGCTGGATGCGGAGACCGTCGAGAGCCTGATCAAAATCAAGGACGGGGCGCAGGCGGCGTCAGAATTGATGGACCGAACGCAGGCCTTGGTCCGGCCGCCATCGATGATCTGGCGCGATGTCGATCTCGGCGCGTTTACTGGCATTCTGACACCACACTTCACGGCGCTGTGCGGTCCCTCGACCAAGCTTCACTTTTTTGTGCCGGACAATCTGCCCCGGGTGCGGTGCGATGCCGGACGCGTGAAGACCGCCCTGCTCGAACTGGTCAAGAACGCCTGCGAAGCGACGTTTGCGTCCGGCGGAGATGTCTGGATTGAGCTGAGTGGAGAGATGCCTTCCCGCGGACTCAACGCTGCCGCGCAAGCCATTCGATGGGTCACGGTCAAGGTCAGCGATGCGGGTCCCGGCGTGGCGCCGGAAATTCGCGAACGCATTTTCATGCCGTTTTTCACGACGAAGAAGAAGCAAACGGCGGCCGGTCTGGGACTGGCTGTGGTCGAAGGCGTGGCGCAGCAGCACGGGGGCGTGCTGAAACTTGAAAGCGGTGCCGAGCGTACGACGTTTACCTTGCGGTTGCCGTCCAGCGTGGATTGACGGCTTGGGGGCGGATGGCGGGAGCTCCTTTTTTTCTGCTCTCGATTTCGATCAATCAGACGCGAGAAATTCGAGGACGAGGACGAGGACGTTTACGCGTCTGCGGTCGATGCCCGTTTTCTATTTCACGTCCTCGTTTAGTTTCGCGAGCACGGCGGCGAAGATTTCCTGATAAAGCGGTTCGTCGGTGCGGAGGACTTCCTTGGCGGCGTCGCGGCCCTGCGCGAGTTGCGAGCCTTTGTAGCTGAGCCACGAGCCGCGCTTTTCGACGACGCCTTTTTCCAGCGCCAGATCGAGCAGCGATCCGGTGCCGGAGATGCCTTCGTTATACATGATGTCGAACTCCGCTTCGGTGAACGGCGGCGCGACCTTGTTTTTCACCATCTTCATTCGGGTGCGGTTGCCGGTGACCGTGCCGTCGGTCTGCTTGATGGCGCCGATGCGGCGGATATCGACGCGAACGGAGGAATAAAACTTGAGCGCTTTTCCGCCGGGCGTCGTCTCGGGATTGCCAAACATGACGCCGATTTTCTCGCGAATCTGATTGGTGAAAATGCAGACGGTGCGGGCCTTGGAAATTAGCGCGGTCAGCTTGCGGATGGCGGCGCTCATCAGCCGGGCTTGCGCGCCGACGGTCGTGTCGCCGATCTCGCCCTCGAGCTCGGCCTTGGTCACCAGCGCGGCCACGGAATCGAGCACGATGACGTCGAGGGCGTTCGAGCGGACGAGTGTCTCGCAAATCCGCAGCGCTTCCTCGCCGCAGCTTGGCTGCGAGACGAGCAGATCGTCGAGATTCACGCCGAGTTGCTTCGCGTATTTCGGGTCGAGCGCGTGCTCGACATCGATGAACGCCGCCAGCCCGCCGAGTCTTTTGCGCCTGGGCGATGACGGTGAGCGTGAGGGTGGTTTTGCCGGAACTCTCCGGCCCGTAGACCTCGACGATGCGCCCGCGTGGAAAACCGCCGACGCCGAGCGCGCGATCGATCAGGATGTTCCCAGTCGGGATGGACTCGACGTCCATCTTGCTGTTTTCGCCCAGCCGCATGATGGCGCCGTCGCCATATTCCTTGGCGATCTGCTGGATCACAAGATCGAGATCGCGCTGACGAGTCGTTGCCGGGCTGGAGGTGGAGGGTTCTGCTGCTTTCGAGGCCATAGTTCACGAAGGATACAGCGAGCGCCTTCGCCGGCGGAAGAAAAACGTTTCTCTTCCGGCAAAAATCAAATCGCGGCGGGCTGCGCTTCCCAAGCCTCCCGGATGGGCAGAAACTCGCGGAGCAGTTTTGCATCCGCGGGCGTCGATCGGAGATGGTGGTCGGCGATCCAATGCGCCGGCTCTTCGAGACCGAAGGTTTCTTCAATCTCTCGCCGCGTTACCTTCATTTCCTCCGTCATCTCTCCGCCGTGGCGCACGATGAATTGTTTCTGGCGCACTCCGCGCCGGACGCGACCTCGTGGAATGGCATCGCAGATGGAGATGAGGTGGGCGATGGCGTTTTCGATTCGGGTATGCCGGTTCCGGCAATTGGCGGGATCGTGTTCTTCGAAGTGGCGCAGCCAGATATTGAGCATCGAGACGAGTGTGGCCGGCCAGCAGTCCGGAAGGCTGATCGGTCCGAAGTCATCGGCGCGGAAGGTACAGAGCTGCCAGCCGTGGGGAACGGGCACGATAAAGAACACGCCTTCGGCAGGCACATTGATATCGCGAGTGGCCAGAATCATGGGGGTCCACTAAAGCACGCGGGGAAAGGGGTAAAAGGCGAGCGGAATTTTGCTGGTCAAGAATTCGCCTGCGCGTTTGATCTTGCCCATTCATGGAACCAAACGAGAACGCGAACGCATCTTCCGCGCCCGAAACCCCCGAAACCCCCGAGCAACCCGAGGCCCGGCAGGAGGAGGTTTCTTTGGAAACGGCCCTTTCTGCGGATCTGCCGCCGCCTTCCGATTCCACAATGATCGATGGAGCGACCGAGGACGAACCGGCGTCTCAGAGCGACCTGGGGGCCGAATCCCGCGCCGCCAGTGCCGATGACGCGGCTCAGACCAGTGCGGCCCCATCGCTTTCTCTGGACGAAGCCGTGGCTCGGGCGCAGGTCGGACGTCTCTCGGCTGCCGATGAACGGGCCACCATCGAAGTGCTGAAAAACTCGCTCCTGGCCGGCAAGACCGGCGTATCCGACGCGGCCACGGTGCTGCCAAAGTTTGCCTGGATTGTTGGGGTGAACGCTGTGACGGCAGCCTGGCCCGAAATGAAGGCCACGAGCCGGACCCAACTCCTGAAGGCGCTGGCCGACGAAGAGCAAACCGACACCATCCGCCGACTCCGGCTCAGCATCGCGCGCGGCCTGCACAAGATTGGCGACCCGGCGGCAGCGTTGAAGTTGGGAGTATCGGTGGCGAAAGAAATGTGGGACAAGGAATCCGGCGATATTTTGCCGAAAGACGCGCAAATATTCGACAGCGCCTTTCTCGGGAAGGCGCGACCCTGGTGCGCGCAGCTCTCGCTGGGAGAGTTGAAAGTTGGCGAGGCCGATGCCCTGGTTCACTGTGCGGTCCTCTCGGCATTTCAACTTTCCCACCCGCCGGTGACCCAGCTCGGAGTTTTGAAGTGGGCGGCGGAATCCGACCGCCTCTCGAAGCTCAATCCGGTGGCAGTGGCGGCGATTGGGCGGGGGATCAGCCGGTGGAGCGGCAAATGGCAGAATGCCTTGCGCAAGGAAGTTCCGGACCTGCCGGACGAAATCACACGCGCCCTCAAGCCGGCTGCGGAAACGACTGCCTCTGAGCCGGGCAGTGACTTCGCTTCCGACGCCGCGGACGTCGCCGATGATGTCGAAACGCCGGCCGAGCCCGAAAATGTTGATTCCGACGAGCCGCGTGAAGTTCGCAAGGAACGGCCGGTTTACATTTCCAAGACCATCCCGCCGCGGGAGCCGCGTGAAGTCGCCGCACCGGTGCCTCCACCCGCATCGGCAACACCCGCTCAGCCGTCCTCCCGTGCGGGCTCCGCAAAATCAATCAATTTTAATGTTGCCGACACGCTGCGGCAAATCGAGTCGCACGTGGTGTGGCTCAAGACGGAACTCAAGGCCGCCGAGAAACGGGTGCGCAGTCGAGACGAGGATCCGCGCCGCCGCCGCAAACCCGAGGCCACCATCATTCCGGGCGAACCGACTGCCGAGGAACTGGCACGGCTCAATGTTCAACTCGAGGATCGGATCACCGAATTGCAGGCGCGCATCGATGATCTGACGAACGACAGCGAAAGCCGGGCGGTCAGTACGGGCGCCCTGACAGGAGAAAATCCACCCTCCCCCGACGACCAACTGCGCATGTTGCTCGCGCTGAAGTTGCAGGAGGATTACGCCGACTTTCTGGCGCTCGAACAGGAGTCGCGCGACATTGTCGTGCAGCAGCATTACCGGACGCTGTTGCAGGATGTTTTCGAGGTCCTCAAAGCGGAAGGCGTGCGTCTGGCCGGGGATGGTCAGGGAAGTGGTGCCCCGGCGTGATGTCTTCCTTTTCAGGAAGGAGAAGGGGAGCAAGAGGGAGAAGGAGAGTCGAGGCCGGTGTGCGCTAATTTGCGCGGAGTTCCGCTGGCTGCGCGACGTCGTCCACGACCGTCTTTTTTCGGAGAAAGATCATGAGGATGGCGGAAAGAACGGTGCCGACAACCAGTGCCAGAAGGAAAGCCTGCCAAGTGTAACTTCCCAATGAAAAGAAGTCGCGGGAGCTGACGGCAAGTTGCTCGGCAGAGGCCTCCCGCAGGCCCATTTCGAGAAAGTGTTTCCGTGTCTCTTCCACCATGTATTTATTCCTGCGACGTCTCGAGGCGCGGAAACAGTGGCTCCGGTTTGCCCAGGACGTGGCTGTCCGGTAATCCACCCCATTTTGCGTCGGCCAGACTGAAGCGCTGCGAGCGGCCCGAGTCGGCCATTTTCCAGTTGAGCTGATCGAAGATCCGATGAGCTGCGCGGGGCAGGATGGGAAACAGCATGACGGCGGCGACGCGGAGGCTTTCGGCGAGGTCGTAAAGAACCGCGTCGAGTTGGTCGGCCTGCGCGGGATCTTTGGCCAGCTTCCATGGGGCTGCGAGGTCCACAAGCGAATTGGCGGCCGCCGCGATATTCAACACCGCACGAATTCCTTCGTGGACTTCGTGATCGAGCATCCGTTTCTGGTACTCGGCCATTTCGAGCCGCACTTTGTCGGATATCGCGGTCGGTGCTTCGCTCACGACCCGCAATTTCCCCTCCCGATATTTCCCCGCCATATTCAAAGTTCGGTTGAGCAGGTTGCCGAGCGAGTTGGCCAGGTCAGCGTTGTAGCGCTGAATCAGGCGCTCCTCAGAAAAATCGGCGTCGCGGCCGGTGGCGATGTCGGCCACGAGATAGTAGCGCACGGCTTCAGCTCCATATTTCTCTGCGAGCAGAATCGGATCGACGGTGTTGCCCAGGCTCTTGCTCATCTTTTCGCTGCCGCCCTCCTGCGTCCGGATATTCCAAAATCCGTGGACGAGCAGGGTCGGCATGTCGTCGTGGGTGAAGCCGAGAGCCTTCAGCATGATCGGCCAATAGACGCCGTGCGCGGGAATCAGGATGTCCTTGCCGATGACGTGCACGACCGTGCGCCACCAGGCGAGGAATTCGGCGGGCGGGGTGGGGGACTCGGGATCGTAGCCGGGAGCGAAACTGATGTAGTTCACCAGCGCGTCGAACCATACGTAGGTGACAAACCCCTCCCCAAAACTTTCCGGAAACGGAATGCCCCACTTGAGCCGCGACGCCGGACGGGAAATGCACAGATCGCCCTCGAGTTTTTCCACGGCATGGCGGAGTTCGGCAACGCGGAAGTCGGGAATGACGAAAGGCCGTCCGGCGGCGCTTCGTTTTTCAATGAGATCGAGCAGCCACGGTTTGTGCTCGAGAAGGCGGAAGTAAAAGTTCTCTTCCTCCCGATGCTCGACGGGCTGCCACTCGGCACCGAACTCGCCGTCGTCGCCCCTTTCCTTGTCGGTGAGGAATTGTTCCTGGCGCACGGAATACCAGCCCGCCTGTTTCTTTTTGTAAATCCAGCGGCTTTGCCCGGTATCCGGATCCCGGTCGTCCCACAGGCGTTGCAGAATTTTTCGGACGCATTCCTTGTGCGCGGGTTTGGTGGTGGCGGCCCAGCCATTGTAAACGACATCGAGCTTTTCCCACAACGTAAGGAATTGGTGCGTGATCCCATCGACGAATTCCTGCGGATCGACGCCCTGTTGTTCGGCGGAGCGCTGAACTTTTTGTCCGTGCTGATCGACACCGGTGAGAAAACAAACCTCATCGCCTTTGAGCAGATGGAAACGGGCGATGACGTCAGCAAACGTTTTCTCGTAGGCGTGGCCGATGTGCGGCGCGCCGTTGGTGTAATCGATCGCGGTGGTAAGAAAAAAGAGTTCGGCCATGGATGGTCTGTGATGCGGAAGACGGAAAGGGGAAGCGGAAAATGGTTGGCATTCCAAGACCGACTTCTCGCGTCCGCCGGGACTCTGCCACACGTTTGTTGATTGCGCATGAGCGCTGAGACCCAAAGTAACGACTCGCCAGGACCCCGCCGCTGTGCCCGTGCCATCTTGCACGGACTCGCGGCGCGGCGTGACGACGTTCGCTCGGCAATTGAACGCGTTCGTGCCGATGGGCACGAAGTGGAAGTGCGGGTGACCTGGGAAGCCGGCGATGCGCGGCGACTGACGCGGGAGGCCTTGCGGGAAGAAGCGGGAATGCTGATCGCCGGGGGAGGTGACGGAACGCTGAATGCCGTGGTGCAGGAAGTCTCGGTGGCACGCACGAAGGGAATGCCGATTCCAACCCTGGGGCTGGTGCCTCTCGGAACCGCGAACGATTTCGCTGGCGGTGCCGGACTGCCGATCGATCCACTGGCTGCGCTGACATTCGCACTCGGGTCGGTTGCGGTTCCCGTCGATGTCGTGCAGGTGAACGAACGGTATTTTGTCAATGTCGCGACGGCGGGCTTTGGGTCGCAGGTCACAGTGGCGACGCCGGAGGGGATGAAGAAGATTCTCGGAGGCATGGCCTATTTCTTCACGGCGTTGGCGCAGGCGACGCAGCTCGAGCCGTTACCGGTCAGGTTGGGCGGAACCGATTTTTCGTGGGAAGGCGAATTCCTGGTGCTGGCGATTGGGAATGGCCGTCAGGTCGGCGGCGGTCATGTCCTGTGCCCGGAGGCTCTGCTCGACGATGGGGCGTTCGATCTCTGTCTGGTACCGCATCTTCCCGACGTCAGCCGGGCCCGTTCGCTCAGTGAGTATGCCGTGGGCGGGATTGAGGCGATCGAACAGAAGGTCGTGGCGCGTCGGATGAATTGGCTCGAACTGACCGCGCGAGACGAATTGCAGCTCAATCTCGACGGCGAGCCAATGGCGGGGAGTCACTTTCGCTTCGACGTGCGCCCGCATCATTTGCGCATGCACCTGCCCTCAGAAACGCCGATCTTGCGGGCTCATCAGGACTGAGCGGTTCCGCCGCTCATGCGGCAGTCCTTTGGTTTTTCGTGAAACGTGGCCTCGCTGCGCTCAACCACGGCTATTTGGGTTTCGCCGCGCCGCGGCAACAACCCCACTGTGCGCCCAAACTTTCGCCACAATCGATCGCGCCTTACTTCTTCGCAATCTTTCCACCCCAACCGAGGATTTTAGCCTTCGTGCCGGCGGATTCAGCTTCCGGAATCATCCCGGCGCGAACGTAGCAGAGCGAGAGGCTTGACCAGGCCAGTTGATCATTCGGATGAAGCTCGACCGTCCGCAGCCCCGCTGCGATGGCTTCCGGGATGCGCCCGAGTTTCATCAGCGCCATTTCCAGCGCATGCCAGCCATCGAAAAACTCCGGATCCAGTTCCGTGCACCGCCGATATTTGACCACCGCCTCCTCAAGTTCGCCGAGGGCGAGGTCCCCATTGGCGTCGTCGAAGATTTCCTCCACTTCCGATGACGGCATGGCGGGTCAACCGGCAGCCAAACCGGCCCGGATGTTGGCCATCTTGCGCCGTTCCGCGAGCCAGACTTCAAAAGCCGATTCGCTGCGATAACTCGCGATCTCTTCCATGAGCTTGGCTCGCTCATTTTCAAACGCGGAATCGTCCACCGGGAGCCGTTTGTCCACATGCGCAATCAGTGAGCCGCCGCCGAAAGGAATCGGATCACTCAACTGCCCGTCCTTCAGATCGCGTGACGCACGGACAAGCAACATGGCTTCCGGCTTCTCGAGATTTCCCGGCTGGACGAGCGAAAAGGTTGGCACCTTTTCCGCGGTGACGCCCGCCGCCGTGGCGGCCTCGGCAAAGGTCTTCCCCGCTTTGAGCCCCTCGGCGATCTGGGCACGCACCGATGCGACTTTGAGTTGCAGCGCTTCCTGGGTGCGCTCGGCTTTCAGATCGGTTTCCAGCTTTGCCTTCGCTTCGTCAAAAGTCAGCGGATGCGGTGCGACGATATCCGCCAGCTGGAGCACATAGTAGCCTTTCTGCGTCGTGATGGGAGCACTATTCGGCTGCTCCCTGGTCAGCTTGAAGGCGGCGGTCGCGACCGCGGACGAACTGTCGAGGTCGGCGGGCGGATTCGTGAGCGTGAACTCCGGCGATTCGGAGACTGTTTTCCCAAATTTTCCCGCGACCACTTCGAGCGTGGCGTCTTTCTCCGTCAGTGCGACGGCAAAATCGCTCGCTTGATCGACGAGCTGCTGCATGAGGGCGTGCTTCTGTTTGCCCACTTCCTTCTCCTGTTCCTTATCAATCAGGAAGGCAACGAATCGGACCTTCCGCTTTTCCTCCGTCTGCAGCGAGTCTTTCCGCTCCTCGTAGGCTTTTTTGACATCCTCATCGGTGATCTGAATCGGCGGAGTGATATCTTCCGGTTTGACGGAGACATAAGACATTTCGGTCTGCTGATTTCCGCGGGCAAAGACATCGCGCACTTCGCTCGGCACTGGGGACAGGGTCGAAGCGATCAATTCCTTGATCCTGGCCAGCCGCAACTGGTCCTTGACGGCTTCTTCGAGGAGTTGCTCGGTGAAGCCGAAGGCCGCGAGGCGATCAACGTAAGTCTTGAATTTGTCAGGGTCGTAGCGGCCGTTGGTTTGGAAGACGGGCAGTTTCTTCACGGCCTCGATGTATTGCTCTTCCGTGGGCGCAATGCCGAGCGCTGCCGCTTCATGATCGAGGACGATGTTGTTGAAGGCGAAATTGGTAATCTGCTCGTTTTCGCTGGCTCCATCGGTAATGAGGCTGCGGATCAAATCCATGAGGCCGAGTTCCCCGCAGACACGGAGCTTGCGGGCGGCCCGTTGCGCATCGTTGAGGGAAAGGGAGCGCCCGTAGATCTCGCCGATCCGATCGTCGTGACCGGGTCCTCGGCCGCGGCGCGTGGGGTCGTAGAGCCAGACGAAGCAGATGATCACGATAATCGTGACGAAGATCATCAAGGTCTGCTGGTGTTTGCGGAGAATACTGACCATCTGGCGAAGGGATAAGGGATTCGGGTTGATTTCGAGCGGAGGCTGCGACTACCGTGCGCCCGCCCGAAAAAAGAGCATGAAGCTAAGTGCCCCCTCACATTGCCAGCAAATCCTTTTTGTCATCGTTATGGGATCACTGCTGGTGCCGGCTGAATCCCTCGCCCAGCAGGACTCTTTGAAGCAGCGCGATCGGCCGCCCGTTTCGGGCAAGGTCGTCGGGGTTTCGAGTGCCGGCATTCAGTTTCAAACCCAGGCCGGCACGATCACCTATCCGTTGGTCAGCGTCGAGAGCGTGCAGATGGCCGCGCCCCTCGAGGTCTCGGCCGCTGAGGGCGCGTTCGTGAAAAAGGATTACAAGCGGTCACTCGAGCTGGCGAAGGCCGTTTCCGACAAATATCAGGGACTTCCCACGGATTGGGCGCAGCGCATGTCGGCGTTGGTGGGCGATCTCTACGTGGTCATGAATGACCTCGAGAAGGCGGAAGCGGCGTATGACGCCTTTGAAAAAAGCTACCCGAACGCGAGTGGATTACAGGCGGACGTCGGTCGAGCGCGGGTCGCCGCCGCGAAGGGCGATTTTGGTCAGGCCCGAAAGAAACTCGAACCGATCATCGAGCAAGCGCTGAAGGATAAGAATGTGCCCTTCGCCAACCGAATTCCCTACAGCGGTGCCTTTTACATGATGGGCCAGGTACGGGAGTCGGAGAAAGATTATGCCGGCGCGCTCGAAGATTATTTGCGCACCGTCACGATCTTCTATCATGATCCGACTGCCTTGGCGGCGGCTCAAGACCGTGCCGATGCTCTTCGCACCGAGAAAAAGGTGCATGTTCCCTGACCCCCACGCCCCTTACGCTGCCTCTCGATCCGACTTTTTCTATGCTGAAATACTCCCATCGCCGCCTCGCAACCCTTGCGACGTTCCTCCTTTCTAATTTGCTTTTGTCCGGAGCGGCATTTGCACAGGGCGACGCTGCCGCCGGTCAACCCGAAGAGCATACGATCTGGCAGACCATCGTCGGCGGTGGCCCGCTGATCATCCTCATCTGGGTCGCGATTCTGGCGACCTCGGTCATCATGGTGACGTTGATCGTACAAAACATCATGACGCTGAAGGCCACCCGGCTGGCGCCGCCTCCGCTCTATGATTCACTCCAGCAGACCATTGCGGCGGGAAATTATCAGGAGGCCTGGGAGACCTGCAATCAGAACGAAAACTACCTCGCCAATGTGCTCAAAGCCGGCCTGACACGGATCGGCCGCGGCAAGGAAGCAGTCGAGGATGCCGTGGCCGAACACGGCTTGCGGGAAGCAACCTTGCTTCGTACACGCAATAGCTACTTGTCAGTCATCGGCGTCGTTTCCCCGATGATCGGGCTGCTCGGCACGGTCATTGGCATGATGGGCGCCTTCGCGGTCCTCGGTGCCTCGGGGATCAAGAATCCCCAGGCGCTCGCGGCGAGAATCGGTGAGGTTTTGATGGCGACGGCTTCCGGCCTCTTCATCGCCATCCCGGCTTTCGTGGCCTATTACGTTTTCCGGAATATGTCCCAGAAATGCATCGTCATCGCGGATGACACCGTGAATTCGCTCCTGATGGATATTCCTTACGAAGAACTCGAAGGGGTCCAGATCGGCGAGAATTTCAGCGCGGGAGCGGGTGGAGTCGTTCGCGGCGGCGCGCGGAAAGTTTCGATGGCCCTGACAACGAATTGCCCGGTCTGCAATGGCGGCGTGACTCCGGGGATCAACCCCTGTCCGCACTGCGGCGCCACGCTGGATTGGTCGGCGTAACCGCAAATTGCTGTTAGCGACGCGTCATGCATCACAAGCGCCGAGGCGACAGGGCCAAGTCTGCCACTCGCGAGCTCCCGGAGCAGGAGCCGGAATTTCAGATCGCGCCCATGATCGACATTCTGCTGGTGCTCCTGGTGTTTTTTATGTCGATCGCCTCGACCCAGGTGTTGCAGTCGAATGAAGATGTTCAACTTCCCGTGGCGAAGGAGGGGAAGGAAGCGGGCGATACCCAGGAGGGGCGCGTGACCATCAATGTATTGTGGGCGGACTTGAACAATGCCGGCGAGATCGAGATTAGCGGGAAGATTTTTCAGTCCGGCGCCGACGTGCAGCCCGTGCTGGCGGCGGCCGTCAATGCCACTCCCGACGCGCAAGTCCTGATCCGGGCGGATAGGCAGGTGCGCTACGAGTATCTGCGCGGAATTCTCAAAGCCGCGGCTGCCGCGGGCGTAAAGAATGTTACTTTTTCCGTCGTCGATAAATCCGTCGAATGACCTCACCAAAACTCAACCCCGTAATTCCTTAAGAAATGGCCGGATCTGTTGGTTCAGAAGATGGCGACATCGGGTTTCAAATTGCCCCGATGGTCGATGTCGTGTTTGTGCTCATGCTCTTTTTCATGGCCTGTGCTGGTTCGCAGGTGGTCGAACTCGAGATGGCCATCAATCTCCCGGGCGGCGGGCAATCTGAGAAAGCGGCCATCACGCCGATCATGATCGATATCTCGTCCGATGGCCTGGTGGCGCTGAATAATCAGCCCATTGGCCAGCCGACCGATCAGGACCTGGTTCAATTGCGCGAATGGTTGACCAACTCGCTCAAAACGTTTGGCAATGACGACCCGCTCATCATTCGGCCCAGCCCGGATGCGAGGCATGAGCGGATTATCCAGGTGCTGAACGCCATCGCCGCTGCGAGTGTGGAAGATCCGGCTGATCCCACGCAGCGGATCACCTTCAAGAATCTTTCGTTTAGTTGACGTTTTTTTTGCCGAGGGGCTGGCGAAGTTTGCATGCTCCGCTGACTGGAACTCGTTCGGCAGCCGTTCGATCGTCAACGTGGGCCGTGGCTCGTGACCGCGTCAGCGAAACCAATCGAGTTCGAGCGGTTCCGATTTTGAGTGTCATGGTTGAAAGAAGAAAGCCATCTCCGCCGAAGCAGAGATGGCTTTTTGAATGCTGAGGATTCGGCTGGTTACTTCCGGCGGCGGCGGAGGCCGAGGAGGCCGAGTCCGCCGAGGAGGCCGACCGCCATCGAGCTGGGCTCGGGCACGAACTTCAAGCCCTGCGGGGTCGAGACCGAAGTATTCTGATTTTCCCCGACCAGCTGATAGGCCGGGCTGAAGCCGCCGAGATCGCCGGCCCCACCATAAACGAAGAATCCAGCGCCACCGCCTTGTTCGTTGAAAATGGCTTCAAGTGTGTATTCGCCCGCAGTCGCCAGATCGAAGGTCCCCCAGGCATCTGCGCAGCAGCCGGTCGTCTGGAAGGCGTTGTTCGTTCCGGAGAGCGTGTTGTCTGAAAGCGACGTTCCCGAATCGATACCGGTATTCCCAGCGCCTCCTCCAAAAGAAAGGAGGGAAACTAGATTTCCAGAACTGTCTCCGATACGGAACCGGAATGAATCATCGCTAAAAACCAGGAACGTATAATGCCCTTCGTCTCCCGCCGCGAGGGTCAAGGTGACACGCCCTGCACCGCCGAAATTCTCTTCATTCGTCCCAACGACATCACCAGGAAAATTCTGCGCCGCGCCATGGTTAGGGTTATTCGCCCCTTCCGGGTCGATAAAATTGATCGTCGTCTGGGCTGAGCGTTCGAATTCCGTCCCATCGACTCCGATGGGATTATTGTTGTTATACTGCGTGATCGCCGCGGCGAGGCTGGTGCTCGTGCCAACCGCGTTTGTTCCGCCGGTGCCGTTCAGCCGAACATAATCCCAAGTGCCGACCGTCTGGAGCTTCTTGGTGAAGGTCACCGAATTGGCATTCAGGAGCTGAAAGGTGCCCGCGTCATAATCCGTTTTCGCTCCGGGCGAGGATTGCACTTCGACGCCCGCTCCACCTCCACCTTCATGATAGGTCAAGGTGAACGGAATGTTGCCGGCCGGAAGATTGATCACACCGAAGGATTCGCTGCCGGCACCGCGCCCAGGGAAATATTGAATCGCACCGTTCGGGTTGCCGTTGTAGGTCTGGATCGTGAAAGCATCGGCATTCAATGGGTCGTTGAATATTCCGTCACCGCTGATGCTGGTCCACGCCATCGAACCACCATCGAAAGCGAAGGTAAACCCGTCATCGCTCTTCAATCCGAACGTGTAATCGCCGGCTGTGGGGATCTCGAGGGTGCCGCGATAAATGATCGAAATATTATTGACGTCGTCCACGTCGAAATTCAAGGGATCTGGATCGGACAGGAAGGGCAAGTTGTTCCCATAACGGCCTGCGGCGGCACCATCGGAATTGAAAAAGTCAATGAACTGACTCTGTCCCGTGATGCGGGTGCCGGTCGCGCTATCGAGTGAGGTGCGGGCTTGATTTTGATCGTTGATGTCTCCGTTGTTCGTCACTTCGAGGACGCCGACGGTTCCGAAGCCGCCGTCTGGGGCGTCCGCGGGGATGGTGAAGGTGATTTGCGCTTGAGCGGAGGTGGCCAGCAGCGCGGCGATGGACCCGGCGCAAATGGCCGCGGCGAAGGTGGACGGGGTGGGTCGAGTGTTTTTCATGACATTTAGGTGGATGGGATCGGGTTACGGGTGGGTGGCGGAGACTGATTCAACTCCTCGAAGACTCGCTTCAATATTTACGAATATAGGGCCGCGGTTTTTTGTTCAAACTTTTTTCAATAAATTTTTCCCCGGCGACCTCGAACGCTTTCCACTCTCAGTCAGCCAGACCTCGCCGCAGGGCGGCTTGGGCCTTGGCCAGATTTCCTCGTGCCATTTCATCATCGGGGTTTAACGCGAGTCCACGCCGAAAATGTACGATGGCGCCAGCAGGATCGCCTTGTCGCAGGAGGATGATGCCGAGGTTGTTCTCGGATTTGTAATCCTTCGGGTTGAGCGCGATGGCGGTCCGCAGTTCGCTCTTGGCGCGACTGAGGTTTCCTTGACGAAGGTGGATGTGCGCGAGGTGGGAATGGGCGAGAGCGTGATCGGGCGCGATCTCGAGGACGCGTCGCAGTTCGCGTTCGGCCTCCTCGATTCGTCCCGCTTGAAAAAGCACGCCAGCATAGTTCGTCCGGACCGGAACGTTGTCCGGATCTCGTTCGAGGGTTAGCTCGTTCAACGCGAGAGCATCCGGGATCGAATACTTTTGCACGTAGTCTCGTTCGAGTTGCAGTGCGTCGGAGGCGTTTTGGGCCAGCACTTGCAGCCAGAGTTCGCCCATCTCATCACTCGTTTGCTCGCCGAATTGGACCCGACGCGGTGGGTCTGGACTGTAAGGGTTTCGGGCGGAGTTGTCGAAAGTGTACCGCATCCGCAAGGTGGTTCCAGCGGGCAGGTCCAGCGGGCGCGCGAATTGGTAGTCGCCCTGCCAATTGAAGTCCCACTGGGGGATGTGGATGATCGTCTTGCGCGAGCCATCCGGCAGTTCGGCCCAGCCCTGCAGGTCCCGGCCGAGATAATGGGCGTGGGGCAGCACCGCGACGATGGCAACCGGGACCGGGAGTTGGTAAGCCGATTCGATCACGTATTCTGCATCACCGGCTGGTATGTCGATGGCCGTGGAGCGAAGCAGAATTCGAACGGGGAATTTGTCCGGTGGCTGATCCGTAAAATAAAGGCCGACCCTCGCCTGAACGTGCTCGGGCTTTCCCGTGGGACGCATGTGCAGCTGAAAAACTGCGTCCGTGCCTGGTCTCAGTTGCCACTGGGTACCATCGATTTCGGGCGCGGGAAGTTTGCCGGGCTGCCAGCTGAGAAAATGGCCTGGTGGCGAAGTCGCGCCGCCGACGGAATTCATGCCCGAGAATCCGACTCCAGCTTCGCGCTCGTCGGCCAACTGTCCTTCCCCTGAACGATCGAGTTGGAGAAATGCGTGATGCACGAGTTTGGGGTCACCCGGACGCAAATCGATAGCGCGGACGAATCGCGGTGCGTCGAGCGGAATCGGAACAACGAAATTCCGATACACATCGCGCCCCTCCGCCGGGAGTTCATAGGGTTCTGGCATCGCCACAACGAGGTCCGGCGAGCCAAGCGGCCATTCGTCCGACGCGACGGGGAGCGGTGGCAACGCCCTTGGTTTTCCTTCCGGCGTGCCGGCTTCGAGCCAGCGACGGAGCGAGGAAATCTGCCGATCCGAAAGTCTCCGGGGGTGTAGAAACTCACTGCCCGGTGGCTGCGCAGCCGGGAGCCAGGGTGGCATAAAATGGGAGGATGTGACGTCCACGATTTGCCGGGCGCGCCGTTTTACCTGGGCATAGGTTCGGAGCGGAAAAGGACCGGCTCCACCCTGGCGATGACAGGTCGTGCAGTTTGACGCTACCAGCGGAGCGATATCCCGCGAGAACGTCGGGGTGCGCCAGGACGGGACAATCTTCGCCGCGAGCCAAATGGCACCGGTAACCACCAGCACCGCGCCAACCGCGGCCAGCCGGGCTTTCGAACGCTGCGTCATGTCATCCGAGCGACCGCGTCACGCCAGTTTTTCCAGCAGCCGATCGATGTTCACGTGAGTCTCGATTAGGGACCGAATTTTGTCGATTTTCTCCGTGTCACCCGGAAGCGTTTTGACCGTCATCGAGTGGATGCTCGAGGCCACGGTGTAGCTGTCGAGGGGCGATGAAATCACGGGCACATCCGAATTCGAGACAAGGTCGAGCACGCTTTGATGGGGCAGCAAGTCTCCGGACAGTACCAGGCCCGCGATTGAAAGGCCGTCGTTCTCACCCAGACTGCACGTGGAAAGGGCGGCCAGAATCACGTCTTCGCGGTCGCCCGGAGTGATGACCAGCGTCCCGGGTTTGAAATGCTGCATCACATGGCTTGAACTCATGGCGCCGATGATCACCTGTTTAACCCGGCGACGGTTCCGTTCCTTGCCATTGACGAAGGCGCCGCGAATCGTTTGTCGGATTTGCCCAAGGGTGGCGTTGGCGAGGAGCGGTTCTTCGGGAATCGCGCCCAGGAGTTCGATTCCGAGCCGTTCGAGACCGCGCCGGGCAAAGTCGCGGACGTAATCATATTTCGCCGGCAGCACTTTATTAAGAATGACGCCGACGACTTCGACGTTTTCCTTTTCAAAGAGCGCCATGTTCAATGCGACCTCATCGACGGGCCGCCCAATTCCCCCGCGGGTCACGAGGACGACCTTGCTGGCGAGCATTTTGGCGACGCGGGCATTCGAGAGATCGAAGATCGACCCGACGCCAGCGTGTCCGGTGCCTTCGATGATGACAAAGTCCTTCTCCCAGGTGGCGCGATCGAAGGAATTTTGAATGCGCCGGACCAGCACTTCGTTGTTCGAGTCCTCGATGTAACGGCGCGTGAAGTCGGGTTCCACCGCGATCGGGCTCATCGCATCGAGCGGCGTGTGGACCGAAAACGTCTGGTCGATCAAAACCGTGTCTTCATCGATGAACTTGCCTTCGATTTCGATGAAGCGCTGGCCGACGGGTTTGATGAATCCGATCCGACCGAACCGTTTTTGGAGCGCCGAAAAAAGGCCGAGGGACGTGGTCGTTTTCCCGTCATTTTGCTGCGTGGCGGCAACGAAAATGCGGGGTGTAATTGAGTTGAGAGCGGTTTCCAAAAGTTAAGGTGCCATCAATGGCAGCGGCGCAATCTATCCACCCGCGGAGAATGTCCATCCCAGACCGGAGATCTACTCGCAGTCCCAGCGTGTAAAACGTCACGAGCATCTCCTGCTTCCTCTTCCTCTTCCTCTGCTTCTGCTTCTTCTCAATCCAGGAAGAAGAAGGCGAGGAAGAGGGATTAGAAGAAGGTGGATCGGACCAGAAGTTATTCAGGCGTCAGACTTCGACAGGATACAGCTTGCGAAACTCGATCGCCTGCATGCCCAAAATCGCGGCCACAGCCAGGATGTCGTCCTCGGTCGACCCTCGGGACATGTCAGCGCACGGTTTCGAGAGGCCGAGCAGAATCTGCCCATAACTTTCCGCTCCGGCGAGGTATTGCACGAGTTTGACGCCGATGTTGCCGCTGTTCAGGTCGGGAAATACGAGGACATTCGCCTTGCCGGCCACGAGGCTGCCGGGGGCTTTGGTTGCCGCCAAATCGGACAGGAGCGCGGTATCCGCCTGCAATTCGCCATCAATTTCCATCTCAACCCGAGCCTCGGCCGCCTTCTGTTTGGCCAGCGCCGTGGCCGCGGCCACTTTCTCGGGAGAAGGCAATTTGGCACTGCCCTTGGTCGAAAAGCTGAGCAAAGCCACTCGCGGCTTATTGCCCGTGAGCTGGCGTACAATGCGGCCGGTTTCGATCGCGATGTCGGCAAGTTGATCCACGGTGGGTTCAGGGATCACGGCACAATCGGCGAAAAACATGACGCCGCGTTCGCCGTAACGCTTGTTGGACAGGTCCAGCATCATGCAGCTCGAGATACTGCTGACGCCGGGCAGCGGTTTGATCAGCTGGATGAGGGGGCGCAGCGTGTTGCTCGCGGTCTCCGCGGCGCCCGTCACCAGGGCGTCCGCCTGCCCGTATTGGACCATCATCGCCGCAAAATAATTGGGCTGAATCATGATCTCACGGGCCTGCTGCGGTCCCAGGTCCCGGTAACGTTTCAGCTTTTCGAGACGCTGGATAAAGACGGGGAGGTCTGACGCTTCCGCCGGATCGATGATACCGATGTGGTTGAGATCGACCTTCTCCGCTTCCGCCACTTTTTCCACATCCTCGCGACGGCCCAGCACCACGGGCGCTCCGAGCTTCAATTTCACGAATTGGGAGGCTGCGCGCAGAACCCGGGGCTCGGTTCCTTCCGGAAAGACGATGCGTTTCGGGTGCCGTTTCAGCTTTTCGAATACGGACTCGATAAATTTCATGGGGGCGGAGTGTCAGGGGATGGATGAAGAGTGACGAGTGAAAATTGAAGCCTTCCGACGGAAGCGCATCCACAAATTTTCTGCCCCCCGTCTCGCGAATGAGTCAATTTGCCCAAAACCGTGCCGCCGCCCTTCTCATCTCTCACCGATTATCACGTCCACACGCCGCTCTGTCATCACGCCGAAGGTTGGCCGGTTGATTTTGCCCGCCGCGCCGCCGAGCTCGGCCTGGCGGAACTCGGTTTCGCCGATCATAATCCGATGCCGGATCATTTCGATGACTGGCGGATGGGCCTCGACGATCTACCCCGCTATCTCGAAGCCGTCGCGACGGCGCGCGCGGCGTTTCCGGACCTGCCCATCCGCCTCGGCCTCGAATGCGATTTCATTGCCGGGCGCGAAGATTGGATCGCGGAACTCGCCGGGATGGCCGATTGGGATTTTTTGATCGGCAGTGTCCACTACCTGCCTGGAGGCTGGGAGGTGGATCACCCAAAGTATGTTGGTCGATTTGCCAACGGCGACGTCGAGGGAATTTGGACCGACTATTGGAAAACGTACGAGCAGTGCATCCGGAGCGGCCTGTTCGACTTTGTGGCGCACCCGGATCTCCCGAAGAAATTCGGTTTCCGCCCGGACGGTGATCTTCGCCGTTTTTACGAGCCCGCCATCCAGGCCCTGGCTGAGACGAACGTGGCCTTCGAAATCAATACGGCGGGTCTGCGCAAGCAATGCGCCGAGCTTTACCCCGCCGCCGATTTTCTCGCGCTCGCGCAAACGGCAGGCGTGCCCCTTGTGATCAATTCCGATGCCCATGCGCTCGCCGACTTGGGTGCGGGTTTTGTCGAAGCGGTCGCGGCCGCCAAAGCCGCGGGTTACACGCAAGTTGCCCGCTTTCAAGGCCGTCAACGCCGGCTGGTTCCCCTCCCGTGAAGCTTCGCGCCCGAGGTCACGAGCTGACTTTTCCGCGGACGCCCATCGTAATGGGCATCGTCAATTTGTCCGTGGATTCATTTTCCGGGGACGGTTGTGCCAGCATCGAAGATGCCCTCGCACGCGCCCGTCAGATGGTGGCCGATGGAGCGGAGATCATCGATATCGGGGCCGAAAGTGCGCGGACCAATCGTGATCCGATCAGTCAGGAAGAGGAGGCTGCGCTCTTGCGGGACTTCATCGGACGATGGAGTGGATGGGCGCTCCTTTCGATCAATACCTGGCGTCCATACGTTGCGCGCAAAGCGCTCGAGCGCGGTGGCCATCTCCTCAATGACATCGGCGGCCTGCCCACCGCCGAGAACGCCGCCGTCTGTGCGGAGGTCGGCGCCGCCCTCCTGATCATGCATTCGGTCGGCACGCCGAAAGTCGCTCACACCCACGTCGCCTACGATGACGTGATGTTTCAGCTGGCGGAGTTTTTCGGGAAAAAGATCGCCCTCGCCGAATCCGCAGGTCTCCCGCGCGACGCCATCATCATTGATCCCGGCATCGATTTCGCCAAGCAGCGCGATGACAATCTGCGCATCTTTCGCGAACTGGATCGATTGCAAGAATTCGGGCGACCGATCCTCCTGCCCGTCTCACGCAAGACCGTTATTGGTGAGGTGCTGGGTATCGAAAACGCCGCTGACCGCGATGCCGGGACCGTCGCCTGTATTGTTCAGGGGATGCGGAGGGGCGCCTCGATCTTTCGTGTTCACAATGTCCGAGCGGCCGTCCAAACCATTCGCATGATTGAGGCCGTCATCTCCGCCGAGCGTTCCGATGGTTGACCACTTTGACGTGCTCGGTCTCGGCAGCGTGGCCGTTGACGAGATGCTTTATGTCGAAGCCTGGCCGGCTCCGGATGAAAAGCTGCGGGTGTCGCATCGCGAACGGCGCTGCGGTGGTCTGACGGGAGTTGCCCTGCTCACTGCCGCGAAGCTCGGTGCCCGCTGCGCTTACGCGGGCCGGCTCGGACTTGATCCCGCTTCGCATTTCGTCGAATCGACCTTTCACGCCGCCGGGATCGATACCACCCACGCCACGCGGGGCGCGGATTGCTGCGTTGTGCAGTCGACGATCATCGTCGCCACCGGGACCGGCACGCGAAATGTCTTCTCGCATTCTCCGGGCGGAACTGGTGCTGACGATGCCGCACCGCCGCCTGAGATGATTGAGAGCGCCCGCGTCCTTCTGGTTGATCATCACGGGATCGCCGGCTCGGTCCGGGCTGCGCGCATCGCCCGCGCCGCGGACCGGGTGGTGGTCGCGGATTTCGAACGCGCCGATGATCCCCATTTCCGGGACCTGCTCGCGTTGGTCGATCATCTTATCCTGTCGGCCGATTTCGCGCGGCGAATTGCTGGCTGCCCCAACACGCCTTCCGCCGTGAGCGCTCTTTGGACGGCGGAGCGAAAGATTGTCGTCATCACCGATGGTGCGCGTGGATGCTTGTTCCGCGCGGGTTCGGATACCCGCGTCTGGCATCAGCCTGCACTGCCGGTTTCCGCGGTGGACACCGCGAGTTGTGGCGATGTTTTCCACGGTGCCTGCGCAACGGCGCTCGCCGAGCCCCAAACCATCGCTGACGCGCTTCGATTCGCCACGGTCGCCGCTGGATTGAAAGCCGGGAGGCGCGGCGGATCCGATGCCTTGCCGACTCGCGAAGAAGTGTCCGCCGCAATTGACCGGCTCGGTCCTGCTTTGATTGAATCCGGCCCTTGAACCCGCCGCCGAACACCGACGAAATTTTTGCCCTCGAGCGCCCTGGTCCGGCGCTGTGGAAACTCTACCTCATCCGATGTGTGCTCACCGGTCCGGGGATTTTCTTCACGCTGCCGTATTTCTATTTCCGTTATCACACGCTGCGCTACCGGTTCGACGACGAAGGCGTGCACATGAAAGTGGGCATTCTCTTCCGGCGCGAAGTGAACCTCACGTACGCGCGCATTCAGGATATCCACCTGCGCTCGGGTTTCATCCAGCGCTGGCTCGGGCTGGCGGATGTGCAAATCCAGACCGCGTCGGGCAATGCCGGCGCCGAACTCGTTATCGAGGGCTTCAAGCAATTCGACGCCATCCGCGATTTTCTCTACTCGAAGATGCGCGGCGCCCGAAACGAACGGCTCGCGGGTCCGGTCGCCTCGAGTGCTCCGAGTACGGAGGGCGAGACGCTGCAGGCTGCGACCTTGCTTCTCGAAATTCGCGACGAGCTGCGCCAGACGCGTGAATTGCTCGAGCAGCTTCGGCGAACGCCTGGCGATGTATAAATCATTCCGCGAATTCTGCGAACGCTGGCTCCGTATTCCCCCGGAGCCGGATCCTCCGCCTGGTGATGAAGCGACCGCCCGTATTTTTCGCGCGGCGCCGAATTTTCTGAAATATCTCCAGATCCTCTGGGTGCTGCGCACTGGACTGATCCTTCTTTTCGCCGGGATGCCCCTGCTGGCTGGTAATGTATCGCTGCTGGTTGCCGGTCACGGCCGGATTCCGGGAGCTGTGGGCGTGATTGTTGCCCTCCTGTCTTTTTTCCTTCTTGCGGCGGTGCTTGGATTTTCGGCCGTCTCGCTCGCCGTGCTCCAGCTCGATTTCGAGAAGCGGTGGTATGTGATCACGGATCGGAGCCTGCGCATTCGAGAAGGCGTGATGATGGTGCGCGAGATCACGTTTACCTTTGCCAATATCCAAAATCTGTCTGTGACCCAGGGGCCGATTCAACGAGCGCTGGGCATTGCGGATCTGAAAGTGGAAACTGCGGGTGGAGGCAGTGGAGGTGGTGGCAGGCATGGCCACGAGCAGATGGGTCCCAACCTTCACACCGCTTATTTTCGCGGCATTAATAATGCCGAGGAAGTGAAAGACTTGATCGCGCAACGCATGCGCGGGTATCGGGATTCCGGCCTGGGCGATCGCGACGATCGCGTGTTGCCGGCGGAGGAAAATCTCCTCTCCCCTCCGGTCATGGACGCGCTGCGGGCGGTGCTGGCCGAGGCGAAAGCCTTGCGCGGTGCCGCCGCTCGAACGGGATAAGCCCGCCCACATCAACGGAGCGCCCCCGAGGAGCGGCGGCGATTTGCAATCGCCGACGAAACCGAACGCGCGCAGCGCCAAACCCACACTCACCTGCGCCCCGAACTCTACTTCCCCTTCCTCGGAACCAACGGCTGGGCGCTGCGGAGGTAGGCAAACAAGTCGCGCAGCGCTTGATCATCGAGCCCTGTCAAAAGACCGGTCGGCATCAGAGATGTCCCGGTGGCCTCCAGCGATGCGATTTTCTCTTTCGAAACGGTAACAACCTGCCCGTCGAGTCCACGCAGCGCCACGGAGTCCGGATTGGATTCGATGCGAAAGCCCGTCAGCACGCGTCCGTCCGTTGTCGTGAGAAGATGGTTTTCGTAACCTTCGCGAATTTGTCCGCTGGGGTTGACGATATTCGCCAGCATCGAACCTGTATCGCGCCGATCGAAGGCAGTCAGGTCCGGACCGATCGCGCCGCCTTCACCAAAGAGCCGGTGGCAGGTGGCGCAGTGAGCCCGGAAGATCGTTTGGCCCGCGTAGGGACCGCCATGCCCGGCGTCGAGAATGCGCGTCAGCCGTCGGATTGTGTCCGTAACTTCCGGGACTGCTTGACCGGATTCCGGCCACAGCTTTGCCGCGGCCGCAGCCAGTGCGGGATCAGGATGCCGTCGCAGGCGGGAGACGGTGTCCTGATCAATCGAGTCCTTGCCAATGCGATCAATCTGAATTTCGCGAACGAGCAGACGGGCGAATGCGACGCGGCTCGCGAGCGTGGCCTGAGCTGCCATCCGGCAAGGCACGTTGAAACTTCCGTACGCTTCAAGGATGCGTTCAGCGATCCTGGCGTCGTCAAAATTCCCGAGAGCGGCCAGGGCTCGTTGACGGAGCGCGTCATCGACATTTTGTGCCGTCGCGGTGGAGAGCAAAACGGGCATTGCCTCCAGGACTCGAGCTTCGCCCAGAGCCTGCGCCAGCCGTTGACGTTCGCTCGCGTCGGCCTTTGGATCGCCAAGGATTTCGATGCCTCGTTGCGTGGCTGCGGAATCTCCCAACCGGACACCGAGCGCGGTGCTCACGATTTTTCGAGCCGACATCGCTTTCACCAATTCACCTGGCAGGACGGCCGATCCGCCGCCTTCGAGCGCAGCTTCGAAGCCAGGCATCAGCCGATGGGCGAGTTCGTCCGTGGGCGCCATCTCGAGCAGGCGCGCGCAGGCAAGCAAATCCTCGCGCGCGCCCGCCGCTGCAAAGCGCCGCATCAGACGCTCGAGCATGAAAGTTCCGGACGAGTGGTCGCTCCCACAACGACGACTCCGCGAACAGCCTGCAGCACCGCGCGTCGCGACCTTCGCACATTTCGACTCGATTGCCCACCACAACATCAACGGCTGCCGCGGATCGTCCGCGTCCTCATCCCGGAGCAAAAGTTCACGGACGACCGGCAGACACTGCGCCGCAGACAGCCGGCGCGCGCTGGCGGCAAGTTGCACGCGGACTTCAATATCAGGCTCGTCGCGAGCGAGTATCACGAGTTGCTGCGCGATTGCCTCCGAGACGGCGACCTGATCGCAAAGGGCGCGAACGCTCCATTGCCGAACAATGGGCGCCGTGTGAAAGAGACACGTTGTTTCCAGGTCCGACGGCGATTTGGCGTCGAGGAAAGACATCAGTAACCAATGCCAGTCGGCTGGAAAGCTCGGTTCGCGAATGGTTTTCGCAACGACCTGGTCTTTCGGCAGGCGGGGTCGATCGAGCAAGACGCGCAGCGCGGTTTGGCGTTCCCATTTGTTGTTTGAGGCAAGGGACTCCAGCAAATCCGCTGAATCCTCGTCCGCGAGATTCGTGATTGCCCGACGCGGATTCGATTTTCCCCGCAACCGCCAGATGCGTCCGTTCGTTTTGTCAGTCGTGCCCTCGCTCGAGGTCACGTGATCGATCACACGCTCGTAAAAATCGCAGACGTAGATCGCGCCATCCGGGCCGGCTTTGATATCGACCGGGCGAAACCAGCGATCGGTGGTTTCCACCACGTAGCCGAGATCGCGCGTCCGGAAGGTCGATCCGTCGGGAATTCGTTCGCTCAGCACCACACGGCCTTGCAGGGGTTCGATCCCGAACAGCTTGCCCTCGTATTTCTCCGGCAACCCGCCCCCTTCATAGACAATGAAATTGTGGGTGAAGCGCTCGACTTTCGGATGCGGCATGGCCGGGAAATAGCCGAAGGCAAATGGGTTCGAGAGCGGGCCGTGCTTTTGAAAGCCCTTCTGCAGATACGCTCCCTGCATGTAGTGGAAACCACGCGTGTCACCGCCATTATGCCCGGAGAACACGCGGCCCTGTGCGTCAAACTCGACCCCGAAGGTATTCCCGCCGCCTTCCGCGAATATCTCGAACCGGCGCGACGCGGGATGATATCGCCAGATGCCCTGACCCATCATGTGGGCGATTGGATGCGTGTCCAACCCCGGCCGTGAAATGTGCGATGTCACCGTGCTTCCGTGCGCCCCGTAGAGCCAGCCGTCCGGTCCCCAGCGCAGGGAATTTGCGACGCTGTGCGTGTCCTCGATGCCGAAGCCGGCGAGCAGCACATCCGGGTCGGCATCAGGGATGTCGTCGCCGTTTTGGTCTGGATAGAAGAGGAGATACGGCGGATTGAGGACGAAATGTCCACCGCGGCCGTGTTCAACGGCGGTGCAGATATTAAGGCCATCAACAAAGATCGAGTGCTTGTCAAAAGTGCCGTCGCCATTGGTGTCTTCGTGGATGGAAATCCGGTCCGCGCCCTTCACGCCGTGAGGCGGGGGCAGCGGGATCTTGTCATAGACCGTGCGCTGAAAGTCGTCCTTGCTCACCGGCGTCAATCCGGCAGGCGAAGGATACTGCCGATACTCGACGACCCACAGCCGGCCGCGTTCGTCAAAGTTGCAGAAAACCGGCTGGGTAATTTTCGGCTCGGCGAGCACGAGTTCCCAAACGAGATCGTCGGGCGTGGTGAAAGTGCGGGCGGAATCGGTGGGCGGGAGCGGAGCTGGTTCGGCCGCAACCGCGACGAGCGCGGCCAATCTGGTCATCGTGAGCGCAGGCGCGCAGCGCCGGAGTCGAACGAGCCGGATCCAATGCGAAAATGTTTTCATCGATAGTTCTGCCTCAGCGGAGAGGACGGCACGTGGTGTGGCCGTGTGTTGGTTTTGCAATGGCGCCGGGTCGTTCGACTTCGCTTCGCTCCGCTCCGCTCACGATGACCTAATGCGCGATTGCCGGGGTGACACCAGCTTCGGCGGGCGGGATCGGTTGGCCGACAGCCCAGAGCGCGGCGTTGAGAAGGAGGCGTTGGAACGCTGGCACCTCAAAATCCTCCGGCGACCCGAGCGACGTGTAGAAAACCTTCCGGTCCTTGCTCTCGTTCGTCCATGCGACGGGTTCATCGATCTCCGGCTTCCCCTCGAGCGTGCCCCGGAGGAGCACATTTGTCGTCGTCGCGAGGTTTCGAACTTTGTAAAGGTGCGACGCGAAACGCAGCTCGGTTTTGGGAACGCCCGCGAGGATGGGATGATGCGCGTTTGTCGATTCGATCCGCGCAACGGTCGCCGGACCTTTGCCATAGTGATTCTGATACCATCCTCCGAGGATGTCTCGGTCGAAGGTCTCCCATGCGGCCAGGCCCGGATCAGAAGGCTTTGGTGCGAAGGCATGGCTGGCGGTGCGAATGCCGAGCACCGGTTTGCCGGACTCGGCGAACGTTCGAATCGCAGCGAGCTGTGCCGGCGGCAGACCGCGCCGACGCAGGGAAACAAAGAGCGCATCTGCCTTTGCCAGTTCGAGCAACTGCGGGAAGTCCGGCTCCGATTTCATGTCGTCGATGAGGAAGGTGCAGCGGATACCGCGCGGCTCGAGCTCGCGCTTTGCCCACGCGGGCACGGTTTCCTGTGTCCGGTATTCGCCTTCGCCGACAAGAAAGACAATGTGTGCCGGCTGGTCCCCGGCGAAGTGAAACGGTTTGCCGCCGCAGAGCGCGTCGCTCGTCGTGGTCGGGCACCAATACTTTTCCACGTGCTCGACCATGAGCGCGGTGCCGGCGAAATGATTCACCCACGGACGCCGCGCAGGATTATACATCGTGTCGGTAAGATCGCGGACGAGGACGACGTTCAAGTCCTGCGCCACGAGCTGGCGGATGGCGAACGGCCGTCCGAGCACGCACATGTTTAAATGCACGCCGCAGACGAACACGTTTTCGATGCCGCGCTGGCGCATGAGATAGTAGGCCTCGGCACTTTCGGTGATGGCGTCGCCCTCCGCGATCTCGATGGCCGGATGCTGCCGCGTCCACGGATACGGATCGCCTTCCTTCCACGTCGTCGCGCAGTCGCATCCGCCATCGCTGTCATCGATCGGGAGCGGCGCTTCTTTTTCCGAATCGAGCTTGCACCAGCGCAGGAGCGGCACCTTTGGTTCAACCACCGGCGCAGATTGCGCGAGCCGGCGTTGCGGCGTGTCCGCATAGAATTTCGTCACGTCGCTTGGGCAATGGATGATCAGCGCGCCTTTTGCTCGCGCGGCGGTGGCGAATTCATTCACGCGCGGTGCCATTTCCGCCACGCGCGCGGCGGCGTTCGGGCACGTGTGCGTGTCCCACATGTCGCAAATGATGACTGCCGTTTTTGCACCCTCCCAGGTCACGGAGTTTTGCGTGGCCTCGTCACCCGGAGCGGCGTCCTTCGCGTGCGAACGGAGTGGCAGGTCGATTGTCGCCGCCTCGAGACCGGAAAGAAACGCTACGAGGGAGAAGAGTGGCAGGAGGAGTCGGGAGGACATGGCGATCAAAATCGTAACCGACAACCGGTGAACGAAAACTCCGCAATCGTGCCTGGATGAAGTTTCCGGCACTCCTCCACCAGCCCCGCTTTCCCCTGTTATCGGTCCTTATCTTGTCGCACGGCGCGGCTCAAGGACCGCAACTGGCAGGGGAAAGCAGAATCACCACGATCGGTTGTAGTTCAATCCGTAGGCATCGGCAAACGGGACCAAGTCATTGTTCCCCCGTCGGCGAATCTCATCCACAACCAACGCATCCCGAAATCGTCCGATGGCTATGTAATCACGATAGCTGTCGGGCATTGTAATCCCGAAATCAGCCAACGAACGAGTTCCGGCCAGCAGTGCGACTCGCGCCCGCTCCTGATCCTGTTCCGACATTTTCTCGAAGGGCTCCGAGAACCAGTTTTGGTTGTGGGCCTTTATCGCTCCGATCTTGCGCAGCAATTCACGCTGCTCGGGGGTCACCAACTCAATCCGGCCGATCATGACTCGCTCGAGGGCGGCCGGCTGCGAGACCCGCAACGGTAACACGGCGTTGGTCCATTCTGCCGGCAGGAGAAAGAACAACCGCAAACCGGAACTCTTAAAGTAGGAGACTTTCCACGTGTTCAGCAGGGCGTCCGCTTCGTCCTCATAAAGTCCGGTCGCCACCACGGCCTGCCGCATCGAGGCGCGCAACTGCACCATGTGCTCCGTGGAATACTCTTCCTCATCAAACCGGCCATCGGTTGTTCGAATCTGGTCCTCGCTGGGCGTCCCGGAATCAATCCCTTCGATCTCTCGAAATGCCATCGCCCCGTCGGCCCGAATGTCCGCCAGCCAGAGATGAGAGAAAGCCATGTTCCCAATTTCGTTCCCCAATGTTTGGTTCCGACGAATCGTCAACCGCGTTCCGTCTTCCGAGCGGACGACGCGAAGCGGTGCCTCCAGATTGGCGACTCCCCGATAGAACAAGAATTTCTCCGTCTGTCCGTCGCTCGTGGTCACCCTGTCGGTCTTGACGTCGCGGGGCGCCAACCAGACGAGTTGGCCGGTTTCGGGCAAGGTGCCTCCTGCATCATCGACCGTGATTCCGTTCCACGAAATCCGACCGGTCGTCGCGCTCGAAATGGGCTGTTGCTCCTCAAATCCCGGTGCGGAGCACGTGGCTGTCGGAAACCATTCGCTGATCCAGCCTTGCCGGAAGGTGACCTCGACGTCCAGTTGCAGCGGCTTCTCGGACCCGGCCGGCCGATGGATGTAAATGATCGGCGTCTCGAGACGCATCGTGACGGCTGGATCGAAACGCGCGATCCCTTTGGATCGCAGCGGCCGGGCCGGATAGAGAGTGTGATTCAGCAGTGGACCCAGCTTGTGACTGTCGGGTGCCAGCCCAGGTGACAACTCATGGACGAAGTCTGGCAACGACTCCTCGTTGATGTTCACGCCGGGGATGGGTGACCCCGATTCATCCTGGAGGACCGTGAAGGTACCCCACTCATGGATAACCAGCCGGCTTTCCTGGCTCGCCTCGGGGCCGGAGATCGAAAACGCAACCCCTGCGAAGACGAAAAGGGCGATTACGAATATGAACTTGGATTTCATGGAGCCACGAAATCTCGAACAGCAAGCAGAGGTGTTCTCGTGCTGTGAAAACTTTGTCAAAAATGTGTGAGGCGTCCTGCGCGCGGTCACAAGATCGGACACCGTCACGCCGATAGCGGCGCTCAGTGGGGCTCGGATTGTGGAGTTCCGCGGCTCAAGAAATCCAGCAGATCGGCCATGTCTTGCGGGGTGAGACCGGCTTCGAGTCCGTCGGGCATGAGCGAATGGGGTGGACGATCGAGTTGGCGCAATTCGGTGCGGCGGATCGTGCGTGCGCCGCCACCAGGAAGCCGCAGCGAAAGCCCGGCGGCGGTCTCGCTGAGCAGGATGCCGGAAATCGCTTCCCCGCTTACGGTCCTGGCGACGGCCAGCGGAAAACCGGCCGTGAGTTCGCGGGACGGCTCCAGGATATTGCCGAGCAATTTTTCGCGGCCGGCAGCCGCGGCGGCATCGAGATCGGGACCAACGGCGTGGCCGTTTCCACGCAGGCGATGACAAAGCGCGCAGCGCGCATCAAAGGTCGCCTGTCCTTGTCCGGCGTCTCCCGCGAGCGCGAGTGCAGGCTGAAATTCAGCGACCGCTTTGGCGCGCTCGGCGAAGGGTCCGAAGGAAGGCACCGGGACGGCTTCCCCAGTTTCGCCGCGAAGAAGCGCGCGGATTTCGTCGGCCTGCTGGGGATTCTTTTTCGACAGCTCGGCCAGGGCCGGTTCGAGCGCGGCTCCCGCGGCGGCTAGTGCGGCGTGTCTGAGCCAGGGTTCATCCGCGCGATCAAGGAGCGTCTGAATGGCGGCGGCTTTTTCCGGCGGAGACAGGGTCACGAGCGCCCACGCGACTTCGGCCCGAACGAGTGGCGAGGGATCGCCGGCCAGCGCAGCGACATTCGCGGCCAGCATTTCGGTGCGCGCGCAGAGGCGAACGGCATTGGCCCTTACATCGGGCGAATCGTCGCGGAGAGCTCTTTCCAACTGCCGCGCGTCCACCGCCTCGAACCCCATCAGAACGTTCAGCGCCAGCATGCGCGTCGTCGGATTCGATGATTCTGCGGCCAACCTCGCCAGGAGCGCCGGCGCCGCAGGGTCGTTGCGTTCGTGCAAAAGACGCGCGGCAGTCTCGCGGTGCCAACCATTCGCGTGTCCGAGTGTGGCGACGAGTTCCGCCGTGTTGAGGCGATCGAGCCGGGGCGCGGCGCGCGTGGAGGTGCCGTCCGCGACGATTCGGTAGATGCGGCCGCGGTCGTTGCCGGCATTGAGATCGAGCTGCGCCTTCATCGTTTCCGGCAACGACCACGGGTGCTCGATGACCTGCCGGTACATGTCCGCAACCCACAGGTTGCCGTCCGGCGCATTGACGAAGGCCACGGGGCGAAACCAGTTGTCCGTGCTGGCGATGAACTCGAGTTTTTCCTCCCCCGACGCACGCTGGCCGCGGCGCATCAAATCGCCAGTCAGTTTCTTGCGATGAATGAGATTGCTGCCCGGATCGGCGATGAAAACGTCCCCGTAATTCTCCGCTGGCCAGGCATCCCCGCGATAGATCGTGACGCCGCTCGCGCTCGTGAAATACCCGCTCGCGCGTCCGCCGCCTTCGATTGGGCCCTTGGCAAGGCCAGCCACGCGCCACTTGGTACGCAGGACGCGCCACGGCTCATCCGGGCTGCGACGAAAGACTTCAGCTTGGGGACCGTCTACGGCGATATCGATCGCGGGAGCGGGCAGGGGATAGTCCACCGTGCGCGCGGCGACGCGATCGTCATACATCACCTGCATTAGGTGTCGGCTGTTGGCGCAGACATATTTGCGGCCGGCGTCGTCGAACGTCATGCCGAACTGCCCGCCACCGCTCTCCGGGCGCAAGTCCATCAAGCGCGGATCGAAGGAAAAGTCGCGTCCGCGGAGCTCGATTTTCGCCGACCCGAAGCGCGCGAAATTTTGCACCAAGCTGGCATTGCCTCCGAGCGCACCGTGGATGCGCTGGTCCGGTCCCCATTGGAGCGAATTTGGGAGCGCCTGGACGTTGAGCTTGTCCGTCAGATTGCCAAAGCCGGTGAAAATCAGCGCGTGCACGTCGGCCACGCCGTCGCCGTCCATGTCCTTGAAATAGAGGAGCTCCGTTGCGGCGAGGACAAAAATACCGCCATCCCAGCACGTGACGCCCGTCGGCCACGGAAGGTCCTGGGCGAAAATCGTGGCGCGATCGTAGAGGCCGTCGCCATCGGTGTCTTCGAGGAGTTTGATGCGGCCGAGCATTTCCTCGCGACGCTCCGAATAGTCGCGCATTTCAGCCACGTACAGGCGGCCGGTTTCGTCGAAAGCGAGGGCCACCGGATCGACCACCAGCGGTTCAGTAGCCATGAGTTCAAGATGAAATCCGGGTCGCACCACGCAGGATGCGATTGCGTCGCCTCGCTCGACCGGAGGCGGTGTGCCCAGCGAGCCGGGCGCCACGGGTGGCTCTGCGACCGACCGTGCGGCGAGAACGAGCGCAAACGGGAGGATGAAAAGCAGGGGACGCATTGGGAACCGTGACAGCAAGGCGCATTCGCCCGTGCATTGGCAAGCGGTCATACCTTACTCTCGGGTTTCCATGTCGCCCGTGACGCGCCGCCAATTTTTATGCACCGCCATTTCAGCTGCGGCTGGGGCTGCGTTCGGGGACGATACCGCGTCAGAGCCAGTCATCGACATCCATCAGCACACGGATTACTCCGGTCGTACAGACGAACAGCTCATCGCGCACCAGCGCGCACTTGGGATTACGCGGACGGTGCTCTTGCCAGCCGGACGCTTTTTTGGCCTCGAAGCTTCGTGCGGCGGAAACGACCGGGTGATGGAAGTGGCGCGCCGGTTGCCGAAAGAGTTTACATTTTTCGCCAATGAAGTGCCGTATCTGAGCGATGCACGGGATGAAATCCGCCGTGTACTGCGCGCGGGCGGGATCGGGATCGGCGAGCAGAAATTCATGGTCGAGGCGGACTCGCGGTCGATCGCAATTGTGGCGGAACTGGCGCAGGAATTCGACGTGCCAGTGCTGCTGCACTTTCAATTCGGACGCTACAACACGAGCTATGAGCGCTTCCCACGCATCCTCGAAAAATTTCCGCGTGTGCGTTTTATCGGCCATGCACAGACATTTTGGGCCAACATCGGCGCGGGCGCGGACCAGGCCACACTCTATCCAAAAGGTCCGGTGACGCCCGGCGGCCTCACGGACAGGTTTCTCACGGATTACCCCAATTTCTTTGGCGATCTCAGCGCCGGTTCCGGACTGAATGCGATCATGCGTGACGAAGAGCATGCGCGCGGATTCTTCGAGCGTCACCAGGACAAGCTGATGTTTGGCAGCGATTGCAACGATGCCGTCGGCGAAGGTGAGGCGTGCAGCGGTTCGCAAATGCTGGCCGCCATCCGCCGCCTGACGAGCCCCGAAGTGCGGACAAAGATCCTTTCCGGCAACGCCCAGCGCTGCCTGAAAATCGCGCTTTGAGAAAACGCGAGGCCGTTGACGTCGGGGCGGATTTTTAAACGGTTCCCCGGTGCGGCATTTGCGTCGTTCCCGGAATCGGCGTCCGTCCGTCGTCGCGATGTTACCCTCGCTACGGCACTGTCGTGACGACGACGGCTGCCGTGCGATCTGCAAAGGTCGCGCGCCACGCCACAAGCGCCGCGTTGTTGAACGCTCGCGGCGCAACCTTGCTCCCGCGCACAGCGTTGAGGCGGTCAAATTCCTGATCGTCTTTAACGAGATCGGCTGCGCGGTGCACCAGACGAGGCGGGCGCGATGAGCGTTACCGATCAAATGCCTGCCCATGCGTGCTCCAAGAATGTCTCGCGCGTCACCCGCGAATGCTAGCAAGAATATTCTCCAGACCCCTTTGGCTTCCGCGACTGCTAGCAAGAATATTCTCCAGACCCCTTTGGCTTCAGACCCCTTTGGCTTCGCGTAATCCAGCGTGCCGAGCTGAGTGTGAGCCAGCGGGCGGGAGACCGCATCGCGGCGGACGAGGCCGAAGTCGAGGCGCCCATCGTGCAGGCCGCGGGTGATGTCGTCGCTGCGGAGGTTTCGCAGCCGAAGTTTCACCTTGGGGAACTCCCGCTTCAGCGCGCCCAGCCGCGGCATGATGAGCCAATGGATGAGGCTGTCGCCGGCACCGATCGTGAACTCGACCGGCTGATCCGCGCATGTTCTCCCGAAATCGCGCAAGGCCCCCAGTCTGCCCCGCACGACGGTGGCGAGCTGCTGGCCCTGGTCGGTCAGGCGCAATGTTTTTCCATGACGCAGAAAGAGCGCAGCGCCGAAGAAGGCCTCGAGTTCCTTGATCTGCCGGCTGAACTGGCTCTGTCGCACAGGATCGTTCCCGACCGTCCGGTGCGTTTCAACCGCAAGTATCACTTTGCGCGTCCGTCAAACCCGGAGCTCGATCGCCTGCTGGACCTGCACTTTGGCGTTGGCCACCTGACTTCGGCGCAAAAGCGTCTGTGCCACGACCAGCAGCTTTCCGGCGCGCATGCCGCGGAGTTGAAACGCACGGCTGTGACACTCGCCCACAAATGCGGAAAGCAGGAGACAGACGTGTTTGACGAGGCTGTCCGCATCGTCGCCCGACACTTTGGTGGGAAGGTGAAACGGATCGGATTTCGCGCTGAATGAGCCGGGAGGCGGCGGTAGTTTCGGGGAGCATAGGCGTCCTCGCCTGTCGGCTTTGGCGTCGTCGCCAAAGCCACCGGATTACCAAGGAGCTTCGGCCCGTATGAAAGCTGGATGGACTGGATCAACACCCCCGTTCGCGAACAACCGCTTGTTCTTCGCCGGGCGACAAAGTTCCGGATTCGAGCGGTTACACGCGAGATCACATCGCTGGCGAGTTTTCGCCAAACGATGCGTTGCCACATGGCATCGCACCCGCTCTAAAGCGTCGCCACTTCCTGCCTATGCGCATTTTACCTCCCCTCCTCGTCGCGTCCATCCTGATTACAGCCGCATTCGGCCAAACGGTCCAGACGATCTATTCGTTCCCTTCGGACGGCTCCCTCGGCGAGCGCCCGGCCGGAACGTTGGCCGTCGGGCCGGGCGGCGATCTTTACGGAACCACTTCGGAGGGCGGGATCGGCGATAACGGAACGGCATTCAGGATTTCAACCACCGGTGTCTTTACTTCGCTCGGGAGCTTCGACCCGTCGACCACGGGGCGCCTTCCTTATTCACGACTGATCAATATTGGCGACGGCTTCCTCTATGGCGTCGCCGAGCGAAACACGGGAGTTTCCGGTGACCCGAACGGGACACTCTTCAAGCTCGATCCCGTCGCTGGGTTGTCAGTGGTCTTTTCTCTGCCTCCAACGGGCGTCACGCCTAAATTCCCGCGCGCCTTGCTGAGCGCGACGCCCGGGTCCCTCCACGTCCTTGGCTCGACGCCCGGCGGCTTCTGGGTCGTGCCGCTCGATGGCAGCCCCGCGAATTCGTTCAACCTCGATGGCAATACCGTCGGTTCATTCCCGTACAGCGCCACTCTCGGAAGTGATGGACGCATTTATGGAACGTGCGAGGGCGTGACCGTTGGGGGTTCTGGAACGAATCTCCGGGGGACGCTGTTTCGCGTGGACGCAGACGGTGCCAACCTCGTGCGACTGCACGAGTGCGAGGTCGAGACCGGCACCAGTCCCCACGGCGCGATGGTGCTGGCGAGCGACGGCAATTTCTACGGCACCATGGGAGCCGCTGGAGCGAACAGCAGGGGCTGCATTTTCCGGCTCACACCTGACGGCGACTACACAGTGATTTACCATTTCGATTCACTCGCCACGCCCCAGGGCGATCTCATTCAGGCGAGCGATGGTTTTCTTTATGGTACCACCCGCAGCGGCGGCAGTGCCGGGCTCGGCGGTGTTTTCCGGATCAGCCTCTCGGGTTCATTCACGGCGTTGATTTCTTTCAGCGGCACTGACGGATCGAACCCGCTCGCCGGTCTCATCCAGGCCGGCGATGGGAATCTCTATGGCACGACCTATGAAGGTGGGACCGGCGGTAAGGGCGTCATCTTTCGGGTGACGCTCGAGGTGGCTTCGGCCAATCGCGCCCCCATCGCGCTCGACAACACCGCTGTCACTTCGGGTGCAAATGTCATCGTCAACGTGCTCGGCAATGACTTCGATCCCGAAGGCGAAGCGCTCGCGGTGACGGATGTCTCGACCCCCACTTTCGGGACGGCGACCATTCTTGGTGACAATACGATTCTCTACGCACCGGGGATCGGATTCAGTGGGTCAGATTCGTTCACGTATACGATCCGCGATCCGGAAGGCGCCACGGCGATGGCCACGGTAACTATTCAGTCCGAACCGGTGGATACCGTCGTCTACTCAGGCGTGTTCAATGGGCTCCTCAATCTCGACCCGGAACTGCTGGGCGACACCGATCTTCCCCGTGCGCAGTTTTTTGTGAACATCAACTCTCTGGGAAGTTTCACCGGGCTCATTGTCACCCAACGCAAACGCTTCACCGTCCGCGGCCAATTCGACCTGACCGACGGCACGGCTTCAGCGAGCGTAAAACTTCCCGGCAAAGAGCCCGCACTCCTGTTTCTTGGTTTTCGCTCCGACGAGCCCGGCACTCTGCTCGCCGTCGTTTTCGGCAGTGAAGTCTGGTCGGGCGACGAACGCCCGCTCCGTGGATCCGATTCGGTTACCAACGAAAAGCACACCGTCAGCATCGGCGGAGTGATCACACCCGGGATGCCGGATGGTTACGGTTACGGGATCATGACCATCAAACCAAGCGGGCTCGTTAAATGTGTGGGAAGGCATGGCGACGGAAAGCCGCTTTCCTGGGGCACGACCCTCGTCGCGGCGACTGACGGCGCCGCACTGATCCCGGTTTTCCACGAACCGATCGCCGGAGCGGTTTCGGCGGGTGTCCTCGATTCCCGGGTCAGTCCATTGTTCGATTACGTGGCAACGCTGCGCTGGAAACGATCGCCCGTGGCGAATCCGGCGCGGCCGTATGCCGCAGGCTTTGCCGGTCAGACCACGGCCGTCATTTCCCGATTTAACCCGCAGCCCAGCGCGGCCACCGTCCTTGACCTCGGCGCAGATGGCACCGGCACCCTGGCGCTCGACAAAGGCCCTCTCCCCGGGCCGATTGGTGGGGATTTCTCGTTCAACGGATCCAAAATCAGCCGGACCACGCCCCTGAAGAAACTCGCCATCAATCGTAAGAATGGTCTGGTCACGGGGAGTGTACGGAATGGAAAACAGACCCTGACTTTCCGGGGTGTGGTGAACCAGCCAAACAACTTTGCAACGGGGCAATTTCAGACTTCCGGCGTGACCGGCGAAATGCAAATCGCGCCCTGACCCTCCCCACGGCGCTGGGAAATTTTCAGCGGAAGCCTTTCGGGCCGCATCGTTATCCAAGGCGAAGTGGTGCCGCCATATCGCTTGTGATCAATTCTCGACTGGAGGTGAATCGCCTTCCACCCACTTGATGGGGAAGCGGGCGAAGACGATGCGCGCGTAGTTGTCCGCCTCGAACAGGCACCCGACCGTCCCGTCATCGAAACGCGTCAGGACACTGTAGGCGAAGGCGCCGGGATAGAGCACCTGCTTCACTGGCCACGTGTTCCCGTCGTCATGGCTCACGTAAATCGTTCCGTGCTCGCGCTTCGTCGAATCCGGTCCGCTGTGGAGCAATCGGCCCGGGTTATCTCCTTCGCGAAACGAATACCGGAGGGTCGAAGCCATGCAACTGGGGTCCGTCAGCTTCGGCTCCTCGCGCACTGGCGCCCACGTCTCCCCACCATCACGGCTCACCGTTGCGCGTCGCACTGGCGGTCCGCCGAATTGCCGGCTGTCGAGCAACACATCCCCATTTTCGAGTTCGGCAAATTGCACCTCGTTGATCTGACTGCGTTCGCCGCCCTTGCCGTCCGGCACCATTGCGCCCGGCACATCCTCCCCGTAGGTCCAGGTTGCCCCGGCATCGTCACTCCAGACCGCGTAATCCTGCCAGCGTCCGTAGGGTCCTTCGTTAAATGGAATCAGGAGCCGGCCCGCGTGTTTTCCGCGCGTCAGCTGAATACCAATGCCCGGCCCGCTGGCGATGGTTGTCGCGCGCTCGGGGCGTTTTGTTGTCGCCGTCATGTCCTTTGGCGCTGACCACGTCTGTCCGTCGTCTTCCGAAGTCATCATGAAATTCCGGTAGATGTCCGGCCCCTCGAGACCCGTCGCTACGTTCGCGCTGCGTTCCTTTAAATGCGCGGGAATGCGCTGATACCAAAGAAAAATCCGCCCGCTCTCCCGATCCTGTACCACCGTCGGATTGTTCAACGAATGGGCGCCATCATCGTGGAGCACTCGCGACTGGCCCCAGATCCGTCCGCCATCCGTGCTGCGTTTCATGATGATATCGTTTTCCGCCTGGTCCGTCGGACGCTGCCGCCCCTCAGCAAAGGCGAGCACGGTCCCCGCCGTCGTCACAATGACCGAAGGAATCCGGATCGAGGGAAAGCCCTCGTGGCCCGACGTAAAGACGCCAAAGAATTCGGGTTCGCCGGCAGCGCGGAGATTTACCGTGGTGAGGAATAGGACCAGGAGGAATTGTTTCATGGCGAAACTGGACACCGCGTTCACCATCCGCCCGTCCGGATTCAACCGGCGCCTTCCATCGTCCCGAAATACCGGTCACCGGCGTCGCCCAATCCGGGAAGGATATATGCCTGATCGTTCAATTCGCGATCCACATCGGCGGCGAAAATCGGGACTTCGGGATGCGCGCGTCGAACCTGTTCGATCCCGGCGGGACAACTCACCAGACAGGCAAATCGCAGCGAGGTCGCGCCCGCTTCCTTGAGTTGCGAGAGCGCTGCCGTGGCGCTCCAACCGGTGGCCAGCATCGGATCCACGACGATGACATCCGCGACCGCGAGGTGCGGCGGGGCTTTGAAATAGTAACTCTCCGGTCGATGTGTCTGCTCGTTCCGAAACATGCCAATATGCGCGACGCTCGCTTCCGGGACCAAACGCAACATTCCTTCCACCATGCCCAGACCAGCGCGCAAGATGGGCGCGATCACAATCGGCCGCCGCAGAACCGCACCGGTGCAAGACTCGAGCGGCGTCTCGACCACGCAAGCCTCCGTCGCGAGATCCCGCGTTACCTCATAGACCATCAACGTCGCCAAGTCCGCGAGATACCCGCGAAAGTCGCTCGAGCACGTTCCTGCCGCGCGCATCCGCGTCAGCTTGGCACGCACGAGCGGATGCGAGATCACCGTCACACCCGGCCAGGATTTATTAGATTCAGACACGGGGTCTGGATGTAACCGAGCGCGCCCGATTTGTCACGTCGCCCCATGATCTTCATTTTCCGGCGCGCTGCCGACCGGAGGGATTTGCGATTTCGCGGCAAAAGATTTGATGTTCTGAATCGTCGCCTCGGCGAGGCGGCGCACGGCCTCGACGCTGTTGAAGGCGATGTGCGGCGTGAATACCACGTTCGGACGCGCGAGGACGGCATTGCCCAGAATCAATTCCTCGAGCTCGCGCACGCGGTCTGCATCGTGCGCTTCGCGGGCCACATCATCGCTGCGCAGGTGCTGGAGGATTTCACCGCCAATGACGCTGGCCACGTTCTGCCGGAGTACCCGTTCATCCTGGAGCACGTCGAGCCCCGCCCCGCCAACGTGTCCTGATTCAAGCGCTTCGCGCAGCGCCGCGGTTTCGAGCAAGGCGCCACGAGCGGTGTTGATGATGAGAACCCCGCGCTTCGTTTTGGCGAGTGTTTCGCGATTGAGGATGTGGTACGTCTCGGACGTTAGATTCGCGTGGAGGGAAATGACGTCCGAGCGCGCGAGTAATTCATCGAGGCTGACAAAATCGAAGTGCAGGGTTCGTGCAAGTTGCTCGGGATTGACTGTGTCGTAACCGAGCACCTGCATTTGAAACCCGTGCGCGAGCGAGACCACCCGCTGGCCGACGCGGCCAACACCGATGATGCCGATGGTTTTTCCGAGCAGTTCGAAGCCGCGCGTTGCCTCGTAGGAAAAGCGTCCGCCCTTTGGTAGATTCATCAGTTCGCGGAGCCGGCGCGCCAGCGCGAGGATCAAGGCGAAGGTGTGTTCGGCAATCGTCGTCTCGCCATAGTGTTCCACATTGCAGATGGTGACGCCGCGCGCCCGGCAGGCCGATTCATCGATGTGATCGATGGACGTCGAGCGTGTGGCAATCATCCGCAGAGCAGGATGGGCTTCGAGGAAGGCCAGATCAACCTGTTCGTTGATATAAACGGAAATGATCTCGGCGTCGGGTCCCACCTCGCTCAGGCGTTTCACGGCAAATAGCGAGTGTTCCGCCAGCGCTTCGGCGTAGAGCGCCTGGTCCTGTGATTCGATCTCGACGAAATAAATGGTCACGCTGGGTAGTATCGAATCGAAGCGCCCGGAATGTCGCCAATTTTTGAACCAAGCGGATTGGGCGAACGTGGGACAAGTTACTCGGAAGGGCGCCGGATGACGACAGGAGTGGTGTTTTTCTGCGGTGCGCCCGGCGTGCTGCGCCCGTCCGCCACGTAAACTTCGAGGAGGTGGGTGAGTCGGGAAACGATCTCCGGGTGTTTATCCTGAACGTTCGTGAGCTCGCCCGGATCGGCGGCCAGATCGTAGAGCTGCACGGGCGGCAAATCCCGGGCCGCTTTCGAGCCGGGGCGCGGGGCACTCCATCCGCCTGAGTCTGGGCACAATTCGAGTTTCCACTGGCCCTGCCGGATGGCGAACGAGCCATTGATCGAGTGATGGACGATCGCCTCGCGGAGCGGCCCGGCAGCTCGGCTTTCCAGCGCGGGCAGAATACTGACACTGTCCTCCGCGACATTGTCGGGAAGCGTTTCACCCAATATTTCGGCCAGCGTCGCGAAGAGATCGGTCAGGCAAATGAGTTGATCACTCGACGTCCCAACCGGCACGTGCCCAGGCCACCGGATCAGAAAGGGAACGCGATGCCCACCGTCAAAGATGTCCGCTTTGTGTCCGCGAAAGGGACCGCTCGGATTGTGGCCTCGCGCGGCCAGTTCGTCGAACTTCGCTTCCGGTGAGCATCCATTGTCGCTGGTGAAAATCACGAGCGTGTTTTCGGCCACGCCAGCGTCGTCGAGGGCATCGAGAATGGCGCCGACGGTCGCATCGACCTGCATGACAAAGTCCGCATACGGATTCAGCCCGCTCTTTCCCTGCCACTGTGGGGTCGGAACGATCGGCGTGTGCGGTGCGTTGAGCGGGAGGTAGAGGAAAAATGGGTCCCCATCTTTGGCTGCTTTGGCGCGGGCGCGGATGATGTCAATCGCGCGGTGTTGGAGGGCGGGCAAAACGTCGACCGCTTCAAATTCCGTCGCCGCGCCGCTTCGTCCAAACGTCCTCGAGCGAATCGAAGTTCTTCTGCTCGATCAGCTCCGCCACCGGGGCCGGCAGAAGAGCGGCGGCGGAAATGGCGGACGACATGGGGGGGTGATCTTACCGGTCTTTCCGAGGCCCGGAGAAAAGACGCGGCGGGCCGCCCCCCATTTGACGGCCCTCGTCCAGGCTCAGTCTTCGTTTTTCTTGTGCCGCGCCTTCTCCGCGACCGAGCGGAGGAACGCGCCCGACAGCGTGCCGTGAATCGAGACGGACTCGTTGTCGCTCGAGACCGTGAACTTGCGCAGCATCGAGACGAGCTCCGGCGACTTGTCCTGGACCGCGAGCCTCCACATCGCCATCAGGCCACGGAGCGAGTCCTCGAGGAGCTGCCGCGTCTCGGCGTCGCTCGCGAGGCCGGTCGCCGAGAGCTCCACGGCGTCACCGTGTGCCTTCGCCTGGACCGCGAGCAGGGTCACGGATTTCATCGCGCCCATGATGGCCATCGCCGGCTCGCCGGCCGCCTCGTCGGACCCGTGGACGTGCGCGCTGCGGCGCGCGACCGACGGGTAGCGGGCCACGTCCACGAGGGCCCACACCGAGGAGTCGCGGTCCACGCGCCTCAACTGGCGGCCCAGTCCGGTGCCGGACACGAAGCCGGTGCCGCCGTGCTGCCGGTCCTCGAGCGCCTGGGCGACGGCGGACTCGGCCCCGACGATGACGAGGCTCGGGCTGACGAAAGCCGCCGCAGCCTGCTGCTCGTCGCCGTGCCCGTGCTTTTCGGGAAGGAGGAAGTAGGTCCCGGCGGCGGTGGATTTGCGTGTCGCGCCGCGCTTTTCGGCGGCCGCGGCGAGGCGGTCCGGGTCGAACCGCCCCTCAAAGAGAGCGATCGTCGGAGAGTTGTGATGCCCCGAGGAGGGGCTCCCCGCGACGACGACGGTGTCCACGTCCTTCTTCGGGTCGAGCTGCGCCTCGGCCAGGAAGCGCGCCCCGTCCCCGTCTACCGTCATGTGGTCGGCGCCCGAGAAGAGCCTGGCCGCGAGGGGGCTTTCGCGCAGTTCACTCAGGCGCACGACGGCGACGGCGGCGGCGTCGGCGGGAACGAGCGAGAGCAGGTCGTTGGCGGAGCGAGAGGCCGCCGCGAGCGGCGCGGCTGCGCTGAGGGCGAAGAGCGCGACTGCCCCGCAAGTCAGGGCGAATCTCGTGAAGAGTCTCGATGTCTTCATGTCAGAAGTCCTTTCTGGAAAAGAGCCAGCAGGAAGCGGCGAGGGCGGCCGCGCCAAAGAGCGCGGTCGATCCGTAGACGGCAAAGAGATCGGCAACGGCGGGCGCGTGCCCGAACGCCCCTCCCGAGACCTGTTCGACAGTCGCCCGGCCGAGCTCCGCGGTCTTCGGAAAGACCCAGTAGAGGGCGTTGACGAGCGTCGCCGCCCACTCGGCCGACAGGGCCGCGGCGATCCGCTCGTGGGCGGCGAGGATGGCGGCGAGGAAGAAGACGGCATAGGTCGCCATGAGCGACACGCCCGTCGAGGAAGTGACCACCCCGATCAGGAACGCGAACGCGAGGAGCGCGGCGATCGTGAAGAGGATCGTCAGGCCGCCCAGCAGGAAGCGTCCGTGCACGACGTGCGTCTTCCAGATGATGATGAGCCAGATCGAGCCGATGAGATACAGGAGGTTCGCCGCGGCGAGGAGGAGCCCGCCGGAATAGCGCGACAGGAGGAGCGGGACCCTCCCGACGGGTCGCGACAGGTAGAGGTCCACCGTCCCCTTCTCCTGCAGCCGCGGCACGAGGTGCGCGGTCGCGAAGAGCGCGAGGAACGTGCCGACGAGGTAGAGGAAGCCGGAGAACCCGGACTCGAACCCGAGCACGAGGCGGTCGATGTCCACGGAGCGGTGCCCCATCTCGACCGTCTGGCCGAAGAGCTTGACGCCCGCGAGCGCGCCGTTGACCACGTCGAGGTTCACGGCCAGCGCGAAGATCAGGATGAAGAGCGAGGAGAGCGCGAAGTAGGCGATGAGCGTCCAGCGCGCCGCCGCTTCGCGGAACACTTCCTCGACGCTCGCGGCCCAGGCTCTCATTGCGGGATCTCCTCGGAGTTGAGTGACTGGGGGACTGGGGGACCGGGGGACTGGGGGATTTCTACGCGGTCAGGCGACATCAGGCCAACGAAGACGTCTTCGAGAGAGGAGCGCAGCGGAGTCAGCTCCTCGAGCAGCGCGCCGCGGGCGCGCAGGCGGTCCACGACGGCGTTTAAGTGCGCCGTGTCGCGCGCGGTCAGGTCGAGGTGGCCGTTGACACGATCGACCAGGGCTCCGGTTCCGCGCAACTCAGTCAGCAGCGCGTCGTCCACTCCGGAGGCGACGAGCTTGTAGCGCGACGTGACCGCGGTCAGGTCTTCGATTCGTCCCTGCGCGGCGACCGATCCCTGGCGCAGGACGGCGACGCGGGCGCAGACGAGCTCGACTTCCGAGAGCAGATGGGAATTCAGGAGGATCGCCCGGCCGCGCCCCGCCTCCTCCTGGAGGAGGTCGCGGATCTCGCGGCGGCCGACCGGATCCACGCCGTCGGTCGGCTCGTCCAGGAGGAGAGCGTCCGGCTCATGCACGAGCGCGGCGGCGAGGCCGAGGCGCTGCGTCATCCCCTTGGAGAATTTCTTGACGCGCACGTCGGCCCACTCGGAGAGGCGCACGCGCGCGAGCAGTTTCGGAATCCGGACGCGAAGGTCCTCCGGGCGAACGTCCGACATCCGGCCGAAGATCGAGAGCGTCTGCCGGGCGGTCAGGTATCCGGGGAAACGGTGCCCTTCCGGCAGGTACCCCACGCGCCGGCGGCTCGACGGATTCCCGGCCGGAATCCCGAAGAGCGAGGCCTCGCCCCCCGTGGCGCGCGTCAGCCCCAGCAGGATCTTGATCGCGGTTGTCTTGCCCGCTCCGTTGGGGCCCAGCAGGCCGAAGATCTCCCCCGGCTCCACCCGCAAGTTGATTCCGGTCAACGCTTCCACTTGCCGGCCGCCGAGACCGGACCGGTAGACCTTGCGCAGGTTTCGAGCCTCGATCGCGAACATCACTGGTACAAACGTAGAAGTCGGGTGGAATGTTCAGGGGAATGGGAACCCTGTCCCTACGAAGACTTCTTCGCCGGAGCGGGCTCCCCACCCTCCGACCAGGGGGGCGCGACGCCGTTCATCCTCGCGTAGGCGATCGACTGGCCCAGGTGCTCGTGCATGTGGTTGAGGATGGTGACGAGCAGAGCGCGCTCGGTCACCTCACGGCCGCCGAAGATCTTGATCTTCTTGTCGAGGTCCGCGTCGCTCATGCCGGCGGCGGCGCTCTTGACGTGGTCGAAGCTCTTCTTCATCGTCTCAATGACCTTCGCCTTGTCGGTGATGGTCTTCTCCATGTCGCGGCTCACCCCTTCCGGGATCTTCACGCCGGCGAACGAAGGGAGCATGAAGTTGCCGCCGGCCACGTGCACGTACACCTCGCTGACGGAGCGGATGCCCGGCGCGGGCCGCCACGAGTACTTCTCCTGTGGCATCGCGTTGGCGAGGTCCGCCAGCTTCCTGCCGACGCTGTCCACCTCGGCGATGAACTCCCCGCGCGCGCCGGAAGGCGCGGCCGCCGGCTCGGCGCCTCGCGCCGACAACGCGATCACCCCGACCAGGACGCTCAGAACACCGAGCGAAACGAGATGACGCCTCATCACTCATCCTCCTTGTCTTACGACAGTTGAGCGGCCATTATCTCTCCGGCACCCAACTTTGGCCCGCCGCTTGCGAGAGGGAGCCTGACTCATGACCGGTGTCCGTTCGTCCAAGCGCTCCGCCGGCGCCGCGTCCTCATCGAGGCGGCGCTGGATCTTCCTCGTCTTCGCCGTCCTCGCGATCGCCGCCCTCTTCTGCGCCGGCGTTCATGTCGTCGTCTCGACCCGTCTCCTCCGGAAATGGGTCAACACCGATCCGGACGCGCTCCTCCTCGACTATGACGCGGCGTCGTCCTGGATCCCCGGAGAGATCCGCATCCGCGGGCTTCGCATGCGCGGCAGCGACCCGAACGTCCAGTGGTTCTTCCGAATCGAGAAGGCGACGATCTCGGTCTCCCTCCTCGACCTGCTCCACAAGCAGTTTCACGCGACCCGCGTGCGCGCGGAGGGCCTCGAATTCCGCCTGCGCGAGAAGCAGAAGAAGAGCGAGCTCTCGGCCGCGCATGCCGCGCGGCTTCCGTCCATCCCGGGGTTCTCCGATCCGCCTCTGACGAGCCCGGCGAAGGAAACGCCGCCCCTTTCCGAGAGCGAGAAGCGCCGGTTCTGGACGGTCCGCGTCGAGAACTTCCTCGCCGATCCGGCACCCGACATCTGGATCGAGATCTATCGCTTCCGCGGCCGGGCGCGGGTGACGGGCGGATTCACGCTGCGCCCGCACGTGCGCGTCGCGATCGGGCCCGCCGCCGTGGAGTTCCTCTCGGGCGATCTCCTCCTCGCTCCTTCGGAGCCGATGCTCTCCGCCGCCTCGGGCCGCGGCGACTGCGTGATCGATCCCTACGCGCCGGAGGAGGTTCGAGCCAAGCAGATCTGGCGCAGGATCTCCGGGACAATCCGGCTCCAGGGGCGCATCACGGACCTTCGCTGCCTGAACCACTATCTCGGACCGGCGCCGGAGCCGCGGTTCTCCGGGGGGGGGCGGAACAGGACACTTTGCCGTTCGATTCGACCACGGCATCGGCCGGGGCGAGGGCGACTTCCAGGTCGGGCGGGTCACCGCGCGCTACAAGGACGGAACGCTCGCGGGCCGCGCGTCCGGCCGGTTCGTCATCCCCCGCTGGGACGTCGAAAAGGACGACATGGAGATCTCGGGAAGCCGCGTCGAGATGGCGAACATCACGACAACGGGGACGAAGCACAACGAGCGCGACTGGTGGGGCCGCTTCGACATCGTCTCGGGGCGCCTCCACGACGGCCTCTCGGCGCGCACGTCCGTGGCCTGCCGCGACGCGCGGCCGATCTACACGCTCGTGGCCGCGAAACTGCCCGGGTGGGCGGAGGGGATCCTCAAGCTCGATGGGATGAAGGGCTCGGCCGGCGTGCGGCTCGCGAGCGACCTGCTCGACGTTTCCGACCTCGACGTCACGGGCGGCAAGTTCCACATCGCCGGCCGCTATCGCCAGAAGAGCAGGACCGCCGTGGCGCGTTCCTCGTCGAGACCGGCCTGCTCGCCGTCGGTGTGGCGATCGAAGGCCCCTCGAGCCACGTCAAGCTCCTCGGCGCCCGCAAGTGGTTCCAGGAGCAGGCGAAGTGAGTGTGCACCCGCCTCCCGCCTCCCGATCCCAATCCCGGGTCCCGCCTCCCGGGTCC
>CAWCSW010000029.1:0-26959 GCA_963798345.1 uncultured Verrucomicrobiae bacterium | reverse complement strand
CTTACGGGCTGGGAGCGGTTGACGATGGCAGGTGCTTGAGAGGAGCATGGAGCGAGGAGCCGGTGCGGCCGACCGTAGGCGCCCCAATTTCTCCGTCCAACTTAAACCAACGCGGCGGCCGAGATTGCGCCTTTCGTCCATTGATTATTGGACGCGCCCGTGACTTTCCGGGCGCAGCAAGGGCTGCTGTCACATAGATGGCGCTTGTGATCGGGAGCCCGCCTTGCGAGCGTCGGAAAAGCTTGGTCCGCGTCCCGGCGTCGTGAACAACCATGAACCATCGGGCCATGTCCGCGACGAGCTATCCAACGTTTCGCAACCAATCCAAACTCGACAATCATCATGAATCTCAAAGGTAAAGTCGCCATCGTCACTGGCGGAAATAGTGGCATCGGACTGTCCGTCGTCCTCGCGCTGGCCAAGGAAGGCGCGAATATCGTCATCGACTATGTCTGCCATCCCGAGGCCACGGAGGCGGTGGAGAAGCAAGTCACCGCGCTCGGCGAACAATCCATCGGCGTAAAGGCGGATGTCAGCAAAGTGGCCGATCTCCAGATGCTCATCGACACTGCGGTCGCGAAGTTTGGGCGCGTGGACGTCATGGTTAATAATGCCGGCATCGAGACGCGCACCTCAGTGCTCGAAACAACCGAGGAGCAATATGAAAAGGTGCTCGCGATCAACCTCAAGAGCGCCTTCTTCGGCACGCAGATCGCCGCCCGACAGATGATCAAGCAAGGCGGCGGCGGGAGTATTATCAACATCACTTCTGTCCATGAAGATTGGCCGATGCCGAACAACACTCCCTACTGTCTTTCCAAAGGCGGAATGCGGATGCTCACGCGCACCGCGGGCGTCGAACTTGCGCCCCATAACATTCGCGTCGTCGGCGTCGGCCCCGGCGCCATCGCGACGCCGATCAACACCGCCACCATGAACGATCCCGTGGCGCTGAAAAAACTGGACGACGCCATCCCGCTCGGCCGTATGGCGCAACCGCAGGAGATCGGCAGCGTCGTCGCCTTTCTCGCCAGCGACGCCGCAAGCTACATTACCGCGACCACCATTTTCGCCGACGGCGGCATCATGCAAAGCAGCCCCGGATTGTGAAGGGGAGCGCGAAAGGGCTGGATATGCCGATGGCCGATGGGAAGAAACGTATCCTCATTCTCGGCGGAGGATTCGCGGGCGCCTACACCGCGTTGCACCTCGAGAAACAACTTGGTGGCGCGCCGGATATCGAAGTGGTGGTAGTGTCGAAGGAGAATTTTGTGCTCTTCACGCCGATGCTTCATGAGGTGGCGGGGAGCGATGTGGGGCTGACCGACATTGTGCAGCCGCTCCGAAAAATGCTGCGTCACACGCGGATCGCGATCGCCGACGTCGAGGCCATTGACCTGACAAAGAAACTGGTGCGCGTTCGACACCCCGACCTCCCGGATGCTTATGAAGTGGCCTATGATCAACTCGTGCTGGCGCTCGGCGCGGTGACGAATTTCTATCACACGCCCGGTCTCGAGGAGCACGCCCTCACGATGAAGACACTCGGCGATGCGTTGCTCGTGCGGAACCGCGTCATCGACGCGCTCGAGTTGGCGGACAATCAGTCTGATGAAGACCGGCGCCGGACGACGCTGACCGCGGTGGTGGCGGGTGGCGGGTTCGCCGGGGCGGAAACCGTCGGCGCCGTAAACGATTTCCTCCGCGAAGGACTGAAGTTTTATCCCCATCTCAGGGAAGACATGATCCGTGTGGCGCTCGTGCATCCCGGCGCCGTCATCCTGCCAGAGCTGGGTGAAAGCCTCGGGCGTTATGCACAAAAAAAGCTCGGTCAGCGCGGCGTCGAGATTCTGCTGAACACCAAAGTATCCAGTTTTGACGGCGAGACAGTGACCTTGAGCGACGGCACGACCATCAGCTCTCGCATGCTAATCTGGACAGCCGGCACCACGCCGGCCCCGGTAATCTCGAGTCTGCCCTGCGCGCTGCAGCGAGGCCGCGTGGTGGCCAATGATTATTTGGAAGTGCCGGACTTTCCCGGCGTCTGGGCGCTCGGTGACTGCGCGCTCGTGCCCGATCCGTTGCATCCGGGAAAATTCTATCCCCCGACCGCCCAGCACGCCATTCGTCAAGCCGCCGTGCTCGCCCAGAACATCGCGGCGACCTTGCGCGGCGAGGAGCGGCGGCCGTTCAAATTCAAGATCATCGGTTTACTAGCGTCGATTGGACGGCGCTGCGGCGTGGCCGAGATTCTGGGGATGAGATTCTCCGGAATCATCGCCTGGTGGCTGTGGCGCGGGATCTATCTGAGCAAACTTCCCGGCTTTCCCAAGAAAGTCCGCGTGGCACTCGATTGGACGCTCGATCTGTTCTTCTCGAAAAACATCGTCCAATTGCCAACGCTGACTTCGCCGACCATGTCGGCGACGGAGAAGACATCGGCCGCAGGCGGGAATTCGGCACCGCGACCGGAAAATCCGAAATCCGAATGACGAAATCCGAAACGAATCCGAATGGCATCAACGGGACGAAGCGGTCCGGACAATGCGCGGGGCAATTTGAGATTCCTCATCTCCTAACCTTTCCCGCTGATTCATGAGCGGCGGTGGCGCGAAGTTGGAGCTCGCCCGCCGAAAATACCCCTGCATCATGCGCTCATGAAACTCCGCACTTCCTCCAAATCCCTCCTGGCCACACTGACATTGTTTGCCACCTGTTTTGCGGTCGCGCTCGGTGACACGACGCCCGGCGTAAGCGCCAAGGAAGCGCTCCGCCGGCTCGAACAGGGCAATGCCCGTTTTGTTTCCGGCCGGCTCAAAGCCGTTTCACCGGATTCGATTGCGGAGAGTCGGCAGAGCGTGGCGCACGGACAGAAGCCGTTTGCCATCATTGTCGGCTGCTCGGACTCGCGGGTGGGACCGGAGGTGATCTTTGATCAAAAGGTGGGCGATATTTTCGTCGTGCGCACCGCGGGCGAAGTCGTCGATCCGGTTGGACTCGGCAGCATCGAATATGCGGTGGCGCATCTCGGGTCCGGACTGATCGTGGTTCTTGGCCACGAACGTTGCGGCGCGGTGGGCGCCGCGGTTTCCGGTGGGCGCGAACCGGGACACATCGGAGCAGTGCTGAAGGCCATCGAGCCGGCCGTGCGCCAGACCAAAGGCCAGCCCGGTGATCCCGTGGACAATGCGGTCCGGGCCAACGCGCTCGATATCGCGCAAAAACTCCGAACCTCTGGCCCGATCCTCAAGCAGGCGGTCGCGAGCGGAAAATTGCGGGTCGTGGCCGCGCGCTACGATCTCGATTCCGGCAAGGTGGCGCTGCTGTCCGAAGCGAATAAACAGTGAACCGGCGGCAGCATCCCAACTCCACGGATCGACTATAGAACGATTTTTTTGCCCGTTGTGCGGGCCGTTCCGATGATCGTTTGGTTCCCACTGCCTCCGATAAAGCGCCGGCTCAGCTTCTTGAGCGAACCACTCGAATCGCGCTTGAAGGTATCGTAAATGAACCCGGAAAAATCCGTATTCAAACTCGAAACAACCGCACCGACGGAAATGAATCCCTTCGTGTTGCTGCCATTCGAAGCCGTCCCGCCGTTGCCGAGGCCAGAGACGATATTATAAAGCACGGTCTCATCGGACCTTCGCACCACTGCAATCACGCCGGTATCTTCGCGAAAACCAACAAACAGGTCGCTCTCAGGCGTCGAAGTCGTATCGGAGACAAAATTCATATAGCTGCGCGAACTCAAAACGGTTGTCGCGATATCTCCTCCGCTGCCCTGCCGCACGACGACAGATAATTTCACGACATTCCACGTCACCGCGAAGGAAGCGGAGGTCAGGAGCAATTGAGCGATTACGGCGGCGATACAAGTTCTCATGGAGGCGACCGTAGCACGGAGCTTTGAGAGCTCACAACGGGGTTTTGCAACCAATGCCCCGGTTCGACTTCGCCTTTGCCAAGCGCGCATTGGTCGTGGACATTCGCCGCCCCGTTTTTCCTGCCATGTCCGAAATCGCAAAAACCTACGAACCCACCTCCGTGGAGCCCAAGTGGTATGCCTACTGGCTCGAACACGGCTGCTTCACCGCGGATCCAGAGCGAGTTTCCGACGCCCGACCGGCGTATTCGATTGTAATTCCGCCGCCGAACGTAACCGGCCTGCTCACGCTCGGACATGTCCTCAATCACACCATCCAGGATATTCTCTGCCGGCGCGCGCGGATGCTGGGCCAGGAAGTCCTGTGGCTGCCCGGCACTGATCACGCGGGCATCGCCACGCAAAATGTCGTCGAGAAAACGCTGCGCAAGGAAGGCGTCATAAAGCACCGTGACGACTTGGGTCGCGATGCGCTGGTGGCGAAAATCTGGGAATGGCGGGAGCAATACGGTGGCATCATTTTGCAACAGGATCGCGCGCTCGGTTGCTCGCTCGACTGGGCTCGCACGCGATTCACCATGGATGCGGATTACTCGCGCTGCGTGCAGCGGGTCTTCGTGGATCTCTATCGCAAGGGGCTGATCTATCGCGGCAAACGGATGGTGAATTGGTGCCCTGCCTCGCTGACGGCGCTCTCCGATGAGGAAGTAATCATGAAGGAGCAGAACGGATTTATGGTTCACTTCCGGGTCGAGGTGGTCGAAGAGCCGGGCACGTTTCTCACCATCGCGACGACGCGGCCGGAGACGATTCCCGCTGATACCGCCGTGGCAGTTCATCCGAACGATCCGCGCTTTCAGCGGCTGATCGGAAACCACGTCTATCGTGCTCTGCCACTCGATCAGCCGAAGGCCGACCGCGTCATCCCGATTGTGGCGGATGAGCAGGTGGACTTCGAGTTCGGCACAGGTGTGCTGAAAGTCACGCCGGCGCATGACAAGGCGGACTTCGAGATCGGGCTCCGTCACCAACTGCCGGTCATCGACGTCCTGACGCCGGACGCGAAAATGACGGCCGCCGCGGGCGCGGATTTGGACGGGATGGATCGATTCGAGGCGCGCAAAAAAGCGACTGAAATCCTCGAGACCGCTGGTGCTCTTGAGAAATCGGAGCCTTATACGAACAACGTCGGCTTCAGCGAACGCGCGGACGTGCCGATCGAGCCCCGTTTGAGCGAGCAGTGGTTTTTAAAATATCCGCGCGTGGAGGAAGCCCGCGCATGTGTGGCCGACGGTCGGATGAAGTTTTTCCCGGATCGCTGGGCCAAAGTGTATGACCACTGGATGGAAAACCTCCAGGATTGGTGCATCTCCCGCCAGCTTTGGTGGGGGCATCGGGTGCCGGTGTGGTATCGCGGCGATGAAGTCCATTGCGGCCTCGACGAACCGGAGGGAGCCGGATGGACCCAGGATCCCGATGTGCTCGATACGTGGTTCTCCTCGTGGCTCTGGCCGTTTGCCACCATGGGCTGGCCGGAAAAGACCACGACGCTCGCAAAATTTTATCCGACGACAGACTTGGTGACCGCACCGGACATTATCTTTTTCTGGGTCGCACGCATGATCATGGCGGGCTTCGAATACATGGGTGAGATGCCGTTCCGGAACGTCTATTTCACAGGCATCATCCGCGATAAGCAGGGTCGCAAAATGTCGAAATCGCTCGGCAATTCGCCCGATCCGCTCGATCTGATTGGCAAGTACGGCGCCGATGCCTTGCGCTTCGGCGTGATGCGCTCTGCGCCGCTCGGCTCTGATGTGGTCTATGACGAAAAGAACGTCGAACTCGGGCGCAACTTCTGCACGAAGCTGTGGAATGCCGCGCGCTTCCGGCAGATGCAATCCGGCCCGCTCGAAGGCGAGATGATCCCCGCGCTGCTGACGGCGGATGACCGGTGGATCTTGATCAAGCTCGACGCCGCGATCCGCGAAGTCTCGACGTCATTGGATGAATATCGGTTCAGCGATGCCACCGCGACGCTCTACCGTTTTTTCTGGAGCGAGTTTTGCGATTGGTATCTCGAGGCCAGCAAAGCCAGCCTCGGTTCACCTGGTTCGTCCTCTTCCTCGTCGGAGGGAGGGCAAAAGGAAGGAGAAGAACCGGAGAATGCAATGCGGAAGGCGCGGCGGAGCAATACTCTCGCGGTCACAGATTTCGTACTGGCGCAAACACTGCGGCTCTTCCATCCGTTTCTGCCGTTCATCACCGAGGAGCTGTGGCATGGAATGGGATTCAATACCGACCTGCCCGCAGACCAGGGCGGACAGACGATTTCCACGGCGCACTGGCCGAAACCATTCACCGACGATGAGCGGCACTATTTCGATCTCGATCCATCACAGCTCGAACGCGCCGAAGCTCGCTATGAAGTGGTCAATGCCGGGCGCGGATTGCGCCGGGATTTCAATATTGCGAGCAACAAACGTGTGCGATTTGTCCTGCGCGGCAATGAAACGCTGGATGAGCACGACCAGGAGGTACTCCGCATCTTGCTGAACGCCCAAACTCTCGAGATCGCTAATGCCGCATGGACAGCGCCCAAAGGAACACCGACGGCATTGACGCCACTGGGCGAGCTGTTCCTCCCGCTCGAAGGTTTGGTTGATGTCGAGGCCGAGCGTGAGCGATTAAGCAGGGAACTCACGAAGGTCGAGGGCGAGTTGGAGAAAGTCCGCGCCAAACTATCCAATCCTAACTTCAGCGAGAAAGTGCCGGCGAACGTGCTCGAAGAACATCGGCAGCGCGATGCAGCCTGGGCCGCGAAGCTGGTTCAACTGCGCAAAATGCAGGACGCACTCGGGTGAGCAGAAGCGATCGCGAGGAGGGGCGCCTTTCAGGCCGCCCTCCATTTGCCCGGCTGGAAGCCGCCATCGTTCCGGATATGGCGCAGGTCTGCCGCGGCCTGCACCGGGGCGGCTCCGAAGGCGCCCCTCCTTGAACATGGCCCCACGCCGCAAAGCGATCGTCCTGCTAATCCTCACCACCGCCGCGTGGGGACTAAGTTTTCCGTCCGGTAAAGCACTCCTCTCCGCGATGGAGAACGCTCTGCCGATGCGCAATGCGTGGTTCTATTCCTCGCTCATGATCGCCGCTCGTTTCGCACTGGGTGCAATCGTTTTGCTCTTCGCGCATCCGCGGGTTTTCGTGAAGCTAACTGCCAGCGAATGGCGGCAGGGCATCGGTCTCGGCTTCAGTGGTGGTCTGGGTATGCTACTGCAAGCGGACGGACTCGCCTTCACCTCCGCCAGCACCTCGGCCTTCCTCACTCAGTTCGCCGCCGTCCTGGTACCAATCGCGGTGGCCATTCGTGATCGCCGCCTTCCGGGTGCCTACGTGGCCATGTGCATTGGCATTGTCATTGCCGGTGAAGCAGTCCTCGCACGGCTCGATTGGAACGATCTGCGCCTGGGTCGGGGCGAAATCGAAACCCTGCTCGGCACCGCCTTCTTCGCCGCTCAAATCCTGTGGCTCGAACGCCCGATCTTTCACGGCAATCACACCGGCCGCGTCACGTTTGTCATGTTTCTGGTGATCGCCATTCTGTTGTCGCCGATTGTGGCGCTGAACTCCGCACACCCATTGGATTTCGCTGTGCTGACTCTGCGTCCGGAAATCACGATCCTCTTCGTCTCGGTCACGCTTTGCTGTTCGGTAGTGGCGTTCCTGCTCATGAACCGCTGGCAACCCGTCGTCGATGCCACCACCGCCGGGATTATCTATTGCGCGGAACCGGTTTTCGCGACGGTCTTCGCGCTCTTCCTTCCGGCCCTGCTCGCCCATCGGATGGATGTTGATTACGAAAACGAAACCGTCACCACATCACTCCTCGCGGGCGGCGCGCTCATCACCCTGGCCAATGTGCTGATTTCACGGCGATCGGCTTGAAACATGAACGAGCTATCACGCAAGCCCGCCAACCCTCTTTCCGGTATCGCGGAATCGAGGGCAGCTCGTGACGTTACTTGGCATCCGAGGCCGGCGTTTTCGGCAGGGTGACCAAACCCAATTGCTGCATCAATTCGAGCCGATCCATGCTCACCCAAATTTCCTGGATCTTGCCATCAGCCAGGCGGAACAGACTCATGCCAGTAACGCGCACGGCTTTATCGGACGGCGGCTGACCCAGATATTCGCCGCGCTGCGTGCCGGTCATTAGCCACCGCACGAGGACTTTATCCTGAGCCGCGATGAGGTCTTCCACGGCAAAATGCAGATCGGGAAAGACGACGTGAAAGCCAGCCATGCTCTTCTTAAAGATTTCCAAGCCCTCAGTTTTGACCTCACCGTGATGCATCATCAGGTCGGTGGATATCACTTCGTCGGCGACTCGTGTGTCCGCGCGGTTGGCCCACCCCTCAAAGTAACGACGAATGATCGCCTCGTTGTCGGGCGCCGCACCCCGAGATAGCGTGCCCAGCGCGAGGGCGCAGAGGAAAAGCGCGAACGGGATGAAACGAATTGGGGATCGGTAGAGGTTCATGGTTTCGAGCGCTTGATGAGCAACTCAGCTTTATCGATTTATTCCGCAAAGACGAGGTATTCTGCTGTTTCAGGGCTTTGGCAAATGGCCAAAGCGGGCCGGAAAATCGCCTTTGCTTCCGGTCCACGCGATCGAACATGCCGGCTGCCTTGCATCTGGGCTCGAGTTTCGACCAAGGTGCGGTCATTGACATGACGCCACATCCCCTCGCCCACCTTCTCTCCCGTCCGGAGGTTCGAGATGGTGTCCCGCTGAATTTCCGCGCCAGCGATAGCGATCCAAAAACCCTCGACCTAACAAACGACGCGGTGACCGTTCGCCTCGCCCTGCTGCCAGACGCCGTCGTGGGCGTGGACTGCAGTCGCTACCGCGCGTCGTGAAATCGACGATCATCCCCAACTGTTTGCTCCTGACCGCGTGGTCTCTGGCGCTCTTCATCGGCTGCTTCGTTCTCAATACGCGCCATCACGATTTCCCGTACTACTACCACCCGGACGAACCCGGGAAGGTGGAACAGCTCCTCACTGGCGAGTGGAATTTGCATCACCCGATGCTCTTGCTCGACGGCGCGCGCCTTCGCCTCGCAGTCGTCGGAACGGAGCGTGACCGTCAGGCTGTCGTCGAGGCAGGCCGTAACGTTTCAGCAATATTCATTTCCGGGGCGGTCGTCGTGCTAAGTCTGCTGGCCTGGTTCTGGCGCGGCTGGGGGGCAGCTCTCGGGACGGGCGGCATTCTCGCGTGGCATCATCAACTCTTCGAGTTGTCGCATTACCTGAAAGAAGACTCCGCGCTGCTTTTTGGCATCTCCGTCGCCGTGCTCGGCACGTGGCTGTTCTGCGAGCGACCAACGATTCCACGCGCCGCCTTTCTCGGCGCCGCGTGCGCGCTCGCGACCTCGGGCAAATACGTCGGCGCTCTCACCCTGTTCCTCGCCGCCGCCGCGCTTCTTCGTTATGGGAAGCGGCGCGGCGCGGAATGGACCGCATTCGCCGCCGCGCTCGCCGCCGTCTTCGTGATCGTCAACTGGCCGCTCCTCACCCAGTTTCCGACTTTTTGGGAAAGCCTGAGCCGCGAGACGGACTACGTCGTAAACGGCCAGAAAGGCATGACCCGCAGTGTCCCCCACGCTCAATACTGGAGCATCTTTCTGGACAACTCGACGCCGGTGATCTGGGTCTTTCTGTTCATCTTTCTCATCGCGCGCTGGCAGCAACGGCGAAACGCCTCTCCCGGCGAATTATTGATCGCGACGTTCCCGTTTCTGTTCGCGGTGATGCTTTCCTTCTCGCCGAAATCGAACGACCGTTACTTTCTCCCAGCATCGGCGCTGTTCGCGCTCTTCGCCATCATCGGCGCCAGCGATCTCGCGGGCTGGCTCAGTCCCAAATACTCGCGCCGTATCGTCTTTAGCCTCGGCGCGCTCGCGCTCATCGCCGCGCAATTTCCTGCCTGGACCGAATCCCGACCCGGCTGGCTCGGCTACGACCGCGCCTTTGGCCGCGACGACAATCGGGAACTCATCGCCTGGCTAAAAACAGACGTTCCACCCGAAGCCATCATCGCCAAGGACAACCGTATCGCTTTGCCCGATCCGAAGCGTCGCAATCACGCAGCGCGGTTGGGTGTCGTCCCGCAAACCATCCTGGCAAAAAAATATGCCGCCGATTTGGGAACGCTCGAGGAGTTGCGCGCGCGTGGCGTGTCCTATGTCGCGGTCTCGGAAATGGACTACGGGAAATTCTTCCTCGAGAGCCTTCGGCCGCAGGAAAGCGAGCGCGAAGATTTCGAGCGCCGGCGCACCTTTTACCAGCAACTTTTTTCCGGCCGGAAACCCGTCTTCGAACGGGAAAAAAGTACGGTCTTGTATCTGCATCCGGGCATTCGCGTCTATCGCATCGCGACGCCATAAAACGCGCGCGCTCTTAATCGCGGACCTCGAATTTGCCGTCCCGTGAACCCTCCCCGATGACGACGCATATCGGGGCGATGGCAAGACGGTCTGCGAAGGAAGCCGGATCGCCATCCACAAAGGCGATCGGGTTGCTTACGCCCAGGGGGAGGATTGCGGTCGATTCCGCAGCGATCATTGGGAATACGTGTTCGGGGACGAACGGCCAAAACCGAACTTGAACCGGGGCGCCGGCCTCGATGGCTCGCCGGCCGTCCGGGAATATCTCAGCATGGCCGATACCGATGTGACGGATTGGAAGTTTGTCGACTTTTCCGAAGTGCCGGAAAGACCGTGGTCCACGCACGGGACGAACAATACCTTTGTCTTAACCAAACGCATGAAAGAGCTGCAGGTCGTCCTCGCCGAATCGATTTTCCTGCGCGTCCCAAGGCTGCAACCACCAACGCGGGGCCAACGGGACAGGATCCACAAAAAACGCCCCTTTGCCGCCTGGCGCCGGAACGTCACCCCGTCACCCGCCCGGCTCGTCGCCAGACAATCTGATGTTATAGCTATAACATCAGATTGTCCGGCGCCCGGCGGCGGTGATGCGGTGCTGGATACGGCGCGGAATCGGTGCTTTCCAGCGCTCCGGCGCCCGCACGACGCGACGGAGTTGAACAACGCCCCGCCCTCGCCCTAGCCTGAGCGCCGATGACGGCTCTCCCACGCGACCTCACTCGCATCGTTCTCGCCGTGCTCGCGGTCGGAGCGATGATCTTTTTCTCACTCTGGATCGTGAAGCCCTTCCTGCCCGCGACGATTTGGGCCATGGCCATCGTCATCGCCACATGGCCAATGTTGCGCGCGGTGCAAAAGCGCCTGTGGGGACGGCGCTGGATGGCGGTGATGGTGATGACGCTGGCGATGCTGCTCATCTTTGTCGTGCCATTCACCTTCATTCTCCGCACCATCGTGCATCACGAGCACACGATCACCGAATGGACAAAAACGGTCGCTGCCTACCGGCTCTCTGCACCGCCGGCTTGGGTGGCAAAGATTCCGATGATTGGCGAGACGGCCGTTAACGAATGGACCAGCCTGTCACACGAAGCCGCGGCGGAAGTGGAAGCGATGCTCACTGCGCACAGCGGGCAGTTGATGAGTTGGTTTGTTTCGGAGGTGGGGGCGATGGGATTAATCACGGGGCAGTTCCTGCTCACGCTGGCGATCGCTGCCGTGCTCTATGCCACCGGCGAACAGGCCGCTATGGGCGTTCGATTGTTTCTGCGTCGGTTGGGCGGACATCACGGCGATGTCGTAATGGAACTTGTCGGCCGCGCCATCCGGGGCGTCATCCTCGGCACGATTGTCGCCGGAACCCTCATCGCGATTCTCAGCGGCGCAGGGCTGGTCGTTGCCGGCGTGCCTGCGGCGGTGCTCCTCACGGCCATCATGTTTCTGCTCTACCTCGTGCAGATCGGCACCACACCCGTGCTCGGAATCGCCACCATCTGGTTGTACGCGACCGGCCATTTCGGCGCGGGCACCTTCCTACTTATCTGGACCGTAGTCATTGTCGCCGCCGATTCCGTGCTGCGTCCGCTCCTGATGAAGATGGGTGCGGAACTCCCGTTACCGCTCATCTTCACGGGTGTCGTCGGTGGCATGGCCGCCTTCGGTCTCGTCGGAATCTTCATTGGACCGATCACTCTCGCGGTAACATACACGCTGCTGGAGGCGTGGGTGCGAGACGCTGACTCGAAAGCGCTGATGGCCGACGGGAAAATACGTGGCGCGTGATCGCCGAATTGCGGGCGCGGGTCAGCCCAACCAGTCGCTGCCCAGGGATTCGGCGTGCGAACCCAAGTTGACGAGACGTTCGTTGCTGACTCGCAGTCTCCGGGCGACTTCCACCAGCATCGCGGAGACGATCCGGTAACCGCCGCTGGGATTCTCATTCATGAAGGTCCGGAAGCGAACGTATGGAATCATTGCTGTTTGTGTGGTTTCCGCCGCATAAATGCTCGCACTCGCGACCCCGGGGTCGAACAGGTTGACGTCGGCGAAAAAGGAGCCTGGCCCCAGGCGATTGAGAAATTTTTCGCTGCCGTCCGATGTGCGGCGGCGGACATGGACGGCGCCATCGCGGACGATCTCGAATGCGACCGGGACCGTGCCTTCCTCGATGATTCGGTCACCTTCCTCGTATTCCCGCGACTCCAGGAGATCGGCGAAATTCTTCAATTCTGCGGCCGAAAGGTCCGCGAGGAATGGAACTGCGCGAAGTGATTCAATTTCCATGAGGTATATTTTGGTGTTGGTGTTGGTATCCGGGTGCGCGCAATCCCCAATCAGCGGCGAGTCGCCAAAGTCGAGAACATACCGTTTTCTACGGCACGCGCTTCGAGCGCGGCTCACTCCACGGTCCCGTTCCGTCAGGATTGGCGGCGCGCACTCGCACCCACACGCGCTTTCCGGATGGAAGCCCGGTGAGCGTGGCCTTCGTCCGTCGAATTCCAGCGCGATTGAATTCTTCGGAGGGGTCGTAAGCGCTGTCGATGGAGCGAATTGGTTTGGTCAGATTGAAGTCCTTCCACTCCTTTTCATGGGCGGGATCCCCGGTGCAGATTTGCTGATCGTAAAACATCGCGCCGCGGACGGCGTCCCAATGGGTGTCGAGTTCCCCGTCGAAGTCGCCGGCGCTAATGCTGAAGTTGATGACTTGCGTCATCGGGATCGCCCGCGGCTCGGCACCTTCAGTGGGCTCGAAACCCGTGGCGAGAATCCGGCCGAGATCGCCCTCGGTACCTTTCTCCAGAACATCCGCCACGGCATCGAGGGACGTCAGCATGGCATCCTCTGCCGTGTCCCGGCGCAGCCGCAGATGGAACAAATCCTTTTCCATCGCCCGCACGGCAGCGCAGTGTTTACTCGTCGCCGTCAGCCATTCCTTCAGGGCGGCAAATGCCGGATCGCTGGTGATGGCACTCCCACCCTGTTCAAGTTTGCCGACGACGGCGGTGGCCTGCGCCAGCCTTTCCTCGCGGTTCAACCGGCTCCAATTGCGGGCAATCTTAATCATCGCTTCGAAGTTCCACCGGGTTCACTTTGTCCGAATGCGGGAGCGAGACGGACTCGACTCAATCTGCAATCGAAACACACTTTCCCATCGACAGGACTGAATCGCCGAGACTTTCACGGCGAAATGGATTCGAGAGCACGACATGGCGGGCGCGATAGGTAGTTGATCCGGCACCGAAGGCAACGCCGAAAATGCCACCCGTCCTGCGAATTCAGCCACTTTCAGTGGTGCGCGATACAGGGTTCGAACCTGTGACCCCTACCGTGTCAATGTTTTCTAAGTCTCTGAGCGTAAGTATCTTCTCTGTGGACGACTCCATATAAAGTCATGCGAACCCATGCAAAAACGTAAAGTGTGACAGTAAAATGTGACAGTGAGTATCCGGACGGATCCCGAAGCCGAATGCCTTCGCGGGCAAGAAGGGAAACCGGCTCCCATTCGGTCATTCAGATTATATCAACGTCAAGGTCACAAGCTTGCCTTCGCTTTCGATTGCCACGTCGCCGCCCGAAACCTGCACTGCGGACGGAGCCAAGCCGCCCAACGGGCGCCGCACCATCGGCGCATGCTCAAAGGCAAAATCAAAGGCATTTACGAGCGGGGCGGTGTGTTCTGGTATTCTCGGCAGGTCAATGGTCGCCGGACTTGGATCTCGCTTGAAACCAATGACTATGCCGAGGCCGTCCAAAGAGCGCGGGAGGTCATGGAACGACCCGAACTCCAGCCCGCCCAGGCGCTAACAGCCGAAGTCGAACGGTTCCTCAAACACAAATACGAAACCAATCGCTTCAGCAAAATGAGCGCGGAGTCGAAGGCGTCTGTCCTCAAAATGTTCGCCGAAAGCGTGAAAAACATCCCGCCTGCTCAGGTGACGACCTATCAGTGCAAAGCGTTCTACACCTCGGCGAAGTCCCGCGTCGCTCCGAGCACGGCGGAAAGCTACGTGTTCACGGTCCGCTCGTTCTTCAATTGGTGCGTGACCGAGAATCTGTGCCGCCGCAATCCTGCGCTCGACGTGCAGCTCGATCGCATTGACCGGAAGGGGCGGACCCGCTTTGCCGATCTGGAGCTGGCGCGGCGGCTGATCGCGAATGCTCCCAATGACGATCTCCGATTCATTCTCTTCTGCGGCTTCCACACGGGAATGCGAAAACTCGAGATCGTCGAAGCTGTGCCGGAATGGTTCGACCTCCAAACAAAGACGGTTGAGATACGGGCGACTGCCACGTTTCGACCAAAAGACCGCGACGCCCGCACGGTGCCACTTACGGATCAGTTCGCCGATTTTCTCAGCGGCTACGGCCTTCGCTCGCCGTTCGTCCTCCAGCCGGATGTAGTCCAGGGAAAGCACCGCTACCGGTTCGACTTTCGGCGGGCTTTTTCCGATTACATGAAGGCTCAAGGTGTGCCGTGGCTCAGCCCTCACATTATGCGCCACTCGTTTGCCTCCATTTGCGCAGCCAAAGGAATCGACATTTACCGAATCGCGACCTGGCTCGGCGACGATGTGCGCGTCGTCCAGCGCCATTACGCGAAGCTGCGGCCGGACGACCGCGAAATCATGCGAGCGTTCAAGATTTGACTAATTCGACAGCGGCGCGACACAGCGTGTCTCCCGCTTTTAGCCGATCGATGCACGCATCCAAGTCGCGGAGATCATAGCGCGTGAGCCGATTTCCACGAATGAACGGCTTCACCCAACCGGAGCGCTCCAATTGCCGAAGCAACTCTTTACTGCCCACGTATGATGCGGCTTCGTCCGGTGAAAGTCCTCGCTTGAGCTGTGAGTATCGCATGGTTGAGTCGAGTAAGTCCTCCCAGCATATTCGTAATCCCACTTACGTTGCGCGCGCGATGGAGCGGACACGCGTCTGACAACCGGCGAGCCGTTGTGTAACTCGAGCGCGCTGAGCGGGGCCGCCGCCAGGCAAAGGCCACAGCGGCGAAGAGCAAATCTCCGACCATGCGCTCGCGTCGCGTCCAGCGCCCCGAACGATTTGCAGCGCCGCACCCTGCGCAAACGTGAGCCGGTTCCAATTTTCGAGTCGCAACGACGACAAATCAGCGCCTTCATGGTGAGTTCAAGATGGCAGCAAGGACTGGCCTCGGGGAGTGAAATCCGGGATTCAGTCGATCGCTTTCACCGCAATCTTCGATATCATGCCGCCCTGTCCATCGGCGAGAGATTGATAGCGCTGCGGCGTGGCGCGAATCCACTTCACGGCGAAGTCCTGGAGCGCGAGGAGAAGATCGCGCAGATTGCGTCCGATAATCTCGACTTCGTGGCTCGCGAGATGTGATCCGCACCGTCTCGCCCTGCTCGGTGCGCACGAGGCACGCGGTGACGAGCTGCCCGAAAGGAAAGAGATGAACTTCTCCTTCCGGTGTTTCGACTCGAAGGCAGGCGGAAGGCGCTTCACGTTGCCAGCATGTTGGCGCGGTTGGGGCGCTGGGATTTTCGAGATGTCGTTTCATGGTGGTTTTTCAGATTGGGTTTGAGGAATGCGGCAGTCCAGGCGCGCATCGTGGCGCGGCATAAACGTCGGGCGAGTTCACGGCCGCGCTTCATGGGGCCGAGCAGATGCTTTGGGCTCCGCCGTGGGCTTGTCGCGGTGGCGAGATCGAGCGCGAGTGGGCGGTCGCCGCTGCGTGTGATGTGCCGGCGCAGAGCGAGTCGATCAGGCGTAAAGATGCGGATGCTTTTCCGGCCGCGCGAGATGCTCACATACCATTGCTGCGCGTTCGTGGCGGCGCGATTTGCGGAGTCGGCCAGGAGCACATGATCGACCGTCTTGCCTTGCGAGCCGTAGGAGGTGACGGCGTAGCCGCGGACGAATTGGCGGTAGCTCGCCGGCAGCGTCCGTCCGTCGGCGAGGGCAATCTCGCCGGTGGGTTTGATCCCCTCGACGGTCACAATTTCCCCATTCGCGAGCTTCGCTCCGTTCGCCGTCAGAGCATTGGCTTTGAGCTGGAGTCGATCCCCGCGGCAGAGCGTGAGCGCATCCGGTCGGCAAACGGTGATGGCATCGAGCTGGTCCGGCCGCACGACGTGCAGCGAATGGCCGGTGTCGATGACCGCCCCGCGCTTCGTGATCCCTCGGACGCGCCCGATGTCTCCGCGCTGGCACCGCCCGACGCTCTGGTTAAAGACGACGACGTGATCTTCGGGGTAGTAACGCTGATCGTTCTTCTGTGCCGTCGTGAGATCGATGTGGCGCAACGACTTGACGCTCTCTTCCGCTCCGGCGAGAAGCCCGTGCCCGCGAAGATCGCGGCGAATTCGCGCGTTCACTTCATCGATTTCCTCCCAAGTCTGGGATACCACGATGGCCGATTCACCGCTTCTCGCCAGCTCCACGTAGGCCTTGGCCACTTCGTCGCGCAGCCGCTCGGGTCCGGCCTCGGTGATCGCACCAAGTTGATCGAGGCGATCAAACGATGCTTCTAATGAACCTTCGGACGCTTCTTCGACGGCGGCTCGGTATTCTTGAATCCGTGTCCGCTCGGCTTCATCGCGCGCCCGCTTCGGGTCTTGACGGCGAATCTCGTTCAACTCTGCGGGTCGAAGGCCGGAGTAACGCTCGATCGCACGCAACGCATCTGAAGCCTCGACCGGCCCATGCTGGCGAGTGTCGCCGGAGAGAATGATGCGCCCACCGCGCGATTCTACGAGCTTGAGGAGTTCGAAAAGCTGACGCGCGCCGATCTGCCCGGCTTCATCGACGATTACGACAGCACCGGCACCGAGCGCTCCGTGGGCGAGAAACTCCGCCACCGTCTGCGCTCCGGTCAACCCATCCTTCGACAAGTCGAGGACCTGCTGCCGCTGCGGGGCCAGGACGTGCGTCGCGTGTCCACCTCGATGCAACGCTTCCTGCACCCGCCGGAGGACGAAACTCTTTCCCGTGCCCGCTCCCCCGCGGAAAAGCGTCACAAGATCGCGCGATCCGAGGATGTGCCGGAACGCTATCTTCTGATCCTCAGCGAGCGATTCCTCATCGGTGACGAACTGCTGCGCGAGTGGAGCATGAGCCTCGCGTCCCGTTCCTCGCGAGTTGGACGATTTCCCATTCCCGAGCCAGGACATCGCGGCGGGTCAGCTTGCCAGGCATTTCGCGGATGTAGGGACGAGCCGCAGTCTCTCGTTTGATCTCCGCCAGCGTGACGCGATGCCCACGGGCGAACTCGAGCGCGTGACGCCACAGGTCGTGTTCATGGATAATCGAACGGCGGTCGAAGAGATGTTCTTCGGCCCAATTCACCGCATCCGCAGCACTGACCGGAGATACTACGTCAGCGTCGGCCTGCTCTCGGGATCGACACCCGATCATCCGCCAGCGAGCTGGCTTTGCCATAACGCCCGGAGCTGATTTCGCGGCATGTCGTGTTGTTTCCGCGAGCGTTCCTTGTGCGCGATGTGCTCACGAACCGCTTTGACATTACCGTTCGCTTTGTCGTGATTCTCCGCGAGGAATTGCTTTGTCTGCTCGTCGATGTCGCGATGACGCTTCGAGAACCGTGCGCACAGTTCCCGCGAAATCTCCGCGATTCGAAAGTCACCACGCGCGGAGTTCTCGACTGTGTATCCGCAGGAGCGCAGCGCACGGGCGAGTTCGTGGTAATAGACGTTCTCGACGTATTTCTGCGCGACGAGCATTTGAACGTTCTGCACCGCTTTCCAACGATCCTCCGCGGCATCGTGCGTCGCATTGAACACGATGCAATGGGTGTGCAGGTGCGGGTCGAGGGCGCGTGAAGTTTCATGCTCGAAAAGCGCGGCCACGATGTTGCTCGTAGTGCGGTCAGAGTTTGTTCCACCAACGCGCACACGAGTGGCGGCAAATGTCTCCAACTCCCGCACGGCAATCCGAACCGCTTCTCGATGCGCGCGCGACGATCCGCTGATCTTCGCCGACGAGGGCCGCAATCGACACTGACTTCGGAGGGGAGAACGTGAAATCGAAGAACACCCGACGATTCGCCACTTCTCCACCATCCTGGGTTTGTCGCGTGTCCTTCATCCGCACGATGAGTCGCTCACCCGTTTTCGGATGCCGATTCTCGCAGAGCTTGAGGAACTCATTTTTGCCCACCGCCGCGGACAATCCCAGCGCCACAGCCCCACGCCCGATCCACTCACCGACGACCTGCTCGCCCTCGCCGTAGTAGTCACCCACGGCGAGATGTTCGTCGAAGTAGCTCTGCGCGTTCTTCAAGTTCGTCTGAGTTTTCGGCGACAGCATTCGACCGCATTCGTAACGCAGCCGCGTGCTTACCTTGCTCCATCGCGAGAGCCGGCTCCACGGCGAACCATGCGACGAATTGCGCATGAGCAAACTCCGACCACGCGAAGGATCGCCCGTGCATTATGAATTGAGGGACGCCCTACCCCTAAGCATTCGCTTAGGAAAACCGACTTGGCGCTGAACCGAGGCTGACCCGATGGACGAAGCCACCGACATCGCCGCGCGCACGCAGCGTTTCACCGAGGCCGCACGCGCATTCACGCTGCCGTCGCCGAGCCGTCAGACCAAGCTCGCGCCGTTCGCTGGAGGCATCGTGGAGTTGCGGCAGAAGGGCGCGTCGCTGCGTCTCATCCGCGAGTTGCTCGCCACGGTCGGCGTGGCCGTCGGCACGGACACGATCGCCCGCTTCCTCGCCGAAGTGAACGGCGAGCCAATGCCACAGCGACCGGTAAGACGAACCGGACGCCATCGCGCAGCCGTTCCGGGAACGGCCCGCGTTCAGCCTGTCGCCGATTCTCGGTCACTCGACGCGCCGTCACCACCGTCGGACCCAATTCATCCCCTTGTCGACGCGCCGCCGTCCGACCCGCCGACCGAACGCTCACGCAGCCGCGGCCCGCGCATCGCCGATCCGCGCAACCTCTGATCACGCACCATTCCCATGACCAAACAAATCAACCTCGTCATCAACGGCAAAGGCGGCGTCGGCAAGAGCTTCTTCGCCACGAACTTCGTCCAGTACCTCAAGGACCGCGGCATCGCCCATCGCGCCATCGACAGCGACCACGAGAACTCCACGCTCAAGCGGTTCCACCCGGAGTCGGACTTCATCAACCTCGAAAACCGGCGCGAGATCGACCGGATGTTCATCGCGGCGGAAACCTGCGACCTGCTCGTGATCGACTGCCGCGCGGCCTCGACCGACCTGTTCATCGACTTCTTCGCCGAGGTGGGTTTGGCCGAAGTCCTTCGCACCCTCGACGCGCAGGCTGACCGTCATCTGCCCCGTCAACCACGAGGCGGACAGCGTGGAGCAGCTTCGCATCCTGACCGACGCGCTCGGCAACGCCTGCCGCTGGGTCGTCGTGAAGAACGAAGCGCACAGTGATGCATTCAAGCTCTACGAGAACAGCAAGACCCGCGGCCACTTGCTGGACACGCTCCACGCACGCGAGATCGCCATGCCGCGCCTTCACGATTGGCTCGTCGCCCTGCTCAACGAGCACAACGTCCCGATCACCGCCGCGTTCCAGCATCCCGGCTTCAACCTGCTCGACCGGCAGCGTCTGAAGCACTGGCAGACCGGCTTCTACCAGCAGCTCGAAACCGCGTCCGACCTGCTATTGCCGCCCACATCCGACCGCCGCGAAATGAGCGCCGATGATCCATTGGCCGCGGCGATAGCCGACTGGCAGCGCCAGCACCGCATCGCCGATGGCGATCCGATGATCGCCGCTTTGGACTTGGTGCGCATCTATCTCCGCCACGCGCGCCACATCGACGACGACCCACAAGCGCCGCCGCCGAGTTTCGAGGACTTCCGCGCCACCATCGAGTTGCTCGACCGCCGCTCGAAGTCGTTCATTCAGCAAGCCGCCGACATCGTGGCGGACCTGCGCCGATTCGGCCAATCTATCGAGCGCCTGAACCGAAGCCGGTTCCTGACCCAGCTCATGCTCGTCGCCCTCGGCGCGATCTATCGGCGTCCTTATCGACCGCCTGTTGTGAATGCGACCCCCGCTGAAATTGCCGTCGCCGCGTTCTGGGCTGCCGCTGGTGCGATCCTCATCGCGCATTTCCTGCGCAAACCAAGCACCCGCATTGTCCTTCGCCTCGCCGGCTTCAAATGGACGCGTGCCGATTTCTGTCGCGGCTGGCTCATCACCGGCGACACCGGCTCAGGAAAGACGCGCTCCGGCATCACGCCGCTGCTCTTCCAGATCTTCCAAAACGAACCCACCTGGGGCGGGCTTTGCATCGACGACAAAGGGCTCTATTGGGAAACGCTTTCAGCGATGGCGAAGCACTTCGGACGCGAGGATGACCTCATCCTGCTCCAGGTCCGGCCCGACGGCGCGGGTGGTTCGTGGCAGCCACGCCAAACCTACAACCTCGTGTCCGATCGAAGCATTCCCTACAACACGTTCGCCAAGGCCGTCGTCGATACGGCCACCAGCCTGGGTCAGGCCGGCGATAAGGGATTCTTTCGGAATCAGGCCCAGACCCACATCGCCACCGCGCTGGAAACGCTGCGGGAGATCGGTGCCGATGTAACTTTGGAGAACGCCTATCACCTGCTGCTCGATCAAGGCGATCTCGACGAGGCGATGACCGACCTCGCTTCCGGCCGTCAAACGCCGCGCCGTCGAGAACTGACCGAGCACTTCACGAATCGCTTTCTCTCCCAACCACCCGAGCAAATCGGCGGTGTGAAAGAGACCATCGCCAACTATCTCCAGCCCTTCATCACGCCAGAGATCGCCCAGGTGTTCTGCCCCGGTGTGGACACCTTCGACTTCGCCGATACGGAACAATGTGCCACTGGCTAAGTGGGCGCGTAGTGCCCGATTACTTCACCCTCTGCACCGTCGTGCGATGGGTGAGGGAAGGCAGGCAACCGAGCGACGCTGATCCGGTGAATCGATCGGAGTTTGGCGCGATGGTCAGACGCTGGCGCGCGAAGCACGGGCTCAGCCGGCGGCAGGCGGGGGTGGCGCTCGGACTCAATGGTGACGTGCTTCGAGGTTGGGAATCGGGTTCCACGGCTCCGCGCGATCTGGCGCGCGTTGAATTGGTGCGCAGGATGCGGATGCCCTTGGATGTCGAACTGGTGAAGCAGGCGACCAGACGCCCGCCGCCGATCGAGCCGGCGAAGTTCGCCGAGTTGTTCCGGGCGTGGCGGCGCAGAACCCGGCTCACGCAGAATGACGCCGCCTACGCGCTGCGGACCGCCACGGGCCGGCGCACCACCCCGCCGGACGATCTGGGTGTGGGAGAAGCGGGAGATCCTGCCGCAGAACGCGCGCGCCATCCTCGACCTCATCCACGGCGAACTGGCGGTGAACCCGCCGAAGCTGCCCCGGCCGAAACCGCCGATACCCGCACGCCAGTTCGCGACAATGCTCCGTCAGTGGCGCCGCACCTATTGCCTCACCCAGATGCAGGCGTGTGTTGCCCTGGGTCTGCCACGGGATCAGGCGCTCATCTCGAAATGGGAGAGTTGCAAGGCGTTCCCCACAAGCCCGCGCCTGCAGCGAACTCGCCGCCGCCCTCAAACAACCGCCCGCCACCGGTCCGGGCACGCACAACTGGTTCAAAGCCCGCTCGCATGAGTTCGGCCAGAAGCTCCGCGAATGGCGAAAGGCGCGCGGCCTGCGCCAAGTGGATGCCTGCGCGGTGCTCGGCCTGCCGCGCGACCAAGGCTCTGATCTGCCGACTACGAGCGCGGCGAAGCCAGCCCGCGGCAGGAACGAATGCGTGCGCTCCTCGCCATCATCGCCGGGACGGAGGTGCAGCCGTGAGAATCATCACCAAACGCGGTTACGACTTCGGCGAGGTGTCCAGCGCGATGCAGAAAGCGATCCGGCGCGCCGACACCCGGCTGGCTGGTTATTGGGCGCTGGAGCTGTGGCACAGCGGCTACGGCAACTACGTCTGGAAGCGCCTGCTCACCGTGTCCGCGGAAGACGTGTGGGGCCTGATCACCGGCGAGATCAAGGCGCTGCACGACAGCTACGTGTTCGTGAACAAGACCGTGCCCGCGAAGCAGCCGAAGGGCCGCATCTTCATCTCGAAAGCCGTGATCCTGCTCTGCGCCGCGCGAAAGAGCCGCGATGCCGACCACTTGCAGAACTTCGTGTATGACGCGCTCGCCGGCATCGACGCCGACAAGCTCGCCGCCGATCTGCTCAAGGCCGGGAAGGAGAAAGTCCCCGACTACGCGTTCGATTGCCACACGTTGAAGGGGAAGCGAAAGGGCAAGACGAAGGCAGACTTTTTCCGCGAAGAGCAGCGCGCGTTGAAGCCGTTGCAGCCGGGGTTATTCGACGATTTGGCGGGCTGAACATCCCTCCACTCCCTGTGCGGAAATCGCCGGCCAAATCAGGCTGTTAAACGCGGAATCCGGGCCTGCCGATATGAAGGCTCCACGGCGATGAACAACACTGGCGCAGCCGATTCAGTGCGACCTTCGCGTGGCCTCGCCAAAGCGCGGCTTGTGCATCGGGAAAGTTTCGTCAGAAAATTCTTGGCCAACTAAAATCTGTCCGCTATACCGCAGCTCGGTTTACGAGTCATATGGGTGTAATCTCCCCTGATCCGGCTGGAATATCCTTCCTCAACGTTCCTTGGTTCCGAGATGTCGGCGGTTCCTGTCCTCGCTCGTGGATGAAACGATTTTTTTGCGGTTCGCTCGGAATTTTCCTCATCCCGCTGTTGATTGCTTTTCCATTGGTGGCGCATGCCGATGAATTGGAGCTGGCCCAAAATCGGATCGTTCGTCTCCGCGCGGTGTGCGACGCCGGGCTGGCTAATCTCGACCGAACGTTGACTGCGGCTTCGTTCGATGAATGGCGCGAGGCGATTTATACATGGCACCAGCGCCATGCCGATATCCGATTCCGGACTGTGACGACATGGCCGGGGTTCATCCCGAGACTGGCGCAGGAAATACGATGCTTAGAATCGATACCGAGCGGGAGCATCTTGACAAACGGTTGTTGCTAACGATGAGCGAGTCACCGAGGACATGCACAAGGGTTGGTTCGGAGCAAATCCCAACCTCTTCGATGATGAGTTCTGGGCAGGAGCCACTGTCACCATTCGCAAACTGGACAAGACCGATCCGGAGACCGGAGATAAGGAAACTGGGCAGGTTCGATTCTACGCCAAGTGGGGCGACAAGTTCGGTCCGTATTACGGGATCACGCCTTACAATCTTGAAACTCTTGAGCCAACAAACCTTGTGACTGGCGGAATCAATGGCCGACCAGGCGAGGGTGCTTATGGTTCAACTTCCACAATCCCGGAAGACGTGCAGTTCTGGATGGAAGGTGTTCGACCGGGAAAGATTACGTTGGAATGGCGTTTTCAAAAAGCGAATATCGACGTCAAGCACGAGCAGACCTTCTTAGTTGAAACGCGATGGACCCCCGAGCAGTGGAAGCGAGATCTGGCTTATAAGATAAGGCTCGATACTTCGAATGACCCAAGCGAACAAATCGATGTGTTTGTCAATCCAAGGGGCACAGAAAGGGACTACTGGGTCACGGTTGAGCGGATGTCCGAGTATTACGACTACTATCGTGAGAATTATTTGACGGATGACGATTACCAATGGAGTGGAATGGCGCGCCTTGCAGGATCGCAGGTAATTGCAGGCATTAGCGATGGATACTGGGTAATTAAGCACAGCGCACCTTCCCACGCATGGACGGTAGTAGATATGCTTATAGACGCACTGAGAAATCGAGGCTATGGCATTTTTTGATTCCTTAGCCTGGCAACACCATGCCTATCGAAGCTCGGGTATCAGCGCGCTGAAATGGACAAATGAAAATGCTCCTGACCCGGATTTAGACCGTGTTTTCGATGCTTGGCTAAACTTTGACCGAGCGAAAAAGAATGATGATAGTAATTTGGCCTTGGTTGCAGCGAAGGCTATGACCGACCATGAGCAGAACAGCGTAATCGTCCCCACTTGGACTGAACTAAGCCGTATTCGCCTAGAGAACGGTGACGTTACGGATACGTTCACAATCCTTGCCGAGAATGTGATGAAGCCAAACGGTGACCGGTTTACGGTCGCAGTGGCAGGCGGAAATCTCGGAAATACCGCAGATAGGTGGAAATGGATCGATGATGCTGCCAGCGGCTCGCCAAACGGCATCATCGGCGCTTGGAAGGCAGCCGGAAAATCAGGCCAACGTCCGCTTGTGTCGAATACAATTTTTGAAGACGGGAGGCGCTTTTCGCTCGTTTTCCAGACTTTGGGTTCAGACCTATACGTTCGCGATCATCAGGATGTGCCATGAGACTTTTTGCGTTAATGCTGATTCATTTAGGGTGTTTACGGTTATGCCTTCCGTCGCGGGTGGAGCTATACTTAATGTTGATGAACCGCTTACTTGGAAATCTGTATTCGATGCTGGATTTAGGCCTTCCCGTGTTAGAGATGGCCTCGATAAGTGCCGCCAACTCAATGTTCACGTAAAACTAAAGACCTCCACAGGCGCGGAGGTTTTAGATTTAGGAATAGGAGATGTGGAGTTTTCGCTGCGGGACGGACACCTGCTTCATTTGCTCACCTTCTACGGACGTGAATATAGGTCGGTGGCTGAGGTAGAGGAGAAAAGCAGAGTATTTTGGCGGATGTTTGGCGGCAAAGTGACACGCAAGGCCCAGATTGGCTGGTTCGAAGTAAAAAACACTATTAGTTATAGCGGAAGGCCAATTGACCCGCCTGAGATAACGCGGGTCGTTGACGACAAGAACGCTGTTAATCACGCGAAAAGTGGCGATGCGTCAATTTTTTACAATTTTCATTCCGCAAATAATAGAGACAAGCCAATGCTTGAGCAGTTGTCTGTATCTCTTAAATCGGAAAAAGCAATGACTGCTGGGCGTCTCAAAACTAAGATAGAACCTCCGGTTGGCTACGAGCATGTCTCCTTGGAACCGGCATTAGCAGAAACCACCCCATCACCGACTGCCACGCCAGATGAACCCGTAACGCGGACACAGTCGAGCCCAACGGTTGGCCCCGCTAAATCTACTCCATCACCAAATCAGCCTACCGCTGAGAAAGCCACCGATGAGTCACCCAGCAACTTCCCGTGGGTTTGGATCATCGGCGCAATCCTTCTCTTAGCCGTCGTAGGCGGAATCCTCCTCAAACTCCGACGCAAATAGTCCAATCCACACCGAGCCGCTGTCGCGCGTGGCAACGAACGCCAACCCTCCGTCAACTCCCGATGAACCGCTCCGTCACGCCTCCTGCTGATGGGGGCGGAGTGCGGCTGTCGCCGATTTGATCGAAACGCCCCCGCAGGAGTCGCGCCGTCGCTCACGCCCTCGACGTTCGGGCGGCGGTCGCTAGTCTGGCCTGTCACGGCATCTGCGCGTGGCGGCTCGTTCCTCGCACGCCCCGGCACATGCCGCGCCAGTCCAGCCGCTTCCTTGGGTGTGCCGTAGCCGCCCGTCGGCAGCTCCCTCTGCCGTGCAAGCACGTCAGCCGCAGCCGCAGACCCTTCCGCTTCGCTCCAGGGCGGGCTCGTCCGCGAGGCTGCGGTGGGGCGGGGCCGGCCTGAGGTAAGCGTCAGGCGGGGTGCCACTGGCGGAGGAGGCGGAGAAGTCAGAGGATGAGGAGCTATGACATCTCTGAGATCGGAAGTAGAAGTATTGAAGCAGGACGAGCGCGGGCGGGTGCGGGTGCCGCGAGAGCGGCGGGAGTCGCTGCTCGATGAGTTTGAAGCGAGCGGGACAAGCGGAGCGCGGTTTGCGCGTCTGGCGGGGATCAAGTATTCGACCTTTGCGGCCTGGGTGCAGAGACGGCGCAAGGCGCGGGCTGCGCAGAGCACGGATGGTGATGCTGGGATGCATGGGCTGGTCGCGCCTGGCGGGGTGGTGCGGTGGTTTGAGGCGGTGAGGGACGATGAAGCGAAGCAGGCCAAGAGCGGGGTGCCGGCAGCAGGGTTGCGAATCGAGTTGCCGGGAGGCAGTCGGATGGTGGTGGAGTCGCCGCTGCAGTTGGGGCTGGCGGCGGAGCTGGTGGCCCAGATTGCGCAAAGCCTCCGCGCGCGATGCTAAGTTTCAGCGGCAGTTTGAAGGTGTTTGTGGCGCTGGAGCCGGTGGATCTGCGCAAGAGCTTCAGCGGGCTGGAGGGGCTGGTGAGCGAGCGGCTGGGAGAGGATCTGCGCCAGGGGGCGCTGTTTGTCTTTACCAACCGGCGGCATACGCGGCTGAAGATGCTGTATTTTGACGGGACGGGGTTGTGGCTGCTGATCAAACGGCTGGAGCAGGGAACCTTTGCCTGGCCGAAGGCGCTCGAGCCGCAGAGGACGAAGCTGAAGCTGACCCCGGAGGCGCTGGTGATGCTGACCGATGGGATCGATCTGCGCGGGGCGCGGCTGCGTCCGTGGTATGAGCGGGAATGAGCTGAGGCGAATCTTCAGTTTATGCATGAATAGCTAACAAATGTCTTGCCGCGCGGAGGCAGGTTAGTTAGTCATCATGACCGTCTTGATGACCGAAACCCAAGCCACGCAGCTCATCGAAAAAGCAATACGTAACGAACCAGTGGTGACAATAACAA
>CAWCSW010000028.1:0-160814 GCA_963798345.1 uncultured Verrucomicrobiae bacterium | reverse complement strand
TATAATATCGGCATTCGTGCCTATGAGGCGGCGCAGGATGCGGAAGCTGATCGCAATCCGCAATTACAACGCAAAGATTTGGCTCGGTCCCTGGCTTCCTTGCAACTCGCCCTCGCCTATGTGCCCGATAATGCGGAAATCAACTTTGCCCTTGGGAACACGTGGCTGGCCAAAGGCGACTCCGATCGTGCCTGCCGCTTTTATCGCCGCACTCTGCAATTGAATAGTCGCCACGCCGACGCATGGAACAACCTCGGTGTGGTTGCTTTGCAGACCAAGGATCATCCACTTGCGATCCGCTGCTTCGAGACGGCGTTGGCGTTAGAACCCTCTGATGCGAAGACTCACTACCTACTAGGCAGAGCCCGGGCCGAAACAGGCAATCTCAAGGCCGCCCGCGCGGCGCTCAAGACCGCCATTCAGCTCGCCCCGACCCAGAAAGTGTTCCTTGAGTTTCAGGCTGAATTGGACCGACGCGCCGGGCCGTTGCCACAGTAATAGAATTTACCGATCGGTTAAGGCACGCAAAAGCTGTGGCGTTGCCTGAACGTCGATGTCCGCGCATCGCGCCGGACTCGTCATCAACGACTTCCAACCGTAGATGAAATATGCACCCATCACCACCCATGGAAGCATCGTCCAGGTCACCCACCCGGAAAGTTTGCTCTCATTGGAAAGACCAAAACACCAGGGCATGCCTCCGGAAATCGCATTGTAAAAAGCGAAGAGGAAGATCGTGCTCGCAGCGGTCAAGCCCAGATACCAGCGCGGCGAGAATACCAGCACGAACGGCGCGAACCACACCAGGTACTGAGCCCCGACGCCGGGAGCGAAGGTGAAGAATGCAGCCCAAATAAGACTGACAGTCGCAAAAAGGCCGGCCGCATCCGACCTTCGGCGCCTCCAGGCGATCCATAGTGCTAAAGTGATCAACAGGTACTTCAGCCCGGACATGATTGTCACCTGAATTCCATTCAGATTCACGAAGCCGAGATTCCCGAAGGCCTCAAATCCCGTTGACCGAAGCGCCCAGGTAACGCCCCAGATTCCCCAGTAACTCTGATACCCTAGGACGTTGCGGATGAACTCCAACGGGCACTCGACCAAGGGTTCGACCCATCCACCAAGCACGACCACACCTGCGATACCCGCAAAATGCCACGCCTTACCGCGTGGCCACCAATAGAAAAATAATGCCGGGCTGATAAGAAATGCGACCACCTTGATATGACAGGCAAAGCCAAAGGCGATCGCGCAACAAACCCATCGGCCATCAACGCACGCGCACGCTGCCAACAGGAGAAAAAAGGTCAGAACTGGATCAAGATTTCCATGATATCCCGACACCATGAAGCTGACCGGGCTCAGGGCAAAGAGTCCGATCAACCAAAGTCGCGGATTTCCAATACGGCCATTCAACCAGAGGAGCGCAAATACCGATCCGACATCGGCGACGATGCCGGCCAACCTAAGAAAAAATGGAAATTGAATCCCGGTGAGCGATTCCATGCGAAATCCCCACGCACAGAAAGCGCCAACAAGGGGCGTATGGTTGAACACCACGATCGTTTGATACACCTCCACGAGACCGACCTTCTCAATTCTCGAACCAAACCATCGGAAAAAAACAGCATCGTTCGTTCCGATAGTTGTCCACGCGCAATAGATTTTGGCGCCAAAGGCGAGGATCGTAGCGATTACCACGAGCAACCGGGTGTGCGATACGGACGCCGAGGTCCGCATTTGATTGCGGTCACTCGATCGCGCCGAATCAGTGCCAGAATTAACTTGTCGCAGGACTCTTGAGAGAAGGGAACCCCGTGCGGCTGGGGACGTCGAAACCATGTTCTAACCGTAATAGCTAGCACGATGCCATGAGCGCACAACGATTCCACGTGGGTGCGCTCGATGGGGCGCCGCTGCCAACCTGCTTGCCGCGCAAAAGATCCACCCGGCATGAAAACTGCAAACAAACGGTCTGCCCATGAACCTTATTGAAGCGATGCCGGTCGCACCCACGCGCCTCGCGCACGTCAACGTGGAACCCGTTCCCAAGAACAACACGAAGCGCACGCTCCTCTCGCTCGCGTGGGTCATTGGCATCCTCGGAACTGCACTTCGTCTGGTCCCGAGCGCGGGATTTCAAGGCGTTGGATTTGATGAGGGGCTTTATCGGCGTTACGTGATCCTGCTCGATGGCGGCGAGCAGATATCGAGTGTTCAAAACCAGGACGGGACCCGCACGGCATATCAACTTCAGCTACAGGGTACGGGTCTCGCTCTCTACCCTGACCTCTGCGATTTCTTCATCACTTCCCAGGGAAAGGCCGATGCGATGTGCGAATTACCGCCGACCCGCTTACTTTACATCTACGCGAGCTGGCTGTGGAAACGCGCTGAGTTTGGCGATCAAGGACCCGCGAAACCTGGCTTGGCAGATTGGGCGCGAAAGGATCCAGCACTCGTTTCCTTGCATCGCATCGCTGGACTCTTCTCGGTTTTGACGCTCGCCGTCGCGGGAATCGCCGCGTGGCGAATGATGGGTCCGAAATATGGGGTCTGCGTGCTCGCACTGATGGCGGCCGCCCCATCGGCCCTCCACATGAGCCAACACGCATTGATTGACGGCTTTTTCGCTTTTTGGGCGACACTTTCCATGTGGCTGCTCTGGGAAAACCTTCGACGTCCGAATGATCTCGCGCGCTTGTTGGCGCTCGCCGCCAGCCTTGCCCTTATGGTCATGACCAAAGAGAACGCCTTCTTCGTCTATTGCGGGCTGGCCGGCATTGTCATCACCAATCACTGGCTGAAATTTGGCAGGGTGACGCCGCGACTACTCGCAGCGTTCTTTCTCGGACCCCTCATCGGTGTGCTCTTGTTGATGATACTCGCGGGTGGCGCGGAAACGTTCGTTCGGATATACCAACTGCTCGTCACCCGGGCATCGAATCTGGAATACGCTCGTCTGACGGGTGATGGGCCATGGTATCGGTATTTCGTCGATTATATGATCATCAGCCCGGTCGTGCTCTGCCTGGCGATTGGGGCTATTTTCACTTCGCTCAGAGGGAACCGCGCGCTCACATTCGTCGCCGTATTCATCGCCGGGACTTATCTTATTATGTGCAACATTCGCTACGGGATGAATCTGCGGTATGCGACAATTTGGGATCTTCCCCTGCGGATGCTCGCCGTTGCGCAGATTGGGCTCCTCGCCCAAGCATTCCCCCGCCGTCATTTGCTCGCCTTATCGCTCATGATTGCCAGCCTTGCAGTATATGAATTGCGGCAATACCATATCTTCTCCGTCAAGGCGAAGATCTATGAAATGGTAACGGTTGGGCTGCTGCATGCGGTGGATATCTACAAAACGAAGACGCCTCTCTGAACAAACAAGAGGTGAATCGTGATTCGGGAACGGTAGGTGGCTGCGGCGCCATCTCCTCGGTTCTGTCGGTGCGTTTCTTGGATGCGCCACCATGATCCGACCAACGCGAGCTGAGTTGGCTGATGACTGGGAAGATCGGCAGATCGAAATTCCTCACCGCTTTTGGGCTGACGTCTGCCATCTGCGAATTCAGGCAATCGAGGCAAGCCCCGTCGAACTTACATCTTCGGAGCAAGTGCGGTTTGAGGAGTTCGTTTCCCACCTTGACCAGCCGCGTGTGTTTCTGTCGGCCGATGGTGGCACGGCTCTCGTCGAGTGGATGAGACCCGAAGACTGCGACCGACACTCCGCGATTCGATGGATCATCAGCAAAAGCGGAACGGTTCTCCGGCACACGCTGACTCCGCCAGACGAGTGCTGAGCAGCTCAGCCAGGAAGCGTCTCAGGAACCAAACAAAGGAAAAGTGACCGCGCTTGGAGACTACGCGGTGGCTTCGGCCTGGCGGTCGGCGCGCTTGAGTTCCTCGCGAAGATCGGTGCCGCTGCGGGCGGTCCACCAGAGCACGATTGGTGCAGCGATGAAGATGGATGAATACGTGCCGACAGTGACGCCCACCAGAATGGCGAAACCAAAATCACTCAAGACCGGGCCGCCCCACAGGAAGAGCGAGAGCGCAGGCAACAGAGTCGTTCCACTGGTCAAAAACGTTCGGCTCAAGGTTTCGTTGATCGACGCATTCATGATCTCGAGCACGGATCCGCGCCGACCGCTCTTGATCCCTTCCCGGATGCGGTCAAAGACCACGATGGTGTCATTGATGGAATAGCCGGCGATGGTCAGCACCGCGCCAACAGCCACCAAAGAAAGCTCGCGACCAAACAACGAAAAGGCACCGATGGTAATCAGCACGTCGTGCATCAGCGCCACCAGCGCGCCGAGCGCGAAGCTGAACTCGAAACGCACCGTCACGTAGACAAGGATGCCGAGTAATCCCAACGCCAGCGCGACCAATGAACTGCGCGCCAGCTCGCCTCCCACAAGAGGACCGACCTTGTCGAATTGATTTTCGACGAAGCCAGCGGACGGAAACGTGGCCAGCAGGCTGTCCTCGATTTGTTGTCCCTTCCCCGCATTGGATCGGACGGTCAGGAATTCCTTCTGGGGTGTCTGCTCGGTCTGAACCGAGACTTCGCCGACATCGAGTTTTCCAAGCGCGGCTCGCACTTCCGCGAGTGGTGGTTTGGTTTTGGTGGCCTCGAGCACGATGCGATCGCCGCCTTTGAAATCGATGCCGAAATTCTTGGCGCCGCGCAGACCGAACACGACTCCCAGCCCCGCGATGACCAGGAGCGAGGCGATGATGGCGGTGCGGCGATGGCTGAGGAAGTTGTAATTGGGATTCTTAATGAGGCTCAACATCCCAAGCTTCTTCAACCGTCCACCCATCAGCATCCAGGCATAGGCTGTGCGCGTCACCACCAGCGCACAGAACATCGATCCGATGATGCCGACCATGAGCGTGACGGCGAATCCTTTGACCGGCCCGCTCGCGCGCCAGAAGAGAATCATCGCCGTGATGAGCGTGGTGACGTTCGAGTCGAAAATGGCCGAGAATGCTTTCTCGTAGGCCGTGCGGACGGACGCCGGGAAGGATTTTCCGTCGGCCAGCTCCTCGCGCAGACGTTCGTAAATAAGCACGTTGGCATCGACCGCCATACCGAGCGTGAGGATAAGGCCCGCGATTCCTGGCAGAGTGAGAACCACGCCAAACATCGCCAGCGCACCGAAAAGGAAAACGATATTCAGCAGCAAGGCGATGTCGGAGATGAGGCCGGCGAAATGGTAGTAGGCCAGCATCAGCACCATCACGAGGGCAAAGCCGATCAGACCCGCCTTGATGCCACTCTTGATGGAATCAGCACCCAAGGACGCGGAGGCGCTTCGTTGCTCGAGGATCGTCACCGGGGTTTGCAGCGGATTCTCGAGCGCGCTGGCGAGGTTGCGGGCGGTGGTTTCGTCGAAATCTCCCGAGATCTCGCAGCGTCCGCCGTAGATCGGCCCATTGCGCACCCCAGGTGCCGAGATGACCTTGCCATCGAGCACGATCGCGAGCGCGGAATGATCATTGTAAACTTCCTCGGTCAGTTTCCCGAAAATGTCGGCACCCTCACCGTCGAGCACGATGTTGACCACCCAGCCCTTGGCGTCGAAGCCTGCTCCGGCCCGAGAGACGTGCTTGCCTTCGAGATCGACCTTCTTGCGGACAATAATCTGATCGTCTTCGGCGGGCTTTTCTCCGTCCTTCGCAGTCTTTGGCTTCAACTCGACGTGGGGCATCGAGATAAAGCCAGGATCGGGCGGAACGGTGCCGGAGAGGATGCCCGCGCTATTCGGGTGCACCTTGCGAAACTCGAGCTTCGCCACTTTCTGCAACTGTTCGCGTGTGCTCTTCAGCTTTTCCAATTCGAGCCCCGGAATCTGCACCAAAATGCGGTCAGTACCGGCCGGCGTGATCACCGGTTCGCCGGTGCCGAGATTATCCACTCGTTTGCGAATGACTTCCACGGCCTGATCCACCATCGAGCGCGTGATCGCGCGCTTCTCCATGGTTTTGTTCCCCGCCGCGTCCGTCACCTCGACGGGTTCAGCCACCAGCTGGAGGAGAAATGTGGTGCCGCCGCGCAAATCAATTCCCAGGCCGATCGTCTTGCTCGGCGGATAGACCGCTTCGAGACACAGCGCCGCCAAAAGGACCGTCAGCGCGGTGCCGAGATTGCGTTTCGCGCGGTCGCTGTCGGTAAACAGATACCAGGCGAAGAGGATCAGAAGGCCGAGGCCGTAGGAAAAAACGAGTTGCGGCGACATGTGACGCGGGTGGGAGAAAAGTTCGGAAAAAGCGGTGCCGTCTAGGCTTTGGTCTTGTCAGTCTTCTCCGTCTTGTCCCGGACGATGGTGGCAACGGCGGATTTTTCGATCGTGATCCGGCAACTTTCGTCCACGCGCAAGATCATCGTTGGCCCGTCTTTAATGTTGGTGATCGTCCCGTGGATGCCGCTATTGGTAATCACCCGGTCTCCGGTCTTGAGAGCGGCAATCTGGGTGGCGAGTTCCTTTTGTTTTTTCTGTTGCGGTCGGATGGTCAGGAAATAGATCAGCACGAACGCGAATCCCATCCAGATGAGCATGTTCATGCCCTGGTCCGGCGGCCGGGGCGGAGTGGGCGACGGAGTCTGGGCGAGAATGATGAGCAGAGCGGACTTCATGCGGGCAGAGGCGGATAACGGAAAAAAACCCGCCTTCCCCGATGGGTCCGGGAAAAACGGGACGCAGAGGTTATGCGTGGACCCTCCATTGTCCATGAGATTTCCTGAGGGCACCGCCGCCGCCGATTCTGCCCGGGCCACTCCGGAAATTTTGAGACTTTCGCGGTGTGGCCCTCTCGCGGCATGGTCAGACCGTGAAGCTGCTGCTTATTGATGGTCACTACTACGCCTACCGGTCCTTCTTCGCGATCCGGGACCTGACGAATTCCCGCGGCGAGCCGGTCAACGCGATCTTCGGTTTCGTGAAGACACTCCGACGAATGGTGAAGGATCTTGCGCCCGACCGAGCCGCGGTGATTTGGGACGAAGGCCTGCCGACGAGGCGAACGGAGCTCCAGCCCGAATACAAAGCCACCCGCGCCGAAATGCCGGAAACATTGGTGCCGCAACTGGGCTACATTCGAGAGCTGGTCGAGCACATGGGCTTTGCCAGCCTCGGGCTGCCGGGTACCGAGGCCGACGATTTGATGGCCAGCTACGCGGTGGCCGCGGTCGAGGCGGGCCACGAGGTGGTGCTGGCCACGAATGACAAGGACCTCTTCCAACTCGTGAACCACGCCGTCCGCGTCTATTCGACCAACAAGACCGATCTTGCCTCTCCGAAGGACTGCTTCGCCCTGCTCGGCGGTGAGGCGGTCCGAAAAAAATGGGGCGTCGATCCGCAACGCATCGGCGACGTCCTCGCGCTCATTGGCGACACCGTCGATAACATTGCCGGCGTGCCGGGCATTGGTCCGAAAACGGCGGCCGGTCTTATCTCCAAACACGGCAGTCTCGACGGATTGCTGGCGGAGAATTTCACCTCCGTTGAGAACCCGAAGCTCCGCGCAAAGCTCGAGGCCGCGCGCGGTCAGATCGAGCAAAACCGCGAAATGGTGCGGCTCGACCTGGATCTTCCGCTGCCCCGATCAGTCAAAGATTTGACGATTTCACCGCGTTTCGAGCCCTACATCGCGGCGCTCGTGCATTGCGAATTCAAGACGCTGCTCGCCGAAGTCCGATCGGAGGCAGAGACGGCGTCGGCCCCGCGGCAGGGAGACCTTTTTGACTCATGACACGGAATGTCTTTCGCATTGCGACGGGGCTATGGCTGGCCGGCATCGTCTGGATCATCTTCCTCGCGGATACGCGGGGTGCGCGCCGGATCTTTTTCTGGATTCAGCGGCATCCGGGCTCGGATAAAGTCGGGCATTTTCTTCTCATTGGGGGCATGGCGTTCTTCCTGAATCTCGCCCTGCGGGCTCGCACTTTTCGCTGGCTGGGACGGAGTTGGTTGCTCGGTAGCGCGCTGGTGGCCGTCGCTTTCACGCTCGAAGAAGTGTCTCAGCGATTTATTGCCTCGCGTTCCTTCGACCTCGTCGATCTGGCCGCGGATTTCGCGGGGATTCTGTTTTTCGGCTGGCTCGCCCGACGATTTTGCGCCCGAACGATGCCGAAGATCTCCGAGCCATGAAAAGCGGCTTCCTTGACAAACTCATCGAACGCCTGGGCCGCGTCGATCCCGAGGATGTGCAGAACTATCTGCTCCGGCTGTCGGATGAGAAGGGTTTCCTCGAGACCATCTTCAACGCCATCCACGAGGGGGTAATTGTCACGGATCTGGACGGGCGCATCAATTATCTCAACCGCTCCGCCTGTGAATTGTTCGCGCTCGAACGTGAGAAATGCCTGGGCCGGCCCCTGGTCGAGCGGTTGCGCGGACTCGAATGGAACCGGTTGGTCGAGTACGACAAAATCGTATCACGCGACATGGAGGTCTTTTACCCGCAACACCGCTTCCTGAACTTTTACGTTGTACCGCTCAGCCTCGAAAAGCCGCAGAAACGAAACTCGCCCGTTGTGGAACAGGAACCGGTCGGATATGCGGTCATCCTGCGCGACATTACGGAATCGAGGCGCGACGCGGAGGAAACGCTGCAATCGGAAAAGCTGAATGCCCTGACCCTCCTCGCGGCTGGTGTGGCGCACGAAATCGGCAACCCGCTCAATTCGCTCCACATTCATCTCCAGCTCATCGATCGCAAGCTGCGCAAGGTGCCCGAGCCCGCGAAAAGCGATATCGCGAAATCGCTCGAAGTGGCCCGCGCGGAAATCGCGCGGCTGGACTCAATCATTCAGCAATTCCTTGGAGCCATTCGTCCGGCGCGGCTGCAAACCTCGCTCGAAAACATCAACCAGCTCGTGCAGGAGAGCGTCGCCTTCCTCCATCCGGAGATTCGCGATCGGCGGGTCCTGGTTGAGACAGAATTGCGCTCGGACCTGCCGTTGCTGGAAGTCGATCGCACGCAGATCAAGCAGGCCTTTTACAACGTTATCAAAAACGCCTTCCAGGCCATGAAACGTGACGGTTTGCTCCGCATCGCCACGGATCGCGATGACGCCTTCGTCTCGATCTCGTTTGCCGATACCGGGGGCGGAATCTCGCCTGACGCGATGAGCCAGATTTTCGAACCGTATTTTACCACCAAGGCCAGCGGGTCCGGACTTGGGCTCTTGATTGTGCGGCGCATTGTGCGCGAGCACGGGGGTGAAATTGACCTCGTTTCCGATGAAGGCAAAGGCCTGACTCTGACCATCCGTTTGCCCCTGCGCGATCGCGGAGCGCGTTTGCTTCGCGGTGGTCAAGGTCCGGCCGAGCAATAGCCCGGACCATCGGAGCTGCCCGTTTCGATTGCCTTCTTCCTTGAGGCAGCAGGGAATAAAGGGTCGGAGCTCCTCCAATGAGAAATCGCCGTCAGGACGGGTGCGTCACCCACCGCTGGGCCTTGAGTTCAAAGCGCGGGAGTGAATTCTCGGCCACGCACGCGACCGGGATCCGCAGCGAAAATGCGGCGTCAAATGTTTGCTCGAGCCGCCGGGACGCACTCGCATCGGAGGCTTCGATCTGAAGCCGCAACTCCGCCATGTGACCGCGGCGTGTCACTTCGACACGATACTCGCCGATTTCCGGAATCGTTCGTACGAGCTCATCGATGGCGCTCGGGTAAATGTTTACACCGCGCACCACCACCATGTCGTCAGCACGCCCGATGATACCGCCTTCGAGTACCAATCCCTGGGTGTCGCGAGTCGCCTTGACGATGTCGCCGGTGCGATACCGCAGCAGCGGCGAGGCGCTTCGGCCGAGTGTTGTCAGGATCAGTTCGCCGGTCTCGCCTTCAGGGACGGGCTCCAGCGTTTCGTGATCGAGCACCTCGGCGTAGTACGAATTTTCGATGATGCGCATGTGCCCGGGTCGCCCGGCATCTTCGTACGCGACGGGTCCCACCTCAGTCATGCCGTAGTGGTCCACGATCTTGGCGTCGTTCCAGGCGGCGCTCATCCGGCTGCGGACGTGTGGCTCGCTGCCGCCCGGTTCGCCGGCCACGATGATGGTTCGCACCGCTGCCGTCCGCAGATCGATCCCTTCCTTTTTCGCCGTCTCAGCGAGGTGCAGCGCATACGTCGGCGTGCAGCAGAGAACCTGGGCCTGGTGCTGAATGATTGCGCGCACCCGGCCCGCGCTGGTCAGTCCGCCGCCGGGCAGGCACAAACAGCCATATTTCGCCGCCGCTTCGAATGCCGTCCAAAAGCCCAGGAACGGGCCGAAAGAAAACGCGAAATAGACGCGGTCGCCCGCAACGACACCGGATTCGCGATAGATCACCGCCCAGTTGTCGAGCATCCACTGCCAGCTCTCGTTGGTATCCAGAATCACGAGCGGCCGGCCGGTCGTACCGCTCGTCTGGCAAAAGCGAGTGTAGCGCGCAATCGGAAAAGATCGATTCGACCCGGCGGGCGGATGCTCCGCCTGGTCGCGAACGAGGTCGGCTTTGGTGGTAAAGCCCATGCGTCGCGAGAACTCCTCGAAGCTCGAAACATCGGCCCCCACGCCCGATTTCGCCAGCCTGGGCGCGTAAAAGGGATTCCCCGCGGCGATCGTCGCGATCACCTCGCGAAGACGCTCGAGCCGCGTCACGGTTCGGCTTTTTCCACCGCCGCAGCCACCGGCCCGTTCGGCGTGGTGGGCGCCGGAGCCGCGTCCGGTTTGAACAGCGCGACCAACCCGCCTCCGAGCGCGGCGAGGAGGATGCCGATCCAGAAGGGCAATTTGATCGCCCCGAAACCACCTGCGGGCGGATGCTGAAGCATCGAGACGACCGCGTTCACGATCGGTGCTCCAGCAAAGATGATGGACATGATCACCGGCACGTAAGTTCGCGGATTGGGTGCGGCCCCGAAGGCCAGGAGCACTCCGAAGGCGCCGATGGCGCCGACGCTCCCGGCGATGAGCGACAACCACAAACCTTTGGACGGATAGGCGAAAAAGTTGAGCGGGCCACCCTGTGCCTTCAACAGGATGATCGGTCCCAAAATTGCCACGATGAAGTAGGCGATGCCGACCCAGAGGAAGGCCATGTAGCGTCCGTTGACTTTATCGGCCATACCCATCTGGCCCATGTGCAGCAGGACGCCATAGACGCCCCAGCAAAAAACGGTGAGGAATGCGAATAACAACCAGGTCATGGATTTCTTTTTGGCGGGTGGGTTGGACATGCGAATCGAAACATCAATCCCGAGCGCCGGATTTACTTGGAGGGCGCCAGAGAAATTTCGCGCAGCACCTCGGGCGGCACGGCGCTGATCTTATCCCGAATAAAATCCGGGATGTGGACGGCGGAAAGTTTGCCCAGATGGCGATCGACGCAGGCGCAGACCGTGACCATGCGTCCGCGGGCCACTTCCACCAGTTCGGGCATTTTGCGGAAAATGAATTCGTAACGCAGGGATCGAGGTCGAATCTCGGTAATGATCAGATGGATCTCGACCTCGTCCTCGAAGCGCAATGGCCCGCGAAAATCGCAGGAGGCACTAACCCGAGGCCAGCCGTAATGCTCACCCTCGACGCGACTGTCGATGGACAGGCCCAGGGACCGGAAGAACGCGTGTTCGGTGGACTCCATCATCCGGTAGAAATTCGCAAAGTGCACGATCCCGGCCATGTCCGTCTCGGCGAATTCGATTCGCCGGGTGCGTTTGAATTCGAAAGGAGCCGTCATCTATTCAGCGCCCATGGGCTCGAAGCCTGAAGGATTCACCGGCACGTTTTTGTCAACCGCAATATTTGCGGCCGGCAGTCGAAATGGAAGCGTGCGGAGGTGGGGAAGCGCCATGTGCCCGCACCATAGTGGCGGGTCCTCGCCCGCAGCAAGTCCAGCGACGCACCGATAGCACATGATGAGATTCTCTATTCCGGCGCGGCGCGGAGGACGCGGCAGGGATTGCCGGCCGCGATCACCCCGCTGGGAATGTCTTTGGTCACCACAGAGCCGGCACCTATGACCGTGCCGGAGCCGATCTTTACGCCGGGACAAATGATGGCTCCGCCGCCGACCCACACGTCGGATCCGATCTCGATCGGTCGGGCGAATTCGAGCCACGTCCGACGTTCCGCGGCGCTGACCGGATGCGTGGCAGTGTAAATCTGCACCGCTGGAGCGAAGAGGACGTTATCGCCGATCACAACTTCCATCACGTCGAGCACAACGCAGTTGAAATTGAAGAACACCTTTTTTCCGAGGCGAATGTTCGTCCCGTAGTCGCAATAGAATGGCGGCTGAATCCACACATCGGTTTCAGCACCGAAAAGATCGCGGAGAATCGCGGCCCGCTCCTTTTCCTGCGCGTCGGCGGTTTGATTGAGCGCCTGGCAGAGGTCGCGCGCGCGTCGGCGCTCCGTGCAGAGGACCGGGTCGAGCGGGTTGTAGAGTTCACCGGCCAGCATTTTTTCTTTTTCCGATTTCATGAGGCAAGATTCATAGGATCAAAATGGCGTGCCCGTCTTGGGTCGTGCCATCTCCACAGACTCAGTCTTTCGGAGTCTGGCCCGCGATGCTAAAGCGAGGGCCGATGGAGATTATTCATGCCGCCCTTGACCGAAACGCGTTGTCAAACCTGTCTGCCGTTCGTCTGCCGGTCGATCGTCTGACCCTCGCCAAGCGGCGCTGGCGCGGCGTGGCGGAAGATGGACGTGAATTTGGATTCGATCTCGAGAAACCGCTGGTGGATGGAGCGCCGGTCTTTGCGGGCGAGAGCGCCGTTTACGTAATTGCCCAGAAATATGAACCCGTGTTGGAATTGCGCATTGCGGATTGTGGTCTGCGGAATGGGAGTGAGGCGGCGCGCGTGGGTTGGCTGATCGGGAATCTCCATTTTCAGATCGAGATCACGGATGAGGTGGTGCGCGTCGCGGATGACCCGGCGCTGCGACAACTGTTCGCGCGCGAACAACTGGCTTTCGCGCCCTGTAAACGCGTGTTCCATCCGATCGGTGGCGGGCATTCCCACGGGCACCACCATCATTAGCCATGAGTGACGACGATCTCTCGTGGCTGCCATTTCTTTTGCAAACGAGCGACCCGCTTTTCCCGACGGGCGCGTATGCGCATTCGCTTGGTTTCGAAGAAAGCGTGCGGCTCGGGATCGTGCGCGATGAACCATCTCTTCAACTCTTCCTGTGCGAGCAAGTGGCGCCGGCGATGCGGGAGCAGGAGTTGCCGTGGCTGCGGTTTGCCTTTCAGGCAGCGGCAGACGGTCATTTGGCGAAATTGCGGCGGATCGATCTCGAGATTTCCGCCTGGAAGCTGGCGCCGGAGACACGGGATGCGAGCGCGCAGCTCGGTCTCAGGCGATTGAAAGCGTTGCGGGCCATTTCGGAGGCGCCGATGCTGCGCGCGTTCGAAATGCTGATCGCGACGGGCGCGTGTCGCGGGCATCACCTCACGATTTCGGGGCTGCAGGCCGCGGTGGAAAATGTCCCGTTGCGCGCGGCGCTCGCGACAGCTTTTTACCAGGCCCTGGCGGCCATCTGTGCGGCGGCCCTTAAATTAATTCGCATCGGGCAGGATGGAATCCAGCGAGCTCTGCGGGAGGGCTGCGCGCTGGCGGCAATCTCCATCGAGCGCTCGCTGGAGATTCCGCGAGAAACGGCCGGCTGGTTTAATCCGGTGCTCGAAATCGCGAGTCTCCGCCACCAGCGTGCGCACGAGCGGTTGTTCATTTCGTAAATGGGCGCCGCTTGCCAATCCAGAACGGCCACGGCATTTTCCCGGCATGACACGCGATGTGATCGAAACCGCAATGAGGGAAGGGATACCCTTCGCCATCAACGTGGCCGACGGGCGGCGGTATGAAGTGCGTGGCGAACACCGAATCGCGCTGGGTGCAACACGCGTGGTGGTCCTCGATGATCGGGATCTTCCACACGTGCTGCCGTTGCTCACGATGACGGGCGTCAGCTATTTGCCTAAGGAGAATGGGGAACCAAAATCGTAGAGCGGTCCGCATCGGCATTGGCGGGCCGGTCGGTTCGGGAAAGACCATGCTCGTCCTGCGGCTGTGCCAATGGTTGGGCAATGAGTTTTCGATCGGTGTGGTTACCAACGACATTTATACGCGGGAAGACGCGGAGTTTTTGGTGAGGAACAATGCTTTGCCTGCGGCTCGGGTCATTGGCGTCGAGACCGGTGGCTGTCCGCACACGGCCATACGCGACGACACGTCGATGAATCTTGCGGCCATCGCGGAACTCGAGCAACGGCATCCGGACCTTGAACTCATCCTGGTCGAGAGCGGTGGCGATAATCTCTCGGCCACGTTTTCGCCCGAACTCGTCGAATCGTTCATCTACGTGATCGATGTGGCCGAGGGTGACAAGATTCCGCGCAAAGGCGGGCCCGCGATCCGGCACAGCGATTTGCTTTTGATCAACAAGATCGAGCTGGCGCCGCACGTGGGCGCGGATCTTGAAGTCATGGCGCGCGATTCGAAGCTGATGCGCGAAGAACGCCCGTTTTTGTTTGCGGATCTGCGAGCGGAGAAGGGGAAGGACGAATTGCTGGCGTGGTTGCGGAGGGAAGTGCTTTTCGTGTGAAGATCCGCTCGGCGATCAATCGGGGCGAAGCGGCGCGATGAGCTCGGGACTCGCCGGCCATCTCGATATCGTGTGCGCTGCGGATACCGAGGGTCGAAGTTACCTCCGGTCACAGTCGTTTCGTGCGCCGATTCACCTTAGCAAAGCGCACTTTGAGACCGGGGTCTTGCGGCTTAATGTCGTGAATCCGACGGCAGGCTTGCTTGATGGCGATCGGATCGAATGCCGGGTCCGGGTCGAGAAAAGTGCGGCGCTACTGCTGACCACGCCGAGCGCGAGCAGGGCACATCGCATGCGGGGTGGCTTTGCGGAAATGATGCAGGATTTTCATGTGGCCGCCGAGGGCAGGCTGGAATGCTGGCCCGAAATTTTCATTCCGCAGGCCGGCACGTCTTACCGCCAGTCATCGAGTTTGGAAATCGAGAGCGGCGGGGAACTCATTTATCTTGAGGCCTTGGCGCCCGGACGGGTTGCGTCGGGTGAGTCGTTCGCCTTTTCGATGCTCGAATGGCGGACGGATCTACGGGTCGGTGACCGCCTCGTGGCGTGCGAGCGGTATCGGCTATCGCCCGAATCGGAATCGATCATTTCCCTGCGCCGAATCTTCGAAACGGCCTACTACGGCAGCATTTTCGTCGTCTCGCCGGGGCTGAATTCCGACAGCCCGTGCTGGCGAAATATCCATGCGCTTCATTCCAAAGCGGCCTGGGTCGGCTGCGGCCGCCTCGCGCACGATGCATGGGTGATCAAGTTTCTGGCTGAAGGAAGCGTGCCGTTTCGCCGGCTCGCTGGAGAAGTGCGCGGCGAAATTTACTCGGCGCTTGGCCGCGAGATGCCTTCCCTACGCCGCTGACGTGATCGCTCCGAATGATGATGCGCGGCGTGACGTGCCCGACGACCCATTCGCAGCCGTTTTCGAATCCGGTTCGGATTGGCCCTCCGAGCGGCGCAGAATCAGCGCTTTTCGTCGCCCACGCTTTTTTGTGCGTCGCGCGCCGGCACCACGAGAACCGGGCATCGGGCGTCGCGCAAAACTCCGGAGGTCACGCTGCCGACGAGCAGTTCGTAGAAGGAACCGTGACCGTGGGAACCCATCACAATCATGTCCGCTCCGTGTTCGACCGCATGATTCAGGATTTTCTCGACCAGCGGGCCCTGGAGATGAATCGCCGTGACCGCGAGTCCGGAAGCGGCGGCCTTGGTCTTCAATTCGTCCAGCCGCTGATGCTCGGCCTTGAAATCCCGCGCCACGGCGGTCCGCACAACCAACGGTCCCGGTTCAAAACCCACAAAGTCCGGGTCCGGTTCGGAGATGTGGAGCAGCACCAACTGGCTGCCCAACGCTTTTGCCATCGCACACGCCTCGTCGACGACGCGGTCAGTGACATCGGAAAAATCAATGGGGACGAGGATCGTTTTCATGGGGAAGATTCGTTATGAGATAACCATAGTGTAGTGGATCGTGCGGTCCGAGTCGCGCTTTTCCTCACTATTGATCAGTCAGCAGTCAGCAGTTCACTTTCCCCAATCCGCAATCCGAAGTGTCCGACTTTTTCGCCCCACTTTCCGAGGACGCACCCGACGCGGCTGCGAACACCGCCGCTCCGCTGGCGCAGCGCATGCGGCCGGGGACGCTCGATGAATACATTGGCCAGGAGCACATTCTTGGTCCGGGCAAGTTGCTGCGGCGAGCGATCGAGGCCGACCGGATCTCCTCCATTATCCTGTTCGGCCCGCCCGGAGTCGGAAAAACGACGCTGGCAGAGATCATTGCCCAGGCCACGAAATCGCGCTTCGAACGGCTCAGCGGCGTCGAGAGCAATGTGGCCGACCTGCGCCGTGTCATCGCCTCGGCCGCCAATCGCCTCAGCAACAAGGGCGAAAAAACCATCCTCTTCATTGACGAAATCCATCGTTGGAACAAGGCGCAGCAGGACGTGTTGCTGCCCGACGTCGAGCGCGGCACGGTCCGGCTCATTGGTGCCACCACGCACAATCCATTCTTCTATTTAAACAGCCCGCTGGTTTCGCGCTCGCAGGTCTTCCAACTCGAGCCGCTCTCGCCCGCGGATCTCACGCGCATGCAGCGGAATGCGCTGGCCGACGTCGAGCGTGGGTTGGGCGGATTCAAAATCGAAATGTCGGATGACGCCATTCAGCATCTCGCGATAACGGCCGACGGTGATGGGCGCAAATGTCTGAACGCGCTGGAAATCGCCGTGGTCACCACGCCGCCGGATGCGCAAGGAATTATCCGGATCGATCGCGCGACGGCCGAAGAATCCATTCAAAAGAAGGCGGTGGTGTACGACGCGGATGGCGACCAGCATTACGACACCATCTCGGCTTTCATCAAAAGCATCCGCGGGAGTGACCCGGATGCGGCCCTGTATTGGCTCGCGAAAATGCTGCACGCCGGGGAAGACATCCGCTTTATCGCGCGCCGGCTTGTCATTTCCGCGAGTGAAGACATTGGCATGGCCGACCCGCAGGGTTTGATGGTCGCGGTGGCGGCGCAGCAGGCCGTCGAGTTCATCGGGATGCCCGAAGCGCGCATCTCGCTGGCGCACGCCACGGTCTATCTCGCCACCGCGCCCAAATCGAACCGCTCCTATGCGGGGATCGAAGCCGCCCTGAACGAAGTGAAAACAGGCGTTACCCTCGCGGTGCCACGGCATCTCCGCAGCACCGCGAGCAAGAAGGCCGCAAAAACGCTCGGCCACACCGGCTATCAATACAGTCACGACGGCGAAGGCGCGTACATTCCGCAGGCATACCTGCCCGAAGGCCGCCGGTATTATGAACCGGGTGATCAAGGTTACGAGAAGCGAGTAAAGGAGCGGCTGGACTACTGGCGAGCGCTGTTTGAACAATCGCAAGGTGGGACGGGTTTGTAACCCGTCATGGGCGAGCGCAGCGAGGCGGTGGGAATGTGGGACGGGTTTGCAACCCGTCGCGAAATGGGGAGAGGTGGCTATTTGCGAGGGTTCGCGCGGGCCAATGACGATTCCGTCCATTCCCGCTTCGTCGCTTCGGTCACCCTCGACGGGTTGCGAACCCGTCCCACGTTGGCCGTCCCGCTTCTTTCGGCCCTGGGCCGGAAATGCGAACTTGCCTCATTCATATCCAATCCCAAAACATCGCGCATGGCATTCAAGCCGTTCGATCGCATGGCGCAGCGGGAAGAATATCGGCGGCATCTCCCACATTGGACCCAGCCTGGCTGCACCTACTTCCTGACGTTCCGGCTCGCCTCGCGGTGATGCCGAACCACGTCCACCTGCTCGCGACTCCTTTCGATAATTGGACTCCGTCGCGCTTGATGCACAGCGTGAAGCGACACAGCGCCCGGGAGATCAACAAGCGGCGCGGCGTAACGGGCTCGCTTTGGATGGACGAGACCTTCGATCATGCGGTGCGCAGTTCGGAGCAGTTGGAGCACTTTCGTCTCGACATCTGGGAGAACCCCGAGCTGGCTCGGCTGAGGGAAAGTGAATACCTCGTCGGCTGCGGCAGCGACACCGCGTAAGCTAAATTCGGACGGCGAATGTGGAACGGGTTTGTAACCCGTCGAGGGCGAGCGCTGCGCGGCGGTGGAAATGTGGGACGGGTTTGTAACCCGTCGGAAAATGGGCGGAGGTGGCTGTTCGCGAGAGTTCGCGCGGGCCAATGACGATTTCGTTCTGCCTCGCCCCCTCGCTGTGCTCGCCCTCGACGGGTTGCAAACCCGTCCCACGTTACGATCCCAAAAGCGGCCGACACGCTCGCGCCCGGTGACACGGCCTTCGTGCGCGCGGGAAAATACAAGGAACGCATGACGGTCAACGTCTCGGGGTCCGCCGAAGCGGGCTTTGTCACGATTCGGAATTTTCCTGGGGAAAAGCCCGTCATCGACGGGCGCGGAAAAGTGCCGCCAAAAAACGAAGACACCGGCCTGTTTCTTATTGCCGATCGAAGCTATGTCGTCATTCAGGGATTCGAGATTCGGAATTACAAGGCCGCGCGCGGACCGCGAGTGCCGGCGGGAATTTTCGTCATCGGAGCCTGCGACCACATCGAAATCCGGGACAACGAAATCCACGGCATCAAAGACAATTCAAATTTGCTGACCCACTCCTCGTTGGTCTGACCGACGGCGATTTCCATCTTTCGCCCAGCTCGCCCGGCGTTGACGCCGGTGATCCGACGTTCACTGCGGATCCTGACGAAACCGACATCGACGGCGACCCGCGTCTGCGGGGTTCGCGCGTGGATCTTGGCGCGGACGAGATCTAGGTGAGGCGGCGGCTATCCCCGGCTTCTCGCGAACGCGACCGGAACGTAGCCCTGCTCAGTCACTTTCCTGCGGTCGCTTTGCGCCGATAAAAGACAGCCACATTCCCCACGCGCATGATCACTTCGCTCCGGGTCTGTTCCGCGATTTGTGGCACGAGAATCTTCTTCTCTTCCTTGTGGTCGGAAAACTTGATCTTCACCAATTCACGCTCCGAGAGCGCGACCTCCACCGCTTGCAAGAATCCTGCGCTGATCCCTTCGTGCCCGACGCGGACATGTGGGTCGAGGCGCTGCGCCTGGGCTTTCAGGCTGCGCTTTTGCGCGTTGGTTATTGATGCGGGCATGCGCGCCAATCGTGCTCGCCCGGACATCGAATACAAACTAACAAACTGACGCGGCGTCGCTTTTTTTTGAAACTGCTGGCTCCCTGCTTCGTCTCGGTCTCAACCATGCGCTTTCTTCCGATCACCACTTGTCTCATCTACCTGGCCGGAGGCGTCATTGCGCAAGACACGTCCAAGTCAAAGACAGGCCCCAAAAAGCCGCGCCTCGTAAAAATGGCGATGCGCGATGGGCTTCGGTTCGATCCGCCGCGGTTCAGCGCGCAGCCCGGTGAGGAAATCATCCTTCAAATCGAGAACCTCGATTCCACGCAGCAGTCACACAATTTTCTCCTCGTCCAGCCCGGCAAACGGGACGAGGTGGTGAAGGAAGCACTCGAACTCGGGGAGAAAGGTCCGGCCCAGGATTTTGTTCCGAAGAATCCGTCGATCATCATTCACAGCCAACTGCTCGAGGCCGACAAGAACGGCACGATCCGATTTCGCGTTCCGGATGAAAAGGCGATCTATCCCTACGTTTGCACATTTCCCGGACACGGCATGGTCATGTATGGGGCGATCTACGCCGGTATTCCGGAACCACCCCTGGCCGAAGATTCGAACCTCCCCCCGACGGCTATGCAGTCCATGATCGCCGGCAATGGTCGCCGTCCATTTATTCAGCGTGTCTTCATGCCCGACGCAGGCCCGGCGCCCATCGCCGTTGCTCTGCCGGGACAACAAAACTTCTGCTGGGACGCAGGCGAATGCCGGCTGCGCTACGCGTGGAAAGGTTCGCTGGTGGATGCCTCCGCACATTGGAGCGGGAATGGTCGTGACCTTGCGAAGCTTCCCACCGCGCCCTGGTGGAGCGCCGTTAAGGGTGGTTTCCCGTTCCGCTTCGGGACGGCGGACGCGCCGATTCCGGCGGTAAAGTTTCTTGGTTACCGCGTGGAAAATGGTCTGCCTGAATTTCACTACCGTGCTGACGGGCAGGAGGTGTTTGAAAGAATCACGGAAACGGAAGACGGATCGGGAATTGTCATTCAGCGCCGCCTGCCAGGCCTCGGGAAGACGTTGTACTGCTTGCGCAATTCCGACGATGGCGCGGAGTGGCAGCCTTCGAGCGGAGCCTGGAAACCAGGCGCGCTCGAGATCTCTCCTGACCAAGCCGTGAGCTTTTCCATCACGCTCAAACCCGGTTCCTCGGCCCAACCATGAAGTTCCCGACCCTCGTCTGCCTCACGGCCGCGATTCTGACGCACCTGTCAGCTGCGGATTCTTCGCGAATCGCTCCCTACTATACGGTGCGCAATTTACCATTGCCTCCCGGGATCGCTCCGGAAATTGGAGCTCTGACTGCGCTTCCCGATGGTCGTCTTGCGATTGCCTTTCATCACGGTGAGGTTGCATTCCTCGATCCGCGCACCGGGGCGTGGAGTGTATTCGCGGAGGGGTTGCACGAACCGCTTGGCATTCTGTCTGAGAAAGACGGGAGCCTGCTGGTCATGCAACGGCCCGAACTGACCCGCCTCCGTGATGTCGATGGTGACGGCACCGCTGATCAATACGAGACGGTGTGGGACGGCTTTGGCATGACGGGCAACTATCACGAGTTCGCCTTTGGTCCGGTCCGCGGGCCGGATGGCAAGCTGTACGTTTCACTCAACCTTGCTTCGAACGGGGACACCATACGTCCAGAGATTCGTGGAGAGTGGAGCAAAATCGGCGTGCCGCGCGAGGAGTTCTACGACGCCTGGAACAGAGTGAAGAACGACGTCGGGCGGATGTATTCCCGTGTCCCCTGGCGCGGCTGGGTGATGCAACTCGACCCCAACGATTGGTCGGCCACGCCTTTCGCCTGCGGCTTTCGCTCTCCGGATGGAATTGGTTTTGACGCTGCCGGAAACCTGCTCGTCGATGACAACCAGGGCGACTGGCGCGGCACCAATCCGTTGTTTGTTGTCGAAAAAGGCGGCTTCTATGGGCACCCTGCCAGCCTCATCTGGCGCGAGGGCTGGGACGGTTCGGTGCCGATCAAGCAGCCAATCGAAAAACTCAACGAGCTGCGCACACCCTCCGCCGTTGATTTTCCCTATGGCACCCACGCGAATTCCCCGACCGCGATCGTGGTGATTCCGAAAACGCCTGCCTGGGGACCCTTTGGTGGACAAACGCTGGTGGGCGAAATGAATAACCCGCGTCTTCTGCGCGTGATGCTCGAGGAGGTGGATGGCATGTGGCAGGGCGCCTGCGTGGCGCTTATCGATGACGAATCGCTCAAGCGCGGGCTGCATCGACTCGCCTTCGTGGGGGACACTCTTTACCTCGGGCGCACTCACCTTTCCTGGGCCGGCGGCGAAGGGCTCGGGACCGTCACACCCACTGGCAAAACTCCATTCGATCCGCTCGACATGCATGTGACGCCGAATGGCTTCCGCCTCGACTTCACCGACCCCGTGGCGTCCAATTCGATGGCTCCGGAGTTATGGACGGCGACCCGCTTCTATTACGCCTATCACGAGCCCTACGGATCGCCCGAGCTTGAGAAAACCGAGGTGACGCCGACCAAAGTGACGCGGTCGAATGCAGGCCGCACGGTGGAGCTCGAATTCGCCGATTTGAAAACGGATTTCATCTATGACTTTAACCTGCGCAAAGTCAGATCCGAAAGCGGTGACGCGCTCCTCAATCCAAGAATCGCCTACACGCTGCGTCGCCGGCCCGCGAAGTAATCCCGCTGATCAGGGCTGTTCCTTGATCAGCCCTTCCTTCAATAACTTTTGCAGCTTGGGCCGAATGATGACTGCGCAATACGGATTCTTGTTCGCGTTCAGATTGAAATAATTTTGGTGGTAATCCTCGGCTTTGTAGAATTTTTCGAGCGGTTCGATCTGCGTCACGATGGGATCTTTGAAGTCTGCCTGTGCCAGCTTTTTTGATTTCTCGGCCGCCGCCTTTTGCTCCTCATTTTCGTAGAGAATGATCGACCGATACTGCGTCCCGACATCATTGCCCTGCCGGTTCAGCGTCGTCGGATCGTGCGCTGCCCAGAAGACCTCGAGCAGCTTGTCGTAGCTGACCACATTCGGGTCGAAGGTCAGTTCCACCACTTCGGCATGCCCCGTCGTGCCCTCGCACACTTCCTTGTAAGTTGGGTTCTTGACCGCTCCGCCGGCGTAACCCGACACAACCGACTTCACCCCTTTGAGTCGCTGAAACACGGCTTCAAGACACCAAAAGCAGCCGCCGCCGAAGGTGATGCGCTGGAGTGAGGAGGAGTCAGTCATGGGTTTCGATTTGGGTTTGGCTTCGGCAGCCGTCAGTGAGGTGGCGGCAACGACGGCGAGGAGGAGCGAAGTGACAAAAGTTTTCACGAGGTGCGGAGCGTATCCGAACATGCAGAGCGTTCAACCCGTCGCCTTATTTCAAAATTTTCGCAAAGAATCGACCGTCATCGTGAGCGGAATGCGGCTTCGCGAAGCGAAATGCATGGAGTCGAACGACCCGGCTCCAAGGAGTGCAGATTCCCAACCATCAACATACGTTGCGGAACCCTCCGGCCCTCCGCCTCATCGCGACTTCGACGACGTCCTCGTGGTCCGGTCAACGAACGACATCGGCGCCGGGTCGTTCGACTCCGCGGCGAGTTCCTCGCCTCTCCGCTCACGATGACCCGAATTCACTTCGCCAGCACCCGCCCCAGGAAGGCCTGGATATCAGCGTTGCGCTCGATCGTCTTGCTCAGCGCAGTCCCTGCGCCATGCCCCGCCTTGGATTCAATCCGAATCAAAACCGGCGGTCCATCCGACGCCTGGCACTCCTGTAATCGCGCGGCAAACTTGAAACTGTGCGCGGGCACGACGCGATCATCGTGATCCGCGGTCGTGATCAGCGTGGCCGGATAGCGCGTGCCTGGCTTGAGATTATGCAGCGGCGAATACGCCAGCAGCGTCTTGAATTCGCCGGGATCCTCGCTCGACCCGTAGTCACTTTTCCAGGCCCAGCCGATCGTGAAGAGGTGAAAGCGCAGCATGTCGAGCACCCCGACCTCCGGAATCGCGGCGCCAAATAATTCGGGCCGCTGGGTCATGCAGGCGCCGACGAGTAATCCGCCATTGCTGCCTCCCTGGATCGCCAACTTCGCAGGCGAGGTGTAACGCTGCGCGATCAGCCATTCCGCCGCGCTGATAAAGTCGTCGAAAACCGTCTGTTTTCGTTCCTTGATACCGGCGACATGCCAGTCGTGCCCATATTCGCCACCGCCGCGAAGATTAGCTACGGCATAGATTCCACCCCGCTCCATCCAAGCGATCGCGTCGGTTCGAAAGGACGGCGTCAGCGATATGTCAAAGCCGCCGTAACCGTAAAGGAGGGTTGGGTTGTTCTCATCCATTGCCAATCCCTTGCGATGGGTAATGAACATTGGGATACGAGTGCCATCCTTGCTGGGATAGAAGATCTGTTTGGTTTCGAATTGAGATGGGTCAAATGCCACTCGCGGTTCGCGAAACACGGTCGATTCGCCGGAATCGATCTCGAATCGGTAGATGGTTCCCGGCGTGGTAAAGCTCGTGAATACATAAAATGTATCACGATCCGAAGCACGGCCCCCAAAGCCACCCGCGCTTCCGAGGCCGGGGAGGCGAAGTTCCCGAATAAGCTTTGCGCGCAAGGGCGGTAGGGCATCCAGCGGACTGGCTCCGTCCGCCGTTCGGGTGTCACCAGGACCTTGATAACACCGCACAACGCTGTGCGCATCCTGGAGATAGGTGCAGATAAACTGCCCACCGACCATATTTACGGATTTCAATGACTCCGGTGCCTGCGGAATCGTCTCGCGCCAGTTCGGCCGCGCCGGCTTGGTGACATCAATGGCGATGACCCGTGAACGCGGCGCCTCGAGATCAGTTTCGAAATAGAAGACGGAATCCCGGTTGCCGATGAATTCATAGCTGGCATCGAAATCATTCAAAAGCGGTATCACCCCAACGCGCGGTTCGCCCAACCTCTGATAGTAAACGCGATTCCGAGTATCTGTTCCCTGTCGGATTGTGATGATCAGGTATCCTCCGTCCTCGGTTACATCACCGGAGAATCCCCAATCTTTGTGGTCAGGCCGTTCATAGATTAGTTGGTCCGCCGATTGCGGTGTTCCGAGGCGGTGGAAGTAGAGCTTTTGATATTCATTCGTTCCCGTCAGCGTCTCGCTTTCCTTCGGCGCATCATACCGGCTGTAATAGAAGCCGCTGTTGTCGGTCGCCCACGACGCGTCGGAAAACTTCACCCAGTCGAGTCGATCCTCGAGGTCACGTCCCGATTTGACCTCACGCACATGCCAGTCGTTCCAATCCGATCCTGCCCGCGACAGACCATAGGCCATCAGCGAACCGTCGTCACTGATCGCATATCCCGCGAGGGAAACCGTGCCATCCACCGACAAGGTGTTGGGGTCGAGCAAGACGCGCGGCTCCCCCGTTAAATCGTCTGCCACCAGGAGAACGCTTTGCTCCTGCAGACCAGTATTGCGGGCGTAGAAGAAGCGGCCTCCGCGCTGGGTCGGAACACCAAAGCGTTCATAATCGTAGAGGGCGCGCAGGCGGTTGCGAATCGCATCGCGCTCCGGGATCGAATCCAGAAAGGCATTGGTAACGCGGTTCTCGGCCTCGACCCAGGCCTTGGTTTCCGGGGAGTTGTCATCCTCGAGCCAGCGAAACGGATCGGCGATCTTCGTCCCATGATAATCGTCCACGGTATCTCCGTGCGGAGTTTTCGGGTAGGTGATCTCGGTGCCATGAACCATGGCAATTGTCGCCGCACAGGTCATCAGCATTAGTGTCTGTCGATTTATAGCCATGGTTTCCATTGTGGCAGCAGGTTCTTGAGTACGCTGATTTCATCTTCAGTCACATTATTCAACGGCGGACGCACGTAACCACCGACCTGTCCCTGCAGATCCATCATCGCCTTCATGACGCTTACTTCATAGCCTTTGCCCCGCAAACGAAGCGCATACAGCGGTTGCACAAATTGTTGCATCAAACGGTTTAGCGTTGCGCGGTCACCACCGGCGGCCGTGGCGTGCAGGGCCAGCGAGAGTCGCGGCGCGATATTGGCAATGCTGCTCGTGTAAGTCCGGACCCCGATCGAGTAATATCCAGGTACCAGATCATCACCCGCGCCACCAATCCAATGCAGGCGATCGCCGACCTTGGTCATGATGTGAAGAAAGCGGCGCAGATCGCCCTGACCGTCCTTGAATGCCACCAGATTGGGAATCGAGGTCAGCCGCTCGACACTGGCCGGAGAAAAATTGGCGTAATCCCGGCTGTAGATAATCGCCCCCCGTTTGGTGGTGTGCGCAATATTTTGGTAATAAGCATGCATCCCGAGGTCATTGGGGTCGCCCGGATAGTAGGGTGGGAAGATAAGAATTCCGTCCACGCCAGCCGCCGTGCTGGCGCGAGTCATGTCGATCGCTATTTGCGGCGAAAAACCAACGCCGGCAAGGACAGGCAACCGACCGTCGATGACCTCGAGCGCCGCTTTCACGATGGCGAGGTGCTCCGACGGCGAGAGAGAATGAATTTCACCGGTACCCGCACCCACCACGATGGCGCAAAGGTCGTGTGCGACCAAACGGCTGATGTTTTTCCGAAAGCCCGGCAAATCGAGCGTCAGATTCTTCTTAAAGGGCGTGCAGGGGAAAGCGATGACGCCGCCGAGGCGGGCGCGGAGTTGGGCGGGATTCAGGGGCATGGTTACGAACGGGATTTCATATTGAGAGCGTCCTGGGATGCGAGCGAATGCGATGAGGGAATAGCAAGTGCGATCATTAGAACGGCTACCGGGGTCAATTGAAGGAGCAAACGCGGCAGCGAAAGCTCCATGTGCCACAAGTAGCTCGGCCAGGTGCTCAACACGTAAGCCGGGGCAAAAGCCACCATAGGCCCGACTATCGATATTCCGCACCGGAGCAAGCGCTGAAAGCGCCCGTGAACCGCAAGGGCAACCATTGCCAGCGCGACACCCGGCCAAAGCAACCCCCACGACTCCCAATTGCCGAGTTCGGCCAGATAGGACCGGAAAATCATTGGGATGCGATCCGCCCGCTCAATCAAGTGAGCGAGGGATAACGAGTCGTAATTGACGTCTTTGGTGACGTTTTGCAGGCGAAGATAGAGATTGAAAGACGTCCAAACGACCAATCCGGGAATCGTGATCGAAGGAAGGATCCGCCATGAGCGGCTTCGAATCGTTGGAATGACGGCGCATGCCATCACGCATAGCCACAGGACTACCCCCTCTCGTTTTCCCCACATCAAGAACCCGGAGAGAAGTCCAAGCAGCCAGTCCGGACGCGGACACGTCGGAGATTCTCGAGGCAAACAAATCATGGCCGCCAGATAGAGGGTTCCCAATGGAAAGTCGGCATAGCCCGTCAATCCACCCCAAAGCCCGGTGAGAATGTACGGCACACAAAAAAGTCCCGCTGCGGCACACAGTCCTGTCAACCAGGAGCCGCCGCCACGGACCGTCCCGGTCGCGAGCAGTAAAGCAGCAGCCGCGTAATACACGGGACCAATCACCCGGATCAAAGGTTGGTCAACCCGCCCGAGAACAAGATAAATCCAGGCTTCCAGGTTCGACAGGTGCAGCGGATATGTCTGTTGCGTATGAGCCAGAGTTGCATCGCTGAAGTAATCCGATGGAACCACACCGCCATGCATGAACGCCAGGCGCGCCTTGTATTCCCAAATCGCCAGGCCATCCCAGCCGATGGCGATTCGTGGCGTCCAGACTCCGATGAACGCCGCCTCGGCCGCAAAGATAAATCCAAAGGCAATAAGCAACCGGAGATTCCAGCGCTCGTCCCCCGCTGGCATCGGACCCACTTTCCGACTCCATCCGGCACCCGCCAGGATTACCGCCAACATCACCACGGCCAGGATTAAGCCAGGCCCGGACAACACCAGGCCAGCCAGCCATAGACCGAAGGAAATGACGCTGGATCCAAGGACCCAACTCAAGGCGAGGTGTTCGGCCCCGTTCAAAAAACGTGACCGCGGATTGACCAGCCGAACGCATCCCCAACCCGCCAGCATCACCACCAAAAGCGCCGCCAGCAGACGAATCACGCTCATGGAAGCCGAACAACGTTTGCGTGAGCGGCCATCCTTTTCACGCCGGGTAATGTTGCGGGCGGCTCGATCCCCAGGAAGATCAGCATCGCCGCATCGGAAACCTCATCCCTGGAAAGAATATTTTTCGGAACCTCGCCGTCGACCTCGTACAACCGGGTCCGTCGCGGCCACGTTGGGAGGCTAAGTTGATTGGCTGCTAACATCGCGCTGGTTCCCTTTCTGATCACAATAACGACGGGGCGACTCTCTGGAAGATCCCTAATCTGCTGGACTAGTTCGTCAATCTCCCCGGCCGTCGCCAACCCGCGGAAAACTGCGTTCGTCGAGTTCAAGGGTGACTGGTCTGCCACCTGGGGCACGCGCCGTATGTTGCCGAGCGGAACAAGGCCGACGAAAGCGAATGCGAGCGCGAAGGCGATCCATCCCGCGATCTCCCATTCGTGTAAGCGGCTAACTTTCACCACCGAGGCAGGATGCGTTTCCAAGCGGGATCGACGTGCTTGCGCATTTCAGCTTCGTCATCGCGCTTGCGATAGGGGCATTTTTCGTAGCGTTCGCGACCCCGCGCCAGTTGATCGTGATCGAGTTCGACTCCGAGACCCGGTCTGTCGAGTATCACCACAGCCCCATCGACAAACGGAATCCGTCCACCCGCGACGACTTCATCCTGCGCCTGGCTCCACGGATAATGCGTGTCGCAGGCATAAGTGAGATGCGGTGTAGCCGCGGCCACGTGCGCCATGGCCATGAGCGAAATACCGAGGTGCGAATTGGAATGCATGGAGAGGCCGAGACCCCAAACCTGGCAGAGCTTGGCCAGTTGCTGTACCTGCCGCATCCCACCCCAGTAATGGTGGTCGCACAGCACGATTTGCACGGCGTTCTGGCCGATCCCCGCGGGGAGATCCGCAAAGCAAGTCACCGCGACATTACTGGCCAGCGGCACATCGATTCCTTCCACCAATAGTCCCGCCCTGACGGCCGCCATGCCTTCGATGCCCGCGGTCGGGTCTTCGAGATAACCCCCGGTTTCAGCACCCAGTTCGCGCCTGAGTTCGCGCCCCACGCGAATGCTGGTTTCGACGGTCCAGGCGCTGTTCGGATCCATGCGCACCGGGAGCCCCAGTTCGGCATGCAATTGGCGCACCGTCTCGATTTCCACCTCCGGCGGCAGCACGCCCGCCTTGAACTTGATATCCCGAAACCCGTAGTGGGCGATCATTTGGCGGACCTGCGCCACGAGCGCCTCCGGGGTGAGCGCTTCGCCATATTCATCCTCGCGCAAATCATCCCCTTCCCCTCCACCGCCGGCATGCTTGTAAAACGGATACGCGCTGAACGGCACCGCATCGCGAACTCGGCCGCCGATGAGATCGCACACCGCGACCCCCCAGCTTTTGCCGATCAAATCCAGCACCGCCGTCTCAACGGCCGCAAAGGTTCGGGCGCTGGCGTCGAGCGGATTTTCGCCGGGAACCAGCATGGTTTGCGAACGCGCCGCTCCGCTTCCCGTTCCTTCCACCATCGGTGTGAGATCTCCGGTGATCCGCGAGGTATCCGCGCCGATCAGCTTTGGTCGAAGTGTTTCCAAGGCGGCGGCCGGTGCTTCACCACCATACGTTTCGGAGATTCCGACGATGCCATCCTCACTTTGCAGCTCAAGGATCGTCCGCAACGCATACGGCTGATGCAGCCCGTAGCTGCTCCGCAACGGAGGATCCGCGATGGCGATCTTGTGAATGCGAACGTCAGCAATGCGCATGAGAGGGCGCGCATGCTCGTTTCAATCACGCCGGAACGGCAAGGCGCTTTTGACGACGAGGCCGCGACTCAATCCAGGTAAATGAATTCGTTCACATTCATCAGCACGCGGCAGAGCTCGGTGAGGCTGCGGTCGTTGCGCATCTGCAGACATGGTCCAAGTTCGGAAGCGTCTGGCGGACGCTGGAGGGCCAGCCCAAATGCGCGCTCGACCTGGGTTTTTGGGTCAGCGCTGACGTCGCGCTCGACACGTGCCGCAAACGCCTTCGCGCAACGGGTCGTGAAATCGTTGTTCAGCAGCGTCAGCGCCTGCGGGGCCACGGTCGATTCCGTGCGGCGGGCACACGACACCGCGTTGTCCGGCAAATCGAACGTTTCCATGAACGGCACGCGCACCGTGCGTTTTTGAATCAGAAAGATGCTGCGCGCGCCGAGCTGATCTTCCGGTGATGGATACCAACCTTTGGTCTTCTCCGCGTTGTCATCGAGGAAAGCCGGATTCGCCTGCAGCACCTCGGCCGGTAGCGGTGGCCAGACGGGCGGACCATCTGCTTTGGCCGTCAGCGTTCCGCTCACCACGAGCATGGCATCGCGCAATTGCTCCGCACTGAGGCGGCGTGGCGCGCTGTTTTCCTGCCGATAAGCGGCGCTCGAGACGATCAGCCGGTGCAGTTTCTTCAGCGACCATCCTTCACGCACAAACTCACGCGCCAGCCAATCGAGCAGCGCCGGGTGCGTGGGGCGCGCACCGGCAAAACCGAAATCGTTGGGCGTGGCGACGAGTCCCGATCCAAAATGTCCCTGCCAGATGCGATTCACGATGACTCGCGCGGTGAATGGGTTCTCGGGATCGACGATCCAGTCCGCGAGCGCCGAGCGAAGTCCGCTCGATTTCTCGCGTGCGCTGCTGGAGGGCGTCGCCGGATTGGGATCGAGCGCACTCAAAAACCCGGGCTCAACGGCTTCGCGAATCTCCGTGAGATTTCCCTGAAAAAGAACGTGCGTGGGCTTGGGCGGCTCCGCTGAATCCATGGCGCAGAGTCCCGTGGTGAAGGAGCGCACTTCCTTCTTCAGCTCCTGCACTTTCGCTTTGGCCGTCTCGAAGCGCGGCTTTTCCTCGTCGCTGAGAGCACCGCGGGCGTCATCGTCGTTCACCTCGATCTTCTTCGCCAGTTCCGCCGCGCGTTTCTTCGCCTCGTCGTCACGTTTCTCGTCGGGCGTGGCGAGGAGCACCTGTTCGTCTGCGCTCAGCTTCGTCAGGCGTTCTCGCCAAAGGCGGACCCGGGCGCCGGCCAGTGCGGCTGCATATTCGTCGCGAGCAACCTTGAGGTCTGATTCCACGGCCGCGTTGTGCTCATTGATCGCCGTCTGCTCCGCGGCGAGATCCAGCGGCAGATCGTTGCGAAAGGTGACCGGTGCAAAAAAAGCGGACAGCCGGTAGTAATCAGCCTGCGAGATGGGATCCGTCTTATGATTGTGGCACCGCGCGCACGACATGCTGAGGCCGAGAAAGGCCGCGCCCGTCGTTTCCACGAGGTCGTTGATCATCTGCTGGCGCACGCGTTCCGTTTCGCCGAACCCGCCCGCGCTATTATCCCACGGCCCCAGGCGCAGGAACGCCGTCGCGATAAGCGCATCCTGCTCCGCCGCATCGCGCGGAGCACCCGGCACGAGTTCGTCCCCGGCCAGTTGTTCGCGCGCGAAACGGTCAAAGGGTTTGTCGGCGTTGAGCGAGCGGATGACGTAATCGCGAAAACGCCAGGCCTCCGGTCGAAACTCATCCCAGTCGAATCCATTGCTGTCGCTGTAACGAACCGCGTCCAGCCAAAGGCGCGCCCAGTGCTCGCCGTAACGCGGCGAGGCGAGCAATTCATCGACGAGCCGTTCATAGGCGTCCGGGACGGAATCGGAAACAAAGGCGGCAACTTGTTCTGGTGTCGGCGGCAGACCCGTGAGGTCAAAATAGAGCCGGCGCGCGAGGATGCGCCGGTCGGCTTCGGGTCGGGCAGCGACGCCATCTGCCGCCAGAAACGCATCGATGGGATGGACGACGTGATCGGTTTCCAGCCTTGGCGGCGGCGTTGGGTCGGCGATGGGATGAAACGACCACAGATCGAGCCGCTCGCCGTGAAAGATCTTCACGATCGGATTGTGCGGATCACTCCAGGCATCCCCGACGCGCGGTCGAGCCGGCTGCACCCACCGAATCTGTCACGGCGAAGTTCTCCGGCCACGGCGCGCCGCTTTCGATCCATTGCTCGAGGACCGCGATATCCGCGTCCTTCAGCTTTTCCTTCGGCGGCATGGTCCGATCGAGGTCCGCATGGTGGACCAGTTTCACCAGCAAGCTTTCGCCGGCATTTCCGGGGACGATTGACGGCCCCGAGTCCCCTCCGCGCAAAGCCGCGTCCCGCGAATCCAGTCGCAGCCCACCCTTCTGCTTTTCCGCGCCGTGACACTTTACGCACTGCTGCTCGAGCACCGGCCAGACCTTCTCCGCGAAGAGCGTCTCCGAACCGTCCTCGCCCGCCCGGGCCGTGATGGCGAGCGCAAGGCAAACGGCGACGAATGCTGGAGGGCGGAAGCGCATGCTGATTCAGGATCATTACCCGCATTCATCGCCAACCAAAGGCCAGATTTGGGCGAATCAACAACCACATTGCCCAATTCCTTGCGCCCTCTGCGTCTCTGCGTCTTGTTCGGAACCGGGAGGGATCTGTGCTTCGTCGCCGCACAGATCGATGCTCTCAAGGCAGCAGGAATCACGCAGAAGTTGAGCCGCGGCGCCGGCAACGACCTCGTGGGCCTTCTCGTCGGCTCAAATGACGACCTGCGCGTCCGCGAGGTGGGGTGACGGAGGTCGGGCGAACGAGCGGTCAGCCAGCGGAACGGTGAACGGGCAGCGCGCTCAGCCGGAACGATGCAGTTGCACGCGAAAAGGGTAGCGCACGCGCCCTCGCGTGCTGTGCCCGGCGCCCTCGCCGGGGAGCGGGCCAGAGGAGGGGCCGCCCGCACCATTGCGTGCGTCGTCGCGTTTAGAGATTTTCGGCGAGGGCGCCGAAAACGGCACGCGGGGGCGCGCGCGCTACCCAGTCGGAAATCGGACGCGGAATTGAGCGGGACGGAGCCCGTGGGGCTGGGCTGGGCGGTGATCACCGCCTTTATTCGCATTGGGACGAATCCGCGCCTCCATCGAGACAGCCGAGTGGAACGAGACCGCCTGGCGCAGCCAGCCCCAAGGGCGGAGCGACAGCGACGGCAACCTCAAAGGCGGGCGGGCTGCTTCGCCTGGCGCTCAACTCATGGGTGCCGCCGGCACTGGCAAGCGCGTCCTTTGTCATCCTTGCCGCCGCCTCCTCAGTAAGGGCGCGGATAGCCGAACAAACCTGCAACCGCCGCGCGTGTGAGACGGCGCTCCTTCGGCCGGACCGGTCGTGACCGACGGCTTCGCGCCTGTCGGCGGGTGCTCTTCGAAAATGCGATTCGCCTTTGCGCAAATACGCCGCTAACTAAACCCTCACCGATGGCGACAACCGCGATCCATTATGGTCCCGTATCCTGGCAACGCATGAGCAATGCAATCGACAAAGTCAGGGACCGCTTGCGGCGTGCTGTGGGTGCGCTCGAAAACGCAGGGATTCGCTATGCGGTGATCGGCGGCAATGGGGTGGCGGCATGGGTTTCGCGGGTGGACGAGTCCGTCGTGCGCAATACCCGCGATGTCGATATCCTGCTGGATCGCGCCGATCTCGGGCGCGCCATTGTGGCGATGGAAGCGGCGGGCTTTGTCCATCGCCCGGCATCAAGCCTTGGCGGCGCGGGGAGAATCGAGATGTTTCTCGACGGACCGGAAGCGAAAGCGCGCGACGCGGTCCACGTCGTCTTTGCCGGGGAAAAGGTGCGCGACGATTCGCTGTTACCATCGCCGGGAGTGGATGAGATCGACGCCACGGCTGGCGAGTTTCGCCTGATCGCGCTCGATGCCCTCGTGCGCATGAAGCTCACCTCGTATCGCGACAAGGACCGGGTCCATCTCCGGGACATGATGGAGACCGGCCAGATCGACGAATCCTGGCTGGAGCGGGTGCCCCCTGAACTGCGCTCCCGACTGGCGGAATTGCTGGCAGATCCGCACGGCTGAAGGTTCCTTCCTCCGACGGCCCGCCGCAGACGCACCACGCTGGTCCGGGTGCCGGGACTTCGCCGATGTTCCTGAAACTCAATACGGAATGGAACTGAAGGAATCGCGCTTCGCTTTTGCCTGAAACAAGCTCTAGTTTTCGCCTCCATGAACTCCTGCCCGCACTGTTCGCGCCGCGATTTTATCGAGCGGCTGGGGGGCGGATTTGGGGCGCTGGCGCTTTCGGTGCTGCTGCGGGAGCGGGCGCTGGCGGAACGTCCGCCGGCGGTGATCATCGATCCGATTCATCCCTTCGCGCCGCGGCCTCCGCACTTTGCGCCGAAGGCGAAGTCGGTGATTTTCCTCTACCAAGTCGGCGGGCCGTCGCACGTGGACACGTTCGACTACAAACCGAAGCTGCAGGAACTGAATGGGAAGCCGGTGCCACAAACCATCAAGGATGCGGCGATGGCGAGCGCGCACGCCAATGTGTTTCAAGGCTGCAAGGAAGAGCTGATGGGCAGCCCGTTCCAATGGGCGCAGCATGGGCAGAACGGGATGTGGGTTTCGGAGCTTTTTCCGGAATTGTCGAAGCACGTCGATGAGCTCTGCTTCATCCATTCGCTGCAGGCGGGGAGCAACAATCACGCGCCGGCCAGTTACCAGTTTCATACCGGCGACATCCAGGCGGGGAAGGCGAGTCTCGGCTCGTGGGTGACGTACGGTCTCGGCACGGAAAATCAAAACCTGCCGGGCTACGTGACGCTCTTCGACGCGGGTCCGCTTGGCGGCGCGGCTAATTACGGCAATGGATTTCTGCCGCCCGCGTTTCAGCCAACGCGTCTGCGCGACGAAGGCGTGCCCGTGCTGGATCTCGAACCACCGGCTGAATTTGCTGACGGGCAAAGAACCACCTTCGACTTGTTGCGTGCGCTGAATCTGCATCATCGCGAAGGCCGGGCTGACACTTTGCAACTCGACGCCCGCATCGCCAGTTACGAACTCGCGTATCGGATGCAAAGCGCGGCGCTCGAGGTGGGTAAACTGGATGATGAATCAGCCTCGATGCGCCGCGCCTACGGTCTCGAGCACGACGACAAACGCACCGTCGCGTTCGGTCGCAAATGTCTGCTCGCCCGCCGCCTCATCGAGCGCGGCGTCCGGTTCGTGCAACTCTACGACATGCCAGACAAAGATGGCTGGGATGCGCACTCGGAAGTCACGAAGAACCACGAGCCCCGCGCCCGCTGGATCGATCAACCGACCGCCGCTCTCCTCGCCGATCTCAAGCAGCGCGGGCTCTGGGATGAGACTTTGGTCATTTGGGCCAGCGAATTTGGACGCACGCCGATGATGCAGGGAAACCTCGGCCGGCAGCACAACGCCGCGGGTTTCACAATCTGGATGGCCGGCGGCGGCGTGCAGCCTGGTCGCATTGGGGCCACGGACGAAATTGGGCTCATGGCCGTGGACCGGCCCCACCCGTTCAAAGACCTGCATGCGACCATCCTCACCGCGCTGGGAATTCGGCACGAAGATCTGTACTTCGAGCACAGTGGCCGCCCGGAACGCCTTACGGGAGTGGCTGGAACGGCGAAGGTGATTCCCGGGGTGCTGGGATAGGCTGCTTCAGGACGCACCTGTTTTTCCCGGGTAGGGTGGGCGTCCCGCCCGACAGTGCGGCGCACCTCGCAGCGCAATTGATCTTCGCCCGCGGAGGGATGGAGTTTTCTGAAAGTGATTCAGGCGGGACGCCCGAATCGGCGGGCGGGACGCCCACCCTACCCGAAACAATTTAGGGCGCTGAGGCTGTGACGGTTGTTGCGGGAGGGATGACGTGGAGAATCGCGGGGAGCGACGTCACTGAGCCGTCGTTCATGCGGAGATGAAACGGGCGCGTGCCGGGTTTGGCGATGGGGGCGGCGGTGATAACGAATTCGCGCTCGCTTTGGTCCTCGACGATGAGCAACCCGTTCAGACCGATGTTATCGACGAAGACGCCGTGCGGAAGGTTTCGACCGGAATCCTCGTTGCCGAGCTCGATGCGTTTGTCGAAATCGTGTCGCACGGCGCGGACTTTGGCTGTGATGGTTTGGCCAGGGCGAATGGTAAATTCCAATGGTTCTCCCGGCGTCTCGACAACGGAGCTGCGATCGTCGCCAGCCAGGATTTCGAGCGACACTTTGGGCGCGTCGCCCAGCTGCAAATCTCCGAGGGTGCCGATTTCCCGCCTCACCTCCCGGTTGCCAATCGTCCCATGGGCGACGATTTTGACAGCGTCATCGGCGGCCTTGTCCGGCGCGGACGCATCGGCAGCGGCGACAATCACGCCCATCGCCTCGGCCTGGCCTTCCTCGATCACGATGGGAGCGGCCAGCCGGAACCCTGGGGGGAGATTCTCCATCTCGATGGCGATCGGTCCCTCGAAACCCTCGATCCGCTGGGCTGTGAATCGCACTTCGTTCGCAGCGCCAGGGCTGATCTTCAAATTCGGCGTTTCCAGTTTTACTTCAAAGTCCGGCCGTCGTTCCCGAACGCTCAGGGTGTAGTGGAAATCTGTTTCACCGCCAAAGCCGCGCACGTCCGATACGCGAACGAGGTAATCGCCATCGGTCGGGGCGTTAAAAAGGAGCAGCGAATCCGAGCCCCAGCGACGCGTGGGATCATCATCGTTCTCGAAATAGAGGCGAAAGATTGGGAGCCCGTTGGGCGCGGGATGGCTGCCCGGCGGGTGCGGCTGCACGACGTAGCAATTCTCCCCCAGGGGATGGGTCAGGGCGGTGGTGGAAAAGGCGGTGTGCCGATTGCCCGCACCGGGATAGACCTTAAAGCCCGAGTCGGGGCCGCGTGGATACAACCAGAGCCGGACGACCTCACCGTTCGCGTAGAGGTATTGGTCGAGCTCCATTTCCGCCCAATTTTGCAGGCGGAAATCGTCAGCGGTTGCGGAATCCTTCCCGCGGAACGTGAACCAGGAATTGCGCGTGGCCTGGAGGACAACTTGTTCGACCGGCAGTCCGTCGGGCGTCAGGACTTCGATCCGGGAATCGAGTTTCGATTTCGAGCGCGCGGCGTCGATGGCCAGCGTCAGCGGCTCGCCCGCCCGGGCGTGAAACCGAAACATATCAGTGTCGCCCTCGCGGCTGATTGCACCCGTGATTTCCGCTGGAAAAGGAATGGGCTGCACCTGATCCGGTGCATCGTTGGGCTCGATTTCAGCCACCTTGACGGCCTCGAGTGCCGGATTGGTTCCCACCGAATCGGTGAGTGTTTCCGCGTCCTGCGAATCAGCGGGCTGAGCGGCGATTTCACGGAGCACATACTGTCCGGTGGATCCGTCCATGCGCGTGACGAAAACACCCGCACCATTGCTGGCGAGAGAAGCAACGACATCGGGTTGCGGCTCGAAGGCCGTGAGTTCCACGAGGTCCGGCACGCTCCACGCCTTCAGCGAATGATCCTGGGCCGCGGTGAACAGAAAGCGGCCGTCGGTGGAAAGCGTCATCGCGGTGATCGGCGATTCGTGGGCGAAACGCGATGCGACCACGGGATTGAGCGCGGGCTCGTCGCGCGAAACGAAACGCCAGAGATGGATGCGTTTGTCCGCGCCGGTGGAAAGGATGTGCGCACCATCGGGCGTGAACGCGACGCTGAATTGTTCGCCCTGCGGTTGATTCAGGGTGTCGAGCCGCACACCGTCGGCGACGCGCCAAAGCTTTACCGTGCCGTCAGCACTGGCGGACGCGAGCACCTTGCCAGACGGATCAAAGGCCAGGTCAAATACGGCCCCTTTGTGGACATCGATTTCACGCTGCATTGTTCCATCGGCGACCTGCCAAATCCGGATCACGTAATCATAACCGGCCGTGGCCAGGAGCGTGCCGTCCGGCGAAAACTCCGCGTCGTAGAGCGTGTCCCGACCGGCGGAAAATTCTCGCAGCCGTTCGCCACTGCTCACGTCCCAAAGCAACGCCGTGCCGGTAAGCCCTGTGATCCCGCTCGCACCAATCAACTGCTTTCCATCCGGCGAAAAATGCAGCGCATTCACCTTGCCAGGCAGATCGCCGAGCACCTTCACCACTGCGTTCCCAGCCGTTTCGCGAATCTCGATCGCCCCATACCTTGCTTCCGCGCGCAGCTTTCCGTCCGGCGAAAACGCGACCGCCGTCACGGGCTCCGCCCCGACATGTGGCGCCAGCTTCGGCACCGTGAGCGTTTTCAGGATGGAGACATCCTCGGCCGGACCCGGCGCGCCTTCGGCAATCCATTGCCGGAGCAGCGCGAGCTCTGCGGCCGGCACTTGCGGTTCATCTTTCGGCGGCATCTTCGGACGTGCCTGCTTCTCGATCGCGCGAATCAGGAACGAGTGATCGGGGTCGCCCGGTTTGAGCGGATCACCCTTTTCTTCGCCGCCATCGCGAAGCTGGGAAAACGTTTCGACCGAGAGATCGCCTTCGAGATCCTTATCGTTGTGGCAGCCCGCGCAGTACGCGCGCAGAATCGGCGCAATCTGCCGCTCGTAATTAACTTCAGCGCGTGTGTTCGCGAGGCCGGCTAGGAGCAGGAGAACGACTGGAAGACGCATCGTGATTAATGTTGGAACAGGAACTCCCGGCTGGTGAGCAGCGACCAGAAAATATCCTCGACGACGATCCGCGTCTCCTCCGGCGTGGCTTCCATGATTTGCCTCGTGAATTCGGTTCGCTCGCGTTCATTCGGCTCGCGGCTCAAACACAGCATCCACGCCTTTTCAACGATTTGATCGGGTGGCAGATCATCGGCCAGGAGCTTCGTTACGCGGCTGTCCTTTGACGCGAGCTTTTCATTGATGGTCGAGCCGTTGGAGAGATTCAGCACCTGGACCAGGCTCGGCTGATTGGACCGCTCGCATTCGCAGGTGATCTCGCGCTGGTTGCGCCCGAAGGTCTCGAGAAAATACGACTTCACCGCCGAGTCATAAAGCTGGAGGGCGCGGGCACCGTCCTTGTAGGCCTCGGTCTTCTCCGTCGAACCGTCATTGAGCGAGATCTCCTTGTATTCATCACGCACGCCGGTCACGTCCGCGATCGCATCGCCGAGGACCTCGGCCATGAGTCGGCGCGGAAAGAAATGGGAATAAAAACGGCGATCGTCCTTGTTCTCCGGGAGTGCCTCGCTGCTGCGGCGATAGGTCTGTGAGGTCAAAATCAGCCGCATGAGCGCGCGGAGATCGTAACGGTTTTTCATCGTGAAATCGGCGAGCGCGGCGAGGAGCGGCTCGTTGCTCGGCGGATTCGAAACGCGGAGATCGTCCACCGACTCAACCAGACCGACGCCCATGAAATTCGCCCAGACGCGATTGACGATCGAGCGGGTGAAGTTTGCATTCTCCGGTGCGGTTAGCCATGCGGCGAGGACTTCGCGGCGGTCGCGCGGATCATCGGACGGGATGGGTGGAGCGTCGAGTGGAGCAGGTGGCCGCGGCGCGCCGGTGCGCGGCTGAATGAGTTCACCGCGGGAGGCCACGTAGAGCGTGCGTTTTCCGTCGCCACTGCGCGCGTCGCCCGCCCAACCCTTGGCGCGGACGCGGGAAAAGAGATTCGCGAAGGCGTAGTACTGGTCATTGGTCCATTTTTCGAGCGGGTGATTGTGACACTTCGCGCAGCCGATTGAGAGCGAGAGAAAGGCCTGGCTGACGTTTTCGGCCATCGACTCGGGATCCTGATGCACGGCGAAAAAATTGGTCGCCCCGTCGTCAATGGAAGAGCCGCGTGCCGTCACCAGCCGGCGGACGAATTCGTCCCATGGGGTTTGGTCGGCGACCTGTTTGCGAATCCAGTCGTAGTACGCTTTCACCGCGTCGGGCCGCAGTTTCGAGCCGGTCACGAGCAGCATGTCGGACCACTTGTAAGTCCAATAATCGATAAACTCCGGTCGCGCGATGAGCGTGTCGGCGAGACGTGTGTATTTGTCCGGTGCGGTGTCGGCGACAAACGCGTGCGTTTCCTCCGGCGTTGGCAATCGACCGATGGTATCGAGGTACGCGCGGCGAACGAAGGTTGAGTCGTCGGTTGCCGGCGACGGCTTGAGATTCAGCTTTTGCAGCTGGGCCAGGACGAGGGCATCGACGAAGTTCGTGCGCGGCGCTTCGGCGAAAACGCTCGCCGGCAGTTCGTTTGGAAAGGGCGATGTGATTCGCGCAATCACGATCTGCGATGCATACCAGACGGTGATCGCACCCTCGCCCGGCCCGAGCACCTTCACGTGCCCGGTGTCGTCGACCTCGGCCACGGTCTGATCCGTGGAAGTGAATTTTGCCCAACGGGTCACGTCGCGTTCCAATCCGTCGCTGAACTTGGCGCGCACCTTTAGCTCCGCCGTCTGTCCCACTGCGAGCGCCGAATCCTTCGGTGAAACGGTGATTAATGCCACGCGGGGATCATCGGGCTTGGGCGGCGGCGCACCGGCTGCGATCCATTTCGCAATGATCTCATAATCCTCCGAGCCGACTTCGATGCGCTTCCCACCCTTGTGCGCAATGGCCGTACTCGGCTTGGTCAGCAGCAGGCTGCGCCCCGGATCAGCGGGTTCGATCCGTCGCCCCCGGGACTCGCGCGTGATGGTGAGATAGTCGGCCTCCGGATTGTATCCAAACAGCGAAAGCCGAAAGCCGCCCTTGCCGGCCAGGGCCCCGTGACAGCCGCCGGAATTGCATCCAGCTTTGGATAAAATCGGCAGCACATCGCGGCGAAACATTGGCGCTGCGGGGTCGTCCGCAACGGCGGTTGCAGACGAGACCAGGGTGACGAGTAGTACAAGGAAGGACTTCACGAAATCGGTTCAGTCGAGGTCGCAACGCCGCGTTGCTTGGTCGTTCCTGGGGCGTCGGAAGATGGCGGCGGGGGCGTCGAACATGGCCAGAGCCTGAAGGATAGCCCGCGCATGCGCCTTGAGCGGGACCGCATCTTTTTGTAATTACGCCGCACCGTCCAGTCTGTGAGACTGCTGACATCCTGCCGGCAAGCACCGAATGCTGGGAGGATGCCAGCGCTCGCAGGTTGTTTTCCGTTCTCACGCGTTCTATCCTCGCGCCATGGAACTGCAATTCTCGAACGAGACTTCCTTCGCCCGTTTTCGCGCGATCGCGGACAAGATCGAGGCCGATCCCCGATTGCTCTCCATTCCGCTGGCAAATATCGATCGCTGGCTCGCCCAAGGCCAGGACGCGCCGCACCGCCTTGAGCAATGGCGTGGGATCATTCTCGCCGCGCGCGAATCCGCGGATGGGATGACCGCCTTGCTGCGACTCCTGCGCGACGACAGCGAGGACGCGCGGCATCTAAAATCGTATTCGCCGTTTCCGGGAATTCTTAGCCGGGAGGAGCGGGACCGTCTCTCATGCGGTTACAGTCATTGACTCACCTAATCGAGGTGACTCGCGCTTCGACCCGCTGCGAACGGATTGTGGTGCTCGGTTCGTCGTCGCTGCTCGGATTTTTTCCGGGTCTCGGTGAATCTGGCGGACCTTTGGAAACGTCCTTCGATGCTGATCTATTGATCACGCCATGCGACGACGAACTAGCTTCGATGTTGGATGAAGCGATCGGCCAGGACCGCAAATTTCACGCACGTTTTGGGTATTACGCGGACTTTCTGCGGCCGGGGATTACCGATCAACTTCCGCCTGGTTGGGAGGAACGTCTCGCGCCGCACGATTTGGTAGTGGCCAAGCTCCACGCCGGTCGCCCCAAGGACATAGACTTGCTGGCCGCGCTCTTGAATGCTGGTTTGCTTGACGAGGAGACCATCCGAAAGCGGCTTGGTGCGATGGTGATGCAGGAAAAGCTGATCATCTTCACTCACCAAAACCTCGACCGGGTTTTGGAAAAGGCGCACGTGATTTAGCATCCCGGCTTCTTTCACCCGGCCACTTCGTAATTCCCTAACGATTCGATTAGGCTGGTCCCGACGCCGAGTTCCTGTTCGGGAATCGCAACCGCTTTGCGGTTCACCCGTCTCCAAACCGCCACCATCAAAAATCGAATGAAACCCGCTCAGCTCAAAACCTTCAGCAACCTCTGCTTCTTCCTCGGCTTCGCCTCCATCGTCGGCTCGATCGCCATCTGGTATCTGACCGGGGGGACTTCACCCGAGACTCAGGCGCATGCCGAGCGTTTCGGTATCTTTGTTGGTCTCTGGGCGCCGACCTTTTTCATTCTCTCCAATCGCTGCGATCGCTACGCCGAAAAGTCCGCCTGATCCTTGAGCGCGGTGCTTATCGCCGCTTTTTCTTCTTCCGCACCTTCAACGGCGGCGCGGCAGCCTCGGAGGCATACCACGGGCGCAAGCGCACCTCGATGCCGAGATCCGTTCCAACCTGCTGCTTGAAGCCCGCGAGATTGGCCAGGGTGCCGTCCTGATTCCGATAGTGGTAGGGAAAGACCACCCGCGGCCGGAACTGTCGCACCGCACTGACAGCCTGCGGGATCGACATCGTATACGGGACGTTCATGCAGACGAAGGCCACGTCGATATTCGTCAGAGCGCGCATCTCGGCGGTGTCGCCGGTGTCTCCGCTCATGTAGAGCCGCTTGTCGCCGATCGTGAGAATGTAGCCGTTGCCGGTACCGAGCGGGTGGTTGGAGTTGTAGGCGGGAATGGCTTCGACGGTCAGTCCGATGACGCTTTGGGTGGGTGTGTTGTTTGCTGGATTTGTCTGACCCGTGAGCATAATCGTGGTCGCCGCTTTGAGCGTCGCCGAAAGGCTGTTGTACACAGCTTGCGGTGCGATGATCCGGCCGCCGGGGGCCAGCACCGCCGCCAGGGTGGCGCTGTTAAAATGATCGCCATGACTATGGCTGACGAGGATCAGATCCGCGCGCGGAAAGGCGGTATAAGGAGCCGCGCCGCCGACCGGGTCGTTGTAGATGGTCTTCCCATCCCAGGTCATGACGAACGATGCGTGATCGACCGGATGAATCATGACTTCACCGGATGAAGTGGCCAGATGGTCACCCGTCAGCACGGGCGCGGTCGCGAGCGTCAACACACGGTAAAAGCGCTGGCCGAAGTATGCCGCTGCAGAATCCTTATGGTTGACTGTGCCGTTGCTCCGCAGCGTGAAGAGCGGTTGCCATGTCTCCAAATCGGGTGATGCCTCGATGCGATGGTAACTGTTTGGTGCAGTTGTCTGTGCGATCAACACATCGCCATCCACCAGCCGCGTCACCGCCGGCCCGACCGGATCGGCCAACGCGACAACTGCCGCCGCGGAAACGAGCGCAGTCGAAAGAAGTAAGGCGCGGTATTTCATGGGGGTGTTCGGGGCGCGAGCGCGGCATGATTCTATGATCTCCGTGCCCCCAACCCAATTACGGTGAGAGAATCAGAACCTTGCCGTGTGGCCACCGCGCAAGCGAGCATTCTTCGGCGGGGCAGAACGAATTGCCGACGCGTTGGCTGGGTCAAAACACGGATCATCCCCCTTCCTTTGCCACCAGGTGTCGAGTTTCGCTTAACTCCTTCGGTCGGGGAAATCGTTGGCGGGGTTGAGGCTGAGGCTCTTTTTCGGGAGGGAGTCCACCGGTCCGCCGACAGAGTTCAAGGAGTTTGCCGCCAGCGGAAATCATCCGGTGATTCCACACCATCCCGATGGCTCACTGGTGCAATTTTGAAGGATTTCGCGAGGCGGGAAATGCGCTACTTAATATCGACCTGCGGTCACGAAAGGGATTTTATGCCCGTCATGAAAGCACGCGTCTTGCTCGTCCTTTTGGCGATCGTCATTCTGCTGATGCTGGCTTGGAAGTTTTGGTTCGGGCTCACGACGAGCAGCGTAGCACCAGATAGGGAGCCTGAATTTGGATCGCCTCCCATGGAAAACGGGGCAGCTTCTCCGGAACCCATGCCGCCATCTCCCCCGGCACGTGTGCCCGATCCCATCGAAATCGACCGCACCTATCCAGAACGTGTGCCTGATCCGATCGAGATTGGGCGCACGCCGAAGTAATGACGTCGCAAGCCGGCCATTGGGCAACGGAGGCTGAGGGACCGCTCAATGTGGCGATCCTTTTCGTCGATCTCGTCGATTCGAGTCTGTTCGCAAGTATCCTGCCCCTCGATGAATACGCCGCTCATCTTCGGTCATTTCGCGCCATTTGTGAGCGTCAGGTCCGGCATTTCTTTGAGGTAGTTCTCCAGGCAAAATTCAAAAGGGGCCCCGAATATGACTATCAACAAACGGGGGACGAACTCGTAGTCACGTTGCATTCGGATAAGCCCTCCAACGATGTCTATTTACTCACGGTGCTGGCGGTCACCTTGAAGTGCGCCTGGCTGGCCGCCCCTCACAATGTGGAACGACTTGGACGCGGCCTTTCGACGTGTGAGCTGGCGGTGGGAATAAACTTTGGTGCCGTTTGGGCGCGCAGAATGGGCAATGGTTTTTCACTGTCTGGCTATGCCCTCAATCTGGCCAAACGGATCGAACGACATTCCCGGCAGGGCGAGCATTTCTCTGTATTTCTGTCCGATTTTGCTTTCAAGCAAATTAATCTTAAAATGCGAAATCTGTTCATTGGACGCCGTGAACTCATTCAGGCCAAAGGGATCGTCGGGGCGATTGGCGTCTCCGAGTTGATGGATAGTTTCGTCAATCCGGTTTCCCGGTTGGAGCCGGAGTTGGCCCAAAATTTCTCGGCGAACATGAGAATCGCATTGCACAACACCTCGCGAGATCTGTGGATTCACAGTTGCCTCCAGGTATCGGAGGAGGCGGCGCACGGGTGTGTGACCGATGAGAATTTTCAGTTGTGTCGCGAGGTTCTGTCCGTGGATCCTTCAAACCCGGTTGCCCTCTACTACCTGGCGCAGGGCTATCGGGAACGGAGGGCGATGGATGAGGCGGCTTTGCTCCTGGACGAGTTGGTGCAACTCTGGCCGCATTTTGGTGACGGATGGCTGGAATACGGACGGGTACTGAGAAAAATGGACCGCTTGGCCGAAGCAAAACGCGCTTTCATCAGAGCCCGACTCCACGGCGTATCTGATGATGAAATTGACGACGGGGATTAGTTGGAAAAATCGTACGCGATCAATCGTCCCTCAAGGCTTTGCGAGAACCTAAAAACCCGATGCGATCGATGGATCGCAGATCGTCCGGACCGTTGAACATCACCTTTGCTCCAGCGAAACTGGCTAGAAAATGTTGTGAGACCTATGATGGGTCCAATCAATTTTACTGGGGTTCTTCTTTCCCGGCTGCTTTATCCGCAAGGGTATTGGCGTGGCTTTGGCCACCGTATTCACTTTGTTGGTCCTGTTTGTGGAACCGCCGACATTGCCTTGTCGGTCATGGGAACCATTCGATTGCGTTCTCCCGGATGAAGTGCCGGGGGAGGAAGCGACCCTCTCGCCATGCGAGTCATTTGATGTCGAACCGTTCGGATTGGGCGCCGTCGCAGCGGCGAGCAATTCTTCCTGCTTTTCAACCTGAGTCTTGAGCTTCTTGATTTCCGGATCATCGATCAGACCAGCTGGCAGGGTCTCAAGGACGGCTCGGGCACTTTGCGGATCGGTTCGTAGCAACGCAGCTTCGAGTTGCGTGACGACGGCTTTCTTGTCGGCTTCGCCCTCTTGCCGGGCAATGGCTGCGTCAATTTCATTTGTCCGCGTGGTTGTTTCGCTTTCCGACGCGCCAGATTCGGGTGCTTCAGAAACCGCTTCCTTGGCGTTCCCAAACTCGTGTACCCAGTAATGCGTCGGTGTCTTGAAGAGCAGCATCTCCGCTTCCGATCGAGGCGGCGCCGGTGGCGGTTCCGGCGGTTCGGGTGGCGGGTTGTTTTCAGCCGCCGAATCCTTCGCTGGCCGGGTCAGCAAATCGGGAACCAGGAAGAGGACCAGTCCCGTCGCCACGATGGCGCCGCCGATTCCCGCCAGGGCAAGGTTCAGGGCGTTACGCTTGGGATGGTGATCCTGGGCGACTCCTGAACTCTCCATACGAGAGCAATCCTCAACGACCGGGATCTCCGGACTATTCTCGATCCCGTGGGGCTGACTCAACTCCGCTGCCGACGAGGTGTTCGCAACCGCACCGGGTGAACTCGTTCCCGTGTCACCCGATTCCACATCCGAATCGATACCGCGGTCATTTGAAGGTCCGTCCTGGTTTGACCAGAACGTTGCGGGTGTCCCCGGCGCCGGAGTTAACGCGGTATTCGACAGGATTTCTTCTTCGCGAGTGGGTCCGACCGGTGGCGACGCGTTTTGCGCCGGAAGGGTTGCACCCGCGTCCTGCTCGGCCCCACCACGTTCGGTGCCAGGCGGGGGCGAGAATCCGGACGACAGCCCGGCGACTGGCTCCGTCGTTTGTTGGCGAAGCTGGAACCCCGATCCGCTTGTCGTCCCGGAGCCGACACCCAGCAGGCTGCCGATCTCGCTCATGTTCAGGGGGCGATCCTCTGGCCGCTTGGAGAGGCAGGCGGCAATCGTCTCTTCCCAAATCCTCGGAATCGGCTCGGCGGAGGTCCCCAATTCAGTCCGCCGTTTCGTCATCGCGGGAGGCGTGACGGTCTCGAGCTGAACCTGAATATTTCCGCGGAAAAACGGAGGTTTCCCGGTCAACAAGTCGTAAATCGTTGCGCCGAACGCATAGACATCGTCCGCGGTCGCCGGCGGCGATCCGAGAGCCTGCTCCGGACTCATATAGGCCAGAGTTCCTGCGCTGTTCGACATGCTGACCCGCGTCATCGAATCGCTCATCGAGCGCGAGATCCCGAAATCGGTCACCTTCAACTCCCCTCGCCCGTTAACCATCAGATTCGCAGGCTTCAAGTCGCGATGAACGATCCGGGCTTGTCGATGCGCGTAGTCCATGGCCAGACAAAAGTGGCCGGCCCAGGTTTGGATGGTGGACACGCCAAAACAGCCTCCCGGCTGCAACGTCTTGAGGGTCGATAACGATTCTCCATCGACGTATTCCATGATGATCGCCGCGGAACTATCGTCCTGCGTGAAATCGTAGATCCGGACGATGTGATGGTGCGTGAGATCGAGGCTGCGCCGCGTTTCGCGCTTGAGATCCTCCACCGCTTCGCGGTTCTGCACGATCATGTCTGGGAGGAATTTCATTGCCACGTTCCGCATCAATTCCTCGTCATGCGCCAACCAGACGATGCCCATTCCGCCGCGCCCGATCACCCGCTTCAAGGTATAACGATTGAACAGCCTTTCCTCAGGCGACACCATCTGAACTTCCCTCGAAAAGTCAGCCGGCACACTCATGAGCACATGGATACCACGACCAGCACCATGGAGACCAGCCCAATATTGCGATTTACCGGACGGACGGAATGCGACCGTTAAGAACAGTAGTCGCGGTCAGCACTTCGACGGAACGGCTCGCACCCAGTTCAACCGGAACATCGGTCGGAGGAAGTCCGACGGCTTTGGTGAAGAGGCGCCGATTTCACCGCGAACGCTGCACGCGGATGAGGGTTCTTGGGCAGGGCACAACGAATTGCCAACGCGTTGGCAGCGCCAAAACACGGATCATCCCGCGATCCTTTGCCACCAGATGTCAACTCTCGGTGGCCCCGTTCTGCTCCGCCCAACCCGATCAACGCTTTATTCTGATTTCGAGGCGCTTCCGCCTTGTGACATTTCGCCGGAGTGGTTATCGAAAAAGGAGTAGAGCCGGTATGCAGAAAACCTCGATCGCAACCTGAACGACATCATGAAATGGAGAACTCTCTTCGTGCTCCTGGCCGGGTTCGGTTTGGCGGGAGCGTCCCAGGCCGAGGATCACAATTCACTGAGTGATGCAGAAAAGAACGCCGGCTGGCGATTGCTGTTCGATGGCAAAACGATCGCTGGCTGGAGAGGCTACAAGTCTAATACGGTACCCGGCAGTTGGCGGGTGGAGAACGGGTCGCTGCTGTCGCGTCGTGATCCGGACAAATCCACCGGCGATCTCATTACCACGGATGAATTTGGTGACTTTGAACTATCGCTCGAATGGAAGATGACCAAGGGCAACAATAGCGGGGTGATCTATCGGGCGACCGAGGAGTACGACCAGGTCTGGCAATCCGGCCCCGAATTTCAGATCCTGGACAACACCGGGCATCTGGACGGCCTCAATCCACTGGCCTCCGCGGGAGCTTGCTATGCCGTGTTCGCTCCAGCCAGGGATGCGACCAAGCCCCTGGGACAGTGGAACCAGACGCGAATCGTGGCCAACGGCAAGCATGTCGAACATTGGTTAAACGGCGAGAAGGTCGTCGAATACGACATCGATAGCGATCGGTGGCAGGCGCACGTGAAGACCAGCAAGTTCTACCTCACTGCTTACGGGCAAGGGAACTGGGGCCGGGCCGCCAAGGGCCACATCGGCTTGCAGGATTACGGAGGAGCGATCGAGTTTCGCGACCTCAAAATCCGCCCCTTGCCGGCGGCTGGGAAATGAGTTCGCTCGGCTTGGACAATCTCCATGCGTCGTACCTTATACCGGTCTGAATCATGGAGAGTTGGTTCGCTACCTTGAGTTGATCGCCCCTGCGTCGCTGCAGATTGAGAAGGGGTGCCTCATGCGCTTGGAATTACGATAACGGTGCGGAGACTCCCAACACCCTTTTTGGGCCGACCGGAGATGGCACATACTGAGCGAGCAGTCGGCATTGCGGGGGCTCGGAGAGGGCGTCGTTTCAGGGCGAGTGGAACTCGGAGATTTGCCAAGGCCGAGACGTGGGAGAACGGTAGCGGGTGAAGCCTCGCGAGAATATTCTTGCGGCTGGCAGGGAGGGATTCGAGAACCCGTTCATGCTGCGCCCGGCCCGAATCGAATTCACGGGAACCACCCGTCAGGCGATCGGCCGGGGCGAGCGGCGGATTTATCGCACGATTGTTTCAAGTGCTCTGTTCGCGATGTCCGTTCTCTTCTCACCACTCGCTCGAGGCCAAGTATCCGCACCGAAAGTCGTCGCCACGCTTCCGCGCAACGGCGATCCAGCTGTTTCGGCGAAGTTGACGGAAATCGTGATCACCTTCGATCAGGACATGGATCAGTCCGGGTATTCGTTCGTTGGGGTGGACCAACTTTTCCGAAGGTGACAGGGAAACCAACCTGGCGCAGCGCGCGTGAATGCGTCCTGCCTGTCCAACTCGAACCCGGCCGAGCCTTCATGATTGGAACCAACAGCGCCACGAAGACCAATTTCAAAAACGCGAAGGGCACGCCGGCGACTCCGTTGGTGGTGAAGTTCACGACTGCCGCGATGGGCGCCACTGCTCCGGTTGGGGTTCCTCGCGAAACGCAGATTACTGCGATCAAACAATTGCGCGATGCCATCGAACATCACTACTCGTATCGCGACGTGCATATCGTGGACTGGCCGGCCGCGTGGAGCGAGTTCGAGCCGCGGCTCAAGAATGCCAGATCCGCGCGGGAGTTTGCGGTCATTGCCGGCGAGATGCTCGCCACCACGCAGGATCCTCACGTCTGGCTGATCCAGGATGCTCGAGTCAATAGCGGCGGCGATGAAACGATCGCCCGCGAATTCGCCGGATGCTTTGTCCGGCAACGCGCGATGTATGCCCGCCATGTGAACCTCGATTCGGCATCGCCGACGGGATTTACTCGGCCCACAGATCGATGGCTCGAGCCGACGCCCAATCGCCCCGCCTACGCCGGGCGCGTGGCGGTGTTGATGGGTCCGGCAAACATGAGTTCCGCGGAAGCTTTCCTGCTCATGATGAAACAAGTGCCGGGCTGCCGGCTTGTCGGCGAACGCTCCTACGGTGCCAGCGGGAATCCGCAGCCGCATGTGCTGGCGAATGGCGTGACCGTCTTGTTGCCCTCGTGGCAGGCGATGCTTCCGGATGGCACTGTTTTTGAGAAACGGGGTATCGAACCGGATGTGACGGTCGCGACCAGTCCAGCCGAACTCGCCCGGCGCGATCCGGTCATCGAAAAGGCGATCGCATTGTTGCAAGAATGAGGATCCGCAATGATTCCACGGGGCACCTCAAGGCGATTTCTTGACGTTGCTCGGTAGCAAGTTTTGCGGCTCACTCCCACCCGGCATGAAACAAAACATCCTTCTCGGGCTCGTATTGAGTTCTATCGCTCTTACGGTCGCTACCTCCCATGGCGCCGAAGATTCTGCTGCCGCCACCGCGGCCATCTTGCCCGGAAAAGGATTGGCCGAGCACGATTTCCTTTATGCGGGTGAATCAAAGGAACGTCGCGCGTTTATTGTCCGGAATGGCCAGGTGGTTTGGTCCTGCGACGATCCGGACGGTCGCGGCGAAATCAGCGATGCCGTGCTCCTGTCCAATGGCAATCTCCTGCTCGCCCATCAATACGCGTTGAAGCTAATTGCGCCGGACAAAACGATTCTTTGGAATTTCGATGCGCCCAAGGGAACCGAGATTCACACCGCCATACCCATCGGCACGGAGCACGTCCTCTACGTCCAAAATGGCGACCCCGCGATGGTGAAGGTGGTGAACATCAAAACCGGGGAGACGAAGAATGAGTTTTCCGTGCCGGTCGGCAATCCGAAGGGTGTGCACGGGCAATTTCGGCACGGGCGGATCACGAAGCGCGGCACGCTGTTGCTGGCCCACATGGACATGAAGAAAGTTTGTGAATACGACGCGACCGGAAAAGAGGTTCGGTCCTGGGCGGCGAATGGTCCGTGGGGAGTGACGCCTCTGAAAAACGGAAACATCCTCATCGTGGACCGCTCGACGATCCGGGAAATGACATTGCAGGGCGACACGGTTTCGACTCTGACGCCAGCGACCGACTCACCGGATTTCAAACTCAGCAGTCTGCAACTGGCGTGGCGCCTGCCGAACGGAAACACGCTCGTGAACAACTGGTTCAACGAGTGGAGCGGGAAGGTGGATCGAACGGATCCGCCGGTGCAGGCGGTGGAATTCACTCCCGACAAAAAAATCGTCTGGGTGTTACGCTCCTGGGAGAAACCCGACTTGGGCCCCGCAACCACGATCCAGATTCTCGACGACTCCGATCCCCCGGAGAATGTGACCTTCGGAGATATCCGATAACCGGCGCGCAGGCCGGTCGAAGCACGAAACCATGATTTGCGATTGGCGCGTTTTAAGGAACTGGCGCAGCCGCACTCGGCATCGGAACGCCGTTGGCGTTCACGCTGGGTGACAGATTGAAACCTTTGTGTCTAATACTCCGAAGCTAACTAGCTTCGGCTTTTCTTCCAACCTTAAAATCTAGCTACACCAGCACATAGCGCGGCGGTGGAAAAATATGCGAACACGGTGAACCAGCCGACGAACGTGGGATCTCCGATGCCGAGCTTCCAATTCATGATCTTGGGATCACCAGGCGCACGGGATTTTGCCATCGCGCCCGCCAGAAGGGAAACCGTCGGCGCGCGAATCAACGTTGGGGAATGGGGCGAACTGGGGTGAGCGAGGATGCACGGTGCGTGAAGATGGACGAGATGCGCTGTCGGTGCTTGGTCGGATCACACAATTTCATCGGCAGGATGCGGTCGCGGCGGGATGCATGCATTCGATCGTCGAATCTGAGCATGATGAGGCGCTCGATTTTGCCGAGCCTTGTTTTCTTCCTCGCCTGCAGCCGCGGGGGGAGACGCCAATCGTGAACCAATGAACGCAGTGGAGATGCCGCAGCGGGTACTCTGCGGATAGTTTAGCGAGGAGGCTCACTCCCGATGGAAAGCACCGTTCCGCGGAAGTGCTTCTGTTCCGGGTTTGAGAGGGTCTTGCAATCCTGACCGGCTACCGTTTTTCGGCCGTCGTCGCTCAACACAAGGTATTCGGTGCGACCGCTCGTGAGCTGAAAGGAAATCCCTTCCGGATTCAACCCGGCCAGGCTGATCCCTTCGACCGGGGTGGGTGTGTGTCCGGCGCCTTTCCATTCGTAGAGCCGCGATTCCTTTCCCCCATCGATCGCACCGGCGACGATGAGATAGCGATCCTTGTGATAGCCGATGCTGCGGATGCCGAGTCCTCCAAGATCGAGCAGAATCGGATCGCCCAGGCGCGCGGGACTGTCCTCGATCACGTCCACCGGATTGAGCAACGGGATGAGCAACGCTTTGCCGTCGGGAATCGGATTGCGAAAGCCGATGAGCAGATGACCGTCCGGCGTGGCCGTGAGCCCTTCGATGTTCAGACCGTCCTCCTCCTTTGGCGGAATCGTGGCCGCATATTCGAGGTGAAAGCGGTCGAGCCGTTGGTCCTGGGCAAAGCTCGAAATCAGGTGACGATACACTCGGCCGACGGGCTGGAGTTTGGTGCCGCCACCCGTCCGATCAACGCGGGTGGCGAAAAATACCTGCCGCCCAGGCCGGATATTTCCTTTCTCCGACAGCCCGTGCGATCCGATCCAGAAAATGAAATCACCAATCATCGCTCCGCCTTCGAGATCCGCTTCCGGCGCCTTCCCTCCGCCGCTCAGGAATGCGTTGAGAGCCACCTCGACGAGCGCATCGCCGCCGGTGCGCCCATAAATTCGAAGGACATTTTCCTCGTCGTCGGCGACCACGAAAAGTTGTTCATCGAGCGCGACCGCGGCGGAAGCATCGCACATGCCGTTAAATAATATGTAATCGTCCGCTCTCGTCGCGAGGGGCGAACCGAGGAGGAAAAGCGTGGCGACGACGTTGCGGAATTGGCAGCATGCATCTGCCCTATGACGCCCTCGCTGGCGGGTCGCGCTCCACCAGTCTGCCGCGCTCATGAATCTTCTATCCATCGTCTTTCTCATTAGCCTGGTGATCGTGTTGGCCATGGCAGTGGTTGGCTTGCGACAACCTCGAAAATCGCCCGCGCGGGTGATCGCGGTGATCGGCGTCTGTTTGATCCTCATCGGTGTAACCCTGTTTTGCCTCTTTGGTTTCCTCGCCAGTTCGGAAATCGAGACGGAGCAACAACCGCAATGGCGAATGGGATTCGTCGTCACGGGAATCGGATCACTGGCCGGCGCAGTCGCCCTGACCTGGCGGGAATTTCGCGGAAATTAATCCGCTCATGGCTCAGGCCGCTGGCGTAAAACCCATCACCACGTCGAACGTCGCAGCCAGTTCTCCCGTGGTCGATCCTGGGATGGGATCGAACGGCACGATGACTGATGTGCGTGCTTTATCGTCCGTGATCCCATTGAGCACGCCGTCCTTTTCATTCCCCGGCTCCCCTTTGATGTAGCACTGCGTGGTGAACTTCTCGCGCCCCTTCATTTTGATGGCGTAATGGATGTGTGGCGTGCGGCCCGGGTAGGGGATGGGCTTGATCGTGCGAAATACGTACTCACCCGAACTACCGGTCACAAAGCGGCCGAAACCCTGGAAATTCGAATCCCGCTTGTCGGCATTGCCGGTGCGGCTGTGCAGGTAGGCGCCGTGCCCGTCCACCTGCCAAATTTCGACGGTCGCGTTGCGGATGGGGTCGCCCTTGGCATCAAGAATACGACCGCTCACCCACGTGATGGTGCCGACGGCCGGCGTGATACCGTCATTGACGATCAAGAGGTCGTTGTCGGTATCGAGCGGGAGTTTGTCGGGATAGAATGGGCCTTCGGTTTGCCGTGGCGTGCGGATCAGCTCCTCGGCAAAAGCGCCGGGAACGACAAAGAGCGCCGCACTGGCGCTGAGCCGGTTGAGAAACCGGCGCCGGCTGAAGCCGAGGTCGCGGGACAAGGGAACAGGGGAGATTTGGTTCATGGCGGAAATGGGACAGGCGCAACTGTGAATGAAAAGCCGCCACATGCAATCTGTTGCGCGAAGCTTGTACCGCGACGCCCTTCACCGCATTCGACCCGGGTCTTAGTGCCCGTGGTATTTTCGCCCGCGTTGATTAAGGGCGAAGCGCAGAATGAACATCGGCACGAGCGCGGTCAGGGTCATGACGACGAAAAGTCTCCATCCCGGGATGATCCGGGCTCGATCCGCGAGCACGGCACGTAGCGCATCGCCAACGACGTGGGCGGCGGAAACTTTGAAAAACTCAGGAGTTGGCACTTCGCCCCGGGAACCTGGCCGCTCGGCAATGGCGAAGAATTCAGTATTGACGGGACCGGGGCAGACAGCAGTCACGCTGACGCCGCTGCCGCGCAGTTCGGCGCGGAGCGCTTCGGTAAAACTCGTAACGTACGCTTTCGTCGCCGCGTACACTCCCATTTGCGGAAGCGGCAACAGGCTCGCAATCGAGCTGACGTTGAGGATGGCGCCGGTCCCGGCCCGAACCAGTCGCGGCGTGATCGCGTGGGTGAGGCGGGTCAACGCGGCGATATTCACGTCGAGCATCGCTTTGACTTTCGACCATTCGCTGTCTTCGAAAAGACCGTGATCACCGCAACCGGCATTGTTGACTAGAAGCGTTACGTTCACCTCGGCGGTCTCGCGGATGAAAGCTTCGAGTTGCTCGGTGTTGGCGACATCGACCGCAAAGCACTGCACGGTCAAGCCGGGCCGCTCAATTTCCGCAGCCAGTTGCTCGAGACGATCTTGCCGTCGAGCCACCAAGATGAGTGTGCTGACTTGGAGGGAGAGTTGACGCGCAAATTCGGCACCGAGGCCCGAAGAAGCTCCGGTGATCAGGGCGGTGCAGCCGTGGAGGGTTTGCATAAGGCCGTTACGAGATGGACGGACCGCGCCGGCTTGGCCAGCATCGTTTTCATGATGATTGTGCCGAATCTCGCTGACCAAACGCCATTCACGACCAGGGACGGTTCGACCATCCGCAGTATCCTCGACCGCTCGAATGCCCCCGTGCAAAACCAAAGTCTTGCCGAAGCGACCGTGCCTGCGGGCAGCGCGACGCAGCGGCATTATCACAAGCTGGCGGAAGAGTTTTACTTCATCCTCGAAGGCCGCGGGATGATGGATCTCGATGGCGAAATGCGCGAGGTGGGGCCGGGCGATTGTGTGCTCATTCCGCCGGGTGCGTGGCACACCATCGCCGCGACGGAACCGATGCGTTTCCTGTGCTGCTGCGCCCCGCCCTACGCCCACGAGGACACGTATTTCGAATAATGCATTGTGGGCGCAGGTGCGCCGCGCCGGAGTTGAACGAGCCGGAGTTGATCGGGCGATCGTGCCAATGCGACGAATGCTTTGTCACGGTGTCCTGTCGGAGTGGGTCCATCGACGTTGGAGCCGGGTTTGACGCGCGCCCGCGCTCAGGATGACCGGGCGTTTACTCCAGCCTTTCGCACCTGCGCGTTGCGCGCGATGACACCATGCTTGGGCGCGAAAAGGAAGGCGGCGAGGAAGATCGCCGACTGAAGCAACACAATGCAGGCGCCCGTCGAGGCGTTGGCGAAGTAGCTGATATAGACACCTCCCACGCTCGAAAAAATCGCGGAGCTGGCGGCGATGGCGAGCATTCGACCAAAACGATCCGACATCAGATACGCAATGCATCCCGGAGTCACCAGCATCGCGATGACGAGAATGATCCCCACGGCTTTCAAAGCCACGACGATGGTCACGGCCAGCAACGACAGGAGCAGGTAATAGAGGAACTTCGTCCGCAGTCCGATCGTCCGGGCGTGACCCGGATCGAAGCAAAATAGCAGCAAATCCTGACGCAGCGTCAGCACGGTGACGAGGGTGAGCCCGCCGATGATCAGGGTTTGCCAGAGGTCACTCGTTGTCACTCCGAGGATGTTGCCAAACAGAATGTGATCGAGGTGCAGATCGCTGTGGACTTTGGTAAAGAGCACGAGCCCGAACGCGAACAGTCCGGTGAACACCACGCCCATCACCGTGTCCTCTTTTACCCGGCTGTTGGCCTTCACGAAGCCCGTGGCAATCGCGCAGAAAAGTCCGGACGCAAATGCGCCCAGCGCGAGCGGCACTTTGAGCGCGTAGGCGATCACAATCCCCGGCAACACAGCGTGCGAAATGGCATCGCCCATCAGCGACCAGCCTTTCAAGACGAGATAGCACGACAATACCGCACAGACGGCTCCCACGACCACGCCGATGAGCATGGCCTCGATCATGAAACCGAATTGGAAGGGCTCGAGCAGCGTATTCACGTGCCGGCCGCCTCCCGACGGCGGGTGGCCGCACGCATCCCGTGCTTCGGCGCGAAGACCAGCGCCACCACGAACAGGACAGTTTGCAACGTGACAATGCAGCCGCCGGTCGACCCATCGAAAAAGTAGCTGGCATACGCCCCAATCATCGACGTACCGACGCCCATTCCACACGCGATCCCGATCATCGTCGAAAACCGATCCGTGAGCAGATAGGCCGTCGCTCCCGGCGTCACCAGCATGGCGACGACGAGGATGGCGCCGACGGTTTGCAGAGCGGCGACGGCGGTGGCGGAGAGGAGAATGAGGAGCGTGAAATTAAGACCTGCACGTTCATCCCAAGCGTCCGGGCCTGATTGGGGTCAAAGCAGAACAGGAGCAGATCCCGCCATTTCAAACTGAGCACCAGCAGGGTTAACGCGGAAATGATCAGGACCTGCGCAATGTCGTAGTTGGAAATGCCGAGGATATTGCCGAGCACGATCGCGCGCAGATCGATGCCCGACGGGTAGAGCGAGATGAGAAGCAATCCCAAGGCGAAGAACGATGTGAAGACCACGCCAATGACCGCGTCCTCGCGCAGCCGCGTTCGCGTTTTGACGAACCCCATGCCCACGGCGGCGAGCAGCCCCGTGGTGAAGGCGCCCAGGGCAAAGGGCACCCCCACGATGTAGGCGATCGCCACGCCCGGTACCACCGAGTGCGAGAGCGCGTCGCCCATGAGCGACCAGCCCTTGAGCGTGACGAAGCATGACAGAAATGCGCAGATGCCGCCGATCAAACCGCTGACCAGGATCGCGCGGATCATGTAGTCGTAGTGCAGCGGCGTGAGCAGCCCCTCGATCATTTGTCGTCCGGCTCCTCCGCCCGCTGCTCGACGATCTCTTCGTGGTCTTCGCGCCGGCTGTATTCGAGGTGGCCGCCCTTGCCAAACACCAGCGGTCGCTCGTCGTCGGTGAGCAGGGTGACCGCGCGCCCGTCGTGCTTCTGGATGGTCGATTCGTCAAAGCGGAAGTGCCGCAAAACTCCGCCGAATGTGCGGCTCAAATTCTCCTCAGTGAAAACCGTATCGGTCGGCCCGAACGCCAGCACTGTGCGATTGATAAGTACGACATGATCGCAAAATTCGGGCACGGACCCGAGGTCATGCGTCGAAACGAGCATCACGTGGCCATCGTCCCGCAGCTCACGCAGCAGCCCGATGATGGCCTTCTCCGTCGTCACGTCCACGCCGGTGAACGGCTCATCGAGCAGGACCACACGACTGCGTTGCGCCAGCGCTCGCGCGAGAAAGACCCGCTTTTTTTGTCCGCCGGAAAGTTCGCCGATCTGCCGTTCGCGAAAATCGATCATGCCGACCCGGCCGAGGCTTTCCTCGACGATCCGCCGATCCTCGGCGCGTGGAATGCGCATGAAATTCATATATCCGTAGCGACCCATCATCACCACATCCCAGACGCTCACGGGGAACGTCCAATCGACCTCCTCGGCCTGGGGCACATACGCGATGACGTTTTTCCGTTGCGCTTCCCGGACCATCAGGTCGCCGATCCGAACACTTCCCTTCACCGGATTGAGAAAGCCCATGATCGCTTTGAAGAGCGTGGATTTGCCGCTGCCGTTGACGCCGACCAGCGCGCAAATCGAGCCCGCTTGGAGCGAGAAGGTCGCGTCGCTCAAGGCCACGTGACCATTGGGATAGGCGACCGTGACATCATCCACCACGACGTTGATTTCTCGGCCGTTCATTGGAGTCCAAATCCTTTCACGATGGTTTCGGCATTCGTCTCGAGCAGGCGCAGATACGTGGGCGCAGGACCATTTTTATCGGTTAGCGAATCGACGTAAAGGACGCCGCCATAGCGTGCACCCGCTTCCTCCGCCACCTGCCGGGCCGGTTTGTCGCTGACCGTGCTTTCGCTGAAAATGACCGGGATGTGATGCTCGCGCATGGCGTCGATGACCTTGCGCACCTGTTGTGGTGTGCCCTGTTGATCGGCGTTCACCGCCCAGAGGAAAAGCTGTTTCATGTCGAAATTGCGTGCCAGATACGGAAAGGCGCCCTCGCTGGTCGCCAGCCATCGTTGCGACTCGGGAATGCGATCGATTTGCGCGCGCATGGAGTCCTCGATGGCCTTGAATTTTGCCGTGTACGCCGCCGCGTTGGCATCGTAGATCGCCGCGTTTTCGGGATCGATCCTACCCAGCGCGTCGGCGGATGTTTTCCACATAGATGACGGCATTCGCCAGCGACATCCAGGCGTGCGGGTTTGGCTTGCCGGTATAAGGCCCCTCTTCGATACCGATGGGCTCGATCCCTTCCGTCAGGACGACACTCGGAACATCCTTCACCTTGCTGAAGAACTTTTCGAACCACCGCTCGAGGTTCATTCCATTCCACAGCACCAGGTCCGCCTTTTGCGCTTTCACAATGTCGAGCGGCGTTGGCTCGTAACCATGAATCTCGGCCCCCGGCTTGGTGATCGATTCCACGATCGCCGCATCCCCGGCCACATTTTGCGCCATGTCCTGGATGATGGTGAAGGTGGTGACGATCCGCTTTTTCCCGGTCGATTCCGGCTGGTGACAGCCCGCCAGCAACCCGAGCAGAAGGGCAACCCACAGTCGGCAAACGCGGAAAGAATTAGTCACACCTAACTTTATTCGCCTTGTCTGTCTTGATGTCAATCCCGATTCTTTGGGACGATTTTCGTTTCGCGCGCACTCGCGCTGGAAGTTTTCCCCACCCACCCCTAGCCTCTGAGTCATGCCAGCCAAGACCCTGACACGCCATGCCTCCTCGGCGGTGGAGGACTACCTCGAGCGCATCCTCGAGCTGATCAATACCAAGGGTTACGCACGAGTGGTCGATATCGCCCGCAGCCTCAACATTTCGCAGGCCAGCGTGACAAACATGGTCCAGCGCCTGGACGCTGAGGGGTTGCTGAAATATGAAAAATATCGCGGCCTGGTCCTGACCACCGCCGGCGAAACGCTGGCCCGCAACATCACGCGCCGGCACCGGTTGCTGACGGACTTCCTCCAGCTGCTCGGGCTCGATGAAAACGTCATCTTTCACGACGTCGAAGGCATGGAACATCACATCAGTCCGCCGACCCTCCGCGCGATCGAAGCTCTGACCGAGGCGCTCCAGAGGCAGCCGGCGCTGCTCGGACGGGTGCGGGAGCAACTCGAGGTGGGATCTTGAAATCGAGCGCGGCAGCCCGGCTGGGCAATTTGGAATTTGTTTGCTGACGCTGCCCGACCGGATGCGATAGAGGAGTCTGCCTTCGCAGCGTGGCGGAATCGATCCCGGCCACGACCGCCTAGTTTCTCAACCCACGATTCATGAACTCCCGTCTGATTGCCCTCGCTCTGCTCGTTGCCGGACTTACCGGTTGTCAAACTGTCGAACCGCGAGCCCAGGGGAACAGTCGGGCCGGACTCGAGGCCTCGATTCAGGCGGAGCCGCCCGGCAATTACTATATCGGCCGGCGCTACTACAAGCGGGACTACAAATTCTGGGGCTTCGTCCGGTCGCCTGGTCAATCCTGGAGCACGGCCAAACTGGTGATGCTCAACGAGCAACAGAAACTTGCGCCGGATCGTGCGCAAAACACTCTCGGGAGTGACAACGACTACGAATACAAGCTCTACGGTTACTTCTCGGACCAGACGGTTTATGAGCCAGCCAGCAATGGGTTCTATCCGGAATTCGTTCTCACTGGCTACGAACTCAAGTCTGCCTCCCCACCGGGTATCTATCGCGAGCCGGGTGCGACCGATCCCGTGCGGCGCATTATCGCCAAACCTTACTGACGCGCCGGCACGCTCCAGCCTTCGCCTGCGCGCAGAACGCGAAAGGCCTGCTGCAAGCGTTCGCACTCCGGGATAAAAAGATCCCGTGGGTCGGCGGTATTGAACTCAAACATTTCGTAGTGGCAGGGGATCACCCAGCGCGCGCCAATATCGTGGGCAAGCTGCGCCGCTTCCCGGCCATCGAGATTGCCGGCCACGCGACGCTCCGGACGGTTTCCGTTGATGGGTAGAAAGGCCACGTCGATGTCGAACCGCGTCAGCTTATCCGCCAAACCCGGATAGCGCAACGTGTCGCCGCTGTGGTACAGCGTCCAGGGACCGCAGCGAATGACATAACCGAGGTAGCGATGCCGGCCCGCCGCGTCGCAATCGAGTTCATTGTGGGCGGCAGCGATTCCGTGAAACTCAAACCCCGCGACGTTTCGCACCGCGCCGTCGTCGAGCCCGGTGGCCCAGGAATCGCCGATGCTGAAGCGCTGGCCAACAAACGCCCGATTGGCTTCCGGTATCACCAGCTCGATCGGCTGCCGCCCATCGCGGAACGGCGCGAAGGTTTCGGCGTCGAGATGATCCGTGTGATTGTGGCTCGAGGTGTAGACATGCACGCGTTCGACCAGCCGCTCGGGATCGATGACGCGTTCGGTCATCCGTACATGCGGCTTGTCAGTCGCCGCATATTTCTCGGTCAGCGAATCGGAAAGATACGGATCGAGCAGCAGCACGCGCCCGTGGTGGCGAACGAGGAAACCGCTTTGGCCCAGCCACCAAAGCCGGAGTTCATCGGGCGTCGCCGGCGCGGTGTCCAGGTCGGCCAACAGCGCCTCATCCTTTTGCGCCGCGGCGATCACAAGCCCAGTTCGTCGCGCACGATTTGCACGCCGGCGACCATGTTCTTCAGTTTCTGCTTCGCCGCCCATCGGGCCGTCTGGCTCAGTCCGCAGTCTGGAGCGAACGCCAGCCGCTCGGCGGGGGCATGCTGCAAACATTGGCGCACGCGTTCGGCGATTTGATCCGGGGGCTCGAGGTAATAGCTCTTCACGTCGATGATTCCCACCGCGACATCCAGCCGCTCGGCGATCTGGCGAATGATTTCGATTTCGCTGAATTCGCGGCTGGCCATTTCGAGATGCACTTCATCCACCGTCAATTCGAGGAAGGCGGGAAACATCGGGGCGTACCGGCGCAAACCAACGGCGCGCGCTTTGTAAGTTTCCAAAGCAAAGATGGGTCGAGAGGCGGCATTTCCCGACGACCGGCGCGACGGTGCGATTGAAGATCTCCACGAAACGAACTGGATCTTCCTTGTGCGCGTAGCAGCTCATCGAAGGCTCATCGACCGTGACATCCGCGCATCCCGCCGCCACCAGATCGACCAGTTCTTTCTGCACCGCCGGCAGCAGCGCCTCGGTCAGCGCAAACCGATCCGGATACTGATGATTCGGCACCAGCCGTCCGCTCAGCGTGTAAGGCCCCGGTACGCTCACTTTCAAAACCGGGCCAGACGGAGCGAGCCGTTGCAGGCGCTGGAATTCTTCCACCGCACCCAATCCGCGCGGCGCACGCAACTCACCCGTCACCACATGTTTTCCCCGCTGATCGTGGGCTGGCGGGCCCCAGCGCCGTGGTGAAACTCCTTCGAGCTCGATGCCCTCCAAGTAGCCGTAGAACGAAAGATTGAAATCGAACCGCGATTGCTCGCCATCGGTGATCACGTCGAGACCCGCTTGCACCTGATCATGCACCGCCACCGTGACCGCATCGTCCTGCATCTCGGCGAGGTCGTCTTTTCCAAATTGATCGAGATGCTGGCAGGCAAACTCGAGCCAGGAAGGAAAGGGGTAACTGCCAATGACCGTGGTGCGGAGCGGGCGGGGTTGCATGCGCGTCTTTCTATCCCACCCGCACCTCCCGCCAAGCGAACAAAAGTGATCCAGAGCGCCGCCGTCGCGAGAGACCCTTTCGAAGTCCGAGTGCAACACCGCACGCTTCCTTCCGGCTGCGCACTCGTGCAGGGCTTGTTCCACTTGACATTCGACTTCATGCCTTTCGCGGCGGAAGCGGCATTTCGCTCAGGATGACCGTTTCATCCCCCCGTCGACTTTCCGCTTCCCCGGTCGGCCTGCGTTGCGAATCATCTTCGCATGACCATTGATCGCTCCTCCCCGCTGCGCGCGCTGGTGCACGAGATTGTCGAACAGACTCCCGTTTACGACATTCACACCCACCTTTACGATCCGGCTTTCGGTCAGCTGCTGCTGTGGGGGATCGACGAGATGTTGACCTATCACTATCTCGTCGCGGAATCATTCCGGTGGCTCGACACGCCGTATCAGGACTTTTGGCAGTGGCCGAAAACGACTCAGGCTGACGCAATCTGGAAAGCACTGTTCATCGAGCATTCGCCGATCTCCGAGGCTTGCCGCGGCGTGCTAACAACGTTGCAGGCGCTGGGTTTGGACGTGAAGGAGCGCGATCTGCCTGCGCTGCGTCGGCATTTTGAAAAATGGAAAGTCGAGGACTTCATTTCCACATGCCTGGAACGCGCCAACGTGCGCCAGATTTGCATGACGAATTCGCCCTTCGATGATCTCGAGCGGCCGGTTTGGGAAAGTGGTTTCGCGCGCGATCCACGATTCGTCGCAGCGCTGCGGATCGATCCGCTGGTGCTCGACTGGGTCAACGCGGCACCGAAACTCGCCGCCTGGGGTTACGACGTATCACCCGAGTTGAATCAAAAGACGATGGACGAAATCCGCCGTTTTCTCGGTGATTGGACGCAGCGCATCGACGCGCAGTATTGCATGGTGTCGCTGCCGCCGGAGTTCGCCTTTCCGGCCAGCGATGATGCCGCGCAAATCATCGAGCACGCGGTCATGCCGCACGGACGCGAACATGGTCAGGCGTTCGCACTCATGATCGGAGTCCGCCGGGCGGCCAATCCCGAGTTGCAGCTTGCGGGCGACAGTGTCGGGCCGGCGGACGTCAGCGCGGTCGAGCGTTTGTGCGCGGCCTTTCCGCAGAACAAGTTTTTGTGCACGATGCTGGCGCGGGAGAATCAACACGCGCTTTGCGTGGCGGCCCGCAAGTTCCGCAATCTCCACGTCTTCGGCTGCTGGTGGTTCATGAACAATCCATCGCTCATCGAGGAAACCACGCGCATGCGGCTCGAGTTGATCGGGCTTTCCTGCACGCCGCAGCACAGCGATTGCCGCGTGCTCGATCAGCTCATCTACAAGTGGGCGCATTCACGGCCCATTATCGCCCGCGTCCTCGCGGACAAATACGAGGAACTCGCCGCGACCGGCTGGGAACCGTCGCGCCATGAGATCGAACGCGATGTGCATGGATTGCTCGGAGGAGCGCTCGAGCACTTCATCGGTCGCTGACGAGGAAATGTGCCGCAAGCCAGCGACGAAGATCAAACCCCATTGCGACTTCACCCGCCATCAATGTTCTCCCTCATGAACTCACGTGCCCTGATCGCCGTTGTCGGCAGCCTTCTGTCCGCGATCACGGTTCGCGGGGAACAGACCGGTCCCGCTCGTCGCGTGCTGGCTGGCGATGACTCGACCCAGCGTCTCGCGATCGTCGCGTCGGACGGAAGCCTGGAATGGGAAATCAAGGTCGGCGCGATTCATGACGCGCAGGTTTTGAAGAATGGAAACATTCTTCTCCAGCAAGGCTGGACCCGGATCGTGGAAGTGACGCCCGACAAGAAAACGGTTTGGGAATACGATGCAGCGACGCAAAATGGGAACGAAGGGCGGAAGGTGGAAGTTCACTCCTTTCAACGCCTCGCGGATGGGACAACGATGATCGCGGAGTCTGGTCCGGCACGCATCATCGAAGTCGACCGCGACGGGAAGTTGCAGAGGGAAATCAAACTCAAGGTCAATCATCCGAGCGTCCACAGCGACACCCGATTGGTGCGTCGAATCGAGAACGGGAAGTATCTCGTCGCCCACGAAAGCGATGGCTTTGTGCGCGAATACGACCCGAGCGGGTCGGTGGTCTGGGAATATGAAGTGCCGCTCTTCGGCCGGGAGCGCCGGGGCGGTCACGGACCGGAGGCCTTCGGAAATTCAGTCTTCAGCGCACTGCGGTTGCCGAATGGTAACACCCTCATCGGCACGGGCAACGGGCACAGCGTGCTCGAAGTAACGCCCGACAAGATGATCGTGTGGAAGGTCGAACAAAACGATCTCCCGGGGATCACGCTGGCGTGGGTCACACGCGTCGAACGGCTCCCGAACGGAAATACGCTGATCGGCAATTGCCACGCCGGACCTGAGCAACCGCAGTTCATCGAGGTGACTCCCGAAAAGAAAGTGGTCTGGACGTTTAAGGATTTTACGAATTTCGGAAACTCGATGCCCGTGCAAGCCGTGCTCGACCCAAAATGAAATGGCGGGTTTCGCATCACCCGACGCTGGGTAGATTCAGGATTCTTCCTTTCCCCGCATGAAGTCACGCTTGACATCACTCGCCATTGCCGCCGTCGCGATTCCCTTGCTCAGCGCGCAAGGAATCGATGACTCGGCGCTTCCCGCTCCCGCGGCCCGTCCGGTCGTCTTCGAGAAAGACATCAAACCGCTCATCGAGGAGACGTGCGTAAAGTGCCATGCCAAAGGGAAACACAAGGGCGGCTTTTCGCTCGAAACGCGCGCTGCCCTGCTCAAGGGTGGTGAAACCGGCGCGGGCGCTGAAATTGGTCGCAGCGACAAAAGCCTCATTGTCGAAGCGGTCTCCGGCCTCGATCCTGATCTTCGCATGCCGAAGAAAGGGTCGCTCTGGACTCCAGAACAGGTCGGTCTACTGCGGGCGTGGATTGATCAGGGCGCGCCGTGGCCCGACGGCATCACGTTCGCCAAACCCGAGCCGCTCAATCTCAAGCCACGCTCGGTGGCGCTTTTGGACCGGCCTTCCGTCCACCCGATCGATCAAATCGTCGGTGCTTACTTTGCGCAGCACGACATTCCGTTTGGAAGCACCGTCGATGATCACACTTTCGCGCGGCGCGTTTATCTCGACCTCATCGGTCTCCTCCCTACACCCGCGCAGTTGGACGCTTTCCTTCAAAATTCCGCGCCCAACAAACGGGCGCAGCTCGTCCGCACGCTCCTCGATGATCGACGCAACTACGCCGAGCACTGGCTCAGTTTTTGGAATGATCTCCTCCGCAACGACTACCAGGGCACTGGCTTTATCGATGGCGGGCGCAAACAGATTAGCGGCTGGCTCTACACCGCCCTTGCCCGGAACAAACCCTACGACCAATTCGTCGCGGAACTCGTGAATCCCAAAACGGACAGCGAAGGTTTTACCCATGGCATCATTTGGCGCGGCAATGTTCCGGCCGCCATGTTGCCGCCGATGCAGGCCGCGCAAAATGTCTCGCAGGTTTTTCTCGGGGTGAATCTGAAGTGCGCCTCGTGCCACGACAGCTTCGTCAACGATTGGTCGTTGGCTGATGCTTATGGGATGGCGGCGATCTATGCGGATCAGCCGCTCGAGATGATTCATTGCGACAAGCCAACCGGCGAAAAGGCGCCCGCGCGCTTTCTCTATGCGCAGCTCGGATCGCTCGATGCCAATGCCGCCAAGGAGCAGCGGATGCAACGCCTCGCGGACTTGCTCACCAAGCGCAGCAATGGGCGCCTTTCGCGGACCATCGTCAATCGCCTGTGGGCGCGGCTATTCGGGCGCGGCATTGTCGAACCGCTTGATGACATGGAGAAGCCGGCTTTCGATCCGGACCTGCTCGACTGGCTCGCGGAAGATCTCGTCACGCACGATTTTGATCTCCAGCACACGCTCGAAACCATTTGCACCTCCCGCACCTATCAACTCGCGGCGGTCGAACCCGTACCGGCCGGTGACAAACACGAGTTCGTTTTTCGCGGTCCATGGATCCGGCGCTTGTCGGCCGAGCAATTCACCGATGCCGTCAGCTCCATCACCGGGGAATGGGCGAAGGAACCGTCGTCGCTCGAATTCGATTTTGCCGGTGCAGGAGTGATCCCAACCCCCACGCTTCCGCGCTGGATCTGGACCGATGAACCGGTCGAACTGGCTGCGCAACGCCCGCTCCTGCGTGCCGCGAAAGACAAGCTCGAGGCTGCCACGCAAACGGTGGCCCAGGCTCGAACGGCCGCCGACAAGGCCGCAAACGGTGGCGCTGAAGCCATCGAGGCAGCCCGGGCGGAATTGGCCGCCGCACTGGCCGGTCTCGAGGCTGCTGGAACCGACCTCGCGCAAGCGGCGAAAGCGGGCGCGGGACAGCGCCATCGCGTGATCTTCCGCAAGTCATTCGATCTCAGCGAAGTTCCCTCCGACGCCTACGCCACCATTCTGGCCAGCCAGCGTTACGACGTCTTCGTCAACGGAACCAGGGCCAAACCCATCGCCTATGACGGATTCCGCCGCGGCCGAATCGCGCTGCTCAATTTGCAACCCTTGCTCAAGGTCGGCGCCAACGTCGTTGTTCTCGAAGTTGAAAGCCACACGGAGAAAAGCATGAACGAAGAGGAAGCCGCGAAGTTTCCGGCTTCCACCATGCATCTGAACCCGCGGAGCGGCGTCGCCTTTTACGCGCGCTGCCTCCTTCCCTCGGGTCCGATCGAGTGGACCACCGACGACTCCTGGCACGTCCAGCGCGGTCCGGCCGGCGATTACCGGAACGCTGACTTTTCTGACGCCGACTGGGCCCGACCGACGATGCTCCGTCCAGACGCCACGCCGATTGATGAAGGCCCGGGTCTGCCGCCAATCACGCGCCAGGATTTCGCCAATATCCCCGTCGAACTCGGTTCGCAAGTCAGCGCCGCGATCAGCACGGTTACCAATACCGGACACATCCGCGCCTCGCTTCTCGCCGCCGATCCCCTGCAAGCCGCCCTCGATCGTCCGAACCGCGAAGTCGTGGTCCCGGTTCGCGCCACCGCCGCGACAACCATCCAGGCGCTCGAACTCACCAACGGGACCACACTCGACGAAGTCATCAAATCATCCGCGGCAATCGTTTGTCCCGGCCGTCGAGAAAGACCCGGGAGAATGGACGAACCACCTTTTCCTCCACGCCTTCAGCCGCCCACCGAGCGCACAGGAAAGCGCCATCACTACCGAAATCCTTACTTCCGAAAACAAAGCGGAAGCCATCGCCGACTTGCTCTGGATCATCGTCAACCATCCCGAATTTCAATTCATCAACTGACTGGTCGGCACACCCCATGAACGTCTCCCGCCACACTCGACGATCGTGGAGGACAAGAATATTCTCCAGACCCCTTTCGCGGCCCCAGACCCCTTTCGCGCGCCCTTCAGTGGCCGCCTAGTGAAAGCCCCCCCTGCGCAATGAGGCGGTTTACCATCATTGGCTGTATATTCGCAGTTCAGGTTTCTCTCGGCGCAGGCCCTTTTTCCCTTTCGGAAACCGAAGTGAGCCGCGTTCGCAAACTCCACTCGCATGTTTTTGAACGATTGCCACCAAACGGTCTGAATCATTCGCGTTTGCAGAGCCTTTCAGACACTGATCGAGAACTTCTTATCCGTTTTCTAAGAGGTCGGGTCGAGGAACGACGAGCGCGCGGAGAGCGCGAATCCGTAATCCGCGGTAGTGGATTGGATCGAGACCTGGCGTTGTTAGGCGACGATTGGGGACTTAGCGTTTTCGCCGAGGAGTTTCGGGACCGGCCCAGAGGCGACTGGAGTCACCAATTCAAAGATTTGCGAAACGCAAAACTGATCCCGCTGGTGGGCGACCTCCTCTTTAAGAACGAAGTCTATGAGGAGCATGGCGATCTCGGATTTCTTCCAACCCAAGGCACAACCGCTGAAGGAATTATCGAAACTCTAAAATACGCGCCCCAATTCCAGCCGGACGTGAGCCAATGGGGACAGGAATTAGATCGTGCGATTCGCAAAGGTAGTGGCGGCGTGCTTACTATCCTGCGCGAATGGTATCGGGAAAACGAAGAGAAGCTTCGGGCCGGTCGCTTCCTTGAAGTGCGTCCGGGCCAAACTCCGCAACGAACCGTCGGCGCGGAAAGCGACAGTGTGCCTGCCAACGCACAAGAGGCTGCGCCCGCTCGCCTTAAGCCAGAACCGATGAGCGTTGCGGCGGTTCCTCTGAAAGAAAGTGAGTCAATTTTTATCGAAAGCGTCGCTGTGGCCGCCCTCGCTTTGCTCGCAGGGCTGCTCTTCTTTTGGAACCGACGCAAAACAAAGGGGTTGTGAAGCGCACAAAAGGAGTCGTGAGAAAAGCAGCAGCTCGGGGGGTGAGATCGGGGTCAGGTCTTTGCAGTCAACATTGGCTGAGCAAGAGCGCATCGCGGGAAAACGGGTGGAAAAGGGGTCTGCGGGAAAAGGGGTCTGCGGGAAAAGGGGTCATGAAAAGGGGTCTGCGGGAAAAGGGGTCTGGAGAATATTCTTGCCATTCGGTGCAGGGTGCAAAAGACAAATCTGGAAGGGTCGTGCCCAAGGCGGTTGAAGTATTGCGCATGGCGCGCAGTCTCCGCATCGAGTTTGAAGGGGTATTCTATCATGTCACTCGGCGCGAGCAGGAGCTTTCGTCCGGCGCTGTAGCTGGTGGTCGCACGCACGACGAAGTGATGCATCGAGGACGACACCGCAGGAGCCTGCCATCTCCATGGAGAATTGGCTTGGAATACACGGAGGGACCGGAAGAATTCGACCATGAATTCGGCGCCCTCGTTCCTTTCTGATTCCCGCCCCGAACATCCTCCGACCCCGCGGTCCCCCGGTGCATCGGAACCAAATCCGAAAGTGCGGTTTCCTGGCGATCGCGAGCGACGAACGGCGGGTCAATTCTCCCGCCAAATCGGATGGTCCTGGCGAATCGTTGTCTTTCTCGGAATGATCGCGGCATCGGACTATTCGCGGGCGGCCGCTTATTCCACAACCATTCATGGCTCCGAAAGCGGTTCGCTGAACGATTCGATTGCGGTCGGCGATGCCATCTCGGGCCTGATCGCGACCGAATTATCTGGCGATCAGGGGTGGCACCCGGCGAATCCGGCGGCGACGAACGGATCCCAGGATCCCAATGGGCTGCCAACCTTCACGAACGACGTCGGAGGCAGCGGACTTGCCGGTCTCCTCAGCGATTTCGGCGGGGAATTGCCGGTCAAGCGAATCCAGTATGATTTGGCTGACGCCATCGACATCGCCACGATTCAGATTCTCACCGGCAATGACGGAAAGGACGGGCGGGTTTTCTCCACGACCGCCATCAGCGTCTCCATCGACAATGGCCTCACCTTTTCTCCGCTTGGCGCTAGTTATTTTCAGTCCGATCCCTTCGGAACAATCAATAGCGGCCAGTGGGGATCGACTCTCGTGACCATTCTTGACGACGGTGGCAGCCCCCTGGCCAGCGGCGCCACCAATCTCATCTTTGAGTTCTATTGTGTCGATAACACCCTGGGGGAATATCGAGATCCGTTCAACGGACCCGACCCGTTCACTGGCAACGATGACTTTTTGACCGCCGCATTCGTTTCGCCGCTGGTCTGGGAGATCGACGTCATCGCCGTTCCCGAGCCTTCGACCGCCCTGCTCCTGTTCACGGCCCTCGGCACGCTCGCAACAGCCGGCCGGCGGCGGAACGTCCGCAACCGGTAGCGACCCTCGCTACCGGGACCTGATGCATGCCCCTCGGCTTCGTTCACTTTTCAATCACTCGCCGCTCACAGCCTGCCTTCCGCCGGCTTCGTGCGCGGTGAACGTCGAGATGCGAAGCGCGGCGAACGTGACCAGTTACTGCGAACCGAGTGCGAGAAGGACGACGAAAGGCATTTGCCGTCCACCGAGCGCAGGAACGAGTCATCGCGGCGGATATCCTTTCTTCAGAAAACAGCGAGGAAGCCATCGCCGACCTGCTCTGGATCGTCTTCAACCCTCCTGCGTTTCAATTCATCGACTGACTACGCGGAAATCCCCGTGACCGTCTGCCGCCTCACCCGGCCGTCGTGGGGGCCAAGAATATTCTCTACGCCCCTTTTCTCACTTGGTTCCAGTAACGATGTCGAGTTGCGAGCATCCATTTTACTCGGTTGGATCGCGCCACACATAGGTAGCGCATCCGCGGCTGTGCAATCGATTCCAACCTGCCTCGTTGCACTTTGGTGAGGGAGAGATTCCAGTGGAAGGGCCGTTCTTTGTTACCCTCGACTCGCGCCGGCTGCCGACACCCGTATCGTCCTCTGAAGCCAGCCCTTGAGTTTCCGCGTCCTGAAACGCACACTGCATTCATGAGCACCAAGGAAATTGTTCAAGACCTGCTCGAGCACCTGCCGTCATGGGTTATCAGGTAGCCCAAGGTAGCCCTTTCACCTTCCGCACGGCGCGCCCATGAACGTCTCCCGCCTGACCCGGCCATCTCCAACGGCCATAGTATTCCCGAGACCCAAGTGCGTCCTTTCTCGCCAAAAAAACGGAACGGTGGCCAAGTGCGCCGCGGCTCTATTGTGGCTGACACTGCCGAATGCAATGCTTCTTGGGGGTCCGATCCCTTCCGAAGTTCCAGACAGTTGGACGATCGAAATTGAAACGACAGGTTTTTATCTTAGCGACAGCCTCCTGATATCAATCACGACGTTCCGCCCAAATGTTCACGAGTTAGTTGTTCGATACCGTCCTAAGCGCACTGAAAAAAGTAACGTCGTGATTCTCGTTGACCAAATCAAGCAATCCGAGGCCAGAAAATATTGGGACGCGTTTGTTGCGATGCAGTCCCGTTTCAAGCTAACGGCGAAGAATTTACAGCTGATGGACGGCGGATTTTTGAGCATCGAACTGTCGATGGGGACCGAAGCTCTTGGAATGCGCTATTGGGGGTTCCATAGTCTCGAAGATATAGCGCCCGAATTGGTCCCGCCGCTTGCGAAAATTAAACGATTGGCAGCGGACAAGGTGATCAAAGAAAGGCGAAAGTAGCTTCTCTGATGGGCAGTCGTCACGAGCGGTTGGATCGTCGCGCGCATTTGTCGAATATGAAGGGAAGGGGTCGTGGGAATTTTCTTGCTGTCACCGAAGCACAATTCGAGAACCCTGTCGTCCCGCGCCGCGCTCGAACCTGATTTGCGAGGGCAACGATTCGCGTGATTTTGAGAGGACCGTCGCTTGGATCGTCTTGCGCATTTGTCGACGTTTAGGCCTCCTGGTCGCGGGAATTTCGATGACCCGCCGAAAAAGCCTGATGCCGGGGAATCACCTTCGGGCTTGCCCCGATGGAATCAGGATTGTCATTCCAGCAGGCCGTTTCTTTTGGTGAGGCCACGGGCCGGGCTTGCCCCGGTCGGGCCGTGATCGCGGGGCGGTCGGGATAAAGCATGGCTCATCCGGGGCTAGCCCGGACGTGGCCTGCTCGCGCAGAGCGAGATCTCTCTGAAACAACAATCCTGTTCCCACCGAGGCAAGCTCGGCGGCGATCCGACCAGCTTTGTCGTCTCGGCAATCTTCCCGCTGTTTTGATCGCCACTGAGGCGGAGCAGGAGGTCTGAATCAGTGGGATTTGAGATTCATGATTTGTCCTTTGGTCTCTCGTTTCGACGTGCGAGCGGGCGCCGGCCCATCCGGATTCCGCCATTTCGCACTCCCTAAATCCGTGGCAATAGTGTGGGTATGATTCCCCGCTCGCAAACCCGCCGCGATTTTCTGAAGACCGCGTCGGTGGCCACACTCGGCGCGCTTTCCGCGCGTGCACCGCGGCTTTTTGGCGAGGAAATCGAATTGGAAAAAATCGCGCCGACCGCCGACACCTGCATCGTCCTCTGGATGGCCGGTGGGATGGCGCACACGGAAACATTCGATCCGAAACGGTATGCGCCGTTTGAGAGCGGCATGGATCCGCAGCGCGTACTTTCGACGTTTCCGAGCATTCCGACCGCGATCGACGGCGTGCAGTTCTCCGAGGGCCTCGAGCAAATTGCGTCGGTGATGGATCGCGGGACCGTGATCCGGACGAGTGTCGCCGAGGATCTCGGGTTCATCCTGCATTCGCGGCATCAATACCACTGGCACACCGGCTACGTCCCGCCGCAATCGGTCGCCGCGCCGCATCTCGGCGCTTTCATGGCCAGGGCACTTGGGCCACGCGACCCAGCCGTGCCGGCGTTCATCAATATCGGTCAGCGCTTTGATCTCGGTGAAGGCGAAGAGCTAAAGGCTTTCACCACGGCGGGATTTCTCGGAAGCGAATACGGCCCTTTTAACATCCCGTTTCCGGAGGACGCCGCCAAAGCAGTGCGCCCACCGGAAGGCATGACGCCGGGCCGTTTCGAGGACCGGAACAAATTCTACAAGCGCATCCTGGAAGCCAGTCCGGTCGGCCAGCACGGCAGCGAATATCAGCGCCAGTCGTTCCTCAACTCGATGGACAACGCGCACCGACTGCTCAGTTCACCCGCCGCGAAGGCCTTCGACCTCGCGCTCGAACCCGAGGTCTCGATGCAGAAATACGTTCCGCCCGGCTTCGATCCGAAAAAGCTGAGTGGCGTCAAAACCGAACGCTTTGGCAATTACGAAGAACAAACCATGGGACGGTTCGGGCTCGGCTGTCTGCTCGCGCGTCGGCTGGCGGAAGTCGGCGCGCGCTTCATCGAGGTGACGACGGAATACATTCCGTTCCTGAATTGGGACACCCACGAAAACGGCCATGTCCGGGCGGCCAACTTGAAGAAAATGATCGACGCCCCGATCGCGCAACTCATTCGCGATCTCGATGAGCGCGGCCTGCTCGATCGCACGCTGGTGGTCCTCGCGAGCGAATTCAGCCGCGATATGATGATCGAAGGCCGGGCCGACAATCAGCTTCGGATCCAGGCGCGCGTCCCGGAAAAGATCGAGGATCTCAAATACTATGGGATGCACCGGCACTTCACCGAGGCCGGCAGCGTGCTGATGTTCGGCGGCGGGATCAAACGCGGCCATGTCCATGGCGTCACCGCCGACGAGCGGCCGTGCCGGGCGATCAAGGACCCGATCGCCATCACCGATCTCCACGCCACGATGTATCGCGCGATGGGCATTTCGCCGAAGCTCAGTTACGACATCGAAGAGCGCCCCTTTTACGTCACCAAGGATGGCAAAGGGAAAGCGGTCGAAAGCCTTTTTGCGTAGCCGGCGACAGCAGCGTTTTCTCATCGTGAGCGAAGGCCGCCGGAGCGGCCGCAGTCGAACGACCCGGCAGCCATTACAAATACGCCAGCGCACACCGCTGATGTTGGCGGAGAGGACGGCATGCGGGACGCTGAGCCCAGATTTGATGATCATTCCCGCGGCTCACCCTGGCCAGCTGGGCAGGAGTCTGACCTCTCTCTTCCTCGTGCCCGAGCACGACGCTCGGCTGCCAATAGACCCGGTGCCGAATGTGGCTCACGCTGCCCTCAGCGGGAATCGTCGCGTCCGCGAAGCGCACATCTTGGCACGTCGCTCCCGCGAGGTCGTTCGTTTTGAATCACGCTGGGGGCAGCGTGAGCCACGGCGTGGGACCTCTCCGCAGCGCGGGTTCATTGCCGCCGCGATCGTCGAACTGACCAACTCCGGGTCCATTCGATTGCGCGCCTTTCGCTGCGCGAAGCGACGCTCCGCTCAGGATGACCGGTGCGACGCGCCTTGTTGCGCCTTCGCGCTAATCGCCTGTCGTAGTATCGCGTCGTAAGCGTCGGCCGATTTCGCCCATGTGAATCCCGCCGCATGTCGGTGAATCGTTTCCCGATCCGGCATTTCATTCAGCACCTCCTTCAGCGCACTCACCAGAGCCTCGGTATCGCCCGGTGGCACGAGCCGACCGAGCTTCCCCTCCGGATGCACCTCGGGAATGCCGCCAACCCGGCTGGCCACGACGGGGAGTCCCACCGCGAATGCTTCCAGCACCACGTTCGGCACCCCTTCATACGAACTGGGCAAACAGAGCACATCCGCCGCCTGCATGCACCGCGCCACGCCGTCCGTTTCGCGGCGGCCGGCGAAGACCACGCGTTCCGGGCAATCCCGATCCACCCGCCAGCGCAGGTCATCCTCGAGCGGTCCGCTGCCGACACAGACCAACAGCACGTTGTCGAATCCGTCTTCGGCAATCACCTTCGAGAAGGCTTCGATGAGCAGTGTGGGATGTTTGTCGGCGACAAAATCTCCGACAAAAATCACGATCCGAGCGTCCGCCGGTAAACCCAGTTCCTGGCGCGCCGCCGCCCGGTCACCCGGGCGGAAAATCGTTTGATCCACCCCATTATGGATAGTGTGCATCCGATCGCGGGGCAGACCGGCTTGCATCATCTCGGTCGCCACCTCGCGGCTTCGAGTGATGATGCCGGCGACCCCGGACAATGAGCCCAGCAGAATCTCCCGTTGCGCGGCACTCCGCAAATGTGAGTGCACATCGGGTCCCGGCGCGATGGCCACCCACGGCACGCCCACCGCCCGGGCCAATGGTGCGACCGCGCTGCTATCCGGATGGATCCAGGCCGACAAGATCAGATCGAATTGACCGCGCAAGACCAGCAACGGCGGACGCAGCGCGCGCTCGGCGAGATGGTGATTGATCCGGTTGCCAATCTTCGGAACGAAATAGGTTGGGACATAGTGAGGTCGGAAGACGCGATCAATTTCCCGCGGCGCACAAGGGCGTCCCCGAAACGGCAGTCGCGGGCGAAGCACCAGCGCGCGGATATCCCACCGATCGCTCAATTGGTGCAGCAGGGTCGCATTGTCCAGGCCCCGCCCGGGCTCCGATTGGTCGGGAAATAGATTGGAAACGAAGAGCAGCCGCGGATTAGGCACGCGGGAGCATGGCAGTCCGTTTCCAAAAGCGGAAGCCGCGAAACGACTCGGGACCGGAAGAAATCGGGGCAGGCTGATTCAAAAAAGCGTGTAGATAAACGGAGCCGCGCCGGTGGTGCCAAGGATCAGAAGCAGACCAAACAAGAGGAGCACGATGATGATTGGAATCATCCAATACTTTTTGTTGTGCCGCAGCATCTCGAAGATCTCGCGCCCCAGGCTGACTGGCTTCTGTTCGGCCGCTTTTTGAAAGGATTCTGAGGAGTCATCCATGTCAGTAGGCTCGCCCTAAAACTGGCGAAAGTAACGGCGCGGATCAACGACCTTCTCCGCGTCGGTCCAATACGTCTTCGCGTCCCGATGGAACCGGCGTTTCATCGGGTCGCGTCCGCAGAGCCGCATCACCAGACCGATCGGCGTGAGCACGAGATAGTAGAATGCGATGAGCAGTAGGTTGCTCACCACGATGCCGATGCAGCAGGCGAAGAAATACCAGACCAGGTAGAACGGTCTCGCGATCTGCGGGACGATCCACAAGAGCAGGCCGATGGTGAATCCGATCACGGCCAGCGCGAGCGTCCACTCCGGGAAAGTGCCGGACCGCAGCCAGCCGATGATGGCAAACACGGTCGCGAGCACGGGAAATCCGATCGTCAAGGTGCGGGCAAACTTGCGGCGGCCCGCCCGGTCTGGATTCCAGTCGATATCGCGGAACGGATTGTTCATGGCACCGAATGAGGTGAAGCGGATACTACTCCGCGAGCGCGTGAATCGTATTCACAATTTCACCTTTCACCGGCGCACCGTCGGCCGCCGTGAGGTTGTATTGGATGGCCATCTGCATGACGGGCGCGAGACCTGGAATCTCGAGAAAGACGGTTCGATCGTCCGTTCCGATCGACACACTTTTGATTTCCAAAGTGTCGTGCTCCGACCTGGACAATTGCGCTTTGCTAAATTGCGGCTCGCCTTCGCGTCCCTTATCCGCGGGCGCGATGTCACTGCCTTTCGTCGAAACTTCCGGCGAACCATAGGCGCTCGACCAAACATAATTCCACACTTCGACGTTCCAGTTTTCCGCCTCGGCCGCGGACTGGGTATTGAGCGAACAGCCGAATTGAACTTCGATCCCGTCTTTCTTCGCGTGCAGAGCCAGTCGGCATCCGCACCGGCGCCCCGGTGTAACGCACCCGTTGGAAACAGCCGTTCTTCAGCGCCATTCGTCTGCCAGCCGCGCAGACCCGCGACATAAAGCTGTCCATCCACTGGATTGAACCGCGCCCGCATGATCCCGCTGTCAAACTTCAGCGGAAACTTCACGACTCCGCCTTGCATGACCGTTGAAGGTTGAACGTTGGAAGTTGAACGTTGAACGTTTTCTCCTGCTCCCATCTCCTCCATCAACACCCCGTAAAGCGAGGACTGCCCATAGCTCAGGTGCAACATGTGGCCACGCCACGGCCCCCAACGATCATCACCGTCCGGCACCCAGACTTGCGAGCCGCCACTATTGTCCACGCGCTTGGGCAGCCAGCACAATGGTGGATCGTAGATGGTCGGTGGAGTTTCGCGATGCGCCAGCGGCACCACGCCGTAAAAGCTGCCGGGCTTGATCCAGTTGATTTTGCAAGCGGGCGTCCAGGTGCCTTCGTTGTCTCCGCTGGTCAACTCGCCGTGCGGACCGACGCCGATCCCATTCGGCGCACGGAAGCCAGTCGCCACCACCTCGAGTTTCGAGCCGTCCGGCGAGACCTTCATCAGCGTCCCGTGCTGCGACATGATTTCATCAAACCCGCGCCCGCCATTCTTCACCGGCCCGGCCTTGGCAAAATAGAAATTCCCCTGCGGATCGGTCTGCAGATCAAAAACGAACTCGTGAAAACTCTTCGTAACCCTCAGATCGAAATTGAACGGCTCATAGAAATCGCACTCACCGTCGCCATTCAGATCGTTCAGCCGCCAGATCCCATCCCGGCACGTGACATAGATTTTGCCATCAACGATCTTCAAACCGAGCGCGTGATAGAGCCCCGAGGCAAACCGTTTCCAAGTCACCTTCTCCAACTTCTCGTCGATCCCCGAGACGATGAACACATCCCCATGAAACGTGCAGACCGCTGCCCGCCCATCCGGAAAAAAGTCGAATCCTCCAATAAACATCGGCGCGTCCCACGGGTTTGGGTCAGGCAGCTTGATTGTGTCCACGACGTAGGCGGGGGCGGAGGGTGACTGGTGATCGGTGAATGGTGGATGGGCGACTTTACCCTCCGTGACAATAGGATCGGGCCAGCGGGCCGGACCGCCACCAAGCAGCGCCTGGACATTGTCACGCGGAAGGAGTTTGGACACGACTTCATCGAATCCGTCGCGTTGGAACGGACCAGCGACTTCTGGAAATGTGCAGAGAGCTATCGAAATCTCGATCGCTTTCTGATGCGGCGGGATCTCCAAACAAATGTTCCCACCGACGATCTTCCAAAGACAGGCGGCTGCGTGGGCTTCCCAGATTGCCGTAATCGCACGGGTCCCTTCGATCCAGTCGGCTTGGTCCTCGATGACGACGTCGCGCTCGTTTGTTCCGGGCGGAACGCGTCCCACCAAAAGTAGCAACGGTTCCTCGGCTGCCGAGATATGTAGCACGCGGGTATACACATCGGTGAGATCTTTCTTCAGGTAGGTCGGCATCTCTAACACTTCTGTCCCACCGATCTCCCATTTGAGGATAGTCTTGTTGCCGTTCACGTAGAAACCTTTGAACCGCGCCTTTCCCGCCGGCAGCGGCCCTAACGGCTCTGGCCGGGGATCTTTCCACGCGTTGGCAGTATCTTCGTTTATTAGGTTTCCACCTTCCGTCTTCTCCACAAACCCCGGCACGTCACCCGTAGAAAACGCCACATCGCCCATCACCGTCGGATACTCACCGCGCGACATCAGATTCATCGGCGTGACGAATTTCCCACCGGTCCACGCCCCGGCGACGCGGCAGAGGTCGAGGTCGTAAACGATCCCCACTTCGCCGTTTTCGCCGAGCTTGATCGCCAGCCCTTTGAGCACCGTGCTCTTCGGTTTGCTTCCTTCGCCTTTTCCGATCCCAATTGTCCCCAGCAGCCAAGGTCCGGGTGCTTCACCTGCCGGCGATTGCATCTTGTATTGCGCCGATGCCGACGAAATGGAAGCGAGCAGTATCCCGAGCATCAATGTCATCCTGAGCGAAGGCCCGCCGGGCCGCAGTCGAAGGACCCGGCGCCACTGAGTCAGACCCCCTTCCACCATGAACCGCAGCGTCCCGCGCACGACCGTCAAATCCAAGTCCCCGGCGCCAGCACCCCGCCTTTCGGCACGATGACAATCCCGTCGCGGATATAGAAATTCTCCCCGTCAAAAAAGTCCGGCTTGCCTTCCGGCGTGACCACGCAGCCGTCGCCAATGCGCGCATTTTTGTCGATGATCGCCCGCTCGATGACGCAGTTCTTTCCGATGCCCAGTTCATTACGATTGGTATCCGCGAGCTTGGCGACGTCATAGAAATCCGCGCCCATGATGATGGAATTCCTCACCGTCGTGCCGGCATCGATATAGCTTCGCACCCCCACGACCGCGCGTTCGATGTGGGCGTCGGAAATGATGCAGCCGTCCGAGACCACGGCCTGCTTGATGGTGGCGCCGTTGATTTTGCTGGCCGGCAGGAATCGCGCGTGGGTGTAGATGGGATAAGTGGTGTCGAAAAAGTTGAATGGCGGAATCGGATCCGTGAGCATGAGGTTCGACTCGAAGAAGGCGCGGATGGTTCCGATATCTTCCCAATAGTCCTGGAAGATATAGGCATAGACACGCGCCTTATCGAGCATCTCCGGAATGACGTGTTTGCCGAAATCGACCAGGTCGTTCTCAAGCGCCTTGATTAGCATTTCCCGGTTGAAAACATAGATACCCATCGAAGCTTGAAAGAGCTCTTCGGTTTCGTTGCGACCGAGGTCTTTCAGCAACGGTTTCGGAATGCACAGCGTATCGATGATCGCGGGATCCTTGGGTTTCTCGACAAACTCGATGATCTTCCGCTCGGAATCGGTGTGCAGGATGCCGAAGGCCGGCACGTCGGCCCGCCGCACCGGGATGGTGCCAAGGGTGATATCCGCCCCCGACTGCACGTGCTGTTCGAGCACATCCCGGTAATCCATGCGATAAAGCTGATCGCCGCTCAGGATGATGAAATACTCGTAGGGAAACTGAAGAAAATCGCGGAGGTTTTGTCGCACGGCATCCGCGGTGCCCTGATACCAGGTCGAGTCTGTGGGGGTCTGCTGGGCGGCGAGGATTTCAACGAACGACCTCGAGAAATTGTCGAACTTGTAGCTCGAGTTGATGTGCTTGTGCAGCGATGCGCTGTTGAATTGCGTGAGGACATAGATCCGACGCATGCCCGAATTGATGCAATTCGAGATTGGAATATCGACGATCCGATACTTGCCCGCCAGGGGCACGGCCGGCTTCGATCGCTCCTTGGTCAGCGGAAAAAGGCGGCTGCCAGCGCCGCCACCCATGATGATGGCCAGCGTGCGTTCGGAGAGTGAGGCGGGAGTCATAGAATGTGGATGCGTGAATGGCGCCGGCAAGCGGCGGCCGTGAAGGGTTCGTGGGAGTCGCTCGATTGGGCCGGAGCCGGTCGGGAGCGTCAAGTTACATCCGGGTTTCGCTGGCCGCCGAACGTCGGGCCGGCGGAGCCCGGAAGGAAAATCATGGACAAGCGCCAAAAATCAGCCACCTAAGGCGCTCCACGGACCTCATGGGAGGTCCAATGATCAAATGTCGGGGCGTAGCTTAGCTTGGTAGAGCGCGTGGTTTGGGACCACGAGGTCGCAGGTTCGAATCCTGTCGCCCCGACCAGTTTTTCCGGCCTTCCCGGGCCGGTGGGCGAAAAAATTGACAATCTCAGGCAGTAAGTCGTGAGCTTTCGTCCTGTCGCCTGTCCCATTGCCCGCGTCCCGAAGCGCAAGCGAGAAGGAGAAACGGATATTCCTCACAAGTTTGACCCCGCTTCTAAAGCGATCGCCCGACTTTACGCGAGCACTTCTCGGATCACGTGCCCTTCGACATTCGTCAGGCGGCGTTGGACGCCGTTGTGCTCGAATGTGAGTCGCTCGTGGTCGAGGCCGAGGAGGTGCAGGATCGTGGCGTTGAGGTCGTAGAGCGGATGGATGTCCTGCACGGCTTTCCGGCCCGAGCTCGTCGGTCACGCCGTGGCTGACGCCGGGCTTCACGCCGGCGCCGGTGAGCCAGCAGGTGAAGCCGTCGGGATTGTGGTCGCGGCCCTGTGGCACCCTTTTGGAACATCGGCATCCGGCCGAACTCGGTGCACCAGACGACGAGCGTATCCTCCAGCAGTCCACGCTGCTTCAGGTCGCGAATCAGCGCGGCGGCGGGCTGGTCGAGGATGGCGGCGTGCTTGTCGTATTGCTCCTTGAGCTTGTTGTGGCCGTCCCAGTTCAGCTCGCCGCCGCTGGCGTAAGCGCCGTTGAAAAGCTGCACGAAGCGCACGCCGCGTTCGATCAGACGCCGGGCCAGGATGCAGTTTCTCGCAAAGCCCGCCTTGTTCGGATTCGTCGCATCGTCCGCGCCGTAGCTTTTCAATATGTGCGCGGGCTCGGTGCTGAGGTCGCTGATCTCCGGCACGCTGAGCTGCATCCGCGCGGCCAGTTCATAGCTGGCGATGCGGGCGGCGAGCTTCCCGTCGCCGGGTGCTGCGCAAGGTGCCGCGCGTTCATTCTTTGCAAAAGCGAACGTGCCGCTTCGTCGTTTGCTTTGGCGATATTCGGCGGCGGCGCGAGGTGGCGGACGGGCTCCTTGGCGCTCAGCGGCGTGCCCTGGAAAGCGGCGGGCAGGAAGCCGGGGCCCCAGTTGTTCGACCCGTCCTGCGGCACGCCGCGCGGATCGGGAATCGCGACGTACGCGGGCAGATCCTGGTTCTCGCTGCCGAGCGCGTAGCTCACCCAGGAGCCCAGGCTCGGAAATCCGTCCAGCACGAAGCCGGTGGAGAGAAAGTTCTCGGCCGGACCGTGCGTGTTCGACTTGCTCGTCAGCGAGTGAATGAAGGCGATGTCGTCGGTCAGCTCCGCCAGGTGCGGGATCATGTCGGAGACCATCTTGCCCGTCTGGCCGCGCGGACGGAACTCGTACTGCGGCCGCGCGAGATTCCCGGCCGGCCCCTGAAACGTCACCGCCGGACCGCCTGGCAGCGGCTGCCGTCGTGCTTGATGAGCTCCGGCTTGTAGTCCCAGGTCTCCAGCTGGCTCACGGCTCCGGCGCAAAAGATGACCACCACGTTCTTCGCCTTCGCCGGAAAGTGCGGCTGGCGTGGCGCAAAGGGACGGGCCGGATCGATCACGCGGCGATTGCGCCGCGAGCAATCCGTCGCGACCGAGCAAATGCGTGAGCGCGATCGAGCCCAGCGCCGTCGCGTGTCCGAGAGAAACTGCCGGCGATCCAGCCAGGTGACGGCCGTTTCGAGGCTGGGATGATTGTCCATTGAAGGCTCAGGAATGAAGAGGAACTCGTTGCAGTTGAACAGCGCGCGACAGAGTGTGGCGAGGCCGTGCGCGTGAACGACGGGCTCGGTCTCGCGAGTTCCTCCGCGCTGGGTTCGCGGCTGAGCGCCAGCTGATAGGCGCGGCGGACCTGCTTACCGACATCGTCGCCAGCGTCCTGCTTTCACGCGGGCGGCGAAGGCGTCGGCCTGGTCGATCGTGAAGCGGCTGTTGAAAAGATTCAGCGCCTGGATGGGCGTGGTGATTTCCACGCGGCGGGCGGTGCTCTGGCCGGCGTCCGGGCAGTCGAACGCGCCGAAGACGGCGTCGCGCTCGCGACGAACCTTGTGGGCATAGATCATCCGGCGCAGGCCGTCGCCGCTGAAGGATTCGACGGGCTTGAATCCGCTCAGGCCGCCGCGTTGGTCGAACAGATCGAAGCCCGGCCGCCCATCTTCAAATCGAGCCTGCCGCTGACGGCGAGCATCGAGTCGCGGATCGTCTCCGCCTCGAGACGGCGCGATGGAAAGCGCCAGAGCAGGCGCGCGTCGGCGTCCTTGGCCTGCGCGGCGAAGTATTCAGTATTCAGCGCAGCAGTGCTCACTTCCGGCTCGGCGCGTGATTCCGACTGAATGTGGGATGCTGAAGCTTGAGCTTGTCCCCAGTGCTTTGACGATAGGTCGCCGACAGCACGATCAGGCGGTGCATGTGCTTCACCGACCAGCCGGAGCGGATGAACTCGGCTGCCAGCCAGTCGAGCAGTTCGGGATGCGAGGGCTTTGTGCCGTTGCGGCCGAAGTCGCTCGGCGTCTCGACCAGCCCCGTGCCGAAATGCCCCTGCCAGATGCGGTTCACCATGACGCGCGCCGTGAGTGGATTTCCGGGGCTCGCGATCCAATCGGCGAGCATGCGGCGGCGATCTTGCTCGGCGGTTTCGGATGGGAGCTTGCGCGCCACCAAGAATGCTGAGCATGGCGGGGACGACCTCTTCCTTCGGCTGCTCAGGGTCGCCGCGATTGAGCAGGTGGATCGTGTCGGGTTCGCGGAACTTTCCGGCGAATGACGAGCTGACCGGCTCGGCGGTCTTGATCTTCGCCGCGAGCATCGTCTTTTCTTCCATCAAGCGTGTCGCTTCCGCCGCTTCGTCCGCAGTGAGCCCGGCGACGGTGAATGCGGGTCCGGGGTTCGCCCCCGCGACAAACGGGCGCCGATCGGTCGAGTCGGCGACGACGATCCATGTGTCATCCGCGCCGGCTGATTCGATCCGATATTCCGTCGCCAGGCGGTCCTCGTATTTTCCTTCCCGATCGCGGCCCCACACGACGCGTGCGACTTCTTCCACCTCGGCGAACTCGACCGTGATCGAGCCTTTGCCGGGCTGGTTCGACATCCAGCTCTGGGAATTGCCGTAGTGTCCGTCGTTGATGAAACGCAGTTCGTGCCGATCGGCAACCGTCCGGTCCCCTGACGAGGTGACGCGAGCGCCGTTGCTCGCCAGGGCGATATTGCTGGCCCGCGGCGTTGAAGATTTCCAGTTCGTCGATGCAAGGCTCGAGGCTGTTCGTGGCGTGGACGGTGAAGCGGATCCGCTTCGCACTTACCGGTGCGAATCGGTCGGTGTTTTCACGCGCCATCACGGTCGGGCGCGGCGGCGCCGCATCCACGAGCGTCGCATCGCATCCAGCGAGGGGCCGGCCTCCAGCGTGAAGGCCGTGGCGAGTCGGTCGTTGAATTCGCCTTCGCGGTCGCGGCTCCACGCGACTTTTGAATGCGCGCAGCCGCCGGCAGTTCAAACATTACCCAGCCACGGCCGGCGGTGTCGGACATCCAGCTTCGCGAGTTGCCGTACTTGCCGTCGTTGATGTGCTCCAGCCGGTGCGCTGCCGACGTCCGGCTGCCCGAAGCCGTGACCTTCCGCCTCGATGGCCACGTTTCGCGACTCCGCCTCATCGGTAGAAAATCTCGAACTCGTCGATGCACGGCTCGATCAGTCCGAGGGTCGGATGGATATTCGCGTCGTGGATCGTGAAGCGAACGAACTTGGCGTCGATCGGCGCGAACGTTCCTGTTCTGTTTAGCGTTGGGTTAAGCGTCGCGGAGCGGTGACGGGATGGGCGAACGGGGCAAACTGCGCGAGCGTCCGGTCTATCTCGGCGACCGCTGGCGCAGGGGTTCCTCCGCCTTCTTACGGGCCTCGGCTTCGGGCGTGTGCAATTCGCGGTCGCCGTACTCCACGCCCGGCGACGAAGGCCTGCATCGCGTAGTAATCGCGCTGCGGGATCGGATCGAACTTGTGATCGTGGCAGCGCGCGCAGCCGACGCTGAGGCCGAGGAAAGTCTGCGCCGATGTTGATTGACGATTTCGTCGAGCGCATCCTGCCGCGCGAGCCGCTTCGGACGGCGCTCCTCCCCGATCTGCCCCGGCAGCAGGACCGAGGCCGTGATCAGAAATCCGGTCGCCGCGTCCTCGCCCGAGCGCATCGCCGACGATCTGCTCGCGGATGAACCGGTCGTACGGCGTGTCCTTGTTGAACGATCGAATGACGTAGTCGCGATACGGCCAGGCGTTCGGGCGTTCGGTATTGACTTCGAAGCCATGCGTGTCCGCGTAGCGAACGACGTCCAGCCAGTGCTGCGCCCAACGTTCGCCGTAGCGGGGCGACGCGAGCAACTCGTCCACCACTCTTCGTGTACGCGCCTTCGCTCGCGTCTTTCACAAAGGCGTTCACCTGCTCCGGAGACGGGGGCAATCCGATGAGATCGAAAGAGACGCGCCGGAGCCACGACACCCGGTCCACCTCCGGCGACGGATGCAGCCCCTCCCGCTCCAGCCTCTCGAGAATGAAATAGTCGACGTCATTTCGCGGCCACGAACCGTCCTTGGTCGCGGGTGGCGCAGTATTCGCCACCGGCTTGAACGACCAATAGTCACGCCTGTCCTCCAGTTTCACGACGTCCACGCCGTCGGGCCACACGGCGCCTTCATCGATCCACCGCGTCAACGTCGCGATTTCTTCGCCGCTTAACTTCTGGCGATCGTCCTTTCCTGGCGGCGGCATCCGCTCGTCCTCATCGTCGCTCGTGATCCGTGCAATCAGCGGACTCTCCGCAGCGTTCCCCGCCACGAGAATCTCATCGTGCTCGTCGCCGCCCTTGAGCGCCGCCGCTTTCACATCCAGCCGCAGCCCGCTCTTCTGTTTCTTCTCCCCGTGGCATTCGGTGCACTGCTTTTGAAAAATCGGCTGGACGTCGCGCACGAAGTCCACCGGCGCGCCGGACAGCCCGCCGGCGGCGGTAAGCGTGAACGCGATAAGTGCGTTTTTTGCGACGTTCATTCGTAGTGATCAATCTCCGCCGAAGCTGGAGATTTAACGATCTGGTTCGCGACTAACGGTATGGATTTCCCGCGGAAAACAGCTCCAGCACTTCATCGTCACTCATCGCGCGACCGAGGATCACCATTTCGTCGATGCGCCCGCTGAGCTTGCGGTCCTGGCTGTTCCAGTTGCCGATTTGCGCCGGGCCGAGGCGTGCAGGATGGGCGATGGCTTGCTTCGTTTCCTTGTCGAAACGGCCATTGAGATAGAAGCGCGCAGTGCCTTTCTCGGAGTCGTAAACGGCGGCGAGATGCACCCAGCGTCCCTGCTCGGGAAGCACGGGTGTGCGCGAATCCGGGTAACCACTCATCTCGTTCGAGCCGGGCGCAAGCGTGTTGCCAATCAGTGCAAGACGCATGGTCGTGTTTTTCGTCACCATCCAATGGACCTGACCAGGATTGTCCTCATTCCAGCCATCGGTATGCAGGAGCGATTGGAAAGGAGCGCCGAGACGGTCGAGGCGCACCCACACCGCGAGCGTGAGCTGCGGCCAATCACGATCGCCGCCGACGTTCAGCTTCAGATGATCACCCACATTGACGAACTCCGGCGCGCGTGACCCCGGCCAGCGACCCTGCACCATCCGGAACGTGCCATCCTGCAACGGGCCGGACTCGAAATCCAGCAAAGCGATGAGCGCGGGATCCCTCCTCAAACGCGCGAGCGCCGCATCCGAACGGCCGCGCTGACCGGCAGCAAGGCCGGCAGCGAGTTCGGGCATCTCATCGAGTTGGATGAACGCGGACGACCGCAATTCACGCAAAGCGCTGACTCCCTGATTCATCGTCACGGCGTCGCCGCCGCGAAGACTCTGCCCCGTTTCGGTGCCGGCGGCTTTCGCGATGACCTCACCCTTGAAAACGTGAATCTCCGCAGCGCCGCTCTCCGGAACGTCCACGCCAAACCGCGTGCCAAGGTCCACTGCATCTCCCGACGGAGTGATGACGGTGAAACCTTTTGCCGTGGGCGGCACATCCGCGGCGAGGCGCCCCCGCTGCATGTGCAAGCGCTGCGCCGATTCGAAGCGAAACTCCGCGGGAGCCTCGATCACCACCCTCGCTCCGCGGGCCGTGAGCAACTCCACGGTGCCGACTTTCAGAGCACAAGTCTGACTGCGCATTTTTACTCCGATCGAAAGCTCTTCGACTCCCGCGTCCTTCACGACCGTCGCGAACACTCGCTGCGTCTGCCACCACCAGCCGCCGCCCACGAGCAGTGCCACGCACGCAGCCGCGGCGAGCAGCCATCGTGCAGTCGTTGGAAAGGCGAGAACCTTGCCGGGTTTGACGACATTCTTCGTCCAACCCGCAGCCGTTGCCGCGATGGCAGAGTCGAGATTAAGCAGATCGGCAAATTCGCGACGCGCACTTTCGTCGCTCAGCAGCGCGGCATTGAGCTGCGCCATCTCGCCAGCGGAGATGGTGCCATCGAGGTAGCGTTGGGTCAGCGTTTCTAGTTCCGCGTTCATAACGAAGCCTCCCGCGCCATGCTGCGGCGGATGCAGTCGAGCAGCAGCTTCCGCATCCGGTGCAGCCATTGGTAAAAGCCCGGCACCGTACGCCCGCTGTGCAGCGCCACGTCCTGAATTTGCGAATCCTCGGAGTACGCTTGCATCAGCAAGACCCGCTGACCCTCGCCGACCTTATTCATACAGGCCTCCAGCGCCTCCCGCTGACGTTCCAGTCGCGGCTCATCGTCGTTTGCGGCGTCAGCGAGCTTCGTGATCACGTCTTCGGTCAAGACCAACCGATCCCGGCCTTTGTCGCGCAGCCATGCAAGCACCTGAAACCGCGCCACACCCAGTGCCCACGCGCGGAAATTTCCATCCTCCCGAAAGGTGTCGAATTTCTCCCACAGCACCACAGACGCCTCCTGCATGACATCATCAGCATCCGCGCGCGTCGGCACCATGCGCCGCACATAGGCGCGAAGGGCGGGTTCATGCGTGGTGAAACTGCGTAGAAATCGATGGTGACGCTGGCTCTCAGTTGGGGACATGAGTCTTCACGGAACTTTCTCCGCGAACTGGTGGTATTTAACGCACTAAATTGTTCTTCCAAACGAATACGAGTGTCGGTCTTGATCGTGATACACTCAGGAGCGTGCCGGTGTTTTCCTGCGATGACGGTCCTGCTCTTTGAGCGATTTTGGAATAGGAGAATATTTTCGTTAAATCCGTACCTGAGTTGGAGATTACGAGGGACTCATGCCCTTCGGGGTATCGCGCAGAACACTCAACCATCCAGAACCATCAGAATCAATGAAATCAAAGCTGTTCACCTCAATGGCATGCTCCGCCTTCACTTTCTTTGGCGCAGTCACTGCCAATGCCGGAATCACCATCTATGCCGAGTATCACCTCGGTGAACCGCTCTCGCTCGGGACCGACAACATCCCGCTCGATTCGGTCGGCGGAAAAGACTTCGGTTTCTCCATCAATCCCGGCCCCGTGACCGTCGGCAGTCCCGGAGCCTACGCGGGATCCACCGCCTTTTTGGACACATCTGATCCTGCCGATTCGGGCTACTACAACCTCGGCAACTTTTCGGACCTGGCCACTGACAACGTGGCAATCGGCGTTTACGCGAAGGCCTCCGCCATCGCCGGCAATATCGGCACGATCTTTGGAACGGGAGACGGAGGCGGGCTTGATCTGTCGCTCCATGGTAACGGCTGGGCAGGGTCGCTCTTCAATGTCGCATGGGTCGGCCCGGAAGACGGAGCGATTGGTTCCTTTACTCCCGACACCTGGGTGCATCTCGCGCTCATTCGCGCGGATGGTCTCACCACGTTTTATATTGATGGTGTCGCTCAGGGCGCGCCGCTCGCCACCGCCCCGGTCAATAGTTCGCCGCACATTTCGGTAAAGCCGGGCGGCTCGGCATACTTCGATGGCGGCATTGACGAGGCTCGGGTCGTGACATTTGATTCCGGTGAATCAACCGGCGCGGTAATCGGTGCGCTTCAGGGAGTTCCGGAACCATCGTCCGTCGCGCTGTTCGGCATCGGGTGCCTCGCACTCCTCCGCCGCCGCCGTCGATAAACGGAGCTCAGGACGGAGTTCGTCACTGACGGCCAATGGGCAGCGTCGGTTGCGAATTCGCTCCCGCGCTGCAAGGTCAGTTCGAACCGCCATCTGCCTTGGAGAAACAATCCCAATTACTGGCTTCTGCACGGATGCTGGGGGGCATCGCATGGATGCTCGTGGCGGGCACCGCGTGGGCAGCGGATGCAACTGCCGTATTCAACGAGGTGATGTATCATCCGGCGCCCGCGGGTTCGCCCGAGTGGGTGGAGTTCAAGAACACACTGTCGGTGGACCTCGACCTTTCCGGTTGGAAGATCACCGGTGGCGCGAATTACGTATTTCCGGAAGGTACGGTCCTGCCGGCAGGTGGGTTCGTCGTTGTTTCCAGCGCGGCTGGAATTCCTGCCGGGGCGCTCGGACCATGGACGGGAAGTCTTGCCAACGAGGGTGAGACCATTCGTCTGCGCAACCGCAACGATGGCATCATCGATGAGATGACCTACAACGACGCGGGTGACTGGCCAATCGGCGCAGACGGTTCGGGATCGACCCTCGCAAAATTGCGTGCCGACACCGCGAGCGCGGATCCTGCGAGCTGGCGTGTCAGCTCGCAGACAGGCGGGACACCGGGGGCGGAAAACTTTTCCACACCGCCGGTTCCGCCCGGTGTCGTCCTGAATGAACTGGCTCCCGTGGGAGCCGGTTTTTTTGTCGAATTACGGAATCCCGGCACGGCTACGGCCGAACTGGGCGGGATGATTCTTTCGGCATCGGATGGCAGCGGAAGCTACGTCTTTCCAGCCGGTGCCGTGAATCCTGGTGCGCTGCAATTGATCGATGCGGCCATGCTTGGATTCTCGCCGCCCGCGACCGCGAAACTCTTTCTCTTTGCTCCGGGTCGTGCGGCTCTGCTCGACGCCCGGCGTCTGCGCTCGACCGGACGTGCACTTTCCGCCGACGGTTCGCAGTGGCTCGTGCCAACAGGTCCGACGCCCGGCAATCCGAATACGTTTCTGCTGCACGACGAAGTGGTGATTTCAGAAATCCACTATCATCCGCGAACGATCCCGGCGTTCGCCGGCGCTTTCGCTGACTACACATTCACGGATTTCGGCGACACGTGGCGTTATGAGGCGAGTGGAACCGACCTTGGCACAGCCTGGCGGCAACCGGCCTATGTGGACACGGACTGGGTGACGGGAACCGCGACCTTTGAAGGACCAGCGGGGCCGGCCTACACGACCGCCGTTCAGACCGCGGCACCCATCGCATACTGGCGGCTCGGGGAGAATCCTGCGACCGGGACGGCTTTCGATTCATCGTCGGTCAGCGGTGCGCAAAACGGCACCTATGCAAACGCGACAGCCCAAGCTGGTCTGATTGCTGGAGATCCCGATGGAGCAGCGACGTTCAGTGGATCGACGCAGGTTAGCGGTGGTGGGTTGACCGGTATTTTCAACAATGACTGGACGATCGAAGCATGGTTTACGCACACCGCACAAGCGCAGTGGAGTGCGATTTTTTCCAACAACGGCGCACCCGGAAACAGCGGCGCGCCGCTCATGACGTTCATTGACAACAGCACGCTGCTCGGCATCAACGGAGCCGGCGTCACCGTGTCCAATGTCTCCGTGGATCTGGGCTCCGACCACTACGGGAAGAAGGTTTACGCCGTCATCACAAAGACGGGCGGAAACGTGGCCGGAGCGAATACCATTACCGTCCGCGCCTGGATCGATGGCGTCGAGGTGCCTTCCGCGACAGGAACGTCGGCATGGACAATCACGCCGCACGACGCGTGGTATATCGGTCGGCATTGGGCAGATGCCGCACAATTTCATCGCGGCGCCATCGATGAGGTCGCCGTCTATAACCGGGCGCTTTCCGCGAATGAAATCACCGATCACGAACGAAGCGGTCGCGTCGGCCCGGGGACGGCCCTCCCGACCGGCGTGACGACGACTTATTTTCGCAAGAGTTTCAATTTCACCGGTGATCCCGCGCAGACCGCACTGACGCTCAAGGCCGTCGTGGATGACGGGGCCGTGTTCTATTTGAACGGCACCGAAATCGCGCGGCAAAACATGCCTGGCGGCGCGGTTTCCTACACGACGCTCGCATCACAACCGGTGGGCTCGGCCGCGCTGAGCGATCCGGTGATCCTGCCTTCGACCGGGCTCTTGCAGGGCACAAACGTGATCGCCGTCGAACTGCATCAGGCAATGGTCGGCGATGCTGATGCCACTTTTGGCATGACGCTAACCGCGCGCGAAACGTTCGCTCCGCCGACTCCGGAACGCGAAATCGACGCGGAGTTTGTCGAAATCTTTAATCGGTCGGGTGCGGCAATCGACCTCGCGGGTTGGTCGATCGATGCCGATGCGTCCTACTCATTCTCGCCGGGAACGACGCTTGCAGCCGGCGGTTTCCTCGCGGTCGCGCGAAATCCAACCGCACTCCTGACGCTGCATCCGGGCGCACCGATCGTCGGGCCATTTTCCGGAAAGCTCAGCAATTCCGGCGGACGCGTGATTCTGCTCGATCCATCGGGCAACCCAGCGGACACTGTATCCTACGCCGACGGTCCGCCTTGGACAGACGTGCCGGACGGCGGCGGAGCGACGCTGGAGCGGCTCGACCCCAGCGCTGCGAGCAGCGCTCCGCAAACGTGGGCCGCAAGCGACGAGTCGTCGCGGACAGCCTGGAAGACATACACTTACCGGGGTGTGGCGGGGCCAAGCGCGATCGGGCCGGATTCCCAATGGCGGGAGTTTGCGCTCGGCCTGCTCGGCGAAGGAGAATTGCTGCTCGACGACATCCACGTGGTCGAAAACCCCGACGGCACAGCCGTCGAAATGCTGCAAAATAGCAACTTCAGCGCCGGCCTCGCGAGCTGGCGCGCCCTCGGAAATCATCAGGGAACCGTGATCGCGGAGCCCGGGGTTCCCGGGAACCAAGTGCTTCACCTCATCGCGACGGGCGGGACGGACCACGACAGCGATCACGTAGAGACCACGCTGGCCGGCGGGCGCAGCGTCGTGAATGGCCGCACTTACGAAATCTCGTTCCGCGCCCGATGGATCTCAGGCTGTCCATCGCTCAACACGCGGCTCTATTTCAACCGACTTCCACGCACCACGCAGCTCGAACTACCCGAAGCCGCAGGCACTCCGGGAGCGGCAAATTCCCGGGCCTTCGCAAACATCGGGCCGTCGTTTTCGGGCCTGAACCACTCACCGGCTGTGCCCGCCGCCGGAGCGCCCGTGACGGTCACCGTCGCCGCCACCGATCCGGACGGCGTGGCGTCTGCAATCTTGCGATACGCGGTAAATGGCGGCGTATGGCAGAGCACGCCGATGAGCGCGGTGAACGGGAAATTCTCCGCAGCCATCCCGGGCCAGAATGCGTCGGCTGTCGTACAGTTTTACGTCGAGGCGACCGACACGCTTGCCGCCACCGCCACCGCACCCGCCGCCGGTCCGGCATCGCGCGCGCTCTACAAAATGCAGGACGGTCGCGCAGACCTCTCCACGCTTCACAACATCCGGATCGTCATGACCCCGGCCGACGCCGCGGCGATGCACGCGAACGCAAACCTCATGAGCAACGGCGGGCTCGGCGCCACGGTCATCACTGATGAAAGCGACATTTGTTACGACGCAAGCGTGCATCTGCGCGGCAGCCCCTACGGCCGGCCCTACGATGAATTCGTCAACTATAGCATCAGCTTTCCCGCCGATCATCCGTTCCGTGGGGTCCACAAGCGCATCATCATCGACCGCTCCGGTCGCGGTCCTTTTGGCAGCCCGTCGCCCGACGAGATTCTGGTGAAGCACATGGCAGGTCACGCGGGCGGGGGCATTGCCGGTTTGCAGGACGACATGGTTCGCGTCATCACGCCGTTGGTGCAGCACACGAGCATCGCATTGCTGAGCACGGATTATTCGAACGACTGGCTCGACCGGCACTTCGACGGGGGAAGCAGTTCCCCTCTCTACAAGTTCGATGGCATCTACTACTCGGACCACACAACGAACGGAAATCCCGAGAGCCCGAAAGTCATCGCTGCCGGTCCGATCGCTTATGGTGACATTACCAGCTACGGTTCCGATCCCGAAAACTACCGGTGGACATTTGTTCCGGACAACCCATCCGTGCAGCCGGGCGCAGAGCGTCTGATCGCACTGGGAAATGCGCTGAACTTAAGTGGCGGCCCCCTGGACGTTGCGTCCCGCTCCCTCATGGATGTGGATCAATGGGCACGCACCTTCGCGCTGCAATCCCTCATCGGGAACAACGACTTTTACACCCACAACCAGCCGCACAACCTCAAGCTCTACCTGCGTAAAGACGGGCGGTTCGTCGCCTTCCAGCACGACAGCGACGTCTGCTTTCAGCGTCCCACCAACGCATCGCTCATCGGAACCACGGGAAATTTGGTCAAAGTTTTCAACCTCCCGGCGAACCGACGGCTCTTCTACGGACACCTGCGCGACCTCATCAACACGACATTCAATACCACCTACATGGCACCGTGGACTGCGCACTATGGCACAAAAGCGGGGAAGAATTTCAGCGCCGCCCAGACGTATATTTCCGCGCGCAGCTCGTTCGTTCTCTCGCAGCTTCCTTCTGTCGTGCCGTTCGCGATTTCCACCAATGGCGGTGCCAATTTCTCCGTCAACGCGACGCAGACCGAACTCGAAGGAAACGGCTGGATCGACGTCCGTGAAATTCGCCGCACCGACACCGGGGCGCTCCTCGACACCGAATGGACCAGCGAAAACAACTGGCGGATCAATGTCGCGCTACTGACCGGCGCGAACGTCATTACGCTGCAGGCTTTTGATCATCAGGGCAAGCAGGTCGGGAGCGACAGCATCACGATCACCAGCACGGCGACCGCGCCGCTGGCTCGGGATTTCCTGCGCGTCACCGAATTGCACTATCACCCTGCGCCACCAACCGGCGCGGAGCTGAATGTCAGCACCGATCAGGACGACTTCGAGTTCATCGAACTGCGCAACATCGGGTCGGAGACGCTCGATATCAGCGGCTGCGCATTCACGGAGGGCGTCGATTTCGTCTTCCCCGTAAGCACCACGCTCGATGGCGGGGACAGCATCGTCGTCGTGCGCAGCGTTGCGGCATTTAAGTCGCGCTACGGAAACACCGCGCGAATCGCCGGCGCATACGGTCCCGCGGATGCGCTCAACAACGGCGGCGAAAAGCTCACGCTGCTCGATGCGACTGGCGCGGTGATCCAGTCATTCACCTACAGCGATGCGTGGTTCCCCGCCACGGATGGCGACGGTCGCTCCATGATCGTCCGCGACGAAAACGCAGCGCTGGCTGCGTGGGACGGCGCGGCCCTATGGGGCATCAGCACAGCCCTCGGCGGCACGCCCGGCGCCACCAACAGCGGCGAAATCGCGTGGCAATTCGAAGGCTGGCGGCAAACCTACTTCACCCCCGGTCAACTCGCCGACCCACTCATCAGCGGCCCCGGTGCGGGCGCGGCGGGTGTCTCCAATCAACTCCGCTACGCACTCGGCCTCACCCCGTTTGAACCAACGCCCGCCCTGCTCGCCGCCACGGATGGCGGCGGCGTCCTGAAAGTCGAATACCGCCGCCGAAAGAACCTGCTCGATGTGCAATTCACCGTCGAAGCAGCGGGGAATCTCAACGGGCCATGGACACCGCTGGTCACACCCGCCACGACCATCGACGACCACGGCGATGGTGCCGAAACTGTCACCGTCTCGGACTCCGTAACCTTACCAGACGGCGGCCCCCGCTTCCTCCACCTGCGCGTCGGCCTGCGAGGCTGGCAATAGGCGCAATCGAACGCCCTTCGCCGTCGGACGAGGCGGCCTGCGAAACCAGTGCGGTTAACTTGATGTTGGGCGTTGGAGCTGTGCCGCATGGGCTACGGCAACTACCCACAGTTGGAATATGGAGTCGCGTGTGAGGCTTTTCACGCGATATTGACGGCCATGAAAGCGTTGATTCGGCCGTTTTTAGTCATGCTCATGGCGGGTGCTGTTACGGGTTGTCTGTTCAAGGAACCTGTCTTCGAGAAGGGATTTCAGAACGTCGATCCGGCATTGGCGGGCGTCTGGGCAACGGTTGTCGAGGGTGGTGATCCACGCGAAACCGAATTTGCGGTCTGCGCGCCGGTGGATGAAACCCGGTCCATCATTAACTATCCGGCCGGCAGCAAGGACGCCCTCTATTTCGAAGCGCGAGCGCTGGAAGTTCACGGCCGCAGCCTCCTGCAGCTGCGGATCCTCGCGTCGTTTAGCGAGGGACTGCCTAAACCGGATGCCCAACGCTACACGCTGCTGTGGGTGGAGAAAGAGGCGGGGGGTGCGAACCTGCGGGTGCGAGCGTTGAAAGGGGATGGCGAGGCGGTGAAGAAAGGGCCAGCGGAAGTGAAGCGGCTTCTGGAAGATCCGGGCACGGATTGGCTGCCGTTGTTTGACGACGCGATTCAATTCCGGCGGCTGAAAGACAAATAAATCGATCGGCCGTTTGATGGGCGGCCGGTCTAGTGACATCAACTTTCGCGCCCACCGCGTAGGCGCGAAGGAAATGGCTACAAAATAGGGCGCGCATCTCGCGATGGACTCACGCGAGGAAGGGCCGCGAGGAGGAAGGCCATGACAGCAAAACCACTCACTGACCACGCTCGTGCGGCTGCGGCCCACCGAGGATCATCTTGCTGCCCTGGTGCAGCACGCCGCTGATGAGCTGCGGCGGCTCCGGTTTCGGCACTGCCATGAACTCCGAGCGACTGATGATCTTCGCTCGTCCGTCGGCCGCATGAACTGCTTACCATTTCGCCTCTACAAATCAAAAAACCCATACAGGCGTTTGAGAAAGCTTTCCTTGTATTCCTTCTGGCGCGCTTTCATTTCGTCGGTGGCGGCGGCTTCGGCGACGACGCCTTCCGTTTCCATTCGGCGCCGGGCGAGCAATTCGCTCAGCCGCTCGACCAGCAATTGATTATCAGCGAGAATCGAGGCAAGCACTTCGTTGCCCACTTCCCACGTCTCGCAATCCGTGGTTGCGATCACGGTGGCACTGCGGTTTTCCCCGGTGAGCAGCGACATTTCTCCGCAGTAATCGCCTTCCTCGAGCTGGGCCACGATCTTCGCCACGCCGTTCACCTCGACCTGCACCTCCGCCTCCCCGTGGACGAGGATAAACATCGATTTGCCCTCCGCGCCCTGCTCGATAATTCGTTCGCCGCGTCCGAAACGCAGAAAGCGCGATTCGTTGAGCATGCGGTCAAGCTGCGACGGGCTGAGCATTTGTAAAAATGGCTGCCGGCGAATCGAGGTCCGCGCGATCTCGAGCTTGTCGCCGAGGTCCGTCTTTTTACGGCGCACGTTGATTTCGCGGATGGGGAAGGGGATCGTTAGTCCGCCACGCTGCGCTTCGTACCAGATATTGGTCCGCACCCCGTCGAGCGTGTCGTTGTATTTGCTCTCGTCCTCCATCCAGAAGCGGATTTCGTAGTCGATGCCAAAGTCGCCGAAGTCCTTCAGGAAAACTTTCGGCGGCGGTATTTCGAGCACGCCTTTCGCGTTCGTTGCGGCACGCGTGAGCGTGTCTTTCACCAGATTGGGCGGGGTACCGTATTCAAATCGCACCTGCAGGCGGATGCCGTGGCGACGATTGGGATGCGTAAGATTGACGATCGTGCTGCCAACGATCTGCTTGTTCGGAATGTCGAAGTAGATGTCGTCGTTATTGCGCAGGCGGGTCGAGCGCCAGTTCACCTCGATGACTTCGGCATGCGCGCCATCGATGACCAGCCAGTCGCCGGCTCGGAACGGTTTGCCCAATTCGAGTGCGATGCCAGCGATCACGTTGCCGAGCAAGTCCTGCAACGCCAGACCGAGCACGATGGCGGCGACGCCCGAAGCGCCGAGCAAAACCGTCAGGTCCTGCTCGTATCCGACCGTGAGAACGATCAGAATCGCGCCGAGGAAAATGGCGAGACCGACCAGCTGGCTGAGGAATTTGGGCGCCTGCGATTTCGATTTTTGCTCGAACCACATTTCCCAAAAAAAGCGCCGTACGAGCGCGATGATCACCAGAGCCCCGAGCAACGTCGCGACCGCCCCCAGGAGACGCATGGCACTTTCGAGAGGTGTGTAGTCCCGGCGCACCTTCTTGCCGCGCATCAGTTTTTTGGTCTGCGACTCGAGCTCCTGCTCGACGTTGCTCAGGCGCTCCTCCACGGCCTTCAGACGCGTCCCATCCTGCGTTTGTCCGGTCGATACGGCGGCCGGCTCTGCCATCGCGATGTGTCCGGTCGAGACAAGGAATTTAAGGGGCAGCAGGATCGAGATGCTCGCGCAAAACAGAAGATAAATCATCCCCAGCCGCACGCCATGCCGACGCTTGAGCAGACGGCCGACTGCCACGAGCACCACGAAAATCACGGGCACGCTCGCGAGCTCGATGACCACCTCGGAGTAATGTGACAAGGCGAGCGACATGGGGCGGAGGTTTAGGAGAGTGGCCAAAAACTGCAAACCTCAGAATTCAACTTCCGGAGTTTGTCCCCGAAGGCCGGCCCCGGGAATCGGGCGTTCGGGTGAGGCCCGATCACGGAAGCACCTCGCGTCGATCAGCCAGCTGCGCGTCGAATTGTGCGCGCTTGTCCTCGAGGAGACCGTCGTCCACGGCCTTCAAGACCTCGCACAGCTCGGTGCCTTCCAAAACCCGTCCAACCACCACATAGTCCGCACCCGCGGCGTAAAGTTTGGGGACATCCGAAATCAAATCCGCGGTGGCGATGATTTTCGCTTCGGCGTTGAGTGCCCGTAACTGGCGCACCAGCCGTTCATTGGTAATCCCTTTCAGCAACGAATCCGGAACGCTCGCCACCAGAATTTCTGCTTTCTCGATTCCGGCATGTAAAAGCGTTTCACGCTGGCTGATGTCGCCGTAGCGAACCTTGATTCCACGCGCGGTGAGATTGCGATGGACCATCGGATTGAAATCCAGAACCGCCACCTGCTCGAGCAGGCTCTCTTCGTGCCGCTCGAGCTCGACGAGCAGTGAACTGGCCGTGCGAAAGAATCCGAGCAGCAAAATCCGCGCGCCATGCTCGTGGCCTTCAGAATCGTCGTGCCCCGGGCCGTGGTCGTGATCGAGATCGCGCAGGCCGGTTTTCTTGAGTGAAATCGTCAAAGCACGCGCGATCGAATCGCTCCGCGCCATGGCGAAGGTGCTGATCGTGGCCAGAATGACGAAGGCAAACGACACCGCGCCCCGCGTCTCCGGCGAAATGTGTCCGGCGAGCGCGCCAAGCTGCATCAGCACGAGCGAGAACTCGCTCACCTGGCAAAGATTGAGCGCCGGCAGAATCGATGCCCGCAAGCCCTGACGCATTCCGTAGAGCGGCGGGAACGTGGTCAAAATGCGGCTTACGACGGTGAAGCCGGCCACGATCAAGGCCAGTGTGATGACGGGACCGGTCGGCAGCGGGATCTTCAAACCCAGACCGACAAAGAAAAGGGTGACGAAAAAATCCCGCAGGGTGGTGACCTTGGCCGTAACATCGAGGGCGTAGGGAAAAGTCGAAAGCGACACACCCGCCACGAGCGCGCCCATTTCCCGCGAGAGATGCAGGTATTCGCCAAATTCGGCGACGGCGAAACACCAGGCGAGGGCGCCGACGAGGACGAGTTCGGGCAGGCGCGCAATGGTGTGAAACAGATGCGGCAGAACAAACCGGCTCATCAGCAGGGCGCTGGCGACAAGAATTCCGACCTTGGCGAGAGAAACGAGGACGATGAAGGGCCTCAGCTCGTTCAAGCTGGGCTGCACGGCCAGAAACAGGATGACAAACAAATCCTGCAAAACGAGCAACCCCAGCGTCACCCGACCGGGGAGCGTGTCGAGTTCCCGTTTGTCGTACAGCACCTTGACGATAATGACCGTGCTGCTCAGGGCCGCGGCCACGCCCAGATAAAGCGCATCCCATTTTCCCCCACCGAGCGGCTGACCGAGCAGATAGAAAAAAACGACCCCGAGGGAACAACCGCCGATAATCTGGACGAATCCGGTCAGCATGATAACGCGCCCGGACCGGATGATCTTTTTTAAATCGATCTCGAGGCCGATCATGAAGAGCAGGAACAGGAGCCCCAATTCGGAAATGACGCGGATGGCATCCTCGTTTCCCACCCAGCCGAGGACTCTCGGACCGAGCACGAATCCACCCACCAGATACGCGAGAATTACCGGCTGCCTCATGAACTGGGCGAGGACCCCGAGTACCCAGGCGGCGACAATGCAAAGACCGATATCGTGAAGCAGTTCGTGCATCGGGCGCGGAGGCTAGGTGGGGCCGGGGGAGAAAGGCAACGCGCTTCAGTCCAGTCGGCAGTATGCAGTATGCAGATAGCAGTATGCAGTATGCAGAGCCGATTCGGTGGCGGAATAGATCGAACCTTGAAATCATCTCATCCCCACTTCGCGCATGAAACCGCCCGCTTTCGTTACCACCGTATTTCTTTCAGCAGGCATCATCACGTCTGCGAAAGCTCAAACCTTTCAGAGCCCGGAAACGCGCGTGGTGCTGCTCGAACTTTTCACGTCCGAGGGCTGTAGCAGTTGCCCGCCGGCGGAAGCCTGGCTGGGGCGTCTTCGGGAAAGCCCGCGCCTGTGGAAGGAAATCGTGCCGGTGGCTTTCCACGTGGATTACTGGGATCGGCTCGGCTGGCCCGATCGCTTTGCCAAGGCCGAATTCACCGAACGCCAGCATCGACTCGCAGAGCGCTGGGGTGGCCGCTCGGTCTATACCCCGGGATTCGCGCTGAATGGGCGCGAATGGCGCGGATGGTTTCAAAAGCCGGGATTGCCGACCGGAGATGGCACCCGACCCGGTATCCTGACCGTGAAACTAACGGATGAGGCGACAATCACATTCGCGCCATCCGAAACCGTGAAAGGAAGATTCCAGGCCGAGGTGGCGCTGCTTGGCGGCGGAGTCGAGGTGGACGTGAAACGCGGCGAGAATGCTGGCCGCAAACTTCGGCACGATTTCGTGGTGCTCGATCTGGAAAGCGAGCCGCTCACGGGCGAACGCAACGCGCTGACCGCCACGGTTCGCTTTCCCAAGGAGCTTCGAGACCGGGCGACCGCGCTCGCCGCCTGGGTCACGACCGGACCGGCCGGACCACCGCTCCAAGCGACCGGCGGATGGCTCAAGGGGCCGTAGCGCCAGATCCATTGCCGGGGAAAAACCGCTTCTCATTTTCCTCGTTTGCATTTCGCAGCGGACCGCTACAGTTCCGCCCCTTTTTCTTGCCACCGCCCGTATGAACGTCGTCGTCGAACCGCTACCCAATTGCCTCGCCACCTTAAAAGTCGAAGTCGAACCCGAGCGCGTGAGCCGGGCGCGAGAGGCGGTGGTGAATGAATTCGGACAGGTCGCCAAGATTCCCGGCTATCGACCCGGAAAATTCCGCGCAACATCGTCGAGCGAAAATTCAAGAAGCAGATCCGGGAGGAACTCGAACAAAAACTCCTGCGCGAGAGCACTCGCGAAGCCATCCAAAGCAAAGGCCTCCGCGTGCTGCAAATCGCGAGTGTGGATGAAATCAACGTGCCGGAACTCGAAGGGCCGATGTCTTTCACCGCCACGCTGGTGACGCACCCGGAATTCGAGCTCCCAGTATACAAGGGCATGGTGGTGGAAATGAAATCGACCGAGGTAACGGACGACGAGGTAAACCAATCGATCGAGCAATTGCGCGAGCAGGCCGCGGATTTTCAGGATGTCGCCGAGGATCGCGGCGCGCAGATGGAAGATTACGTGGTCGTGGATTACACGCGGCACCATCGACGGCCAGCCGGTGCACGAAGTTTTCCCGAAAGCCGGCAAGCCGCATTGACCGCGAATGATGATTTTTGGATCAAGATGACCGAGGAAGCTTTCTTCCCGGGCTTCTGCGCGTCAGCTCGTCGGTGCGCGAATCCGGGCGATAAACGCGGAGTTTGACATCGTGGTGCCGGACGACTTCCCCGTGGACGGCATGCCCGGCCAGACGCTGCATTACGCCGTCGAACTGAAGGCATCAAAGATCAAGGTGCTGCCGGCGCTGGACGATGCCTTTGCGGATCCAGTCGCCAAGGGCAAGACGCTCGCCGAACTGCGCGAGATGGCGCGTGAGGAAATCGAGCGCCAGAAAAAGACCGAGGCGGAAACGCAGAAGCGAAATGCGATCATGCGCGAGCTTCTGAGCCGCGTGGAATGCGAGCTGCCGGAGCGATCTCGTGCGGGCGAAAACGCAGAGCATTTTGAATGACATCGTGCGCGAGAATCAGGAGCGCGGCGTCGGCGGACGAAGTGCTGAAGGAGAATGAGAAAGAGCTGGTCGGTGCCGCTTCGGCCAACGCGCGCGAGCAGATCAAAGGCACCTTCGTGTTGCTCCGTATCGCGGAGGAGGAAAAGCATCACGGTCACGCGCGAGGAATTGCTCGGGCCGCGTCGCCGCGCTGGCGGAGCGCTACGAGATGAACTTCGACAAGATGCTCAAGGAACTCAAGAAGCGCGGCGCTCTCGACCAGATCCAGGAAGAGATGCTGACGGCCAAGGTCCTTGATTTCCTGTTCTCCAACGCTAGCGTCACGACCGCTCCGGTGACCGCCGCCGCGAGCTGACTTTTTTACCAGGCTATGATCCCAGCCCGAAACCATCATCACTCCGCAATCCGCCTACTACGTCCCGACCGTCATCGAGCAAACCGGGCGCGGCGAGCAGGCCTACGACATTTATTCGCGGCTGCTGAAGGATCGCATCATTTTCCTCGGCACGGCGATCGACGATTTCGTGGCCAACTCCGTCATCGCCCAGCTCCTGTTTCTGCAGATGCAGGACGGGAAAAAAGACATCAACATCTACATCAATTCGCCCGGCGGCTCGGTCACTGCAGGTCTCGCGATTTACGACACGATGCAATTCCTGACCTGCGACGTGAACACCTACTGCATCGGCATGGCCGCCTCGATGGGCGCCGTGCTGCTCGCCGCGGGCACGAAAGGCAAGCGCTTCGCCCTGCCGAATTCCGACATCATGATCCATCAGGTCAGCGGCGGCGCGCAGGGCACGGCCTGCGACGTCGAGCGCACGGTCGAGTTCATGTACAAGCTCAAGAAGCGTCTGATCCGCATCCTCGTCCGAGCACACCGGCAAGACCGATCGAGCAGGTGCAAAAGGACTCCGATCGCGACTATTACATGACCGCCGAGGAGGCCAAGGACTACGGCCTGGTGGACGAAGTCGTGAAGTCCCGCAAGGAACTGCCCGCCGCGGTGCAGGAAACGACGGGCGGCAAGATCGAATCTTCCGGAGCGGCGCCCGCCGAAAAAACCGAATAAGAATTTCCGCATCCTTCAGACTGACTTCCCGAATGGCCCGCGCGTCCAACCTCACCATGTGCAGCTTCTGCGGCAAAACCCACGCGGAGGTGCGCAAGCTCATCGCCGGACCGGGCGTCTATATCTGCGACAGCTGCATCAATGTCTGCAAAGGCATCCTCGACAAGGAACTGAACGAGGACAGCCGACGGCAGTCCGCCACCCTCCGCGTGCCGAAGCCGGTGGAAATCCGCCGGTCGCTCGACGCGTATCGTCATCGGCCAGGAACGCGCCAAAAAGACGCTCAGCGTCGCCGTGCACAATCATTACAAGCGCATCCTGCACAACCAATCGATCGGCACCGGCGCCCCGTTGCAGATGGACCCGCTCGGCGATGTCGAGATCGAGAAGAGCAACATTCTGCTCATCGGCCCAACCGGCAGCGGCAAGACCCTCCTCGCCCGCACGCTCGCCCGCGTGCTCGATGTTCCCTTTTGCATCGCCGATGCCACCACGCTCACCGAGGCCGGCTACGTGGGCGAGGACGTGGAGAACATCATCCTGCGCCTGCTCCAGGCGGCGGATTACGATGTGAAGCGCGCCGAGATCGGGATCGTCTATATCGACGAAATCGACAAGATCGGCCGCAAGACCGACAACGTCTCGATCACGCGCGATGTCAGCGGGGAAGGCGTGCAGCAGGCGCTGCTGAAAATTCTCGAAGGCACGACCTGCAACGTCCCGCCGCAAGGTGGCCGCAAACATCCGCATCAGGAATATATCCAGGTCAGCACCGACAAAATCCTCTTCATCTGCGGCGGCGCCTTTGTGGGACTCGACAAACTCATCGAGAAGCGTCGGGGCAAAAAGGTGCTCGGCTTTGGCGCCACGACCAAGGCGGAGGACGTGCCGGAAGCCGAAGTGCCGCCGAGCGAAGTGCTGCGCTTTACCGAACCCGAAGATCTCCTGAGTTTCGGCATGATTCCCGAATTCGTCGGACGCCTCCCCGTCGTCACCGCACTCGATCCGCTGTCGGAGGACGAACTGATGCAGATCCTCACCGACACCAAGAACGCCATGGTGAAGCAATACACCAAGTTGCTGAGCATGGAAGGCGTCGGCCTGAACTGTGACCAAAGACGCACTGCGCGCTCTGGCCTCACAAGCCAAGGACAAGGGAACCGGCGCCCGTGCGCTGCGCGCGATGCTCGAGCGCATCATGCTCGATGTGATGTATGAAATCCCGAGCCGGGAAGACGTGGCGGATGTGACGGTGAATCGCGGCGTAGTCGAAGGCAAACGCCCCGCCATTATCCGGCGCAAGCAGGACAAGGACGCGGCGTAGTCGCGCAGTGGCCGGAACTCGGAGCAGCTGAACTCGGAGGCCATCCGATGAATCAGCGAGCTGGAAGCCTGCCCCACTTTCCGCTCAATTCGTTGGTCATGCCTTCCTGTTCCCTCGCGCTCATTTTTTGCCTGCTCGCGACTTCGGTCGGCGCTCTCGAGATTCGAGTTACGACTCGCGATGGACCCGTGAAGTCACTGATCGCCGCGCGCGACGAAATTCGGAAGCGGAAAGCGGCCGGAGAACTAAAGAATGAGGATGTGCGGGTGGTGGTCGAACCGGGCGAATACGCCCTCACCGAACCCATAATCTTTGAGCCGCAGGACAGCGGGACGGCTGATCATCCGGTCGTGTATTCCGCGATGCCGGCGGTGACGTTTTCGGGCGGGCGGCGAATCTTCGGCTTTGCGGCGGGCAAGGATGGGATTTGTTCGGTTAAATTGCCCGAAGCAAATTGGCGATTTGACGCGCTTTGGGTCAATGGCGTGCGGGCGATTCGCGCGCGAACGCCAAACGAAGGCTATTTTCAGGCTACGGGATCACTCACCGAACCGTTGCCCGGAACGACGGCTGACAGCCCGATTAACGCCTCCACGATCAAGGTGGCGCCGGAGGATGCGGCCAGCCTCAAGGGGCTCTCTGCGGACGAAATGCGCGACGCAAACGTGATCGTTTATCATTCCTGGGAAACTTCGCGGCATCGGCTGGCCGCGCTCGACGTCGGATCGGGCGCGCTCCAATTCACCGGTCCCGCCCGTTTTCCCTTCTTCCATTTCGAGCCGTATCACCGGCTGCACTTCGAGAATTACCGCGCAGCGCTCGACGCGCCTGGCGAATGGTTTCTCAGCCGCGACAGCACGCTGTACTATGTGCTCCGGCCGGGTGAGACGCCGGATTCAATCAGAGTAGTCGCGCCCGTGGCGAAGCAATGGATGATTCTGCGGGGCGAGCCCGAAAACGACGCATGGGTCGAACATCTGCGATTCGAGGGCTTTCGATTCGCCCACCAGAATTTCGAGGTTCCCGAGCAAGGCTGGTCATCGTCCCAGGCGGATACCGAGTTGCCGGCGGCCATCGAACTTTCCGGCGCTCGCGACGTCCGCTTCGAGAACTGCGAATTTGCGCACACGCTGACGCACGCGATGCGCTTCGGTCACGGCTGCACGGATTCGCGCGTGATCCATTCACACTTCCACGATCTCGGCGGCGGCGGGGTCTATATCGGTGAAACCTCGATCCCGAACACCGAGACCGGCCGCACGGGTGGCATTACGCTCGATAATTGCATCATCCAATCCGGCGGCCGCCATTTCCCCGGCTCGATCGGTGTCTGGATCGGATTAAGTGGCGACAACACCATTTCGCACTGCGACATCGGCGATTTCTTTTACACCGCCATCAGCATCGGGTGGACTTGGGGATACCGCGCGACGCCGTGCCGGAACAATCGCGTCGAGAATTGCCATCTGCATCATTTGGGCTGGGGCGTCCTTAGCGATATGGGGGCGGTTTACACGCTCGGGCCGCAGCCGGGCACGATAATCCGGGGCTGCCGGGTGCACGACATTTCTTGCGCGAGCTACGGAGGCTGGGGGCTCTACAACGACGAGGGCAGCACCGGCATCGTCTGGGAAAACAACCTCGTCTATCGGACGCAGAGCGCTGGCTATCATCAGCACTATGGCCGCGGAAATGTGATCCGGAACAACATCTTCGCCTTCAGTCAGGAAGCACAGATCCGCCGCAGCCGCCCGGAGGAATGGTTCGCGTTTTCCTTCGAGCAAAACATCGTGCTCTTCCGCGAAGGCAAACTGCTCGGGCACCTCGACCAAAACTGGCGCGATGGCCGCGTCGGAATGAATCGCAATCTCTATTGGCGCACCGGCGGGCAGCCCTTCGACTTCGCCGGGAAAAGTTTCGCCGATTGGCAGTTCGACGGTAACGATGCGGAATCGCTGGTCGACGACCCGCTCTTCGTTGACGCGGAACACGACGATTTCCGACTGCGCGATGGGACGCCGGCCCGCCGGATCGGTTTTGTGCCGTTCGATTACTCGGCAGGCAGGTGTCACCGGCGACGACGATTGGAAGCAGCTCGCTTCCGCGCCTGCGTTTCCGCCGATGAACTTTGGTGATAAACCGACGGTGCCGCCGCTGAAACTGCACGAGGGCTTTGAAGACGGGCTCCCGCGCCGAATCAGGATCGACGACGGCGGGCGCAAAGACAGCATTCGAATCGTGCAGGAAAACCCGGCGGCGGGCGCGAATTGCCTGAAGATCACGGACGGACCGGATCTCGTGCCTGCGTTCAATCCCCACCTTTACCTGCAACCGGCGCATCGCAGCGGCACGACGCGTGTATCTTTCGACGTCAAAGTCGAACCAGCGATGCACTGGATTCACGAGTGGCGAAATGATGCACAGCCATATCGCACGGGACCAATGATCACCATCGCCGACGGCAAACTTTCGGTGCCCGGCCGGGAACTGCTCGCGGTGCCGCCGAACGTCTGGATGCATCTTGAGGTAAGCACTCACCTCGGTGACGAAAGCGACGGCACGTGGCGCCTCGTCGTAACGCTCCCCGGTTCCGCGCCACAACGTTTCGACGGCCTGCGATTTGTAAACGCCGAGATGAAGACCCTCGATTGGCTGGGATTCATCAGCGCCGGAACGAGCGCGGCGAGCTGGTGGCTCGATGAACTCGAAATCGAGTAACGCGCCTTAATCCAAACGCACGCGCCGAATTTGCGCGTCTTGAATTCGACTCAGCGTGAGCAAGCTCGGCTTCGATCTCGGCCACGATGGCTTGCTGCGTGGCGAGGGGTGGGAGCGCGAGCTTCTGATTCTGCTTGAGGTGCATCTTCCGAAATGTCTTGATGCTGGAACCCGCTCGCAAAAGCTTACTACCTTGTTCGAGGAACTGGGCTAGCGAGAAAAGTCTCCATAAACGTTGGAGCTAGGTGGCATCAGGGGCTGACAACCGAGATGAGACCTGGTGTAGAAAACAGCGCCCTCGGCCTCTGAGAGTGACGATCGCCGGATCGCCCGAAAGAGGACGTCTCGTAGAGACAAGAATATCGCCGACGCGAAGGCGAAATGGTTCCACTTCTGCGCGACTCATTTGCGGATCGATGATAGTCTACAGCCGTCCAGCGTAACGGTCGAATGTCGCTAACCCCGCAACGGAAAGCGGCACACCTATAGATCTTTGCGGAAGTCTTACGAGAATTCCGTGGCCCCTCTTGAACGTGCGAGCACTCGCCAAGTCGGCACCATCGGCCAGTCGGGGTGGATGGGGATGTGGGGGCGGTAGTTGTCGAGGACGGCGCGGGCGCCGTTGATGACTTTCTGGTAGCCCTCGATCTCCGCCACGATCTCCTTCTGCACCTCCAGCGGCGGCAGGGGGATTTGTATGCTTCGCAAGTTTCGCTTCGTGATGTGAACGAGGTCAACGCCCGCCATGCAGGTATCTCTTCAACCTCGATGACAGCTTTGTTCGAGAGCAATGAAGCAGATACATCATGGATCGCTCGTGAATCATCGAAGCCGAGCTTGAACGATGTGCGTGGTATGAGCACCGCACTTTGACCGTTCCAAATATGCGCACCGATGGATGTGCCGCGTGAGTCGGACCAAGAACAAAAGTTCCTCGTTGTGGATCGTCATTCTCGTCGCTGACTTCGCACCGTGTAGTCAATTGAACGATGCTGTCGGCGATGTTCAGGTTTTGAATCCTGACGATTGGGATTCCACCGCTGTCGGCATTGCTCGCCAATCCTGCCGGTTTCAAGGCGCGACCGTTGATTAGCTCGCACATGTCGCCAATCGGAACAGTCGGATAGTTCGTCGGTCGTCATTGCCCTCCCGATACCGCTCGCCGCTGAGGTTGTAGTCGCCATTCGCGGCGATCTTTTCTTTCGGCACGATCTGAGGCCGGTGACGTGATGGACAGAATGGACTCGGTGGACGTTCTCGGCGCGGAGGGCTTGGAGGTAGGCGGCGAGTTCGGCCTGGACTTGCGGGAGGTCGTTTTTCTCGATGGCGCGGCGCTGGGCGCCGAGGCCGAAGCCGTCGTTCTCCACTTTGAAGAAGGCGATGGTGTCGCTCTGCTCGGGCGAGTGATTTGTCGAGGATGAGGATGCAGGTCTTCACCCCGGAGTAGGGATTGAAACAGCCCGCCGGGAGGGAGACGACGGCGACGAGGGAATTCTCGACGAGCATTTTCCGCAGCTCTTTGTAGGCGGTCTGGCTCTGGAAGATGATGCCCTCGGGGACGATGATGCCGGCGCGGCCGGTGGGCGTGAGGTGCTCGGCCATGTAGTCCACGAAGAGGACTTCGCTGCGCTTGGCCTGGATGGAGAAACGGTTGTGGGGCTTGATGCCGCCTTTCGGGGACATGAAGGGCGGGTTGGCGAGGATGACGTCGGCGAATTCGTTCCAGCGCTCCTCGGAGGTGAGGGTGTCGTATTCGTAGATGTGCGGATCGGTGAAGCCGTGGAGGTAGAGGTTCACCAGCGAGAGGCGCACCATGTCGGGCGAGATGTCGTAGCCCTTGAAGTTCTTGGCGAGCCGGCCCTTGTCGTCGGGCGTGAGCGTGCTGTGGCCTTTGGCGTCGGTGTTGGCGCGGAGGATGTGCTTGTAGGCGGAGATGAGGAAGCCGGCGGTGCCGCAGGCGGGGTCGAGGATGGTTTCGTCTTTCTTCGGGGCGAGGACTTCGACCATGAAATCGATGATGTGGCGCGGGGTGCGGAACTGCCCGGCATCGCCCTGCGAGCCGAGGACGGAGAGCAGATACTCGAAGGCGTCGCCGAGGCGCTCGCTGTGGTCGTAGCTGAACTCGTCGATGATCTTGAGGAAGGCCTTGAGCGTCTCGGGGTCGCGGTAAGGCAGGTAGGCGTTCTTGAAGATGTCGCGGAAGAGCGGCGGGATGCCGGGGTTCTCGGGCATCTTGGAAATGCCTTCGCCGTAGAGGCCGAGCATCTCGTGGCCGCCGAGCGCGGGAGCCATGAGCTTGGCCCAGCCGTAGCGGGCGAAGTCGCCGGTGAAGAACTTCCGCTTGCCGCCCAGTTCCTCGGCCTCGGCGTCCATGTCGTCCATGAACTTGTAGATCAGGGCGATGGTGATCTGCTCGACCTGGGATTTCGGGTCGGGGACTTTGCCCACGAGGATGTCGCGGGCGGTGTCGATGCGGCGTTTGGTGTCGGTGTCGAGCATGCACTTCAGACGTTTGACGGTGTTGGCGGAAATCGAGCGTCGCGCATCTGGCGGATGGCGATTTCGTTGAGCGTTGCAGGCGTTCCCTGGGGCAGGTCCTGTGGATGAACTCGGCGTTCAGGCCTTCGATGTTGGCCAGCACGAGCAGTTGCTCGATGGTGGCGTGGTCGCGCATGTTGCCCTCCAGCTCGGGATTGGCGTCGCGCCATTCTTGGCGGTCTGGCCGAAGAGGGCGACGTTGAGCAGATCGGCCTCGCTGGCGTAGGTGAAGGCGGCCTGCGCGTTGGTGATGGCGGCCGGGATCAGGTGCCTCTTCATGGCGTCGGTGTGGATGCGGTAGTTGATCTTGGAGAGGGTGCGCTTGAGATTCCAGCCGAGCGGAGGCGGCGTTTTCCTCGTCCTTGAGCCGCTGGAATTCCTTGATGAGGTAGAGCTTGAATTCGACCGACATCCAGGAGGCGAATTCGAAGGCGATGTCCTTGTGGGCGTAGGTGCCGCCGTAGCGGCCGGCTTTGGAGATCAGACCAATCGCCCCGGTGGCGTCGATCCACCGTTTGGCGGTCAAGATGAAGCTGTTCAGGCCGGCCTGCTTTCTAATCCCATCGAATTCGATGGGATTAAAATCGGGGTTGTTGAGTCTGTTCCCAGATACCGAGGAACTCGACTGGTGTTGCGATTTCGCAGCCAGTTGGAAATCAGGTAGATCCGTGCGCTCGGCGTCCTTGTAGCGGGCGATGTCGGTGAGGCTGATAAAATCCTGCTGCTGCCCGGAAAACATCGGCGATCGTCGGTCCCTCTTTCACCCGGATGGTGCTTCGTTTGCTGCTTTGGTCATGACTCAGGCGGCGAACTGGTTCAGCGAAACGTAGTCCTTGATGTATTCTGGGATGAGCTCGCGGTATTTCGCGCGGCACCGCCTTGAAATCGGCGATGGTGAAGGACGGATGTGGTGTCGAGCTCGGTCAGTCGCGTCGCGTCGTCGATGATGTGCGCGAACGTGGCCGTCGGTGACGTAGGCCTTGAAGAAGTGTCTTGATGCGGGGATGGCTTCGGCCTCGTCCGGTTTGCGTCGGCGACAAACTTGGAGAACTCCTCCTCCAGCAGTTCGTCCCTGGACTTGAAGCGCGGAATGAGGCCGAAGATCTTCTCCAGAATTTCGCGCAGCGTCAGGCGGCGGTCCACGGCGGCAGCTTTGCGGAGCTTATCGAGGGTGTAGAACTCGTCGGGCTTGTCGAAGAGTTCCCTGTTCACGTAGTCGATGACGCGGTCCCACTGGCCGGCTTCGACAGCTGGCGGCGATGAAGTCATTCTCGCGCACGGTGTCCTCGAACTTCTCGTAGAACATCCGGTCGATCTTCATGCCCTCGGTAGCCGATGATTTCTTCCTTGATCGTGGCGAGGATGTCTGTCGCCGAGATGCTCGTAGGTGCCGCCGAGCACGACCGGACCCGTGGCCGGTCCTTGCTCGCTTCCCGGCCTTTCGGGCATCGGAAGCTTGCAGCACCTCGATCGTAGTTGAAGTCCTTCTCGAAGTATTCGCAGTTGGCGAAGAAGTCGAAGAGCTTGAAAGAGGTCTTCTTCGGCTCCTTCGACGCTCTCCTTGATCGTCGTCGTCAAAGAGCTGTTCGCAGGAAGTCGTGCTTCCGGGTGCCGCGCCCCTTGATCTGGATGAAATCGGTGGGCGAGAAGATGGGGCGGAAGAGGCCGAGGTTCAGCAATGTCCGGGCAATCGTAGCCGGTGGTCATCATGCCGACGGTGACGCAGACGCGGGCTTTGCTGGTCTTGTAGGTCGGGATGAAGTTGGCGGAGCCGAGCAGGTTGTTGTTGGTGAAATTGATGGTGAGCTGCTGCGCGTCCGTCCATCTGCGAGGTGACCTGCACCGCGAAGTCCGACTGGTATTTGCCGGGGAACATGCGGTCGGCCATCTCGTTGAGGATCTGCGCCAGCTTGCCCGCGTGGTTCTGGCTGACCGCAAAGACGATGGATTTGCCGATCTCGCCGCTGACGGGATCGCGCAGCGCATTTTCCAGGAACGTCTTGCAGAAAAGCTGATTGGTGGCCTCGGAGAAGAAGCGCTTTTCAAACTCGCGCTGCTTGAATGCCTCCTTCTGGTCGTCGCCTTGCATCGTCCTTGAACGACGACGACGAAGCCCTCGTCTGAAAGGAGCTGCGGTGGTGACCTCGCGTGCGGGCATCGACGACCGTCGGATTGATCAGGAAGCCATCCTTCACGCCATCGAGTAGCGAGTAGCGGAAGGTGGGCTGGCCGTCATCGCAGCCGAAGGTGCGGTAGGTGTCGAGCAGCAGGCGGCGCTCGAACTCGCGCGGGTCTTTGGTCGTCGGCTTGGCCTTGTCGAATTTCTTCAGGTAGTCGCGTGGCGTGGCGGTCAGGCCGAGCTTGTAGCCGATGAAATAATCGAAGACGGCGCGGGCATTGCCGCCGATGGAGCGGTGCGCTTCGTCGGAGATCACCAGGTCGAAATCAGTGGGCGAAAAGAGCTGCTGGTATTTGTTGTTGAAGAGCAGCGACTGGACGGTGGTGACAACGATTTCGGCGCGCCGCCAGTCGTCGCGATTCTCTTTGTAGATGACTGTCTTGAAGTCGTTCGCGAGAGCACCTTCTTGAATGCCTTGTAGGCCTGGTCCTCCAGTTCCAGCCGGTCCACCAGGAAGAGCACGCGCCGGGCATTGCCGGTGCGCAGGAAGAGCTTGATGACGGCGGCGGCAGTCAGCGTCTTGCCGGTGCCGGTGGCCATTTCGAAAAGGAAGCGGTCGTTCCCTTCTTCACGGTCTGCTGCAGGCGAGAGATGGCTTTCTTTTGGTACGGCCGGAGAAAGCGGAGGCCGTTCACCTCGATGAAGCCCGCGCGCTCGCTTCTTTCTTCCATGCCGGCTTCGGATGGGTAGTTCGGACGCTGCGTGAGCGCGATGTAGTCGTCGCTCGACCTGCTTCCTCGATGAGGCGTTTGCGGGTTCGGCATGGTCTTCTGGTAACCGGCGACCGAGGTCGGCGTGGGGAAGGACGTGATGATGTATGGATTGCCGCGTTCGAGATCCCAGAAATAATGCAGGTTGCCGTTGGAGAGGATGACGAAGCGGCAGTTTTGCGACTTGGCGTATTTGCGCGCCTGCTCCTTGCCGACGAGCGGGCTTTTGTTCTCGGCCTTCGCTTCAAGGACAATAAACGGGAAACCTTTTTCGTTCAGCAGCAGGAAGTCGATGAACCCTTTGCCTGCTTTCTCGAAGTCTTCGCCCAGCGCATCGAGATCCTCCGTCTTCACGATCACACTTGATTCGAGTTGGATGTTCGCCGGACCCCTCGCGTTCGCGAAGAAACGCCACCCCGAATTCTCCAGCAGCTTATTAATCTTGATGCGTGCGGCAGCCTCCTTCATGTGCGTGAGAGGCGAACGCGTAGCAGCCGCCGGGTCATCGCGCGAGAAAAAGGATGGCGGTTTGCTTCTGTGGCAGACGCCTTCACTTTCACGCACTTCCCTGCAATCATCGTCTTTGGCGGACTGAAACGAACGGCACAACATCAACCACGAACGAACCTGAAAAGCGGGGCCTCATTCCGAGCGCAGGCGCCGCATTTGCGCGTCTTGTATTCGACTCAGCGTGAGCAACGCGCAAATGGCACCGACACCGGCCATGGCCATGTCTTTCTGCGTGTCGAAACCGTCGCCTTGCGTTCCCAAAAATGCCTCCGACGCTTCGGCGGAAGCTTCCGCTGCCGACCACTCGATTAATTCATAAGTGGCGCTGATCGCCAGGCATATGCTGATGATGAGGAAGGGAAGCCAGCCGCGTTTCGCCACTACTCCGAGTCGGATGAGCAACTCGCGCGCAATGATTGCCGGAACGAAGCCCTGGGCGAAATGCCCGAGCCGATCATAGTGATTTCGCGCGAATCCGAACGTGTCGCGCATCCAGAATCCGAGCGGCACCTCGGCGTAAGTGTAATGCCCGCCGACGATGAGAATGATCATGTGGATCGCGATCAGAACCAGCGTCAGATCCGTCAGCCGAAAACGCTGATGGGTGGCCGCAATGACCACGAGACCGACGAGGGCCGGTGTAACCTCCAGCCACCAGGTCAGGCGATCTTTCGGACCGACCGCAGACCAGCTAAGGACACCAAGAACCATCACAAGGAGGATAACGGGGAGCGATTTAATCATTGCGACGCCGCAGCGCGTCGGACAGAACTACGGCATGGAACCGAACGAAAACAAGGGTCCTGAAGACCCGATGGCCACACCGCCGACACCTCCCCCAGGGGTTCCGCCAACCGAACCTTCATCTGCGGGAGGTCCACCGATCGACTCGTCGCTGCCCGGCTTGCCGACCAAAGAAGAACGGACGTGGGCGATGGTTACGCACCTCACGGCGCTCGTTACTCTCCTCGGTCTGCCCTTTGGCAATGTCCTGGGTCCGCTCATTTGCTGGCTGATAAAAAAGGACACCATGCCCTTCGTGGACGATCAAGGTAAGGAAGCGCTCAATTTCCAAATCACCCAATCCCTGGTGCTAATTGGCTGCGCGGCGCTCGCGTTTCTGACCTGCGGGGTCGGAGCGGTCGTCGGTGCGCCGCTGGCGATTGCGGATCTGATTTTTCTCGTCGTCATGGCCATCATCGGGGGTGTGAAAGCCAACGAGGGAATGCGCTACCGCTACCCGCTGACGTGGCGCGTCATCAAGTAGCCACGCGCTTCGCCCATTTTAGTTAGGCGCTTGCGCCGAAGAACCATCGGCGCCGCGTGCCCTGGCCCCAGAACTACGATCCCCTCGGCGGTCTCCTCACGTCGGCCCTGGTCGCCTCGCTGCCGGTGGTGGTCCTCCTCGCGCTGCTTGGATTCTGGCATGTTCGGGCACATCTCGCCGCGCTGGCCGGAGCCAGCACGGCGATTGTCGTCGCGATTGTCGTTTTCAAAATGCCTCCTTCGCTCACGTTTGCGGCGGCGGGCTTCGGGGCCGCGTTCGGTCTTTTTCCCATCGGTTGGATCGTTCTGAATGCGATCTTCATTTATCAAATCGCCGTCGATACGGGGCAATTCGAGGCGCTCAAGCATCAGATCTCCGGCCTCTCCGCAGATCGGCGCGTGCAGGCGCTGCTCATCGCCTTCAGCTTTGGCGCATTCATCGAGGGATGCGCCGGCTTTGGGGCGCCCGTGGCGATTACGGGAGCGATGCTGGTGGGTCTCGGCTTTCGGCCCCTTGAAGCCGCAAAACTTGCACTCATCGGCAACACGGCGCCGGTGGCGTTCGGCTCACTCGGCATTCCTCTCGTCACCCTGGCTAATGTCACCGGTCTCGATTTACAGCATCTGTCCGCCATGGTCGGCCGGCAGCTTCCGATCTTTTCGCTCATCGTTCCGTTCTGGCTGGTCGCGGCGCAGGTGGGTTGGCGAGGGATGCGCGAAATCTGGCCCGCATGTCTTGTGTGCGGAAGCAGCTTTGGTCTCATGCAATTTCTGGTCAGCAATTTTCACGGTCCGCACCTGGTGGACATCGTGGCCGCGGTCTTCTCGATGTTCTCGCTGGTGGTGCTGCTCCGTTTCTGGCAACCGCCGCGGACCGAAGAAACCGCCGAGGCCGCGACGCCGAAAGATCCCGTGATCGCCACGATCTCACCGTCCCGGTTTCGGGCGTGGCTGCCGTGGATCCTCCTGTCGACATTCGTCGCTGCGTGGAGCGTCGGTCCGATCAAAACATGGCTAACGAACACCGCACCGTGGAGTTGGAAGGTTCCGTATCTCGATGGTGGGGTGATCAAAATGCCGCCCGTGGTGCCGGAGCAGGAAGTCGAAGCCGCGGTCTTTAAATTCCAACTCCTGGCCGGAACGGGCACCGCACTTTTGCTCGCTGGATTGCTGGCCGGACTGATCCTGGGGCTGAGACCAGTCGGATTGGTTGCGCTCTATGGCCGCTGCGTCTGGCGGGTGCGAACTTCGCTGCTCACCATCGCGCTCATGCTCGCGCTCGGATTTACAACTCGGTATTGCGGCTCGGATTCCACCATGGGCCTCGCCTTCGCCTCGACCGGCGTCCTCTTTCCGTTCTTCTCCCCGCTGCTGGGCTGGCTCGGTGTGGCGCTCACCGGCAGCGATACCGCGTCGAATGTGCTTTTCGGAAACTTGCAAAAAGTCACTGCCAACGCTCTCGGTCTCAGTCCGATTTTGATGTGCGCATCGAACAGTTCCGGCGGTGTGATGGGAAAAATGATCGATGCCCAGAGCATCGTCGTGGCGGGCGTGGCCACCGGCGGCGCGCCGAACAGTCCGGATGCCGGGACGATCTTGCGCGCCGTCTTTTGGCACAGCCTCGGCCTGGCGGTGTTGGTCGGACTCCTCGTGCTGGCGCAGGCTTATCTTTTCCCCGGCATCATCCCAGCCTGAGGCCATCGCCCGGACGAGCTCTTCCTCTTCCTCGCCTTCTCCTTCCATGGGTCTGAGACGGGGACAGAGATGAAGTTGGAGAAGGTGACCGGCAGACTCTTACTACGGACCGGCCCACTCGTATCGGCCGGCGTCAAATGCCATCATGTTCGCCAGTTTCCGCACTCGAAACTCCTCGACCACCGCCCCGTCGCTTTGGAAGAGAACGATTCCATTGGTGCCGCCGGCTGCCGGACCAATCACCGCCCACTTAAGATGCGGCGTATCGGTTATCGTGCGCAGCGGTAGTCCGTCCGCGGTGCGAAGAAGGCTGCCTTTGGGATCGATCGACACCGCAATTTCCAGCGAATGCGCCGCCTTCCGTTCCAGCGGATTGGTGACCAGGCGAATCTTCACCTTTTCCTGAGGCTGAAAGGGAGGTTCGGCCGGCAGATCGGACGCGAGGTCCGCGAAGGTGCCAATCGTCCGCATCGTCTTGCTGAGGAATACCTCCCAGTTCGAGACCTTTTGTCCGTCAGCCTCGGATACGGTTTCCTTGAGCCGCAGCCCGCGCAGGCGAAAAACGTTCACGCCCCGTTCGCTCAGAAAAATCTCATCGCGACCCGGGACCGCGACCACGGCCACCGGTTGTGGCTGATCCGCGGGAATTTCGAGCGCGCGCAGCACTTCATCGCCCTGCCTCTGCGTCACTACGCGCAGCGTCTGGCCATCCTCCTCCAGCGTCTCGACCTTCCATTCTACAGGCGTGCTCGTGGCTGCGGGGTCGAGCTCGGGCTCGGGGTTGGGAGGTAACGCTGGAACATTCGGTGGTTCGAGCGGTTGCGATTCCGGATCTGCATCGAAGGATTCCACACCTGTATCGAGATTGCGCCGCCAGGCGCCGCGCTTCCCTTCGGCGGTCGCAGCGGACACGCGCAGTTCGCGGTCGCGCACGGTCATTTCGCCAAACTCCGTCAGGCGCGGGCTGTCTGCGTCCACGACCCAATCGTTTCCCCAATAGGCCTCACCCTCGGTCTGGAGCTCACCAACGCAATAGCCGCGAACATCGTATTTCCCAGGAGGCACCGGTTTCCCGGCATCGTCAGCGCCGTCCCAGGTGGTGATCAGGCCATTCAGTCCAGGGACGAATTGTTCTGCCTCCGCCTCGCGATGCAACACCCGCACCAGACGACCGTCGGTTGCGGCATACACGCCGAGGCTGAACGTTCCATCCATCGGCGGCGGTGTGAAGACGATCTGAATCTGTCCACGCTTTGGCGATGGCGCCTCGCCCTCGTCCTCCTGGGCCCGGACCTGCGCAGCCACCACCAGCCCAACCACGAGCGCCGCGCGAAACCAACATGAGGCCGAAGTGATGTCAGGCATAGTAACGCCAGTTTAGGTGCGGGAAAATGTTGTCCCGCCATTCACAATTCGCGAGGAAATCTTCGTCCACAGCCTCGGCGCGCGCCTGATCGTAGAGGCGGGTGAAACGCAGGATATGTTCCTTGGTGCGCCGCGCCGCGTATTCCGGCGCGGTGCCTGTTTTCATCAGGAACGCCCAGTCGCTCGATTGCGCGAGCAGAAGTTCGCGCGCCATCTGGCGGAGCGTCCGATCGAGCAGCGGCGCCAGGTTTTCCTCCGCGTTGAACGCGACGCGGCCAGCTCGCTCATGCGGCGGGCGGCAACGTGCAGATGCGGATAAATCCATGAGTTGGCGTCATTGAGCCACACCTCCCAGTAGCCTTTGTTGCCCCAACTCGAGGCGGAAGGCACCACCAGTTGGGCCGTGTCGTGGGATTCGAGGTATTGCGATGGCGTCGCGAAGGTGAATTCATGCTGATCATACGCGGCTTTGCGGATGAACATTTCAAGCCACTCCGGACCTTCAAACCACCAATGGCCGAACAGCTCCGCGTCAAAGGGGCTGACGATGATTGGGTCGATATTCATCGATCCGCGCAAGGTTGCGATCTGCTGCGCTCGTTGCGCCATGAAGTGGCCCGCGTGCGCGTCCACCGCGCCCATCGCCCACTCGCGGCGATAGGGTTCCTTTTCCGCCGTTCGGCCCGTGATGCGCCAATATTTCAGGCCGGTGAACTTCCGTCTCGCCGTCCGCGCCAAGGAACGGCCGCAGGTATTCATGACTCAATTCGTGACCGACATCGCGGTAGAAATCGCGATATGCGGGATCGCCGGGATAGCCGAGTTCCGCACTCCACACCTGGCGGCTTGATTCGCGGTCGCGGGCAAAAACCGCGGGTCCCGCCGGGGTGTAGCACGGCGCGAAAACCGCGTAACGCGGACGCGGCGTCCCAAACATGAGCCCGTGCGAATCGAGCACGAACCACCGGATCTCCGCTTCGCTGCAGGATGGCGTCGAGGCTGGTGACATACGCGCATTCGGGCAGCCAGATCCCCCGCGGATCGCGACCGAACATCTCGCGATATTGATCGCGCGCGATCATGATCTGCGCCCGGACCGCTTCCGGATACGATCTCCATCAGCGGCAGAAAACCGTGCGTCGCCGCGCAGGTAATGATTTCGATGACGCCACGATTCTGCAGATCGGCAAAGGCGGCAATCGAGGTCGCGCTTCCAGCGATCCTCCCACGCCTGCTGGCACGTCAGCAGCCGTTCGAGATAGAACCGCGTGACGTCGCGAAAGCCGTCATCCTTCTGGGTCCGCGCCACCTCGCACGCGCCAGCGCCACCGTCCGGCCGAGATGCGCCGTGTAGCGCTCTTGCATCAGCGCATCGCGCAGCATGTGGCAGAGAGGCGGCGTGATCGACATGGTCAGCGCAAAGGGCACGCCGTCATCCGCGAGACGATTCAGGATATCGAGCAGCGGCAGATACGTCTCGGTGATCGCTTCGTAGAGCCAGTCCTCCTCGAGAAAATGTTCGTGCTCCGGGTGCCGCACATAGGGGAGATGCGCGTGGAGGATGAGAGCGAGGTAACCGTTGGGAGCAGCCATCAGGCAGGCAGCAGGACAGGAGCGAAAAAGAAAGGTGGGAAGGACGCTGCCAGCATCGTCTGCGGGAAGCAATCCGCGCCTTTCGCTTTTTGGAAAGCGAGACGTCGTCCATCGCCATCCTGAGCGGAGCGGAGCGAAGTCGAATGGACTCGGCCCCAGTGTCAGACTGCGCACTCCCACGGAAGACCCCTACCGAAGAGATTTTTTTGACCAGGACGGCAGGCAACATTGAGCCGGTTCCATTTAACTTCGCGTCGCACCGCCTTCGCCGGCAGACGCTGCACTCACGATGACCGGATTGCGGTCGGCTTCACTTCATCCCAAAGCGCGCGCTGCAGATTCTGCGGGAGGTGTTTGGGTGCTGCGTTATCGTTCATGATTTCGCCCGCGAGTGGGCACCACGAAGGGAGCGAAGGTCACAAGAGAAAATGGGGCTACCACTTTTGGCAGAGAGCATTGAAACAAACGGGGTCGCAAAGGCGATCGCCAAGGGAATCACGCGTCGGCGGGAGAGGAAGGAAAACGTGATGGCCAGCAACCACAGGGAAATCGTGACATCGTCGTCAAGCCATCCCCTGATAGGTAATTTCGGAAAATACGACCAAATCAATTGGGGCGCTGCCAAGGTCAGAACGACAAGCGCCACGCCTGCCACAATCGCCGCGACCAGGCTCGATGTTATGGCAGCGAGCAAGGTGAAAAAGGTCAGAAGTTGTAATTCCGCGCGCAACGGCCAAGCGGCGATGGCGATAAAGGTGATTTCGCCAAAAAGGGCTCCGAAGGCGAGAAGTGGTAATGCCACCAGAAGTGCAATGCTGATGCATTTGCTCCCGAGCAAAAATGGGCCCGAAATGGGTCCGGGCATCGAAATCGCGGTGCTCCCGATGAGGCGGTCAGCTTGGATGATTCGGCAATCGACCACGAGTTCCAACATGAAACGGATCTCCCAGCGCATCGCGCAGCATGTGGCACAGCGGCGGAGAGAACGACATCGTGAGCGCGAACAGCACCCAGTCATTCGCGCGGAGAACTACGCGCGGCGCTGGAGATTCTCGAATAACTCGTCGCGCAGGGGCATTTGACTCCGGAACAAAAGGAATTGGTGACCGGCTTTGCGGCGCAACTTCAGAAATCAAAGCCAGAAAAGCGCTGAGCCGCGCCGTGGAACGTGCGGACCAATTACTTTTTCCGGAATCTCACGAAGTAGTTTTCCTTCAGCACGTCCTTCACCTCGCCGACCTTCTCAAATCCCGCGGTGGCGACTTCGGACTCGAACACTTCCTGCCCGGCGCGGACGTGCCCCATTACGAAATCGCTGCTCTCGCCTGGGATGCGCTTGAAGTCGATGAGCACGAGTTCGCCGCCGGGTTTCAGTGCTGTGTGCAGTGACGCGAGACTGGCCTGTGGATACTCGAAGTGGTGATAAACGTCGCAGATGAAGGCGAGGTCGATGGAGTCCTCCGGCAGTTCCACGCTCCGGGCCGTGCCGAGAACCGTCTTGACGTTTGAGACGTTGGCTTTCTCCGCGCGAGCGCGAATGTGGGCGAGAAACTTGGGGGCGATCTCGACGGCATAGACCTTGCCCGCTTTTCCGACCACTTCCGCAAACGGCAGTGTGAAGAGGCCCGTGCCCGCGCCAATGTCGGCGACTGTCATCCCGGGCTTAAGTCCCACCGCGGCGGCGATCTTATCCCGTTGATGAAAAATCTCGCGGCTCTCGGTCTCAAACTTTCCCGTCCACTCCTCCACCTTCATCGCGGGATCGATAAACTTGTCATTGATGCCCGGTTTGACGCTCTGCTCCTGGGCCAAAGCGTTCACAACGAGCAGGAGGAGGACTGGAATGATGCGGCGCATGGTGGTGTAGATTATTGAAGTGAATATCGTGTGGAAACTTAGCGCGCGGCTTTCGTCAATTCGTTCCATTTTGCTTCGTCCACGATTTCCTGCCGGTAGGTGGCGTGGCAGCTGACGCACGTTTGCAGCGTCGCGGATACCGCCTTGAGCGTGGCACCGGCGTCGTGCAGTTTCGCCGCGGCGCCGATGGTGTCTGCCGTGCGATGAAACTGCAGCGCGGTGTCGGTGAAGCCGGGAGTGGCGGCACCCATGTGGCTGCACATTCGGCCCATTTGCTCGCTGGATTCAATGCGCGACGCGGCGCGTTCCACTCCCTCGAAATCATTCGCCGTCAGCGCGGCCAGGATTTCCTGAATCGCCGCGAGATGGTCCCGCATATTCTCCCGCTGGTGCTCGGCCATGTAATCGAGCAGCGGCAAGGACTTGCGGGCATCGCTCGTCGAAGTCGGATGATCCGGTGCAGGCGGTGCGGCGGCTTCCGGTGGCGGCTGGCTTGCGGGGTTGCCCGACGGCTTTTCGCATCCGCCGGTAAATGCGCCGAGCAGCGCGATGCAAACGACGGATGCAACCTGCCGGAGCGTTGTCATGATGTGGGGTTTGCTTTTGCGGTTCGGTCAGCGCGCTTGTTCGCCATAAAATAAAGCACCGGAACGGCCATGCGGCTGATGAGCAGGCTCGCGATTTCGCCGGCCATGAGGGCGATGGCGAGGCCTTTGAAAATCGGATCGGCGAGGATGACGCTGGCACCGACGACCACGGCCATTGCGGTGAGGAGCATGGGGCGGAAGCGGACGGCACCGGCGTCCACAACGGCTTCGGCAAGGGGCATGCCTTCGGCGAGGCGTTGCTCGATGAAGTCCACGAGGATGATCGAGTTGCGCACGACGATGCCGGCGCCAGCCATGAAGCCAATCATCGAGGTGGCCGAGAAAAATGCCCCAAGCAGGCCGTGCGCAGGCATGATGCCGACGAGCGAAAACGGGATCGCGATCATGACGATAAGTGGCGTGAGGAAGCTGCGAAACCAGCCGACCATAAGCACGTAGATGAGTACAAGGCAGGCGGCGAAGGCGCTGCCGAGGTCGCGGAAGACTTCGATGGTGATGTGCCATTCGCCATCCCATTTCAGCGCGGGCTTGGCGTCGGTGAAGGGCTGCGTCGACGTTGAAGATTTGTAACGGCTGGCCGTCGCCACCGAACTCGCGGGTGTCGAGTTTCGCGAGCGCGTCGTTCATTTTCGCGATGGCATAGACGGGGCTTTCGATGATGCCGGCCACGTCACCGATGACGTAGGACACGGGCATGAGGTTTTTGTGGTAGATGCTTTTCTCGGTGACGGTTTGCTCGATGCGCACGAGTTCGCGCAGCGGGATGAGCGGTGCGGTGCCGGTGGCGCCGGGCTCGGGCAGCGCGTTGGCGTCGCCGGAACGGACGCGCAGGGCGAGCAATTCGTCGGGCGTGGTGCGCGAGGAACGCGGCAGTTCGAGCATGATGTTCACATCCTCCTTCTCGCGGGGCAGGTGGAGCAGATCGATGGATTCGCCGCCCACCGCGATGCGCAGTGTTTGCGAAATGGTCTCGGCGCTGATGCCGTGGAGCGCGGCTTTTTCCTTGTCGATGATGAAGCGGGCGAGCGGTTGGTCGGCTTCGACATACCAGTCCACATCAACAACGCCGGGTGTCCTCTTGAAAATGTCGCGCACCTTGCGGGCGAGCGCGTGACGGTCGGGCTCGGTGGGGCCGTAAAGTTCGGCGACGAGCGTCTGCAGCACGGGGGGACCGGGCGGGACTTCGGCCACAGCGACGCGCGCATCGAAGCGGGCGGCGATCTCGGCAATGCGCGGGCGCACGCGCTTCGCGATATTATGGCTCTGCGCGCTGCGTTCGGATTTGGGCAGCAGGTTCACCTGGATGTCGGCGATGTTGGCGCCGTGGCGCAGGAAGTAGTGCCGCACGAGTCCGTTGAAATTAAACGGCGACGCGACACCCGCGTAGATTTGGTAATCGGTGACCTCCGGTTCGGTCCGCACGGCGGCGGCAATCTCGCGCGCGGCCTGCGCAGTGCGTTCGAGTGAGCTGCCTTCGGGCATATTCAGGATGACCTGGAACTCGCTCTTGTTGTCGAACGGCAGCATTTTCACTTTCACCCATCCGATCGCGACGGTGCCCATGGCGAGCAACAGCAGCACGGTGATTCCGCCGAGAAAAAACCAACGCCAGAACGGCGTCGCAATCATTGGTCCCATCACTCGCCGGTAGAGTCGGGTGAAGAAATCCTCGTCGTGCGCGAAGTGGCTGCCGGCCTTTGCGGGTGCAGTGCCTTCGGTGAGTTTGGAATACTTTTTGCCCCAGCGCAGGATGCGGATCGAAGCCCACGGCGTGACGATGAACGCAATGGCCAGGGACCAGCCCATCGCCGCGCTGGCGCCGATCGGGATGGGCCGCATGTAAGGCCCCATGAGTCCTCCCACGAAGGCCATCGGCAGCACGGCGGCGACGACCGCAAACGTCGCGAGGATGGTCGGATTGCCGACTTCGCCCACGGCTTCCACGGCAATCATGGACCAGTTGCGGCCCTTGTTCTGCGGGAGGTGGAAATGGCGGACAATGTTTTCCACCACCACAATCGCGTCATCGACGAGGATGCCGATGGAGAAGATGAGCGCGAAGAGCGTGATGCGGTTCAGCGTGAAGCCGAGCAGGTAGAAGACGAGCAGTGTGAGTGCGAGCGTGGCCGGGATCGCGATGGCCACGATGCCCGATTCGCGCCAGCCGAGCGTGAGCCAGATGAGGATGGACACGCCGATGACCGCGATGCCCATGTGGAGCAGGAGTTCGTTTGACTTGTCGGCGGCGGTCTCGCCGTAATTGCGCGTGACGGAGACCTCGACATCGGCCGGAATGACCGTGCCCGTGAGCGTCTCGATTTTGCGCAGGACATCGTGCGCGACGGTGATCGCATTCGCGCCGGGCCGCTTGGCGATGCTGAGGGTGACGGCGGGTTCTTCAATGGGTAGAACACGCGCCTCGCGTGCGGCAGTTGGCGCCTCGCCAACTGCTCCGTGTGACGAAGGATCGCGGCGAAGCGCCGCGACCTGCCCGCGCCTCGCGCGCGCTCCCGGGCCGAAGAACACGTAGTTCGATGGCTCTTCGGCGCCGTCTACGATTTCCGCCACTTCACGCAAATACACGGGTCGCCCGCCGAAGACACCGACGACCACATTGCCCACATCCTCGGCGCTGGTGAGGAAGGCCCCGGTCTCGATGATGAATTCCTGGTTGTTGGTCGTCAGTCCGCCGGCGCGGTATTGGCGGTTGGACTGTTGGAGCATCGGCACGAGACCGGCGGCGCTCAGATTGCGCGAGGCGAGCCGCACAGGATCAAGCAGCACGCGCACTTCCCGTCGCGCGCCGCCGATGATCGTCGTCTCGGCCACGAGCGGCACGGCTTTCACCGCGTCATCCACCTCCGCCACGAGGCGCCGGAGCGTGAGCTGATCGTAGCGCGCGCTGTGGAAGGTGAGGGCGAGGATCGGCACGTCGTCGATGGACTTCGGCTTGATCAGCGGCGCACCGACTCCGTGCGGGACGCGATCCATGTTCGAGCGCAGTTTTTCCGTCAGCGAGACCATGCTGCGCAGCGGATCGGAGCCGACCATGAACCGCACAATGACCAGGCTCTCGCTGTCGCGCGACGTGGAGTAGATGTATTCCACACCGGGGATTTCCCAGAGCAGCTTTTCCATCGGCCGCGTGGCACGCTCCTCCACTTCCTTCGCGGTGAAGCCCGCCATGTTCACCATGACATCCACCATCGGCACCTTGATTTGCGGCTCCTCCTCGCGCGGCAGTAAGACGATCGCGGCGACGCCGAGCAGCACCGCGGTGATGACGATGAGCGGCGTCAGTTTCGAGTCGATGAACGCGTGCGCGATCTTCCCGGCGATGCCGAGCGACCGCGGAGCCTCCGCTTTCATTCGTGGCTTGGCCCCGTGTTTGTTTTGGAGTGCGGCCTCCCGCCCCGTCCGCCCCGCTTTAAGCCGCGAAAGGATTCACGACCGGCACTCCCGCGTTTCGAAAATCCGCACGGTTCCGCGTCGCCACGCTCAAACCGTGTGCGATGGCTGAAGCGGCGATGAGGCTGTCCTTGACCGGCATGGCGCGGCCCTTCTTTTTCAGGCGCGACCAGGCGGCAGCCGCGGCGGTATCGAAATCGAGCACCCGCAGACGCGGCAACCCGGCGGCAAACCACTGTTCGAGTCGCGTCCGGCGGCGTCCGGCGGGGAGGATCAGAATGCCGTATTCCAATTCGCCCAGGACGATGGGATTCACGGCGAGATGTCGCTCCTGCTGCCGAAGCCAGTCCAATGCGCGCGCATCGGGCTCGGGTCTGGTTGGCTCGCTCAGCACATTGGCATCGACGAGATACTTCACAGTGAGTCAGTGGACTCGGAAGCGATCGGATGGAACCAATCCTTCTCAGGGCAGCCGAGCAGCCAATCCACGAGTCCGTCGTTGTCCGGCACGGGATGCCGCTTGAGCAAATACTGGCCTTTGTCGATCCGCTCGATGTCGAATTTTTCGCCCGCTCCAATCCGATCCTGCTCCCGTAACGCGGCGGGCAGGACCAACTGGCCTTTGGATGAAATGACAGTTCGCATGTAACGTAAGATAGCGGCTTACCAACCCTTGTAAACGGTGGGCCGGTCATGATTTGAGTGTGACCGGCTGGCCGTCACGCAATTGTCCGGCGCCTTCGGTGACGACGCTTTCGCCGGGGTCGAGGCCGGAGAGGATTTCGATCTTGTCTTCCGTGTGTTTGCCGGTGCGGACGATGCGGAGTTGGGCGTGTTGATTCACCACGACAAAGACGCATTCCATTTGTCCGCGCACGACGACTGCCGTGGCGGGCACGCGGATGGATTCAGTCTCGCCGGTTGCCACCCAGACGCGGCCGAATTGTCCACTGCGCACGCCTTCCGTGGCGGGCAGGTCGAGTTTCACGAGGAACGTGCGGCTGGCGGCGTCGGCGACGGGGGCCACTTCGACGACTGTGCCCTCGATGGGCGCCGCGTCCGCGCTCACACGGACGGGGAGTTTCTCGCCGAGTTTCACGTCGGCGATGAGCGCCTCGGGCACGTCGGCTTCGAAGCGCAGGGCGCCGGGATCTTCCATCTCGATGATCGGTTTGCCGGGCGCGGCGAGGTCGCCGACGTCGGCAAGTTTGCGTGTGACGATGCCGTCGAACGGCGCGACAACTTTGGTGTAGCCGAGCAGCGTTTCCATCTCACGGACGGAACCCGCGGCGACGCTTTCGCGTGACTCCACGGCGTCCAGTTCGGACTGGGTGGTGATCTTTTTGTCCATCAATTCCCGGGCGCGCGCCAAGTCGCGGATGGTCTGTTCGCGGACGGCTAGCGCCTGGTCGAGCTTGGCCTGAATCTCGCGCGCATCGAGTTGCGCGATGAGGTCGCCGGCTTTCAGCGTCTGTCCCGGCGCGACGAGCAGCGCCTCGATCCGTCCGCTGACTTTCGCCTCGATGACGGCGCGCAGCTTTGCGCGCACGGTGCCGACGACTTCCTCGGTCGAAGGCCGCGCTGTTTTCTCGACCACGATGGCGCGGACCGCGACTGGCGGAAGCGACTCGGGAGCGGCGATATCCTTTTTGGAATCACACGCCCCGAAAGCGCAGGCGATAGCGATCGCGACAAGCGGATGCGTAAGATTCATCGGCGCTCAGCGCGTGGCGGTGCCGCACGACGCGCCAGCCTGACCGACGCCGAGCTTGAGCAGAATCCGCTCGAGCGGACAAAAGCCGGTGAAGGCGGTCTGGAGCATGTTGATGCCGGGGAGCGCGGCGAGCAGAAGCCAGCGTTCGTCCACCCAATGGCCGAGGGTGAGTCCGGTGAGCACAAGCGTGCCGGCGACGAAGTAGATAATTCGTTGGATGATCATGGTGTGGGCGCGGCTCAGACCCAGCCGCTGGGGACGATGTGGAAGTAGGCTTTGTTGAAGGCCATCTTGAGGTAGTGCATGAGCGCGTTGGGAGTCTTCGGTTCTGGCGGCCCGCTGTAATCGAAGTCGAGGATCGTGGCCTTGCTGTGGCCGACTTCAAGGAAACACATGACGTGGCCTTCGTAGGTCGCCTTCTGGCGATCCGGTTCCCGGTGCTCAACGACGGCGGCGATTTGCTCGGCGATGACGGGCGCCTGGAAGTGCGCCGTGCTGCCGGCCTTGCTGATCGGCAGATCGGTTGCATCGCCCAGCGCCCAGATATGCTCGTAGCCGGGAACTCGCAATGATTCTCGATCGGTTTTCACCCAGCCGCGCGCGTCGGCGAGCGGGTGGCCCTGGAGGAAGTTCGCGCCGCGATGGGGCGGAATCATCACGCACAAATCGTAGGGCAGCTCCGTTCCTTCGATGCTGACCGCGAGACGTTCGGCGGGCTTGATGGCCTCGAGATTGAAGAACGTTTCCACCTTGATGCCGCGTTCATCGAGGAAGCGCTGCGCGACTTCCGCCACGGACTCGATGGTGAAACAGCGACCGATCGGAAAAGTGTAAGTAATTTCCGTCTTCTCGCGCCGCCCGCGTTTGGTGAGAAAGTCTTCGAGCAGGAACGTGAACTCGAGCGGTGCGACCGGACACTTGTAGGGCAGGCCGCCGACACCCACCACGATTCGGCCACCGTCGAATTCCTGAAGTGCTCCGAAGAGCCGGCTCGCACCTTCGTGGGTGTAAAAATGGTGCGCACCTTCCGCAAGCCCTGGCACATCCTCCGGCGCGACTTGGGAGCCGGTGGCGATGACGAGCAGGTCGTAGTCGAGGAGCGTGCCGTCGGCGAGCGTCACCGTTTCAGCAGTGGCATCGAGTTGACTGATGTCGCCGTGGACGAGCTCGACTTTGTCATTGAGCAAGTCGCGTTCGGGCTGGCTGATTGAGCGCGGGTCCTGTTGTCCGAAGGGAACGTAGAGCCAGCCGGGCTGGTAATAGTGCTGCATCTGCGAGCTGACGACCGTGATCATGGCTTCGCCGTCGAGGTGGCGGGCGAGCAGATTGGCGAGCAACGTGCCACCGGTGCCTCCGCCGAGAATGAGAATGCGTTGCATGGGTCAGTGTGCCTTGCGGCAGATGAAACGCGTCGCGCCTTCGACGGATTCGGTGCCGAGGAGTTCGTGCTTCGCTTTGGCGAGCCAGAGCGGGATGTCCTTCTTGCTGCCGTCGTCGCTGGAGATGACGGCGAGCACGTCGCCGACCTTTGCGTCGCGGACGATGCGGATGAGTTCCATGAGCGGGCCGGGGCAGAAGCTGCCGCGCGCGTCGCTCTCACGAGTGATGGTAATATCGTTCATGGTTTTTTAGATGAAGAGAGTTTGCCCGCCCGTGCTTTCTTCGACGAAGGAACCGACGCCGGTGACTTCATGGACGACAGGTTCGAGGTCTTCGAGCTTCAGTCCGAAGAGATCCATTGTCAGCCCGCACGCCTTGATTTTCACGTCGCCAAGTTCCATCGCGTCGCGGAGCGTATCCAGCCAGTGCGGCACCTTTTTCGCCTGCATGGCCTGCATCGCCGCGTCGGCGAAATCCGCAAAGTCCGTGCTGATCCGCGGAGGTTGTTCTTTCGCTCCCTTACGGAAGGCCATGAGTCCCCAGAAGGTGAGGAAGATGGTGACCTGCTTTTGCATGGCCGCCGCGCCGCTGGAGATGACCGACGCGGCCATGAGTTTATCAGTCGTGCCGGAGAACAGGACGATGGAGACTTTGTCGATGGAGGATGGTGGTGGGTTCATGGAGTCAGGGTTGGAAAAACATTAGGAGGCACCGCCGAGGCGAACTCGTCGGAGCTTGCGGAAAGCTGACCACGGATTGCCCTGATCGGTGGGCCTGAAAGCCTGGGCGGCAGTGGAGAGGGTCGGTAAGCAGTTCACGGGCTGGATTTATATATCGTCATACACCGATATACAAGAAGATATTTTGGAATCCAAAATAAGAGCACTTTTGAAGTGGTGCCTGATTTACGAGTTGCCTTATATCGCTTTCCGGCGATGTTCAACCAAACTCGCTCCGATGCCGAATCTCAACCGCCCCGCCCTCGAGAAAATCGCCGGCAACTTCCGCGCGCTTTCCGAACCCACCCGCCTGGCCATCCTGCAGGAACTCAAGGCCGGACCAAAGACGGTCAATGAACTGGTCGAAGCCGTCGGCCTTTCCCAGGCGAACGTGTCCAAACAACTCAGCGTGCTCCGGGAAGTCGGCTTCCTCGATCGCAAGCAGCGCGGCACTCAGGCCATCTATTCCATCGGCGACGAAATGGTCATGGAACTCTGCGCCCTCGTCTGCGATCGACTCAACAAACGGGCGCTGGCCCAAGTCGAGACGTTCAGCATTTGAACCCGTGGATGGGAGGGTTCCGGGCCACGCTCACGGAGCGGTTGACCGGGAATTCGGCGCCGGTCTCCGCTCACGCGCTTCGCTTTCGCGCCGAAACGGCTCGGCGCCGGCGTTGAAGGTGCGATAGGCGCGAACGAGTTCGGGGTCCGAGACACCGAGTTCAACTTGCATCCACGTGCTGAGTGATCGGGTGTTGGGCGTTTCCATCGGACCGAAGCAGCCGTAGCAGCCGCGCTGGTAGGCGGGGCAGAGTGCGCCGCAACCAGTGTGCGTCACGGGACCGAGGCAGGGCGTGCCGTGGGCAACCATCACGCAGACGAGACCGCGCCGCTTGCAGTCGAGGCAAACGCTGTGCGGCGGTGTGTTCGGTTTTCGTCCGTGCAGAAACGCGCTGATCACTTCGACGAGCTGCTGCTTGCTGATCGGGCAACCGCGCAGCTCGAAATCGACCCGGACATGATCGGCGATTGGCGTCGAGGTGCGGAGGGTCTCGATGTAATCGGGCCGCGCATACACGATCGATGTGAACTCCCGCACGTCCTTGAAATTGCGCAGCGCCTGGATGCCGCCCGCGGTCGCGCAAGCGCCGATCGTGACGAGATGCTTCGAGATGCGCCGGATTCGATAAATCCGCTCGGCATCGTGCGCCGTCGTGATCGAACCCTCGACGAGCGAGAGGTCGTAAGGTCCGCGCCCGACGGCACGCGAGGCCTCGACGAAATTGGCGATCTCGACCTCGCCCGCAATCTCGAGCAGTTCATCTTCGCAATCGAGGAGCGTCAGCTGACACCCGTCGCACGAGGCGAATTTCCACACGGCGAGCTTCGGCTTTCGCGCTGCTTTCATAGCTCGCGAATAGCCAGCCGGCGCGCGACGCGATCGTGGCGAAAGACCGGTCCGTCCTTGCAAATGAACTCCGGTCCGAACTGGCAGTGCCCGCAGAATCCGACCGCGCATTTCATGTTCCGCTCGAGCGAGAGATAGATCGCGTCCTCCGGCACACCGCGCTGGCGCAGGGCGCGGGTGGCGAACCGCATCATGATTTCCGGTCCGCACATCAGCGCGACGCATTGTTGCGGATCGAAGGGAATGAGCGGGATCAGGGTCGTGACGACGCCGATGTGTCCGCGCCACCCGTCGGTGGCGTGATCGACGGTGATGGAAAGTTCGAGTCCCCGCTGGCGGAGTCTCTCCAGCTCCTTTGCGTAGAGCACGTCCTCGGGTGTGCGCGCACCATAGACGAGCGAGATGCGGCCATATCGTTTGCGCTGCCGGAGCAATTCCAGGAGCGCCCCGCGCAATGGTGCCAGCCCGATGCCGCCGGCGACGACGACCACGTCTTTGCCCTCCGCCTTGGCGAGCGGCCAGCCCCTTCCGAACGGACCGCGCACTCCGAGCATCGCGCCGCGCTTCAGCCGGCTCATCGCCTTCGTAACTGAACCGACCGCCCGCACGGTGTGAAACAGTGATTCGGGTTTGGCCGGATTGCCGCAGAGCGAAATCGCGACCTCGCCGACTCCAAAGACGTACAGCATGTTGAACTGTCCGGGCGTGAAGCCGAACAGGCATGCGCGATCCGCGGGCACAAGTTCGAGTGTGAACGTGTCGAGCGTTTCCTGCGTTCGCCGCGTGATCCGGAATGGCAGCGGCACCATCGGATCGCTGGCCGCTGAGGCGGGCGTTTCACTCAGGCCGGCCATAGACCTCGAGCAGCCGCAACCGGGTGGCGTGCAGGCGTTCCAGCATCAGATGCCCGACGCGCATCGCGATCTCGTAGCCGAATTCATGATTTTCTTCCATGTGGCCGCGCAAGGTCCGCGCGCAGAGCGCCGCTGCTTCGACCGGTTCGATGGCCACAGCCGTGAAATGCCAGCGATACGGCGGATGGAGCCATGACCAGCCCAGGGCCTCACCTCCGCTGACGGTCTGAATCGTTTTAACGCCCCAGCCTGGCGCGAACGTTTGCAGCGCGACGCGACCGCTATGAATGAGATAAAAGCGGTCGGCTTCAAACGTTTCCTGAAAGATGTGCTGGTCGGCTCCGAAACGCTCGAAGGTCGCACATTCGGTGAGCAGATGCAGGAAGCGTGGATTGATGGCTTTGGTGAACGGATGTTCTGAAATAACTGAGTTGAGCATGTTCATGGTTATTTGGGGGTGGGGAGTTTGGCCGGTCGTCGGGTCTTGTGGGCTTGCACGAGCTTCAGCCGGGTCGCCTGCAATCGGTGGACAAGGAGTTCGGCGACTTGTTTCATCAGCGTGTAGCCGAAGACCTGGTCGGTCTCGCAGTCTTCGCGCAGCTGCGTGGCGGGAAATAAGATGGCGTCGGTGTCCTCCTCGGCCCGGGCCTCGAAATGCCAGCAATACGGCGGGAAGAGCCAGGACCAACCAAGCACCTCGCCCGAGCCAATGGTCTGGATGGGAATGGGATGGTCCGCCGAGTGCGTTTGGAGCGCGATCTTGCCGCGTTGAATGAGATAGAAATTCTCCGCGTGGTCGCCTTCATGAAAAACGCGCGTACCCGCGGGGAAATGGACGTGCTTTGCCCTCGCCGCGAGCCGGCGCAGATGCGACTCGCACATTCCGGTCAGGAAGGGATGAGGGTGCTGGAGAAATTCGTCGAAGTTCATGCGGTCAGTTCGAATCTGGTTTTCTTCGGAGCAGATTCGCGGATGGCGCGGACCTCCTCCGTGATGTCGATCGCCACGGGGCACCAGGTGATGCAACGCCCGCAGCCGACGCAGCCCGATGAACCAAACTGGTCGATCCAGGTCCCAAGCTTGTGCGTGAGCCATTGGCGGTAACGCGACTTTGCCGAGGAACGCACGCTGCCACCCGCGATGTAGGAAAAATCCATCGTGAAGCACGAATCCCACTTGCGCCAACGCTCGGCGTGATCGCCCGTGAGATCGGTCGTGTCCTCGACCGTCGAGCAAAAGCATGTCGGGCAAACCATCGTGCAATTCGCGCAGGTGAGGCAGCGGCTCGCGACTTCATCCCAGCGCGGGTGATCGAGGTTATCGTCGAGCAGTTCCTTGATGCCGTCGGTCTCGAGAGACCGGCCCATCGCGCCTGCCGTCTTTTCCACGACCCGCCGGGCAGCTGTCTGTTCATCAGCACTTGCGAGCCGATGCAGGATTTCCGCGAGCACCGCCGCTCCCGTCTCCGAGCCCGTTTCCATGACGAAATAATGTCGCTGGTCCTCAATGATCTCAGTCAACGCCAGATCGAAACCGTGCTCAGCCTTTGGCCCGGTTTTCATCGATGCACAGAAGCAAGTCCCGCCCGCCACCGCGCAATTCACCGCCACGATGAACACCCCCTCCCGACGCCGCGCATAAGTCGGATCCACATAACCGCTGCCCGTGAAGACGCGGTCTTGAATCGCGATCGCATGCAACTCGCAAGCACGCACCCCGATGAAAGCAAACCGGGGCGTCGCTTCGTCCTCCTCTGTAACGGTGAAGTCTGCTCCCGTGCGCTTCGCGCTCCAAAGCCGCGTGGCGGGTGGGAAGAGATATTTCTTCCAGGAATGCGGTCCGACGGCGTAGCCGAACAACGCCCGATCCGTGCGACTGCCGAAGTCGGTAATGCCCGCCGTCCTGCTCATCCGTCCATCCCGCGGGCAAATCGTCCACTCCTTCGAGCTCGTCGTAAATGATCGCTCCATCGCGCGCCGTTGGTCCCACGATCCGAAAACCGCGCGTCTTCAACGCGTCAAACAGGCACGAAAGGCCAGCGAGATCCAGGGTGGTGGCATTCGAATTCATGCGACATTCATACCTTGAGCCAGACGCCGTCCGGGGCTCGCCGTATCTTGCTACGTGCTGAGCGTATCTTGTCCCGGTCCGAGTTCAGGAAGCTGGGCACGTTGCGCCAGCAACCCTTATCTGCTTGCCGTTGACCGGGTCCCAAACGTAGTCAACCGTGCTGACCGTTGCGGCTTCCAAAACGGAACCAAATATCAGGAGGGATGGCAGAGTGGTCGATCGCGCCGGTCTTGAAAACCGGAGACCCGCAAGGGTCCGTGGGTTCGAATCCCACTCCCTCCGCCATCTTTGAAACGGCGTTGCCGGCGACCTTGGGATTTGGACCTGCGCGAAAGAGCGGAGGAGGTGCGCCGCTACGCGCGAGGATGCTTCAAGGTGCGTCGAGCACCGCGGGCAATTCCTCTCCCTTGAGAAGCGCCCCGAAGCCCTGCGCTTTCCACTTGGCGGTGAAGCCGTTCGCGTTCGTCGGTCCTTTGCCTGCAAACATCGTCTTCCCGCCTTTGATGGTCAGCTCCGCGCTTTCCTCCTTCGTTTTGCCGCGGACCGTGACGGGGACTTCGCCGACGTCGCTCATTAGCGTTCCGAATCCGGTCACTTTGCCCTTGGCATCCACCGTCAGGGCGAGGACGTAATCGAGCGCGGTGGGTGCGATGCCGTCGATGTCGATCCGCGCCGGGCCGCTGAACTTGCCGAGTTTCACGGTGCCGGTGAAGGCGTTCCCCTCGAGCGTCGTCTTCACCCGCACCCGCGTGCCGTTCGAGGTCTTGCCGCGCAGCTTCAACTGCACGCCACCCTGGCGGATCTTCATCTGGCCGGTCACGTCCGCGAACTGTCCGAAAATCTCGACCTTGCCGCTGATCTTGCCGGTGGGAGAAGTCGTCACGTCGAGCCGGCCTTCCGTCGCCTCGGCGTTGGCGAGACCTTCATTGACGAAGACCGGATAGCGCCCATTGAGCAGCGCCGGGCTGAGCGGGACCTTGAGGCGATAATTGCCGCTGACCAGCGGTGCGGCGGTCGCGGAGACCGCGGTGAAGAACGCGAAGGCCAGAAAGAGCGAAACCTGATGGATCTTCATAGTCGGTGCACAGTTTGCGGGAGGGCAGGCTACGGGCTAATGACGGCACCGGCATCGTTGCTGCGGCCATGGCCGGTGATGACGTGAAAATTCGTCGCGGCATCACCAGTGAGAACGGCATCATCCGCCGCGTCCACGGTGACGGTGAGAAGTGTTCCGTCGGGTTCTTCACCATTCAGTGTCGCGGTGACCCCGGGTTGGTCGAACACAATGGCCGTCACGTCGGTGAGACGCTCACCGAGTATAAATTCTTCTCGTGGACCATCCGATCTCCGGATGGCTCCTGTGAATCCTTGCGAGACGAAGGGCCGCCCGTCGGCGGGCGATGGCGGTGCCTCGATCATGAGCTCAACCACATTCGTCGTCAGATTGGTTCCGAAGAGTTGCAGCCCGACTTCGACACGGCCCGGAATAATGGGGGCGGACGGATCATTCGAGGACGCGTAAACAATCAGGGAATAGACGACACTGCCGTTGCGCGCGGTCGGATCAATGGGCTGAAAGGTCTGGAAGACGGCGTAAGGCTCGCCAACCGTCGGATTCGGCAGGAACTCGAACCTGCTACCCGCTCCCGCCGGCCCCAGATTCTCTCCGACGATGCGCACCTGCACACCTGAAAAGACTCCGCCGGTGACCGTGGCCGGGGTGATCGAGGTGATGCGCGGCAGTGGCGCGCCAGGCGGAGCAATGGGCAACGGGAGCGCATAGGAGGCTCTGGTGCCACCGCTCTCGGTATAGAGCATCGCCTCGCCGGTCACGGCGGCGCCCACATCGAAGGTCACGTGCAACGTATTGTCGTCGATGACCGTTGTGCTCAAAGCCACGCCGGGGACCGGCGGATCCAGCACGACCACGTTACCGGTCAGGCCGGTTCCCGTCAGCGCGACCACCGTGGTGGTTCCGGCCTTGATCGAACTGGGAAAGGCCGCGGACAATATCCCCGGGGTTCCCCCACCGCCGCCGCCAACCATGTCCGCACGGACGCCGATTTCGACATAGTTGCTCTCCCCACCCGCGGTCTTGATGAAATAGCGAGAGAGGCCGGTGCGGCCATTCACGGGAGTGGTGATCGTGGCGAAGACACTCTGCGTCGCTGCTGAATAAGCGACATCGGAGATCGTGTCGTCCGGGTCTTCCGGAAACACCTCCGCTGTTTCATCGAAGCGCTCCCCGAGAAACTCCACGCGCGCTGGGATCCCGCGCTGAAGGATAGCTCCTAAGGTGCCATCAACCGCCTGAGCAGCCCTAATTACCGGCGGAAAACCGATTTGGAATGGAATCGAAGTCCCAATGCCTATGCCGAATTCAGTAAGCATAGTCGTAAGACATAATTGAACTACGCGAGGCTGAGCATCGGCGCTGATACTTAATTTGAACCTGGCGATGCCGGTGAAGTCGTCAGGGATATGTTCGGACTCGATTGACGTCGCGGGACCATCGGGTTTCACGTCGGTTGGGACGTCGCCATCCTTGTCCCGAAACGCAAGCAACAGTGATTCAGTGTCGAACTTCACCTGAGGGCTGTTAGGATCAGGAGAGGGGGGGATGTAGCAAGTAAGCGTTAGTTCCAGCCCTCTCGTATTGGGCAATCCGAGTTCGGGGCTGACGCTACGAAGCCAGAATACAGGAATTTGGTTACCGTGGATCTGGCAATACGTCAGTCCGAGCGTCATCGCCGCCGCCAGGCAGATAAACGCGGGGCGCAGTAGCCGGCGGAGAATTGGAAGCCTCATAAAGTGTGATGCAAGTAAATGAATCTCAATTTGCCCGTTCCAACGTCGAGACGGGCCGACGGTCACCGGCATGAGTAGTCCGTTTACCCCGTCTCACAAGACTTATGTCACGCGCGCCACGATTTTCGGAAGGATGGCGGAGCGTCCGATCGCGCCGGTCTTGAAATGCGGAGACCTGCAAGGGTCCGTGAGTTTGACTCCCACTCCCTCCGCCAATCCTTGTCATCGGCCGTGTTTCGTTAGAACGCGTTGGCGCGAGCGCCGGCGAGCGCCAAAGTGGTCCTCGGAAACGGTTGAGGCACAGAAGAAAGGCACAGGGTCAGTCCGCGCATATGAGCAAAAGTGCCGCCGCCTCATGCGAGGACGTCCGTGATCGACCTTCTCGACCATGCCGCCATCCTCATCGAACCCGCGCGCCTCTCACGAGCTTGTCCTACCAGCGGGCGGCGTTCCCGGTCACGGTTCCCACGATTTTTGCACACAAGCCGCCTCTTGACCCTCTGCCGAGGCGACAGGGTCAGTCCGCTGCATATGAGCAAAAGTGCCGTTGACTTAATGGAGGAGTCCCGGGATGACTGCTCGACCATGGCCCGCCAAGTCCGCATGCGAATTATCCTGGCGCGCCTCCCACGTGCTGGGCCGACAGACCGGCGGGGAGGCGATCCCGGTCACGGATCCCACGATTTTTGCACAAATGCGCGGATTGACCCTCGGACGCACCTGTTCGCGAACCTGATCGAGCGGCTTGGGCTTGCCGGTCGGCGGAGGAACGGGCAGACTGCCCGCCATGATCATTGCATCGGAGCGCGTTATGATTCTGGGAGAAGAGCGTTTGCGACCAGCCATGAAATCGTCGAGTCCAGCCAGGCACTACTGCAAAAATGAAGCCTATTTCTTATTAGGCGCTTCCTCGCGCGTCCCGTGAACATGAGTCCTCAATACTCTCTCTATCTCGGCATCGCCCTTGCCTGGACGGTTCTTTTCTCCCTGTCCAGCACACCGGGTATCCGCGGTTACCGCAACCCCGGTTGGCTCGCGTGTTACGTCATCCTCATCGTCATGCTCTTTCGCCTCCCGTTTGCTGTCGCGCTCACCACTTGGGTGGCCTTCGGTATCAGCGGTGGAGCTGCTCTACGCTTTGTATGAGCTGATTGCCCGCGTGCGAACGCCTCCAGAATCCGAGCGCCCGCCTGTCTCCTTTGCGCACATTCCTTACGGGCTGCTTGCATGGCCTATTATGGCTCCCGAGGCTATCGAGTATTGCGCAGCCGAGCTAGGCTTGCTTCCGAAGCCTCCTTCACCGCAGACGCCACCACCGCAATCGAATGATGAAGCCGATTCCAATGAGACCGGAAACGCCTAATCGTTGCCTTCATTGCGCTCGCAACTGTGGCCGTTGCTGAAGCCCAAGAGCCACCCAAAGCAGAATCGCGTGTCAAGGCACTCGAAGGCCACTTCATCATTCCAGAGGTGAATGTGTCTTTCACGATTCCTGATCGATGGCTCACTTGGAGCCGTTACTTCCGTCTCGACTCAACTCAATTGAGCACAGTTCAGAACGAAACGACAGGCGAATGGACCTACGAATACGGGACGGTTACCGACGCGATTTTACCTTTCGCAGACTGTCTTCTCCACATTGGTAACGAAGGCTGGGGAGAGCAGGCTCATGGGATGTCCGCCCAGATGCGCGCTTACCTCACCGACACCGCGCCGGAAGAAATCACAAAGACCGTCGCAGCGAAGGGAGTCGAAACTGCCGGCAATGTCAGAGGTCGTTCGGTTAAATCCAATTCCAAGGATGAGGAAGGCTGGCGAAGAGACCATGTTGGGTTTGACCTTTGGTTTTCGGACTACCGGTGGAAGAGCAGGCGTCTATTTCTACTCTCGGGCCGTTTGGATGCTCCCCTCCGTGAGCATCCCTCGATCAAAGAGCTGGGAGAAGCGCTTACGCATTTTATCTCGCTCTACCGAAGCGGCATTGCTTGTGGCCCGGCTGATCAGCGTCTCCTCCTCGGGCCGCGTGCAGGGGGCTTTGGCGATCTTCTATTTTACCAACGCGCCCCGCGACCTTGTTCGCGGCCTTCGCGATCCGGCGAGTGCGGCCGTCGATAGCATAAACAACGCTGCCGCAGATGGCTCCGGCGCTTCGATCAACTCGAACCCAGCGCTGGAGGCGTTCTGAATGTAAACCGCACCGCCGTCGATACTCGAATTATCAGCCAATCGACCCGACAGCTCATACACACTGAAGCTCACACCGTCTTCGATGAAGTTCGGATCCAGCAGAGTGGACTCCAGACCAAAGCCGATAAATTGAATCGTGGCATCGTCCATGGCAGTGAAGCCCGACGATGATGAGAGGAGTGATCCAAAGTCCGCCTCGCCGTTGGCGTCACCATTCAGTGCCGAGAAGCGCGCTGCCGGTTCGATACCCGCATTTTCGGAAAAGCCGAAGGAGCCGCCGGAACACAAGAATGTGGCCTGCTCGCCGAAAATGGGCGAGCCCTCCACGCGCCCACTGCTCATGGCCGTGATGCTTCTCCCCAGTCCCACCAGATCCCCGCCGATCGTCCCCCTGAGACTACTACCAAGCCTCTCTCGTCGCCAAAGTTTGTGAGGCTGTGGCCAAGCGTGGAACCCTGGGTAAACGTCAAATGGCCTTTGCCGAAGACGTCAATCCGGTCGGCTACGCTAACTCCCTGGAGATCTACGGTGCCCTGGTCTGCGAGGACGCTCCTGGCGCTTCCACCGGCCATTCTGAGCGTGGAATTTGAGAACGCCCCTACATCAGCGGCGGCCGTGCTATTGAGGTCGAGAAAAGCGTTGTTGTCGGTGAAAAGGCTGCCGGCAATCTGCCCGACGTTTTCAACGATTCCCACGCTGTCTCCAATGGCGAATACGTCGCCGAGAATCGTCCCGACGCTCGAAACTCTTATCAGGGAATTGCCGCTGGCGCGGAGGGCAGTTCCACCGAGCCGGGGCCAAAACTGGCAGCCAGACTGATCTCCAGCACGCCGCGTCCACTCGCGGTCGCATTTCCAGAGATGCTGTTGCGGACACTCGGATCGTGCTAACGAAATCGGAGGTGTCGCCGACGCTCAGGTTGCCATTGATTGATCCTCCCATGACATCAGGATGTTTCCTTTCTGAGTTGCAATGACCGGGCCGTTGATCGTCGTAGCGATCAGGTGGAAATGTCGCCGGCGCGCAGGCTGCCGTCTTCCGTGCCGAAAACGCTTGCACAACACCGTCAACTTGCCCGCTCTTCATGATGATCGAACCGATGCGGCGGTCGAACTTTCCGACATCGGTATTGGTCAACGTGGTGGTGGGACGATTGTGGGATTAGCACTATTCAGTTCATTGGAAACCTCATTTTTAATGATTGAGTCCGCCACCGTGACGAAGGCCCGACCGCGTGCCGATAAACTGGATAGAGTGCTGGACGAAATCTCAGTCGTTCCGTTATCAGCGATCAAGTGCAGGTTCGGCGATCCGCCGAATCTTTCAAACGGGGTCACGCGGGAAAGCGTCATCGAACCGGCCGACCTCATCTGCAGTTCACCCTGGAGCTTCGAGTTCGAGATTTCCACCTTGCTGCGATCGCCGGCGCCGATGAGCTGGCTTACGAGAATGCTGTCGGTCACCTTGAGCATGCTGTCATCAAACATGGCCAGGCGGCTCGGCCCAGAGCTGCGTCAGGCGTCTGGTTGAGGGCCTCCACGTTGATCTGGGCATACGTGAACGTGGTCGCGTTATAGGCATAGCACCAAGGCTCGGGGAACATTGCTTCGTTCGTCCGCGTGTCCTCGTAACTGCTCGCGACGAAGGGACTATTGGGATCGTTGTTGTCGAAGCTCCACCCGTAAATGTTCATGTCGACCGCGCCCGGACCCCCGCTCTCGCCCCCGCGAACCGTGCCGTCCCCGTCAATAAAAATCAGGTCGGCGCTCCCCATCGGTGGAAGATTCGCCGGCCTGCCTGTGTGCTCGGCACGAGCTGTAGAATCCATCGCAGTCACAAATGCGGCAATCAATGCAATAGCGTGCAAACCGTTCATGACATTGTTATATGAAATTGGACTCCGCAGGCCGAAATACACCACAGTCCGCTCGATTGACAACTGAAATTGCTTGGTGGAAGACAGCCTTGTTCACACAGCCACCGCCATACTCCGCGCGCCAAACAAGCCGGCATTCCGGCGTTAAGTTCGGCAATAATCTGGACCACCCGACGGAGCAATATCGAGCTGCACCGACCATGTGCTATTGGTCCAATCCACGAGCGAGCCGAAGACTCGCAAATGCTCAATCATCGAATTGGGCGGCTATCCGATTCGCTCGGGTTTATAACAGCACAGGGGTCAGTATAACAGCACAGGCAGCACAGGGGTCGGCACAGAGGCACAGGGGTCAGTCCGCGCATATGAGCAAAAGTGCCGTTGACTGAATGGAGGAGTCCCGGGAAGAATGGTCTACCATGGCCCACCAAGTCCGCGTCGAAAATCCCGGCGCGGCTCCCACATGCAATGCCGACGGATCGGCGGGGAGGCGATCCCGGTCACGGATCCCACGATATTTGCACAAATGCGCGGACTGACCCTCGGACTCACTGACCCTCTGACTCATCGCAGCCCTCTTGCTCGGGATTACCGATGACCTTCCAGCGAACCACATCGAGGAGGTTCCCAACAACAGGGGGCACCACCAATTCCTCTGCGGCATCGATGCCAACCAGTCATTCGCCCCCGAGGATGACCCGAACCTTGTTCGCGGGGTCTTCGAGCAGATGCGGCGTGCGGTCGTGCTGTGTCAGTTCGCAGACCCAGATCGTCGCGCATTCGACCGTGTCTTCGATCGTTTTGCAGCCGATAAGCCCCATGAATGCGCCTAGCTCTTAGGCGCTTCTGCGCTTGTCCCCCAATAGGCACCGGGTATTTTCCTGCCATGATCCTCGAAACCATTCCCGACGTAAATCGGCTGACACCCGCCCAAAAGCTTCTTCTGGTCAGCGAGCTTTGGGACGATTTGGCGGCCCATCCAACCGAGGTTCCCGTTTCACGCGAGCAGATTGCCGAGCTCGACCGCCGTATGGAAGCATACCGCCGCGATCCAAGCCAAGTCACCACTTGGGAGGCCATTCAGCAACGCATCCTGGGCAGGACTCTCAGCAGTGAGTGAGCTTGTCTTCCTTTTCTCCGCCGATGCCGACATCCAGACCGCTTTCGAGTTTTACGAGGGGTTTCAGGCAGGGCGGGGCGAGGTTTTCATGCGCCATCTGGACGTGGCTTTCGGGCAGCTACGCACCTTCCCAGAGATTGCGCCGGTATTTCACGAAGCTTGCCGGCGCTTGCTGGTTCACGGATTTCCCTACGGCATTTTCTACACGATCGAGGGTCGTCGCATCATCATTTCTGGCGTCATGGACCTCCGCCAAGACCCCGGCATCACACACCGAAGACTCCGCGGACGAAGCGCCTAATCTATTATGCGCTGCAGGCTCTGGCTGTCACGGCCCGTGCTTCCTGCCTCCGCTGTCGCTATATTGGGGTCGTATGGGGGCTTCGTCGCGCTTCCTGAAAACAAAAGCCACTTGGCCATGTTGACCTGCATTCCACAGTCTTTCTGCTCATGGGATTTCCGAGTTTCCGGCGCAGCTTCTGGCCCGGCAGCACTCGCGTTCAACTTCTTCACGGAGCAGGGCAGCATTTCACTTGGCGGCATCGAACTACCTGTCCGCAAGCACGGATTACTCAGCGGGCATTGGACTCTGGAGCGCAACGGAACTACTTGCGCCGACGCCCAAAAGCCAAACGCGATGTTCCGTTCCTTCGAGGTTTGTTCCGGTGCCGTGCAACTCACCGTCAAGGCGCACTCTCCCGTCACCCGCTGCTACGACATACTTGCCGAGGGTTCGGTTGTTGGCACGATTCGGCCCGCTCATCCCTTCACTCGCCGTGCGTTTATCGAGTGCAGTTCTTCGGTGCCGGAGCTTGCACAGCTTTTCTCATTCTGGCTGGCCGTTGTCACTTGGCGGCGGGCAACCAACAACAGCGCCGCAACGTCAACCTAATGAGATCGGAAACGCCTCGCAAGCCGCAGCGACGCTCGCGCCCTCTAAATGTTCCCGATGTCAGTCTCTCCTCAGCTCGTCGATTACGGAGGGATGGCTTTGGCTCTTACCGTTCCCGCTTACATTGTGCTTCGGTTCCCGCGTTGGCAATTGACCGTCCTTCTCGGCACCATCGCTTTCTGGCTCATCACCGTCGAGCAGGGCCACTTGCTTGCGATGCTCGATCCGTCCCGGGACGCAGCCATGCTCGATTCTATCTGGTTCTTCATCGGTTGGATTCCCGGTCTCGGTTACTCTTGGTTCCTTTACGGCGTTCGGCTTTGCTTGCTGCGCGCCGTTCGCTTTCGCCGCAACTCACCAACACAAAATGACCGCAACGCCTAACCCTGAAGTCGCCGGAGCCAACCCCTCATTCGCGTCGCGGTTTTGCGATTGAGATTCAGGTTGTTCACGTCGCAGGTTCGGGCCGGCTCAGTTTTTTTCGTCAGGCGGTGCTACGCGAATCCTGTAAACGAAAACAAACAAATCTCAGACCCATGCCTCGGCTTCGCATAAAAGGTTTTCCAGCTCTTGCCGAGCGCATTGGACTCGAACCTGACGGCGAGACTGACGCGTTTCCCGCAGCGACACTTGGCGATGCCGTAGCCTTTGCCGAGTGGCTGCTGCACGCGCGAATCGTTCCGCACGACGAAGAAAAGTGGTTCCGCATTTACCTCAATAACCTTCCGCACGACGAATACTGGCTTGCCGACATCCACATTCACCGGAACGGTGACTGGTTCTGTCCAAAGCAGGACATTTCTGTTCCACTGCTCCCCGATGACATTGTCGCCTTTGAACAACTAATATGCTAACAGCCGCACCTAAGCGCTGCGAACTGCTCCGGGCGTCACGGTAGCTGCTTCCAGCCACCGCCTCGCCCTCGCCATACAGCTCCCGCGCCGCCCTCCGCAGTCGCTGAGCTCGCTGGCGCCGTCCTGCCTCGCGGGATTCAAAGCGACGCTTCGCAGGCGCGCAAACGCTTGTGAAGAAAGGTCTGCTCGGACTTCGTGTCGGCTAGTTTTAAGGCGGTGCGAAAGTGTTCGGTCGCCGCTTGCGGATTATTGAGGCGCCGTTCAAATTCCCCGAGCACGGCATAAAGAAGGTAATACGAATTCAGTTTTCCGCGCTCGGGTATGGCGGCGACGGCGGCGAGGCCCGCTGCCGGTCCATGAACTTCCGCCACTGCGATCGCTCGGTTTAGCGCAACGACCGGGGAGTCATCGATCTCGATGAGTCGATCGTAAAGTCCGAGGATCTGAGCCCAGTCCGTGGATGCGAAGTTGCGCGCCGTGCAGTGGCACGCGGCGATGCCAGCCTGCAGATGATATTGGCTGAGCGTGTCGCCCCCGGTGGCCCGGCTCAAATGCCACATGCCGCGCCCAATCATTTCCAAATTCCATTTCGCGCGATCCTGCTCGTCGAGCCGCAGCAGATTGCCATCCGGGTCCACCCGCGTTTCGAGCCGCGCGGCATTCAGGAGCATGAGGGCCAGGAGCGCGTGCGCGGCGGGTTGATCGCCCGATGGATGTTCGACCAGGAAGGCCAGCAAGCGGATGGCTTCGAAGCACAGTTCCTCGCGCACCAACCGTTCGCCGCCCGAGGCTTTGTAGCCTTCGTTGAAAAGCAGGTAGAGCGTTTGCAGGACGGCTTCGAGCCGCTTTGACAGTTCGTTCCCGCTCGGGATTTCAAATGGGATGTGGTCATCCCGCAGTCGTTGTTTCGCCCGCGTGAGCCGTTTCGCGATCGAGGCTTCGGTGGTGAGAAATGCCTTGCTGATTTCGACGGTGTTGAAGCCGCACAACGTTTTGAGCGCGAGAGCGACCTGCGATTCCTGCGCGAGGTGTGGGTGGCAGCAGACGAAGAGCAGCCGCAATCGGTCATCCCGGATTTCGTTTTCGTCGAAGGCATCGTCGCCGGTTCTCCGACAGTGCCCGGACCGTGATGCTCGATCGAGGCGATGATGGCGACTTCCTTCCCGCGGAAAGTGTTTTGGCGCCGGATCACATCGAGCGCCAGATTCTTGGAAACCTGGGTGAGCCACGCCGACGGATTCTTTGGAATTCCATAGAACGGCCAGAGCCGCAGTGCGCGTCCGAGCGCGTCCTGCACGACGTCCTCCGCCAGTTGCAAATGATCGAGGCCAAAATGTCGCGTCAGGGTCGCGACCAGTTTTCCGGATTCCTCGCGAAAGAGCCGCTCCGTCAGCTGCGACACCTCCGCGGCCGGCACTGAGTTCTGCGCGCGTTCCGCGGAAGGGTTCACGTGGTCACGCCCCGGCCTTGGCCAACTGCCCACCGATCTTTTCCATCGTGGCACATTGCATTCGCACCGGCCGCACTTCGACCGCCGCGTCGTAATCGAGCAACGGCCAGTCCGCCGCGACCTGCATCGCTTCCTCAAAGCTATCAGCTTGCACAAAGACATAGCCGCCCACCGCTTCCTTCGATTCGGCAAAGGGTCCATCCGCCACGCTGCGCTGGCTCTTTTGCGCCCGAAATAACCCTGCCTTCATCACCCAATGGCTGCCCGGCGGTGATGAGTCCGCGCTTCGTCCATCCCTCGATCCACTCATTCAATCGTCGCATCGCCTCCTGCATTTCATCCATTGAAAGTCGCTTTTCGAGCTGAGTATTGCGGAAGAGCAAGAGGAACTCGGATTTGGAACCGGATGTCGTCATGATGGGCTATGGTGGCGCGAGAGTCACGGAATCGAGACCGTGATGAAAAGTGATCGTCTCAACCCGCTTCGGCAAGTCCGCCTCCGGGCCGCAGGAATCTTCCTCGTTCTCGAAATTCTTACGTCGCATCGGCCGAGGACGAGGACGAGTAGGAGGACGAGGACGAGGACGGAAATCTCCGAGCGATTCTACCCGCCGAGGCGTTTCATCACGGCCGCTTCGGTGCCGTCGATCCGATCCTTCACGCTGGGGTCGATCTTCCGCATTTTGTTGAAAAGAGCTTTGTTGTAGGCGCGCATCGCCTTGCGGCCTTCGTCGGGATCGAACGTGGACTCGGCCTTTTCCTTCAGGGCCTGAACGGATGGGTCCTCGAGCGCTTTATCTTTCGCCGCATTGTAACGAGCACGTTCATCGAGCGGTTGCGCCGTCGTTTCTGTGGGCTTTGATTTCTCTTCCGGCTTGGGCGGCAATTCGCTCGCTTTCGGCTTTTCCTTCGGAGGCGGGGGCGTGGAATCCGGTTTGGCCGTTGGCTTGGGTGCGGGCGGCTTCGACGCCTCGGGTTCCGGCGCGGGCGTTTCGGTACTGGCGTCTGTTTTCTTTGATCGAGTTTTGGGTTTTGCTTCCGGTTTCGGCGTGGCTTTGGCCCCCGGCGCCAAATCCTTGCTCGTCTTGCCCACATAACGCTCGGGCAGATCCTTGGGACGAATGCCAAACATTTTTTGGAACCCGCTGCGATTGTCGAGCGGAGCTGGGGTTGCGATGGGCACTCCTGCCTTGGTCATGCGCCGGCTGGTTGGGCGTTTCGGAGTGCTGGGGGTGGCGGGCTTTTTCGTTTCCGCCGGCTTGGGCTCCGGAGTCTTGTTCTCCTGAGCGGCCGCAGGCTCCAGCACACAGACGGCGGCGGCGAGAAGGGCGGTAAGATATCGTGAAATCATCGGAGTGAGCGGGGAAGGGATGTTCTTTTTGCGCGCGTCGCCGGACGGGCGCAAGGGGATTTCATGGGCCGAGGTCCATTCCGGGGTTGAATGACCTGCCCATTCGTGAAAACAGGAGCGCCGCCGATGCCCAACCGCTCCCACGCCGTCACCCATCGCACCTGGGTGGAAATACATCCGGACGCGTTGCTCCACAATCTCCGCGAACTTCGCGCGGTGGCGGGACGCGAGATCGGGGTCATCGCCGTGGTGAAAGCCAATGCCTACGGCCACGGCATTGCCATCGTCGCGAAAACCCTGGCGCCGGAAGTCGAAATGTTTGCCGTCGCGAATGTGGCCGAAGCGCGTGAGGTCCGCGATCTGGTGCCGGACGTGCCCATCCTGATTCTGAGTCCCGCGTTGCCCGCCGAACGGGCGGAGATCGTGGCGCAAGGATTTGTTCCGATGGTCTCGAATTTGGAAGAGGCCGTGGCGTACAGCGCGCTGGCGCGGATCACGCCGGCCGCCATCCATGTGAAAATCGATACCGGGATGGGCCGCGCGGGTGTGTGGCACGAGGACGCGCCGGCGATGCTGCGGGAAATTCGTTCGCTTCGTGGGGTCGAGATCACCGCGCTGGCGTCGCACCTGCCCGTCGCGGATGAAGATGACGCGTTCACCAGTGCTCAGCTTGCGGTCTTCCATCGCTGCGCCGCCCAGCTGCGCGAGGCCGGATTGCTCGACGTCCCGTTGCACGTGGTCAACACTGCGGGTGCGATCGCTTTTGCCGAACAGGCGGGAGACTTCCTTCGTGTGGGCCTGGGCCTCTACGGCTCAGCGCCGCGTTCGGAGTTTCAGGATCGTCTCCGGCCGGTTCTCACCTGGAAAACGCGGGTGGCGCTGATTCGGGATCTGCCTGCGGGTTGCGGCATCAGTTACGGGCGAACCTTCGTCACGCCGCGTCCGCTGCGCGTCGCCGCGCTCGCGGTGGGCTATGCCGACGGTTATCGCCGGCATTTATCTGGCCAGGGTGCATACGTGCTCATCGACGGGAAACGCTGTCCGTTGCTCGGCCGCGTAACGATGGATCAGATCGTGGTCGATATCGGCGCGACGCCCGAGATCGAAGTCGGTGCCGAAGTGGTGCTCATCGGCCGACAGGGATCCGAGGAAATCACCGCGGGCAATCTGGCGCTCGGGCGGGAACCATCGCCTGGGACATCTTCACCGGCATTGGCCCGCGAGTGCAGCGTTTAAGCGCTTAAGCCCGTCGATTTTAGACACTCACGGGATCATTCTGTGCCAGGAAGGTCACGACCGTGCGGCAAACTCTTTGACCTTTTCGCGCGCTAGCCTTATGGAATTCTCATTCCGCTACCAACCAAGATGAGCACTTCTCCCGACAACTCGCACGATCTCGTGACTGAGTCGCTCCTTTACAAGGAATTCCTGGCGGAACGCGACGAGATCCTCCGTCACAAATGGATCGAGAGCGAAAAGGCGGGGCAGGACATCGGTTTCGAAAAAGCGTTGCTGGATTGGATCGTCAAATATCGGTCGCAGTGGCGCGCCAAACGGCACCGGCAACCGGAAACCCAGGAATCGACCGGTTGACCTGCGTTCGGCCCTTTAAAGCGATCCTGCGAGATCGCCAAGGCCCACATGACTGAAGAACAGATACCCACTCCGCCCACCCCTGACGCTGCCCTGATCCTCGACCGGGCGGCGATCGATCGCTGTCTCCGGCGCATCGCCCACGAAATTATTGAGCGCAACACGGACCTCACCCAAATCGCGCTGGCGGGGATTCCTTCCCGCGGCGTGCATCTCGCGCGGGCGGCTGGCCAGCCTGATCGAGTCGTTTGAAAAAGTGCGGATCTTTGCCGGGACCGTCGATGTCTCGATGCATCGCGACGACTTGCGCGCGAAACGTGGTCTCATTCCAGTGCAGCCGACTTCGCTCCCGGTCGATCTCGAGGGTAAGACGATCATACTGGTGGACGACGTGCTTTTTTCCGGACGCACCTGCCGCGCGGCCATGGACTCGATCTCGAGCTTCGGACGCCCGGCACGCATCCAATACGCGGTGCTCATCGATCGCGGTCATCGCGAGTTGCCCATTCGCGCCGATTACGTGGGCAAGAATATCCCAACGTCGCCTGGTGCAACGCGTCTTCGTCCGGCTCGAAGCCGTCGATGGCGGAGTTGATTCCGTTTGGATCAGCAAAGCATGAGCGCCGAATCTCCAGCTCCACATCAGACGCCGTTTTGGACACGGAAAGATCTCGTTAGCATCGAGGCCTGTCAGCGCCGGTGAAGTCACGCATATCCTCGATACCGCGGCCGCTTTCAAAACCGTCGGCACCCGCGAGATCAAAAAAGTCCCGGCGCTGCGCGGGCAGACCATGGTCAATCTTTTCGTCGAGCCCAGCACGCGCACGCGCGTCTCCTTCGAACTCGCGGCCATCGCCTGAGCGCCGACGTGATCAACGTCACTGCGGCCACCTCGAGCCTCACGAAAGGCGAAACCCTCAAGGATACCGCCCGCACGCTGCGAAGCGCTGCACGCCGACGTGATCGTCCTCCGCCACCGAGCGCCGGGGCCGCGCAATTCCTCGCCGAGCGCCTGCGCGCCAGCGTCATCAATGCCGGCGACGGCGCGCACGAGCATCCGACCCAGGCCCTGCTCGACACGCTGCACCATTCGCGAAACAAGGGCCGCATCGATGGCCTGCACGTGGCGATCGTCGGCGACATTCTTTTCAGCCGTGTGGCGCGCTCGAATATCCACGCTCTGCTCAAGCTCGGCGCCAGGGTCACGCTCGTCGGGCCGAGCACGCTCGTGCCGCGCGACTTCGAAAAACTCGGCGTCACCGTCTCGCACGAACTCGATCCCATTCTGCCCGACGTCGATGTCGTCAATCTCCTGCGCATCCAGCATGAGCGGCAGCGCAAGGAATACTTCCCCGGGCTCGGCGAATACACCTCGCTCTTTGGACTCACCAAAGCCCGCGTGGAACAGCTCAAGCCGGACGCGCTCATCATGCATCCCGGCCCGATCAACCGCGGCGTCGAGATCGACAGCGACGTCGCGGACAGCCCGCGCAGCGTCATTCTCGATCAGGTCACCAACGGCCTCGCCGTGCGCATGGCCGTGCTTTATCTCTGCGCCAGTGGCAGCCGGGCGGAGAGCTGACTCATGAAAGCCACCCTCATCCAACGGCCGCATCATCGACCCCGCCAACCGCGTGACGAAATCGGCGACCTCTTGCTTCTCGACGGCATCATCGCGGAACGCGTCGCGCGCCGCTTCACTCGAACAGAAGCCCGAAATCATCGACGCCAGAGGCCTCGTCGTCGCGCCCGGCTTGATCGACCTGCACGTCCATCTCCGCGAGCCGGGACAGTCGGCCAAGGAAACCATCGCCAGCGGGCACGACGGCCGCGGCGGCGGGCGGATTCACCAGCGTCGTCTGCATGCCGAATACCGTCGCCGGCCATCGACAGCCCGAGCGTCGTCGCGTGGGTGCAGGACAAGGCGAAGGCCGAAGGCTGCGTGAATGTCTTCGTCACCGGCGCCATCACCAAGGGCATCGCCGGCGAGGAACTCGCGCCCATCGGCTCGCTGAAGAAAGCCGGCATCGTCGCGCATCACCGACGACGGCCATTGCATCCAGAACCACGAAGTCATGCGCCGCGCGCTCGAATACGCGCGGCATGTTCGACCTCGTGGTCATGGACCATTGCCAGGACTACAATCTCGTCGGCAAAGGCGTCATGCACGAAGGCCACGTGAGCACCGGGCTCGGCCTGCCCGGCTGGCCCGCCGCTCGGCGAGGAAATCATCGTGCAACGCAACGCGCTGCTCGCCGAGTTCACCGGGACGCTCGATCCACTGCCAGCACCTCAGCGCCGCCGGCAGCGTGCGCATCTTGCGCGAAGCGCGGGCGCGCGGCGTGCCGCTCACCGGCGAAGTCTGCCCGCATCACATCGCGCTCACCGACGAAGTCGATCCGCGGATTCGACACCAATTTCAAAATGAACCCGCCGCTGCGCACCCAGGAGCGATGTCGACGCCCTCATCGAAGGCATCGCCGACGGCACGATCACCATTCTGGCCAGCGACCACGCGCCGCATTGCGGCTACGAAAAGGAAGTCGAATTCGACCAGGCCCCCTTCGGCATCCTCGGCCTCGAAACCGAACTCGGCTCTCTTCCTCGACATCCTCGTCCACCAGCAAAAGGCCATCGCCCTCGCCGCGCCTCATCGAGCTGCTACACCGTCGAATCCCGCGCAGCTCCTCGGCCTCGACCGCGGCACCCTCAGCCTCGGCGCCCCCGCCGACGTCACGCTCATCGATCCCGACCTCGAATGGACCGTCGATCGCGAGCCAGCGCAGCCCGCAGCCGCAACAACGCCTTCCACGGCCGGGAGCTGAAAGGCCGCGCCGTCCGCACCATCGTCGCCGGCGAGACCGTGTGGCGTCTGTCTTCGTGATCGGCGTTGGACGAATCCGCATCAGACTCGCAAACGAGTCATCCTGAGCGCAGCGCAGCGGAGTCGAAGGACCCGGAGTTGGTCAATTTACGATCACAGTCGATCGATTGGTGTGCTGGATGAACCGGCGCGTTTCGTTCGTCGTCGAATTTGTGGCGTCGAGCGGTCGAGGATGAGGACGAGAACGAGAAGGACGACGAAGAAGAGAACTGGCTGTGAAGGGCAAGCGCAGAAACGCTCATCAACTTGGCAACCACCGTCGATGCCCAGCGCCGACGGAATTGCTCACTTCAATCCCAGCCGTTCGTAAAGATCGGCGACCGCAAACTCCACCCCCACCGTCGGCAATTTAACGATTCCACCGGCGTCGAGCACTTCGCGGCGCAAGCCATTCGCCGACCGATGATCGATCACCACTTCCCGGCGATCCTGTTCGATGAGCACATACGCTTCGAGGCTTGGAATCGTCGAATAGGCCATTCGCTTTTCCCGCTCGTCGATGTGCCGGGTGTTCTCGGAAATGATCTCGAAAATCACGGACGGCTTTTCGCACCACGACGTCCCATGCCCGCCTGTCCGCACACGATCATGGCATCGGGATAGTAAAAATAGGGAGTCGTCGAAATCGACAGTCGTACTTTCATGTCCGAGCCAAACGCCTGGCACTTATCCAACGATCGGATATTTTCACGATGACGCGATGGGACGAGGCGGCGGTGCTTTGAATGTTGGACGTTAGAAGTTGAACGTTCGGCCGCCCGCCGGGCACCGTTCCATCTCCAGCAAGCGTGATTCATTCATGCGCATCTCAAGGCCCCGGCGGAACGTAAGGAACCGCCCCCTCGGGAAAGCCACCCTTCAGCAACTCCTTCCGCCCGCCGGATCTGCGTGTCTGTCCCGTTCGCGAGTTCCTTCGCATCATAGGGAACGATTTCATTCGGTGGGACACCCATGCCTTCGATCCCGCGACCGCCGTTGAAGCGAGCTTTATTGCTGAAGACCGAAACGCGCACGGTGATCAAACCACTCGGCACCGTCAGCGTCTTTTTTGACGACGACATTCCCGCCGTTGCGGAATCGCCGATCGCATACGCGCGCCCGTCTTCCTTGAACATTCCGCCGACCGTTTCGCCGGCTGAAGCCACGCCGGCATCGAGAATTACCACCATCGGCCCGGTGTAAGGATTTGGTCCTGACGACGGGTATTGTCGCCAGCGGGTTTCCTTGGGGACGAAGCGCCCGAAGACCGCGGTATGGTCGCAGCCGCCGCCGGAATTGCCGCGCAGGTCGAGAATCAATCCCGGGGCGTCACCGATCTCGGCGAGCATCGTGTCGAGCTGTTTTTCCAGGTCACCGGGAATCGTTCGCAGATGGATGTAGGCGAAGCCGGCGTCGGTTTTGCCATGGAGATTGCGACCCAATGTCTTAACGCTTTTGGGTGGGAATACGGGACCGAGGGGCGCGTAGTTCGGACCTCCGTCGCGCATGATTTCAATGTGCCGCGTCGCGCCATTCCCATCAGTCACGTCGAACGCGATCGGTGTGCCTTCCCAATCGGCGAGGCCGCGTGACAGGCGGCGTAGAGCGCCTGTTGCTCGGTGGAAAAGCCCCGTAGATCTCCCATCTCTGCGGCTTTGGCCTGCAACCACTCCTGCGCTGGTTTGCCGTCGATGCGTTCAACTTTGAGGCCCAGCTTCAGGCCCAGTGTTTCGGCTTCGCCAAAAGCCGCGCGCACGAAAACCTCGTCGCCGATGGCCAACAGGTGAACCCGCGGTCCCGTCCATCGACGCCCCTTCGATTCGTCGGGCCATTTGATTTTCGTATTGACGATTCCAGCGTGTCCGTCGTGAAGCCGGGCCACCAATCGCGTGCACAGCTTGAGGTATTCTTCGTCGGTTTTGACGGTCTTTGCCGCGGTCGTGAATTCTTCTCCCACCGCCAGCCAGTCGATGTTTTTGAGGGCAAAGAATCGGCCTGCGAGCTGGGGGAGTTCGGCGACCAGGAACTCGACGTCCTTTTCGTAAACGGCAGCCTTGGCCGGAGAAGCTTTCTCAACGTCCGCACACAGTGCAACCGGCAACGCGAGCAGGAAAAAGAACGTTGGGCATGACATGTTGCGCAACTTGAGCATCAGGGAACCGAACGGCGAGGTTATCGGGCACAATTGGCCGTGAATCGGGGGAGAAAACATAACGGTGAAGTTTTTTAAAATAAATGATTGACGAGAAGGGGGGGGGCGCAGCCTAAAGACGATTCGGTCCCGAAACCACGTCGAAAGTTCATGCACCACATGTCTTCTCGTTCCAAGCTTCCGAGCGAACCGGACCAATGGAGTGCGCCGCCTTACCGACGGAACCGCCATTCGGGAATCGCTTCAGCGTTGGCATTGCTGATTTCGCTTCTCTTGTTGCCCGCCCTTTTGCCGGCGATTGAATCCAAGACAGCGGCAGGTATCCGCTCGGATCTTCACATGAAGACGTGTCCCACATTCCGCGTTGTTAGCCCGAAACTGCCGAGTAATCCGCGTTGCAGTTCCCTATCCATTTCCCAAAACAATTCTCATTCACGCTGCTGGGAGGCAATTGAGATGTAACCCTCGAAAAGAAGCTGTTCACCCTCCAATGCAATCCACCTCAGCCAGAACACCCCCAGCGGCGGCGCGACAAAAGGCGGGGGCATTCGCCTGGCTTCGAGATTACTTTTTGGTTTTCGCGGCTGCTGCCCTTATCGGAAGTATTGTTCTGTTTCTTATCCAAGACAAAGATATCGCTCCAATTGGAACCATCGGTGCAAATGCGCCGACCGAGGGGGCAGTCGAGAACGAGACCGGCGAAACTGCAGGGCCAAAAAAGGGCCCTTCGCGCGAGGAAATCCGGCAGAGGCAGATTGTCAATCGCCTGGAGGAAACGCTCGCCGGATACGAGGAACGCGCATCGATCGTTGACAAGGCGTTGCGCGATATCGAAACAGAGCATCCTGAAATTGAGCAACTCGAAATACTCGGGCTTAAAGCCCAGCGAGAATGCAATCAGGATCGAGAGATCCGCCGCCAGTTTAACGAGTATCTGAAAAAGCAGCCAGATCGTGCAGCCAAACTCGCGCAAGCGGCGGATTCAGTTTGTTTCCTCGCAGCATTGGTTGACTACTCTGAATCTAAAGAGTTGGTCGCAAACGAAAAACTCGGAACGATCGTTCGCGATCTGGTGATCAACACGGAATACTTTGAAATGTTGAAGATGCGTGCAGCCAGGACTGCGCGCGAACAAATGGGAAATTTGGCGCTCGCCCAGCGATTGAGTTCCGTTGATAGCCCGTCTGACCTGCTGCTCGCGCTTCAAGAAGCTGGAGATGTGTATCGGATTGCTTCCGTGGCTGCAATCGCACAAGAGATTCCAGACGATGGACTGCAAGAATACGCGGCGAGATGGTTCCGGGCTCAAGCCCTGACAACTCTCGCTTCATACAACAAGAAAAGCTGGATATCCCCATACGAAAAGCAAATCAAAGAGAATGCGCGGGACTTGGTGGACATGATGGAGCTTCTTAATCAGCTCCCCATGGATTCGGAGGAGCGCGCCCGAATCACTACAAGACTTGTGGATATCAATGAGTGGCATGGCTCCAAAAAAGGCACTGCGAACCAAATCTCATCTCCAAGTAACAACCAACAAACACGAATATATACGTATAAACAAGTACTCGATAACGCGGCGCACCTTCCTTAAGAGAAGCTCAAATTCTGTTTTAGCGCCTGGGTGCGCAGGCGAGACTTTTCTCCATCATGATCTGCAAGAATCGCAGGACGGTCGTGTAGGCCAACGGGACGGGGCGTTTGGCATTGATGTCCTCGAGCACTTCGCGCACGGAACTGGCGCCGCGGCGCCAAAGGACGTGCATGATGGCGAGTTCGCCATTGGTCGGCCGGGCAGTCGAGGTGCGCGAAGCAGGCATCGGCCCTCACCTACGAAGAAAATGGTAGGCGAGTCAATGAAGCTGTTCGTGGCTGTTGGTAGCCAGTGAAGATTTGAAACTGCCCGGCGTGCGTTCCTTCCTACCACGGGATTCTTGATCGCGATGGCACGGCCCGCTACCGTCGCCGGACCGATATGCCCAATCCGCACGACACCGTGGGAGCTCTCGAAGCCTTGCAGAAAGATATGTATCGGGAAAAAATCTTGCGGGCCCGGCAATCGACCCTCGAACAAAGGTTTGCGGACGTGTTGGCACTGACCAATGCTGTCTTCGATCGCATGCACGCCGGAGCCATGTGGCAATTGAATCTTTGCGACCCCGACGAGGGGTGGGCCGTGGTTCGCCAGCGCCTGGATCGTCTGCAGAAGGTCCATGATGAAGGTCGTTTTGTTTCCGCCAGACCTCCCGTTGCCGAATGACGATCGAGGGCTTCGCCGCAGCCATTATCGAGGCCTGTGAACAGGAGGGGATCGAGCACATGCTCACCGGTGCATTCGCGGTGGGGACGTATGGAATTCCGCGTTCCACCAAGGACGTCGATGTCGTCCTAAACCTCGGTGATTCCGATGCTATCGCGCGGATTGTTTCGCGGTTGTCGCCACTCGTCGCGTTCGATCCGCAAATCCAGTTCGATACGCTCACGTGGGGAAGGCGACAGGTCGGCACTTCCCGGCTTCGGCCCCCGTTCAAGGTCGAGTTATTCGAGCTGTTGGATGATCCCTTCGCTCAAGTTCAGTTTCACCGGAGGAGGCAACATTTCTCGGACCCAATTCACCGTCCCACGTGGCTCCCCACCCCCGAGGACGTGGTCGTGCAAAAACTCCGCTGGGGCCGCAGCAAAGACCTCGACGATGCGCGCGACGTGCTGGCCGTGCAGGGGCCGGAGACGCTCGACATGGATTACGTTCAAAGCTGGTGCCGGCAGCACGGGACACTCGGACGCCTGCAAGCCGCCCTCGAAGGCATCCCCCCGCTTTAGCTGGATTTTTAACACGTCCAAACTCCAGCCGATCTCCCGCCAAACACGCACCGAGAGAAGGCCGGCTCCGCACTTGTCTCGGGCATTGACTTGGGAACACGCTCGGCGGCACCACGCGCCGGTAGCGACACCGCCATGCGAGAAGAGAACGAATGATCCGTCATGTCCGCGGATGCCGTGCAATTTCGCGTCTGCCAGGAGTGACGCAGCTCAAGCGCCGCTACTGAGGCCACGGTCACCGGCGGCCGGGACGCGCCCGTCACTTTCGCGGATTGCATTTCCAAGTGCGCGTCGCCTAGCTTCCGGCCATGTGCCGCCTCCCGTTTTTAGCTTTCGTCTGCCTCTCCCTGATCACGGTCGGTTGCGCCAATAAGGGGGAAAAGGGAGCCGGTGCGGGTGGAGCCGGGACGGATGGAGATTATGTCACCGGCAGTCCACTTCCCGATCGGCAGGAAGGCGTCTCTTTCCTCGGCGGGAATGTGGACCGGAATCAGTTCGCGCCGATCTATTTTGAATTCGACAGCTATAACGTCGGCGGCGGCGAGAGAGGCAAAATCGAGCAGGTGGCGAAGTTCCAACGATCAGGCGGCACCATGATCATCATTGCCGGATTCACGGACGAACGCGGTACGCCGGAATATAATCGGGGCCTGGGCGAGCGGCGCGCGCTGGCCGTACGCTCGGCGATCATCGAAGCGGGCGGCGATGGGAGCCGTCTGCAGACGGTGAGTTTTGGAGCCGAGCTTCCAGCTGATCCCGGTTCGAGTGAAGCGGCCTTTGCCAAGAACCGCCGGGCGGAGTTTGGCGTCGTGCGGTGAAGAGGTGATTTGTGATTGATCTGACGATTCTGATGCCGTGCCTCAATGAGGCGGAGACTCTGGCGGCGTGCATTGCCAAGGCGGAACGCGGTCTCTCGGAAAGTGGCGTTGAGGGTGAAATTCTGATTGCCGACAATGGCAGCACCGACGGTTCGATCGAGATGGCGGAGCGACTGGGCGCGCGCGTGGTCCGGGTGGCGGCCAAGGGCTACGGCAATGCCTTGCGGGCAGGTATCGAGGCGGCCCGCGGACGCTGGGTTCTAATGGGCGATGCCGATGACAGCTACGATTTTTCAGAAGCACCGCGCTTTATCGAAAAGCTCCGCGAAGGTTATGACGTGGTGATGGGTTGCCGATTGCCGGTTGGTGGCGGGCGAATTGCCGAGGGCGCCATGCCCTGGAAAAACCGCTGGCTTGGAAATCCGACCCTGAGCTTTATCGGACGGCTGTTTTTCCGGACGCCGATCCGGGATTTTCACTGCGGCCTGCGGGCGCTGGATCGCGAAGCAGCTCTGGGCATGAACCTGCAGCACCACGGGCATGGAATTCGCCAGTGAGATGGTGATCAAGGCGGCGCTGGCGGGGATGCGTATGACGGAAGTGCCGATCACGCTGCACAAGGACGGCCGCTCCCGCCCGCCACATTTACGTCCGTGGCGGGATGGATGGCGTCACCTGCGATTCATGCTCATCTATTCGCCGCGCTGGCTCTTTCTGGCCCCGGGCCTCTTCCTGGTGGGCTTTGGCGGACTATCGGCGCTGATCATTTACCGGACCCCCGTGCAGCTCGGCCAGGTGAATCTCGATGCCGGAACGCTGGTGATCGCCTGCATGTGCGTGATCATCGGGGTTCAATTCGTCGCGCTCTCGGCCTTCGCCAAGGTCTTTGGCATCGGTGAAGGTCTGCTGCCACCGAACGCCGCCCTGACTCTGGCGCTCGAGCGGTTTTCCCTCGAAAAAGGTCTGATCGCGGGATTTTTGATTTTTGTGCTCGGCGTCGGATTGTTGGGTTGGGCGGTGTGGGTCTGGATGGAGGCCGGTTTTCAAGCCATCCCCTACGAGGAAAATCTCCGCCGCGTGATGGCGGCGGCCACGTGCATGATGGTCGGGCTGCAAATCATGAGTGCGAGCTGGTTCTTGAGCGTGCTGGGCTTGAAAACGAAATCGCGTCCGGAGCCGCCAGGGGACGATTAGGGTCGGGAATCACCCGCGATTGACGCCCCAGGTCACGAGCCCGTTTGAAACGCGTCAGCCGGCCCACTCCTCGAGACGCAACTCGGGCTGATCAAACTCGATCAACTTCCAATCCCACGGTTTCCAGCTGCGACGTTCCCAGCGGAAGCTAAATGGTTGCCGGACGCTTTCGACCCGATCGATGAGCCCATCGGCAATGGAAGCGGGCGAACCCGTCACGTTGAGTTCCGTTTCCACCCGGCCCAGCTTTTCGAGCACGGTGATCCTCTCCTCCTTCATTTCGATGTCGAGGAAGAGAAAGTGCCGAAAGCCTTCCCGGCCAAGTTCGATCACATTTCCTTTGTCATGTCCCCATCGGTCGGAATACTCGTCCGCGATGAACGACGCAGCGCGTTCCCAGTTCCTTTTCGACACAGCCTTAAGGAAATTCCTTTGGTGCAAGGTCACCTGCCGCTCCGGACTCCAGAGCGTGAGCAGGAAAAGGCCAATCGCCGCGAGAGCCAGCAATATGGGAAACGTGATCCGAGCCATGCGCGATGAGTGAAATTAAGTATCGTCCCAATGTCGCGGCAATTATGCGCAACGGACGTGGTGAGATTCTGGTCTGCGAGCGGCTCAATGTCCCCGGGGCCTGGCAATTTCCGCAAGGCGGCATCGACGCCAATGAGACTCCCGAAGAGGCGCTTCGACGGGAATTGTGGGAAGAAATCGGGATCGATGCCCACCACTTTCGTATTCTGGAAAAGCGTGGACCGTACCGCTACGTCTTCGGCGATGGCCGCACCAAGAAGGGCTGGCACGGCAAGGAGCAGATTTACTTTTTGTGCGACTTTCTCGGCACGGATGCGAATATCAATGTCAACACCGAGCACCCGGAATTTCGGGCCTTCCGCTGGCTGGCCCCAACAGATTTTCGCATCGAATGGCTGCCGGAAATGAAGTGCGAAGTCTATCGCGCCGTCTTCTTCGACTTTTTTGGGGTAAAAATCTGAGCCCGATCATGAAACCTGTTGACCCCATCAGTTCGATGCGGCACTACACGCGGCCCTATGCTGACTTTGGGAATGTTCACGCTCGTTATCGCCACCGTTCTTGGTTGTGTGTGGTGGGCGTGCCGGGACGAGGGAGCGTAACTCCAGCCACGGCTGCCATTTTTATCTGATGCCCGATCCTGAAGAGATTCGCTGGATCAAATCCACCGCGAATGAACTGAATAACCTGCTTCAGGTCATCTCGGATTCGGGCCTCCTGCTCGAGGAGATCTGCGAAGCAAACAGCGACACCGAGAAGTATTTCGCCATGCTCCACAACGCAGTCGAGCGCGCGACGAAAGTCACCCGCACCATGGTCGATCGCGTGAGCGGGTCCGCTGCGCCGCTTCCACCGCCTCCACCGGCACCGGCGCTGCACGAGCAAAGTGCGAAAAAGACCAGTTCCGATGTCCAGGTCTTCAACCCTCAAGGAACGCTGGAACTCGTAATGATTGTGGATGACGAAGATTTCGTCATCGTCCTCGCGGAACGGGTGCTGGCCGATGCCGGTTATCGGGTCATCACGGCGCGGGACGGATTCGAGGCCATCGAGTATTATCGGAAGCGGAAGGATGAAATCGCGCTGGTGATTCTGGATTTCACGATGCCGGTCATGGATGGCGCCGACGTTTTCAAGGAATTGCAGGAGATCAATCCGAAGGTGCCGGTGGTTTTGAGCAGTGGATTTACCGAGCAGGACCAATTGCGGAGCATGCTTTCGCGCGGCCTGCTCGGCTTCATACCAAAGCCCTACAATCAGCAAAAGTTGCTGACGCAAATTCGGGCAACGCTCGACTCGCTCAAGCCGGGCCGCTCCGACGAAGGGCGCCTGATTTAGCCCGCGGGAAGACGACTGAGCGCTTGCCTGGTTCCGGCGTCCGCTATTCGGAGGCGACGGTGTCGCGGTGCGTCGGCTGTGGCTTTCCGGGGCGGAAAAACTCAAGGTGTTCGAGCTGCGCGGTGACACCGGAAAAGTTCGAGGGTAGGGATTCCACCGCCGTGCGCACGGCTGCGCGCAAGGCTTCGGGCGCCGCTTCCGCGCGGAGATTGATGATGAGCTGCCCGGCACTCACCGGGCCGTCAAGACGCAGGCTCAGTTCGGGCACGAAATCATTGCGGACGAGATTGATCACCGCCACATCGCCCAGCCCCGTCTCGGGACTGAGGGTCATTTTCAGATGGGCGATTTCTGCACCCCCAAGTTCGCCGCGAATGCCGTCTGCCAGTGCCCGCAGGACGGGTTCAGTTTCCGTGGCCGGATCGGCGCGCAGGGCGACGGTGGCGTTCAGCCATCCCAGCAACGCCTCGCCTTCGGCGTAGATTTCGTAATCGATCTCCATGGTCCCGCGCGCTCTTTGCTCCGCATTTTCCACTGCGGTGAACCACGCTTCGAGACCCTCGCCATTCCGCACGGAAACCGTGAAGATCTCCGCGCGCGAATACTCGTCTGCCAACCGTTCACGCAAGCGTGCAAGCCGCTCCGCGTCGATGAGATCGGTCTTCGTGATGACGATCAAATCTGCTTCCTCGAGCTGTTTTCGATAGATGTAGAGGACCTTTTCCGAGAAGCGTCCACCCTCGGCCAGACCGAAGATACGCTCGGCGCGCACGGGATCGACCAGCACGCTCAGGGGCGCGATCGAGTAGCGGTCTCCGTAGATGCGGCGGAGCGGATAAGTGACCGTTGCGACCAGGTCAGTGCAGCTTCCCACCGGCTCCGCAATGAACGCATCCGGCGAAGACGCGGTATCGAGCTTGTGCGCGGCATCGACCAACGAATTGAACCGGCAGCAAAAGCATCCGCCCGGTATTTCCTCCGTGGCAAAGCCCTTCGCGCGCAACATGGCTGTATCGACGAGCTCGCTCCCCTGATCATTGGTGATGAGGCCAACGCGCAATCCTTGATGATGGAGCCGCGCCGCGAGCGCTGCGACCGCCGTCGTTTTTCCGGCACCGAGAAACCCACCGATCATGATGTAGCGGGCCCTGGAATTTGTATGGTTCATGGGTCTTCCTGTTGTTGCTGCTTGGCGAGAATGCGGTCGATGGTGCCATCGAGCAATGCGCGGTAGCCGTCGAGACTCACGCATTTGGTGTCGGGCTCACCTTCAAATTCGTAGAGCCAGCCCTCGCCGTAAGGCTCCTTGCCAATGCGTTCCACGTCGCTCGCGACCGTCGGGTTACGGGCGGTGAACCTCCCATCGCCAACACAATAGATGTCCGAGATGGCTTTGAATCCCTCGATTGAACCGATGATCTCGCCCGAAGCGACGGCTTCGCCTGGCTGCTTTTCGAATTGCAGATCGACCATTTCACCGAGCATCCGGGTGGCGAATTTCGTGAAACCGACGCGCCACTTGCGCGGCTCGATTTGCGACAGCCAAAAGTGCGATGGACTGTAAAGGCAGTCCACCGGCAGGTGGGTCACGAAATTGGAGCGCTTGTAGAAAGAGGTCGTCACGGCGAACTCGGAAAAGACTGGCACTCAAACATGGCGGGCGGGTGGGCGAAAAAGCAAATCGCACGAAACCGTCGGAGCGCTAGGATTCGGAACGTGCTGTATTTCGATCACAATGCCACCTACCCGCTCTCGCCAACGGCGCGGCAGGCGTGGCTGGAGGCAATCGATCGCTTTCCGGGCAATGCCTCGAGCCCGCATCGGCTGGGTGATCGTGCGGATCGAGCCCTCACGCAGGCTCGCGAAAAACTGGCTGCCGTCTTGAATTGCCAACCGCACGAGATTGTCTGGACCTCCGGGGCCACGGAATCGAACAACACGGCCGTGGCGCATCTTGCTGCGGGCGGGGATGGTGAGGCGTGGATTTCGGCCGTCGAACATCCCTGCCTCTTCGCTGCCGTGCGGAGATACTTCGCGGACCGGCATCGCTCCATTCCCGTCTTGCCCAGCGGAACCATTGACGCAGCGTGGCTCAAAGCGGAACTGGGTCACAGTCGGCCGGCTTTCGTTGCGGTCATGGCGGCTAACAATGAGACCGGTGTCTTGCAACCGTGGCAGGAAATTGCGGAAGCGTGCGCGGAGCATTCGGTCCCGTTTTTGTGCGACGCCGCGCAATGGGTCGGCCGAATGCCGGGCGCAAATCTGGGGCGGTGTGATTTCCTCAGTGGCTGCGGCCACAAATTTGGCGGGCCAGCCGGGGTCGGCTTTCTCAGGGCGCCCGCGCGGTTGCGGCCGTTGATCGTCGGCGGACCGCAGGAAGACGGTCGCCGGGCTGGCACGGAAAACGTCGCTGGGGTTCTCGCCACCGTTGCCGCGCTCGAAGAATGCGAAGCGACGTTGGCCCCTCGGGTCGATGATCGACTGGGCACGCGGCAACGCTTCGAAGCCGCATTCCTCGAAGCCATTCCCGACGGACGAATCATCGGCGCGGATGCCGACCGGCTCTGGAACACCGTCTCCGTGATCATGCCCGAGATCGATTGCCGCCAACGCTGGGTGGTGAAGCTCGACAAGCTCGGCCTGGCCGTCTCAACCGGCTCCGCCTGCGCCAGCGGCAAGGAAGAGCCCTCGCACGTCCTCGCCGCCATGGGCTACTCGGCGAACGAAGCAGGACGCGCGCTGCGTTTCAGCGCTGGATGGGAGACGAGCGTCGCAGAATGGGATCAGTTGCTGGATGGCCTGAAGCGTGCCGTGACCGAGTTAGCAGCGTCAGGCTGAACGAGTACACGCCCCTTCTACCTTGATTTCGTGGAGTCATTGCGGCGCTCGGTGATTTGTCGAAGGATGTCGTCCTCATCAAAAATCCGGCCGATGCGGGTTGGCCCAGTACGCCAACGAACGCGGGCGAGCCATCAATCCAGCCGTTATTTTTGCGTTCGGGTTCGGCGGCGGGTTCCTTGGCAGGGTCTTCAATCATGTTGATCCCGAAGGGAAATGTTCAAGTCAGGCCCTCGATTCTGATCGCAGCCACGCGAGGCGCCGCCGGGTTAGCGAGATCCTTTGGACGATTTGCCGCGTTTGGGAGCAGGAACGGGTTGCGGGACGGGAATGGCGCGGGCGACGGGAACGCCCTTGCTGTCGAATAATCCATCCACCTGAATAGCCTTGACGCTGCCACCGTGTTTTCCGGTGCGGACCACTTCGATGGCCATCTGATCGAAGATGGTGCCGGTCGCCTGCCAGAGCGTCACGATGGCTTTGTTCAGATCGGCTCGGGCGGCGAGTTCGCGGCTGTGGGCGTTATAGACGCGACGTTGCAGTTCGATCAAATCGAAGCTGGAAATCTGGCCTTCCTCGAGGCGCTTGTAGCCGATTCGAACCGCTTCTTCATTGAGTTCGCGCGTCTGACGCGCAGCCGTGAGACTGGCTCGGTTCGTTTCGATCCGGCTCAAGGCGGTATCCACATCCACGGTCACATTTATTTCAGACTGTTGGATTCGCACGATCGCCTGTTCCTTGAAACCCTTGATGGCGTCGAGTTGCGCGCGCGGCTGCACACTGCCCAACGGGACACTGAACCGAAAGCCGAATGTCCACTGAGGTGCCTGGTTGCTGAGGGCCTCATCCCGTGATTGGTCGTAGCTATCTCCCAGCCCATTGAAGCCGTAAGTGGCGACGACATCGAGCGTGGGCCATAATTGGTTCCTGGCGAAGGCGAGCCTGATGTCCTGCTTCTCCGCATCGGTCACGGCGGCCAGGTAATCGTTACGATTCTGAAAGGCTGTGGTCAGCAACGCGGAACGATCCACTTTGGCGACATTCAGATTCGGTGTCTCCGTGGGCATGAAGATGCTCTCCTTGGATTTCTCCGCGTTCCGGGTGATCAATCGCCGCAACGCAAATTGCCGCTCCATAAACGTGTTTTGCGCGAGGATTTCCGCTTCCACATCCTGCGAAACCTGCGCCCGAGCCTGCTGGACGTCGATGGGCGACATGAAACCGAGTTCCATCCGCCGCTGGTTTTGCTGCACGAGCTTCTGGCCGGCCGCGACCGCATTCTGCCGCACGCGCAAATCCTCCTGCGCATAAAGCATGTCGAAATAATTCCCGAGGGTCGCCGCGATGGCATCGCTAATGGATTTCCGCCAGTTCAATTCAGCCACTTTCTCGCTGATGCGGGCGACGCGCAGGTCTGAGAGATTGGCGGCGAAACCAAAATTCTTCAGCAACGGCTGCCGGATCTCGATGCCGCCAAAGGCCTGATAGAATGGGGTGATCTCGCGAGTGTCGCCCTCGAACGTGCTGCGGATTTTTGCCTGGCGTGCCGTGATCGCAGCCTGAGTGCCGAAAGGGGTGCGGAATCCGAGCGAGGCTTCGTAACGGTCCGCGTCCTGATCGAAAATGACGATGCGGCCGAGGCTCGGATCGAGGATGGGATTCGGCGGAAACCCGTTTGCGACGAGGATGGCATTGGTGTTTTCCTGAATGGCGACAATTTGCGCTTGTTGGAGCAGCGATTCGGCGTTGCTCAGGTTCGTCGTAATGTCCGGGCGTTGGGCTGATTCACGCGTCGCGCTGGCGCTGAAAATCGGGTCAAATTCACCGGCCGCGAAACGTCGCCGGGCCGCTTCAATCTTGATATCGATGCGGTCGAACTCCACTTCGAGATTGTTTTGCAGCACCATCTCGACGGCGTCGCCGATGGTTAGCTTCTGGATCGTCGCTCCTTCGGTTTGGAGACCGCGCGGAAGCTCGACGGCGAT
>CAWCSW010000027.1:0-17092 GCA_963798345.1 uncultured Verrucomicrobiae bacterium | reverse complement strand
CGATTTGCGGGCAAAATCACCCACGTGTTTGCGGCTGAAAATCACCCACCTTTGAGGTGAGTCGTGGCTCGCTGGAGGTCCCTGTTTTGAGGGGACTCTGGGGGGTCAATGAATCAACTCAAAGTGAATGAGCAACAGAGCATCATCGCCCTGCGTGAGCGGGGCTGGTCGAAACGCAAGATCGCCCGGGAATTGGGGCTGGATCGGGTGACGGTGCGCCGTTACCTCGCGGCCGCCGGGGCAAAATCACCCACCCCGCAAACCGGCTCCTTGGAGATTGGAAAGTCAAAATCACCCGGGGTGCACACCGGCTCTGGCGAGTGCTCTGGCAGTTTGTGCGCGCCATGGCAGGCGCAGATCCAGAAAGCGGTGGAGGGCGGCTTGTCGGTGCAGCGGATCTATCAGGACCTGGTGAGCGACCATCACTTCAGTGGGAGCTATTATTCGGTGCGGCGCTTTGTGCAGCGGCTGCGCCCTGAGGGAGCGGAGTTGCCGTTTCGACGCATGGAATGTGAACCTGGCGCGGAGCTGCAGGTCGATTTCGGCCAGGGGGCGTGGGTGCTCGTAGCGGAGGGCAAGCGGCGCAGGACGCATTTGTTTCGGTGTGTGTTGAGTTGTTCGCGTAAAGGCTACAGTGAGGCGGTGTGGCGGCAGAACACGGAGTCTTTCATCCGGGCGCTGGAAAATGCGTTTCGCTCTTTTGGCGGAGTGCCGGCGACGGTGGCGATCGATAATCTCAAAGCCGGGGTGATTCGCGCAGACTGGCATGATCCCGAGCTCAACCCGAAGCTGGAGGATTTTGCGCGTCATTATGGGACGGTGATCCTGCCGTGCAAACCGGGGATGGCGCGGCACAAGGGCAAGGTGGAAGCGGGCGCAAATACGTGCAGAACAATGCGATCAAGGGACGGGTTTTCGCGAGTCTCTCGGCGCAAAATCTTTTCCTGGCGCAATGGGAAAACAACACGGCCGCAAACGCATCCACGGCACCACGCAGAAGCAGGTGGACCGGTTCTTTGCCGAAGTGGAAGCACCGACGTTGGGGCCGCTGCCGGCGAGTCTTTTTCCGATGTTTGAGGAAGCGGCGCGCAGCGTGCATCGCGATGGCTATGTGGAGTTCAGGCGGGCGTATTATTCGGTGCCGCCCGAGTACGTGGGGCGCAGGGTGTGGGTGCGAGCCGAGCTGCGGCTGTTGCGCATCTACAACTTGCGGCGCGAGCAATCGCCTTGCACGCCCTGGCCGACGCCGGGAAATTCACGACCGATCCCAGCCATCTGCACAGCCGCAAACGGCATATCATCGAGCGTGGAGCCGAACATCTGCTCGATCAATGCCGGCTGGTCGGGAATTTTACGGGAATCTGGGCCGAAGCGATGTACGCGGTGCGCGGTGCGCCGGTGCGTAACGACAATTAAAATGACCCACTGACGACAATTAAAATGACCCGCGAATGCGGGTCGGGTTTTCGAGTCGAAGCGGGACAGAAAATGGGAGGGCCGCCGGGCCCTCTCTTTTCTGTTCGGCTGGGGCCGATGATCACACTTCGTCAGATAAACCGACTCCTGATGGAGTTTAACCAGAAGGGTAATTTGACGATGAGCGCAATGAAGGCGGGGATGACCCGTAAGACAGCGGCCAAGTATGTGAAGCTGAAGGATCCACAGGATCCCCCCAAAGTCCCGCATCGCTGGCGCACGCGGGCCGACGGTTTTGCCGAGGTCTGGCCGGAGGCGCAGGCGATGCTGCGGCGGCTCCGGAGCTGGAGGCCAAGAGTATCTTCGAGCATTTGGCGGAACGCTATCCGGGACGTTTTGAAGAAGGCCATCTGCGCACTTTTCAGCGCCGGGTGCGGCAATGGCGGCTCATGCATGGACCGGCCCGGGAGATCCACTTTGCCCAGGAGAGCCGGCCTGGGGAAGTCATCCAGACGGACTGGACGCGGGCGGCGGAGCTGGGGATCACCATTGCAGGGGCGCCCTATGCGCATTTGCTCTGTCATAGCGTGCTCATTCATTCCAATTGGGAGTGGGCCACGCGCTGCGCCAGCGAATCGCTGCTCTCGCTGCGCAGCGGCATTCAGGCGGCGCTTTCGCACCTGGGACGGGTGCCGCGCATCTGGCAGATCGACAACTCTTCGGCCGCCACCCATCAGCTCAGCCGTGAGCGCAAAGAGCGCGGTTTTACCGATGATTTCCTTTTGCTCGCCGCGCATTTCGAGATGACGCCGCGGACCATTAACGTCGGCTGTCCGAACGAAAACGGCGATGTGGAGAGCCTCAACGGGCATCTCAAGCGACGGATCCGCCAGCATCTCCTGCGGCGTGGCAACCCCGAGTTTGCCAGCCTGGAAAAATACGATGAGTTCCTCCTGGAGGTGCTCCACAAAGCCAACGCGACCCGGAGCCAAAAGGTCGCGCTCGAGCTCGAAGTAATGCGCGAACTGCCCTCCACGATCCTGCCCGATTACCAGGAGTATGAAGTGCGGGTGGGCTGGCAGAGCACGATCCGGATTAAAAAGATGGCCTACTCGGTGCCCTCGCGCCTGATCGGAACCAAGGTGCGCACGCGCGTGAGCGAGACCCGGATCGAAGTTTACAGCGGGCGCGAAATCGTCTGCACCCTGCCCCGGCGGCACGGCTGCGCGGGAGCCGTGATCGACTTCCGGCATGGCATCGCCGACCTGGTGCGCAAGCCCGGCGCATTCGCAGGATGGCGCTATCGGAGTCGCTCTTCCCCGGCGTCCTCTTCCGCAAAATCTACGATCGCTGGGTGGCCGAGCTGGGCGAACAGCGCGGAGAACGCGACTACCTGCACCTGCTCAAACTCGCGGCCGACACCAGCTTGAGCGAAGTCGAAGAGGCCCTGGAGCAAATGAGCGCCCGCGGCGCCCACCTCACGCTGGACACCATCCGCCGCGCACTGCCCGGGAGCGGATTTGAGCCGATGGACCTCGTGCAACCCGTGGCGAACTTGAACGAATACGACCTCCTGCTCGAATCCGTGCGCGCCGCCGCCACCGCCGATCGAGAAGACGAAGACCTGCGCCATGCCAGCTAAAGACGAAGCGCTCTGCCTGCTCCTGCGCAGCTTCAATCTCTCGACCATTGCGCGGATCGCCTCCGAAGCCCTGGCGCAGGCCCAGACAGAAAACTGGAGCCATCGAGAACTCCTCCTGCATCTGTGCGAAAGCGAAGCCCAAGAACGCAGCGAGCGCCTCACCGAACGGCTGCTCAAAGCCTCCGGATTGCCCGCAGGAAAAACCCTGGCGACCCTGGAGGAAGCCGCGCTGCCCGAGCGGGTACGCCGGCAGCTTCCCGCGTTACTGGCGGGCGATTTCGTCGAGCGGCACGAAAACCTCCTGGCCTTTGGCTTACCCGGACGCGGCAAGACCCACTTCCTGGCCGCGCTCGGGCGCGAACTCATCCTGCGCCACAACCGCCGAGTGCTCTTCATCCCGACCTTCAAACTGGTCGGGCGGCTGCTGGCGGCCAAAGCGGCCCACCAGTTCGAAGAGGCCCTGCAGAAGCTCGACCGCTACGAAGTGGTGATCCTCGACGACATCGGCTACGTGCAACAAAGCCGGGAAGAAATGGAAGTGCTCTTCACCTTCCTGGCCGAACGCTACGAGCGGCGCAGCCTGCTCATCAGTTTGAACCTGGTCTTCTCCAAATGGGACCAAATCTTCAAAGATCCGATGACGACCATGGCGGCCATCGACCGGCTGGTGCATCACGCCACGATCCTGGATTTTTGCGGCGACAGCCACCGGGTCAAAACGGCCAAGGCAAAAAGCAAAAAATAGCGCCCACCCCTCAATGCGACTTTTTCAGCGCTCCGTTGCGCCCTTGCCGCTACGCGGCAGCCCTTGGGCCCGGGCTCCACTGCGCACTGAAAAAGTCACCCCGTCCGCCCCCGAAATCCCCCCAAAAATCCCCCCATTTCGCGGGTCATTTTAATTGTCGCTGAAGGGAATTATAATTGTCGTTGACCACGCCGGGGCTGCGGGTGATGCAGGGGCTCTTGTCCCTGGCCGGCAAGCACCCGGTGGCTGCGCTGGAAAAGGCAGCGCGCACGGCGACCCATCACGGGGCCTGGAGTCTGCGCGATCTTAAGCGGCTGCTGGAGCTGCCGGACAACGTCGTGCAACTGGATTTTTTGGAGACCCATCCCCTGATCCGCCCATGGAAGCCTACCGAATCCACCCTGGCGGCAACGCGCAAGGCGCTGCTGCCGGGGAAGCTCCAGCGATTAGCAAACCATCAAAGACCCACCGACAAACCAACCCAAACCCCAAGCCCATTAACATCCATGAGCCAACTCCAAGCCACCCTGCGTCAACTGCGTCTCTCCGGCCTGATGCAAAGTCTGCCCACGCGCCTCCAAGAAGCGGCCGCCAACCGACTCGGCCACGCCGAATTTTTGGAACTCATCCTCCAGGATGAACTCCACGTGCGCCACCACCGGATGATGGCACGGCGCACCAAAGCCGCCGATTTTCGCGCTCTGAAAACCCTCGAAGACTTCGACTGGCACTTCAATGCCTCCATCAAAAGCAGGCAGATCTTCGAACTGGCCGCCGGAGCCTACCTGCGCGAAGGCAAAGACGTGCTTTTTGTCGGTCCGCCCGGGGTCGGCAAAACCCATCTGGCGCAAGCCCTCGGATACGAAGCGATCAAACAAGGCAAGGAAGTCCTCTACCGATCGATCTTCGATCTGGTGCGCGACTTCCTGCAAGAGGAAGCCTTCAAAGGGCAGGACAAACCCTGCGCAAGTACCTCAAGCCCGAGTTGGTCATCATCGATGACATGGGTCTCAAAGCCTTGCCCAAGAACTCCGGCAATACCTGCTGGAAGTCATCATGCGCCGCTACGAAAACCGCTCCACGATCATGACCAGCAACCGACCCTTGGAAGACTGGGGCAAACTCTTGAGCGACGTGCCCACCGCCAGCGCCATCCTCGACCGCTTCCTCCATCACGCCACGGTCATTGCCATTGCCGGCCGCAGCTACCGGCTTAAAGACGCGCCCCTGGCCGCCGCCTCCGGCAAAACCAAACCGCGCACATCGGCGGGAAAACCCGCCCCCGCCAACACCGCGCCATCCCAGGACCAGACACGATGAGTTCCCGCTCAAGGCACACAGCCCGGCCCGATAACCCCACCGCCGCTTCCACCCGCCGCCACCACCACCGCCACCAACCGGCTTGATGGGGCTGCGCGCCCCCAAACCCCGCGCCGCTCGCCGCGGCAGGCGTTTGGGGGGAACACTCCGCGCTCGCGCTTGGCCGCTGTCGCGGGATTAAACGTCCTTGAAATCCAACCTCAACTCGTTATGAAAAAACCCACCCAAGGGTGGGTGATTTTGAAGCGCAAAGTGGTGGGTGATTTTGGACCGCAAATTGACAGGAATCAACGGTGAAATCGCTGACTCAGGAAGGTATAGACCCCTGCCGTGTCCCGATATATAGTCCAATTCCGTCAAGTAAAGAAAATCGTCTCTTTGTAAAACATTGTGACCAACTACAGTGCAATGATGATAGACTGATAAACCCCCGTCCTGTTCATACCGCTTCTGAGTGTAGACCAATAACGAACAAATCGAATGACACTTAATATGTCCTCTCACTATCGAAAAGTCTGTGGTGTCTGGAATGTCTCTCGCCAGCCCCAAATCTTTCGCAACCACTTTAATCTGGTCAAACGTCAAACCTCCACACTGGTCGCGATGCTGCCAATACTTCGGAGCGTATCGGTCAATAAATGTGGCCTTGGTCAATCCAGTTCCGTTCGCGTTTGCGAGAGCAATCAAACAACGAGAAGCGCAACCGAAACTCTCAAACTCTTTTTCTTGTTTGGCGTCCATATTGGAAAGGGGCGGGCGTATGTATCCTAATTGGGAGTAGGCTTCATTTCTAAAGCGATAAGAAATAGGGCTTCACTTTTGCAGCAATGCCCGGCGGAATTCAGCGGCGCCGCGGACGATCGCACGGGTCTACCCGCCAGAAACATAACGCGCGCCGATGCCATGAACATGTCCGGCAGCGTGCCGGAGCGCCGGACCGTTGGCAAGCCCATGCCTACCGCACCGTGGCACGCTCGCGAGGCGGGGGAGGCGGCGGCCGGGGATCACCTGCCGGCGGAATCGCAAGACGGCGGAGTTCGGCGATCTCGATCTTGGCTTTCTGGACGGCGCGGTTGAGGGCGAAGAGTGCAAGGGGAAAGCGAGGGTCGTGATCCGGGTTGGCGAGGAATGGGCGGACGCCTTCGATTGCTTTCTCGAGCTGTTCGATGTCGCGGCGCAGGCTGAGAATGGTCTGGCCGATTGCCTGACGCAGGATTTTGCCTTCGGTCTCGAAACGAGGTGGGCGCGCGGTGGGGCCCAGGTCGCACTCTCCCACGGATGTGAGCAGGCGGCGGATGCCTTGGAGGGCGTCCCAGGCGCGCTGACGGCTTTGGATCGAGGCGCGGAGGCGGGCATGAATGGCGGCATCATTCGGCACGTGTTCATGCGAACATTGTGCGCAACGGATGTCAGCGGTTCTTTTTCGCGACCGGGGGGCAACGAGAGCCGGACAAGTTCGCTTAGACCGGGTCGAGGATCGAGAGATCGTCATTTCGTGGGGAATTGACGCGGGTGGAGATGGGGGAGGCTTCCATCGCCTCGGACGGGAAGGGGCGCAGGAAGGCGGCGCGGTCCTCTGGAGAGGTATCGCCGCGAGCACGACGTGATGGACGAAGACTGGAGCGTTTCGCCGGTGACGAACCGCCTGCGCGACAAGGCGTGGTCGCAGCTCGGCACGAGCGGAAGCGGCAACCACTTCGTCGAGTTCGGCGCGTTCACCGTGGACGCGGACGCAGGCGCAGGCGCTTGGCCTTGAGCCGGGCGAATACCTCGCGCTGCTCACGCACTCGGGTTCGCGCGGCACGGGCGCGCAGGTGTGCGATTTCTACAGCAAGCGCGCGATGGCCCGCCACGAGCACTTGCCGAAGGAACTCAAGCACCTCGCGTGGCTCTCGCTCGACGACGCCGACGGCCAGGAATACTGGGCCGCGATGAACTTGATGGGCCGCTACGCCGCGGCGAACCACGCGCTCATCCACAAGCACATCGCGAAGAAGCTCGGCGCGCACGTGATCCTCGACATCGAGAACCATCACAACTTCGCGTGGAAAGAAACGCCACGTCGTGAACGGCGAAGAGCGCGAAGTCATCGTGCATCGCAAGGGCGCGACGCCCGCGGGCGCCGGCGTGCTCGGGATCATCCCCGGCTCGATGGCGTCGCCCGGCTACGTCGTGCGCGGCAAGGGTTCGCCCGAGTCGCTGCACCAGCGCGTCGCACGGCGCGGGCCGCGTGATGAGCCGCACGAAGGCGATGCAGTCCTTCACCTGGAGCGCGACGAAGAAGCTGCTCGCCGAGCGCGGCGTCGAACTGCTCTCCGCCGGCCTCGATGAAGTGCCGGGTGTCTATAAGGACATCCACGCCGTCATGGCCGCGCAGACCGATCTGGTCGAAGTCCTCGGCCAGTTCGATCCGAAGCTCGTGAAGATGTGCCCGGCCGGCGACCGCGCCGAAGACTGACCACCGCGGAGGCGGGACGCCAACCCGTCTCGCCTCCGCATCACTCTCAACACTCACTTTTCCAATGAACGACATCCTCAACAAATCGACCGTGCTGGTGCTGAACCGGCACTGGCAGGCGATCCACGTGAAGACGCCCGCCGAGGCGTTCTGCATGATGGCCACCGGCGCGGCCACCGCGCTCGACGTGCAGGGCGACGACACATCACTGCCCGTGCGCTGGGACGACTGGCTCAAGCTGCCCGTCCGCGAGCACGACAACGCGGTGAACACCCCGCGCGGTCCCGTGCGCGTGCCGACCGTCATCGTCGCCGCCAACTACGCCAAGGTCCCGCTGCGCCGCCCGCGCTTCGGCGCCCGCGGCATCTGGGAGCGCGACGGCGGCGTCTGCCAATACACCGGCCGCAAGCTCGCGCCGAAGGAAGGCAACATCGACCACGTCGTCCCGCGCTCGCGCGGCGGCAAGACGTCCTGGGACAACTGCGTCCTCGCCCACCGCGAAGTGAACTCGCGCAAAGCCAACCGCCTGCCGCACGAAGCCGGCCTGCGCCTGCGCAAGCATCCGGTCGCGTCCCGCGCGCGGTGCCCGCCAGCGTGCTGATCCGCAACCACCACGGCGTCCGCGACTGGGAGCACTTCCTCGGTTAGCGCCTTACGTCCGCCAACTCCGAGCCGCTGTGCGTCTTTGACACGCAGCGGTTGCGTGAGCCCCACTGCTGGAAACGGCAGTGGGGTTTTTGCTTGGCAGGCGATGGTTGCCTTTCGCCAAGAACGGGCGAGCGCGCTTTGGACCCTTGCTTAGCCTGAGCCTATGAAAACGTCGCTCTCAATTGCCGCAGCCCTTGGCGTTGCGGTTTCCAGTATGACGCTCGCCGACGACGAACCCGGTAAGTGTTGTGCGATGGCGAAGCCTCAGCCACCTCCACCCCCGAGCTGTTGCTGCTGTGCGAAAATGCAGAAGCCTGACACCGCGGCGGCTGCGCCGAATCTCGATCAGCTTCTCGCCACAGCAAAGGAAGCCAAAGGCGACCAACTGCTCGATGCGCTGGCCGCGGTGCTCAACAAACTGATTGAGGAACGGAAAGCGGGCCAGCCAAGCCCCACGCCCAGCGCCGCCGCCCCGCCAGCTCATCAGCACTAAGTTCCGGAGAGGCAATTCACGTCTTATTTTCGGCAAGGACTGAGTCCTGCGCTGGGGCTTGGCCGAATGTTGAACAGTCAAGAAAGCCGCCTGTTAGAAGATTCCTCACCACATTAGCTTCCGTCGCGTGCGCGGCGGTCACCGCGGTCGCCCAAAGCGCCTGGGTCTGCCCGAGGCATGCGAAGAACTGCCCGTGGACGCGGCACACCGGTCACTGCGCATACTACAACGCTCAACCGCCACCCAAAGGCTGGGTTTGCCCCGTGCATGGCAAGAAGCGCCCGTGGACGAAGAACCACGGCTACTGCAAGCACTACGACATGTATGGCTAGACCACTCCGGCGCCCAACGCCCCGCACAATGGCTGCTGCCGGTGGTAGTCGTCTCGAAGCACGGTTAGCGCGGCAACCGCTCGTTTAGTTCAGCGAGCGCGTGGCAAATGATCTCCCATGCGGAGTGTAGGAAAAGGAGCGCGATGACGGCGGCGACGACCAAATCCGGCCATGCGGCTTTGAGCCAGGCAACCAGGGCGGCGGCAATGATCACCGCGACGTTAGCCAGCGCGTCGTTACGGCTGAACAGCCAGATCGCGCGGGCATTGGCGTCGCCACCCTCCCGGAAACGCATCAGCGCAAGCGCGGCGCTGATGTTCACGATCAATCCCGCCACACCCAGCCCGCCCATGAGGTCGGCCTCCGGTGTGATGGCATGCATCGAACGCCAGACCGCCGCGCCGATGACGCCAAGGCCCAGCGCCGCGAGGAAAAATCCTTGCGCTAGGGCTACCCGCGCACGGGTGTGTTCGGCCCATGCCAGAGCGAAAAGTCCAACCAACGTGATTGAACCGTCGCCGAGGAAATCGAGCGCGTCCGCCTTGAGCGCCTGGCTGCGGGCAAAGAATCCGCCGACGATCTCCACCAGCCCGAAGAGAAGGTTGAGCAGGACGACGATCCACAAAGCCCGCCGGTAGGCGGGATCGCTGACCGCGCGCTTTTCATCAGCGTGACAGCCACAGCAGTCGGTTTCCGGCGAGTGATTCATTGAGGAGAATACATAGAGCTTCGAGCCGGCCTTCGCCAGATGGCGGTGATTTCATTGTCGGTGATTTCATTTGCCTTATTTTGAAAACTGGCAAAGTATCAAAGCGTGAAAGCGACCTGCAAAACCAAGACCCTCAAAACGCCAGCGGATTTCCGGCAGGCGTCCGAGGTGTTCAAGGCGCTGAGCAACCCGAACCGCCTGCTCATCGTGGATGCTCTGGCGAACGGCGAGCGGTGCGTGGCGGATCTCACGGCACTGGTCGGCTTGGATATGTCCACCGTTTCCAATCACCTCTCCGTGCTGAGGAATGTCGGCATCCTGACGGACGATCGCCGGGGCACGCAGGTCTTCTATGCGCTGAGGAAACCATGCCTGCTGAATATCTTCTGCTGCCTCGATGAATTCCATGCGGAGGACGAGGGGTGATTTTCGTGCCTCATACTTTGTCACTTTGCCAACTCCACAACTGCACGCTCTGAACATGAAAACGATCCAAGTCTATGACCCGCCAATGTGCTGCTCGTCCGGTGTGTGCGGACCGACGATTGATCCGGTCCTTCCGCAGTTCGCGGGCTTCCTGCAGCAGCTCAAGACACACGGGGTGAAAGTGGAGCGCTTCAACCTCGCGCAGCAGCCACTCGCCTTCGTCCAGAATCCGAAGGTGAAGGCGTTTCTCGACGCGGAGGGTGCGGAGAAGTTGCCTCTCATTTTCATCGACGGTGAAATCGCGCTGCAAGGCACCTACCCGGACCATGACATGCGCGTGGAATGGAGCCGCCGTTGCGCGGTCGGGGAAGCGCCGGAGGTTCAGTCGTGAACGCCCCGCGCTCCATTGAAACGCTGCTGTGCGATACGACACGGTTCCTATTTTTCACCGGCAAAGGCGGCGTCGGGAAAACATCGCTGTCCTGCGCCGTCGCCATCGCCATGGCTGACGCGGGAAGGCGCGTGCTGCTGGTAAGCACTGACCCGGCGTCGAATCTGGATGAAGTGCTTGGCGTGCGGCTGACCAACGCGCCCACACCGTTCGCCGTTGGTCGCGGGGCTGTTCGCGCTGAACATCAACCCGGAGGAAGCAGCGCGAGCCTATCGCGAAAAGATCATCGGCCCGCTGCGCGGACAGCTCCCGGCGGCGGCGCTGACCAGCATGGAGGAGCAGCTCTCCGGGGCCTGCACCATGGAGATCGCGGCGTTTGATGAATTCTCGCGGTTGCTCGGCGATGTCGCGGCGACGGGTGAGTTCGACCACGTGATCTTCGACACCGCGCCGACCGGGCACACGTTGCGGCTGCTCATGCTGCCGAAGGCGTGGACGGGATTCTTTGCCACCAACACCACGGGCACCTCCTGCCTCGGACCACTCGCCGGGCTGGAGCAGCAACGCGAAGTCTATGAAGCCGCAGTTGGGGCCCTGGCGGACGGGGTGCGGACGACTGTGGTGCTGGTGAGCCGTGCGCAGAAAGCAGCGCTGCGCGAGGCCCGGCGCACGCGCGATGAACTGGCTGCGATCGGTGTCGCCAATCAGCGACTCATCCTGAACGGGCTCTTCCGCGCGACGAACCGCAGTGACACGGTGGCGTTTGCGCTGGAGCAGCGCGGCGATGCGGCCCTCGCTGCCTATCGCGATTTCCTCTCATCACTGCCGGTCTATGAAGTCGCGCTGCGCCCGCACAATCTCCTCGGCGTGGAAGCGCTCCGCGCCCTGATTCATGCGTCGGATGACAGCGCCCCGGGGAACGAGGTGGTGCCGCCGACTTTCGCGACCAGCGACTTCATCGAACCCGCCGAATTGCTCGAGTCGCTTGCTGCGTCGGGGCACGGCGTGGTGATGACGATGGGCAAAGGCGGCGTCGGCAAGACCACGGTCGCGGCCGCCATCGCCGTCGAGCTGGCCCGTCGTGGGCATCGCGTGCATCTCTCCACGACCGACCCGGCGGCGCATGTCGTCGAAGCGTTGAACGGTGAAGTGCCAGGGCTGACCGTCAGCCGCATCGACCCGGCGGCGGAGACTGAGGCCTACGTCTCCGAAGTGCTCGCGGCGCAAGGTGCGGGCCTCGATCCCGATAGTCTCGCGCTCCTCGAAGAGGATCTGCGCTCGCCCTGCACCGAAGAGATCGCCGTTTTCCGCGCTTTCGCCCGCACCGTTGCGCAGGGCGGCAAGAGCTTCGTCGTGCTCGATACCGCGCCGACTGGCCACACCCTGCTGCTGCTCGATGCGACCGAGGCTTACCACCGCGAGCTCGGCCGTCAGGCGCGCGACATGATCCCGGAGGAAGTGCGCGAGCTGCTGCCGCGATTGCGCGACCCTGAGTTCACCCGCGTCCTCGTCGTCACTCTCCCCGAAGCCACACCCGTTCACGAAGCCGCCGCGTTGCAGGAAGACTTGCGCCGCGCGAGATCGAGCCTTTCGCGTGGGTCATCAATCAAAGCTTTGTCTACACCGGCACCGCACGACCCGCTGCTCATGCGCCGCGGTGCAAACGAACTTCGCTTCCTCCGCGAAGTCACCGGCACGCTCGCATCGCGCACCGTGCTCCGTGCGCTGGTCGGAATGTGAACCGGTCGGCCCGGACGCCCTCGCCCAACTCTTTCTCGAACCTCAACCCGTCTAAATCCAAACATGCCAACCTACCTCTACGAAACCATCCCGAGTTCCTGCTGCGAAGAACCGAAGCACTTCGAATTCCAGCAAAGCATGAACGACGCGCCGCTCACGCATCACCCGGAAACCGGCGAGCCGATCAAGCGCATCATGCTCGGCGGCTACGGCGTGATCAAGCCCGGCAGCCGCGAGCGGAACTTCCGAGGGCAATGCGGCTGCGGGCCGTCCGGCTGTTGCTGAGTCACCCGCATTTCCTCATGAGTGCATCATCTTCCGCCGACCCAACCGTCTGCCACGACGGATGTCCTTCCTCGACCGTTATCTCACGGTCTGGATTTTCGCCGCCATGGGACTCGGCGTCGCGCTCGGTCACTTCGTCCTCGCGGATCCCGAGGCGTTCTTCGCGCCGATGACCGTCGGCACGACGAATCTGCCCATCGCCATCGGCCTGATTCTCATGATGTATCCGCCGCTGGCGAAGGTGAAATATTCGCAGCTTCCCAAGGTCTTCGCCAACACCCGCATCCTCACGCTTTCGCTGGTGCAAAACTGGCTCGTCGGGCCGGTGCTCATGTTCCTGCTCGCGGTCACTGTTGCTGCGCGATCACCCGGATTACATGGTCGGCCTGATCCTCGTCGGCATCGCCCGCTGCATCGCGATGGTGCTCGTCTGGAACGACCTCGCCAAAGGCAGCCGCGAATACGCCGCCGGACTCGTCGCGCTCAACAGCATCGCGCAGATCCTTTTCTACAGCGTCTACGCGTGGCTCTTCATCACCGTGCTGCCGCCGTATTTCGGGCTGGAAGGGACAGTCGTGAAGATCGAAATGGCCGACATCTTTTGGAGCGTGATGATCTATCTCGGCATCCCGTTCGCCGCCGGCGTGCTGAGCCGGGTGCTGCTCGTGCCGCTGAAAGGGCGAGGATTGGTATGAGCAGAAGTTCATCCCGCGCATCTCGCCGCTCACGCTCAGCGCGCTGCTCTTCACCATCGTCGTGATGTTCACCTTCAAAGGGGACGCCATCGTCGAACTGCCGCTCGATGTCGTGCGCATCGCCATCCCGCTCATGATCTACTTTGCGATCATGTTCCTCGTGAGCTTCTTCATGGCGCAAACGGCTCGGCGCGGACTACCCGCGCTCAGCGACGCTCGCCTTCACCTCGGCGGGCAACAACTTCGAACTCGCCATCGCCGTGGCCATCGCGGTCTTCGGCATCAAGTCCGGCGTGGCCTTCGCCGCTGTGGTCGGCCCGCTGATCGAGGTGCCCGCGCTGATCGGCCTGGTGCATGTGGCGCTGCGCTTCCGGCGCGGCTTTGCACCGGCACTCGCCGGCGAGCAGGCGACCTAAACCGCACCGCAGTTTCATCACAATCCCATGTCTCAAAATCCTCGCGTCCTCATCCTCTGCACCGGCAACTCGTGCCGCAGCCACATGGCCGAAGGCATCCTCCGACACGCTGCGGGCGACCTCTTCGATGTCTTAAGCGCGGGCTCGAAACCCGCAGGCTACGTCCACCCGAAAGCCATCGCTGCGCTCGCGGAACTCGGCATCGACATCTCGCAGCACACGTCGAAACACATGAACGAATTCCTGACGCGCGGCATTCACACCGTCATCACCGTCTGCGGCAACGCGGACCAGGCGTGCCCGATATTTCCCGGCCAGGTGAACCGCTATCATTGGGGTTTCAGCGACCCCGCGCAGGCGACTGGCGCCGAGGAGCAAATCATGGCCGAGTTCCGCCGCGTGCGGGACCAAATCAAACTCGTCTTCGAGGCCTACGCTGCCGGTTACCGCGAGGCTCGTGCGAGCAGCACCAAGTAAAACGCGACCATGCCGACATCCAATCTCGCCACGCTGACCGCTGAGCTGCGCGCCCGGTTGTTCGCCTACATCCACACGCGCGTTCATTTACGCGAAGTCGCCGAGGACCTCCTGCAGGACACACTCCTCCGCGCGAGTCGCACGCTCGCTGCGCACGACATCGCAAACATCGAGGGCTGGCTCTTTCGCGTCGCGCGCAACGGCATCGCTGACTACTTCCGCGGAAGCAAAGATCGGGTCGAATGGCGGGACGGCGAACACAGCGAAGCCGCGCGTGACGACGTGATGCTCAAGGAAGACCGCGAGCTGCACGAGGTGCTGACCGCCTACGTGCGCGGAGTCGTCGAGAGTCTGGCGGAACCTTACCGAAGCGCCTTGCTGCTCACCGAATACGAAGGACTGACGCAGAAGGAAGTCGCCGAGCGCGTGGGCATCACGCTTTCCGCCGCGAAGTCCCGCGTGCAACGGGGCCGTGCCGAGTTGAAGCAACTTATCGAGCAATGCTGCCGGATCGCGACCGACCGCTACGGGCACGTCACGGAATGCAAGCCGCATCATCGCGACCAATGCGCCTGCTGAAAAGTCGTGGAAGATTCCCTGCGTCCTTTTTGGGCGCCGCCCGTCTTGGGTGGTGAAAACCAATGAACACTCCAACGAACAATCCCATTCACGAAGATCAAATCCGCCAGCAAGTCCGCGACCGTTACGGTGCCATCGCTCGCAGCGAAGAGTCCGGCTGTGGTTGCGCGCCGAGCTGCTGCTCGCCCGCCGCCAGTCCGACTGCGCCCGAGAGACTCGGCTATCAGGCTGGCGAGGCGGAGTCCGTGCCCGCTGGTGCGGAGATGGGTCTCGGCTGTGGCAATCCCACGGCCATCGCCTCCATCCAACCGAGTGAGACGGTCGTCGATCTCGGCAGCGGGGGCGGCTTCGATTGCTTCCTCGCCTCGCGCCAGGCGGGACCGGGCGGGCATGTCATCGGCGTTGATATGACGCCGGACATGATTAGCAAAGCGCGCGCAAACGCCGCGAAGGGCGGGTTCACCAACACCGAGTTTCGCCTTGGCGAAATCGAAGCGCTGCCTATCGCGGACAACGCCGCCGACCTCGTCATCTCAAACTGCGTCATCAACCTCTCGCCGAACAAACCGTGCGTCTTTCGCGAAGTCTTCCGCGTCCTGAAGCCCGGCGGTCGCGTCGCGATTTCCGACATCGTGGCGACCGCGCCGCTGCCCGAGGAACTGAAGAACGATTTCGCCGCCTACACCGGCTGCGTCTCCGGCGCCTCGACGGTGGCCGACATCGAGCAAGCCCTGCGCGATGCAGGTTTCACCACCATCGAAATTGCAATCAAGGAAGGCAGCCGCCAGTTCATCAACGATTGGGTGCCCGGCAAAAACGCGGGCGATTTCGTCGCCTCCGCGACGATCCAGGCACGCAAGCCTTGAGCGATTCCTTCGCGGCGCGCGGCGGCTGGTGGGTGGTCGGCCAGTCCATCCTCATGCTCGCGGTTCTCGCCCTTGGACTCGCCTTTCACGGGCAATGGACGGGTGCCGCGAGCGCCTGGGTCGGCACGCTGCTCGCCGCCGCCGGCGCATGGCTCGGAATCGCAGGGGTGAAGGAACTGAGCACGAATCGCACGGCGTTCCCAAAACCCCAGGCCGATTCCAAGCTCGTGCAAACCGGCGTCTATGACCTCGTCCGCCATCCGCTCTACGCGAGCGTGATCCTGCTCAACACTGCGTGGAGCCTGCTCTGGCGCAGCGGCCCTGCCGGTGTCGCGACCATCGCACTCGTCATCCTGCTCGATGCCAAAGCTCGTCGGGAAGAGAAGTGGCTCCGGGAGATGTTCCCGGATTACGCCACCTACGCGGAGCGCGTCCGCCGACTCATCCCGTGGCTCTATTGAAAGTGGGAGGTGACGCACGCCCGCTTTGACAGCCGCACGGTGGCATGTCGCTTCACGATGAGAAAGCCGCTGCGCTCGCTAAGGTTCCCGTCGCTACCGGTGAGGAGTTCGTCTGGAATGGACAAACTTATTCTGCCAATCGACGCGGCGGCCCTCGAATCAATCCCAGAGGATGCCCCCCGCGCCGGTATTCCGCCGCATCGGGCGCACGGGTCTCATGTTCGGCTACCTGCGCTACACCGAGACGAGCAGCAACCGCATCTTCGTCACCGTCGAATGCCTCTGCGGCTTCAAGAAAGCCATCGGCGACGGCCTCAAGCGCATCGTGAAGCCGTAAGGACTTGCTGAATAGTCATCGGTGGTTGCGAGCCCCGCTGCTGGGAACGGCAGCGGGGAGTCTCGTTTTAGCAACATTTTAGCGGATTTGCGCCGTGGCTTAATTACCCAGGCGGCTGCCGATGCTGGAGAATCGGGTGCGTGAAAACACACGATTGGCTTCAACTTATTATCTATCTAGGCGTGCTGTTTGCGCTCGCGCCGCCGCTTGGCGCATTCATGAACCGCGTGTTTTCCGGACAGCAAACCTGGCTCTCGCCGGTGCTCGAACCGGTCGAGCGGCTGATATACAAGCTTGGCGGCATCGATCCCCAGCGCGAGATGCGCTGGACTACCTATTGTGCAGCGTTGCTCTCTTTTAGTCTGCTAGGCTTCCTCGTGCTGCTCTGCCTGCAGCTAGTTCAGAGGGAGCTGCCGCTCAATCCGCAGGGGCTCGGGAACGTGCCCTTCGCCCTCGCACTGAATACGGCGATGTCGTTCATGACGAACACCAACTGGCAGGCATACTCTGGCGAGGCGACGATATCATATCTAACGCAGATGGCGGGTCTGGCGGTTCAGAATTTCCTGAGCGCCGCGACCGGCATCGCGGTGGTTATCGCGCTCGCTCGCGGGTTGACGCGACGCTCCGGCAACTCGATTGGGAACTTCTGGGTG
>CAWCSW010000026.1:0-745877 GCA_963798345.1 uncultured Verrucomicrobiae bacterium | reverse complement strand
CCACGGCGGTTGAGCAGCTGGCGACGGCCGCGGAACACATCCGTCAATGTGCCGACCGTAGCGCGGAAAAGGAAGCCCCACATGGTGTGGTCGCACCAATGATACCGCAGTGACGGGTGGTCGATATCATGGGTGAGGCAGGCGATAAAGGAGTGGCCATTTGGCACCGGAGGGATCTCGACGAAGGGCAAACCCGATCGGGTAATCCAATCACGCAGGCAATCGATGTGTTCATCAAGGGTCGGGATACCGGCGAATGCTGCCGGCTGACCTTTGGTCAAAAGATGGTCCAATTCCGTAAAGAGATTGTATCCGAGGCGCAGGATCGTGCCGTTTTCGGTGGCGGCGCAATGAGCAGCGGAGGCGCGGCTGACTTCCTCGGTCAGGATGCCACCGGGCTGGTTCGGAAAAGTTTGCAGGGACCCGTAGATGGGAAATCTCCGGCCTTCCGGTGAGGTCAGTACCCCACCCGCCAGGGGAGTGCCCTCGACGCCAAGGGAGCGATCGAAGGCGGTCATTTCTCCGCTGAACAGGATCGAAAGGACCGGGCGTCCCGGGGGCAATTCGCTCGCCGTGGACAGCACCACGCTATAGCTGCTTTCGCTCCGCCAAAACTCCCAGGGTGTTTTCAACAACTCGAAGAATTCCCCGGCGAGTTCACGCTCACTCTTGGAAACCAGGACGCCAATCATCCCGGGGGCTGGCCCACTTCGACCGGCTCTTCGGGTGCGGGCCGAGCCTTCACCGGAGGGAGACCCAACAGGCCGGTGACCACTCCGATAAGCCGGCTTCTTTCCTGTTCCCAATCGTGCGCCCGGTAACCTCCTGCCCGCGCTCAACAATCCCGGCGACTTCCTTTGGGTGAAAAAAGACGAACTCCATTTTCTGCGCGAGATCATCAACGTCACCCAGTTCGAAGACGACCAAATCCTCCGGATCGAAATAATCGAGAATGCCGGGGGCTCCGGGGGCAATGACCGGTTTCCCCTGGGAGAGGTACTCGAAAATGCGCGTGGGGGTGTTGAGTTCGGTAAAAATGCTCCGCCGATTGGGAATGACCCCCACATCGGATTCCCGGATGGCGTCCACGATGTCCTCGAGTTTCTTCGGCCCCAAATAGTGAACGGCGCCTTCGAGCGCGGTGCCCTGGACCGACTTCATCACCTGTTCGAGATACGGATTGCTGGAACCGTAAATCCTCAATTCCGCCTGGGGGATGGAAGCATGGATTTTTTCCAGAGCCGCGACCGCTAGATCGAGCCCGTGACGCTCCACCAACGAGCCATGATACATCATGACGAACGGTTTGGTGGCATCACGCGAGCCCGGTTGCGGGGGCACGGCGCAGCGATAGTGAAAGATGTTTTCGTCCGGCGAATTCATAATCACCGAGATCTTGGAAGCGTGACAGCTCCTCGCCGAAAAAATCTTTCGGCAGGCGGCATTCACGGTCAGCACCGCGTCCGCAAAGCGGATACTCCACTTTTCGAGCGTCTTTAAAAGACGGACCGAAAAGCTGGAGCGATCGAGGCCGAAAATGGTCATCATCAATTCGGGCATGGGATCGTGCAGATCGAGCATGACCCGGGCGCCCAGGAGCTTCGGGATCAAGGCGCTGAAGACCAGGAAATCGGGCATGTTATGCACGTGCACCACATCGTAACGTCGGTGGATCGCACGCAGACCGAGCATGAAACCGGTCACCAGGACGAACGATCCATACTGCCAAAGGTAGGTTAGCTTTCCTCCCCGCCGGCGCGTCAACGAGACGCGCCTGACGTCAACCCCATTGCACGATTCGCGAACCGGCTCGTCATCGGCTTCCCGCAGGCAGATCACCTCGACGGCCGCACCTTCACTGGCCAGCGCTTCCGCTTCCCTGCGTGGGCGGGGTCCCCCGGATAGCCGGAAAAGACCACGGCAATCACCCGTTTGCCGGCCAAAGCGCCGCCCGGATTCTCGACTGCGTGATTAGTCATGGAACGAGTGGGCGGTTTCATCGGCACCGTGGGCGAATACGACTTGGGAGGTCTCGGCGCCCAATCATCGCCCGATCCTGGCGAGCAGGATCGTGGCGGCGGTTGAGGGAGCGTGGGGCTGGACTGGCAATCGTGAATCCACCGGGACCAGCCCGGTGGCGATCTGTTGTGAGGCCACCGGGCTGGTCCCGGTGGAGCTTCCGCATTGATCTCCAGAGCCCAATTCTCTTTACTCGGGCGTCACCACCGGGCTGGTCCGGGTGGCGATCCTTGGCACAACAAGCGCGCCCAATCATCGCCCGATCCTGGCGAGCAGGATCGTGGCGGCGGTTGAGGGAGCGTGGGGCTGGACTGACAATCGTGATATCCACCGGGACCAGCCCGGTGGCGATCCCTCGTGAGACCCCGGGCTGGCCCCGGTGGAGCTTCCGCATTGATCTCCAGAGCCCAATTCTCTTTACTCGGGCGTCACCACCGGGCTGGTCCGGGTGGCGATCCTTGGCACAACAAGCGCGCCCAATCATCGCCCGATCCTGGCGAGCAGGATCGTGGCGGCGGTTGAGGGAGCGTGGGGCTGGACTGACAATCGTGAATCCACCGGGACGAGCCCGGTGGCGATCTGTTGTGAGACCGCCGGGCTGGCCCCGGTGGAGCTTCCGCATTGATCTCCAGAGCCCGATTCTCTTTACTCGGGCGTCACCACCGGGCTCGCCCCGGTGGGACGATGATTGAGGTGCGCGATGCCGATGAATCAGAACACTCCCCTCTACACAGCGGCCAACTGCGTTTTTTCGTTTCCCCTCTCCTGGTCGCTCACGGTGTTCTGGCGCCAGCCGATTGGACAGGAAGACTGGTTCCATTCTCTGGCTCTCGCTCTCGAACCGGATGGCATCCGATTGATCGGTCATCGGTTCGCGACTCCAGCCACCAGCCAGTTTCTGATTACCACAAAGCCGGATGTGCCGCCGTGGCGAATCGTTCAGCGCGTCAAAGGCCGGCTTCAGCATGTCGTGCGCGGGCAATTTCCAAAGCTCTGCGCCGCCATTTTGCGATTCGCAGCGTGGGAAAGGTGAAGCGTGATGTCGTGCAAACCTATGTGGCCTCCCAGTTGGAACATCATCCCATGGCAGATGATCGAGTGCAGGCGCGATTTCGTCAGTATCAACGCTCCCAGCCCGAGATCGACCTCGGTCGCGAGCGTCACACTTCTCACGGCGTTTTCTGGCACAATCTCCATGTGGTGCTGGTGCATCGCGAACGGTGGAGGGTGATCGAAGATGCCAGGATTCGTGCCATTTCCGAAATGATCGGGAGGGTGAGCCGGGCACGCGGCTATCTTCTCCAAGAGGCTGGAATCCTGCCGGATCATGTTCATTTGCTTCTCGGCTGCGGCTTCGGGGATGCTCCGCGGGACGTCGCGCTGAGTTTTCTTAACAATCTCGCCTTCGCGCAGGGCATGCAGCCGGTCTATCAGTTCGGCGGTTTCATCGGCACCGTGGGCGAATACGACTTGGGAGGTCTGGGCGCCCAATCATCGCCCGATCCTGGCGAGCAGGACCGTGGCGGCGGTTGAGGGAGCGTGGGGCTGGACTGACAATCGTCATTCCACCGGGACGAGCCCGGCGGCGATCTGTTGTGAGGCCACCGGGCTGGTCCCGGTGGTGCTTCCGCATTGTTCTCCAGAGCCCGGTTCTCTTTACTCCGGCGTCACCACCGGGCTGGTCCCGGTGGGGATCCTTGGGGAAACGAGTTGCCGCGCAGATGAGGCAGCGCCTTGGAAATGCCAACAGGTTGTGAGCCCGCCGGGCTGGCCCCGGTGGAGCTTCCGCATTGTTCTCCAGAACCCGGTTCTCTTTACTCGGGTGTCACCACCGGGCTGGACCCGGTGGAACGATGATTGAGGTGCGCGATGCCGCATAGAGGGGGCGGCGCCTTGGGAATAATCGAACGATGGCACGAACCCTGAAGGGGCGAAACCACTGCTTTGCGGGTGGTTCTGACGCCCTTTCACCGTAGGTAAAGTATTCGTGATCGAATGCGGTCGGCGCTGTCGCCGGAAACGCCGGAATTAAGAATTCGCGGAATTGACGAAATGGTGACGCTCCGCATCAGAAGCGTGGGCTCTGGCACAACGGGCGGCCACCTCACGGGGCAACGCGTGCCAATAGGTCTCCGCATAGCGGGAAGTGACTTGGCGCAGAAAGTCTGCATACCGCTCCGCGGAAAATTCCAGCGATCCGACCTTTTCCGAATCGAAGCTCATATAGTCGGGATGAGTATTGAGCAGGGCCATGCCGCCGCGTTGAACGATCCAGTCGAGCTTTTTCTCCCACAAGGTATTGGTCGGTTCGCGCAGGAGGAGAAACAGTGTCGAGTCCTGCACCAGGGTGTAGGGCAACTCGACGTAACCGGAGCGGGGAAGGGCGGCAGAGGTCGGAGGCCGGAAGTCGGAAGTCGGAGGACCGAGGACGGAGGACAGAGGACGGAGGTCGGCGTTCAGAAGAGGCGAGGTTTGCGGACCGTCATCGGTCGATTCGCTTGGCTCCGGCTTTTGTGATCTCCCAGCTTCTGCGCCATGATCTCCCGCCGCCGCCGGCGCCGGGACCCAAAAGGGAAAAATCGTTCCGGCACCATCGGGCTGCGGCTCGAAGGGATCCGTATCGAAGGTGGAAGCGTCGTAAGCGATGTCGAGATCGTGAATCCACTCGAGGTTGTGCAGCATGAATCCGGATCGGAAACCGACGGCCTGCCATTCATTGAGGTGGTGATTAATGCGTTCCGCCTTCCGCTGAAAGGAAGCCCGGGACCAATAGAGTTTGCCATCGTGGTTCAGATCATGAACTCCAACTTCAAATCCCCGCTCAGTTAACCACGAGAGCAGAGAGGCCGGAACTTCATAGGACCCTTCCGGGACGAAATTGAAAGACGAGCGCAACCCCAGGCTCATTTCGAGTTCGGCCAGGAGCTTGACTCGATTTAACCCGACCGGGCCCTCCACATCGTGGGTCAGCACGAAGGCAAAACGTTTTCCGTCGGGCCAACCCAGCCACCCGGCAGGTGGATCCGCGGACGACGGATCGATCGGCCAGGCATCGCGCGAAGAACGCATCACCCAGAGAGCGTGCAAACGCCGCAGGAACATGCGCAGTCTTCTCGGCACGAATGGCTTGCACAGATAGTGAAGCCGGGTCAGGAAGGACATGAGAAAGAATCAATTCACGAGGGAACTCACTGCTCCAAGGATGGAAGCCGCCGCGTTAGCCGCACCGACCTGGCACCTGTGGGAATCGGATCCCGCATTTCAGTAGTGAACCGCCCGAAAAAAATCAAGCAATGACTAATCCAGATGCGGATAGATCAGCCTGCCGGCGAGACGGTTGAGCAGCAACGGAGATCGGGCAAAGAGCGCACCCTGCAGGCCAGAAGATTTGTCACGCGATGTCAGCCATTGACCGGATTGAGGATCAAGACGGAAATAGTTTATCGGATATTCCCGGGCGCCCCACGATCGTTTGAACCGACGGAGGCCGTCCTGAGAAAGAGAGGTGCGACCGAAGTCCAAAGTTTCGACTCCTTGCGCCGCCAGGGTTTCGATCGCAGTCCACATCACCAAGTGATTGCCCCGGAATTCCTGATAGCGTTCATCCGAGGCGCCAAACTTGTAAATCGCCTTCTCACCGCGCCGGAGAAAAACTGCTGCGGCGACGGGCCGCCCCTCGTGTCGGACAATGCTCACAAACCCGAGGTCGCGCGCGATAATTTCCTGGTGCAAATGGCGGAAGAACGCCATCGGTTGGGGCGGCAACCCTTGCCGGCGGCGCGTGCGTGCGTGCAATCGGCAGAACTCCACCACATCCTGCCAGCGGTTGCTGATATCCACCTGCAGGCCGCTGCGCTCAGCCTTGCGCAGTGACCGCCGTGCGGACGAACTGAGGGATCGATTCAGGGCTTCCCGACCTGGTCGCAGATCAAGCGCGTGACCATGGTATGACACGGATGGCGTCGCTGAATTGGCCAATCGGCACGGCCCGCGGAACTCCACATATCGCCAACCACGAGTCTTCGCTTCCGCCGTGAGCGCTTCGAGCGCCAAGGTGAGGGTAGCATGATCAAAATGAAGCGGCTCACAAGTGTCGGAGAAAGGCAGGCAAACACCTCGGCGCTGAGTCAGCCAGCTCGAGACCTCAAAAATCGGAAGCAAAAGCCGGGGTTGCTCAGTTTCCCGGAGCCGCAGGTATCGCGGAACATGACCATATGTCTGCCGGATCACTTCCGCCCAAGCGGCTGAGTGAAAAATTCCGGCTCCCGAATGACCCTCGATTTCCCGGTCCCATTCAGCGCATCGCGTCGGATCGACAAAAGAAATGTCCACAGGGGGGGGATGCAAGACCGGACCAGACCGAAAGCGGGAACGCGGAATGCGGAGCCGAGCGGAGCGACGACAGCCTGCGCGACAGTGCAGCCCGAAGGGGCGCGCCGGAAAGCGCGAGCAACGCGGAGGACGGAAGTCAGACGGCGGACGGTGGAGCCGCGGGCGCGAACTAGACTGCGGCCGGAACAACCGCGGTGACGGCCTCAATCACGCGCTCGATTTGCAGCTCGGTGAGTTCGGGGAACATGGGGAGGGAGAGAAATTCATCGGCGCACTTTTCCGCCACGGAAAAACTACCGCGCCCCAAGCCCAGGCTGCGATAGCACTCCTGCAAATGAATGGGGACGGGATAGTGGATGCCGGTGCCAATACCGAGCTCCTGCAGTTTCCGCATGACCTGATCCCGATCAGCCACCCGGATGGCGTAGATATGATAGACATGGCGGCAATCCGCATGCTCGACGGGAGTGGTAATTCCCTCCAGGCCCGAAAATCCCTGGTCATATCGTTTGGCATGGGCACGCCGTTTCTGATTGGCCTGATCCAGATGGCGCAGCTTGATGGACAGCACCGCTCCCTGAATTCCATCCATGCGAGCGTTCCATCCGACCATGGTGTGATGATATTTTCGTGACTGCCCATGATCGCGGAGAATTCGAACCGATTCCGCCAGAGCCTGCATCGTGGGTCACGACTGCACCCGCTTCTCCCAATGCTCCGAGATTCTTCCCCGGATAAAAACTGAAACTCCCGGCGTCACCCATCGAACCGGCGCGGCGGCCCTTATACTCGGCGCCGTGAGCCTGGGCGGCGTCTTCCAAGACAAACAACCCATGTTTGCGGGCGATCTCGAGAATGGGATCCATGTCCGCCATTTGACCAAACAGGTGCACCGGGATAATGGCCCGGGTCCGCGCCGTAATGGCCTCTTCGATACCGTCGGGATTAATGTTGTAGGTCAGAGGGTCGATATCGACGAGAACCGGTGTGGCCCCGCAATAGGAAATAGCCTCCGCGGTCGCCATGAAGGTCATGGGTGACGTGATCACTTCGTCGCCGGGACCAATCCCCCGAGCCAACAGAGCCAGCCACAGCGATTCGGTGCCATTTCCCACCCCGACCGTCTGAGGACATTGGCAATAGGCAGCGAAAGCCCTTTCGAATTCGGCGACGAAGGGGCCGCCGGCGAAGGCACTTTGCTCGATCACCTTTTGAATGGCGGCAGCAAACTGATCCAAAAACGGTTTATGGTGCGCTTCGAGGTCGAGAAAAGGAACGGTCATGGTGGAGTTTGGAGTGAGCAGTTAGCAGGCCCGGGCGAAGGGCGAAGGGCGAAGGGCGAAGGGCGAAGGGCGAAGGCGGAAGTCGGGGGTCGGGGGGAGCGTGCGGCGGCACGCGGCAAATAGCCTGCGCGACAGCGCAGCCCGAAGGGGCGCGCCGGCGGGCGCGAGCAATGCGGAAGGCGGAGTGGGCCGGGTGCAGCGCGGATTGTGATGAGGTGATGGAAGATCGGGAAAGTGGCGCCGGTGTCTTGTCTGAGGAACACAGGAATCGTAATTAGAGCAGTTTAAGGAATGTCATAGCCGTGGCGCGATGTCAGTCTCGGGTACGGTGGGCATCCTGCCCGCCGGTTCGGGCGTCCCGCCCGAACGAACTTCCCGATCCAGAGTGGACGACCGCGACGCAAGATGCGTCGCTCGGCGGGCGAGACGCCCACCCTACCCGAGACAAAACGCCGCACCGGGGTGGCTACGGTTTTCTTCATACCGATTTCGATATTCGGATCTCAGCCTTGTCCGAACATCGCGCCCGAGTTTGACGTCGGGCGTTAATAAATTGATGCGGCGCGACGTCGTTAGTCAGGCGCGAGACCGCTTCCCACTGTTTTTCGACAACTTGCTCGAACCGCGATCCGGTCCACTCGTCTGTTTGGACGCGTCCGCGGAGGGAGCCTCGGCTGCCCGTCTGAAATCGACGGGAGCGCCCTGTTTGGCGATGGACTCGGACGAGGCTTCGAGAATGCGCACCAAGTCCAAACCGGCCCGACCGCTGGTCAACGGCTCGGTACCACCGATGATGCAATCGAGAAAATGGGAGCACTCCGATTTCAAAGGCTCACCCTGCGGAATATGCGGGATAAAGCTATCTCCATAGTGATAGGAATAGTGGAACTCCGCAAAGGTATCATAATGAGGCGGCCGCTCGACCCGCACATCATAAACCCGGATTTTTTCATTAGCCTGCAAGTCATCGTAAATAATCATCCGTCGCGTGCCGACAATGGTCATTTCGCGCACCTTGCGCGGCTCGAGCCAGCTGCTTTGGACGGTGGCAAAGCGCTCACCGGGAAAGGTCAACGACATGTTGGTCACGTCCTCAATCCCGGCCGTGACGTGGGCATTACCCTGGCAATTCACAGTCGTTGGAAGTTCGTTCAGAAGATGAAGAATGATCGAAATATCGTGCGGGGCGAGATCCCAGGCCACATTAATGTCCTTTTGGAATAGTCCCAGATTCAGGCGCCGGGAATTAATATAGCGAATATCGCCCAGATCTCCGGAACGAACGATTTCAGCAATCCGGCGCACCGGCGCCGAGTAGAGGAAAGTATGTCCCACCATGAGGATGAGCCCTTTTTCGTCCGCGATTTCGATCAGTTCCTCGCATTCCGCCGAAGAGGAAGCCATCGGCTTTTCGATCAGGGTATGCTTTCCTGCCGACAGGCTCGCCTTGGCCAGCGGGAAATGATGGTTAACGGGCGCCGCCACGACCACGGCGTCGAGGCGGCTCTCCTGGAGCATCTTGTTAAAATCGGTGAAGCATTCGACGTCCGGATAGAGTGCTTTTAAGTGTCGCAAACGGGCTTCGCTCATATCGCACATCGCCGCCATGCGGCAATTGGCGAGACTGCGGAAGTTACGAATCAGGTTGGGGCCCCAATAGCCGCAACCGACGACACCCACGGAGATGGGTTCTTGCATAGTGTTAGTTTGGGTTGTCGGGGGGGAGGGAAGTGCGAATCAAGCCGCGTCGCACAGCACTTCCCGCTGCGGCCGCGAGTTTCCGCTCCGCGTTTCCAGGATCAGCGAGACCAGGGTGGGCACCGTCCGCACGATAATCGACGACATCATTCCGAACCGAAACGTTCCGGCTATAATCGATATCCATCTGAATCATTTCGGAAAAGGTGGTCTTGTTTTTCCCATTGACCTGCCAAAGGCCGGTCAGGCCCGGCAGAGCATTGACCCGCTCCTTTTGCCAGGGGCGAAAGTGTTCGAATTCCTGCGGGGTGCACGGCCGCGGTCCGACCAGACTCATTTCGCCACGGATGACATTGAGAATTTGCGGCAATTCATCGAGGCCGCTGGCCCGGAAAACCCGGCCCCAAGGAATGAGCCGGGAGTCTCCCGAGGCATCGAGTTTCACCATCGGGCGCTCCGAATCGATGAGTTCCTTGAAGTAGCCTTCATGGCACCGGGTATCCGCATTTACTTTCATGCTGCGGAACTTCAGGCAGGAAAACTTGCGCCCCCGATGACCGACTCTTTCCTGGCGGAAGAAGATGGGTCCGCGGGAGACCAATTGAATCCACATCGAAATCAGAACCATCACGGGCAACCAAATCGGCAGGGTGAGGAGAATGAGAAACAGGTCGAGCACCCGCTTGCCCCGAGGGATCTGTCCGGCTCGATCCTCGTTCGGTGGTGCGCTCATTGAGGAAATCGGGACGCGTGTATCCGCAGGATTGGGTGTTCCCGTGGCCGGTCACCGGCTCGCTGACGTCGTTCATCGGAATAGAATTCATACTGTGCCTCGGTTCGGATTCAGGGTTTGTGCGCAAAGCCCAACTCTTCCGCCCACCGCCCGGGAACGGATGCTCTCGAAAAACGCGCGGGGCGATAATTTTCGAGGCCGATCGCGGTGGCGAGGAGATTCGGAGTTGAAGACTTCATCGGTGAAGGAACCTGACGCGAAACCTTGTTTGGTGAGGAGCGGTTTGCGACAGGGCGTGCACTATGACTTCCTCGCGAATTTATGGCTATTGGACAGGGTCCCTTTGCAGCGTCAGCAATAACCATCATGCCCGCTCAGTGTCTGTCCTACAAAATCCGGTGCCCTGACCGGTGAAATTTCAAGCGCCCGATCGAGCGAGCCTGCAGCTCCGATTTAGAGGTGAGCCCGTCCCCAGCGTCCAGCGTGCAGATTCTTCGAAACTCGGGTTCGCGCGCTGCTTCACGATCCGCTGTACGATCGAAATGGAACCCATTCTCGTCCTCATATCCCCGGGGTGCTCGAACCATCGCCACCAACATCATGATGAGGCCGAGCGCGAACAGGCTGCCGAGGAGGGTGAGTGCGATCATGATTCGATTTAAAGCATGCGACGTGCCCAGTTACGCCATCGGATGTGACAAGTAAAGGAATTTTCAGCTTCAAAATCATTTTCACAGAGAAAATACGCAATTTCGAGAGTGCAGATAAGTCATTTCCAAGAACTCCCATCTCGGCATTTGAGATTCCACGCTCCGCGTTCCGCCATCCGTCCTCTGTCCTCCGACCTTGGAGCCCGTGGTCAGGGGTCAGTGGTCAGCTCAGTGCTCGCCTCCGGCCAGCCAGTGGTCAGCTCAGTGATTGCTCAGTGCTCGCGCTCCAGTTCAGGATGCACGTAGTCAGGCTGTCTCGTCCTCTGGCTCCGCTTCCGCCTCCGCTCCGCCCTCCCTCATCCCTGCAACCACTCTGGACCCGAGTTCGAGGCCATGTTCAGCACTCCGGCTACGTCCGCTTTCGCGGCCACCAATTCCTCATACACCCGTTTCACCGCGACCTGATTACTCTTGTCCGCCTCCACCATGAGCACGACCTTGTCCATATGCCCGGAGATGGCGAGGGTGGCGCCACTTTGATCCACGGGCGGCATGTCAAAAATGATGTAGTCGAAATCGCTGGCCCGGAGGGCGGGCATCATGTCGTAAAATCGTTTTGGCGCAATCGCGCGGGGGGTGCCATTCGGGGTGTTGCCCGTGACGACATAGAGGTTCTCGCCGGGGGACGCGACTTCCCGGCCCGATTCGAGCGCTTCAGCCAGAGACCCGGCGGCATTTCCTTCGATAAAACGACGCATTTCCGGATTCTTGGCCGTCATATCCACCAGGAGCACCTTGCCGTCGCCGGTTTCCGAGAGTGCGGCGGCCAGCCCGGAGGCGAGCGTGGAGGTGCCTTCGCCACCCGTGACACCCGTCACGGCGACCAGTTTCGGCTTGTGAACCAGATTCTTGAGTTCAAACCCCAGAATGAGGCGATCACGAACGACTTCCGCATAGCGCCGGATAAAGTGATCGGGCTCCCACGGCTGCAACGCGGCCTTGCCCGCGGTCGGCACGAGGGCTTTCGATTTGGATTCGGCAGCCTTGTCTCGGCAAAGCCAGCCGCTTCGGACTGCCCAGACGCGGAATACTGAGCATCAGAGGAATGCGCAGGCGTTTTTCCAAGTCGGTGGCTCGCTTGACCGAACGATCCAGGACCAGATCCGAAACGAGCGCCAGGGCGATTCCCAGGAGAAGTCCGCCCGCCGCCAGCCCCATGATCACTTTCTTTCGCTCGCCAACGACGCGAACCGGCGGCGAGGGCTTCTGCACTTCACTAATGTTCGGTATTTTCGCGGGATCGAGGTCCCCATCCGTTTCCGCGGCCGCCAGCCGAGCCTGCAATTCAGCAAGAGACTTGGCGGTATTGTCGCGGAGTTCGTTCCAGTTCCAGAAGTTGCGGGGCCGCCTCGTTCAAGGATTTCGCGGCCTTCTCCCAGGGAATCGAGTTGTCGTTGTCAATTCCGTCGCTTTCGCTTCGCTGGCTTTCAATTGGCCCTGAAGAGTTACCAGGTCGAATTGGCGGCTATTGGCGGGACCGGCCGTATTGACCGCTCCAATGCCAGGGTATTTTGCTTCCAGATCACTGAGCGTCTTTCGAACCGCATCGAGACGAGCCCGGTGAATGACGACGACGGAAGCCCCTTCCTGGAATCGGCCGAGGAGTTGCTGCTCGGTAGTTTGCAGACTGCGCAGCAGCTCACTCATCGTTTGGTATTCCTGCACATCTTCCGGGGGAATGGCTTGGCGAGGCAGGCTTTTGGGAGCGGCTTCGGATTGCTTGCCGGCACCCGTCCATTTCGCAATCTCCATGATTTGCGCCGACAACTGCTCCCGTTCCACCGAAGCGGCCATCAATTCATCCTTGATCCGGGCAATTTGAACCTGCAGTGCCGCCGTGGCTTCAGCCACCGGAACATTAATGCCGACTTCGAGCCTGCAGTTTTTTCAACGTCGTCTCCACGTCGCGGAGTGCGTTTTTGCGTATATCGCGCCGCTTGGATGACGAATTCGATGGCCTGCACGGAGCGGTGCACCGCGAGATGCTTGTCAAAATACTGGCGCACGATTTCGCCGAGCACCTCAGTGGCCAGTTGCGGATCCCCATTCTCGTAAGTTACGGAAATGACGCTGCTCTCCTTCGATGTTCTCACATCGAGACCTTTCAGGATGACTCCGGCAGCAGCGTCGGGCGTCGGCGGCGTGTCGGTTCCGGCCAGCAATCGATCCGGGCCGATGACTTTGGCCACCTCGCGAACCAAATCCCAACTGGAAATAATGGCGATTTCGGCGTCAATGAGTCCCTCTCCCGACCTTCCAGACGGGCTCGCTTGAGAATCCACTCGATCATAGGGACTCTTTTCCACCACGTATTTGATGAGGAGCTTGGCCTCGGATTGATACATTCCGGCCGCCGTGTAATAGGCAACGCCGGCGGCCATCAACCCAGCGACCGTGCAAATAATAACCTTCCATTTGTGCCGGATGAGAGCGAGCAGGACTTCCCGGAAATCCAATCCTGAATTGTCTTCGTCAGTGTAAGCAACTGGAGTCATACATTATACCTTCGGTTTGGTGTGCGGCGATGGATCCAAGTGCGGATACGAAATCTAACCCGCCGGTCACTTGAGCTTTGTTAGCTGCGAGCGCAAGAGGCAAACATTCACCTTCTGGGCGGCGATGGGTGACCCCCTCGCACTCGTTGCTGGAAAATCGAAAAAAGATGGTTAAGACTTGGAATCAGGGCGATGCGGTCTCGCCCGGTCGTCAGTACTCCAAACTACTGATCGAGTTTACCTTCGACAGCTCGGAGCCTAAAACGGTACCGTGGCATTGAGGCCAAATTGTTGCGTTTGGTAGGGGCGCTCGGTGGATTGAGTGTCACCGTAGGTGTAATACACAGAAATGCTCAGCCGCTCGGCCACCCGAAAGGCCAGGCTCGGTCGCACGTAATAATAATCGTCCTTCCGTCCGGTTGCGTTACCCGTAGTCGTCGAGTCGTATTCCGCCCCTTGATAGCCAAAGGTCAAATTGCCCACCGTTCGGTCTCCGATTTGTTGGGAGATTCCGAAGATCACCGTATTGGTAGTTTGGTTGGTTTGCTTTTGACTTGGGGAATTGGACACGCTGCGGGCCGCGGCCAGTTGCAATGACGTGCGCGGGCGGATCTGATAGGAGGCGCTTCCACTAAAGACGGGGGTGGTGGAAAGACGGCCATCGATTTCGCGAAACTGATAGCCGACGGTCGCGGCAAAGGACAGTTTGGGCGTGGCCGCGTAAGACCATTGAAGATTAATCTGTTGAATGGTCTGCGTGCCCCCATCGTCGTCGGTACTGAGTGCTCCCACCGAGCCCCCAAGGCCAAGCTGCGTTTTGAAGGTGAACTGGCGGCTGACGGTCAAGCCCGTGCTCCATTCCTTTGAATTAACGCCTCCCTCCTGATTCTCGACAATAAAGGATGTGGTCGATACCAGGTTCGTCTTCGCCGATAAAGGGTAAACGGCATTGAGCGCCACGCCGGTTGTCGTCCGGTTGGCATTCCCACCCGCGTCCCGTTCATACCCGCTCAGTTGCGAATAGTCGCCGGCAAGGCTCAGGCGCAGTTTGGCGAATCCGTAAAAAGCTTCACCGTGAAGGACCTGGTCGAAATTGCCGTCCGCGGAATTGGTTTCACCCCAGGAAGTGGAGAGGGCATAATCCAAAGTCAGATAGCGGGCGGCTTCCAGTGAGCCCAGAGTGGCGGTAATGGCCGGGGTAACCCGCAAGCTGGGCTCCCAGTTTTGGGACGACGAGGAAGAATTCGATTGGCCTCCTTTTTCCATCATCCCTCCGATGGTGATGGAGCCGTCAATGGCCAGACTGCGCAAATTGATTCTCGGTTTGCGATTCCTTCGGAATAAATCTGCACCACCGGCAGCACCGGCAACACCGCCCAGAGTGGTTGGAATCAGAGTCGCCGCCGTGCGATCCAGAACCCGGGTCAGAGCGGTATCGCCCAATCCGGTGAAGGTGGGCGAATACGGATTGGTCACCGGAGCGGCCAGGGTGGGAGGAATCAGCGCGCCCGGCAGGTAGTTGAGCGGCAATTGAATGATTGGCGGTTCCTCGCTCGCAATTTCGTCAACCGCCGGCACCAACTCAGATTCTTCTTCCACGGGCAAAGGCGGCGGCGGATTGGGAACCGGGCGGGTCGGTTGCTGGATGGCGCCCGCTTCGTCCGGAGGCAGGACCGGCTCGATGGGACCGATGAAATCGGGGGGGAGAGTGCCAGTTTCACGATCCGTCGGCAACTCAGGCGTGGCATCCCCGGGCGAAATAATCGGGGGCGGATCTGCTGGCGGCTCGGCTGGTGTTTTGTCCGTTTGCGCGGGGGCGTGCCTCGCCCGGAAGAAACCCAGTCCGGCGAGGACGACCAAAAAAACCGTGGTTCGGGAAGACAGCAGTCGCATCGAAGAGCGCGGTTGTGACGCAGTGAGAAGGACGAGTCAACGGTGGAGCGCGAGCGCCGATCCCAGGACGTCCCGGGCCGGAGCGTTTTCCGCGAGAAGAAGCCCGGTGGCGTCTCGGTCGATCATCAAGCCACGCTGGTTAAGACCGAACGCATGGCGTGACGGGCTTGTTGATGCCAATCGAGCAACAATTCCAGGCGCTGGCTCAACGCTTCGACCTCATGGTCGGCCCGGGGTCGAAACGTCTCTCGCAATTTTTCCAGGTCCTCGCAACTGGCGGACAAGTGGCTCAATAGGGATTCTGCGAGGAAGCCTTTCACGAAAGCAGAAAATGAAGTCTCAGCCACGTAGTAATCCCGGCGATCCCGCGCGACGTAAATCGGACGAATCGCGCCGATGCGCCGAAGCGCACGGATGCCATGGCTGGCTGAACCCGCACTCACGCCCAAGCCGCGGACGACATCTTCGAAGGTGACGGGATCGATGGAACTGAAAACGAAGCCGAAGATTTCGCCCACCGAGCGAGGCAGACCGGCGAATCGAAACGTTCGGACGCAGTGCTCGATCACCTGCCGGCGAATTTCGTGAACCGTCTCGTCCCGGGAAGCAGATCGCGCGGAACCTTGGCGGGTCGGAACTTTGGGGTGGGAACGTCCGGGCATGGGAATCAAGGCAAAACCTTCGCCGGGGAAATGCATCCGCGCCAAAACTCAATGGCCCGACTTCTGTCTGTTCAGAAAACATTGAAGTGCAGAAACACGTCTGCGACCGGGGCAAAGCTGCCGCACGTGGAAGAGTTTGCACTTTCCATGGATTTTCTCTGGGACTGAGGGCCCGCATGAATCTGATTTATGATCGACGCACGCGTTCGCGACGCCGGAGTTAGCGATGGGCATGCCAACTGCGAAGATTAAAGTTGATCAATCGCGATTTGCCTACTGGCAAGGCACCGAAGAACGCCTCCGAAAACGAACGGCTGCGGGCTCCGGCTTTGTCCTACAAATCTGTCCGGCACTCTGAATCGCAACTCGCGGGGGGGCGAAACATCCAACGTCCAACATCCAACATCCAACATCCAACATCCAACTCTGCGGAGGCGAAAACCAGCGCACGGGAGCAACGATGACGATCAGTGAGGGACGGGGAGGCGGAAAGAATTGGGGAGCATAGGCGTCCCGCCTGTCGGCTTTGGCGTCCTCGCCGAAGCCATCGGATGACCATCGACTTCCGTTTCTCAGCGATCCCTCACGCCAGGCTCACTGGCGAGTTCCATGCGCCCTTGGCGTCCGGTGTGCCCGGCGGGGACGCCGGCCACGACAGGCGAGGACGCCTGTGCTCCCAGTTCCTGCGCGTTCCAGCCGTCATTTTGTCCGGAACCAGAAATGGCGCGAGCCGGGCACTCGGTTTTAAAACTGACTGCCCAACTTCCCGGGGAGAGAAACGGACTTCAGAGGCCAGTTGGGCCAGCGGAACATGGCGTGCGGCCTTACATCTCCGTATTGACGTCCACCAGTGACTGCTGGACGGCGTAGCGCATGATTTGCGAATTGTTCTGCAGGTTCATTTTCTCCAGGATGCGCGACCGGTAGGTGCTGATCGTTTTGACGCTCAGGGACAGCTCGGCCGCCACTTCCTTCACGGTTTTTCCGTTGGCGATCAGGCTCATGACTTGATACTCGCGATCCGAAAGGGATTCATGGGGCGGCCGGTCCTGATCCTGGGTGACGTGAATGGCCAGTTTCTCCGCGATACTTGCCGTGATGTAGCGGTTCCCATTCAGGGCGGCCGTGACACCCTTGACCAATTCCTGCCCGGCGCTGTCTTTGCGAATGTAGGCGGAAGCACCCAGCTTCAGCACCCGGATCGCAAACTGATCTTCGGGATGCATGCTGAGAATAATGACGGGGAGCTTCGGCTGCGCCTGCTTAATTTCTTTGAGCGCCTCGAGTCCACCGCGTCCGGGCATGCTGATATCGAGCAGGAGCACGTCCCAGGTTTGAGACCAGACCGCCTGCAATGCTTCGTTGCCGTCACCGGCCTCCCCAATTTCGACGTTGGGAAAGTGCTCACTCAAAACGAGTTTCAAACCCTGTCTCACGACATAGTGATCGTCCGCTATAAGTATGCGCACGGGTTTTACCGTCATATCCTTCTCGTTCTGGTCGGGACCGTGTGGGACAAACGCGAAGTTGTCAACGCCTCGTTTGTCCTACTCGATGTAAGACAAACACCGAGCGGTCCTGTGAAAGTCGGGTCACATTTTGGAAGCACCTCAAGCCCATCATCGCCCGTGAGTGAATCAATTTGATGAATATTGAGCGGTAATATCTTCCACGCGTACGAAGAATTTCCGCAACTGGTCATATCTGCGACAATGATGCGGGTTCAGTAACGCAGGTCACACGCAAAGTCACACACGTTCCTTGTCCGGGCTCCGATTCCACTTCGAGGCTGCCCCCCAGTGCTTCGGTCCGCTCTCGCATGCCCAACAAACCGAATCCACGAACCTGATCAGTGGCAAAACCGCATCCATTGTCAGACACCGTGAGTTTGATCCCGGCGCCCACTTGCGAAAGGCGAATGTCCACCCGGCGCGCCCGCGCATGTCTCGCCACATTGGTCAGAATTTCCTGAAAAATACGAAAAACGGCGGTCGAAGTATCGCGAGAGGGGCACTCGACTGGTTCGATGTGAACGTCGCAGCGGATGCCGGCCCGGCGCGAAAACTCGCTCGCCTGCCAACGGATCGCTTCCGCCAGCCCAAATTCATCGAGAATGGGTGGCCTCAGTCGAGTGGTAATGCGGCGGACGATCTGCAAAGTCGTCTCAATCTGGGTTTCCATCTGCGCGAGTTTGGCCATGACCTCCTCATCACTGGCGGCATCCTTCGGCGCGCTGATGCGGCGCATGATCCAACTCAGATCGAGGCGGAAGAGCGTTAACACCTGTCCCAGCTCATCGTGGATTTCACGGGAAACGGCCACCCGCTCGCGTTCGCGCTCCTGATCATACCGCTGGGAAAGTTCACGCAATTCGCGATGCGATTCTTCCAGAGCGGCCTCGAGAGATTTGGCCGCCGTGATATCGATCAGGAAACCGCGGCCCTGATAGTCGGTCTCCGATCGGCTTTCGAGGCGGACAATTTGGCGGATCCAGATCGGGTTCCCTTCGGAATTGACCATGCGAAATTCGCATTCGAAATCCGTCTTCTGCCCCAGCACCGCGTCCGCGAAGGCGGTTTCGACGCGCGTCGCATCGACCCGTGCCACCGTCGTCTCCCAAAAATTGAGCGAGTACCATCGGCGCAACGGATACCCGAGCAGGTCTTCGGCTTGCGGTCCCACGTACAAGAACCGCTTTTGCAAAAGTTCGAACTCGAACGGTACGACGCGGGTTGTCTCCGCGAGGCGGCGAAAGAGCGCCTCGCTTTCCGCCAGCTCCTGCTGCGCCGCGCGCTGGAACGTAATATCCTCTGCCAGTCCGACAATCTGCCGGACCTTCCCCTCGTCGTCGGATTTGAAAACAACCTCGTTGCTCTGCAGCCAGATCCAATTCCCATGCGCCGCGCGGATGCGAAATTCGCGTTCCAGAATTTCTCCCTTGGGGATACCGGACAGTTTCTCGAAGTGATCGCGATGGGCGCTCTCTTCCGACGGATGCGCCAGGGCGAGCAAAAAGAACGGCTGCATGTTGAGCAGACCGTCCTTCGTATAACCCAGATCGCGGATGCCCCCGCCATTGAGATAAATGATTCGCCCCAACTCGAGGTCGAAAACATACCAGAGCGCCGGCGCGGCATTGGCAACCTGTTCGATAAAGTGCTGCGTCTCGCGCAGGGCCTCTTCCGCGGCGCGCCGGTGCGTGACATCCAGGAGAAAGCCAGCCAGACGACGCGCCCCGTCCTCTGCGGGAATGGCGCGCACGATGTCGCGCACCCACACCGTTTTCTGATCCGCGCGCACCATCCGGTATTCGGATTCAAAGTGATCGCGTTTATCCAAACCCTCTTCCCGCACGATCCGGAGCCAGTCGCGATCTTCCGGATGAACGTGCTCGAGCCAGAAGTTTGGTTGCCGCCATTCTGGCGCCGGAAACCCCAGCAAATGTTCCGCGCCCGGCCCCACGTATTCAATACGGGTCATTTCCACGTCCGCCTCCCAAGGCACGACGGTCTGCGTCGCCATGAGACGGGTGAACCGGTCGTGACTCCGCTGGAGCCGCGCTTCCTCGGCTTTGCGTTTCGTAATATCGATGGCTGTCCCTTCCAAGCAGAGGGGGCGTCCGGAAGAATCGCGAACGAGCTGACCGAACAAGAGCACCCAACCGGTGTCACCGTCGACCCGCCTGATCTCGAGTTCGACATCGCGAGCCGAACCCTCCGCCATCACATGCCGGACAAAACCCATCAGTGCGGCCGGGTCACTCCAAAGGGCAGGCAATTCCCCTCGCTCCTTCACCAACGCGGCCGGATTTTCGCAGCCATGCATGACGGCTAAAGTCCGGTTGACCTCGATGTAAATACCATTCAGTGCCATCCAAAATTGGCCGGTGGGGAAATCAAGGAAACGCCGTGCCAGCGACTCCGATGCACCCGCTTCCGCGCGTGGCGAGAGGGACCATCGTCGCACCAAAACCGCGCGGAGCGCGGGTGAGTCGGAAACGTCTTCGATGGACCATTCCGTGCGTGGTTGTGAATCGCTGCCGATCGTGCATCCCGCGAGAAACTGCGCATCACCCGACAGCACCGGCCCGATCAGCGCGGCAGTGGAGCGAGCCCGGTCGGGCGCAGCCGGGACATCCCCGGATTCGACGAGAAAGCCGGGGTCGCGCAGACCATTGTTGCTGAGCAACAATTCCCCGTCCGGCCCAAGGAGAAGCCAATTCAGCGTTTCAACGTGCATGTTTTTCCGGAGCCATTGCCTCGGACAATATTCTCGGCGGTCCTCCGGCGTGCCAAGGATTCGTTACGAACCCCGCCCCGAGGGCAACGAAAAAACCGCGTAATGCTCGCGCAGCGGAGGTGCATCGCGGCGACAAATCAGCATTTTTTGCACCGACCGACGAGCCGCAAAGCTCCAACGTCCAACGTCCAACGTCCAACGTCCAACGTCCAACGTCCAACATCCAACGTCCAACGTCCAACGTCCAACGTCCACTACGTCCATCCGTCCTCCTCCCCCACCTCCCTTCTTGCGGGCGGGCTGCGCTCGCTGGCAAGTTCCCCTTCCCCATGCAGCGCACCCTTTCCATTCTCACGATGTTCAGCACCGTTGCCGCCGGGCAGATTCCCCTGCCCACCGACGCGCCGAAACCAAGAACGCCGGAGGAAAGCGCCGCCGCATTTGTCCTGCCCGACGGCTTCGAGATGCAGGTCATCGCCAGCGAACCACTCATCGCGTCACCTTCCGGGGTGTGCTGGGATGCGCGCGGGCGAATGTTTGTCAGCGAACTGCACGGCTACAATCTGGAAGGTCAACTCGACATCGAAGAACTCAACAAGAGCGGCCAGCTCGACACCCAGGTCCGCCGCGTGCAGGCCGATGAGAAGTTCAAGCTCGCGGCGAAGGCCGGCACTTATGGTGTGGTGAAAGTGCTGCGTGACACCGATGGAGACGGGTGCATGGACGAGGCCGTCGTCTGGGCCAATGATCTGCCACCAGCCTACGGGCTGGTGCCGGCGCGCGACGGGGTGATCGTCGCCTGCGCTCCGGACATCGTCCTGCTGGCGGACCGCGACGGCGATGGCCGGCCCGAAGTGCGCGAGACGCTCTTTACCGGTTTCAAAACCGGCGCCCTCGAACGCGGAATCAATGCGCCGCAGTGGAACTCAGACGGCTGGATTTACTTTGGCCGCGGCTGGGGCGGCGGCGAAATCAACGGGCCACATCTCGCGGCGCCGGTGACCTTGCCCGACACCGATTTTCGCCTGCGCGAGGACGGCAGCGCGATCGAACCGGTACCCGGTGGCACGCATACGTTCGGCTTTGCCATGACCCGGAGCGGCGATCGTTTTCTCGTCAGTACAACCAAGCCCGCCATCTGCATCGCACCACTGCCGTGGCGGTATCTCGCGCGCAATCCAGATGTGCCCACGCCTTCACTGGAGATCCCAACCGGCGACCGGCGGGTCCATCCGCTGGCACCCACTCACCCGTGGCGGCAGAAGCGCGCGGATGATCCCGCGTATTTTAAATACTACCGGGACCGGTATGGGGCCGCGGAAAGCGAAGCCGAAGGATGGTTCACTGCGGCCTGCGGACCGATGATCTATCGCGACGCTGCGCTCCCGGGACTGCATGGCCAGTATTTCGTCTGCGAACCGGCCGGGAGCCTCATCCACCGGGCGATCATTGAACCGGAAGGAGCGGCGCTGCGGGTACATCGGGCTCCGGAGGAAAAGCGCACGGAGTTTGCCGCCTCGCGCGATCCGTGGAGTCATCCCATCGCGCTCACGCACGGACCGGACGGCGCGATCTGGGTCGTCGATTACTACCGCGAGATCATCGAGGATTACTCCGCCATCCCGCGCCATTTGCAGCAGCAATACGGCGTGTATGCTGGCCACGATCGTGGGCGCATTTATCGGCTCACGCATCGTGATCTGCCGCCCGTTCCGTCACCGGATCTCAGCGCGCTGGAAACCCCGGCGCTCGCTCGTGAAATCGCCAGTCCATTGTTGTGGCGGCGGCAGACCACGCAACGCCTGTTGACCGAACGGAACGAGAAAGAGGCGGCGCCGGTGTTGCGCGAAATCCTTTCCGCAAAAGACGCCGCGCCCGAAGCAATCATCGCCGCTCTGGGCACACTCGTGGATCTGGGCGAATTGCATCCGCCCGACGTGATTCCATTGGTGAGCCACCCCGAAGCCGATGTGCGAGTGCGTGCCTTGCGGGTCGCGGATCAGCTCTTCCAGGAGGAAAACGGGGCGGCGATGCTCGACGCCGTGCTCTCCGCTGCGGCGAAGGAAAAGGAGGCGCGCGTGCAGATTCAGTTTGCGCTCAGCCTTGGCGAAACCAACGATCCACGTGCCTTCGCCATGCTGGCCCGTTATGCCCGCGAACATCTCGAGGTTCAGTGGATGGACACGGCGCTGCTATCCTCGCTCCACGGACGTGCCACCCAAATGATCAGCGAACTGTCGCGCACACCGCGTGCCGCCGAACCCTTCCTGGCCGCCCTGGCTGCGGCCGCCAAAGGCGAGTCCACACTTCCGGTAGCAACGTCCGACCCATCAAAAAACGCCCCCGACGCGGCCTCGATGACGCCACCCCCCATCGAGGTCAGCGACGAGACGTTCCGCAAGTATGTGGCCGCGCTCGTTCCCAAACGAAATCTCGAGCACGGCCACGAAGTCTTCCGCCAATCATGCGCGGTTTGCCATCGTCTTGGGGAGGAGGGCAGTGATTTCGGACCCGACTTGCTGGGCGAACTCGGCGTGGCAGAGGAAACGCTCGTCCGACACCTCCTGCTTCCGAACGAACGCATCCGGCCCGAATTTGAAACCACGATTGTCGAGGTCAATGCTGGGACTCCGGTGGTCGGTCTGCTCAAAGCGGACGGGGCCACCAGCGTCACGCTTCGACTGCCGGGCGGTCTTGATCACACTCTGCTGCGCAAGGATATCAAAGCCGTGCGCCGTCTGCCCGGCTCCCTGATGCCGAGCTTCGCAACCACTCTGGCACCCGCCGACATGGCGGATCTTTTGGCTTGGCTGCGCAGCCAGCTCCAAACACCGACAACGCCCCCGCCGTGATCGTCTGGCACCGCCTGCGAAAGGGTGAAATCGATCACGAGCTGATCTGGCTCTCCGTCAGCTTGATGGGCGCAGCGATCGTGCTGCTGTGGCTTCACCTAGGCCTTCCGCATCCGCAATGCACCTTTCACGCCCTGACCGGATTCGCCTGTCCGACCTGTGGCGCCACGCGCTGCGTTCGTTTCGCCACGCAGGGTGCGCTGACCGCAGCCTTCCTCGTCAATCCCCTCTTCTTCACGTTTCTGGTCGCGCTCGTCCTATATGATTTCTACGCCCTCGCCGTCATCGTGCTGCGGCTGCCACGCCTACGCGTGGGCACCCTCACGTCACGCACGTCCTGGATCCTCCGTGGCCTGGTCCTCCTGGTTTTTTTCGCAAACTGGATCTGGCTGATTGTCCGCGGGGTCTGAACGGCATCCGCCTCCGCCTACGCGTGCACTTCGGGTGAGGGTTGGTAAACTTCCGCCACCCGCTCGATAGCCAGTGCGCGCCCAGATTGCTCATCGATGCTGATCAGCGCCCCGTGGAGTTTGACGGGTCCACGCGCCACCGGGAACATCACCGGCCGACCGGTGAGAAACCGTTGGATGATCGGCTGCACTTCCCGCCCGAGACATGACTCGATCGGCCCGCACATGCCCGCGTCGCAAAGAAACGCCGTTCCTCCGGGAAAAATCTGTTCGTCGGCCGTCTGCGTATGCGTGTGCGTGCCAATCACGGCACTGACCCGTCCATCGAGAAACCGGCCCATGGCAATTTTTTCACTCGTCGTCTCCGCATGACAATCGACGAAAATCACCGGGGTCTCCTGCCGCAGACGTGCCACCTCCTCATCCATGGCCAGGAAGGGGTTCTCGAGCGGCGGCTGCATAAACGTCCGCCCCTGCACGTTGACCACCGCAACCTTGCCTTTCGCCGTCTCCAACACCAGCGACCCGTGACCGGGCGTCCCGGCTGGATAATTCAACGGTCGCAGAAGGCGTGGTTCGAGATCGAGGTAGGGAGAAATATCCCGCTGATCCCAAATATGATCCCCACTGGTGATCACCGCCGCACCCGCCCGCAAAAGATCGATGCTGATCTTCGGCGTGATGCCGCGACCGTTCGCGGCGTTCTCGCCATTGACGATGACAAAATCGACGCCGCACTCCTCCTTATACTTGGGGATGAAATCGATGACCGCGCGCCGGCCCGGTTCGCCGATCACGTCGCCAAGGAAAAGAATCTTCAACATCCCGGCAGCTTGCTATGAACCGCCACCCAGGCGCCATGAATTTTCCAAAAGCACTCTTTGCGATCGTCGTGTTCGTGCTCGGGATGGCCACCCGGAGCGCACCCGCGGAATCACTCAACCTGCTCGCACCCGCACCGGATTGGAATGATCTGGAGTCTCTGCAACGCTGCATGACGCGACGGGAATTCGCGATCCTGCTCGAGAGCGTTTACGCGCCGGGAGGTGCAGCACGGGGTTTGATCGAGATTCGCGACGACCACGCCGAAATCGTCACCGACGCCGCGACGGACGGAAAATTCATCCTGCACTTCGCCGAAGATGCCGGTGCCGTGCGGCCTGTCCCTCGCTTTTGGCGGACACCGTCCGAACTGCCCGCGGCTTCTCGAAATCGTCCGCTCGAGGGTTTGCGCATCGCGCTCGATCCGGGGCATCTCGGCGGCGACTACGCGCGCATGGAAGGCCGCTGGTTTCAGCTCGAAGGCAGCCAACCCGTGACCGAAGGCGACATGACGCTGCGCACCGCGGAGCTTCTGGAAAGGCGGCTGAAAACGCTCGGGGCCACGGTTTCCTTCGTCCGGCACGCCCCGGGACCGGTTACGGAAAAACGCCCCGCGGATTTTCGCCCCGAGGCACGCCGGATTCTGCAGAGCCGCGGGATCACCCAGCCGCGCGAAACTTACGAGAGCTTTAACGACTCTGGCCGCGATGCGACGGTGCAGTTCCAGAGCGAATATCTTTTCTTTCGGATCAGCGAAATCCGGCATCGAGCCACGTTGGTGAACGACGAACTAAGGCCCGATCTGGTCGTGTGTTTGCATTTCGACGCCACCAGTTGGGACGATCCTGCCCAGCCAACATTTTCGCAGGACAACCATTTCCACGTGCTGGTTAATGGCTGCTACTCCGCGGACGAACTCGCGCTCGACGATGCGCGGCACGACATGCTCGTGCGCCTCCTCGAAGGCACGACCCGTCCCGAGCAGGCGGTGGCAACGCACGTCGCTAAAGTGATGGCCCGGCGCCTGGCCCTGCCCCCGATGATTTACCGCGGCTCCAACGCCTGTCGGGTCAACGAAAACCCGTACGTCTGGGCGCGCAACCTTCTGGCCAATCGCGTTTACCGCTGCCCCGTGCTCTTTCTCGAACCCCATGTGATGAATAACCGCGAGACGTGGGAACGCGTCCAGGCCGGCGATTACGAAGGCGAAAAACTCGTCGCCGGCTCCCTGCGCCCCAGCCTCTACTGCGAATATGCCGACGCGGTCGCCGAAGCCCTCGCCTCCTTCTACCGCGACCAACGCTAATCACCACTGACTCCTGACTCCTGACCGCCCCCTGCCTCCCTCCTTGCCCCCTCATCCCGCGCCGTCCATCCTCCGCCCTCACATGGCGCCATTCACTTTTATCAATCTGACCCGCGGGGTCGAAATCGGCGCCAACTGTTACGCGCTCGATCTGGCGGGAAAACGCGTCGTGCTCGATTGCGGAATGCACCCGCGCCACGAGGGCGAAATGGCCGCCCCCAATGTCGCGCTGCTCGATGATCAGCCTGTCGATGCCATCTTCATTTCCCACGCGCACCACGATCACCTCGGTTCGCTGCCCGTCCTCCAACGCCGGCACCCGGAAGCGCCGGTGCTCATGACCGAAGCCACGCGCCAGCTCTCCGACGTGATGCTGCACAATTCGGTGAACGTGATGGTCCGAAAACAGGAGGACGAAGAGGCGGATGTGCCGCTCTTCACCCATCGCGAAGTCAATCAACTCGTCCGCACCTGGCGCGGTCTGCCGCTGGGAACGCGCTTCGATCTCAATGGCGAACGGCTCGGCCCGAATGAATCAGTGCCCGTCAGCATCGAGCTGTTTCACGCCGGCCATATCCTTGGCTCGGCCGGCGCCCTCATCGAAGCGAACGGGCAGCGGATCTTTTACACGGGCGATGTGCAGTTCGACGACCAAACGATCATGTCGGCCGCGCAATTCCCCGAAGAGCCTGTGGATGTCCTCATCATGGAATCCACCCGCGGGGACACGCCGGCACCGGAAGGCGTCACGCGCACCAGCGAGATCGAGCGATTGCGGCACGTGATTCTAGAGACGTTTGCCAACGGTGGCGGCGTGCTAATCCCGACGTTCGCCCTCGGAAAAACCCAGGAAATCCTCGCGATCCTCTACGAATTCAAGCGCCAGCATCGACTCGGGCGGGATACGCCCATCTATATCGGCGGTCTCGGCGCCAAACTGACGAACATCCACGATCGGCTCGCGCACCAGGTGCCACGCCTGCAACCGGAATTGCGTCTGCTCGACGAAGTAGCGCCTTACATCCTCGCCGGGAATGGCGCCAGTGACACGCCGATGAAACCCCGCCGCATCTACGCGATTTCCAGCGGCATGATGACGGAGAAAACGCTGACCAACGTCTTCGCTCGGAAGGTCCTCAGCCACCCCGAGCACACGTTGATTTTCATCGCCTACGCCGATCCCGAATCGCCCGCCGGCATCGTCCGGGCGACGCCGCACGGCGAAATGGTGCAACTCGCGCCGGACGCCAAACCCCAGCCCTTGAACTGCCGGATGGAAAAATTCAACTTCAGCGGGCATGCCACGCGCGAAACCCTGCGCGCCTTCGCCATCAAGATGCGTCCGAAAAAAGTGCTGCTCGTCCACGGAGATCCGGCCGCGGTGGAGTGGTTTCGCGCCACCCTTTCCGCCGACCTCCCGCAAAGCGAGATCATCATCCCCACACCGGGCGTTCCACTGGACCTTTGATCGGGGCGGAAGACGGAAGACGGAAGTTGGATGTTGGATGTTGGAGATTGGATGTTCGGTGTTCGGCGTTGAACCTTCCCCCGCTCCCTACCTCCTCAAGAGTGCCTCGTTGATTTTTCGCACCAAACCCGGGCCTTCGTAAATGAATCCGGTGTAAATCTGAATCAAGGTCGCGCCGGCATCGAATTTCTCGAGTGCATCGTCCGCGCTAAATACTCCTCCGACCCCGATCACCGGCAGCTCCGTGCGTTCGGCGATGAATCGCACCACCTCGGTGGCGCGCGCCCGGAGGGGCAACCCACTCAACCCGCCCTGCGTTCGCCGCGGTTCGGGCACCTGGGATTGGTCGATGGTGGTATTCGTGGCAATGAGTCCGGCGATACGATGCTCATGCGCCAACGCGATGATTTCCTCGATGGACGCCCAATCGAGGTCGGGCGCTATTTTCACCAGCACCGGACGCGCCCGACTATTGCGCCGTTGGATGGCCCCCAGCAAATCGTCGAGCGCACTGCGGTCCTGCAGCAGACGCAAGCCCGGTGTATTCGGTGAGCTGACGTTCAGGACGAAATAGTCACCGTAATGCATCAGCCGCTCGAAGGAGAGCAGGTAGTCATTGGTCGCCTCGTCCAGCGGAGTCACTTTGGATTTGCCGAGATTAATGCCGATCGGAATCCGCGGCCAGCGCTTGTGATCATAAAGCCGCTGCAGCCGCGAAGCCACCACGTCACAGCCGTCGTTGTTGAAACCGAGGCAATTGATCAGCCCGCTCACTTCCGGCACGCGAAAGATGCGCGGGCGCGGATTGCCCGGCTGGGGGCGCGCGGTGATCGTCCCCACTTCCGCAAAGCCAAACCCCAAAGCATCCCACGCCGCGAGAGCCACGGCATTTTTGTCGAAGCCCGCAGCCAACCCAACGGGATTGGGAAAATCGACCCCAAAAACATTCCGGGCCAGCCGGCGATCAGGTGCGGGCTTGAAGGGACGCAAAAGCGGTCCAAACGTCGCCAGCGTATTAATCGCGAGGTGATGGACTGCCTCGGCGTCCAGGCAAAACAAAAGGGGCCGTAGTAGTTGCTGGTAGGGCGAGAAACTCACGGCGCGGAGCGTAGCGGTCCAGCCGTGCGGCACAATCCGGCGATGCTTAGATTTTTCCGCTGACTCGACCCGGCTACCGCCCGCTCTCCGGCCGTTTCGTCTTGTCCACATACGCAGCGGCTTGGCGTCCGGATCTCCGCGATGTCCCAACCGGTTAGCCGGGCGAGTGTTTTCGCCTGTTCGGCCCGGCGCTTGGGCAATTCCTTTTCCAAATAGTTCACCGCCGCCTCACATGTCGGCTTTCCCTTCCACTCATGCCGCAAAATATAGCGGCCCTGAAACGTCTCCTGGTCGCGCGTTTCCTGGAACACAAGGTCCTCGGGGAAATGCGCGCGATCATAGCGGACGTGCAACCGCGTCAGATACACTTTTCCCTGCTCGGGCCGTTCGCCGCCCGATTTCACCCAATCCACCCCCAGCTTGCGCAGCTCGTCATTGCTCAACGGATCGGCCGCGCACGGATCGCACCATCCCATGTCCCAGGCGTATTCGGTGAAGACCACGCGCATGTCCTCACGTTTCACGGCCCGGGTAAATAGCGCCCGATAGAACCGCGTGAACACGTCTTTCACGTAGAGCGGCACCTCGAGGTCGCTTGGAAGTTTGACCGTGCGATAATTCGTCGTCTCGACGCGGCCCTGTCGGGTGAGCGTGTAGATGAACAGGTCCTGCGGACCTTTCGAGTTCACGGTCCCGAGACGAATCGGCAGCATGAACTTCCGCGTTTTGAATTCCACCCGCAGTGGACGGAGATAGGTGAAGCCGCTCTTCGCCTGTTTCTCGAGATTCACCTTCGCGACAAAGAATTTCATATCCTGCTTGATATAGCTGCCGAGCACGTCACCGGCGCCCTCGGGGATTTTGTAGCCGTTCTCGATCAGCCACGTTTGCAATCCATCGCTCTGCTCGGCGGAGAGGATGAGAATATCGTATTCGCCGACGGTATAGCTCGCTTCGATTTTGACGCCGAGGGCTCTGGCTCCATCAGCCCGTTCCCGATCTCGCCCCGCCGATCGAGAGGCCGGAACCGCGGAATACGACACCACGCGGATGGCACGGATCCTCGTCGAAATATTCGACCAGCCGGGGCGCAGAATAAGCGTCGAGATGATCGAGCAGGGCTTTTTCGAGGACTTGCACCGCATTTTTTTTGATCACCGTCGGCACCGGCACGACGATGGCGAAATCCTTCGGAGCGCCCTGGTAATCATTGGCCATGGTCAGCACGGTGCGGTTGCCGTCCCTGACGAGGGCGACCTGCGAGGCCTGGTTGAAAAGTTTGGAATCAGCTTTGGCCACGTAGAATCCGCAGAAGGCACGGGCATCCGCGGCGGCGACGAGAAAAGCGGCGAGTGAGATCAGGAGGTAACGCATGCGAGGTTCGAGATTTGAGGTTCGAGTCGAGGTCTTTCAGGAATGGAAACGCTCCATTGGTAACGCCGGCCGGGCAGCAATCGATCAAGGGCGGGCACGCACAGCGCGCCGGCCGCCAGCGCCCACAGCAGGCCCGTCTGGATGAAAAAATGGACCTGCAACCACCAGCCCGCCGTCGCGACCAAGGCGGCAAAGATGACGCGACCGGCGCGAGAATCCGGCGTCGTCCGCGGATCCGAAATCATGAAAAAAGCAAAGATGAGCAAGGCGCCACTTTGCAGGCGATGCAGCGGGATCGCGATCGGATCGCCCAGCCAAAGCGCCCGTCCCAGCACGAGGCCGACGTAGGCCGCCAGAAATGAGAGCGTGACATCCGCGCGCGCGGCTCGCATCACCACCAGCCCGCCCGCGCAGACCAAGAGGAAGGCTATGAAGGCCACACTGCCCCACTGACCCGGCGAAACCCACACGCGGCCATCCGACGCCAGCATGAGCGTCACCAATCCGAGATTGGTGGGGTTGAAGAGGTGTTTGCCGCGCCATCGCAAAAGAAATTTTCCCCCAATGGCAACGGCGCCCGCAGCGGCGGCCAGGGCAAGGTGATCCGTCCGCAAGAGCAGGCACAGGGAGAGCCCGGAGATGAGCGCGCTGCGATATTCAAACCGCGGGAGTCGCCAAACCCGCGTGCCCACGGCCTGCGCCACCAGCGCCGATCCGATGCACACGGCCGCCTGCGGCAAACCGACTTCAAAATCGAGCCGGACCCACCCGTAGATCAGCAGCCCGCACAACGCAGCGATTTGGTAGGCGCGCGGATCCATGTCGGACCATCGTGGGTTTTTCAAACCGGCGGCGCAAGCCGGCGATGCGCGCGCTATTTTCCGATGCAAAAGCTGCTGAAGATTTTTCCCAGTACGTCGTCGGACTCGACGCGCCCGATCACTTCGCCGACGGCATCCATCGCGGAGCGCAATTCCTCGGCGATGAACTCCGGGGACAATCCGTCGTCGAACGCCTGCCGCGCGGCCACGAGAAATTCGCCTGCTCGTTGCAGACAGTCCTGATGGCGCGCATTGATCGCCACGGTCCACTCCGCACGAGCCGCGCCACCGAGCACCCGTGCCTCGATTACGTCCGCCAAGTCCTCGAAACCCATTCCCGTCTGGCAGGAAATCCGGACGCCTTCGGTGTCTCGCCAGCTCTCGTGTTCGCCGAGATCGATCTTGTTCAAGACCCGGAGCGCTCGCTCGACCGGCAGTGCCTCCTGGCCCGAGGTGAGATGCGCGGCCTCGCTGGCATCCACGACGTGCAGAACCAGGTCCGCGCGCTCGACCTGGTGGCGAGTCCGTTCCATGCCTGCGAGTTCGACTTCATCGACGCTCGCATGCACCCCCGCTGTATCCACCAGACGCAGCGGGATGCCACGCAGATCGATTACTTCCTCAATCACATCCCGTGTGGTGCCGGGCCGCGCACTGACAATGGCGCGCTCCGTGCCCAGCAGCCGATTTAGCAGGGAAGATTTGCCGACGTTCGGTTCGCCGAAAATGACCGTCCGCACTCCCTCGCGCAGTACGCGTCCTTGACCCGCGGTGGCCAGCAACTTTGCCAAGTCAGCCTGCAGCGAAAGCATTCGTCGACGCAACGCTTCACCGGTATCCGGATCGATGTCTTCGTCGGGAAAATCGATGCAGGCTTCAATGTGCGCCAGGAGCTCGAGCAAGGAGTCGCGCAAGGCCCGAACCGATTCGCCCAACCGACCTTCGAGTTGCTCGGTCGCGGCCTGCAGTGCGAGGTCCGTCTGCGCCGAAATCAAATCCATCACTGCTTCCGCCTGCGTGAGGTCCATTTTCCCGTGGAGATACGCCCGTTGCGTGAATTCTCCAGGCTCGGCAGCGCGCGCGCCCTGGCGCAGGAGCAGTTCCAATAGGCGACGCGAAATGAGCACCCCGCCGTGCCCGGCGATTTCGACCACGTCTTCGCCGGTGTAACTCGCCGGCCCGCGAAACACGGTGAGGAGGACTTCATCCAACTTCCGTCCGTCGTCCGCGATGACCCCAAACTGCGCGCGCCGTGCCTCGAGATCACCGACCCGGGTGCTCGCGCGGAAAACCGTATCGGCGATCTCGATCGCGCGCGGCCCGCTTAGCCGCAGGACGGCAATGGCTCCTTCGCCAAAGGGTGTGGAAACGGCGGCGATCGTGTCGTTCACGAAATGAGCGGACCGCCGAATCAAGCCGGCTGCGGGACGGCCAGGTCGGGCAATTTCTTCAGCTCGCAAATGAAGCGCTCGTTTTGTTCCCGAGTGCCGACGCTGACGCGAATCCATTCCGGTAGTCCGTAGGCGTTCATGTCGCGAATAATGATGCCACGCTTCATCAACTCGCCGAAGACACGTTTCCCATCGCCAACTCGCACCAGAACAAAGTTGGCGTGACTGGGGATGAATTCGAGACCCATCTCCGCAAACTCCGCCTGCAGATAGTCGCGCCCGGCCCAGGTCAACTCGCGAGTCCTTTGCTGATGCGTCTCGTCGAGCAAACCCGCCAGCGCCCCGGCCTGCGCAACGCCATTGGCGTTAAAGGGCTGCCGCGTCTTTTGCAGCACATCGATCAATGGCGCCGGCGCCAGCCCGTAGCCGATGCGCAGACCGGCCAGGCCCTGGATTTTGGAAAAGGTACGCAGCACCACGACGTTCCGGCCGTCGCGAACATACTTCAGCGTGTCGGGCGGCTCGGGCAGGAATTCATAATACGCTTCGTCAAACACGACCACGACCCGATCCGGCACCCGGTCCATAAAGCGATCAATCTCCGCCTGGGTAAGAAGGGTGCCGGTCGGATTGTTGGGATTGGCGACGAAGATTTCTTTCGTCTGCGGCGTGATGGCGTCCGCCATGCCGTCGAGATCATGCGCGAAATCCGGATCCGGGACCTCGATTGTCCGCGCCCCAAAGAGCGTGGCCATCAGCTTGTAAACCACGAAGGCATGCCGCGAAGCGATGATGTCGTCACCCGGATTCAGGAAAGCCTTTCCGATGAATTCGATTATTTCATTCGAGCCGCAACCGAGGATGACGTTCGCGCGCTCGAGGCCCAACATTTTTGCAATGGCCTCCCGCAAATAATATCCGCCGCCATCCGGGTAAAAGTGCGCGCGTCGCATCGCCTCCTCCATGGCCACGAGCGCCTTGGGCGACGGCCCCAACGGATTTTCATTCGAGGCCAGCTTGATGATCTCCTCCGGCTTCAGGCCGAGTTCGCGAGCGACGTCTTCGATCGGTTTTCCGGGTTCATAGGAAACCAGATCGCGAAGCCAGGGATGAGCGGTGGACCAAATATCGAGCATGGGAAAGAGTTCGGACTATGCGCAGCCAGGGCCGGAAGCAAAATGGCAAAATGACCGCGGGGCTTCGATTCCCAGAGGTCAGAGCTTCACCTGGCGCAGGCGGAGCGCGTTGGTGATGACGGACGCAGAGCTGAGACTCATCGCGGCCGCGGCGATGATGGGGCTGAGGAGCAGGCCGGTGAAGGGATAGAGAATGCCGGCGGCAATCGGAATGCCGAGGGTGTTGTAGCCAAAGGCGAAGATCAGATTCTGACGGATATTGCGCAGGACGGCGCGACTGAGATGGATGGCGCGCACAATGCCGTTCAGGTCGCCTTTCACCAGGGTGATGCCCGCGCTCTCGATGGCCACGTCCGTGCCGGTGCCCATCGCGATGCCCGCTTCTGCCGCGGCGAGCGCCGGCGCGTCGTTGATGCCGTCACCCGCCATCGCCACCCGCGCGCCGCCTTTGCGCAGGGCCGCGATGCGATCGTGTTTGTCTTGCGGACTGAGGCCCGCCTCGAAGCCATCCAGTGCGAGCTGACCGGAAACGGCGCGCGCGGTCTCGGCATTGTCTCCGGTGAACATAATGACTTTCAGCCCTGCAGCGTGCAGAGCCTCGATCGCATCCGGCGTGGTCTGCTTGATCGGATCAGCAACCGCAATCACGCCTGCCGCCCGGCCATTCACTCCGATGAGCATCGCGGTCTTCGCTTCCTGGCGCAGCCTGGTCAGGGACTCCGTTTGTTCCGCCGCAACCTCGATGCCGCGCTCGTTCCAACAGCTCCGGCTTGCCGATGACGATCTCCTTGTCCTCAACATGACCCGTCACTCCGCCACCAGTGACCGAGTTAAAATCGCTCACTTTCGCCAGCTTCAACTCGCGCTTCCCGGCGGCTCGCACGATGGCGGCCGCGAGCGGATGTTCGCTGTTTTGCTCGACCGACGCAGCAATGCGGAGCAGGTCGTCTTCACTCCCACCGTTGAAGACGACGATATCCGTCACGCTCGGCTTGCCCTCAGTCAATGTGCCGGTCTTGTCGATGACGAGGGTGTCGATTTTCTCCATCGTCTCCAGCGCCTCCGCATCGCGCACGAGCACGCCTTCACTCGCGCCGCGACCCACGCCCACCATGATCGACATGGGCGTGGCGAGACCGAGAGCGCACGGGCAGGCGATGATGAGCACGGCGACCGCACTGGCGAGAGCGTGGGCCAAGCGCGGTTCGGGACCGAAGATCATCCAAATGACAAACGTGATGACGGCGATCGCGATTACGCTCGGGACGAACGCCGCCGCGAAACGATCCGCCAGGCTCTGGATGGGCGCGCGACTGCGCTGCGCCGAAGCCACCATCTCGACAATTCTGGCCAGCAGCGTATCCGCGCCCACGCGATCCGCGCGCATGAGGAAACTGCCCGTATTGTTCAAAGTGCCGCCGCTGACCGGATCGCCAGCGCTCTTTTCGACCGGCGCCGGTTCGCCGGTGAGCATCGATTCGTCAATGGTGCTCCGGCCTTCGATGATTTCGCCATCGACGGGAATGCTGTCGCCGGGACGGACGCGGAGGGTGTCACCGGCGTGCACCTGATCGAGCGAAATCTCCTCCTCGTGGCCACCTTCGCGAACGATGCGGGCGGTCTTCGGCGCGAGATTGAGCAACGCCTTGATGGCCTGGCCCGTGCGGGCGCGAGCACGCAACTCGATGACCTGCCCGACCAGAACGAGCGCGGTAATCATGGCCGCCGCTTCGAAGTAAATGGCGACCGAGCCGTGCTCATAAAAGGAGGCAGGAAACGCGCCCGGAACGATCATCGCCACGACGCTGTAAAGCCAGGCCGCGCCCGTGCCGATGGCGATGAGCGTAAACATGTTCAAATTCCACGTCGTCACCGACCGCCAGCCGCGCTTAAAGAACGGCCAGCCGGCCCAGAGCACGACGACCGTCGAGAGGGCAAATTGCGCCCAGCGCGAAGCCTGTCCCCGCAGCATCTCCGCGCCTGGGAGCATCCCGCCCATCGAGAAAATCATCACGATCACGGCCAGCGGCGCCGCGACCCACAGCCGGCGCGACATGTCGTGCAGCTCCGGGTTTTGCTCGTTGTCGTCTTCGCCTCCCGGGGCTGCGCCTTTGGGCTCGAGCGCCATTCCGCATTTCGGGCACTCGCCCGGGTGATCCTGCTCGATCTCCGGGTGCATCGGGCAGGTGTAAATCGTCTTCGCGTCCGGCTTCCAAGCGGAGTTGCGCTCCAGCGCCATGCCGCATTTCGGGCACTCGCCCGGCCGGTCGGACTCCACGCCCGGACACATCGGGCAAAAGTATTTTGACGCGGCCGACGGCTTCACGTCAGCGCTCGCGTGATCACCGTTGCCATCGGAGCCGCAGCACGACTTCGCCTCAGGTTCGGCAGGCTCGTCGCCACAGCAGGAAGGTTCCTGTTTCGCAGATTTTTCGTCAGAGGATTTCATGATCGTTCAGGATTAGGAGCCGCGGTGGCCGTCGAGGCGCCGAAGTTCAGCCATGTTGGTGTTTCGCGGGCGCAGTGCCCTGCAGCGTCGCGGCGGGGATGAAGCCGAGGTCGCGTTCCATGTCGGCGGCGCTGGCGGTATCCGCAAGCGTACCGGGCGGCATTTCATACCAGCCGGGATCTTCGTCGTAGCTCTCGAGGTGGTCGCGAATTTTGATGTTCGTATACATGCCGCCCATCGTGATGTAGTCGAACTGCCCTTTCGCACCGACCATCGGCAGGCTGTTGCGCGGGACTTTCATCCCCATGTCGCCCATGTCCGCCATGCCCGTTTCACCCATCGTCATGTAGCCGGGCAAGACTTTCTTCGCACGCTGGTCGAAGCCCTCGGTATTCACGCCGATGAGGTTGGGCAGGTTGTGCCCCATCTGATTCATGACGTGATGGGTCATGTGGCAATGGAAGGCCCAGTCGCCGGGATTACTGGCGATGAACTCCACGGTGCGCGTGCTCCCGACCGGGACCAGAACGGTGACTTCCGGCCAGCGCGCGCTTTCGGGAATCACACCGCCATCGGTCTCAGTGACCCACCAGAAATGCCCGTGGAAATGAATCGGATGATGATCCATCGCGGAAAGGTTTCCGATGCGGATGCGCACGCGGTCGCCAGTCTTCACGACCATCGGCGCGGTGCCGGGAAAGACTCTGGCATTGAGCGTGAGCACGTTGAAGTCGGTCATCTCATTCGGGTCGGGCCGCATCGTGCCGGGGACGATTTTCCACTCGCTCAGCATATAGACGAAATCGCGGTCGGGCAGCGGCCCTTGCGGTTCGCGGGGGTGAATGACGATGATGCCCATGAGCCCGAGCGCCATCTGCGTCATCTCGTCGTGATGCGCGTGATACATGAAGGTGCCGTGCTGCCAGAGCGTGAACTCGTATTTGAACGTCTCGCCCGGTGCGATGGCCCGCTGCGTGAGGCCGCCGACGCCGTCCATCCCGTTCGGCAGGATCATGCCGTGCCAGTGAACCGTGGTGGCAGCGGGCAGATTGTTCGTGACGTAGATGCGCACGCGGTCGCCCTCCACGCATTCGATGGTCGGGCCGTGCACCTGGCCGTTGTAACCCCAGCAGTGGGCCTTCAGGCCGTCGGCAAACTCGTGGTTCCTCACCTCCTCGGCGATGAGATGAAAGACCTTCACGCCATCGACCAGTTTCCACGGCAGCGTCGAGCCGTTGAGCGTGACCGTGGGCTTGTAGTGCTTACCGGGCTCGCCCGGCTCCGGATGCGGAGGGCGCGTCCACACGGACGGCTCGGGTTTGCCATCGGCGGGTTTTGGTTCCGCGCTGGGATGGACGGTGCGTGCGTCTTGCGCTCTGGCAGCACGCGGCAGGGCAGCGGCTCCGGCGAGAGCTGCGGCTCCGGTGAGAATTTCGCGTCGGGTCATCATGGTCACGGGTCGGTTGAGTTATTTACCTGCGGACTGGCCATTTCGGGGGCTGAGATTGCCACCCACGGCGCGTTCGAGTTCGGCGCGTGTGATCCAGTAGTCGCGCAGTGTCTCGATGGATTTGTGCTCCGCTTCGATCTGCTCGGAGCGGGTACGAAACAGCTCGTAGTTGCCCATGAGCATTCCGTTGTACTCCAGCAGCGTGCCACTGGTGATCGCACGGCGGATGGGCAGCACTTCGTTTTGAAAAAAACTCGTGGCGTCACGCAGCGCCGCCAATTTGTCGTGTAGTGCACGAACATCCGCGCGGATGCCGATGGCCAGCCCTTCGACTTTTCGTTCCGCGCGACGCAGCTCAGCCTCGCCCCTCGCGACACGCGCCTGGCCCTGGTTGAAGATCGGCAACTCCAGCCGCATTCTCGGCCCGGTGACGTTTGTGCCATCGGGCTCGCGTTCGGTATCCGCACCAAACTCGAGCACGCCGATGTAGCGGTAAGTCTTGGTCAGGCCGAGCGCGCGGACCACGCCCGCGAGTTCCATCTGCGCGGCGGCCAGGTCGAGGCGCTGCGCCACCGCCAGCGATTCGAGGCCGCGCAACGGCACGTCATTTTCCGGCAGCGACGGAAGGCCCTCGGCCATCTTCCAGGCGGTATCGCCGCCCCACAGGCTGAGCATTCGGTTGAGTTTCTCCCGATGCTGGCGTTGCGCGTTCTCCGCCATTGCCAGATCCAGGCGCGCGGAATTGTAAGCCGCCTGCTGCTGCGCCAGCGAGAGATCGGTAACATTGCCCGCCTCGTGCTGGCGCTGCGTGAGGTCCACCGCGGCCCTCTGAATGTCCACGATGGTGTTTTGATGCGTGAGCATGACTGCGTCGCCCTGGAGCTCATAGACCGCCATTTTCGCCTCCGCGACAAGCCGCAGCGTCTCATCCGCCACGCGGAGCTGCGCCGCGGCGAGTTGATCCGCAGCCACACGCTTGCGCAGCGGAATCATCAACAGGTCGAGAAAATCGAAGGCGGCAGCTTCCTCCCAATTCGACCCGGACGGTGGCCGGTCGGGAAAACGCACGCTCAGATCGAAGCTGGGGTTTCTCCATGTCCCCGCCTCGCGAAGATCGGCCGCGGACACGCCCACATCCTCGAATGTCGCCAGTAATTCGCGGTTATTGAGCAGCGCGACTTCCACCGCCCGATTCACGGTCAACGGCTTTTTCAGAAGCGTCCGCACCTCGGCGAGCGCTGCTTCGCGCGCGGCGGCATTCTGCTGCCAGCGCACCGCAAGCCCCGTGCGTTCCTTCACCGCTCGCTCCACCGGACGTGAAGCCGGCTCCTTCGGGTTTCCGGCGAACGCAGGAAGAGCGAGAGCGGCGCTGACGATGAGCAAATATGGATTAGTGATCATGTTTCATATTTCTCATGTCCGTGCTTCCGTCGGTCTTCGGCGCATCCTCTGGCGTGCCCGACACCGGACCGTAGTCATCCCAATACGTCTGCTCTTTCTGCGCGGCAGAGAGGAGTGCGTTGGACTTCCGCGTCGTTGCGTCCGGACTCAGCGAGGTCTGACGGGCCACGCGCGCGCCCTCGGGAGCCTCCGGGCTGGCAGGGCTGGCCGCCGTGAGCATCGGCGGACTGGTCGTGGCGCATCCCGCCAGGAGCGCGGAACCGGCAAGCGAAACGAAAAGTCGTGGAACAGGCATTGGTCAGTGGGTGTGAGGTTCAGTCGGTTCTGTGGGTGGTGGTTCGACGATTCGCGGCGTCTTTGACCATCTTCCCGTATTTTGCCGGGTCCTTTTTGAAGTCCTTGAGGCAGTCCTTGCAGCACAGATACACGTCGGTGCCATCGGGAGTCGTGGCTTTCACGACTTTGCCGTGTTCGCCCAGCGGATCGTCGGAAACGGGGCACTTGGTTAGAGGATAATTCTTCGGCACGCCCTTCGGCACAGAGGAGTCGGCGATGGCGAAAGTACTGCCCAAAAGGACAGCCGCGAGGATGGCGATGGTGGATTTGGTTTTCATATTATTGGTGTGATGTCTGATTTTAGGCCTGAAACTGTTTTGTTGGCCGACGCAACACGCGGACAGGCGAGCGCGGGATGCGAAGGTGCGGATGGTGCGGATACAACGTGAACACACTGCGCCCGCACAGGGGCAGGGCCACGCGGCGATACGATCGGATTTCCCGCCGCTGGCGGGTGACGCGTCGCTACGCGAGATGAGGCGGAGCGTGCGAGCGCAGGCTCCGATGCAGGACAAGTTCGCTAAAGGAAACTGCTCGTGGCTGCGGCCCGATGTCGCCATTGGGCACGAGAGACAGTTCTGCAGCCGCTTCGTCAGCGGATACCCAGGCGACGACCAGAGTGGCCAAGAGTGCAGGCTGCTCGGCAATCGTCACGCCATCGGGCACCACAGCGTGGAGGGACCTGCAGCACTGAGTGCCAGGCTCCTTATCCATCGGCCCATGGTCCGGAGTCGGAGTGCCGTCGTGACAGCAGGAGTGCTCCTTCGAGATGCGCGAATGCTCGACTATCCGACCCAGCGCGCAGTGATTCGAGAGCAAGACCCAACCCAGGAAAGTCACCACGAAAATGGCCGAGCACAGAATGCGGTTGGTGCGGATCGTATTCAAAGGCACTTCGGTCACAGAATTGTCGAACAGGCGCGCAAAATAGCAAGCTGCGGAAGCTCATCGCTCGATGTGATCAAGCGCCAACCGCCCATATTCCCGAATTAAGCTCCGGGGGACACATTTCATCCGTCGCTCCGGAAGTAACGGTCCAGCCGCTTTCGGCACGGAAGATGGCGCTCATCCGGATCAGCGAATGGGCCCGGGTCGGCCACCTCGCAAACTGAAGGTTGAAGTTGAATTCCCTTCCCTCGCCGGGCCGCCTTCGCCTTTCTTCTTCCCGTGCCGGCTGTCCTCGAAGTCTCCGATCTCACCATTCGTCGCGGCGACACGACCATCCTCGATCGTGTCAACTGGTCCGTGGCGCCCGGCGAACATTGGGTCCTCCTCGGCGCCAACGGGTCCGGGAAAACGTCACTACTAAGCGCGCTAACCGGCTACCTGTCGCCGACCGACGGGGAAGTGAAAGTGCTCGGAAAAACGTTTGGCGAAAGTGACTGGCGGGACATGCGGCGGTCCATCGGCCTCGTCAGTTCGAGCGTGCGGCAAATGATGCACGACGCGGAACCCGCGCTCGCCACCGTGGCTTCGGGCAAATTTGCGACCATCGGCCATTGGGGCAGCATCGCGAAGGCCGATCTCGCCACCGCGCGTCAACTGCTCGACCAGGTCGAGGCTTCCAACCTCGCGAATCGGCCGTGGCTGGTTTTGAGCCAGGGAGAACGCCAGCGGGTGCTCATCGGCCGGGCGCTCATGGCCAAACCTCGCCTGCTGATTCTGGATGAACCGTGCGCTGGCCTCGATCCGGTGGCGCGAGAGAATTTCCTCGCCTTCGTCCAACGCCTGGCCACGAGTCCGGACGCGCCGGCCCTCGTGCTCGTGACCCATCATGTCGAAGAAATCACGCCTGCGTTTTCCCACGCGTTGCTGCTGCGCGAAGGATGCGTGGTCAGCGCCGGTCCGCGGCACGAAGTCCTGACCAGTGCCAATCTGTCAGAGACATTCAACACCCGGGTCGCGCTGCGCTACCGGGGCACGCGATTCGGTCTATTTTTGCCCGCCGACGGAGAGGGCTGAGAGCCCCGGGGAGTGCGGCGTCCGTGCCAGTCCTGGCGCGATGGAAGCGATTACAAAATGCGATGCGCGCCTAATATCCCCGCGCCTCCAACCGTTCCGCCATTGAAGTTTCGCGCTTCCAGGCTCAAGAAACCTGTTGCGCATGATCGATCAACCCACTCTTCCAGGATTCCCGAGCCCACTCGGCCCATGGCGCTGCTTCCTCGCGCTGGCGGTCGCCATGCTGCCTGTCGTCGGATGGGCCCAGAACCCGGCTCCGGCTGCCGGCGCCGTCGAAGAGATCCCGATGAAGGAAGTCAGCCCGGGCGTTTTTCAGATCGGTAAGATGCGCGTGGACAAGAACGCGAAGAGCGTGAGTTTTGCGGGGAAGATTAATATGGCGAAGGACAACATCGAATACGTGATGGTCACGCCCAACGGCAGCACTCACGAAAGTCTGCTCGTCGCGGATTTGCAGCCGGTCGATCTTCATTTTGGGATGTTGCTCATCGGGGCCAAGGGCGCGGGGCTGACCACTCCATCCGCCGACCAGGCGCCACCCGGGCAAATCGATGCCGAGTACCTGCGCTCCGCGCCCAAGCTGGATGGCGACGACGTTTCCATCACCGCAAAATGGAAGGATCAGAACGGCAAGGAACAAACCACCCGCATCGAGGAGTGGATCATCAACACAGACGCGCAGAAGGCGGCGGCAAAGGGGCCGTGGGTTTACACGGCGTCCATGTTTGGCGCGGACGGTAAATTTCTGGCCCAACAACAGGGCGTATTCATCAGTGTCGTGACGAATCCAGCGGCGCTGATCAACAATCCGCGTCCGGGAAACGACAACGATCAGATCTGGGTGGTGAACGAAAAAGCCGTTCCGCCGGTCGATACGCCACTCGAATTGACGATCACCCTGCAACCCAAACCCGCCAAAGCTCCATGAAACTGAACCCGCCAAACCGCCTCGCCGCCGCCGCCGCGGCCTTCGTCCTTTTGTCCACCTCTGGCCGTGCCGCCGATGACCCTGTGCTCAAGGATCCGAAAAACCTCTCCCTGCGGAATGAAGTCCAGACCGCCATCGATCGCGGACTCGACTGGCTCAAGAAGACTCAGGAGGCGGACGGCCATTGGTCGAAGGCCGAACATCCGGCACTGACGGCATTGCCGGCCATCGCCTTTGAGCGCGCGCCGGGGTCGCGAGGCGACAACGCGGACGTCGTGTCGAAAGCACTGGATTTCATCCGAAGGGAGGTGAAACCGGATGGCGGCATCTACACGACCGGGCTTTCCAACTACAACACCTCGGTCTGCATGACAGCGTTGCTGACCGTTGGGAAGGAATCGGACCAGGACACGATTGAAGCCGCGCGCAAATTCGTCGCCGGCCAGCAGGCCAGTGGCATGGCCAAGCCGGGACTCGACGGCGGATTTGGCTACGGTCCCACGGGCTCGAGTCCGAAGCGTCAGCACCCCGACCTCGACAACACCGTGATCGCACTTGAAGCCCTGCGTTTTTACGAAAAGATGCGCCCGACTTCAGAATTGGCGGCGGCCAAGGATCTGGATTGGAAGGCCGCCGCCGACTTTGTGACGCGCTGCCAGAATTTGCCGGGCGAAAACAAGATGGAATGGGCCAGTGGCGATCCGGAAAACAAGGGCGGCTTTGTCTATTATCCTGGCTTCAGCAATGCCGGGGAGGTGGATCTGCCCGATGGGAAAAAAGCCCTGCGCAGTTACGGCACCATGAGCTACGCGGGCCTGCTCAGTTTCATCTATGCGGACGTGAAGCGTGACGATCCGCGCGTCAACGCTGCGCTCGAGTGGCTCGAAAAGAATTACACCATCGAGGAAAACCCCGGCATGGGTCCGCAAGGTCTCTATTACTACCTGCACCTCATGACCAAAGCGCTCCTCGCCGCCGGAGTTGAAACGCTCGAAACCAAGGATGGCAAAAAGATCGATTGGAAACGCGACGTCGCGACGAAGCTGATCAATTTGCAAAAAGGCGACGGGCAATGGGTGAACGAGACCGGCCGCTGGATGGAGAGTGATCCCGCACTCGTCACCAGCTACGGCGTCCTGACGCTTTCGCAGCTCTTTTACAATCTTTGAGCAGCGCCCCTGCTGATCAAGCCGGCAGTTTCACGCAGACTCGCCCGCGACACGCAGTCCAAGGCGCGGCGCGGGCGTCTCGTCACCGCCCATGGCGTCATTGAGACTCCGGTCTTCATGCCTGTCGGCACGCAGGCAACCGTAAAATGCTGCTCACCCGAGGAACTCCGCACGCTCGGGGCGCAGATTATTCTCGGCAATACGTATCATCTCTTCGTCCGGCCGGGGATGGAAGTGATGTCCCATTTCGGTGGGCTGCATCGATTCATGGCCTGGGATGGGCCGATCCTGACGGATTCCGGCGGGTTTCAGGTCTTCTCGCTGGCCAAGCTGCGGAAGGTGACGGAGGAAGGTGTGCGCTTCCAAAACCACGTCGATGGCACCCCGATGTTTCTTGGTCCCCGCGAGTCCATGGAAACGCAGGCCACGCTCGGCTCGGACATCTGCATGCTTTTCGATGAATGCCCGCCGCACCCGTGCAGCTATGACGACGCGGCCAAAAGCCTCGATCTCACCCTCCGCTGGGCCGCGCGGTGCCGGGAAGTCCCCACGCCCGGGCCTCAAGTTTGGCATCGTGCAAGGCTCGTCGTACGCCGATCTCCGACGCCGTTCCGCGGAGGCGCTGGTGCAACTTGGGTTCGATGGCTACGCCGTCGGCGGTGTGAGCGTCGGCGAACCGGAGCCCGAGATGTTCGCCGCCATCGAGAATGCGGAACCCTTCCTGCCGGAGGATCGTCCGCGCTACGCCATGGGACTTGGGACACCGCCCCAAATGATCGAGATGATCGCGCGCGGCATCGATATGTTCGATTGCGTGCTGCCCACGCGCCTGGCGCGCAATGGCACGGCTTTCACTCGCACCGGAACCATCGCGCTCAAGAACGCTGCCTTTACCAAAGACAGCGGTCCGATCGAAGAGGGCTGCGCGTGCCCCGCCTGCCGCACGTTCACGCGCGGCTACCTGCGACATCTGGTCAAGGCGGAGGAAATCCTCGGGCTGCGCCTGATCACGCTGCACAACCTCCATTTCTATTTGAACCTGATGACTCAGGCGCGCAGCCATCTCGAGAACGGCACCTTTGATGAGTTCCGCCGGGGCTTTGTCTCCCATTACCGCGTCCACGCACCGGCGGCTGAGTAGCCCGCCTGTCTCCTTCGTCCTCTTCCTCTCCTTCTTCTTCCTGCGCCCGCTCAAAAGGAAGGAGAAGAAGAGGGAGAAGAAGAGTTAGCGGGTCGAGTTTCCCCGGGGCTCAATCCGCCCGGCATTGCTTCAGAACCTCGCGACGGCTCGCACGAGCCCGGAGCATGTTGGCGAGAAAAGCGTCACGGGACGGAAGCACTTCCGCCCGCACAATGGCTTCCGGTTTCTCGAGTCGGGAAAAAAGCGCCCAGGCAATTTTCGCGCGAGGAACCACCTTAATCCCGTAGCCTCCCGGCTTGTTGCTCGACCAAAAGCGCACCTGCTCCACACCGTCAACGGTTTCGCGCCCGAGATAGATGACTGAATGGCCGCGCTCGAATTTGCCGATCTCGTCGCTCCACCAGATTTTCATGAAATCGCCGGGACGGGCCTGTTCCCACTCAACAAAATTTCGGCCGAGCCCAAGTTCGGCAAAGAGCCGCGCCGTGCCCGGACCGTTCGCATTCCATCGACCCCAGACGCCGACGCCGTCCGATTGTCCCCGCGCCAGCAAGGCCTGGCGCGAATCGTTGCCGAGTTGCAACCCGCCGGAACGCTCAAGATCCGCGAACACCTGGAGAAGCACCAGATAAGTGGCCCCGGAACAATAGCTCGGCTGCGCGCGTTGCGGGGCCAGCGTGAGACCCGACGGACCTGTGTCCATGGAATCCCGAAGAGCCTGATGAGCGGCGCTGCTCACGGAGTAGTCGCCCCCCCGCGGCATGCGAGTTATCGCCCGCAGCACCAGCGCGTTCAGATCTCGTGGAATGCCCACGTTGACGCGAGGCTCCTGCGCCGAAATCACGGCATTGAGGCAAAACAGGAACAGGACGTATCGGGCCGTCAAACGCATGGCGCGGAACCTAGTGCAGCCGGCCATGAAGTCGAGCGGAGCCCGGCGGTGGGTCGGGTTTACCGACCCGGTGCCGCGAACCCCACCGAAGCGTTTTCCAAATTCAGGGCGTTCATGTGCGCAACATCGTCCGCGCGCAAGGTAAGTCCGAATGCAGGCTCGAACTCAGGGAGTTCCAGGGTCGGCGGCAGGCGATCCGAATTAAAGAACGGGCTGCCCATTCGAGATCGGAAAATGAACCATTTCACCATGGTCGCACTCCGACGCCCACCGATTGAGGGCACGATCGATCGTGCGCAGATCATCCAGAACGCGAGCAGCCTGCGACTGCTGGCGCGCGCGCAGCTGTCTGGGGAGGGCGACCAAGGCAACGATGGCCAGGATCGCCACGACGATCATGATCTCGATCAGCGCAAATCCCGTGTGCGTGAATCTCATCGGGGAGGGAGACGTCTTCATGGTGGTGTTGGGCGATTCGAAAGCGGAAGAAACGCTGTCTGAAACAGCAGAAATCGTTCTCGATTCCCACCCCACTTCGTTGCGCTCTCACTCTCGAGCTCAAACGCCCGCGATCCAAATCACGGCTCGAACTACTCAGGAAATCGAGAGTAGTTGAAGGATCCAATTGGATTCCAGGAACCACGGCGCGCCCCTGGAACGTCTTCGCTGGAAACTCATCTGTCGTTTCCGGCGATGGAATTGGAAGTTAGACCCGGGCCGGTTTAGGCCAGCCGGAATGTATTGCCCGGGGGAAGCTCATCAAACTCGGAGTCTGGTTTGAACTTCTTGTAGATGAGGGCTCCATCCACCAGCATGCCGTCGAGAACCGGAGTCGCCACGGCGTCGCCGTTTTGATTACGGAACGGTGCCGGATCAATGGTGTTATCGAAGTCCTTGCCAATGTCATTCCCCGCGGTAATCCGAATGCCGCTGACCACCTGAATTGTCGCGATTCGGTCGACGGAACCAGCCACCGCGGAGGCGATATTCCGTGCGCTGATGTCGATAAGTTTTCCATTCTTCCCACCGGGCGCCGGCTGGGAACGGAATTCTCCGCCGCCGGCGGGGACTTCCTTCAAACGACCGGCCGCTCCGACCACAGCGCCCACCATTCCGACCGAATCATCGATTGGGCCCGGCATGAGGCGCAGGTTCTGGGTCACAAAATCCTGCACGGACTCTCCATTGAGAACGTCATTATAGGAACTGAATGAGACCGTGGGATCGATGTTTCCGATGTTGCCATCCAGGTGCACATTCATGATCGAGCCTCCCTTACCGACGTAAATCTTCTTATCGATGATTGAGCCGTAGTTGATCGTGTCACCACCGTTGCCGGCGATGAGATCAATTCGCGCCCCGATCGACCCAAACTGGGTGACATTGGCGATATTGCCTCCGTTGCCGGCCTTTCCAACGCGTCCCCCGAACGCCTTGTTTTCCTGGCCCGGCGTGGAATCCAGCGGATTCGGAATAAAGGCGGCGGCCGAGCCGCCGGCGCCACCGATGAAGAGCGCTTTGTTAAAACTTCCGGCGCCGAGATTGACCTGCAAATCGTGCAGGTCGCCACCCGATCCGCCCTTATAGAGGCCATCGCCTCCCGCGCCTGCCACCATGACGAATGGATTGTCGGAGTTGGAGGTAAGAATATTCGCCACCGATCCACCGTTACCACCCTTGCCCCCGGGGCTGCTTCCGCCGTCACCGCCCAGGAAACGGTTGAAAGTAAAGAACGGATTGTTGGGGTCAAAAATGGCCACGAGGTTTGGCTTTCCGGTTGAGGGAGTCGTGATGTTCATCACATCGCCGCCATGGCCTCCCTTGCCCAAAGTACCCGCGCCGCCATTTCCCGCAATAAAGGTGAGCACCGCCGGATTATCGCTTTGCGATGGATTGTTGACAAAATCCTGCACGTCTCCTCCTTGACCGCCCTTCCGGCCATTTCCGCCGTCGCCGCCGATGAGGGTGATGTTTCCGGCGAGGAAATTCTCGCCCACCACGGGGCTGACGTTGATTACGCTGCCGCCATTACCACCCGTGCCAGAGACCGAGGCTCCACCGGCACCAGCCGCATAGCTGAGCAATCCGTCAGTCGAGCCCTGAACCTGAAGATCGAAAGCTCCGTGGAAATCGATGATGCTGCCACCATTGCCCCCTGCCTTGATGCCGCCGCCGCCTAAACCGGCGTTAACTCGCTGAAACAGCGTGCGGTTGTCATACGAGCCGGAGCGTCCGTTACCGGTGACGGAACCGCCATCACCGCCGATGGATCCAAAGCCTCCGTTGCCGGCGTTAACAAATGTCCCGCTCTCGAAGGAGTTCGCCACAAGATCACCGCCCGCCCCGCCCTTCCCTGCAACTCCGAGGCCACCATCGCCGGCCGTAATCGTCGAAATGCTGACAAACCCACCTCCATTATAGCGCGTGGTGGTGCCCTGGATACTGCCGCCTTTGCCACCGGTGGTGAAACCGTTTCCGCCCGTTCCCGAAATGATATTTACTTCTCCGGCATCCGCGGGAGCGCTCGAGAGGCCAATGCTGATCGAGCCGACCAAATCCGTGGTCACAGCGCCCGTGACCGGATCGACGGTATCCACCCGTTGCAAATCGCTGCCAATATTCCCGGCGTTTCCGCCCCGGCCCACGAGCGCACTGCCGCCGTCGCCCGCGGCGATATTCACGGTGTGAGCAGCGAGGTAATACGGAAAGACACCGAGTAGATCAGTGTCAACGAGCACGTAACGCGGGAGGAGGACGCCCAGACCTTCAACCGCCACGGAATTTACTGGTTGGTCCACGCCGTTGAGGAAGATGATGTCCAGACCCGAGCCGCCGATGTTTACGGTGCCGACCGTGGTCAGTTGTCCATTCCCGTTCATATTTCCGGGCGCGTCGGCGAGTGAAAATTGGATGCTACCGGTGTTGCCGCCGGCGAACAAGATCACCACTTCGTCAAATTCCGTTCCCGTCGTCGTGGTGTTGCGGATGAGCACGGAATCCGTGTCTGGATCAATAAAATCGTCGAGCAGCGCACCCGTGTCATCGCCACCACCGCCGATGAGCGCGGTGGGGAATCCGACCCCATCACCCAGCTTGGCCACCAGGTAATTGTTCGGGCTGGCCGAGATGACGGTCAGGTCCGCGTTGCCGTCGTTGTTGGTATCGCTCACGATGAAATCGCGTGGCGAAACGTCCTGTAAATTGACGCCATTACCGCGGCTGGTGTCCACCTGCGGCAGTCCGGACGCCGCCACGGTAGGCCCAATGGCACTGGGCGCTGAGTAATCGACGACGAAAACATTGCTTCCCGTGGCAAAGGCGCGAGCTACCACCACATCGTTCAGAGCCCCCGTCGACATCGCGGTCGCAACGACGATGGAGTCGGTCTGGTCACCTTCGTTCGGACCATTGAGCCGGGTGAATGGATGCAGCACATTGGCCGGAGCCGGTGGCTGCGAGGTCGCCTTGGTTCCCACATCGGCGAAAAACTGACCGGTTGGCTGCACGATTCCCGGGGAGACTTCCTCGAGATCGGGCGACATGAACAGGAGCACCTGCACCTTTTGTTGTGTGATCGACTGCGAGATGTAAGTCGCGGCGACGGCCAGTTCGGCGTTTCCATCTCCGTTAAAATCCCCGATCACGATTTCACTGATTGGGGTGGCGGATCGCCGGTAAATATATCCGAAAGTATCGGGCACGGCATCACCCGCGTACAGGGAAGGCAGCGGGCTGCGCACAGGAGCTTCAAATCCCACGAAGTCGATAACTCCATTCCGATTGAGATCCTCGCCCTGTCCTAATATGCCGTCGTGATTGGTATCCTCGGTCTTCGAGAGGAACACGACGATACCGCCGAAATCGCCCTCTTCATGGGATCCGGTGACGATGTCATCGAATCCATCGCCATTCAGGTCGCCCACTGCCAAAGCATCGGCGCTGCTCACACCAAAAAGTTGAATGCCCTTGGGCTCGCCCAGGAAACCGTCAGGCGTAAGCTCCGCGCGAAATCCGAACATCGGATCTCCAAACTGAACCACCAATTGATTGGGGTTGAAGCTCGTGTAGACCACGTCACCAACTCCGTCGTGATCAAAATCCAGGATGCCCGCCGAGCCGATCTGGCCGGGAACATGAACTGATCCCCGCACCATATTCGCTGCGGAATCCGAACCCGTTGGCGTCGTGAACACGCCTTTGCCGATGCTGGCCCCGGTTCCACCCGCGGTGAACCCGTCACCACCACTCCCCAACGTGACCCCAAGGCCCCCGTTCACATTCATCTCGCCGAAGCTCGCGGTGCCTCCATTTCCGCCCACACCCGTTGTCGCCGACCCGCCATCGCCCGAGCGGATCACGATCTGGCTGGTGTAGGAACCTGAATCGGAAAAGTTAACGATGGAACCGCCTTCGCCTCCATTCGGCCCTATTCCACCATTGCCCGCCTGGATGACGTAGCCGCCCGCGGTGTCAGAAATCAACGCCACATTCTCGACATTGCCTCCCTTCGCACCGCGCCCACCGTCACCGGCCATCGCAGCGTCGATATTGAAATCCGTCGTCGGCGTGGCACCCCGAATGTTGAAGACGCCACCTCCGGCCTGACCCGCCGGGGGGATAAACGTCGCGAGATAGCCCTGCGAGTCGTCCCCACGGGAGATGCCAAAGGAATAGTAGTTCCCGTTCGTCGCGGTGCCGACCTTGATCGACCCGATGCTCGGTTTGAAATCGATGAAATAGTCGAAGCCCAGCGTCGTGCCAAAAACGACGGATTGCAGGTTCCGCCCGGAATCGTCAATCACCAAACCGCTGGTATCATCCCCCGAGACGCCAAATCCAGCGCCGGCATAAACCGAACCAAAGAGCGAGTAGCTGCTCATGGCGAGATGCTGCGCCACGTCGGATTCGTCCACCACGCCGTCGCCATTGCTATCCACCACGTCCTCGGTGGTGATCGAACGCAACTCGAGCTTCTCGACGGTTGCATTGCGGAGAACCCGTCCATCTCCCTTCAAAAAGGGATTATCGTTTGACGAATTGTTGTCTGAATCGGTCAGGGTGAAGTTGGGATTCAGGTTGGTCACGATATCCCCGTGGATATCGACAAAGCTCACCATGCGCAGCCCATTGCCCGCGGAGATCCCGGTGATCTCGTTGAAATCGACGACGCCATTATTATTCATGTCGGTCGTGAAAATCAGAGCGTCCCCTTTCTCGATGTAGAGCAGGTACGTCCCGCCTTGCAGACTCGTACCGGTATTGAGCAAGTCGCCTGCGTGCAGCAGGATGGGCGTATCGACGATGGCCGGAACGACCCGCGCCTGGGTGATGAGTGACGCTGGGGCGATGCGTGCTTCGAGAACTTCGAGGCTATGCAGGGAACGGTTTTTCGAGGTCATGACAAAGAGGGAGGAGGAAGGTTAGAGAGTGTTGTCGCTATCGAAGAATTCGCCGGCCACCAATTTGGCTTCAGGAATAAAGTTGATGGTCTTTTGATCGAGCGATTGCGCGATAATCAGGCCGTCGATCGGCATGTCGCCGACCTGGAAGCCCGGATCGCCATTTAGATCTTCGTAGCGGAAGACAAAGGCGGGAGCGTCTTCCGTATCGGCCAGATCCGCCACCGCACCGACCAAATTCGAGGTGTCATAGACAAAGGGGTCAAACGATCCGTCCGGATTAAGGGCTCCCGTTCGCACCAGAAGCAACTGATCGCCATTCAGGAAAATTTTGCCCAGTTTTCCAGCCGCCTGCGGAATTTCGGTTCTTCCCGCCACGATGGCGGCAATCGCGTTGGCGTTGATGGTGTTGACATTGCCCGGGTTGCCATTCGGCCCGCTCGAGCCGATGCCACCCGTTCCGGCAAAAATGCCACCCATCGTGTCGAACCCAAATACCTCGCCGGTACGGACGCCAATATCCTGATTCTGCACGGCGATTTTTTGGACGCTGCCTCCGTTACCACCGCGCGGTCCGCCGTCTCCACCGTCACCCGCCGCCAGGCTGCGGAAGATGAGACCCGGATTGGTGTTGGCCGTGCTGAGATTCTTCACACTGCCGCCATTCCCGCCAGGCGATGATCCGGTCGTATCCCCACCGTCACCGGCCTGCACGTGCAGCTCGACGCCGGGACCGCCGCCCAATGCCAGCAGGATATTCGAGATCGAGCCGCCGTCGGCCGCCTTCGCACCCGAGCCGCCGCCGTCACCGGCGCGCAGGCTCGTCAACGAACCGTCTCCAGAGCTGACGGAACCAAAGATGTTCTTCAAGGAACCGCCTTTACCAACGGAATTTCCTTCGGCCGACCCGTTGCCGGCCATGACCGTAATATTGCCCGTGGGAGTCGGAGTCAGGGCATCCGCCGTACTGCCGTAAGCAATCCCAGTGATGCTGCCGCCGGCGCCACCATGGCTGCCGTCACCCGCGACAATCGTCAAATCAGTCGAGGCCCGGAGACCGGAAATGGTGCCCGTATTGCTTGCCGCGGAAACGTCGGCGTTGCCTTTGATGCTGCCGCCCTTGGCCGGCTTGCCCCCGTCCACGCCAGCACTGCCAGCCTGGAGCACGCCATTCCCGCCCGCGAAGACATCTGGATCATCCGGGTTCTCAGCCGGGACGAATAGCCCGACCGCAAAAACCCCTGAGGTCACCACAGAACCGCCATCCCCCGCCCTACCTTGGGGACCACCGTTTCCGCCATCGCCGGCCACCAAAACGCCGTCGCCATCGACATTGACACTCATCTTCTTGATTCCACCACCTGCACCGCCATTACCGTTTCCACCCGCGCCAGCTCCTCCAACTCCGCCTGTGATCACGCCAGAAACCGGAAGTCCCTGGACCAGTCCATCACTCGACAATTGCGCAACTTTGATCTGCCCGGCTTTGCCGCCGTTACCCGTACTGATGGCATCACCGCCGCTGCCGCTGTCGATCACGATGTTGCTGTTGACGGCACTGACATTCGTCTTTTGCACATTGCCACCAGCCCCACCGCCACTGTTGCCCGAGCCTCCGAAACCCCCGCGGACGCTGATCGTTCCGTCGAGCGCACCGGAAATGGCAGTATCCACCACATTCACCGCGACCACATTGCCGCCCTTACCGCCCTTGCCACCGGCACTGTTGCCTCCATCCCCCGACGTGCCGCTGTTAATGGCAAAATTTGTGATATCGGCAGAAAGCGCGGAAAGGGACTTGATTTGGCCACCCTTGCCACCGTTTCCGCCCGTGGCCACCGTCACATCACCACCACGACCCGCATTCACCACCACGTCCCGGGCCAGAATTGCGTCGTCCCGGACGATGGTCAAATTCTTGATATTTCCCCCGTTGCCAGCCTTGCCACCCTCAGAACCGTCGCCGGCGAGCACTTGCATATCAAAGCCCAGCAACGTGGCTCCCGACACCGAGCCACCCTTGCCCCCGGCGCTCGTCCCGGTGGTTGTTCCTCCGAGTCCAGCCATGAGCACAAGATCAGAGCCTTCGGTCAAAACTTGATTTCGCGCTTCGATATTCTTGAGCGATCCCCCGTTGCCAGCCTTGCCACCGTCCGTGGTATTGGCTCCACCCGCTCCGGCGAGAACCGACAGTTCGTCCTCTCCATCCACATCGGGAGTGAGCACGCGGAGGTTAACATTCTCGGCCTTGCCACCATTTCCGGCCTTGGCACCGGCCCCACCCGCGCCACCCGCAATCAGCAGGCGATCCGCCAGGAGATCACCGGTGCTAAACACTTTCCCGTTCGACAATTGGTACCCGACAAAAATGTTCGACGCCGCACCTCCTTTGCCACCGGTCTTGGCCCCCGCCGCATCACCGCCGGCTCCGGCCGAAATGAGAATCCGCTCTGGGAACGGCTGCGAACCATTCGGCGTGTTGTCAACCACCCCGGCCACATAGACTTTCTTTACCGTGCCGCCGGTTCCACCCTTTCCGGTTTTCGCTGAATCGCCCGCCCCACCGTCACCCGCCAGCAGGGCAAAGCCGTCGGTATCCGCCGTGATCTGGATATTCTTGAGGCTGCCGCCATTGGCACCCACGCCGCCGGAGCCCGCCGCGACGCTATCAACCACCCCGCGAATATTCGCATTCATGATGGATCCGCCTTTCGTTCCCGCGTCAGGAACGAACGATATGGTGCCATTCCCACCCGGCTGCAACTGGGTACTCATGGTTGTCGGATCGTAGCGATTCGGGAAGAAATCGTAGGTCGCCCCATCGGCGGCACTGGCGGCCAAAACGCTTCCGACCGCGCCCGCCACGGTAACGGATTTGATGTCTCCGCCGCTCAGGACCTTGCCGTATTCAGTCGTTCCATCGGCCAGTTCATTGCCAAAAATGCCACCACCCGTGATCGCGAGTTTGCCGATCTTTTGATTCTGCGAAACCAACCCATTCACGTCGATGGTATCGTCGTTGAGGTTTTTGGTCCCGTTCTCATTGAGATTGGAAACGATGTCTCCACGCACCGAGGTCGTCACCGTCACTTCCGCGTTTTTGCCCATCGAAAACCCCGTCAGCTCGCCGTTGTCGTATTCGTTGTTGTTATTGTAATCGACGAAATACGCGATCACGTTCCCCTTGGACACCAGGATCAGGGGCTGGTAATTGTTGCTCTGGTTAAAGGCCTGGACTTCGTCGCCAGCCTCCAGGCGGAGGAAAAACGTATTGGTCGTCAGCGGGCTGTCGAGCGCAGTCGAGATGGCGATGTCGGCAGGGTTCGTCCCTGGATTAGAGGTATCCACGAAGAAACGCTCCTGTCCCGCGCTCGGATTGTTTTCCACATATTCAGTGTCAAGCGGGTTTTCCGGAGGAGAATCCGGAAAATTTGGATCAAGGCTCGCGGCCCCAATTTTGATAACGGCGGGAGCGATCCGTGACTCGAGCGCTTCGAGGGAGGAGAAAACGGGGCGGGGTTTCATGATCGGATTCAGAGAGATAAAGGAGGGGTCAACGAATTCAAGATATTTTTATCTAATTAACGGGGGGACAGAGCAAAAAACTTTATCCAGCGTCCCAACTCGTGCCTTCCCTAGGAGATTCCTGCGTGGGCAAATGGGCGGTGGCTGGGGAAAAAAACGGCTGAATGTCCATCGAGGGCGCTCTTCTCTACGCGGAGAATCATTGCTCGGTAAAGCTTCACTTTCGAGAAATCCGAGACGCCGGGCTGCGTTCAAAGCACCCGCTGTGCGCGGATGCTTTGTCATCGTCCCTTCTCGGAATCATTCGTCCCTCATATTTCAAAGTGCAGACTCACCCGCTGATTCTCCGTCGCAAAGTTACCGAGGAAGAGGCAGACCGGATTTGGGCGCCGTTGTGAACAATCGGCAGCTGGACGCTGGGGGCTTAACTCATCACCGACGTGCCCGCGGTGCCCTTGAGACGCTTGGTCACATCGAGCTCGATCGCTCCGTAGCGAGACTCGAAATTCTGGATGGTCGCCGTCAGATGAATGCAAAGCCGCTTCGCCGCGTCGTGCGACATGATCACGCGATTATCGAGTTTGAGCGGTTCATCGAGGATATTGCCGAAGAAATTTGGGTTCAGCCCGAAATCGACAATCACTTCGTTGGGCGTCTGCGCGATGCGGCACACGTTGGCGTAGCTGGTTTTCAATTGCGTGGCGTCGATTTCGGGCGTGGCGGGTTTCTGGTCTTCAGGCATGATGAGCGGTCGGTTGGGTGTTGAAAAAGGGGGCGCATTGCTAGCGCAGCGGATGGAGACCAGCAACGGCAAAAACGGCCACGGGAGAAAACGCCCAATACTCGACGTGGATGGCGCAGATGCAGACAGGCCATTCGATGTTGGATGTTGGATGTTGGATGTTGGATGTTCTGCCATCCCGTGGAAACCACCGCCGCCATTTTGCTTCGCCGGACCCGGCTGACCGAGAGCAGCCTGATCGTGACCTGGCTGACCAATGATCATGGCAAACTCAAAACCGTGGCCAAGGGGGCGCGTCAGCCGAAAAGCAAGTTTGCGGGCCGTCTCGATTTGTTCTTCGACTGCGAAATTCAAATCGCCCGCAGCCGCCATGGCGAACTCCACGCGCTGCGCGAAGTCGTGCTGAAACAACCGCATGAACACCTGCGGCATGATTACAATCGCGTCGCGGCGGCCGCTTATTTTGTCGAATTGATCGAACTGGTCACCGAAGCGGATCATCCCGTACCCGAGTTTTACGATTTGCTGCGGCGCGCCCTCGGTTACCTCGACGCGCAACCGGCCAGCCGGCGCGGCATCGAGCATTTCGAAAAGGAAATGGCGCGGCTGCTCGGTGTGGAAATTCCCGGCACCCCGTCAGCGGTTGCGCTCGAGCGCAGTTACCATCGCCTGCCTGCGGCGCGATTGAGCCTGCTGGCGCGTTTGAACGATGCCTTTTCGAAACCCCAACGTGAATCCGATTCGCGGCCGGGCGCATCTGGACTATAGTCGGTCGCTCCCCCGCCATTTTCACTCCATCAAAACCCGTGGTTCCCTCTCGCACGTTTTCCGTCCTCGTTGCTGCCATTTTCGGATGCCTCACGCTTCCCTCACCCGCCGACGAAGATACCACCGCCATCATCTCGGAAATTCAATACCACCCTGCTGGCACGGCCTCGGAGTGGATCGAGTTTCATAATCTTCACGGCGTCAATCTCGAGGTCGGCGGCTGGAAACTCGCGGGCGCCGTTACTTACACGATTCCGGCCGATACAGTCATTCCCGGCCACGGATATCTGGTCATCGCCGCCAATCCAAGTGACCCCGCACTCACAGCCGCGAGCGCGCTCGGCCCGTGGACCGGATCACTTGACAACGGCGGCGAAGAAATCCGGCTCGAGAACAAAAACGGCCGCATCATGGACCTGGTGAATTACAGTGACAGCGGACGGTGGCCCATCGGGGCGGACGGCTCCGGCGCGACGCTGGCGCGAATCAATGTGGAAAGCGCCGCCTCCGAACCCGAGCGCTGGTCGGCCAGCCGCGCGGTTGGTGGCACACCAGGCGCGGAGAACTTCGATTTCGCTGCACCTCAGCTCCCCGGCGCGAGCCTGGTTTTGAACGAAATCAGCGCCGCGACGGACCCGGACTTTCGCGTCGAATTGGCCAATTTGGGGACTGCCCCACTTGACCTCGACGGCTACCGCATCATCACCTCGGCCGGGCAAAACGTGACCCTCAGCGCGCAGCCCATCGCCGCCGGCGGATTCGTCGTGCTGACTCCCACCGAACTCGGATTTACGCCCGTCGCGGGCGACCAGATCTATTTGTACCAGCCGGGCGGCACCGTCTTCGAGGACGCCCGTCAGGTCACGAACAAGCTGCGTGGCCGCGATCCCAACGGACGATGGCTGTTCCCGTCCGGCCCGACTTTCGGCGCAGCGAACACGTTCACCTTCGAGGACCGCATTGTCATCAACGAAATCATGTATAATCAGCACGTGACGGGCGATGCCAGGGAGCAATGGATCGAGCTGTATAATCGCAGTGCGAATGCCGTGGACGTCAGCGATTGGAAATTTGGTGAAGGTATCAAGTTCACCTTTCCACCGGGTACAGCGATCCCCGCGGGCGGCTATCTCGTCGTGTCAAACGATGCCCCTTCCCTGCAGGCACGCTGGCCTGCCGTGGCCACGAAAATCATCGGTAATTTTTCGGGAAACATTTCGCGCCGCGGCGAATTGATCGAACTCGAAGATGTCGCCGGCAACCCCGTGGACGAGGTCAATTTCGCCGACGGTGGACGCTGGCCGGCCGCCGCGGACGGCGACGGATCGAGCCTCGAACTCCGTGACCCGCGGGCGGACAACAATGCTGGTGAAGCCTGGGCCGCCAGCGATGAAAGCGCGCGTGGCTCGTGGCAGAACTTCACGTTGCAAGCACCCGCCACCAATGCCAACGGCGATCCCACGCGCTGGAATGAATTCATTTTCGGTTTGCTCGATCGCGGGACCTATCTCATCGACGACATTAGCGTCATCGAAAGCCCCACGGGTGCGAATAGCGAGCTCATCCAAAATGGTACTTTCGAGACGGACGCCGCGGGCTGGCGTTTTCTCGGCACCCAAAGCCACGCGTCCATCGTCAGTGACCCCACAGGTCAGGTTCTGCGCGTCGAGTCCACTGGCCCGACCGAGCACATGCACAATCACGCCGAAACCACGCTCAAAAATGGCGCGGCATATGTCACCATCAACAGCTCACTAACCTACCGCGTGTCCTTTCGGGCCCGCTGGGTTTCGGGGAGTAACTTCCTGAATGCGCGCCTCTATTTCAACCGCCTCGCCCAGACCGTCACCCTTCCCGTCGCTCCGGGTGGCGGCACGCCCGGGATGGCCAACTCAACGATGGTGGCCAACCTCGGCCCGACGTATTCCCGGCTCTCCCATTCGCCCGTGGTGCCCGACCCCGGCCAGCCGTGCGTAGTCACCGCCGTGGCCAGCGATCCCGATAACGTCGCCTCGATGTCCCTTTTCTACTCCGTCAATGGCGGTGCCTTCGCGAATTCACCGATGGCGCTGCAAAACGGCGTTTATTCGGCCACGGTGCCCGGCCAGAGCCTCGGCGCTAAAGTTCAGTTCTATGTCGAGGCGACCGATGGCGCGGGCGCGATTTCCTATTTCCCGCAAGGCGGCCCGGACTCACGCGCCATCATTCCATGGCAGGATAATCAGGCCCGCCTGACGCTACCGACCGGCGCGGAACCCAACAACGTGCGGATCGTGATGACGCTGGCCGACGCCAACACGCTCCACACCGTGACCAATGTGATGAGCAACGACCGGCTCGGCTGCACGGTCATCTACAATGAACGCGAGATTTACTACGACTGCGGCGTGCACCTGCGCGGCAGCGAACGCGGTCGAAATCAAACGGTCCGCGTCAGCTTCAATGTCGAGTTTCCCGCCGATCAACGCTTCCTCGGCGCGCACAACACCATCTCGATTGATCGCTCCGGAGCCGGTGATCAATTCAGCCAAAAGGAAATTCTGATCAAACACGGCATCGTACACGCCGGCGGCATCCCGGGGTCGGAAGATGATTTGTGTCGCGTCATCGCGCCACGCACCGCGCACACCGGTCCAGCCATCCTCGTGAAGCAGCGCTTCGACGGAACGTATCTCGATAACCAATACGACAACGGTGCCGAAGGCCGACAATTCAAATATGAACTGATCTACTACCCCAACAACACGAATAACGGGAATCCCGAGGGACTCAAAGTGCCCAACCCGGACGACGTGGTCGGCGTCGACCTGAACAATCTTGGCCCGACCAAGGAGTTTTACCGCTGGCACTGGCTGATCGAAAACAACACGGACGCCGACGATTACAGCGGCCTCATGACTTTTCTGACTGCCTTCGGCCGTCCGGCCAGCGCTCAGTATTTCGCCGATACTGCCGCCATGATGGATGTGGACGAATGGCTGCGCGCGTGGGCCATCCAAATCCTTTATGGCATCGGCGATAATTACTCGTCGGGCGCCCAGCACAATTTCCTGATCTATCAGCGCCCCGAAGACGGACGCTGGTTGAATTTCCCGCACGACATGGATTTCACCTTCACCCAGGGAGCGACCAGCAGCCTGACGCCGAATGGCGACCTGAACAAACTCCTCGCCAACGCCGCGAACCGCCGGGCCTACTACGCGCACATTTACGAGCTCTGCACCACGACGTTCAATAGCGCTTATCTCGGACCGTGGGCTCAACACTACACCAAGTTCGTCAACGAGAATCTGACTTCGTTCATGAGCTATGTGTCGCAGCGGAGCACTTTTGCTCTCGGCGCCGTCAATAGCGCCATCCCGCCGATCGCCTTCGATATCACCACCCCGGATGGATCGAGTCCGGACCCGCAGGTCAACGTCCAGGGTCACGCCTGGGTCGATGTGCACGAGATGCGCCTGGCCGGCTCGAACGTCCCCATCGCCCTCACCTGGCAGACGCCAAATACCTGGAGCACACAGATCGCCATCGCTCCCGGTCCCAACGTCATCACCATCGAAGCCTATGGTGTGCAGGGAAATCTGATCGCTTCCGACACGGTCAATATCACCGGCACCGGCACGGCCGTCTCCGCCGATGAATCCAATCTCGTCATCTCGGAAATCATGTATCACCCGGCGGAACCCAATGCGGCGGAAATCACCGCCGGGTTCACCGAGGCGGATGAATTCGAATTTCTCGAGCTGCAAAATATCAGCACCACCGACACCATCAGCCTCGCCCGCTTGCAATTCACCGCCGGCATTTCCATTACTTTTCCGGATGTGACGCTGGCACCCGGCGCGCGCGGAGTGATCGTCCGGAATCAAGACGCGTTCGTCCAACGTTACGGCGCGGGCATCAAAATTCTCGGCGTCACTGACCCCGGCAAAGTGCTTTCCAATAATGGGGATCGATTGACTCTGGTCACCCAGGGCGGCCACACCGTGCGCGACTTTTCCTACGACCACAAACCACCGTGGCCATCCTCGCCGGACGGCGCCGGATACAGCCTGGTGCTCGTCGATCCCACCGCGAATCCAGATCACGCGCTTCCGGAAAATTGGCGCGCGAGTGTCGCCCTCGGAGGCAATCCCGGCGCGAGCGATGCCACCACCTTCACTGGCGATCCCACCGCGGACGACAACGACAACGGAGTCAGCGATCTGGCCGATTACGCCCTCGCGGGAAACACCCCATTTCAGCCACCGACCACTGCCAACGCCGACGGTTATCTTACGATCACGTATCGCCGAAATCTGGCCGCCGACGATGTCACGCTCAAGGTGCAGCGTTCCATCGATTTTGCGGACTGGACCTCGGGGAGTGACGTTGAACTCATCGCGGAATCGCACCAGGGCGACGGGAACGCGACGTACGTCTGGCGCTCGACGCATCCGGCCATCCAAAACGAGCGGGAATTTCTCCGCGTGCAAATCACCAAGCCCTGACTTGCGCGCGTGGCCCCGCACAGTCGAAGATTCTCCCATGATTCGGTGCGCCCTCGCTTTCCTCGCCCTCGAGGTATTGTTCCGCTCCGCCGCGTGCGGCATTTTCGTTCGACCGGAAATGATCCCGACCGAGCGCCTGCTCAAAAACACCGAGGCCTACCTCGCCCAACATCCCCGGGACGCCACCGCCTACTACACCGTCGGGCGCATTCATTACCTAGCTTTCGTGCTCGGGCTGGATCGGCTCCCGGCCTTTCGCGCAGGAGAGAATGATCTGCCAAAAGTCGCCAACGACGAACTCATCGGCGAACCGGTCGCCGCCCTGCGGCAGGCGCACGCCGAAGAACTCGCCCGCGCGGAATTGAAACTGAAGCCCGGCGAGATTCCGGACGGCGACGAGGCGCGCAGCCGCTATTTTGCGGCCGTCAGCCGGCACCAGCAGGCGCTCGAGAAGTCCAACTGGACTCCGGAAAAACTTTCGACAGAAGCGTTGCTCGAGCACGCCGTCAAAGCCCGGCAGGCCTTCAGCCAGGCGCTCGAAATCGAGCCGAACAACGGATTGTTTCATCTCGGCGTCGCCAGCCTGCTCACGCAGATTGCCGATTGGAACGATGACGCCAAAGTCAATTCGCTTCCTCCGGCACTGACTGGTGATTTGCGGACTCAGGCGCGCTCCGAATATCTCATCGCATGGACCCAGGCGTATCCCCAGGAATCCAAGGCCACACACCTTCCCTTGCTCGGCCTCAGTGAATTTGTCAGCTACGAAGCGGGCCAGGCCTTTATCCAGTTGGCCGAGCAACCGGGACTCGAGCTGACGAAAGACGAAAAAGCCGCGCTGCCGCGCATTCACGCCGCCATCGACAAGCAGGAAAAATTGCCGATGGGACCAATCACACCCCTGATTCTCCCGTTGCGTCCGAATGGCGCGATCGACAATTTGCTGGCGCCCGATCACTTGGTCGAGTTCGACCTGCGCGGTTTCGGCGTGCCTGAACTTTGGCCCTGGCTCCAGCCCGACGCCGGTCTGCTCGTTTGGGATCCGGAAGACCGGCGCGACATCCGTTCCGGGCGCCAACTTTTTGGCAACTACACCTTTCAAATCTTCTGGCCAACAGGCTTCGACGCGCTCGCCGCTCTCGATGACAACGCCGACGGCGCAGCTCACCGGGCACGAACTCGATGGCCTCAGCGTGTGGTTCGATCGCAACGGCGACGCCGTTTCATCGCGCGATGAAGTAACACCGATCGTTCAACTCGGCGTCCGCGCGCTCTCGACGAAAGCCATCACTCGGGACGGCATTCATCCGCAAAATCCGCACGGCGTCACGCAGGCCAGCGGCCTCATCACCCCATCGTGGGACTGGATCGCCACGCCCGCTGCGGCCACCGCGCCGTAGGTCGTATTCGGGCGGATTAAATCCGCCCATCGACGCCGGAATCGCATTGCGAGTTGTCTCGTGCTTTTGGATGCTCGGCACCGGCGCCGCCGATTTCCACGGTCGCCATTCATCCCCCCCATGAAACCGACCCGTCTTCCCGGCCGCATCGTCCGTGCGCCGATGCGCGCTTATTTCAGCCTCCTCGTGCTGCTGGCGAGTCTCGGCCATTTTTCCCAATTGCGCGCGGTGAGCATCGATTGGGACAATGACTCAACCGACGGTCGATGGAATACCGCCGCCAACTGGGCCAATGATGCCGTTCCGATAAATCCGGATGACGCAGTGTTTATCGATCCATCCGTCGGACCTGCCCTGATCGATGAAGACATCTTGATTCCGCGAGATATTCGGTTCGGAGACGATGTTGGAGGCGTTCTTCGCGTTGGTTCAGGCGTGTTGAATCACACAGCCGGCGTGGCAAATTTGCCCGGGTGGTTCCGCATGGGGATCGCATCCGGCAGCTCCGGAACTTACAATTTGAGCGGTGGGGAGCTGCTCGCGAGTCGTTATAATATTGCGGAATCAGCCGGTTCGACGGGCCTCATCGACATTTCAGGAGGCCTTCTCTTCCAAACCGACACCGACAACACGGAACCCACCTGGAGCCGGATCGGGGACCAGGGTGTCGCCACCGTCAATATCAGTGGCGGGATGGCGTCGTTATCCGGCCGTGTGTTGATCGGGGCCGGGCCGACCAGTGGGGGGACGGTGATTACTCAAACGGGTGGCGTTTTCGAATCGCGCTCGGGGCAAATTGTCATCGCCGACACCAGCCCGGACACCCAATACAATATCAGCGGCGGAACCCTCCAAAGTTTCGCCGGCAATCCGATCACGATCGGGCAGTGGGACGATAGTCATGGTTTCCTAAACGTGAGCGCCGAGGGACAAGTCATCGCGAGCGGCAATCTGGAAATCGGTTTTGGCCGGGAAATCGGCGAAAGCGGCGGCACCGGCGCCCCCGCGGAAGGAACGGTGAATCAAACGGGGGGCCTGGTCACCGTCGAGGGAAACATCGTTTTCGGACGATCAACGGTCAGCACCGGGACTTACAATTTGGTCGACGGCATCCTCGACTTGACCGGCGGCTCCATCGATCGCCAGACCGGTGTCGCCAATTTTAATATGATGGGCGGCCGGCTCCAGGGCTTGGGCAACTATAATTTGGGCGACTTCAACCAGGCCGGCGGAATCCTTTCTGCCGGACCGCCCGGAGATGCCGGCTTCACGTCCATCAACGGCAGCTATTCCCTGGCCCAGCCGGCGACCCTCGAAGTGAGCATTATCTCCGAGTCCGTATTCGACTTTTTGTTTGTCTTTGGCGTCGTCACGCTGGAGGGCAATCTCTCGATCGCCGACGACCTCACACCATTCGCACCCGGGCTCAGTTTCGAAGTCCTGACCAACGATGACAATGACCCGATTGTGGGCAACTTCGCCGGCAAGTCCGAGGGCAGCACCTTTATGAGCTTAGGTGGAAATGCCTTCCAGATTACCTATCAGGGTGGCGACGGAAATGATGTCGTGCTCACCGTCCTACCAGAACCGGCTTCGGGAGCGTCTCTCCTTTTTGGCGTCGCCGGATGCCTTTTCTACCGGCCCCGGCGACGGTTCAGGTAATGCGTCAGCAACTTTTGGGCAGGGAACCCGCAAGGTGTGCCCACTAAAACGCAACCGATGGTACGAAGTAATCCTCACGTCGCCCGAGCGTGATTTTCAGTCAATTCTGTAAAGTCCGTCGACACTCACAGCTGAAGAGCGCTCTCCCTGTGTCCTCCAACAGATTGCCAACAAGCACAAAGGTATGCGCGACGAAAGTCCCGGTTGCGAGACATGATTCGTTCCATTTGTACCTGCTCCTCGCGACAGCACACTCTGAGGAACAATCGAGGTTGCCGGTACGTAAGGAGTGAAGGTTGCCGTGGAACAAACAAAGCGCCTTGAACCCACTTCGGAAGGCGTTCGGTGGCCACAATTTGTCAATATTGTTTACACTTTGGCGAAAAAATGTAACTCAAACGTGAAATCTGGTCATTTCTTGTGCGTTGTATCTTATTGATTAAATGACACTTACAAATGCTTTTCCAAAGTTATTCACGAACAGGCACGAGCGGTGCTTAGCTCAAACTCGTGGTTGTTCCGGGAATCACCGCGTCAGACAACTCAGTACAAAAAACATGAAAATTCCAAAAACAATTCTCGTCGGGGCGCTCATGACAGCTTGTTCCAGCTCGCTCTCCTTCGGTTCCCTCATGAGTTCATACCAGTTTAATGGTAACGGCAATTGGTCGCTCGACGCCGTAGGCTCGAATAACACGCCAGTCGGCACCGTTTCGGCCATCGTTCCGGTAGGCTCGACGGTGGTGAAAGCGTTTCTTTACTCGACGTTGTATGACGCCAACACAATTCCGGAGGTTTCGTTCGAGGGCACGACCTACAGTGGTACCGATTGGACGGACCTTGGTGCAAACGGCTTCTTAAAAGCCCATCGAGTAGACGTAACCAGCCAAGTTGCAAGCCTCATCGGGGGCGGCAGTGCGAGCCCATTCTCGTTTACGGTCAACAGCGAAAATCCGAATTCTTTGATTGATGGCGAGGTGCTCGCGATTGTTTACAGCAATCCAAATGAAGCCGAACGGACGATCGCTTTTTTGGATGGATTCAGCGCTTCTACGGGCGACACAACAACAATCAACCTCGCAGACCCTCTGACCGCACTTCAGTTGGCTGATCCAAACTTCGAGGCCTTGCTGTCTCTTTGGAATCGGGTTTGGATTTCAAACGAGCTCCACTTCAAACGCCCAGTATTCTCAGGTTGATGTTAATGGGACGCGTCTCACGTCTGGCGCGGGAAGCTATGACGACGGTGGACCGTATAATGGCGGTTTGGTTACTGTCGGAGGCATCGGCGATAGTCCGTCCAATCCCGCGGATCCCTTCGCTACCGGTGGCGATGACGAACTCTACACATTGACCCCGTTTCTCAGCGTCGGAGACACGTCGATCAAGGTCGATACGTTGAATCCATCCAGAGATGACAATATTTTCTTCGCCGGAGTGAACATTACGGCCCGTGCGGGCGTGAATGTGCCGCCACCCACGGATTCAGTTCCTGAAGGCGGCGCCTCGGTGCTCCTGCTCGGGTTATCACTGAGCGCTCTCGGAATCGGCCGCCGCGTAACCCGGTAAATCAGAACCCGTCAATCCTGTGCGCCCTGCCGGGTGCACAAACAAAAAGCAGGCCGTCCTCACGGACGGCCTGTTTACTTTTCTGTGGAAGGCTACGCTGAGAATTCTCCCATGACGCACCGCCGCCGCCCCCATTCGGGAAAACGGTTTTCCTCAAGATAAGTTCATGCGGGCGGCGACGCGATTCCTTTCTCATGATCAAACCGCAGGTTTTGAGAGACTGCTTCCCGGGTAAACAGCTAGCCAGCGTCGAGGGGAACTTCGTTTTCGGACGATCAACCGACCGTCAGCCCCGGCGCTTACAATTTGATTGATGGACATCCTCGACCTGACTGGCGGCCGCTTCCAGGGCGTGGCAACGACAATCTCGGCGACTTCAATCAGGCGGGCGGAATCCTTTCTGCCGGATCGCTCGGCGATGCCGGATTTACCTCCGCTAACGGGAGCTATTCCTTGGCTGAGCCCGCCACACAGGAAGTCAGCATCATCTCCGAATCACTGGCCGACTTTTTCTTTGTCTTCGGTTTGGTCACCCTCGAGGGCAATCTGACGATCACCACGACCTCACCCGATTGGCACCCGGACTCAAATTTGAGGTCCTCACCAACGATGACAATGACTCGGTCGCGGGGAACGTCGCCGGTAAGCCCGAGGGCAGCGCATTCGCGACTTCGGGCGGAAACACCTTCGAGATCAGCCATCAAGGTGGCGACGGAAATGATGTCGTGCTCACCGTCCTAACAGAACCGGCTTCGGGAGCGTCTCTCCTTTTTGGCGTCGCCGGATGCCTCTTCTACCGGCCCCGGCGACGGTTCCAATAATGTTCCGGCGACTTTTTAGGCACATTGTAGCGCACGGCATTACCGCTAAAACTCGAGTGACAGTCCGGAGCGATCAGGCCATCCCGCCATCGGGAAACCCCATTATCTCTGTAAACTTTTCCGACACTGTCAGCTAATAAGCACGCGCCCAGTGTGTTACGGAGTGTCTGCCCATGATCGAGCAGAGATTTTTGGCTCACTCAGTGGCGTCCGCCAGACTGATCCCGCTGCGCGCTCGGAACTGCTGCGTTCGTCAAAAGACTGCGCTTCAACAAGGTCAATCCAACCAAGGCGCAGCCCAAGAGGGACAAGGTCGCCCCACCGTCTGGCACCGATTGGGGATCATCATTGACCCGGAATGCATAGTTGATTGCGGTGGCTTGGTCTTCACCTGAGAAGTAGTTGTAGAAGTGGTCTCGCACGAAAGCTGAGTAAGCGGGCCCCTCGATCGGATTGTAGTATCCTGGGGCCCCGTCATCCACCTTAAAATCTTGGGGCGCTCCCGCCGAACCGGGTCCATACGTGTGCATGTCCCGCAAACCGTCGAGCCAAGTCCTGAAATTGATGTCGGCGACCTGATCGGACACCGTTGAGATCGCGTAGTCAGAGGGGCTGCCTCCGAACAAGAACGCTGCGGCTTCCTGGCCGGTATATACTACGGGATTCGATCTCCAATACTCGCCGTCACCGACATTCCATGAGCCGACAAACGTATAGCTCACGGCGTGGGCGGAGCCCGCAAAAAATCCGAAAATAGCGACTGAAGCGAATAGACATTGAATCATCTTCATAATAATCAAAATATAAAGCAATCCATGTGCCACGTTTTTATTATAACAATGTAACACACTTTCGATAAGCATGTTAAATACACATAATATGCTCAATTGCCCAAACAGTGAGCGATAAACCGTAAATGTTTCCGACACCATGGCCGATTGTCTGACATAGCGCGTTCCCTTTTCGACCACAACACGTCAGACCTTGCCCATCTTCCTCAAGCCGCACTACGTACTCCGAATTCGGATGGGATGATCGTGGATCTCGCCATTGCTCACGCGAAATTGGTGAATTTGAACTCGCGGATCGTGTGAACCTCCCGCATCGCTGAAAAAATTTGCGCCCTTCATCACATTTGAGTTGCGTTCAGAAACGTGGCGCCTCAAAAAGTCTTCGCGAGCCCTCCAAATCGCTCCGCCCCCGACAGTCAAAATCCCGCCCAGCTCCTTCCCCACGTCCCGCTTCCCGGACCATTTACCTAATCCCCTTAAACCCTCCCACCAAGTTTATATGAAACGAACCCGAACCTCCCCCACGATACTCCGCGCACTAGCATTGGCCGCCACCGTCACAAGTCTCGCCGCAAGTGCCCACGCGATCGATTTTAACTGGACCAATGCTGCGGGTGATAACGACTGGTTCAATGCGGCCAACTGGAATGCTGGTGCGGACGGCGTTCCGGGAGGTGGCGATGGAAACTTTGTTCGTTTCACTACCGGCGCTTCGGGTGAGGCCGTCCTCAACGCGACTCCCGGTGTGGTTCAGGATTACCTTTTCGGCAACAACGGCGATAACACGCTTGGTAGCGTACGGCAGCTTACGCAAACCGGCGGCGATGCCGTAGCCAACGGTTGGTTGCGGATGGGTTTTGAAGGGACGGGAGACACTGGCACCTACAATTTGAGCGGCGGTTCCCTGACCGCGGGCCGGCTCGATATCGGCGAACTCTCCGGCACCACCTCCACGGTAAATCTGAGTGGCAACGGCATCATGCGGCAAGTGGACCAGGCCGATCCAGGCAACGGGGATGGCTGGAGCTTCATCGCCGGGGACGGAGGCAGCACGGGCGTCGTTAACCTCAGTGGCGACGCTTTGTTCTCGAGCTTCTCTCGAACCTTTGTCGGCCGCAACGGGTTGGGCACAGTCAACCAAACGGGCGGCATCTTCGAAGCCCGCCGTGGTGAAGTGACACTTGGCGACTCTGGAACGGGTGTTTACAACATCAGCCACGGGACCCTGCGGACACTCTCAGACATCAACAACGGTGACACAGGCGGTGATATCACCCTCGGTCAGTGGGATAACAGCCACGGAACCTTGAACGTCAGCGGCGACGCGATCGTTTCAGCCTCGCGAAGTTTCAACCTGGCCAATGGGCGTGAATTCGCGGACGACGGTGTAACTCCCACCCCGCAAATGGGCACGGTGAATCAAACCGGCGGCACGGTCTCCTTTGCCGGGACTGTGATGGTGGATCGCAACGGCGTTGTGGGGCCTGAAATCTATGGCAGCTTGCGGATGTCGGACAATCCATCAGGCATATCCGAATACAATCTGAGTTCGGGTACGTTGAGGCAGAATGATGTGACGGACACCGGTGACGGGAACAACTGGAATGCCATCGGTGGCGCTGGGATCGCCGAATTCAATCTCAGCGGGGATGCAGTCGCTTCCTTTGACGCCCGCACATTCGTTGGGCGGAATAATCGCCTGGGCCTTGAGGCAACCGTCAATCAAACTGGCGGGTTGTTCGAAGTTCGCCGCGGTGATCTGACGCTGGGAGACGGCAACGGACACGGCATTTACAACATCAGCGCCGGGACGGTGCAAACGGGCGCGGCGGCGGTGATCGGGCAGTGGGATAACTCCGAAGGTCGCTTCAACATCAGCGGCACCGGAGTCTTTAATGTTGCCAACGACTTGACCCTCGGCGGTGGGCGTGAGTTTGCCGACGATGGCGTGACTCCGACTCCTTCCACGGGCATTTTGATGCAATCGGGCGGCACGGTGAACGTGGGCGGCAACCTCAACATCGCCAGCGGCAACGCCAGTCAGAGTGGAACTTACGAACTGACCGGTGGAACACTCAACATGACCGGCGGCTCCATCAATCGCGGCGCCGACGATACGTTCCTCTTCAACGGCGGTCGCCTCGTCGATGCCGCCACCATCAATTTCAGCGTCCAACAATTGGCGGGAACACTTGCCGTCGGACCAGACGGGGGCACCGGACTCACCACCATCAATGGCGACTATACGCAGAGCGCGGGTCCCGGCAGTGGTCCCACCCTTGAGCTCTCGATTGTCTCGGACAGCCAGTTCGACACCCTGTTGGTCAACGGCTTGGTGGGTTTGAGCGGAATTCTGTCGGTGGTTGACGATTTCGCGTCACTGACTCTGGGTCAGGAATACATCATCGTGGATAATGACGGCGCGGACGCAATCGTCGGGGCTTTCTTGAATGCCCCGGATGGCGGGATTTACAACAGCCCCGGGGGTAATGCCTATCGGATCAGCTACAGTGCGGGCGACGGCAACGACGTTTCTTTGACAGTAGTCATCCCCGAACCAGCCACCGGCGCCCTGCTCCTCGGTTCCATGGGGATGTTTGCGCTCCTGCGCCGCCGACGCCCGTAGGAGTCCGCTTCCTCATTAACAATCTTCAAACCGCTCGGCGGCCTCCCGGAAACGGAAGGCCGCCGATGCCTTTTGGGGCGGCAAGATCGAGGGCAACTCGCCCGGAATCGGAAATCACCGCAGCGTAAGATAGTTGCTCGCCAATGGCGGGAATGACAAAAGCGCTGTGGGATAGGGGCAAGGGTTTCACGATTTTGAATTCGTCACTCCGGCTGCGACCCCCCGATCCGCCAACCAATCGCGGCTTCTTAAAAAGTTTTGTCACTTTTCATCACAATTGATTTGCATTCCCGATCGCAAACTCGGAAAAGTCTTTTGGCTACCCCATCCTCATCCCTGCCGCACCCTCCTCAACATCGCCTTTCTCGACCCAGCGAATTTCGCGCTTCCCGATTTAACCACTCAGATAAACACCATATGAAACGAACCCCATCCATTTTGCGCGCATTGGCCCTGGCCACCGCAATCACGAGCCTCGGAACGAGCGCTCAAGCCATTGATTTCAACTGGACCAATGCCGCGGGCGACAACGACTGGTTCAATGCGGCCAACTGGAATGCTGGTGCGGACGGCGTCCCGGGAGGCGGCGATGGAAACTTTGTCCGTTTCACTACCGGCGCTTCGGGTGAGGCGATCCTCAACGCAACGCCCGGTGTGGTTCAGGATTACCTTTTCGGCAACAACGGCGATGACACCTTGGGCAGCGTGCGGCAGCTTACGCAAACCGGCGGCGATGCCGTAGCCAACGGTTGGTTGCGGATGGGTTTTGAAGGGACGGGAGACACTGGCACCTACAATTTGAGCGGTGGTTCGCTGACCGCGGGCCGGCTCGACATCGGCGAACTCACAGGCACCATCTCCACTGTAAATCTGAGTGGAAACGGCATCATGCGGCAAGTGGACCAGGCCGATCCAGGCAACGGGGATGGCTGGAGCTTCATCGCCGGGGACGGAGGCAGCACGGGCGTCGTTAACCTCAGTGGCGACGCTTTGTTCTCGAGCTTCTCTCGAACCTTTGTTGGCCGCAACGGGTTGGGCACAGTCAACCAAACGGGCGGCATCTTCGAAGCCCGCCGTGGTGAAGTGACACTTGGCGACTCTGGAACGGGTGTTTACAACATCAGCCACGGGACCCTGCGGACACTCTCAGACATCAACAATGGTGACACAGGCGGTGATATCACCCTCGGTCAGTGGGATAACAGCCATGGAACCTTGAACGTCAGCGCCGACGCGGTCGTATCGGCCTCGCGGAGCTTCAACCTGGCCAATGGGCGTGAATTCGCCGACGACGGAGTAACACCCACCCCGCAAATGGGCACGGTGAATCAAACCGGCGGCATGGTTTCCTTTGCAGGGACCGTGCAAGTAGAACGCGATGACGGGACGGGAGTACTCGTTACAGCTCCCGAAATCTATGGCAGCTTTCGGATGTCGGACAATCCCTCAGGCGTATCCGAATACAATTTGAGTTCGGGCACTTTGAAGCAAAATGACGTTACCCGTACCGATGACGGAGCCAACTGGAATGCCATCGGTGGCGCCGGGATCGCCGAATTCAATCTCAGTGGTGATGCCGTGGCTTCCTTTGATGCCCGCACCTTCGTTGGGCGGAATAATCGCCTGGGCCTGGAGGCGACCGTCAATCAAACCGGTGGATTGTTCGAAGTTCGCCGCGGTGATCTGACCCTCGGCGACGGCAATGGACACGGCAATTACAACATCAGCGCCGGAACGGTGCAAACGGGTGCGGCGGCGGTCATCGGGCAGTGGGACGACTCGGTGGGTAACTTCAACATCAGTGGCACCGGAGTCTTTAATGTTGCCACCGACCTGACTGTCGGCGGCGGGCGTGAGTTCGCCGACGACGGCGTGACTCCGACTCCTTCCACGGGAGTCCTGATGCAAACCGGCGGCATAGTTAACGTCGGGGGCAATCTCAATATCGCCAACGGCAACGCCAGCCAGAATGGAACATACGACCTGGCGGGAGGCATCCTCAACCTGCTCGGCGGCGCCATCAATCTCGGTAGCGACGATACGTTCACCTTCACGGGTGGTTTCCTGAAAGACGCGAGTTCAATCAACTTCAGTCTGGATCAAATGGGTGGTGCGCTCCAGGTCGGGGCCGATGGAGGTTTTGGTCTCACTACGATTAATGGCGACTACACCCTGGCCGCCGCAGGCACGCTCGAACTTTCGATCGTGTCCGACACGGAGTTTGACACACTTCTCGTTAATGGCCTTGCGAACGTGAGCGGCATGCTCTCCATCGTTGATGATCCCTCCACGCTGACCTTTGGCCAGGAATGGATCATCGTGGATAACAACGATGTGGACCCAGTTTCCGGCATATTCTCGAACGCCCCGGGCGGGATTTACAACAGCAATACGGGCAACGCCTATCAGGTCAGCTACACCGCGGGCGACGGCAACGATATTTCGGTGACGAAAGTCGTTCCCGAACCAGCCACCGGTGCTCTGATCCTCGGCTCCATGGGCATGTTCGCTCTCCTCCGGCGGCGACGCGCGTAGGAAACGGACTCCCCATAAACAATCCTCCAAACCGCTCGGCGGCCTTCTGGAAACGGAAGGCCGCCGATGCTTTTTTGCCCATCGCGCGGTCGTTTGCCTATCAATTTGCAGCTGAGAACCCGCCAACTTCACCACATTTTCATTGCCGGCCAAGCCCCGCGCTCTCATAGATTCGGGCTGCCTCGAGAGAGTAATTCGCGAGAACGACGAACACCCCAAAAACATGATCCATCACCCTCCCTTCGCTCCCGCAGGAGTTGCCAAATTGGCAGCCGCAGCTTGCGCCGTCTTGCTCCTGGGTGAAGCCCGGGCGCTCGACATTTCCTGGGACAACGGTTCTGGCGTCGATTCCAATTGGAACACCCCCGAAAACTGGAACGTCGATGCCGTTCCCATGACCGGTGACATCGCCATCTTCGACTCGGGTGCCGCGGCCGCGGTCATCGATGCGGATGTTCCGGAGGTTGACGAACTTCGTTTTGCTGGAAATTCCGGCGCCGTCGAACACAGTGCCGGCACACTAAATATCGCGGGGCAGTTTCGAATGGGGGTTATGACGACGGCGGAAAGCAGTTACAACCTCACAGGCGGTCAGGTAAACGCGAGCCAATTCTTTGTCGGCGAGACCACGGGTGGTGCGAATACGGTGAGCATCAGTGGAGACGGAGTCTTGCGTCAGAGTGACGTGGCGATTCCCACCGTTGGGGCCATCTGGTCCCGCATCGGCGAACAAGGCGACGCGATTTTCAATCTGAGCGGAAATGGTCTGGCGAGCTTCGACAGTGCGCGCGTAATGCTGGGTGCGGGCGCTCCATCGACGACGACAGTCAATCAGGACGGTGGGATTTTCGAGGCACGCCGTGGCAAGATCATCATCGCCGATTCGAGCCCCAACACGGTTTACAATATCAGCGGGGGCATCATGCGGACCACGGTCGCCGTGCCCGATGACGAAAACGGCCAGGGCGAAGGAGCCAATCTGACCATCGGTGCCTGGGACAATAGTCACGGCCAACTCAACGTCAGTGGAACGGCGCAGGTTAATATTGTTGAAAGCATTATTCTCGGTGACGGACAGGCCACCGTTCCCAGCCACGGGACGGTGACGCAGACGAACGGCACCGTGACCGCCGCGAATGTGAACATGGGTACCAGTCTGATGGGCACGGCGGACTACAACATCAGCGGCGGCACCCTCGATGTGGCGGACGTGATCCGCGTCGGGATCAATACGGCCACCGAGGACAACGCGCTATTCAAGCAAACGGCGGGCGATGTGGCATTTCGCCAACTGTTAGTCGCTGAGAATTTCGATGGAACAAATATGATTAGCAGTAAGGGAACAGTCGATCTTCAAGGCGGCAACCTCATCCAGGATACGGTTGACAACGTGGATACCAACTGGAGCCACATCGGCCTCAACGGGATTGGAAATTTCAACCTCAGCGGCGGGTTGGCCTCCTTCCATACGCGCACCCAACTCGGCAGCAGCGTGACCGGCGACGGCACGGTGACCCAAACCGGTGGCATCTTCGAGATCACTGAGGGCGACTTGATCATCGGCGACTCCGGCCGCGGAACCTACAACATCAGCAGCGGGACGTTGCGGACGGTCGGCGCCGGCACGATCGCCGTGGCCAATTGGAACAACAGCAATTCCCAGCTCAATATCAGCGGCGATGCCCAGGTCATTAGCGCCAGCAATCTGACCATCGGGCAGGTGGAGAATGGAACCTTTAGCTCGACCGGCGTCGTCACGCAATCTGGCAACAGCCTGGTGCAAATCGCGGGCGATATTCTCATGGGAGTCAGCGATAGCAATGACGCGACGATGGCATCCGGCACTTACAATCTCCAAAGTGGGACGCTCGATATGACCGGCGGGAGCATTAACAAGGAAGCGGGAACCGCAGTGTTCAACATGACCGGTGGCCGCCTCCTGGACCTGGCCAGCTTCAGCATTGGCGACTTCGATCAGATCGGAGGCATTCTTGCTCCCGGGTCGGCGGGATCTACGGGTGCCACGACCTTCATTGGCGCCTATTCGCTCAGCGCCGGCGCCACTTTGGAGCTCAGCATTCCCGACGACTTCACCTCCGACCAAATATTCGACAATGCCGGCCTGACCCTGGCCGGGAGCTTGTCGATCGTGGACGACCCGATCGGTCTCACCCTGGGATCGACCTATCTGATCATCGACAATGATGACCTGGACACAAACCCAGTGAACGGATTCTTCGCCGGCCTCCCCGAAGGAAGTACCTTCTCCTCTGCGGCGGGCAACGATTTCCGGGTTTCGTATGTCGCCGGCGATGGCAACGACGTTTCCGTTACCGTTGTGCCGGAACCAGCCACTGGCGCCCTGCTCCTCGGTTCTGTGGGCGTGTTCGCCCTAATCCGGCGGCGGCGCGCTTGATCGATCGCAGCCGGCCTAATCGCCTGTTGAAAAACTGCATTTCGCGCGGTAAGGCGGTCGCGCCGCGACCGCCGCGTCTCTCGGAAACATTGGTGAGGACGCCGCGGCGCGGCGTCCCTACCGTTTTTTCAACAGGCTGGTCAGGTTGAACTGCATGGCGCCCGCATGATAACGGCAGGCCTCTGCCGCGTTCGCGACATTTCACAACATCTGGTGACATTATCGTTGCGGACTGATCGCGCCCCTTCGATAGATGGTACGTTGCGACGCCGCCGAATTCCCGGTCGCGACGTTTTACGTTATCGCATGATCCCCAGAATCGTTCCCGTCCCCAGCTTCATTCGAATTGCCATCTGTTCGTTTGCTCTGATCGCCCAAACTCACGCCCTCGATTTCTACTGGGACAACGGTTCGGGCGCGGACTCGGACTGGAATACGCCAATCAATTGGGATTTTGATACCGTGCCAGGAATCGATGATGCCGCAGTCTTTGGTGACGGGCTGCCCGCGGCCGTCATCAGCGCCGACGTGCCAGACGTGGCGGAGGTCCGCTTTCAAGGCGCCTCCGGAGCTGTCGATCACACTGCCGGCACACTAAATATCACGGGGCGGTTCCGCATGGGCTTGTTTACCACGGCTGGCGGAACCTATTCGCTCAGCGGTGGCCAGGTGAATGCGAACGCCTTTAACATCGGCGAAAACTTCGGCGCTGACTCGACCGTTAACCTCTCGGGCGGCACGCTCAACCAGCGGGACGTCGCCGATATCGCGGATCAAAACACGTGGAATCGCATCGGCGTGGACGGTGGCGCGAACGGCACCATCAATCTAAGTTCCGGAACGGTTTCGTTCTATTCCCGCACATTCATTGGGGCGGGCGGCACCGCGACGGTCAATCAAACGGGCGGAGTTTTTCAGGTTCGCGAAGCCGAACTGAACATCGCGGACACGGGTACCGCGACTTACAATCTGAGCGGCGGCCTGCTCCAGACGTTGAACGTCAATCAAGTGACTTCTGTGGGCCAGTGGGACAATGCGAGCGGGACCTTGAATGTCAGCGATACCGGGGAAGCCGACTTCGCCGGCCGATTGATCATTGGCGCGGGTCAGGTGGGTGTGCCCACCAGCGGGACCCTCAACCAAACGGGCGGCATCGTCCGACTTCGCCGGGGACTTTCCGTCGGCAATGAGGATCTGTCCACCGGAACCTATGACCTCGCAGCCGGCATGTTGCTCCAGGAGGATGTCCCCACTCCCAACAATGACCAGGACACGAGCGGTTGGAATCACATCGGCGACCGCGGGACCGCCACATTCAATCTGAGCGGCGGGACAGTTAGCTTCGACGATCGCACCCACCTGGGGTCAGGAACCACGGGCAATGGCACCGTCAACCAAACCGGCGGGCTGTTCGAAGTGCGTCGCAGCGTGTTGCTCATCGGCGACAGCGGGACTGGGGTTTACAACATCAGTGGAGGCACCTTGCAGACCCTCAATGGAAACAATATCCATGTCGGGAACTGGAATGGTTCGAACGGTCAACTGAACGTCAGCGGCACGGCGGAAGTCATTTCCGGGGGCAGCCTGCTGATTGGCCAGGCGCAGGACGACACATTCACCGCCGCCGGCGTGGTGAGCCAAACCGGCGGCCGCGTTCAGATCGCGGGTGAACTCCTGCTGGCCAACCTTTCCGTCAATGCCTCCGGCACCTACAATCTCGACGGCGGCGTTCTCGATCTCGTTAATGGGAACATCAACAAGGGAACCGGAACGGCCGCCTTTAATTTCACCAACGGGCGGCTCCAGGATTTGGCTAATTACAACATCGGCGTTCTCGATCAGGTCGGCGGCATTCTGTCTCCGGGGCCCCTCGCCGCGACTGGCATCACGACGATCAACGGAGATTACTCGCTGAACAGTAATGCCACCCTCGAGATCAGCATCACCGACGCCTTCGCGTCCGACGTTCTCTTCGTCAACGGAGGGCTCACCCTGGGCGGAAACCTGTCGATCGTGGACGATCCAGCCGGACTGGCGCTGGGGTCGAGTTATTTGATCGTCAACAACGACGATATCGACCCGATCGTGGGATTCTTCGCGGGCAAACCTCAGAATTCGATCTTCACCGATGCCGCTGGAAATAGTTTTCAGATCAATTATCTGGCCGGCGATGGCAACGACATCGAACTCCTGGTGGCCATCCCCGAACCAGCCGTCGGTGGCCTGCTCCTGAGTTTCGTCGGCATCTTCGCGATGCGGCGGCGGCGCCTGGCTTGAACAAACCTCAGCGATGGCAAGGATGGCCCGCGACTACCTGACGGGCGTAACCTCCCGATGTATGTGTCCGTCGGGTTTCCCCCTGTTACAAATGATCAAACACTCGCTTTCTCCCCTCGCCGGCGCGGCTCTCGTCCTTTCCGCGCTGAGTTTCTCCGCCTGTGGCCCGAGTCCAAGTACTTCGTCCACGCCGGAGGCAACGAAAGATTCGGTCGTCGCCCAACCCGTGGTCCCATCAATGGCGCCGTCTATTTACCAGCCCGACCATCTTTTCACCGAAATCACGAGCGAGTTGGGGTTTGAGGCCAACCCGGGGATTTACCCGAATGGAACCTACATGACCCCGGAGATTACGCCGAGCGGGGTCGCGGTCTTCGATTTCAACAACGACGGGCTACTCGATATCCTTCACATTTGCCACCCCAAGCCGGCGCCCTGGGAGCAGCAGCTTCGCGGTTCGGAACCCAATCGTCTCTATCGCCAGGAGCCGGATGGCCGATTCGTGCCAGTCCCGAACGCAGGCGGCCTAGCCGGCACCGGCTTCCACAACGGCGTGGCCATCGGCGATGTGAACAATGATGGCTGGCAGGACGTTTACGTCTGCACCTACGGGGGGCCTGATCAATTCTTCCTGAACAACGGAAATGGAACCTTCCGGGATGCCACCGCCGAGGCCGGCTTCCTCCAGGGCGCGACGGCCGTTCTGACCTCGCCCCAAAATTGGACTTCGACGGCTGCCTTTTTCGACTACGACCGCGACGGCGACCTCGATCTTTGGGTGGTGCATTTTGCCACCTTCGACCCGGCGAAAAAGTGCAAGGCCACCACCAACACGGATGAACTCGACTATTGCGGCCCGCACACTTTTCCCGGCCAACTCGCCACCCTCTGGCGCAACGACGGCACGGGGAAATTCACGGACATCACCAAGGAAGCCGGAATTAATTCACCGGCGCGCGGTTGGGGCGTGATCGCGGCGGACCTGACTGGCGACGGGCTTCCGGATGTGCTTCAGGCCAATGACGTCGAGCCCAATCAATTGTGGGTCAATCAAGGCGATGGAACCTTTGCCGATGAAGCGCTGCTGCGGGGCTGCGCCCTCAACGCCATGGGACGCGCTGAGGCCAACATGGGCGTCGCTGTGGGAGACGTCAAACGCACCGGCAGTGCCAGCATCTTCGTGACGCATTTTAGCGGGGAAACCAATACGCTCTGGGGCACGGAAGGCGATGGGTTGTTCGGTGACGCCACCGCTGGAGCAGGCATGGCCATGATCGATCGTCCCTACACCGGTTGGGGTTGCGGCTTTATCGACTACGACAACGACGGATATCTCGATCTCGCCGTGGCCAACGGGCGCGTGGCCCGCGGACCCATTCAGCCCAGTGCCGCGCTCGGACCGTTCTGGAATCAGTTTGCCGAACCGAATCTTCTTTTTCGAGGCGATAAAGATGGGCGCTTTACCGACATCAGCACCAAGGCCGGCGACTTCACCAAGCAGCTCGAAATCCACCGTGCACTCGCCTTTGCGGATTTGCGCAATCGCGGCGCCATCGACCTGCTCGTGGGCAATCTCGACAACACGCTTCGGGTTCACCGCAATGACGCGGTTCCTCCGAACCATCACTGGTTACAGGTTTTGCCCATGCTGGCCAAGCGCGAAGCTCTCGGGGCCAAGGTCGTTGTTTCCGCAGACGGCGTCCGGCGCAGCGGCTATTGCCTTCGCGCCTACAGCTACGTCTCGAGCAATGATCCGCGCGTGCATTTCGGACTCGGAGAACTCGACCACGTCGACGGAATCGAGATTTTCTGGCCCAGCGGATCTCCGGCTCGGGAGAAATTCGCCGTCGAAGGAGTCGATCGCGACCTGAAATTGCAGCAAGGGACGGGCACTGCGATCCCTTGACGGATCAGGCGCGCATGGTTGAATCGCGCATCGTGAACCGGGCGGCGACATCCAGATTTCCGCAACGACGATGATCCAATCGATCGTCGTCCTCGGCGGTGGCAGCGCCGGCCTCATCGCGGCGCTGACCCTCAAGCGCCATCTGCCCCAACTCAACGTCCGGGTCATCCGCAGCCCGGAGATCGGCATCATCGGTGTCGGCGAAGGCACGACTCTCGATTTTCCGCGCCATTTCTTCGAATACCTGGGGCTCAAGCCGCGCCAGTTTTACAAGGAGGCCGAGCCCACCTGGAAGCTCGGCATTCGGTTTCTCTGGGGACCGGAACCGGATTTCTTTTACACCTTCACCACCGAATACGAACACCGCTACGCGGATCTTCCGCGCAACACGGGCTTCTATCAGACGGAAGGCGTCCGGTGGGTCGGAAAGGTGTCGGCCTGCATGGCGCACGACAAAGCGTTTCCACGGCGCCCGGACGGCGCCCCCGATTTTTCCATTCCGCACGGCTTCCACATCGAGAACGCAAAGCTGGTGCGCTGGCTCGAAAACGTCTGCCGTGCCCACGACGTGTCTATTACCGAGGACACGATGCGAGATGTCGAGCGCGCTGGCGAAAGCATTACTGCGCTGCTGATGGAAAGTGGTGAGCGCGTCGTCGCTGATCTTTTCGTCGATGCCTCGGGCTTCCGCTCAGAACTGCTGGGGCGGGCTCTGGGTGAACCCTACGTGAGCTACGACCAGAGCCTCCTCTGCGACCGGGCCATCATCGGTGGCTGGCCGCGCACGAATGAACCCATTCATCCTTACACCACCGCGGAGACGATGGAAGCGGGCTGGTGCTGGCAGATCGAGCACGAGCATTGGATCAATCGCGGCTACGTTTACAGCTCCCGCTTTCTCTCCGATGACGCCGCGCTCGCGGAACTCATGGCCAAAAATCCGCAAATCGCCAATGAGCCACGGATCGTCAAATTCCGGTCCGGCCGCTATGACCGCGCCTGGGTCGGCAACATCGTCGCCATTGGAAACGCGGCCGGCTTTGTCGAGCCGCTCGAGGCCACAGCGCTGCACGTTCTGTGCGCCCAATCGCGCTGGCTCGTCGAAACGTTGCTCGACCGTCCGCCCCTGCCGCCCACGCCCGCGACCGTGTCGATCTACAACCAATTGAACGCCACGTTTTGGAACGACATCCGTGACTTCCTCGCGATCCACTACGCGTTCAATACGCGGCTCGACACGCCCTTTTGGAAAGCCTGCCGTGCCGAGACTGACCTGGGCGGTATTGCGAGACTCGTGGAGTTTTTTCGGGAGAACGGTCCGAGCGCATTGGGAAAGCCTTTACTGCACCCACAAAACTCGTTCGGCCTGAATGGGCATCTGGCCATGCTGTGCGGTCAGCGTGTCCCACACGAACGACCGCACTCGCCTTCCACCGAGGAAGCGGCCATCTGGAAGGCGCACATCGATCGCTTGGCCGGAGAAACGCGAACCGGCCTGTCCGTCAAACAAACGCTCGATCTCATCCGCGGGCCAAAGTGGAAGTGGCCGTGATCGTTGCACGGGCGGGCGCTCGAGAAGCGCGCTATTTTTCCACGGACCCGCTGCGATAGGGCTTTTTCTGGCGATACTGAGCCAGATGCTTCTCAAACTCCGCGACCAGCTTTTCATCGCCGAGCGCACGCCCCATCTCGATTGCCTGCTGCTGCGTCGCGATCGCGGCGTCAAACTCACCGCCCTCCGCCTGCGCCGCCGCCAGCGTATCAAGCACGAGCGGCTCCCGTAGCCGGGCCAGGCGTGCCGCGCGCTGCGCGATGTTCATGGCCGCAGCGCCATTGCGGAGGGAATCCTCGGGCGCCGTGGCGAGCAGCCACGCCAGTTCGTTGGCGGCCTCCGGCCAGTCAGCCCGCAACCGCAACGCTTCGCGGAAGGACGCAATCGCTTCGGCGCGCTGGCCGAGCATTCCCAGCGCCCGACCCAATTCATAGTGCGCCTGCGGATCATCCGCGCGCTCGCGCAAAACCGCGCGCAACTGGGGCACCGCCAACTGGGCCTTGCCCTCCGCCAGCATCGCGAGTCCCAACTGCCGATGCGCATCCGCGTGACGTGGATTGTGGCGCAGCGCTTCGCCGAGACGGGAAATGGCCTCTTTCCTTCGGTTGGCCGCCAGCAATTGCATCGCCAGTTCGTAATGCCCCTCGGCCGAAGTGGGAGCGACCTCGACCACTTTCTCGAAAATCTGGAGCGCTTCCGGTCCGTGGCCACTCCGTGCATGCGCGCGTCCGAGACTAAAAAGCGCATCCAGATAGCCCGGCGAAAGTTCCAGCGTCTTCGAGAAACTCTGGATCGCTTCGTTCAGTTTCCAAGTCTGGAGCTGCGTCTGCCCGAGATTGTAACGCGCGTCCACGTGTTTGGGATTCACCTCGGTCGCTTTGGTGAAATTCACGATCGCCCCGTCCACATCACCCAGCTTGATCAAAACCACGCCGTAGTCGTTGAGCGCGTCCGCGTCATTGGGGTCCTGCCGCACCGCTTCGCCATAAAGGGCGGAGGCTTCGACCAGTCGATTCTCCTTGAGCAGAATTGAACCGAGATCCTTCCGCGCCTGCGAGAGATCCGGGTTGAGTCGCAACGCCTCGACCAGAGAGGCAATCGCTGAACTGCTCTGCCCCGAGCGATACTGCACCAAGCCCAGAGCGTGGTGCGCTTCCGCATCCTTGGGATCTTTCTCAATCAATTCGCTCCACAATTGGGCGGCGCCTTTACTGTCGCCCGATCTCAGGCGCAGATCGGACCACTCCCGCCGAGCATCCCGCAGTGTCGCGTCCCGACCCAGCAACACCTGGTAGGCGATATTTGCCTCGGGAACCTTTCCCTCCGTCACCAGTTTGCGCGCCGTTTCGTGCAGCGTCTCGACCGGCATGGTGACATACTCGCGCGGGATTTCCGTCTGCTTCTGGGCCCAGACCGGGAGCGGATGAAGAAATGCCAGAACGCAAAACGATTAGAGTGACATGGGGATCGAAAACACGCATCCAATCATCATTCCCAACCGCGCCCGGAACTCAAGCCGTCGCGACCCTCCGGATCACCGCACCCCATCCGGCATCGCATTGGGCAGTCAGTTTTTAATATAATTGAGAGTACGCGCAGTTTCTGGGTCCGGACAAAATGGCGGCGGCAAGGCTCAGCAATGGGGAGCACAGGCGTCCTCGCCTGTCGTGGCCGGCGTCTCGCCGGGCACATCGAAGGTCGATCGCGCGTGGAACTGGCCTGCGAACCCTGCGTGAGTGATCGCTGAGAAACTGGAGGCGATGGTGATCCGATGGCTTCGGCGGGGACGCCAAAGCCGACAGGCGGGGACGCCTGTGCTCCCCGGAAACGGACTCATCGCGCCGCCGCGTCCGGGGGAGGTTCGATGATTCTGCGAGTGCGGGCTTGGTGGTGCTCGCACGCAGACCCGATTTCCCAGGAGGCTGCGGCGCTGCGAGCAGGTCTGTTTCGGTAAGAAATTGGGCCTTACACCCCGGTCCAACGCCGGCAGGAGGCGATCGTGTTTTGCATCAGCATCGCAATGGTCATCGGGCCCACGCCACCGGGCACCGGGGTGATGGCGCGGCACTTCGGTGCGACAGCTGAAAAGTGAACGTCGCCGACCAGGCGGGAGCCTTTGGGCAGGTCCGGCGCCGGCACGCGATTGATCCCGACGTCGATGACCACGGCCCCGTCTTTCACCATCTCCGCCGACACAAATTCCGGTTTGCCGATGGCGGCAATGAGGATATCGGCGCGGCGGCACACGGCCGCGAGATTGCGGGTGCGTGAATGGGCGACGGTAACGGTGGCGTCGCCGCCCGGCCCTTTCCCCATCAGCAGCAGCGCGAGCGGCTTCCCGACAATCATCGAGCGGCCAAGGATGACGATTTCCGCGCCCCGCGTCTCGATGCCGGATTCGATGAGGAGGCGCTGGCAACCGAGCGGGGTGCAGGGAACAAAGGCGTCGGCATCGCCCAGCGCGAGGCGGCCAACATTCTGCGGGTGGAATCCGTCCACATCCTTGCGGGGATCAATCGCTTCGATAATCGCCCGTTCGTCGATGTGCGGCGGGGGCGGTGACTGAACGAGGATGCCGTGAATCATCGGATCGACATTGAGCGTGTGGACGAGCTGCAGCACTTCCTCCTGCGTTGTCTCCGCCGGCAACTCATGCTTGACCGAGTGCATGCCCAGCTCCCGACACGTGCGGTCCTTGCTGCGAACATAGGCCTGGGAGGCGGGATCAGCGCCGATCAAGACCACGGCCAGGCCGGGCATGACGCCTTTGGCGTTCAGCTCCGTCACTGTGGCGCGGGATTCGGTATTGATGCGGGCGGCGATGGCCTTTCCGTCGATGAGATTCATGGGAAAAAGTTGGGGTGACCGACGGGACTCGAACCCGCAACAGCCAGAACCACAATCTGGAGCTCTACCATTGAGCTACGGTCACCGTTGGGAGCGGCGGAGATTAGCAGAGTCCGATGCCTTGCCAATGGCAATTTGCGCGTGGTCCGCGGCTTGACCGTCGGCCTTTCCGACTCGTTAATGCGGCGCCCATCCACCGCCATGAACTCTACCTCCGCTTCCCAACCGTCTGCGGACGCCGATCCCTCGACCTCTTCGCACTGGTGCGATTGCGCCGCTGACTGTGCGCGGAACCAGCCGCTCAAGTGCCTGAGCTGGGCCTTCGCCATCGGGCTTATCGTCTCGCTGCTCCCGATCGGTCGGCTCGTCGGCCTCGTGGTGCGCATGCTGTTTTCCCTGATGCGCCCGTTGCTGATTGTTCTCGGACTGATGAAAGCGTTCGAGGAATTCGACCGCCGCCGCTGACTACCGCCATGAATCTGCCACCCGAAAATCAGCCCGCCCGCAGCAAGCTCACGCACGAGGCCGAGGCCGAGCCGCGCGGAAATCCGTTGGGCGCGCTGATGGCTGCGGTGGCGATTGGAATGGCGATCGGATTAATCATTCGCGCGCTGGAACGACCGAAGCGGACGCATCCGCTGCACGATTCCGTGGACGAGATCCGGTCCCTGCTCAAACCCTTCGCCAAACGTTCGCGCAAGGCTTACGGCCAGGCGGTCGATGCCGTCGAGGACGCAATCGAGTCGGCGCGGGAGCGGAGCATCGAGCAAGTGGTCGAACCGCTCGGTAGCTGGTGGCGCAGACTTTGGGACTAGGACCGGGCGGAAGCGGCCAGGCTAAGGCCGCTTTTGAAACAGAGACTGCACGTCCTGCGCGTCCACGTCACTGAAATCGACAACATCCCCGCGTGCCGTTGCGACCTGAATGCGGTCACCAATCGAGCGTACGGCCGGCCCCGCATAGTATTTCATTGATCCCACGGTCAGGTGAGTGGGGAAGACGATGACGAGGAGCGAATTCTCGTCCACGTTGACCATGAGCGTGCTAAAATTTTCGCCCTGCTGATACATGCTCGAAAAATTACTTTCATTGACCAGCGAGGCCATGAACTGGACCGCGTTGTAGGCATTCGATCCCAGCGTGGCGAACGTGGTCGTGTCCAGGGTTTCGGGATTGCCGCATTGATGAATGAGGTAACCCGCCTTCTCGACGAGCAGCGCGATACTGGCCTCGCTCTTCGTCAGCAAATCGCGCATGACCGAATCGACCGAATCGATATCTTCCTGGTTGAGTGAAGGAAATGCAGCCATGGAACAGGGAAGGAAATTTTAACGGCTGCGGACGCCGTCATTGAGAAACTTATGCAACAGCATCCGGGTGATCATATTGAGCGTTTCAAAAACACCTTCACACTTGGAGGCCGAAGCTTCAAAAGATGGAACCTGGATGTCACGATTGTTGAGCAGGAATTCGAGATATTCCACTGGGGCAACGTCCGGCAGATCCCGCTTATTATACTGCATGATATATGGAATCTCATCGAGGTTAAGGTTCAACGCTTTCAGGTTGTCCTGCAGATGCTTGAAGGTCTCGATGTTCTCCTCCATTTTGTCGTATTGGGAATCGGCGACAAAGACGATACCGTCCACCCCGCGCAAGACAATCTGGCGGGTGGCGTTGTAGATGACCTGACCGGGAACCGTGAAGAGCGCGAATTTGGTTTTGAATCCCTTGATCGCCACGGCCTCGAGCGGAAAGAAATCAAAGAAGAGCGTACGGTCGCTGCTGGTGGCAAGGGAAGTCATCTTGCCCTTGGCCTCCGGGTTCGGCACCTGCACATTGGAATGCACCTGTTCGAGGTTCGTGGTTTTGCCGGACTTGGCCGGACCATAGTAAACGATCTTAACCTGGAGTTCCTTCGTTGCTTGATTGATGATGGCCATGGGCGTTTGGGCTGGGTATTCCGAAAAATGATTAGTTTTGGGCGAGAGCGTCGGCGCAGAGCCTGAGCTCGCTGGTGGGAAGAGTGCGACCTGGGGTTGCCAGGGCTCCGAAATAGACCTGACCCAGCCGGAAGATGTGGCAGGCGCGACCGGAGGCGTTGAGCTCGAGATCCGCGATCGCGCCCAGTTTCATCTCGCTGGAGTATTGGTTGAGGCGGGCAAAAATTTGCGGTAGAAAGGCCGCGAATACTTCGCCTTTCATGGTCTCGGGCAAGTGGTGCGCGATAACCAGACCCTCATGCAAAGCGACGATGGCACCTTCAACATCCGGGTGCATTACCAGGTTCGACACGATCTCGTTCGGCGACCAGTTCGTCTTCTCCGGCTCCCCAAAGAACTGACCGAGAGTGGCGGCAGGCGGATGAGCTACCGTCTTCGTCTCGGGCGCCTTTTCCGGAGCGTCCGCAGGCGCGGCTTCGGGAGGTGCCGGTTGAGTTTCGGCAACGGCCGCGACCGCAGATTCTGGTTGCGGCTCCGATTCTGGTTCGGCGGCAGCGGGTGCGGGCGGCTCCGCTTCGGCGGCCGCCGACGTGGATTCGTCGGCAAATTTGAAAACAGGTTCCGCGTTCGAGGCGACCGCTTCCGTGGAGGCGGTTTCGTTTTCCGTAACGGCACTGCCTGATTCCGCGGGAATCTCCGTGGGCTCAGTGGGCGCTTCGACTACGGGTGCCGGCATGGCTTCGGCAACCGGCTCTTGCACGGTGATCTCCGGCTCGGAAGGCGGAGGCCGTTCCGCCGGTGCCGACGGCGCTGTTATCGCGGATGGGCCACCACCGAAAAGTTCCGGGATTGTGTCGTCGATCGACAGCTTCCGTTTCCCAGGTTTGACGGGCTCGGCGGCTTTCGTGTGTTTGAGAAACGCCGGAGCGACGATGCGCAAGGGAAGCGAGAGTTCGGTCGATTCGTCGGCGAGGGTGGGTTCGGAAGGCGAGGGTGAAAGCCATTCCCGGATCTGACCCCACTGAAACGATACTTTTCCCCTGGTTAATCCGGCGTTCACATCCTCCGCCGGCAGCGAAACCTTGGCGCCATTGAGAAGCGACACTTCGGTCTTGATGGGTTCAGGCCATCCGGAGGCAATGTCACGCACGGGTATGACCAACGGCGGCAATGGCGGCAGCTTGGGCGCGGGCTCTGCGGGTGGAGGAGGCGGCGGGGCCGGCGGGGCAACGGCGATGGGAATCGGCGTGGGATTGCGCGGAATCATGCGCGACGGCGAAGGCATCATGCCGGATTCGCCCATCCGCAAGGTGCGCAAGCCCGAGGCGAGGCCGGGGTTCATGATGGAACTGCCGGCGGGACGCTCAACGACCCGCGGCGCGAGAGCCCGCGGATTTGACTCATCGCCGAAGATGTCGAATCCCTCGACGGCGAGATCCGTGTACCGCTGATCATTCCGCATGCGCAGGATGGCGGGGCTGACTCGTTTGAAGATTTCCGAGAGCGGGACTTCCACGGCCCGCTTTTCCTGCATGTTGATGGGAGCAAACGTTCCCGGAGGAGCCTGTCGGACGATACTGGCCAGCGACATGCGAACCGAACCGGTCGGGAGATATTTAAGGATGGTTGGCAGCGGAAGAGCCACCATCGCATCTTCGGGCGGCGGATTGACGACGAGCTTTTTGAGTTCGTCGGGGAAGCGGGAAATGATCGAAGCCAATTGCAGCGATGCGGTCTCGACCCGTGGCATCGGCATCGGCGTAGCACCGGCGGACGGGCCCGCTGCGAAGGGAGCGGAGGTTGTGACCACGAAGGCGCGTTTGCGACGGAAGAGTTTCTTGAAGAAAGTGAGCATGGCTGGGCCTTAGGACTGTCGGGATTGGGAGTAAGCAGAGGGAATGCCAAGTGACGCCCGCGTAAAATTGACTCGCTCTCTCCGGCCCGTTGGCGCATGTCGTGCTTATCGCAATTCCCCTCATGCCCACGATGTCGCAAACCAAGTACCACTGCGCGGTCCCGCGGTAATTTGTAGGCTCCCACTTTGATCATGGCCGCCCGGCAAAAAATCCTCATCCTTGATGACGAACAGGATATCCTCGAAATCTATCAGGAGATTCTCGCCCGCCTCCCCAGCCAGCCGGACATTCAAACCGTCGACAACGGAGCGCAGGCGGTGGCGATGCTCGATAGCCAGGGTTACAATCTTTTGCTGCTCGACCTGCGCATGCCGCAGATGGACGGATTCCAGGTGCTGGCCATCGTCCGGCGAAAATACCCTTCCCTGCGCGTGGTCGTGATGACAGCGGCCGAGGATGAACAGTTCCGGGCGCGGGCCTATGCCATGGGCATCGATCTTTATATCGAGAAGCCGAAGACCGGAAAAGAGATCATCAACTTCGTGGATTGCATCGAGTCGCTCCTCGAACGGGAAGATTCCGGTGGATTCCGCGGCGTGCAGAGCAAGACGCTGGTCGACATCATCCAGCTCGAATGCCTGACGCAAAGTTCCGCCATTCTAAAGATCACCTCGGCCACGGGCGACGGACGCATCTGGGTGCAACGCGGAGAAATCTTCGATGCCTCCGCTGGCGATCTTTCCGGGAAGGAGGCGATCATCGAGATGCTTCGTTGGAAATCCGGGAATTTTGAGATCCTGCCGTCGGACATCCCGCGTCCGCGCACCATTTTTTCGGGTTGGGAGAGTCTTCTCATGGAGTCCGCACAATTGATTGACGAATCAGGTGCGGAGGCGGAAACGGCCAGTCCGGCTGGGGCGGAAGATGAGGGCCTGGCCGGATTCGCCCGCTATAAAGGGGTTCAATTTGCCGTGGTGGTCGAGAGTGCGGATGCCAGGAAATTTGAACAGTGGGGAAGCGAAAACCCGGACGAGATTTCCGTCTTCATTCACGGAACCAGCGCGGATTTACGCCGGCTGGGTGACACCCTCGAAGCGGGCCAACTCGAGGAGATTGAAGCGCTCGGCCCGCAGCGGCATCTGGCGGTGCTCGTCGGCGATGCGGAATCACTCGGCATCGGCTTTACCCGCTCCGCCGTCCTGCCGCATATCCGCGAAACGATGAAACAAATTGAGGCTAAATGGGCGTCATGAAAACGTTTTCTCGATCACAAAAGCCGCTTCGACTTGAGCGGCTCCCGGGCGGCTGCTTTTCCGTGCATCGCGCCGGCGACCTGGTGGGATCGACGCTGCCGAGCAGTTTTCCTCAAAAGACGATGATCGAGATTGGGCGGGTGGTCCTGGCGGGATTCGCCCGTGCGGCACAGGCCAACGTTCCGCTGACCGATCTTTACATCCACTACAGCGGACTGACCATCACGGCGCGAGAATTGCGCGGCGGCGCTTTAATCTTCATGATTCCCGCGACGCTCAACTTTTCCCGCAGTCAAACGCCTCCTGCCATGCATTACAAGAACATCGACGAATTCATCCTCCACCTGGAGAACTACATCGAGTGCTGGAAGCAGTTTAACCACTACGTGAATCTGGCTCGGGACCGAAAATTCACGCGGGAAGACGAGAACCAATTCCTCGAAATCAAGAGCATCATTGCGCAGGGCCTGGAGGCGATTCTGGCCAGCACCGACAAGACGGGGCCCAAAAAAGAAGAAGTGAACAACCTCTTTCAAAACGCGCCTTCACTGCGCCACCTGAGCGAAACACCCGATGCGGTCCAAACGGTTGAGGCCCAGTGGCACAAGATCTTCCTCGCGCTACAAAGCCTGCTCGGACAACTGAAGGTGCAGCAGAACAAAACCGAAAAAGGGTCCGGCTGGAATTTATTCGGGAAGAAGTAATTCCGAAAGCCGAGTGGTGGGGATCCGTCGTGCCCCAGGTGTTCTCGGGTGTGGCTCGCCAGCAAACTCGATCGGGTAGGATCGGAGCTGACGGTAAACAAAAAGGCTGCCGCGGAAAACCGGGGCAGCCAATTTGAGGGAGTTGTCTACGGGATGAACTACGAAGAGCGCCGACGGCGGCGGCCCATGAGCAAGAGCCCCGCTCCGCTGGCGAGCGCCACAAAGGTCGCTGGCTCAGGCACCGTGGCTGCGGCGCCAAGTTCAGCGGGGGTCTGCAGAGTATCGTAGGCGGTCACGCGATCCATCTGTCCGATGAACGAGCCTCCGTTGTTGGCTGTGCCGATGAGAAGATTGATCGCTGTTTGCATCGCGCCTCCCGTGCCGTCGCCTCCGCTCAAGACCGACTCAGTGGCGCTGCCCGGATCGAGATAAATCGTCTGAGTTCCGGTGGTTCCATCGTTTGTGAAGGCGATCACATGCCATTCATTGTCGGGCACAGGAATCAACAGCCCTTGATCCGGACCAGCATCGTCACCCCAATGGCCGGATTGCACATTGTTGGCGTTATTCGTAGCGCTCTGCCGCGTTCCGAGATGAAGCACTTCCCCGCCGCCCAAGGCTCCATTGCCACCGAAAACCATGTTGTCGTTGGTCAACATTGGAATATTGACCCATGCAAACGCCGAGTACGTCTGGTTGGGTGCAAATCCGAACGAGGACACCGCAGCGTTGGCGTCGATATACGGCGCTTCAAGATTCGTGTTGCCGTCTCCGAGCGGCGTAAGGGTCAAGGTGTTGAGAAGGTCGACCATCCCGTAAGCCGTCGAGACCGGCCCGGTGTTCACAATCGCGCCGGAGCCGCCTAAGCTGCCGACATGAAACGTGCCAGGACCACCGACACTTCCGCTGTTGGGAATGGAGGCGCCGTCGAGAAGCGAGCCGGGGCTCATAAGATCAAAGTCGTAGCCCAAGGTTTGCGCTGCTTGAGCCGACGTGATGGTAGCGGCGATTGCGCCGAGGAGAATGCAGGGAAGCTTCATGTTCATGGTTTTGGCGTGGGGATTCTGGGTGGGAGATTCTATGGAGGGGAAACAAGTGGAAACTTGCGTGGATGTTGAATAGGCAAATCTGCATCCTCTTGGCTAGGAAAAAATGACAGAATTTTTACTTTACGAGTCAATCACTGTGTGCCGAGCTCCAGATAAACAATAGTCTATCCCGGTCTCCATTTTGAACTGGTGATCAGAAGCGCCGGCCGCGTTCTGGGTTTCCGGGAAACAAAAAGAGCCGCCTCGTCTGAAACAGGGCAGCCGATTCGAGGGAGGTGGCAAGGGGGCGGAAAACTACCCTGAGCGGCGTCTTCGCCGCATGAGTAAAAGGCCCGTTCCGCTGGCCAGTGCAACCAAAGTCCCCGGCTCCGGAATGGTGGCGGCGAGTCCGATTTCCTGAGCCGTCTGCACTGTATCGTAAGCAGTCACCCGGTCGAGTTGCCCGCTGAAAGATCCCCCATTGCCGGCGGTCCCGATCAAAAGATTGATCGCAACATCGAATACCCCGAACACTCCCGTTCCGCCCGAAGCCATCATTTCGCTGGGACTGCCTGGATCGAGAAAGATGGTCTGCGTGCCGGTGGCTCCATCGTTGGTAAAGGCAATGACGTGCCATTGGTTGTTGGGCACCGGAATGACGTCGCCCGAATCCGGTCCGACATCGTCTCCCCACTGGCCGGAACTCAGATCGCCTCCGCGAGTTCCAAGGCTGATGACCCCGTCCCCGGTGAGATCCGAATTGCCGCCGAAGACCGTGTTATCTCCAACAGCGCTGGCCATATTGACCCAAGCGAAGGCGGTGTAGTTCTTATCGGAACCAAAACCGAATAACGACGTTGCGGCGTTGGTGTCGATATGGGGCGCTTCAAGGTTTGCATTTCCCACGGCATCCGGCGTGAGCGTTAAGGTGTTCCCCAAAGTAACGTCTCCGTACGCAGTTCCCTGGATAACTCCCGTGCTGACGACCGTTCCAGTGCCGCCCAGGGTTCCAAGCCGAAAAGTCCCATCGCTCGCGACACTCCCACTATTCAACACGGTTTCGCCACCGACCAGGTTCCCGGGGATCAATTCGTCGAATTCGTAACCCAAAGTTTTCACCGCGTGAGCCGAGGTAATCGTCGTCGCGATCGTGCCGAGGAGAATGCAGGGGAATTTCTTAATCATGATATTGGGTCGCAAAAAAAACAGCGCGCGTCACTATCTGCATCCTCTCGACGGGTTAAAATTCAACTATTATTTTTATTCAGACCGGATTTTCAGACCCACAATCGCCTGAAAACCAACGCCGAGAAGTCACGCCCGGGCGGCAAATTTGCTCGATGCCGGTTGCTCGTCGCGAAAGAGCCAGGCTTCTGCTTCCGGGAGACTCCCGAAGGCCCGAAACGTACCCGAATCCAATTCCATCAGGTTGCGAAACGATTCGGCCATGCAGAGGAGGAAGGCGCTGTCGCTGACCACGGCAGTGCGGGGCAGTGCCTTGATCTTTCCCGAGACCGCATCGGCGATGATGGCGAGATCTTCAACCGCGAGGTCCAGGCAAACCTGACGGGCATCAAAAAGTTCCGGTTGCATGAGGATATCGGCCTGCACTTTCGCCTGAAAGTATTCGAGGATATCCTCGCGGCCGATGATGCCCGTCGCGGTGGCGAAGACGGCATTGCGCTCCGGGCGATGGCGGAAGGTGATCGGCATGATGCGCTGGATCCAGGTTTATGCCGGTGGTGACGCGACCGAAGTGGCTGCCTTCAGCGAAAGTTTGGTGCAAACGGCAGCGCGCTGGCTGCCGGACCGAGAATTGAAGTTGCGCATGCCCCCGGAGTACGCATTGCCTGCCAGCCACGCGCCGACGTCCCCGTCGCCTGAGCAGAAATCCCTGCGGCCCTGAATCTGATAACGATTCATGTATGCGATGCTGTCGAAACAGAGTGCGCTTGTCGATGAGAACGTGTCCGCATTCTCAAATTCACCCGCCATCTTCAGTGCTATCCGGCGGGACCTGGCCCGACCAATTCTGGGCGGACATCGGAAAGCTCCGGAACCTCCGCCCGGAGCGTGATCTGGACTTCGAGGCCATGCGGTTGGCGATTGCAGGCAGTGACCGAGCCGCCGCAGGTATCCACGCAGGTTTTGACGATGGCAAGACCCAGTCCCGTGCCGCCGGTGTCGCGAGTGCGCGAAGGATCCACGCGATAAAAAGCGTCGAAGATCTTCGGCAAATCTTCCGCGGGAACGCCCGGGCCTTCATCCGCGACCCGCACCATTACTTCGTCGCCGGCGCCCACCGCAGAGGTGACGATCCTGTTTTCGCGTCCGGCGTGATGCACGGCGTTGCGGATCAAATTGGCCAGCGCGCGCACGAGCAGCTCGAAATCTCCTGTCGCCCTGAGCGCGGGATCGACTTTCACTTCCACCCGAACTTCATCGGTCGCCTCGCGCCGAACGGCCTCCTCGACGACGGCGAGAAGATTGACCGGCGACAGCTTGACGCTGGCTGCTCCGAACGACGCCTTGGAAAATGACAGCAGTTCGCCAACGAGCGCGGCGATCTGCTCGGCTTTTTCACGAGCAGACTCGATCAACTTCGTCTGGCCTCCCTGCCCGCGCTCTTCCAGAATGGAGAGCGCCAATTGCAACCGCGCCAGCGGCGAACACAGTTCGTGGGCGATATCACCGAGGAAGCGCTTCTGGCCCTTGACCAATCCATCAAGCCGCGTCGCCATTTGGTCGATTGATTCCGCGAGTGATCCCAGTTCATCGCGCCGCCGCAAGTTCACCCGCACGTCGAAACGTCCAGCCGCGATCTGTCGCGTCGTGTTCACCATCTTGCCGATGGTGCGGGTAATGCCCCGCACGAGCGGCAGCCAGAACAGCAGCGAAAACAGGACGACACCGATCGCCAGAGCGATCCACGGTTTGGGATCAAAAATCAGCCCGCCAGCGCTGATGGTATTGGAGCGGGCGACGAGGACGACCCGCATCGGTTCACCGGCGAGAGGATTATCGAGCGAAGCACTCGTCAGCAGCCAGTAATGCGTGGGATCGGTCGTCCGCATGAGGGCGCGCAAGGGAAAGCGCGGCCAACGGCGGCGGCCTGATGTTTCCTTGCTCTCCCCACTCAGTTCAGGGGGAGGTGGTGGCCCCGGGGGCGGTCGAGAATCGCTGGGATTTCGGCGCGGTCGTCCGAAAGGCGTCCGGTTGATGATTCGCTCGCGCACCTCTTCCGGCAGGCGCAACACCTCCCCAATGATCCAATCGGCATCGTCATCGAACAACCCCAGGCGGACATGATAGGCATTGCTGTAGCGCCGCATCACCGCGCCCCATTCATCCGGAGGCGTTACCTCGAGGTCGCCGATGACGAGATCGCGGACAGCCTCCATCCGATCACGGGCTCCGGTGGCGAAAAACCAGTCCATGTTGAAATGGAACTCGCGCATTGAAAATGATCGCCAGCAGCGTCGCTGCCACGACCAGATTCAGGAAAAACCAGAGCAGGATTTTCGAGTAGAGTGGAAGACGGATGCGCATGACGGGTGCTTCAGGCGGTGGGTTCGGTGGCCGGATTGATCAGCATGTATCCGACCGCGCGGATGGTGCGAATGAAGGTCGGATTTTTCGGATCGTCACCGAGTTTGCGGCGCAACGACCAGATGTGCACGTCGATCGAGCGATCCAGCCCGTCGTAGTTCGCGTTCGGCGATGGTCTCGATCAGTTGTTCGCGCGTCTTCACGCGACCCCGCGCTCGGGCCAGACTCGTGAGCAGGTCAAACTCCAGCGTGGTCAACGTCAGCGGTCGATCGTGGAGAACGACGACTCGTGCCTGGGGATTGATGCGCAGCGGGCCGACGACGATCTCGGCGTCGTTCCGTCTCCTCACCCGCCTGCATGCGCCGGCCGGTGCGGCGCATCACCGCGCGCAATCGGGCCAGCAATTCGCGGTGAAAAGGTCTTGGGCAGGTAATCATCGGCGCCCATCTCGAGACCGACGATGCGATCCGTTTCTTCGCCGCGCGAAGTGAGCATCAGGATCGGCACATCGGAGGTGCTGCGGAGCCGCTTCAGGACTTCAAAGCCGTCGATGCCCGGCAGATTCACGTCGAGAATGACGGCGTCAAATGATTCTGCCGCGCGCCCGCTCGGCGCCGCGAATGCCATCGTGTTCGGCGACGACTTCGTAGCCCATGGGCTGGAGATATTCCTGAATCAGCGTGCAGAGTTCGCGATCGTCGTCGATCACCAGCACCCGCGTGGCCGAAGGCGTCGGGGTGTTGGTGATGGGCTTGGAATATCGGAAGAGCCATGCGGAGTTGCAGCCTCGGAAACAGGAACCTAAACCCTAATCCCGCCCGGCGACGCGGCAAACTTAACTGACTCTTAACAATTTTCCGTGCCGGGCCAAATGCGGAATTAACAATGGCGTTGTTTATTACTGGCGAACGTTTCTCCGAATTATTGCCGGAAGGGCGTTCCGAGCGCCGGGAACCGGATTCGCTCCATGCAGATAACCTCAGAAACCAAACACATGAAAATCGACATCGAAACTATTCCTGTCGGCGATCGCCCTCATGGTCACCGCCGTGTGCGCACCCGCGCAGGATAATGCAAACCCTCCGGGCGGCCGGGGAGGTAACCGCGGCAACTTCAATCCCGAAGAGTTCCGCCAACGGATGAATGATCGCCTCAAGGCCTCACTGAAAGCGTCCGACGAAGAGTGGGCGCGTTATTCAGCCGCTGATTGAAAAAGTGCAGACCGCACAGCGCGAAGCCATGGGTGGCGGACGCGGCTTTGGTGGTCGCGGTCGCGGCCCAGGCGGCCCGGGTGGCCCCGGCGGTCGTGGAGGAGACGCCGGTGGGGCAGACCGTCCGGAAACGCCAGGTCAGGCGGCCAATACCGCGCTGCGCGAGGCCGTCGATAACGATTCGACCACTCCCGATGAACTGAAAGCCAAGGTTGCCGCCGTGCGCGAGGTCCGCAAAAAGGCGGAAGCTGAGCTTGACAGCGGCCCGCGCGGAACTGGTCAAGGTGCTCAGTGTTCGCCAGGAAGCCGCGCTCGTTTCCATGGGCATCCTGGAATAATTGCCCGTGACCGAGAGCCCTCCTGTTCCCGCGATCGGAATCGCGCCAGGATCTTCTGGCGTCCATGGTGGAGCGATTGTCAGCTTTCCGCCATGGACGCCACGGCTCTCGAACGGGAGGTGGCGGCGGGAGCGGTTTCCGCGGAGACGGAGGAGGAAGTGCTCCGCTGGCTGGCCGGTGAATACGGCCTGACTTTTACCACGCTCGAAAACATCGAGCCCGACCGCGCGCTGCTCTCGAAGTTCTCCGCGCGAATTCTCCTAAAGGAGGAACTTCTCCCGCTGACCGAGAAGGACGGCGTTATCGAGGTCGCAGCGCAGCCGGCTCTTTGCCACGCCCGGTCTCGACAGCCTTCGGGCGGTCACCGAATCTGAAGTTGCAGCCGGTGCTCGCACCGAGCGAGGCGCTGCAACGCGAAATCAAGAAGCATCTCGGCGTCGGCGCCGACACGCTGAATCTCCTCGAACAGGATGAAGGATTTCAGGTCGTCGTCGGACGACCACGAAGATGAGGGCGACCTCGACAAAGCGGCCGAGGACGCCTCGATCATCCGCTTCGTCAATCAGGTGCTCGGCGACGCGATTTCTCTGCGCGCCTCGGACATTCACGTCGAACCCTTCGAGCACGAACTGCGCATCCGCTACCGCATCGATGGCTTGCTGCAGGAGATTCCGGTGCCCGGACAGATCAAACGCTTCCAGCCGGCGATCGTCTCGCGCATCAAGATTCTCAGCAATCTGAACATCGCGGAGAAACGGGTGCCGCAGGATGGCCGGATCAAGATTCGGGTCAAGGGCAGCGAGGTGGATATCCGCGTTTCGGTGATTCCGATGCTGCACGGCGAAGCAGTCGTCATGCGTTTGTTGCGGCAGGATGCCGGCGTGGTCGGGACTCGAAGGCATCGGCATGGCGGATCGCGAGCGCAATCTTTTCAATCGCGTGCTCGAAATGCCTCATGGCATCGCACTCGTGACCGGTCCGACCGGCAGCGGAAAAACCACAACCCTCTACAGCGCGCTCAACCAGATCAACGATGCGGTGCGCAAGATCATCACGATCGAAGATCCGGTGGAATATCAGCTCAAGGGGATCAATCAGATTCAGGTCGCGGAAAAAGCGGGCCTGACGTTTCGCGCGCGGTCTGCGCGCCATTCTTCGCCACGATCCGGATGTCGTGCTCATTGGTGAAATTCGCGATCAGGAAACGGCGCAGATCGCCGTGCAGGCGTCGCTGACCGGCCACATGGTTTTTTCCACGCTGCACACAAACGACGCGCCGGGCGCGCTGACGCGGCTGGTGGACATGGGCGTCGAGCCGTATCTCGTGGCATCGTCGCTTGAAGCCGTGATGGCGCAGCGGCTGGTGCGCGTACTTTGCGAGGAGTGCAAAACCGAGGATACGGGAACCGCGCACCATGACATTGCGCGAACGCATCGAGCCCCTGCGGGAGGCAAAAATCTTTCGCGCGGTCGGCTGCAAACATTGCCGCATGACCGGCTTCACAGGCCGGCGCGCGCTTGTTTGAATTGATGACCATGAGTTCGCCCATTCGGCAAATCCTGCTGCGCGGAGGATCGAGCATGGAAGTCAAGGAAACCGCCCGCAAGGAAGGCATGCGCACGCTGCTCGAGGATGGCTGGCGCGTGGTGGCCGAAGGCGTGACGACACCGGCGGAAGTATTGCGCGTATCCAAAGACGAAGGCACCGACGGGTTTGCCGTCGCCGCCTGAGACCATCATGCCGACCTTCGAATACAAAGCCATGGCCTCCGGAGGCGCGACGACCCAGGGCACGATCGATGCCAATGGTCGCCAGGACGCGGTGCGAATGATCGAGCAGCGGGGTCTGACGCCGCTCCGAATCAGTGAGAGCGCCTCTCCAACGAGCAACGGTTCCCGACCTACGGCCAAACCAGCCATGGAATTGCCGTGGAAGTCGAAGCGCGTTTCGTTCTCTGCGCTCGAGGACTTCACGCGGTCCCTCTCGAGTCTGCTCGCGGGCAACGTGCCGCTGAGCCGCGCCCTGACCATTCTTTACAAGGAGACGCGCCAATCCCGCAGCCGCGGCGCAGTGGCGGGAATTGCACGATCTGGTGATCGATGGCGTGCCGCTGGCGGAAGCGATGAGCCGCGCGCCCGAAGTATTTCCGCGCGTCTATGTCGCCATGATCGAGGCGGGCGAAGCAGGCGGATTTCTCGATGTCGTGCTGGCGCAAATCGCGGATTTTCAGGCGCAGGAGAAGGAAATGCGCGCCAAGGTCATCTCGGCCATGATGTATCCGGCCGTGCTGCTGACTCTCGCGATCGCCGTGGTCATTTTCCTGCTCGTCTTCTTCATTCCACGATTTCAAACGCTGTTTGCCGGCTTCGATGCGGCACTGCCGCTGATCACACAAATCATCGTTGGCATCAGTGATTTCGTGCGGCACTTCGGGCTGTACCTCGTCATCGCGGCGGTGGGCGGCGATTTACTTCGGACGCACCTGGCTCGACGCAGGAACGGAATCGCCGTCTGTGGGAAAGCTGGTTGCTGCGCGCGCCGGTGATCGGCCCGCTCGCGGCGCAAATTTCGATGGCCCGTTTTTGCCGGATGCTCGGCACGCTGCTGGCCGGCGGTGTCTCGCTCATCAGCGCGCTGTCGGTCGCACGGCGGTCGCTCGGAAACCAGACGCTGGTCGATCTGGTGGCGGATTCCACCGAGCGGGTGAAGAAAGGCGAAGCGCTCGGGGCCAGCCTGGCCGACTGCCGCGCGCTTGTTCTCCGGTTCGACACTGGCCATGATCGCAATCGCAGAAGAAAGCGGCCGACTCGACCAGGAACTCGTGCGGCTGGCGGCCATCACCGAGGTGACGGTCGATCGCCAGCTCAAAACCGCTGTCGCGCTCGCCGAACCGCTGATGCTGTTCGTCATCGCCGGCTTTATCGGCACCATTTTTGTCGGCATGGTGCTGCCGATTTTCACCATTCAGGACTACATCAAATGAAAACACCGAACATCCAAAATCCCACCTCGAACATCCAATGGGCTTCAGCGCGGCGCGGCGGCTTTACGCTGGTCGAAATGCTGCTGGTGCTCGTCATTCTCGCCGTGCTGGCGGCGGTCGTGATCCCGAAATTTTCCGGCCGCAGTGAGCAGGCGAAAGTCACGGCCGCCAAGTCCGAGATTAATAGCTTCGAACTCGCACTGGATGCATTCGAAGTCGACAACGGGTTTTACCCCCAGGGTTCCGCCGGCTTGAGCGCCCTGGTCGAGCAGCCGTCAAACGCGCAAAACTGGAAGGGGCCCTACCTCAAAAAAAACGTCCCGCTGGATCCGTGGGGCAACGCCTACGTTTATGTTTATCCGGGCAAGAACAACCCGTCCGGCTACGACCTGATGTCGCCCGGACCGGATGGGCGCTCCGGCGGTGGTGATGACATCAACAACTGGGATGAAACGAAGTGAAACGAGCTTCCCGCGAGCGGCGTTTACGCTCGTCGAACTGCTGATCGTCATGGCGCTCCTCGCGATCTTCATGGCCATCTCGGCTCCTTCGCTTTCGCGTTCGCTTCGCCAGCGGAAAATCAACGATGAAGCCAATCGCTTCCTCGCCTTGACCGAGTACGCACGCAGCGAAGCCATCTCGCAGGGCATTCCGATGGTCGTCTGGCTCAATCCTACGCAACAACGCTACGGCGTGGAAGCGGCGGCGGGATTTATCGGCGAGGAAAGCCGAGCGCGGGCTTTCACCACGAATTCTGAAGTGCAATTCGAGGTTCCCGATGGCGCCGCCAAGCAAGGCGTCATCGAGGTGGTGCGTTTCCAGCCGGATGGCGCCCCCGAACTTTCCGCCGTCGATGCGATTGCCCTCGCCGATCGCTTCGACGCCAGCGCCTACATCGCCCGGACTCAGGATGGCTGGGGTTTTGAAATTGTGCCGATCACCCAATGAACAGGCTCCGCCACCCGCATTCATCGAATGCCTTCACCTTTGTCGAGGTGTTGGCGGCGATGGTGTTCATGGGAATCCTGATTCCCGTGGTGGTGTCCGCGTTGACCTTGTCCAATCGCGCCGCGGTGACTTCCGAGCGTGAGGCCATCGCCATGCAATTGGCAGAGAACAAGCTCGGGGAATTGATGATCGACAATGCGTGGACTTCGGCCGGCGCACGCGGCGACTTTGCTCCGAATCGCCCCGGCTATCGCTGGGAAATCAGCCAGGCCGATTGGGAATCCGGAACCATGACGGAATTCACGATCCGCGTTTTTTTTCAGGTGCAAGGCCGGGAAGAGAGCGTGCTGCTGAGCACTCTCGTCAACGAATCACTGACTCAGGAACAATGAAACGCCGGGCCTTCACTCTCATTGAGCTCATCATGGCCATGGCCGCGACGGCGATCATTTTGACCGCCATTTATTCGGTCTTTTCCAAGGGTGTGCGTTTGCGCAACCGCGCCCTCGAACGCACGCGGGCGATGCAATTAGAGCTGCGCGCCGTGGATGTGCTCCGCAATGATTTGCGCAATGCCATCGTCACCGGTGGATCGATGGCAGACATTCTGGAATCCTCCCGGCAATCCCGCTCCGGCAGCTTTCCTGGCTACCTGCGATTCGTCACCACGACGGCCCGCGCCCTGCCCGACGAAGATATGACGACAGATTTGCAGCAGGTTGAGTATTCGGTGATGACCGATCCGATGACGACGGACCGCACGGCCGGCGTACTGGCGCGTGCGGCGCAGAAGAATCTCCTCTCGCCCGTGAATGAAGAGGTTCTCGCCGAACCGCTCCTGACCGGGGTGGAGGCCCTGGAGGTCGAGTTTTCCGACGGGACGAGCTGGGTCGAGACCTGGAATATCGACGAGACAAATACCGATTTGCCCAAGGCCATTCGCGTGACGATTCGACGTTCGCCCGGGGCCTCACCGGACACAGTGCCATTGCCGATCGAGATCGTGGTGCCATGGATCACCGAGCGTGCCGTCGAAGGAGAAAATCCATGAGTCTGCGCTCCCGTTCTCGTTCTCGTCGCGGTTCGGTGCTCATCGTCGTGCTTTGGGCTTCGCTGGGTTTGGTCAGCATCACTCTCCTTTTTGGCGGATCGATGCTCATGACGTACCGGGGCACGGACAACGCTCTGGCGGGTCGGCAGGCCGATCTCGCGATCGACGGCGCGGCCCGGTATGTCGAGATGCTGGTCAAGAACGCGGAAACTCCTGGCGTTTTCCCGGCCCCCTCGACCTATCAATCGATCGCCATGCCCCTGGGTGAAGCCCGCTTTTGGTTCATTGGCCGGCCGGACAATGGCACGACAGGCGTCCAGCTGACTTTTGGGCTCGTGGACGAGGCGTCGAAACTAAATATCAATGTCGCCACCCCGGCGATGCTCATGCAACTGCCGGGCATGACCGAAGATTTGGCCGCGGCGATCGTTGATTGGCGGGACGAGGACGATGAAATCACGGAGAACGGCGCGGAGTCCGAAACGTATTTGCGGATGAAGCCGGCGTACTCCGCGAAAAATGCGCCGTTTGAAACGCTTGATGAACTGGCGTTGGTCAATGGCGCAACCCGTTTGATTCTTTACGGCGAAGACCAGAACTTGAATGGCGTCCTCGACGAGAATGAGAACGATGGCGACAAGTCGCTGCCGCCAGACAATTCGGACGGGAAGCTCGATCCGGGCGTTCTCGAATACCTGACCGTCTTCAGCCGCGAATCAAACAAGCAGAGCGACGGCACGGCGAAGGTGAACATTTCGGAGCCGGGAGGTGAGCAGGCGCTCTTGACCCTGCTGACGGACAAGCTGGGCGCTCAGCGTGCGGGAGCCATCATGGCGAATGCCGGCCCACCGCCGCCGACGAGCGTCCTTGAATTCGCGGTGCGCACGCAGATGACGGAAGATGAGTTTGCCCAGGTCGGCAGTTCGCTCACCACCACGGCTGATCCGTATCGCGTGGGTCTCGTGAACGTGAACACCGCCAGCGAAGCGGTGCTGGCGTGCATCCCGGGGATTGGAACGGAGAAGGCTTCGTCCCTGGTCGCGTCCCGGCTTAACCGGACGCAGACAGACGCGGGCATCCTGTGGGTGGCGGAGATCCTCGGCCAGGAAGGTGTCAGCCAGGCGGGCCCATTTTTGACCGGGCAAACATTTCAGATCAGTGCGGATGTTGCCGCCGTGGGGCGCCACGGGCGCGGCTACCGGCGCGCCCGGATCGTCATCGACTCCAGCACTGGCACCCCGCGAATCATTTACCGGCGCGACCTCGGTGGATTGGGCTGGGCGCTTGGCCCGGAAGTGCGAACCAATCTTGCAACCTTGAAAGGAGCCCGATGAAAGATCGCCTGGCCGAGTTGAAACAGAAACTGCAAGCGCGCGTGGTGCTGGCGGTGACCCTCGAGTCCGGCCGCATGGCGGTTGATGTGCTGCGACGGGAAGGCGAGGGCAGCCGCGTCGTCCGTTCGTTCTCCCTGCCGATCGGTTCCGAGCAGGTGGTCGCTGATCCGACCGGGACGGGAGCGGATCTGGCGGCTCAACTGGCGGCCAACAGTGTGCGGGAGCGCCGCTGCGTGGTTTGCATTCCCGCCGGCTGGGCGCTGACGACTTCGACCGACGTTCCCGCGGTCGGTGACGACGATTTGCGCGGCTATCTGGAGCTGCGCGCCGAACGCGAATTTCCCATTCCGGTTGCGGATCTGCGCCTCGCGCACAGTGCATATGCTCTGCCAGACGGGAGCAAACGTGCCACTTTGGCCGCGGTGCCCACCAAGCGGATGAATGCCGTCGAGACCATGCTGCAGGCGGCGGGTTGCCGCGCGGTGTCCATTTCGCTGGGCTTGGATGGGTGCGTATTTGCGCCGGAGACGCCGCCCTCCCTGCACTTCCTGGCCAATGGAAATCACGTCGATGTCGTGGTTGCCACGGGCGGTGGCATTGCCGGGTTGCGCTCTCTCCCGGTGCCGGGCGAAAACAGCCACGCGAGTTTCGATCTGGCATCGTTTTCCCGCGAGGTGCGCATCACGCTGGGCCGGCTGCCGGAAACGGTGCGGCAGCAGGTCAATGAAGCGCGCTTCGGGGGCGGTACGGCGTCCGCGGAGAATCTGTGCGCTGAATTGCGTCATCATTTGCAGAGGATGGGCATCGACAGCCGGCTCGAGCGCCAAATGCATCCGACAGGCTCCGAGCACGGCGCCGCGGCGGTCGAGGCGGCCGTGCATCATCTGCGCCAGGAGACGCCGGTCTTCGAATTCCTTCCACCGCAGGTCAACAAATGGCAGACGATTCTGGAACGTTTCGACAGTAAACGCCGCCGGACCATACTCGCGATTGCGGCTGGACTGGTGGTCCTCCCCATTCTGGTGTTTTTCGTGCGCTCGCGGATCGAGAGTTCGCTCACGAAAGAGTGGACGAAGATGCGCTCGACGGTGGCCGACCTCGAAACCCTGCAGGAACGCATTCGATTGTTCCGTCCCTGGTTTGATCCCAATCCGCAACACGTGCAGATCCTCCAAGCGGTCGTCGAAGCGTTTCCCGAGCAGCCGAACGTTTGGGCGAAAAGCTTTGTCGTCAACGCTGAGTCGCAGGTGACGTGCACCGGCTTTGCCAAAAATCAAAGTGCCGTGCTCGGAGTGCTCGAAGAATTGCGCACTCGACCCAACATTACGGGCCTCCAATTGCAACAGGTGCGGGGCGAAAACCCCGTGCAGTTTACGTTCACCTTCAAATGGGGGAATCCATGACCTCGACCCGATCCCGCGAAGCCTGGCTCAAGATTGGTGCCATTGGCATCATCGGCATCTTCCTCCTCGACCGCATCGTGCTCACCCCCGCGATTGCCGGCTGGCAGGAACAGAGCGTCCGGCTGGCGGAACTCCGGCAGAAGGTCAATCGCGGCCGGCAATTGGTCGAGCGCGAGAAGTCGATCCGCGAGCGCTGGGCGGAAATGGAGCGGACGGATTTGGCGGACGATTTTCCGGCGGCGGAGAATGACGTCTTCAAGGCGATCGGTCGTTGGACCCTCGACAGCCGCGTGACGTTTTCCAACCTCACACCGCAGTGGCGCAGCCACGAGGAGGGTTACGATACGTTTGAATGCCGGGCCACGGCGTCGGGCGATCAGATGACTCTGGGCCGGCTGCCTGTATGAAATCGAAGTGGATCCCCTGCCGGCGCGGATCGAGGAAGTCGAGCTGGCCACGCGCGATGCCCAGGGCAAGCAACTCACCCTGACGGTGCGCTTCAGCTTTGTGCGCATTGCGGAAAATGGGAGGGCCACGAAATGAGACGGTGCGTCCTTGGTTGTTTGTTGGTTGTTTCCGCCCTGCTCGGCACGTACGAGCACGCCGTGGCGGCGGATAAGCCGGCTGGTTATGCGGCCTACAAGCTCGTCTGGCAGCGCAATATTTTTGATCCCCAACGGCGCGCGCCGGAGCCCGAACGGTCGCGGCGTTCGAGCGCACCCGCAACCAGTGCGTCTCCCCGCACGCCATCGTTTCGGCTCTCGGGCACCATGGTCAGCGACGGGCGCTTGCTGGCGTTTTTTGGGGGCTCGAGTTCGGACTTCAACAAGGTCATCACCACCGGCGAGAAGATTGCGGATTTTACCGTGAAAAAAATCGACGCGGTGGAGGTGGAACTCACGCGTGGTGACCAGACTTACCAACTCGGGCTCGGACAGCAATTGACCATGGGCGAGCGCATCGAAATCGGTGCCGCCTCGGGTGCTTCGCTGGCTTCGTCACCGGCGGGAACGCCGGCGGGCGGTGAGTCGAGCGGCGGACCCCCACCGGCCACCACCTCCGCGGGTGATGGTGCGAGCGCCGCGCCATCTTCCAATTCACCAGCCTCAACGGGCATTGACGACGTGCGTCGCCGAATGGAGGAGCGCCGCAAACAGCAAATGAACAAATGAAAACGATCCCCTACTTCTCGCTCCGGTTCGCCGGGTCATTCCTGATCTATTGCCTCCTGGCCAGCGGGCCGACGCGTGCTCAAGCCCAGGAGTCCAGCCCGGTGGCCCTCCCCGAACCGGTCGCCCCGGCGGCGGACAAGGATGCAACACCACCGGCCATCGTGCCCCCGGTCAAGGGCGAGTTGAAAGCCACCATCGATCGCCTGGAGGCCGCTCCTCCGCTTAATCCGGAAGACCGGATTCCCGTGCGTTCCAATCCCAAGCCCATTCTGGTGCCGAAAGACGGGCTCATCCTGAATTTCAAGGACGCGCCGCTGTCGGAAGTGCTCAATCACCTCAGCGAGGCGGCGGGGTTCGTCATCGTCGGAGAAGTGCCCGCCGGAAAGGTGAATATTGTCAGCCGCCAGCCAATTTCACCGGACGAAGCGATCGCTCTCATCAACACCGTCCTCGTCGAGAATAGACGTCTGGCGATTCGCAACGGGCGCATCCTCAAGATCGTCGATCGCAAAGGCGCGGAGAAACTCGATATCCCTGTCGAGATGTGGAAAAGCCGCGATCCCGAGGAGATTCCGCGCCGCGACGAAATCGTGACCCAGATTCTGCCGTTGCGTTATGGCGAGGCTTCAAAGCTGGTCGCGAATCTCGAACCTCTGCTGGCCGATACCGCCACCATCAGCGCGAACGAAGGAAGTAATTCGATCATCCTCACGGACACCCTGAGCAATATCCGGCGCGTGGCGGAAATCATCGCCGCGGTTGACACCTCGGTGGCGAATATTTCGACGATCCACGTGTATCCGCTGAATTATGCGGACGCCAAGGAACTTGCCGACCGTCGTGACGGAATTGTTTTCCACGGACGGGGGGGCCTCTTCTTCGAATCGCAGCAGCCGTCGTGGCGGATTTCCGGGCTTCCCAGGTTTTGGCGGCGGTCGGGGGGGTGATCGTGGGGGAGGCGATAACCCGCTTCGGGAGACAGTGAAGCGCGCAAAGCGGCGGCCCGGGTTGTTGCGGTCGCGGATGAGCAGAGCAACTCGCTGGTGGTGAGCGCGCCGGAGGACATGATTCCCGAGATTACGGAGGTGGTCTCGAAGAACTCGACACCAGCATCACCGACGTGACCGAGTCGCAGATTTTCCGGCTGCAGAACGCTGATGCCGTGGAAACCGCAGAAATCATTACCGGCCTATATGGCGACGTGGGAAACAACTCTGGCTCGCAAAACAACCAGAACGATCGACGCCGTTTTGGGGGCCGCGACCAGCAAACAACCACCCAAAGTCAGCGCTCTCTGCTCCAATCGAAGGTCGTGGCCGTGGGCGATCCGCGCACGAACCAGGTTCTCGTCACCGCAGCGCGCGATACCATGATGCAGATTGCGGAAATGGTGGGCCGCCTCGATTCCTCACCAGCGAAGCGACAACGGATGTTCGTCTATTCGCTCGAAAATGCCGATCCCGAAAGTGTGGCCGCGGTGCTGCGCGGGATGGTGGGAGATTCGAGCTCCGGGCTTACCGGCAACCAGGCCGGTGGCAACGCTTTACTCAATCGCAGCAACAGCGGCGCGAGCCTGGACACTTCCGATTTTAGCAACTCCGGCGGCGGCGGTCGCGGAGGCGGCGGCGGCGGTCGCTAGCAGACTCAACAACCGTACGTTTACCAACCACTCCCATGACCCACCGAGTTCTCCCGTTCACCACACCACTGCTGGCCATCGCACTTGTGCTAGCCATTGGCACACCTCATCTCCTCGCGCAGAACGCGCGCCCCGGCAGCGCGGCGCGCGGAGGTGCCGCCGCCCGAGGAGGTGCGACCACGCGCAATCTTTCCGCCGGTTCTCGCGGTGGATCCGGTGCGCGCCAATACCGTAGCAATACGGAACTCGGCGATGCCGTCATTCAGATCGATCCCGAAACACGCTCGCTCGTCATCATGACAGACGACGACACGCACGACGAATTGATGAAAGTGATCAAGGAACTCGATCAGCCCAAGCCGCAGGTGCTGATCAAGGTGGTGTTTATCGAAGTAACCTACAACAAGGGTTCAGACATCGGGGTCGAAGGCACCTACACTTTCAATCTGACGGACGGTTCGGGCGCCACCACCGGGAGCACCACGACGACCAAAACCACGACCGCTGGCGTCGACTCCGGTGCCATTGCGACCGAAGTTGGAACCAAAACAAACGTGGGGAGTACCGTGCGCACGACGACCACGTCTCAGGATTTGTCCAGCGCGGCCAACCTGGCCACGGCGTTGACCGGTGGAACCGATTTCGGCCTCGCGGCGGCCGCGGGCGGCGCGGTCGTGCGCGTGATCGGCGATGACTTTGCCGCGACCCTGCGCCTGCTCGAGACGAAGGGAAAAGTCGAAGTAATCTCGCGGCCTTCCATCATGGCCCGCAACAATCAGGAGGCGGTAATCGTCATCGGCCAGGAAGTGCCCTTTGTCACCAACAGCCGGATAACGAACGATGGCCAAACCATCAATACCGTCACCTACGACAACGTGGGTGTCATTCTGCGCGTAACCCCATTCATCACCTCCGAAGGCACCGTCGAGATGATCGTGGCGCCGGAGATTTCCAATCTCACGGACCAGAGCGTGGCCATTTCAAACAATGCCACGGCGCCGGTGATCGCCAAGCGTTCGGCGGAGACCGTGGTCGTCACACCCAATGCGCAGACTGTGGTGATTGGTGGATTGATGGAAACCCAACGCATTGATTCCGATGCGCAAGGTGCCGGTGCTGGGGGATATTCCGCTCCTGGGAATGGCCTTTCGGCGGACAGTCAAGAGTGACGTAAAAAAAGAGCTGATGATTTTCCTCACGCCTTTCATCGTCAGTCAGCCGGCGCAATTGGATCGCCTGACCAAGAATGAATTCAACCAGGGCGAGTTGATGAAGAACGCGTTTACGCCGCGGGAAATGGACAAGTATCTGGATTTACCCCGGCTCGACGCGCCGCCGGAGGAAACCCGGCCCACCCGAATTCCAGTTTCGGACTCGAAGACGGTCCTCCGGGCGACGCCGGTGCGGAGAGGAACCGCGGTGCAAACCAGTACGCCGCCGGCACCTGCACCCGCTGCGTCCGAGGCGCGGCGACGGCGAACGAATCCCAAAGGGTCCGTAAACTGAGGACCGCTTTTGTCCGGTCCACGGATGGAACGCGACGGACGCCGATCGGGGCGCCCGCCCGGAAGGCTTGAATTCACGCGCTTTTTTCCGTTCATGCGAGGGGTGAATTTCACCCATCGCCGATGAATCCTAACGTCCCCAGCGAAGCCTGGCTCCAACCAGCGCGCGGAGAACGGGTGGCGTTGAGCGGCAATTTCAGCTTCGGACGGTCCCAGGAAAACAACATCGTTCTGACCGTGCCAAAGGCGTCGCGGAAACACGCGACCATTGTTCCCGATTCGCCGGAAGGTTATTTACTCATCGATCTCAACAGCCGAAACGGCACCTTCCTGAACGGCCGGCGCGTGTCGCAACCGACGCGCCTGCACGATGGCGACCGTATCACGGTGGCGGATGTCGTTTTCACGTTTCGACAGCAGAACTCCCCCCACCGGCGGCCACCCGAGGTGCAGGGTACCGGCTCGGAGACGTTGATGGTGCTCGAGGAAAAACCGACCTGGCTCGTGATGGCGGACATGGAAGGCTTTACGGAAATGGCCCGGCAGCTTTCTCCCCAGGAACTGGCTTCGACGTCCGCGAACTGGTATTCGCTGTGCAACGAGGCCGTAGAACGAACCGGAGGAAACGTCGGCAAAGCCATGGGCGACGGCCTGCTCGCGTATTGGGAAGCGATGGAAGGGGCCACGCCGCGCGTGGTCGAAGTGCTCGAGGCGCTGCGAGGTCTCCAGGCGCAAATCGACGCGCCGTTTCGGGTCGTGGTTCACTATGGGAAGGTGTCTTTCGGCGGTGCGGTTCGGCTCGGTGAGGAAGGCATGATCGGCGCAGACGTGAACTTTACGTTTCGCCTGGAAAAACTGGCGGCCAGCCTCGGGGAACCGTTTTGTATTAGCGCCAACGCCGCGCAAGCGCTGGGCGAAGCGTTCCCGGTCGCGCAAATTGCCGGCGAACACACGATCAAAGGATTCCCCGGAGTTCATATCATCCACCGCCCCCTCTGGGTCGGCCTGGAAATGCCGGGGAATCAGGATTGCCACGGGCGGTGATTTCTGTTTCACACCAACGTCGAAACATAACCGAAAGGAAAACTATGACTCCCAGTGCCGGCTCCAGTTCATCGGGTTCGAGTGGTTCTTCGCTCCCCAGCCACATTCCAAACTCCTCGTCGTCGAGTTCGCGTGTAGGTTCCTCGTCCATGAATTCGAATTCATCGAGTTCCCTGACGGGTGTTTAGCAACTCAGTCGCTAGGAAATATCCCGGCCTTCCGCCGGTCTTCGTATGGTCAGCCCGCGCAAGCTGATCCTCCGACATTTTCTTTCTCCCGGCGATGTCTTGATGCTCACGGCCGCCGTGCGCGATTTGCACCGGTCGCATCCCGGAGCTTATCTAACGGACGTGCGCACGCCGTGCGATGCCTTGTGGGAAAACAATCCCCATTTGTCCCGTCTTTCCGAGGACGATCCTGAAGTCACGCAGATAGAGTGTCACTATCCTTTGATTCAACGCAGCAATCAGAGTCCGCACCATTTCATCCACGGATTTTCGGACTATCTAAACGAACAACTTGGCGCGCATATTGAACTGACGGACTTCAAGGGCGACATCCACCTGGCGCCCATCGAGAAAGAGTGGATGTCGCAGGTCCAGGAGATCACCCAGACGCCCGTGCCTTTTTGGATCATTGTCGCCGGCGGCAAGAACGATTTTACCATCAAGTGGTGGGATGGCCCGCGCTGGCAGCGGGTCGTCGATCATTTTCGCGAACGGATCCTGTTCGTCCAGGTGGGCGAAGCCCATCACGTGCATCCGCCCCTGCGTGGCGTGCTGGATTTCCGGGGCCAGACCGACCTCCGCCAGCTCGTGCGGCTTGTCCATCATGCCCAGGGTATACTTTGTCCGGTCACGCTCCTGATGCACCTGGCCGCGGCGGTGGAAATGCCCGTCGGGCGCCCGAAAAACCGTCCGTGTGTGGTGGTGGCTGGAGGCCGCGAACCGATGCAATGGGAAGCGTATCCGCATCATCAATTCATCCATACGAACGGTGCGCTGCTGTGTTGCGATCAAGGTGGGTGCTGGAAAAGTCGTGTCGTGCCGCTGGGGGACGGTGACGAGAAGGACGAAAATCTGTGCCTGCAGGTGGTCGAAGTCACCGGACCCGATGGTCACAGTCCGCGACCGCTGCCTCGCTGCATGGACATGATCACGGCAGATGAAGTGATCCGGCGAATCGAGCTCTATTTCCAGGGAGGAGCTTGCACTTACCTCACCCGGGAAGAGGCTGCGTTGTGCGCCCGCGCCATTCCGACAATTGGCTGGCCTTGAGCACCGGTCTGCTTCCTTGCCGATTGACTCGCGACAGGATATGCCACGGCCATGCTCGATCACCTGACCGAGGTCTCGGTGTATGTGCGGGACTCACTCATCCTTCAGCAGCGTCTTCCCGCGGGCGCATTCCTGATTGGAACCGATGAGCAGGCGCACATCCGAATTCAGGCTGAGCACGTGCACGCGCGGCATGCGCTGCTGTTCGTGGGCAACGAGACCTGGGAAATTGAAAGCCTGATCGACGACGGGATTTCCGTCGGGGAGCGCGCCGTGGGGACGCGAAGCACGATTGCTCCCGGCGAGCGCGTGGTGCTGGGTTCCGCCTGTTTGAGCTTGTGCCGGCTCGCGCCGGGCGATGATTCCGGTGCGCCGGCGGACGGGCGGTCGGCGGTGCGACGACTGCTTCCCGCGGAGGCGCATGGGGCAAAGAAATTCCAGGTGGGGCACCAGGTGGCGGAAGGCGGCCAGGGGGTGATCGTGGACGCGCACGAGATCACGATCCAGCGGACGGTGGCCATGAAACTGATGCAAGATTGTAGCGACGCGGGAATGGTGGCGCGCTTCATCCAGGAGGCACAGATCACGGCGCAACTCGAACATCCGAATATCGTCCCCGTGCATGAGTTGAGCGTGAACGAGCTGGATCAGCCGTATTACACGATGAAGTTCGTCCACGGCACATCGCTGGGGCACGTGCTGGCGATGTTGCGGCAGCGCGATCCCGAGACGATCCAAAAGTATCCGCTCATTGCGCTGCTGACGATCCTGCAAAAGGTATGCGATGCGGTGGCCTTTGCCCATTCCCGGGGGGTGATTCATCGGGATCTGAAACCCGACAACGTGATGCTTGGCGAATATGGCGAAGCGTTGCTCATGGACTGGGGCCTGGCCAAATATCTCGACCGCGAATCGCAGGTCGATCATTGGGGCGAAAGGCAGTGGCGCGTCGGCGGAGAGGCCGGTGATTCCGTCGCTGGATCTGAGTTTTTTGGCGGATCCACGATGGTGGGAACCGTGATCGGCACGCCTCAATACATGTCACCCGAGCAGGCCGGAGGCGAGGTGCTGGCATTGAGCACCAGCACGGATATTTACGCGTTGGGCGCCATTCTCTATCACATTCTCACGCTGGAAATGCCGTTTGGAGGAAGGGATACCTCGGAAGTCCTGGCCCGGGTTCGTGCCGGGGACTTGCTTCCATTTGCCAGGGGATCCCATCCGGAAAAGCTCCCGCACCTGCCAGGTGGACGCATTCCCGATTCCCTCGAAGCCGTGGCACGCCGCGCCATGTCGCTCCAACCGGAGGAACGTTACGCGACGGTGAAGGATTTGCAGGCAGACATCGAGGCTTATCAAAGCGGCTTCGCCACGGTGGCGGAGCACGCGGGCGCCTGGAAGCTGTTCAAGCTTTTCCTCGCGCGCCACCGCACCGTCTCCCTCGCCGCCGCGTTGTTACTCCTGGCCGGGGTAATTTTTACTGGCTACACCATTAAACAACGCCGGATTGCCGACCGAGCGTCGCGAACGGCGATCGCCCAGCGTGATCTCGCCGAGGAACACCTTTACCGGACGAACATGTTGGAAGCGGGGCGCCACATCGATGAAGGCCGCCCGACGTCCGCCGAGGCGCTCCTGGTCCAGCATCGCCAAGAAACGTCGGGACGCGATTTGCGAGGGTGGGAGTGGTTTTACCAACTCGCGCGACTCAATCGCGAACGCCTCCGGGTCCAAGCGCACCGCGATGGGGTGTTCGCGATTGCGGTGAGCGATGATGGCGCGCGGATCGCGACCGCGGGTGGCGACGGAGAAATTGCCGTTTGGGAAAGTCGCGGACTGACGCCAATTTTTCGGGTGACGGCACATCACGGGGCCGCCTACGCCTTATCGTGGAGCAAGGATGGATCCTACCTGGCCTCGGGAGGAGCTGACGGATTCGTGCGCGTTTGGGACGTCGCGGACCGAAAACAGATTGCCGAATCCCGGATCGCGTCGGGTAATGCAGTCCGGGCCGTGGCCTGGAAGCCGGGACTTTCCGAACCGCCAACTCTCGCTGTCGGTGGAATCGATCCCCATATCTATCTCTGGAAACCCCTGGCCGCGGGTGCCGAAGGGAAGCTGGCGCCCTGTCTGTCCACCAAAGATGGCGTCATGGCCCTGCAATGGACGCCCTCGGGACGGAGCCTGATCATTGGGGCGGTCAATACGGGAAAATCATTGGTTATTTTCGATTCCCAGACCGGAGACGAGCACGTGGTGGATCATCCCCTCGACAGCAATGTTTTCGCCGTGGCTGTCTCACCGGATGGTAAACGTTTGGCGGCTCCTTCAAAACATCGCTACCTGGTCGTTTTTGAGATGGATGGTCCAACGAAGGCGAGGGGGCTGGTGCAGCCCGTTGCGCATCGCGGTCTGGTCACGGCCATGGCCTGGAGCCCGGACAGCAACCACTTGATTAGCGCCGGACTGGACGGGACCATCCTCGTCTATTCGGCGGATTCCGAGTGGCAATCGAGTATCATGGCCAGTCAACCCGGAGGGGTTCACGCGCTGGCGTGGGCGCGCCTTGGAACGTCGAATCGTGGCGAGGAGGAGTCCGAGGCCATCATTTCCGGAGGGGCCGATGGTACGCTCCGAGTCTGGTCTGCGCATCCCGATTCCGATGTGACTTTTCCGGAAGAGAACTGGGTTACGGCGGCGCAATGGAGCCCGAAGGGCCAGACCGTCGCGAGTGCCGCGTTTCGGGACCGCATCAATCTGCTCGACCTGTTCTCCGGCCAATCGGTCTCGATTCCCACGCGCAGCCGGACCGGGGTCCACGATCTCGCCTGGTCACACTCGGGCGAAACCATTGCCACGACTTCCCGTTTTGGGAACATCGTCGAGCTATTCAACACCACGAATGGCCACCTCGTTGGGAGCTTTCCCATGCCGGAACCGGAGCGCGTCTATTGGAGTCCGTCGGGTGATATGGTCGTTGGATGTGGCCACGGGGGCGCGCGGTGTTGGGAAGTGAAGACAGCGCGGCTGGTGTGGAACATTCCGGGTATCTTTGGCAGCGCCGCCTGGCTGGCCGGAGGTGCGCAGGTGGCGATGGGCGGTGCCGATGGTTCGATCAAAGTATTCGAGTCGGCGACGGGCCGGCCGCTGCCAACATGGCGCCAGGCTCAATCGGAACTTCCGGGCAGCCTGCCTTCGGAGTTCGAGCCGCCGCAGCAGGTCTTCGACCTGGCGACCAGTCCGGACGGCCACTTTCTGGCCTTCGGAACTCAGGATGGTGCCGCCGGGCTCCTCGATACACGGGATGGTTCCCAAGTACGTACCTTCGAAGGTCACATTAGCGGGATCCGGCAGGTCGCGTGGCGCCCGGACGGGTCGCGTCTGGCTACGGTCGGCGAGGACGGAACGGTGCGAGTTTTTAATCCGCAGGATGGAAGTCAGGTGGTGGATATGAATCACGGTTCCGGAGATAGTAAGCTCAAGACGGTCGCATGGGATCCCTCCGGCGATCGTATGCTCACCGGTGGCTGGGACACCAGGATGCGGCTGTGGGACGCCTCCCGGGGATATCTCATCGCGGAGGTCGCCGCCCTCAAAACCCGTGCGGATCAATCGCCGGACGATGTCGAAGTGTGGCGGGCCCTGGCCGAAAAATGCACGCAACTGGGCTGGCCCGATCGTGCCCACGAAGCGTTTGCCCGGATCACGGCACTCACTGGTGACGAGGCGACGACCGCGGCTCAAGCCGCGAAAGCGGACTGGATTTTCGCGCATGCCCTCGAAGGTGTGCGACTGCCCGAAGTGCGCCTCAGCCCGGGGTTTCATGTTTCGGCTGAGTCGGCGGAACGATTGCGCGCACTGCGCCAGTACATTGAAGACGGTCGGATGCGCGCGGCCGTCGAGACCTGGCGTTTGCTCGCCCAGAGCGAGGACGGGAAGGCGTCATTACCACTCGCGCGAATGTGTTTCAGCAAGGCCAAATCCTGGAAGGTGACGTGGTTTACCTGCGACAATGATCCCGTGACCGATCTCGAGGGCTGGCGCGCCGCGGCGGCGAAGCACACGGCCGTCGATCAGCCCATGCTCTGTTTCCCGTTTCAGAACCACAGTCCGAAAGCGCTGGGGTTGGTATCTTCCAAATCCGATGATGTTCCCGACACGCCGGTCTTCAACATGGTTGCCACCGATCGCCGGATGTTGCCGGCAGGCAAATGGCGTTGCACGGTCGCGGGCGGCAGTGGATGCCGGGTCATGGTGGGCGGCCGGACCGTCCTCGAACAATGGACGGGAACCATGGAACCCAAAGTGACGGCGGACTTTGAACAGGCGAGCGACGTCGAAGTGGAGATTCGGGTCGAGAGTTTCCTGCGCCAGCCGGTCGAGCATTTTGATTTTACCATGGAACCATTGCTGTGAGCCGATCCGCTCCTTTACCGGTGGGCATATACGATCTGCCTTTTGCCGAATTGGAACGAAGATTCAGCGCCTCGGGCCTCGCTCCCATTCACGCGCGCACCCTGTGGCGCGCATTGTATCGAGAATCGGATCGCCCGCTGACCAACCGGGAGGATTTCGTCGCCCCGCTCCGGCGCTGGTGTGATGAAAGCCAATCCCAGAAGGGAGGTATCTCGTTCACCCGCCCAGAGTTCGCCAGTCGCATCTCGAGCACCGATGGCCTGACGGAAAAGTTTCTCTTGCAGCTCGGCGACGGGCAAACCGTCGAAACGGTTCTCATGGGCTACCCGGGTCGGATGACTGCCTGCGTGAGCACGCAGGTCGGCTGCGCGATGGGTTGTGTCTTTTGCGCTACCGGACAGATGGGCTTCAGCCGGCATCTCCGACCGGGTGAAATTGTAACGCAGGTCTTGCAGGCGCAAGAATTAGCCCGCGGACCAAACGCACCGGGCCTGCGCAATCTCGTCCTCATGGGCATGGGCGAACCGTTGCACAACTACGACGCCGTCATGACGGCGCTCGAAATCATTTCCGATACGCGCGGTCTCAACCTCGGTCCATCCCGAATCACCATCAGCACCGTGGGGGTCGTGCCGGGAATCGTGCGGCTGGCCGAGGAAAATCGTCCGTATCGCCTCGCCGTCAGCCTGCACGGTGCCACCGAGGAGGAACGGGCGGCGCTGGTACCGATCAGCCAACGCTGGCCGCTGGTGGAATTGATCGAGGCTTGCCGCCAGTACGGAGCGAAAACCGGTCGCCGGATTTTTTTTGAATGGACTTTGATCGCCGGGACAAATGATTCGATTGCCCACGCCTCCCGGTTGGCCTCCCTGCTCTCCGGCATCGAGGCACACGTGAACCTGATTCCGCTCAATCCGACCGATGGCTTTTCCGGAGCACCGAGTGATCGCACTTCCGCGACGGAATTTCAGCGGACCCTCCGCGCCGCCGGAGTTCCGAGCACGGTGCGCCAGCGCCGCGGCATCGACGTGGCTGCGGGCTGCGGCCAGCTGCGCGCCGAACACGCGCCGGCATAAAATCAGAGCCCGCGCGGATGGCGAATGACGCTGCCGCGGGCGGGGCGGTTCCGGGTCGTCCACTGCGGTCCCTCCGCGCCACGCGTGTAGCCGGTGTCAAAGCGCACGCCGGCAATCACGAGGAAGACATGGTCTTTCCGCGCGTAAACGCTGATCCATTTGCCTTCGCCCGATTTGCCATAATTGCGAAAGCCGCGTGATGGCATCGAGCCGGCCAGCAATCCCGCCTCGCGCAGGACAAAGGACACCGCGCCCGAGCAATCGTAGGCAGTATCAATGTCTCGTCCATGGCCGCCGCCGTAACGATAGGGCAAACCCGCGATTTGATTCCCGGCAGCGATCGCCGCGTGCACCGACCGCGGTGCGGACTGGGGCGCGATGGCGTAGCCCCCGCTGATGGTCGCCGTCTTTCCCGGAATGTAATGGTAGGTGTAGGAAGGCGACGAGCAGCCACCCAGGACCAGGACCAGGCCAAGCGGAAAGAGGCGGAGAAACATACAGAATGATGAATCGTGCAGGGCGAAATTTGGACAGGAAAATGGGCGCGGAACCCGCTTTCATTTTTCCGTCCCCCGCTTTCCTCTCCATCCCGCAGATTCCTTTCGGCGCCTCATGCCCATCGTTTCCTCAACGTTTTGCCCCCCTGCCTGGCTCGCGAATGGCCATACGCAGACTATTCTGTCCTCGATTCTACCCCGGCGCATCGACCTGTCATGGAGCCGCGAGCGTCTGGAAATGGAGGATGGTGATTTTCTGGATCTCGATTGGGCCAAACGGGGAGCGTCGCGACTCGTCATCCTCTCCCACGGCCTCGAAGGCTCCTCGAATCAGACCTACATCCGCGGCATGGGCGCCGAAATGCAGCGCGCCGGGTGGGATGTGCTGGCCTGGAACTTTCGCGGGTGCAGCGGCGAGCCCAATCGACTACCGCGCGCCTATCACAGCGGCGAGACGCAGGATTTGCGTACGGTCGTCGCCCTGGCCGGTAGGCGGTATGAAAAGATTGCGCTCGTCGGTTTCAGCCTCGGTGGAAACGTGACCCTCAAGTTTGTGGGCGAATCTTCGCCCCCGGAAAAAGTGATCGGGGCCGTGGCCATCTCCACCCCGATCGACCTCGAGTCGTGCGCCGACGCGCTGGATACTAGATTTGGAAATCGCATTTACCTGTACCGCTTCCTCGTTTCCCTGATCGCCCGCATCGAGGCCAAATCAGAGCGCTTTCCCGATCGCATTGACGCCCTGGGCGCTCGTCGCATCCGCACGATTCGCGCGTACGACGACCGCTTCACCGCGCCCCTGCACGGCTTTCGCGACGCGACGGATTACTGGACCCAGTCGAGTTCGCGGCAATTCCTTCCGCAGATCTCCGTGCCGACGCTTCTCCTCAATGCCCGCAATGATCCGCTTCTCGCAGAAGCGGCTTTCCCCGAGGTCGAAGCCCGCGCGAACCCGAACCTTTTTCTCGAAGCACCGACTTCGGGCGGTCACGTCGGCTTTCTGGATCGGCGCGACGGCTGGCGCCCATGGTCCGAGCGCCGGGTGGCCGAGTTCGTGGCCAAGACGATCGACCCCGATTGAGTTCGCCGATAAAAAGACGAAATCCGGCGTGGAAACCGGGGGGATTCTGCCCGATGTCACGCGCCCGCTTTCCAATTCATGCTCACGATTCGCGAACTCAAAAAAACTGTCGGTGGCCGCACCTTGTTCGAGGATGCACAGCTCACGATTAATTACGGCGAACGCGCCGCGCTGGTCGGAGCGAACGGGACCGGAAAATCGACGCTCTTTTCCATCATCCTCAAGGAGACCGCACCGGACTCGGGAACGATCGAGCGCGACGAATGGACGATGGTTGGGTATCTGCCCCAGGAGAGCGAAGTGGTGGGTGAGGAAACGGTCATGGACGTGGCCACGGGACGCGCGGGGGAGATTCCGGCCCTCGAAAAGAAACTGCGGGAACTCGAGCTGGCGGGCACGGTCGATGGTCCGGAATACCTCGAAGCGCACGCGAAACACGAGGCGCTGACGGATCTGCACGTCGAGGCGAAAGCCAAGAAAATGCTGAGCGGTCTCGGCTACCGGGAGATGGACTATTTTCGGCCAGCCAAGGAGCTGAGCGGCGGTTGGATCATGCGGGCGCATCTCGCGCGCCTGCTGGTCATGGAGCCAGATTTGCTGATGCTCGATGAACCGACGAATCACCTCGATCTGCTCTCCCTGTTGTGGTTGCAAAACTATCTCAAAACGTATTCCGGCGCCGTGCTGTTGATTTCGCACGACCGGGAATTCATGGATGAAATCGTCGAGAACGTGCACGAGATCGCGGACCGCAAGCTGGTTGCCTATGCCGGGAATTACACGGCTTTCCTCGAACAGCGGGAGGCGAACTTCGAGCAGCACGTCGCCGCCTACAAGAACCAGCAGAAAGAGATCGCGGCGCTGCGGGAGTTTTATGATCGGTTTCGGCAGGTGGCGTCGAAAGCCTCACAAGCAATGAGCAAGCTCAAGCAGATCGAGCGGATGACGCTGATCGAAAAGCCGGTTCAGCCGCGGAAACCGTTTCGGATTCAAATACCACAACCGCCGCGCGGTGGGTCGCGGGCCATTTCGCTCGAGGGCGTGCACATGGCCTACGGAAAAACGAAGGTTTATGAAGGACTCGATCTCGAAATCGAACGGGGTGAGCGGACCGTCCTGGTGGGACCGAACGGCGCGGGCAAATCGACCTTGCTGAAGATCCTCGCGGGAGTGGTGGAATTTCAAAAGGGCGAACGCAAGCCGGGGCTGAATAGCAAAATTGGGTATTTCAGCCAGCATCGGTCCGAGACGCTCGATCCGCGGAAGACGGTGATCGAGGAAGTGATGGCCAGCGCGCCGACGCTCCGGGAAGAAGACGCGCGGGGGCTCCTCGGGTCATTCCTTTTTCGCAAGGAAGAGATCTATAAAAAGACGGAGGTGCTTAGTGGCGGGGAAAAGACGCGCCTGAATCTGATCAAGTTTCTCGTCGATCCGCCGAACCTTCTGCTCATGGACGAGCCGACCACACACCTCGACATCACCACCGTGGAATCGCTGATCCTGGGGCTCGAAAAGTATGACGGCACGCTGGTCTTCATTTCGCACGACGTGCATTTCATCCGAAAACTCGCGACGAAGGTGTTGCATGTGAATGCCGGCACCGTCACCGGGTATCCCGGCGGATACGATTATTTCATCGAGAAAACCGCCGCCGGCGATGAACGCGCGGCATTGACGGCGGGTTGAGGTCAGATGAGCGCTCACGGAGGCAACGTGGGACGGGTTTGCAACCCGTCGAGGCAGGATGGTCCGCGCCTCGCATGCGCTCGCCCTCGACGGGTTGCAAACCCGTCCCACGTTGCGTCGCGTCGGTCATGGAAAGTTTCTTCCCGCGGCCGGTCTCGACACGCATGCTGCATTTTCATGAAAGCACTCATCCTCCTTTTCACTGCCATGATTGCCTCCGCTGCCTCTCCCAACACTGCCCGTGCTGCGGAACCCGATTCCCGCGTCTTCGAGATGCGCACTTATTTTACCGCCCCGGGGAAACTGGACGCACTCAACACCCGGTTTCGCGATCACACGGTCGAGCTCTTCAAGAAACATGGAATGACGAGTATCGGATACTGGACGCCGATCGAAAATCCGGACCAGGTGCTCATCTACGTACTTGCCTATCCGAGTCGGGAGGCGCGGGAGGAAAGTTGGAAGGCGTTCATGGCCGATCCGGATTGGAAGAAGGCGTCTGCCGAATCGGAAAAGGACGGCAAACTGGTCCAGAAGGTCGAGTCGCGTTTCATGAAAGCGACGGACTTTTCACCGATCCTCAAACCGGAAGCCGGGGACAAGGATCGAGTCTTCGAATTGCGGACCTACACCACCACGCCGGGGAATTTACCGGCGCTCCACGCACGGTTTCGCGATCACACCATCGCGCTGTTTGCCAAGCACGGCATAACCAACCTGGTCTATTGGCAACTCTTGCCAGGTGAGAAAGGCGCGGACGACACGCTGATCTATCTGCTCGCGCATGATAGCGTGGAGGCGGCTCAAGCGTCGTTTGCCGCGTTTCGGGCCGATCCAGATTGGGTCGCCGCCAAGACGGCTTCTGAAGAAAAAGCCGGCGGCTCGCTTACCCTGCCCGACGGTGTGAAGTCCCAGTTTCTGCGACCGACCGATTATTCCCCGACGCGGTGACTCACTGAATTTCCAGCAGATGCTGCCAGGGGGGAGTCGTGCCAGGCTCGGCCAGCACGGTGCGGGTGCTGCCGGTCGCGGTGATGCTGCCACCCACCCGGACGCTCACGTCGCCATCAGCGACGACAGTGGCAGAACGTGCGGTGAGCCGGAGGACATCGCCCTGAATGTCACCGGTCCAGACCTGGTCCGGTGGCGAATGACGGTTGGCGTGGCCTTTGTAGTAGATGACAAAATTTGGCGCTTTGATGCGGGTGGCGGTGGCGAGCCACGAATTTGTCAGCCGCGGCTCCAGAGCGGGACCGTCGGTATTTACCGTCGTCGCAGCTTTCGCGTTTTTGATCCTTCGCGCATCGGTAAAAGGGACCCACGAGCAACCGCTCGACAGCGCCAAACACACGACCGCCACGATTCGCGCGGAAGCATTTAATCCGGGTGCACGAACCATGATCAGGAAAACAGCCGGGATGTGACCAGCCAGCAGATCAGGAATCGCTCCCGTAAGTGGACTCCACACGCTTGGCCACGTCTTTGTAGCTGTAATCGACTTCGAGGATTTCCTTCATGCACTTCAGGTATTCCTCCATGCGACCCATCTTTTCGTAAACGAGCCCCAGCTCGTAGAGCGTGTCCTTCTTCACGTTGTCCATCGCGGTCATTTCGTTGACGGCTGATTGGAACTGATTGGAGGCCATATCGAGCATGCCCTTGAGCACGAAGCACCGGCCCAGCAGGCTCATGGCCTTGAGGCGGGCGTTCGGATTCTGGCGGGCCCGTTGCAATTCCGGGATGGCATCGTTGAAATTTCCAGCCGCGAGCAGTTTCTCACCGAGTTCGAAGCGCAGATGCAGATCGGTGGGGTTGCGTTCCACCCGCCGTCTCGCTTCATCAATGACCGATTCCTTTCGCTTCAGGTCTTGCTCCTCGCGGCTCGATTTCAAATCCTCGAGTTCCTGACGATATTGCGGCGCGTCCTCGTGCTGATCTCCGCCTTCGGCGAACCATTCCTCGAGCGACTTGATGCGCGCGTCGATATCCGCGATTTTCGCATCGGCGGCGGTCAGTTCGAGATCGGTGATCTTGCGGGTGACGGCCGGGTCCGCGCCGCCGAGCAGCGTGTCAGCGTGACGATAGAAAAACAGTGCCCCTTCGAGGCTCTCGAGGTCTTCCTTGTACTCGTACCGCTCGCCCCAAAGCTTCGCGAGCTTCTGGGTCATATCCACGTTGTCCTGCGCCTCATCCCACTGAGGCGTCAACTCGGCGATCTGATTCTCGGTCATCTCGAGGCTGCGCACCATGCGCCCCTTTTCCTCGAGGGATTTCGTCATGTCCTTGTCCTTGATCAGGTCCCGGTAGCTGGAAGCCTGCTCCCAGCCGCCGGATTTCATCGAACCGAGCGCGGAGGCATCCTTGCCGCGCTTGAGCGCCACCAGGTCCGCGGGATTGATCTCGCTGATCTTGGTGTAAACCTCGACCGCTTTGTTCGCCAGACCCATGCTGACGTAGTGTTCCGCCAGCTCATGCATGACTTTCGTGTCCTGCGGATTGCCATGCACAATCGTCTCGAGCGCAAAGGCGGCGATCTCCGGGAATCCAGCCGCCTTGGCCGCATCCTTGAGCAGATTATTTCCGGCCACATTGAAGGGGTCGGTCTCGAGGGTTTTCTCGGCCAGTTCCATCGCCGCCATTGGATCCTTTTTCACCAGACCACCACCCTTGAGCGACGCGGTGGAAAGTCCGGAGAGAAAGCCCTTTTTACCTTTGGTCTGGGCGATTTCAGCTTTGCGCAGCATTTTGCGCCCATCGAGAAAAGCCGGGGCGTCTTTGAGCACGGCGCTGATCAGCGAAATGGCGTAGCCGTAATTGCGCAATTCAACGGCACTAAGAGCTTTGAGCCAAAGGGCTCGTTTGTCGGGCGGAAGATCCTTGTCGGTCATGTTGGGAGTAGGCTGGGGTCGAAGACACTACCATTGCGTCGTGCAATGGGACAAGAACAGAGCGCGTGATTTTCGCTGTTCGCAGTGAATCGGGCTCGTGGAAGCGATTTTCCACCGCCGAGAATCCCGAAAATCGGGTCCCCTTTCCCAGTGCGCCGCCTACTTGGGCAGCTTGTCGCTTTCGTCCCCTCGACGCTGCACGTCCCCGGTCACCATCTTGGACAGAACCTGGAATTCCTTCTCGGCGTTGGCGGGGAAATTCATCGGTCCGTGCTCGAAAAGCACTGTGAATACGAAGGTTGCACCGAGGAAGATGACGAACCAAAAAATCGTGCGAATTAGCGCCATGTCAGGTTATTTGGCTGGTAGCTAACGCAAGACTCGCGCCACATCAACGCTGTTTTCTACCAAAGGCGTCCGGAGAATGAATCACCCGCCGGATCTGCGTTCGAGATGCGTAAAGGAATAGACGATCAGGTAACAGACCAGGGCAAAGCCGAAGAACGTGACCGAAAACGCCATCGCTGTGGGATTCGAAAGCGGGTTGGCAAACCTGACCGCGTCCTTAAAGGTGGAGATCGGCGTGAGCAAGGCGTCCCAGGAATTCCAACGCAAAAACCGGCCGAGGTAGATGCCAAACGAACTCAGGGCGAGCATCACGAGCGCAAAAAGCCATCCCCCCAGGCGACCCAGGTAATCGCTCACGACTTCCTGGACCAGATACAACGAGAGGTAGCCAAGAAAAAGGCCGGTCATGACGAAGGCCATGATGCCGATGATGTCATACCAATACGGAACACCCGGCCGCGGCTGCAGGTGCACCAGATCGGTCACGATGTAAGGCGCGTTCGGAAAAAACAGCAGCCAGAGAATTCCGGATCCGAGGTCCGGCCAGGAAAACCGCATCTTCAATTCGCGTCGCGCGTGCAGGACGATGGCGAAGCCCAGCGGCACCCAGGCCAGAAACAGATTCCAGATGAAGCCTTTGAAGCTGATTTCCCGGGAATACCAGGCGCGGAAAACGATATACGCGCAGCACAGGGCAGAGGCGAGAATGAGCGCGAGGAAGGGTCGCCACCAGCGGCGTCCGGAGATCAATTGGAGATTCATGTGAAAAGTATGCCCGCAGCCAAAGCGCTCCGTAACGGACCATGGGTGCTGGCGAAAGCGGAAAAGTCGCGCCGGAAGCTTGCCTTCGGGTCCACGCGCTCCGCATCGTCCCGCCGGTGACGGACTATTTTGCAGTGCTGCAACAACCTCGTTCCGCCGTGCTCGACGAGGGCGCGTTGCGCGAGTCCTTTCATCGGCTCGCTTCAACCCTCCATCCCGACGTGGTCTCTGGCGATGCGAACGCATTCGCTGAACTAAACACCGCGTTCACGACGTTGCGTGATCCGGCCAAGCGTTTGCGGCATCTGCTGGAGCTCGAATCGCCCGCCGCGCTCGCCGCGCCCGCCGCCATTCCTCCGGAGATGAGCGACTTGTTTCCGATCGTCGGTCAGGCTCGAGCCGCGGTCGTGGCCGCGGTCGCCCGCCGCGCAGCGGCGACGACTGCCCTGTCGCGCGCCATGCTGGCCCCGGCGGAAAAGGCGGCTCGGGATCTCGCGGCGGACGCGCTCGAAAAATCGGCCGAACTGCGCACGCAAGCCACCGCGGAATTGGCCTCCGTCGCCTCCGATTTTCAAAAAATCCCGGCCCTGCATCAGCGCTTCAGCTTCCTGGGCAAATGGGAGGCTCAGCTCCGCGAGGTGTTGCTCCAGCTCGAGATCAGTTGATCCTTGAGCGGGTCTCGCGTAAGGCGGGCGACCCATGTCTCCCATCGTCGGCATCGACCTCGGCACTACCAACTCGCTCATCGGCGCGATGGACGCCGGCTTTCCCGTGCTCATCGCGGATGCCGACGGCGAACGTCTCACGCCGTCCGTCGTGCATTTTCCGGCGAGCGGCGAACCGCTCGTCGGCCGCGCCGCCGCAGCGGATGCGGGCGGTGGATCCGCGGCGAATACCGTCTCTTCGGTGAAGCGCTTCATCGGGCGACGCGTGGGCGAGGAACGGACGACGTCAGCTATGCGATCGCGGCGAGCGAGGGGCGAGCCGGTGCAGATTCGCGTGCGCGGACCGCGAGTATTGCGCCGGAGGAAATCTCGGCGTTCATTTTGCAAAAGCTGCGGGCCGACGCCGAGCGCGCGCTCGGCGAAGAAATCACGCGCGCGGTCATCACCGTGCCCGCGTATTTCAACGACGCCCAACGGCTCGCCACCAAGACCGCAGGCGAACTCGCGGGCTTCACCGTCGAGCGCATCGTCAATGAACCGACCGCCGCCGCGCTGGCCTACGGCCTCGACAAGCTGGGCGATCGCTCGAGGATCGCCGTCTTCGATCTCGGCGGCGGCACCTTCGATATTTCGATCCTCGAGCTGACCAGGGCGTCTTTCAGGTCCTCGTCCACGAATGGCAACACGCACCTCGGCGGCGACGACATCGACGCGGCGCTGGTCGCGGCGTGCGAGCTACCGCATCCCGGATTGGCAAAAACGCGACGTGGTTCTCCAGGCGAAGCACCGGCTTTCCACCGAGGAGGAAATCGCGATCGAGCTGCCGTTCGCCCAGGGCGCGCGAGAGTCACGTTTATCGGCTGACGCGCGCGGAGCTGGAACGCATCGCCGAACCCATCATCGATCGCACGCGCGCTCATTGCCTGCGCGCGCTCGCCGATGCGAAAGCTCGACGCCGGGCGACCTGCACGAAATCATCCTCGTCGGCGGCCAGACGCGGATGCCGCTCGTGCGCCGCCACGTCGCCGACATCTTCGGGCGCGAGCCGAACGCTCTCGCAAAACCCGGACGAAGCGGTCGCGCTCGGCGCGACGATCCAGGCCGGCATCCTCTCGGGCGCGGTGCAAAACGTGGTGCTGCTCGATGTCACGCCGCTCTCGCTCGGCATCGAAACGTTCGGCGGCTTGATGAACGTGATCATCCCGCGCAACTCGACGATTCCCTGCAAGGCGGGCGAGATGTTCACCAACGCGGTCGGCGGACAGCGGTCGATGCTGATGAAAGTCCTCCAGGGCGAACGCGAGATGGCGCGCGACAATTGGGAGCTCGGTCAGTTCGAACTCGAATTTCGAACCCGCCCCGAAAGGTCAGGCGCGCGTTGGGCGTGCAATTCGAGATCGATGCCAATGGCATCCTCCATGTGCTGGCGCGCGACACAAAGACCGGCGCTGAAAAGATCATGCCCATGTCGAGCGCCGTGGATGTGAGCGACGAGGCGGTGGAAAAAATGCTCGATGACTCGCTGGAACACGCCTTCGAGGATGTGAGTGAGCGTGTCTTCACGGAGGCGAAAATGAAATCCGATGAGCTGCTGCCGGCCGTTCGTAACGCGCTTGTGCTGGTGGGCGACGCCCTGTCCGCGGAAGAACGCGCGCAGATCGCGTCGCTCGTGGGCGCAGTGGAAAAGGCCGTTCTAACTGGATCCGCACCGGCTTTGAAAAGCGCGAACGCCGCTTTGGATGACGGAACGCAGCATCTCGCTGCTCTCGTCATCGAAGCCGTGATGAAAAAGTGACGCCGCGTTCTCTCCCGCACTCCTCACTGCTTTCACGGCCGCGCCGAGAGGCCTTCGGTCTTCTCCCGTGGCGCCTCCGCGATCTCGGCCGTGACCGTTTGCTCCTTGCCTCCGCGGAGAATACCAAGGCTGACCTGCGCGCCAATATCGGCTTCGTCCAACCGGACTCGCAGCCTGGTCGTGCTCACGGCCTTCTCGCCATTTAAGCTGCGGATAATATCGACGGGGCGCAGGTCGGCTCGCTCGGCCGGCGAGCCCTCAGTCACGTGCGTGACCATGACGCCTTCCGTCATGGGAATGCGATGCAAGGCCGCGAGATTCGGCGTCATGTCTGCCATTTCGATGCCGAGAAAGCCCCGGACAATGCGGCCGCTTTTGAGAAAGCTTTCCAACGTGCGCCGGGCGATATTGGAGGGAATGGCAAAGCTGATTCCCAGCCAGCCACCGTCATTGGATTGGAAAAGATGGCCGTGTTGATGCCCACGATTTCGCCGCGGAGATTGATCAGCGGCCCGCCGGAATTTCCCTGATTCACCGCCACATCCGTCTGGATGAATTCGATCTCGCTGTCCGCATGTCCCGCCGGCCTTTTGCGAGATGATCCCTGCGGTCACGGTTTCCTGGAATCCAAAGGGATTTCCGATCGCGAAGACCACCTGGCCCACTCGCAGATCATCGCTATTCGCCATAGGCAGCGGCTTCGACTTTGCCTCCGCGATCTTCAGCACGGCGATGTCCACCTGAGTATCGGCGCCGAGGACTTGCGCGGGCTCGCACGGCCATCGGTGAGCTGCACCTGCACTTCGTTATTGCCGCTGATGACATGGTGATTCGTCAGTACATGACCTTCGCGCGAGACGATGACGCCGGAGCCGAGTGAGTCTCGACGCGCTGCTGCCTCGACACGTTGCGCCGGGCGGTCACCTTTCCCGCCAAAAGAGAGCTTCAAGCGGATCGATGCGCGGTGCCACCAGCGGGGTGATTTTGCGCGAGGTGATGCTGACCACCGAAGGCATCACCGCGTCCACGAGCCGCGTGTATTCCCCGAGCGATGGGACCTGCAAATCCAGGGTCCGACCGCGCGGTGTAGCGTCAGCTTCGGCATCACGCCGGGGCGATCATGCGTGAGCGTCCAGTAGCGATAGACGCCGAAGGAGGCGAGGGCGGTGATGAGAAACAGAAAAACTACGTCGCATGGGCAGACGTTCCAATTTCGAAGCGCAAAGCTCGGAAAAGCCCAAACTTCGAGACAAGAGGCAGACTGATCGCGGACCCGGCGAAAGATTGCGCTACGGAGCCTCCGCGAGCGGCCCGCCTCGCTGCACGAACTAGTTCCGACTTCTGAGAGCTCAACTCACCTGCGCCAGCTCCCCTCGGCTCTGACTTTGCGGTAGCGCGCGTGCGCCGGGCGTTCGAAGCAGCGGGTCGCGCTCGAAGAGCAGGAACGCGGAGTTGCGCGCGAGCTTCATCAGTTCGCCGTCCTGCAGAATGTCGCCGAGCTTGAAAGCGGCGGCAGGCCGCTTTGCGCCGTGCCGAGCATGTCGCCCGGGCCGCGCAGCCGCAGATCCGCCTCGGCGATCTCGAAGCCGTCGGACGTGCGTTCCAGCGTGCGCAGTTTTTCCATCGCCTCGTCCTCCACCTTCGCGCCGTGCAAGCAGGATGCAGTAGCTCTTGTGCTCGCCGCGCCCGATGCGGCCGCGGAGCTGATGGAGCTGCGCGAGGCCGAAGCGCTCGGCATTTTCGATGAGCATGAGGTTCGCATTCGGCACGTCGATGCCCACCTCGATGACCGTGGTGGCGATGAGCGCCTTGCGTCTCGCCGCGCCGGAAGCGCTCCATGATCGCCTCCTTTTCCTCCGCCGGGATGCGCCCGTGCAGCAGCTCGCACTTCATCGGCGCGAGCAGCTCCTGCCATTTGGCAAACTCCGCCGCCGCGGCCTTGGCTCTCGAGCTTCTCCGATTCGTCGATGAGCGGATAGACGATGTACGCCTGCCGCCCGGCTTCGAGTTGTTCGCGGAGGAATTTCGCCGCGTCCGGCAGTTTCGCCGCGTCGCGCACGCGCGGTGACGATCTTGCCGCGATTCTTCGGCATTTCATCGAGCGTGGAGACATCGAGATCGCCGTAGAGCGTCATGGTCAGAGTGCGCGGGATCGGCGTGGCGGTCATCACCAGCACATCCGGCGCGGCGCCCTGCGCCCGCGAGTCGCGCGCGCTGGATGCACGCCGAATTTGTGCTGCTCATCGATCACCGCCAGCCCGAGCCGGGAGAAGCCCGCGCCTTCGTAAAGCAGCGCATGCGTGCCGACGAGGAGGTGCGGCTCGGAGTGCAAGCGGCGTGGAGTCGAAGTTTCCGGGGAGCACAGCCGCCCGCCTGTCCGTCCCGGCGGCCCGCCGAGCAGTCCGGAGCGTTCGTTTGCGCCCGCCGGACTCACCAGGCTTCAAGCGACTCCAACTCCCGCTCCGGAAACCATACCCACGGATAATCCTCACCCTCCGTGCCACGCCACCTTCCGCCCAGGGATTGCGCAGATGTATTGATACTTCTCCTCCAGATCGGCTTCCGAACGAATCATGCGATCGAACCATTCCGCCTCCCACAGCGGCCCCGCTCGATTCTCGAGCCTGTTGATCTCATGCGCCGTGAAGGACTTCACCGAGTGAAAGATTTCCGTGAGGGAAAAGAAGACCGGCGTCTCCGTCGTCGCCGCTCTCTTTGACCTTCGGCTCGAATGAGCAGGTGCACGTGGTCGGGCATCACGCACGCGGCATAGAGTTCGTGTAACGGCGGTCTGTTCCAATGGAGGATGGCAATCGAGGACGATGTCCGCGAGCGGCGGGCGAGAGTGATGCGTCGGTCTGCGAGTGGAGAAGGTGACCATGTATTTCGCCCACGGGCGCTCGAAGTGCGGGAGCTGACGGCGGTTGTCGAGTATGTCTGGCGTCGTCTGGACGAGTCATGTGATCGCTCGCGGCTCGAGCCCGGGCGGGACGCCCGCGCCGACAGCCGGGACGGCTGTGCTCCCCGGAATCCGCAGCCTCGTCGCGCACGCTGGTCCCGGCAAACAGCGGGCAGCGGCGCCTGCTCTCCTCTCGCCGCGCGCCGGTGCGCAGGGCAGACGCGCAGGCCGAGCGGTTCGCACAGTCGCGCGAGGCTGAGGTAATGCTGCTCGGCGAGGATCTGCGTGGGCGCCATGAGCGCGGCCTGCCAGCCGGCTTCCACCGACAGCAGCATCGCGCTCAAGGCCACCAGCGTTTTGCCGCAGCCGACGTCGCCGTGCAGCAGCCGGTTCATCGGGCGCGGCTCGGGCGAGGTCCGCGCGAATTTCCTCGATGGCACGCAGCTGCGCGCCGGTGAGCGGGAAGGGCAGCGCGGCGTGCAGCCGCCGCCAGATTCGCCCGGAGGCCGCGTGGTCTGCGCCGGGCTGCGCGGATTGTGTTCGGCGCGTCGCGCGGCGATGCAGAGTTGCATGGCGAAAAATTCCGTCGAGCACGAGATGCCGGCGCGCCTTCGCGAGCGTTTCCAGCGTTTCCGGAAAATGAATCTGCCGCAGCGCCCACGCGCGCGGCATGTCGATCGAGTTCCGCGGAACGAGCGTCTCGATCGCGTTCTCCTCGAGCTGGCCAGCACGTCCCAGATGATCTGTCGCAACACCCGCGGCGATAGCCCTTCGGTGGCGCGATGCATCGGCGCGATTCGATTCAAGTGGACCGACACCACTTCGGCGTCCTCCTCCACGACCTCGAATTCCGGGTGAGCGATGACCATGCTCGATCCGCTGCGCTTCGGCTTGCCATAGACGACCAGCCGCTGCCCGACGAGCGATCGCTTTCTCGACCCAATGCGCATTGAACCAGCGGCACACGAGCGGCGTGCTGAAGGCGTGTGCGCCTCCTCTTCCAACACCGCATCGAACATTTTCTGTCGTCCGCGAATGCGGCGGAGCTGCGTCTTTTTCACCAGCCCGCAGACGCAAACGGGAGCCTCGGAGTCGCCGGAAGGGAATCGATCGAAGCGGGATCGATCCTCGTGCGCGGCGGGGAAAATGCGTGAGCAACTGGCCCACCGTTTCGAGCCCGAAGCGCTCGAGTTGGCGAACCCGCGGCGGGGCCAGCCAATCGAGTTCGCGCAGGGGGGTCTCGAGAGTGCGGATCGGCGCGGGCATGGGACGTCGATGATAGGGAAATCGTGTGATCGCAAGCGCGAGAAAACTTTTGTGAAAGTACGGCCCGCAACTTGCAACGGGGGAAAATATGATTACACGGCTCGCCCCGCGACGCCTGGCTGCCGCTTTCCGGCAGCCATGCCGGCTGCAGTTCCACGCGGTTTCAAAGCAAATGAATCTCGTTTTTCGCATCGTAATCCTGATCTGTTTTCTCGAAGCCCCCTGCCTGAGACCGTCGGCGATAGCTGACGATACAGCGCTCTATAACCGAGCGGCGGCCCGATCCTTGACCGCCGAGGAACAGCGGTTGTTCGGACCGAAGTCAGGCCGTTACAAATACGACACACGCATGATTCGCGCGGCGAAAATTGCCGCGGAGCGCGCGCGAAAACATTCCACCAGGGCATGCTGGCGTTATGTAAAAGAAGCGCTGGTGGCGGCGGACGCCGTCGATTCCTATCCGAAGACGGTCTATGCCAAACAGGCGGCGACAGAACTGGCGGACAGTTACGGATTCGAGAAGCTGCGGATTCAGACTCCGGAACAGGCTCCGATCGGTTCGGTCCTCGTGTACGGAGGCAAGGGCGCCGGCCATGTTGAAATCCGGACCCCGAATGGTTTCGTCAGTGATTTTGCGTCGCCGACGCCATCACCACGGCCGTTGATCGGCGTGTTTGTGAAACCGAAGAGTTGAGCGCGGATGAGGCGCGACTGCGCGTGCGCGTGGTGCCAAATGCTTCCCGACATGCGGTGGTTGGGATGCACGGGAACGCGGTCAAAGTGAAGATCGCGGCGCCGGCACTCGATGGGCGGGCCAATGCCGCGTTGCTTGAATTTCTCGCCCGAGAGCTTGGTGTGCCCCGGTCGGCCGTCACACTCGTAAGCGGCGCGAAATCCCGGGAGAAAATGATTCATATCGACGGCCTCGATGAAACCGCGGCCCGAGACCGGCTACTCGCCGGATAGCGTTCCGCGCGTGACGCCGAGCTGCGAGCGCGCATTCAGAGTCCTTCCACAGTTCGCGACCCTCGTGCCGCCCTTCGAGCAACGCCAGGTAGGCGCGAATGATCCGCCGGGTGGCGTCAGCATCTTCGTCGAGCAACTCGAGGCGAAAGTCGCGCAGGCCGGCTTCCGCGAATTCACGGAAGTAGCCGGCGCCGGTCTGCGGGACGGCATTGAAAAGCGTGTTCCGGCAGCCAACATCGGCTCGCAGTGGGTGCTCGATGCCGACCCGATCGCGGAGCGAAACGCGATGCCGATCGCACGGTCGGCCGCAATCCAGATGCGATGAGCCGTGCGACAAAAACGCCGCAAATACGCAGTGCTCCATATGAAACATCGGCATATGCTGGTGCAAGGTAAGTTCAAACCACGACGGGCGGCGCCACGGCGAGCAGGTCCAGCACCTGCCCGGAATTCAGGTCGTAGCTGATGGTCAGCCGCTCGAGTCCGCATTCGATGAAATGCAGGGCCGTCAACGGATTGGCAACGTTGAGAGAAAAGTCACCGATAACCGTGAAATGTGGCCGGGCTCGGAAATAGGCGATGGCGCCGAGATTGCGAATGAGGACGCCGTCGGGTTGGGCATTTTCGATGAGCTTGAAGAATCCCTGTTCGCCGGCCTTCTGAATCCGTGGAGTGGCAAGAAAGACGCGGGCGTCGGGCCACATCGAGCGCACCATGACCACGGATTCGGCGAAACGGCGCAGATCTTCGTAGTCGAGATAGATTTCGCGGATTCCCTCAGCGAGAGCCGTCGAGAGTTGTTCGGTGGTGCGGCAGAGAACCCGCAAACAGGACTCGGGCCCGGGAAGGCGCATCGTCGTGCCGTTGCGCTCCTCAGCGTGAGCGAAAAACTGCCTCCAGGTCGTTGGCTCTTCGCTCCGGGCCGGCCGATATGCGATCACGGCAAGCTCGGTGATGAGTTCTCGACGCAGACGGTTGATTTCACCGATGGGCAAAATCACGTCACCTTCGAGGTTGTTGCCGAGGTCACCGAGCGCGAAGGCAGTGTCGCCCAAACGGCCGAGATGCTCACGCAGACGATCCGTGGTCAGGGGAGACGTACGCGCAGTTTGGAGAGCCAGTGTGCTTTTGACGGTGATCGTGACGCTGCCTTCCCTGGTTCGTCCCGCGAGGGTGAGTGGTGCTCCCGCGCTGCCGCTGACGACAAGGTCGAGCCATGCCCGGTGACGTGGTTCGAGCCGGCCGGCGTATGATTGCCGAAGCTGTTTCTCCAGGATCGGATCATCGGTCTTCCACACCCGGGTGCCAGGTTTGATCTTTGAAAAATCGATGTGCCCGCGCGCGAAACGAATTCGCCCGTTTTGAATCTCGTAGATGCGTCCGCCCTGTTCCGCATTCGTATCGCCGCTCGTATCGAAAACGACGCCATCGCCGGGCGCAAGCGGTGTCTCGGTTTCGATTTGGACGGAGTCCCGCGAGACGGCAGTGACGCGTCCGGCGAACGGGCCGCGTTTTTTGCCAAAACGCGCCGCGACAAGCCGCTGGTGATCGACGCCATGCATCCAGCCCGTGAAAAGTCCGCGCGAAAAAGTCATCTCGAGTTGGTAGCGTTCCTGGGCCGCAACCGTGTGCGCGCGATCGTTTCCGCGATGCGCCAGCGCAGCATCGATCGCGCGTCGATAAACCTGGCAGACGGCGGCGACGTATTCCGGCGACTTGAGCCGGCCCTCAATTTTAAAGCTCACGACGCCACGCTCGAGCAGGGCCGGGATTTCCTGGACCGCGGCAAGGTCCTGTGGCGACAGCAGGTAGCGTTTGTCGCCGAGATCACGCACCGCGCCATCGACAATCAATTCGTAGGGCATACGGCAGGCCTGCGCACACTCACCGCGATTCGCACTGCGCCGGCCGAGGCTTTCGCTGGTGAGACATTGACCGCTGTAGGCCACGCACAGGGCGCCGTGGACAAAGACCTCGAGTTCCGCAGAATCATTTCGATCGCCCTCAGACACTGGCCGGAATTTCTCGAGGTCGCGAAGGGAAAGTTCGCGAGCCAGCACCACTCGATCGACGCCCAGATCCCGCGCGAAAGAAGCGCCTTCCGGAGAAGTGACCGTCATCTGCGTCGAGGCGTGAAGGGGAAGATCCGGCACGATCGCGCGCGCAAATCTCACAAGCCCGATGTCCTGGACGATGAGCGCATCGACTCCGGCTCGGTTGAGCCGGCGCAGGCAATCCGCGGCCTGGTCGAGTTCGTCCGTGAAGACCAGTGTGTTCAGCGTCACGAACGCTTTGACCGCGTAGCGATGGCAAAACTCGACCACCTCCGGCAACTGCTCATCCGTAAAATTGGTTGCACGCAGTCGGGCGTTGAACTGGGATAGTCCGAAGTAGACCGCGTCCGCGCCGTTTGCCACGGCCGCACGCACGCAATCCCAATCGCCAGCGGGAGCGAGTAATTCAGCGGTGGGTGTGGAAGAAGCATCCGGCATCGAACGCCGAACATCGAGCATCCAAGGTCGCACGTCCATCGTCCAAGGTCCAACTTCGGCCGCTGAACCAGAGCGCTCGCGCTGGCCGGAACGCGCGGGAGCGCGAGGAATGAGGTCAGCGGAGGATCTCGATGAGGAGCGCCGTGGTATTGTCACGACCGGATTGCTGGACGGCACTCTCGACCAGGAGCTGGGCGGGGTTCCGAGATTCGTGCGCGGGTTGGGGATCAGTCAGGACGCTGAGGATTTGGGAATCAAAGAGGCCATCGATGATGCCATCGCTGCAGAGCAAAAACCGGTCGCCGGGCTCGTAACCGACGGAACCGATCTGGGGTTCGGCGAATTGATGCCCGGCACCGAGGGCTTTCTGCAGCGAGTTGCGACGAGGATGATTGCGGGCTTCGCGTTCGTTGATTTTACCCTGCCGGTACAACCAGCCGACGTGGGTGTCGTCCTGGCGTGATCTGCTGCATACCGCCGACGCGTGCAGGCAGGTAGTAAATGCGGCTGTCCCCGACATGCGCGAAATACATCCAGCCGGGCGTAAACCAGCAAAGGCTGAGAGTGGCTCCCATGCCGGAGCATTCCTCGTAGCTGCGGCCGAGGAAGATGAGGGCGCGATGCACTTGATCGAAAAGTTCGTGCAGGACGTCCGGGGCGCCGGCCTCGAGGCCCGCAGCGGCGAGTTTGTAGGAGCGGGGCAGAAGCCGGGTGATTTTTTCGACGGCGACCCGGCTCGCGAATTCGCCGGCGTTGGCTCCGCCCATGCCGTCGCTCACGGCGAAGGCGAAGTCATTGTGACCAAGGGAATCTTCACCGAATTTGCCGAGCAGTCGGACTTCATCGGCATCGAATTGAAGGGCGAGAAACGAGTCCTCGTTGTTCTTGCGCACGCGTCCGCAATCGCTCTGGCCGTACCAACGGATGATCTGGGTGACGCCTTCAGGCCGCGACATCGGGGGGAGACTTTTCCTCGGCGAGGATGGTGGCAAACTCGAAATCGATCAGACAAAACCGTCCGTCGGCCTGGCGATAGGTGACATTGCGGACCTCCGGATCGTCGTGACGAACCCCATACTTGAGGAGTTCGGCGAAGAGTTCGCGGGTCCGCTCGTCATCCAGGTGCTCGACGCGACTGCCACAACTGCTGGTGACGATGCGCAGCTCTTCCGGGTGCGCTTCGAGAAGCCGGGGCACGAAGGGGCACTCCTTTTCCTCGAGGTAGCGCAGCACCCGGACTTCAGTGTCAAAGCGTTCCTGGGCCTTGGGACCGCGGAAGGTTTTGATCACCCGCCCATCGTAGGTCATCCGCACGGTGGCGCGGAGGGTGTCCTTTACTTTCTGCATGGGGCGGAAATCAGACGCCCGGAAGTGGCGATAAGCAAGCAACGATGCTCTCGAAAGGCGGTCAAAAATCGCCAAGTAGCCGGATTGACAGGCGCGCATCGACTCTCGCAATCTCCGCGCTGGCACCACGATTGCTTACCCTGCTGCCGCGCGCCAAGAACCAAGGCAAATCAGGGTAAGTCCAACAAAATCAGCGGTCAAAAAGGCGCACGCCGCACAAAAACAGACAACAAAAACCTACAGTTCAATGGCGAAGTATAAACTCGAATACATCTGGCTCGACGGCTATGAGCCCGTCCCGAATCTCCGGGGCAAAACGCTGGTCAAGGACTTCGACTCCTTACCGAAACTCGAAGAACTCCCGATGTGGGGCTTCGACGGCAGCTCGACCCGGCAAGCCGAAGGTCACAGCTCCGATTGTGTGCTCAAACCCGTCGCCGTCTATCCCGACCCGACCAAAACCAACGGGGCGCTCGTCATGTGTGAAGTCATGATGCCGGACGGTTCACCGCACCCGAGTAATTCCCGCGCGACCATCCTTGACGATCCCGGAGCCTGGTTCGGGTTTGAGCAGGAATACTTCCTGTATCAGGATGGCGCCCCGCTCGGCTTTCCCGAAGGTGGCGGCTATCCTCCTCCTCAAGGCAAGTACTACACCGGAGTCGGCTTCGAAAACGTCGGCCCCATTGCTCGTGAGATTGTCGATACCCATCTTGACCTCTGCATCGCCGCCGGAATCAATCACGAAGGCATCAACGCGGAAGTCGCGAAGGGCCAGTGGGAGTTCCAAATCTTCGGCAAGGGCTCGAAGACCGCTGCCGATCAGATGTGGATGGCCCGTTATCTTCTCCTGCGCCTCTGCGAAAAGTACGGCGTTGAGATCAACTGGCACTGCAAACCGCTCGGCATGGACGTGGATTGGAATGGCTCCGGCATGCATGCCAACTTCTCGACCACGTACATGCGCGAGAAGGGCGGCAAAGACTACTTCGAAGCTCTCATGGCTGCGTTCGATAAATACAAGAACGAGCACATCGCGGTCTATGGCCCGGACAACCATATGCGCCTGACCGGCCTCCACGAGACTCAGTCGATCGACAAGTTCAACTACGGTCTGGCCAATCGCGGCGCGTCCGTGCGGGTCCCGCACAGCTTCGTGAACAGCGGCTACCGCGGCTACCTCGAAGATCGCCGTCCGAACTCGCAGGGTGATCCCTACAAGATCGCCAGCCGAATTCTTCAAACGATCGAGACCGTTCCGACGCCGTAGAGGAGTCGTCCACCAATCCGACGGCATTTCGTTGTCGTCTCCAGTGCAGCCGCGTCAAAAGCGCGGCTGCATTTTTTTTGCGCCACCGAGCCGCCCCGTTCCGGGTCGGGCGGCTCGGGATTATTCCCCGCCGGCCTGACTCAGCCGTGCCTTCTTGTTTTGAAAGTATTCCGGGTAGCGACTCTGGAGTTTGTTCAAAAGCTTCGCGGCTATTTCCTCTTCCCCGGCCTTTTGATAGGCGGCGACAGCCTTTTCCCCGGCGCGAGGTGACAAATTCTCGTCATCGATGATTACCGTCACGCTTTCGTAAAGCTTCGCGGCCTCGAGCCACTTCTGCTGCGCGGCCAGGATGTCGGCCGCCGTCGTGCGGAGCGCGGCATTGACGGGACCCTCCGGCTGAAGGGCGACCCCGGCATCGATCGCCCGCTGCGCTTCCGGATACTTCCGCAACTCGATACACGCCTGGGCCAGCCCGTTGTAACCCTCGGCTTTGCGAATCGGTTCATCAGCCGCATCGATCAACTTTTGAAACGCGGTGATCGCCTCGTCCGAGGCTTGCAACGCGAGCGCGCTGGCACCATAGGCGCGCAAATCCGCAGGCTTGGCATTGCCCCGTGTGATCAGCATCCCCAGATACTTGAGCGTGGCGCGCTGATTGGTGGCGGCTACTTCCGTTTGACCTGCTGCCGTCGCTTCACCCGCCGCTTTGTAATAGCCGAGTCCCAGCCAGTTCAGCACTTCATACGGAACCTGCCCTTTTTCATCTCCCGCCAGATAAGCATCCACTTCGCGTGCACAGCCTTCCTTATCTTCCAGGTAATAATGACTGGCCATCAGGCGCTGGCTAATCTGTTCAAAGTGCTCCTTGGGATTGCTTTCCCGCGCTTTGCGCAGGGGCTCGACCGCATTTTTATAGTCCTTGCTATCGAAGGCCACTGATCCAATCCAATAATTCGCTTCGGCCGCTTCGGTTCCCTTCGCCTCCGGATGTTCGCGCAGATAGATTTTAAACGTCTGCACCATCCCCATGTTGTCGCCTTGCTGACCGAGCAGACGCCCCAATTGCAGGAGCGCGAGCTCTCGTTCTTTGGCCTTTGGATAGCGGTCCACGAGTTGCCGGAAGTCTTTCACGGCCGCTTCAAGGTTATTCATGCGCATGAGCGCCACTGCGCGCTGGAGATACGCCGCCGGATTGCCTTCAAAGGTCGGAAATCCTTCGATCAGCGCGGTGTAAGTCTTGACGGCGCTATCATTGTTGCGCGTTTCGAGATAGCACCAACCGAGCTTGCGGAGAGATTCCGCCTTCATCACGGCCGTCAGCCGGCGGGACTTTGACACGTCCTCATACAGTGGTGCCGCTGCCGCGTACTGCTCCTGTTTAAAAAGCATCTCGGCCTTCATCAGGAGCACTTGATCGCGTTTGGGGTCGTCCGGATTTTCCACCAAATAGGCATCGATGGCCGTCACCGCCGCCGGGTCATCGGAGCGGTAAAGGTTCACCAGCTTTTCGTAACCGGCCTCTTTGGCAAAAGTGCTGCCCGCGTATTGCTTCGCCAACGCGTCAAAGAGCGCCGCGGATTCCTCCGGCTTCTTCAATGATCGATATGCTTTCGCGGCCAGAATCATAACCTGCGGACGATTTTCCGGCCCAAAGTCTCCGCCCTCTTCCTGCCACTTTTGGACCACATCCGCGTAGTCGCCTTTGTTGAATGAAATCTGAATCAGACCGAGCAAGGCCAACTCCCGCCATCGCGCGCTCTCCTGCATTTTCATCGCGGCCTCGAGTTCAGCAGCCCCCCGTTGATTGTCGCCAAGTTCGATCGACCAGAGCCCCGCATAAACCGTCGCCTGCGCCTTGAGCTCCGGATTCTCGGTTGTCGTCTTGAGGGTGTCGATCTGTTTCAAGGCCTGTGCCACCCGTCCTTCGTCGCGCAAGAGCGTCGCATAGGAAAGTCGACTATTATCGATGAACGGATTGTTCTCCGGAGTGGCTACCAGATCTTCGTACACAATCCGGGCATCACGTTTCTGGCCGAGATTTTCGTGACAACGGCCAACGAAAAACTTGGCGGCATTAGCCAGCTTTTGGTCCTGTAAACGGACGCTGGCTTTTCGATAATAGGGAAGAGCGGATGCGTAATTACGTTCGTCGAAATAGATTTCCGCAAGCCTATACGAGGCCGGACCGATGAATTGGCCGCTGATGAACTGTTCCAGCAACGCCTGATAGCTGGATCGCGCCGCATTGTTGACGCCGCGCCGCCGATAGGATTCTCCCAGCCGGAAGAGCACCGTCTGTTTATGCGGTCCGTTCGGAAAGAGTCCGAGGTATTTCTCGTATTCCGCCGCAGCGGTCTCGTAGGCCCCGCGCGCATAGAAGCTATCGCCAATGCTCAATTGAACCTGATCGGGAGTCAGGCGGACATTATCCGGAGCGACTCGGATTTCTCCGCCTGGATCCGCCAAGGGTGGCGACACCATCGGCGTCGCCTTGGGAATCGGTCTCGGATCCGGCGCCGCAACTGCCGCCGGCACCTCCGGTGGCGGCATCGGATCCTCCGGGATCACCGGCACCGCCGGCGCCACGGGCACGGGCTTCGAATTAAAATCTTCGGGGTGAACTGGCTCCGCCCGCCGCACCCGTTCCGCGCGACGTACCGGGATATCGTCCGTGGTGCGAAATGGTTCGAGCGGAACGGCGGGCGGCGTTTCCTGTGCGACCAGCGGGCCGACCGCCATGACTCCGAGAGCGACCGAACTGAGCCAGCGCACGTTCATCGGGCCGCGGTGGGTTCCATGGTGGCAAACATCACATTCCAGATGCCCGCCTCACGGCAGGTATCCAGCACGCGCACGATGTTTTCATACGCCACCCGTTTGTCCCCGCGCAGAATGATGGCGTAATCCGGGGCCAGGCGTACGAGGTCAGCCAGGCGGGTCCGCAGCTCCGGAAGTGTCACCGTCTTCCGATTCCAAATCACCGTGCCGTCGGCTTTCACATTCAGCACCGTCTGGTTCATGAGCGATTTGCTTTCCTGGCCGCTCTCGGCCGCCGGGACTTTCACGTCCAGTTCCATCTCCTGCTTGGCAAAGTTCCACGTGATGATGAAAAAGCAGAGCAAAACCAGGAGCACATCCACGATCGGCGCGATCTGGAAGCCGATGATCGTCGGTTCAGCCCTTCTACGAAATTTCATGGGACGTCCGTGTGAGGTGACAACTCGCGGCTAAAACTCGTCCTCGATCGTCAACCGCGATTGCTCGCGGCGCTTGTTATAATTCAGCGCGATCAAGCCCATAATGTGAGCCGACGCGACTTCCATGTCCGAGATCAGTCCCTGCACCTTGTTCCGGAAGAAGGCGTAACAGGCGAAGGCGATGATACCGACCACCAACCCGGAGAGGGTCGCGACCAACGCTTCCGAAACGCCCGAGGCCAGGAGTTCATCGCGGGCCTGACCGGTGCCACCGGCGGCCAGCGCTCCGAAGGAACTGATGATACCGGACACGGTACCGACCAGCCCCACCATCGGCGAAAGCATGCCGATGTCCGCCAGATATGTCGGCCGATGCTGGAGGGCGGCTGCCTGGCCGGAACCCTCGCTTTCGGCGATATCCCGCACCACATCAAAGGAGGCGTTCGGGTTTTTGGTCGCGAAATCCAGGGTCCTCTGAACAATGCGCGCCACGGCCTCGCTGTGGCGGCTCGAGATGGCCAGCAGACCGAGGTAATCGCGCTTTTTCAAGAGCACGTCCGCTGTGTTCATGTAATGACCCGTCATGATCGCGCTACGGCGGAGGGTGAAAAGGTTCACCAAAACCATCATGAAGGTGATAATCGACATGATGCCAAGCGGGATCATGGCCCAACCGCCCTTCTCGATTAGCTTGAGGAGATTCACACCGTCATCCGTTCCACCCAACGCACCCTTTAGCGGTATCGGGGCCTTAATCCGCGTTTCATCGCCGTTCCCGGCCGGCGTGCTTTGGATGGCAGGCGCGGCATCGATAGCTGGTTCATCGGAGAGCGCCGGCACGCCCCGGTCCGGCGCGGGAGCGGCAACCGGCGCCTGGCCGAAGGCTGAAATGGCGCCCAGCAGCAGCGCAAAAGTGACGGCGGGAAGCTTCATGAAAGTTGGGCGAAGATAGTAGCGGTGGGCCTTAAGGATGCAACAGCAGCTTCCTTGAGCAGGAAAACCTCCGTTCGACGCAAAATACGTCCCCTTTTTCATTTTCTTTCCATCTTTCTCGGGCGACGGCGCACGTGTTTCCACCTAAGTTCCCTCCTTCCCGACTCGTGACGCCCCTTGCCGAAAAGCCTGACTTCAAGACCAAGCTGCGTGATGTCCCCCATAAACCGGGGGTTTATCTGCATCGGGATCGGTTCCAGCGCGTGATCTACGTCGGCAAAGCCCGCGACCTGCGCAAGCGCCTCGCCCAGTACTTCACCCCGAGCCGCACCATGCGCGCGGACCTCAAAACCCAGGCGCTGCTCGAAGCCATCTGGGATTTTGAATGGCACTCCGTCGCCAGCGAACCCGAGGCCCTCTTGCTCGAAGGCCGCCTCATTAAGGAATTCCGGCCGCGTTACAATGTCAGTTTTCGCGACGACAAGCGCTTCCTGCTGGTGAAAGTCGAGATGCGCGACGAATGGCCGCGCTTTCGACTGACCCGCCACAAGGCCGACGACGGCAGTCGCTATTTCGGTCCCTTCGCCCACGCCGGTGCGCTGCGACAGACGCTCGCTTTCATGCGGAAAAAGTTCGGGGTGCTCACCTTTGGACGCGGCTCGCCAACGCCGCGCGAGCGGATCAGTTCCACCTATCAGGTACCGATGAAACTCGCCGAAATCACCCCGGACCAATATCGGGAGCGCGTGGAAAAAGCCTGCGAGTTTTTCGCCGGTCAATCGAAGGAAATGCTGGCGGCGCTCGAAGACGAGATGCGCAAGGCGGCGGCCGTTCTCGATTTCGAGCGCGCCGCCGAACTGCGCAACATGCTCGACGACCTGCGCAAGACCACCAAACCCATGGCCCGCTACACCCGCGACATGCGGGAACGGCTCAACGCCATCAGCACGCTCGATCCCGCCGCTGATCTGGCCGCCCTCGCCGACGCCCTCGGTCTCCACGCCCCGCCGCGCCGTATGGAGTGCTTCGATATTTCCAACATCAGCACCACGCACGTGGTCGCCAGCATGGTATGCTTCCTCGATGGAAGATCCGCCAATGCCGAGTACCGGCGGTATCGCATTCGGACTGTCGCGGGCCAGGACGACTTCGCCAGCATGGCCGAAGTGGTTCGGCGGCGCTATTCACGCGTGCTCCTTGAGGCTCGGGAAATGGCTGGGAAATCGGACATTGCCGTTGGAGAAGCCAGCGCTTCCAGGGACGACATCGACCTTTCGGGCGACTATTCCCAGGAGTCCCCGCTCGAATCCGTCCGGCGCGCCGCGCCCGTTCGCGTACCCGATCTGGTTATCGTCGATGGCGGCAAAGGCCAGCTCTCCTCGCGCCTGCAAGGAACTCCAGCGGCTCGGGCTGCACGAACTCCCGATCATTGGCCTGGCCAAGGAATTCGAGGAAATCTACCGCCCCGGGCGCTCGCTTCCCCTCCGCCTCCCGCACGACAGCGGCGCGCTCAAACTGCTCCAACGCATCCGGGATGAAGCCCACCGCTTCGCCAACGGCTACCATCAGCTCCTGATGAAAAGGCGCATCGCTGAGAGCATCCTCGATGATTGCCCCGGCATCAGCGCCAGCCGCAAGCAAGCGTTGCTCCGGGCCTTCGGGAGTGTCACCCGGGTCAAACGCGCCACCGTTGAGCAACTCGCCTCCGTGCCCGGGATCAGCGTCAAACTCGCCGAGCAGGTCAGTGCTTTTCTCAAAGAACGAGGATAGCGGCGGGCTCAAAACGTCCCGCACACCACGGGCGCGGCGTTGCAATTTGTGCGGAATTCACGCTCAAAGGTGGCGCGCACATGTTTCGATTCCTTTCGTGGCACCTTCGACCACGCCCCACCCTTTTTCATTTCACGCATATCAAAGCGGGATCCACATGGGTGGATCGTATCCTGCGCGAAATATTTGGCACCCGCGTTTTGCCGCGATTCGGCAGCGAGCGATTTGGTGAGGCCCAGGCCGCCGAAGCCAGGGACGGAGACGAAATATCCTATCTCGATATGTTCAAGGCCATGCCGGAGCGGCGGGGCCACGTCTATCCCGGGATGTTCCTCACGCGTAGCGAATTCGAGAGCCGGCCGGAGTTCGCGAACGCGCGCCGTTTCGTGGTCATCCGCGACCTGCGCGACTGCATGGTCTCGCACTATTTCAGCATGAAGGCCGCGCATCAGCCGGACAAATACGGGCGCATCGCCGCAGCGCGCGAAAAGCTGCAAACTCTCGGAAAGGAGGACGGTCTGCTTTACCTGTTCGACCGCGACCTCGGTCGACTGGTCGAGATCCAGCGCTCGTGGCTCGACTCCGGTGAGATCGTGCTGCGCTACGAAGATCTGATCCGCAATGATCTCGAGATGTTCGATCGCCTTTTCGCGGAGCAACTCCGCATCCCCGTCCCGCATCGCTACTTGAAATCCGCCATCGAAAAATGCCGCTTCGAAAGCCTGTTCGGCCGCAAGCTGGGCGAGGTCGATGAAAAGGCGCACGCCCGTCAGGGTTTGCCGGGTGATTGGCGAAACCATTTCACGCCCAGGGTCGCGCAGGTATTCCGCGAACGCACCGGCGATCTGCTGGCCGCAGCCGGTTATGAACCGGATGATCGTTGGGTGGCGAGACAACCTCCCATAACAGCCCTGCCATTCGTGATTGAGGACGGAGACGAGGACGAGTAGGAGGACGAATCCCATTCACCGGGACTGCGCCGCATTCATGATCTCCGTCACCATCCCCATCTGCAACGAGGCCGGAAATCTCTCCGAACTTCACCAACGGGTGCGGACGGCGCTCGAGGCAACGGGAAGACCGTGGGAACTCGTGCTGGTCAATGATGGCTCGACCGACGGTTCCGAGGAGTTGCTCGACCAGATGGCCGCGCAGGATTTGCATGTAAAGGTCGTGCATTTTCGCCGCAATTTCGGACAGACCGCCGCCATGATGGCTGGATTCAATTTCGCCCGCGGCGACATCATTATTCCGATGGACGGCGATCTCCAAAACGATCCCGCCGATATTCCCCTGCTCCTGGCCAAGCTCGACGAAGGATTTGACGTCGTGAGCGGGTGGCGACGCGACCGGCAGGATGACGCCGTGACCCGCAACTTTCCCAGCATCATGGCCAACCGCCTCATCTCGCTGGTGAGCGGGGTGCGACTCCACGACTTCGGCTGTTCGCTCAAGGCCTATCGCCGGGAAGTAATCGACGGCGTGCGTCTCTACGGCGAGATGCATCGCTTTCTGCCGATCTACACACGCTGGCATGGCGCAAAGATCACCGAGGTCGGGGTGCGGCATTACGCCCGCACCAGTGGCCAGTCCAAATATGGGCTCGAACGCGTGCTCAAAGTGCTCGCGGATCTGATCGTGGTGAAATTCCTCGACCGGTTTCAGCAAAAGCCAATGTACCTCTTCGGAGCGGTCGGGCTCTTTTCCCTCGGCATGTCGATGATCAGTGGGGTCTACGCTTTCTGGCGAAAATTTGCGGAGAACGAATCGTTCATCAAAAACCCGCTCCTGCTCACCTGCATCCTCACCGGCATGACCGGTCTCATGTGCATCCTCATGGGCCTGCTCGCCGAGATGATCACGCGCACCTTTTACGAAAGCCAGGGCAAGGCGGTGTATATGGTGCGGGCGACGCGGAACATCAGCGAGGAAAAGGCCGAACTTCCAACGTCCAACATCCAACATCCAACGTCCAATGTGGCGGAATAGACGCTCGCGCCTTTTTTCAGAAATCCTGGCCGCCCGCAAAGCCCAAGTCCCGAATGTCAAACCCGCGCTCGCGCGCACCGTTCTTCGATTGGATGTTGGATGTTCCTCCCCCTCCTCATGTGCGGCATAGCCGGTTTCGTCGGCGCCGGCGAATTCGCGGACCTGGTCAAAATGACCAACGCCATCCGGCATCGCGGCCCGGACGCCGAAGGCTTCTGGCACGATCCCCGCGAACGCGTCTTCCTCGGTCATCGGCGCCTGTCGATCGTTGATCTCGCCGGCGGTGCGCAACCGATGTGGACCGCCGACAGCCAGCTTGGCGTCGTTTTCAATGGCGAGATTTACAACCACAGTGAACTGCGGGCGGAATTAAAGGCGCTCGGGCACGAATTCGAGACGGACCATTCCGACACCGAAGTGCTGCTGCACGGGTATCGCGCTTGGGGCGACGGCTTTGTCGAGCGCCTGAATGGCATGTGGGCCTTTGCGATTTATGACAAGGCGCGACGGCGCATTTTCGCCAGCCGTGATCGTTTCGGCAAAAAGCCGTTTTATTACTTTCACGAAAAGGACGCGTTTGGATTCGCCAGCGAATTGACCGCGCTCACGCAACATCCGTCGTGTCCGCGCAGCATCTCACCGCTCTCGCTGCAAAAGTATTTTGCCTACTGCTACATCCCCGCGCCCCGCAGCATCCACGAGCGAGTGTGGAAACTGCCGGGCGGCCATTCGTTGAGCTACGACGCTTCTTCCAGCGAGCTGAAGACGTGGCGATATTGGGAGTTTGTTCTCGAGCCGTTCGCAAATCCGCTCCCGCCGCCGAGCGACACCGCCATGATCCTTCCGAACAGCCCGGAGATCGCGCGCGAACACTGGAACGGCCTGGACTTAGAGAAACTCTGCCACGACCTCCGCATGGCGCTCGAGAAAGCCGTTCAGCGTCGCCTCATGTCCGACGTCCCACTTGGCGTGTTTCTCAGCGGCGGCATCGATTCATCGGCCATCGCCGCGCTGGCCGCGAAGCACGTCCCCGAGGGACAACTCAACACTTTCGCCATTGGCTTCAGCGAACCGTCGTTCGATGAAAGCCGCTATGCGCGCATCGTCGCGGAGACGCTCGGAACGCGGCATCGGCAGGAAATCCTCGATCTCGAAAAATCCCGCGCGCTGCTCCCGGACCTCGTCTCGCGACTCGATGAACCGCTCGGTGACAGCTCGCTTCTCCCAACGTATCTGCTCTCGCGGTTTACCCGCCAGCACGTGACGGTCGCCCTCGGCGGAGACGGTGGAGACGAACTTTTTGCTGGCTACGATCCGTTCCGCGCATTGCACAAAGCCGAGTTTTACGCCCGGGCCATTCCGAAGCCGATTCACGCCGGCATCCGTTTCCTCGCCGCGCGCCTGCCGGTCAGCCACGCGAACATTTCCTTTGATTTCAAAATCAAGCGCACGCTCATGGGGCTCACCTACGGCCCTGAGCTGTGGAACGCCGTCTGGATGGGTGCCCTTGAACCGAGCGAACTCTCCCAGCTCGAAACCAGGGCGGAATTCAAAATCGAAGAGGTTTATAGCGAAGCAATCGAGGCCTGGGATCATTGCCGACAACCGAATACCGTCGATCGCGCCCTGCAATTCTGGACGAACCTTTACCTCCAGGACGGCATCCTGGCGAAAGTCGATCGTGCCTCAATGCTCTGCTCACTCGAGGCGCGCTCACCCTTTCTCGATATCGATTTCGTCAATCTGGCCCGGCGAATTCCCTGGCAGCTCAAACTCCATCGCGGGCAGACCAAATGGATCTTGAAGAAAGCCCTCGCACCTCTGCTTCCGCGCCAGATCGTCCGTCGGAAAAAGAAAGGTTTCGGGATGCCGATCGGCCGCTGGATGAGAGAGGGCAAATTCGACTTCGACCATGCGCCGGCGCGCCCGCACCTCGAGACCGCCTTCGCCGGCCGCAAGATACTCGACCACCTGGAGAACAAATCCGACGAACGGCTCTTCCTCTGGAGCTATTGGATGCTGGCCCGCTGGCTGAACCGCGCGTGAGCCGGAGTTCGCCGGCTTCCGGCCGGGAATATCGACGAGAGCAGGTGAGGACGCCTCCAATCCCGGGAACCGTTATCGTGCTTTCAACGTAACGGTGGCGGGTCTGCGAACGATCAGGCCGCGGACGCGACTGGCCACGCTCACGGTAAAATCGACCAGAGAATTTTCGCTGATCGGCTCAAAGAGTGATTCGATTTGCGCGACTGATTTTGCATCGTAACGCCCGACGCCAAGGATCACGAGCCCCTGGGCCATGCCGGCGATATCGGCGGGTGAACCGGCCTCGACATCGGAGATCACCACCCCGGTGCCGCCCTCGTAGCCCAGGGCACGAGCAAGATCGGGAGTGAGATCCTGCATGGTGATGCCAAAATACTTCTTCGCGAGCGATTGCGCGACCACCGCCCGTTTTACGGCCTTGGGCGCGGCGCTGGCCGTCTTGGTGAATTCACGGACGCGATCGCGCACCACTTCACCAGGAATGGCGAAGCCCAGGCCCTGCGTCGGAACGCCCTGCGGGGTGAACGCCATTTTCACCGAACTGACACCGACGAGCTTTCCGTTTAGATCCACCAGCGGCCCCCCGGAGTTACCCGGATTGATCGCAGCATCCGTCTGGATCAAGCCCTTGTAATCCATCTCGCCGACGGTCACCGCGCGGTTGCGTGCGCTCAGGATGCCGCGTGCGACCGAGCTGCCGTAGCCGAGTGGATTGCCCAGAACGAGCACGGACTGGCCGAGGAGATTGGGGGACAGATCCTCGAGATCGATGAAGGGGAACGGCTTTTCGCCGTCGATCTTGATAAAGGCGAGGTCGGTTTCCTGCGAACCAGTGATGTAGCGGGCTTCGTAGGTCTTGCCATCGTTCGTCGTGACCGAGATTTTCAAATCCGCAGCGCGCTCGACCACGTGTTCGTTGGTGACGATGTAGCCGGCGGCATCGACGAGGAAGCCCGAGCCGAGACTCTGCACCGTCTGACGAATTTCCCGACGCTGACGCTGACGACCGTAAAAATAGGTATAAAAATCATCGATCGGATCGCTGACCTGGCGCTTCACAATGCGTTCGGTGTTGATGTTCACCACCGTCGGCATCGCCCGGGAAACAGCGACCACCGTCGGTTCGGTCGTAAGATCAATCTGGGCGAAGACGGCGCCGGCACCCGCAGTGATGAGGAAAAGTGTGAGCAGAGATTTCATAGATCGGGCCATGCTTTCGCAGACGAGAGGAGGCGGGAAAATATTCCCGTTCCCCGCCCCGTTACGCACGCGCGAAGATTTCGTCGGTTCATCATGCGCCATTTTGAATCAGCCAGCAATAAGCGCAATGGCTGAGAAACAGGCATCGCGGCCCGAGATACTCGATGGCGAGATGTGAAAACCCTCGATGATCAACCGCGGGTTTCGAGCCCGGCCCGGGATGCCTTCTCATGGCTCGACACATCTTGACCAGCGATTTACGCAATTCCAATGCAGCGGCTATCTCCTTGCGATTCCGAGCGCATGAATCATTTCCGGGCAGCACTTCACAAGTTGCGTGAATTCTGGTCGGGCAGGCGTGCCCGGATGAGACCTCTGGTTGAGCAAGCATGACGACCTACCTCTGGATCGCCCTCGGCAGCGCGCTCGGCGGGATGCTGCGATTCTGGCTGTCGGGCCTGACAGGTCGCTGGTTCGAGTTGATCCTCCGCGCCCCGCACACCTTTGCTTTTCTTGGCACGGTGTTCGTCAACGTCACCGGCTCGTTTCTGATCGGTTTCCTCGCCGGACTCGGTCCCATGCCATTCACCCGGCAACTCTTCATGATCGGAGTGCTCGGCGGTTACACCACCTTTTCGTCCTTCAGTCTGCAGACACTGGAACTTGCCCACGAAGGGCGCTGGCTGCACGCCGGTGGCAACGTGGTGCTTTCCGTGGTCCTCGCGTTCGCCGCGGTCTGGCTCGGACATTGGTGCGGGGCCGCCTGGCGCAAGTAGCCGGACCGCTGGATTGCATTCGGGGTTTGCGAGCCCCACCGGAAACATCCAGCGTTCGATGCTCATGTCCGATCCAAAACTTCTCACACTCGGCCACTCGCCTGACCCAGATGATGCCTTCATGTTTTACGCGCTCGCCGAGCACCGGATCGAGACGCGCGGCTGGAAATTCGAGCATATCCTGCAGGACATCCAGACGCTGAACGAACGAGCAACCCGCGGGGAACTGCATATCTCGGCGATCTCGATCCACGCCTACGCGCACGTGCTCGACCGCTACGCTTTGCTCCCTTGCGGCGCGAGCATGGGCGATGGCTATGGGCCGATGCTGATCGTGCCAGCGGGGACCGTTTTGCCGGAAGGGTTGGAAGCCAGGCGCGAATGGCTGCGGACGCATCGCATTGCGGTGCCGGGCCTGATGACCAGCGCGTTCCTCGCGCTTTCGCTTTTCCTCTGCGAAAAGCCGAGCGCCTTCGACGTCGTTCCGTTCGATCAAATATTCGACCACGTTTCGGCGGGCAAAGCCGACGTGGGCCTAATCATTCACGAGGGACAATTGACCTATGCGCGCGAAGGTTTCGATCTCGCCGTCGATCTCGGCGCCTGGTGGCTCGGTGAAACGGGCCTGCCGCTCCCGCTTGGTGGGAACGTCATTCGCAAGGACATCGCGCCCTCAGACCGCAGCGAAATCAACGAGGTCCTGTACGAGAGCATCCGCTACGGACTCGATCATCGCGCCGCTGGCGTCGCCCACGCCATGCCACTCGCGCGCGGACTCGACACCGCCTTGGCCGACCGATTCATCGGTATGTATGTCAATGAACTGACGCTCGACTACGGCGACCGCGGACGGGCGGCGATCCGCGAGTTTCTCGCCCGCGCCCATGCTGCCGGATTCATCGCGGCACCCGTCGAGTTGGAATTCGTCGAGTAGGACAAGCTGCAATACGGGTCATCGTGAGCGGAGCGCGGAGTCGCGCGGCGCGGAGCGAGACTGCCTGCGCGAACGCACAGCCCGGAGGGGCGCGGCGGCTGGCGCGAGCAACTGATACGACCCGGCGCCATAGTCGTTCGACGCCCTGACACGCGAACCCTTCGCCGGAATGTTCATCGTCGCAGGGGGCAAATCACATTGGAGCCGGGTCCTTCGACTCCGCGGCGAGTTCTTCGCCGCTCCGCTCAGGATGACTGAGTTTCCGCGACCCGCCGATCACCCATTCACGCGCAATTTCGCGTAGCCGGGTTTGATCACATCGTAGATCAGGCGAATCCGCGCATCGAACGGGATGAATGCGCTCTTGATGGCGTTGATCGTCACCTTTTCAAAGTCCGCCAGGCCGAGGCCAAAGGTGTCCTGCGCGATCTGGAATTCCTTCGTCATGGTCGTGTCGCTCATCAAGCGGTCGTCCGTGTTCAGCGTCACCCGGAAACCGCGCTGGTAATACATCATGAACGGATGTTCTTCCATCGTCCGCACGCTGCCGGTGTGGACATTCGAGGACAGACACATCTCGAGCGGGATGCGGCGATCGAGGACAAATTGCGCCAATGTGCCCAGCTTTACGATCTCGCCTTTGACGATGGTCATGTCGTCAGTCAGCCGGGTGGCGTGCCCGAGCCGGTGCGCTCCGCAGAGTTGCAGCGCCTGCCAGATTGAGGCCACGCCGAACGCTTCGCCCGCATGCAGGGTCGAGAAAAAATTTGCCTCCTGAATGGCCCGAAACGCCTCGACGTGTTTCTTCGGAGGGTAGCCGGCTTCTTCGCCGGCAAGGTCAAATCCGACTACGCCATGATGACGAAAATTGACTGCCAATTCCGCGGCCTCGAGCGAGTCCGTTTCGTTGCGCATCGCACAAATGATGAGACCCCATTTCACGCCGCACGCTTCTTCTCCACGGCGGAGGCCATCGAGCACGGCACTGACGATGGCATCGTCCGTCAGTCCACGCTCGCGATGAAAGCGGGGCGCGAAACGCACTTCGGCATAGACCACGCCGTCCCGGTGCATGTCCTCGATGAATTCGAAAGCGACGCGCTCGAGCGCCGTCCGCGTCTGCAACACCGCAATCGTGTGCTGAAACCCTTCAAGATAGAGCGGCAGTGAACCGCGATTCGCGCCGCGATGAAACCACGCGCTCAATTCACCGGCGTCGTGCGTCGGCAGCCCGGCGTAGCCAGCATCGAGCGCCAGATCGATCACGGTCCCAGGCCGCAGACCGCCGTCGAGGTGTTCGTGGAGAAGGACCTTGGGCAATGCTGACAGGTCGAGTGGCATGGTTCAGACCTTCGCAAATTCATTTGCATCCGCGAACGGCAAAATGGCAACGATTCCGGACCAGTTCACCCCTTTGACAGAGTGCTTTGCCAAGCGCCCCAACCCGTGCAAATTCGCGCTCCGCGGTGCGTTCCACCATCCACCGTCCCGATTTGACCCATGCCTATCTACGAATTTTTCTGCCCGAAGAATCGCCGCATTTACAGCTTCCTGGCCCGCAGCCTGTCCTACGCCGATAAAGTGCCGCGGTGCCCCGAAAACCCTAAGTGGCCTTTGGAGAAAATGGTGAGCAAGTTTGCCATTACCGGCAAAGCGAAGGAGAAATTGGACCCAACCGGTGATGCAGACGGCTTGGATGATCCGCGGATGGAGCAGGCGATGGCGGAAATGGAGCGAGAGTTTTCCGGCCTGGACGATATGGATAATCCCGATCCGCGCATGCTCGGTCGCATGATGCGAAAAATGACTGATCTCGCGGGCGAGAAGGTGCCGCCGGCGATGCAGGAAATGATCGCCCGTCTCGAAAAAGGGGAAGATCCGGAGAAACTCGAGGAGGAATACGGCGACGCGCTCGAAGGCATGGATGACGCCCTGGGCGACGACGCCCCACTCGAAGCCCGAGCCGCCGCCGCGACGTTGCGCCGTCGTCGCGCGCAGAAAATCACTCGCGACCCGACGCTCTACGAGATGGCCGACTACTGCAGGTAGTCGCGTATGAATCGCCCGTCATCGTGAGCGGAGCGCCGCGGAGCCGAACGACCCGGCGCCAGGGTCGCCCCGTGCACTGCCACCCCGGCGCTTCGCGGAACCGGAGCATTCGCCGTCGTTGCATCGAACCGATTGATTTGAGTGTGATCCAATCTCGATGTTGAACGCACAAACACCTCCGATGACGCACTGTCCCAATAAGTCCGCTCGCTCCCATTGGAGCCGGGTCGTATCAGTTGCTCGCGCCAGCCGGCGCGCCCCTTCGGGCTGCGCGTTCGCGTAGGCGGTCTCGCTGCGCTCGGCTCGACTTCGGCGCAAAGCGCCTTCGCTCACGATGACCGGAGATTTTATCGCCGGAAAAGCCACGCAACGAGTGTCAGTAACGCACTGATAATCAGGCAGGTGACAATTGGGAAATAGAAGTGCGAATGTTCACCCTTGATCGTGATGTCGCCGGGAAGCCGGCCAAGCGGCCCGAGTCCGCCGGTTTTCCAAAGGACGAGCCCGAGCACGACAATCACCAGCCCAATGGCGACCAGAGTTTTCCCGAAATCGTGCATGGCTTGCGTTTGTTTTCCGCTGGTTTCGCGTTGGTTTCTTTTATCTGCGATCCTGCTCGTCGCAAGGCGAGCTTCCGCTGGACGGCAGTTGTCACGAACTGTGCCTTTTGGGGGGCTTCGTGACGATGCGCTTCACAGAAGCGCCACTACAGGAACCACCCCCCGCCACCATACTGGTTTTCGGGGCACCGGCTTCGCTGGACACCTTCGTTTTCTAGGCTAGCCTACCGGCCCTTTTTTTCCACCCAACGTGTTTTCTCTTCTCGGCGACAAGCTTCAGGACATCTTCAAGGACCTTCGGGGTCATGGGAAGATTTCGGAATCGAACGTCGCCGATGCCATGCGCGAGGTGCGGCTGGCGTTGCTCGAGGCCGATGTCCATTATCAGGTCGCGAAGGATTTCATCGCCCGGGTGAAGGAAAAGGCGCTGGGCGAGGAAGTGCTGCGCTCGGTGTCGCCCGGACAGCAGATCGTCAAAATTTTCCACGATGAGCTGACCGCCCTGCTTGGCGGGGACACCGAGGAACTGAATCTCGAGAAGCCCGCGCGCATCCTGATGGTGGGCCTGAACGGCGCGGGAAAAACGACTTCGTCGGCCAAGCTGGCCGCATGGCTGAAGAAACAGGGCAAGGCGCCGCTGCTCATCGCTTGCGATTTGTATCGCCCGGCGGCCATCGAGCAGCTCGCGACGCTTGGCCGGCAGATCGGGGTGCCGGTTTTCACTCCGCCACTGGAGGAAAAGGATGTTCTGCGGTCGCCAAGGCGTCGCTGGAATGGGCTGAAATCCGAGCCGCACAATGTCGAGATTTACGACACCGCCGGCCGCCAGGAAATCGATGAAGCGCTTGATCGAGGAGATCAAACGCCTGAAGGAATTCCTTCAACCGCAGGAGGTTTTACTCGTGGCGGATGCGGCGACCGGCCAGCAGGCGGTGAGTGTGGCGACGCACTTCCACGAGGCGCTGGGGCTGACCGGCCTCGTCCTGACCAAGCTCGATGGCGACGCCCGCGGCGGCGCGGCGCTTTCCATGCGCGAGGTCACCAAGCAGCCGATCAAATTCGCCGGCATGGGCGAGAAGATCGACCAATTCGAGCCGTTTTACCCTGATCGCCTCGCCGGGCGCATCCTCGGGATGGGCGACGTCGTGTCACTGGTCGAGAAGGCGGCAGCCGCCATCGACGAGGACGAGGCGAAGCGGATGGAGGAGAAAATGCGGACGGCGTCGTTCGACCTGAACGACTTCCTCGATCAGTTCAAAATGATCAAGCGGCTTGGGCCACTGGAAAATCTCCTTGGCATGATGCCCGGCATGGGTAACCTCAAGGACTTCTCGGTGGACGAGAAACAGATGAAGCGGACCGAGGCCATCGTGCTCTCGATGACCCGCGACGAACGGACCAAACCGGACATTCTTAATGCCCGCCGCCGTCAGCGAATTGCCCGCGGCAGCGGCACCACCGTCACCGAAGTCAATGATCTCCTCCAGCGCTTCGACCAGATGCGGAAGATGATGAAGAACATGGGCAAGATGAAAAAAATGATGGGCCGCATGAAGCCGCCCTGCCAATTTCCCCAAATCCTAAATCCGCAAACCCAATCCTAAATACCACCATGGTCCGTATCCGCCTCCGCCGCGAAGGCTCCATCAACAAACCGTATTACAAAGTCGTCGTCGCCGATCGGCGCAGCCCGCGCGATGGGCGCTTCATCGAAATCATCGGCAACTACGATCCGAAGAAGCCGGGCGACAACGCCAACGTCGATCTCTCCCGCGTCGACTACTGGATCTCGAATGGCGCCCAGCCGAGCGACACCGTTCGGAGCATCGTCAAGCGCGCGCGGAAAGCCGAGCAGGCGGTCGCCGCGACTGCGTAAGGCAAAACTTCGGGGAATCTCGCCGGTAACAGCGATTTTCTCTGCATCAGGCGCGTGTCGAATACGGCGCGCGCCTTTGGCATTTCAGGACGATCCAGCGCGTGGTTCGGTTCGGCCCTCGTCCGGTCTCGGTGCGGTATCGAGGCTTTGACAAAACCGTCTGCGTGCGGTTGAACTGGCGTCGAAATTCATCGCAACGACTGAGTCGCTCGGGCGATAAGCACAGTGAGCTCGCTTTGCTCGGTCTGTTCGCGGTGGCGGATTATGGACGAACCGATCAAGTTTTTCATCCACATCCCGAAGACGGCGGGGCTGACCATGCAACGCATTCTGGCGGCAGAGTATCCCGGCGAATCGATGGTGAGCCTCCACGATGTCCCCGATTCGGAGCGGCTCCAGACGATCAAATCCGTCTCCGATGAGGTGCGCGCCGTGGCCGGCCATATTTCATTTGGCGCTGCGGACTGCCTGCCGCGGCATGCGCGGCCCTTCACGATCCTCCGCGAGCCCGTCGATCGGATCGTCTCGCTTTATCATTTTCTGAAGCGAGAGAAGGCGGTGGTTGGCCACGAAAAAGTCGTTCAAGGAAAACTCACGCTCACGAAATTGGCCCAAAAACAGGGTGATCATCAGGCGCGATACATTGCCGGTTACGGACCGAAGGACGACGTCGAGCCAGGTCGCCTGGTTGTCGAAGCCCAGCAAAATCTGACGGAGAAGCTAGCGGCCTTCGGATTGACCGAGCGTTTCGACGAATCCCTGGTGCTTTTCCAGCGCACATTCGGCTGGCGCCTGCGCGGTTACGCCCGCCAGAACGTCACGTCCAATCGTCCGTCAGTGGCGTCTTATTCTGAGGAGCAGATCACCGAGATCCGTCGCCATAGCACCGTGGACATCGAGTTCTACAAATTTGCCCGGAGGGAGTTCGACCGGCGGATCAGTACACAGCCGCCGGAATTTGCCCGCGCCGTCAGGTCCCTGCGACGGCGGATATTTGCCCGCAATGGTCTCCGCCGAATACGAAGCGTGGTGGTTCACGTGGTCAATACGGCCCGCGGGAACTGATGACGCGAGTCGCTGCAGGGATGAACGAGAATGGCCTTCGCCTGGACTTTGCCGATCAGGCGAATGTCATTTGTTTCTAGCATCCGGGCTGTTTGCTGGCTTAAAGCGGCATCCTTATGAGTCGTTTCCTCCCTGTTTCTCTGCTTGCCGTTTCGCTTGTCTTCGCGTCGACCCTGCCGGCGCAGGAATTCCAAAAAGTCGTCGATCAAATCAAACTCGACGACGGTGATACCTTCGTCTTCCTCGGCGATTCGATCACGCACCAGTGCCTCTACACGCAATACGTCGAGGACTACTTCTACACGCGGTTTCCGGACCGCCGGATTCATTTCCACAATTCCGGCGTGGGCGGTGATCGGGCGGCGGATGCGTTGGCACGCTTTGACGAAGACGTGGCGGCTTACAAACCGAAATACGTCACCATCCTGCTCGGCATGAATGACGGCGCGTATCGCGATTACGATCAGGGCGTTTTCGACACCTATCAAAACGGCATGACCACGATTCTCGAGAAAATCGGGGCCCTGGGGGCAACGGCCATTCCGATGACGCCCACCATGTTCGACGCGCGTGCGAAGCGGATGCGCAAGGACGTCGCCGAACCGCGAAATACCTACTACGATGGTGTGCTGGCCTTTTATGGATCCTGGCTTCGTGAGCAGGCCGCCGTGCGCGGTCTGGGCTATGTGGACATGTGGTCGCCGCTGAACAACCTCACTCTCGAGCAGCGGAAACACGATGCGACGTTCACGATGATCCCGGACGGCGTGCATCCGGGTCCAGCCGGCCAGACGGTGATGGCGGCGGCGATCATCGATGACATGGTCAAGCCATCGGCGGTTTCGCGCATCGTGATCGAAGAGCGAAACGGCAAATTTATCGTCGCCAACGGAAAGGGATGGTGAGTGACCTCGCCGGGGATGCCCAGGGCCTGACCTTCACGCACCTGGCCGACAGCCTGCCCTGGGTGCTTCCGGCAGAGGCGGCCGAGGGGGTTGAACTGACAAAGATCGGACACCGGAACAGCCCGGAACGATTGATTGTGCGCGACCTGCAGCCGGGAAAATACGAACTGACAATCGAGGGCCAGAAAGTCGGGACCTACTCGAATGATCGGCTCGCCGCGGGAATCGAGCTGCAGGCGAACGACAAGACGCCGCAGTATCAGCAAGCCCTCGCCGTCGCCAACCTGAACAAGCGGCGCAATGACGAGGCCTATCATCCGATCCGCGATCAGTTCGGTGCGCTCAAGGGTGAGCGCCGCAAATTGAGCGATGCGGAAAACGCCAATGATCCTCAGCTCGCTGATAAACGCGCGGCCTTCGAGCAGTGGCATGCCGAAATGACGAAGCGGGTCGAGGATCTGAAGGGCAAAGCGAAAGAACTCGAGGATCAGATATACGCCGCCAATCAGCCGAAGCCGCTGCGCTACGAACTCGAAGCGCGCGCCGTAAGCGGTTTCTTTTTTCGAAGCAACGCCAGCAAGGAAAGCCCAGCCGACGACCGCTCAATCAGCGCGAGGTCGCGCGCGGATGGCAAACCGAGCAGGCGGCGTGGCACGACGGCAGCGCAATCCCATGCTCCAGCTAGCGTGGCCCCGGCGTCAGTCACCAGTCGCTGTACGGCTTCGATCATCGTCAGGGCAGAGCCCGCGAAATGCGCGCGGCCCGGCGGTCGTACGATGCGATCAGGTCCAACTTCGAGGGTGAGGTCACCCAGCGTGTAGCGTCCCGGTGGCGCTTGGGCGGCGGCCATGGCATCCGTAATCAGAGCGATGCGGCGCGGACCCTTGACGCGGAAGAACAGTTTCAACACGTCGGGCGGGAGGTGGATGCCATCGGCAATGATACTGGCGGCCAGGCGATCCTCAGCCAGTTGGGCGAAAATCGGATTTCGATGCCGGTCGAGATGGGACGCGCAGCCATTGCCAAGGTGCGTCGAAAGCGTGGCGCCGGCGTCGACTGCCGCGGTGATTTGTTCCCGCGTCGCGGCCGTATGCCCGATCGCGACGGTGATGTCCTCTTCGCGGAGTCTTCGAATAAGTCCGATCGCACCCGGCATCTCAGGCGCCAGCGTAACCAGGCGGATCAGACCGTCCGCAGCAGACTGGAAACGCTGCCAGCGGGTGAATGATGGCCGGCACACATCCTCCGCGGGATGGGCTCCGCGCGGACCGTCCGCAGGATTGAGGAATGGTCCCTCGAGGTGAAAACCGGGGACCATTCTGTCGCACTTCCTGATCCAACCGCCTTGCCTCGACCAGACGAGCCAGACGCATTCTCCATGCGATCGGGCGTGTGGGTGATGATCGTCGGCAGCACGGTCGTGACGCCGGTTTTCTTCATGGCCAGCACCGCAGCGGCGATCATCTGGCGCAGGCGTATCGGGATGATTGAAGTCGCATCCTGCGAATCCGTTGCACTGGAAATCGGCGAAACGCCGGGCCAAAGACAAGTGTCGCCTGTCGCGCCACGACTCCAGGAAAGTCGAATTCGCGCCGCCGACCCGTGCGATAGTGCGCCGCGAAGACCTTCATGCCGCGGCCACCAGGCGTTGCAAATTCCGCATGCAGATGCGGCTGGCAGGTTCGGCATCGCGCGAAAAAACGGCACCACCGGGAAGATGAATGGTTTCCTCATCGAGCGGAACGGTCCGCCAATGAGTCTCGAGACTGATCCATCCGCGTAGCCCCGGCGTTTGAGCAGCGAAAGTTGACCGCGAAGATCGAGATCTCCCGTGCCCAATTCCACGCAAGTATCGGCGGCCCGATCGCCGCGCCGACGGGCATCCTTCAGGTGCACATGAACCACGCGATCCGCGATCCTGGAAATTCGTCATGCACGGGTCGGTGCTGCCGTCCACGTAGAGCACGTTGCACGGATCCCAAACGATGCCCACGTGCGGCGACGCAGGTAAGTGGAGAAGAAACCGCGCCAGTTCCTCGCCCGTCGCACACAGACAGCTCGCTTCATTTTCCAAACCGATCCGCAGGTCTGTTCCCTCCACGATCGGAATCAACCGCGCAAAAACTTCGGCGGCCCGCGCCAGATCATCTTCCGCGGCGGGATGCGAGCGGCGCAGAAAATTGAAGACCCGCACGATGGTGGACTCGAGTTCGAGCGCGATGTCGACACTACGACGGAAAAGCTCAACGTGGTCGTCTATGTCCGTGCTGGAATCGAGATCGCACTTGAAGACCGGGGTCGCGCAACTTGGGATGGCGAATCCGGCGCCGCGGGTACGCCGACCGATCTCGAGGCACTCGTTCCGCGTGAGATCCTTGAAAGCCTTTCCGTGCAGACTGCGCAGTTCGATGCCGTCGAGGTGAAATTCCCGCGCGAACGCCAGGACGGCGTCGAGGTCCTGTGAGATTTCGTCCGTGATCACCGCAAGTTTGCACCAGGAATTCATGGTTGGGTCAGGAGTGAGGCGGCTGCGGAATCAAGGTAGAGATCCGCGTTTTCGTGCCGGCGCAGGATGCTGGCCGGACAGGCCGTTGAGATGGGGCCTTCCAACGCCGCTTGTACGGCGGCAGCTTTGCGGTCCCGGGACGACGCACACGAGAGCTCCGGCTGACATCAGCGCCGGGATGGTCAGCGTGATGGCGTGACGCGGAACGTCCTCGAGCGTGGCGAAACAGCCATCATTGACCTGTTGTTGCCGGCAGACGGGGTCGAGGTCCACGACTTTCACCCAAACCGGATCGGCAAAATCAGCCGTCGGTGGATCGTTGAAGGCCAGGTGGCCGTTCTCGCCGATGCCGAGACACACGAGGTCAATGGGACACTCCGACAGGAGGCGAGCATAGCGATCGCATTCCATCGCGGGCTGGGAGGTTTCACCGTCGATGGCATGAAATGCTTCCGGCGTGATCCGATTGAGGACATGCGTTCTTTGGTAGTGACCAAAAGAAGCCGGATGAACACCGGAGAGCCCGAGATATTCGTCCATGTGAAAAATGGTCACGCGCGACCAATCGAATTCCGCCTGCATCAGCACTGCGAGCATATCGCTTTGCGACGGTGCACTGGCCAGAATGACCCGGGCATGTCCCTGGCTCTCTAGCGTTTGGCGCAATAAATCCGCCACCCGCTGTGCCGCGTGCCCGGCCATCTCCGACCGCGAACGAAGGCGATGTATACGGAGACTATCGATTTGCAGGTCGGCCGAATTCGCGAAGTGATCCATCTCCCGATTGGCAAAGGTGAAGTATCTCGAAAAACGGTGGCGAAACCCATTCATCGATGGATTACGGCCCCGCGTCGTCGGCTCCGGGATCGAGTGAGGTGCCGCGAACGATCGAGGAAACATCGTCACCGTGGGCGAGCGCTTTTGCCTCGGCATATTGTTCTTCGGCTTCCTTCGCACGGCCGACGGAAGCGAGATACCACGCATAATAGGCATGAACGCGCCCATGATTGGGATCGAGCTTGATGGCGGCTCGGAAAGCCTTTTCCGCATCGCCATATTGCGTCAGCGCCGTAAAAGTTTCACCCAAACGCACCAACATGTGGCTGTCCTGCGGAAACAGCGCCAGACCCTCGTCATAAGCTTCCGTCGCCGCTTTCAGGTGATTATACGCATCGATCGGCTTCTCGCTCAAAATGGCCGCGCCGCGATGAGCACCACCAAGGGTGAAAAACAGTTCCGGACTCAAGCGATCGAGTTGCAGCGCGCGCCCGGCATACCCAATGGATTCGTCGAACTCGTCGTTGCGCAATGCCACCCGCGCCTTTTCCGCCCAGTATTCCGCCGGGAATCGCGAGAGGGCGGAGAAGAAAATCCAGAAGCCGAGCACAGGTAAAGCAAAGCGGAGCCGCATCCAGTTCGTCGCTTTCAGGTCAGATCCGTAAACGGGACTGGCCAGGGTGCCAAAGAGGAACGCAAAGATCATCGCGTGTCCGGGAATGTGCATGTTGAAATCAACCACGCTATGGGACGCCATCGCGGCAATCGCGGTCAAAGCGCCGGTGTAAAGAGCGAGAGAATTATGGCGGGCCGGCTCGCCTTCCCGCAACTCGAGGACGTGTTCGCGCAGCACCATGCGCTGATTTCTCCAGCCGAAATAGAAATGGACCGCGAGAAATACCCCCATGCCCACCGCACCGACGATTCCGTATTCCGCCAGCAATTCGAGGTAATCGCTGTGGGCGTGGATGGGATCACTCTGCAGGGGCGGTCGGCGGAAAAGACGGCCGTAGTAGATATGCGTTCCGGCACCGGTGCCGATGATCGGGCTCTCGCGGAACTGATCGAGAGCCGCCTGCCAGTTGTAAATACGGATATCGAGGCCGTTTTTCTCGAACTGCTGCGGGATCATACTGAGCCGTTCGCGGAGCAGGTCGCTCTTTAACATCAGCGCAATGGCTCCAAATACGCTCAAGCCCGTGATCAGCGTGGTGACGAGCAGCGCGGTCCGGAACTTCTTCGGACGCGTCCTTTTCACGTTGAAGAGACTGATGGCCACAAAAACCAGCAGAGAGAACAGGGCGCTAATGTACCCGCCGCGGCTTCCGGTGATGGCAATGCCGAGGTAGCACATGATCGCGATATATCCCGAAAGGATGCGAACCCAATTCTTCCATGCACCCCAGATGGCAAAACTCAAAGCGAGCGGTCCGACCGTTTCCAGATAGCCGGCGAGGTGAATCGAACTGATAAGCATACCGCTCGCGCGATGGCCGCTGTCCGTGCGGCGAAACCCAAACGGGAGCCAGTTGTCGCCGGAAGAGAATTGGCGCAAGCCGACGAATATTTCGACCACAGCCAGAATCAACAATGCCCATATGACCGCCGCGCGCTCCTTCTCTCCCGTGAGGTAGAACGTGGTCAGCAGGTAAACCAGCAGACAGCCCAGCACCATGTAGAAATCGATCCACCATAGGTACGTCACCGGTGAATTTGCGGCCCGAATCAGGATGTAAGCGACGAAGACGATCGTCACCCCCAGGCAGGCCAGGCTTGGCCGGCCGTTGGATTCCGGACGGCGAGCCACAGTGAGTACCGCTGTAAATGCGAGCAGTCCGTACATCGGCAGGCTAAAGCAGAGGCGGGTGCCACCGACCATGCATTCGATCAAAACGATTGCCGCAATCAGGAGGGAAACGAGGACTTTATTCAAAGCGTGCGGAGAGTAGCGGCAAATCGTCGCGTGACAATCGTCACCGCATCTAATTGCCGTGCTTTTCGACAGCGCGATGGACGGTTCGACGGAGTCCCGTTAGAGTGTGCGCATATGAGGTGTATTGCATTCCGTTCCCTGACTCTCGTCGTGGCCTTCGCTGTCTCGGCGAGTGCCGAGGGGAATAACTTGTTGGAAAATGGCAGCTTCGAGCAACCGGAAGTGAGCACACGCACGGCGGTGAACACCGATGCTCATCCCGAGCTTCTTCCCGAAGCTGGGTTTTGGGAGCGGATGTTATCCGAAGAGACGGATGAGGGCGGTAAGGCCACCATCGGCCTGACGCAGGAGATCGCGAGGACAGGGAAACAGTCGCTCTACGTCAATTACCGGAAGGTCACCGCCACGCAACGCGAAGCATTGCTGACCACGAAACCCATTCCCGTTCAGGGTGGCCGAAATTATCGCGCATCCATGTGGGGAAGGATCGACCGTGACCGGCCGCTGGCTCTGGATGAACGGCGTTTGGAGATGTGGGTCGAGGCACATTTTTTGGCGCCTGATGGGAAAACGCAAGTGGGAGAACCGATAAACGGTTTGAATTTCATTCCGGGAATTGCGATTCCGGCAGGTACTCGAGTGCTGACCCTGCTGTGCAATAAATGGAAGGAAAGCTCGGCGGAGTTCTCCGTTCCCGAGGGAGCTTCTTTCGTTCGGCTTTATTGGCTTTGGAACTCCGGCCCGGACGAGGGAGAAACGGACGGAATCGTCTTCTGGGATGATGCGTCTTTGGTCGAGGTGAAAGATGAGCCGTCGGAGATCGCGAAATCACCGGTTGACTCGACCGAGAAGAAGCAGGCGCCCGTGGTGGCACCAGATGAAGACTTCAAACAGCAGTAAACCAAACCCAAGACTTCAGAACCGGGACAAGAGGTGTAAATGGTGACTGGTTAACTGAGGATGGATGGCGGTTTCAGAGGCTGAGTGGGCCCCTGGCTCACGGCTGCCCTCAGCGTGAATCGGACGGCAGCATGTCGGAACAACCCCGAAACTTGCTCGGTGTTTACGGAAGCAATCTCGGGCGATTCATCCCAAAACCGGCAATGGCACCACGAAGGGCACGAAGCACACGAAGAAACGCCTCTGCAGTTTATTGGTTTCAACCCCACTGGTCCATGGGATCCCACTCACCCTTGAGGTGATATCCGCGCACCAACATTCGCCACCTCACTCCCTGCCTTCGTCTGCTTCGTGTCCTTCGGGGTGAATCTCCGAAGTCGAATTCAGGTCCATCGGACAAACTTCGCGGAAATCGATCCCGGAAAAGAAAAAGCCGAGCCTTTCGGCCCGGCTTTTTTTGAGATTCTAAATTTAGGTCGCTTAGAGAGGGCGGAAATCCGTCTCCGGATCCTGGATAGCAGTCAAGCTGGCCGCCAGATTACCATCCTCATAGATCATATTGGCAGTCGCATCGGCCAAACCGCCTTCGTTCAGACCGGCTTGAAAGAAGAGTTTGGCGGATTTTCCGGCAACCTTCTTCGCACTCTTATTGAGGGTCTTAGCCAGCTTCTGCTTCGTTTTGATATCGAGGATCGGGTTATTCGCAATCGTCAAGGCCATGCTGCCGCCGACATCGCGAGCGAGGCTGGTGTTAAAGAGGGCCGCGCCGGCTTTAAAGGTTTTCAAAGCTCCCGCGGCAATGTTTTTAACCGCACCCTTGGCTTTACTTCCTTTGAACTTCGGAGATGTCTGCCAAATATTGATCATGTAAGCAGTGGACTCAGCGATTTCTTCCGCCTTGTTGGTTTCGGTAAGATTGGTTTCGCCATTAATTGGAACGCTCCGATTAATAATCGCATCAGCAATGTACTGATTCAAAACCTTGATGTTCTTACCGGACAGTTTGATCGAGCCACCGAGAATTCCCGTTGGGATTCCCGAGGCTTGCAACGCGTTATACATCCCCTCAATCGGGGTGCTGTCGGCGGTCGAACGGAACGCCGCGATGCTGGTATCGAGTTTGGCGGCTTGAGTGGTCCCGCAGGAAAGGAGAACCGCAGCCGCTATCGCACCAGTCGTGAACAGGGGGCCGGTCATTTTCCGTCGGAGGAGATTGGGTAGTTTGATCATATGATTTTGTCGGGTTGGAAGGAACGTTGCGGTGAAGTTGCCGAGCCGTCACAAATGCCGCAAGGCTTTTTTCAAAAAATCTTACCGAAATTTTTGAGGCCCTCAGGATGAACGGCTTACAATTGCTGAATGAAAGCAAAACAAGGGCCATGATGATGTCTTCACGGCCATGATTCGAAGATTTTATCCGCGTCATCTCCTTCGCAAGGCCATCTCTGTTGGAATAATGGGCTCAAATCGCCCCATTTTTGAGCGAGTCGTTATCAGGCGTGAAAGCCCGCGCGATCTCTTCAAGCGAGTGTCGATACCATCCCGCCGGCGATTCCCCATTCCGGCAAAATCCAGTATCGATCTGGGCGCAGAGCTGATTCAACAATGACGACCTTCCATGATGGCGCATCAAAAACTCAGCATTCTCATCGCCGCTTACAACGAGGACGAAACCTTGCGGACCAGTATCGAAGCCGTGCAGGCCGCGGCGCTGCCGGCCCCGCTCACCCGCGAAATTGTCATCGTCGATGACGGTTCGACCGACCACACGTGGTCTGTCTGCCAGCGGCTCGCCGCTGAGCATCCCGATGTGATTCGCATTTTCCAGCAGCCGGTGAATCGCGGCAAAGGCGCTGCCCTTCGCCGTGCCATCGCAGAGTCCAGGGGTGATCTCATCGTCTTTCAGGATGCCGATCTGGAATATGATCCGGCGGATTATCCCCGGCTCCTGGCACCGATTCTCGATGGCCGCGCCGACGTCGTTTTTGGCAGTCGTTTTTCCGGCTCCGAACGCAAGGTTTTGTATTTCTGGCACACGCTCGCGAACCGCTTCCTCACGCTGCTCTCGAACATGCTCAACGACACCAACTGGACCGACATGGAAACCTGCTACAAAGCCTTTCGGGCGGATGCACTGCGGACCATTCCGTTGGAAAGCGATCGGTTTGGGATCGAGCCCGAGATCACGGCCAAGGTCGCGCGCAATCGGCTGCGCATGTTCGAGATTCCGATCAGCTACAATGGGCGCCGTTACGAGGAAGGCAAAAAGATCACCTGGCGCGATGGATTGGCCGCGCTGTGGTTCATCGTGAAATACCGGTTCAGCACCAACTACAGCGATCCGGGCAAAGTCACGCTCGACGCCATGGAACAGGCGCCGCGATTCAATCAATGGATGTATGAAAGCGTGCAACCTTGGCTCGGCACCCGCGTCGCAGAACTGGGTGTGGGCCGGGGAAATCTGAGCAAATTCATCCGGCACCACGAGCACGTGTTGCTGACTGATTACCGGACGGATTACCTCGAGGAACTGCGCGCAAAATGGCGGCACCATCCGCACCTCACGATCGGCAAACTCGATATGACGGCTGCCGCGGATTACGAGCAGTTGCGCGAGTTCGCGCCCGAGAGCGTGGTCTTTCTCAACGTTCTCGAACACCTCGAAGACGACGAGGCGGTGCTGCGAAATCTTTTCAACGTGGTGCCTCCGGGCTGCCGCATCGTGGTTCTCGTGCCGTTCAATCCCCGGCTCTATTCCGATTTCGACAAGGCGCTCGGGCATTTCCGCCGCTACGATCACCGCGAACTCGAGGGTAAAATGGCCGCGGCCGGCTTCGCCGTGGAGACGCAATTCTTTTTTAACAAAGTCGGCGTTCTGGCGTGGTACATCGCCAACACGATTGGAAAACAGGGCGTGCTGAAGCCGTGGCAACTCAAGGTGTACAACGTGCTCACGCCGATCTTCCGCGTGCTCGATGGCCTGCTTCCCACGAGCGGCCTTTCCACCGTCGTGGTGGGACGGAAGGCGTCGCACCGTCCGGATGCGGCCCCGGTCCCCGCGGTCGCCGAAGTGAGTTCGCGATGATGCGGGACGGGCTTTCGCACTTGCGTCCGGGCTCGCTTCACGACGAATTGACGACCGGTTTGATACGCCAATTCGTTTCCAGTTCTCCCCACGCAATTCCGGAGGCACCGTAATGCGGGACCGGTTGCGCGAGTTGTCGCGCCGCTTCGGCGGAACGTTGTTGAGGCCGTGGTATGGCGGCGTCGGCTGCATCCTTTGCCTGCATCGCATTGTGCCGCTCGATCACCAATCGCCGCTCCGGCAAAATCGCGCGCTTGAACTTTCGCCGGGATCGCTGCGGGAACTGCTCGATTGGGTCTGCCACGCAGAACTGGACGTGATTCGCGTCGAGGAAGTGCCGTCGCGCTTGCGTTCACCGCGCGGAACCAAATTTGTCGCCTTTACCTTTGACGACGGCTATCGCGACAACCTCTGGATGGCGCTGCCGGTCTTCCGCGATTTCGGCATGCCCTTTACGGTGAATGTCACCACCGGTTTCATCAATCATACGACCCCGGTGTGGTGGTATTCGCTTGAGGATGCGCTGATGACGGATTCGCGCCTGGCCTTCGCGTGGCGGGACCAGAAATTCGACTTCCAGTTTGAGAGCAATGCGGACCGCGAGCGGACGTTCGATCGACTTGCCGAATTGATTCTCCAACAGGGTCCAGGGACGCGCGACGAATTGGTGGAGGCGATCTGCGACGCGACCGGTATCGATCCCCATGCTCGCACGCGGGATCTCATGCTTGGCTGGGATGATCTGCGCACCATGTCCGCGGACTGGCACGTCAATATTGGATCGCACGGTGCCGCCCATCATAATCTCGCCCGGTTGACGGACGAGGAGGTGGAATCGGAATTGATCGATGCCCGGGCGGAACTCGAGGCGCGGCTCGACTTTTCGGTGTGGCACGCCGCCTACCCATTCGGGGACGCCGCCACCGTGGGTCGGCGCGATTTCGAGCTATCGCGAGACGCCGACTTTACGACGGTGACGACCAGCCGCACCGGCAATCTATTTCACGCCCACGCCTGGCATTTGCAGGCTCTGCCCCGACTTCGCATGTGCGAAGATCTCCACGCCCTGGCGCGATGGCGCGACCTCGAAAGCGGCCTGTTGCCCGCGCGGGAAAATGGGTGGCGCCGCGTGATTGTCGAGTGACGAGTTGATCAACAACGCGCCGCCACCGCCGCGGCAAAGGCCAGCAGCGTGTCCTTCTCCGCGTCCGTCCAATCGTGCGCTTCGGATTTGGCAATGCCGAGGACGCCGCGCAACTCCGAGCCGTCCAACATTGGAACGGCCACGCTTCCCTCCATCCCCGTCGTTTTCGCCGCCGGACGCGCCTGCCCGGTGTTGTCCGTCTGGAGATTGCAGAGCGAAACCGGCGCCCGACGTTCCGCCGCGAGACCGGCGATCCCTTTGCCCACCGGCACCGTTTGGATGATGGGGAGCAGCGCGTCGGGAATATTTTCCTGGGCGGCCAGCGACAGCGTGCCCTCGCGCATCAGGTGCATGGTGCCGGTCTGGCAGGAGAAAAAATCCATCGCCGCCCGCAAGGCGGAACCGGCGGTGACTGGGTCGGGAAGTGGAATGGCATCGGGCATGCCGAATTGATAGCCGCTCGTTGCGGCCAGCGCCAAAGCGAAAGTCGTCCTCGCGATTCAGGCACCGTGCATTTTTGAATTTTCCATTGGCCGCAGTTGCTCGAACTTCAACTCCCGACCAAGCCACCATGTCCGCTCCCGCTCTCTCGAATCGCCTGCAAAAAATCCTCGACGCCAAACTACCCGAGGTGGCCCGGCTTTTGCCGCGCCTGGAACACCTTCGGCATGCGGCGGCGGAACGAAATGAATTTCGCAGTTTCATCCGCGCGCTGGACCGGGGCCGGTGCGTCGACGGTCAGGACGAACCCGGACTGGGTCTCATCGCCGAGGTGAAAAAGGCGTCCCCCTCCGCCGGAGTCATCGCGCCGGACTTCGATCCCGTGGCCGTGGCTCGCGCTTACGAGGAGGCGGGTGCGCACGCGGTTTCGGTTTTGACCGACGAACAGTTTTTTCAGGGTCACAACAAGTACCTGGTCGACGTGCGCCGCGCGATCGGCCTGCCGGTGCTGCGCAAGGATTTCACCATCCACGAAGTGCAAATCTACGAAGCCTCTCTACTTGGCGCGGATGCCATTCTGCTTATCGTCGCCGCCCTTGATGACAGAACCTTGCATCATTTGTTCGAGGTCGCGGCGCGCTGCCAGCTCGATGCTCTCGTCGAAGTGCACACCCTCGCGGAACTCGACCGGGCGCTCGATCTTGGCGCACCGCTCATCGGCATCAACAACCGCGACCTCACGACCTTCGAGGTGCACCTGGAAACGACCGAGCAGTTGTCCGAGCAGGTGCCCGACGACGTGGTGCTGGTGTCGGAAAGCGGTTTAAAAACTCGCGCCGATACGCAGCGCGTTTTCGATTGCGGCTGCGACGCCATCCTGGTCGGCGAAGCATTGATGCGGACCGGCGACATCGCCGCGCAGGTGGCCGAATTGATCAGTCCTGGCGCTGACAGCAAGTCATCGTGAGCGGAGCGCCGGCGGGCGAAGGCGGTGCGGCGCGCAGTCGAACGACCCGGCTCCAATTTCGCCCGGCGCCCTTCCACCCGGCCCGCTTGGGCGAAGCGGTTATTCCTCCTCGTCCTCCTGCTCGTCCTCGGCCTTGGTTCCATTATTCGAGGACGAGAACGAGAACGAGGAGGAGCGCCGGGCGAATGGCACCATGCCGAGCCAACCCTTCGGCGAATGGTTTGCTCTTCAAACCATTTTGCGACCTTGGCGCCGGGTCGTTCGACTTCGGCGCAGAGCGCCTGCGCTCACGATGACTGAGTTGGCCCGCGCTTCCTCTACAGCTTGAGACGTTCGTCCTCGGCCAGGACTTCCTCGAGCGACGACCAGCCGTTGTCGTCCATCGCTTGAAACGCGTGCAGGTAAATGGCCACCTGTTCGCGATCATGTTTTTCCAGCAGGGTCTCGACCGCCTTTTGGATCTCGGCTTTCGGCGGCGCGGGTGGCAGTTCCTCGATCGTCCCGTTCTCATCGTGCGCGATGCCCAGAGCATCCAGGAAATCGCACAGCATTTTCACGTGACCACCGACCAGCCAAATTTGCAGGAGATGCGCCGCCACCGAGCCGTTGGACGATTTGCCGATGATGGCTTGCATCCAGGCGTGACGCTCGGGGAGGGGCTTTTTCTCCAGAAAAATGGCGCGCAGTTTCCGCTGTTTGGCGAGGGTATCCATTGTCGCCTGATAGAGGGGCTTTTCCTTTTCACGGAGGTAAGTGAACAGGTGCGCGGCCTGTGCGGGAGACATGCGGGCGAAAATCTCGTGGGTCTTGAGCATACGGGAAGGGCGCGGAGGCTACGCCGTCGCGAAGGGATGTCCAACGTGGAAGATCCGACCCGTGGAGGAGCGCTTGTGAGAAGCGCCCTTGGCCTGGCCATTTTTCAAGCGTCACAATTCTAAAGACCAAATCCCAGGGGAACCACCGGGCGCTTCGCAGAAGCGCCACTACACGGCCACGACACGACACGGCCGAAGACGATTCTTTTCAGTTTTCAGCGGTCGCTGCGCAGGCGACGTTGCCGCGTCCATGCCCGAATCCGAATCTCGCACGCCGATCAAATCGCTGACGCTCGATGAGCTGAACGCGCGTCTCGCCGTGCTGGGCCAGCCGGCGTATCGCGGGAAACAAATCGCGGCGTGGCTTTACGAGAAGCGAGCGGGTTCTTTCGCGGAAATGACCAATCTCCCGGCCGCGCTGCGCGAGCAATTGACCGCATCATTTTCCTTCGACGCCCTCGAAGTCGTGCGCGTCCTGGGCTCGGAGGACACCACGCGAAAATTCCTCTTCCGCCTCGCGGACGGGGCGCTGATTGAATCCGTGCTCATTCCGGCCTCGCCCGCGCTTTATGGCGAAGCCAGTGATCGCCGCACGCTTTGCCTCTCGACCCAGGTCGGCTGCGCCTACGGCTGTAAATTCTGCGCCAGCGGGCTTGATGGTTTCAGCCGGAATTTGCATGCCGGTGAAATTGTCGAACAGGTGTCAAAAATCGAGGCGGTGACCGGCGAGACCGTCAATAATCTCGTCTTCATGGGCATGGGCGAACCGCTGGCCAATTACGCCAATCTCACCCAGGCACTCACCATCCTCAATGCGCCGTGGGGCATGGGCATTGGCGCCCGACACATCACCGTTTCCACCAGCGGCCTGGCCCCACAGATCCGTCTGCTGGCCGAGCAGCCGCTGCCAATCCGGCTCGCCATTTCATTGCACGGCGGCACCGATGAAGTCCGCGAGCGCATCATGCCCATCAATCGCAAATATCCGCTCGCGGAGCTGCTCGAGGCCTGCGCCTATTTTGCGGAACACCGAAAACAGAAACTGACGTTTGAATATATTCTGATCGAAGACGTAAACGATTCTCCGGCGGACGCCGCTGCGGTCGCGCGCCTCGCCCGGCAGGTGAGAGCGAAAATTAATTGCATCCCGTACAACACGGTCGAGGGCCTGGAATGGCGTCGGCCCAGCGAGGAACGGCAGGACGCCTTCATGGCCGTGCTCGAAGGCGCCGGGCTCCCGGCCACCCTGCGCCGCGAAAAAGGTCACGATATCGCCGCTGCCTGCGGTCAGCTTCGCCGGCAGACCATGCCAACTACCGCTGGAAATTCCTTTGCCGAATCCGCACCGACGCGGTAGAGACGCGCCATGGCTGAAGATCCGCAGCCCGAAAAGATTTGGGACGAATACGATTGGGAGCGTTTCCTGCAACAGCAGGACCGCAAAACCGAGCGGTATATGGAACTCCTCGAACGCTACATCGATGATCCAAACCGCGACCAAATTATTGCCCGCGAAATGGGCTGGACGCATTTGCTCAATGAAGACGGCGAGCGCTGGATGGAATCCGTGGACGAACTTTTCGAGGAGGAAATGGAAGGGTTCACCGACGAGGACGAGGACGACGCGGAAATGGACGGGGAACCACCAGAGGGTGAAACCTTCGAAGTCCATCCGCTCTACCAAGCGTCCTTCGCCTTCACGATCTGGATCGACCAGCTTTTCGACGAGAAACCCGGACTGCAAAATCTGCCCGCCGCGGTGAAGCTTTCGACCAACGCCGCGGTGGCCAGCGCCAAACTCGCGGCGGCCTTGAGCGACGATGACGTGGACGAAATCGGGATGACCATCGCCTATCTCAAGCGGTCGCTTAAAGCGGTCACCAACTGCATGGAAGCGGCCGCGCAGTTGCGCAAGGACGGTCAGTTGGACGGCGACCCCTACGGCCAGCTCAATCAGCGTCTTTTCCAGATTCGCGATGCCATTATCGAGCTGATGGGGCGTTACCGCGCCGAGTTTCGCCGGCGCTACGATGTTTGAGCCCGCGATAATCGCGGCTGATTTCTTCCGCTCGTGAATAGCGACGCCGCTTCTGCGTCCAAGCCCGCGGCTGCGGACACCCGTCCCGGCGCCACGACCGAGCATCCGGGTCCTTTGCCTGATGAGCCGGACCTTATTATGCGCTGCCAGAACGGGGAAACCGCGGCCTTCAACGAACTCGTCACCCGCTACCGACAACGCGCCTTCGCCATGGTCTATCAAATGGTCCGCAACGATCAGGACGCCTGGGACTTAACCCAGGACGGCTTTCTGAGAGCGTGGCGCAATATCCGGCGTTTCCGGGGCCAGTCGCAGTTCTACACCTGGCTTTACCGCATTTTGATGAATGTCACCATCGACTGGCTGCGTCGCAAACAGGTCCAGGGCGAAGCCGAGTTCGATGACGCCATTGGCCTGGAAAACATCGAGCCGGGCTCGGCCACCACGCCGCGGGGCGAACTCGCACCGGCGGCCGGACTTTCCGACAAAGAAATCCGGGCTCGAATCGATGAAGCCATTCAGCGACTCACGCCCGAGCATCGCGAGGTCATCGTCCTGCGGGAAATCGAAGGCCTCGACTATCAGGAAATCGCCGATCACACCGGCATCACCCTGGGCACCGTGATGTCCCGCCTTTTTTACGCCCGCAAGAAACTCCAATCCATGCTCCGCGACCTTTATGAAAACCTCTGAATTCGAAGAAAACTTCAGCGCCTGGCTCGATGGCGCACTGTCCGCCGAGGAAGCGGCGGAGTTGGAAAAGGAAATGAGAGCGCGCGGGTTTGATCCGCTCGCTGAACGCCGCGCCGCCAACCAACTCGGTGCGATCCTCCGCCAGCACTCGCCCCCGCCAGTCCTCGATTCTCCTGATTTCTTTAACCACCAGATTCTGCACCGACTCGAAAGCGAGCTTGATCGCCACCCTGCGCCTGCAGTGAAACGCGCCTGGTGGACGCTTCCGCGTTTCGCCTGGGCCGGCGCGTTTTGCCTTCTCATTGCCACGGTCCTTTATCAGGCCTTCGTCGTGAACGAACCGGCGACCGCGATCGATCGATCGCCGTATTTTGCCAAAGTCATCGACGCACGTCCGTTGGCGCCCAATGTGTCGGCGGACACGGTCTATTCGGATCGGGACAACGTAACCGTCGTCTGGCTGGCCGGACTCGATAACCTCCCCGCGGATTACAAGCTTTAGGTGCGACCCCTGATGACCCGCACGCTTGTCGTCCTTCTCGCTCTCGCGGCCTGCCTATTCGGGCCGTCTCGTGCACACGCGGGCGACCAACTCTGGAGCGCGGTGGTCCTGGCGCGCAACCTCGATAAACCCGCGAAACCGCCGAAGGAGTTAAAGGAAGTCGCCAACCGCCTGGAACGGGTTTTTGGTTACAACTCTTTCGAGATCATCGGCACGGATACCAAGCCCATCGAAGACGGAGCCAAGTGCGAGCTCAAACCCAGCACAACGTTTTGGCTGACCCTGAGCGCACGCCAAACCAGTGCGAAAGAGGCCCGGGGTGGCTACCTGCTGAACGTTGAACTTTTTCAGGAAAAGAAACCGCTGGTGGACACGATCGCCATGATCGCGCCCCAAAGCCCGCTCTTCTTTCGCGGCCCCCTGCGCGGACGCGGACTGGTGTTGATCGTCTTGCAACTCACGAAGTGAGGCGACCCGGCGGGGTCGGGTCGAGCTGAGCCGGAAGCGACACCCCGCATGATGGCCACCAATCGCGGTGCGGATTCCCGAAACAGGGAACGGTTACTGCGCCGCGGTGCGGGTAATGGCGTCGAGCTTGGCCTCGAGCTTTTCCACCAGGTGCTCCGCCATCTCGCGGCCGCGACGTTCTTCCATCAGAATTCCTTCCAACTCGCGAATGCGCTGCTGCAAGTTGAGCCGGATGCTCGTTCGCACCGGGCTCGAGGAGTCACTCTCCTCGCGGGAAGGAATCATGCCGGGCAGGTCGCGCAGAGGCGTCTCCGCGTGGTCGCGGCAGTTTGTCACCAGCGTGTCCGCGTTGATTTCACCCATCTGCAAAAACTCGCGCACGGCTCCGAGCGTGGTCGGTCCGTAGAATTGATCCGGGCTGACCTCGACCAGGTAGTCCATCTCGAGTTCCGGAACCATGGGCGCCTTCATCCAGCTGTTTTGATCCCGGGAAACTTTGTCGAGGGGTGAGATCTGGGCCTCGACGGCCCATTGTTTCAGTTGTTCCAAGCTAATGGGTCCAAAGAGCGATTGATCTTCATGCTTCTGGAGGTACCACTCTTGTGAGTCTTCGTTGCTCATGGCTATTCAGGTTTTTCGGTTGGGTGGGTGGGAGATTCTGGAGCGGCGCCTTTGGCGTCCGGCTTTTCAGGAATGAAGATAGACTGACCGATTTGCAAGCTGCGCTCTTTCACATCTTTGTTCGCGGCCTGAAGTTCCTGGAGCGTGATGTTATAATGCTTCGCGATCGAGGTTAAGGTATCGCCTTTGACCACGATATGCGTGGGCCGCACAACGGCTTCGGCCTTCGGAACGTCCCCAAATTCTTCCGTGGACGCGGGCGCGGGCGGTTTGGCCGCGGCCGGGGAACTGCCTGCCGGCGAACCGACGATTGCCGCCAGTCGCGCGACTTCAGCCTTCAATGCTTTCAATTGCTCGTTTTGCTGTTCGATCGACTTGCGCATGGCTCGCAATTCCTCGATCCAGGCGGACGGTTCCTGCGCCACGGTGGACCCGATCACAGGAAAGAGGATCGCCAGCGAAAGAAAAGCGCGGGGTAGGAAGCTCATGGAAGCACCGTTCTCATTTTCCGCGAAAGGTGGCAAGTGCGACGCTCAGCCCAATTTTTGTGCCAGCGCGTCGCGCCCGCCTTGCCAATCGCAGGAGTCGCTCGTAGTTTCCCGCCATGCCTGAACGGAAACAAAAACCGGTCGGCCCCGCGCCGTGGGGTCCCAAGGACGGCGACGGCGGCGGACCAAAATCTCCTGACGTTTCCAAGCCCGACACCAAGGACCTGTTGCAGCGCATGCGCCGGGTGGATCCCAATCAGTCCCGCCGCTACCGGCAGCGCACGGGCGAGTAACCAAGGAATGGAACCACCATCCGGCATGCCTGCGGCTTCCGGGCCGGATGATTTCCTGAACGTGCTCCGCCGACGCGGCCTGTATCCGGAGCAACCCGTTTTGGCCCGGGGTGGATTCTCGACGCCTCGCGAGGAGGTCCCGGCCCAGACCCACGGGACAACGATTCTCGCTTTCAAATACGCGGATGGAGTCATCGTGGCCGGAGATCGTCGCGCGACGGCGGGCAATCTCCTGATTTACGATCGCGCGGACAAGGTGCTCGAGATCGATCGTTATTCGCTCATGGCCATTGCCGGCGTACCCGCCACCGCTTGGGAAATGGCCCGCGTTCTTGAACATTCATTTCAGTTTTATCGCCGCAGCCAGCTTCAGGAAATGAGTCTCGATGGCAAGGTCCGCGCGCTCTCGAAGCTCCTCCGCGATAATCTCGGCTACGTGATGCAAGGCGTCGGCGTGGTGGTGCCCATCTTCGCCACCTTTGACCGCGACGCCGGAATCCCGCGCCTCTATTTTTACGACGCCATGGGCGCGCAGTTCGAAGCCGCAGATTTTGCGGCCACGGGCTCCGGATCTGCCGCCGTGCGCAGCATTCTCCATTTTCAAAACACCTGGGGCGAAAAGGAGCTGCGCCGGATGAAAGCCAATGATGCCGTCGTGCTGGCTTTGCGCGCCCTCGAGACCGCCGCCGCCAGCGATACAGCCACGGGTGGAGTCGATCGCCGGGCCGACATTTATCCCATCGTGAAAACCATCACCGACGCCGGAATCACGACGCTGTCCGAGTCGAAACTGGCGAAAATCTTCAAAGCGAAACAGGCATGACCGAAGAGCCATACCGCTGGGTCGAAGCCATCGCGAATCGGCGCGAATACATCGAGCATCAGCTCGCGCCGGGCAGTCCCATCGTGGCCATGAGCTACGACGGCGGTGCGCTGCTTTTCACCCTCAGCCGGGATCGGCAGAAGATCTTCGAGATTTACGACCGCATCGCCATGGGTGGCATCGGGCATCCCGGTGATCTCGAGCGGTTGCGCATGGCGGCTATCGAGGTTTGCAGCACGGAGGGATTCACGCGCTCAGCGCACGATGTCTCGCTGCGACGGCTGGCCAATTACTCGCTGAGTCCGGCACTCAAGGCCGCTTTCGAGCAAATCTACGGGGCGCCGTATCTCGCGCGGCTGCTTTTCGCCGAACTTGGCCGCGGCAAAGCGCCGAACCTTTTCCTCCGTCTCGATTACGATGGCTCGATTCACACCAACGGCGGACCTTTCGGAAGATCCCTGGAGGAGTTTGCCGTCATTTCGGGAACGCACCAGGCCACGAGCAAAATGGATGGTTTTCTCTCTGGGAAGAATCCCGCGCAGTTGCCGTTGGCCGAAGCGCTGCGCCTCGCCAGCGAAGCATGGGCCTTGGGGCATCTCGCGGCGGCGGAGCCGGAGGTGGAAACTCATGCAGCTGAAACCGTGGCCGCGCATCGCGAAGCAAACCTGGCCAAGATGGCGGTCGAGGCGGCCGTGCTGGAAGACACGTCCAGCCTGCCCATGACCTGGCGATCTCTCTCGGAAGCCGAAGCACGGGCTCTTCTGTCCCCGTCACCGTGAAACGCCGTCGCCAACCATCCGAACCAAAGATCGAGGAGCAAACCTTGCTTCCGCTCGATGGACCGGCGGCGGTTCCGAAACCAAAACCGCCGTCGCGGCGCCGTGCCACCCGGAAAACCGGAGACGCCAGGAAACCGCGAAAACCGCGAGCCCGAAAAAAGGCGCCCGACGAAATCCAACCTGCGCCGGTCGCCGATAAAGGCGAGCCATACCCAATCGCCGCTGTGGAACGCGAACCCGAGCGGCGCGACGAAGCCGAATTTCAGGACGCGATCTCGGCGCCTTTGGACTGCGTTGAGGTGAATTCGGATATCGCCACGGAAGCGCCCTTCGCCGGCGAACCCGCAGAATTTGAATCCAGTCCGGTGACGGCCGTCCCGTGTGAGACCGAAACTTCCGCCAGCTCGCGCCCTGGCTTTTGGCGGAGACTGTGCCACGCTTTCCGCATGCAGAACACGATGCCATGCGTGGGCCTGGCGGTGATGGCGGGTTGCCTTACCTTCGTCATCACTCCTGATGAATCGCCCACGCTGGAAAGCCGGCTCGAAGCCGTGCTCGATCCGGCATTCCCAACCATCGTCATCGATGCCGGGCATGGGGGAAAAGACGATGGAGCGCGGGCCAATGGCCTGGTGGAAAAAGAACTGACCCTTGATGTTGCCATCCGGGTCGATCAGTTGCTTCAGGCTGCCGGTTTCAAGACAGTCTTCACCCGGGAATCGGATCAATATCTCACTCTCGCAGAACGCGCCGCAATGGCCAATGGCATCGAGAATTCTCTCTTCGTCAGCCTGCATTTCAACAAATCGACCACTTCCACCGCCACGGGCGTCGAGACCTTCTACGCCACTGAAAAGGTCGCGCCAGAGGCCGCCTGGACCTGGGTCGGTTACTTCACCGAACCAGAACCGCCGGCGGACGCGGACAAGGGGGAAGAACTCGCCGGATTCGTTCAGGCCGCTTTGCTGACCCGCACCAACGCCACCAACCGCGGGATCAAGGCCCGCAAACTCTATGTGGTGCGCCATACCCGCTCGCCGGCCATTTTGGTTGAGTGCGGCTTTCTCTCGAATCCTTTCGAAGCGCGGCTGATCGCGAACTCAGCCTACCGCGATCGACTGGCAGCCGCCATCGTCGAGGGGATCATCCAGTTCCAGGAAGGCCGGCCGCGAGTCGAGCCCCCGACACAACTTGTCAAAACCGAGCGTTGAATGCCGGCGGCCCGCCTGCCGTCTGACCCCAGATACTCCGATGAAAATCACCCGCTTTCTCTCCCTCCTGCTCCTTGTCATTGGGCCGTCCGCGTCGGCCGACGAATTGATCAAAAACGTCCAGACTGAATTAAAGGACCAGGGCTTTTATTACAGTGAAATCACGGGCGAAAACGGGCCGGATACCACCGCCGCGATCAAGCGTTTTCAGATTCGCAATGGCATGGAAGTGACCGGCACGCTTACGGCCGAAACGCTGAAGGCGCTCGGTCTTGCCCAGAGTCCGCCCACCCTGGAAGTGCCCGAACCCAAACCCGCGGAGCCAGCTCCTCGAGTCGTCCCACCACCGCCCATCCCTTCCGCAACTCGGCCGCCATCCTCCGGGCAGACTCGTCCACCCGTGAACCTTCGGCGGGATGAAACGGTGCAGGAAAGCGATCGCAACTTTCTCGACCGTCAGAACACAGCGCCTCGCGATGCTCCGGATCGAAATGCCCAGGGACCGGACCAGCCACCGGGGGGCGGACCGATGTTTGGCGAAATCTATCAACACACGCCTTACGCCAACGCGCCCCTCGTGGTGCAACAGGATGTGCTGCGCAAAGCCCAGCGCCTGCTCGCAGAGCAAGGCTTTTACCATTCGGAGATCGATGGTCTTCCCGGTCCCGCGACCCAGGCGGGCATTCTCGGCTTTCAACGCATGGTGCGGTTGCCCATGTCGGGCCGCCTTGATGTCCAAACGCTCGATGTCATGCGCCTGTTGCCGGGACGCGGCAACGGCCCACCCATGCAACCATTCACGCGGCACTCTCAGCGCCCACCCAAACAGAAAGTCTATCGGGGCATCTGGATTGATTAGGTTGCGCCCGGTAAGGCGCCTTTGAGGAATGTCCCTTACGGAAATTGAATCCGCCGGAGACATTCTTCGATAACCAGGACGTGCGCCGCCACGCGTCGTTCGAGCGCGAATTCAGATGGGGTCTCGAGGGTAAGTGCGTGCACGGCGTGATGCTGATGCAAATAGATTGCCTCCGGATGGCCAATCCGCTCGAAGAGCGCTGGATCGATGCGCCGCCGGATCAGTCCGGCGCGTGCCACTCGGCCGTCGATTTTTGGTCGTGGGTCAATGGGAATCACTCGCGATGCCAGTTCGAGCAACGCCTCACCCCAATACGGTTTCCCGCGCTGCACCTCGTAAAGATAGAATCCTTCCGCGTCGTAGTCCTCATGCAGGCAGAGCGCGAGTTCGAACTGATAGGGACCGATGACTTGCTTGAGCCCTTCGATGACCACCGAGCCTCCGTTATTAAAGGTTCGATTGAGATCAATGCCGTTCTCGTCGAGGCGAACGTTCTGCATCAGACCCCACGGATTGAGGCACGGGAACAGGATCACCGGCAGATCGCGAAGATCTCCAACATGCGATTCCGCCCAAGTGATCAGCGCCTCGCAAGAGGCCGGTTCGTCCCCATGGATGCCCGCCGAAATGTAAAGTCCACCCCTTTCCTGCAACGCAGGCGACGCCAGTGAATAGACGTCGCCCCCACCATCGCGGGCCAGTCGTCGGAGGCGCACCCGCGCGGATTTCGCCACCGCACGCCACCGGGAAATGAGACGCCGGTAATTGTGCGGGCTCACCGAGGGAAATGGCTTGCAACCAAACGCGGGCTCACAACTCGTGCAGCAGCCGCTCGTGAATGCCGCCGAAACCGCCATTGCTGAGCACCGCGATGACATCGCCTTCGCGTGCGTGCTCCTTCAGCCGCGCGATAATCGCGTCCACGTCCGGCTCGTAAAAAGCCAGCCGACCTGCCTTCGCGAGATCATCAACGACACGCGCCGGGTCGAGTCGCTCGTCGGGCTTGAGCTGATCGAGCCGCGCAACCTGCCGAAAGAATGACGCCGTCCGCCTCTCCGAGCGCTTTGGGCAGCTCGTGCTGAAAAATCGCGCGCCGGGTCGTGTTTGATCGCGGCTCGAAAAGCGCCCACAAACGCCGTCCGGGATAACGATACCGCAGCCCGCGCAGGGTCTCGCGGATGGCCGTCGGATGATGCCCGAAGTCGTCGATGATCGGGAATGCCGCGCACGGTGCCGCGCACTTCCTGCCGGCGCTTGATGCCCTCGAATGTCGCCAGCGCCTCTGCGATTTTCTCGAGCGACACGCCGTAAAAATGCGCGGCGCTCGCGGCCATGGCGGCGTTGCGCACATTGAATTCGCCCGAGCAATCTGCGTCTCGAATCGGTGATCGAGCAGCGTGAAGGCCGAGCCGGATTCGCCGATACTCGACGTCGCGGATGTGCCGGGCGGCATTCGTGCGAAAAGCCCACTTCGACCATTTGCGCCAGGCAACCGCTTCGCCACTTCGACGGCATTCGGATCGTCGCCATTGACCAGCACCATGCCTTCACTCGGCACGATGTTCAGCAGCCGGCGGAAGCTCAGTTTGATCGCGTCGAGATTCGTCGAAAATGTCCGCGTGATCGAACTCGATATTGTTCACGATCACCAACTCCGGCAGGTAGTGGAGGAACTTCGAGCGCTTGTCGAAAAACGCGGTGTCGTATTCGTCGCCCTCGATGACGATGTATTTCGATTCATGCAGGCTGCACCCCTGCCCGAGATTCCGGGCGATGCCGCCGATCATGTAGGCCGGTGCCAGTCCGGCGCTCCTGCAGAATCCACGCCAGCAGCGACGAGGTGGTCGTCTTGCCATGCGTGCCGGTGACGACGAGATTGTGTCTCCCGCGCAGGAAAAACTGCTTCAGCGTCTCGGGCAGCGAGAGGTAGGTAGAGCTTGCGATTAAGCACCGCCTCGATCTCCGGATTCCCGCGCGAGATGGCATTGCCGACGACGATGAAATCCGCGCTCCGCCGGAATATTCTCCGGCGCGTAACCTTCGCGCAATCTCGACTCCGCGCTCGCCAGAAAGTCGACATCGGCGGATACACTTTTTCGTCCGAACCGCGTGACCGTGAATCCGCGCGTCCTGCAGCGCCGCCGCCACGGAGCCCATGGCCGTGCCGCAGACGCCGATGAAATGCAGGTGCCTTGGTTCGGTGGTCATGAAGCGCAAAAGGCGGCGAAGCTAGACGGGCATGGCCGCGAGTTCCAAGCGTCGTCTTCGTTCAAATCTTATTGAGCAGGTAAATGAAGATTTGAAACCAGGCGACCGCGCCGAGAAACACCAGCGCCAGCAGGCCAAGCGTCAGCACGACCATGCCGACGACAAAAATCCAATCCGGCCGGGTCGAAGCTCGAATCGGTCGCGCGTGCTTTTGCAACAGCTCGTAATTGCGGGCGTTGGAATGAAACCAGACGGAAAAAACATCCCCCACGACGGGAATGGCGCCGACGCCGGAATTGATCAGGACATTCAGGATCATCCTGGCGATGACAATGCGCGGCAGACCGTAGCGGGCGCTTTTCAGAATGAGCATCAGCGAAGTCACGGCCGTGGCGGTGTCGCCAATTCCAGGGATCAAACCGATTAGCGGATCGAGTCCGAGGCGGATTCGCGTGCCGGGTACGTTGAAAAGGGTGTCCATGATGCGCGCCATCAAGGCGATAAACGGGTCGTCCACGCGGGCCTCGTCCGGGTTCGCGGTCGGCATCGGGATCGGTCCACCATCCACCCGCTGCCGGCTGGTCGGAGGCGGCGGGATTTTTCCACCTGGAGGAATGACTTCGACCTCGATTTCCCGGACGCGTTCGCGCTCGGCCATGGCGCGTCAGCCCGGAATTCCGGCGAGCATTTCCGCGTTGGTTGGAAATTTTTTGGCGAAGAAAAGCAGCCGCTCAATGGCCTCGATGGGCTTGTAGCCCGCGAGCCCGCGGCGGATAAGATAGATCTTGCGCAAATCTTCCTCGGACAAGAGCAGTTCCTCACGGCGGGTGCCGCTGAGGAAGATGTCGATGGCGGGATAAATGCGCTGCTCGGCGATACGCCGATCGAGCAAGAGTTCCATGTTTCCCGTGCCCTTGAATTCCTGAAAGATCACTTCATCCATCCGACTGTTCGTCTCGATCAAAGCGGTGGCCACAATGGTGAGCGAACCGGCTTCTTCGGTATTGCGCGCGGAGGCGAAAAGACGGCGCGGAGTTTCCAAAGCTCGATTATCGAGACCACCGGAGCCGGTGCGGCCGCCGGTGCTGGCGTTATTAAACGCGCGTCCGACGCGAGTGATCGAATCGAGAAGAATGAAGACGTCCTTGCCCTGCTCGACCAGACGACGCGCACGTTCGATGCAAAGCTGAGCGATGCGCGTGTGGCTCTTCACATCCATGTCATTCGAGCTGGCGAAGACTTCCGCCTTGGGCACGGTGCGCCGGAGATCCGTCACTTCCTCGGGCCGTTCGTCGACGAGAAGGATGATTAATTTGATCTCGGGATGATTCTTCACCACGGCGTCGGCGATGTGATGGAGGAGCGTCGTCTTGCCAGTGCGTGGCGGCGCGACGATGAGGCCGCGCTGACCTTTGCCAATCGGGCAGAACATATCGACGATGCGGGTGGTGTAACGGTCCGGCACGGTCTCGAGGCGAATGCGTTGCTCCGGACTGATGACGACCAGTTCGTCGAAAGCCGGCAAATGCTTCACCGTCTCGGGGGGATCACCATTGACCTCGAGGAGCCGGTGCAACTGCGATCCACGCGCGCCGCGCCGGGTCTCGCCTTTCAGCCACTGGCCATCGCGCAAATTGTAGCTGCGCACGATTTCCGGCGTGACGAAGACATCGTTCGGCGTCTGGGCAAAACTGCGCTTCGCGTCGCGGATGAAACCGAAGCCCTTGCCGGAAATCTCCACGATGCCTTCGGCTTCTCCAAGTTCGCCGGGTGCCACATCCGGCAACGGTCCTTCCGGGGGCATTTGCATTTCATCAACTGCCGCCGGAATCGGCGCGGGTTCCCGGTAACGCTGTTGCCTCCGCTCGGCGTGTGACATGCGTTCCTGGCGCGGTGGCGGCGCGGTGGCGGCGGCAACGGCGTCCATGACGTCCTGGGGTAATTCGTCCGGTGAACTGACCGCGATGGGCGCGCTTTTGCCTTCGGACTCGAGCTGCCTGGCCACGGACCGAGGGATGTAAACGGGATAACGGCGCGCGCCCGCCGACACCGGTTCAGGCGCGGGCGCAGACGCGGGTTGGGGTTCCGGCGCGGGCGCTGATCGAGCGGCCGCTGGCGCTTCTGGCACGGGTGCGACTACCGGAGTCGAGCCTTCGGGCGCGGTTTCCCGCTGCGCTGATTCCGTGGGTTTCGTTCTCTCCGTCGCCACCGCGACAGCAGCATCGTCCGCTGGGCTTTTCGATTTTTTCCTCGGAGCCGCCTTTTTCGCTTTGGTTCCGCCGGTGGATTTCGACGCCCGCGCTTTTTTGGGGGCATCGGCGTCCATCTTCGCCTTGTCGGTCGTCTTGGACGTGCGCGTCTTGGCAGCAACGCGTTTCGCGGCCTTTTTGGGGGGTTCTTCTTCCGACACTTCGACGGACGGATTTTCGGCTGGCTGAGTCATAGAAAAATGAAATTGGGGCGGCCTCCTGGCGCCGTGAACCGGGCTGGGATCGAGCACGGTCAGGCGCGGAGGATTTGAGGAAAGCTATCCGGAAATCCGGGCGAGCATTTCTTCGGAAAGATCAAAATTGGCGTGGACGTTTTGCACGTCGTCATTGTCATCGAGCAGGTCACAAAGCCGGAGCACTTGCGCGGCAACCTGTTCGTCAGTGAGGGCGATGGTGGTTTCGGGGGAATAGGTGAGTTTTTGGGCCTCGGCCGTCACACCCGCGCTTTTCAAGGATTCGGCCACAGCATAGAGCCGGTCCGGGGCGGTGGTAATGATATGATGTTCATCGTCGGCGGTGACATCTTCGGCACCCGCTTCCAGAGCGAGCTCGAGCATCCGATCTTCATCGGCATCGGCCCGCGAAACGGTGATTTGACCCTGATGTTTAAAGAGATAGGCGACACTTCCACTCGAAGCGAGATTTCCGTGGTTCTTGCTGAAAATGAGCCGTAAATCGGCAGCGGTGCGGTTTTTGTTGTCGGTAGCCACTTCAAGAAGCAGAGCCACGCCACCAGGGGCGTAACCTTCATAAATTAACTCCTCGAGCTGGCCTCCATCGCTGGATTCGCCCGTGCCCCGCTTGACGGCCCTGTCGATGTTTTCGTTCGGCATCGATTGGGCGCGGGCGGCGAGGATGGCGGTGCGCAGTCGGGCGTTGCCAGCCGGATCTCCACCTCCGCTGCGCGCAGCGACGGCGATCTCCTTGGCCAGTTTACTAAAAATTTTTCCCCGCTTTTGATCGAGGGCGCCTTTGAGGCGTTTGACTTTGGACCACTTGTTATGACCCGCCATGGTGGATCAAATGAGACTGTGTGGAAATTGGATGGAGCGAGAACGCGCCGGGATCGGCGATGTTTGGCGTGGGAGATGCCCCGACGGGGAGTCTTCGACCGGAAACGCGGACTTGCGTGGCGAAAGGTGCGTGATCGCCGCCTCAGCGTCAACCGGGAATTTTCCGGGAGTATTCGTCGCTCATTTCAGCGCACGCCGGGATCAAGGAAATTGGTGCAGGCGAAGATCCGCAACTGACGCAACGGCTGGCCGCGGCGCGATTGATCGATCCGGGCAATCATCTCCCAATTCTCGAAGCCGCGTTTGATGGACGAGGGCGCCTTTTCTTCCTCCCGGTCTGTGATGTACAGCGCCGTGCGTCCGCGGAAGGGATTGTAACCATTTTCCTCCGTGAAAATGATGTCCCCGGAAGGCAGGTCTGGAGGTCGTTCGACGAGCTGGTCATAGCGCGGCCAGAAGGAGAACTGATCTTCGAAGTAGGGCTGGGCCGGAATGTAAACGGGCGGATGTCCGGGCGCTTCCCGACGCTTGTCCTTCAGATAGAAACCAAGGCTGGCGGCGACTTCATGTTCGTTGGCGATCAGGAAAACCGGTTGGCCGGTCTTTTTCTCATAGTCCGCCCGAAATCGCGCCACTTCATCCGCCGCCGTCTTCCAGCCGCGCATACGCCGGGCGGGGTCACGTGCGTAGGGAAAATGAATGCCGGCCACGCGCACGATATCGGGGTTGAGCGTGATCAGCGACATGCCGGCTGACATAGCCAGCGCGGCGACCGAAAAAATCGCTGCCCAGCGTTTTTCCTGCGCCCACTCATGCCAGACCGCGACGGTGAGAATTCCCAGGCTGAGCACGGCCGGCGCCGTCCAGTTCGCTTCCCCGGCCTGCTTCAAGGCGAGCCAGAAATAGAGCAGGAACAGCGGGAGCGTGAAGGCGAGCAGGAAGCGGGTCTTGAGCGAATGCGCGGCCCGCCGCCCGCTCGCGGCCACCGCGATCAACATCCCGGCAAAAACCAGCGGCGAATAGACGCCAAAATGCATTCCCAGGAATTTTGCAAACTCACCGGGCTCGAAATGCCACGGCTGATTCAGCCCGCCACGCGCGGAAAGGTGTTCGAGCGTGATCCACGCGTGCTGCGCATTCCAAATCACGACGGGAAGCGTGCAGACGGCAAATGCCGCCAGTAGGCTGTAAAAGGCGGGACGCGCAAATTCCCGCCGGTAGCGCGGCGTCAGGACGAGCAGCAGCACAATCGAGAGGAGCTGCATGGCGTTCGTGTACTTCGCCAGAAACCCGAGGCCGATCAGCAGGCCCGTCCCCGGCCACCACAGCGAAAAATGCGGGCTTTGCTCGAGCGCGCGCCAGTAGGCGTAGAGCGCGGCCGCCCAAAAGAAAATCGACAGCGGATCGATGGTCATAACCAGATTTCCCACGGTGAAAATCGGCAGCATGTTCACGAGCAGAACGGTCCACGCGGCAACGGACTCGCTGTAAAGACGCCGCGCGAGAGCCCACGCCAGCAGGCTCGTGCCCAGGCCGAGCAGCGGGCTGAAGAAGCGCAACCCGAATTCGCTGACCCCAAAAAGGTGCGTGCTCAACCACATGGCCGCGGCCACGCCCGGACCTTTGCTAAAGAAGCTCCAGTCCATTCGTTCACTCCACATGAAGTAGTAGGCTTCGTCGGGGAAAAGCCCAAAGTGTCCGATCAGCGCGAGCCGCAGAACCGTCAGCACGAACAGAAACGTGAAAATGAGCGTGCGCGGTTTCATGAGGCGGAAGCGTAAGGGTCAGGCAGCGACCAGTTTCGGATGTTGCGCATAAGTCTTAGGCAGCAGTCGGCCACCCCAGGTTCGCCACAGCCATTCGATTGCTGCGAGGAACAAAAGCGTGACACCCACGGACAGAAAAACGGACACGACCACGTCACTGGGCCAGTGCGCGCCAACGTAAATCCGCGAATAGCTGACGGCCGCCGCCACCAGAACCACCCACCAGGCGCGCCATCCGAAAAAGGCCAGCGCTACCACCGCAACGGCCGTGCTATTCATCGTGTGTCCGGATGGATAGGACCGGCCTTCCACTTCTTCGAGGGACATGCGCGAGAACTTCACTGTGGCCGCTTTCCCGATGGCGAGCAATCGCGGCGTCGCGGGCGCGAGATCCACCACGCGCACCTCGTCCCGGGCTTGATGCGGTCGCGGTCGATTGACGATCCGTTTCATGCTGTGCGCGACCACCCCATCGCTCAGCGCCACCGCCAGAAGCATCACCACCAAAAATGCGCGCGTCCGAAACGAGCCGCGAACGGCCACGAACAGACCGGCGATGACAAAGAGGGGGAGCCAGGCGGGGAAGCTCGACATGGTGGCCATGAACCAGTCGAGCGCCGGGCTGGTCCATTCGCGATTGATGAGCAAAAGGAGCTTTTCGTCCAAGGCGGGTTGAGAAAGGTTCGCGACCTTATGAGCCAGCATTTCCAAGTAAAGCCCCTCCTCGCCGCCGCCCTGCTGGCCAGCTCCGTCGTGCGCGCCCAGGATCAGCCCGATCCACGAACCATTCTGGAAACGGTTCGCCTCGCCCAATCCGCCCAGAACATCCAACTCGAAGGCCGGCTCCGGAACGGCAACCAGCGCGTCCCGTTCACGCTTTCAGCTTCCCGCGGTTCGGTGCGTTGGGACTTCAAGGATCCTCCTCAGACCTTGATCCTCACCCTCGGCGAAAGTGGCTCGCGTCTCGAGGAAATCGGCCCCGGTGGCTCCGGGAAAATCACGCCCGCCCGCTTCGACGACAAAGTCCGGGACACCGACATTAGCTACGAGGATCTTTCGATGAATTTCCTCTACTGGGGCAAAGCCAGTATCGAAGGCGAGCAGATCATGGTGCTCCAGCGCTGCTGGATCGTTCGCGTCGAACCGCCCTCACCCGGGGCGTCCCAATATCGCGGCGTGAAACTGTGGATTGCGCAAGATAGCGGCGCCCTCATGCAGGCCGAGGCGTTCGATCGCGCAGGCAATCTCGCACGGCGCTTCAAGGTGATTTCCGGACAGAAAACCAAAGATGGCCGCTGGATTCTCAAGCAGATGCGGATCGAAGCCATGGGCGGCCGCTCGAAAGATCGCACGCCGACGTATTTAGAGATCGAGAAACCCGATTGATCGGGTGCTGAGAAGTCCTCGGCGAAAGAGATTTGTAGCGCACCGACATGCACCTAAGCTGATTTCCATGAAGAGCGACTTATCTCTGTTGCGATCCATTTTGATTGCAGGCCTGCTCTTCGTTTTCATCGCTGTGAGAAGTGTCGCGGGCGACGCCCCTGCGATGGTGCTTCCTCGGGGGAGCGGGCTTACGGCGCGCATCGAACTCCTGCCCGGTGGCAAAGACAGGGAGTTGTCTCTGCAAGTCACGGTCAGAAACCAAAGCAACGAAAGAAGGCGATTCACATTCCGCGACAGTTGGGGGCCCATCCTCTTCAATGCAGCCGGACAAGAGATAAGTGTTGGCGGTGGCCGAGATGCGACTCGCGCGACAATTCCAAAGGATTTCCCAGTCCTTCAACCCGGAGCCATTTATCGAACCACAATGGAGTGCTTGGTCGAACCAACGGATGATGGATTACTTCTCCGCATCAGTGACTGGGTTGGCGGTTGGTTCGAATGCCGCTTAACGCCTGGACGCTATTTTCTCGCTCTCGTGATCGCAAAAGCTCCTGATCACGTTCTCCAAGTCGCCGCCTCAGACGGAATCATTTTGGATCCGCCTTGTATCGCACTGGGGTTGACCAATTCCGTCGAACTGGAGGTGAAAGGGAAAAATGAAGAAGACCCGCGTAAGTGAGCCGCACTGGACGGGAAAAAGGTCACTTCGTTTCGGTTTCGTCTGCGCGGTCACACCAGTGCTTCGTGAATCAGAGCGACTACCAAGGCAACGCGCGATGAGAAACCGAATTGATTTACTGCACTCGTAGCCCTCCCATCAGTGAATGAAGATTCTCGTCGCCACCCTCCTTGCCATTCCACTCGTGCTTCTTGCCGCTGAAGTTGATGATGGCTTTAAACCACTCTCCAACGGCAAGGATCTCACCGGCTGGGTGAATGTAAATTGTGCGCCTGACACCTGGAGCGTGCTCGAGGACGGAACGATCCATTGCACGGGCCAGCCCACCGGCGCGCTGCGAACGGATCGGCAATACGAAAACTTCATTCTCGAACTCGAGTGGCGGCACCTGAAGAGCGGTGGCAACGCGGGCATCTTCATCTGGGCCGGTCCGGAAGCCGCCCCGGGCGTGCCCTTTCTCCGCTCGATCGAAGTGCAGGTGCTCGACAACGGTTACGGCAATACCGATTCGCACACGACCCATGGCGACGTTTTCGCCATCCACGGTGCGACGATGAAACCGTTTCCGCCGAGCAGCGGCATGCGGAGTTTTCCAAAGGAGCGGCGGAGCAAATCGTCCCCCGAGTGGAATCATTACCGCATCGAATGCAACGCGGGCGTCATCCGGCTCAGCGTGAACGGCAAAGAGGTTTCCGGCGGCGAAGACTGTGTCTGGCGCAAGGGTTACATCGGACTCGAGTCCGAAGGTTCACCGGTCGAGTTCCGAAACCTGCGCATCAAGGAATTGCCGCCCACCGGCGCCACCCCCGAGGAAACCGCACCCGTGGCGAAATAGCCCGAGAGTGCATGCCCCTGGGACCGCTGGCGTCCTCGCCGGCATTCGCCGTTCCGAATCATTCCTTCAATCGCGCCATCGCTTCGACGCTCGGATAGCGTCCGATCTCCGCCAGCAACCGTCGAAACGCCCCTCGCTCGGGATGATTGAAGTCAAGCAATCGGGAAGTCACCTCACCCACATCCGTCAGCGGTTCGATCGCTCCGTCGTTCCATTGAAAATGCTGACGCCACTCATCCGCACGCGGATTGAAAAGCCTGATCAATTCTCCCGTCCGGACCGAAATCGAGCCAAGGTCTGTCCCTTTGTGGCGATTGCTGTGAAAGCAGGCAAACGCCAAATTGTCCGCCGTCGTGGTCCCGCCATGCTTTCGGCTGACGACCTGATCCACCTCGCATCCGTGGTAGAGATCGTCCTCGTGAACGAGGCAATACTCGCAAACCCGCCACGCTCGATCGGCCACCAAGCGCCTCAGCGCGTCGCCGACCTCACTACTCATGCGCCAGCAATTGCCGCGCACGCGCCCGGGCCAGATTCATCAAAAGTTCGAGGTCTTCGTAATGATCCAGCTCTCGCCGTTCGTCGGTCTCGAGCCCGCTTCGTTTCTCACGATCGAGCAAGTCCGCTACCCGCGCCCGCGCCTCGGCCGAAGGCTGAAACTCCGCGACCTCGCGAGGTCCCTGGCGGGCGATGAAATCGGCCACTTCTTCGTAAGCTTTCATTGTCGGAACCGTTCCATCTGGCGATCTCGCCGCCAAGCCGGGAAATGGCTCTGGGGAGCCCTTCCGCTGGGACCGCTGGCGTCCTCGCCGGCCCATGACCATTGCCGCCGAGGACGCCAGCGGTCCCAGGGAAGAACTCCGCCTGTCGGCGAGGCACGCCGGATTTGATTTCGTAATCGAGTCATTCTGGCACGCGGTCCTTCGACCGAAACTACTGCGCGCGCCCCGTTTTGTGACGGCGGAAACGAAAGATATTGCAAGAATTCTGCCGCCACCCGCCGGGCAGCGCCGGTTTGAAATGAAAGGGCGGAAACGAAACGATGCGGATACTTCCTCGGTCTCGATCCCTGCTCCAAATCGACTGCGGTGAAAACGCGGGGCGCCCAAGGAGCGGCGATTTGAAATCGCCGATCAAAAACTGCCACGCAGCGGACACTTCGTCTCGTGAATCGCCACCCACTGGGCGGAATCAGGATGGCGCTTGGCGGATGGCCCGTGGGCGATTGCAAATCGCCCCTCCTTGGAACTCTCCGCACATTCTGATTCGTCCATTGCCTCAGTTACCTCCTGTGCTATTGCGCGTTGAATTGCACCCAATCGAGGTTCATCAATCCTCCCTTGCCCGGGTTGACAAAAACCGCATAGACGTCCGTGCGCGGTTGCGCGGTGGCTTTCACCGGAGTCGAAAGCTCGGTCCAGCGATCCCAGTCTCCGGTCGGCTTGACCTCGACTTCGCCGAGTTTGTCTCCGTCCGGCGAGCCGGCGCGGAGTTCGATCTTTCCGCCCTGACCGGCGCTGGCCACGCGAAAGGTCGCCGTCGGCGATTGCCCGAGATTCACCTGCGCGAACTTGACGAACTGTTTGTCCGCGATCGCGCCCAGCCCCTTCTTCCCGCTGGCGTGCTCGAACCCGAGCGTCTGCGGACCCTTTATCTCATCGCCGCGCTCGGCTTCGAGCCGGCGCGAGCGCAAGGTCACGGTCGCGCGCCCGGTGAGCGAGCCCACGTCCGGCGGACGCCCCGCATCGGTATAACTGGCTTCAAGCACACAGCCGATCGTCTGGTCATCCTGCGGCGCCACGATTTCACCCGTGAGCCCGCGCGCCATGCCGGGTGAAGCTTTGCCGGGTTCGATGCTGTAAATCCACCCGACCATCATCTGCACCTCATCCTCAGTGTGTTGCGGATGCGGCAACATTCCCACCTGGCCCCATACGCCGGTGGAACCTTTCATCACGCGCTGGACGCTCGCGTTCTTCGCGTCGGGTTGGCCGCGATATTTATTAGCGATGTCCTGCAGCGCGGGACCGACGAGCGGCTTGTCCACGGCGTGGCAATTGAAGCAATCGCTCGACTTCATCGAAGCCAGCCCGGGATCGCCCACCTTATCAGCCTTGCCGTCGGCGGTCTGCCACGTCGCGCTGACGAGCGTCTTAATACCGAGTTCATCCGGCTTCGTTTTTGAATCACCGTCCTCCGGATCATGCACGGCGACCTCATAGCGGATGGGCTGGCCGGGAGTGAAAAAGTCGCCATCCTGCGGCGTGACAAATTTGACGGTGGGTACCGTATTGCCAACCAAGATCGGGATGGAAGCCGTGCCCGCACCGCCTTTTGCGTCGGTGACTTTCAATTCCGCGCGATAATTTCCCGGCATGGGAATCGAGACCTTGGCCACTTCCGTCCTGGCAAAAACCTGATCACCCGGTTGCAGGCGCCATTCGTAGGAAATCGGGTCGCCTTCGAGATCCTTCGAGCCGGCGGCGGACAACTCGACGGTCAGCGGTTCGTGCCCGGCCGTGGGCTGCGCGGAGATCTTTGCCAGCGGCGCAATGTTTCCCGATTGATAGGAAATCTTCACGAGTTTCGCGTCGGGGTTCGCGCCCCAAGTCTCGCCATAGTCGAGCACGTAAAGCGCACCGTCGGGCCCGAACACCATGTCCACGGGACGCTTGATTTGAAAACGTCCGCTCCCGTCCGGATCGCCCTGCGCCACGCGCACGATGTCCGGGAACGGTTCAATGCCCGTCATGTTTTGGTTCGCATCGAGGCGCGCCCATTTCATGAAAGGACGCTGCCAATCGTAAAAAAGCAGGCAGCCATCGTAGAAATCCGGGAAGCCGCCGGTCTCGCGAGACTTCGGATCGAAATGAAAGACCGGACCGGCGCAGGCGGTTCGCCCACCCGAGCCGAGCATGGGAAATTCGTCGGAATTCCCGCCCGGATACCAAATCAAGGGCGGCTGCACGGGCGGCAATTCGTGCAGGCCGGTGTTGTTCGGACTGTCATTGATCGGCTGGCGCGGGTTGAACTTCGCGGCTGATTTTCCCGCGACAAAATCGAAGTCATTGTAGACTTTATTCCCTCGCGAATAGGGCCAGCCGAAGTAGCCCGGCTTTCGAATCTGGTTCACCGTATCAAACCCGCGCGGGCCGCGCCCATCGTTGTCCCCGCCCGCATCCGGACCGACATCACCCGTGTAAACGATGCCCGTTTTGGAATCGACGTTGAAACGCCACGGGTTGCGAAAGCCCATGGCATAGATCTCGGGGCGGGTGTTTGGAGTTCCGGGCGGAAAAAGGTTTCCCGGCGGAATGGTGTATTTGCCGTCCGGTGTCGGCTTGATGCGAAGAATTTTCCCGCGCAGATCATTGGTATTGGCCGCTGATTTCTGGGCGTCCCAGGGATTGCGGTCATTGCGCTCGTCGACGGGCGAATATCCGTCCGAAGCGAAGGGATTCGTATTGTCGCCCGAGGACACGTAGAGATTGCCATCCGGCCCAAAACGCAGCGCACCCGCATGATGGCAGCACTCTTGGCGTTGCTCCGCATAGGTCATCAAAATCTTTTCGCTGGCTGGATCGAGCCGATCATTCACCACCGTGAACCGGCTGAGATGCTGGCCGTCGAAGTCTTTCGGCGAATGCAGCAGATAGATGAAATGATTTTGGGCGAAGTCGGGATCAAGTGCCATGCCCAGCAAACCGTTCTCCTGGGCATTGGTCACTTCGAGGGAGGCGGCTTCCGCAACCTTTCCATCTTTCGGGTCGAATATTTTCACCTTCCCCGCGATCTCGATGAAAAAGATGCGTCCATCGGGAGCAAACTGGAGCTGCATCGGCTGCGGCATCCCTTGCAGGAGGCTCTCGACTTGAAAGCGATACACCGGCGGCGGCTCGGCCCCATGAGCACAAACAACGGCAACCATGATGGCGAGACTCGAGAGAAGAGGGGAGCGAGACATGAGAGGTGCCCGCGAAAACCCGCGATCGACGGAGTTCTTTGGGAATGCTTGCCGCCTGTGCTAAGCCTGCGCGGCCGGCGCCGTCTTCTCCGCCATGCAATTTCTGCGCAACTTCTTCCTTGTCTTCACCTTCGCCGCGCCAATCGCGTTGGGGCTCTTCAGCCGGTGGCAGAAGTCAAAACGGTTTGATCACGTGGTGTGCTGGGTTCTGGCCGCGGTGCTGGTGCTGACCTATCTGACGGACCTGGCCATCAAACTCCACGAATGCGAATCGATCGCGCGGGATGCGCTGCCCATGCAGCTTTGCGACTGGGTGTTGTTTGCAGTCGTGCTCGCCCTTGGGCTCGGTTCACAGACCGGATTTGAGCTCGCCTATTTTTGGGGTTTGGCGGGGACCATCCAGGCACTCTTTACACCAGCCATCGACGAGACGGCCGGCTACGTCCGTCTTTTCGGATTCTTTCTCGCCCATTCGGTCATTGTGGTGGGCGTACTCTTCCTCATTCTCGCGCGGAACTTTCGTCCGAACCGTCGTTCGCTTTGGCGGGTGTTGATTTGGTCGGAAGTTTACCTCGCCGCCGCGCTGACCGTGAACACGTTCACGGGTGCCAACTACGGATTCCTGCGCGCACGGCCCGCGCAGCCGTCGATGCTCGACTATTTCTCCGATACGCACTGGATCTACGTTTTGCAGATTAATCTTTGCGCGCTCGTCCTTTACGCGGCGCTCTATTTTCCATGGCTCATCGCCGACGGTTGGACCGCCTATAAATCTCGACGACCGAACACCCATTCCGATCGCGCGGAGCATCATTCTTGAAGGCGATTTTGAACGCCGCCGCTCGTCGCCAGCGGAAAACCTTTGACGGCTCATCGTGCGCACTCGCATTTTCCCGCGCCGCATTTACCTGTTGAGTCAGCGGCAGGACTACACACGCGAATTTCTTCTTTAACTTCTCATGGCAAATTACGACCTCATCGTTATCGGCGGCGGACCCGCCGGATATGTCGGCGCAATCAAGGCAGCGCAACTCGGCAAGAAAGTGGCCTGCGTGGAAAAGGAACGCGCGGGCGGCACGTGCCTGAACTGGGGCTGCATCCCGACCAAGTCGCTCCTGCGAAACGCGGAGCTTTACCACCTGATGTCGCATCGGGCGGCGGAGTTCGGATTCACTTTTGAAAAGCTCACCTTCGACTGGAGCAAAATCATCAAGCGTTCGCGCGATGTCTCAGACAAAAACGCGGCGGGAATCGAGTTCCTGTTTAAGAAAAACAAGATCGATTACATCCGCGGCGAAGCCACTCTGGACAAAGTCGGTGAGGTCAAAGTGAAAGGTGCAGACGGAAAAGAAGAGACGCACAGTGCGCCCAAAATCCTGCTCGCAACCGGATGCGTGGCGCGGCCGATGCCAGGACTGGATTTCAATGGCAAGACGGTGATCAGCAGTCGCGAAGCGATGGTTTTGGAGCAGCAACCGAAGTCGATCGTGATCATCGGCGCGGGCGCGATCGGCGTGGAGTTTGCCTATTTCTACAATGCCTTCGGAACCAAGGTGACGATCGTCGAGATGCTGCCGAACCTCCTGCCCGTCGAGGACACGGAGGTCTCGCAGGCGCTGGAAAAATCCTTTGCCAAGCAAGGCATCACCGCGCTGCTCGGTCACAAAACGACGAAGACCGAGGCGACGAAAACGGCGTGAAGATCACGGTGGCGGATGCCAAGGGCGCGGAAAAAGAGATCGAGGCGGACGTGTGCCTCGTGGCCATCGGCGTTGCGCCGTTGCTACCCGGCGGTTCGCTGCAGATCGGCCTGACCGAGCGCGGCTATTTGAAAACGAACGACCGCTACGAAACGAGCGCGCCCGGCGTCTATGCCGCCGGCGACATCATCGGGCCACCCTGGCTCGCGCACGTGGCGAGCTACGAGGCGTCCAGGCGGTCGAGGGCATGTTCGTCAAAGGTCACACGCCGAAGAAAGTGACGACCTTCCCGGCTGCACGTATTGCCATCCGCAAGTCGCCAGCGTCGGACTCACCGAACGCGCGGCGAAGGAGCAGGGCCTGAAATACAAGGTCGGCAAGTTCCCGTTCATGGCCAGCGGCAAGGCCCGCGCCATCGGCGAAACGCGAGGGCTTTGTGAAGCTGATCCTCGGCGAGCCACACGGCGAAATCCTGGGCGCGCACATCATCGGACCGGAAGCCACGGAAATGATCGCGGAACTCGGTCTGGCCATCACGCTCGAAGCCACACACGAAGAAATCGAAGCGACCATTCACGCCCATCCGACGCTCAGCGAATCCGTGCACGAAGCAGTGGGCGTGGCCTACGGCGAGGCCATCCATATTTAGAAAAACCGGATCTGCTCCCTATCCCGCAAGCGCGGCGAAGAGGTGTTGGAGCTCTGTTTCCACGGATTCGCCCGGCGCGAGCGTTTGGCGAAGTTCGGATCGGACGGCTTCCCGGTAACGCTGTCGCAGACGATGGACGGCCACCCGAACGGCCGTCTCGCTGAGCCCAAGGGTTTTCGCGGCTTCAAGTTGAGCGCCGTGATCGGCAGTGCCAGTGAGCCAGGGTTGCAGCACGTCGAGATGGGCGGATTTTTCTTCGGCGGCAAGTTCAGCCTCGAGGGCAACAAAGGCGCGATCGAGCACGGTAAGCGCCCATTTTCGGTCGAAATCGACATCCGGTGACACCGTACGGGTGTCCGCGGGATCGAGACCGGGAGCACTGTCGGTCCCGGGATCGATCGGTTCGTGGACCGCGCCGGCTCCTCGTTTTTGACGGAGGGTGTGGTCGTGCTGATCGGCCAGGAAATGTTTGACCGCGCCGAGGAGAAAGGAGCGAAACTTTCCGCGCTCCGGATCGGCGCCCGCGACACCCGCGCCCGCGAGCACGCGGCGGAAAAACTCCTGCGCGAGTTCGCGCGCGGCATCGGCATCACCACCGCGCTCCCGTTTCAGAAAAGCCAGTACGGGCGCGTAATAGGCCTCGCAGAGATCGCTCAAGGCCGCCCGCGCCTCGGGCGTTTCGCCCCGGGCTTGGACAATGCGCGTCCAGCGGGTCGGTGCGAAACTGGAACCTTGCGCGCTCAAAGTCAGGGTTGGTCTTTCGATTGCCTGGCCTTCTCGAGTGCCTGGCGGGCGGCATTGGCGTCGCTCTCCGCGCGGTTCACTTCGTCGTGACTCGCGGCGCCGGCTTTTTCCAAAGCGCGCAACATCTGAGCCTGCATTTCCGCAAATCGCTGATTCGCCTGGGCCGTTTTTTCCTTGTCACCGCGCGCCTCCGCGATGGCGAGGTCACGTTTGGCGGCGGCAACTTCGAGTGGCGAAACGAGTCCGTTCTTTTGCTGCTGCTGCACGAGGTCGAGACGTTCGCGAGCGAGCCGGATCGCTTCGTCCTCCAGCGCGGCACTGGCGGTGCCTTTCGATCGCGCCCCGACGAACACATTCACGGGCGAGCCGTCCGCTTTTTTTGCCAGGAAGAGCGCATACCACTGACCGGGATGGTGCGGGATGGTTTTGCCGACGTATTGCTCAGCGATGTGGGCGCGGATCTTTTCCGCGGCCGCGTCATCGATGCCGGCGGGCAGCTGCCAGACCCGCCTGATTCGATGCACGGGACGATCGCTCACCGTCTCTTCGAAAGGCGCCACCACCGGCTCCGGCAGCCCCTCGCTGCGGAAGTAGAGTTCGGAATCGCCCGTGGATTCATCCGCATAGTCGAGCCGCAGGTGGAGTGCGCCGTTGTCCTTTTCGATGCCGACATCCTCGACATTGAGCTTCGAGACATTCTGGATCGGATCCGTTTCCACGGGTGAAACCCGCAGCTTTAGCGCCTGATCGCCGAGCTGAAAAACCTTCAGCTCGCCGAACTCCTTCCAGCCGTCCGCCGGTCTGGCCTCGAGGGCTTTGGTATACCAATCGGGATCGGTAACACGTTGCTGGACGGATCCCTCGGCGTCGCGCCCGCCGCTTTTCATGTGGTAGGTGAGATCCGCAAAGTCGTTCTGCTTCGGCAGACGCTTGAGCGTGGCGGTGAATTGCGCCCGGTAAACGTCGCCCTCCTTGCTCATCTGCTGCCCGGTGAATTTGGCCCCCTCGCCGCCAAACGCGACCTGCACCCAGAGCGGAAAGTCGCCGCGTATCTCCCAAGTCGTCGTCTTTTCACCTTCTTGTTCGCTGGTCGCGACGGTCTTCCAAAAGTAGCGGCCTCCGCCGGTCGGGGGCGCGGCGTCTTTCATGGAAGGTTCATCGGGACCAGGCGCCACGGTGATCGTCACCGGATTCGGGCCAAGATTGACCAGCAAATGCTCACCGAACGGGAGATCCATCCTGCTTGCACTGCGTTTGAAAACTTCCCTCGCCACGTCTTCCGACGGCGCAGAAAAGGTTGATTTGCGGGTGGCGGTCCCATCCGTGCTGCCGACCACTTCTTCCGTAGAAACGGAATCTCCCTTCCAATCGGCCTTGATCCGGACGAAGCCGATGTAGCCATCCGCATCACGCGCCAACCGGGCGGACTGCTTTCCAGCCGGGTCGGAGATCACGATGGATGCCGGTTCGCCGGAACGAATTGTCCATTCGCCCAGAAAGAAGTCACCACCATCGCCCAAGGAGCCCTCGTTCCGCGTTTTTTCCAGCCAGAATCGGCCGGATGGAACAGGGTCTCCATTGCGAACCTCCTCCGGGCGAGGACCGCCCTGTTTCGCGGCGGCATAAACCCACAGTGCGCTCGCTACCCCGCAACCCGCTGGCACGAACATGACGAACAGCGCCATGATAAGCGCCGCGGCCAGACCGGACACACCCGCTCGGCGCAGGCGACGGTAAAACCACGTCAGCAGAGCGACGGCGGCCGCGTAGGCGATGGGCCCGAGGCCAAGGAAGATCGAGATTTCCCCGGGACCGATTCCGTGTATGCCGCGTCGCGCCAGCAAGGGTAACCCAAGCGCCACCATCATCACAAGAAAGGGAAGGAGCACGAGCCCGAAAATCAGCGCCGTCGGCCACCAGTGCTGCCCGGCCAACGGATCAACCGGGCGCGGCGGCTCGGACACGGGCGCGGGCGCAGGAGTGCCGGCGATCGTTTCGACCTCGGACTGCATTTCCGACGCGCTTTGATAGCGCCGCTCGCGCTCTTTTTCCAATGTCCGAAAAACGACCGTATCCAGCCGCGGATCGCCGCCGGCCTTCTCGCTCGGGGCCGGGAAACGGCCCAGGGGAAGTTCACCGGTCAGCAGCTCGTAGAAGACGACGCCGACGGAATAAATATCCGCCCGGTGATCGACCTCGCCCGGGTGCTCGATTTGCTCCGGCGCCATATAAGCGGCCGTGCCGAGTTGCATGCCCGTACCGGTCAGCGTGAAACCGGGCGCGGCTTCGTTGCCCAGTTTGGCCAGACCGAAGTCGGCAATCTTCACCTGTCCCGTCGTATCGAGGAGAATGTTCTCGGGCTTGATGTCCCGGTGCAATACGCCGCGATCGTGCGCATACTGAAGGGCCGCGCAAATGGATGGAACAATGCTCAGCGCTTCGCGCGCGGTCATTGTTCCCGAACGCAACGTTTGCCGGAGATTCACCCCGTCCACAAATTCCATGAGCAGATACGGAAAGTGCACCGCTGCCTCGCCTTCATTCGTGACCGCTTCACCCACATCATAAACTTGCACGATGTTTGGATGATTGAGCCGGGCCAGAGCGCGGGCCTCCCGCTTGAAGCGCTCGACCCATGCCGGATCTTCCGCGAAGGCGGTCGGCAGCAATTTGAGGGCAACGAAACGGTCCAGGTGCGGCTGGCGCGCCTTGTAAACACGGCCCATTCCGCCCACGCCGAGCAATTCGAGAATCTCGAGCGAAGGAAAAGCACGGCGCAAGTCGTCGAGTTCCGGGGCGGGAAAGTCGGGTGCGGGCGGTCCATCGCTTTTTGCCACCGCACTGATCAGGCACAGGGCGCAGAGTCCCCGGGGCGATCCTTCGAGGATCGGTTTGCCGCACTTCTGACAGGTTTTCTGCTCAGGATTAGGTTCGGGAGTATTCATGGTCGTCTGCCCCGTCCTGAGGCAGGCGCGCCGAAATGTTACACGATTTTTCGCCGTAACCGTCGAGAACGGCTTTGCCATCGACGCGCCGAGCAGGGTGGGCCTCTTGCCCTCCGCGGCGGGCGTCCCGCCTCGCACCCTTGCACTGCGATGGACGAGGCTTTCCGCAGCGACGGCGGCGGGATGTCGGGATGGTTCAGGCAAGATACCCGAACCGGCAGGCGGGACGCCTACCCTACCAATTCCCTCCGGTCCTTACTTCACTCCCGTTGCCAACACCGTCTGGAAATGCGGGTTCTGCTCGTCCCGCGCGACCACCGCAACTTCGAGCTCGCGAAACCCTGCGTTTTCGAGGAACTCGTGCAATTGCGCCTCCGTGAAACCGAGCCACGTGTCGGCATATAACTCGCGCGCCTGCTCGAATTGATGCGCCAGCAGATCAAGAATGGCGACGCGTCCACCAGGCTTCAGAATGGTGTGCGCCGCAGCCACGGCTGCCGCGGGATGAGCGGCATGGTGGAGCGCCTGGCTGAGCAGCGCGAGTTCGACGGATGCCGGTGCAATCGGCGGGGATTCGAGATCGCCCAGGCGGTATTCGAGATTCTTGAAGCCGTGCGTCCGCGCCAGGTCAGCTCCGAATTCCACCATCTTTTCCGAGTTATCCACGCAGATGACTTTGCGGGCCCGTCGCGCCAAAAGCTGTGACACGGTGCCTTCGCCCGCGCCCAGATCGGCGATTGTGATGTCCGGCGGTACCAGCAGGAGCAGCATGTGCGCGAGGCCGTCCCACGTGCGTCCGGGGCAGTACGTACGGCCAAATTTTCCCGCGAGCTGATTGAAATACTCACGTGCTTTGTCGCGGCGCTTTCGCAGCAGGAGACGCAGCGCGCGTTCATCCGCCCCAACCTCGGACAATTCCTTCCGGCTCGCTTCGAGGATCGGAGCCAGTTGCTTCACCACCGGATCATCGGCCAGCGCATAATAGATGTTTTTTCCCGCACGCCGATCGCGCACCAGCGCGGCCTGCCGGAGCTGGGCGAGATGCGTCGAGATGCGCGATTGCCCCATGCCGAGGATCTCCTGGAGTTCTACTACCGACAGTTCCTCACGCTGCAAAAGCAGCAAGAGTCGCAGGCGGGTTTCATCCGCGAGAAGACGCAACGCTTTGACAATCGAGGGCATGAGCCGCGCACGATACCGGAAGGAGCCGGCGGACGGTGAGAAAAATCCAGCGCTCCCGCGGTTCGTCCTCGTGCTCCTGCTCATTCTCGCTCTCGAAAATGTACCAGCACGCTCGGAAAACGGGGTGTATTTGAGATACGGTGCCGCCATGCATATTCCCACGCACATGTTGGCCGGCTGGTGCCTGGCGAATGTAATCTCCCTAACGCCCCGTGAGCGGCTCTTCACCATGGTCGCCGCGACCGTACCTGACGTCGATGGGTTGAGCCTGCTGGCCGGAATCGAGGCTTACGGCAAATGGCACCACACCTTCGGACACAATGCGCTTTTCGCGATCGGAATCGCGACGGTCCTTGCGGTGTTTTCCACGCATCGCTGGCGCGCATGTGCCATCTATCTGATCGCCGGTCATCTCCATTTGGTGATGGACCTTTTCGGGTCCGGCGTGGGTTGGGGCATCCCCTACTGGTGGCCGTTCTCAGCATTCGCCTGGGAATCTCGCCACGCCTGGTCGCTTTCTTCGTGGCAGAACTTCACGGCCGGGATCGTCACCATCGTTGCCACGGTCGTCATTGCCATCTGGAAAAAACGGTCGCCCTTCGAGTGCCTGGCGCCCACAGTTGAGGCGCATCTTTTTCGCAAAACCCACCCCCTGCCGCATGAACCGGCGTCCTGACTTTCCACTGGTCATGGTGCGCCGCGCATCCGACACTCGAAAAACGTTCCCTTATGAGCTCTCGCATCTGGAAAATCGCCGGCATTAACTTCGATCACATGCACATGGGGGACCTGTTGCGGATGGTGCACGAGCATCCCAACGCTGAAATCGTCGGGATCTGCGATGAACAACCCGAGCGCATGAAGGCCGCGGCGCAAAATTTTTCAATTCCAGCAAACCGGATTTTCACTGACTACCGGCGCTGCCTTGAAACAACGAAACCGGATCTCGCGGTCCTGTGTCCGGCCACGGCTGAACACGGGTTGTGGACAAAGCGGGTGGCAGAGTTCGGCGTGAACATTCTGGTTGAAAAACCGTTTGCCGGCTCGCTGGCCGAGGCTGACGAAATGATCGCCGCGCAAAAGGCGACCGGGAAACTGCTCGCGATCAATTGGCCATTGCGCTGGGTTGAAGTCTACGTTGCGGCCAAACACCTGATCGACGAAGGCACCATTGGCGAGGTGATCGAGTTTCATCACTACGGGGGAAATCGCGGTCCGCTTTATCATCGCGCGGACAAGGAGGAAGCTCAGCCGACCGCAGCAGAAAAGGCGGCCAGCTGGTTTTACAAGAAGGATCGGGGCGGCGGCTCGCTGCTGGACTATGCTGGTTACGGCGCGACGCTGGGCACGTGGTTTCAAAACGGGCGCAAGCCGGAGGAAGTGACATGCGTGGTGGATGACCCCGCGGGGCTCGAAGTCGATGAGCATGCAATCATCGTCTGCCGTTACGCGCACGGGCTTTCCAAAATCGAAACGCGCTGGGGTACGTTTAGCGACCCCTGGATCACTCAGCCCCAACCCAAGTGCGGCTTTTCCATCGTCGGCACCGCGGGCACAATCGGCGCGTTCGATTACGGGAAGCGCATCCGGGTGCAAACGCGCGCCGAGCCCGATCGCACCAAGTGGCCGGCTCCGAAGTTGAATCCGCCGTTTCAAACCCCGATCCAATACATCATCCATGCGCTCGAGGGCGGCGAATTCGAGCGCGGACCGCTGCATCCGGAAATCGCGCGCATTGGCCAGCAAATCGTGGATACGGCCGTGCTCAGTTCCCGTGAAAAGCGAACCCTGAAACTCCTCGACTGACCTCAGCCGATGATCGCCCGCCGGGCCTTGCTTTTCGGCCTCGAATGAGTGACGAAACCTACGGTGTCAGCCGCGAGAAGGCCTCGGCCGTCATTCCGGCACCGGACCTTCCGTATCGTCCGCCCCACCCGCGCGACGCCGCGGCCCTGCCCATCGGATTGATCGGATGCGGTGGGATTGCGCAAAGCCATCTCGCCGCGTACCGGGGAGCGGGATTTCACGTCCCGGTGCTGGCGTCGCGTTCGCGCGACCGCGCCGAAGCAAGGCGGGCGGAATTCTTCCCGGCGGCGGATGTGGTCACGGATTGGCGGGAAGTGCTGGCGCGCGACGACGTGTCGGTCGTCGATATCACGACCCATCCCGAGTTTCGTCCGCCCATCATCGAAGCCGCATTGCGCGCGGGAAAACACGTGCTTTCGCAGAAACCATTCGTGCTCGATCTCGAGACGGGACGGCGTCTGGTGGCGCTGGCGGACGAATGCGATCGCCGCCTTGCGGTTAATCAAAACGGGCGCTGGGCGCCGCACTTTTCCTGGATGCGCGAGGCCGTCCGCGCGGGCTGCCTCGGCGATATCTCGACCGTCGATTTTTGTGTGCAATGGGATCACCACTGGATCTGCGGCACGCCATTCGAGCAACTCGACGATCTTCTGCTCGCGGATTTCGCCATCCACTGGTTCGACCTCGCGGTGGCCTTCTTCGGGGATCGCAACGCACGCCGCGTTTATGCCGCTGTCTCGCGCTCGCCTTCCCAGCGCGCCCGTCCGCCCTTTCTCGCTCATGCCTGTGTCGAATTTGACGAAGGTCAGGCGACCCTTTCGTTCAATGCCGACAACATCATCGGCCAGGACGATCGCAGCGCCATCGTTGGCAGCCGTGGCGCCTTGCGCAGCATCGGTCCCGGCCTCCTCGAACAGCGTGTGACGATGGTGACGGCGGAAGGCACCTGTTCCCCCGAGCTCCGCGGGAATTGGTTTCGCGAGGGGTTTATCGGCACGATGGGTGAACTGCTCTGCGCGATCGAGGATGGGCGCGAGCCGAACAATTCCGCGCGCGAAAATTTGCGCAGTCTCGCGGTTGCTTTCGCCGCCGTGGAAAGTGCCCGCAGTGGCGCCCCCATCCCGCTGGCGTGACCATTGCCACCCGACCTCTCCCTCTTCCTCCCCTCCCAAATCAGCAGTCAGCAGTCAGCAGTTGAAGGAGCGGAGGAGGAAGAGGGAGAGGAAGATTTCCAACGCCTTCTGACCCGGCGCGAGGGGCGCCGCTTAACGCTTGAGCCCACCTCACCCCGCTGCCCGCACTGCCTTGATATAAAGCTGCGCGCTCGGGTACCCCTGCCATTCGTTGCGATCGATCGTAAAAGCGACGTCCCACGGTGGCCGCGGCAACGCTTCAACAGCTGCGTTAAACCAGATTGCCTTCGTCTTGTTGGCGCCCTGGCGGAAGAGAAAGCTGAGATGCTTTTCCTTGAGGATGCGCGGGTCGGCAGCGGGGGTCACACCCCGCGCAAAGAAGATTGGCTCTGGATTGGCCGCGCCGAACGGCTGGAGGGATTCATACTCCGCCAGCAGATCGAGCCCGATCTCACCGAGCGACAGCTCCGCATCGAGCCTGAGGATCGGCTCGAGTTGATCGTCCGACAGCATCTCGCGGGCACACGCACAAAAGGCCTCGCGAAACTCCGCCAGCCGTTCACTCCGCAAGGTCAGACCCGCGGCCATTTCGTGTCCGCCAAATCGTTCCAGCAAGTGCGCACACCGGCCCAGCGATTCAACCAAGGAAAAACCGTGAATGCTGCGCCCGCTTCCTTTCCCCATGCCATCAGCGTCAATCGCCACCACCAGCGTTGGGCGATGATATCGGCGCAGCAGTCGCGACGCGACAATTCCAACCACGCCCGGATGCCATCCGGCAGCACCCACGACGATGGCGGCATCGCGATCGGGTTGAAACCATTCCGCCAGCTGCGCCTCGGCTTCGATCAGGACACCTTCCTCGACGGCCCGCCGGTCGCGGTTCTGCTGGTCCAGCGAATGCGCGAGCGTCCGGGCGCGCGACGGGTCTTCGGTGAGCAACAGTTCAAGCGAATCCTGCGCCGTGCCCAACCGCCCGGCTGCATTCAATCGAGGGCCGATTCCGAAGCCAACATCCGCCGGTTTGAAGGGCGCCCGCAGGCCGGCAATTTCGATGAGGGCGTTCAACCCGACCCATCGCGAGCGGGCGAGTTGCGTCAGTCCGCGTTTGACGAAAATTCGGTTCTCTTCCTGCAACGGCACGAGGTCGGCCACCGTCCCGAGCGCAACCAAATCGAGGTGATCGCGCAGATCAAAGGCCGGCACCGGGCGCCGCTTGAGGAGCGCATGCGCGAGCTTGAAAACGATGCCGACGCTGCAGAGGTAATGAAAATCCGGGCCGAGCTTGGGGTTCACCAGCGCGACGCATTTCGGCAGCTCGTCCGGGCATTCATGATGATCGAGCACCACCACATCGACGCCCTGGGCCTGGAGCGCGGCGATCTCTGCCGGCGAAGACGTCCCGCAATCCACCGCGATTAAGAGCTGGGGTCCGTGCGTGCTCAGACAGCGCACCACTCCATCGACACTCAGCCCGTAGCCTTCATCGATACGCAACGGGAGAAAGCACTGGGGATCGGCCCCAAACGCCCGCAGGACGCGCGTGAGCAGTGCCAGCGAGGTCACACCGTCGACGTCGTAGTCACCGTAAAGCACAATGCGTTCGCGCCGGTCAATCGCCTCGAGCAGCCGCGTCACGGCCACGTCCATGTCGGGGAGCAAAAAAGGTTCGTGCAAGGTTTTCAGCCGCGGCGTGAGAAAGCGTTGCGCGGCATCACCCTGTCGAAAGCCGCGCCGCCACAGCAATTCCGCGACAAACGGTGCCACACCAAGTTGTCGGCCGAAATCGCGGATGTCAGCGAGATCAGTGGATTCGGGAAGCAGCCAGCGCACGATCCATTGAAATAACGTGCCCAGCGAAAGGCGGCAAGGTCCGCGCGAAGTTTCGTCAGGGAATCGCGATGGCTCGGGCTCTGCCTCATCGTCCCGCTCGTCCTTATCCTCGTCCTCGATGATTCCAGTTTTCGAGGACGAGGGACGAGGAGGAGGACGAACCATTCATCTCCCGCCCACTTTCACTCGCGGCCCTTTTCCAAAATCGCAGAACCGACTCTTCACCATGTCCGCCTACCGATACGTCAACTTCGCCTGCGATGACACCAAAGCCGCCCCGCTCGATCCCGTCGGTCGCCTCATATAACACTCGATCCTCCTCAGCTCCCACCAACGCATCACGAATACCGGCGGCGGCAACATCTTCGACGATCATGGAGACCAAACCGTTCACCAGCGAGGCAGGTGGAGGTGCTGCGAGTGAAGGGCTCGGGCCGCGATGACCTCGCCGAGACGGACTTCGTGGGCGGGTTCGGCAGCGATTTTCAGATGGCCGCCGGGGACGGCGTCAGCGGAGACTGACAGGGTCTTCTAGATCGGGGTGGCCCAGAGCCATTGATCGAGTTGCATGGGCGGGTGATTGCCATCGGTGCCCCGAGGGTGCGAGCAGTAAGCTTAATGATTGATTTCAATCATTACGTGCTATGGTGCGGCGTGAAAGTGCCCCTTCACGTGATCCTGGCCCGCCGCGAGAAGTTGGCGGCATTGATCGAGCAGCACCGTTTCCTCCCGGTGAAGGAATTGTGCGCCCGGCTCGAAGTGTCCGAGGCGACGATTCGGCGGGATTTGGCGGCATTGCACGGGGAGAAGCGGATCACGCGGACCTTTGGGGGAGCGCTCAAGGAGTTTAATGATCGGTTCCCTTCGTTTAGGGAGCGGCAAAGCCGGGGCTCGCGGTCGAAGGCACGGGTGGCCAGGCTCGCGATGCGGTTGCTGGAGCCGGGAAAGACGTGTTTCTTCGACTCAGGCACCACGGTCTTCGCGATCGCCGAGGCATTTCGCCAGGCGCCGGTCACGCCAATCACGATCGTCACTTCCAACCTGCCGGTCGGTGAGATGCTCGCTGCGATCCCGGGCGTGGAGGTCTTCCAACTCGCGGGGCAGCTCCTTCACCTCCAGTCCACGCTGCTCGGCGAGACGGCTACGCGCAGCCTGGAGTTCTGGCGCTTCGACTGGGCGTTCCTGTCCACGGAAGGGATGACGCCTGCGGGCCTGTGGAACTCACAGCTCGCCATCGTCGAGCAGCAAAAAGTCGTCCTCCGGCGGAGCGCGCGTCACGTTTTCTGTCTGGACGGCTCGAAGCTGAACCGTCAGGCGCCGCACTTCCTGATTGGCTGGAACCAACTCGATCTCCTGCTCACCGACGTGCCGCTGGAGAAATTGCACGCAACGGGTATTACAATCGATCCCGCTCACTACCTTGGACCGGAGTCGATCGTGTCGGACGAAGCGGACTTGGGTGCCGCGTCCGCCGGGGAGTCGGCTCAGCCGAAGAACAAGCCAGAGGGCGCTGATGACCTGCCTGTTCACTTTTTATGATTGGAAATAATCATAAAAAGTCTTTGACGATCTGCTCGGAGGTTATATGACTGATACCAATCATTTAGCTCCTCGTGCCTGAAATGAGCGCCACACTTTCTCCCAGCCGAACGTCCGTCGAAAATCTCGTCAGGTCGGCGCTTTTCAAACAGCTCGGCAAGGACGCACCTGCGGGAGCAGCGCCGACGCTCGTGGTGAACAGCTCCGCCCGGCACATGCACATCTCGCCGGAGAACCTGGAAGTGCTCTTCGGCCCTGGCGCGAAGCTGACCGTCCACAAGTGGCTTTATCAGGAAGGGCAGTTTGCCTCGGAGCAGACGGTCACGCTCATTGGACCGCGGCGGCGCGTCATCCCCAGCCTCCGCATCCTCGGGCCTTGCCGGACTCTCACGCAGATCGAGCTCGCCCTGACAGACGCGGTGCAACTCGGCATGGACATCCCGGTGCGGATGTCGGGTGACATCCAGGGCACGCCGGGCGGATACGTGATGGGGCCGAAGGGGATGCTGGAGATGAAGGACGGCATCATCCGCGCGGCACGGCACGTCCACATGGCGCCGGGCGATGCGAAATTTTACGGCGTGAAGCACCTCGACCGGATCACGCTCAAGGTCACCTCGCCGGACTGCAACACGCGCTTCGACGACCTCATCGTGCGCGTGGATCTCGAGCTTCAAACTCGAAGTCCACATGGACACCGATGAGGCGAACGCTTGCGACCTCGAACGCGCGACGAAGGTCGAACTGATCAAATCTTAATCCTAATCCAAACAAACCAACATATGAGCGAAGCAATCGGACTAATCGAAACTCGCGGCTACGTGGGCCTGGTGGAAGCCAGTGACGCCATGGTCAAGGCCGCGAACGTGCAACTGGTCAAATCCATCCCCATCGGCGGGGCGTTGATCACGACCATCGTCAAAGGCGACGTCGGCAGCGTCAAGGCCGCCGTCGAAGCGGGCAAGGAAGCGGCAAAACGCGTGGGCAATCTCGTCGCCTCGCACGTCATCGCGCGTCCCGGTCCTGACCTTCTCAAGTTCTTCACCTCCTAACCTCTCACCAACCTACTACCATGGCTGGACAAGCACTCGGAATGATCGAAACCAAAGGCCTCGTCGCCCAGTTCGAAGCAACTGACGCGATGATCAAAGCCGCGAACGTGGAACTCATCGGCTGGGAAAAAGTCGGCTCGGGCTTCGTCAGCACATTCGTGCGCGGCGATGTCGCTGCGGTGAAAGCCGCGGTCGAAGCCGGCGCGACGGCGGCGGCGGCGATCGGCGAAGTTGTCGCCGTCCACGTGATCCCGCGTCCGCACGACGATCTCTACGGGCTCGGAAAATTCCTCGGCGGCAAGCCTCGACGGTCCCGCGAAGTAAAGACGATGAGTTGGTGCCCGCAAAAGACGCGAAATGGCGCGAAAATTTTGAGGCACCAATCGCTCTGCAACCGCCAACTTGTTTCGCGCCTTTCGCGTATTTCGCGGGCCTAAAATGACTCCGAACAAAATCCTCGTCGCCAATATCGGCAGCACTTCGTTCAAGTTCCGCTTGATCGAGATGCCGGGCGAGCGCGTGCTCGCGAAAGGCGGCGTGGAGCGGATCGGCGGCGCGGAATCGACATACAAATACCAGGTCGGCACCGACGCGGAGCAGAAGGGCGCGGCCGCCTTGCCCGACCACGGCGCCGCGATCTCGCTCGTCGAGAAAGCACTCGGCGGCTTCGACGGACTCGCCGCCGTCGGTTTCAAGCCGGTGATGGCGCGCGGCATCTCGGGCACACAAGTGCTCGACGAGCCCGTGCTCCGCGCGATGGAAGAAATCAACACGCTCCTCCCCGCGCACAACCCGCCCTACGTCGCTGCGGTCCGCAGCTTCCACCAATCGCACCCGCACCTGCCGTGCATCGGCACGTTCGAGACGGCGTTCTACGACGAGGTGCCGGTCGAAAACGTGCGCTACCCGGTGCCGCGCGAGTGGGAGACGAAATACGGCATCCGCCGCTTTGGTTTCCACGGGGCGAGCCATCGCTTCGTCACCCAGCGCTGCGCCGAACTGCGCGGCACGGACCAGCTTCGCATCATCTCCTGCCACCTTGGCGGCAGCAGTTCGATCGCCGCCGTGCGCAACGGCAGGGCCATCGACTCGAGCTGGGGCATGACGCCGCAGAGCGGTCTGCCGCAAAACAATCGCGTGGGCGACTTCGATGTCTTCGCTCTCATCTACCTCGCCCGCGATCTCGGCCTCGGCATCGATGCCGTCGAAAAAGCACTCACCTCGCAATCCGGCCTGAAAGGCCTCTCCGGCCTCGCGACCGGCGACATCCGCGATCTCCTCGAAGCATCCGCGAGCGGCAACTCCGACGCGTCCATCGCGCTCGATGTCTTCGTCGCTGCGATCCGCAAATACATCGGCCAATTCCTTGTCGAACTGAACGGCGCTGACGTGCTCATCTTCACCGCGGGCATCGCCGAGAATAATCCGATCCTGCGCGAGAAGATCTGCGCAAATCTCGACTTCTGCGGCCTCGAACTCGACCGCGACGCGAACAACCGCACCCGCGCCGACGAAGCCATCATCTCCACGCCGCGCTCGAAGATCGAAGTGCGCGTCATCCCCACCAACGAAGAACTCATCATCGCCCGCAACGCGTGGGCCAAGCTTTCAAACCTCAACTAACCCAACAACCAAAACCTATGGCACAACAAGCAATCGGAATGATCGAAACCCGCGGTCTCGTCGCACTCGTCGAGGCAACTGACGCGATGCTCAAATCGGCCAACGTCGAACTCGTCGGCCCCATGACCCAGGTCGGCAACGCCATGGTGACCGTCTGCGTCACCGGCGACGTCGCCGCCGTCAAAGCCGCGACCGAAGCCGGCAAGACCGCCGCGCAATCGCTCGGCGAAATCGTCAGCGTCAGCGTCATCGCCCGCCCGCACAATGACCTCGGCGCAGTCCTGCCGAAAGCGAAGTAATTCAATTTCCCCGAAAGGCGCGAAATGACGCGAAACAATCGAAACGTGAAAACGGAATCCATTCGTGTGTTTCGCGTATTTCGCGGGCCAAAAATCCGACCATGATTTTAGCGCGCGTCGAAGGCAGCGTCGTTGCCACGAAGAAGAACACGAAGATGACGGGGAATAAATTCCTCCTCGTCCGTCCGCTCGTGATCGATTCCACCGACACGAAAACGTGGAAGCCCGGCGTGACCACGCTCGTCGCCGTGGACAGCCTCGGCGCGGGTGAAGGTGAGATCGTCCTCGTCGTCCAGGGCAGCTCCGCGCGCCTCGCTGCCGACGACAAGGACTCGCCCGTCGATGCCGTCGTGATCGGCCTCGTGGACACGGTCGATATCGGAAAACACATCCTCTACAAAGCGCAGTGAAAACTTTGCCCGCGAAATACGCGAAAGGACGCGAAATTGGGAAGCGCTTAGCCACCCTAATCCGTTCGCGCCCTTTCGCGCTTTTCGCGGGCAAAACCCTTTAAACAACAATGGCCACATTGGACGAAAAAATCGTATCGAGAGTCGTGAGCGAAGTGCTCGCGCGTTTGCAGTCGCAGACCAAAGTCGCGTCATCGGGGCAAAGCAGCTTCGGTGTTTACGACAAGATGGAAGACGCGTGCGACGCCGCGCACCGCTCGTTTGAAATGCTACGCGACGCTGGCGTCTCCGCCCGGCGCAAGGCGATCAACGTCATCCGCAAGATGTGCGTCGCCAAGGCGCAGGAGTGGGGCGAGATCGAATTCGCGGAGACGAAGATCGGCCGACTCGATCACAAGATCGAGAAGCTCAAGATCTGCGGCGACCTCGTGCCGGGCGTCGAATTCCTCGAGCGCATGGCCTTCAGTGGCGACTTTGGCTTGACCATCATCGACTTCGCGCCGTGGGGCGTGATCGGTGCGGTGACGCCCTCGACTCACAGCGTTCCGACGCTCACCGGCAACGCGATCAACATGATCGCCGCGGGCAACGCCGTCGTCTTCAACACGCATCCCGGCGCCGCGAATTGCGCCGCCATCGCGATCCGCGCCTACAACGAAGCGATCTTCCAGGAGACCGGCATCAGCGACCTGCTCACCACCGTGGCGAAGCCGACGCTCGAGACCTTCGACGCGATGTGCAAGCACGCGCAAGTCAAGCTGCTCTGCGTCACCGGCGGCCCCGCGGTCGTCGCCGCGGCGATGAAAACCGGCAAGCGCGCAATCTGCGCCGGGCCGGGCAATCCGCCCGTCGTCGTCGATGAGACGGCCGACTTCGATCACGCCGCGAAGTGCATCATCCAGGGCGCGAGCTACGACAACAACCTGCTCTGCATCGGCGAGAAGGAAGTGTTCGTCGTCGATTCCGTCGCCGACAAACTCTGCGCGGCGCTGAAACGCGCCGGCGCGGTGCAACTCGACGCGAAGCAGATCGAGGCGCTCGCGGAGAAAGCGTTCGTCTTCCCCCAGGGCAAAGGCGCGGGCTGCCCGCACCCAGTCGTGAATCGCGATCTCGTCGGCCGTGACGCCGCGGTCCTCGCGAAAGCCATCGGCCTCAACGTGCCAACCGGGACACAACTCCTTTTCGGCGAAACCAGGGAAGATCACCTCTTTGTCGATGAAGAGCAGATGATGCCCTTCATCCCGATCGTGCGCGTGCCGAACGTGGACGCCGGCATCGCCGCCGCGATCCGCGCCGAGCACAACTACAAGCACACCGCGATCATGCACTCCACGAACATCAAACCTCACGAAAATGGCGCAGGCCGTGGACACGACGCTCTTCATCAAGAACGGCCCGTGCATGACCGGTCTTGGCCTCGGCGGCGAAGGCTTCCTCAGCTTCAGCGTCGCGACGCCCACCGGCGAAGGCGTCACCACCCCGATGACCTTCACCCGCTCACGGCGCTGCGTGATGGTGGAAAATCTGAACCTGTTTTAGGCCCGCGAAAGACGCGAAAAGACACGAAAGAAAATGCCCGACATCCTCTACAAAGACGAATCTTACGCGATCATCGGCGCGTGCTTTGAGGTGTATAAGGAGAAGGGCTGCGGTTTCAATGAAGCCGTGTTTCAGGAATGTTTGGAGATCGAGTTCGCGCTGCGTGAAATCCCGGCGAAGTCGCAGGTGGACTTTCCGCTGACCTACAAAGGCCGTTTGTTGACGTCGCGATTCAAGGCCGACTTCGTTTGCTACGAGAAGATCATCCTCGAATTGAAAGCGGTCAGCGAGTTGGTGGATGCGCATCGAGCACAGGTCTTGAATTATCTCAACGCATCCGGCCTCGAACTCGGCCTGCTCGTCAACTTCGGTGCGTATCCCAAGATCGAAAGCGAGCGTCTCGCGCTAACCGAAAAATCCTTTCGCGCCCTTTCGCGCCTTTCGCGGGCCGAAGAAATCGCACTATGAGACTCGCGACCATCCACGGCTACGTCACATCGACGATGAAGCACAAGAGCCTCGAAGGCTGGCGGCTGCTCATCGCGATCCCCGAAAGCCCGGATCTCGCGCCGCAAATTGTGCTCGACCCGCTCGGCGCCGGCATCGGGCAGAAGGTGCTGATCTCCAGCGATGGCAGCGAGGCGCGGAAGATCGTAAAAGACGAGCGCAGTCCCGCGCGCTGGACCGTGATGGGAATCATCGATCCGGAAAGGGATCTCGCGCTATGAACTGCCCGCGAAAGACGCGAAAAGACGCGAAAGTTTTGATGCGCGGAACGCTTCACCTCATCCCCCTTTCGCGCTCTTTCGCGCCTTTCGCGGGCACAAAATCGGAGGCTTTCGCATGAGGATGGGCACCGTCATCGGGCGCGTGACCCTTTCCGTCCGCCACAAACGCTACTTCGGCGAGCGCCTGCTGCTCACTTTGCCCTGGAAGACCGACACGTTTGCCGGCGAGGAAAAACACGATCCCGCCATCGTTGTCTACGACCAACTCGGCGCTGGCGTCGGGCAGAATATTGCCATCAGCGAAGGTCGCGAGGCGGCCTGCCCTTTTCCCATTCCTACGCCCGTGGATGCCTACTGCGCCGCGCTCGTCGATGACCACTTTTACCAGAAATAATCCATGAACCTGATCGCCCAGAAAGAAGCCGCTGAGTTTGTGAAGACCGGCGCCAAAGAGTTCCGCCAGAACAGCGAGACGCGCCTGACTCCGGGGGCCAAAGACATCTTCAACGACGCGAACGTGAAGATCGTTTTTGATTCCACGGCATCGACCGCAGCGCCGGCCACCGCAGTATCAGCCAGCACCGCCGGCCCCGGACCTTACAGCCCGGACGATGTGCGACTCTTTAGCTCGAAGAAAGCGAACGAAATCAAAGAGCAGATCTGCGACATCGGACGCCGCATCTGGGCGCGCGAATATTGCGATGGCAACGGCGGCAACATCTCCGCGCGTCTCGGGCCGGATCGCTTCATCTGCACGCCGACCGGCGTCAGCAAAGGCTTTATGAAGCCCGACATGATGTGCATGGTCGATGGCAAGGGAACGCAGTGTGGCGGCACCTGGAAACGCTCCAGCGAGATCACCACGCACATGGCGATTTTCCACTCGACGCCGGAAGCCATGAGCGTCTGCCACGCGCATCCCTGCCACGCCGGCGCGTTCGCGATCAAAGGGATGCAGCCGCCGCCGCGACTGATTCCCGAGTTGGAAGTCTTCGTCGGCACGGTCGCCTACACGCCTTACAAGACGCCCGGTTCGCCGGAGATCGCCGCGGAGATTTTTCCGCTCGCGCCGAAGCACCAGTCGATCCTCATGGGCAACCACGGCGTCATCTGCTGGGGCAAATCGGTCGAGGACGCGTATTTCAAAATGGAGATCACCGACGCGTATTGCCGCACGGTCATCCTCGCACAATCCATCCCCGGCGGCGCATCCATCCCCTGCGAGAAGCTGCCCGAACTGCTCACGATCAAGCAGAGCCTCGGCCTTCCCGACGACCGCTACGACCTCAAGCCCGCGGGTCTGTGCGAAGTCGATCCGTGGCAGCAGATGTGCGGTTCGCACGGCTGCTCGTCACCGGTCACGCCGTGGAATCCGATCAGCAACGACAATGCGAGCGACGCCGACATCGAGGCGATCGTGCAGAAGCTCACCGACGAAATCGTCGCGAAGCTCGGCAAATGAAGGTTGCCATCGTCGGCGGTGGCGGGCGCGTCGGTTCCTGCGCCGCATTTGCGCTCCAATGCAGTGGCGTCATCCGCGAACTCCTCATTCTCGACGCCAATCAGGCGACGGCTGAAGGTGAAGCGCTGGACCTGCTGCACGGAGCGGCGTTTTGCAGCGACCAGGTCATTCGCGCCGGCAGTTACGCCGACTGTGCCGATGCCGACATCATCTGCATCACCGCTGGTCTGCGGCGCAAACCGGACGAATCTCGGCTCGATCTCATCAACCGGAACGTCAGTCTCTTCCGAGGGATCATCGCGAGCCTCAAGAGCGCGGGCCTCAAGCGCGACGCGATCATATTCGTCGTCTCGAATCCCGTGGATATCCTGACCCATCTCGCGTGGAGGGAAACCGGACTGCCGGAGAGCCAGGTGATCGGTCTCGGCACGATGCTCGATACGTCGCGCTTTTGCTCGCTGATTGCCGAGGCGATCAAGCTTCCACCGACGCAGGTGCGCGCGATGATTCTCGGCGAACATGGCGATTCGATGGTGCCGATCTGGTCGTCCGCCACCGTCGATGGGTTTCCGCTGACGAAGTTCGCGGGCGTCACCCCGAGCTTCCAAAATCAGATCTTCGAGCGCACGCAGAAGAGCGGCGCTGAAGTCATCTCGCGCAAAGGTGGCGCGGGCTGGGCTGTAGGCGTGGCCATTCGCGAAGTGATCGACTGCATCGCGCTGGATCGCCGCCGCATCCTGCCCGTGTCCGCGTTGGTGAAGGGAGCGTATGGCATCCGCGACGTGTCAATCAGCGTGCCGACGGTCGTGGGCCGCGCGGGCGTGTTGCATCAGATCGAGATCGAGCTTTGGCCGAAGGAACTCAACAGCCTCCAGAATTCCGCCAGGGCGTTGAAGGACACCCTCGGCAAGGTGGGCTGACCTTTCCGTTATGCAGAAATCACTCGACCAGAAGATTGCCGACATCCGGGCGAATCCCTCGGGGAGCAGGGCGTTCATCATCGCCGACGCGAAGGATGCCGACATGGCCTTCGGCATCACCGCGCCGGGGCAGAAGCGTCCCCTGAATCCGGAGCGCGTGCTGAAGTCCGAGATGCGCTGGAAAACGCTCCCGGAATATCGGCAGCAGATTCGCGACGTGGTGAATCAGGGGATCGATCGATATCATGCTTTGCTCGGCGTCGAACATCGAGCAACTGGCGATCAACGAACGGCTCTTCGAGAACTCGCACATCACGCCCGCGGCCCGCGCGAACGACGCCACGGACATTTGGGTCATCCGCGGCGCGGGCTACATCCAGGAGCCATCGCGGCCTTTTCGCACGGCGACAATCGACCACATCAAGTGCGGCCAGATCGACTGCGATCCTGCCGCTCCGCATGTCGGCGCGGACCTCGGTCTTTACTCCGTTACTTTCACCAACAATCTCGCGCTGGATTACGAGACGCTGCGCGCGTTCAAGGAATTCCGTGAGGAGGCGGAGCGGAAGAACTTCCGTTACTTCCTCGAAGTCTTCGATCCGAACGTCGATCCGCGCATTTCGCCGGAGATGGTCGATGGCTTCATCAACGATCACATCATCCGCAGCCTCGCCGGGGTGACGACGCGCGGACGACCGGTCTTTTTGAAGATCGTGTATCGGGGGCCGAAGGCGATGGAGGAACTCGCGGCCTACGATCCGAATCTCATCGTCGGCATTCTCGGCGGCGGCGCGGGGACGACCTACGACGCGTTCAAGCTCATCGCCGAGGCGCAGAAATATGGCGCGCGAGTCGCGCTGTTCGGACGCAAGATCAACCAGGCCGAGCACCCGCTCGCGTTCATCGAAATGCTGCGCCGCATCGTCGAGCAAGCGATCACGCCGGAGGAGGCTGTGAAGGCTTATCATGGGGTGCTGCAGGCCTCCGGCATCACCGCGCTGCGCCCGCTGGCCGATGACATGCAACCAACTTCGGGCATCACCAGCTACGGAGGCTCTGGCTCCACGATCGTGAAGCCTGCCGGCACGCCCACGAGCCGCCCGGCGGAGACGATCACCGGCGATCACGCCGCGTCGCGCGCTCGCGTCGCGGAGCAACTCGCGCGCTTACGCCAGCGTCTCCCAAATTAGACCTCACGAAACTATGTCACTCGTCGATCAAGTTAGACTAGCCGGCGTCGTCGGAGCGGGCGGCGGTGGATTTCCCGCGCACGTAAAGCTCGGCTCGAAGGCCGGGATCATCATCGCTAATGGCGCCGAATGCGAACCGCTGCTGCACAAGGACGCCGCGGTGATGGAGCATTACGCCGGCGACGTCGTGCGCGGCGTGGAACTGTGCATGGCCGCCACCGGCGCGCAGGAAGGCGTCATCGGGATCAAGGCGAAGAAGAAGAAAGCGGTCGAAGCCATTGAGGAAGCCTGCCGCGGGACGCGCGTGCGCGTGCAGTTGCTCGGCGATTTCTACCCGGCGGGGGACGAATACGATCTCGTCTATACCGTCACCGGCAAGCTCATCCCGCCTGCCGGACTGCCGATCCACGTCGGCGCGATCGTAAGCAACGTCGAGACGCTCGTGAACATCGCGCAGGCCGTCGATGGGAAGCCGGTCACGCACAAGACCATCACTATCGCCGGCGCGGTCGCCGAGCCGGTGTCACTCACCGTGCCGATCGGCATCAGCTACCGCGAGTGCATCGCAGCCGCGGGCGGTGCGACGTGCGACGATCCCGTCCTCGCCATTGGCGGGCTCATGATGGGCGAGACGACGGACGATCTCGACCGCACCGTCGTGAAGACCAGCACCGGCGCGATTATCCTCCCGCGCGATCACCACGTGATGGAGAAGAAGTTCAAGCCCGCGAAGATTCAGGCTTCGATCGGAAAGTCCGCGTGCGACCAATGCCGCTACTGCACCGAGTTTTGCCCGCGCTTTCTCCTCGGCTACCAGGTCGAGCCGCATCAGGTCATGCGCACGCTCGCCTTCACCGGCACCGGTGCCGAGCGGTTCAACGAATGGGCCGCGCTCTGCTGCTCCTGCGGGCTTTGCACCCTCTACGCCTGCCCCGAGGAACTCTATCCGAAGGAAGCCTGCGACGACTCGAAGGCCATCCTTCGCTCGCAGAATTTCAAGTGGACCGGAAAGACCGACATCAAAGTCCACCCCATGCGCGATGGCCGCCACGTGCCGATCAAGACGCTCATGAAGAAGATGCACGTCGAGCAATACGACAGCCCCGCGCCATTGCGCGCCGGCATCGTGGACACGAAGCAAGTCGTCCTCCCGCTCAAGCAAAGCGCCGGCGGCCCGACCGTCCCGCTCGTCAAAGCCGGCGACACCGTCAAAGCCGGCCAGCCCATTTCCGAACCCGCGCCCAACGCGCTCGGCGCCATCATTCACGCGCCCTTTGCCGCCAGCGTTACGTCGGTTTCCGCCGACAAGATCACGCTCGCCCGGAAATAAGGGCGGCCCGCGAAATGCGCGAAATGACACGAAAGTTTTCAGGCACCCTTCCTCCCCTTTTCGCGTCCATTCGTGTGTTTCGCGGGCAACCAATTTAACTTTGAACTTTCACCCATGAACCAAAAGTCCGTAGGCCTCATCGAACTCTCCAGCATTGCCGCTGGCTTCTCCGTCGCCGATTCCGCGCTGAAAGCCGGCAACGTGAAGCTGATGCTCTCGCGCTCCATCTGCTCGGGCAAATACATGATCCTCCTTGCCGGCGACACCGCGAGCGTCGAAGCCGCCATCGCCACGGGCAACGAATGCGCCGGCGGCTGCCTCATCGATCACGTCGTCATCGCAAACCTGCACCCCGACGTCCTCTCCGCCATCGGCCGCACCACGCCCGTCGAACCGACCGGTGCGCTCGGCATCTTCGAGAGCTTCAACGTCGCCACGCTCATCAAAGCCGCCGACGCCGCCGCGAAAGCCGCCGACGTGCAGCTCCTCGAAGTCCGTCTCGCCATGGCCCTAGGTGGAAAAGCCTTCTGCACCCTCACCGGCGACGTCGTCCAGCGTGCAAGCCGCCGTCGCCGCCGGCCGCGCCGTCATCGCCGAAGCCGGCGTCCTCGTGAACGCCGTTGTCATCTCCCGCCCGCACCCGGATGTGTATCGCGAGGTGATCTGACGGAATCAAAGCCGGTCTCAGAATGACTGCCGGTTTTGAAGCTAGTCGATCGGCAGCCCGGTCAATTCCCGCCAGCGAACTTCGAGCATGCGGGCGTAGCGGACTTCGCTCAAACCATGGCAACCGAGCGAGTGGGCGTCGTTGACTTCAACGACGAGCGTTCTGCCGTCGCGAGTAACTCCAAAGTCGATCGCGCAAGCGGCTGGGCTGCTGGTGTATGCGCCCACGGCGCGATCAATCACGTCGAAGTTCGGAAAAAGACGGAAGTCACCCTTGTAGTGTTTGCAGCCGATCACTTCGCGCTGGAGGACGAAGATTCGGTATTCAGAAACGAACGTCACCGGCTCGGAGCAAAATACACTCAAATCTGCGGGAAAAGCGGCCGTTGGAATGAGGTCGCGAAATTGGTGAACCACCGTGCCGTTAAAGAGCTTCCGGTCGCCGGGCATCGGTTTGAAAAAGATGGGCTCGGCAGGGTCTTCGACGTGGCGTGCACGAAGCTCGCCAAGGGTGCTGACCCACGTGCGCCTGCCAGCAAAGCACGCAAGTTCTGGTGGAACCGCTGCGAGCGTAGGCGGTTGAACCCCAAGCCTGTTTAGAATCTTCACCACCGCGGGTATTCCACCTGCAACGATGGTCTCCCGCGCAACATCCAGCTCATCAATATCGTCCCAGGAGAACAGCTCGATCTCGTAGCCGAACTCTTTGAAACCGAGGAATGCCGTAAGATGGCTGATATTGGCGAACTGTCCGCCTTCGCACTGAACGAGAACTTTCATCAGAGATTTCTACCACATCGTCACTTCGATCCGCACCGATTCGCGCTGTCACCGATTCGCGCTTGAATTGCGCGAAGGTTCCCGGCGTCCTGCGCGTCGTCCGCAAGCCACCTCATGCGCGCCATCTCCGATCGAAAGCTGCCGGAGCCTTACCGTTCCTGGATTGATCGCGCCGCGGCGCTACCGCCGAATGTGCGACTGTTTCCGAGAACGATCAAAGTCGGCACCGATCTCATGTTCTTCCTCCTTCTGGGCGTCATGTTCGGCGGCATGGGAACGATGTTCTTCGTCGGGCTCTGGAATTTCCCATCCGGGAATGGGGGTTGGCCGGCGCGGATTGTTCTCGCGGGAGTTGGCGCGGCGTTGTGGCTCGTTCCTTTGCTCCTCGGTCGCCGGTTGTGGTTTGCGATCTTTGCGCAACGGGATTCCAGGCGCGGCACCCTTCGCCAGGGAATCATGGTCGGCCCCGAAGGCGTCCTCGTGCGGATGGAACCGAATCGCTGCCACCCGATCGCCGTGGACCGATTTATCGTGGCCAGACGGTTTCCGCCCAAGAACTCCCGCGGCGAGCGCAGGCCGGCGATCATCATCGAGACTTTGGACGGAAAAATCGATTTCTTCGCCGAACGGCTCGCGGCCGGCGCGGATGAAATCAACCGGGCCGCACAGAAGCTCTGGCCGTCGTGGTCCAAGCCGGCCCCGATCGAGCGCGTGGATCGTCAGCAACGGCAGGACGTCGAATCTCCGCGCAAAATGCTCCGCGCCGCCTTTTGGTTCGGCGGGTCCATGCTCGCGCTTTTCGCGGGGTTCGCCGGTATCATCATCCTCGGTGATCAATCGCCGATGGCGCCGGCGGTCTCCCTGTTCGTCCTCGTGGGTGTTCTCCTTGTCGCCGGTTCTACCGTGAATCTGATCTACTGGTTTTTCAGGTTCAAGCTCCGCTACCGCTGCCCGCAGTGCGGCGGCAAATGCACGCACGTGGATGAGGCGCTGCCCGCCCTCCATTACTACTGCGCCACGTGTAACGTCGAATGGGACACCGGCATCTTCGAACGCGAAGAGTTCAGCAGCTAACCGCTTCGACCACGCCCGGACCACGAGCCAGAGGGTCAGCCGGGCGGGAGCCGGGCCTTCGGCTCACCCGCTCATTGGATCATCCGCCTGCAGCGCGCAGACGCCAGTGTGGAACTCGCAACGGCAGGCGCCGTGATGGGCCGAGCGCTGGATTGCTGCGCGGCACTGCGCGTCGTAACTTCGGGTGTGGACACACCGCAGTCTTCGCCGACACGAACCGACGCCGAACGCCGGCTCGACCTCGCGCGCCGGGCTTTCAAGGAGTTTTCCGTGCAGTGCTTCTGGTCGTGGCCCGCGGACCCGGAGATCACCGAGGCGACGATCCCGCTCATCATCGAAGGACTGCGACTCCACGGCGGGCATCGGGGATATCGCATCGCGGCTCAGTTGTTATGCCATTAGGGGAATTCGAGCGGGAGGTGATGCGGGTGATTGCGGAAAAACGGGATCCAGAGAGCTTTCGAGCCTGAGCTACGGTCCTGCTGCGAAGCGACGATCCACCACGCGCTTCGCTCGATGTCCATTTCTTCCACGACACCACGGAGAGCCTGGCACGCGCCGTGGAGGCGGATACGGCCGCGCTCCGGTCGGCGGGCATCCAGGTGGAGCTGGGCGAACCGAAGGGGACATTTCAACGCGCGCGCCTGACGCGGGATGGGCAGGAGACGAAGATCGAGTGGGTGTTCGGTTCGGCGTTTCGATTCTTCCCGATCGAGCCCGATGTCGAGCTGGGGTGGCGGCTGAACTTTTGGGACGCAGCGACGAACAAGGTGCTCGCGCTTTCGAGCCGCCGGGAGTTTCGCGATTACCTCGATGTGCATTTTCTACATGAACGGCATTTACACCTCGGCGCACTGATTTGGGCTGCCGCGGGCAAGGATCCGGGGCTCACGCCCGAATACATCGTCGATGCCATCCGGCGAAACACGCATTTCTCACCAAACGAAATTGAAAAGGTCCGTCCCATCAATCGGCCGGACCTTGTGGCCATGAAACGACGTTGGTTCGAAATTCTCGCCGAGTGCGATCTGCTTTTCGCCGCGCTGCCCATGGCAGAACTCGGCTGCTTTTACCTCGAATCCTCCGGACGCCCCGTTTGCCCCGATCCCGGCGCGCCCGCGTTTGCCGGCCTCACCCGGCACTACGGTTGCGTGCGCGGCGCGTGGCCACGGATCGTCGATTCATAAGCCAACCGCGACATACCAGCACCGTATCGTCGCGTAATGGCGGGCGATAACGCTTCCATACTCATTGGTCGATCTGGCGCTTGCCGCCTGCGTCGCGATCACTGCGCGGCGGCGAGTAATCCGCGGCGGTATGAAATGGTGCCGCTTGCGAGAATAAGCGCATTACTCCCACGGCGTCTTTTTGATCCAACAGCGCGACTCGGAGATCGTCCCCATCGCGGCGCGACGCCATCGCCGTCCGATTGAATTCGTGGAAAATGACCTCGCTGCGTGGGTTCATCAGGATCAACACCTGATACGTCGAACCCGGTTCTCGTTCGAGCGTCGCTGACGCCGGAGTGAAAATCCAGGCCGCGCGAAAATTCCGATGTCGCCGGAGAACGTCGCCCATCGGCTGTACCAAGTGCGTCGGAAAGTCCGCCGGATCGAGAATCCTCATGCCGCCCATCCCTTTCACTTCGGCACGATGCAAAGCGATCGAATGGGGCGCTGATCCATCGGCCAGATCGCGCATCAAATCCGGGGGCACGACCACTTCTCCCGTCCGGCAACTCTTGTTCACGACTGCACGCAACTCCCGTTTCCCCAGAATCTCGAGCATCTGCCGCGCGGGCATGGCGGCCGGCGAGCCCTTTCGGGGTGGGAAGGTCGCCTGCTTCATCGCCTCCTGGGCTCGCTGGAACGACGAAAACAGCGGGATTAACGGCCCCTCCTCGTCCGCCTCCTGGATGAACGGCACTGAATTCGTTTTCTTCATTTCCGGTGCCACATTCGCCACCTCGGGATGCTCTGGCACCAAGGCCCACAGCTCTCCCTCAGCCAGCTGCCGGTAGAGCTCCGGGGTGGCCGACGGATTCCGGATCATCCCCATGATCGCGCGATCCAGATCGTTATATGAAAAAACGTCGTTCATACCCCCAATCAGCTTTTGCTGGTGAAAAGCTCCCGTAGTTTGCCCACGAGACTCAATCGTCGACAAGCACCAATTCCGTCCCCAAATCCGCCGTCCTCCGGACCGTCATTCTCGGTCCAATTCTTTGATCTTGATATTGCGAAACTGCATCAAACTCGATGCCGGCAGGTATTTGCCGTCCTTGAATCCGCCGTGGTGCTGCAATCCGATCGGTCCCTTCTTGGGCACGCTTGGCAGCGCAGCGTCTTTGATCACTTCCTTTCCATTGAGAACGACCGTGAGCCGGTCACCCTTCAATGTAATCTCGAAGTGGTTCCACTCGCCGACGGGTTTGTCCGCATGTTCCTTCGGCGTCACACCCGCCCGAACTTCCGCCGGTTGCGATTCGTCGGTGCGATAGCCGTAGACTTCACCCGAGCCAATCGGCCAGCACCAGATATTCACCTGCGCCTTGGTATCGCCGCGCAGGTAGATTCCGGAATCCGCGTTGTCGCGCATGACAATGATTGGCTTCCCATCCGCGCCCTTTTTATCCGTCCCATCCGCGAGCACTTCGGGCATCGGGAAAAGCCCGCTGGTTTCCTTGATCCGCCAGTCGAGTTTCAAAACGAAATCGCCGTAACTCTTCTTCGTCCACAGATCCTTGCTGTCGGTCGCTTCGCTCTTCGCATCGTAATCGATGACGCCGTCGATCACTTTCCAATGTCCATTGTCACCCGCGGGCACCGTCCATTGGGAGAGGTCTTTGCCATCGAAGAGCGTGGTGAAGCCGTCGGAGTCGGCCGCATGCAGAGTGAGAGCGAACAGGGCGGAACCAACCAATGCGAGTTTCATGATGCCGTCATCGTGCCTCCATCCGGAGCCGGGTGTCAAAGGCGCTCGTCGCTCGCGCGTGCAGTGTCGTAGGATGGTTCGCATGCGCATCCTTTCGCTTCTCGCCAGCTCGACCCTGCTCGCGCTTTCCGCCCCGGCGCAAATCCCAGCCAACCTGGTGGCCGACGGCATTCCGGCGATTCCGCCGACGTTGCGGGAAGAAGCGGGACGCTACCTCGAGTTCCGTTCCGCGACCATGCTCTCATGGCAACCGCGGCAACGGGAAATGCTGGTTCGCACGCGGTTCGCCGACACACCTCAAGTGCATCTCGTGGCCATGCCCGGCGGGGCTCGGCGCCAGTTGACGTTCGCCGAAGAGCCCGTGCGCAGCGCTTCCTTCCGACCGAAGCAGGGCGGACTCTTTGTCTTCGCGCGGGACATCGGCGGCGGCGAGTTTTACCAGCTCTACCGCTACGATCTCGCTACTGGACGCGAAACGCTCCTGACTGATGGAAAATCGCGCAACAGCAGCCCGACATGGACGCGCAGTGGCAGACAGATGGCCTACACCTCAACGCGGCGCACCGGCAAGGACACGGATATCTATGTCATGACTCCCGAGGAGCCATCGAGCGATCGGCTGGTGCTCGAACGCTCAGGTGGCGGGTGGAGTGTCAGCGATTGGTCCGAGGACGAATCGCAATTGCTCCTGACCGAATATGTCTCGGCCAACGAGAGTCTCGTGCACTTGCTCCAACTCGACACCGGAAACGTCACTGCGCTCACCCCGAAAACGGATGATCGGACGGTCAACCTTTCCGCCCGGTTCGCACGGGACGGCCGCAGCATCTTTTTCCTCAGCGATCTGGGGTCTGAATTCCAGCAGCTCGTGCGCATGGACCTGGAATCTCGAGAGCGCACCGTCCTGACGGCGGACGTGCCGTGGGATGTGGACGAATTCGAGCTTTCCCCCGACGGAACGTTGATTGCCTTGATCTCGAATGAAGACGGTGTCGGCGTGCTGCGATTGATCGACGTCGCGAGCGGAAAGCAAAAGCCGTTGCCGAAACTCCCGGTGGGCGTTCCCGAAGGTCTGGTCTGGAATGAGAATGGCCACGATCTCGGATTCACGCTCGATAGCGCGCGGTCACCCTCGGATGCGTATTCGTTGAATGTCGAAACCGGCGAGGTGTCACGCTGGACGGAAAGCGAGACCGGCGGAATCGACACGGCGGATTTTTCGGAGCCGGAGTTGGTGAAATTTCCGAGCTTCGACGGTCTGCCTGTCTCCGCCTTCGTTTATCGGCCTGATCCGACTAAATTCCCCGGTCCGCGCCCCACAATCGTTTACATTCACGGCGGGCCGGAAGGGCAGTTTCGACCGGGTTTCATGGGCCGCAACAATTTCTATTTGAATGAACTCGGCTGCGCAATCGTGGCGCCGAATGTTCGCGGCTCCGCGGGTTACGGAAAGAACTTCCTCACCCTCGACAACGGCGTGAAGCGCGAGGATTCCGTGCGCGACATTGGGGCCGTCCTGGACTGGATTGCGCAAGACAAAGGGCTCGATGCTGATCGCGTGGCAGTGCTCGGCGGGAGCTACGGCGGATACATGGTCCTGGCGGCGCTGACCCACTTTTCAGATCGGCTCCGCTGCGGCATCGACATCGTTGGTATTTCGAATTTCATCAGCTTTCTCCAGAACACACAGGATTACCGCCGGGATCTGCGGCGGGTGGAATACGGCGATGAACGAGACCCCGAGATGGCAAAGTTTCTCGAGCGCATTGCCCCGCTGAATCAGGTCAACAAAATCACGCGTCCGCTGTTCGTCGTGCAGGGGAAAAATGATCCCCGCGTGCCGGTCACCGAAGCGGAGCAGATCGTCAAAGCGATGCGGGCTGCCGACCGCCCATGCTGGTATTTGCTGGCGGAGGATGAAGGCCATGGCTTCGCCAAAAAGAAGAACGCCGACTTTCAGTTCCTGGCCCAGATTCTTTTTCTCCGCGAGCATTTGCTGACACCCACGACCACAGGCTTCGAGTTTCGGGATTGGATAATCGCGCCCGTCCGCGTCCACCTGCTCTCGTCGGACGACACCCCGGAGCTGCAGACCACTCTCAAGGCGTCGGACATCGAGCGCATCTTTGGAAAGGTCAACCGTATCTGGGCGCCGGCCGGAATTCATTTCCAGATCGAGTCCGTCATCCGCGAAGACGCGCTGCCGGCCAGCGCCGATGCCGCTGATCCCCACGACGACCTGTTCACCCGCCTCCCGCCCGATTCCCGCAGCCGCGAGCTTTTCCATGTCTATTATGTGAAGAAACTGGGCGTGAACGGCTTCTACACGCCGCGCGGTATTTTCGTCAAAGACACCGCCGCTTTGCGTGAAGTCGAAGGCGGCATCGACGAACCGATTCCTCGTGTCACGTCGCATGAGCTGGGACACGGTTTTGGACTGCCCCATCGCCAGGACCGAACCAATCTCATGGCCAGTGGCACGACCGGCACCAGCTTGAACGGAGCGGAAACTCAGAGCGCGCGAGAACATGCCCACGCCATACCGTGGATTCAATCCGCCCCCGCAGTTTTGCAGGAAGCGCAGCGGCTGTCCATGGCTGGCCGGGCGGAGGAAGCACGCGCATTGTTTCGCGAGGTGGCCGCTCTGCCGCTCGACGCGCCAGAGATCGAGATCGCCAAACGAGAATCAATCGAGGCGCGATGATCCGCGAGATCCTGGTGCTCGGCAGTGGCAGCGCGGGTCTCATCGCCGCGCTCTCGCTACGCGCGGCGCTGCCGCATCTGACGATCCGAATCGTGCGCAGCGCGGAGATCGGCATCATCGGCGTGGGCGAAGGCAGCACGACGGATTTGCCGAATCATCTGCACGGCTTTCTCGGTATCGATCCGGCCCGTTTTCATGCGGAGGCGAAACCGTCCTGGAAACTTGGGGTGCGCTTTAAGTGGGGGCCGCGCGATGCGTTCAATTACACGTTTACCAATCACGTCACGGGCCGCGCGCCGCAATGCGGCAAAGCGAATGGTTTTTACGACTTCGAGCATCGAGTCGACGCCGACGTTTCGTCCGCGCTGATGACGGCCGGCAAGGCCTTCGCGCGGCAGCCAAATGGCGCCCCCGACGTCCAGCGCACGATGGGCTATCATCTCGAAAACGCGGACTTCGTGTCCTGTCTCGAACGCTACGCGCGGGAACGCGGTATCGAGTTCATCGAGGGAACGGTGGCCCGCGTCGAAACGAATCCGGACGGTGTCGCGGCACTTCATCTCGAAGGCGGCGAACGGCTCGCAGCGGATCTGTTCGTCGATGCGTCCGGCTTTCGATCCGAGCTCATCCGGCGGGCGCTCGAGGAACCGTTTCAATCGTATGCCGATGCGCTGTTTTGTGACCGTGCGGTCATCGGAGGTTGGGAGCGGACTCATGAACCCGTGCTGCCCTACACCACGGCCGAGACGATGGATGCAGGCTGGGCGTGGCAGATCGAACACGAGCGCCACGTCAATCGCGGCTACGTCTTCAGTTCGGCCTTCGCCAGCGATGAGGACGCGGAAGCGAGCTTTCGCCGGGCCAACCCCAAGGTCCGGCAGACGCGCTTGGTGAAGTTTCGCACCGGACGCGTTGCGCGAAATTGGGTTGGCAATGTTTTCGCCATTGGCAACGCGTCTGGATTTGTCGAACCGCTCGAGGCCACAGCGCTCCTCGTCATTTGCCAGCAGGCACGTTTTCTCGCCTGGGCCTTGCGGGATTGCGATGGCGAACCCGCTCCGACTTTGCGCGCGTCAACGAATCGCATCGTCTCCAATCTCTGGGATGAAATTCGCGACTTTCTCGCCGTCCATTACCGCTTCAACACCCGACTCGACACTCCGTTCTGGCAGCATTGCCGCGCGGAGACCGCTCTGCACGGCGCGCAGCGCATCGTGGAATTCTATCGCGAGAACGGCCCCAGCACGGTGACCGCCATTGAGCTGCTCAATCCATCCGCCAGTATTTTTCAACTCGAAGGCTTTTACGCGCTGCTGCTGGGTCAGAAGGTCGCGCATGACAAAACGGACGGGATCAGCACAGACGAAATCGCCAGCTGGCGGGCGCACTGCGCACATTGCGCAACCATCGCCAGCCAGGGATTCACCGTCGAAGAGAGCCTGAATTTAATCCGCGGACCTTATTGGCAATGGACTTCCGGATTCTATCGCGTGTGAAAGCTGCGTCATTACTCCTCCCCCTTTTCATCGCTCAACTCCAGGCGAGCGATTGGCCGAATTGGCGCGGACCGCAGCACAACGGGCATTCCGCGGAGGCCGGCTGGCTGGCCGCCTGGCCGAAGGACGGTGCGCCGAAAGAGCTCTGGCGGGCAAAGTTCGGCCAGGGACATTCAGCGATCAGCGTGCGCGGTGATACCGCTTACACTGTCGGTTGGGATGGTGAAAAAGACACGGTAGTTTGCCTCGATGCCACGACCGGCAAGGTGCGCTGGCAGCAGTCGTATCCGAGCGAAACGATCGTGCAGTGGCCCGGCCCGCGCGCGACACCGACGATCGATGGCGACACCGTTTACACGCTCGGGCAGCACGGGCAGTTGCGAGCGTGGAATGCCCAAACCGGGGCACCAAAATGGAAACGGGATTTGCCGAAAGCGTATGAGCCGGACGTCGATTACGGCTTCGCGTGGTCGCCCTTGATCGCCGAAGATTTGCTCATCCTGGCCGCGGGCAGCCACGGCATCGGGCTGCGGAAATCCGATGGCGAAATGGTGTGGGGGGACGATGGGAAGCGGGGCGCGTGCGCTTCGCCCGTTCCGTTCGAGCACAATGGCAAACGCGCCGTGGCGTTGATCACCACCGATGCGGAGCGAGACAATGTTAATCTCTACGGCGTCGATCCGCAGACGGGCCATGAACTGTGGCGCGGCGGTCCGTGGGCCGAGAAATGGGGCGCAGCCTGCGTCGATTTGCTGGTCGCGGACGGCCATGTCTTCGTCACCACCGCCGAGCAGTTTAAAAAGTGTGCCCGCTTTTCCATCCGCGATCGAAAGCTCGTCGAAGACTGGTCGAACCGAAAGCTCGCGAGCTACACCGGCAACGTCGTACTCGTCGACGGATATCTCTACGGCGTGGATAAAACGGGTATCTTGCACTGCCTTGCGTGGGAGACGGGTGAGGAAAAATGGGCGCAACGCGGCTTCGGAGAATTCGGTTCACTCATCGCGGCGGACGGGAAATTGATCGTCCAGGCTTCGAAAGGCGGCGACGTGGCGATCGTGGAAGCCACACCGACCGCATATCATGAATTGCGACGCCTGCGTGTCTTTACGGACGAACGCGACACATTCACCGCGCCCATCCTCGCAAATGGCCGGCTCTACTGCCGCAGCTACGCCGGAGAGGTGGTTTGCTTTGAACTCGGCTCCCGTGAGCGATGACGCTTTTTCTTGCCCCATGAAATCCATGTTGCATTCAAATACTCAGTCTCCCGTTCGGGACCGGTCATGCTTACTGATCGTCTTCATCATCGTGTCCGTCGTTCAGTCGGGAATCGTATTTGCGAACGACAACGATCGATTTCCGGCCATTATCGCATCTGCCGAAAAGGGATGGCCGCAGTTTCGTGGTCCGCGGCGTGATGGCGTCAGTGACGAGCGCGGCTTGCAGCCGTCCTGGCCCGCGGACGGTCCGAAGGCGGTTTGGACGGCGGAAAATCTGGGCCGCGGCTATTCGTCCCCGATCCTTGCCGACGGACGGATTTACCTCACTGGTGACGTCGGCGAAGAACTGCACATCTTCGCACTCGATCTCGAGGGCAAGCCGCTCTGGCAGTCGAAGAACGGTGCATACTGGCGCGATCCATATCCCGGAGCGCGAGCTTCCGTGACCTTCAGCGCAGGACGCCTCTATCATGAAAATGCCCACGGCCGGTTGGCCTGCCTGGACGCGGCGACGGGTCGCGAATCGTGGGCCGTGGACCTCCTTGATCAGTTCGGCGGAAAGAACATCACCTGGGGCCTCAGCGAATGCGTGCTCGTGGATGACCATTGCGTTTATGCGACCGTGGGTGGACGCGACGCCCTCGTCGTGGCGTTCGACAAGATGACCGGTGAATTGCGGTGGAAAAGTCCGCCCCTTACCGATGACGCCGGGAACGGCGATATCGAGAGCGCGAGTTATGTTTCACCGATTCTGATCCAGTTCGCGGGCCGGCGCTATCTCGTCGGCTGTTCCCTGCGCCATTTGTTTTGCGTGGATGCGGAAAATGGAACGCTGCAATGGACGCGTCGTTTCCCAACCACTTACGGCGTGATCGCTATGATGCCGGCGCTGGTCGGCGACGGCATTTTCATGACGGCGCCGCATGGCAAAGGCGGACGCTGGTTTCGCCTTGTGCCGCCCACCGCGCCAGGTGGCACGATCGGCGCCGAAGAGCTTTGGCAGACGCGGCTCGACACCCTCCAGGGCGGTGTCGTGCAAAGCGGTGCGAAACTGATCGGGGCGTTTTACGGAGGTCGCAAGGGGTGGGCGGCGATCGACCCCAGCTCCGGCGACGTGATCTACGATCTGCCGGACACGGCAAAAGGCGCACCGTTGCTGGCCGATGGTCGCATCTACGCCTGGTGCGAAGACGGATGGATGCTCCTTCTCGATCCCCGCGAGGATCGCTTCGAAATCACCGGACGCTTCCGTTTCGCGACGGCGGAAAATCGGGACGCCTGGGCGCATCCGGTAATCCATGATGGCCGCCTTTACCTCCGCTACCACGAACGGCTCACCTGCTACGACATTCGGGCAAATGACTAGCGATCGGCGCGCGCTTTGACCGCAGCTCGCACTCCTATTTGAACTCTTCCGGAAGCTTCTCGCCCGGCTTCAAGGCGAGAAACTTCTCGCGTTCACCGGGATTCGCTTTGCAGAATTCTTCGAGCTTGGTGTAGTTGGATTGAAAGTCAGCCAGCTCCTTGGTTTCTGCGTCCCGGATCGCGAAGACATAGTATTTGTAAACCGCACCGCCAATGTTGCTGGAGTCCCGGTAGGAGTCGAAGGTCACTTTCGAGGGCTTGAATTCCAAAGTCCGACGGGCTCCATTCCGAGCCGCAGCCACCGGAATCGTCTCGTTCGTGAGCACCGAGAAGACCTGGTTCTTGTTCTGGTATTTCTCCCGCGTATCCATCGTGATGATCACCATCGTCGCCTCCGCAGCCGGCATGGGCGCGATGCGACTTTTGCCTTCGAGAAGGACCTTGGGTTCGATGTCCATGGCCTTGCGGTAACTGTCTCCAATTCGTCGCTGCTTGGCCGCGACTTGCACTTGAGCCCGCACGGCCAAAGGCGCGGCTTCCTTTCCCGTCGTCTGTGCGATCGCCGGAGAGGCGGTGACCAGCACCGCGAGGAGGAAGCGCGAAAGGTATGGAAACTTTCTGCCGTGGCACTGAGCGATTCGATGGAATGGATCCGTATTCATACGCTGGGTTGTTTTCGTTCTGCCGACCTGCGGAATGACAAGGGGACATTTTTGAATTCCGAACGGAAAGCTCAATCCTATTTCCCACCCACGCCGTTCGAATCCGCCCTCCGTCTTCCGCCTTCCTTTTTGCTCCCCGCTCCACCCATGATCTAATCATCCCCCGACACTTTTTTTTCATTTCAACGTGGCCCTGAAAGCGAAAGGAACCCACGGCGCGTGTCTGGCCCTCGTCTCGGCGCTTCGTTCCTGACGCTTCAGCCAAGCCCAACTCATCCCAAAAGCCCGATGCTCCGAGCTTCACACTCCATGCCTCTTGCACTCCGGCTCATCCCTGCCAAATTCACGCTTTCCTCAGCGGTATCCGTCGATCATCCTAAGCGTTAGGCGATTCCGCGCGCATCCTGTAATCTATGGCTGGAAACCTACCAGAGCGCAGTCAACCGCCCGACGAGCCGCACGCGGCGCCTCAATGCAGTCGTCTGCGTGTCGTCTTGCTCGTGGTCGCTCTTTGGGCAGCCGCGCTGCTCGTTATCTCCGCTACGCCCGCGTTGGCCGGCGTCTTTATTCTCCCAGTGGGTCTTTTCGCTTCCATGTCTCTTCCGCAGGGTCAGCACGAGGCTATGTTTGCTGTCCGTGCGTGCCTCTGGGGCGGTTGGGCTATCTACGTCGCGCTTTCACTTTGGTTCGTCGCGACACGCGCTCCCGGTGTCCGGGTCGTTATCGGCGCAATCTTCGCGTTACTCATCGCCCTCAACATCGGTGGCTGCGCCCAACTACTCAACCGAATGAAGCATGGCTTCTGACGCATCATCCAATCGACTGGAATCGCCTAAGCCAGCGAAGCCGGTGCCAAGGCTTGGGGAAGGTGGTAGAGTGCGGGCACTCGCCATGTCACTACCAACCACGGCCCGAATCGGCCCGTTGATTGCTCCAATTGCCGAACCCTGGAATATCTGACGACCGAAACACTCAAGGGCCACGGTCGCAAAACGATTGGACTACGGGAAGGAATTTGAATTTACAACGCTGAGCCCGGACACCCGCCCATGATCGACGGCGAAAAGTCACCCGGAGGTTGAGGTCAGGTCTTTGCATTCAATATTGCTTCTGCTCTGCGCGTCAGTTTCGCCAGGGACTCGTCCCCAGTCATCCGGCGGCGCCAGCGGGCGGTGGCCGCGCTGACCACCGCGTAGTCGAGCCCGCCGCTCTGGTCACCAAATTCCCGTAAACGCAGCCGGCAATGTCGCCAGCGCAGCCAGAGGGCCAGGTCGCGTCCCCAGCCTCCGTAACGATCCCGGTATTGATTCCACGGCTCGCCCTCGAGGTGCGAGACAACCGATAGCAGGCTCCCGGAAAGGTGATTCGCAGTGGCCGCGCCATGGCTCGATTCAAATCGTCCGCCAGTCCCACGGTCAAAAGTATAGAATATTGAATGCAAAGACCTGACCCCGCTTACTTGTTACTTGTACCTTCCTTTCACCAAAGGGCGCATTTTCATCGAATTGGCCTATCACGTCGGTTGCTTTATTTGTTGCCGATCCCGTCTAGAAACTGGGCTCTTACTGGGAGATACCGGAATGCGGCCGGTTTTCTTACATGGGGAGAAAACAATCCTGCCAAACGCGGGAAATACCCATGGGCCGCTCAGCGCGTTTCGATCGCGTCAGGCGGCCTGCGATCCCAGGAGTCGGGTGGATCTCCATACCAGGAGCAAAGTCGCGACCGCCAGCGCCATGAGTGCAGCAGAAACCGTCGGGAGAATCGGGAGGGCAAGGCCGCCAAGGGCCACGGTCAGGCCAAGCCCGTAGGCTGTGGCACGGGCAGGCGTCGAGCCGAAGGTGCGGTGCAATTCGACGATGGCCGCCGGAATGGTCCCCTGCAGAACCGCAACGCCGGCGCACAAAAAGCCTAAGTGCCAGCGGGCCAGTTCAAGCAGGAAGCACGCACCGAGCAGCGCGATGCTGGTGTCTCTTGCACTGCACCGTCTCGCGGCGGCGTGACCTCCCATTATTTTTCCCGCGCCTGCCGATAGCGCGAGGGCGAAAAGGACGCGCGGATCGTCCAAAGCCGTCAGCTGCACGAGGTCCCAAAGGACCGAGCGCAACGTGAGGGCGAGCAGGAGCAGGAGCATCAGGCCATCATGCGCATCGAAGGGGGATTCCGTGCGGGTCGGCACGACCGGAGCCTGCACAGGCCAGTGCGCCCTCAGAACCGCCCAGCCTCCGAGCAATGCCAGCGGCAGCACGACCGTCCATACACTGACGTTGCCGAGGGTGTGGCCGAGCCAGCCACCGAAGGTCAATCCCACGATGCCGGGTGCGGAGAACCAGCCAATGGCCCGTTCGCCACGGGGCAATTGAAGGGCAAGCGCACCGCCTGCGACATGGCATAACGCGGACGCGATCCCGGAGAGCACGACTGCTGTTCCAAATGAAATGGCGCCGGCGCAGATCGCCGCGGGAAGAAGTGCCAGGGCGATCGCCAGCCAGCGATCCGGACGCCTCGCCCGCTCGATCACCCACGCCGCGGGAAGCTGGCCGGCAAAGGCCAGCGCCGCATACACTGTCGGCCAGCCGAACCGTCCCCATGAGGTTCCATCGCTGCCGCCGCCGCCGAGCAGCCACCCGGCGAAGAAATCGTTGACGCCATGGCTGGCGGCCAGGACGGCGAGCATCGGGACTCGATGGGATGAGTTCATGCGGAGGGAAGAAGGTGTTCGAGCACCGCGGTTCCGAGCAACCAGCTGGTGAGGTTCAAGACCAGTGAAACGCCGAGCGCCCTCGGAATACGCCACGACCAATAGCCAGCGATCAGCGCGGCTTCAGCGAACACTATTCCCGCTTCGATCCATGGGATCGGCACCGGCAGCACCGCGAGCACTCCCATGGCCAAACACCATGTGGTGCCGTTGAGCAGGAAACAAAACTCCGCCGTGCGGCGCCCACCGAGGCGGGAAATCCAGGCAAAAAGCGGCCACTCGATTCCGCACGTCAGGGCAAACGCCAGGGCATCCCGGCCATCCATCGGCAGCACCCGGTTCACACGAAAATCGTTATCACTTTGTCTCCTGGGAGGAAGACCCACGATCTGCCCGATCCCTCAGGCGCTTGCGCCGCCACAATAAAGCGAGCGCAGCGAGCCCCGCAGAAAAAAGGATGAACGCGACAGCCAAAGCCGCGCCTGATTCGTCCGACGGAATGAGTCTCGGCCCGACAACAACGTCGGCCGGTGGATACAGACGCAGCTGCAGTTCCATAGGAAGCTCCACCAGCAAGTCCCGGATCGGTCCGCCATGTCAATGAGTTTATCGGGGCCGACTCGTAGTTCCGACCCTCCGCCTCTGCCTCGACCTGACCGCCCTCCCGAATGCGGACGATGGCTTCGTCGTTGATGACCAACGCACCCGACTTCAACCATCGCTCCGGCGTGGTGTATTCATTGCGCACCTGGAATTGCTGCGGCCTGCCCTCGATCCATTCCGCGCGCAAGCCGAAAGCCGGCAACTTGACCTCGCGGAAACTCTTTCCGTTTCGCTCATAAACCTGCGTATTCGTCCAGCGCCGATGGGAGCGGGTAAAGGCAACCCGACGGGAATCACAGCGTCATCGCCTGGTCTGCAGGACCGCAGTGCCGGTATCAGGTCCAAGGCGGATACCGTTCCGCCGTTCGCATCGCCACCAATATACGTGGTCCTGTGCAGCCTGTTACATCCCAATGCCGCCGCGTTTCCCCCCGAGCACGGGTGAATCGTTCGACGCAGCCGGTTCATTGAAGAGAGTCGTTAAATCTCCGCGCCCAAAGCCAGTTGACACTGTTGATTTGGAATATAGTCATTGCTGACTAATCAACCGTGTCTATAAACACCTCAGACCCCGAAGCTCGCGAATTTGCCCAGCGCCGGCACTGGTCTCTCGCCGTGCTCTGCCTCCTTCGCGAACGCCCGATGCACCCCTATGAAATGCGCAAGGTGATGAAAGAACGCCACAAGGACGACCGGTTGGTACTGAAACCCGGATCGCTCTACAACGCCGTCTCCTGGCTGGTCGATCAGGGCTTCATCGCGCAGGGGAAAAGCACCCGCTCCGGTCGCCGACCGCAGCGTACGACTTACAGCATCCTGCCCGCCGGTGAGAGCGAACTGAAGCGCTGGATCGGCGAAATGATCGTCGAGATCCGCAAGGAGGCATCGTCATTCAGCGTGGCGCTTGATCACCTCGTGCAACTGCCGCCCGCGGCAGCGTTGGAACGCCTGGAGGCGCGGTGCGTTTTGCTGCGGGCGGCTATCGCTGATCTCAGCGCCACCGTTCAGTCCGTGGGCGCGCGCGTGGGACGCATTCTGGCGATCGAAGTCGAATACGATCTGGCCCAACTTCAGGCGCAGCATGCGTGGATCGAAAGTCTGGCGGCGCAGATTCGCGACGGCAGTTTTCGGTGGAGCCCGACGTCTATTCTCAAGGCCGCCCGTGCGGCGGCCGCAAACACCAACCCCAAATGAATTCAAAAGCACACCCTCGCGAACTTCTCTTTCCGAATCGGCGCGACGATCTGTGGATGAACAAACTGGGGCTGGTGACCGTGGCCATCTTCTTTGCGCTGGGCGCATTCTTCGCCTGGTTTTCGTGGACGCAGATCGCGCGGCCCCAGGTGTTCCATGTTCCGATTTACAATCCTCCACTGCGGCATCTGCTAATCGCCGTTTTGTCGATGGCCGCGTTGATCTACGGCGCGTTGGGTCGGTTTCGAAAGCTGCTGGCTCAACCAACCCCCGGATTGCGGACGCCGCCCCCACCGTGGGTGCTCGGGACCTTCGCATGCATCTGGGCCAACCTTCTGTATGTAATTGCCCTGCTCGCCTTCGGCATCGCGCCGCAATTTCCACCTGCGATTGCCATGAGTGCCGGCGTTCTGTTGGCAGGTCTTGCTGTCTTCTTGTTGCCGCGTTGGACTGCACATTCGAAATGGGGAGAGATGCACCTGTACGGGACCATCTTTGGGACGGTCACCGGCTCGATGATGCTGAGCTTCGTCGGGTTCATTGGCGGTCTGCCGATCGATCTCTATTTCAAAATCGTCGTGGATGCGCTGGCCTTGATCTTGTTGATTGTATTCTGTGTACGGTTGAGTCGCGCAGGAAACGGCCACGTAGAACGAGAATGCGCCGGACATTGATATTGTCTGGATCGGGGCCAGTTCACATCCTGACAGCATTCACGTCACGCGTGAGGGCCTGGGTCAATGATTGCTCCGTTGGACGTGCACGCCGGATTTGCCGACTCACGCTGGCAGCGCTGCCCATCAATAAGTCTCATCAACGTGCCTGCGGGTGACAAACGGGTTGCGCCATTTAATACGCAGACGTATAAACCGCGACCCAAGCTCGACCCATTCATGAATCTGCCTCACCTTCCCGTTCTGCGCCTCGGACGCTCGTACCAAAGTCTCGATCAGGTCGAGGTGAAGGACCATCGCACGGGTGAGGTCCGCGCCACGGTTTCAACGGTGAACGCCGGTATCCTGCGCAAGGACATGAAACGGATCGGCACCGCGCAGGCCGCTTTGCGCCAGCGTTCGGTCGCGGAACTGATCGAGATTTCGGCAAAAGCCGGAGAGCATTTTCTCAAAGGCACGCTGCCGTTTGGCGACCAGGGTCACACCCAATCGGCCGACGAATATGTGGCCACGCTCAGCGGCACGAGCGGATTGCCGCACGTGATGGTCCGCCGCAACATGGCGAAGATCCACTACGCGCTGACCCATTTGGACGAAGTGCTCAACGGACTTTCGCGGGGACTCGATCTCACGATTCTGGATCGGGGATTCGGCGAACAATTCGGAACGAAGCTTTCATTCTTCCCCACCACGCAGGCCTTGGGTCTCGTCATGCCGAGCAATTCACCGGCGGTCAATTCGCTTTGGCTCCCCGCGATCGCGCTCAAGACGCCCGTGATCATCAAACCGGGCAAGGAAGAGCCGTGGACGCCTTATCGTTTGATCCAGGCGTTCATCGCGGCGGGCGCGCCAGCCGAGGCCTTCGGCTTTTATCCGACCGACCACGAGGGCGCCGGAGAAATCCTGCGGCTCTGCGGACGGGCGCTCATCTTTGGCGACAAATCGACGACTGATCTCTACGCCAACAATCCCGCCGTGCAGGTGCACGGACCCGGCTGGAGCAAAATCTTGATTGGCGACGACTGCATCGAAAACTGGCGTGACTACCTTGACGTCATGGTCTCGAGCATCGCGGACAACGGCGGCCGTTCCTGCATCAATGCCAGTGCCATCGTGGTCCCGAAATACGCAGCGGAAATCGCCGACGCGCTGGCGCAAAAACTGGGTCCCGTTACACCGTCAAGGAACGACGATCCGGAAGCCCGGCTGAGCGGCTTTGCCAACGTCAAGATGGCGGAATTCATCGACGCACAAATTGACGATGGACTAAAAACGCCGGGCGCGACTGACGCGACAGCCGCCTACCGGCAGGGCCCGCGAAAGGTCGTGTTCGAGGGTGGCACCTATTTGCGTCCGACGATCGTGAAGTGCGATTCATTCGCGCATCCGCTGGCCAATAAGGAATTCCTTTGCCCCTACGCCAGCGTCGTCGAGGTGCCAGAGAGCGAGATGCTCGATCAGATCGGATACTCTCTGGCGGTCACAGCCATCACGAAAGATCCGGCATTCATCGATGCGCTCTCCGCTTTCCCGGAAATCGAACGGCTCAACATTGGGCCGGTCTCGACCATGAAGATTTCGTGGGACCAGCCGCACGAAGGAAACATGTTCGAGTTTCTCTGGCAGCGCCGTTCAATCGAGCGGGCGTGGTAAAACGCGCGCAGCCCGACCTGAAAACAAACTTCCCATCCGGTCATCGTGAGCGGAGCGAAGCGTAGTCGAACGACCCGGCTCCAAGGGCGATCGTGCCATGAATAGATACCCGCATCGCCGTTCTTCGCTTTCCCCAGCGTGAATTGCCAAACAGACTTCTCCGCTTCGCCCCGTGAAACGATCAACCCGCTCAAGCCGTGGCCAACTGACCCCCGCCGACGACGCACTGACTTTCCGGAGCGCCGTCAGCGCCGACATTCCGCTGCTCCAATCGCTGGCGGAAGAAATCTGGCGCGCCAGCTATACGGAAATGATCTCCGCCGCCCAGGTCGACTACATGCTCGGGCGAATGTACGCGGAGGAAGCGATTCGCGGGGAAATCGACGCGGGCGGTTTATGGGAGATCGCCGAACTGGATGGCGAGCCGATCGGATATCTTGCCTGCAAGATCGAACCTGAAGCCGCGGAAATGAAGATCGACAAACTGTATTTGCGTCGGGCGCTGCAAGGCTGTGGGCTCGGGCAGAGGATGCTCGCGCATATTGTTGATCTCGCCGGCGAGCGACGGATCTCGCGACTCTGGTTGCAGGTAAATAAAAACAATCCACGCGCCATTCGTGCTTACGAGCGGGCCGGGTTTTGTATCGAGCGCGCGGACGTTTTCGATATCGGCGGCGGTTTCGTGATGGACGATTTCATCATGGCAAAGGCGCTGGATCCGTAATAAATTTGCCGACCGATCAGCAGGCAAATTGAGCTTACACATTATGCTTGCTTTGCGGGCGCGAAAGGGATCGCCTCCGTGGCTCAACCACCAGCTGCTCAGGCCGAGTTGCGGGAATTCGGCGGGAGCGAACCTGCCCTATGAACACATGCCTTCGTCGGTTTGTTCGCGGTTCGAGGATCGCGGACTTTGTGTGCAGCATTTTACCAGCGCGCAAGCAGCACGGCTCCCGGCGAGCCCCTCTCGAACGCATGTTTACCGCCGAGTTGCTCGAACCGCGCATCGCGCTTTCAAGCATCGTCACGCTCACGGATGGCGACGGCGATTCCTACACCGTGAAGCTCAAGGGTCCGGGCACGGCGAACATAACGCAGGATGATTTGGGCTCGGGGGACGGCCCGATTCTCTCGATCGCGCTCGACGCCACGACAAACAAGAGCTCGCTGAGCGTTTCAGTCAAAAAGGGACCCGTCGGTGACGGGAGCGTTACCATCGGAGAGATCCACGGAACGGGTGGATTGAAATCCCTCATGGCGGTGAATTCTCAGCTCATCGGGACGGGCCTCGATCTCGGGGGATCAGCGAATGACAAACTCAAAATCTCCGTCGCTGCCGCCGCAGACGGCGCCAACATCACCACGGTTTCGCAGCTTGGTTCGCTCACGGCGCAAAGTATTGGCGACCTGACAATTTCGACACCGGCGATCGGCAAGCTGCTGACCAAGGCCGGATCGATGCTCGCCGATCTCGATGTCTCCGGTGCGGTCAAGTCCGTCAACGTCAAGGGCGGGGATGCGGGAGGCAATTGGGATGCAGCCAGTTTTTCCAAGGTGACGGTCAAGGGCGGAAATCTAATCGCAGCCATCGGCGCTGAGGGCAGCGGGGGCAAAATCAACATCACGAGTAAGGGCGGCTCCGGCGGGAACATCTCCGGCGCAACCATCGCGGCGGCGGAACTCAAGTTCGTGAAGGTAACGGGCGATTTTCGCCAGTCGCTCCTGCTCGCTGGCGCGAATCTCGGCAGCGATCACGCACCGGGCGGCTCCGACAGTGCAGCGGATACCTTCGGACCAGGCACGATTTCCCGCGTTTCGATCGGCGGCGTCGTCGAGGATTCTGTCATCGGTGCCGGACTTGCTTCCATGGACGGCACGCTGGGCAATGCCGATGATCTGCTCTTCATGACGGCTGGGTTGAACGCGAGCCGGATCAAAGCCCTCTCCGTGGGCGGAATGGCCATACCCGGGGCGGAGGAATTGTTTGTCTTTGCCGCAGCGGCACTGCCGAAGAACGTCAAGATTGGCGGGACGAAAGTGACGCCCCTTTCGGATGCCCGTTTTTTCACCGTGGATGCGACCGACAAGACGGCACCCATCATCACCGGCGGGCTGTTCAATGACACTGGGATTCTGGCCACGGATGCCGTTTCGATGGATGCGGCGTTTTCCGGTCTGGTGACTGACGCCGGGCGGATCATTCGATTGCGTGCCGGTCTGGATGATGCGCCCCCGCCGAGTTTCTCCGATGTTTTTGGAGACCTCAATCCGGGCGGGGATTTTGTGCTGAGCTCGGCTCGGCTCGAACAGCTCAATGGCGGGCCGCTGGCCGACGGCACACATATGCTCCATGTCATGGCCATCGACCAGGGTGCCAACGCCGCCGTCTTCGATTTTGCCTTCAACCTCGATACCACGGCGCCGGCGGTGCAACTCACCCAACCGTTGGGCGGCGCCATGCTGGCTGGCGGCAATCGCCTCGTGGGCACGGCCGGCGTGACGGGCTCTGCGCTCCAGCCGCTCACGTATCGGATCGATGGCGGCTCTCCGATCGCGCTGCCGGCCGACGCCCTCGGCGTTTTTAATCAGCCGATCGATTTCAATGGACTCGCTGCCGGTCCCCACACGCTTGAAATTGCGGCCAGCGACGCAGCCGGAAATTCCGGCACGACGACGTTGAATTTCGATTATGATCCGACGCTGGTGCGGCCCTTTCTGCTTGGGGGCACCGCACCCATCGCGGGCGCGACCGAGGTGGGCGTGACCTTCAAGCCGCAGGTTTTTTTCTCGCAGCCAGTGAACGTGGCGACCCTGAATGCGAATAATTTCTTCGCGACTTTTGCCGGAGCCAAGCTCCCCGCGACGATCGTCCCGGCGGATGACGGCTCGTTCGCGTGGCTCTTTTTCGCCGATCCGCTACCGGGGTCCGCGCAGATCGAAGTGACCGTTGATGGCGCGACGATCGTGGCCGGCGATGGCCGGTTGCTCGATGCCGACCGCGACGGAATTCCCGGCGGCACGTTCACCTTCGATTTCAGCACGGTGAGCGTGGCACCGGTGGAAGGCACGCGGCTCACTGGGGTGATCGCCGACCCAGGGCCGGATCTGCTGCCCGGCACCGCGGACGACGGACCGCTCGCCGGAGTCGAAGTATCCATCCTCGGCTCGAATATCACCACAGTCACTGCCGCCGATGGCCGGTTCACCCTCGATCCCACGCCGGTCGGCGACGTGAAACTCGTCATCGATGGGCGCACGGCATTCGACCCGCCGCCGACATTCTACTTTCCCGAGATGGTGATGGATGTGCGCACGCTGCCGGGAACGACCAATTTCGTGATGGCCGGCATGGAAACCATGTTCCTGCCGCGATTGAAGACTTCGATCCTCCATGACGTCACCAATGCGGCTGGGGTGACGATCATTGCCAATGCCGACGGCGCACCGGAACTAACGCCCGAGCAGCGCGACCGATTGCGAGTCGAAGTGCAACCCGGCAGTCTCGTCGGTGCCGACGGCCAGCCCGCCGCCACCGCGCTCATCGGCATCAGCACGGTCCCGCCGGAGCTGGTCGAAACCATGCTGCCGCCGGGAGTGCTCCAGCACACCTTCGACATCACGGTGCAATCGATGGGCGCGACGAATTTCTCGACCCCCGCGCCCATGACGTTCCCGAATGTCTTTGACGCCGCCCCCGGTACAAAGCTCGATTTCCTAAGCTTCGATCACACCACCGGCCGCCTGGTCATCGAAGGTACCGCCACCGTTTCGGCCGACGGCACCTTCGTTTCGACCGATCCCGGCACCGGAATCACGCATCCGGGCTGGCACGGTCTCACACCACCCGGGCTCTGCGGCGGGTCCGGTGGCGCGCCGGTTTTGCCGCCACCTCCTCCGGAGCCAGGCGACACAGTGATCGAGCACGCGCCGATGTCGCTGGGGATGATCTTCGGCGAAAACGGCCCAGGCATTAGCCGCACGTGGCAAGCGCCTGACACCCTGCCCGGCACCGTCCGCGCCGCTGCCGCCTATGCCGGGCTGCAACATTCCGCAACGTCCGCCGCCGGGGCAAATGCAGCAGCCGTTCCTGAATGTCACCATCGAGGTGGACGGCCCGCTCGCGACGTTTTTGAAAAAGCCCGGCGATCTCGAAGGCGGGCTGGATCTTGTCACCCAGTCCTTCACGCTTCAGGCTGGGCAAAAAGAAACGGTTGTTTTCGCCGGCGTGCCGAAGACCTACGCCGAGTTGTTTTCCGACCTCGCGAATGGTTTCACGGATCTCACACGCGACCAGCTTTACGGTTCGAAGATCAAGATTACGGAAATCAGCCAGATGGCCGATGGGAGTCGCACCTACGACATCTCCACGTTCTATCTCTACCGCTGGGTGGACGTGATCGACGCCGAACAGGCGGTCAACAAAACCGGCAACACAGCGGCCTTCCACCGCACGCTCATCGATGGATTTGAGAGGACCAAAGACGTTGATATGCACCTGCCAGCAAGCGTGAATACGAGCCTCACGGGCGCCACTCCGTTCGGCTTCGGCGACCCCTTGACCGGCGAGACGACCGCCGTATGGACGTTCCGGCCTTTTGAGGCAGGCTTGCGGACGGCGGATGTGGCGGTGATTGCGGACAATGTCCAGGTCGGGCAATTGTTGGCCGAAGGCACTGCCACCGCGCGGACCGTAATCGACATCAATGAAGCCGGATTCAAGGCCGAGATGGAACGGGTGATCCGCGCGCTAAATGGCACGCCGGGCGCGGACGGGATACCCGGCACGGTTGACGACGTGATTTCTTACATCCGCGCTGACGGTTTCCATAAAACCGCGTCGAATCGCTTCAAAACCGAGTTCGCGGGCTTCCTGCCGACCGAGCGCCAGCCGGGTCCGGATGGGGTTCTCGGAACCGCGGACGACACCTTCGCGGGAGGCGATCTCGCGATGCGAATCGACACGGAGTTCATCCGGCTGCGGGACGCGGTCATGGAAGACTACAATGCGGTGAACGGAACGTCGGTCGCCTACACCTTCGGAACCGTCTCTCCGGATGTCACGATGGTCTGGAAAGACCACAACCAGCCCGGGGTCGGCGGCCAGGCGGAATCCGACACCCTTCCATTCTCGCAAACGTTCGAGATCCGCAACGGAGAGATCAGCGAGGCGGCGAAGGAATGGCTCCTGGCGGAGGGACTCAACAAGGAAGTCAAGAACACCGGAGAATTTGCCGTTTCCAATGCGATCGAGTGGACTTCCGACATCACGTTCGGGGCCAAGCTCTCCGCCGTGGTATCCCATGAGGTTGCGCACACGTTTGGCTTGAACGATGCCTACCTCAAGGTTCCCGGAGGTGCCGGCGCGGTGAACACCGACCCGCAGCCCGACATCATGAATGCGAGCTTCTTTGGCGACGGGGATCGCGGGTTCACCACGAATAATGTCACGCTGCTTCAAGCCGCACTCGGTTTTCATCCGAACGGCGATCTGCCGCTCAAGGACGCCCTTCGCATGTTTCGCAACAACTTCAACCTGCCGTTCAGCGGGCAGGGAATCCAGGACGAGATCGACCCGAATTTCCTGCCGCCGGAGCTCGCGCTCTTCAGCGACGAAGGGCTCATCCTTCCGGGCGAGGGGGTCGCGATCGGCGAGAACGTGGCCGTCGATGGCGCCGGTGGAGCGCTGGTGACGCGGGATTTGATCCTCACCAATGCCGGCCTCGCACCCGTGAACCTCAGCTCGACGGCTCTGGACATCGGATCCGCCTTCTCGCTGGTCAATGACCTCGCAGGCACCGTGCTCGATCCGGGCGAAACGGCGATCCTGACCGTTCGATTCGATCCGCAAAGCGCAGGCAGTTTCCAGGACACGCTCACGGTGACGAGTAATGCGAACACGTCGCCGGTACTATCGATCCAGCTCGACGCCTCGGCGATCCCCCTCGAGCCAACCGCGGAGCTGACGCTCGGGCACAATAACTTCGGCGGCCTCGAAGTCGAAGGCGGCGCGGGCCAGCTCCCGCAGATTGCGACGGTCCGCAACGGCGGATCGCAGCCGCTGGAAATCTCGGGCATCCGGCTCGCGGAAGGCCTTGGGCCCTTCAGCCTTTTGGGCGTTCCGTCGGACCTGCTGGCCAACCCGGTGACTCTCGACACGGGCGAGAGCTTTACCTTCGGGCTCGCCTTCGATCCAAATCAACTCGGACTCACAAGGGGCGTGTTCGAGGTGGTGACGAACGATCCTGGCGCTCCAACGGTAACTGGCACGGCCGTCGGCACGGGGCTTGGTCCGGTCGTCTATCCGGACTGGGGCAATGACTTTGTCGCCTTCGAGACGCCGGAACTCGACGCCTCGGTCGATTTGCACACCCGGAGCGATAACGCCGGAAACTTCGAACTCTTCCTGCCCCCGGACGCCTTCTATCACCTCGCCATCTTCGATCCGATCACGGGTCTGATCAGCCACGGCTTCGGCCAGACCCCACAATCGGGCACGGGCCTCGACCTGACCGCACGGCTGGTTTTCGCCGCCAGCACGGCGCCGGACAGCGACGGCGATGGTTTGCCCGACGACATCGAGTTCGCCGTCGGCACGAGCGTGAACAAGGTGGACACGGATGGCGACGGGTTGCGCGATTTCGTCGAGATTCAGCAAGGGCTCGATCCACTTGGCGGACTGGGCCTGCCGGTTGGGGTGATCTCGACGCTGCCGCTCGTGGGCGAGACGCACGAAGTCGTCGTCACCGGATCGCTGCTCGATGCGGGCGTGCAAACCGCCTACGTCGCGACCGGGACAAATGGGCTGGCGATCGTCAACACCTCGGCGCTGACCATGCCGGTATTGCTCAGCCAGCTCGATCTCCCGGGCGATGCCGTCGATGTCGGCATCGACACGCGCCTGAATATCGCCGCCGTGGCCGCAGGCACCGGCGGGCTGCACCTCGTCGATGTCTCGAATCCGATGGCGCCCGCGCTCTTGCAGACGATCGAGGGCGACGCTGCGCAGGTGGAAGTCTTCGATGGCGTGGCCTATGTCGCGAGCGGCGTGGCCGTGAAGTCGATCGACCTGTCCAGCGGTGAGACGATCCAGACCCTCGGCTTCGGCGGTTTCGATCTCTCCGGCCTGGCCCGCGAAGGCGGATTCCTCTACACGATGGAGAGCATCAATCGCACGTTGCGCGTGATCGAAATCGACGACGGCACGATGGCCGCGCACGGGATGGTCACGATGCCGAAGGGCGGGGCCAGTATCTTCGTGGGGAATGGCATCGCCTTCGCCGCGGCCGAGGGAGACGACTTTGGCGGCTTTACCACAGCGGATGTATCCAATCCCGATGCGCCGGTGGTGCTCAGCGGCGTGGATGTCAATTCCATCGCCGGGCGCGACTTTGCCGGTAACAGCTCAGGCTTGGGGGTCCTCGTCGGCCAGCCCGGTGGGGTCAGCGCGCTCGATGTCGTCGATGTCGAAAACCCCGATGACACGGGCGCCTTCCGCTCACGCGTGCCGCTGCCGGGAGTTCCCGAAGCGGTGAGTATCGCCGGCGGGATTGCGTACGTGGCGGGTGGAGCTTCCGGGCTGCACGTCGTGAATTACATCGGCTTCGATGGCCGAGGCACGGCGCCGGCGATCAGCATCGAGAGTCCGTTGGGCGATCTCGATCCGGCGACACCCGGCGTGCAAATCCTCGAGGGCTCTTCAATCCCGATCCGGGCGCAAGCCACCGACGACGTGCAGGTGCGCAACGTCGAGCTGCTGGTCAATGGCGAGCTGGTGGCGAATGCGTTGTCCTTTCCGTTCGACCTCCACGCCGTTGGCCTGAGCGATACCGGTACTTCGGTTGTCGTGCAGGCGCGGGCGACCGACTCCGGCGGCAACGTCGCCCTCTCGAATCCGCTGACCTTTGATCTCGTGCCGGACACGTTTGCTCCGATGGTGACGTCCACTTCGCCGGCGGACGGCGCGAGCGGTGGTCCGGGGGTTCGACTCGTCACGGTGCGTTTTGACGAACCGCTCGATCCGGCCACAGTCAGCGCAGAGGACTTCATGCTCCGGGATGCCAGCAACCAGCTCTTTGCCCCGCAGACGTTCCAGCTCCGCAACGACGACCGCACCGTCGCGTTGACCTTCGCCCCGCTGACCGCCGGCGCTTACACACTGACTGTCGGCACCGACCTCGCCGACCGCGCGGGCAATCTTCTCGCGGGGCCAGTGACGAGCCATTTCGATCTGGTGCAGACATCGATCACCTTTATCGGCGCCGTGAACGACCAGTGGGGCGAACCCGGCAACTGGAGCACGGGCGCAGTGCCTGAAGCCTCTGATACGGTGTTCATCCCTGAAGGCGCCTCGGTCACCTTTCTGCCTTTCCGAGCGACTTTGGATGAAACGGTCACCAGCATTATCGGCGGCGGCTCACTCACCATCCTGCGCGGTGAAATCGCGCTCACTGGCTCTGGCGAAATCGGCCACCTCACCCTCGACCGGCCGTTCGGCGACGACAGCATTCTCCGCGTTCCCGACACCTTTACGATCACGTCGTCGTTCGATTGGATTGGCGGCACCCTGACCGGTGCGGGCACGACGGTTGTTCCGGCGGGCTCCACGCTCGCCCTCACGGGCAGCGGTGTGAGAGAAATCAATGGCCACACCTTCGACCTCGCCGGTGCGGGCACATGGAGTGGCACCGGCATGCTGGTGCTCAGGAACAGCGGGGTCTTTCAAAATGAGGGCAGCTTCACGGACCTCGGGAACAACAGCATCGGACAGATCTTCAATACCGGGACTAATGTCTTCGAGAACGCGGGCGCGTTTATCAAGAGTGGCGGCGTCGGGACGACCACCGTGACTGTGCCGTTGGTCAACAGCGGCACCGTGGACGCCGAGAGCGGGACGCTCTCGATCAACGGTAATGGCAGCAGCACCGGCTTGATTACCACGAACATCGGCGCCACGACCCGTTTCGATGGGGGTGCATCGGCCGCGACCTTCAACCTCGAAACAGGGACGATCATTTCCGGCTCCGGATCCGTGCTGCTCAGCAGCGGCACACTCAACGTCGCGGGCGACATTTCCGCACCGGTCTTTGCCCTGGCCGGTAGCGCGACACTCTCGGGGGCCGCCACGCTGACTGTTACTGAATCGCTGACCTGGAGCGGCGGCACCATGTCCGGCCCGGGCGCCACGGACGTCGCGGCCGGCGCGACTTTCGCGATCACGACAGCGGGCGTGCCGAAAACCCTCAACTCGCGCACGATCAACAACACCGGCGATGCGACGATGACCGGGAGCGTCAGTATCTCTTTTTCCAATGGCGCAACCTTCAACAACATTGGCAGCTTCACCGCGGGTGATAGCGAGGCCTTTATCAATGGCGGCGGCGCGGCCTCGGTTTTCAACAACAGCGGCGAGTTCACGAAGACCGGTGGCGCCGGCCAGTTCAACGTCAACATTCCGTTCACCAACACGGGCACGGTCACGATCGAAAGCGGCACGCTGAACCTGCCCGGCGGATTCACCAACAGCGCCGTCTTCGATCTGCGCAAGCTCGCGACGGTGATCGTCAACGGCGCTTTCACCAATACCGCGGCCGGCGTCATCCAACTCGACCTCGGCGGTACGGCACCGGCCGATTATCCAAGTTTCATGGTCTCCGGCGCCGCCACGCTCGATGGGATCCTCAACGTCTTCTTCGTGGACGGCTTCATTCCAAACGTCGCCGACGCATTCCAGGTGCTGACTTACAATTCGCACACCGGCACCTTTGCCACGATTACCGACGACGATCCGGCGCACACCGTCGATCCGACCTACAACGCAACGAATCTGTTGCTCACCGTCGCGTAACCGCGGACGCGCCGGACCACTCGCACGGGATCTGTATCCGATCGGTAAACCCAAATACGGCGATGGGAGTATGCGCTCGAAGACGCAAAAACGCGAAGGGCAGAGACTTTTGGTTTTTCTGTGCCCTCCACTTCGCTCACCGAGCGGGTGAGCGAAGCGTCCAGTCGTTGTGGTCCGTGAATCCTGCTGCTTTGAGCCTTCGCGCTTTTGTGTTCCCATTCCCAGTGCTGACTACCGGCGCGCCGGCTACACGGCACTCGGCCAGCTCCTCTCGAACGCATGTTATCCCCCGAGTTGCACCGCTCCCGGATGAAGCGTGCTCCCGCTGTCTATTCGAACCGCGTTGCGGTCGCCCTGCCGCAACGGGTGCTGATTACATCCCCATTAGCGTTGCCGAGCTGGATCGTAGCGGTATAGATAAAGCTGTTGGCGCCGGTAAGTTCCACATTGGCGGTGATGACAAGCGGGCCGAGAAAGGTGCCGCTTCCGTCATAGCGGTTCTGCAGTTCCCGAAACGAGTAATTCTGACGCCCCCGCTCGCGCTGCCAAGAGCCATACTCGGGCGTGTCAAAAGGGCCGGTGACGGGAGACTTCGCGGCGCCGGTCACAGTACCGTCCTGGTGAAAGGTCATTATGGCAGGGAATGGTAATCCCAAATCTTGGCTGGGGGCGTCGCAATTGACCCCTACTCTGGTTACCTGCCACACGCCCTCGATTGTCGGAGTGTGGTTTTCGTGGCTGTCGCTCCACGCCATTAAACTGCCCGCGGCGACGGCGAGAGTGATCATTGCTATTTGCGTTCTACGTTTCATTTGTTGTTCCTTTCGTAACTTGCTTTTCTAGTTTTGGCTTTGCTTGAATCCTCGTAATTGAGTTGCCATTTCTGGCCCTTCAGCATCCCTTCACTGCCTACAGGACGTTTGGTTGGCGAGAGTAGCGGGACTTTCTGAAATCATTTCGGGAGTGGTGAAGAAACGGACTCAGCGCGGGTTGGCTGGCGCTTGCTCCACGGCGGTGGGCGTTCGATCCTCCCCCTTGCCACTTCGCAACGTGCTCCTTGGAAGCGGCTTCCCAGACCTTGATCGTGTGATCGCCACTGCCGGTGACAATCCGCTGGCCGTCCGGGAGAAAAGGGGCGACCTCCTCTGCATCGCTCCCGGCGACGACTTCCATTTTCTTTCTCCCGGTGCCTCAAAGTTCAAGGACAAGCGGTCGCAAGGTTACTGAGTTGTCTGCAAATGATTGTCAACTTGGCCTTCACTCAAAAGCTCCGCCCATATGGAGTCTCGCTTGCACTGAATTCAAATCCGCGGGGGTTCGCAGACGTCCGCGGGTGGTCTAAAAGAACAGCGAACAAGCGAGAGCGGCAGTTTCACTTCCGCAGACGGTTAGGGGAAAAGCTGGGTCTCTTGCGCTTAGCTATCAGCAGACCCAAGGCAAACAGAACACTGACCGCCACGGTTGGCTCAGGGATATCAAAGGTTAACTGGGTCACGTGAGAATCCCGGAAGTCGCCAGTAGTAGCGGTGGAAGAGCCGAAAGAAAAGATCCTCCCGATTGCCGGATCTCCCGACACCGTGTCGAAAGTGACTGCCGAACCATTAGCTTCGATTTGAAGGTCCAATACCAGATTCCCGGCCGCAGGATCGTAGAGGAACGGCGTCGTGAAGCGGAACACATAGTCAAACTGCCGGGTGTTTCCAGGGCCGGGCAGATTCCCCGTTGTCAGGTTCACCGTCCCGTCAAACACTAGCGTGTTGTCCGGGCCGAGGTTCTCGGCGAAGGTCGTGCTCAGTCCGGCGACGGAGCGACTCGTCGTCGAGGCGTAAATCTGCAGAGTCAACGAGCGCGGGCCTGATTGGTCGAGAATCGTGTCGGGGCGATAGGCGAATTGGGTGAGGAAGGATGGCTCGGATAGAGCGCCAAACTGAGAGGCATCATGAATGGTCAACCAGCGAACTGAGGCAGGACCTGCAGTTGAAGTGCTAGAACCATTGCCATCGTTTTCGGCCAGTGCATTGGGCACCACGATCACTTGAGCACGGAGATCAGTCGTGGCACACAATCCCAGGAATGCGGCGAAAAGGATGGCGAAACCGACGCCGCGCACCTTCGTTCTCTTCGTTTCCTTCTGTGACATCGCCGGGCTGCGGCTGTTCCATGCCGCAATGACGATTAGCGAAGGGTTGAGGGCGGTCACGGGCGCAGACAGATAGTTTGTCTTCATAATGTTTGGGTCTCTTGTGTTTTGTTCATTTGTTTTGTGGTCCGACGAAGCCTTCCAAAGCTTCGCGCGATCTCTTCACTGCCTACAGGACGTTTGGCTGGCGAGAGTAGCGGGACTTTCTGAAATCATTTTCGGGAGTGGTGAAGAAACGTACCCCTTCACCCATACACCACTATCCATCCGCGAGGATTCACCGACTCAGCGCGGGTTGGCTGGCGCTTGCTCCACGGCGGCTGCGGCGTTCGCTCCTCCTTTTGCCACTTCGCAACCTGCTCCCCTGAAGCGGCTTCCCAGACCTTGATCGTCCGGTCGCGCTGCCAGTGACGATCCGTTGGCCGTCCGGGGAGAATGCCACGGAAAAAATCCAATCGCTGTGCCCTTTGAGAGTGAGCAGTTCCTCGCCAGTGGCCGAGTCCCAGAGTTTGGCTGTCTGGTCCGCGCTGCCGGTGACGATCCGCCGGCCATCCGGGGAAAAACGGCAGCGGAATATGCCAGTGTGCCCTTTGAGAGTGAGTTGCTCCTTGCCGCTGGCCGCGTCCCACACTGTAGCCGTCAGACCGTGAGTGCCGGTGACAATCCGCCGGCCATCCGGGAGAAAGCCGCCGACCAGATCCCTGCGGTGGGCTTGAAACGTGAACAGCGCCTTGCCACTATTCGCTTCCCACACATTCGCGCCTCACCGCCTCCCTGATTCGCGCTGACCATCCGCTGTCCATCCGGAGAAAACGCAACCGGCATAAACCTTGCCTCCACGATCCGGAGAAGTGAGCAGCAGGGTGCCGGTCGCCGCGTCCCACAATTTCACTGTGCCGTCCCAACTGCCCGGTGGCAATCCGCGCCGTCGGGAGAAACGGCCACGGAATTGATCGGGGCAGTGTGCCCGTCGAGCTTGTGCAGTTCCTTGCGCGTGGCGATGTCCCAGACGCTTGCGGTGCGGTCGAAACTGCCGGTAACAATCCGCTTGCCGTCCGGGAGAAAAGGCCACCGCACGGATCGCAGCGCCGTGCCGCTTACCCTTTGACACTTTCCTGTCCGCTGGAACGTCCCACACTTTGGCCGTTCATCGAAACTGCCGCTGACGACCAGCCGTCCATCTGCGGAAAAGTCCACTGACGTGACCGCATCCGTGTGCCCTCTCCAGCGTCAACATCTCCGCATTGCCGCCGACCTCCCACACCTTGGCCGTCCGATCTTCCTCTACACTGACATCGATCAAATCGACCATCCGGGGAAAAGCGCACCGCCCCGCCACCCGTGACGATCCGTCGGCCATCCGGAGAAAGAGCGACGGAACTGATCTGCGAGCCGTGGCCTTTTTAAGCGCGAGCAATTCCTCGCCGCTGGCGGCGTCCCAGACCCGCGCCGTTTGATCGTCGCCGCGCACTGACAATCCACTTTCCGTCCAGCGAAAATCCGACCGAGAATACGGTGCGCCCCCATGCCCCCGGAAAGTGTGAACAGAACGGCGCCGTTGTCGCATTCCACACTTTGCCTGATGATCCTGGCTGCCCGTGACGATCCGCGGCCATCTGGAGAAAACGCCACTGACAATACCGCGCCTCGGTGCCCGACAAGGGTGCATAGCTCATCGCCGTTGGCGGCGTCCCACACCTTGGCGATCCGATCCCATCCGCCACTGACAATCCGTTGGCCGTCCCGCGAAAAAGCCACCGACCAAACGCGGCCGCTGTGGCCCTTTGAGTAGGTTAACAGATTCGTGCCGGTGACTGCATCCCATACCTTCGCCGTCTGATCCTGGCTGCCGGTGACAATCCGCTGCCCGTTCGTTGAGAAAGCCACCGAGAAGATGGCGGCTGTATGCCCTTCCAGGATGAGCAACTTGTTGCCGTTGGTCGCATCCCACACGTCGCCGTTCTGTCCCAACTGCCGGTGAGAATCCGCTGGCCATCGGGGGAAAACGCCACTGACCTGACCGGTTCAGTGTGCCCTCGAAGGGTCAGCAATTCGCTTGCCGTTGGCCGCGTCCCACAACTTGGCGGTGTGGTCCGCACTCCCGGTGACAATCCGCTGCCCGTCCGGAGAATAGGCCACGGCAAGAATCGGGCCGGTGTGCCCACGGAGGTCTTCAACTCCTGGTGCAATTGCCGCTGCCAGTAATACCACTCGAACCCACGCTCTGGTGCCGTCGCGGTTTCTCCAACAACTGCCGCACGCGGCTGACGTTGTTCTGTTCCCACGCGGCCTGCACTAGATTCATGTTTGCCACATAGAGCTGGTGCTGGGTGGCCAGTCGCTGCTGCTCGGCCCGGCGCCATTGCCAGGTAGTCGTGGCGAAGCCGACGAGAAGCGCGGCGACCGCGAAACCAAAGGCGCTCGCGAGGGCGGGTTTGCGGCGGCACCACCGCCATATTTTTTCCGGCGCATTGACTGGACGCGCCCGAATCGGTTCCTGACGTCGGACGCGGCCCAGTTCATCCGCCAATTCCTGCGCCGTCTGGTAGCGGCGCGACGGTTCCTTCTCCAGGCACTTGAGCGTGATGGTTTCCAAATCGCGCGGAATCGAAGGGTTCAGCAAACGCGGCGAGACTGGCTCCGCGTGGAGCACCTGCGTGATGATTAGTTCAAGCGATTCCGCCTGGAACGGCGCCCGCGCCGTCAGCAGATAGTAGAGAATTCCACCCAGCGCATACACATCGCTGGGACGGCCGACCTTGCCGCGCTTTGCGCCCGCTTGTTCGGGCGGCATGAAGTTCGGCGACCCCAGCACATGGCCGCTCAACGTGAGGCTGGATTCGCCGTCCAGTCGTCTCGCCAGACCAAAGTCGGTGATGCGCGGTTGGTCGTTTGAGTCGATCAACACGTTCGACGGCTTGAGGTCGCGATGGAGAATGCCGCGCTCGTGCGCGTAATGGATCGCCTCGGCGATGAGTTCGACGTAACGGGCGGCTTTGTTGGCGGGCAGCGGCTGCCGACCCACGAGTTGCGACAGACTCTGCCCCTCAACGTAGTCCATCGAAAAATAGTGCCGGCCTTCGTGGACGCCCACGTCGTGGATCGCGACGATATTCGGATGCTGGAGAATGGCCGCGGCGGCGGACTCCGTTCGAAAGCGCTGGACGAATTCCTTTCCCGCCAGCGTTCCAGCCAGGATCATCTTCACCGCCACGATGCGTCCGAGTTTCCTTTGCCGGGCCTTGTAAACAACGCCCATGCCGCCCCGCGCAATCTCTTCCAGGAGATCGTAGTCGCCGAACGATCCGAGTGGCGCATTCTCCATATCCGACAGCAGTGCCTGGAGATTGGCTGGAGCGGCCGGCGCTTCCGGCTGGACGACCTGGCTGCTCGCGTTGGTTATGTCGAGCGCTCCGTCAATCGCGCACAGCGAGCAAAGGCCCTTGGGCCAGTAGGCCGGCAAGGGCACGCCGCATTCCGCGCAGCGATCAGTGTCTGGCAGTATTTGCTACAGGAAGAAAAACTGCCGAAAGTTCCGAAGAAAAACCCGCCCGTTCGGATCAGCCGCGCTCCCGGCCCAGCAAAGTGCGGAAATACCGGAGTTCTTCCTCAATCTCTTCCGGGCGCGTGACGGTCTGGGCGATTTCTTCCCGCAGCAACTCGCGGTGGCGATGCCGCATTCGTTGCACGGCGGACTTGACGGCGGCCTCGGTCATGCCGAGGCCAGCGCCCATTTGCGCATAAGACCGCCCGCCCTCCTCGCGCGGCTGGTAGTCTTGCAGGAGGTCGAACAACGCGGCCTGGCCACGCGCCGCGTATTCCTCGCGCAACCGGTCCAGTGCCGTTTGCAGGATGGTTTGAGCCCACCGGCGTTCAAAGACCTGATCTGGTGTCAAGCTCGTCCACAGGTTCCAGGAGATAACCATCTTCGCCGGCCGGCTCGTCGAGTGAGATGAACACACATCCGCCTCCGCGCTTCTGGGCTCCGGCACGCCGGCGCTGCTCGGACAGGAAGTTCTTGAGGTAGGAGAGCAGGAACGACCGGAACTTGCCCTGCTGGTGTTGAAGATGTTGAAGGTAATCTCTGGCCAGCAACCGCGCGAAAAAATCCTGAGTCAAATCCTGCGCCTCCGTCTTGTCGCAACCATCGCGCCGAATGTAGGCGTAGAGCGGCGGCCAATACGCGCGGCACAGTTTCTCCATGGCAGCGGCGGCCTGGGATAAGTCGCCCTGTTTCGCCGCCATCACCACGCTCCAGTGCGTGGTGGCGAACCACCGAGCGCCGCCTGCCGCAGGGTCCAAAGCAGGAGAAGACATGCGCGCATCGTGCACCGTCTCTCCGTCCTCGCAACGAATTAAATGGCCAGGTCACGCACTGCTTTGTGCCCGGCTTGGTACCAAGCGAATCGTCGCCGGCGCAATCATGGATGTCAGGCAGTATCCGGAAACGATCCGGAGAAAGCTGCCGGGAGATCAGGGCTTTTGCTTCGAGTCCACGGTAGTCATTCCCGCTGCGATTTCTATTCGTGTGTCGTGAGTTGTCTTGCGGCTAAATAGCGCATGTATGAACCGACTCTCATGAAGCCCGCATCCACCGAGCAAGCGGCCGATCGACTGTGTGAGCCTTTTTCAAAATAAAGTTGCGGTTGTCACTGGCGGAGCGTCTGGCATCGGCCAGGCGCTATGCGAGGAATTGGCCCGCAGAGGGGCGGCAGTCGTGGTGGCGGACATCGATGCTTATCGGGCGCAGCAGGTCGCGTCCGCCATCGCGGCGCAGGGCGGGCGGGCCGAAAGCGTGGAGGTGGATGTGGCCGACGCGAAGCAAATGGAAATACTCGTTGAGCAGACCGTCTCGCGTCGCGGGCGACTCGATTATTTCTTCAACAACGCCGCGATTGGCGTGGTGGGTGAACTGCGCGATTTGGTTCCCGAACACTGGCGCCGACTGGTGGACGTGAATCTTCTGGGCGTCGTGCACGGCACGATGGCCGCCTACACCGTTATGGTCCGGCAAGGCTCTGGTCACATTGTCAACGTGGCGTCGTTGGCCGGCCTGATGCCGTCGCCCGTCCTGACGCCTTACGGCACGAGCAAATGGGCGTTGGTCGGCTTCTCGACTTCGCTACGAGTGGAGGCGGTGAGCCTGGGCGTGAAAGTGAGCGTGGCCTGCCCCAGTATGGTGCGCACGAACTTCCCGGATCGGACGGCGTACGTGAATGTTAGCAAGGAGGAGTATCTGAAACGGCTGCCCTGGCGCTTCATGATGGAACCGGTTGACGCGGCGCGGGCGATTCTTCGTGGGGTCGCGCGAAATCAGGCCATCATCGTTTGCCCCTGGCATGGCCGGTTGCTGTGGTGGTGCCAGCGACATTTCCCGTGGTTGCTGGCGCCGCTGTGGCGCATGACCGTCCGGGAATGGCGCACCTTGCGCGTGGGAGGAGGATAACCCTGCAGCCCGTTGCAACGTGCCTCGACAAAAAGAGCGGCAGCTTTGCTGCTGCCGCTCTGGGGCGTTCTTTTGCAAAGGCTACTTCGCTTTGCCGAATGCGATGGTCCCGTCGAACGAACCGGAGGAGACAAGCGTAATAAGGTCCAAGTGTACTTCCTGATGAAACTCCCCGTGGCGCCCGCGAATCGACCCGTACCTCCAGTGATGGTATGCACTTCCACAATGGAGACGACATCGGGCGTTTTCGGTCGGAGTGGCGAGGCCGACAATGTCAGTGAAGAGGCTGTCTCCGTTGGCCGCTGTGAAGACACTGGACCCGAAGGAGTCAATCGGCAGGGTCAGGAGATCGACCTCGAGTTCATAGGTCATCGTAAAGCGACCAAGATGGCTAGCCTTTCCAGACGCGCTCCCATCCACAAATAATTTGGGGAACTGGACGTCGGTTATATCCAAGCCTCGAAAGGAGCCGCGGAAGGGTACCTCCTTACCTGCCGCCGCAGGGCCGGCAAGCGCCGCTGTCAGCAGCAACACTGTCATTTGCAGATAGAGGACGGTTTTAGTGATGGTTTTCATATTGCGTTTCGCTTTCTTATTGTTGTTTTTTTGTTTCGAGGTCTGACGAAGCCGAGGCCACGTCCGATCCGCGTTGGTGAAGGGCAACGTCCCTTCCATCATTCATGCGCCGTAAGCCGGAAAATCGTATCACTCCAAATGGATTATTTTTTATGAAATGCGCGGCAGGTGTCCGCGCCGACCGTGGGCCTTCTAACTAATGAGCGCCGGGGGAACTCCGCAAGCCGGACGGTCTGCGCTGGCTTGCCGTGACTCGTCCGCAGAGGTGGGAGCAATTAAGTTGTCAGCGCTTGTCCAGTGGCGCCAGAGACCAGAACTTCACCGTTTTATCCGTACTGCCCGATACCAGGTTCAGTCCTTCGGGGAATTGCACAAACTTCAACCGCATCACATTGCCTTGATGACCGCGGAAAGTGTGAAGAAGGGCGCCCGTTCGAGCATCCCAAACCTTGACGGTACAATCCGTGCCGCCTGAGGCCAGCCAGCGTCCATCCGGGCTGAAGGCGAGTGCGCGGAAGCCGTGCGCGGGGTCACGAGGCAAAGTCAGGACATTCGTGCCGGTCTCAACGTCCCAGATCGTGGCGGTGAAATCGCTGCTTCCGACCGCAAGGCGTGTGCTGTCCGCGCTAAAGGCTAGCGTATCGGCGATTTCGCCCCCTGCCGCACCCACCTCTCGAGCACGGTCCTGATATTGATCCAGGCGCGTGCCGTCCCAAAGTTTTACCCTGCCATCCTTGCCCGCGCTCGCGAGATAGCGACCGTCCGGGCTGAAGACCAAATTATAAACATTTCGATCATGTTCTCCCATAATGCCGATTTTCCGGCCAGTCGCGGCGTCCCAGACTTTCAGTTTCTTGTCCTGGCCTGCCGCGACGAGGCACCGGCCATCGGGGCTGTAAGCGACGCTAAAAAGGACAGTGCCGGGACCTGAAAACGGAACGGTCTGGAAGGCTTCCTTACCGGACTTTAGATCCCAGACTTTCACCGTGTTAAAACCGGGTGGCCGGTCCAGGTCATCGCCCACCGAAGCGAGGAACCGGCCATCGGGGCTGAAGGCCAGGCTGAATATGAAAACGGCGTAGCCAGGCAAAGTTTGGATCCGCCGGCCGGTCGCGGTTTCCCAGACAAACGCTGGAGCTATCTCACCGGATTTTTCAGGAGAACCGACTCCAGAAGCGAGCAGGGACCCATCGTGACTTACATCCATGGCTGAGACCTCCAAGGGATGTTCCAGGGTGAGGCGTCCGCGGCCCTCATCCCCGGCCAGCGGCGCCGCGTCCCACAACCGCATCGTTCCATCCATGCTGGCGGCGGCCAGGCGATTCCCGTCGCCGCTGAAAGTGACACACGTCACCTTGGTGAAGCCTCGAAATGTGAGCACCTGCCGGCCGGTATCCGGATCCCAAAGCTTGACGGTTCGGTCGTGTCCCGCCGTAGCCAGGCGCCGGTTATCGGCGCTAAAGGCCAGGCCGACAACGAGGTCATCGTGTGCCTGGAAGTGAACGGGCGCTCTGCTCAAGTCCTGCATCGTCCAGACCTGCACCGAACGGTCGAAGCTGGCAGCGGCGAGGTGTTGGCCGCTGTTGTGGCTGAAGGCGACACTACCGATGGGAGGTCCCAGGCGCCCAAGTGTTTTCAAGCAACGTCCGCTCTCGACGTCCCAGACGCGGACGAATCCGTCACCGTGGCCGGTAGCGCAGTGGCGGCCGTCCGGGCTGAAGGCCACGCTGAACACGGGCCTGGCGGATTCGAAGGACAGGCTCTGCACTTCCTGGAAAGTGGTTGTGCTCCAAATCTTCACGCTTCCTTTCTCGCTGGAGAAGGCGAGGCGTTGGCCATCGGGGCTGAAGGCCACGGCATAAGCCATTCCCAATTCAAAGCTGAAGCTACACGGCCAGGATTTGAGCACGGTGGCTGTTTTAAGATCCCAGAGCTTAACCAGATTGTCCGCGCCGGCCGAGATGATGCGCGCGGGATTTAAAGGATCAAACACCACGCAGAACGCGAAATCAGAATGAGCGACGATGGTTTGGACCGGCGTTTCGAGGCCTCGCCCGGTGGCGACATCCCAAAACCTAAGGCTGCCATCGGCGCCCGCCGAGGCGATGGAGCGGCCATCTGGGCTGAACGCCAGACTGTTGACACCATCCTTTCCCGGATCACGAAGCACGAATGGATCGACGAGACGTAGCCGTTTAAGATAACGCCATTCCCAATCACGCATCTCGGGTTTGCACGCCTCAAGGAGAGCTTCGGCCTGTTGAATGTTGGGCGGCGCGGCGGTCAATTCCTGGTGAGCCGCCGCTAAACGGGTGAGATACAAATTCGCTTCCAGCTCCTTGGCGGTGTTTTCGGCAACTCCAGCCTGCCACAATGCCACCACGATTCCGATCAGAAGTGCCGCCGCCACGGCCGCACCCGTCGCAAAGGCGAGCTTGTTGCGTCGCCACGCCTTTTGGAGCTTGTAACCGGTGCTTGGCGGCCGGGCCACAACGGGTTCATTGGTCAGATGGCGCTTGAGGTCCGCGGCCAGACCATTGGCGGTTTCGTAGCGGCGCGTGCGATCCTTCTCGAGCGCCTTCATCACGATCCAGTCGAGGTCGCCGCGGATTTGCGCGAGCAGCTTGACGCTGTCCACTTGCCGATGCTCGCGCCACCGTCGTCCGCGCATCGCCCCCCATCGTGCTCACGAACGTCGAAGGCTTCGGCGGTTCCTGTTCGCGGATGGCGCGACGCATTTCATCGAGGCCCTGCCGCATCAGCGTCTCAGGATCGAACGGCGTGCGCCCGGTCAACAACTCGTAGAGCAGCACGCCCAGCGAATAGATGTCGCTGCGCGTGTCGATATCCAGGCCGCTCATCTCGGCCTGTTCGGGCGACATGTAGAGCGGGGTGCCGATCATCTGCTCGAACCGGGTGAAGAACGTCAGGTCCGTGAGCCGCTGCGACTGGATTGCTTTGGCCACGCCGAAGTCGATGACCTTCGGCACGGGCACGCCATCGTGCAGGGTGACCAGGATGTTCGAGGGCTTGATGTCGCGGTGGATGATGCCCTTTTGATGCGCGTGCTGGATGGCGTGGCAGACGGCGATGAAGAGATCGAGGCGCTCCGCGCGTGGGCAGATTATTCTGGTCGCAGATAGTCCGTGATCCGGATTCCTCGCACCAATTCCATGACGAAGAACGGCCGCCCCAGTGGTGGTCACCCCGGCATCGAGCACCTTGGCGATGTTCGGGTGATCCATCATCGCCAGCGCCTGCCGCTCCTGCTCGAAGCGCACGATCACCTCTTTGCTGTCCATGCCCGGCTTGATGATCTTGAGCGCCACGCGCCGCCGCACCGGCTCGAGTTGTTCGGCCATCCAGACCGTGCCGAAGCCGCCTTCGCCGATCTGCTGGAGCAGTTTGTAATGGCCGATCCGGTCCTCGCCTTCCTCCGGTTTCAAACGCGCCAGCTCGGCTTGCAGTTCAGCAGAATCGTCGCGATCTGCTGAGCGTTGCATGAAGCCGCCATCGTCGTGAGATGCCAGCAACCGCTCGACACGCTGGCGGAGCGCGGGTTGGCCCTCGCAAGCGGTAGCAAGGTAAGCCGCACGTTCCGCCGCGGGCAGGTCGCGGCGACTTGAAAGATCTCTTCCTCGTTCATGGAGAAGGTGAATGTGCGGAGCTGACATCGTTACTCTTACATGCGCCGTGGGCGGCCAAATCGTATCATTCAGTCAAGAAAGCGCGGCCGGTCTGCGGCGATCTCCTGGTGCAACCAGGCACGCGCGTAGGCCCAGTCGCGCTTTGCGGTGATCACCGAGATGCCCAGCACCTCGGCGGTCTCTTCAAACGAGAAGCCGACAAAATAGCGCAGCTTGACGACTTCGGCCTTGCGGGCGTCCTGAGCGGCGAGCCGGTCCAGCGCTTCGTGGACGGCGAGCGATTCCTCCTCGTTGCCAGGCGGTGCGGCGATCTCGAGTTCGTCCACATCGACATGTTCCGCCCCGCCGCCGCGTTTCTCGCGATGCTTCCTGCCGCGCGCGCTCAACGAGGATTCGCCGCATGGCCTCGGCTGCCGCGGCAAAAAAATGCGCTCGATTGGCAAAGACTCCATCGCCCAGGCGAAGCCATGCCTCATGCACCAGCGCGGTCGCTTGAAGCGTGTGTCCCGGCTGTTCCCGCGCCATCTTCTGCGAGGCCAGCTTGCGAAGTTCCTGGTAAACCAAGGGAAGCAATTCGTCCGCGGCCTTCGGATCGCCGTGCTGGATGGCCTCAAGAATTTGCGTCAGTTCGCTCATGTTCGCGCTTGAACCCGACAGCGGCGTTGGCTGGGTGGCATGTCAGCGATTCTATCTCCGCCGCCTCGCCCGTAGCACGCCCAAAAACGGTCGCCGACGCGATAGACCCGTTGCGGATCCGAACCAACGTTGGAGGTTGCGGTCATGGTGGTATTGGTCGCGGTGAGGCCGAGAACGAGATTGCTCCAGTTGGTTTGAGTCGAGTCGGATTGAATTGCACCTGATAGCCGCGGCCGTAGAGCGGCTTCCGCCAATGTTTCTCCGTTCGGGAGAACGGCTCGCGCCGGTGTCGCTTCCAATCCACTCGCAGACCTTCACCAGACGTCTCAATTGGAAGTTTCGCGCTGAAGACGCACCGCAAAACGCTTGCACCGGCGCGGCATTCCGCTGACTTAGGCCGCTCTGCTCCGACGTGCGGGGCGTTTTTTATGCAAGCCTCCCTTGAAGAATTGAACGAACGCGTCCGTCAGGCCGCCAGCTGGGTCACGCAATTGCGCCAGGTGGTCGGTGAAGTGGTCGTCGGCCAGAGTGCACTCATTGACCGGCTGCTGGTCGGGCTGCTGGCCAACGGTCATGTCCTGCTCGAAGGCGTGCCCGGCCTGGCGAAAACCTTGTCCGTCCGCACGCTCGCGGCGGCCATTCACGCCAGCTTTCATCGCATCCAGTTCACGCCTGACCTGTTGCCCGCCGACATCGTCGGAACGCTGATTTACAATCCGCAGGACGGCAAATATCACGCGACGAAAGGGCCGGTCTTCGCCAACTTCGTGCTCGCCGATGAAATCAATCGCGCGCCGGCCAAAGTGCAATGTGCCTTGCTCGAAGCCATGCAGGAACGCCAGGTCACGCTCGGCGGCGAAGCCAATGCCGTTGCCGTCGCCGTTTCTCGTGCTGGCCACGGAAAATCCGATTGATCAGGAAGGCACCTATCCGCTGCCCGAAGCGCAGGTGGATCGCTTCATGTTCAAGGTCATCCTCGGATATCCGAGCTTCGAGGAGGAGCGGAGGATTCTCGACCGATGGCTTTCACGCGGCCGAAGACCGAGGTCAAGCCGGTGATTCAGCTCGACGAAATCATCAATACGCGGCAGGCTCGTGGATCCGATCCACGTGGACGAAAAAGTGCGCGACTACATCGTGCACGTGGTCTTCGCCACGCGCGACCCGGCCAAATACAAGCTGGATCTGGCCAAACTTCATCCAGTTCGGCGCCAGCCCGCGCGCGACCATTTCACTGACCCTCGCCGCGAAAGCGTGGGCGCTCTTGCAAGGCCGCAGCTTCGTCACGCCCGAGGACGTGAAAGCATCGGCCCCGACGTGCTGCGCCACCGCATCATCCTGACCTACGAAGCCGAGGCCCAGGGAATGACGACGGACATGCTGGTCAAATCCGTTTTCGACCAGGTGCCCGTGCCGTAAAATTTATGAACTAGGATTTAGGAGTGAGCATTTAGCCATCCATCGCCTCACCGACGTTCCAAATCCTGATTGCTGATTCCTAAATGCTAAATTCCACCGACCTCCTCTCCACCGTCCGTCGCGTCGAGATCAAGACGCGGCGGCTGGTGAACGACATGATGGTCGGGGCGTATCACAGCCAGTTCAAAGGACGCGGCATGGATTTCGAAGAGCTGCGCGAATACATCCCGGGGGACGATGTCCGTTCGATCGATTGGAACGTCACCGCCCGGATGCGGCGGCCCTTCGTGAAGAATTATCGCGAGGAACGCGAACTGACGACGTTCCTGGCGGTTGATGTTTCGGCCTCCGGGGATTTTGGGTCGCAACGCCTGACCAAGCGGGAATTCGCCGCGGAACTTGGCGCCACCCTTGCCGCCTCGGCCATGCGCAATGGCGATAAAGTCGGGTTGCTCCTGTTTAGCGACCAGATCGAATTGTTCGTGCCCGCGCGCAAAGGCCGGCGGCATCTGCTCCGGGTCATCCGGGATCTGGTGGCGTTCGCACCTAACTCCCGTGGGACAGACATCCAGCACGCGCTGGATTTTTTCAATCATGTCCAGCGCCGACGCGCGATTGTGTTTTTGATTACCGACTTCCTGCACAGCATTGGCGGGGCCGAGCAGCGTGAAAGCCGGCGCGACCTTTTCCACGAAATTGGCCAGACCAATATGCGCCACGATCTCGTCTGTCTTCATCTTCATGATCCCCGGGAAACCGCGCTTCCCGCAGCGGGCCTGCTCGTGATTGAGGATGCGGAGACGGGTGAGACCTTTGAAATCGATACGGCCCGCGAGCAAACGCGCCGGGCTTTCGCGGCGGCCGGCCAGCAACGGCTCGAGGGCATCGAGCGCGTGCTGAGCGAATCAGCGGTTGATTCCCTGCGCCTGCAAGTGGGCGACGAGTTTGCTCCCCGACTGCAGCACTTTTTCGAACGTCGTCGCCGTCGATGAAGCACCCGCGTTTCCCGATACCTTCGCTTCCCGTACCCTTGGGCCATTCCCATTTTGCGTGCGTCCTCATCGGCCTCGTCATCGCCATCATCAAGGCGGCGCCGGAACCGATCCCTGACCTCAAACCGCCGCGCGGCGAGATTCCACCGACATTTTGGGAGATGCACGGGCTGGCGATCGTCGGCACATCGCTGCTCGGACTGTTTCTGCTCGTCACGCTCATTCGCCAGTGGCGCCAGCCGAAGCCGGTACCCGTCGAGACACCGGCCGAAATCGCGACGCACAGTTTGCACGCCCTCCTGAACGAAACCAACACGACCACGGCCTTGTTGCGTACTTCCGACACGCTGCGCCGTTACCTAATTGAGCGCTTCGAACTACCCGGACCGGGACTAACCGCAGATGAAATTGCCGCTCACCTGCACACTGATCCTCCCCTGGCCCGACAGCTTCATCGTTTTATGGCCGACTGCGATCTCGTGAAATTTGCTCCTGATCGCGACGTGCCGGCTTCGGACCCCATTATTCATGATGCGCTGCGCCTGATCGAGGCGGTCGAGCGCCGAAGCCCGCCGCCCCTGCCGGCATGACTTCTTTCTTCGAGTTCCAATATCCGTGGCTGCTGGCGCTCCTGGCACTCCTGCCGCTTTACGCCTTTCTCCGCGGACGGATCGGACCGGCGTCGGCCATCTCATTTTCCTCGGCCGAGCTCGTACGCGAACTCGGCGCTCAATTGCGCACCAGCGCCGGGCGGCTGCTCTTTTTTCTGCGCCTTCTCGCCGCGGCTCTCGCCATTTTCGCCCTCGCAGGTCCGCGTCGCGTGAATGATCAAACGGAGACCCAGGCCAGCGGCGTGGACATCCTGCTCGTGCTCGATCTTTCGTGGTCGATGATGGCGCTCGATATGGGTGGTGAAGAGGAGCGGATCACCCGCTTCATGATCGCGCAGGACGTGCTCAAGGAATTCATCAGCCGCCGGCCCGCCGATCGCATCGGCCTGGTGGTCTTTTCCGGAGTGCCGTATCTCGTGAGCCCGCTGACACTGAACCACGATTGGATTCGCCGGAATCTCGATCGCATGCATATCGGGATCATTCGGGAACTCGGCACAGCCATCGGCGACGCGACTGCGATGGGTGTGAAACGCCTGGCCAATCTGAAGGATAGCAAGAGCCGGATTCTGATTCTCCTCACCGACGGCGATAACAACAAAGGCGAACTCGATCCGGTGCCCGCCGCGGAAGTCGCCCGCGCCTTGAAAGCGCGGCTGTACACCATCGGCATTGGCAAAGACGAACCGATCCCGCTGCCGGCCTTCGATACGGAGACGGGGACGCTCAAGTTCAACGTCTTTGGCCACCCGCTCCTGACCTCGACCATTCTCCAGCCGGCGAACTACGACGTGCTCAGCAAAATGGCCGACCTGGCCAATGGCCGCTTTTACCGCGCCACCAATCGGCAGGAACTCGAGAGCATTTATGATGACATTGATCGTCTCGAACGCACGGAGGTCAAACTGCGGCACAACCGGACCTTTCGCCCCTATTTTCAATGGCCGCTCGGCGCCGCGATGGTGCTGCTCCTGGTCGAATTCATCCTGTCGCAAACCCGCTACCGCCGCGTGCCATGATGGATTTCGCGACGCCTCATTTCGAAAATCCGGGCTTCCTCTGGCTGACGGCGCTGATCCTGGCGGCCCTCGCCGGGGTGCTGACTTACAGCGCCCGCCGCCGCCGGCAGCAACTCGCCACATTCGCGGAGGAAGAACTTTCGGCTCGCCTCCTCGCGGCCCATAGCCCCGCGCGCCGGGCCATTCGGCAGACGCTCCTTCTCGGGACCGTGGCCCTGTTCGGAGTGGCCATGGCGCGGCCGCAATGGGGTGAGGAAAGTGAACGTTTGGATCGGGAAGGTGAGGACACGATCTTTGTCCTCGATACCTCGAAAAGCATGCTCGTCAGCGACGTGCTGCCGAACCGTCTCGAACGCGCCAAGCTCGCCATTCAGGATTATCTTCGCCGCCATGGACGCGGGCGCGTGGGACTGGTCGTCTTCGCCGGACAGGCGTTTCTTCAATGTCCGCTCACGCTCGATTACGACGCCTTCATCGAAACCCTGCGCTCCGCGGACGAGAAGACCATTCCGGTGCCGGGCAGCGATCTCGCCCGGGCGCTGGACGAGGCTTCGCGCGCCTTCGAGAAAAATGAAGGCCGCCGCCTGCTGGTGCTGCTTTCCGACGGCGAAGATCTCGAAGGGACCGCGGTGAAGGAGGCGCAGGAATTGGCGAAGGAAAAGGTGACGGTTTATACCGTGGGCGTGGGCACCGCAGCCGGCGGCACCATCGAAATCTACGATGAACGCGGCCTGCGCGCGCCGGTCACCACCCCAAGCGGACAACCCGTGGTCAGCACCCTCGATGAGAAAACCCTGCGGTCGATTGCGGAGGCAACCGGCGGGGAGTACCAAGCGCTCGGAGCCATTGGCGAAGGGATGGACCAGGTGCGCAAGGCGGTCACCACCAGCGGGAAAAAGCAGTCGGCTGCGATCGTGCGCACCCGGGGCATTGACCGATTTCATTTTCCGCTCGGGGTTGCCATCGTGGCGCTCGTCGCGGAATCTCTCATCGGCACGCGGCGAAAATCGCGGCGCCCGTCAACTGAATGACAAAAGCGATTCGACTCAATTTTGCCCTCACTGCGCTCGCGTTTTTTCTGGCCGGCGATCCTGATGCCGCCCGGGCGGCGCGCGAGTGGACGCCGCGTGATTATTACAATCGGGGCGCAGAGTCGCTGGAGAAGGGATATCTGCGCGAGGCGGAGACCTTTCTCCTTCAGGCGGCGCGCTCGAACGAGGCGGCTCTTCAACCACCCGCCCTTTACGACCTGGGACACGTGCGCTTCCGCCAGGGCACGGATTTGCTCAAAGGCGAGCAGCCGCGACTCCCGATGCTCGAGGATTCGCGGACGACAGATGAGAGCGGCGAGGCGGCCATCGCGGGAGCGAACCGCGCGCTGAAATCGGAACAGCTCGAGGAAATCCTTGGTGCTTATCTCGCCGGTCGATCCGCCCGCAAGGCATTGCGGCGCGCCGATGAAGACGTGCGGCGCGCGCTTGAACTCTACGGCGCGGTGCTGGTGCGCTGGCGCCGTTCAATGGGCGATTTCCGCAGCACGGTCGAACTCCGGCCCGGTGATCAGGACGCGGCGTTCAATGCCGAGGTGGTGCGACGCCACATCGAGGAATTGCTCAAGCACATGGAGGAACTTCAGCAGATGCAGCAGCAGCTGGGACAGACTCGGCAGGAATTGCAGAAGAAACTCGACGAGCTGCGCGGAAAACTTCCCGATGGTACGCTGCAGCCGGGCGAAGGTGACGAGGAAGAAGAGGACGCGCCCGATCCGGAATCCGGATTCAAGGATGAACCCACTCCGCAAAGCGAACGCCGCGGTATTACGCCGGAAATGGCGCAGCAAATTCTGGAAGCGCTGCGACTCAACGGGGATCGTAAACTGCCCCTCGGCGGCGACGAGGAAAAGAAGCCACGGACCCGCAACTCCAAAGACTGGTGAATCCCTCCCGCCACTTGATTTCCAAATCGAGCTGGGTCAGCCAGCTTCGCACCGGCATCTCCTGGCTGCTGGCAGGCTGTCTTAATCTCAGCGTGCTTTTCAGCCAGAATCCCGAACCGGAAAACGATCCCCGCGATCCGCCATTGCCGCTGCCTTCAGCCGGTGATGCCACCGACGACGCGGACCGCATCATGCAATTGCAGATTCCCGGAGATGCGCCACCACCGCCTCCGACGCCGCCAGAGATGCTGCGCCAGCGTCCGGGCTTGCGAGACCAGTTGGGCCGCCTGCCGGTGGCTGACCCATCGAAACTCAGCGCCACGGCCGCCTTCGTTCCGGGTGTGATTCGGATGAAGGATTTCGGCGAGTATCAAGTGACCATTACCGGTGCGCGCGCCGGCATCGAAATGCCGGATCGGTTACCCGCGCCGGAAGGTGTCGTGGTCAAATATACCGGCCGGCGTACGTTTTCCACGAAAGTCGTCGACGGCGAACGGGTCGAGAGCGTGACGTTTCTGTATTCGGTCGCCGGGGTGAAACCGGGCCGTTTTGTCCTCCCGTCATTCACAGCGCAGGTGAGCGCCCTCGGTGTCACAGTGCCGGCCGCGGTCATCGTCGTGCGCGAACCGCAACCCGGCGAGCGGCTCTATGAAAACGCGCGCGCCGTGCTCGATCTGAATCCGGGCGAATACTTTGTCGGCCAGACAATCAATACCCGGCTGCTGATCATCGATTCCGAAGATGAAATCGCGCAGGCCATCGCCAACGTCAGCAAACCCAGCGGAGATTTTCTGTTCCGCAGCCAGCCGGGCGCCCGGCGCGAGGTGTTTTCCTACGAAGGCAAACCGGCCACCGGACTTTCGACACCCATTCAATTCACCCCGATCAAACCCGGCGCCAGCGACGTCAGTCTCGAAGCGATTTGCTTTATCAATCGATCCAACAACCCCCGCGCACCGGGTGTTCGGCGTCCGCCGGGAGTGATGAGTGGGTACACCCAGCAATCCATATTGACGACGGAGCCCGTACGCATCGTCGTCCGCCCCCTGCCGGAAGCGGGACGGCGCCCGGGTTTTACGGGCGCCATTGGCAAGTTCGAACTCAGTCATCCGCAGCTGTCAAATGACACTGTCCGAGTCGGCGATCCCCTCACGATTACCATCGGCGTTACGGGCGACGGGAATCTCGAAGGGATTGGTGCCCCGCCACTCGACGGGGGCGAGGAGTGGCGGAGCTTTTTGCCGACCTCGGAAGTGGAACGCGACCCGCTGACCGGACAAGGCACCAAAACTTTCACCTACACCCTGATCGCCCGCGACGCATCCGCGCGGGCAGTGCCATCGATTCCGTTCAGCTACTTCGATCCGGAGAAGAAGGAATACGTCAATCTCACCGTGCCACCAGTGCCGGTCACCGTGACGCCGGCACCGGCCACGGAAACCGAGGCTGAGACTGCCGCCGCGGCCGAACCCGCGCCGACGCCGCCGACGCCAGCGGCGAGTCCAGAGGACAGCAAAACGCCGGGCGCGAAACGGATCCTCACCGGTCTGGCTGAAGTGCGCGGACCATGGCGGCGCGATGCCTCGCCGGTATCCTCACGCGCGTGGTTCTGGGTTTTGCAGGCGGTGCCCGCGCTCGCACTCGTCGGGCTGTGGATTTGGCGGCGCCGTCAGGATTTTCTCGAAACGCATCTGGATTTCGTTCGCCGCCGTCACGCTCGGAAGGCGGTGCGCCGTCACTTGCGCCGCGCGAGTGCCGCCGTTCGCGAGCGTGATCCCGAAACCTTCGTCGCCGCCGGGATCGACGCTCTCCGCGAAGCCGCGGCACCGCTCGATTCAGCCCGCGCGGAAAGTATCGTACTCGAGGAAGTGCTGGCCAAACTCGACCCGGCTGAACGCGCAGGTGACGCGGGTCGGACGGTGTCCCGGTTTTTTGAGACGGCCCACACCGCGCGTTTTTCCGGTCACGCGCCTGAACCCAATGGCGTGCTCGAATTATTCCCCAGTCTCGAAGGCGTTGTGACGGCGCTGATTCATCGCAAATGAAAGCTGCGGTGCTCCTTTTCCTCGCGCTGTCGACTTTCACCGCCCCGGCGGCGAGCGCTGCCGACGCCCCGTTCAACCTCGCCGAGGCCACGCGGAATTATGAAACCGGCCAGTACGCGCAAGCGATGGAGGGATGGCGGGTCGCGGCCGGGAACGCCGTGTCCCCGTCGCTGCTGCATAATTTCGGCAATGCCCAGTACAAGCTCGGGCATGTCGGCGAAGCCATCGCCGCCTGGGAGCGCGCGCGCGCGCTTGATCCGTGGAACCGCAATACCATCGCCAACCTGCGTTTCATCCGCGGGGAAGCCGGCCTCGAAACGCCCACCCTTTCGTGGTACGAACTCTATTCGTCCTGGATGCCGCCCGACGCGTGGCTGTGGCTGGCGACCGTTACATTTTGGTCCGGCCTCGGCTGCATGTTCCTTCCGCCTTTGCTCAAACATCGTCGCACTTGGGGCACCCAGGCCGGCGCCGTCATTGCCATTTCCATTTTCATTCTCACATTGCCCGCGCTGGCTGGCATCACGACGCGGAACGCACTGGGCGTCGTCATTGCTCCGGAAACCTCGCTGCGACTCACTCCCACGCAGGAAGCCGAAGTACTCGGACATTTGCCCGCCGGTGAATTGGCGCGCATCGAAATTGTGCGCGGCGATTATTTCTACATCCGCGGCGAAGCGGACCGGGCCGGCTGGGTGAAGGGCGACGAGTTCACGCGCCTCTGGAATTGAAATAATAGCAAGTCATCGTGAGCGAAGGCGCAGAGCGCCGCAGTCGAACGACCCGGCGCAAATGTCGCTTGGGCGCTCACGCAAAAACTCAATGTCGAAGCGGACTGGTGGCAGGGAGTCGTCGGGCAATGGATCCGGGTCCTTCGACCGCGCTACGCTCCGCTCAGGATGACTGCGTTGACGCGGTCTGGCGTACCGCTTCGAAGAGCACAATCCCCACGGACGTTGCGAGATTGATGCTGCGCGTCTGCGGGCGCATTGGGATGGTCAACGTCGCACCGGCATTCTCGGCCAGCATCGGCTCGGGCAGACCTTTCGTCTCCCGACCAAAGACCAGATAATCTTCGTCGCGGAAGGTCGCATCCCAGTAGCAGCGTGTCGTTTTGGTGGTGAGAAACCAAAGCCGCGCCGGATCCGGTTGAGCCGCGCGAAACTCCGCAAAGGATTCCCACAGCGAAAGCCGCACGTCCTTCCAGTAGTCGAGCCCGGCCCGCTGCAATTGACGGTCGTCGATCAAGAAACCGAGCGGCTTGATGAGATGCAAATGCGAGTCGGTGGCCAGGCATAGACGCCCGATGTTGCCGGTGTTGGGCGGGATTTCTGGTTCGACGAGGACGACGTGAAACATGGCGCAGGAAGCAGAGGGACGGATGATGTCACCGCGGTCGAGCGGGAAAATCGACAACCCGGGCGAGGGTGCTACCGTCCCGCCCTCCATGAGCGATCCGACGCCTGCACCCGACGAATTTCAATCCAAACTGTCCGAATTGATGTCCGAACATTTTGGCGAAGCCGAGGAGTTTTCCGCGGCCGAGCCGGAGGAGGTCGAAAAGATCGATCCCTTCGTTTTCGACAGCCTCCCGCGCGATCTGAAGACGCATCTCGATCGCTTCGTGATCAAGCAGGACGAAGCGAAGAAAGTGCTCTCGATCGCAGTCTGCGATCACTACAACCACATTCGCTATCTCCGCGCGCTCGCCGCCGAGGATGCGGAAAGCGCACGCCGGCTCGAATACGTGAAACAAAACGTAATTCTCATTGGCCCGACAGGCGTGGGAAAAACGTATCTGGTCAAGCACATCGCCGAACTGATCGGCGTACCCTTCGTGAAGGCCGATGCCACGAAGTTTTCCGAAACCGGCTATGTCGGTGGCGATGTCGAGGATCTCGTGCGCGATCTCGTGCACAAAGCCGATGGCGACGTGGACCTCGCCCAATACGGAATTATTTACATCGACGAAATCGACAAGATTGCCGCGCCGGCGGAACTGACCAGCCGCGATGTCAGCGGGCGTGGCGTGCAGACGACGCTGCTGAAATTGATGGAGGACACGGACGTGCCGCGGCGCAGCCCCAACGATGTCCAGGCGCAACTGCAGGCCGCGATGGAATGGCAGCGCACCGGAGCGCGTCCCCAGAGTGAGATGATCAATACGCGCAACATTCTGTTCGTCGTGAGCGGGGCATTCGAAAAACTGCCAGCCATCATCGAACCGCGCCTGCGCGACGCGAAAACTGCCAAACCCGCCGTTTGGTCGCCCTATGAAATGCTCAAACACGTCACCACGCGCGACTTCATCAATTTCGGATTCGAGCCCGAGTTCATCGGCCGGCTGCCGGTGCGCGTGGTTTGCGAGGTGCTCCGCGCCGAGGATCTGTTCGACATCCTGAAGTTTTCCGAAGGATCGATCGTGCGCCAGTATCAGCGTGCTTTCGCTGCCTACGGCATTGAGATTTCCTTCGACGACGGCGCACTTCAGGAGATCGCGCGCCTCGCCGCGGACGAACAAACTGGTGCCCGCGGCCTGCTCACCGTTTGCGAACGTGTGCTGCGAAATTTTAAATACGAGATGCCCGGACGCGGCTTCGAGCGGCTCGAGGTGAATGCCGAGTTGGTGAAAAATCCCGACGCAGCGCTAAAAACGATTCTCGGATCATAGCTGCGACGCCGGACGTGCGCGTTGTTCGTTGGGGTGCTTCGAAGGTTCGCATCTCCTCCTCGACTCGCCGCGTTCGCCGCGCCCGCCGCGCCCGCCGCGGTTTGATTTGCTCCCCTCACGTTCCGGCATTTGCCCAGGAATATTGCACCGCGGCGGGCGCGGCGAACGCGGCGGGAAGAAACGACCGAAAGTCAGCGACGGATGACGTCGGAGCACACGTGCCGCGCGATCGTTGACTTGATGCAGGCGAGGGACGTGACGCTTGGTTCGGCCGACCTTGATTTCGCATGCTGTCAGAAACAGTTGCGCATGCGCTGATATCAGCCGCCAAATATTCGCCCCTCGTTCCCATGAATAACAAATGGCTCTACTTCTTGATTGTTGCCGTCCTGGTAGTCGCGGGAACGCTATGGATGACAAGCCATTCATCTCGAAATGTTGCCGCTCGTTCAGGTGAACGCATCGAGCCAAGCGTTTCGACGGAGACGAAAACGGGCGACCCGCCAACGCCCGCAAGCACGGACCAGGCAAAGACACTTGAGCAGGGCTTCACCGCAATGTTTGAAGGCTTGAAAAAAATGGGATTCACAGAGGCGCCGGCGGTCGGCGTTGAGCTACGCACGGCGGTTGATAGCGGCGACCAAAATAAGATCATCAAGGCGTTTCACGATGCCATCTATGACCGCTTCGCGAAGATGTCCGACGTGATCCCGGCACTGAAAACGTTTCTTCCGCACGAGGATCCCTTTGTGCGTTTTCAGGCGGCGAATGCACTTTATACCGTCGGAGACAAGAGTGGCTATCAAACATTGCTTGATTTGGTGCGCGCGCCTGATCCGCTGGGCGAAGGCAATCAGGATGCCAGGGCTCAAGCCGCCTCCGTTCTTGGAAAATATAGGGAACATCGCGCCGGGGATGACTTACTAGAGCTGTTGAGGCGGGCGCAAGGTGGGAAGATGAGGATATCGGAGGTTTTCGCGAATCTTGGTATTTACTCACCAGAAGCGACGCAGCGTTCATTCCTCTCGGCCCCCTATGCTTTCCAACACTATGGCCAAAAACATCGAGTCGATGTTATCCCGCAGTTAAAGGCGACGTTTCAGGATCCGGGTCTGAGACGCCCTGACTTGAAGGGTGCGGCCGCTTGGGCGTTGGCGACGATGACCGGTGAAGAACAGTATGTGAAGTATCTGATTCAAACTGCTCAACCGGCCATCAAAGGCCGCTTGAAGGCCGAATGGAGTGAATTCGATGAGCATGCGAAAGCAGTTCGCTATTTGGGAAGCATCCAGCAGCCCCGCGCCAAGGAGACGCTGGAGCAAGCTTTGGATAGTCCCAACCAGCAGGTCGTCACCTACGCGGTGGTAAACTTGATCTTCAATCAGGGCGGCTCAGAGAATGCGGTGGACTTTTTGCTTCGGGAGTTAAGAGGGGAGAGTCACGTGCTTCAGCTTCCGATCCTGTTTCAGGTGGCCGCGAAGGTGCCCGACCCCCGAATTCAGGAAGCGGGCCGGGAAAATGATTTGCGGACGGCGAGTGGCCTGTGGCGCTACTACGGCGTCGAGCGCAAGGACTGGCCGATTTATGGTTGGATCGATGATTACGTGGCAAAACTCAATCCGCCCAAATGAGGGCCATGCAGCGATACGGTTCAGGGAGAATGAGTCAATCCGAGCGAAAGGAGGCGCCGTCGTTCGTTGGACTGCTTTGAGGGTCAGAATCTCCTCCTCGACTCGCTGCGCCCGCCGCGGTTTCAATTGCTCCTCTCACGTTCCGGCATATGCCCAGGAATATTGCACCGCGGCGGGCGCGGCGAACGCGGCGGAAAGAATTTACCGCGGGCTTAGCGCGTCTTTCGTGCGCGCTCGCAAAGGTCGCGAGCGGCTGTAAGCCATTCGGGAAACTCAAACGCGAATCCGCTCTCGAGCAGGCGACCCGGGATCACCCGACGGCTTTTGAGAATCAGTTCGGTCTCCGTTCGCAGAAAGACGGCGCCGATCTCCAGCATCCAGCGGCTGGCAGGGAGACCGATCGGGATTCCCCACGCGCTGCGAAGCACGCTCATGAATTCAGCATTCGGCAGCGGTTGCGGAGCGGAAAGATTGACCGCGCCTCCGAACGATCCATTTTCGATCAACCAGTAGATCGCTCGAACGAAATCCGTTTCATGAATCCAGGAAATGAACTGCCGTCCATCGCCGCTCTTTCCGCCGAGGCCAAATCGGACCAATCGAAGCAGCGTATCGAAGATGCCGGCGGCGTCCGGGCTCATGGTCATCGCCGACCGCAACAACACCAACCGGGTGCGGGGTAGTGGCATGAAATCCTGCGCCGCGGATTCCCATGCCTTGGCCACGTCGATACTGAAACGCCACGTATCCGACGCGTCCGGCTCCGTCCCGCCAATAATCCCCGTTGCTTCGTCATTCGGAGCCTCGAAGCGATGGGCATAGATTGTCGCGGTGCTGGCTTGCAACCAAACTCGCGGTGGATTCTTCACCTCGCGCAATGCCTTCCCGACAGCACGGGTCGGAGCCACACGTGAATTCATGATTTCGCGCCGGTTCGCGGCGGAATAGCGACAGTTCACGCTACGGCCCGCAAGATTGATCACGACATCCGACCCTTCGATTTCCTCACTCCACGAACCGATCGTCTCCCCATCCCACCTGACGACACGCGCACCTTCCATCTCGGCGTTCGATCGGCTCAGCACGACGACGTCGTGGCCATTTCGGACGAAGGCCCGCGTCAACAGCCGCCCGACCTGACCGGCGCCTCCGGGAAGAACGATCTTCAAGGTATCACACCGACGGCTCCTTCCGGCGGAAGAGCTTGGAGATACCCGCGCCAATGGCAGCTACGGCGACGATGACGAGCTTCGCGCTCTTGGCCAGGATCAGGCCGAGTTTCGCAAACAAACCCGTCTTGGCCAAAATGCCGCCGGCAATCAATCCAGTCAGACCATAGGCCGCGATTTTGTCCGAGGATTTATCGAAGTCAGCATAGCGATGCCCTTCATTGAATTCGACCGCGCTGATAATCGTGGGCATGACGGACTCGATCTCCGGGAGTTGCGACATGGCGGCCACCGCATTCAGCACGAGCACGCCGCGCCGGCCAAGGACGCGAATATTGTAATTCAGCGTGTGCTCCGGATCGCCGCCGAACCCGAGTTCCTTGGCCCAGTGCAGTTTTTTGGCGGCCGCATCGTAGTGCGGAGTCGCCGCCCAGCCGACGAGTTCGATCGTTGGATACCCCGCTTTGGCGCGCTCCTGGTTCGCCTCCAGTGTGCCTTCCTGCATGGTCTTAAGCAGATCGTTGTAATCAATCTTTGCGGCGTCATTGTCTTTCACATAGCCGTCATTCTCGAAGGTAATGATCACGCCCCAGCCGTCCCGGGAAGCCGGGCTCACCTCGGCCGGCACCAGCATCCCGAGCGTTTTCGCCCCGTCGGGATTGCCCCAAAGTTTCGTAATCACAAAATCAGCATCCTTCGCATCCAGATAGCGCAGCGTCGGCGGTACGTGGACTGTAGCCAACCCACCATCGAGGACGATCTCGCCTTGTTGATATTTGAGTTTTTTGGCCGCTTCTTCCCGCGCCGCCATAAGCGCCGCCAGATCGGGTGGAGCTTCCTGTGCCGGCGTTTGAGAGATGAGGATGAGCAGCCCGATTAAACCGGCGATGAGAGGAGTCTTCATAGTCGTGAATTTATTGCCCAAGCACGGTCGATGCCGCGTCGAGGGGAAAGTCCGCGCATGCTCAGAGGGCGGTGCCATACCAGCGCACCGTTTCTTCGAGGCCGGCGTCGAGACTAACTTCGGGATCGAAATGCAGTGCTTTAGAGATGGCACTGATGTCCGCGGTGGAATGGAGAATATCGCCCGGCCGCTCCGGTCCGAATCGTGGTTCGCGCACACGGGCCATTCCGGCGACGGTTATTTTTCGGGCGATGAGGTCGTACAATTCTTTGATCGTCGTTTCGCCGCCCAGGCCAACATTGAAAACTGGCGCCGTAACCCGCCCGCCTTGTTCATGCACCGCGGCCAGGAGATTCGCCTGCACCACATTAGCCACAAAACAAAAGTCCCGCGTGGCAGATCCGTCGCCGTGGATGCAACATTCGTCGCCCCGAATCATGGCCGCGATCCACTGCGGAATCACGGCCGCATAGCCGCCGGTCGGATTTTGTCGCGGACCAAAAATATTGAAGTAACGAAGCCCGACGGTGGGCACCCCGTAGTGCTGCGTGAAGAGACGCGCATACATTTCGCTCATCGCCTTGGACGCGCCGTACGGTGAAAGTGGGGAACCGATCTTATCCTCCCGGGCGGGCGTACTCGTCTCGTCGCCATAGACCGCACTGGAACTCGCATAGACAACCCGTCTCGCACCGTTGTCGCGTGCGGCCACGAGGAGATTGAGCGTCCCGGTGACATTCGTATCGTGGCAGGCGACCGGATCTTCGATCGAGAGCGGAACGGAGATGAAGCCGGCCTGATGGATGACATAGTCCGCACCCCGGGAGGCTTCGCGGCAAATCCCGATGTCTGCGACCGAACCCTGGTGAAATGCAAAGCGAGCCCATTGCTCCTCGTTCACCGCCGCCTGCACTGCATCCAGATTGCGGGGCGAACCCGTCGAAAGATTGTCCAACCCGGCCACGGTCTGATCGTGACGCAACAAGGTCTCGAGCAGATGCGACCCGATGAAACCGGCCACGCCGGTGATGAGCCAGCGTCGGGGTTCCGCTCGGAGGTCGGCCAGGAGTTTTTGATAGGTGGTCATGTGGGGAACGGTGGTGTGGGGTTCGCATCGGGACGACCGACTACACGCTCCAGCACGCTTTCGTATTCCACAGTGATGCGTTGCAGGTCAAAGGTCCGTGCGTGTTGATGGCTCTCTTTTTTCATGGCCAGCAAGCGTGGTTCGTCGGCGAGCAGGGATTTCACGCCGGCAATCCACGACGCGCTATCTCCAACGGGCAATCGCAAACCATTGACTCCATCCGTCACGACATCGTGCACGCCCGGGATGTCGCTCGCCGCGATCGCCACGCCGTATTTGAGGGCCTCGATCGCAGCCACCGGCAGGCCTTCAAAACTCGATGGCATCAAAATCAGGTCCGCATTGGAAAGGTGTCGCTGCACTTCAGATCCTGCCAGCCATCCGGTAAAATCAATGCGCGAGATCACATCGAGCTCGGCCGCCCGCCGACGCGTCGCCTCCATGAGCGTCCCGTCACCGATCAATGTCATTCGCCAATCCGTGGCCTCCAGTCCGGCCAGGACCTCGATGAGGAAGAGTGGACATTTCTGCGGGTTCAGGCGTCCGATGAAAATCAACCGGCGGGGATGGCCGACGGAGCCGGGCGGCGCCGGCGCATCGCTCATATCGATGCCATTGAGAATGCGGGTCACGTTTCTCCCATAAGCCTTCTCTGCCAGCTCCTGCACAAACGAACTCACGGCCGTGGCCGCCGCTGCCTGCCGCCAGACCTTTTGGGCAAAGGGATCCACGAGCTGGAAGAGCCGATCGGTTTGTTCCGGAACGCCGCCCGGCACATCGCCCAGATGCGCGGTGAGAACGTAAGGCACGCGCGTTCGGCGGTGCACCGCCCAAGCTAGCAATCCGGTCGGCATGGCAAAGTGCGCGTGGATCACGTCCGGCTTCCACTCCCGGCAATGCCGCAGCGCGGGGCGGTAACTCGTGGCGCAGAAGAGCCCCATCTCGAGCACGGAACATCGATCTTCGCGACGGCGAAAACTGTGCGCGCGGAATACCTCAACCCCATCAATCGTCTCGTGCGCCGGCAAATGTCGCATCCCGGCCGTCTGGATGCGCACCTCATGCCCACGCGCCACGAGTTCCTCGGCGATCACTTTCGCCATGCGCCCGCCCCCGCCCCCGATGGGTGGATATTCGTAACAAAGAACAAGAATGCGCACGAATCAGTCAGGAATGGCGAACACAGGGAAAATGGCGGTGGTAAACACTCTGGCGGGAAGCGAGCCGGATTCAAAGCTCTAGAGCAAAGGCGCGGTTTCAGCGATTCGCACGGCGCGACCGCTCGGATTCAACGGCCGCCGACTTGGGAGGCAAATCAAAGGCAATGGCGGGAGCAACGTTGCGGTCGGCCCCCAATGTCCCGTATAAGCGGCGCGCCTTCTTTCTGAGACAGCCAGCCGCTTCCACTTTCGAATTCCTGCCGCGGCCGCGCGGAAAATGGTTTCGCCGACTCGATACGCGGCGCGCCTTTGATCTCCATGGCTGACACGCGCAAAACCAGTCTCTTTCGAAAGCTCCGGGGAAGCCTCCTCTATCTCGGAGCGGTCTTTGCTGTCTCGGTGGTCGGTTACTTGATTTACGGCTGGTCGTTTATCGACTCGATTTACATGGTCGTCATCACCATGTTCGGGGTCGGCTTCGGTGAAGTGCACCCCGTCGAGAGCATCGGCGGAAAGATCTTTACCATGTTTGTCATCGTCGGCGGGACCAGCGCCGTCGTTTACGTCATTGGACAGGTCATCAGCTTCGTCACCGAAGGAGAAATCATGAAAGCAATTGGAGAACTCAGAAAGAGCCGGCAGGTCGAGGGCATTTCCCAGCATGCCATCCTGTGCGGTTATGGGCGCATCGGACAAATTCTCGCCCGCATGCTCGCCGATGAAGGATTTCCCTTCGTTATCGTGGACGTGGACGACGTTCGCCTCGCTCTCGCGGAGGCCAGCGGATTTCTGTTTGTCAAAGGCAGCGCCACCGAGGAAGAAACGCTGGTTCGGGCCGGAGTCGAACGGGCCGACGTGCTGGCCACGGTTCTCCCGCAGGACACCCTCAATGTCTTCATCACCCTCACCGCTCGGAACCTGAACCGACGTCTCCGCATCATCGCGCGCGGCGAACAACCGAGCACGGAAAAGAAACTCAAGCAGGCCGGCGCCGACGAAGTGATCCTCCCCGCGGCCATTGGTGGGATGCGCATCGCACATAGCATCACGCGCCCGGCGGCAATGAATCTCCTCGGCGACCAGCACGGCATCGTGGCCGGGGAACTGAAACGCCTCGGTGTCGAAATCGACGAGCTCCGCCTGCACGAACGCACTCACCTCATCGGCAAGACCGTGGCCGAATTGCAGACCCTGTCGGACGGGCACCTCCTCGCCCTCGCGGTCAATCGGGCCGATGGCATGCTGATCCGGTCTGATTTTCTCGATCACCGACTCGCAGCGGGCGACGCCGTCATCATTGTCGGACGAACGGAAGCCCTGCCCGCCATTCTCAGCGGCGAGGTGGATCGGGAAGAGATGGTGTGAACCATGCGGTCACGCCGGGCGGATCATTTCAAAGCGGTCCCGCGTACGGCAATACCAGTGCGGACTCGCCATTCTGCCGATCACCTGAAAGCGCTCACTGCGCACGCGTAGATTCTCGGCATCGAAGAGTTCATCGCGAATGTGCACACGCTTCACCACGCCGATGATCACGCGATTGCCCCCGATCTGAAGCGTGCCCCATTCGGTGCATTCGAGGCTCGCGGGCGCTTCCGCGATGCGTGGCGGTTTCACCAACGACGACGGGGCGGCGTTGAGCCCAGCCAGGGATAATTCATTCGTCCCATGAGGAACGGACGCCGCGGTCTGGTTCATGGCTTCGGCCAGCGCTTCGTCCACCAGATTGACGACGAATTCGTGGGTCAATCGGATATTACGCGCCGTGTCTTTCGGGGTCCCATCGTCGCGATCTCCCGGGCAGATGCCGACGATGGGTGGATCAGCGCCGAGGAGATTGAAAAAGCTGAAGGGCGCTGCATTCACCACACCGGCATCATCGATGGTCGTCACCCACGCGATGGGGCGTGGCGTGACCAATGATGCGAGTACGGGATAGGCACGGTCGGCGTGCTGTCCTTCGAGGTCGAGTTCCATAGGCGATGTCTTTCGTTTCCCGGATCGTCAACGGCTGCGCGCAAAGTGGCGAGATTGCTCAGGAAAAGCATCGAGTCCAGCAACAGGGCGTTCGATCGATCTCCTGCTGGCAACTGGGCACGGAACATTGATCGCCGGAGATACATTCATCGACGACGACGCCTGAGTCCCGCGACTCCAACGCAGCTTAACGTCAAGACGGCCGTCGATGGCTCGGGCACGGGGTAAATGTCCGTGTAGCCCGAGCGGAAGGACGATGTGATCAAGTTTGCGTAGTTGGCATCATCCACGGTCTGCCAGAGGTTGCCGTCCCAAACCTGCAGGGCAGTGCTTCCGAGATAGGTCTGCAGATTGTCGAAGGCGGTGTAGTTCCCTTCGATTTTCAGCAGATTCTCCGGCGCCAGGCGAATGGCGGTCGCTGAAAACTCCGCGGTGCTCTCGAGTTGCAGCGTGTTCTCCGCATTGCCGGCGACTGCCCCGATATAGACTTCGGTCGCCTTCAGAATGCCGTCGATCCGCAGCGTATTGCCGTTGGAACCGGCATTCTTGCCGATGAACACCGCCCTGCCGGCCTCAATGACATTCGCGGTGTCGCCGACGCCGAGACTGACGAAATTTGCGTCGGTCGTCGCGCCGACGATCCAATCGATGTGGGAGGTAAAGCTAATGCCGCCGATGGGCCGGCTGGCGTTGCCCGCATCGAGTGTGGTGACGGAACTAACGGTGCCGGAATAGGCCTTGCCCGAAAAGGTCACACGGCCATCTCCCCCATCCGATCCAACCAAAAAGCGATCTCCCTCCAAGCTCACTGACTCGCCGAAATACCCTTGAGCCCTGCCGACGGAGGCGGTGAATTCGACGCTCTCCGTGGTGGTGCCAGTAAGCGTGTCCAAGCCGAGGAACAAATACGCAGCTCCCTGGTTGGTGTTGGCCCCCACTTTGTGCCCGACGGCCCCAATCAGGCCGACGGTCCCCGACACGCTGACGGACCGGCCAAACTCTTCCAGCTCGGCAACGGGGTCGCTGGCAATGAGCTTGGCGCTTTCGGTGATCGTGCCAGTTGCCGTGTCCAAGTTGCGGAAAACGTAGGCCGCGCCTCGATCGTCGGTCTCTGCCAGCCCGACACCAATGAGGCCGATGCTTCCAGAGAGGCTCACGGCGCCTCCAAAGTCATCTCCGTCCTGCCGATCGGAAGCGATGAGTCTGGCAGCTTCCGTGACCGTGCCGGTGGCCGTATCCAAATCGCGGTATAAAAAGGCCGCGCCACGAAGGTCGTCCTGACCATAAGCACCGACCAGAGCACGGCTTCCCGCCAGACTCACGGATGCACCGAAATAATCGCCCTGAGCCCCATTTGAGGCAGCGAGGATTGCGCTTTCCGTGACCGTGTTGATCGCGACATCCAGATTTCGAAATAAATAAACTGAACCGGAGCCCACGTGAGCGGGCGCGCCGACCAAGCCGCTGTTTCCCGCCAGACTCACGGAGAGGCCGAAGTTGGCGAATCCTACGATGTCGGAGCCCTTGAGAATCGCGTTTTCCGTCACTGATCCGGTGGCGGCATCCAAGTTCCGGAACAGATATGCGGACCCCCGGCCGCCATTCGTCCCCTGCGCGCCCACAAGACCGACGTTGCCAAACAAACTGACGCTCGATCCGAAGTAATCAAATGCCGCGCGGGCGGAAGCAGTGAGTTTCACGTTTTGAGTCACCGTTCCCGTGGCGGTGTCCAGATTACGAAAGACATAGGCTGACCCGCGAACCGAGTCGTCCTCACTGGCTCCGAGCAGACCGATGCTTCCCGAGAGGCTCCCGGAAATGCCGAAGTGATCACTCGACGCGCCGTCGGAAGCCTGCAATTCCGCGGCACGGCTGGCGTCCGGGAGTGCGAAGAACAGAAATAGAGCCGCCGCGTAAACGATGGAGAGTGTGTCGAGTTTCATGGTGTGGGTGTTTGGTGGTGTTTGGCGACGCCAGTTCGAAAGGCATCGTGACCCAGCCATGCGCAATTCCCCGCCGAAAAGGGCCACCCTTTGCAAAAAAAGTTTCCTCAGCCTGCGCGCATCGCGTCGAGGAGCCACGCGCGGGCGTAGGTCCAGTGACGCTTGGCAGTCCGTTCGCTGATCCCGAGGGCCGTCGCCGTTTCCTCGATGCTCAGCCCCACGAAGTAACGCAACTTCACCAACTCGGCTTTTTCCGCATCGTGTTCCGCCAGGCGGTCGAGAACTTCATGGAGGGCCAGCAGTTCGTCATCTGGCACCGGTGCCACGATCTCGATTTCGTTTGCCTCCAGCCGGCCCTGCCGACCTCCGCGACGCAGGGCATGCTTGCGGCGAGCCGCCTCCACGAGGATGCGCCGCATGGCCTCGGCGGCGGCGCCGAAAAAGTGCGCGCGATTCTCAAACCGCTGATCGCCGAGCCGCATCCACGCCTCATGCACCAGCGCTGTGGGCTGGAGCGTGTGGCCCGGCTGCTCACGGGCCATCTTCGCGCGGGCAAGCTGGCGGAGTTCGGCATACACCTGCGTGAGCAGCGCGCTTGCGGCCTCGGGTTCACCCCGATGCAGGGCATCGAGCAGGATCGTGATGTCAGGCACGGGCGAGTGCTACCGCGCACGGGCAGGCGTGGCGAACGGAAACTCATGGCCATCGGTGCACGCTACTTTGGCGGCGCCGAGGCGAGCAGGGCTTTGACTTCCCTGTCGGCCAGCCAGAGGATGAGGTCGTCGTGGCTGGCGTGGTTGGCGAAGGGATTCTGGTCATCGGCGGGCTGGGATTTCATCGTCGCCTCGGTCGCGATGAAAAGTTCGCGGGCCTCATCCTGCCTCCCTTGGTGAGACAAGCTCATCGCGCGGTAAAAGCCGGCAATGCCTTCGATTCGGGGGCGGTCCTCCGCGTCAAGCGAAGCCACTTCCTGCGTGGCCGCCAGCAACGCCTGCTCCGCCTCGGGGTAATGGCCGCTGCGGTATTCGGCCATGCCGAGGTCCAGGCGATACCACGGCAGCGCGGAGTCTCCTTTGCCGAGTTCCACCGCCCGCCGCGCGAGGATGAGGGCGCCTTCCCGCGTGGCGGGATCGTCGGCGGGGCTGAAGGAGACGATCTTGGCGACGCGGTCGGCAATCTCGGCTTGATCGGTATCGGCGCCCCACTTGAGCATTCGCTGGCGGGTGGCGGCATAGTCCGCGTCCCGTCCGAGCCACACCTGCAAGGCGGCAAGTTCCAGGGCCAGGATGGTGTCGTCGGGCTTTCCCGTCGAGGATTCCACAAGCAGCGGAAGCGCGTCGGCGGTGCGGCCTATTTCCAAATAGGAAATTGCCACCTGGTCAATTCTCCAGAGCGTGTTGGGGTGCTCCGAGCCGAACACCTTTCGGCTGAGCGCGAGAACCTCCTCTTTCACCTTGAGAGCGTCGTCCTTCCGGTTCGCCGCGTCGTAGGAATTCGCCAGTTGGCCCAGCGACCAGAGCGTATCGGGGTGCTCCGGGCCGCGCGCCTTCCGGCTGAGCACCAGCACCTCCTCGCGCAGCTTGAGCGCCTCGTCATTCCGTCCGGCTTTTTCGTAAAGTTCTGCCAATCGTCCCTGCGCGATCAACCGGTAGGGGTGCTCCGGCGCGAGCACGCGGCGCTTGATCGCCAGCGCTTGTTCCTGAAGCGCGATGGCCTCGACCAACCGGTTGGCGCGACCGAGGGCAATGGCGAAATTGGTCATCGCCCCGAGCGTTTCGGGATCCTCGGGTCCGAGCACCTTGCGGCGGGTCCTGAAGACCTCTTCCTTCAATTTCAGCGCCTCGTCCTTTCGGTTCACCGCTTCGTAGGAAATCGCCAGGTTGTGCATCGCCTTGAGGGTTTCGAGGTGCTGCGGGCCGAGCGCGGCCAGGCGGTAATCACGGACCTTTTCCTCCAACGCAATGGCCTTGGAAAAGAGCCCGAGCGCACGGTAGGTCGAGCCGAGAGTGGCCCTCAGATTCGCCCGTTGGGAGGGTTGGGCGCTCAGATCGGTTTCGAGTTTCTTCGCGGCGGTATCGAGTAAGTCAGACACCTTGATGGTTCGCCCATCCCGGCCCGGGTCAGGGCTTTCGAAGACTTCAGTGAGGAATTTCGAAATCTGCTCTGAGTCCTGGCGGGCTTGCTCCTTCGCGTCGCGCTCAGCCGCGACCTCCGCGAGGCGGGAAACGGCCAACCCCTCGGCGTCGGTCGCCCGCTTCCGCGCAGTGCTTTCCCGAAAATACATCACCGTCGCGGTGGCGATCCCGAGAACGAGCGACGCCGCGACCGCGGCGCTCGCGGCGAAGGCGAGCTTGTTTCGCCGGATGAGCTTTCCGAGCAGATACGACGTGGTCGGTGGACGGGCGGTGACGATCTCATTGGCGAGGTGGCGCTGGAGGTCGAGCGCGAGACCGGTGGCGGTGTCGTAGCGGCGCTTGCGGTCCTTCTCGAGGCACTTCATCACGATCCAATCGAGATCGCCACGGAGGGCGTTGGGCAGCTTCGCCGCGTCAGTGTGCCGGCGTTGCGCGGCGGTGGTGAGTTCGTGACCATCGAGCGTTTTCAGCCGCGTGGACGGACGCGGCGGATCGACCTCACGGATGATGCGCCGGATTTCATCCATGCCTGCCTGCGCCATCGTCGTGGTGTCGATCGGCGTGCGGCCGGTGAGCAATTCATAGAGCAGCACGCCCAGGCTGTAGATGTCGCTGCGCGTGTCGATATCGAGCGAAGTCAACTCCGCCTGCTCCGGCGACATGTAGAGCGGCGTGCCCACCATCTGCTCGAATTGCGTGAAGAGCGTCGCCTCCGTCAGCCGCTCCTGCGTCGCCTTGGCCACGCCAAAATCGATCACCTTCGGCACCGGTTCCCCATCGTTGATCGTCACCAGGATGTTCGACGGCTTGAGATCGCGATGGATGATCCCCTTTTGATGCGCGTGCTGCACCGCCTGGCAGACGCGGATGAAGAGTGCGAGCCGCGCTTCGGTTGGGAGCTGCTGCTCATCGCAGTAGTCCGTGATCTTCACCCCGCGCACCAATTCCATCACGAAAAACGGCCGCCCGTATTGCGTCGCGCCCGCATCGAAGACCTTCGCGATATTTGGATGCTCCATCATCGCCAGCGCCTGGCGCTCCTGCTCGAAGCGTCCGATGACCTCCTTGGTATCCATCCCCAACTTGATGATCTTCAGGGCCACGCGCCGCCGCACCGGCTGTTCCTGTTCGGCCATCCAGACGACCCCAAATCCACCTTCGCCGATTTGCTGGAGCAGTTTGTAAGGCCCGATCCGCTCGCCCGCCTCTTCCGGCTTGAGCCGCGCCATTTGCTCCTCGACCTCAGGCGACCGCTCGGCGCTCCCGAGCAAACCGCTCGCGTCTTCGTGCAGGGCGATCAAACGCCGCACGCGCATTTCGAGCGCGAGATCATCGCCGCATTCCGCCTCGATAAGCGCATCGCGACGCGCGAGCTCGGAGATTTCGAGCGCGGCGTGAAAGATCGCTTCGACGCGGTCGTCGTTGGGATTCATGGGTGGTTTGGAGTGCATCGTGCAGGGACATGCGCATTCGCACGAGAAAAAGGGCCACGCGGGCTCACGAATATTTCTCGAAATCCGCCGCTGCTGCGACGGCGCGTTGCCAGTTGAGCCGGGCGCCGATGACCGCGCGATCGCTCCCAAAACGTTCGTCATCGAGGAACGCCATACCCTTCTCAACGGGCGGAAAGCACACCACAGAAATTGCGCGAGAGGAAAGTGCGCGGGGCGGACAACTTTTCTCGCGTCCGCATCTTGACCGGCTTTTCGGACGCGTTGCTAGGCTTGATCCATGCCCTGCGATCGCACACCCGGCTTCCGCTTCAAAGAGGGGAAACTTTATGTCTTCACCGAGTCGGCGGTGATGATGCTTGAGACCTGGCCGGCGCTGCGAGCCGTGCGCAAGGACGAAGGCCGGCCCTGGGAAGAATTCGCGCCCGCCTTTCGCGTGGTGCCGCCCTACCGGTCGAGAAAGATCAAGCCGTCCCCGCAACTCGAGTTGAACTTCGGCCCCGACGAGGCACCGCGCCCGACGCTTTCTCCCGCCCAGCAGCGCAAGCGCGCATTCGACAGCTTCCGCTTTTCGTTGCCGCGCCCGGTGGCCGCGCAGGCGGAGAAATTCCAGAGTCGGCAATGGGCGGTGCTCCGGCTTTTCAAGGCACGCGCAGAAACGCTCGAGTTCGCGCAGCAGAATCCCGCGCTCTGCTATGCGCTCGCGAATTTTCATTCGTTTGTCCGCGCCTCGATCCGCGAAGCCGTGACCGTGGCCGCGTCTCGCCAGCGCGATGTCGCCGGCTGGCTCGGCTTCCCGCCCACGGATGGCACCGCGCGCATCGTGGGTAAATTGAAGCCGGAGTCCGCCAGCGTGGAGTTGCTCAAAACCTTGCGCGACGCGCTGCGCGATCCGGCGTTCACCAAGACCGTTGCCCATCTGCCCCAACTGAATGCCGGCGCGTTGGCAATCGCCGCCGAACCCGAGTTGCGCGCGGCGGTGTCGCCCAAATTGCTCCAGGAAGTCGCCGGCATTCCTTCGGAAAAATACCTGGCCAAGTCCGCAGCCCTCGTCCGCGATACCCTGCGCATGTTCTTCCGCCTGCATCCCCACCGCGGCCTTCCGCAGTTCCAATCGCTCGCTCGCTTGCGCGAAGCACACGACGTCATCAGCACCGCATACCTGCGCCTTGAACAACCGAGCCTCAAGGCATTCCGCTTTCCGCGCCCGCCCCTCCGCGGCACGGGCAGTATCGTCCCGATCTGCACGATTGAAGAACTGATCGAAGAAGGCCGCGGGCAGAACAATTGCGTCGCCACCTACGCCGAGCGCATCCAGGCCCGGAGCACCTTCATCTACCGGGTGCTCAAACCCGAGCGCGCCACCCTCTCGATCGTGAAAGGCTTCGACGGCGACTGGCAGATCAGCGAACTTCAGCAGCGCGGAAATACGGGCGCCTCGGACCTGACGCACCGCACGGTGCAAAGCTGGCTCGACCAGCACGCCCTTTCCGCGTGACGGACTCACCGATCACGGAACTCGGCAGCTCGATCCGAGAATCTCTGTCCCCGCAAATAACCGGGATCAATTCGGCCGAGGCCATCTCGCCAATATTTGTCATCGTCGTGGCGTAGCGCTTCCGCCTTGTTCGCGGAAATCGTGGACGCCAGACGCCCCGCCCATGCGGAGTCAAACCCGCGCGTTCCCCCATCCATCCTCCAGACGGAGCTGACATCGGGTCGCCCCATGTGGCTTTGTGGGAGGGAGTTCCGCAGTCGAGACGTGGCATTCGGCTTGCTGAGGTTGTTTTCGCAACTTTGTGATAAAATCCTCGTGTCGGTTCCCGTGTTCCATACATCCACTACTCATCCTCTCAGCAGCGATCCTGCTAGTCGCCGGATGTGGCCCGCTGCATGCAACTCTCTTTTCTGTTACCACTGCCGTGGGAGAGGGCGCCGACGCCTATGTGCAAGGCAGTGCGCCCAACGAAAACTTCGGCAGTTCCACCGTCATCACCACTCGCGACGGCTCGGGGAATTCGTCGAACGTTTATAAAGACTACTTCCGCTTCGATCTATCCGATCTCGATGGGGATTTCGCGCGGGCGATTAGCGTCACTTTCAAATTCGTCTCCTTAACCGCGCGAGGAGGCGTCTCGTTTGACTTTTATCTCTTGCTCGACGGACTGCCCGCCGACGCCTCGCCGCAAACAACGGGCTGGACGGAATCCGGCATCAATTACAACAATGCCCCCGGCAACGTCGCCAGCGGCAGCGCCACCGGGTTTATCACCAGCAGTCCGGGCGATGAGAACGGGAACTACCTCACCTACCTCGGAAGCGTGGATACGAAAACTTCCGTCGGGACGACGGTTTCGTTTTCGAGCGCCGCGCTGCTGAAAGCGGTCCAGAACGACACGAACGGGTTTTTGACCCTTGCGATCCGCCGATCGGACCCGTCCGGGATCGTGCAATTGGCCTCGAAAGAAAACGTAGGCGGTTACGCACCGCCCACCTTGGTGATCGACGCGCCCAAAATCCCCGATGTGCCGGAGCCATCAACGTTCGGTCTGGTCGCCTTGGGCGCATTCCTGATCGTTCGCTGGAATACTTTTCGTCAACGGTGGAAGTAGCAGATCTCTTCTCGTTTCCGGCACGAATGGATTCTACTCGAACAATCAACAGGTTTCGCATGGGTTTGGTTCCGGCGCTCGAACTCCAAAATAGAGAGACCTCCGGGCACCGGTGTCTGAATTGCTTGCGCTCGCAGGTTGAAACGCACCGCGAATCCACTAACATCCGCCGTCCATGCCTTCCGCCCGGGCGACCCATCCACAATCGATTCAAGAAGCCATTGGGTTGACGCTGCTTGGCGTCGGCACCCTGCTTTTCCTCGCGCTGATTTCCTTTCACCCGCGCGATGTACCCACTTGGTTCTTCTTGAATTCCGGGGTGCCGGTCAATAAGCCGGCGCACGATTTCATCGGTCCGATTGGCGCCATTGCCGCCTGCCTCGCCTATTCGTTTTTGGGAGCGGCCGCCTATTTGGGGGTCGCGCTCCTCCTGAGCGGGGGCGGAATCAAGCTCTTGCGGCCGGACCTCCATCTCCGCTCGCGCCTGCCCTGGGCCATTGCGTTTGTCCTCTCGGGTGCCTGTCTCGCGCATTTCCTTCCCATGACCTGGCTCGGTGCCTCCGACTTGAATCTCGAAGGGAATGGCGGCTGGGTGGGAAAATGGATGGGCGAAACGCTATTGATGAGCGCGCTCGGGTCGGTCGGTGCCGTTATCGTACTCCTCTTAATCTACGTCGTCAGTCTCATCCTGATGACCGGCGTTCACCCCATGCAGGTTCTGCGCGAAACAATCGCCGTGCCGGGGCGGTTGGCACTCAAGATTCACGCCTGGCGGATCGCGCGGGCTGACGAACGCGAGAAACTCGCTCTCGAAGCCGACCGCATTAACAAGGAACGCCGCAAGCTTGAGCGATCGCTCTCGCGCAAAGGGTCCTCGCCCGCGGTATCGCGCCAGCGGTCGGATTCGGCCCCGGCGGAACCGCTCGCATCTTTCGATGCCGAAGAGGAAGATGTTGCGCGACCCGCACCGCAGATCATCGACGCGAATGCCGTGGCCGCGGAACCGAAGAAAAAGCCGAAATCCGAACCGATCGGCGCGATGGCAACAGTCTCATGCGAAAACTACGAGATGCCGTCGCTGGACCTGCTCGATCCGATCGATACGACCCGCCAGACCGCGGACCCGGAGGAACTGCTCGCCATCCAGGACACGATCATCGAGACGCTGGCGCAGTTTAATATTGCCGTCGAGCGCGGCGACATCACGCGCGGACCGACCATCACCCGCTACGAAGTTTATCCCGCCAAAGGCATCCGCGTGGACAAGATCGTGAGCCTCGAGCGCGACATCGCCCGCGCCACCTGCGCCGAGCGCATCAACATCCTCGCGCCCATTCCGGGGAAAGACACCGTCGGCATCGAGATCGCCAACTCGAAGAAGCAGAAGGTCACTCTGCGGGAATTGCTCGAAACCGATGATTTCCAGGAAGCCAAAGCCAGAATCCCGCTCGCGCTGGGCAAGGACGTCTATGGCAAAACCGTCATCGCCGATCTCGCCGCCATGCCACACCTGCTCGTCGCCGGCACCACCGGATCGGGCAAGAGCGTCTGCATCAATGCCATCATCGCCAGCATCCTCTACCGGTTCACGCCCGAGGATCTGCGCCTCATCATGATCGATCCGAAGGTGGTCGAGATGCAGATGTACAACACCCTGCCGCACCTCGTCGTGCCTGTGGTCACCGATCCGAAAAAAGTGCTGCTCGCGTTGCGCTGGGCGGTCGAGGAGATGGACAAGCGCTACGACATTTTCGCCAAGGTTGGCTGCCGAAACATTGGCGCGTTCAATGCCCGCCCGCTGCCGAAATCGCAGGCCGAGCTCGATGCGGAGGCCGAGGAAAAACTCGCGCTGGCCGCCGCTGAGCCCGAACCGGAACCGGATGAGATCGATTTCAACGAAATCTCCGACGACGACCTCTTCAAGGTCGAAGCGCGCAAGAAGATCGAAGTCCCACGCGATGCAGATGAATTGATCGTCCCGGACCGGATGCCCTACATCGTCATCATCGTCGACGAGCTCGCCGACCTCATGCAAACCGCGCCGGCCGATGTGGAAAGCGCCATCGCCCGCATCACGCAGAAGGCGCGCGCCGCCGGCATCCACATGATCATCGCCACGCAAACGCCACGCGCCGATGTCATCACCGGCGTGATCAAGGCCAACGTCCCGTGCCGGATCGCCTTCCAGGTTTCCTCGCCGCTAGATAGCCGCGTCATCCTCGATGAAAACGGCGCCGAAAGACTGCTCGGCCAGGGCGACATGCTCTATCGCCCGCCCGGCACGGCCAAGATGGTGCGCTCCCAGGGCGTGCTCGTCACCGACGAGGAAGTGCATCGCATCGTCGATTTCGCCTCGCGGCAGGGCGAACCCCAGTTCGAGAACTCGATTCACGAGCGTCTGTCACAGGCCTCCGGGGCCGAGGTGGAAGACGTGAGTTCCGAAGACGAAGAACTCGTCGAGAAATGCCTCGAAGTGATGCGCCAGGAAAAAAAAGCCAGCACCTCGCTTTTCCAGCGCCGCTTGCGCCTCGGCTACACCCGCGCCGCACGCATCCTCGATATCCTCGAAGCCCGCGGTTACGTCGCCGCCGGAGAAGGCGCCAAACCCCGCGAAATCCTGCGCGATCTCGATGCGATTTAAGGTGGACCCGCGGGAATTTGGCAGCGGGCACATTCCGGCCCTTGCGAATGAGCGCGCTCTCGTCGAATAAACGCACCTTCTTCCATGGTCGACTCTGTCGGTAAAAAACTCACCGCCGCCCGCGAAGCCAAAGGCCTTTCGCTCGATGAGGCTGCGCACGCAACCAAGATTCGTCCCGACAAACTGTCGGCTCTCGAAAACGACGATTTTTCTTCCTTCGCCAACAACACGTATGCGCGCGGCTTTCTCCAGATCTATGGACATTACCTCGATGTCGAGGTCGGTGAGCTGGCACGCACGCTTCAGTCGGGCAATCCGCTCAGCTCTCACGATTATCAGTATCTCAACGCCGTCCACGAAGACGACGTGAAGATCCGCGCTCGCGCATATTCACACGAGCCGAAAAGCCGGCGTCCCTCACTCATTCCGCTGGTCTTGTTTCTCGTGCTGCTGATCGGCGCCGGGTTCGGAATTCACCTGTTTCTCGATGCCCAACGCCTCAGCAAACTGAGCCAGAAATCCGGTGTGGAAACCGAAGCCGCCGCCACGCCCGTTCCCGAAAATGCGCCCGCTCCAGAAGTAAAGCCGGCCGAACGTCCCGCCGTCCCAGCCCCGGCCTCAGTCCCTGCGGCGACTCCAGCGCCCGTGGTGCCAGCTTTGCAACCCATTCTCTCGGATCGCGACTTCATCCATCAGTCATCGCCCCTGGCGCCAGGCCCGACCGCACCGGTGGAATCCACCAGCAGCTCGCTGCCGCTGAGCGAGCTTGCAATCGAGCCCGCAAAAAAATCCTGGGTTCGCATCCGCCGCGACGACCCGGCGTCCTTGCCGATCTACGAGGATTACCTCTACCCGAACGCGGGCATCCTGAAGGTGAAGGGGCACAGGTTTTTTGTCGAGGTGCGCGCCGATGGCGATGTCACGATTCGCAAGAACGGGCAGCCTCTCGCGTATCAGCAGCCCGGCATCACCGTCCAATAGCTCGATGCCCGAAGCCGCTGCCAGGCCGCAGAAAGTCGGCATGATTTCCCTCGGGTGTGCCAAAAATCTGGTCGATGCGGAGATCATGCTCGGAGGCGTGCTCACCCGTGGCATGGAGATTACCAGCGACGCGGACGAAGCCGATGTGCTCATTGTCAATACCTGCGCCTTCATCGACTCGGCGAAGGAGGAATCCATCGAAGCTATTCTCGAGGCGCATCAGGCGCGCGGATTGAAAAAGAGGGCTGGTCAGCGGCTCATCGTCAGCGGCTGCATGGCGCAGCGATTCTCGCGGGAGTTGGCGGCCGAGATGCCGGAAGTCGATGCCTTCATCGGGCTCGATCAGGTCGCCGACGCGGCTGCCATCGTTCAGGAAGTCCTGTCCGGTCCATCCGCCGTGCACGACGATCATTGGGAGCCGCTCAACCTCGTCACCCGCAAACCCGTTTACATTCCGGATTGGGACACGCCGCGTTTTCGGCTTACGCCTGCGCACACCGCGTTCACCAAGATCGCGGAAGGTTGTAATCATCCATGTTCGTTTTGCGTCATCCCGCAAATGCGCGGCCGGCATCGCAGCCGGACGATTGAAAGCGTAGTCGCGGAAGTGCGCGGACTGGTGGCCGAGGGTGTCAAAGAGATCAATCTCATCAGCCAGGACACCACTTACTTCGGCATGGATCAGTGGACGGAAAAAGCCGGCCCGCGCCAGGAAGTCGATTCGTCACGCGGACCGACATTGGTCAAGCTCCTCCGGCAACTCGACCACATCGAAGGTGAGTTCTGGATTCGACTCCTCTACACGCATCCCGCACATTGGAGTGACGAATTGATCGCCTGCATCGCGGAATCGAAGCACGTCGCGCGCTACATCGATATGCCGCTGCAGCACATCCATCCGCGGATGCTGCAGGTCATGCGACGGGAAACTTCGAGCGAGCACATCGAAAACCTGATCGCCCGCATCCGCGCTGGCATTCCCGGCATCGCCATCCGGACCACATTCATCGTCGGCTTCCCCGGCGAAACTGAAGAGGAATTCCAAACCCTGCTGGATTTCATCGAGCGCACCCGCTTCGAAAGACTCGGCGTTTTCACCTACAGCCAGGAGGAAGGTTCGCGCGCCGCGAAACTCGAAGGCCAGCTCCCGACGAAAATCAAAAAGCAGCGCTACCAGAGGGCCATGAAACTCCAGCAGCGGATCGCCCGTGAAATTAGCGCCGCGCAAGTGGGCAAGACACTGCGCGCCCTGGTCGATCAGCCCAAAGTCGCCCGCGCCAGCGCCGATGCCCCGGACATCGACGGCCGCATTCTGCTGACCAAGCCTGCGCCCGTCGGGGAATTCATCGACGTCCATATCACTGGCACACAGGTATACGATCTCATCGGCGAGCAGGTGATGTAAAAAGGCGAGCGACGCGGCGGAACGACACCCGGAAGACGAAACCGAATCGTCAACAATCTACTGTTATAGGTATTACAGCAAATTGTCAGGTAACGAACTCTGCCCCGCGCCGCCCGCTCCTATTCGGCGCCGATTTCCCGGAACCATTTTCCAACTTCCACCCACACTTCCGCCCGACGTTTCCACGCTTCGCGACCTTCGTAGCCAGGCGGCAGTAACTGCGCGGGCAGCAATGGATCGGCTCGCATCGCCGCATCCCAAAGTTCCTTTTCTTTTCTTGTCCAAGCCAGAAGACCCGCCCGCCATTCCTTCGTTTTCGCCGCGCGCCGCGGCAACCGATCGAGGTGGGCGTGGTAGCGGTCGTACCTTTCGCCAAGCGCCGCAAAATCCCACGCCCCCGCCACGACTTCGGCGTCCGTGAATTGGTGAACCGGTCGGCCCTCGAATACCGCGAATGATTCCACATCGGGATTGTGCTCCGACGCTTGGTCCGACAACTCCACGTGGATTTCCGGTGTGATCCAAACACTTTGCTGCAGATAGCCGAAGCGCTCGCTCCGCAGCCACCGCCACAATCGCATGCGCGTGGCGCCAGCCCGATGAGGCAGGTCGAAGAACAACATTCTCCACCGCCCATCCCACGACCTTTTCCAGCGCGGCTCCGGATCGATCCCACCCAGACCCGCCAGCCGCCCGCGCGAGGTGAGTCGATAGACCCACGCGCCAGAGCGCGGATCGCGGCGTCGTTCGAGCAGTGATGCGCGGGTCAGATGCTGGAGGCGCCGGTCGAAGCCATGGCGGAAGGCCCAGCTCTCGAAGGACGAGTTGAGCGTGCGCCAGGAAGGATTGATGAGCGATTCGGCGCTCCACAGCAGGATCATCAGCAACTCCTCGGTCTTCGCGTTCATGGCTCGCGGTTATACAATCTGCTGTTATAGGTGTAACAGCAGATTGTTCACGACCGGGGCGGCGTAAGTCGAAATCGATCGACTCCGTCTTTGCCCAGGATGCCCCATTGCGTCATCCCGGCAGCGTTGATTTTGTACTTCACCGCATGAGAAATCTCGCCGTCATTGCGCTGTTCATGGCCTCAGTCTTCGTCTCGGCCGTTCGTGCCGCGAATGACCTTTCAGAACAAGCGAGTCGTTTTGCCTTCTATTTGAATCCGGAAGCCCGCAGCCGCGCTGTTGAGGGCATGTCCCTCGATGAAAAACAGAAGCTCATCGCAGAGATGAGGGTCGCCGCTCAAAATGAATCATCGTCGAATCATATGATTACTGCGGCGATGGCGACGCTCGGAGACGAACCATCACTCCAGCGACTTGTCCGGGAGTTCCTCGAGGACGACGCACAAAGCCCCTATCTCCTGGGACCCATGCGGAATCCGCGGATCATTGAAATGGTGGCGCCGGAGTTTTTTCGGGAGGAGCCGATGCGCATGGAAATCGGGGACATCATAGTCGTCCCTCGGTCCTATCGCGCGGCGGAATTGGCCGCAGAGTTGCTGGCGGATTCTCCTGCGTTCAATGGCGAGGTAATCAATTGGGGGCGCACCGTGCGCGCTCTGACGTTCACCGAGCGTCGGGATTTGATCCGTCCGTGGTGGAAGGAGAACGAGAATTTTTTTCGCGAGAAAGCTTACAAGGCAGTGCAACCCGGTCCCGCGCCTCCACGCGACCCATTTGAAGTCGGGGATCCGGATGTTCCAGCCGAGCGCGCGCCATCCGCGGCAGCGGTTGAGCTTCCCGTGGCAGTCGCGGCAGTGCCCGTCCCACCTCAGGCAAAATCTCCGGCAAGCTCCGACGGCCTCCTTTGGGCCGCCGCGGCTGCCACTCTCGCCCTGCTTGCGGTTCGCTTCTTTTTCTGGAGGCGGAGAGCGTAATTGAACGTTTGAACGATCGCGGATCGGCCATGTTAGCAATCTCCCCCGCATCGCACGCACTCTCTCCGTGGTGTTACTCCTATCCTGGATTGGTCACTGGCCGCGTGTGGACGCGCGAATCATGAGCGTATCCCGTAACGATGCTCGGGAGCCAAAGCGGCGGCTGATCAAAGCGGGACACTCGCATAACGCTTGTAAAGCAGACCACGCGACATGAACGTCGTGATTCTCCCGCCTCTCCGTTTCGATGCCTGACCGCGTTCATGTCCTCGGTATTTCCGCCTATTATCACGACAGTGCCGCCGCGGTTCTGTGCGACGGGCAAATCGTGGCAGCAGCCCAGGAGGAGCGATTCACCCGCAAGAAACACGATTCCGCATTTCCGGCCGAGGCGGTCAAGTTTTGCCTCGACTACGCCGGGTGCGGAGTGGGCGACCTTGCTGCGATTTCGTTCTTCGACAAGCCCCTCCTGAAATTCGAACGCCTGTTGGAGACGTATTTTGCCTTTGCGCCGCGCGGGGTCACTTCGTTCTTCACGGCGATGCCGGTGTGGATTCGGGAAAAGCTTTTCCTTAAGAAGATACTGCGCGATGAGCTCTCCGTCATCGCCGGTCATCCGTGTGACAAGGTTCCGTTGCTCTTTCCGGAACACCATCTTTCGCACGCCGCCAGCGCGTTTTATCCGTCCCCCTTCGAAGAAGCGGCCATCCTCACCGTGGATGGCGTGGGTGAATGGGCGACGGCCTCTCTTGGCCATGGTACGAACGCCGGCATCACGCGGCTGAAGGAACTGCACTTTCCGCACTCGATTGGGCTCCTCTACTCCGCGTTCACCTACTTCCTTGGCTTCCGGGTGAACTCCGGCGAATACAAACTCATGGGTCTCGCGCCCTACGGCGATCCCCACTCGCCTGACGTCGCGCGCTACAAGAAGATCATCCTCGAAACACTGATCCATGCGGCGGATGACGGCTCGGTTTGGCTCAATCAGGATTACTTTGATTACGCGACGGGGCTGCACATGGTGCCGGCGGCAAAGTGGGAAAAGCTTTTCGGCTTCCCATTACGCAAACCGGAAGACGAACTCGAACCGAAGCACTGCAATCTCGGGCTCGCCATCCAGCAGATCACCGAGGACATCGTCCTGCGCATGGCTCGCGAGGTGAAACGTCTGACCGGCAGCGGAAACCTCTGCCTTGCAGGTGGGGTCGCGCTCAACTGCGTCTCCAACGGAAAACTCGTGGCATCCGGTCTCTTTGACCGCATCTGGATCCAACCCGCCGCGGGCGACGCCGGCGGCGCTCTCGGTGCGGCCTTTGCCGCCGCGCACATTCACTTTGGGTTGCCGCGCACACCCCTGACCGGATTGGACCGCATGCAGGGTTCCTACCTCGGAGACGACATCGAACCCGCAGACATTGGCCGGGTCGTTCGCAAATACGCGGCCGTCGCGGAAACCATTCCTTCCGACGACCAATTGCTTGATCGCGTCGCGCAGTTACTCGACGAAGGCAATGTAATCGGATGGGTTTGGGGCCGCATGGAATGGGGTCCCCGTGCCCTCGGCGGACGCACGATTCTCGGCGACCCGCGCAGTCCGGAGATGCAGCGGAAGATGAACGTGAATGTGAAGTATCGCGAAAGCTTTCGGCCCTTCGCCCCCAGCGTGCTGGCCGAGGATGCCGACCAATACTTCGAACTCAACGGAACGCCTTCACCCTACATGTTGCTGGTGGCTGGCGTGCGCCCCGCTCTCCGCAAACCGGAACCTCCCGGCTATAGCGCGCTCGACATTCGTGAGAAGCTCTACCACGTGCGCAGCGAATTGCCGAGCATCACGCACATCGACTACTCGGCTCGCGTGCAGACGGTCCACCGGGAGACGAATCCGCGCTATCACGCCCTCATCTCCGCGTTCAAGCGGCGGACCGGATACGGCGTCGTCGTGAACACCAGTTTCAACGTCCGTGGTGAGCCCATCGTCCGCACCCCTGATGATGCTTACCGATGTTTCATGCGCACGGAAATCGACGCCCTCGTTATCGGTGACCATCTCTTCCTCAAGCCCGCACAGCCGAAATGGAACGAGCCGCGGAAGTGGCAACAGGACTTCGTGCTCGATTAGCCACCTTTTCCAACCCTTATGAAATCGCGTCCACTTCGCTGGCTGGCGGTGATCCTCGTCAATGTGGGCATTCTCGCCGCGATCGAACTCGGATCCGCTTTGTTCATCCGCAAGCACTATAAGAAAGCGAACGCTGCGTTCCGGCGAGCATCCGTGGTCGAACAACCCTTTGCTTTGCCCGCCGGCTATGAAATGAGGGCGAACGCGCTCATCACCGACTCCAAAGGAACCACCCGGATTCGCACTGATGAAAAGGGACACGCCATCGTCCCCGACGCACTTCCTTCCCCTCGTTTCACTCTGGCCGTTCTGGGCGGCAGCGCCATGTTCGGCACCGGCGTCACGGACAATGCGGTGACGGTTCCGGCGCAAGTGCAGACCCTGCTCCGGCGCGAATACGGCCTCGACGTCAACGTGGTCAACCTCTCCGCGCGTGGTTACGTATCCTTGCAGGAATTGCTCGTGCTCAACCAGTGCCTCGCGGAGCAAAACTTCGATATGGTGATATCCGTCAGCGGCTACAATGACCTGATGCGTTTCTTGAAGGGCGATCCCCATCCATCCTATGTAGTGAGCTCGAACTCCGAAGCGGTGGTGCTCGTGAGACGGGTCGAGGCAGGGAATTTGGTGATTTCCAACCTGGTTCCCGCGCTGCGCCGCATCAGCCAAACGGCGAACCTTTTCGCACTCGTGATGGAGGGGCGCCGGGAAAAGGCAAAGGAGGAATGGAAAGCAGCGAAGGAAAAACTGGTTGCCAAGCAAAAGACCCAGGACGCGCCAAAGGACGGGCCATCCGCTCCGAAAGAGAATCGGGAATCGGCAATGGCAGATCACGAAGTTCAGAAACGGAAGCACGAAGGTCCGAAGGAAGAGGCTTCAGCACGCTCGCCCACGTTCCTCGACGCCCACCTTGCCAACTATGCAATGATGAACACGCTCTGCGAGGGGCATCACACTTATTTCAAGCTATTCTTCCAGCCCAGCGTGTTCACCAAAGCCAACTTTTCCGCCGAGGAAAAAGAGCGCCTCCTGCGGAAGGATTGCTCCGGCTCACAGGATAAACTCGACGCCATGACCCTGGCCCACCGGACGTACCGCGCTGCCTTTGATGCCGTGCCCAAGCCCTTTCCATTTACCGACCTGTCAGGCGCATTTGGACAGACTGACACCCAGGTCTATCTCGATGGGTGTCACTACAATGAAGACGGTTCGACTCAGTTGGCTCGGGTGATTGTTGCCGATTTAGCTCCGATCATTCGATCACAATTGGCAACGCAGAAGCCTCAACCATGATCCATTGTCCTTTTACTCTCTCATCCAACCTCGCGCCAGGCGGGATCGTCCTAGTATGCTCGAAGAGTCAGCCTTCCGTCCCGACTCACTCCAACCCTCTTTTCTTCCAATGAGTTTTCTCAAAGATCTGTGGCTTTTCGCCATGCAGCGCAAAAAATGGTGGCTCATGCCCGTCATCCTCGTGTTGCTGATCCTCGGGTTGGTCTTGATCTTTGGAGGTGGCTCGGCCTTGGCGCCTTTCATTTATTCGCTGTTTTAGGGAGATGCCTCTCGACCCCATCACCAAGGAAAAGCGCCTCGAAACGCTCTCCGTACTGGCGGGCTTTTGCTTCGTCGTCGCGCTATTCAAGCTGCACAAGGGCGGATCACCCCAGGCCTTGAAGTGGTGGATGGGTGCGGGCGTAGTGCTTCTGATTGTCGGCCTCTTTATCGGTCCGCTCGCCACCGTGATCGCTCAGCTCTGGCTGAAACTTTCGCACCTCATGGGCGCTGTGATGTCGCGTCTGCTGATGAGTCTCGTGTTTTTCCTGGTGCTGCTGCCGCTCGCCCTTCTCCGCCGCCTCATCACGCGCCGCGACGACCTTCATCTCAAGCGCAAAACGAATGGCGCCAGCTACTACACCGAAGAAGTTCGGACTTACACCGCGCGCGATCTGCAATTCCCTTGGTAATCTCGATGGGAAAACCCAATCGCGAAGAACGGGTCGTGAGAGAAGGGGGCGAAAGAATATTGTTCTCGCGAGGGCGAAATGGTTTCCAGAAACGGATCTAGCCCCACCCAAGGCGAATTCGATATTTCGGATACGTCGGGGCCGCCTTGCGCTGGCCCAATCGGTCGATGATCGGAAGCGGATTGACGATTATCGCAGACGGCCTGCGCCATTGGATTCACCACCCAATCCCGGAACAAGCAAAGCGGCGGTCGAGGAATTCATCGACGTCCGCATCACCGGCGCACGGGCCTATGATCTGATCGGGGAGAAGCTGTTAACGCCCATCGTGAGAACGCGGGGCGCATGGTTTTGCCGAAACGCTATTCCACCCGCTCGGCGCGGACAAAGTCGTTCACCCCGTCCAGCGTGACGGTAAAGGTCATCTCATATCCGGTGGCGGTGATCGGAGAGCCGGCCGACGGCTCGAAGGGAGTATCAAGGCTTTGGGTGACTCCGAGCCGATATTTCAGCCCAGGAAACGTTGAAACCGTTACGTCAAAAACCTGGCTCAAACCCGAAACAAAACCGGGAGCGGGGAGAAAGGAGCGGATTTCAAATCGGTCACCCGGATTGTACGGATCGGTCATGTTCGCGATCTCCTCCGCATCGCGCGATCCATCACCATCGGTGTCCTTTCCGGAATCATCCGTCCCCACGGTCAAATGCGGATACGGGCCTCCGGGACCTTCGAGAATGTCGGGAATCCCGTCGCCATCACCATCCGGCAGCGCGAGCGTACTGATCGGAACGGCTTCCACCGCGCCGATGTCCGGAAGAGGGCCGTTGGGGCGCGGGTGACCGAGTTGATCCGTACCGATCGTGAGGGTGGCGACGGCATCGATCGCGGGTGACCCAGCCAGCGGTGGCATGACTGCGGTCGGCCCGCCGTAATTTCCGAGCGGAGCGAGCAGGATGGGAGTGCTGCCGTCGATCTTGTCACCGGCTCCCGCCCCGAAAGCGCTGATCGCGCTGCCCGTGCCGACGTAGTTCGCTCCCGCCGAGGCAAACGAGACCGCCGATTCCGCCACGAAATCCACGTCACTGCTGGCCGCATTCCGCACGATGGTCGCGGTCAATTCTGTGTGCGTGGACTCATCCCCGTAGCTGGCGATGCCACCGCCTTCGCCGGCCGCCGCCGTGTTGCCGGCGAGAGTGCAATGAACGAATTGCGCGCGGCCCTCGTAATTGTAGTAGCCACCGCCACGACCACTGGCCGCGTTGCCGAAGAGCGTGCAATTGGTGAGGGTCGCGACCGGGCCGGCGATTTCCGCTTCGTGATAAATGCCACCGCCATCGGCGCGATCTCCGAGCGCGCGATTGTCTGAGACGGTGCATCCCGACAGCGTGAGTTCTCCCAAAATACTGCAAATGCCACCGCCGCTGGCGGCGTCGCCGATCACCTGATTTCCCGAGACCGTGGAACTCTTGAGCGTCAAACTACCCGACTCACTGTAAATCCCGCCACCCTTGGCGGAGAAAGCCACGGCGCGTCCGCCGGCGATCGTGCAATTCTCCAACGTTAGATTTTCGCGATTGTGGATATTCCCTCCGGCCTGGAAAAAATCGGACGATACGCCATTGCGAATGGTGAGATGGCGGAAAGCGACGGTCTTCTGTGCGTCGGCCTGGCCATCGGAAATGAAAAAGCACCGCGTTTCGCCCGGATCCGCCACGGCGTCGCCGTTTGAACCTCCGTCGATCGTCACCCCGGCGGGAATGTCCGAGGCGTCAATCGTCACGGAATCCGCAATGGTAATCGCGGTTTCGAGTTTGATGACATCGCCGGGCTCACCGTTAAAGACGGCAGGATCGAATTGAACGACGGAAAAGGGTGACGCCTCAGCGAGGGTCTGGCGCAGGGAACCGGCGCCATGATCGTTGGCATTGGTAACGAGCGAAGTGGCAAGGAATCGCTCCAATAGAATGCGGTCCGGCGCGTCGAGTGCAGTCGCGAAAATCAAGAGATGCCTGATCCGCCCCGAAAAACCAAAGGCGGATGGACCGGAGCCGCCGATGATGATGGGTGGATTGGCGGGAATGCTGTAGGCCGGCAATCCCGCCACCTGTAGGTCGTGACTGTTGGCGCGGGCCTGATGGGAATTCGCGGTGACAACCGTGCTCCAGGCCGTGGTGATCCCGTCGAAGGATGTGATGTCGTTACCAAAATAGGTCATGCCGTTGAACAGCTCGACCTGAAAACCACCCGCTCCATCCGAGTTGCGTCGATGCGAAATGGCATCCGGACCGATGCTCCAGGCGGCGGCTCCAGCCAAGCCGGCGTTGTAGTGGCCCCGCCAAATGACGCTATAGCTCGCGGAGGCGGACGAACCCGCGAGAATTCCTTCGAGAAAGCGGCCTTGATCGGCCTCGTTCACGCCGGCGAAAACGAGGGCATCGTCGGAATCGTCGGATTCATCATAAGTGATTAGATTCTCCGCCCCACCGTTCGGACGCGCCTGGGAAATGACCTTGAAACTGGGAAGCGGCATTCCGTTTCCATCCACGGGTGTCCACGACAGGACAGCCTGGCCCGCACCTTTCTCGATCCCCTTCCGACCATCGTAGTGGGCGACCAGGGCGTTCTTCGCCGTCTGGCTCAAGCCGGGCACAAGTTCGAAGAGCGGTGCCTGGCCAAGAGCCTGCGAACACACCGTGCAAAGGAGTGCCAGGAAAAAAAGACGTAAACGATATTCGGGGGTCCCTACCGAACCACGCGAGGGCTTCATGGACGGAAGGGAGCATTCCGGCGTGTAAATTACAAGGACCTGATCAGCCTGAAATAGGGCCGACGGGTTTTGGGACCGCAGGACTGAACCACGCAATGTTCGCAGGCCGCCGACGCTTGGATCGCGGGACACGTTCACGGCGTCCCGTCAAAAGTCCTGATGTTCAGATCGTGCCTGCTCACGGGCGCGTGCTGGAGCAGCGAAGAGCTCGAAACGTGCAACGTGAATTTCGTCACTATCGACGGACGGCGCCCGCCAAAACCGACCCCCGCGCGGCCATATTGAATCCCTTTCGGCACAGTCCCGGACTTGCTCCAAGTGATCATGGCGCTTATCGACGAACGCATGGGAACAAACTTGTCGCCTCTTTCGCCCACCCGGAACCCGGTCTCCTGGGGTGCGATCCCTGGACTGAATGCAGTGCTCGTGATGGCCGTCGCGACTTGTTTATTGACCCCGGTTTCGGGAGCCAGGGCCGCGGACACCGAACCGTGGAAGCTCGTGAAGCGGGGCTCGGACGTGACCATTTATGAGCGTGTCCAACCGGATTCGTCCCTGAAGGAATACCGAGCGGTCGGGGCCTTCGCGGCGGCTCCCGAAGTAATCAAGAATGTGCTCGACGACGTTGAATTGTATCCGCGATTCATGCCCTACGTAAAAACGGCGCAGATTCTGTCAGACAATGAGAACACGCGTGTCACCTATCAACGCGTCTCACCACCGCTTATCGGGGATCGCGATTACGTGATCGAGACGACGTGTGAAACGAATCCGTTGAAGGGTGGCGGATTTTGCTACGTGAACCGCTGGCAATGTGCTCCCGATAAAGGCCCGGCCGAGAAAAAAGGCGTCGTGCGTGTGAAGATCACCCACGGTTCCTGGCGCCTGGAGCCGGCCAAAGGAGGCGGCACCGTCGGAACGTACACGGTCTTCTCCGACCCTCAGGTGACGATGCCATCGTTGCTCGTGAATTCGGCGGCGAAATCAGCCATTCCGCGCATCTTCGCCGCCATCGCCAAGCAGTCGAAACAGCCAAAATACCAGGTTCCGTAAAAGCGGAGGCAGCGTCCGATCCCGTGATTCTTCTCCGTCCCGTCGCTCGGGCAGCGTCGATCTTTTTCGCTCTCGTCGCGGTGACGCTGGCGGGCGAGGCTGAGCCGAATCCGGAACCGTTTCCGCAGCCGCCGAACAAAAAAGGGCTGCAGGTACAAATGGTGGACGACGCCATCACGCTGGGCGTGCAACACGCGGCGCTGAACGTGGATGTGAATCGTTTCCTCGATCTCGAGGCCAGGCCCGACAGCCTGCGCTGGACGGTGGATGGCCGGGAATTTATCTTCGATCGTGGCGCCGTGGACCGGCTCGATCGCCAGGTCAAACCGCTGTCCGACGCCGGCATGGCGATCTACCTCATCATGGTGGCGCGCGAATCGGGCGATCCGGCGCGTGACTCGATCATGCTGCACCCGCGCTACGACCGCACGGCCGGGACGAACCGGATATCGGCACTGAACGCGGAGACTCCGGATGGCCGGGCGAATTTGCGCGCGCTGGTGGAATTTCTCGCCGCACGCTACAGCGATCCCGCGGCGCCGCATGGCCGCGTTTGGGGTTGGATCGTGGGCAATGAAGTCAATTCCCATTGGTGGTGGAATAACATGGGTCGGGCTTCGCTTGATGAAGTTGCTTCGGACTACGAGCATGCGGTGCGGTTGGTGCATGACGCCGTGCGCTCGGCATCCTCGCATGGTCGAGTCTATCTCTCGCTCGACCATCACTGGACGATTCGCTATGCGGCGGGTGAAGCTGATCAATCCGTGCCGGGCCGCGAGCTGCTGGAAACGTTTGCTCGATTGGCGAGCGAGCGCGGCGATTTCGAGTGGCACCTGGCGTATCACCCGTATCCCGAGAATCTCGGCGACCCGCGCTTCTGGAATGACGCTACCGCCATCCCGTCTCCAGACACGCCGCGTATCACCTTTAAAAATCTCAGCGTACTCACCGAATTCATGAAGCGACCGGAACTGCTCTGGGAAGGGATGCCGCGCCGCGTGATTCTGTCCGAACAGGGCTTCCATTGCCGGGAAGAAAGCCCCGAAGGAGAAGCGGAACAGGCAGCCGCCTTTGCCGTTGCCTGGTGGAAAGTGACGCACCTCGATCGCATCGACGCCTTCATCCTCCACCGACACGTGGATCACCAGCAGGAAGGCCTGAATCTCGGCCTGTGGACCCATACGCCTGAGAGCGTCAGCACCCCGGGGCGTCCGCGGAGAATGTATGAGGTATTCAAAGCAGCGGGAACACCGGAGTTCGAGCAGGTCGCCGCCTTCGCGCTGCCAATCGTTGGCGTCGAGAAGTGGGAGGATTTAAAGTGAGGGTCAGGATTGTCGGCCGACATCAGGAAGTCATAAAGCTCACTGGTCTGCGGTTTCGGCCTGAAATCCAACTTGGACGATTTGCGTGTGGGCGCCGACTCTTGGAATGTCCTTCGTGGCCAAATAAACGCCTCCCGCGATCGGCCCCGCGAAATGCAGCAACGTCGGGAACTGAAGGATTTTTGTTCGGAGCCTTCCCGTCAGCTCGCCTGATGGACGTGCACATCGCTCTGCGGAAACGGGATGCTGATGCCGCTGGCGTCGAACCGCTTTTTTACTTCACGCGTCACGTCCCAATAGACGGTCCAGTAGTCGCTGGTCGCGCACCATGGGCGGCAGATGAAGTTCACCGATGAGTCCGCAAGTTCATTCAGTTGGACGACCGGCGCGGGATCGGCCAAAACCTTTTCGTGTCCGGCGACGATGTCTTCGAGGACCTTCTGCGCCTTATCGATGTCATCATTGTAGCCGATCCCAAATACCAGATCGACGCGCCGCTGATCGCTGGCCGTGGCGTTGGTGATGACTTGACCCCACACCTGCTTGTTCGGCACGAGCACCACTTTATTGTCAAACGTGCGGATGGTGGTGCTGACCAGGCTGACACGATCGACCTTGCCGACCACGCCACCGACCTCGACAGCATCGCCGACGTCGAACGGCCGGTAGATCAGGAGCATTACACCGGCGGCAAAATTGCCGAGTGAATCCTGCAACGCGAAGCCGACGATGAAGGCGCCGCCACCGATCAAGGCGAGGAGAGCGCCCACATTTACGCCCAGGGAGGAGAGCGCAATTAGAAAGCCCACAAAGAGCACGACGCGTTCGACGATCTTTTCGATGAAATGCTTGAGCAGCCCCGAAATGCTGGTCTGCATCGAGATGGTCTTGCGCACGATTTTGCCGATGATGAGCGACAAGATCCAGAAGACGAGCATCAGGCCAAGGAACTGCGCAATCCGGAGGCCCCATTTGATTCCGCCATCATTGGAAACCAGCCATCCGTGGACGGCGGACCAGGTCGCGTGCGCGTCCGTAACATCGACCTGCAGACCGGAAACCACGGTCGCATATTTGCGGAACTCCTCCCCATCGCCACCTTTGGCCTCGTAGGCATCGAGGACGACTCCAAGCCGTTCGAGGAGCGCCATTTTCTCGGTCCGCAGTTCGGTGGCGGCATCGACCGATTCCTTTTTCTCCTCGATTTTCGTGTCCTTTTCCTGTTCCAGAACCGCCACCTCCTGGGGGGCTGTCGTTTCAGCACCTTCAGCCGCCGTTTCGGCCTCGTCGACTTCCTGGCGCTTGGTGCGCGTAGCGATCTCCTGCTCCGCCAGCGCCTGAACCTTGGCTTTGACCAAATCCCGCCATCCTTCGGCTTCGACGAGCAGTTCGTCCTTGGTCAGCGGATCGAGCATGAGCTTCAGGTGGTCGAGCGGAATGTTGGTGTCCCCTGTGGTCACTGCGGGCGGCGCTGACGCCGCTTTTTCGGTCGCGGCCGCCGCAGGTGCGGTGTCCTGAGCTGGGAGCGGAGCAATTAAACCAGAGGCGATGAACAGGCAGCCGGTGAGGGCGAGGGTAGTAAAGAGTTGTCGATTCATGGGAAACTGTTGGATTGAGTTTTTGGGACCGGTGCCAGCGGAGCCGCCGACCTGCGAATGGCGTCAGAAAAACGCCTGTTCCGGAGCCTAACGGAATCCCCGTTTTACATGTCAACGCTGAGGTTCATTCGCACCGCAATTCGCCCGCTCGCGTGTGAAAGCTGTAACGACGGGTGCTGAATCGATAACTTGTCGAGACGCCTCGAATGCCCGAATCGCCCCTCCATCGCCCCGCCTCGCCGCTGTTCGTCACCACTCGCTGGTCGATCGTCGTGGCCGCGCAACACGACAGTTCGCCGGATGCAGCCGCGGCGCTGGAAACGTTGTGCCGCGGTTATTGGTATCCGCTTTATGCTTACGTGCGGCGGTCGGGAAAGTCCGCCCATGATGCGCAGGATCTCACGCAGGAGTTCTTTGCGCGGTTGCTCGACAAGGAGTGGCTGACGTCAGCCGCACCGGAAAGGGGGCGGTTTCGGAGTTTTCTGCTGGTGGCGATGAAACGCTTTCTCGCGAAGGAGTGGCATCGCGAGCAGGCGCAGAAGCGTGGTGGCGGTTGCGTTTTTGTGCCGCTCGATGCGGGGGACGCGGAGCAGCGTTACGCCGGGGAGCCCGGTCTCGGAGCGGATGTCCTCTTCGAGCGGCGCTGGGCGCTGACATTGCTCGACTCGACGATGGATCGGTTGCGCGCGGAATTTGCAAGGGCGGGGAAGGTGGCGGAATTCGGCGCGATGAAAGACTGGCTGACCGCGGGACGCGGAGAGATTCCGTACGGCAACCTGGCGGCGCAACTCGAGATGAGCGAAGGCGCCGCGCGGGTGGCGGTGCACCGGCTGCGGAAACGATTTCGGGAGATTTTTCGCGAGTCGATCGCCGAGACGGTGGCGAATCCAGAAGAGGTGGAGGATGAAATGCGGCATCTCGCAGCTGCCCTCGGGAACGTTTGAACCGCAAACTACCGTGCGCACCTCGTTCTCTCTCTTCCTCACTTCACCTCAAACCGAGGAAGGAAGGAGAAGTAGAGGCAGAGGAAGAGGAAGATTTTGGAGGGCTGTGTAACAACGATCGGAATTTCCGCAATGAACTGGGTGTATGAACAATCCTGATTCTCTCCTCTGCCCGAAATGCGGGGCGCCACTGTCAGCCGATGCGCCGCACGGCCTTTGTCCGAGCTGCCTGGTGGCAATGAATTTCGCGACTGATACCGTGCTGACCGGGGAAGATGCTGCGCCGGCGCGGCCGCCCCTTTCACCCGAGGAAATTGCGCCGCACTTCCCGCAGCTCGAAGTCCTGGAATGCCTTGGGCGTGGCGGCATGGGCGTGGTATATAAAGCGCGGCAAAAGTCTCTCGGCCGCCTCGTCGCGTTGAAACTGCTGGCGCCGGAACGGGAAAAAGATCCGCAGTTTGCCGAACGATTCGCGCGCGAAGCACAGGCGCTCGCGCAACTCGATCACCCACACATCGTCACCATCCACGATTTCGGCCAGACGAATGGCTACTTCTTTCTGCTCATGGAATTCGTGGACGGCGTGAATTTGCGCGAACTTCTGCGCACGCGAAAACTGACCCCCGAGGAAGCGCTCGCCATCGTCCCACCCCTCTGCGACGCGCTGCAATTTGCGCACGAACGCGGGATTGTGCATCGCGACATCAAGCCCGAGAATCTGCTGTTGGCGAAAGATGGCCGGGTGAAAATCGCCGACTTCGGCATCGCCCGGATGCTCGGCGCGGAGGCGCCATCCGCGGAGGAAAAGGCGGCCGGCACGCCCGGCTACATGGCGCCGGAACAAATGGAAACACCGGGGCGCGCGGACAGCCGCGCCGACATCTATTCGCTCGGTGTGGTCTTTTATGAAATGCTCACAGGCGAACTTCCGGCGGGGCGGATTGAGCCGCCGTCGCGCAAGGTTCAAGTGGATGTGCGGATCGACGAGATCGTGTTGAAGGCGCTCGAGCGCACACCCGAATTGCGCTTTCAAACCGTGGCTGAGCTGCGGACGAGCGTGGAAAGAATGTCGGAAGCTCCGGAGCCCGCCGTTCCCCCGCAGATGACACCTTCGGCCCCGGATCGAACATGGATGAAGGTGCTGAGTTTTGTCCTGCTCGTGCCCGGCATTCCCTTGGCAATCTTTGGCTTGGTGCTGTTGTGGCTGGTGCTGAGAGACCCGTCCTGGCACCCCGGTTACCGGGAACTCATCGTCACTCTCGGAACTTGGATTGGTGCGCTCGTCGTGCTCGGCGGGAGTGCAACGCTGTTCCATTTGTCGAAAGGACAACGGGCGGGCGCGGGCAGACGGAAACGTGAACTCCCGCCGGTCAGACCGTGGCAGCAAGCGTGGCTCGCACAGCCAGTCAAACGGAGGCGGATGTTTAGCGTGATCCTCGTCCTGGTGGCGCTGGGGCTCTCGGCGTGCTTTGCCTGGCCGCATCGGGAAGTCGTGACGGTTGGCCGGCAGACGACGGAAACGCTGGCGTTCGGTTTTCCCAAGCCGTGGCTCACGGAGACAAAGCTTTTCAACCCAAACGGAAATCAAAACTGGCCGCAGAAAGACGTGGGATTGTTCGCCTTCTTCGCTGGCATCCTCGGACTGGGCCTCTGGATCACGCTTGGCAAATTGCACGAAGCGGAAAACCGTGTGGACGTGCTGGCCCGCTTAAACGATCCGTCGGCGGCGCCGCTGCGTCCACGCTGGCGGACTACGGCGATCACGCTCTTCTTGGTCGCAGTTGGACTCGCGCACAGCGGATTGCTCATGTGTGCGGTGATTCCCGCGCCTCCACTTCGGACGATAACGATGGCCGTCTTCTTTGGCGCGCTGGGCACTTTCATGGCCCTGCGTCGGCATCGCGGGGAGGCCAGCCTGCCGGAAGGGGCGGCAAATACTCGACCGCTGCGTTTCATCTGGACCATGGTTGCCGGGCTATTCGTGGTGATTTCGCTGCTCCTGTTTTTGATCATCCCGCTTCGATCTGGACCAGGCACGCCGCCAAGGTCGATGCCGGTTGAAGCCGTCAAGGAGGAGTTTCCCGGTCACCATTCCGGATCCTACGGAGCCGACGGGCGTGCCGCCTTCGCGGTGCAGGATGCGGAGCGTCTGCATTTCGTCCTCTTTTACGACGGAGAATTCGCCACGACCTCCAGCAACGCGGGCTCCAATCGGGCTACGAGAACCTGGAACGACGGGGGATCCATCCGAATCCGGAATGGCCGCACCTTCGGCTTCCACCGCGACTCGTCTTATCCTGAAATGCTCATGGTCAACGGCGTCGAATACGACCTGCGAAAAGGAACTTTATTGGTGCTCGAAGACGATGGCAAAGTGCGTCAATTGCCGAGCTTTCCGGCACCGATCACCCGCGACAGCCTTCCCGCTCTGGCGGCGGAAGTTGCGCATGTGGAGGTAGCGGCACCCGCGGAAAATATTTCGCCCCATGAAACGCCGTTGGATCAGCCGACCAAATAGATTTCCGCTGGAAGGGACCGCGTTGGCACCACGGGCGGAAGGATAGGACCGCCGTTTCCACCTCCACTGGTCGGGGCTCCTCCCGGTGGATCGCGCGGGGGGAAGGATCGGAAAATCCGCATTTCGAACACGTAATGTTACATCGCCCGGTTTGCCGTCGCGATGATTCCGTGTTCCGGTCCGTCCAGCATGACCGCAGCCCGAGCCGTATTTGCCCTCACCCTCGCCCTGGTGTTCCTCGAACCGCTCCGTGCACAGACGACGGTAACCGGCGTCACCACCCAGCAATATCCAGGCTACACCGGTAGCGCGACCTTCACCGTGCCCCTCGAGGTCGGCTACACAAAAGTGACCACGCTGGATGATGAGGTTGTCAACGCCACATTGGGCTACACGGAATCGCGTTTCGGCTATCACGAATTGCTCGTGACCGCGACGCCGACCGTCGGCGGTGCACCATTAACGCGCCTAATTCAGTTCATCGTCCGCGATCCGGCCCGCGCGGGCTCAACGTCGGAAACGGGCCTCGCCAGCTGGGTGCCGCGCGAGGCGGTGGACGCCCCGGGAGAAGTACTCGACACAACGAATGTGCTCTTCGTCGTGCCGACCCGCATGCCGGCAGGCGTCGAGTTTCCGCTCGTGGTTCGGCTCACGGATGGAGCGGGCAACATTGCGCGCGTCAATGGCACGGCGTTCGTTTCGGGACCGGGCGGTTCAGCAGCCGCAATTCGCATTTTTCGCGGCGCGGGCGCGGGAAAATGGACGGCACCCACCACGGCGGGACCGTTGTCGCTGTCGCTGAAACTTGGCTCGCGCACTTTTTTGCACGCGGTGCAAATCGAGGGTGCGGCGTCGGTGCAAACGCTGAACGGCACGGTGAGTGGAACGCAGACGTTCGGGCCGAATGCGTTCGTGAACGTGACGGGCGCGACATCGGTGCCGTCGGGTGCCACCCTGCGATTTGAGGCGGGCACGATCGTGCGTGTCGCGCCGGATGTGACATTTGACGTGCTCGGCAGCGTCGTCGTCGCAGGCACGACGGAATCCCCGGTGCTTTTTACGCAGCTCGACGCGGGACAGGCGTGGGGCGGGTTTTATTTTCACGGCGGGGCGTCAGTTGCCACGCTCGATGGCGCGATTTTCACCGGTGCGGGTGCGGATCAAACCTGGATCGGCGCCCACGGTCTGAGCGCGCACAAGCCGCAGCAACCAGTGCTCGCGTTCGACGCGGGGACGAGCGGCGGGACGTGCGTTGCGGACGTCACGGACTGCTACCTGGTGGACAATCCGCTTGGCCAGGGCGGAAACGGGCGCAATGCGACGATCACGTTCAACCGCGTCGTGGTGCTGCGCACGCGTAGCGCCGGGCAATTCAATGGCGGCAGCGCCCGCTTACTCCACTCCCACATCGTTGAGATTCCGGCGGCAGACTACGTGTTCACTGATGACGACAATGACGGATTTTACCTCACTGGCGGCGCGCACGAGCTGCGGCACAGCGTCATCGGCTGGTGCAAGGATGACGGCGTGGACGCAGGCAGCGGCAGCGCGGGGCCGGTGACTGTGGACGACTGTTGGTTCGATTCGTGTTTTCACGAAGGCATGGCCTGGAGTGAGGACCGCTTGCCGATGGTCAGCAACAGCGTGGCGATCAATAACGGCCAGGGCATCGAGTCTGGGTGGAGTAACGGCAGCAGCGTGCTCTCGCGTCCGGATGTGGTGGCGACGAGTTTACTCCTGGTGGGCAACCACGTCGGAGCGCGCTTCGGCGACAATTATGACTGGGATTACTTTGGGAAGCTGAACGTCCAGCAGTCGATCATCATCAACAATGACCGGGATGTCTGGGGCTTTGAATGGGATTCGTGGACCTATCGGCTCGCCGACATGACGATTGAAGACAACAAGGTCACTGCGCCGCTCGCGCGGCACCCGAATAACACGGTCTTCAATCCAAACACCGACGCGGCGGACGTATCGGCTTTCCTCCATGAGCCGACGCTGCGTCGTGGCTTCGGCGTCGCGGGGCGACCACTTCAGAATCCGCGGGAGGATTACGGAGGTGAAGTTGGGTTGCATCTCGACCGCCCGGCCACGTCGGCCATTTCCGTTCCTTGGCGCGTGGTCGCTGGCGACTCGGTCGCGGCTGCGGGCACACTCGATTTTGTCGTCGGTGAAGTTTTCCAGACCATCGCGCTCCCCGCCCTCGCCGGCAGCGCGGCCTCAGAAAGCTGGGTGGTGGTCATTTTTGACGACACCGTGAACGCAATCGCGACCGGTTCGCGCGCAATTCATTTCACCGATGTGCCCGGCCCGCCGCCCGCGAATGCTCTCATTCCATTCGGTGCAACCTGGAAATATCTCGGCGACGGCTCGAATCAGGGCACCGCGTGGCGCCAGGCGGGTTTCGACGACAGCACGTGGATGAGCGGCCCGGCCGAGCTGGGCTACGGCGACAACGATGAAGCCACGACGGTGCCTTTCATCGATGTCGACCCGGTCACCAGTGGAACACAGAGAAACGCGACGACTTATTTTCGCACCACGTTCAACGTTGCCGACAAATCGCAAATCTCGAACCTCGACCTCACGCTCACTTACGACGACGGCGGTGTGGTTTACATCAACGGTGTGCGCGTAGCCGCGACCACAGGCATGCCGGTGGACCCCGCCTACGACTACTACCTCGGCGGCTCGGCACCGCCGGACAATTCTCAGTTCAGCACGACTTTTGGCCCGACGTCGCTCGTGAATGGCATCAACACCATCGCCGTTGAGATCCACCAGCAGGCGGCGAGCAGCAGCGACATCAGCTTCAATCTCCAGCTGGTCGCACAGCCCGCCGCTCCCGCCGGCACAATTCCCCATATTTTCTCATCTCTCGGTGGGCAGGGAAACTTGCTATGGACGGCGCCGGACATCCTCCCGCAGTCCTCCCTCGATCTGATCAACTGGCTCGATCGCCCGGACCTCACGCCACCCATCACCATCACGCCAAACGGAGTACGCGGCTTTTTCCGCCTCAAGGTGCAGGAGTGACGACCGCACCGATGCAACCGCCCACGACCGCTTCTCTAATCTGGAAGATTAGCTTCACCATCGTTTTCGATTCGAATTCTTCGGCGGAATGAATTCTTCATGGCCTCGGTACGGAGGCTATCGAGCAGGACCGCCAGGAAGATGATCGCGCTGGTGAACAGCGGATAGAGATACGGATCGGCGTTCACGATCACGAGACCGTTCTCGACCGTCTGCATGAGAACGGCGCCAAGCAGAGTGCCTGGAAAAACGTTGCCCCGGCCTCCGAAAAGACTGGTGCCGCCAAGCACAGCCGCAGCAATGGCGGTGAACTCACGGTTCTGGCCGAAGGTTGGTGACACGGCGCCCAGTTGAGTGAGGGAAACAATCGCGCCCAGGGCCGCGCAGGCGCCGCTGATGACATAGACAGCCGTAACTAGTGTTCCGACACGCACGCCGGCCTTTCGCGCGACATCTTGATCGGCGCCGATGGCATAAAGCTGGCGCCCGAACGGTGTGCCGGAGAGCGTCGTTTGCGCCATCGCGACGATGCCCGCGAGAAGCCATATTGGCGCCGGGATTCCCAGAATCCGCGCAGAGCCGAGTTGGAGAAAGCCTTCCGGAAGATTCATCGCCCGGGTTTCGGTTATCCAGAGCGCGAACCCGCGCCCGATGTAAAGCATGGCGAGGGTGACGATGAAGGGCAGAATTTTGTGCCGCGTAATGAAAAATGCATTCAGCCCTCCGAAAACGATTCCCACGGCGAGCACCGCCACCAGGGCCAGTGCCAATGAACCGTCGTTGCGGACCAGTTTTCCGGCCACGGCTGCGGCCACAAACATGATCGCTCCCACCGAAAGATCTACACCCGCAGTCAGCAGGACAAAAGTCATGCCGGTGGCGACAATGGCCGTCGAGGACGCCTGTACCAGGATGTTGGTGAAATTGTCTGACGTCGGAAACTGCGGCGACAGGGAACTGAAGATCGCGAGCAGCGCGGCAAAGAGCAGGAGCGGCGCGGCGGCGGCGACGCGAACAGAAAACGGCGGGCGTGGCCGGGACACAGAGCGCGGATGGTCCACAGCTCCTTTCACGTGAGCGACTTTGCTCCCTCGCTCAACGCTGAGCGCAGCAGCCGTTCACGATCGAAGTCGCCGGGCCGCAATTCGTCACTGATTGCACCGTGCCGCATGACCAGGATGCGGTCGCAAATTCCGATCAGCTCTTCGATTTCTGAAGAAATGATCAGAACACCCGCGCCGGCCGCCGCGCGCTCGTTGATGAGTTGATAGATTTCGCTTTTTGCACCGACGTCGATCCCGCGCGTTGGCTCATCGAGAATCAGAACCGTCGGATCGAGGAGGAGCCATTTGGCAAGCACCACTTTTTGCTGATTGCCGCCACTGAGAGTCCGCACAGGTTGCTCGTCGCGCGCACTCGGGGTGAGGCGCACGGCCTCGCGCATGGACGCCACGGCACGCCGAATACGGTCGAAATCCAGCAACCGGAACGGACGCGCGGCGTTTGCGGGAAGCGTGACCAGGGCGATGTTGTCCGCGATCGCGGCGTCGAGGCATAACCCTTCGGCTCGGCGGTCTTCGGTGAGAAAGGCAACACCACGCCGAATGCGGTCGCGCGGATTGTCACGGTCGAGCGGTTTTCCCACCACACGAATGGTCCCGCGCTCACAGGCGTCCAGTCCGAAGAGAATCCGTGCCAACTCGGAGCGACCTGAACCCATGAGGCCTGAAATACCAAGCACCTCACCGCGGCGGAGCGCGAAAGTGATGTTTTCGACGATCCCCCGCTGCGAAACCCCGCTCACTTCGAGGACCGGCTCATCCACGATGGTGACCGGGCGGGTAGGAAAAAACTGGGTGATCGTGCGACCGACCATGAGCGCCACCAACCGATCAATGGTAAACTCACTCGTTGCACCCTGGCCGACGACTTCCCCATCACGCAAGACGATGATGCGCTGAGTTATTCGCAATACGTCGGTGAGTGTGTGCGAGATATAAATGATCGATACTCCGCGCTGCTGGAGCCGTCCGATGAGGGCAAAGAGATGGGCGGATTCGCGGGCGGTGAGCGATGTCGTCGGCTCGTCGAAGATGATCAGTCGCGCGTCGAGGCTCAGCGCCTTGGCGATCTCGACGAGCTGCCGTTCACCGGCGGACAGCTGTTCGACCGGCGTATCCGCTGGAAGGCTGAGTTCGACCTGTGCCAGCAACGCCTCCGCTCTGGTTCGCAATTCGCCGCGTCGGATCATCGGTCCCGCGGTCGGAAACGTTGTGAGGAAAATGTTCTCCGCAATGCTGAGGTTTGGAAAAAGGTTCAGTTCCTGATGAATAAAGGCGATTCCCGCCGTCGCGGCATCGCGCGCGCCACGCGGTTCATAGGCTTGTCCCCCAAGCTGGATGGCGCCGCTGTCAGGCTGCAGATTTCCACCGAGCAGATTCATTAAAGTCGATTTGCCCGCACCATTTTCGCCCACGAGGCCGAGCGTTTCGCCGTGATCGAGCGCAAACGTAATTTCGTGCAGCACTGCCACGCCAAAGAACGACTTTGTGAGGCCGCTAAGTTTGAGCAGGGGGTCGCTCATGCCCTGGCCTCCAGTGAGCGACTCTGCTTCATGTTCACTCCCGGCCGATGCACCAGAGATGTTTTTCCGAGCGGATGAATAACTGGTGCTGCGAAATGGCCGGCGAGGCCTGGCACCGTTCGCCGATCGAGTTTTTCGCCAGCAGCTTGAATTGAGGCCCGGCCTCGAACACCGTCGTGTCCCCCTGCTCGGAAAGCAGATAAATTCTTCCCTGCGCAGCCACGGGCGACGCGCAGAACGCACCCCCGACACGCTCCTGCCAGGCAACCTCCCCGCTGGTCCCATCGAAGCAGGTGGCAATCCCGCCCTCGGTCACCGCGACGAGGAAGGGCGCAACGTAAATGAGGGACGACTGCGATGGCACTCCTTTGCGTTGCTCCCAGGCGATATCCGCCTTGGTGGAATTGCCATCGGCGCCGAGCCGCACCGCGCGGATGGTGGGCTGGCCGAATCCGGAGGCGGTAAAGAGCAATCCGTCGCCGAACGCAGGCGAGGGCACGACTCCTTCGCCTTCGCTCCGCACGCTCCAGAGCCGTTCGCCGTTCGCAGGATTGAAGCCCTGGATGACGTCGCCCGCGCAACTCACCAATTCCTCGCGCCCGCCAATGCTAATGCTCAAGGGAGTGATGTGAGCTATCCGGGAAGGTCCTCGCACACCGCGCCAGCGTTCCTTGCCGGTGCCCTTATCGAGCGCGCGCAGGACCGCGTTCTCCCAGGGCTTCTGCCAGCCGACCTTTGTGTCCGGACCTTTGCTGCTGCCGTCAAAGGCCATGATGATCAGGTCACCAACAACGATCGGTGACGCACCGAGCCCGTGTTCGCCATAGAATTCGAAGTCGCGATTCGTCCACGCGAGCGATCCATCAAACTTGACGGCCGCGAAACTGCCATCCCCAAAAACGGCATAGACTCGCTCGCCATCGGTGGCGGGTGTAGGAGTGGCATAGGTATTTTTGCCCTGCTTTTGGCCCGGCATTTGTCGGAACACCTCGGTATTCCAAAGCACACGTCCGTCCTTGCGGTCGAGAGCGAGGACACGGCAGGAGGCCCCGTCGTCCGTGGCGGTGGTCACAAAGACATGGTCGTCCCAGACGATGGGCGACGACCAACTCTCCCCGGGAATCTCGGTTTTCCAGGCAATGTTATCTGTTGTGTTCCATTCTAAAGGAACATCTTCCTCCGTTGACAATCCCTGACCCGAGGGTCCCCGAAAGCGCGGCCAGTTTTCCGCCCGCGCGGCGTTGATGGTGAGCAGAAATGCACCGGTGGCTGCGCAAAGAATCGTCGACAGTTTCATATTGGAGAGGGCGCTATTAGCGATGGTTGTAGGCATCAGGATTGAGCAGCGCGTCGAGCGCGAATGCCTTCACGAGCGCCTCGTTCTTTTCGTTGAATTCCGTCACATGCAAAACTGTGCTGCCGCGGACTTCTTGCAGGGATGCGTTGGTAAAAATCCCCGGCAGCCAGGCGTGCATAAATGTGCCGTCGAGATAGCCATCACCCTTTTCGTTGGTGATGTATTCAGAGCGCTCCTGGAATTGCCGCACCATGGAATCGAGCATTGGCACGCGCATTTCCGTCAATCGCCGCCACTCGCCGCTGCGAGCGTCGTTCTCCCCGGCTTCGCAATGTTCCGGCCGCGGCAAGACGCGCCATTCATTCTGGCAGCGTTTGCGAATCCACCAATGATCGTCGCCCCAACTCACGATGCGAAAATGTTTCGCGACCAATTCGGAGGCCCACTGGTAATGGCCATTGTAAACGCGCACATCGGTGTAATAGACAATGCACTTTTCCGCGATCGAAGAATCAATTGACCACGCGGAGGCCAGGGTGGCGCTTTGACCGCCAATATTCACGATGACGGGCCGGCTCGGATCTTTCTCAAAGTGCTCGTTGATGAGTTTGATATAAAGTTGCGCCCCCGCGGAGTCCTTGCGCTCGCCGGCTTTTTCGCTCTCCGCTTCGGTACCGATCGTGATCGGCGGGATGCGCTCCATCCGGATGCCAGAAGCATGCGCGATCTCGACCGCTTCGACAGCCGTTTTCTTCCAATCCGGTTTGGAGAATCCCCAACCATCAGTCAGCACCGGGGTGACGATAAGGCCGGCCAGGTTCATCTCTCCCAGGCTTGCCATCGCAAACGCCCATTCATCGTCGAATACGTCGTCGAAGACATCGTTGTCGTAGATGACCGGATTGGAAACCTTCTCGCCCGCTTTGACGGTGATGCCCTCGATGTATAGTCCCGGCGGATAGCCAGGACGATCGAAACCCCAATCGCCAACAACCGGATCGGGCTTTTCGGTCCAGTCGGTGGTGCGCGGGTTCCAGCGGGCGGTTTCGGCCCGGCCGGGTGAATCGATGAAACACGAGCCGACGAAGATGAGAGCAGCGCTCGTAATGAACGATAGGCGATGTTTCATTTGGCTACGGGCTTTCCTTTTCCGGGAGGCGGAAAGTTTCTGGCGGCATCATCCAGCACGAGCACCCAATCGACTGCCTCGCCGGGCGTGGGCGAAATGAATTCGCGCTCGCCGTCATTCGAGAATTCGCCGGCGGCCGTCGCCTCGCCCGTGCGCGGATTAAACCACCACACCTTCACTTTCGGCCCCGTGATCGCATTCATCCGCACTTTGAATTTCCGGCCGACAGGCGCATAGATCAGCGCGCAACTGCCGTCGCTATCCCGCGTGGCGACAAACCGCCGCGTGCCTGCGCCCGGTATGGCCGTCGGGATATCCGAAGCCACGATCACCGAGTCATCCGGCACGCGTGTCAAAAAGGGGCGCGACTCGATAAGCTGGCGCCCAAACTGCATTTGTCCCGCCCCCGGTTGGTCGAGGGCCTCGGACCAGGCCATGAGCGGATTGTTGATCGGTTTTCGCTTCTCGCCGTCAAACATTTGCCACACGGAATGATGTCCGTAGGTGTGCCCGCAGGCGCCGGTGAACACATCCCAATAGAGAGGCCGCCGCACATCGGCGGCGATCGAGTGGCCAAACTCGTTTGCTTTAAAAGACACCGGATGATCCTCATAAATTGGCTCGCCATCGATCACGGGCTTCACCGGTTTTCGATCGTAGTCGGCGTGGGTCTTGTCGTAGCGGCCCGTGAATTCAGCCACATGGCCATTTTGCCGCATATTGAAATCAAGCCAGTCATCGTCGTGAAACCATTGCGAGGAGCCTGAGCCGCCGGTCGGATGAAAAGTCATCAGGTGCGCCCCGCCGTCACCCTTTTTCAAACCCCGCGCCATGGCTCGAATGATCTCCTTGTGTTGATCGTTTTCGATCGGACGATCCCCGCCCAGAATCCAGATGATCGGTTTGTCCCGATAGCGTTGACCGAGCCACTCGCCGTAAATTTCCGCGTTCTTCGGATTGAAGATCTCGGGTCCGACACCCCACTTTTTGTTCCACTTGTCACCCCACGTCGGCAGGAAACCAATCACCAGGCCAAGCTCCGCCGCCTTGTTGACAATGAAATCGACGTGATCCCAGTAATCGTTATCGGGTCCGTCCTTCACATCGGGCCGCGTTGGATCATCGTCGATGAGGGGTTTGTGTCCGTAGGGATTCGGATCATGCAACCCATCGAGTTCCGCGAGCGCGACGGCTTGGATGACGGTGAATCCTTTACCGGCGCGGTCCTTGAGGTATTGCGTCGCCTGCTCGCGATCGAGCCGGTGCATGAGTTCCCAGGCGGTGTCGCCGAGGTAGAAAAACGGTGTGCCGTCTTCGTGAACTAGGAAGCGTCCGTTTTGGCTAACCTTTAACTGGGACGAAGCGGCCGTCGAAATGGCCGTCAGCCCTGCGCTCAAACCGAGGGTGAGGAAGAAGAGAAGTGGGGATTTCATGTTAATGAGGCGTTTGAAGGCAGACCGGGGTTTCTATTCGGAATGGGAGAGTTTCGTGCGCAATGAGTCGAGCAGCGCGGCGAGTAAAATGACGCCGCCCTTGACCATCATGATCGAGAAATGGGTCAGGCCGAGTAGGTTCAGGCTATTGTCGATGAGCGTGATGAAAAGGACGCCAAACACGGTCCAGGCCACTTTGCCCTTCCCACCAAATAGACTGGTTCCCCCAATAACCGTCGCGCCAATGACATCCAGCAGGATGCGCTGCCCTAGCACCGGTGAGCCTGTCTCGAGGCGCCCGGTCATGAGGATCGATGCGGCAGCAGCAAAAACGCCGCTCGTCACATAGGCAGACACGATGACCGATTTAATTGGCACGCCGGAGATGAACGCCGCTCGCTCGTTATGACCCACGGCATAGAGCCAGCGCCCGAAAAGAGACCGGCTGAGAAACAGATGCGCCAACGCGGCGAGCAACGCCGTGAGCGGAAACGCCAGCCAGAAACTCCGACCGAGCGCTGTGAACGCGGGCGGCAATCCGGAGATGTTTCTTGACTGCGTGAGCCAGATCGCCAGCCCGCTGACAAACATCATGACCGTCAGAGTGAGAATGAAAGGCGGCATCCGGACCCGCGTAATCATGGTGCCATTGAAGCCGCCAACGAGCGCCCCGAGCGTGAGCATCACGATGAGCCCCGCCCCGGTGGCCAGCGCTGGTACATGCGTCATGGTCAGTGCGCCCACGACACTTGTGAGAGCGATGGTGGAAGTGACCGACAAATCAATTCCACCGCTAATCAACACAAACGTTTGACCAATGGCCACCAGGAGCAGCGGCAGCATCGCCCCGACAACATTCTGCAAATTTGCTGGCGAGGCAAAGCCTTCCGCGAAGGGTGCCACGGCCAAAAAATAAAGCACGCATAACCATAGTACGAGGTATTCGGAGCGGACCACACGCCGCAAGGACAGGTGGATCGGTGAAAGGGAAAGCGCCTGCTCCATGAGTTAGCAGTCTGGATGAGGAACGAGCACGGCAATGGGGTTCATTTGCCAACCTGTGCGCCCCACATCCGTGGCGCCTTTTCCTTGAGGTTTCCCTGATGAATAACGAAACCTGGATCCTGAATCGTCGTTGCAACTTGTTTTCCCGCTTTCAGATCGAGCACGGCTTGCACCGCCGCCTGGGCTTCAAAGTAAACGTCCTGAACACCGTCGGCATCGAGGTAACCATCGGCGAGCATCTGATACGCGGTCGCGTCGCCGTCGAATCCCCCGAGGATCACGTGTCCCTCTTCACCGATCTTCTTGTATTTATCGGCTGATTTCAACGCGGAGACGATCGACGGAAAGAGGAAATCCGATGAAGTGAAGATGAATGAGATGTCGGGATTGGCCTGGAGCGCATTGACCACGCCGGCCTGGGCTTTTTCCTGATTCCACTCCGTCGGCACCTGCGCCACGACCTCGATCACGTCGCCCGCCTCTTTCACGGCGGCATCAAATCCGTCCCGGCGTCCCACGGCATTGATATCTCCGAGATCCCCGATCAGGATCATCGCCTTGTGCTTGCGCCCCGTCGCCCTGGTCTGCTCAACCATATGCTCGACGGTCGCCTTGGTAATGGCGAAGTTGTCCGCCACGATGGTCACTGATTTGGCTTCGCTTTCCGCCGGCGGGCGATTGAAGAGGACGATTGGGACCCCGGCCGCATTGGCTTCCTTAATCATCGGCAGAATCGTCTGCGCATCCTTGGGCACGATGATGATTCCGTCCACGCGACGGGTGATGAAGTTCTTCACCTGCTCGAGTTGCCGGTTGGCGTCCCCATCCGCGATGGCTTCGATGATCCGAATATCGCGTTTCTTGAGTTCATCCTTGATCGCATTGAAACCCGCGACCCAATACTCGGTTTGAAGCGTCTCGAAGGAGACGCCGATGGTTAGTTGCTGGTCATTGGACTTTCGACAGGATGCCAGGAACACGAGCGCGACGAACGACGCGAGGAGGAGAGGAATACGTTTCATGGTTGGCGGTATGCGGAGAGGATCAGGCCGCGCGGCTGGTGGGCGCCTGTTGATCGGTGAAGAAGGGTCTTAGATATTCAATACTCTGGACCGCCCAGGCCTGTTCTTTGGCGATCGTGGCGGTAATGGTTCCTTCCGGTGGAGTCCACAGCTCCAGTATGACGGTGTGGCAGCGGTCGTGCCGTTGCAACAAAGCGAGCAGCGCGGGGAGATCGAGCATACCGGCGCCCGCCGGTCGTCCCGTGACCGTGAAACCCATGAGGTAGGGAAGCCGTTCGATGGCGAAATCCTTGATATGCAAATTGACCGTCCACGGCGCGAGCCTGGCGGCCACTTCGGTGATGCCTTCGCCGGCCCCGAGCGAGTTTGCGGTATCGAGGCAGATGCCGACGCGCTCGCTCCCGACCGCCTTGAGGATATGCTCAAGCGTGCGCGCGGCGAATCGATCGTGGTTTTCAATTCCGAGGGTGACGTTGTTTGATTCGAGCCGTGGCACCGCGGCCAGCAAGATCGGAATAATCTCATCGGGTTCCGGATGATAGCCGGCATCATCGATGACAAAGCGGAGCAGTTCTGCATCCAATCGGCGCGCCAGAGCGATGTGCGCGGCGACATTGTCCGGGTTCAAACCCCGGCCACCGATTTCGAGTTTAATCTTCTCGCTCGCCGCGCGATCGGCGAGCCGCGCTATCTTCGCCGCATCCATCGCGACCAGCGGAACGTTGTCTCCAATCTGGAGCAATCGAACGTTCAAGTCACGAGCTTTATCGACCAGCCCCAACTCATCGAGTGGGCAGTCGGGTTCGCTCCGACGGACCCCGACCGCCCAGCCATATGTATAGGAGCTAATGCCGAGTATCATTGGATAAGGGGGCACTTTTACAATTTAAGCGACGGGCATCTGCGGGACGGGGATATCCTTGTTCGTTATATCCCGCACCTGCCGGCGGATATCGTCCATATCGAAAATACGCTCCCAACCGTCGCGAAAGACGATAGGGCGAGCGCGTTTGCTGATCTTGTAGGCGGCGTCGGAAAAGGTTCCATTCACTTCGCCGAAGAGCACGGCAATTTGGATGCGCAAGTGGCCGAGGACGAAATCCCGTGCGGCCTCCGGAGGAACGCCCTGCGCCACCACCCGGTCATAACCTTCCTTCACAACTTCCATGGCCGTCTGCGCGAGCGTTTCGACCAGGGCCGGTTCGAGCATCGCCATTTGTTCCAGCGTGACGCGGTGCACCTTTTTCACCGGCGCATACATCTGGCGGGTGACTTCCACTCCGATCTCATAATCGCACTCACTGCCGCTCATGAGCGCGCAAACAGCAGACTGTTTGGCCGAGATGCCACCATAGAAGTCTCGGAAAGCCTGTTCGGTCGGCTCCCAGTTGAACACCGATGGATGACATGGGTGCGCGATGAAGTAAGCCAGATCATCACGCGGCGTGACCTTGCCATCGAGCGGAGCAGCGGGATCGAGGGTCATCACCAGCGCGCCCGGTCTCATCTGCGCGACCACCTCCCGCGAGACTGCTTCGATCGCGACATCCGGCACGGCCAGTATGACCACATCCGCCTCGGATAACGCCTCCTCCTGCCGGGAGAGTTCGATTCCGCGTTCCCGGAGTCTCTCGATCCCCGCGGGGTTGACTTCGAGATAGTGGACTTTATTTGGACCGCCTTTGAAGTTGTCCGTGATGCGGCACCCCATCTTCCCACCGGCGCCGATTAATGCAATGTTCCTCATATTCGTTAGCTAACTGTTGATTGCGTGCTGGGCCGTGACCCGGGCCCGATGGGGATAACGCGATTCTCCCGCGCACTTTCGTAGGCGGCAAAAACCAGTTTTACAGTCTCCAGATTGTCCGCACCATTCGTTTCCACGGGCTGGTCGCGAAGAACCGCCTCGGCCAGATTACGATGGCACGCGACCATGCTGGAATGGACGACGTTATAGCGGGGATCGGCCCAGCGATAGAAGGGCGGCGAAATGCGGCGGGAATGAGTTCCGTCTTCATTCGTCACACGAATCCAATAATCCGGCGCGAGTTCCACGGACCCTCGATCTCCTTCGACAATGACGAATGTCTCGGGGAACCGCTCGTGTTCGGTGCGGCTGGCGTAGCTCATCTGGCAGACGACGCTGGTGCCCGCCTCGCCCATCGGCATCACCACCGTGGCCACATCTTCTCCGCGAATGTCCTGGTGCACACGACTTGTCTGGCAATAGACGCTGGTTGCCTCCCCGAAAAGGAACCGGGCGGCATCGAGAATATGACTGCCCATATCGGCCAGGATAAACTGACCCAACTCCTTTAATTCGGGTTGATTGTCAAAGACCGGAAAACTCGAAATGAAGTCGATACGGGCGCGGAAGGGTCGCCCTATGACTTTACTCTCGAGCACGCGCTTGAGTTCGCGCAGCGGGGCCTGCCAGCGCCAGTTCTCATGGACGGCGAAGGGCACGCCGGCCTGTTCGCACGCGGTGACCATGGATCGAGCGATTTCCAGGCTCGGCGCCATCGGTTTCTGGCAAATCACGGGGATCTTGTGCGTCGCTGCGAGCCGCACTAACCGTTCGTGAGAACTCACGTCAGTGATGACGTCGATGAGGTCCGGACGTCCGCGCTCGAGCATTTCCTCAACATCATCATAAGCGGCCGGAACTCCGAGTTCTCCCGCCAGCGCCTCGGCTTTCGCCCGCACGCGATCGCAAACCGCAACACAGCGCACCGTCTTCAGCTCCTGCCAGGCGGCAAGCTGGTAACGCGCCCAAAAACCGGCGCCGATGACGGCTAAATGAAGTTCGTTCATGCGGGGTGAACCGGGCCAAAACTAGCGATCTGACCTCGCGGCGCCTAGGAAACTCCGATGAATCTTTAGGACGATTTTCACCCCGCCGTGTGGCGCGACCGGACTTCGCGCGGCGTCTGTCCGAAGGCGGCTTTGAACCGGCGATCGAAGTAGCTCTGATCGCTAAAGCCAACATGACTCGCAATCTCCGCGATGGTTTGTGCGGTTTCGGTGAGCAATCGATGCGCATTGGCCAGCCGCACATGCGTGAGGTAGGCGACAAAGGTCATCCCCGACACGCGTTTGAAGAGCTTAATGAACTGCGGCTGGCTCATCTTCGCCAGCAACGCTGCTTGCGGCAGCGAGATACGCTCCGCGTAGTGGCGGCTCACGAATTCAAAAAGCGGCTTGAGCCGAAGCGTGCGCTCCTGTTGCCGAATGAATTCGGACTTGAGCAGCTCCGAGGAGCGGAAATGGCGTGCCAAAAGATAGAGCACCTCGAGGAAGTAGGCCTTGCACCCCGCTTCCACGTGCCGCCGCTCGCCTTCATCGAAATAGCAGCGGAGCAGTCGGGCCAGCGCCTCGTTGATCAGTGGCAACAACTCCGCCCCCGTGCGCACGACATGCGAGCGATTCGCCAGCTTGGAATAGAACGGCAGGAGAAAAGCGTAATCATGCGACGGCGATCCGAGAGTATAGACGAATTCCGGTCGGAAACTGATGACGATGACGCGGGCATCGAAGCCGGGGAAATCGACGACGGCATGGAGCTTGAGATTGTCCACCACGCAGATCTCGCGGGGTGCGAGCGCGATTTCCTGCTCACCCATCCGCAGCCGGGCCCGGCCGTCGAGCGGGATGAAAAGCTCAAGACGATCGTGCCAGGTAAGGCCCGGGGTGTAGAGACGCGAGCGAAAATGGAAGAGTTTGATGACGAACGGGAACTCGCGTTCGAGCGGTTCGTCGTACCGGCCCGTGCGGTCGAGTTCGATGCGGTGAGGCTCGAACCGGAGTCGATTCGCAAGGCGCATGAGTTCATCGGGAACGGATTTGGGCATGGTGGTCGAGCGCCGGTTAATTCGGAGTGATCATCAGAAATCCAGCCGCGCGATGGCGTAAGAATAAAGCATGAGGGTAATCGTGCCGTCTCGAGAAGAGACCGGTTCACCGTCGCTGGCGCGAAAGCGCATCGGGTCGGTCGTCGCGGACGCAACCGAGATTTCATCGAGCATGCGGACAGTTGCCTGCGCGGACCCCACGTGAATCCGAACGGTCCGCGGCTCAGCTTGCAGATTTGCCACGAGAATGCGCCGCATTCCGCCACCCGCTTGTAATCCTAGCGCCGCGAATTCGAAAGGGGCGCTGGAAGACATCGGCAGCACACAGTCACAATCCGCAACATCGGCGAAGACGTGAAAGAGCGGGAAGACTTCCCCGGGTTTCGAGCCAAACAAGTCCGGGAGCGGCGAACCGGCGGCGCGCTCGACGAGTCCGCCCCAACCGGTGGTTTCGTAAAAAGTAAGACTGCGCACTTCGTGCAACACGGCGAGGCGCGACAGGCAGCCGAGCGTCCAGGCGGCACCGAACAGAGTGCGCTGTCTTGGATCAACGTTGGGAGGCAATTCACCCGCAGCCGTGGAAATGGATCCTATGGCCTTGGGATGAAAGCGCGGCCGCAACGTGATGGGCGAGATGACGACTCCCCGAGCGCCGAAGGCCATCGCGCTGGCGACAGTGTCCGGCTGAGCTTCGAGGTTCTCGACAAGACTCAGGTCGTCGAAGGCGTGCACTTGCGGGTTGAGAGAAAAGGCGGCCAGCGATCCGACGGGCGGGCGGGCGCGGTTCAATTCGGCGAAATTGGCCTCCGTTCCGACCGCAATTTCGAGGCCGAGCGGCGCAAGCGCATGTTCAGCCCACGCGAGCCGGTCAACCGTCATCCGTTCGTCCGCCGGGCACATGACCAGGCAAAGCGCGATCGTTGCAAGCGACGCTTGCGCGGCGGAGACGAACGCGGCCAGTTCGGTTTCATCACCAAAATGCAGCGCGCAATGCAACGCCGCGCCGATCGCTAAGGCATCGGCTTGGGCTCGCTCCCATTCGTCGATCCACCGCGGATCGGCGAGATGAAGATCCACGCGTAGATGCGAAAGTTTCAGTGTCCGCAGCAGTCCGGCTTCGCGGGCTTCGAGCGCGGATCCGTGACTGGCCAGGCCCAGACCCAAGGGCGGTTTCGCCACGGCCGAACCGTCGATGAATCGAACCTCCGGGACGGCGGGAATCGCGACGGACCGGAACGTGGACTTTTTGCTGATTCTCACAACCACGCGCTGCCACACCTCGGTCCCCGCAGCGATCTCGACCGGGAACGGCCGTTCGAGCGGTGTGCTGTAGGTCTTGAACGAAGCATCCGTCCAATTCCGGTGATCTTCAGTTTCGAACACGTCGCCTTCGAACCAGACCTCCGCACCCAGGCCCATCGCCGGTTCCCAGGCCATGGCACGCACATTCTTGAAAGGTTGATTCGGCGCGATCGACGTTGGGAATGCGCTCTCTTCCCACGTCCCTGGCACCGTCATGATCCGACACGGCTTGCCCACGCATTCGACGAGCGGGTGCAACACGCATAGGCCGATCCGATTTCGCTGAAACGATGCGAGAGCACGCCCATTAAACTCGAACTCGAGTTCACCATCATGGCCGCGCACGAGCCCACTCCATCGGAAGTGCGCATCGCCGGCCCGGCAATCCGCCGCGAAGCGCAAATCAAACGAATCGTCATCCGAAGTCAGCTGCATATCGGACAGTGCAACCGGCACGGTGCCCCAATTCTGATCGCGCACCGCACCATAAACCGCGCGCAGGATTTCCACCCCGCCCACTTCCACCCGTCGCAAATATCCCGTCTCGCGGTCAAAAGCCGCGCTGAACCCTGATGTGCGCAATGGCAAAGCCGGAGGGGTTGGTGCGGCGGGCGGAGTCACGAACATCAGACGATTGAGCCGGATCAACCGCGTGGAGTGCAAGATTGCGTTCGTGGGTTCAGGCAAGCTCCACGCAACTCCCCGTCCTCGATAGCGAGGTCCGCCGAGAGCCGTGAGGCAGTGACGACAAGGAATATTTTAACCGCACGCCTGCCGCGGAGGCGCCTATTTCGCGTGGTGTCGTCTATCAAGCTCGATCGTCGAATAGTCTTCAGACGTTCGGACGGGTAAGTTGAGTCGTTGAAAGAACGCACTCAATCGGTTTGCTGCCGACTCTGTGAATGCAAACTTAACTCCGTGCGCCCCGCGCTGAAAAACCATTCTATTGCAACCAAGGCAAACCAGGATGTGAGAAGATCCGCCAGCGCGGTCAGTCACAAGGAATGAATGATGTGGATCGAAGCACAGGGTCAACTCTTCATCAGTGGGTTCCGTAGCCAGGTCTGGCCCCTGGATCAGGTCGCCCAAGGTCGCTGCGTCGGCAGCGGTGAGCGTAGCCGTGTTGAGACTTTGGTGACAGCCTTGCGAGTAGCCGACAAACTCGTCGGCGATAATTTTGCGCGCCGTCCGCAAGGAGTCGGCCTCCTGTCGAAGAATCGTTCCGCGTGCTTTGACTGCCGTCTCAACCAACTGCAAAAGCTTTTCGTAGAGTCTATCGAAAAGCGGCGCTTCGTCCTTGGCCCACTTCTCCGCCACCAACGGGTCCCGGCCAGGCAAAGTGAGAGCAATCTTCGGACGTCCCTCGTCGGACGCGCCGGGACGCTTGATCTCGTGGTAATCGAAGATTCCGGTGCTCGGAATAGAGTCGAGAAGCTCCTTTAATTCGTTAGGCGGAACCTTCGCATCGTGTATCCGCTCTTTGCCGTCGCTGATCGTTCGGACAGACAGGTCGCCGTCTGCGTTAAGCTCCAGAGTCTGACCACGGTCGAAACCCTGAATATCGGTCAGGCGAACGAGGATCGCGCTTGTTTGCGTTGGTTCGGCACCGCGGAAAAGCAAGGGCACAATCAGCAGAGGAAGCAGGAGCGTGAGGAACTTCATGCGAACTGGGATTTGGCTGCGCCGTGAGTCGAGCCGCGCGGCGCACGTAGTCGGCATCATAAGGAGATTGAGACGCTCAGGCGCACCGAATGCAAGGCCGCGTTCAAGTGCCCGACCTGGAGGTTTGGCGGTCCTGCGGGGATCCAGCGAATAATTCGTCCGCCGGCCAAACTTTAAGCCGTCAATCTGATCGCGGAGGTGAGATCGTGCGAGAATCGTCGCGGTTGGCCATTTGAAATTGGCGCAAGACCTCGCGGATTTCCGGGCGAATGACGATACCGGGCCGGGCGGCGATCAGATGCGCAACGGCTTCATCCGCCGTGCGTGCGCGGCAGGTGTGCAGCAGCCACGCGCCAACCGCACCCGCACTGCGCGAGTAACCGGCTTTGCAATGGACGTAGATGATGCCGTGCCGGGCCTCGGCTTCGATGATTTCCGCCGCGGCGGCGAGTTGGCCCGCCGTCGGGGCGGTCAGATCGAGCACAGGCAGGTGTGCGTATCGCACTTCGCGAAAGACTGCCGGTTCGGAGAATTCGACGCACAGGTCGAGCACGGCGGTGACGCCTTGATTCCGTGCGGTCGCTGCTTCCTCGCAATTGAGCAGGGCGCCGATCCAAACGCCGGGTGCAACTTCATTCCACGGCGGCGATTTCGATCGATAGTAGCGCCACGAGAGCCATTGACCGAAGAGCACCGGACCGAGCAGCACCTTCGTCATCCCCGTGAGTCGTCCAGCGTGTTTGCGATAGATATTCCCGCCGAAACCCGCGTAGCCGAAGGCGGCGATACCCAGCGCGGATGCGGGCCAGACGAATGGAAGCGTCCAAGGAAACGCGATTCGCGCGAGCTGGGAACAAACGACGGTGCCGAGCGCGTAATACGAAGCAATGCGAGCGTTTTGAGCGCGGGGCGCGGGCAGTTCGTCGTGGCGGAAGAGATGAATGGCAATGGCGCCGAGCCAGACACCGCCCAGGACATCGACGAGATGATGCTGCCACGTCAGCAGCGTCGAAATGCCCACAAGGCTAAACCACACGTGGACAAGCCACCGGCCGGCACCGCTCGTTTGGCGGAGGTAAAAACTGGTCAGCACGGTCCGCAGAGCGAGGTGGAGCGACGGGAAAAGATTGTGCGGCAAATCGAAGCTGTAGAGCGCCGCAAACATCGGGGCAAAGAGGCCTTCGACGTGGGGACGGGGAAAAGCGAATTGCAACGGAATGGCGAGAAATCCGAGCCCGGCAGCAATCGTGACGAAAACCAACCGGCGGCGCAGAACGGCGAGCTCTTCGCGCGTGCGGCAAAGAAACGGCGCGAGCACGAAGAAGAAATCGAGGGACCAATACGGGACAATCATTGCCGGCACGACGGGCCAGTATCGCTCCCATGCGAAGGCCCACACGCCGACATCGGGGCGCAAATGTGTGAGCCAGTTGCAGAGATTGTAGATGATCGTGAAAAGGCCGCCCGTCAGGACGACGGTCCCAAGCGCGGCCAGCCACGGACGCTTCATGCCGCCACGCGACGGGCGCGCGAGACGGTGAAGATGCCCCAGCGATCAACGGCCTGCGCTTCCTTCACAAAGCCCGCGGCGCGCACGAGTTCATCGAGCTCCTCCTGCGTGCGACGGCGCATGATCCACGGCTTGCCTTCGCGATTGTCCAACACCCCGGCGATGAAGCGAAGCTGTGGATGCCAGGGTTGGCCGGTGTAGAGCAAAATTCCGCCGGGCTCGATGGCCTCCGCAAATCCCGCGAAACAGCGTTGAGCGGATTCGTTGTCGGGGAAGAGTTCGAGCAACCCGGAGACGATGCCGATGGTCGGGCGTGGATCGAGATTTGCAAAGGAGGCGCGATCGAAGGCATCGCCGCGCACGATCTTCACGCGATCGAGTTTCAGTTCGGAGCGCTGTCGCTCGGCCGTGTCGAGATTCTGTTGTTTGTAATCCCGCAGCAACGCGCTCGCGTTCAACTCCGACAGCGCGGCGACGGTTTCGAGCACGTAGCGTCCCGCACCGCAGGCGGCATCCATGATGTGCACGGGCCGGCCCGCGGCGTGCAACTCCCGCATGGCCGCGCGCAACATTTCCTCGAGATGCTGCCGGCGCACGCGGATGCCGCTCCAACCGGGACTTTCGAGATACGCGCAATCCATCATGCGCCCGATGACGTTGGTTCCGCGGGGCGCATTTTCATAGACGTAGTCGAGCGTCTCGCCGGAATCGAACCCGGTGCGCAACCCGAGCGCGATGCCTTCGCTCATCCGGCCGACCGTTCCAAAAGCCGCCCGCATCGCCCGCGCCGTGAGCGTGCGCGGTGCCTGGAGCAATTCGTAATACTCGGTCTTCGTGAACCCGGCGCGATCCGCATCGCGCAGGCTCGGCGGCTCGGTTCGTGGCTGCGCAAAGAGCCGCGTGACAAAATCCCGCACCTGCTCGACCACGAGCTCTCGGGCTGATTCATGGAAGATCGCGTGATGAAATCCGGGCAGCTCGCGGAAGGTCTTATCCGCCGACGACAGCCGCGCAAAGAACTTGCGCTGCGCACCGTTTTCCACCACCCAATCCGCACCGGCCGCGAGCATCAATACCGGCACGCGGATCGCGCCCGCATCGGCCACCAGCCGAGTTCCCGTGTCGTGCAGATCGAGCAGCACGTTGACCGCGATCTGGCGAAAAATGGCCGGATCTTCCGCATACAGACGCGCCTGTTTTGCATCGTGCGTGAGCATCTGCGACTTGACGTAGCTCTTTACGTAGCCAGGCCCGATCAAGTGCTGTCGCAGCCGCAGCAACGGTACCGCCAGCGGCACATACAGGCGCACGCGAAAGGCCGGCGTGGCCAGCACCAGCCCGCGAATCGGCGGCGCGAAGTCATGCACCCACGCGGCCACGACCACCGCCCCAACGCTGTGCGCCAACACGATCATGTCTTCCACCGCGATCCCGTGATGTTTCGTCACGTGCCGGACGAACGCGTCCACATCCCGGATCAGAACGCCGATGTGTTCCGCGGCGCCACGTTCCCCCGGCGAGGCTCCATGCCCGCGCGCATCCCAGGCAAAGACATCCACATCCTCGAGCGCCAGCGCTTCCACCGTCTCCTGCCACCGCCCGGAATGCTCATGCCCGCGATGGAAAAGTAACAGCGCGCGTTTCCCCGGCTGCGCCGCCGGCCAGTGCCGATAATGCAAGGCCACGCCATCGTGCGATGGGAAATCGGATTCGACGGCGACTTTGACGGATGCAGAAGCCATGCCGGCGTTTAGGTCCGGCGGGAGATGAAGTCGAGGCGATTGGCTCGGAAACGCGTTTTCCGGAAACTGAGGCATGCTTCAACGCGTCCGACGGCCACCGTGCGGATTCGAAGGGCCAACGGAAGCATTCGCCGAGGTCATGAGACCGGTCGAAATACAACGCTCACTGCAATAATTATGAGTCCGAGGAAACACGCGTGAGTGGCGGCAAACTTGAAGCCGTCGAACCGTTCCCATTCGTTATAGTGCGTGAGCGAAAAGACGGCCCAAATGGGAAATGCGCCGAAAATGAATAGACCGAAAATCCCGAAATCTAGTGCGAGCGGTGAGATAGCGCCCTGTCCGATTGCCGCCAACACCACGACCCCGGACTCCCGCAGCCGTCCTCCAAAGGACAGGCCCCGCCTCCGCGCGATAAATACTGCTCAGGGCGGAAGCGATCACCGACAACACCGCGATAATGACCGTGAGGGAGACGAATTCGGATTTCACGAAGAGGGTTCAGGGACAGCGCGCCAGATGTGAGGGATAGGCGTGGCTGGAAATTGCCAATCGCAGTCCTCCGCGTCGTAGAGGACGAATAGGATTGGTTGGGCGTGAGGGATGACGTGAATCCTTATTACTGAAACCGTATTCGGCGCGTCCTCGAACGGCCAAACATCTGAAAATGGGAGTTTTTGGTTTCATCTGAGAGTTCGACTTTTGAAAAGTGGTGTCAAACGGACGTGCGTGGATTGCCGGAAAAATGACGAAAAGTGAACCGCGGCGGTCGCAGCGATCGCGGCGGGGACCGCCTGACCGTTTCGGGAATTATCTTATTCGCCGCGCTCGCCGCGCCCGCCGCGGTTTTCTGCACGTTCTGATTACACCACCGGCCGCTTCCACGGGTCGCGATACGGCCGGGCCAGGAGTTTGGTTGCTTCGGCGTCTCCGGGGATGGTGCGATTCTTGGGGTCGTAGGCGAGGCCGCCGCCGAGGTACTGCAAGACGTTGGCCGCGATCCCTGGTCGTAATCGATTGCGCGCGAAACGCGGGTGTCGAGAGCGGCGGCGAGAGATGCGGAAGCGGTCTTGAGAGAATCAGGGCGGGTGGCGGGGAAGTTCATGCCCAAAAGGATCAGTTTGGATCCGACTCGGATGCAATACTCGCGTTCGCTCGAGGAGCCCGCCGACCGGCAGTAACCTTTGGCCGGAAATCCGTCACTAAGAAGGTGGCGAGCCAATTCGTCACCTCACTGACCTCCACCCCATATCATGCCATGAAAAACGTTGCCTCCATTCTCCTCATCATCACCACGATCGCAGCCTGGGCTGGCGAACGTCCGACGACGCCGCTGCTGGTGGCGCAACTTTCCGCGCCGAGTACGCCCGCCGGCACCGGCCCGAATGCCAAACCGGCGCCAGGCGCACCCGCTGTTGGCGGTTCATTTGCGGAGCTCATCACCGGTGATTGGGCAACCTCCGAGTACAAAGGCCTTCCGTTCGCGCTCTACGCCGGCACCGATCTGGATTCGACGAAAAAATATCCGCTCGTGGTCGCACTCCACGGCAAAAGCGATAACAACGAAAATGGAAAACAGGTCACCGGATGGATGAAGTCCTTCACCACGCCGGAGCGTTACGCGAAGAATCCGTGCATCATCGTCGCGCCGCTTTGCTATCAGCCGTTTGGCGGCACCGGCGGCGGCTGGGGCGACAAACCGGGCACCCAAACCATCGCCCTGGTCAAGGAGCTGCTTCGATCGCTGCCCATCGACAAGGACCGGATTTATGTCATTGGCCATTCCATGGGCGGATTTGGTGTGTGTCAGTTGATCAAGGACGAGCCGCGCCTGTTTGCCGCGGGCGTGCCTGTTTCGGGATGCGCGGGTGGAGGAACGGCGGCGTTGTATCGCAAGACCCCGCTTTGGATTTTCCACGCTGCGGACGACGCGACGGTGAAAGTGCAGGGCTCGCGCGATCTCGCCAAAGCGCTCAAGCGCGTGAAGGCATGCAAATACACGGAGTATCCGACCGGTGGTCACGGCATTCCCGGGCAGGTTTTCGAGGATCCAGAACTCCACGCCTGGCTCTTTGCGCAGAAGCGCTGAGGCGGGCGACCTCCCCCAGTGTACGAAATGTTGCGGCTCGCCGCCGAGCACCATCCCGAATAGCGCAACGCGACGCGTGATCTCGCCGTGACTTCACCCATCGCCTGTGCGAAAAGATGGCAAATGGGAGCAATTCTCGGCGCGCTGGTCTCGATCTCCATCGCCTCGACGGCCTGGGCCGAGCGGCATCCGATCAAGCCGTCGGACTTTAGGCCGCTGACGGAGCTCCCGTGGAAGAAATCGGACGCTTCGCTCGAGAAAGCGCTGCGCGCAATTTATCTCGAGACCAATGGTACCGTGCGCTTGCAGGTGCGCGACGCGTATCTCCGTCTCATCCCCGTCGAAATTCTCGGGCGGGCGTTTGACCTTTTCCTGGAGCTGGAAAGAACGCGGAGCCCAGACGCGCTCGTCAGCGCGTTCATATCCATTTGGGCGGAGCGCGATCCGGAAGGATGTTGGGAGCGCGTCGAAAAGCTGTTCCATCTCGTCGGGATCGAATGGGGTGCGCTCGGCTATGACGCTTGGGATCACGCGATTACCGTGCAAGATCGAAGGGCGATCCAGGCCGCGGGATTTTGGTTGAGCCGGGAGACGTTGAAAGGGTTTCCACTCGCCGTCGAAAAATCCAAGGCTCCCGAAGCAGACCGCGTGAGGCTGATGAAAGCATTTGCGGACACCTGGTTCGCGGCGTTCAAAACGTGGCCGGGCTATGCTCCCGGACAGGGGCGAGCGGAATCCTTGTCAGCGTCCGGGGATCTGGCTGGGCAAATCGTCCACATGCTCGAGTTGCCACCGATCGTCGAGCTTCCGCAACACGTTCAGATGGAAAAGCCGGATGCGGCCGCGGCGTATGATGTGGCGTTGCGGAAAATGGTGCAAGCGAATCCCAAGGCGGCGTCCGAGATCATCAAAAAGGGCCGTGCAGATTGCCTCAAGAACTCGAGGGAGAAGAACTGGGGCATCGAAGTGCCAAGCACCGAGCTTTTGATGATCTGGGCTTCGGGCGATCTCGCGGGGATGATTCGCTGGGTGGAAAAACTCGATGCCGGCGAAGCCGCACTCGCCCAGAAAGTGAAGGGATTCCTGATGAGCCGGGTGAACGCGAAAACTCGGAACCGCTGGCTCGCCGAAGCCCGGAAAACAGAAGGAGCGGAATCCGATTTGTTGCAACCTTGGGCCGAATGGGATCCTGAGCCCGCGTTGAATGCTGCTGCCGAAGCGGGCCAGGCCGTGGATATCCGCTGGATGGGAGTGGCCGCCGGGTTTGGACCGTGGATGGGGCAGCCTTCGACGGCGGGATTCGGTTTAGATGTGATCACGCGCTTTGATTTTTCCAAGTTTGGCCGCCGCGACCCATTCGCCGAGAATGGCTACAACCTTGGAGAGCTCTGGGATGACGTCGATCCCGGCGCAGCAGCCCGGTTCCATCTCGATTACTTGCTGCGCACCGGCTACGCGCCGCGAGAAGGGCTGATCACGTTCTTTCGTGGAGGAAAAATCTACAATGGTCAGGACGGCATGATTGATCGGTGCTTCTGCGCCTTACGCGTGTGGGCTGTCGTTCAGCCGGAGGAAATGAAAGCGTGGATCGCCACAATCAAAGATGAAGAGATGCAGAAAGCGCTCACGTGGTTGCTGAATAACCCGTGGGGACACGAGCCAGAGCAACCCCTGGAGAAATGACGCGATCAAGGAGCGGCGATTTTGTGATCGCCGACGTGCCGGCCGCGCGCAGAGCGCACTCCCTTTCCGGCGCTTTCCACGTCCCCGAAAAAGGATGCCGCTGCGTGAGTGGGCTTTTGGTCGGCGAGTGCAAATCGCCGCTCCTTGATTTCCTTAGTCTGTGCGGCGGTGAAACGGGCGGTGCTATTTCGCTGCGGGCACGATTTTCTTCACAAAACCGCCGGGACCGATGGGTGAGGGTTTCATGCTGCCGCAGACATAGAGCTCACCGTCAGCATCGACGCCGAAGGCTTTGAGCAGGAATCCGAGCGGTTTGTCATCCGCACCGACGCGCAGTTCTTTAATTTCGCCGGTGGCGAGATCACCGGTGAACAGACGGCCACTCGACGTGCCGGGGCGCTGGTAATCGCCGAAAACATAGATGCCGCGCAGGGCGGGGATGGCTTTCCCGCGATAGACATGTCCGCCCACGACCGTGGTCCCTTCGTCATGATCGTATTGCAGGACGGGATCAAGCAGGCCATCGGGTACGTCACCCGCCGCGATGCGCTCGATCTGGCCCGTCGGCAGAAACTTGAAAGTCCCCTCCTTTACCCGCCAGCCGTAATTCCCACCGCGCTCGACCCGATGGACGAACTCGAGCTTGTTTTGCCCAACATCACCGACGAGGAGATTCGGTCCATCGAAGGAAAACCGCCACGGGTTGCGCAGGCCGAAGGCAAAGATTTCAGGAAGGCCGCCGCCCTTGGCGAAGGGATTGTCGGCGGGAATGCCGTAAGCACCGTTGGCGGCGTTTGTACCGTTCACGTCGAGGCGCAGCATCTTGCCGAGCAGAACATTTTTGTCCTGCCCATTGCCCGTTTCGGGATGATGGCCGGGACCGAGATCATTTCCTGCGCCGCCATCCCCGAGACTGATGTAAAGGAAGCCGTCGGGTCCAAACGCGAGCATGCCACCATCGTGATTAAACTGCGGCTCTTCGATACGCATCAGCTCGTGGCGCGAGCCGGGATCGACCCGCGCGCCGTCTTCGTTCACGCGCCAGGACGCAACCACGCTGTGATGATTTGGTTCCACACCGCCGGCGTTCGGATTCTTAAAATCAACATGATCCCCTGGCGGCTCGCTCGTGTAGGTGAAAAGGCGGCGGTAACCCGGTTTTCCCGCCTGATTGAATTCCGGATCAAACGCCAGGCCGAGCAACCCGCGCTCGTCGAAATCCGGATTCAATTCCACGAGACGCGCCGTGACATCAAGGAACGGTTCATCCCGGAGCTTTCCATTTTCGAGAACCCGAATCCGGCCGATTTGATCGACCACAAAAAGGCGCGACGCATCGCCCGGCGCCGCCAGGAGCAAAACCGGCGAAGCAAGCCCATCGGCGATCGGCTGCAAATCAACGCGCACATCGCTCTTCGCAATCTTTTGCGGGATGGGATCGTCCACCGGCTCTCCGGCGCCGAGGGAAATGGATCCGGCCGCGAGGGCGAGGAAACTGAACGCGAAAGCCACAATGGAACGAGGGTGGGTCGAAGGGCGGGAGTAACGAGAGGAGGGCAGCGGCATGGCGGGCCGGTTCTAATCGTGAGTTCGCGGCACTCACAATCTCGAATCTAACTTTCGCCCACCACGCGCACGGCAAAGAATCCTCGCCACGCTCCGGAGAGATTCCTAGCGTCCGCCGCATGTCACGCCTCGACGGCCGCGCGCCGGATCAACTTCGCCCACTTTCGTTCACTCCAAACTTCGCGCCGCACGCCACGGGCTCTGTCCTCGTTTCCACCGGCGACACGCGGGTGATTTGCAGCGCGATGATCGAGGAAAAAGTGCCGCGCTGGATGAAGGAACAAAATGTTCGCGGCGGCTGGATCACCGCGGAGTATTCGATGCTGCCCTACTCGACGCTCGATCGCAAAACGCGCGACAGCGCCAAGGGCCGGCTCGACGGACGCAGCGTGGAGATTCAGCGCCTGATCGGACGCTCGCTCCGCGCCGCCATCGATCTCGATGCGCTCGGCGCACGCACGCTCTGGATTGATTGCGACGTGCTGCAGGCTGATGGCGGCACGCGCACTGCTTCGATCACCGGCGCTTGCGTAGCGGCCGGACTGGCTTTCAAAAAGCTCCTGGCGGAGAAGAAATTGACCACGCTTCCGATCAAAAACTACGTCGCGGCGGTCAGTGTCGGCGTGGTGGAAGGCAGGTCGCTGCTCGATCTCAATTATCTCGAAGACAAGGATGCCGCCGTGGACATGAATCTGGTCATGACCGACGACGGGCGTTTTGTCGAGGTGCAGGGCGCGGGAGAGGAAAGCACTTTCACGGATGCGGAACTCACGGAGATGCTCGCACTCGGGCGCAAGGGCGTGGCGGAATTGATCGCGGCGCAAAAAGCGATTGTCGGAGGCGCGGGGTGAGTTTCTCCGCGGCGGGGGGAAGGAGAGGACGAGGAAGAGGAAGGCGAACAGGTTGCGTCAGGAGCCCACGATACTCACCACTATATTCCGCGTGTGGGCGACGCGGCGATGCTCGAAGACGAAGATGCCCTGCCAGGTTCCGAGCGCGAGATGGCCACGGGCAATCGGAATGGTTTCGCTCGTTCGCGTCAGCACCATGCGAAGATGCGACGGCATGTCGTCGGATCCTTCCGCGGTGTGGATGAAGTAGTCCTGATCCTCCGGCACAAGCCGCTCGAAATACTCGTGCAGATCAGTCCGCGCGCTGGGGTCGGCATTTTCGTAAATGATCAGCGAGGCGCTGGTATGCTGGATGAAAACCGTGACCGTGCCCGTGGTAATGCCGCTGGCGCGCACGATGCGACGCACTTCGTCGGTGATTTCCGTGGTGCCTTTGCCGCGAGTGCGGATGGAGAAAGTGTCGGTGTGAGCGGGCATGTCTTGGCGCGGGAAAAAGACGCCGGACGCGAAGGCGTCGTCAACGCGGCAGGACGAATAATTTACCGTCGCGCAACGAAGACACCGTTGAATTCGACCGCGGTGACTCCGCCCTCCTCGATGGTCGAGCGAAGCGACACCCGTGCCTTTCCTTTGCGGCGAAACTGCTGGAGAAACTGAGCGGTTTCGGCTTCGCCGGGCGGAAAGCAGACCGCACGCAATTCGCCGCGCACGGGACGTTCGTACCGGACATGGCTTTCGCGAATTACCACGTGGGCGGAGGGATCATTGATCAGCGCCCAAACCAAGCCATAACCCGCGAGAGTAGCCAGCGCATTCAGGCTACCGCCAAATGCGGTGCCGAGATGATTGCAGTTGGCCGCGAGCGGGGCGGTGATGATCACCCGCTCGGGGGCGCACTCGACGATCCTGACCCCCATGGCACCCGCGAGCGGAATCGTCGCGCCCAGCATTTGTTCGAGAGCGGCAATATCCATCAGCGATAAAGCTCCTCGACGAGGCGGAGCGATTTCGGGCCGGGCAGGACGCCGGGCTCCATTTGATTCATTACGTACGCAAACGCGAGTCCGCGATCCGGATCGGCGAAGGCGTGGCTGCCACCTGCGCCGGGCTGGCCAAAGGCGCGCCGTGACGGGCCGAAAAGCGTGCGCAGTTTTTCACCCGAGGGCGCGGTCGGATCGCGCATGAAGCCGCACGAAAAAGCGGTCTCCATGAGCAATACTCGATCGTAGCCTTGTGTGAGCGTCGTCGTCATCCAGTCGAGCGCATGGTTTCCAAAAAATCGCTGGCCGTCCAGCGTGCCGCCGACCGCAAGCATGGCATAGAACCGGGCCAGGGAATGCGCGGTGCCGACACCGCCAAATCCGGGGAATGACAGGGTCAACGCTTCGGGTTGATTCAAGGCGGCGGCGCTGTGCAGACCGCGCGGGGAGACGAAGGATTGTGCGGTGAACGTCCCGCTGTTGAGAAATGCGGCGTAAAATGTGTCATCCTTGGGCGGCGCCCGTCGGGCGGGAAAAACCGGTGCAACCCGCGACACCATCTCCGGTGGAACTCCGATCCAGACATCCAGGGCGAGCGGTTTGGCGAAATGAGTGCGCCAATATTCGCGCAGCGCGGTGCCGCCGGTAACGCGGCGCAGGATTTCATCCACCAGAAACCCAAAGGTGCGCGGATGATACCCGTGGCCGGCGCCGGGCGGCCAATGCGGCTTCTCCGCCGCGAGGGCCGCAATCACCGCATCGTAATCGGTGACGGGGACCGGTGTGGAAAGTGCCGAAAGGCCGGCTTGGTGGGACATCACTTGCGCAATCGTGATCGCGTCTTTTCCGGCCGCCGCAAACTCTGGCCACACCTCCGCCACGCGCATCGTGTTGGGATCAAGGGCCCTCTGCTGGAGAGCGTGAAGGAGGCACCCGGAGGAGAGCCCTTTGGTCGCGGACCAAAACAGCACGGGTGTTTCTTTCGTCCAGGGCTGAGACCGTTCGCGATCCCGCCAGCCATCCGCCAGCGAAAGCACTTCCTTTCCATCGCGCCAGACGGATACTGACGCCCCGAGTTCGCCGTGCATCTCGAAATTCTCACGAAACAACGTGGTGAGCCGATCGAGATTCATGGGGCGATCGAGGATGATCCAAGACGAAATCGGCGGCGGCGAAGAATGTTGGAGATGAAGCGATGATTCACGCGGAGGACCATTTGATTGATCGACCAGTCATCGTGCGCCAGTCCCGAGTTGCGCCGCGAACATCAATTCGGTGATGCGCCAGAAGCGCCGCGCGATAGATAACGCAATGTCAGCCAAAGATCGCGCGCGGTTGTGATGACTGGTCCGCGCCGCTCGAATCGCCGCCCATGCGAAATGACCGGCGGGCGCAGGGTGACGGTTCGTGAGATCCGGCTCAGTCGCCGGCTGAAATCGAGGTCTTCGAAGGCGTCCAGGTCCGCGAAGCCGCCGAGTGATTCGAAGACCGTGCGGCGCACGAACATGGCCTGATCGCCGAGGTGCCAGCCCAAAAAGTCACCGCGCCATTCAGCCAATCGGCACGTCAGGCGTAGAAATGTTGACGTTCCTGTGAATCGCCGCGCGAACGCTCCGCCGCCGACCCGCGGATCTCGCAAGGCGGCAATGAGATTGGTCAGGCCGCCGGAGGGGAGATGCGTGTCGGCATGGAGAAAAAGCAGCACATCTCCACGGGCAGCGCGTGCTCCGAGATTCATCTGCGAGGCACGCTGAGGGCGATCACCGGATAGCACCTTGACGCCGGCTCCCGTCGCCAATTGCCGCGTACCATCATTGCTTCCACCGTCCGATACGATCATTTCCAACAACTGATCCTGCGTCGCGAGATGAGCCAGGGTCGCCGGGAGAATCTCCGCTTCGTTGAGCGTCGGGATGATGACGGAAATGCTTGGTGAAGGAGCGTCGGCAATCACGCGCGTTCACCTTCGCAGGTCGTCGCGCGAGTGACACGCTGGGATTTCGACACGCGAACACCAACCGTACTCGAGCGAAAGACTGGCCATTGGAGATTCTGGCGGTACTTATACGATTTCCACAGTCATGTGGCGCGAAGGCGGCGGAAACGCCAGCGACGTTCCATCTCTAACGCCAGGGTCGCGCGTCGGGAGCGCGGTCGGTAACGTCATTCCGGATCAAGTCACCGGATACTGCCACGGTGCGCGGTACGTCCGACTGAGAAGTTCGGTCGCGCGGACGTCATCCACGACTTGTTCCTTCGCTCCATCCCACTCGAGGCTCCGCCCGGCTTTCCACGAAACCATCCCCAGCAACGGCAGCACCGAGGCTCGATGGCCAATTTCAATCCCTGCTGCAGGAGCCCGGTTTTGATCAATCGCGTCCATGAAATCCGCCCACAGCAGTTTGATATTGTGCCCATCCGGTTCCTCGAGCTGCGAATCTTCGTGGACGACTTTATCCCGACTATTGGTCGGATAGAATGTCCACCCATCGCGCCAGCCGATGTGCAGAATCCCTTTGGTGCCGTAGAAATACGCGCCGATCCGGTGCTTCTCGGTGGTGTTCTCGGCGAAATGTCGATGCTCCCACGTGCACGTGAAGTTCTCGAATTCGTACGTCGCCACCTGATGATCCGGGGCATCCGTTGTTTGCTCCTGATCATTCAGTACGGCCGGGCCGGCGATCGGTCGTCCTCCGGTGCAAAAGATGCGCTTTGGATATTGACCCTCATTCCACCACAAAACCTGGTCCAACCAGTGTACCCCCCAATCGCCCAGAGTCCCGTTGGCGTAATCGAGAAAGCCACGCCACCCACCCGGATGGATCTTCGTATTAAAAGGCCGCAACGGCGCGGGACCGCACCAACGATCCCAGTTCATGTCCTCCGGCGGTTCGCTGTTCGCATTGGGACGTTCCCGACCGCCTCCACTGTGGGCAAACAACCGCACCATGCCGACGTCTCCGACCGCTCCGGACTTAAGGAACTTCATGGCATTGACGTGATGCGGGCCGACCCGGCGATGCAGTCCCACCTGCACCATTCGGCCGCTGTCCTGTGCTGCCTTCAACATCGCTTTGCTCTCGTTCACCGTGTGCCCGGTCGGCTTTTCAACATAGACATGGGCACCCGCTTTTACCGCATCGATGGTTTGCAGGGCGTGCCAGTGATCGGGCGTGGCGATGATCACCACCTCGGGCTTAGCCTTTTCCAGCAATTCACGATGGTCGGTAAATTGTTTGGGTTCCGTTCCGCTCAGGTCATTTACCTGGTCGCCGGCCACTTCGAGGATCGAAGTCGACACATCGCACAACGCCGTCACCTGACATCGCTGCGACGCCATCGCTTCCTTCAACACATTCTTTCCCCACCAGCCCGAACCGATCAGCGCCGTCCGAAATTTGCGATCGGTTTTTTGAGCACGAGCGAAAGGCGCGGCTCCAAAGGCCAGTCCTGCCGCCATCGAGTTCTTCAGAAATTTCCGTCGGTTCATGTCGCTCTTATTTGTGTACATTGACGCACACGAGGTCGCCCTGCGAATTCCGGCAATAAATGAAGCCATTCGCCAGCACGGGCGCCGTCCAGCATTTGCCGGTCAAGACTTGAGCCCGCGCCAGGATTTTCGGCTCCGCCGGAGTTGCGGCCAGGACAAAGAGTTCGCCCTTGGAACCCATGACGATCAATTTTCCGTCCGCCGCAACGATTCCGCCCGTCCCCATGCGCGGGTACGACCACTTTTCGGTTCCGGTATCTAACTCGATGCATTTGAGTTGGGCGCTGTCGCCGCCGTCGCCGTTCAGGCCGTACAGATATCCATCCACCAGCACGGCTGAGTTCATCTGCGTTTTGAGCTGTTTGTTCGTCCACAGAATCTCCGGCTCCGGTTGATCCGTGATCTTGAGCAGCGCCGCCCCTTTTCCGTACCCGCTGGCAATTAAGACGCGATCGCCCACCGGGATGGGATCCGCCGCGTTGACCCCATACTCCGTCAGCCATTTCATTCGCCATTTTTCCTGGCCGGTCTTTAAATCCACTCCAAGGTACGATTTCTCCGAGCCCAACAAAACGACCTCCTTGCCGTTTTCCCGGGATGGCAACGGCGTGGAATAGCCCGCGTCTTTTTTCGCCGACTCCCAGATCGTCTTCCCGGTGATCTTGTCCAGCGCCATCCCAGCTTCCCCGACATTCAGCAGGAGCATGTTCTCATGAACCGTCGGGGAACCGGCAAACCCCCAACCGGGCACCTTCGCGCCGGAATCCTTCACCACATTTCGGTTCCACACCACTTTTCCCGAATCCGCTTCGAAACAAAAAACATCCCCCCATCGGCTCAGGGTAAATACGCGATCGCCATCCACGGTGGGTGTGCCGGTGGTCCCGCCTTCGAAAAACTTGTCTCCCAATTCTGCCGGGTAACTATGTTTCCAAATCTGCTGGCCGGTCTTCGCGTCAAAACAAAACACGGTATCCTGATCGCTGGCGTTCCCCATCGTATAAGCCCGCCCATGAGCGACTGAAATCGAGGAAAAACCCATGCCCACGGAAGCCTTCCAGACAACTGGTGGACCGCCCGCCGGCCAATCGGAACTCCATCCCTTTTCCTGGGATATCCCATTCCGGTCCGGCCCGCGCCACTGAGGCCAGTCCTCCGCATTAATTAGCGTCGGAGTGCAGAGCAGCATTAGGAGCATGGAAGCTTTGATAACGTTTTCTGGAAACATAGTTTTTTATTTTTAGGGGTTAGCTGATCGATCGCGGATCGTTTCCTGGCGTTAGTTTTCCTTTTTCTCTGGGTGAGCCACCAGCTTGGCCGTCGCCTGTGTGAGCTTTGCCAGACCGACGGCATCTTCGGGTAACGCTTCGCCATGAAACGCAGGCAGCAGCTTCTCCCAGATTGCGTTAAGCTGCCCTTGCAGGTTGCCAGTGTCAGCCGTTATGGCGACGACCGCGTCCTGTTCGGGCATCACGACACAAAACTGCCCTCCCGCACCGTCACCACGATAGGCGTGGTGCTGGCATTGCCAGAATTGAAAGCCATACCCTTCCCTCCAGTCCGGGCCGATGTTGGAGTGGCTTTCCTTCTCATTGGGAACCTGTTTCGACGTTGCCTGTTCGACCCATTCCTGTGGGAGCAACTGCTTGCCCTTCCACTTCCCTTTTTGCAGGAAAAGCTGGCCGAACTTTGCGATGTTTTCCGTGGGGAGCCACAGCCCGTAGCCACCGAGGGAATAGCCCTCGGGACTGGCATCCCATCGCGCCTCTTCGATTCCCAGCGGCGCAAACAACCGCGGTTTCAGATAGTCCAACACCGTCTGTCCCGTTACCTTCGTGACAATGGCCGATAGCGTGTAAGTGCCCATGGTGTTGTACTGAAAATGCGTGCCGGGTTCGTGCGGAACAGGGTGCGCGAGAAACCGCTTCACCGACGGCGCCTCGCCTACAACTTTCGGTTCGGTATCGTGGCCGCAGGTCATGGTCAGCAGATCCCGCACGGTCATGGCCTTGAGGTTTTCTGACGGATTCTCCGGCGCGTCGTCCGGGAAGAACTTCAACACCGGATCATCGAGGCTTAGTTTGCCGTCGTCGATCGCCAGTCCCACGGCCGTGGACGTAAAGCTCTTGCTCAGCGACCAAAGGACATGGGGTTTGGCCGCCGCCTCGGGTTGCCACCATCCCTCGGCAATGACCTTGCCATGCCGCACGATCATGAAGCTGTGCATCGTGTTCACGTTTTGATCCACCGCCTCGACGAAATCGACGATCGCCTGCGACGATATCCCCTCCGCCTCAGGCGTACTGCGCGGCAATGGATCGGTCGCCTGGGTACGTTGGATTGCTGCCGCAGAAAGGGCGATGAGCGCCAGGACGAGTAATGTGGATTTCATGGGGGTCTCGGTTCGAGCTTTTGACGGGATGGTTGCATACATCCCTTCCCAGAACCGTCCAAAACCAATTGTGCTTGTGGGTCACGATTGCGCAGATGGGTTGGCGCCATGCTTCATTCCCCGCGCAACGAAGTCCGCTGGGAGGAAATCGTTCTCGTCAAATTCGCCAGCGGGTGCTTACCTGATTTTCTCGCGGCGACATCGAACTGACTTTCCGTTGATCGCGCCAGTTCGAGAGTCATCCCTCCGCCACGTTCCAACGCGGGTTCCGGGGGGGCGTCGTGATGATCGAGCCCGCATGATGACCTGGCTTTTCATCTCCGTTTCATGAATTCACTCCCCCGCCCGGTTCGCCTCGTTCTTCTGCTCATGCTGGTTCCCATGGTCGTCACCGCGCACCCCGGCCCAGGTATCGTCGTTGATGCCGATGGGCAGGTCTGCTTCGTCCACGGCGGCGTCCTTGTCCGGGTCGACGCCGCGGGTGCTGCCCGGAGCATCGCCCCCGATCCGCAGAAGATCGGGTCAGTCCAGTTGCACCATCTGTTCACCGACCCGCAGCTGAATCTTTATACCGCGGCGGACACCGGGAGTGGGATTTGGAAAATTTCCCCTGATGACGGTTACTCTCGCTTTTTTCCGCCCGCCAATGAGGACCGGAGCGTGCTTGTCGGATTGGGTGGCGATCCCTTTTGCCTGGATCTGGCGGGCAACATTTTCGTCGTTGTTTCCCAGCAGCATCGGTTCACCCAGATCCTGAAGGTCACGGCGCAGGGAAGGATTGTGCTCCTCATCGGTGGCGATATGGGCCACGCCGATGGCGCGGCGGGAGAGGCCCGCTTTGGCGATCTCCATGGCGGCGCCATGTTCGTGGCCAACGATGGATCTCTGTACCTCACTGACGACGGTCGCTATCTTCGCAAGATCACAAGCGACGGTACTGTTTCGACGCTGGCCGGCGGCAGCGAGCGGGGATTTTCCGATGGTGTCGGCGAACAGGCCCGGTTCAACGGCGCCTGCGGTCTCACCGGAGACGGCGACGGAAACATTTACGTCGCGGACAGCGAAAACCACCGCATCCGCAAAATCACGGCACAAGGCATCACCACGACCTATGCCGGGACGGGCCGGGCCGGATCCGACGACGGGGCTGTGACCGCGGCCACCTTCGATTATCCCACTGGCGTAGCCTTTGCGCCAGGCGGCGTCATTTTTGTCCTGGATAGCCACAACTCCCGCGTGCGCAAGATTGCCAGAGACGGGCAAGTTTCGACCCTTCTAGAATCCGTTTCGGATCTGAAATAGGGACGGTCAACGTGGAAGCGACGAAAATATGCCGGTTTGTCGGCGGGAAAGTCGGGTATTGGACGCAATCCATGCCGCTGGGGGGTGGTGCGCTCGTTTCTACCGGGAGCGATTGCCGCCGCCGTGCCCTGTCAGCTTGCTGGCGCAGCCTTTTCGCACAATGCGCAGAGTGAAGATGGCACGCTGGGTCTGCCGCCCAAACCGGTAAGGTCCCATCCGTGCGAGACGATAAATTGCCTATCCTCGCACTCCCGGAATCAGACACGATCCGCCCCCCATGATTCCACCCACGATCTCCCGCCGCTCGTTTCTGAAAACCGCTACGGTGCTGGCTGGAGGGATCGGGCTTTCTCCCTGGCTTGCTTCACGAGCCGCGGATGTTTCGGCGCCGCTCGTAGCTTACGTGGGCACGTTCAGTTCACCGCTCAAGAATGTGCGATCGACTCAGGTGGATTTGCCTCCTGGAAACGGACGCGGCATTCACGTTTTTAAAGTCGATCGCGCTACTGGCGCCTTGTCGCCCTCCGGACTATTCAAACAGACGACGAGCCCGAGTTGCCTCGCGATCAATGCCGCCGGGACTCGCCTGTATTCCACCAATGAAACGGACAAGATGGCGGATGATGAATCCGGTTCCATCAGTGCGTTCGCCATCGATCGCTCCAAGGGGGAGCTCACCTTGCTGAATACGGTGAGTTCCGGAGGAGCCGGTCCGACTTATGTCAGTATTCATCCGTCCGGACGATTTATCCTCGTGGCGAATTATTTCGGAGGCTCGGTCGCCGTGCTCCCCATTCTCTCGGATGGGAAACTCGGTCCCGCGACTGACGTGCAGAAGGACATCGGAACGTTGGGACCCAAAACAGCCACGAATGCACCGGCGGGAAGTTTTGCGATCAGCGGTCACGACATTCCCCATGCGCACATGATTGCGACTGATCCCGCGGGGCGGTTCGTCCTCTCGACCGATCTGGCTTTCGATCAGATCCGCATCTGGAAGTTCGATGCCACCGCCGGGGTTCTATCTCCCAACGATCCCGCAGCCATCTCGCTCCCGCCCGGAGACGGCCCGCGTCACTTCGCCTTTCACCCTGCGGGGCACTGGCTCTATTGCCTCCAGGAGGAAGCCTCGACCATCGTCCTCTTTGACTACGATTCCGGAAAGGGATCGCTCGCGCCCAGACAAACCATTTCCAGCCTGCCACCCGACTTTGCGGGCAGCAACTTTTCCTCCGAGATCATGGTCTCGCCCGATGGCCGGTTTCTCTATGCTGCCAATCGCCTGCATGATGGGATCGCCTGCTTTTCGATTGGCGAAACGGGCGCCCTGACCTACCTCGGCGAGGAATGGACCCGCGGTGACTATCCGCGCAGCTTCAACTTCGATCCGACGGGGACGTTTCTCTATTCCTGCAACCAGCGCAGCGACAACATCACGGCCTTTCGCCTGGATCGCACTACCGGCCGGCTCAATTTCACCGGCCAATACACCCCGGTCGGGAATCCCTCGATCATCGTTTTCCTCGACCTCGCCAAGTCTCAGTAACCCATCGAAGCGCCACCTTCGCCTCGCCGGATTCCGGGTCCGCGAATGTTTGGCGATGGGATGTGCGGCCAACGTCAGCCCGCAAATCCGGCGCGCACGCCCGCCGGAGAAATCATCGCCGCGGAGCCGCACGCAAGCCCCGCAAGCTGTCGAGATATGAACACTGACCCCGATCTCCAATCTCCATGTATTGCGATACTCGACCGGTTGAAACGGGGTCATTTGTTCATGCCGATCGACCAGCGACAACGGAGGGCTGGCGCGATGGCTGCGCGGGCGAAGGCGGCGGAGCAGCCAGCGTGACTGTCGGAGCGATTCGCAGCGCTCAGGGTCAGGCCTTGGATTGGACGGATCGTAGGACATCCGTGGAGCACGCCCAAATGAGCGCATGCAGGAATATAGCGAGATAAGGATGAACGCCAGTCTCCTCCAGCCACGGCCACGCCGGGAACGGAATGACCAGAGCCAACGGTGGGACGAATGTGAAAAGAGCACCGGAGACAGTCCAAACGCCGCTCCAGATGCAGGCGAACCTCCAGATGTAGAGGTGCCAAGGCTGAAAGCTACGGAATATGAGGCAATAGACCCAGAACGCCGATAGAAGTAGTCCGGGCCAAAAGTAAGGTCGCACGAGAACTGAGAAACCAAACAGGCTGGCGAAGTAGGTCTCTGTGCCTAAACCGAGAAGCGCGCAGATGACGAGCGGAACGAAAGTTCCGCTTCCCGGCGCTCTTGTGGTGGCGACGATCATAGGCCTAACGCAAAGGTGAGCGACGCGAATGACAGCGGTGGTCGCCGCGACAAACGGGATTCACGATGAACCCCCTGCGGCCAATCGCACCGCCGGTAGGCGCGTTCTGCTCGACCTTCAGGGTTAGGCGTTGCGGTTCGATTGGAAAAACGTGGCAAAAGGTCACCGCTGGATAATACGCGCCAACTGACGGCGAAGGAGAACAAGTTGATGCCAAAGCCAGACCCAGCCGATGCCTGCGATGATACAGCCGAGAATAGAAGCCCACGCAGAAATATGATGAACGCCCAAGGCTGCCAGTACGATGACGGGCCAGCACGCGACAGTGAAGAAAGGCGTATCGTGATACTCTAACCAGACTCCAAGGCGGTAGCGGAATGATTGAGGATCGAGATCGGCACCCTCCCCCACGCCGGGGTTGATGTTGAGGCTGCCGAATATCCAAGCGACGGCGCCAAGCACGACTCCGAGAAATAGGCCGCGGAGTAGAGTGACGCGGAAATCTGGAGACATACGGATTTCGTTCATCGGTGAGCGCGAGCGACGCCAAACGTTTGAAGTGTGGCACGGCGGAGAAAGAGCGTCCAGAGCGAAGCGAACGAGCGCCCCCTGATCGGGCGCTGAAATCGCGTGGCCCTGATCACCTCGTGATCGGCTGGGGCGGTCGCGTTTTGCGGGCACGCCTTGATGTCGCCAATTTCGCGTTCGGGGTGGTCGCCGAGGATTTCGGGCTCACGCCGGTCGGCGGTGAGCAGGTCGAGGACACCTTTCAAGTGGATGCGCGTCCTTCACCACCTGTGCCGCGCGTCGCAAACCGGAAAAAACCCGTTGACGCCTCGGAAGTGTGCCCGGTAGCTTCGCCGCCCGCTTTCCGAAGCGATCATTTTCCTGAAAAAAACTCCCAGCCTGCGGGGGTTCTGCTGCAAAAAAACGGCCTGAAAGCCCATTTTTCGGCGGACCACGCGGGCACTTTTTATCTATGGCCGAAGAATTATCCTACGCGCTCATCACGCCGCACTCGATTCGCAAATCGCGGACGGGCGGTATTGTGGCGCGTTTGATTTCGCGCACAGGACTCGATCTGGCTGCCGCACGGATGTTCGCGCCGAGCGCGGAACTGGCCCGCAAATACGCGGACGGACTGGTCACCGATCCGGAACCGCGGCATCGCGAGACCCAGGAGCTGATCAAGCAATACGTCCTGAATCAATTCACGCCCTCGGAGACGGGTCCGAAGCCAAGGGCCTTGATGCTCGTTTTCCGCGGTGAAAACGCGGTCGAAAAAGTCCGTCACGCGGTCGGCCACATCGTGCACGAGCGCACCAGCGGGGAGACGATCCGCGATACCTACGGTGATTATCTGGTGAATGCCGAAGGTGAGGTGACTTATTTCGAACCCGCGGCGCTGGCGCCCCCGGACGTCGATTGTGCCCGGCGTAATTTGCAATTGTGGGCCGAATACTCGGACTCCGACGGTGGTGTGCTCGATGGTTCCGTGACCTTCCCGCCGGGAGTGGCGGTGGAAAAAACGCTGGTCCTCATCAAGCCCGACAACTTCCGTTTTCCCAACTCGCGGCCCGGCGGTGTGATCGATCTGTTCTCTCGCACCGGCCTCTACATCATCGCCTGCAAGGTCCACCGCATGAGTGTCGCGCAGGCCATGGATTTCTATGGACCGGTGCTCGATGTGCTCAAGGACAAGCTGCGCGAACGCTCCGGCAATATTGCCAAAAGCCTGATCGAAAAGGAGCTCGAGGTATCGATCAATTCGGATGTCGAACAAAAGCTCGGTGATTTGCTCGGCCCCGTCTGCGGTCAGGAAAACTGGGAGCAGATTGTGAAATTCATGGCCGGCCTCAAGCCGAGCGAATGCCCGCAGGATCGCCTGGAGACACCCGGCACCGAAAAGTGCATCGCGCTCTGCTACCAGGGAGTGGATGCCGTGCGCAAAATCCGCGAAGTGCTCGGACCGACAGATCCTTCGAAGGCGCCTCCGGGCACGATCCGCCGCGAGTTTGGCTCGACCATTATGGTCAATGCCGCGCATGCGTCGGATTCCGCGGAGAATGCCGCGCGCGAAATGGGCATCGTCCGAATTGGCGAAAACAATTTTAAGCCACTCATCGAGACCGCTTTTCCCAATCCCTGATTCCTTTTAACCGAACAAACCACGTCAAACCAACTCACGTTTCCATGGACCTCGCCGAACGCGCTACGATACTTACGCCCTCACTGACTCTCAGCATTGATTCCAAAGCCAAGGAGATGAAAGCCGGCGGCATCGACGTCTGCGGCTTCGGCGCTGGTGAGCCGGACATGGATACGCCGGATCACATCAAGGCGGCAGCGCAGGCCTCGATTGAATCGGGCTTCACCAAATACACGCCTTCGAGCGGCATCCCCGAGCTGCGCCAGGCTATCGCGGACAAGCTGCTCGCCGACAACAAAGTCGAATACAAGGCCAGCCAGATCATTGTCAGCAATGGCGCCAAACACTCGTGCTTCAACGCCGTGCTCGCGACCTGCGATCCGGGCGACGAAGTCATCATTCCTGCGCCCTACTGGCTCAGCTACCCGGAAATGGTGCGGCTGGCCGGTGGCACTCCCGTTTTTGTGCAGACGCGCGAGGAGAATGGCTGGAAAATGACGGCCGAGGAATTCGAGAGCGCCATGACGCCGCGGACCAAAATGGTGATTCTCAATTCGCCCAACAATCCGACCGGTGCGGTTTATACGCGGGAAGAATTGGAAGCGCTGGTCGAAGTCGCAGGCGGCGAGGACATCATCATTCTTTCCGACGAAATTTACGAAAAGCTCGTCTATGACGGCGTCGAGCACGTCAGCATCGCGAGTCTTTCCAAGGAGGCCTACGACCTGACCATCACCGTCAACGGCTTCTCGAAATGCTACGCCATGACCGGCTGGCGGCTGGGCTATCTGGCCGCGCCCGAGCCGCTGGCGAAGGCGATCGACGCCATCCAGAGCCATTCGACCTCGAATCCGTGCTCCTTTGCCCAGAAAGGCGGACTGGCCGCGCTCAAGGGGGATCAGACGCCGGTTGAGGACATGCGGGCGGAATTTGACCTGCGCCGCCATTACATGGTGGACCGCCTCAAAGGCATTGATCGAGTCCGGGTGGTCGAACCCAAGGGCGCTTTCTATGCCCTGGCCAACATCAGTGAACTCGGCCTGACCTCGACCAATTTTGCGGACCGACTGCTGAGCAAACATCACGTCGCCGTGGTGCCCGGCGTCGCTTTCGGTAACGATGGGACCATCCGTTTCAGCTACGCGACTAGCCTGGACATCATCAAAACTGGTCTGGATCGGTTCGAGGAATTCTGCCGGACCCTGTAAGGGCCTGCAACGAGCGTCGGTTTGCAAACGCCGCCGTGCTGCCGCGCAAAGCGCTTGCTCCTTTCCAGAGTGGCGTGCGCACCCCGAGGCAGAATGCCGCTGCGCGGGCGGGCTTTATTCGGCGATTTCAAATCGCCGCTCCTTGAGGTGGCTTCGCGTCACGGCCTCTTCGCGGGACGATTTGCTTCACGAAATCACCGGGGCCACTGAAGAATAAAGGGGACAGATGAAGTAGGTGGTTTGGTAGCATTCTCCTCATGAATATTGCTCTCCGGATTCCAGGTGCGGTTGCGATCTCGTTGTTTGCCGTTTCCTGTTCGAAAAGTCTTCACAGCGCCGCGCCCGATTTCTCCCGCTATCTTCACCTCAAACCGGGAACCCGGGTCAAAGTGGTCCGCGCGATCGTCGGCGGACCGGCGGCCGATCTTCCAAAGGTTCGGGACGTGGCGCAAAACATCGAGAACACGCATGCAGTCGTTGGCACGCTTGTCACGATCACCAAAACAACTTTGAAGATTCGTCCCGACGATCCCAAACTCGTTTCCGAGTTCGCCCCGGCTGAGGTCCGGTCGATCGACGTGTTGGCGGAAGATTCGCCCTGATCCTACTCTTCGAGCAGGAATTTAAAGTCATCGAGAGTGAGGGCGCGGGTGAAGCTTTCCTCCCCAAATATGTCGGAGGCCAGCGCATGCTTCTGCTTTTGCAGGCGACGGATTTTTTCCTCGATGGTGTCTTTCACGATCAGCCGGTAGGCGTTCACGGTGTTGCGCTGGCCGATGCGGTGGGTGCGATCGATGGCCTGATTTTCCACCGCCGGATTCCACCACGGATCGAAGAGGACCACGTAGCTGGCCGCCGTCAGGTTTAGCCCAAATCCTCCCGCGCGCAGGGAAATGAGGAAGACGCCGGCGCCCGGAGCGTTTTGGAAATCCTCGACCAGAGCGCCGCGATCCTCCGTCACGCCCGTGAGCACGAAGTGCGGCCATTCGCGCGCGGTGAGTTCGGCACGGATGAGCGTTAACATTTCCACGAACTGCGAAAAAACCAGGACCTTGTGGCCTTCCTCCATCAGCGGTTCGAGCAGATCCAAGAGCGCCGAAAGCTTGGTGCTTTCCTCCGGTTCTTTGGCAGCCCGAACCAGCGAGGGATGGCAGCAAATCTGGCGCAATCGGAGCAGCGACGTGAGGATATTGAAGCGCGCACGATCGAGTTGAGCCGTGGTGGTGATCTTGAGTAGCGAGGCCCGCGCGCGTTTGAGTTCCGCGCGATAAAGTGTCGCCTGCGGTCCATCGAATTCGCAGAGCAAATCCTCCTCGATTCGCTCGGGTAAATCGTTCGCCACTTCGCGTTTCGTGCGGCGCAGCACAAAGGGTCGCACCCGTGCCGCCAACCGGCGCCGCGCAAACGGATCACTTTTCTGATCGAACACCCGCGTGAAATTCGCGCGCCGTCCGAGGACACCGGGCATGGCGAAATTCATGATGCTCCACAAATCCAGGAGGCGATTTTCGATCGGTGTACCGCTGAGCGCGAGGCGATGTTCGGTCTTGAGAGCGCAGGCCGCGCGCGCCGTTTGCGAATCCGGATTCTTGATCGATTGCGCTTCGTCGAGCACCACGGCATGCCACGGCACGGCTTTCAGCGGCCCTTCGAGCAAACGCAGCTGTGTGTAATTGGCGACCACCACGTCGGCCTTCGCGCGCGCGGCTTCGAGGGCAGTCGCGTTGCGATCCTGTTTTCCGAGCAGGTAAATGCGCAACCCCGGCGCAAAGCGCTCCGCTTCGCTAAACCAATTCGAGACCACGCTTTTCGGACACACGACGAGGACCGGTCGATTGCGGAAATCCGGCTGGGTTCGCAACCACAGCAGCCAGGCGAGAGTTTGCACGGTTTTGCCCAGACCCATGTCGTCGGCCAGAATCCCGCCGAAATGGTTCGCTGTCAGGTAGGCGAGAAAGTGAAAGCCAGCGAGCTGGTAGGGCCGCAATTCCGCCTGCAATTCCGGCGGCACCGGGGGTGCGACTCGAGTCTGAATGTCCGCCGCCCGCCGCTCGATGACTTCGGCGTGCTGATCTCCCAGCATCCTGCGCGCGGCGTCCTTGCCCGCGAGCTGGAGCGCGTGGAGCCGTTGCGTTTCGCTGGAAAACTCGCGCGCACTCAGCCCGAGATCCGCGAGTTGCGCTTCGTCGGCATCGGAAATCTCGAATTGCAACCGCCGCCAGCCCTTGGCGCCCAGCCGGACAAAACCGCCGCGCGCCTCGAGCAACTGCTTCAATTCCGCCTTCGTCAGCGTCGTATCCGCGACGTCGAGCGCGATGCGCAGATCAAACCAATCGATTCCCGCTTCCTCGACCTCAAGTTTCACCCCCGCGCGCACCGGCGCATCCCGGAGGGTGGCGAGCAACGGATCGAGCTCGACCTCGATGCCGGTCGGGAGCGCGGACAGCCACTCGGCGAACTGCATCGGAAATGGTTTGCCGATGATGCGCTGCCAATGCGCGTCGTATTGATTCCAGCTCAGCCGCAAATCCTCGAGACATCCCGCCGCCGCATCCAGGGCCGAGCGATCCGTCCGCACAATCACGTCATCCCCGAGCGTGCTGGAAGCGGCGCGCTCCCAGCCATCGCGGCCCAGCGTTTCTTCCGTTACGCCCGGCGCTGATTCCGCGCGGACCCGCACCATGAGCCACTCGCGGGTTCCCATTTTTTCCACCTCGAGCGCGCAGGAAAAGATCACCTTCAAGCGGACATCACGCACCCGCGGCGCCATGCGCGGCGGGGGTGGCAAATGCACACGGTCCAGCCAGGCCAGACCTTCATCCGTCTCGACGGCGGCGGCTGGAATGGCGACGGTCTTTTCGCGAATCGAAAGTCCGCCGACGGGCACCGCCTCATAAAATCGATCGCGCGTCACATAGAGCGCCGGCTCGCCATCGAGGACGATGAGCGGAGGCGCGGGCGGTCTTCCGTCCGGGAGACGCAGGGCAAAGCGATAGTTCTTCGTTTCGTCCTCTGCGAACTCGACCTTCCACGCCAGCGATTCATCCGCTCGGCGCAGCGGCTCGCCATCGATTCCCGCGACGCGTGGCTCCGGGTCGGGCAACCGAAGGAGCGTGTTCAGAATTCGCGCCGTATCGGGCTCATCGAAAGTCCGCAGCGCCTTGGCGCCGTAGCCGGTATAAAACGCATGCCACACCGGCAGTGACGATTCGGCAAAAGGAAGACGCCCCGCCAGCGCTTCGCTCACCATTTGCGCAAAGGGCGCGGCTTTCACCGGCGAAAAGCTTCGTCCGCCGTCAGTGCGCGATTCCAGGATCGCGCCTTCATCGGTCAATCGCACCCGCAACTCGACATTCCTCGCCGCACCCACGCGCCGATGCGCGGCCGTTTTGGCAAACCATCGGCGCCACTTGGTCACGTCCTCGCGGCGCTTTTGTTCCGCCACATAGCCATCGAGATCGGCTTCGCTCGTGATTTCCCCGAGGGCCGGCAACAAACGCCGGCCCGCATTGTGCAATGCCGTCGCCAGGCCCAGCCAGCATTCCCAACGGTCCCGAGGCGGCTGGGTCCACAACGGCAGTTCGCCGTCACGTCCGTCGCCGTTGTGATCCACGATGAGGGGATCGAGCCGCCGTTCACTGATGGCGGGTGATTGGGCATCAATCTGAAATATTTCCTCGATCGTCGCGGCGGCGCGCGCCTCTTCCGGCAAGAGTTCGCGTCCGAGCTTTTCCTCGAGGAGCGATCCGAATCGTTCGTCGGCCGCGGGGGATCCATCCGCCTTCGCGGCGTCACCGCCGGCATTGGCCGCCCCGTCCATTTCCTCGAGCACACACAGCATCAACGCATACGCATGTTTGCAATCACGCTCGGCGAGGCAGGTGCAGGCCCCGGTCCAGCGTCCATCCGTGAATCGGATCTTGGTCTCATAGTCGCCCACCGGGCCACGTGACACCGCCCGAAATCCGATTCCGCGGCGATACGGTTGTGCCTGTCCCACGTCGCCCTGGCGATGACCCTCAGTGCCGTCCCGTTTCACTTCGTCCACACGATTTGCCAGCCAGGTCCGCGCGGCGGAGATCTGTGGCAGGGAAAGGGTGAAACTCATCGATCGAGAAAAAGGGCGTCCATGCTCCTGCACACCGGCTTCCGGCGCAAGGACGGAGGTCACATTTGGTGGACCCCTCGCTTTGGACTCTCGCGGGTTTGTTTTCTCAGGACACCTTGCTGGCCACGAACTTCCCCGGATTCAGAATCCCTTTTGGATCGAGAGCGGTCTTGAGCGTGGTGTGAAGCTGCCGACTGACCCGGGAGGTCGCCTGCGCCCACCAGGGTTTTTTGGCCAGGCCGATGCCGTGCTCACCGGTGATGACTCCACCCCACGCCAGCACCTGCGTGAAAAGTTCGTCGAGCGCTGCATCCACTCGACGCTTTACCTTCACGTCGGCGTGATAGTTCGCCGCCATGATGTTCGTGTGAATGTTTCCGTCGCCGGCATGGCCAAAGCACGCGACGGGGTAACCATATTTCTTTCGCAACCGGGCCGCAAAACGCGCGAGGTCGACCAACCGCCCGCGCGGGACGACAATGTCTTCATTCAGCTTGGTCAAACCGGTGGCCTTGAGCGATTCGGAGAATTTGCGCCGCAATTCCCACAAACGCTCGCAAGCGTTGTCGCCCTCGGCTTTCGCCAGGTGCAGAGCCCCGAGCTTTCTTAACAAGCTCGCCAGGGTTCTGGCCTCACTTCGCACGGACGCCGGCTGTCCATCGAGATCGATGAGCAGGTGGCCTTCGCCAGCGGGAACGATGGCCGTGCCGCAATGCTCGCGGGCGCTTTGCAAGGTAAAGGCGTCGGCGATTTCGAGCGCCGCAGGCAGAAAGCCGGCCCGAAAGACTTCCTGCACCGCATCGGCCGCCTGTTCGAAGCGGGCGAAACTCGCCGAGAGGCTGGCGCGCGCGGGTGGATGCGGGAGCAGCCGCAGCGTGGCTTCCGTCACCACGCCGAGCAGTCCCTCGCTGCCGACGAATAACCCGATCAGGTCGAAGCCGGTTTTGTTTTTGTGCGTCCGGCTACCGGTCCGCAGCACCCGACCATCCGCGAGCACCACCTCGAGCCCGAGGATGTATGGTCGCGTCACGCCGTATTTCAGACAGCGCGGTCCGCCGGCGTTGGTGGCGATATTTCCACCGAGCGAGCAGTCCTTCAGGCTGGCCGGATCGGGCGGGTAAAAAAGCCCGCGCTCGCGCGCCGCGGCCTGCAAGTCACCGGTGATCACGCCAGGTTCAACCACCGCCACGCCATCGGCAAAATTGATTTCCTTGATGCGATTCATCTTCGCGACTGAGAGCGCGATGCCGCCGCGCACCGGAACGCACCCGCCAACGTAGCCATAACCCGCACCTCGCGGCGTGACGGGAATTCCGCGTCGCTGCGCGAACTTCAGCACCGCGGCGACGTGACCGGTGTTGCGCGCGAAAACGACGATTTCCGGCTCGCGACTGGCGAACCATTTGTCCGCCGCATGCGCCGCGAGGACGGAGGGTGCCATCGAGACCTGTCGTTCCCCAACCAAACGCGCCAGGTGGCGGGCGAGCGTAGCCGCAGTTACCATGAAAATCTCAGACGGCGCATCAGCGATTGCCGCCAAAGATGCGGCGAAAAATATTGGGCTTGGGCGTTGGAACGGGTTTGGCGCGGGGAATCGTCCGGCGCTCCGGGCTGGGGGAATGTGAACGTGGCGCGGAAGTTGTCTCCGGCTTCTCAGCGGTATCACTTTGCGCAATTGATGGCGCCTTCCCCTCGAGTTGCTCCAGCGAGGGGAACTCGCGGAAGCCCGGATGCGCGATGACCACGCCCGTGGCCGCCGAAATGATGACCCGCCCCAATTCCTGACCGTTTTCGGAGACGCAAATGATCGTCCACAGCGGTGCCCCGGTCGCGTCTCCGCGCCGAAGGTCATAGTGCAGCGATTTGGCTTCCACTTTGTTCGCCTGGCAAAACGCACTCGCGATCATGGCCGCGCGATCGGAATTCACCTTCAACGATTCGGGCTCGAAGACGGCCCCTTCGGTCAGGGTTTCCGCGAATTGGGAGAAGATGCGGTCCGCGACGATCTTTCCGTCGGCCACCACAAACTCCCGCAAGCCGACTTCGGCCGTTGGATCGAAGGTGAGCAGGTACCAGCGTTCGGGCACCGGGGTTCCGCCGCGTGCCACCACCATCGCGAGCGCCGTCTGCCGTTCCGGCGCCAACAGCCGGACGGCATCGAAGGCTGAAATATTGGTCTCCTGGCCGCGGGCCTCACCGCCCGCCAAAACGAGCAGGCAAATATTGAGGCTGGCCGGAAGTTGACGCATGTTGACGGACCTTACTCTCAGCGCTCGCCCATTTTCCACCGCAATGTCGAGGGCTCGATGCGTCCGGACCGGGTGGTGAAAAAGCCTCGACGGAGGCGCCGGGGGCCGCCCACTTTCGCTCGTATGATCGTTAAACCAAAGATCCGTGGATTTATCTGCACGACCGCACATCCGATCGGATGCGCGATGCACGTGCAGCAGCAGGTCGATTACGTCAAAGCCAGGGGCGCGCTCGCTGGCATGCCCAGGCGTGTGCTGGTGATCGGCTCCTCGACCGGCTACGGCCTCGCCTCGCGGATTGTCCCCGCTTTCGCCGGCGGTGCCGCCACGCTGGGCATCTTTTTCGAGAAGCCCGGCGAGGAAAGCCGGACCGGCAGCGCGGGTTGGTATAATTCCGTCGCTTTTGAAAACGCCGCGCGCGCGCAGGGCCTCTACGCCGCCAGCATCAATGGCGACGCCTTTTCGGATGAAATCAAAAACCGCGCCATCGCGATGATCAAAGCCGATCTCGGCCAGGTCGATGCCGTCGTCTACAGCCTCGCATCGCCGCGCCGCACGAATCCGCGCACCGGTGTCACGCACAAGTCCGTGCTCAAGCCGGTCGTCATTCCTTACGAAAATAAAACCGTCGATGCCGACAAGGGGACGGTTTCGCAGATCAAGATCGAGCCGGCGAGCGAGGAGGAAATCGCGGACACCATTGCCGTGATGGGTGGTGAGGATTGGGAATGGTGGATCGATGCGCTGGCCGCCGCGGGAGTGCTGGCGGACGGCGCGACGACAGTGGCGTTCAGCTACATCGGGCCGGAACTGACGCATGCAATTTATCGCGCCGGCACCATCGGCAAAGCGAAGGAAGACCTTGAAGCCACCGCGGCGCGTTTGAGCGCGCGCCTCGGAACCACTGGGGGTCGGGCATTTGTCTCCGTGAACAAAGCGCTCGTCACCCAGGCCAGTTCGGCGATTCCGGTGGTACCCCTCTACATTTCGCTGCTCTATAAAGTGATGAAGGCTTACGGCCTCCACGAGGGTTGCATCGAGCAAATCTACCGGCTGTTCTCTGACCGCCTCGCCGAGGGCGCTTCACCTCAGGTGGACGAAGGCGGCCGCATTCGGATCGACGATTGGGAAATGCGTGCCGACGTCCAGACCGAGGTGGCGGCCTTGTGGCCCGAGGTCACGACGGAGAATTTGAGCGAACTGTCGGACATTGAAGGCTATCGCGCGGAATTCCTGCGCCTCTTCGGCTTCGGCCTGCCGGGTGTTCATTACGAACAGGAAATCGATCCTGTCGCACCGCTGCCCTCGGACATGCGACCGCTGTCGCGGCCGCTGTAGAGGCGCTTCTGCGAAGCGCCCGACCGCTGCGAAGCGCCGGGACGGTGATGGAACGAGACGCTTTTTAGCCAAGTGTTTGGACTACAGTCGGACCCCGGGTCGGCGCGCGACCGGCTGCCATCCGGCGCTTCACAGAAGCGCCACTACACACCGCCACACATGCCACTACACAAGCGGGGTCATGAGTATGGAAGCCGCACGATTTCACCTTGATACGGCCACTCTTCCGGTCGCGCGACCAAGCCGGCACGGACTGGGTTCTGATAAACGTATTCCCATTTCTCGGAGTAGCTTTCGGAACTCCGCAGCAGGTGATCGAAAAACCCACGTCCCAAGTTTCTTCTGTCCTCATTTCCGCACTGGCATCTGTAGGGGCGCTTCTGTGAAGCGCCTTGTGAGGTTCACTTCCGTGCAGTTTCTTTCCCGAAGCCGCCGCCGGAACGGAACGTCCTCCTCCACCTGCCGGGCGCTTCAAACAATCGTCAGGGCACTTCACAGGAGGCTCTTGGGCGCTTCACAGAAGCGCCACGCCGCGGATTGCTTTTCCGAGCACGTGCTTGAGCATACGAGCCCATTGAGCCAGCACGAATTCCGGAGGACCGCACACGAATGCGTGGAGATGATCGGGCATGATGACGTAGCGCCCAATCGCGATTTGCTTCTGCGAAAAGCCGCGTTCGGCGAAGGATGTGAACGCTGCATGCACCGCGGCATTGGCCAGAATCGAAGCTCGGCGCCGTGTGCAGATGGTGACGAAGAAAAGGGGGCGTCCGACGCTCTGAAAAACGAACGGCAGCCGCGGCGGACGATCACGCTCGAACATGGCAATCAAAGCAGCACAAAGGCCACACTGTAGCGAGGCGCTTCTGCGAAGCGCCTGGCGGGTCCGTTCGAGCTGTAGCGCTTTTGCAAAGCGCCCCGGTCGTCGCGCTCCGGTGTAGCCGGCCACTCCTCCGAAGCGTCCGGCAGTCGCGCCCGGAAAACGCCGTTCAAATCCGATTCCGAAACCATCGGGTCAGCCCTCCGGGCGCTTCACAGTAGCGCCTCTACAGTCTTCCGGCCGCCGCTCACCCCTCACCGTGCTCGGGCGGGAGTTCGACGATTTCAAACCAGTATTTTTCCAGCGTCTGGAGAATGTCCACCAACGCCTCGAAGGTGACCGGCTTCACAATGTAGCTGTTCACCCCGAGATCGTAGCTGCGATACACGTCTTCATCGGACTTCGACGTGGTCAGGACCACGACCGGTATGCTGCGCAAGGCCGGGTCCTGCTTGATTTCCTTGAGGACCGTGCGGCCATCTTTGCGCGGCATATTCAGATCGAGCAGTATGAGCCCGGGCCGAGGGGCGTCGGCCGGGTCAGTGTATTTTCCCTGGCGGCGCAGATAATCGAGCAGCTCTTCGCCGTTTTCGACGAAGCGCATGTCATTGATCAAACGCGCATCTTCCAGCGCTTCGCGGGTCAATTGCCGATCATCGGCATCATCATCGGCCATCAGGATCGTGATCGGCATGGCTTCATGTATCCGGCTCATTGGGTTGGTGGGAGGGTTGCTTCGCAGGCAGGGTGATTGCGAAGGTCGCGCCCTGCCCTTCTGCGCTGTGTGCCACAATCGTGCCCCCGTGGCGATCGGTAATTTTGCGGCAGACGGCCAGACCGATCCCCGTGCCTTCGTATTCCTGTTTCCCGTGCAGGCGCTGGAAAACGACGAAAATCTGGTCACTGAATTTGGGATCAAAGCCGATGCCTTCGTCGCTCACGATGATGCGGCAGAGCCGGTCCCGCGGTTTGGCGCCGGGCACCGAGTGATCAACAGCCACAAATTCCTCCGCCGAGATGTGGACGACGGGCGGTTGATCGGGTCGATGAAATTTCAACGCATTGACGATGAGATTTTGAAAGAGCTGCCGCATCTGCAGCGGATCGGCGTCGATCACTGGCATGGGACCGACATCCACCTGGGCCCCGGTTTGTTCGAGGCGAATCTCGAGATCGTTCAGGACCTCAGAAATCACCGCTCCCAAATCGCAGGTCGCGAACGGCTGCGCGCGGCTGGTGACCCGGGAAAGCTTCAGTAAATCCTGGATCAATGTTTGCATGCGCTGGGCGGCATTCTCCATCCGATCAAGATAATCGAGCCCCTGCTGTCCGAGTTCCGCCGCGCACTTCGCCTTTAAGCGGTCACCGAAAGCGCGAATCTTGCGCAGCGGTTCCTGCAAATCGTGCGAGGCCACGCTGGCGAAATTGGCGAGTTCCGCGTTCGAGCGCTCAAGTTGAGCGGCAAAAACCCGCAGCTTTTCTTCCGCGCGCTTGCGCTGCGTAATGTCCGCGCTCACGCCCACCACACCGATGATCCGGCCTGCGTCATCGCGCAGGGGCATCTTGGTGGTCGCCAGCCAGTCCACGTTGGGGGCGGCCGGACGCGCCGGTTCCTCGCGATTGCGAATGGGGGCTCCGGTGGCGATCACGTATTTGTCGTCCGCTTCGTAAGCCCCGGCGACATCCGGCGGAAAGAGGTCCCACACGGTTTTTCCCGCCACCGTTTCGTCCGCGAGAATGCCGAGATACCGACGGTGCGCGCGATTATCGAGGAGATAGGCTCCCTTCACGTCCTTGAGAAAAACGTGGTCCGGCATCGTGTCCATGATCGCCGTCAGGAGATTGGCCTGTTCGGCCAGGGCCTTCTCGGCGGAACGCCGGGCCGCGATGTCTCGCAGGATCATCCAGCCCGCCGCGACCAACGCGAGAAAGGTCACGCTGCTGGTTGCGAGGATGACGAGCTTCATGATGGAGGCGGTCAAAGTTGTGTCCATCTCCCGCTGGCTCAAACGCTCGCTCTCCCTCTGCTGAAAATCGGTGAGGATGGCGTATATTTCACGGTCGATCTGGTCGCTCTCGGAAGTGCGAAACGATTGCGCGGCATGCTCGATCCCATCGGTACGCCGCGCCTCGATCTCCGCAGATTGCTTGGCAAAGCTGTCGTTGATGAGTTGCTCGAGTTTGCCCATCCGATCGCGTTCCGGGGGATCGTCTCGAATCAATTGATCCAACAACTGAAAGTTCGCCCGGACCAGAGCCTCGGCGTTTTTATAGCCGCTCAGGTATTCTCCATCCCCGGCAATCAAGAACCCGCGCCGCCCGCTTTCCATCTCCATCAAAAGGCGCAAAACTTTCTCCTCCGTTTCCAAAATCTCCCGCGACTGTGCCACTGCGTCAGCCGTCTTCAGAAATTTCTGCGTGCTATACCACGTGACAAAGGCGACCCCCAGCAGCATCGCCAGCACAGTGCCAAAGCCGAGAATGACTTTTCCCCGGATCGAAAACCGTCGCGGTTTGGGTTCGAGACGCGCGTGCATGCTGGGAAGCGCAATGTCGGGAGGCGATCGCGCGAAAGCAAACCCGGATGCGGAGCCACAGCGCGGCGGGACCACTTTTGGAAGATATTTCAAAAAAACGAGGACACATGTCCAAACGGTCGCGTGCCGTTCGTCGAACGATTGAAATCAACCTGCACCAAATCGACTCATAACCCATGACTACCAACGACAGCACCTCCGAATTCCTTTTCCTCTTTCGCGGCGGCGAATGGGACCGCGGCCTTTCACCCGCCGAACAGCAGCTGGCCATGTCCCGCTTCTTATCCTGGTCCGAGCGCCTGAGCGCCGAGGGCATTTTGAAAGCCGGCCAGCCGCTCATGGACGATGCCCGGATCGTCACCGGGAAAAACGGCCGCGTAGTGGCCGATGGTCCATTCGCGGAATCGAAAGAAGCAGTCGGCGGCTATTTCCTCATCCGGGCCGCGAGCTTTGACCAAGCCGTGGCCCTGGCCCAGGAGTGCCCGATTCTCGAACACGGCGGCGCCCTGGAAGTGCGCCCCATTGCCGCAGTTTGCCCGACGATGCAACGGATGCACCAGACGGCAGGCGCGGATCTGGCCGGCGCGGCGGTCTAGCCTTTTATGGTCGGAAGCCGTGATCCAAACCCGATGGCTGTGCCCGTTCGCGCGACGGCTCGGTCATCCGGCTTCCTCCAGAAAGAACAGGCGCCATTCACGAATGCTGGGAGCTGGATATTTCCCGGCCCATTTGTCAACCTGACGATTCAGCCGTTCCGCGGCCCCGTTTCAAACCACCATCAACCCGATCCCGCCCAATGCTCAAAAAAATATTCATTGGCCTCGCCGCCTTCATAGTCATCTTCGTCATCGTCGTCGCTCTGCAGTCCGCAGATTTCCGAGTGACGCGGGCCGCCACCATGGCTGCTCCTCCTGAGCAGGTATTCAATCAAATCAACGACCTGCACAATTGGAATGCCTGGTCTCCATGGGCGAGGCTCGATCCCGAGGCAAGGAACACGTTTGACGGGCCAGCCGCCGGGGTGGGAGCGGGATTCGGTTGGGCCGGAAACAATGAAGTCGGGGAGGGTCACATGACCATAACCGAGAGCCAGCCCAACGAGCGGATTGTCATGAAGCTTGAGTTCTTCAAGCCCTTCGCCGCCGTCAACACCACGGAATTCACCTTCCATCCAGAAGGCAATCAAACCGCGGTGAACTGGACGATGACCGGAAAGAAAAACTTCCTGTCCAAGGCGGTGGGTCTGTTCATCGACTGCGACAAAATGGTCGGCGACCAATTTGAACAGGGTTTTAAGAACCTGAACGAAACCGTGTCGCCCTCGACTGGAAGTTAGCCGCTTTTGATCCCATGAAATACGCACCTGTCGTCGCCGGCATTATTCTAGGACTACTCTTCGTCATGTCGTCAGTCGTCGTCCTTTTCAACCTGGTCCGAATGCCACCCCCGCCGGAAGGCACCCCGGCCGGAATGTTCATGAGCGCGTTCGCACCCACGGGGTACATGACCTTCGTGAAAGTCCTCGAATTGATCGGCGGTATTCTCGTCGCCATCCCGCGGACGCGGAATTTCGGATTGCTCATCCTCGGTCCCATCCTCGTGAACATCCTCGCCTTCCACGTTTTCATCATGAAAGGGGCCACGCTGCTCGACCCGATGCTCATCATCATCGTCTTGCTCGCCCTCTATCTCCTGTGGGTCGAGCGGAAGCGTTTCGCCGGATTGCTCCATTAGTTTCCACGAAAAGTTTCACGCCAGCTGTCCTGAAACGCTGCGCCCGTTCGTCGTCCATTTGTCAAACAACATTACTCCTAACTAAATCCTGCCATGTCTTCCAAAACACTGATCCAACCTTATCTCTTCTTCGGCGGCCGCTGTGATGAAGCAATCGCATTCTATCAAACGGCGATCGGTGCCGAGGTCGAGATGGTCATGCGTTATAATGAAAGCCCGGAACCAATGCCGCCCGGAATGCTCGCTCCCGGCTTCGAAAAGAAAGTCATGCACGCCAGCTTAAAGATTGGCGACTCGGTGATCATGGCTTCGGACGGTTGCGGCAGCCCCGATGAAGGGACTTTTAACGGCTTTTCTCTTTCGCTCGCCGTGCCCACGGAAGCCGATGCCGACCGCATGTTCGCAGCCCTTTCCGCAGGGGGCGAAGTGACGATGCCGCTCACGAAAACGTTTTGGTCGCCACGCTTTGGCATGCTGACCGATCGCTTCGGCATGGGCTGGATGGTCAACGTCGTGCCGTAACCTTTCTAATGTCATGAGCAAAGTCCGCGTCCTCGTCGGCACTCGAAAAGGTGCCTTTATTCTTATCTCCGATGGCAAACGTGACCAATGGGAGGTGAGTGGTCCTCACTTCGCCGGTTGGGAGATGTTTCACCTCAAAGGTTCGCCGGTAAACCAAGACCGGATCTATGCCTCGCAGACCAGCAGCTGGTTCGGGCAGGTCGTGCAACGGTCCGACGACGGAGGAAAGACGTGGCAGACGCCCGATGGCGAAGCCGCACCGGAACCGGGACCGCCCCCGGCCACCCGCAGCAACCGCTTCCTCTACCAGGGCGAAGTCGGCACGCACAAATGGTATGACGGCACGCAGCACCCGTGGGAATTCAAGCGCATCTGGCACTTCGAGCCCTCGCTCACCGACGCCGATACCGTCTATGCCGGCGCGGAAGACGCCGCGCTGTTCAAGAGCACCGATGGCGGAAAATCGTGGTCGGAATTGCCCGGCCTGCGCGAGACCAAGGGCGCCCTCTGGCAGCCCGGCGCGGGCGGCATGTGCCTCCATACCATCATCCTCGATCCGACGAACGAGCAGCGCATCTACGCCGCCATTTCCGCCGCGGGCGCCTTCCGCAGCGACGACGGCGGCACCACGTGGAAGCCGATCAATCGCGGACTGAAATCGCTTTACGAACTGCCCGATCCCGACGCCGAGGTCGGCCATTGCGTTCACCGGATTGCGCTGCATCCGTCGCGCCCGGACACGCTCTTCATGCAAAAGCATTGGGACGTGATGCGCACCGACAACGCCGGCGACGACTGGACCGAAATCAGCGGCAATCTTCCAACCGACTTCGGCTTCCCCATCGATGTCCATGCGCACGAACCCGAAACCATCTACGTGGTGCCGATCAAGAGCGATTCCGAGCATTTCCCGCCCGAGGGCAAACTGCGGGTCTATCGCAGCAAGACCGGCGGCAACGAATGGGAACCGCTCACCAAGGGCCTTCCGCAGCAGGATTGTTATGTGAACGTTTTGCGCGACGCCATGGCCGTCGATTCGCTCGACGAATGCGGCATCTACTTTGGCACCACGGGTGGGCAGGTTTATGCCTCCGCGGATTCCGGCGACTCGTGGAAGCCGATCGTCCGCGATCTCCCCGCCGTCTTGTCAGTCGAAGTGCAAACCCTGCCGTGATTCCATGATTCGCGTGGTGCTTCCGTATCATCTCCGAAACCTCGCGCGCACCAATGGCGACGAGGTGCAGTTGGAGATCGGAAGCCCGGCCACCGTGGGTGCGTTGCTCGAGGCGCTCGAAGGCAGGTTCCCCGCCTTGCGTGGCACCATCCGCGATCATGGCACGTTAAAGCGCCGCCCGTTTGTCCGCTTTTATGCCTGCAAGGAAGACCTCTCGCACGAAGGGCCGGACACCCCGCTCCCACCGGCCATCCTCTCCGGGGACGAACCCTTCCTGATCGTCGGCGCCATGGCCGGGGGTTGAGTGGATGGGCACCGCAACCTCGAATCGTGAGCCGCGCGTGGAGGTAAAATGCGGGATGACGCCGATGAGCGCTCTGTCCTCGTCGGCATATGGAATACTGATGACGAGTGCGGGACGGACCTTCTGGGTGATACCGAAGTCCACCTGCCAAACCTCACCGCGCTTAGGGAGCACCCTGCGCATCCTCCTCGGCATCGAGCGTGCGGAACATGTCGGCTGCCAAAGCGGCGAAATCCTCGTCCGTCAGGTCGTCGGACATCGGAACGCGCTCCACAATCGCACGGCGTAGTTCGGTGCGCTCTGGGGCGGAGAGCTGCTCGAGTTCGTTGAGGATGTGCGCAACGGCGTGAGTCATGGAGGGAGTTTATCCGCCGCCTGATTCAGGGCCAGTGCGCGAAATGGCCAATGACCCCAATATAGCTCAGCAGTTAGCTGCCATGCGCCTTGTAGGCGTTGCGGTCATCGCAGTTCGTCGAAAGCGTCGCGTTCAATTTCGACGTCTTTGAGAATTTGGTTGAACAAACCTGGCCCAAGTATCTCGCCAGCGTGAATCGGAACGACGGTCGCGCGACCATCTGGATGGCGCACGAAATGATGGTTGCCCTTGGTGCGGATGAGGACAAATCCGGCCCTCTGCAGTGCTTTGAGAACCTTTCGCCCCGTGACGCGCCGAAGCCGGCTCATACCTCGACCGCGACGCGCTGGAGGCCAATGAATTCAGGCGGCGTGATGCCGGTGTCTTCGACTTCGAGGCAAAGTTCAATCGCTTCCTTGATGCGGTTGAGGAGCTTGTCGAGTGAGCGCGCCTGCGTGTGGCAGCCGTGCAGTTCGGGCACGCTGGCCACGTAAAAGCCCTCTGAATCTCGTTCGATGACGACGTTAAATTCGCGTTTCATGTGTGGAGTGTGGCAGAGATTGTTCCGTCTGGCGAGGACGTGTAGCAACGCCATATCAACGATCCCAATATAGCTCAGTGCCGGCGGTGGCTGGCGCGAGACATGCCGGGCTGGACGGAAAGGAGGTGGGGGCGGAGTGCATGGCTCGTGACAGCCGGAGCCGTTAGAGAGCGCATTGTAGGCGACGGTCGGCGTTCATCGATCGTCATCGCGATCGGGAGCCAGTTTTTGCTCTAGTTTTGGGTCGGGGAGGCCAACTCGCTTCGCCGTGGAGTCGATTGCGCGACCAAGGCGCGGTCAGCAAATGTCACCTAACGCCTTAAGATTCACGCCGCCCCTTGGTGATGCCCCGGTCAAGATTTGAACCACGACCCCCTTGTCTCCACTCGATCGGCCGATTTGGATTGCTGACGTAAATCGTTCATTTTCAGGGCTCCGAGATTCCAGTTTCTGAGGAGGCTGACTGATAATCATAACTCACTTGGTCAATGGAAGCGGAACCTTGCTCCCGTCTGGATTCAACTTTCCGAGCAAATCGAGGAATTCCGCTTTGCCAATTCTCCCCTCCACCCGTTTTAAGACGTTCCCTTGTGAGTCAGTGATGATCGTGGTTGGCGTGGCAACGACACTATGAAGACTCGCCGTTTCGGCCGCGTTGGGATCATCCAAGTCAATCATCACGGGGGTGAACCCCGCTTTGACCACAGCCTCTACCTGCTCATCCGCCCAAACGTTGCGTTTCATGATTCGACAGGGAGCGCACCACTTGGCGGTGAAGAAGAGGATTATGGGTTTACCGGATTGGGCGGATTGCTGTTGAGCCGAGGCGTAGTCTTTGGCCCAAGTGACTTTGTTGGAGGGGACATAGAAGGAATACCATGCGTAGCCGAGGGAGACCACGAGGAAGCTGAGCCAGAACCAGCGCCAAAAGTTGAACCTGCCTCGATCGAGCTTTGATGCGGGGTCAGCGGACGGTGGTGATTGGGATTGTGCGTCGTTCATGGATTTTGAATATCTGTAATGCTGCCTGACTCTGAATTCGGCGAAAGGCGGGGGCGGTGGGAGGGGCGGGAATTGCTCGCATCGGAACGGGAATGGTTCGGCCAACCGGTTTGCTCTTCGGATAAAGGCACGCGGCTGGCAAGGTCCGATGCGGCATTGAATGGGAACCGCTGACCAAGGGCCTGCCGCAGGAGAATTGCTTCGTGAACGTCCTGCGCGACGCGATGGCCGTCGATAGTATGGACGAATGCGGCATCTACTTCGGCACCACCCGGCGGCCAGGTCTATGGCTCCGCCGATGGCGGCGACACGTGGAATGCCATCGTCCGCGATCTGCCCGCGGTCTATTCCGTCGAAGTCCAGACCCTGCCGTGACATTAGCCACCGCACGGCAGCTCCGACTCCCGGGTAGGGTGGGCATCCCGCTCGCCGGTGTGGGCGTCCCGCCCACACCACCACGTGTCCCATCTCCGAAGAGCGCGCCGCAGGATGCGTCGCACGGCGGGCAGGATGCCCACCCTACCCGGGACAAATCCACCGTGGTTTAAGGATGAGCTCCGCCGTTTTGATCCGCGTGATCCTTCCCTATCATCTGCGCAATCTCGCCCGCATCAGCGGAGACGAAGTGCCAGTGGAAGTCGCCACGCCAGTGACCCTCGGTGCCGTGCTCGATGCCATTGAAACCCGTCATCCCGCCTTGCAAGGCACCATCCGCGACCACGAGACCCTCAAGCGCCGCCCCTTCGTCCGCTTTTATGCCTGCAAGGAAGACCTCTCACACGAACCTCCCGATACCCCGCTGCCTGCTGGCCGATCCTCGCCGGCACCGAGCCGCTCCTGATCGTCGGCGCCATGGCCGAGGGTTGAATTCTCAATCCCGGGAGCCTTTGATGGCACCCGCATGAAATTCCGCCTCCCCAGACTCGTTTCCATTTTCCTCGCCTTGTTCGTCGGTGCCTCGGCCTTCGCCGGCCCGGCAGAACACACGCTCGATATCTACTGGGCGGATGTCGAAGGCGGCGGCGCGACGCTCATCGTCACGCCCGCGGGCGAATCGGTCCTCATCGATTCCGGCAACCCATTCGAGCGCGATCCGGGCCGCATCCACCGGCTGGCGACCGAAGTCGCCGGCTTGAAGAAGATCGACCACCTCATCACCACGCACTTTCACGTGGATCACTTTGGCGGCGCGGCGGAACTCTCCGCGCTCATCCCGATCGGACAGGTGCACGACAAGGGCATCCCCGAGTCGGATCCCGACAACCGCCCGAACAACCAGCGCTGGCCCATCACCATCGCACCGTATCGCAATTTCAAGGCCGACAGTCGGAATGTCATCCGCGCCGGCGACGAAATTGCGTTAAAGCAAACCGACGGCCTGAAACTCACCCTGCGCTGCCTCGCCGCCAATCAGGAGCTCATCGAAGCCCCCGCGGATGCGAAACTCAATCCGCTGAGTGCCGACCACATCGAGCAACCGAAGGACACGAGCGACAACGCGAACAGCGTCGCCCTGCGCCTCGATTTTGGTGACTTTCGGTTCTTCGATGGCGGCGACCTCACCTGGAACGTCGAAGCTGCGCTGGTCACACCGGTGAACCGCGTCGGCCCGGTCGATGTCTATCAGGTCAACCACCACGGCCTCGACCAGAGCAATAATCCCGTCTTCGTCCACAGCCTCGCTCCGAGCGTCTCGGTGATGAACAACGGCCCAAAAAAAGGCACTGCCGCCTCGACCATCGCCGCCTTGAAACGCTCCCCCGGCTTGCAAGCCATGTATCAGGTTCACAAAAACCTCCGCCCGGACGGCACCGAGAACGACACTGCCGACGAATTCATCGCCAACGCCGACGAAAACTGCGCGGCCAACTACATCAAGCTGACCGTCGCTCCCAACGGCAACACCTACACCGTCTCGATCCCCGCCACCGGCCACACGCGCACCTTTCAGACCAAGGCGCCGCAGGTGACTGCATTGCGCCTACATCCACAGTGATCGTCATAGAACGAGAGATTGACGAATTTGATCGCTCCTCACAAAAGACCTGAATGACAGATGGTCTTAGCGAGCTTGATGCACATGTGAAGGAAACGCTTCGGGATCGCCTTCGTGCCATCGAAGATCACTTTCAAGCGGATGGAGCGTTTTACTTCGGTCCAATTTTCCCGTCGATTGAGAAGCGATTTCGAGAGTTTATCGAACTATTGCGTAAGGAAGCGGATAAGAAGAATCGCCTCGTTCTTTTTCTGAATTCTCCCGGTGGGAGTGCTGAGACGGTTGAGAAACTTGTGGAGATCATTCGATACCACTACGGCGAGGTCTATTTTGTCGTTCCCGACGAAGCCTATTCCGCAGGCACAATTTTCTGCATGGCGGGAGATCGAATTTATATGGACTACAGTTCTTCGCTTGGACCAATCGACCCACAGGTGTTCAACGGTAAGGAATGGGTTCCCGCCCTTGGCTATTTGGATCAGGTGCAGAAGATGATTGAAAAATCGGCGAACGGAGAGCTGACCGATGCTGAGCTGATCATCCTTCAGAACCAGGATCTTGCCCTTCTCAGCCAATTCGAGCAGGCGAAGAATTTGACGATCACACTTTTGAAAAAATGGCTCGTTGAATGTAAATTCAAAGATTGGGTCACCCATCAGAGTAACCCCAAAAAATTGAATGAATCCGTTTCACCCGATGAGAAACAGCAGCGCGCGGAAGAGATCGCAAAAATCCTTTCCGACAACAAAATTTGGCACTCTCATGGGCGAAAAATTGGGGTCTCAACGCTTTCAAAAGTTTTACGGCTCAAAATCGAGGACTATTCGGAAGACGAACCGCTTCGCGGCAAAATTCGTGCTTACAACGATTTCCTCACCGACTATGTCAATCGTCATGCGCTCAAATTCTTCCTCCACAGCAGATGCTACTTCTGAAATCGGTGCCCAACTTATGGACGCCCTAAAGCAGAAGGAAGGGGCGATGCAGTCTGAACGGCTCAAACACCTTCGCGATGTCCAAAAGCGAGTTGAGAGGCTCCGACAACGCGGATTTTTGAAGCGAAGGGAGTTTGTCCCAGTCACAACGTCCGAATTTGAGCAGCGATATTTCACCCGAAACGTGCATCACGGCGAGCAATCGCCCGATTTTCCAGCTGAGACTTTTTAGGGATCTGGGGAACTGCGCTCCGCACGTGGCGACTTTCATTCTTAAACCGCGCTAATAGCTCTTGGCGAAGACCACTCGGCGCGAACTGGGAGCGCCGGTGAGTACGCATTTGCCTGCCTCCGGCGCCGCGTCCTCTGGGATGCAGCGAATGGTCACTTTTAACTCGGCTTTGATCCGATCTTCCGTCTCACGCGTGCCGTCCCAATGCGCCAGGGCGAAGCCGCCGTGGATTTCCGGTTTGTCCGGGTTCTTTGGGGTGAAAAACGCGACGAAATCTTCCCATCGATCAATGGTGACGGTGTTCGCATCGCGCAGCGCTGTCGCCCGCGCCAGAAGCGCACCCTGAATCTCCTCGAGGATCGCGGCCGCACCCAAAGCAAAATCAGCGACCGCCGGGAACTGCTTCTCCTTGGGCGTGCGATCGCGCCGGGCCACCGCGCAGCCGCCTTTCTCGAGATCGCGCGGACCGATCTCGACCCGCAACGGCACCCCTTTCTTGATCCACTCCCAATTCTTCGTCCCGCCCGGAATGTCCCGGGCATCGATCTCGACCCGAATCGGGTCCCCACAAAAGTGCTGCGCGCGCAATTCGACGGCCAATTTTTCGCAGGCTTCCAGAACCTGCGCCTTCGAATCCGGTTTCGGCGTGACCGGCAGAATGACCACCTGCGCGGGAGCAATGCGCGGCGGCAGGACGCAACCGTCGTCGTCCGCGTGTGCCATGATGACGGTGCCAATGAGCCGTGTGCTCACGCCCCAGCTCGTGGTCCACGCCAGCTCAGGTTTGTTCTCGCGGGAGACGAATTGAATTCCACTGGCCTTCGCGAAATTCTGCCCGAGGAAATGGGAAGTGCCGGCCTGGATGGCCTTTCGGTCCTGGACCATGGCCTCGATGCAAAAGGTTTCGACCGCTCCGGGAAAACGTTCGCCTTCGCTCTTCTCGCCGGTCAGGACTGGCAGCGCGAGCCAGTCGCGCGCGAAGGTCTCATACACTCGCAAAATCTTTTCGGTCTCGGCCCGCGCTTCGGCCTCGGTTTCATGCGCGGTGTGTCCTTCCTGCCAGAGGAATTCCGCCGTCCGCAGAAACAGGCGCGGCCGCAATTCCCAACGCACCACGTTGGCCCATTGATTGATGAGAATCGGCAGGTCGCGATAGCTCTGCACCCACTTGGCGTAAGTCGCGCCGATGATCGTTTCGCTGGTGGGGCGCACCACGAGGGGCTCGGTCAGCTTTGCGTCCGGTGCCGGACGCAGTCCCCCGGCGCCGTCGGATTCGAGGCGATGATGAGTGACCACCGCGCATTCCTTGGCGAACCCTTCGACGTGCTCGGCCTCTTTCGCGAGATAGGAAAGTGGAATGAAAAGCGGGAAGTATGCGTTCTTGTGCCCGGTGGCCTTGAACATCCCGTCGAGCGCGCGCTGCATGTTTTCCCACAGTCCGTAGCCCCACGGTTTGATCACCATGCAACCGCGCACATCCGAGGGTTCGGCGAGATCGGCGGCTTTCACGACCTGCTGATACCATTCCGGAAAATCTTCGTCGCGACGGGGAGTGATGGCGGTCTGTGGCTGGCTCATGCGGATGGAAAACTTGGGGTCTCTTCGAGAAAAATGGCCGCGACGCTACGTCGTCGCGCCGCATCCGGCAAGCCGCCGCCGATATCGCATTGAACCCAGCCACACCGCACCGGCACCGATCAACGCGCCGGCTCCAGGTTCCGGAACCGAAATGGCACCATCGATAAAATCACTCCGGGCCGAGATGCGCGTGGCGAAGAATTCGCCAGGACCATTGGCGGGCACGAAGGTTTCGTTTTCCATGACGGTCGGACCGCGCACGAAAAGTCCGTTTTGATTAAAGAGCGCGGCGTCGAACCCGCCGTGGCCGAGCAAATCCGTGAAATACGGGCCAGTGACGGCGGAATTGATACCCGCGAGTTTCCAGACGTCATCGACCGGATCCTGAATGAAAACCCCGCCGCCGGAATCCCCGACCGACAGGTCTGCTTCATTCGGATTGAGACCATTCGAGGAAAAATTCGCGACCAACGTGTTGTTCGTGCCGCCAAAACTCGAACCGATGCGCGAAACGGTGTTCGTCCCCCAGCGCATCACTGCATCGCTCGCACCGGGATTCCAGCCCGCGACGGCACCACTGAGGTGAACTTCGGTTCCCCGCTGACCGCCGCGCCCAAACACGACCAACTCCTTTCCAGTCTCGTTCGAGGCGGTGTAGAGCGGTGCAAAATCGGGAAATGACGAGGTGACATGCCAGACCCGGAGATCACTTTCCGTGTCATCCACGAAGGCGTCTGTCACGTAGGTGGTGCCTTGAAATTCGAATGTCGCCCCGATCGAACCACCGAGGTGACGGGCCGTAATGAAGTGCTGCGGGGCAATCGGTGTGCCGAGAAAGTTGTTCAGGAACGAACCCTGCAAGTCCCAGCCACTGCCGGCAAAAAGGCCCGTCGGTGCCGTCGTGTTAAAATCAGCATCGCCCGTGGCAAAAAAAAGGACGGCGCCGGCGCGAGGGGGACTGCAAATCAGCCACGCAGTCGTTACGGCGAGAAAAAGACGGCGCGAAGAGAGCATGGGCGAGCGGAAGGACGCGGAAGATTGTGGGTTTGCCAATCAATTTCCGCCGCCGGATAAAAATGGACGGGGGTCACAAAAAAGTTTCTGACCATGTGCGAATAAATCGTGCCACACTGGGCTCCTCTTAATCATCATACCCATCCAATTCACGGCTGGGTGCGATCTAATTAAACCCTGCTTCGACTCCATGACAGCGACTCAAACCACCATCGAAAAGCCTCGTCAGTTTCCACCGTTTGATCTCGTCCGACTGCTCAGCACCGTCTTCGGTCCGACGCGCGGCGAACGGGTCTGCATCCTGATTGACCTCGATGATCCCAGCGAGATGAAGGACTACGCGTTCCTCGACAATCCGGACCTTTCGATTCAGCGCCACGCCTACGAAGTTTTTTTTGAAGGTTTCAAGCACGGAGCGCTGGCGGAACTCGGTATGACGGGCGGCGAAATGTTTGCCTATCAGGTGACCGGCGGAAGCAATCTCGACCTGCCTTCGAGCGGCGTGGCCGATGACGGGCGGGAGATTGATCTGATCGCGGATGTCTACCAGCAATACGACATCATCCTCTGCATTTCGACCTATTCCGCCACGGCGCCGCTGACCGCCTTTGCCAAGCAATATGAATTTCGCGGCGCGACCATGCACGGGATGAATGAGATCATTCTCAGCTCAGGTTTGGCGGTCGATTATTTCGAGGTGAGCAAGCAGGCGGAAAAACTGCGGACGCGGTCATGACGCAGCGCGGACGCGGTGGAAATCGATTACACGGTTCTCGATCGCGCCTGCACGCTCCGGCTCGAACTGGGCAGACAGGAAGCGCAGAAAAGCCACGGCCTGTGCCGCGGCGGTCCGGACGTCGCGAATCTCCCGGCCGGAGAAATTTATTTCGTGCCGGTCGGCGCCGAAGGCGAATTTCCCATGCGCTACGAGGACGGAACGCTCGGTCTGATGCGAGTTACCGGCGGCCGGATTGTCGAAGCCACGCTCCTGCGTGGAAACGCCGAAACGGTAGCGCAACACAACGACAAGTTACAGAGTGACCCGGTCACGGGCGAACTCGGCGAACTCGGTTTTGGCACCCAGGAGCTGCCGGTTTCCGGGCGTGACATTCAGGATGAAAAGATCCTGGGCACGATGCATGTGGCCACCGGCCGCAGCGATCATCTCGGCGGTTCGCTGACCCCGGATCGTTTCGCGAACAAAAAGAACGCGACCCACGACGACATCCTTTTTTCGCCGACGAAAACGCCGGAGATCAACGTGCCGCAGGTGCGGATGTTGCGCGATGGTGAGACGACGGTGATCATCGAAAACTTCGAGCCGGCGGAGTATCTGCGCGGGTTACTGGAGTAACCGCTCCTTCATCACCCTCGTCCTCCCCCTCTCCGCCTTCTTCCTTGAAGGGAGAAGGACAGGAGGGTGAAGAAGATCGCTCCGCTCCGCCATGAATCCCTACGAGACGGACAAACTCCTCGGCGAATACCTTCTATTTCACTACGGCTCGGCCGAGGAAATAGCGCCACCCATGCCCGGACTCGACGCCGCGCTCGATTATCCGGTTCGCTGTGTCACCGAATGCTTTGCTCTCGACCGCCTGCCGGGAACGGCGCGCGCGCTTGATCTCGGCTGCGCCGTTGGACGTTCGACCTTCGAGCTCGGCCGGCATGGTCATGAAGTGATCGGTATCGATTATTCGCAGCGCTTTATCGACGCGGCGGAAACCATCCGGCGCGATGGAGAAATGAGCTATGATCGCATTGATGAAGGCCGGCTTTCGACTCGACTCGTCGCCCACGCGCCGCCGGATGTGGACCGTAGTCGCCTCCATTTTGAAGCGGGCGATGCCATGGATCTGCGTGGAGACCTGGGTTGTTTCGACGCCGTCCTGATGGCCAATTTGATCGATCGCCTGGCCGATCCACAGCGCTGTCTCGCGCAGCTCGGATCGCTGCTGAATCCCGGCGGCCAACTGGTTATTACTTCGCCCTACACCTGGCTGGAAGATTTCACGCCCCGCGCCCGCTGGCTCGGCGGATTCAAGCGTGGAAACGAATCCGTTCGCACGCTCGATGGCCTCCGCGCGGCGCTCGGGGGCGAATTTGAATTGAGCGGCACGCGCGACCTGCCGTTCCTCATTCGGGAACACGCGCGGAAATTTCAACTCAGCCTCGCGCAGGCCACGATCTGGCGCCGCCACTGAGTCTCAGAACCATGCCAACGGATTGGGAATCTCATTATCAGACCAAGGATACGCCGTGGGACCGGGGCGCACCGAGTCCTGCGTTGGAAGATTTTCTGGCGCACGAATCCCCTGGGGGCCGCGTGTTGGTGCCGGGTTGCGGCGCTGGTCACGATGTCCGCGCGTTCGCGGCGGCAGGCTGTGACGTCGTCGGCCTCGACATCGCGCCCTCAGCGATTGCGCGGGCGCAAGCGGCCCCGCTCGTCGCGCACGAAACTTACGAATGTGCGGACCTTTTCGCGCTGCCCCCGCATCTCCGTGATTGTTTCGATTGGGTCTGGGAGCACACATGTTTTTGCGCCATTGATCCGGCGCAACGCCCGGCCTATGTCGAAGGCGTTCACGCCGCCCTCAAAACCGGCGGACAGCTGGCCGCCATTTTTTATCTCGATCCCGGCCATGATCGTCCGGATGCGGGTCCGCCCTTCGAGGTCTCGCTCGGCGAACTTGATGCGCTCTTCCAGTCGCGGTTTGCCGTGGTCCGTGAATGGGTCCCCGAGCGGGCATATCCCGGGCGTGAAGGGCGCGAGTGGATGCGAATTCTCCGCCGGCTTGAATGAGCAGTGGCCACCCCAATTCCCGCTTTCAATTCGGCAGTAGTGGCCGGAGTCTGAAGGCATGATCCCGCGCTTTCTGCCGTTGTTCCTCGCGCCGTTGGCGTGGGTCGCCAGCGCGCACGCCGATTTTACGATTGTCCAAAAAGTCGAAGGCGGCATGAACACCGGCAAGATGACGCTGATGCTCAAGGGTGACAAAGCGCGCGCCGACCTCGCACCGCAGATCAGCACGATCACTGATGCGGCCACGGGCGATGTCATTACCTTGCAACACCCGGCGAAAACGTTCGTCCGCATTCGGGCGGAACAGGCCCGCCAGGTCCTCGGGCAGGTCAGGGATCAGCAAAAAGTTACCGGAGCCGAACCACCCAAGGTCGAACCAACAGGGCAGAGCGAGAAAGTGGGACCCCACGACTGCGAGATCTTCAAATGGGCAACCGGCGAGATCAGCGCGACGGATTGGGTGGCGAAGGATTTTTCCAACTATCCTGCCATCCTGGCTGCGTTGGAAAAATTTCAGCAGTCCGGGATGGCGGCCGCGGCGGCACCATTGCAACCGAAACTCAGCACCCTGCCCGGGATGCTCATCAAGCGGGAGTTGATGATCGGTAAAATCAAAACGACGACCACGCTGTTGTCAGTCAGCGAGGGGGACCTGGCGGATTCCCTGTTTGTCGTGCCCGAGGGGTACACCGAGCAGACGAGTCCAGCCTTTGATTTCAAGCCGGCGGAACAACCGCCGAAATGAAAACGTCACCCTGAGCTGTCATGCCGCCGTTGATTCTCGCCTCTGCCTCTCCGCGTCGGCGTGATTTGCTGGAAAGGGCCGGATTTCGTTTTGTGGTGGTGCCGTCGCAAGCGGTCGAAAGTGCACCGGCATACCTTTCACCCGCGGAAGTAGCGCTCTTTAATGCGACGATCAAGGCGCGTACGGTCTCGCGGCTCCATCGCGGCGCGGTCGTGATCGGCGTGGATACCCTGGTCGAAATGGATGGCCGCATATTTGGCAAACCGGAGGATTTCGCGGAGGCGCGCTGCATGCTGGAATGCCTCAATGGCCGTGAGCACAGCGTGCTCTCTGGTGTTGCCGTCGTGACGACACAACGAACGCGGACTTTTGTCGAATGGACGCGCGTGCATTTTCATCGTCGCACCGCGGTTGAGATCGAACGATATCTGGCGCGGATTGAACCACTCGACAAAGCGGGTGGATATGCGGCGCAAATTGATCGTGGCGAAATGATTAAGGCCGTCGAAGGATCGTTTTCGAATGTGATCGGTTTGCCGATGGATCGCCTGCTGCCCCTCCTCGAGGCGGAAGGGATCCTCTCCGCCACACCGTCCAATTGAAGGTTGCGAGGCAACGGGCGCGATGTTGCCCACGCCCGCGCGGCCTACTTGAGGTCGGTATTGGCCTTCGGAATGGAGACAACTTCCGCCCCAAATTTCACGCGCACCATATCGCCCTCGACACCCATCAAGGGAAGAACTGTCCCGGCGTTCAACGTGCTGGTGCCGAACTGCAGCGGCATGCGTGTTGGTTTGATCAAGGTCACTGTGGCGGCACCGGGTTGAGCGGCGGGAGGCGCGGGAGGCGCCTTGGGAGTGGATGCTTCGGGTGCGGGCACCGCCGGCAGCGGCACTGGCGCCGTGGGCGCCAGTGGATCAAAGGGATTTGAAACCGTCATCACCAGCTTGCGCGATGATGACGGCGGTGGCGACCCACCGGAGTTCGTGTCGTCCGGACCAAAAAGATTCATGGAAGCCACCGGATTCCCGTCGTCTGGGGGCGTTGGTGCCGGGCCCGGCCGCGGATTCGGATCACCCTGCCGAGGAGGCCGGTGCAGAGGTGCGGAAGGATTTTCGCCGTTCGCGGCAGTTCGTGGGTTCGTCGGTGGCAGGCGTTGCGCGTCCTGGGCTCCCGGCGGCGCAGCAAGTTTTGGCGTTGGGCGTGACCTTATCGCGGTCCGCAGCCGTTCCTCTTTTCGGCTCTGAAAATACTTCGAACCAAAGAAGAGCAGGCCGAGGATGATGACGCCGTAGGCGAGCCCGCGCATCATGGCCATAAAGGCCGAACTCTTCGGCTTGGCGCGAACCACCTTGGGCTGCCGACGCACCAGCTCGCGCGAAACTTTTGGCCCATCCGGATATTTGAATCTTCCCTTGGCGCCCTTTTTCAAAAGCGGCGGAAATTTTTCCGAGATGGCAGGGAAAAAATACGAGTATTTGGCGTCGTCTTCGTTCTCGTCCCAGTTGGGAAAATGGATATCGAGATAGTCCACCAGCACCTTCGTGTGCGCCTTGGTCACCTTGTCAAAAAACTCGGCGCCTTCGCCCTGGCAGATTTCGTAAAAATAGACGGCCCGATTCTCTTTGCGCGCTTTGATTTCTTCCGCGAACAGATCCGGATGCAGCCGTAGCCGGTCCACATTCCAGCGCTGCAATTTCCGGGCATCTTTCGGACGAGCGAGATTTTCGTTCACCAGGATCGAGGCTTCCACCTGCGTGATTCCGCCGGAAAACGGAACGCCCATGTAGCTCAGAAAGGCCTTTTGGCGGTCCGTCGCCAACTCGGGCTTTTCACCTTCGGTCAACGGCGTCAAAGCCTGAACCGCCGTCCGGCTCAGCCGAAGGCCCGAAGGAATCGGCAGGGACGGATCGTGGATTTTGCTGTCAGCCCGTGGTGTTGCCGGCGGATACAGGATCGTGTGCAACGGCTCCCATGTCTCAAGGCCCGCGCGCCAGGCATGGTCATCCAGCGAGGCCTCACCTCGCTGGAGCAGGCTTTGCACGGTGTCTTGGTCAAAAGGTCCGGTTTCTGCCCCGGCGCGCAGGATGTAGATTTCCATGGGATTACCGTTTTGTTACTACCACACGGTCAAATCGAATTTAGAGCGCAAACTTTACCACGATCCGAACGAGTGGATTGGACGAGCCCGGGCATGGGAGAAGGATGCGGATGGTCCAGCCGGTTTCGCGGCGCTTGCGTTTCGCAGGCCGCTGGCGAAAACAGCGCACCTGTTGCATGAAGATCTTTCTCACCGGCACTGACACCGGCGTCGGCAAAACATTTGTCGCGCAGGCGCTCGTGCGTGGTCTGCGCGCGGCGGGTCTCGATGCCGTCGGCTTCAAACCCATTTGTTGTGGTGATCGCGGTGACGCCGAAGCACTCCAGGCCGCCGCGGACGGCGCGATCGAACTGAACGACGTCAATCCGGTCTGGCTGCGAACTCCCGCTGCGCCTTACACCGCAGCCATGATCGAAAATCGAGTGATCGATTTGGCACTCATCCGTGAAACATTCGCCCGCCTGGTCGAAAGCTACGCCGCCATCGTGGTCGAAGGCGTTGGCGGATGGCGGGTGCCGATCGCGCGCGACTATTTCGTCAGCGATCTGGCGCGGGAGTTCGACCTGCCGGTGTGCGTCGTGGTGGCCAACCGTCTCGGAGCATTGAATCACGCGCTGCTGACCGTCGAATCCATCCGCACGCACGGACTGCATTGCGCGGGAATTATTTTCAACCATCACCCTGAACCGACGCCGGAGGAAAGCGTCGCCGCCGGCACGAATCGGGCGGTTCTCGAGAACCTCGCCCCCGCGCCGATCCTGGCGGAGGTCGCGTTTGGGCAACAAATGCTCGTGCTCTGGAAGTGACGGTTACTTCATCCAGCGATCGGCAAAATCCAGCCAGGTCTTCCAGTCGAGTTCCGTCATGGAATGTTTGCCGGGGCGGATGAAATAGCTCAATCGGCTGTCCACCAGCTTGCCGACGGGCGGCAGTTCCTCCGCGGCGCAGCCTTCTCCCGCCACCAGGCGATAGACCGGATCGGCCGCGCGCACCATGTCAAACTGGCCCGCCGGATTCGCCCACAGATCTTCGGTGGCGTTCGAGACGAGCACCGGCCGCGGAGCGCACAGGGCGATCAAGGCGTGCTGGTCGAAAGGCAGCTTCTCGACCTCGTCATTGAAGGCCTTGAAGTTTGCGTCGAACCAATGCGGGAAGCTCGTATTGATTCGCGTCACGGTCTCGGCAATCGTGCGTCCATTGGCCTGAATCTTCGCCAGCTCCGGGTTCAATCGACACGGAGCTGTTCCGCCGCAACCGGCCTGGCTCGGGATCGCCAGCGCGATCCGATCATCCATCGCCGCGGCCAGAATGGCGGTTTTGCCGTTGCGGGAATGCCCGACCACCGCAACCCGCTTCGCATCGATCTCGGGCTGCTTTTCCAGGTAATCGAGAGCGCGCATAAACCCCCAGGCCCAGCACGCGATCGTCGCCGGCGCATCCGGTGCCTCGGCACTCATCCCCTCCGGCAGAAAGGCCTTCATCCGCTCGACCGCGGCCACTTTATCATCCGGCACCACCTCGCTATTGTGGAAGACCGCCACGGCATATCCGCGATTGATGGATTGTTCGATCGCCCACGCCTCCTTCTCCTGACCCCGTGGAACTTTAGCCGCACTTGCGCTCTCCGGAATGCGCACCATCGGATCATCCACCACGGCGTGGTTGCCGTTAAAATTAAGGCCCACGAAGCAGGGTGCAGGTTGGGTGCGTTGATTGGGGATCGCGATCAAAAGCGCAAACTCGCCACCCTCCCAGCGAATCGCCACTTCGCGCAGCGTCGCCTTGCCCCCGAACGCCATCGCATTCTCCGCCAGCGTCTCAAAGGTCAGCTTCTTCGGCGCCGCCGGGATGCGCCCATATTCATAAGTCTGGATCAGTTCGCGCAATTCCGGTTTCCGCTTTTTCTCCCAGCCCTCCCGCGTCGTGATCTTCGTCCCATCCATCATGATCAGAAGATCGGGCAAAGCCTCGCGCACCGGCAATTCGGCGGGCGGAGGAAAATCGGCGGCGAGAGAAGCGGAAATCATGAGTGCGAAAGAAACAAGCGACCGGGGAAACATGGTGGCGAAGCTATCCGATCCGCACCCACCGTGACAACATCGCTCAACCCTCACCACCGCCCCCAATTTGAGCCCAACTTAGCCGTCTCTTTGGGAAGAATGGAAAGAAATGAAGCGCAGAGAGGCAGAGGACGCGGCGGTTTGGGAGCCTGCGGAGAAGGGTTTCTCCGCGGTCACTTTTGGTGCGCCAATGCACCGGAAATTCTTTGACGCAATCATCCGATTCTCTGCGTCTCCGCGTTTCAATGAATCGAGAAATGGTTTTGCATCGTTACCGCTGGGATTCACTGTCCATCTTCTCCAATGGATGAGTTACTCGTGATGTTCCTCCTCTATGGCGGCGGTCTGCTCGCTGCGTTCCTTTTCATGCTTGCGGCCACCTTCCGCCTTCAGAAACTGTCCAGACTGATCGTTTATCTCGTTCTTGCAGCATCTGCACTCTTTGCCCAGGGCGGTTGCTGGCATGTCGCGAGCGGCATTGGTCGCGCCACTGGCAGCTCCGACTCGCCGGGGCGCGATTGGGATTCCTTCGGCCTCGTCTCGGGAAGCGTCGTTGTCTTCGCTCTTTGGGCCGCCACACTTATTGCTGTGCGCATCTGGCGCTCTCCTTCATCAGTGGTGCCTCCCGAAAGTGACCCTTCCAAAGGCAACTACGATTACTAATGATTAAAGAGGAATGCCGGCGTGTTGATCAGAGCCCACGTCAAATCCTGCGCTCCGGTGAGGCGCTTGTTGGCCAGCTGCGCCTGGGATTGTTCGACGTCCTGCCGCAGGCGAACCAGCGCCGGGTCGAGCACGATCGGCATTTCCGCAGCCGCAATAGCATCGCGACGCTGAACGATCCCTGGATCGGTGGGAAGCGGACGGTCGATGCCGACGGCGACGAAGCGGAGCTTGGTTAGCTCGGGATCCTTTTCTTTCCAATAGGCGGCGAGGGCGGATTTTTCGGCCCCATCACGCGCCGACGCAGGCTTCTGCAGCGCCTCCGCCACCGGGGCGGGCAAGCCGATATTTAAGGGCTGGGAACCGGTGGTGACCCAAATTCGGAAGCGCGCGATGCTGAAACCTCCGCCACGAGGCTGATGCATCTCGAAGCGCAGGCGCATTCCCTTCTCCAAATCGCCGATGGTTTCATTGAGCGCGAGCGCCGCGTAATGGGGCACTCCAAACTGATTGCTAATCGCCCAGCCATTGTTGCCATCGCCCCGCTTCCCATCGATGGCACTGGCAATTCCGAAATTCGTTTGCTCGAAGTCGGCTACGGCGCCGCTGAATCCAATGTCCTTTTGGGCCGCATCACCGATGACGTTCGCCTTGAGCGAAATCTCCGTGAGCACGAAATTACCGTCGCCTGCGCGTCCAGGGCCAAAATTCTTTTCACCGGGCACGGGCAAAACCTCGAGCAGGACACCCGTTATTCCGGCTATCTTGGTGTCCGCCTCGACGATGTAATCCGTCGGGTTGGCTGGGCCTCCGGCGGCCAGTGAGCCGTCGTCCTGGCGGGTCAGGGTCACGCCGCCGGACGCGCGAAACTCAGCCATCTCCAGCGGCACCCAACCGGTGTAAGTGCGCGCGACGGGAACCGTGTTTTCAAACTGTTGCTGCGCGACGGCGAGGCGATTCGCTTCGTAGTCCGAAATGGCTTTTTTCGCCGCGTCGATTTCGGCGGTGTGCCTGGCCTCGGCTTCCGCAATTTTCGGGGCGGCCTCGGTTTCATAGCGCGCGAGTTCGGCCTTGGCGGCCTCGATGGCAGCGAGGCGATCCGACTCCGCCTGGGCGATGAGAGGTGCCTGTTCTTTTTCTTTCGCGGCGAGTTTCGCCTGCAAGGCGGCGTGATCGCCGTCAATGGTTTGCCAGGTGGAAAGAGTCGCTTCGACTTCAGATGACGTCGCGGAACGATTGAGGACGCGGAGGAATAACTCATCGATCAACTTCCGATCATCCGTTTGTTCGGCGGTCAGTTTGGCGAGCGCATTGGCCGGATCGCCGATGGCGCCCGCAACCGCCGGACCGCTCAACAACGCCATGACACTGCCAAGCCCAAGATCACTGCTGCGCTCGCATTCGCACGCGCTTTCGCGCGCGGGTCGGCCGAGATTCGCGAGAAAGCCGCTGGGGAGATCCTGTTGGGCATCCGCCAGTTGATCGGCCCGCACGCCACCAGGTAGCGCCGTTTTCGCCCCCACCACTTTCAGAACCGAATCATAAATGACCTCTGCCGGCAGCCGACGCGCCTGCGCATGGGAGTAATTGATGGCATCGTCCTCGTTCCACCGATTCGTCGCGATCGACAGCTGATAAGTCCGGGATTGGCAAATCAGCCGCACGATGTGCTGCACATCGAACCCGTGCTCGATAAACTCACGTGTCAGATAGTTCAGCAGTTCAGGATTGGTGGGGGGATTGCCGGCGCGAATATCGTCGAGCGGCTCGACCAGACCAACGCCCAGCAGGTAACCCCAGAGACGATTCACATAGCTCGAAGCGAAGTAGCGATTGTCGGCACTGGTGATCCACGTCGCCAATTGTTCGCGCCGACTGCCGCCCGATGCCGTCGTTCCGGCCGGAAACGGAAATGAAGGCGCGGCCGGTTTGTTGGTGCGCAGATGAATCATGTCTCCCGTCGGCTGATCCGCGACGATTTCGAAAAGCGGCTGGGCCTTTTCCACCGCAGTGCCCTCAATTTTGCGGCCACCGCTTACCGGGTCCGGCTCGAGCTTGACCTGCGAAAAATAGGCACCGAGTTGGTAATATTGATCCTGGGTCCAGCGCTCAAAAGGGTGATCGTGGCACTTGTTGCAATTGAACCGGGTGGCCAGAAACAGGTGCGTGGTGTTTTCCATGGCCTCCCCGGGTTCACGGAGGATTTTCCAATAGCTCGCGGCAGGATGCTCCTTGTTCGAGCCGGACGCCGTGAGAATCTCGCGCACAAATTGATCGTAAGGCACGTTGGCCTGCACCTGCTGGCGAATCCAGTCGCGGAACAGTGACACCCCTTCGCCGCCAATGAATTTGGAATTCACCTGCAAAAGGTCCGCCCATTTGTTCGTCCCATGATCGACGAATTCCGGCGAACCGATCAATCGATCGATGACTTCATTTCGTTTCTCCCGCTCCGGACGGGTATCGGCCTGAAAGCTCAGCACTTCTTCCGCACCTGGCGGGAGGCCGGTCAGATCCAGATGCACGCGCCGCAAAAACTCAGTGTCGTTCGATAAATCCGAGGGCTCGATTTTCATGCGCTGCCACTTGGCGGCGACCAGCTCATCAATGCGGCTCCAGGTCTCGGGTGACCGCCAGGTGAATTCATCGCGATCGCCCATCACGGTGATGGTGGTGGCCGCATAGTTTCCTTCGTAGCGAGCCAGAAGCGGGGCTTCGCCTCGCCGCAATGTTTCCACCAGAGCCCCGTCGCTCACTTTGGCAACGTCCGTATTGCCGCTGTCCAGAAACGCTTCGGCCGTCACATCGCGTGTCGTCCCGTCTTTGTAGCTGGCGACAACGCGGACCTGCTGCCGGGCCCCGATGCGTTGCACGACCGGATCGCGAGGGAAGACTTCGATTTTTGTGACGCGTGGCGCTTCGAGATTCAGCTTCGCGCCATCGGCGATCCAGGAGCGCAAGATTTCATAGTACTTCTCTCCGAGCCGGGTGCGCTGGCCGCCTTCGTGCGGGACGCCGGCGGTGGCTTTCAGAAGCATGAGCGAGTCATCGGGCGACGCCACATTGAGCCGGCGGCCAGCCAAATCATCCTTGAGCGCGCGCACGTCGTAAATCGGATCATAGCCACGAAGCGAAAGTTTGAATCCCAGCTTGCCCTCCTTGGCGCCGTGACAGGTGCCCGCATTGCAGCCGAGCCGGGTCATGACCGGGTTCACATCGCGGATGAAATCGACCGGTTGCTGGTCTCGAATGTCTCGCACGCGAAGGGGCGCGGATGCTTCCTGCCCACCCAGCTTCGCTTTCAAAGTACCCGCGCCATTCATGACCGGTGCCAACTGCCCGCGGGGCGAAATCGTTGCGACGGGCTCGCCCTCGAGTGTTAACTGAGCGAATCGCGTGGCATCGATCGTATCCCCCGATTGCAAGCGCGCGGTAATCACCAGTTGAACCGCCGCGTATCGTCCGTTCAACTCAATCTCGGACGGCTGAATTTCGAGGCCCGTGATCTTCGCATCTGCGGGCAGCGCCTCCGGAACCGGCGCGCTTTCGATCGCCACGGCCGGCAGCTGCGCAGCGAACAGGAAGGCGAACAGTCCAAAACAGGGAAAACACGGTAAATATTTCATGGAGGCCAGGGAAAAGCTTCGGGCTGTTAATCCCAGCTGGGTCGGAATCCAAGAAACTGTTTCCGGTCAGCGGGTTGCATTCCGGGAAGTATAGAGAAAGAATATCCGTGGCACACCCTTTTGCCACGACACCTCCGCGAACGAAGTCGGTATGGTCAGATGCAATGGATTTGTGATTTCAAAGTGGAGATGCGGAGCGAGGCTGCGGCCGACATGGCCGCTGCGCGCGATGATCTGTCCCTGGACCACGCGATCGCCGACCGCCACCAAGCCGCCATCCTTTTGCAGATGCAGGTAGCGCGCGAACGTGCCATCCCCGTGACTGATCTCGATAAGATTGTTCGGAGCATGCCATCCATGTCCGTCGTGGTTGGTCACCACGTCAGTCACGACACCCCCGCGCGCGGCTGACACAGGAGACCCGACCGGCATGTAAAAGTCGTAGGCGAACTCTTCCCGGCCCCGGTGACTGACAATCCCACGATTGCTTTGGGAGCACCAACGGGTCGTCCCTGCTGGCCAGGGCAGATTGTACGGCGAGCTCGAGGCCGCCGGATAACGATCCAACCCTCTTGGTCCGGTAAAAATGAAATAAGCCGCCAACAGCAGACACGCCGCACTGAGCACCAGCCGACCAGCAATCCGTCTCCAGCGCGACCGCGGCTTGATCGCCGATTTCACCGTTGCGCCGTGGCGGGCAGCGGCACCGGCACAAATTCGCCGACTGGCTTGGCGTCCGGAGCCGAGATCAATCGGACCATGCCGTCTTCGCCGCCGACGGCCACAACCTTGCCATCGGGACGATAGGCGAGGGAATAAATGCCACCGTCCAGATCCACCGCGCCGAGCAACTTCACGTCGCTCGTGTAGTGGGCCTCGAGTTTCGCCTTCTCCTCGGGCGTGCGCTCACCAAAAGCTTTCCCCTCGATCGCCACCATCTCCGCGGGCATTTCCGTGTCGAAGTCGTAGTTGTAGAAATGCACCGCGCCTTTGCCATCGAGCGAGCTCGCCGCCGCAAATGACTTTCCATCCGGGGCAAAATCCACCGCATAAATGCGCCCTTCCATCGCCGGCCACTTGCGAATGCAAAGGGCATTGTCGCCAATCCGCCGCTGCGTCTTGCGCTCGATCCGATAGGCTTGCGGCACGCCATCAGCGCCACCGACCAGGAACTCGTCGCGTTGCGGATGCCGGGCCACGGTTCGGAGACCGCCACGCAACGCCCCCGGGGTGATGCTGGAAATATTGTCGATGAAACGCTGCGTGGCGACCTCCGTCAGTTTTGCGCTCATGTCGCGACCGACGCTGACCAACTTGTCCCCCTGATGGGTGAAGACCGTGTCGAGCACCCAGTCATTGTGTGAGTTCTGCTGCAGCACTTGCTTTCCCGTTTTGGCATCGATCGCGCGCAAAGAGTTGTCCGGGCAACCGAAGGAAAGCAGTTTTTCATCCGGTGACCACCGAACCCCATAAATCGTATCGTAGCCGATCGGCACACTGAGATCGAGGCTGCGCTTCTCGACATCCCAGACCTGGACCTCACCCATTTGCGCCGGACGCCCGCCGCAGGCGGCAAGCCGTTTGCCATCGGGCGAAAACCGAACCGCCTCGATGCGTTCGCTCATGCCGACCAGACGCGCCAGCAACTGCGTTCCGTCGCTATTCCACAACAGAACCTCATGAAACCCGGCCACGGCCAGGAGGCTGCCATCCGGAGAAAAATTGAGAGACGTGATGACTGGCGCGCGATTGTAGGTCGGGGGATGCGCGGCATCGAATCGCTGACGCGCGTTTTCCGGCGTATCATCCTTCGCTCCTTCCTCGATCCACCGGCGGACGAGGGCAATATCATCCGGCGGCAAGGGCTCGTCTTTCGGAGGCATTTCCACCTCGCCATTCTCGGGCGTGATTTGCTTAACCAAGAGCGACTGATCGGGAGCGCCGGCGACGATCGCCAGCTCGCCCTTTTCCGCGCTCTCACCGCCATGCAACAGACGCACGAAATCCGTCATCACATAATCGCCCTTGGCTTTGGCCGGCTGATGGCACCCCTGACAATGAGCCTGAAAAATTGGACGAATTTTGCGGAAGTAGCTCACTGGCTTGCTGGCGTCTTCCATGGCCGGCTCCACTCCCGCCCACACGGCATGCGGCAGGAACGCGCTGGTACAAAGCACCAGGAACGCACAGGGGCGACTGAGGAAATTGGGGGACATCATCGAGCGTGAATCAATCACAGCCCTCGGATATTAGCCCCATATCCCGCGCCGCGCCCGCCCGGCCAAGCCCGGCGTCTCCTTCCTCACACCGCCAGGCCCCGCGGTGATGGCGCGGAACTTCGGCGCGACAGCTGAAAATAAACGTCACGGTCCATCAAGTGGCGGCTCGTCCGACACGTCGCGACGATTTGGCGTCGAGAGTGGCTAAACGGGAGTCAGTTCGGCGATGGCACGGCGCAGTCGCTCGGTATTGATGGGCTTGGGCACGATCCGATCGACGCCCGGCGGCTTCTTCTCTGGATCCACGTCGTAAGCGGTGAACATGATGATCGGCACATCCGGCCTTTTTTTCCGCAGGTGCTGGGCCAGTTGCGCGCCATTCATACCGGGCATTCCATGGTCCGTCAGGACGATATCGATCGGATATTTCAGGAAAAGGAGCAGAGCTTCCGCTCCGCTGCTGGCTTTCAGAATCTGATGACCATCGAGTTCGAGCAGTTTCGCGGTCACATCGCGGCTGCCGTCGTCATCATCAACCACGAGAACGCGAACGGGACGGACGGCCGCCGGCGGAGCCGCACCCGGGCTGATGACAATCTCGCGGATCGGAAACCGAAGGCGAAAGGTGGTGCCCTTCCCCGGGGTGCTCTCGATCTCCACGCCGGCTTCATGGCGCTGAAGCACCCCGAAAACCATCGACAGGCCCAAGCCGGTGCCTTTCTGGCCCTTGGTGGTGAAGAAAGGTTCGAGGCATCGCTGCCGCACCTCAGGTGTCATCCCCATTCCGTTGTCGATGACTTCCAGGATAACGTCATCGAGACCGCGGCACGTCCGCAGGGTTATCTTTCCACCCCGCGGGAGTGCATCGACGGAGTTGAAAATAAGGTTGGTGACCACTTCGCGAAGTTCTGCTCCGTCGCCGAGCACGGGCGGGATGCGTTCGAGATCGAGTTCGACATTGATCACACAGGCGCCATCGAGGGCCATGGACTTCCATTTCGGCCGGGTGAGCGAAACGACCTGTTCGAGCAGTCCATTCAGATCGACTGGAGCCATCAAATCGCCGACTTCGCGCGGACGATAGAACTCACGCAACCGCGAGACCACGTGGGAAGCATCGCGGCCGGCGGTATGAATCGTCGTCAGAAACTCCCGAAGCCGATCCTTGTCATCCAGCACCGATTCGTCCCCGAGCATCAATTCGCTGTAGCCGAGCACGGTGGTCAGCGCGTTGTTGAAGTCGTGCACGACCCCGCCCGCCATTTCGCCAAACGCGCGGAACCGCTCCTGTTGAATAAGCTGGCGCTGACTATCCTTCAAGGACGCGAGTGCCTTTTCCAAGTCTGCCGTGCGTTCCGCGACGAGCCGTTCGAGTTCCGTGTTTTGCCGCTGGATTTCCTGGTGCATGAACCGCGCCCGGAGCATCTGGCGCACACGCATGACGAATTCCGCCGAATCGAACGGCTTGTGCAAAATATCGGTGGCGCCCGCCGCCAACGCACGGCGCTTGTCCGCGGGGGTGTGCAGACCCGTCACGACCAACACGGGAAGAAAGTCTTCGTCCGAGGTCTGCGACCGAACCGCCTCGATGACTTGGACTCCGTCCAAACCCGGCATCCGCAGGTCGGTGATGACCAGGTCGGGCTGAAAGTTTTTAAAGGCCTGGGGGAACTCGCGCGAATCGAAAAGGCCCTGGACCTGCGGACAGCCGAACCGTTCGAGCATTCGCTGCACCATGCAAAGACTGCTGACATCATCGTCCAGAATCATGATCCGCCCCCGTCGCAGCGCATCGTCTGCCGGCACGTTCACCGAGGGTACCGCCGGTTCAGACCGCGGCGGTGCCGCTGGAGCGGGGGCGAGGGCGTTCACGGAATCAGCGGGTGGTCGCACCGAGCAATCGCTCGACGCACCGGATCAGGGCCGGGATGTTCGGCGGTTTGGCGAGGTAGGAGCGCCCGCCGCGAATGATCTCCGAGTTCCCAGCTTCATCCGGCGCAACCAGGGAAGTGAGGAAGGCGACCGGCGTATGAGAAAATTCAGGATCCGCCTTGAAGCGGGTGGCCAATTCGCCGCCGTCCATGCCGGGCATATCGATATCAAAAATACAAACATCCGGTTTGAATTCCCGGGCCACCGCCAGAGCGTTTTGGGGCCGATTTTCGAGTCGGATATCGTACCGCCCAGTCTTGTCCAAATGCATGCCAGTCAAGCGTGAATTGGCGACATCGTCGTCAACGAGCATGATTCGCGGCTTTTGCATGGAGATTGAGATAGCAGTCGCCGGGCCGCCTCGAACCCGAAATTCTTGCCGTTCGAGGGGGCAAGCCACCTGGCGCAGGCGCCGCCTCGACGTAAATACTCATTCCCGTTTGAATTTGCTCACGCTAGATCGTTTTGTGGGGGCGCTGGTCATTCAGCGTCTCGTTTTCACTCTCACCTTTTACCCCGCGTTTTAAGCTTATGAACCTGACCCGCACCGCTTTCGGCACCTGGAATGGTGGCCGATTCATGCATTTTGGCGAACCGCTCGACGAGGACCGCTTCGCCGCCCTGATTCGCCGCGCCTACGAGCGCGGCATTCGCACGTTCATGACGGCGGACACTTACGGCTCCGGAGCAGCCGATGAAGCACTCGGGCGGGCGCTCTCCGGCCTGCCCCGGGAGTCCTATTGCCTCGTCGGGTTGATCGGTCACGATTTCTACGCGGGGCTGCGCGATGGGCAGAAGGGATTTCCGCGCTTTACCGATCCGCGCTACCGGCATCCGCGGGACTTCGCCGGCTACGTTCAAATGGCCACGGAGAAGGCCCTGCATCGATGCCAAACCGACCGATTTGATTGCCTCATGTTGCACAATCCGGACTCGGTGGGCTATTCGCAGGACTCGGTTTGGGAAGCTTTCGTACGGGTCCGCGACCAGAAAATGACCGAATTGCTCGGCGTCGCGCCCGGGCCGGCCAACGGTTTCACCCTCGATTTGATTTTGTGCCTCGAACGCTTCGGAACGCTCATCGATTGGAGCATGATCATTCTCAATCCACTCGAGCCCTGGCCTGGCTCCCTCGCGCTGCCGGCGGCGGAGGAGCAGGAGGTCAAACTCATCACCCGTGTGGTCGACTACGGGGGGCTTTTCCATGACGACGTAAAGCCAGACCACGTCTTCGGTACGCGCGATCATCGGACATTTCGACCCGCCGGGTGGGTTGAAGCGGGGAGCGAGAAAATCGAGCAGATGCGACCCATCGCCGACCGGCATGGAATTTCGCTGCTCCAGCTCGCCTGTCTGTGGAACCTGTCGCATCGCCCAGTCGAAAGCGTTGTGCCGACTCTGATTCAGGAGGTTGGGGCCACCGCCAGGCCCATCGAAGCGAAGGTCGATGACCTCGCGGGTTTGCCAGACATTCAGCTTCGCGAAGAAGAAGTCGAAACGATGGCGCAGATCGGCGACAATAAGGGGTGCATGGAACTCAAAGGCGGGAGCCCACAGCACTCCGGGGAACCGTTGCCCGACCGTTGGGGCTTGAATTCCGATCTACTGGCTGTGGCTAATCGCTGGAAGATCGTGCCGGCGGAGGACCTCGTCTGCTCCCACGGGGCGGCCGCGTGAATTTTCCCCACCCCCGGGTCACCTGCCGCACGGCGTAATGGGCCAAGTCGCTTTACTCGCCGATGAGATTGACGTCTGATGAGATCAAGTTGGTCGTGTTTGTGCTCCTCGCGCTTACCGTCGGCGCAGTCGTTAAAAATTGCCGGGCTCGAAACCGCTCGCTGCCTCCTGCCAACGAATCATCCCAGAGTCCACCGTGATGATCCAGCCGGGACTGACGGTCCGAAAATCAAGGACTGATCTTGCTTCGCAGCTGGCGGCGTCGCTTTGATCCGACCCGCTCAGCGCCACTATTTACCCTTGGCAACATTTTACGGCGCCAGCTAACGTCCCGCCCTCGCATGAAAAAACTGCTCGCCATCTTTGCGCTTGTGACCGCCGGCGTCCTGTCCGCGCCAGCGCAACTCGGCAGTTTTGGCGACTTTGACATCGAGATTCTCGCCGACACCAAGCGCACGGAATTGGGGGTCGCGATCGCGGAGGGCAACGTGGTCATTACCTACGGCACGACTGACATTTACTGCGACTACGCAGAGTATAATCCCGATACCCGTGATGTGCTGGTGCAGGGCAATGTCCGCCTGTATCGCGAAGGCCAGCTTTTCACGGGCGACCGGGCACTCTACAATCTCGAAACGAAACGCCTTTCCGCGGCTGACTTCAAGGGGCGCTTCGAGCCTTTCGAGTTTGCCGGTGATACGTTCAGTTCTCTCGGTGGCAACGCCTACCTGATCAAAGAGGGATTCTTCACCACCAGCGACAACTCAAAGCCGGACTATCATATCGAGGCGCGCACCGTCCGCGTTTACAATAAGGACCGTGTCATCTTCAATGACGCGACCCTTTACATCGGACGGACGCCGGTCTTTTGGCTCCCCTATGTCTATCAAAACCTCAATCAGGAGCAGGGCTTTTCGCTGACGCCCGGCTACACGTCGGAATGGGGCACATTTCTGCTCACGACTTATAGTTTCGCCATCACCGAGGGCTGGTCCGGCCGTCTGCGGCTCGACTTTTATTCGGACCGAGGCATCGGCAGCGGCCTCGAAAGCTACTGGAAGCAGGGAAAAGACGATCGGGATTGGGGCCGGTTTCGCGCCTACTACATTAATGATGAAAAACCGGGAATCAATAATACCGGGCTCACCCGCGAGCCGATCGACCCCGGCCGCTATCGCATCTCCTTGCAGGCCAAACAATATTTCACCGACGATATTTATGCATCGATTGATATTAACAAGCTGAGCGACGCCCGCTTCCTCCAGGATTTCGCCGAAGCCGAGTTTCGTCGAAATCCCAACCCGGATAACGCCATTGCCCTGACCTATTGGAATGAGAATTTTACCGGAACCCTCATCGGGCGGTTTGGCTTGAATGACGATAATTTTGACACCACCGAACGGTTGCCCGGCCTCGCCTTCGATATTAAGCGCCAACCCTTTTTTGGCACGAAGGTCTTCTATCAGGGCGAAAACAGCGTCGCCTATTTGCGGCGAAACTTTTTCGACCAATCCGTCTTTCAGGATTACGACAGCTTCCGGGCCGATTCCTTTCACCAATTCGTCCTGCCGCTCACGGCGAAGAATATCTCCATCGTGCCGCGCATCGGTTTCCGGGGCACCTACTACGGCAACACCGCCGAATACATCGATCAGACGGTCAGCCAGTCTGTCGAAGAATCCATCTTCAATGAGGCCACCGGCCTGACGGAAACAGCGAAGCGTCAAATCACGACCTCGGAGCGGGTCTTGCGCGAAGGCGGATCCGTTTTCAGACCGGTTTTCAATGCTGGGTTCGAGCTCTCCACGAAGTGGTCGAAAGCCTATGAGCAGGTTCAATCCAGGGCCTTTGGACTCGATGGTCTCCGGCACATCATCCAGCCTTGGATAAATTTTTCCTATACCTACAGCGGCGAGGAGCCGATCAACATTCTGCAGTTCGATCGCCTGACGCGCTCGACCCAACTTCCCCCGATCGATTATCCGGAATTCAACACGATTGACACCATTGCAACCAATGCCACCGCGCGTCTGGGCCTGCGCAATCGGTGGCAGACGCGTCGTGACAACCAGACCTTCACCTGGCTCGAGCTCAATACCTATTTCGATGCCTATCTCGATAAGCCGGACTTCGGGACCACCGTGGATAGCGATCCCGGCAGCTTCTCGAATGTTTACTACCGCTTGCGCTTCGCGCCGGTTCCCTGGGTGCAATTCGCGCTCGATAGCCAGTTTCCGATCTTCGACCGCGGATTTACGGAAGTGAATACCAACCTCGGAGTCATGATAAACCCCGATGTGCAGGTAAGCATTGGCAACCGGTATATCAATGGCAACCCGTTCTTTCTGGACTCCAACGTGATAGTTCTCGGTAGCTATGTCCGGCTCGGGGAGAACTGGGGCTTTAGCGTCCGGGAAAACATCGAGCTCGAAACCAGTACCGTCGAGGGCCAGGTTTACGAGTTGCATCGAGACCTCTCGAGCTGGGTGGCGACGCTTGGGTTCACGGTGCGGGACAACAATGGTACACAAGACTATGGGGTCTTGCTCACCTTTGCCGTGAAGGGCATTCCAAGCCTTCGTCTCCCGCTGGCCATCGACCCGGGACTGGGCGGCGTGGGGACGGAGAAGAACGAATAGCCCCCGGGCTATTCCGCTCGGGAGGACGGAGAAGGCGGCGGCGGCGGTTTGTCATATTCCCGGCCGGTGATCAGGCGCGCTTTGCGCCCGAAGACAAGATAAGTGTACCCCCAGCTAAAGAGCACACCGATCTTGCTGCGAAAGCTGACCAGGAAAACGAGGTGGATAAACAGCCACGCGAGCCAGGCGGGGAAACCGGTGAACCGCGCGAAATTGAGATCAGCCACGGCCGCGTAGCGTCCGATGGTCGCCATGCTGCCGCGATCATTATAGACAAATTCGTCGGACCACCCTCCGGCCAGGAGCCGCACGATGTTTTTCGCCACGTGCCGTCCCTGCTGCATGGCCACGGGCGCTACTCCAGGCAGCGACGCCCCGCCCTCGCCGCACGCGTGAGCAAGATCGCCAATGACGAAGACTTCCGGATGACCGGGAATGCTCAGGTCCGGATTGACGATCACGCGACCCATGTGGTCGGTCGGTACCCCGAGCGTTCGGCCCACGGGGGAGGCGGCATTTCCCGCCGCCCACACGATCGTTTTGGAAGGGATTTTCGAACCATCGTGCAACATGACGCCATCACCATCGACCTCAGCCGCGCGCACCCCCAGCCGAACCTCGACGCCGATGTCGTAGAGCTGGCGACGCGCGCTTTCGCTCAGTTCCGGAACATACGCGGAAAGGAGACGGTCACTGCCGTCGATCAGGATGACACGTGCGCTGCCCGCATCGATATGGCGAAAATCGTGGATGAGCGTCTGCCGGGCGATCTCGGAAATGGCGCCGGCCATTTCCACGCCGGTCGGCCCGCCACCGACCACAATGAAAGTCAGGGCCGCACGGCGTTCCGCGTCGTCCGTTGACATTTCCGCATGCTCGAAGGCGATCAACATCCGCCGGCGGATTTCCAGGGCGTCGTCCATGCTTTTCAATCCGGGCGCAAATTTTTCCCACTCGTCACGTCCGAAGTACGTGTGGCGCGCGCCGGTGGCGAGCACAAGGTAGTCGTAGGAGATCTCTCCCGAATCGGTGATCAGCTTCTTTTCCGCGGCCTTCACTTCCTTCACGTTTTCGAGCAGGACCTCGCAGTTTTCCTGGTGCCGGACAATGCGCCGGAGCGGCTCGCCAATATCCGACGGTGAAAGCGCGGCCGTGGCCACTTGATAGAGTAGCGGCTGAAAAAGGTGATGATTCTGGCGATCGACGAGCGTGACCCGCAGCGGCGCGCGCTTCAGAGCCTGGACCGCCGTGAGACCGCCAAAGCCGCCACCGACGACGACGACGCGTGGCAAATTTCGGTGATGAATCTTCATGGAAAGGAGCGTGGCGCAGAATTGCCATGGCATGAAACAGAATCCCGACGCGGCTTGAAGCTTTTCGTGCCGGGCACCGCATTCACGGCAGGCTTGACCGGCTTCGGCCGGACACAGACGTTCCCCGCCGATCATGCAAGCCACCACTCGCGCCACAACTGCGCCCAGCCTCGACAACGGGCTGCGTTGGCACGAGGTCACGGATCGCGACGGGAACCCGCGGCCGGTCTTCGATCGGCTTCTGCGCGACATCTCGCAACTCAGCACGGGGGACTTGCGGCATCTCGGGGATCGGATGGAGGCGACCCTGCGCGAAATGGGGGTCACATTTGATTTGATCCGGGACAGCCCCTGGGGCCGGCAGCCCTGGACGTGTGACCTCCTGCCACACGTCTTCTCCCAGACCGATTGGGAACGAATCGTACGCGGTTTCCGGCAGCGCATGCGGGCCTTCGAGATGTTTCTGGAAGATGTTTATGGGGCGCGAGAAATCCTCCGTGCCGGAGCCGTGCCGATCCAGGCTGTCCTCGGCAGCGTTCATTATCAATATGCCGCCGTCGGCCTGCCCCGCCCGCGCGGTTCCTTTCTCCACCTGTGCGGACTATGCGTGTGCCGTGCACCCGACGGTACGTGGCAGGTAAAGGATCACCATTACGGTCACGCAACCGGCATCAGCTTTATGATGCAAAACCGGCGCGCTCTGGCCCGGGTGGTTCCTGAACTCTTTCAAGACACGCCGGTTTTGCCGCTGGCGGAAGTGCCGCTGGCGGTCATGGAGCGCCTGCGAGAAACGGCTCACACTTTTGGCGCTGATCCGACCGTGGTCCTGCTGGCGCCCGGCAGCGCGGGGGGCATTTCCAACAAGCAGTCATTTTTGGCGCGCCGAATGGGTATTCCCCTTGTCGCGGGCGGCGACCTGCTCGTGCTCGAGGACTGCGTCTATTTGAAAACCGTCCGCGGGCTCGAACGAGTCGAGGTTATCTTCAATCGTGTGCCCGATGCCTGGCTGGATCCGCTCGTCTTTCGCTCCGGCTCTTCGCTCGGCGTGCCGGGTTTGATTCAATGCGTGCGCCGCGGCACCGTCACGCTCGTCAATGCAGTCGGTTCGCAAATCGCGGACGACCGCAGCCTCCTTCCCTTCGCCGGCGCCATAATCCGGTTCTACCTCGGTGAATCGCCGATTTTGCCCGGAGTGCGGACCCATTGGCTGGGCGATATCGACGAACGCGAAATGGTCCTCGACGACCTGTCTGCGTATCGAATCAGCCGCACCACCCGCAATGACGGATCGGACGTCTGGGAAACGGCGGTCAATACGGAAGATGAAGCGACGCGGACGGAGATTCGCCGCTGCGCAAGTTCGTTTGTAGCCCAACCGCGCGACGAAGGCGCCCTGACCATTTGTTATGAGCGCGGCCTGCCCGTGCAGCACCCGCAGGATCACATCGTCTTTGGCGTGCGCACGGGAGACCATTTCGACGTCTTTCCGGGCGCGCTGACACGCGTTTTCACCGGCGGCTCCTCGACCGAAGGACTCGGCTTTGGTTGGACGACCAAGGACTCGTGGGTGCTCAGCGATCCGCAGACGGATGCCCTCCTGCCGCCGATGGTTCGGCGCACTGCGCTCCTTGGTTTGCCGCCGCGCCAGGTGACGAGCCGGGTGGCGGAATCGTTTTACTGGCTCGGCCGCTACCTCGAGCGAGCCTATCACCAAGCCTATCTGATTTCGGTCATCGAGACGCTCGAGACCGAGGAACTCAACAGCGCCGAGCGCCAGCACTATCGTCCCATGTGGAACCGTCTGCTGCCGCCCTTGGAAAAGGCGACTCGCGGCAGCAGGCGCAGTATTACGACCAAACGTGACCGCTACCGGCTGGTGCTTAGCCCCGAGCCGGGCTCGGTCGTGGCCACCTATGGACGCGCCGTGGCCAATGCCGAATCGGTTCAGGACGCGCTCAGTCCCGAGGCGCAGGCCACGTTGTCGAATCTGCGTGCCCGCTTTGATAAGACCCGATTTCGTGAGGATCCTCCGGAAAACGAAGCCGCTCGTTTCACCCGGCGTCTGGCTGATTTCGCCATCCAACTCATCCCGCAGTTTTTTGCCGTTGGGGAAATGACCATGCTGGCGGACGACGGCTGGCGCTTTTGCGAGATTGGCCGGATGATCGAGCGCGCGACGCTGACGGCGAATGCGATTTGCGCGATCAGTGAATCCTTCACCCCGGACGTTCCCGTGACGGCAGGCGAACCCGGAAGCGCCACCACCGTTGCGCAGGCGGTCGAGATTGAGCTAAGTGCGTTCCTCCGCCTGCTGGGCTGTCGCGACGCCTATCGGCGGATTTTTCAGATGCGCGCCGAACCCGCAGCCGTGCTCGAGCTTTTGTGGCAGCATTCGGAGGTGCCGCGCAGCGTCCACTATTGTCTCAGCCGGTGCGCCTGGTTGCTCCGCGAATCGATCAATCCGGAGATGAACTCAACCGCACCCGAGGAGATCGAAACGCTCAGTCGCGAAATCGATGGGATCGATTGGTCCGCCTATGTTCCGCTCCCGGTCGATGAAGAACGCCCCAACGAAACCGAAAATTCCCGGCCGGATCCGCGCACCGAAGATCTCGAACCACTCCTGGCTTCGTTGTTCGATCGGACGCTCGAACTCCACACTCACATAGCGGACGGCTTCCTCAATCATCAGGCCCACATCGCCAAGGTGACTCAGTCCGACGCGTCCAGATCCTGAGCCTGGGCGCAGAAACAGCAATGTCTGCGACCCACCGACGCCTTCGACTTGGCGGCTGCTTGATCGGTCTGCTGTCGGTGGTTCTGTCCGCGGGACGAGGAGAGGAAACGTTGGCGGCTGAAAATGCGGAGGTAAAAGCACGCATTGTCCGCCAGATTGAGATGTTGCAGGCGGAAAAGCAGAGTCGTTCGAAAGCGCAAAAAAAACTGGCCTCGGCGCTCCTCGACGTGATTCACATGCACCGAATGGGCGTCGTTTCTTCCGAGGTACCGACGCTTGAAGCGCAGATGAAACCCGGCGCCGACGGCATGGTCACGGTCGATCTCTCGGGGCAGGCCTCAGCAGAAATGCTTGGTGCGATCCGGACGCGCGGTGGTGCCGTCCTTCGGACCGGTGCCAAGGGTCGTTCCGTCCGCGCCCGAGTGCCGGTCGACACACTCGAAGCACTGGCCGAGTTACCCGAAATCACAGCGATTCGCCCGGCGGCGGAAGCGACCACCAACGTTGAAACCGTTTTCTCCGAAGGCGACGCCGCCCATCGCGCCGACCTCGCCCGCAATTCCTACGGCGTAACGGGTGCCGGTGTGAAGATCGGCGTGCTGTCGGACAGCGTCGATCACCTCAGCCGTTCGCAAGCCGGAGGCGAATTGCAGAGCGTTCAAGTCCTGCCCGGTCAGGGTGGTTTTGGCACCCACTCGGAGGGTGAAGGTACGGCCATGCTCGAGATCGTCCACGACCTGGCGCCGGGCGCGGAGCTATGCTTCGCCACCGCCTTTCTCAGCGCGGAAAGCTTCGCGGAAAACATCCGCGACCTCGCGGCCGCGGGGTGCTCGATCCTCATCGATGACGTCAATTACTTTGATGAATCGCCCTTCCAGGATGGCGTGATCGCTCAGGCGGTGAATGACGTATCCGCCCAGGGAGTGCTCTATTTTTCTTCGGCTCGAAACGCAGGGAATCAATCCGACGGCACATCCGGAACGTGGGAGGGGGATTTCGTGGATGGGGGATCAGCGGGCAGACGTGGGCGCTTCCTGGATTTTGGGGGCGGGAGAATTGGCAACCGCGTCAAATCAAGTGGCAGCGAGCGACGCGTGGATTTTTTCTGGGCGGACCCGCTGGGCGCGGCAACCAATGACTACGATCTCTTCGTGGTTGATGCGCAGGGCTTCGTCGTGGCGCGGTCCAACGACCTTCAAGACGGTTCGCAGGATCCGTATGAGTCCGTGCGCAGTCTGCACAGCGGTGAACGGATCGTCGTCGTCAAAGCCTCGGGTGAGGACCGCTTTCTCCATCTCGATATTGGACGCGGACGTCTCGCCATCAGCACGGCGGGTGCCGTCCGGGGCCACAGCGCTTCCGACGCCGCCAACGCCTTCAGCGTTGCCGCCACCTCAGCTTTCCGGCGCCGAGTCCCTTTTTCCGGCGGGGCCAACAATCCCGTTGAACGTTTCAGTTCCGATGGCTTTCGTCGCATTTTTTACGAGGCGGATGGCACTCCGATTACGCCGGGTGACTTCTCCTCGACCGGCGGTCGCGTTCTGCTCAAGCCCGACCTTACCGCCGCGGATGGGGTGGTCACTTCCGTCCCGGGCTTCCGCACCTTTTTCGGAACATCTGCCGCCGCGCCGCATGCGGGCGCGATCGCTGCGCTCCTGTTGTCATTCAAACCTACGCTCACTCCGGCGCAAGTCCGCGAGGCATTGCAGGCAACCGCACTCGACATCGAGGCGAAGGGTTTCGATGCCGACTCCGGTGCGGGCATCATCGACGCGCAGGCGGCCCTCGATTTCGTCGCGGGCTTGCCGAATGAGATTCCCAGCATCGTCGCGAGCGCATCGACCGTGAAATTTCGCGAGAACGATGCGCCAGTCATCATCGATCCGGAGATCACGGTCACGGATCTCGATAGCGTCGATTTGAACGGCGGCACTTTCTCCGCCCGGGTTGTTCAGGGCGCGGACCCTCTTGATTCGCTGGCTGTCGCCGCGGAAGGATTCGCTCCCGGAATGATCGGCATCTCCGGAAATCAGGTGACGTTCGGCGGCGTTGTGTTTGGAACCTTCACACCGGGTCCTGCGGTCGCGGTTGCGCTCTCCACCAGCGCCGCCACGCCCGCAGCCGTACAGGCATTGGCGCGGCGAATCACATTTTTCAACTCCAGCGAAAACCCGACCTCGGGTCCACGCCAGATCGAGTTTTCGGTAAGCGATGGTGACGGAGGAACGAGTGCACCCACGACGCGAACGGTGGATGTTCTGAGTATCAACGATCCACCGACGTTCACGATCGGGCCGGATCAGATTCTTCGAAATGATTCCGCTTCGATCTCGATTCCGAATTGGGCGACGAACATTCGCGCGGGGCCGGAAGCCGAGGTCGCCCAAATCCTTGGGTTCCTCGTTCAGACCAGCGACTCGGGTTTGTTTCAGATCCCGCCGGCCATTTCGATCGACGGAATGCTCACATTCCAGGCGGCTCAGAATGCGACCGGAACGGCGGTGGTGGACGTAATCTTGCGCGACGATGGCGGCACCGCGGATGGCGGAATCGACACGAGCGCATCCGCAACAGTTCCGCATTTTTATTAATCCCGCCAACCTGGCTCCCACATTCGAGGCCGGCCCGGACATTCTGGTTGCAGCGAATTCTCCACCATTCACCGCCCCGGGTTGGGCTCAGGCCATCAGCGCCGGATCCGGCGAGGATGCACAGACCGTCCACTTTGTCGTCAGCACCGACCGGCCCGACTTGTTCACCAGCGGCCCGGACATCAGCCCCGAAGGCACCCTGACGTTTGTGCCCGCGCCCAACGCCAGTGGCCTGGCGACGGCAACCGTGCAGCTTGAAGACGACGGCGGCACGCTCAATGACGGCATCGACACGAGCACCGCGCTCACATTCAAGATCGCCGTGGCCACCTTCGCCGAAGAGTCTGGAGAGTTTAGCGGCTTGATCAGTCCCGCCTCCGGCGAGCCGATAGACTTTGCGCACCATGGGATCGCCCATGTCGTCGTTTCGCGAACAGGAGTCGTTTCCGCGAAGATCACGCTTTCCGGAGTGACGACTTCGATCAAGGGGATCCTCGGTGGCGACGGCTCGGTACGTTTTCCGCCAGCCAACAGCGACTCGGCTCCGATCGCGGGCGCGGGCGGCTTGCCACTGCGTCTCTCAATTGATGTCGATACCGCTCAAGGCACCGACAAATTGCGCGGTCAATTCGTATTCGGCGCAACCCCGTACGCGCAATTGTCTGCAGACCGCGCGGCATTTGATCGAAGCCTGCATCCCGCTCCACCGGATGCAGTCGGTCGTTACACCGCCGCATTCCTGAGTCCCGAACCTCTCGCCATCGAAAAGCCCGCAGTTCGCTTTCCTCAGGGCGACGGTTATGCCGTTGTGACCGTTGCCAGTGACGGAACAGTGAAGTTTGCCGGCCAGCTCGCCGACGGCTCGAAGGTGAGCACCGCCAACCCTCTGACGAAGGAATTGCGCGTGCCTTTCCATTTACTGACGGATGACCACAACGGCTCGCTCTCGGGCATGATAACATTTCGCGACGTCTCTGACACCAGCGATCTGGATGCCTCGGCCATGTCCTGGTTCAAGCCGACTGTTCTCAACCGCAAACGGTATCCCTTTGGATGGCCCGACGGTCTTTTTCTCGATCTCGTCGGATCGCGGTTCAATGCCAGGCCCGGCACTGCGCCCGGCATCGGAACACCGATTCCCGGTGGCAACGCTGTCGTAACCCTGAGCGGTGCCAGGCTGTGCTCGCCGGTGCCCAAGCCGGTCAATATCGACAGTCGAAGCCGCGTTCGAATCGTCAATCGCGATGACGACCAGCTTCGATTCGGAGTGACGCCGAAGAACGGAAAGTTCTCCGGAACCTTTCGTCATCCGGTGAAAAAGAACCTGGTCAAAATCAGGGGCGTGATCATTCAAAAGCAACAGCTGGGCACCGGCTTCTTTCTCGACGGTTCCGAAAGCGGAAAAGTCACCCTCGAACCGCAAGGACCATAACGCTGCGCGACGCATTCTCCTTCTACCGCCCCCCTCTTCCTCCTCTTCTCCTTCCTCTTCCCGGTTCTCCGATGGCAGCAAAAGGTCGCGGAATTGCGCCCGTCACGACTGCGGCTTTTCACGTGATGGACGATACCACAAGTCCAGTCCTCGACGGTCGCGAAAGCCATCGGCCCCATGAATTACGAGGCGCAGGAAAATGCGCGCAATCGTCCATGCGGATTGGGTGCGCAGACTTCGCCCGGAGGTCAGAACAGGTTCAGCCAGCACCACGAATCGACCCAATTTTTTAAGAGCTTTCACCCATACATCCTCTTCGGCGGCGTAGTGAACCTGACTGAAGCCCCCGGTGGCTCGGAAGGCGGAGCGTGTGCAAAACAAACACGCGCCTCCTGTTTGCCGGAGCGGCCAGCGCATCGCGGCCACCATCAACGGATACATTAATCGAAACCAACGCGGCAGGCGCCCCTCAAACCGCGGGACGCAACCGCCACCGGCCGCGCCGTGTTCGATAGCATCAAGCGCCGAATCGACAATCTCTGCGTTCACCAGCGTGTCGGCATCGACAAAAAACAGAACGTCACCGCGTGCTTCCCTCGCACCCGCATTTCGGGTGGCGGATATCTGCCGGTACGCGACTGAAATGACGCGAGCTCCGTGCGTCGCAGCGATGGCAGACGTTCCGTCGGTGGAAGCATCATCAACCACGAGCACCTCATGCGCCGGCACCAAGGATTGCGTGGCCACGTCAATCGCGGTCAGGCATCGACTGATCCAGGCCTCTTCGTTGTGGGCTGGGACGATGAAAGAGATCATCTGCCAACGAATGATGCTCGATGAACGGCGCCGGCGCAAAGCTCTCGATCACTCCATCACCCCGAGCCCATTGGGTGCCGGAGGAGTGAGCCGACAGCCGCCACACCTACGGGAACAATCCGCGCAGGCGCTTCGCTTCGAGCACGCGTTCGACGCCAATCGACATCGCCGACATGCGGTGCGGAATCTTCGCCTCCTTGGCCCGCTTGATGACAATCGTGAAGGCATTCTCGAGAATCCGAAAGAGCCGGTCCATGACCTCCGATTCGTTCCAGAAGAATTGCTGCAAGCCCTGCACCCATTCGAAGTAGCTCACCACCACACCACCGGCATTGCAGAGGATGTCCGGGATGACGAAAATCTCGTTCCATCGCTCCGCGAGAATCACATCCGCTGCCGGCGTGGTCGGGCCATTCGCCGCTTCGGCCAGGACCCGGCAACGCAACTGTCCCGCGTTTTCTTCCGTGATGACTCCCTCGACCGCCGCCGGCACGAGCACATCGCATTTCAGGGTCAGGAGTTCCTCCGGCGAAATCCGATCCGCCTCGGTAAATCCCTCTAGGGACGTGTGCTCTTTCACATATCGATCCGCCGCGGCGATGTCGATCCCCTCTGCACGGTGATACGCCCCCGAAATATCGCTGATTCCGACGACGGTCATCCCGTCCTTGAACGCCAACCCCTGTGCGGTGACAGCGCCGACGTTTCCAAAACCCTGCACCACGGCGGTGCAATGATTCGGCTGCATTTTCAAAACGTTCAAGGCGCGCTCGATCAGATAGACCACACCCCGCCCGGTGGCATCGCGCCGGCCCGAAGTGCCGCCGACGGCCACCGGTTTTCCCGTCACGATGCCGGGAACGGACCGGCCTTGGTAGACCGAATACGTGTCCATGAACCACGCCATGATTTGCTCATTGGTCCCCATGTCCGGTCCCATGATATCCGTGTGCGGTCCAACGAACGGGATCATCTCCTGCATGTAACGGCGCGACAAACGTTCGAGTTCGTTGTGCGAAAGCGAGCGTGGATCGACGGCTACCCCGCCCTTGGCGCCACCATAGGGCAACCCCATGAGCGCGCATTTCCAACTCATCCACATGGAGAGCGCAGCCACTTCACCCAGCGAAACTCGGGGATGAAATCGCACGCCGCCCTTGGTCGGTCCCATCGCGAGATGATGCTGCACTCGATATCCCTCGACCGTCTCGATCCGCCCGTCGTCGCGATGAATCGGCAGCGAAACGGCAATGGCGCGCTTCGGATACCGCATGCGCTCGCGAGCATTGTCGTTGATCTCAAGGTAATCGGCGATGAGGCGAAACTGCTCCGTCGCCATCGCGAAAGCCGGGTCGGCATAAATGTCCATAGAGACCGAGCATCCAACATCCGATACGCAACATCCAATCTCCAACTTGGCGCTCAGGCGACCGCTCGCGTAGTGTTCGGGCGTTCCCGTGACCACTCCATCGACCGCTCAACCGCTGCTGACGTTATGGGAAAGGACGCTTGAGGCGCAGGATTCGCGAGTGGCGATTTGGGCGGCGGATGGAACGGTGCAGCGGCGGTTCAGGGACGTCGAATCGGAAGCGCTGCAACTGATCGAGCGGTTGATTGGCATCGCTCCAGCAGGATCAGTGGCTGCCGTGCAAATTGGCAACGCACCCTCCTGGCCCGCGGTCCTCCTGGCGCTGGCGAGGACCGGGACCATTCCGCTGCCGCTCGGAAGTCATCTCGGGAAGGCGGAACTCGAAGACGTTCTGTCCCTATCAGGAGCGCGGCTGATCGTCCGGGCGACCAGTGCGGGCCTCGAAGTGACGGCGCGTGACGAGAGTCCAAACCGGCCGATCGACGCGCATTTTCTCAAACTCACTTCCGGCACCACGACAACGCCGCGCCTGATTCGTTTTCGGTGGGAACAGTTGGTGGCCGACGCCGCGAACGTTTGCGACACCATGGGTCTGACCACCGAGGATCTGAATTTCGGACTCATTCCCATGTCGCACAGCTACGGCTTTAGCAATTTGATCACGCCGCTCATTTGCCGTGGCGTTCCCATGGTCGCGAGTGAGGAACGGCTGCCCCGCGCCATTCTCGACGGTCTGGCCCGGACCCGCGCGACGGTATTCCCCGGTCTCCCGATTTTCTTTCAACATCTCGCCGATCTCGATCGGACGCCGCCGCTTCCATCTCTGCGCCTTTGCATTTCTGCCGGAGCAGCTCTCGATCGCAATACGGCCGAGCGATTTCAAAACCGGTTTGGTCTGAAAATCCACGCCTTCTACGGGTCTTCGGAATGTGGTGGAATCGCCTACGATGCGACGCGCGCACTCGCGCCGACGGATGGTTTTGTCGGTTCCGCCATGCGCGGTGTGTCGCTCACGAGTCTTGGTGAACCAGGCCCCATCGAAGTGCGCAGTGCGGCTGTCGGCGAAGGGTATTTTCCGGAGGACGACGCAACGGTGCTTGGTGGTGGATGTTTCATTCCCGGTGACCTCGTGCAGTCGACTGCGGACGGACTTGTCCTTTGCGGGCGGCTGTCCGACCTCATCAATGTCGCCGGCCGGAAGCTCAATCCAGTGGAAGTCGAGCATCGCTTGAGCGAATGCCCCGGCGTGCAGCAAGTCGTCGTATTTGGGATCGCTTCCGAGAGGCGCGGCGAAGAACCGATCGCGTGCGTGGCGGGAACCGGGATCGATGGCGCGACATTGGCGCGCTTTTGTCAGACTGCGTTGAGCGCCTGGCAGCGGCCGCGAGACTTTTGGCTGGTGCCGGAGATTCCGGTCAACGAACGCGGAAAAATCAGCCGGCGCTTGATCGCCGAGCAATACCAGCAGACCAAGGTGCCATGACCGCATTCGTTGCTGATCCACGCTGCAAGGCCCATGACCCGGGAGCTGGGCACCCCGAACAAGTAAAACGCTTTGACGCCGTCCTCGCCGGGCTGACTGCTGCAGGCTGGGTGGAAAAGATGAAGCGTCTCGATCCGATCGCGCTCGAATTCGATGAACTCGCGTTAACGCACGATCGCAATTACCTCCGCCTGGCGGAGGAAGAGATTCATCACGGCCGTCCGGATCTTAGCACGGGTGACACCACGGTCTGCCAGGAGTCTTGGGACGCCGCCGTGCTGGCCGCGGGCAGCGTGGCCGCCGCGGTGGATGCGGTCATTGGCGGCGACGCGGCCAACGCGTTTTGTCTCGTGCGCCCACCGGGTCATCACGCCACCGCGAATCGCGGCATGGGGTTCTGTGTCCTCAATAACATCGCGATCGCCGCGCGCCGCGCCCGGCGTCGACACAGCCTCGATCGCGTCCTCATCATCGACTGGGACGTGCACCACGGAAATGGAACCCAGGACATTTTCTACGCCGACGACAGCGTCTTCTTTTTTAGCACACACCAACATCCGTGGTATCCGGGCACCGGGATGGAACACGAAACGGGCCGGGGGCAGGGCACCGGGTTCACCTTGAACTGTCCCCTGCCCGCCGGCTCAGGACGCGCTGAGATTCTCGGTGCGATGGAGAAAAAACTTCGGCCGGCCATGGACACCTTTCGTCCGGAACTCATTCTCATCTCGGCCGGCTTCGATTCGCGCGCCGGCGACCCTCTCGGGCAATTTCGACTCACCGACGCTGACTTTGCGGAAATGACGCAATTCGTCCTCGCGCTGGCAGATCGCTTTGCCGAAGGCCGCGTCGTCTCTGTGCTCGAAGGCGGCTACCATCTCGGCGGGCTGGCCAGTGCCACCACCGCCCACGTGGCGGAGTTGGTCCGCGGCCGCGCGTAAGGCGTGACGCCCATGCGACCGGGCCCACAAAAATTCTTGAGGCAACTAAAATAGGAAATACCGCTGCGCCATGGGGAGGACGGACGCGGGTTCACAACGGAGTTCACGCCCGTCGGCTTTGACGGTGTAGGTCTCAGGATCAACTTCGATTTTGGGCAAGGCGTCATTGAAGATGAGGTCTCGCTTGGTGACGGAACGCGTGCTTTTCACAGCACTGAGGCGTTTGCCAAGATCGAGCGCGGAGAGTTCACCAGAGCCAAGGGCCGCAGCACTGACGAACGTGAGGCTCGTGGAATATTTGGCGCGCCCGTGCGACCCAAATTGAGGGCGGTAGAAAGTCGGTTGCGGCGTGGGGATGCTGGCATTCGGGTCGCCCATGTTGGCGTTGGCAATGAAGCCTCCTTTGAGCACGACCTCCGGTTTTACACCGAAGAACGCCGGCTTCCAAACGACCAGATCGGCGAGTTTGCCGATTTCGATCGAGCCGACTTCATGGGCGATTCCGTGGGTGATCGCGGGATTGATCGTGTATTTCGCAATGTAACGCAGCGCGCGGAAATTGTCGGCCTTCCTGGCTTCCTGGCTTCCTGCTTCCAGTTTCCCGAACTGCACTTTCATCTTGTGCGCTGTCTGCCACGTGCGCGTGATGACTTCGCCCACGCGGCCCATGGCCTGTGAATCGCTCGACATCATGGAAAAGGCGCCGAGGTCGTGCAACAAATCTTCGGCGGCGATGGTTTCGGGTCGGATGCGCGATTCGGCGAAGGCGACGTCTTCCGGAATCTTCGAGTCGAGATGATGGCAAACCATGAGCATGTCGAGATGCTCGTCGATCGTATTGACGGTGAAGGGTCGCGTCGGGTTCGTGGATGACGGCAAAACATTAGCTTCGCCGCAGACCCGGATAATATCGGGCGCGTGGCCGCCCCCCGCACCTTCGCTATGATAGGTATGAATGGTCCGCCCCTTGAACGCGCGGATGGTGTCCTCGACAAAGCCGCTTTCATTCAGGGTGTCGGTATGGATCGCGACCTGGACATCGAACTCGTCCGCAACGCCGAGACAGCAATCGATGGCTGCCGGCGTGGTGCCCCAGTCTTCGTGGAGTTTGAGGCCGATGGCTCCAGCACGGATCTGCTCGCGCAGCGGCTCGGGCGTCGAGCAATTCCCTTTGCCGAGGAAACCGAGATTCATCGGGTATTCATCCGCCGCTTCCAGCATGCGATGGATGTTCCATTTTCCCGGCGTGCAAGTGGTGGCGTAAGTGCCATGCGCCGGACCGGTGCCACCTCCGAGCATGGTGGTGATGCCGCTGGTTAGCGCGTGCTCGATCTGCTGCGGACAAATGAAATGAATGTGCGAATCAATCCCGCCGGCCGTGACGATGCAGCCTTCTCCCGCAATGACTTCCGTGGCCGCACCGATGGTCATCCCTTTGCTTATCCCGTGCTGGATGCCTGGATTGCCCGCATGGCCAATCCCAACAATGCGTCCGCCTTTAATGCCGATGTCCGCTTTAATGACGCCCTGCGTGGCGTCAAGGATCAGGGCATTGGTGATGACGAGATCAAGCGATTCCGCATCTGTGGCCGTGGGCGATTGCCCCATGCCATCGCGAATCACTTTGCCGCCACCAAATTTCACTTCATCCCCGATCGCGCCTGCCTCTGCGATAAGGTCGCGTTCGACTTCGATAAACAGTTCGGTGTCAGCGAGCCGGACCTGATCGCCCACGGTGGGCCCAAACATCTCGGCGTATTGGCGGCGGGCCAGTTTCATAAGATTGAGGTCACCACGAAGACTCGAAGGCACGAAGGAAAGCCGCTCATAGGACGAAGCGACGGATCCCTTGTTTAAACGTGGCGACGTTAAAGTTAATGAGGAAGCCCAACGAACGCTTCGTGAGCTTTAGATAGGTGAGGAGCTGGGCTTTGTGAACAGGCAGCAAAACGTCAACGACCTTGATCTCCACGATGATCTTTTCCGCAACGAGCACATCAAGGCGAAGTCCCGCATCGAGTTTCAGTCCTCGATAGGCGACTGGAAGATGAACTTGTGTCTCGAATGGAATCTCTCGTCGTTTCAGTTCATGAACGAAGCACGCTTCATATACCCCTTCGAGCAGCCCAGGCCCGAGTGTTGAGTGAACTTGAAATGCCGCGTCCACTACCTGCTCCGCCAGCCACTCGACATCCCCCTCTTCACTTCGTGCCTTCGTGTTTTCGTGGTGATCTCGCAGCATTCTCTACAGTTTCCCGTTGATTCTGCCGTTCAAGCCAAAGACCTCGCGAGTGCCAGCGAGAGCGACGAGTTCGACCTCGCGCGTGTCACCAGGCTCGAAACGAACCGCCGTGCCTGCCGGGATATTGAGCCGAAATCCACGCGCCGCTTCCCGATCGAAACGGAGGCCCGTGTTTGTTTCGAAAAAGTGGTAGTGGCTTCCGACCTGCACCGGTCGATCACCCGTATTGGCCACTTCGATAACTTTGGTTTCGCGATCGACGTTTGCGGGCAGGTTCGCGGCGTCAGGTGCTGGAATGATTTCTCCGGGGATCATAAAACGAAACAGTCATCCTGAGCGCAGCGACGAAGAAGCGGAGTCGAACGGACCCGGATCAAATGTCGGGTGCGTGGGAATACCGCAGGCTCCGGCGGAGAGGACGGGTGCCAGATCGTCGGCGCGCATTGGGACCGGGTCCGTTCGACTCCGCTTCGCTCCGCTCAGGATGACAGCTATTTGCGGGCTCATCGGATCGGGTGATGGACGGTGACGAGTTTGGTTCCATCGGGGAAGGTGGCTTCCACTTGGACCTCATGAATCATCTCCGCGACGCCCTCCATGACATCAGGCTTTTTCAAGATGGTGGTTCCGAAGCTCATGAGTTCAGCGACGCTTTTGCCATCGCGCGCCCCCTCCAAAATCTCGTAGGTGATGATGGCAATACACTCCGGGTAGTTCAGCTTCAGTCCGCGAGCCTGACGCCGACGAGCGAGATCGGCGGCGACCACGACGAGAAGCTTTTCGGTTTCGCGCGGGGAAAGATGCATGAACCCCGGTTCTAAACGGTCAGGTGCGCTTTGACCACCTCGTCCGTCAGATCGCTGACCGAGCCGCTCGCGACCACGGCGCCACGGTCCATGATGGCGAAGATGTCCGCCAGTTCCCGGCAGAAATCCAGATACTGTTCGACCAGCAAAATGCTCATCTTTGACTCGCCCTTAAGTTGTTGCAGCGCCGCGCCGATTTCGTCGCCGAGCTTTGAGCCGCTGGGTTGTTCCTTCCGCAGCGCTTCGATGCAATCAGCGAAACGGTTGAGCATGGCGGGACGCTTTTCCACGCCATCCCTGATCAAGACCACCACCAGTTCGCTAGCTTCTTCGAAGAGCGGTGATTTTGGTGCTTCTTCGCGACTGCGCAGATTCTTCATCGACTGATTTACCTCGGCGAGTAACGCGGCCTCATTGTGATGTCCGCCGCGGCGCAGGAGTTTAATCGCGTCGCCGATCTGATCGATAATGTTGGGCTGAATACCTTCGGTCGGTTCGTCGAGAATGAGAATCTTCGGCTCCGTCAATAGGGCGCGCCCAATGGCGAGCTGTTGCTGCTGCCCGCCAGAAAGCATGCCGCCTTTGCGAGGGAGAAATTCCTTCAGGATGGGGAAAAGTGAAAAAACGCGATCGAGTGAACCGTTTACTTTTTTGCCGAGGGCGATGGCGCCGATGTGCAGGTTCTCCTCGACCGTGAGCTGCGGGAAGATGTCACGGCCTTGCGGGACATAGCCGATGCCGGCGGCCGCGCGGACCTCGGGCGGGAGCTTCGTGATGTCCTTGCCCGCGAGAGTGATGGTGCCGGCGTTGGGTTTCATCACGCCAGTGATGCTGCGCAGCGTCGAGGTCTTGCCCACCCCATTGCGCCCCATCAGGCAGAAGCACTGGTTGTCCGGCACTTCAAATTCGACACCACGCAAGATTCGACTGCCGGCTATGGAAAGTTGGAGCGATTGGACAGTCAGCATGGTGGCTCAGTGGCTGCGTTTCTTGCGGCCGAGATAGACATCGAGGACGCGCTCGTCGTTTTGCACTTCATCCACACCGCCTTCGCACAGGACGGAACCCTGGTGCAGCACCGTTACTTTTCGTCCGGCGGCAATCTGGCGGACGAAAACCATGTCGTGCTCGATGACGACGATGGTGTGTTTGCCGGCGAGCGAGAGCAGCAGTTCGCCGGTCCGGTGCGTCTCAGTATCAGTCATGCCGGCCGCGGGCTCATCAACGAGGAGTAGCTTCGCATTCTGCGCGAGGAGCATTCCGATCTCGAGCCACTGCTTTTGGCCGTGCGCCAGCGAGCCTGCTTTTACCTCCGCTTTGTTAGCCAGCTTGATCGTCTCCAGGATGCTGTGCAATCGATCACGCTCGGTGTTGCTCGTCCGGTGAAAGAGGCTCGCGAATACACCCCGACTGCCTTCCATGCTCAGGAGCAGATTTTCGAAAACGGAATGATCCAGATAAACGGTCGGGGTTTGGAATTTCCGTCCGATGCCGAGGCGGTAGATCTGGTATTCGTTAAGCGACGTGAGCTCAATATCGTCGAGCCAGGTGATGGAACCAGTGTCCGGGCGGGTCCGGCCGGTGATGAGATCGAGGAACGTTGTTTTACCGGCGCCGTTCGGACCAATGACCGTGCGCAGCTCGCCGGGCTCGAGGTAGAAATTGAGGTCAGTGATGGCCTTGAACCCGGAAAAGGTCTTGTTCACGCCCTCCGCGGCCAGGAGCATTGGACTGCGGCTCATGTTTTCGACGGGTTGGCGCTCGCCACCGGCGCGGTGTCTTTGGGGGCGATGACGGAGGGCGGTGGCGAGGGCTCCAGGTCGTCTACCGTTTCTTCAGCTGGAGTCCCGCTTTTCATCCGCTTCCACAATTCAACGAGCCCGCCGACAATTCCCCGTGGCAGCAGAAGCACTACGAGGATGAACATGACGCCGAGAATGATGAGCCACCAGATCCGGGCATTCCGTGGTAGCCCAGGTTTTCAACCAATTGACGCCAACGGCGCCAAGGATGGGACCGACGAAAGTGCCGCGACCGCCCACCGCGCACCAAACGACGGCCTCGAGTGATTTGACAGGCGACATTTCGCTCGGGTTGATGATGCCGACCTGCGGCACGTAGAGCGCCCCGCGCGATGCCGGCGATGACGGCACTGACAACAAAGACGAAGAGTTTGTAATTTGCCGCGGCATAGCCGGAGAAGAGGACACGCGGTTTTCGCTATCGCGGATGGCCGCTGGACCAGGCCGAATTTCGTCATCGTGAGCCAGCGGCACCCGAGATAGACGATGAGCAGGAAAGCGCGGTGGCGATGAAGAGCCCGCGTTGTGTGGACTGCTCGCGAATATTGTATCCCAAGGATGAATTTGAAATCCGTGAATCCGTTGTTACCACCCATGGGCAGACCATTGCGGAAGAAAAGCAGCATCGCACCGTAGGTTAGCGCCTGGGTCAGGATCGAAAAATAGACCCCCTTGATTCGCGATCGGAAGGCGAGGAAGCCGAAGACGAGCGCGAGGAGTCCCGGAACGAGGATGACCATGGTGATGGCGAAAGGGAAAGATTGGAAGGGTTTCCAGAAACTCGGCAAAAAGTGTGCCCGAGGAAAACCATGAAATCGGGGATCAGGTTCGGATTCTTTCCCGCCTGCGCATAGAGCCCAGTTCGCCGATCTTCAGCATCAGATACATGCCGAGCATGTAACCGCCGAGGCTGAAGAAAAGCGCCTGGCCCAGCGAAAGCAGACCCGTGAAGCCCCAGAGGAAATCGACGGAAATGGCCAGCAGCGCGTAGCACAGATACTTGCCCCACAGGTTCACGCGGTAGTCGCTGACGTGCCAGAAATTATCCGTGCCGTCGGCATTCGCCACGGGCGTCGAGTTCAGCCAGGGAAAGATGACGAGCAAAAACAGGGCGATCAGAATCACCGCGGCAATCTCGAGATTGGAGAAACGCCTTTTCACTTAGCTTTCCAGGCTCCGGCTGCGCGTGACAAAGAGACCCGCCGGACGCCATTGCAAAAAGAGGATGATGCCTGCCAGGACGAGGATCTTGCCCATGACGGGGTTGAGCAGAATTTGTTGCAAGCTTTGATCGAGCACGCCGATTCCGAGCGCGCTGATGACCGTGCCGAATATATTGCCGACGCCGCCAACGACCACCGTCATGAAACAATCGACGATCCAGGCCTGACCGAGATTAGGGCCAACGTTGCCAATTTGGGAAAGGAAGGCACCGGCTAATCCCGCCAGTCCGCTGCCGAAAGCAAACGTCATCATGTTCACGCGCTCCGTGCGCACGCCCATGCACGCGGCCATCTGACGATTCTGCATGACGGCGCGAATAAGCAGGCCGAGCGATGTCTTGTTCAAGATCAGCCAGGTCAACAGGATGATGAGGACAGCGAAGCCAATGACGAAAACGCGGTTCCAGCCGATCAGGATGTCATTGATCGTCCAGTTCCCACTGAGCCAGGTCGGGCTGGAAACCTGGACGTTGTTGGCGCCGAAGACGGAGCGGAACAGCTGTTGCAAGACAAGCGAAACACCCCACGTCGCGAGCAGGGATTCGAGCGGGCGTCGGTAAAGGAACTGAATGACTGTCCGCTCGAGCACCAGCCCGACCAACGCCGCCATGAGGAAGGCAAATGGCAGCGCGACCAGGAAATAGCTATTATAGGCGCCACCTTTCGGATCGAAGCCAAACCCGGGAATCGAGATCCCAAATCCAAATGGCGAAAGTACGAGACCGGCGCCAAATATGTTCTGCACACAATAGGCGGTGTAAGCGCCGACAACCATGATTTCACCGTGCGCCATGTTGATCACGCCCATGAGGCCGAAGGTGATGGCGAGGCCAATAGCGACGACGAGCAAAATCGATCCAGTCGAAAGGCCGCGGAAAATGGTGCCGAGAAAGTTAACCGTCGAAATATGGGATTCGATCTCCTTCAACGATTGAGTGACCGCGGCGGCGAGTGGAGGATTGGATTCGGCGACTTCCTCGCGTAGATTCTTCAAAAAATCGCGGCTGCCAATGGAGCCCATCGCACCGAGATCCTGGACTGCGGCCAGCTGGGTCGCGCGGTCTTCCGACTTAAGCTTAATAATATTGATCGCCTCCCGCAGCGCGCGTTTGACCTTCGAGTCCTTCTCGAGCCCCACCCGCTTTTCCAGTGTCGGAACAAGACTGAGATCCTGCGACCAGCCGAGCGTGTTGACGGCATTAAGGCGCTCTTTCGGATTGGCGGCCGACAGGGAGAAGAGGTCGGTGATCGCCTTCATGACCGTCCGAAGCTCGCTGCTCGTATCAGCAAGTTCGATTTCGTATGTGGCGACGTAAATCGGCTTATTTGCAGCGTCGAGCAACGGCTTCAGCGTATCGAGGCGGATGGCCTGTTGTGCATCGTCGGCGTTCTTCTCGCCCAGACGAATGGGTATCCGCGCGCCGGCTTCGAAGTTGGGAATCGCGTCGGCGGCTTCATAAACATAGATTTCCCCCAGTTTCCACGCGTCGAGCAATTTCTTGATCTCCGGATCGGTGCTGCCGGCGAGGCTCTCGACCAAGGGGATGCGCTCTTGATCGTCAGGCAAAGCGATGGCTTTGGCAATCGTCTCCCGTGGAGTCTCCGCCTGGCCACGGTGGGCGATGAGAAGAGTCGCCGCGCAAACAAGGAAGAGGGTAAAGAGGTGAACCTCCAATCTCCAACGACGGGCAGTTCTGCGACCTGGAAACGGACGCGGCGAGACTATCATTGGAGATTGGATGTGGAATAGATGTTGTCGGATATTTAGTCCTCCCGCTCCCGCGGCGGCGCGCCCTGTCTGCCCAGCGCCGCCGCGGAACCCGAGTCTTTCCTAACTCCTACTTTTTGGCAGTGCTCGCCTTGAAGGTGCCCTTCAGGAAGGGCTCGGCCTTCACGTCCTTGTAGGTCTTGAGCACCTTGAACTGGCCGTTAGCCATCGTTTCTCCGATGTAAACGTTCTTGGCCACGTGATGATTCTTTTGCGTGACGACTTCACCGCCCGGGCCGTCGAACTTGATGCCACCCTCAAGCGCCGCCACCACCTTTTCCACATCGAAGCTCTTGGCTTTCTCGACGGCTTTCTTCCACAGGTAGACGCCATCGTAGCTCAGCACCATGGGCGAGGCCGTGACCCGCTTGTCCTTTACGATGCCGGCCGTATCAACGCCCGTCGCACCCGTCACTTTGGGGTCTTTCAGCCACTTCATGAAGTTAGCGATGAACGTCTTGTTCTCCGGGGACTTGAGCGACATGAAGTAGGTCCAGCAACCGAGCTGCCCAACGAGCTGTTTCGCGGGAAGGCCGCGGAATTCATCCTCCGACAAGGAGAAACTGACCACCGGGCAGGTTTCCGCGGTCAGGCCCGCTGCCGCGTACTCCTTAAAGAACGGAACATTTGCGTCGCCATTGATCGTATTGATGACGCAGGCGCCACCGCCGGCGGCGAACTGTTTAATCTCGGCCACGATCTGCTGGAAATCAGTGTGTCCGAAAGGCGTGTATTTGCCGGCGGAAATGATGGTTCCCTTTTCATCCTTGGTGAAGCCACCACCGATATTCTCGATCGGCACGCCTTTGCTCAGGAGATACTCGAGCAGGATAAGATTAGTTGTCTGTGGATAGACGTAATCGGTGCCGAGCAGGTAGAACTTCTTTTTCTTCTGCGCGAGCATGTAATCGACCGCAGGCGTCGCCTGCTGATTCACCGCTTCCGCGGTATACCAGATGTTCGGCGACATTTCCTCGCCCTCGTACTGGACGGGATAGAAGAGAAGCCCTTTGTTTTCCTCAAAGACGGGAAGAACCGACTTGCGCGAGACCGAAGTCCAACAGCCGAAGGTCACGGCGACTTTGTCCTGCAGGAGGAGCTGCTTGGCTTTCTCGGCGAAAGAGAGGCCAGTCCGAGGCACCGTCCACGACGACGGGCTCGATCATTTTACCCATGACGCCACCACTCTTGTTCACCTCGTCGAACGCGAACAGGAGGATATCGCGGAGCGAGGTTTCGGAAATGGCCATGGTCCCGCTGAGCGAATGAAGGACGCCGACTTTGACGGTGTCTTCAGCGGCTCGAACGGTCGAGGCGGCGAGAGCGATTCCCGCGAGAAGCGAGAACGCAACGGATTGCAGTAGTTTCATGTATGTTTGGTTTTGGTGGTGGTTGCCTTTGGGTTCCGGAGAAACCAAACCAAACAGGGGCCGGTGCCAGGCGCGGTGGTGGGAGGGGAAGCGCGTGGCGACCGAAAAGCTGATGAACCGAAAAGAACAAAAGGAACGAACCGCGATTTTGAAGCCATTTTCGGCTTCGCGAACTCCCCCGGGCCTCTAACCCGGGGGAGTCGCTGAATCCTGTGAAGCGACTAACTTAGAACGCGACCGACAACCCGCCCGAGAAGACGAACTCGTCGTTGCCGCTCGACCGAACGCTCGGAACATTGAAACTGCTCAAAGCGGATCCCAAGTAGTAGTAGGTTGCGCCCGCGCTTACCGTCCAAGTGCCGTAGCACTCCGGGATACTCGTGATGGCGTATCCCAAGTTGACGCCACCTGAGAAGAAGCCAAATCCGCGATTGGAGGCGTAGAAGTCGCTCGAACCGAAGCCCACAGTTAGCGGGATGGTGACAGCCACAGGACCCACCGCGAAACCGGGCGAGAGCCCCAGCTCGTAGTAAACGCCTTCACTGCTGCCGTTACCGGCTTTGTTTTCCAACTCGAACAAGACTTGCACTTTCGGGTGCAAAGCAAACGCACCAAGCAGGTCCGAATCATCATACCCGAGGGCAAGGTTCAGGCCCTGGAAGGTGGAGAAACCGTCATTCGGGCTGAGGAACGTGTAGTAGCTCGGCGTGAAGGTGAAGTTCTTGGCGAACGTGAAAGCCACACCGGCGGTGAAATCGAACTCATACCAACCGGGGGTCGAGGGACTTCCGCCACTCACGGCACCCGCGTCGGTGTGCTCCGATTGAAAGGAGTTCCAGATCCCGAGGTTGAGACTGATGTCATTGAGGAAGCCCTCGCCGGAGTACAGTTTGAAATACAGATCGGCGTAAGGCTGAATAATGGCGCCTTGGTTCTCGAAAATGAGGCCGCGGCTGACATATTGGCTGACGACATTGACGCCGAGATCGCCGGTGATGCAGCTCTCTTTGGCCACTTCGACGACGGGTTTGCTTTCCTTGTAGGAAACTTCGGTTCCCGCATAGCTGACGGCTGGAATCGAAGCGATTCCCGTGGCCAACGCGCAGAATTTAACGAAACGGTGGTTGATCATGGATATTATTTTCTTGGTTAGGTTCTTGGTTTTGAACAATGCCGGATTGGTTGCGGCGCGCGGGGTTTAGCAACCGCCCTGCCAATTGACAAATGTTTTTTCAACCTGACGGCCCAGGCGTCGTTTTACTCTGACGGATCCCCCCATTTCATTTTTGCGAACCACGCTAACGATTACCCCGTTTGTGGTCAAAATACGACACATCCGGTGATTTTTGCCCACGATTCGGGGCGGCTAACAAATTTCCGTCGGGCATTTGGGCAGGGCCTGACGAAACGTCTTTCCGTACCCCTTCGTCAAAATGCGCGGATCCAGTATCACGACGATGCCGCTGTCCTGTCGGGTGCGAATCAGTCGCCCCACTCCCTGCCGGAGTTTCAGGACGGCCTCGGGGAGCGAGTATTCGCGGAACGGATCTCCGCCTTCCGCTTCGATGGCTTCGAGGCGCGCTTCGATCAGCGGATGGTCTGGAACCGCAAAGGGCAACCTCGTGATGATAACGTTTGAGAGCGCTGCTCCTGGAACATCGACTCCACTCCAAAAGCTTTCCGTACCGAATAAGACGTGTCGATCGTCCTGCTTAAACTCCGAAAGTAACCGATGCCGCGGGAGTCCCTCGCCTTGCACCAGCAGCTTGTAGTCGAGCTCATCCAGACGCTCTCGCATCATCGTCGCCAGCGCGGACATGACGCGGTAACTGGTAAAGAGGACGAAAGCGCGGCCTTTCGTCAGCTCGACGAAGTGCTCGATCTGGGCCGCGAGCGCCGTTTCGTAACTCGAGTCGCGCGGGTCCGGCATCTTTCGCGTGATATAAATTCGCATCTGCCGCTCGTAATCGAACGGGCTTCCGATTTGCCGCGCGGGCGTATCCCAGGCGCCGATGCGATGCCGGAAATAGTCCAATCCGCGGGCATCCTCATCCGAATCAGGGCTGCCGACCGAAAGCGTCGCGCTCGTCATCACACAGGTATTTTCCTCCCGATAAAGCATGGCGTTCAAATACCCACCGACGTCAACCGGTGCGGCATTCAGTGAATGATGCGTCTGGGCTTTGCCCGTGCGCTCAACCCAATAGACATGCCCCTCCGCCTCCTGCCGCAGGAATTGCTGCACGCCCGTCCGCGCATCGCGAATGCGCCGTCCAAGATCCTGCAGTTCGCTCTTCGTCGCTTCGTCCTCAACCGTGCGGACGATCTCGACCACCCGCTTTTGCACTTCGGCCAGCGGCAGCGTGAGCGTGTCCTCGACGAAATCCACGGTCCGGACCCGAAACTCGCGCCCCTTTTTAAAATCCGCTCGTTCGCCCACGTGATCGAAGAACTCATCGACCTTTTCGAGCAGACCGGCGACCTCCCGCACGCCATCCGCGCGGCGCATGACCTGGAAAAGCCCCTTTTTGGTTTTGGGATTGTAGAGCCGCTGCAACGCGTAACGCAGACCGTACTGTGAAACCGCCATGCCAATCTGCCGTCCGGCGATGCTTTCCACCGTATGCGCCTCATCGAAGATGACGAAATCATTGGCAAACAAATAACCGGCGTCCGGCTCGTCGGCCCGCGCGGCACCGGCCCGGCTGGCCGCCTGCGCACTGAGATTCATAAAAAAAAGTGTGTGATTCATGACCACGACATCCGCGACTTCGAGACGCTTGCGGGCCCGCTGATAGAAACAGCGTGGATTGGTCCCGCATGATTTGCGCGTGCACACGTGGGCTTCGCTGCACACCTGGGCCCAGACGGCCGCATCCGGCTCGACGGCAAAGTCCGCCAAAGAGCCATCCTGCGTGGTCTGCGCCCATTCCCAGATTCGCTTCAGCTCCTCCGCTTCACTCGTGGTGAATAAATCGCCGGATTGCTTCATGGCCCGCTCGAGCCGGGCCGGGCAGACAAAGTTTCCGCGACCTTTCCAGAGCATGACCTCGAACTCGACCGGTAACAGATTTTGCACGATGGGGATGTCTTTGAAGACCAGCTGCTCCTGCAAATTGATGGTGCACGTGCTGATGATCGCCTTTTTCTTTTTTTCGACCGCCCACAAGACCGCAGGGACCAGATAAGCCAGCGACTTTCCCACGCCCGTGCCGGCTTCCACCACCAGATGCCGTCGCTCCGCCAGCGCGGTTGCCACTTCCGTGGCCATCGTCTGTTGTTCGGCCCGGTATTCAAAATTCCGCGCCTGCGCGAGCAAACCCTCGGGCGAAAACATGGCACGCACCCGCTCGACGAAATCGTTCGCGGCGGGTGCACGCGGATTATCCGAACTGAAATCTTCGGCGAGGCCAATCATGCGGCCTGCCACCGTCCGTGATGAAGCCGGCCAGAGCAAGCATCCGGGAAGGTGCCGGTGCGATGACCCCTCTTCTTCTTCCTCTCCTTCTTCCTCTCCTTCTTCATCTGTCGTCTGAAAAGGAGCGTACCTCACTCAGAGGAAGAAGAAAGAAACGGCGAGGACGAATGCGAGATGCTGCGGGGGCGCTCACTCTTAACGATTGAAATACGGGCACTAAAACAACCGGATGGCCGTGACCGCGATCTGACCGCCAAAACAAACATCCACATCGGCGCCGGGAATGCGCTCGCGGGTGTGGTAGTCGCCATCGTAAAAATGGTGATCACCTTCTTCGTGACGGTAGCTCAGTGGAAGGGGACGCGGATCGAGCGGGCAATCGATGATTTTCGGTTCAGCGGTTCCGGGTTCGAGATGAGGAAAATTGACGTTATAGAAAAGGCCCGGCGCCATCGGACGCGCCAGGAGTTCCCGCAACACCTTCGTTGTCCATTGGGTGACGCGGTTCCACTCGATCTCGCGGCCAACCCGATGGTAGTGCGAAAATGCGATACCCGGCCACCCGTGCAAAACCGCCTCGCGCACTGCCGCGACCGTTCCGGAGTAGTAGACATCGGCCCCCAAATTGCCGCCCTCATTGATGCCGCTCAACACCCACTGTGCATCGGGCGCAACGCGCAACAATCCAAGCCGCGTGCAATCCGCGGGCGTTCCAAAAACGGCGAATCGCCCCGGTCCACGCCGTTCGAGACGGACCGCTTTCTCCCAGGTCACGGCATGACTGACTCCCGATTGCGGAGCCGCCGGGGCAACCACCACGATTTCACCGACGGACGCCGCGGCATTTTCCAAGGCCTCGATCCCAGGGGCGTCGATACCGTCGTCATTACTCAGGAGCAGCTTCATCAAACGACGCTAACTGACTTTCCGCCCGCAGATCAGCCTCTCATTTCAGCTCCGGCCTTCGCACGACGTCTTCGAGATCGTCGCCGAACGTCAAGGCGGTTAGTAAGGGCGCGATGTCCGACCAACCGCACCCAATCCAGACCGACGGAAAAATGCGTCTCGATCAATGGCTTTGGGCCGTGCGCGTTTACAAGACACGCGCCATCGCGGTGCAGGCGATTCGCGGCGGGCATGTGAAAGTGAATGGTCAGTCCGCAAAACCAGCGCGCCCGGTGCGGCTGGGTGATGAAATCGCGGCGCGAACCGAAGCCTTTCATCGCAAACTGCGTGTGCTGGGTGCGCCACCCTCTCGAGTCGGCGCGCCGTTGGTCAAACTGTATGCGGAAGAAACCGCTCCTCCTGAGCCGACGCAATCTCGAGTCCCCGGCGCCAATAGTCCGGAAACGTTTTTCCGACCGCGAGGCACCGGTCGTCCGACCAAGCGCGATCGGCGGCGGCTCCATCAATTCGGAGACGGATCCCAGGGCTGAGATCACACGGGAATTGCCGATCGAGGGATCACTTCTTCCGCCTTACCGACGTCGTGCACTCCTCGGAATGCACGCTTCTTTGAGCTGCCCGCTTCCTTCTTTTCCGGCCCTCCACGATCGATTGCAGCGATGGCGCCGTTGAGGGCGGTGCAGTCAGCACGCGATAGAATTGCGTGTTCAGCAAGGCACCCCCGCCATGCGTGACTTCGAGCAATCCACCGGTGCCCGGCACACCGTCCGCAAGCTCGATCCAGTTACCAGGGCTGGCCATGGCATCGCCGCGCTCGACGCGATAAGTCAGACCCGTCGCGGACGGAAAACGCACGAGAATGTCATCGCCGTCGCGCACGATCTCAACCGCATGACGCACGTCCACTTTCACGGCGTCGAATGCCGTCGTGTGAACGCCGTCGCTCGCGCTCAGCATCAGGACATAGCAACCCGGGTGACTGAAGCTGGCCGAGGTTTCGGCGCTGGTTGGAGCGGAAAAGGAAACGTCACCCGGCCCGGAATATTTTGTCCATCTGATCTGGACCGCAGTGTTGGAAGGGAGAACGGAACCGTGCAGTTGTACCACGACGCCCGGTTCGACGAATTGATCCGGCCCTGCGTCGCAGCCCGGCGCACCGGGCGAGCGCGGCCCTTCATTCGGACCGGTCGTTTCAATGACCTCGAAGTTGTTGATTCCGATCGTGGAAAGGTGGTCGAACGCGTTCGCCGGGAAGCGATCGTCGGGCGCGACGGAGACGGAAAAAAAGTTCCCGTTATCGGCCACGATGGCGCCGTATTTCTTCAAGGCACGCAGCACGGCCTTTTCGTGAATCGTCCAGTTGTCCGGGATGATGAAGCTGCTTTTCAGGCGCAGCCGCTGGCCCATGGCCGGATAATCCGCGCCCGTGAGCGATGATGCGAAATGAGTCGCGGGGTAAATATAGGCGCGCCGGCTGCGGCGCACGACCAGCCGCAACGCATGTTCGACCATTCCGCGCTGGCATTCATCGTAACGCACCAGCGCGGGAAACATCGGCAGCCCGGCGGCATCGGCTGACGTCCAGCCGTCGGGGCGCAGCCCATTCGAGTTCAGATTGAACTTCGCACCGTTGGACGCCTCCCAGGCCGCTGCCAATGCGCTTGGTTTGCCAGGTTTCCCAAATGAATCCTGCGCCCGGTTTGACCATGATCGAGTGCCGGTCGCCGCCATCGCCGTTCGCATCCGTCTGCCATTGCCCGAGGGTCAGTCCACCCGTTTCCCGCGGCCACGTCTCGATGGGAAGATTGGGCGGAATGGGATAGAGCCCGTTGGGATCGATGCCGCCGTCGAGGTCTGATTCGTCGGGGTAATCATTGAAGTGAATCGAGAGGGTCGCCTGCGTGTCCGGCACCAGCACGTAGTTCATTTCATAAAATGGGCGGAGCGTGCGCCGGTTCGACGCGAGGTCACTGATGATCTGGTTGATCATGGCGGCCGAGTTGGCATGCACCGGCCGATTGGAAATGTCCTCGTTCCAGGGATTCTCGCGCGGAAAAATCTGCATCGCGCTGACGATGGCATCGGCTTCCGGCGTGTTGAAAAGCACCGGCTCAGTGACAATTGGCGCTGGTCCAAGAATGCGTCCTTCGTGATTGATCCGCTCGCCAAAACAATGCGCGACGAGCGCACCCAAGAGGAGAAAAGAGACCACGGTTCGCATTCCTGGGAATGGAGCACGGCCCGAGCCAGGGAAGGTGTGGTCCCGGAAGGGACGGCTATCGCGTCCGAAATCGATAGCCCGCACCGCGCACCGTCTCGATGATCACCGGCTGAGCTGGGTCCGCTTCGATCTTCTTTCGCAACTTGGCCACGTGTTGATCGAGCGTGCGCGAGTCGGGCGCGTAATCAAAGCCCCAGCAGCGATTGAAAAACGTATCGCGATCGATGACCTCGCCGGCGCGTTCATGCAGCAGGGCGAGGATGGCGCTTTCGCGCGGCGTCAGATCGATCGAATCGTCGTCGCGTTCCGCGCGCAATTCGTTTGGGTAGATGACCAACCCGTTCATGGAAAAAGCGCGTGGCGATTCATGACCCTTCTGTTGCCGTCGCAGCGCTCCGCGAATCCGGGCCAGCAGCTCATGTTTCCCGAAGGGTTTTCGGATGAAATCATCAGCGCCGAGCTGCAACCCCACCACCACGTCGATTTCCTCACTTTTCGCCGAAAGGAAGAGGACGGGAATTTGCCCGTCCGTCGCGCGGATGCGCCGGCAGACTTCATAGCCATCGACATGCGGCATCATGATATCGAGGCAGAGCAAATCCGGCCGATGCTTCTCCCACAGCGTCAGGGCCTCGCGACCGTCGCGCGCCAGCACGGCAGCAAAGCCCTCAGGCTCGACACAAGCGCGCAGGGAATCGAGCGTGATGGGGTCATCTTCGGCAAAGAGAATCGTCATGGGATCAGGCGGCCGAGATTGACGAAATCGGACCGGCGGGAGGAGCTGGAATGCGAAGCTCGAAGGTGGCACCCGCGGCGCTGGGAAGCAGACGCAGCTCGCCGCCCATGCGAGTGGCGAGTTCGCGCGCGATGGACAATCCCAGGCCCGTGCCGCTGACGCCTTCGGTCACGCGATGATCGAGGCGCTCGAAGGGCTGAAAGATTCGCTCGCGAGCGTGCGCGGGAATGCCCGGGCCGCCATCGGAAATGCGAATCTGCAATTCATCCTTCGCCCACTTGGTGGAAAGCGTGACCGGCGCTCCGGGCGCATACTTTTCCACGTTCGACAAAAGATTGGCGATGATTTGCGCCAGCGCATCCGGATCAATGAAGCACGCGTCCGGCGCTTCGGGTTCAATCCGGACCGAAACGCCGCGCCGATCGAGACCCGCGGCAAACTGGTCAACCATCGCCCGCAACAGTTGATCCGGCCGGCAGGCTTGCGCGTGCACATCCAGGCGGCCCTGCTCGCCGCGCGAAAAGGTCAGCACGTTCTCAATCATCCGCCCGAGCCGCTGTGCCTCCTCCCGCACCAATCGAAGCCGCGGTGCCACCTCGTCCTTGGATTCACCAGCTTCTTCGGCGAGGTCGAGATTGAGCAACATGTTGGTCATAGGAGCGCGCAATTCATGCGAGACGCGGTTGACGAACGAGACGCGCTGCGCCGCCAGACGAACCGCTCTCCGTTGCTGGGCAAAGCTGGCGAAGGCCACCACCACGAGAGCGGCGGCCAGAACGGCGGCGGTCGCGATCATTGGTAGCGCGTAGCTCGTGCGGGTTTCAATGCCGTCCGAAGAGGCGACGCTCCAGGTGCCGAATCGCGTGCGCAGCGGAAGAATCAACGACGGCGCGGTGGACCGTTCGCCCACGGACGAATCGGTCGCGGCCACCACTTGCCCGCCTGGATCGCGAATTTCGTCGAACCCGCCCGTCGCGCGCAACGGTTCGAGATTCTGCTCCACCCAATTTCGCATCCATTGATCGATGACCGATCGAACCTCCGCCGCATCGATCAACAACACCACGACGGTGAAATTTGACTGCCGCACCCAATACGCCGTCGGCTTGCCCGGCTCATCAATCCACCCGGACGGTTCCGCATTCTCGCCGAAAATCTCCTCGGGAATCAAAACGAGGCGCGAGCGCGCGATGCCAGAAGAGTTTTCGCGAAACGACGGCGCCGGGAGCGAGGCCCCGTCCGGATTCGTGATCCGCACGTGACGATCTTCCCCGGCTTCCCGTTGCACCAGTGACCATTGGCGCACGCCGACAATCCGAGACCCGCGGCTGCGCACGGCAAAATCTCGCGTGTCCGGGTTGGGATCGGCGATCTCGCGCAAATGCCGTTCGTAGAGCCGATCGAGCCGTTGCAATTCATCCTGCATGGCCGCGGCGAAGGCATGCACTGGCGCCCGGTCGCGCGCAATCAACACCGTCTGATCCCGGCGCGCGAAGCGCAGGCCGGCCCCGAGAGTGATCGCGGCCGCCAGCAACAGCAGCCCGAGAATCGCGTAGGGATTGATCGCACGCATGGTGTTGTCAGATTGCCACAGCGCGTGCGTCCTACGGCGATACGAGAGTCACCTCGATAAATCCAAGCCAGACCCGATCGGATTCCTGCAATTCGGGCAGTCCGGTATCGTGTGCGGGATTGAAGGTTCCGAAGAGGGTTGGTTCACCCGCTCGTAACGATATCGTCTGCGTGTTTTTTTGGGTATCGAAGAGCGGCTGCACCGGCCAGCGGCGACCGCGCCAGGCCAGACAAATTCCTGCACCAGCACGGTGCGAACGATGACGAAGTTCACGTCCACGGTGGCAGCATCGGGGCCGACGACTGGTTCGACCTCAAAGGCATAACCTGTATTGCGCGTTTCAAAGGAGGTGCCGTTCACCGCGATGACACGGCCCGTTTCACGAACCGGATCGCTGTAGGTGTATTTGAAATCGGTCGGGTAACGCCACTGGAGGTTTCTTCCGCCACGGCGCGCTGACCCGACTTGGTGACGAGTGCCAAAACCTTCTCCAACGTCGCTTCGCCGCGCCCCAGCGCGTCTTTCACTGCCTGAATCGGGGACGTGGAATCGCCGGCTTTGAGGACGGCAGCCAGACCCGTTTCCCGCGACATCGAGTAGAACGACAGGCGCATTTCAATGTCCTCAGGGCATGTTGACCTTTGTGCGATCTCGAGTGTCTTCCCCTGCACCGGAATCACCCGTGAGAAATGCGAAACTCGTCGGTCGTTCCGCGGGCGCATTTCCCGGCACTTCCGCCGGGCTGAGCGTGCCCAGCAGAAAGGGCGCATTGCATCGGACGCTCGCCGTCGTCGTCATCTGCCGATTGTCGAAGATCGGTTGCATCTGCGTCACGGCGCCGCCGTTGGAATCATACGAAGTGAGTTCACGAAGCCGAGTAAAGTGCGGGACCAGATTCACGTCACAAAGCTGCGCGTCCGGACTCAGAACTGGTTCCAGTTCGAAGGTCGCTCCGGTATTCCGTCGTTTCGAAAGCTGCCGGCCACGCGATATCTTCGCCGGCCGCCGGCTTGAATTCAGTCGGGTAGCGAAATTCACCGATCGATTCCGCCACGGCGCGCTGCCCCGCTCTTGGTCGCCACGGCAATCACATCGGCGAGCCGCGCCTTTCCATCCTTGAGCCGCGCCCGCACCAGCTCGTAGCGCTTTTGGTGATCCGCTTCGCTGGCAAGAATGGCAGCCGCTTCACTCTGCGGCAGGTCGTAAACTTCCAGCACCGTCATCAAACGCAGATTTCTTTCCTGGCCGGGCTCGACTTGCAGCGGAGCAGAATCCTTGACGAACGGATCGACTTTGGGCGCGGCCGGCTTTTCCTGGGCGGAGAGCGTCGAAACGGAGCCGGCCAGGAAGCAGGCGGCGAGGCGGCGGAAGGGGGAAAACGTCCAACGTTCAACGTTCAACTTCCAACGTTCAACGACGGTGGCTCGTGCGCGGGTGGAAAGCGGGCTGCAGATACTTGAACGTTGAACGTTGAAAGTTGGATGTTGAACGTTTTCTTCGAGGGTTTTCATGTCCCAAACCTCGCACCTTCCCACAGTCCCGTGGTCTCCCGCCGGTCTTTTCCCGGTAAAAGTTCCGTAAAAACGACCCGCTTCGACCCGCGCTCTTGCTGACACAAACTTCCATTGGCACCTTGGGATGCTCCGCGCTAATCTCCGCGCCCTTTTTGAAAAAACCGCCATGAGCCAGAGCGACCTCATTTATCTCGATAACAACGCAACCACCCGGGTGGACCCGGCGGTGGTCGAGGAAATGATTCCTTATCTCACCGAACTCTACGGAAATCCCTCGAGCGGCTATCGTTTCGGAAAGCAGGTGGCCAAAGGGCTCGATCTGGCTCGCGAGCGCGTGGCGGCGTTGCTCGATTGCGAACCGTCGGAAATCATTTTCACGAGTTGCGGCACCGAATCCACCAATGCGGCCATTCACTCCGCGCTCCTGATGGACCGGGACCGGCAGCACATTGTGACGACGCGGGTGGAACATTCCGCTACGTTGAAAACGTGCGAACTGCTGGCCAAACGCGGCTATGAAATCACGTGGTTGGGCGTGGATGAGAAAGGTCAGGTCGATCTCGGGCAGTTGGAAAAGTCGATTCGTCCCGATACGGCGCTCGTCTCGGTGATGTGGGCGAACAATGAAACCGGCGTGCTTTTTCCCACGGACGAAATCGCCGATATCGTCCGCGCCAAGGGCGCTCTCTTCCACACCGATGCCGTGCAGGCCATTGGCAAAATCCCCATCAGTCTGCGCGACGCGAAGATCAATTTCCTCTCACTCTCCGGGCACAAGCTGCATTGCCCGAAAGGGGTCGGCGTTTTGTATGTTAATCGGCGCACACGCTTCGCGCCTTTCCTCACCGGTGGCGGTCAGGAAGATGGAAAACGGGGTGGCACACAAAACGTTGCCAGCATCGTGGGCCTGGGCAAGGCCTGCGAAATCGCCGGGCAATGGATCGACCACGAGGCCACGGAAATTCGGGCGTTGCGCGACGCGTTTGAGAGCGGCGTGCTCGAGCGAATCCCCGGCACGCAGGTAAACGGTGACCGCGAGCATCGGCTGCCCAACACCACCAACCTTGCATTCGAGGGCGTCGATGCTGAAGGCATGCTGATGCTGCTCGATCAGGCGGGCGTTTGTTGTTCGAGCGGCAGCGCCTGCACCACCGGCTCGGTGCACGCTTCGCATGTGCTGAAAGCGATGGGCTTCAGCGACGAACGCGCGCGCTCGAGCCTGCGCTTTTCGTTCGGGCGGTTCAACGGCCCCGATGAAGCCACGCGCGCGCTCGATGCCCTGGAAAATGTCGTGGGCAAGCTGAGGCGGGTCGCCGCCGCCGCGTGAAGCGCTCAGCATATCGGGGCGGTTCCTCCTCATCCTGCTCATAAGCTGAATCGTCCTCCCCCTGGGGAAGGAGAAGTCGAGGAAGAGGGAGAAGGAGATTATGAACTTTCCGCGACTAGGCGCCGAGTTCCGGTTTTTCGACGAACGCGTAGCAAAGCATGTGCAGGACGTTCATCTGCACGTCTTCCACCCGCCCGTAATGGGTGTCGCCGACCACAAGCACCTGTTCACCGAGATTGGCCGCGGCCCCGCGTTTCTGGCCGACAAGCGCCATCGTCTTCACGCCGTTCTCTCGTGCCCACGCCAGCGCTTTGACCACATTGGGAGAATCGCCGCTGACGCTGACGGCGAGCAACACGTCGCCGGCGCGCGCATAATTCATGAGCTGCCGCTCGAAAATGTCCGCGTAGGAGTAGTCATTTCCCAACGCGGTTATCCACGAAGTGTTGTCGTTCAGCGACAGCACCCGAAAGCGTTTGGGCAATTTGTCGGATGACGATTTCCCGAGGTCGGTGGCGAAATGCGAGGCGTTGGCGGCGCTGCCGCCGTTTCCGCACACGAAAACCTGCCGGTCTTCGCGCACCGCCGCGCGCAGGGTTTCAATCATCGCCGCCACCATTTCGTGATCGATGGTGTCGAGGGCACGGTGTTGCGCGGCGAGGTAATCGGTGATCCAGGATTTCATGGGCTGCCGTCCGTCTTACACGACGAGACGATCCGCCGCCAGCACGAGGGCACCGACCGGAACGGCATCTTCCCCGAGTGCCGCGAATTCGATGCGGGGACCAGGCAGAAATGAATCCATGAGAAAAGCCGGCAGTGCCTTCGCGAGTTGGGTCTGGAGTGGCGCCCCGAGCAACGAGAGCCCGCCTCCGACGACGATGATTTGGGGATGAAAGAGGTGCACAACATGCGACAGCCCAAAGGCAAGAGTTTCCATCGTCTCGCGGAGGATCGCTTCCGCCACCCGATCCTCGTGCGCGAGCGCGAGCCGCAAATGCCGCGCTTCTCCACCGGCGGGCGATTGGCGGACCAGGTCCGCCAGCATCGATTCCGGGTGCCGGCCGGCCTCGCGTTGCACACGCCGATCCACGTTCCAGCCCGAGCAGCGATCCTCGATGATGGTGCCTTCCCGATCGAGCCGGAGATGCCCGATTTCGACCTCACCCGGAGGAGCGCCGTGATAAATCCGGCCTTCGCTGACCAGGCCACCACCGACCCCGCTGCCGAGCGTGACATAGAAAACCGGATTTGCCTCTCGCCCGGCGCCGAGCTTCGCCTCGGCGAGCGCGGCGACATTGGCATCATTCTCGATGAAGGTTGGCAGACTGGTGTGGGTTGCAAACCAGCTCCCGAGTGGAAAATCATTCCAGCCGTCGAGGTGATGTGATCGGGCGATTTTGCCCGATAACCAGTCCACCGGACCGCCAAACCCGACACCGATCGCGCACGGCGAAAACTCTCCGAGCAAATCCGGCAGGGAACTTTCGATCTGCCGGCGGACGCCCTGGCCGCCCGCCACGCGATCGATTTGAAAACGACGCCGCGCGAGAATTTCACCGGCGCCCGTGCCGATGCAGAGCTGGAGCTTGGTGCCGCCGATTTCGACTGCGAGGAAGTTCATGAGGGAGAGAAACATCCAACATCCAACATCCAAGGCTCAACATCCAAGTCGGCGCGGGCAAAACAACGCTTGGGAGCGCTGGCGTCTTCGCCGGCTCGATGACATCTTCTGCGCGGCTGCGGTCCGGCATGGAATCGGGGGTTGCATCCTGACGCTCATTTCCTTGTCATATGGAATTGCGTCCTTTGCCTGCCATCGGACAGGTGCCGCGGCGTTGCGGGCGGTTTCATTCGAACCGGCTTTCCCCGCATCAATCATGAACCGGAAAAAAAATGAAACACTCGAACTTTCATTCCAAGGCAACTGCCAGTCGTCGCGTTCAACGCGCACACCCTCGGTGCAGGTCCGCGGCTTGCGTCCTCGCCACCGTTTTGGCCGGAACCTCCACCACGAAAGCCGTCGATTACCTTTGGGCACCTCCTGATGGTGATTCCGGCGAATGGCGCGCCCTGAACGTCGGCGGGCTCGGGGTCAGCAATTGGGGCCTCGGCGCAGGGAATACCTTTCCCGATGGGTTCGATGATACGGCGACGATTCAAAGGCCAAACGCGATCGTCACGCTCACCACGGGCAGTGTTTCCGTCGGCGCAGTGACCATTCCCGAAAGCTCGGTGGTGCTCGATATCGTGGCTCAGTCCACCGCAAACATCGCGCTGACGATCGATACCACGATGGACACCAGCGGCGCGGTGCGACTCAACGCGACGGGGACCGGTTTCACTACGTTGAACGGCGGCTCGCTCACCATCAATCCCGGCGGTCGGCTCGATGCGATCTTCAGTGGAGTCGCGGGGGCATCGCCGATTCGCAACGTCGGGATCGATGTGGTCAATCAGGGAACCTTCCTCGTGGAAAACGGGACCGACACTCGGCTGAACAAGACCTTTGGCGTTTTTACCAATACCGGCAACTTCGGCGTTCAGGCGGGCGGGGAGGTCACGTTCGGGACCGCCTCGGTCTTCAATCAGAATGGCGGTTCGATGCAGAATAACGGCTCGTTTGAGATGTCCGGGGACACCTTCAATTTCAACGGCGGCACGGTCTCGGGGAATGCGATCGTGCTGGAGAATTCGACGCTGAATATCGGTGCGGGCTCGACCGGGGTCGGCTCGTTTGTCATGCGGAGTGCCGGGAGCGGCGGTGGCAGCTACAGCGGGGATCTGGCGGCGGCACAGACGCTGACCCTCCTTGGCACCGACAACAAAGCTGCCGTCATCGCGGCGGCCAACGGATTCGCCAACAGCGGTGTCATCAATCTGGATTCAGCCGGCACCCAGGGCGCCTTTTTCACGATTATCGAACGGTTCGCTAATGAACACCACCGGGGGCGAGATTGTATTGCGGACTGGGAGCGGGACGAATGTGGATCGCACGCTGCGGGCCGACATTGTGAATGACGGGACGTTCACCGTGGAGCCGGAGTTGACCGCGGTTCTCGACAAGAGCCTCGCCGTCTTCAGCAACAACGGCACCGTGGACATCGCGACAACGGCGACCGTGACGTTCGGGGCCGGCTCGGTTTTCGATCAGAACGCGGGCGGTGTGCTCAACAACAACGGCTCCTTTTTGATGGGCGGCAATACGTTCAACTACAACGGCGGGAGCATCACGGGCAACGCGATCATGCTGGTGAACTCGACCTTGAACATCGCGCCTGGCTCGACGGGCACGGGCGATTTCATCATGCAAAGCTCCGGGAGTGGCGGTGGCAGCTACAGCGGAGACCTGGCGGCAGCGCAGACGCTGACTCTCCTCGGCACCGATCTCAAGGCCGCCACCATCACGGCGGGCAATGGCTTCAGCAACTTCGGCACCATTTCGCTCGACTCAGCCGGCACGCAGGGCGCCTTTTTCACAATTTCGAACGGTTCGCTGACGAACACCGCCGGCGGCGAGATTGTGTTGCGGACTGGGAGCGGGACGAATGTGGATCGCGCGCTGCGGGCCGATGTGATCAATGACGGAATGTTCACCGTGGAAGCGGATGTCAACGCGATCCTCGACAAGCAGCTCGGAGTCTTCACCAACAACAACACGGTGAATATCGCAGGCACGGCGACGGTGACGTTTGGGATGGGTTCGACCTTCACGCAGAACGCGGGCGGCGTGCTCAACAACAACGGCACCTTCGAGATGGCCGGCGATACGTTCAACTACAACGGCGGCAACATCACGGGGAACCCGATCATGTTTATGAACAACACCCTGAACATCGCGCCGGGCTCGACGGGCGCGGGTGATTTCATTTTCCAGAGTTTCAGCGGCGGCGCGAGCACCCTCAGCGGGGACTTGGCGGCGGCTCAGACGCTGACCATCCGGGGGAACGACAACTCGCCGGGGCAGGTCAACGTGGCCGCTGGCTTCAGCAACTTCAGCACGATCACGCTGGACTCGATCGGCAGTCGAAGCTCCATCCTTACCGTCAACAACGACAGCGCGCTGACTAACACAGCGGGCGGCGAGATCGCCCTGCGGACCGGGACCGGCTCGGATCTGGAGCGCATGGTGCGAGCGAACATTGTCAACGATGGGCTGGTGACCATCGAGCCCGGGGTTGCCGCTTCCTTTGACAAGCAGCTCGGAGTCTTCACCAACAACAACACGGTGAATATCGCCGCCACGGCGGCGGTGACGTTTGGGATGGGTTCGACCTTCACGCAGAACGCGGGCGGCGTGCTCAACAACAACGGCACCTTCGAGATGGCCGGCGATACGTTCAACTACAACGGCGGCAACATCACAGGGAACCCGATCATGTTTATGAACAACACGCTGAACATCGCGCCGGGCTCGACGGGGACTGGGGATTTCATCTTCCAAAGTTTCAGCGGTGGCAGCAGCACGCTCAGCGGGGATCTGGCGGCGGCGCAGACCGTGACCATCCGGGGCAATGACAACTCAAACGGTCTCCTTTTCGTGAGCACGGACTTCACGAATAACGGCTCCATCACACTCGATTCGGCCGGCTCCCAAGGGGCCACGCTCAAGATGAACTCGGGCACTCTGACCAATGGGCCCACCGGAGAAATTCACTTCCAAACGGGCTCGGGCGGCAATCTGGCGCGGACGCTGTCGGCGGACTTGGTCAACAATGCGGGAAAAATCACGGTCGAGGAGAATGTCGTCGCCGGACTTCAGCGAGACCTCGCCACCTACCTGAACAGCGGCACCATTTCGCTCCACGACGGCGCGCGGCTGGAGGTCCAGGCCGCTGGGGTCCGACCATTCACCAATCTTCCGAGTGGTTCGATCGAGGGAACGGGAACGCTGGATGTCAGTTCGAACGGTGTGGCGTTTTCGAACGAAGGCGAAATCTCTCCGGGCTTCAGCGCGGGAGTGCTCAACATCTCCGGCAATGCGCCATTCACATCGACCGCCAGCCTTCGCATCGAGATCGGCGGTCCTGCGGTCGGGATGGACTACGATCAACTAGCCGTTACCGGCAATGTGTCGCTCGACGGCAATCTCGAGATCTCACTTTTCGGCGGATTCACGCCTTCGCCTTCCGACACTTTCACGATCCTCACCGGCGGCGCCGTGGCCGGCGCCTTTGCCAATGCACCGGGGGTGGTGACTTTCACGAGCGGGATATTCGACGTCACTTACAACCCTGACTCCGTGGTGCTGAGCAACTACACTGTTCCCGAGCCGTCCACCGCGGCGTTGCTGGCGTTCGGCGTGGCCGTCGGTTTGGGGCGTCGTCGTCGTTGCCATTGACGTCGCCACCCCGGGGAATGTTCTGAACCGCCGGGTATCGTTCCCCACCGCACGCTGGCGCCATTCAGGTCGGTTCGTGCACTTGAACACAGTCCCGAACCGTTGCGATTCATACGAACCAGGTCATTGCTATTCGTAGCTCCTGACGAGCGTTTCGTGTGCCGGTTTCCGGGGCGGCAGGACTTAGGGGTAGTGGCAAGCCGCAAGCATGATGTCGATTTCCCAGCCCCTTTTGCCCGCGGCTTTGAGCAGATTAATGACGAGTGGCAGGAGGAGCACGCTCGCCTGTCGGTGAAAGGCGAAGATGATATTCCAGCTGCTTGCGCGTCTCAGTCGCGAATTGCCGCTGCGGGGGTGGGCTCTAGTTCGGCGATTTCAGATCGCAGTCCTTTGTGTTCTAGGTGAACAATTCCTTGATCGCCTCAGTGCCGAGATCGGTCAGCGGGAACGGGCGGCCGCCGGGGCCGGGCAGGTGGCTGGCGGGATCGAGGCCGAGGCTTTTGAAGATGGTGGCCACAACATCGCCGGGACCGACGGGGCGCTCTGCAGGGAAGCCGCCGATGGGATCGCTCGCGCCGATGACGCGTCCGCCTTGCACGCCGCCACCAGCGAAATAGACGGTGAAGCAGCCGGGCCAATGATCGCGGCCGCCGGCAGGATTAACCTTCGGCGTGCGACCGAATTCGGAGAGGTTCGCGACGAGCGTGTCGCCGAGCAGACCTCGTTGCTCGAGGTCTTCGATGAGCGCGGTGTAGGCCTGGTCATACATTGGGCAGACGATTTCCTTCATGCCCTCAATGGAGGTGAAGGGCTTCGAGCCGTGAATGTCCCACGTGATCTCGTCGAAGACGGTGAGGAAGGTGTTGATCGTGATGAAACGCACGCCGTTTTCCACCAGGCGGCGGGCCAGGAGGCAGCATTGGCCGAAGCGATTCATGCCGTAGCGTTCCCGGACGCCAATCGGTTCCTGGGCGAGATCGAAGGCGGCGCGCGCTTGTTCGCTGGTCATCATTCGGAACGCCGCATGGAAGTTTTCGTCCAGCAGCCGCGCGTCCTCGCTCGCCTCGAACGCAGCGACAGATTCCTCGACGACCGCGCGCATTTTCCGGCGCCGATCGAGACGTGCCGCGCCAATCTGGTCCGGCGGCAATAGGTCCGGGACGCGGAAATCCGGTTTCGATGGATCAGCCATCAGCGCAAACGGATCATACGCCTTCCCGAGAAAGCCGGCGGCCTGGCCGTTCGGAAGATTTCCGCCACCGCGCCCCATCAGCTGCGGGAGCACGATGAACGGCGGGAGATCCGTCCGCCGCCCAAGCAAATACGAGGCGACGGAACCGGCGTGTGGCGTCTGGATGCCACCGGTAAATCGGCGGCCGGTCTGCATCATCTGCCAGCCGGCATCGTGGACGGCGGCGCCGTCGTGATGGCAAGAGCGGACGAGAGAAAACTTGTCGGCGATGGCGGCGTGCTTGGGCAGCAACTCGGAAATTTCAAACGCGGTGGACTTCGTCCGGATGGGCTTGAATGGACCGCGGATCTCGCTCGGCGCGTCGGGTTTCATGTCCCACAGATCGATATGGCTCGGGCCCCCAAGATTGAAAATCATGATGCACGAGCGTCTGCTGTCCTTCGCCTCGGCGGCCGCTTCCGCGCGGAGGAATTGTGGGAGGGAAAGTCCGATCGCTGAGAGCGCACCGACCTGGAGAAACGTTCGCCGGGAAAGATTCGCGCCGTCGCCGCCACAGAGATTGGCGCGGTCGCGGGGGGATTCGGCGAGGAAGTCGAACATGACCCGAGCGTGGCGGAAAGTCGGCGCGTGCGCCTTGAGTCCTGCCGCATCTTTTTGTAAATAGACCGCATGCCCGCGAAAAGCTCCCCCTTTGATCCCGCACGCTTTTTGGCGTCCCTCCAGCCGCGCGGGCAGTGGCTCTCACTGTTCGATTTTCTGCCGCGCGTCTATCTGTTCATCAAGGATGATGAGGGGCGTTTTATCCGCATGAATCACTCCTCGATGGCTTTGCACGGATGCCGCATGGACCGCGATTACCTCGGAAAGACGGACTTCGATTTTCATCCACCGGCACTGGCGGCGCAATATGTCGAGGAAGACCGTCGCGTGATGGCGGCGAAGGAACCAGTGCGTGACCAGGTCTGGCTGGTCATGGGCAGCGATCGCATGCCGCGATGGTATTTAAGCACGAAAATTCCCTTGTTCGGGACGAGAGGCGATGCGGTCGGGATCGCCGGTTTTCTGCGACCTTACGACCAGACCGGGCCATCGCCGCAGGACTATCGTCGACTCACACCCGTGATGGAATTTGTGCTGGCGCAATATGGTGAGCGAATTGAGACCGCGGAACTGGCGGCGACGGCGCATCTTTCGGTGAGCCAGTTGCAGCGGGAGTTTCAGCGCCTGTTCGGAATGACCCCGGGTGAGTATGTGTTGAAAGTGCGGTTGCTCATGGCGCGGCGGCGGCTCGAGGAAACGAGCGACGCGGTGGGTGACATCGCGCTCGATTGCGGCTTCTACGACCAGAGCCATTTCAACCGCTCTTTCCGCGCGCACGTGGGTCTGGCGCCGCGAGCCTATCGACGGCGGTTTGTGCGGTGAGGGGCCGGTGACCTTTGTGCGGCAATGCGGGTTGTTCGCAACGCTGAGCGCGAACTGTTCGGTGGTGCGCATGAGTTCCAATGCGGCCCCGATTTATGATGTGCTGCAGAGTTACGTGCTCACGTTGCAGCTGCCGGGCTGGAGCCGTGCTCGGCGAGCCATCGCACGGATCATCCGCCTTATTCCTCGATCGTGATGGTGCGCCGAATTTCTTCGGTCTTAAAACCGAGGGCCGCGGGTCGGGCCGCACCCGGCAGGATGGCCACGTCGTAAAGTTCCCGCACCACGCCTTCAATTTGCAGCGAATGCACGACGTCGCCGGTGCGCAAATCGACGATCTGCAAGCCGCAACGCGGTTCGACAGACTTTGCGGCCAGCGCGTCGTCGAGCGGCAAGCCTTGGAATGTGCGATTCTCGCGGCAGGTCGAAAGACCAATCACGGCGTAATTCCCGAGGATGCTCAATCCGCGCGCATAGCCGGGGCAAAAACAGATGGGCTCGAATTTGCCCGACTTCAGATCGACCTGGCCAAATTCCCCGGCGCCCGAATTCAGGACGTAAAGCCTGCCCTCGTGCAGACGCGGCGAATGCGGCATCGAGAATCCGCGAGCGACCACCTCGCCGCTCGGCACATGAATCACGACGCCGCCACATTGGCGATGTTCCCGCCAACCTTCATGCACATCCGTCGTGCTGACCGCAGTCACATACCGCGGTTCACCGTTTTCCATCGCCAGACCATTAAGATGGCAGCGATCCTCCGCCGCCAGTTTGGAAATGAATGACGGCTTCCAGATGGGGCGAAAGCTGTGCGTCTCGCTCGGTTCCGCGAGGCAGGAAAAAAGCGTGTTCACGAATACCGGCCTTCCATGGGCATTCATGGCGATGTCATGCGCATCGACGTCGCCGGTGGTGTAGGCCGCCTGCGGGACGAACAACCGGTCGAACCCATTCGCGGCCTGCCCCGCGGGGATGGCATTCTCAAAACGCCACATTTGATAGAGCGTCGTCACCCAGAGTGTATTCGAATTCGGCGCGCACAGGCCCATGCAGCGCTCGAAGGTTCGCTCGAAAACGCTGAATTTCCCATCCGTCTGCAGTCCGATCAGGAAAAGCTTCCCCGTCTGATAAGTTGTGAAGGCAAGGCTGGCCCTGATTTCCCGCATCCAGGACGTAAATTGGCGGGAACCTTGGATGGTTAACTTTGGTTCGTTGGCTTCGGTCACGCGCGGAGAGTGCAAAAGCGGATGTCGATTTGGCGAGACCCATCCTTTGGGCTAAGAAGCAGGCGGGATGCGGGTTTGCCTCCCACATCATACGTGTTCGTAACTTTATCGGTTCGGCCGTGTTCCTGCTTTGTTGTCTCTCATGTCGAAGAAAAAATCCGTGATTCTCTTTCTGGCGCTGGCCGTTCTCAGTGCGGGCGGCTGGTACGGCGCCACGCGTGCTGCCCGCGCCCTGGAAGCGCGGAATGCCATGGCCGACCGCTTCACCACCACGGTCGAGAAACGGGATATCGATTTTGCCGTCGAAGTCAGCGGCGATGTCGCCCCGGCTTTCCAGCTCGAGGTGAAGGCCGAGGTGGGCGGGAAAATCAAGGCGATGCACGTGGAAGCGGGCGACACGGTGAAGGCGGGAGATGTGCTCGCGGAGATCGATGACCGCGATCTATTGACCGAAAAGGAGTCCGTCCTGACCGAGATCGAAGGCACGAAGCTGAACGTGGAAAAGGACCGCCGCAATTACGAGCGCTCGAAGGAACTCTTCGAGGCCAAGCTCGTGAGCAGCGAGGTCTTCGAGAATCTCGAATCCACTTACAAGCTTTCCCAAAATGCCCTCGCGCGGGCCGAGCGGAAACTGCAGCTCGTCGAGGACAAATTGCGCAAGACCCAAGTCATCGCGCCCATGGACGGAACCATCCTCACCCCGCCGGTGCTCGAAGGCCAGGTGGTCATCGCCGCGGCCAGCGTGAATAACGGCACGACCCTTATGACGCTCGCCGATCTCTCGAAGCTGCTCGTCAATACGCACGTGAATCAGGTCGATGTCGCGCAAGGTGCGCCAGAATCAGCGGGTGCAATTGAAATCAAGCTCCGTCCGCGATGCCGATATGAGTGCGGTCATTTCGCGCATCGGCCTCGTGGCCGAAGTGAAGAACAGCATCAAAGGCTTTCAAGTTGAGGCCCTGATTGACAAACCCGATCCGCGGCTCCGGCCCGGCATGAGCGTCAATCTCGTCATCCCCGTGGCCCAGGCGAGCGATGCGGTCAGCGTGCCGATCGGCGCGGTCTTCAAGGGCACCGGCGATCAGCGAGTCGTCTATGTCCAGAATGGCGGTGACACCGAACGGCGCGAGGTCAGCATCGGCGTGACGAACATGGACTACGCGCAGATCACCGAAGGTCTCAACGCGGGTGAAACCATCCTGCTCGTCGAACCGGAAAACGCGACGGCATCGACTCCGGACGGTTCCGAGGCTGGTCCGCGCAAACGCTCCTAATTCCGCGGATCAGTAATGGCCCTGATCGAACTGCGCGACGTCACCAAGCAATACCAGGTGGGCGAACAGCAAATCGTCGCCCTGAACGGCATCGATCTGGATATCGAGCAGGGCGAATACGCCGCCATCATCGGCCCGAGCGGCAGCGGCAAATCCACGCTCATGCATTTGCTTGGCTGCCTCGATATTCCGAGCGCCGGGACGATGCACATCGATGGCATCGACGTCAGCCGCGCGAGCAGCAATCGCCTCGCGGAAATGCGGAACCAAAAAATCGGCTTCGTGTTCCAAGCCTTCAACCTGCTCGCGAAATTCGATGTCTTGCAGAATGTCGAATTGCCGATGATTTACTCCGGCGTCTCGGCCCGGGAGCGGCGCGAGCGGGCCCTGGATGCCATCGAACGGGTCCAGCTCACCAATCGCATTCGCAACACGCCGCTCCAGCTCAGCGGCGGCCAGATGCAGCGCGTGGCCATCGCCCGGGCGCTGGTGAATGATCCGACGCATCATCTTCGCCGATGAACCGACCGGGAATCTCGATTCCACGACCGGCGCCACCATCCTCGAACTTTTCCGCGAACTCAGCACCCAAGGCCGCACCATCGTCCTCGTGACGCACGACAACGACATTGCCGCCAAGGCGCCGCGCCGGATCGAAATCCGCGACGGCTTGATCGTGCACGGCGCGCGCCCGGTGGAAACCGCCAACCCCGCCCTCGCATGAATCTTTGGCTCGGCCTCGTCATCGGGCTCAAAGAAATCTGGGCGCACAAATTCCGCAGCTTTCTGACCATGCTCGGCGTCATCCTCGGCGTCGCTTCTCTGCTGGCCATGTTTTCGCTCACGGCGGGCATGGCGCGGGGCATGCGCGAATACATGCAGCAGGTGGGAGGCATCGAGAAGGTCGAGGTGGTGACGCAGGAAGTGCCACCGGAGCAGGAGAACATTTGGGAGATTTCGCCGGGCCGCACGGTTGTTGATGCGGAGGCCATCGCCGACACGGTCGGCCTGGTGACTTACGTGTCGCCGGTGGTGGAATTGCGGACCATGGTCGAAGCCGCGGGCGAGAGCTTCAAAACGGAAGTCAAAGGCGCCTGGCCGGATTACATGCCGATCAATAAACACGTCGTCGAGGTCGGACGGTCCCTCTCCCAGCTCGACATCGATCGCGCCCACCATGTTTGCGTGATCGGCCGCAGCGCCGTCGAACGCCTCTGGCCAGACCGGCCGGATTTCGACGCGATCGGCGAGAGCATCCTCGTCCAGCAGCGTCCGTTCAAAATCGTCGGCATCTTTGAATTCTACGAGCGCGAGGAAGACAAACGGCGACGCGAACTGAAGCTCGACAAAGGTGCGAAGAGCAGCAGCGGCCGACCGCGCTCGAACCGATGGAGCCCATTCTATCGAAAGAACAACGAAATCGTCATCCCGATCACCACGATGTTCTACGAATTCAAGAGCGCCACCGTGGTCGGCACGACGGACACCGGCCCCGATTACAAACTCGATGGCCTCGTCTTCCAGGTCGCGAACACGGATCGGTTCAAGGAAACGCTCGAGCCAGATCAGCAACGTCCTCAAAATGACGCATCGCGGCATCGAGGACTTCGGCTTCGATACGCGCGAGGAATGGTTCGACAACATCGAGGAAAACGTCCGCAACGTCCGCGCGAGTGGCGGTCTCATCGCCGGCATCTCACTGCTCGTCGGCGGCATCGGGATTACGAACATCATGCTGGCCTCGATCACCGAACGCATCCGCGAGATCGGCGTCCGCCGGGCCGTGGGCGCGAAGGGGCGCGACATCTTTGTGCAAATCGTCGTCGAGTCGGCCGTGATCGGATTCATCGGGGGCATCCTCGGCCTTGTTCGCCAGCCTCGGGATCATGCAAATCCTCATCGCCATTTCGCCGGCAGAGAATGCGCCGGTGCTCGAGTGGGAAAACGTCGTGATCGCCTTCAGTTTCGCCGTGGTCATTGGCATCGTGAGCGGACTTTATCCCGCCTTCAAAGCCTCCCGCATCGAACCCATCGAGGCGTTGCGATACGGATGATTTGAATGCGGAACGCGGAAGGCGGAGTGCGGAAAGCAGACGCGGTGCGGAACGCTGAGTTTCGAGGTGAAAAGTGAACCGCGCGGGCACCCAAGAACCCGCGCGGTTCGGACCCAACAACACAAACACCTGCGGAAAAGGTAACGACCAATTTCGGATGCGCAAATCGACGCCCCGAAATCCCCGCAATTCAGGTTTGCCCTGACCCTTGGGCACCCAATCCGGATTTTTTCGCGTGTCAGCTCTCCTTCTTCCTCTTCCTCTCCTTCTCGGTCCCCCTTTGAAGGAACCCCACCGCCAACTGCGCGCAGCGAATTTCAGGAAACTGCGATTGCGCCATGGAATCCTTCAACGACCGCCGCCTCAATCGCAGCAGCCTCGGCCGGCCCGGCAACCCCTGTCAGGCGTTTGTCGAGTTTCCCGAATTCTTCGTGGTGAACTCTGCTTCCCTGCAAACTACCGGGCAAAGCGAGCGATTTCACGTCTCTGCTCCGGGGGGGCAATTCCTCGATTTGTTCGATGATCTCGGCGACGCGGCATGCTGCAAAGCTTGTCGGGGCAACCGCAGCATTCAACGCGACCTTCGGCCCGTCGTTGATCGACCGAAAATTCGGAATTTGGACTCTGCACATATGCACGGACCGCCCCCTTTCCCGGACCCCTTTCCCGACTGAGGGGCATGTCGAAGCCTCCGACTACGGCTACATCAAGGGGCACCTCATAGCCCCCACCGCTCCGCCGGTGTTACCCCTGCGCCCGGTCTGGGTAATCCCGGCGCTCGCTTTCCCGCCCGGATCGCGCTTCCCTCCCAACCCCACCCAAACCACCCATGCGCCGCGCCGCCGCCATCCTCTGCCTCATCTACGCGATCGCCTGCGGGGTATTCTGGGTGCGGAGCTACTCGAATAGAGACTATGCAATTGTTTCCGTGCTCGGGCGATATGGAGAGATTTCTAGCTGGAATGGGCGGCAAGGTTGCACCGTCAGGCCCGGAACAGCCATTGGAGAGTCGATACGCGCCTTCGTCGATTCAACACCCATCACCTCGGAGGAGCTGGAAGTGGTCTCCTGCCGTTCCCCTGCTGTGGCTACGTTTCCGAGGGATCGGGAATTGGGAAGTCTGGGTCCCGGCTTGGCTTTCGACCGGCTGATTCCTACTCGTCGCCTGTCTCCTCACCTTCGCCCCCCGCATCTGGTCCCGATTCCGGAGAAAAGCTACCCTTCCTCCCACCGCTCCGCGCGGTGGATGACGCCGGGCCAGGAGCTGAGGTGGCCACGTGTTCGATGAGCGAGGGGCGGCGGTAGGGGATCGGGACGCCCGGCGCCTCCCGCGCCGCGATGGACCCGACCCGCGCCGAGGTCGTCCCGCCCGGCTCCGCCATTCCGCCAGCACCTGCGCGCAACCCCCTCGTGAGCAGCAGCGCCTGCGCGCCCACGATGCGCCCGGGAGGGAGGAAGAGGGTGTATAGGCCGTCTACATAAATAACCCATCGCCCCAGCCTAAATATCGATGCCGCCAGCCTGGGTGGTTAGGGATCCACGTTTCCCTTTTCGTATGCAAAACCTTTCATCGCCCTCGCGTTTCTGTTCGCGGTCTCTTCATTCGCCTTCTTGGTGGCAGGATGGGCGGCCCGTATCGGGCTCGACGATGATGAAGCGAGGCGAGTGCAGGAAAGCGTCGGCCCACTTCCCTCAGCATGGTCATGGAAATCTCTCCCTACTATTGGCGTCTGCGCTGGGCGATCCGCCGCGCGATGTATGGACGGGTGTTCACTCGCTGAAAAGCCGCCCACTCGGACGCGGCCTGCTGCGGATAGGCGCAGCGTTTTTGCTCGGGGCAATTGCAATGTCATGCTGGATCATCGTCATGCTGAATTACAAATGACCGGGCATTCGCTTTAGCCCGCCCGATCCCACCGCTCCGCGCGGTGGATGACGCCGGCCCAGGAGCTGGAGGTGGCGATGTGTTCGATGAGCGAGGGGCAGGGGTACCGGATTCGCTCGGCGATTTGGCGGGGGAGCATTGAGATTGGAAAAAACGACCCGGCTCCGCACCATGCTACGCATGCTCACGACACCCCGAATCACGATCCCCACACCGCTGTCGTCATTTCCCTGCTAACCTCCACCGCCCGGACCGAGGATGCCGCAGCGGCCAGGGAAAATCGGATTCCCTTGTTCAATGGCAAAAACCTCGATGGCTGGACGATCAAGATCGCCAAGCAACCGCTAGGCGGGAATTTCGCCAATACGTTCCGCGTCGAGGACGGCATTCTGAAGGTCAGCTACGACGGGTATCAGAAATTCGATCAACAATACAGCACACCTCTTCACCAATCTCGCCTACTCCCATTATATTGTGCGCCTGGAGTATCGTTTCACCGGCAAAATGATGCCCGATGCCCCGAATTATGTGAACCTCAACAGTGGTCTCATGATTCACGCACAGCTGCCCGAAAGCATGCGTCTCGATCAAGGATTCCCGGCGAGCCTCGAGATGCAGTTTCTGGCGGATGAAGGAAAAGGGCCGCGTCCCACCGGCAATCTTTGCACACCCGGGACCAACGTGGAAATCGACAGGAAACTCGTGACGCAACACATCATCACCTCCAGCGCTCCGACCTTCCCCGCCGACGAATGGGTGCGCGCTGAAGTCGAAGTGCATGGCAACGATGAGATCATCCATCGCGTCAACGGTGTCGAAGTGCTCCGCTATCAACGCCCTCAACTCGATCCCAAGAACAACAATGCTCCGGCGAGCGATCTCCTCGATGTCGGCGGCGATTTCATCCTCTGTTACGGCCACGTCACTCCGCAGCCCGAAGGCCAGCCGGTCTGGTTCTATCAGATCGAATTGAAATCGCTCGAAAACGCTGAACTGCCGCCTCGGCGCACGATTGATCAACGTGCCACCTCAGATTGAGCCAGCCGCCCCGCCGCCATTTGAGAAAACCGGCCATGCCAACCCGAGATTCTTCCGAAGAAGGATCGGGAAGCCGGGTGTAGAGGTATGCCATGAAGTTCCCCATGCAATCTGGCCCGCGCCTTGACTGGCTGGCCGCGCTTTGCCTGCTCGTCGCGCCGGCCGCGGCCGCCGACAAGCGGATCGACTTCAACCAGGACATCCGGCCGATTCTCTCGGACCACTGCTTTCAATGCCACGGACCCGACGCGGCCAAGCGGAAGGCGGACCTTCGGCTGGACACGCGCGAGGGGCTTTTCTCGAAAATCGACGACGTGTATCCCGTAGTGCCGGGGCAGCCGGAGCAGAGCGACATGATCTTGCGCGTGCGCTCCGAGGATCGCGAAGAGATCATGCCGCCACCCAAGGCGCACAAGCCGCTCAAGCCGGCGCAGATCGCCCTGCTCGCTCGCTGGATCGCGGAAGGCGCGGACTTCAAAGGGCACTGGGCTTTCATCGCGCCGGTGAAGCCTGAGGTACCGGTCCTCGCGAACGCCGGAGCGGTGCGGAACCCGATCGATGCCTTCATCCAGGCGACTCTCTCGGCGCGCGGCCTTGCTCCGTCTCCGGAAGCGGATCGCGAAACACTTGTGCGCCGCGTGGCTTTCGCGCTCACCGGCCTGCCGCCGAGCCTGCGCGAGGTCGATGAATTCATCGCCGACGAGTCGCCGGATGCCTTCGAGAAAATGGTCGAGCGGTATCTCGCCTCGCCGCACTACGGCGAACAAATGGCGCGGCACTGGCTCGACGTGGCGCGCTACGGGGACACGCACGGAATGCACCTCGATAACGAGCGCTCGATGTGGCCCTATCGCGACTGGGTCGTCGGCGCCTTCAATCGAAACCTGCCGTTCGATGAATTCACGATCGAACAACTCGCCGGCGATCTGCTGCCCGACGCCACGCAGGATCAACTGGTCGCCACCGGCTTCAACCGCTGCAACGTGACCACCGGTGAAGGCGGCTCGATCGATGCCGAATGGATTTTCCGCTACGCCGTCGATCGCACGGCGACCACAGCCGGGACGTGGCTCGGGCTGACCGCCGGGTGCGCCGTCTGCCACGACCACAAATTCGATCCCATCTCGCAGAAGGAGTTTTATTCGCTCTACGCGTTTTTCTACAGCGCAGCCGATCCGGCGCTCGATGGCAACACGCTGCTGACCGCGCCGACGGTGCAACTCATCTCACCGGAACAACGCCAGCAACTCGACAACTTCGGCGCGCGCATAACCGCCGCGGAGAAGTCGCTCGAGGACCAGGTGCAGACCGTGGATTATACCGACCCCGCCACGCTCGATCCGAGACCACCGGTGCAGGAATTCGAAACGTTCTGGGTGGAAGACAACGCACCGGAGGCTGGCGAATTCAAGGCGAGCCCCGGCGAGCCGACGCAATGGGTGTCGGTGGAGACCGGGCGCGTCTTCAGCGGTCAGCGGGCTTTGCGGCGAAAGGCGAAAGGTCTCGCCCAGGATGTTTACGAAAACGCGGCTTCGACCCTCGAGATTCCGCCGCAGGGGAAGATTTTCGCCCGTGTCTTCATCGAGTCGGATGATTTGCCAAAGACGATCATGCTTCAGTTCAACAAAGGCGGCTGGCTGCACCGTGCGGTCTGGGGTGATTACGACGCGATCCAATGGGGCGCACCGAACACCACCGAGCGCGTGAACATGGGCCCGCTGCCCGAGGCCGGCAAATGGGTGCGCCTCGAAGTCGAGGCGGCGAAAATTGGTCTGCAAGCCGGCGACAGAATCACCGGCCTCGCCTGCACGCAATTCGACGGCACGGTGACGTGGGATCAGATCGGCGTCACGGGCCGCAGCGATCCCGCCGCCGATCCGAAGCGCTCGCTCGCCGCTTGGCTTGCCGCCAACGAAGGCCATCCTGCGAAAGAACTTCCGCCGCACATTCAGGAAATCCTCCAAAAGCCCGCGGCCGAACGCGCCGCTGAGCCGCAGAAGACATTGCGCGACTACTTCGTCGCGACCGTCTGCTCGAACACCAAGCGGGCGCTGGAGCCAATTCAAAGCGAGATCGCCGCGCTCAAAAAGCAACGCGATGACCTCAATGCCTCACTCCCGGGCAGCTTCATCATGAAAGACCTCGCACCGCCACGGCAGGCGAACGTGATGTTGCGCGGCCAGTATGACAAACCCGGCGACCCCGTTTCGCGCAATGTGCCAGCCGCATTTCCGCCGCTCGAGAACACGCAGAACCCCACCCGCCTTGACCTCGCTCGCTGGCTCGTTGCGGACGCTAATCCGCTGACCGCACGAGTGACGGTCAATCGCTTCTGGCAGCAATTCTTCGGCACCGGCCTCGTGAAAACGTCCGGCGATTTCGGCTCGCAAGGCGAACCGCCGAGCCACCCGGAACTGCTCGACTGGCTGGCCGTGACCTTTCGCGAATCCGGCTGGGACGTGAAGGCGCTCGTGCGCCTGCTGGTTACCTCCGCCACGTTCCGGCAATCGTCCAGCGTCACCCCGGAACTGGTGCAAGCCGATCCGGAAAACCGCCTGCTGGCCCGCGGCCCGCGGTTCCGGCTCGATGCCGAGCAACTGCGCGACAACGCGCTGTTCGTCAGCGGGCTGATCAAGTTGCAGATCGGCGGCAAGGGCGTGAAACCCTACCAGCCGCCGAACATCTGGGAGCCGGTCGGCTTCGTCGGCAGCAACACCGCCGCCTACAATCAGGATCACGGCGACGCCCTCTACCGCCGCAGTCTTTATACTTTCCTCAAGCGCACCGCGCCGCCGCCGTTCATGGCGAACTTCGACGCGCCGAACCGCGAGCAATTCTGCACTCGCCGCGATCGCAGCGACACGCCGCTGCAGGCGCTGCAATTGATGAACGACGTGCAGCATTTCGAGGCCGCCCGCGGCCTGGCCGAACGAGTGATGTCGACGGCGGCCCGACGCCCGAGGAACGAATCGACTTCGCGTGGCGGACCGTGCTTGCGCGCCCTCCGACGAATGCCGAAACGACGGTCGTCACCGACGTGTTCACCGCCCATCTCGCCAAATACCAGGCCGATCCCGAGGCGGCGAAGAAGGTCGATCCATATCGGCGAATCCTCGCCGAAGCCCGACCTGCCCGAGCCGGAACTCGCCGCCTGGACCCTGGTCGCAAACCTCCTCCTCAACCTGGATGAAACGCTCACGCGCAACTGACTTTTGACTTCCATGAACCCGCTCCTCGAAAGTCAACTCCTGCAAACGCGCCGCCAGTTCTTCGGCCACACCGGCTTGCGTTTTGGCGGTCTCGCGCTCGCGTGGTTGCTCGGCGAAGGAAATATGGCCCGCGCGGGTCAGGTTCATCCGCCGCTCGCCGGACTCCCGCATTTTCCGCCTCGCGCCAAACGGCTGATTTACCTGCACATGAACGGCGGCCCGGCCCAGCTCGATCTCTGGGACTACAAGCCGGAGCTGGCCGAGTATTTCGACAAGGACTTGCCGGAATCGATCCGCATAGCCAGCGCCTGAGCACCATGACCGCGGGCCAGGCGCGGTTCCCGGTCGCGCCCTCGAAATTCGCCTTTCAGCAGCCCGGCCAGTGCGGCGCGTGGGTCAGCGAACTGCTGCCGCACACCGCGAAAATCGTGGACGACATCGCGCTGGTGAAATCCGTCCACACGAACGCGATCAATCACGATCCCGCCTGCACGTTCGTCATGACCGGCAGCGAAGTTCCCGGCAAGGCGAGTCTCGGTTCCTGGCTGGCCTATGGCCTTGGCAGCGAGAGCAACGACCTGCCCGCGTTTGTCGTCCTGACGCCGACCTTCCCCTCCTCGGGCAATGGCCAGGCGCTGTTTACGCGCATGTGGGGCAGCGGGTTTTTGCCAACGAAATTCAATGGCGTCGCTTTGCGCGGCGCGGGCGACCCGGTGCTCTATCTCCAGAATCCCGACGGCGTTGGTCGGCGAGGATCGTCGCACGATGCTTGATGCGCTCGGCCGACTGAACGCGCAGGGTTTTGAGCGATTCGGCGACCCGGAAATCCAGACACGCATCGCGCAATACGAAATGGCCTTTCGCATGCAAAGCTCGGTGCCGGAGCTGACTGATCTTTCCGGCGAATCAACCGAGACGCTCGATCTGTACGGCCCGGAAGTGAAGCGGACCGGTTCCTTCACTCACAGCGCGCTGCTCGCCCGCCGCCTCATCGAGCGCGGCGTGCGCGCCGTGCAAATCCTCCACCGCGGCTGGGATCAGCACGGCAACCTTCCGGTGGCGCTGAAAAATCAATGTCTCGACACCGATCAGGCGACGGCGGCGCTGGTGCTCGATCTCAAACGGCGCGGCCTGCTCGAGGATACGCTCGTCGTCTGGGGCGGCGAGTTCGGGCGCACCGTTTACAGCCAGGGCACGCTGACCCGTGACGACTATGGCCGCGATCATCATCCGCGAAACTTCTGCATGTGGATGGCCGGTGGCGGCATGAAAGGCGGCCTCACCCACGGCGAGACCGACGATTTCAGCTACAACGTGGTCCGCGACCCGGTCCACGTGAACGATCTCAACGCCACGCTCCTCCACTGCCTCGGCATTGATCACCTGCAGTTTACCTTCCGCTTCCAGGGCCTCGATCAACGCCTCACCGGTGTCGAACCCGCGCAGGTCGTGAAAGCGGTGCTCGCGTAAAGCAAACCGGCGTTTGGGTCACCGGTTGGCGGAACACGAGATCGAAGAAGACGGGTATCCGATGCCAGCCCCATCACAATTCAGGCGTTCCGTAGCGGCAGGATTGAATCGCCGGTCGCCGGGATCAGTCCGGGACTGCGTGCGGCAAATGTTTCTGTGCACACGGGCACGGACTGACCCGTTTCCACCGCGCTCCTGCTCCGCCGCCACAAGCCAGTCTCGAGTCCGAGTCGCTGCCGGATTCGCTCGGCGATTTGGTGAGGGCGCATTGAGATTGGAAAGAACGCCCCGGCTCCTCATCATCCAACGCATGCTCGCGACACCCCGGATCACGATCAGGTCACTCGCCGTCATCATGACACTCTTAACGAATAATTAACCATTTTCTGCTTCCGTCCCAATCAGCGCTTAACAATGGCAGTTTAGCGATTGCGGCCACTGGTCGTGACGTTCGCATCGCAACCAGTGAAACTAAGCTGCGACCCGTCGCCATTTTTAAACCAATATCTATGAGCAAATTCACGTCCGTGTTAATCGCCGCCCTCGCTGCTACCTCTTGGTCCCACTCCATCGCCGAGGGAGACGATCACGACGAGTGGGATATCAGCAAGCTTGATGCGAGCAAACTGCCTCCCGCGGCAGCCACGAATGGCCTAACGTACGACAAAGACATCAAACCCATGCTGGAAGCGTCCTGCTTTCGCTGTCATGGCGAGGATCGCCAAAAGGGAGATCTGCGGCTCGATACGTTGGAAGCTCTGTTGAAAGGCGGCGAAAACGGGAAGGTTATTGAGGCAGGAAATGGCACCAAAAGCGTCCTGCTGTTCGCCGCGGCCCAGGTGAACGATGATATCGCGATGCCACCCAAGCGTCGCCCCGGAGGTCCGGGTGGCCCTGGCGGCCCTGGCGGCCCTCGTGGATTCCAGCCGCCGCCCGAGGTGTTGAAAAAGTATGACAAGGATGGCGACGGAAAATTGAACGACGCCGAACGGCAGGCAATGATGGCGGAGTTTCAAGCTCAGCGTGGGCTCGGTCGGCCCGGTGAAGGACGTCCTCCGGGAGCCGGCGGCCCCGGCGCTGATGGACCCGGCGGCTCAAGGGAACAGGGTGGGCGCGGACCGGGAGGACCAGGCGGACCGGGAGGGCGCCCCGGTGGTTTTGGGCCACCGGCGAAACCACTCACCGCCGAACAAGTGGGAGTCCTCCGTGCTTGGATTGATCAGGGAGCGAAGTAAGAAAGCGGGGAAACCCCCTCCACTCTCCCTCCGCTCCCCAGCGGTCATCGCCGTTCAGCACATATGAACGGACGGACCCACTTTGCTGACACTGCTTTCGCCTGAACTCGTCAAAGCGGCTGATCGATCTCGCGCAGGATCGATGCGCGCTTTTCGTCATCGATTTCCTGCAAGTCCTGAACCCAGTTCTTTGCCGCCTCGGTATTGATGCGGCGCCACTGGTAGGCAACGCCGCGGGCGGCATTGAATCTCAGCGTGTCGTCCTCGATGAGTTCGATCCACTGTGCCGCTGCAGGAGGATCTTTTGTGCTGAGGCCGGAGATGAATCCGCCGGCCGCGGCGTCGCGCAACGCTCCGTGAGGAAATTGCTGGAGCCAATTCGCCGCGGCTATGGGATCGCGAGTCGCCCAATGGCGTGCAACCGCCGGCAACGCCCGCTCCTGAGCAGCGGGGTCGAGCGACTCGATCGTGAGTTCGACCGCGCGCAGCGGATCGGTCGTGGCCATCTCGCCAATCACCGTTGCCATCGCGACCCCACGCCGTCTTTCATCAGTGCGCGCTTGCGCCCAGGAAAGCGCTTCCTCCGGTTCTTTCAGGGCCCAGGTACGCAAGGGACCAGTCCAGAAGCCATCGCCTACTTTCACACCGGACATTTCGACGAAATCAAGCGTGCGCCGAGGATCTGAATTGCCAAGGGCGCGAATCACCGCGGTCACAGACATTTCCCGGGCCTCGTCCGAACCCAGTTTCTTCATCCACTCTGCTACGGCATCGAGCCCGAGCCCGGCGAGGCCTTGCGCGACTTTTTCGGCATAGCGCCCCTGCGACGTGGCCGGCAGTCGCAGGATTAAGTCTGCAGCCAATTCCGGATTCCGATCCGGCAGACTTTCAATCATCGACCCGATCGCCTGCTGCTGACGAGCGCCCGGCGGCAGTCCGTCGATCAGCCTGATTGCGGCCTCAGGATCATTCGTGGCAGCGCCCTCAAAAACTTGGGAGACGAAATTATTGCGTTCCAGTCCTTCCGGAAATGAAAGCGCAAAGCTCAGAGCCTCGGAAGGATTTCGAGCGCCCCACGCTCTGAAAAGCTGCATGCCAATTTGGATGCTGTCCGATTTGTCGGGCAATTGCCGAAAGAAGGCCAGCGCACTCACTCCGTCCTTCTCCGCCCAGCGCGCCATCGCCTGCCTAAGGCCGGTATTCCGTGCACCCGCGGATTCGAGACTCAATGCGCCGCGCGCTGCGGCCACGTGGTCAATCTCGGACCAGCCCACAAAGAATTGATAGGCGCCGAAGCTCTGACGATTATTTGGATCCTTTAGAAATTCCATCAGCTGGGCGAGACCCTTCCCGGGATTGGTCAAGCCAATCGTTCCAAAGAAAGCCGAAATCATCGATTCCCTCGTGCGCCCGTTAGACAGCGTCTGCACCCAGGCCAGTGCACCGTCCGGATCCAATTCCGCCCAGCGCGCGACGAGCATGCGCCGTGGTTCATCTCCCGAGCTTTGCGAAGAATCGTCCAGTTCGGCGAGCATCCGGCGAATTCCTCGGACGTCGAGGCCGCTGATCAATTCGTATAGATCATGCTGCCGGCGCAAATGATCTCGCTGATGGAGGACGGATTGAAGTGTCGGCTTCACCTCCTCGGACGATTCCTGTCGATCCACGACGGAGAACGAAGTAGCGAGAGATTGCTCGGGTTGAGAATTTGGGGTCGATTCGCCGAGGTCAGCGACAGATTTCGATCCCTCGGATGAAGGTCGCTCGTCACGCTCACCCGCAAACCAGGCCGAACCGACCCAGATGCCTGACGCGAAAACCAGAACGCCTGCCCCCATTTTCCGGAACCGGCCACTGGATAAAACAGTCGTTTGGGAATCAGCAGTTTCGGAGTTTTCGGTCTGTTTCATCAATTCATTTCCGGACGCCTGTTATGTATCCGTCGCTAATCGCTTTCAAGTTCCTCGGCGCCTCCGATCGTGTCAGAAAATGCGAGAAATTAGGGTCAGCAGTCAGCAAGAAAATGCGAGTATTGGGGGTCTGGTTTCACTTTCTGTTGAGATACGAACACTGAGCCCTACCCCGCGCAGCGAGGATAAGGGTAGCGCACGCGCCCTCGCGTGCCGTTTTCGGCGCCCTCGCCGAAAAGCGGCTGGATTTCGGGCGGGCCACCCAGGATGCGCTCTAGGAAGGCTTTGGCGCGGGCGCCAAAGCCAGCACGCGAGGGCGCGTGCGCTACCCATTCCCTCCGCTCCCCAGCGGTCAATCGCCGTTCAGCACATAGGGACGGACGGGCAGACCCGAATGGCGCTAATTCTCGATTGTTGAGTGAACTCCCGGCTCCGGTGTGGTGGTCTTGACGTGGACCTCCGATGTCGCCCCGCCGTCCGACCGCGCTTTGCCGCATCTCGATCGCCTTGATCTTTTCGCGGAAAAGAGCCGGCACCTCATTGAGCTGCTCGGGTGTGTCGATCGGCCCCTTGAAAACCAGTTTCCCATCCCGACTCCGCGCTTGCAGGGTCCGTTTTCCGTTTTTCATTTCCACCTGCACCTCACCGTCGTCGTCTTTCATGATGGCGCGAGTTTCCTGGTTCCGAATCGTCACTTCGTTATGATTCACGGAACTATCAGTGGAGTCATCTGATCCGCCGGGGTGTGGTGGTGCAGGCGGCGTCGATTGGTCAAATGAGGGCAACGCGGGCGGCGGCGGCACATTTGGCAAGTCGCCGTCATGGGTTTTCGCCCACTCGGCCAATTGCTTCTGAAATTTTGCCATCTGTTGCTGGAAGTCGCGCAACTGCGCTTCGTATTGACGCAAACGCTTCAAATCCGGCCCAAGATCCGCCGGCACCCAAACCGGCGGCCGATCCTTTACGACCCGCCAGCGCACGTCGTCCATGGGACGGGATTCTGGCGCGCCTGCCGTCGGATACCTTCTGAGGAAATCCATGCCTCGCGCCATGGGAGACAGGTCGTCGGACACGCGGGCGGTCACGTTAAATTGCTGCATGCGCATGCCCAGCTTGACGTTGAATTTTTCCTCCCGCGCCTGGCGCAGACAAGTGATGGTCACCTCGGCGTTTTCGCCGAAACTCTGGACGAGTTTGGCCAGGTGATTTGAATCCAGCACTCGCTGATCATTGATCAACTTGATCACATCGAACGCCTGCAACCCGGCCTTCTCGGCGGGGCTGCCTTCGATGACCGTGTCGATCACGACACCAAAATCCTTCTCGAGTCCCAGCTGTGCCGCCAGCGCTTCTGGCACCGGCGACGTTACGACTCCCAGATACGGGGTTGGCTCAACGGGTTGAGGCGCGAATTCGGAGATCGGGGGATTCGGGGGAGGCGGCGGGGAAAGGGGTATCGGCGGAATCGGCGGCGTCGGTGCTGGCAATGCTCCGGGAGGGAGAGGTTTCGTCAGCTCTAATGGTTGATTCGGAACGCGCGGGTCTTCCGGCTTCTGGGCAACACTCAGCGTGCCAGCGAGGGCGGTGATGACTAAAAGGTGGAGCAACAATTTCATGATGGTGGTTCGTTGGTTCACTGCAGCGCGACGGGCATTAACACGACACCTTCGCGCGGGGTTTCATACTCGATAACGGCGCCGGTCTCGGGATTTGTCCAAGTCATGCGCTCGACATAGGAAAGGCGCATGCGGCGCTGCGGTTCGGTCTCGCTGATGAAAAGCAGTCCTTCATCCTGTGCCTTGATCAGTTCGCGCGAGGCATCGACGATTTCAAAGTCCGGAGTCTTGGTCTCCGCATTTATGGATGCGGATGGTTTCGGTTGAGACGCGACGCCCAATTTCCCAGAGGCGGTCGCCGCCAGAGCCACCGCAGCGCCCCCGCAGGCCCACGCGAGACGGGCCACCCAACGCCACGCCGGCGAGCGCGCCGACCGCGTCAACGTCCCCGACGCGGGGGTCGCGATCATGGTTCCGGACAAATCAGCGGCGATTCGATCCGACAGGTTTTCCGATGGCCGCGCGGGTCGCACGCGACGCAGTTCGTTTTCGAATTCAGACTCGTTCATATTCAGATGCTTTCATGATCCGCCGCAGCGCCTCGACGGCATATCGATAACGTGAAGCGACCGTATTGTTTGATTCCCCCAAGGCCGTCGCGATCTCGGCGAAGGTAAGTTCCCCCCAAATTTTCAATACCAAAACCTCGCGTTGCGCTTCGGGCAACGCGCCCAACGCGTCCTCGATCGCTTCGGCCCGTTCGCGCTCCTCGATCGATCGATCAAAATAGGGTTCGTCCTCACGCAAAACCGAAGCGCGCGGGTCCGCCTCGCGCCGAACCCGCCGACCGTGACCGCGCACCGCGTCGAGAGCGCAAGTACGCACCACTGCGTAGAGCAAGGGATAATGCTCCCGGCTCGCCCCGGGGCGATGGCGCCAGAATTTGACGAACGCCAACTGCACCACATCTTCCGCCTCAGCCATCGAGCCGACCCATTGGCGCGCGAAAAGCACGAGCTTCGGCGCGAGCTCGTCAAAGCATGCGCGCCAGATATGTTCGGAAGATTCCATCGGCCGGGAAGGAAGGTATTACGTACGACAACGCCACGCCGGCCATATTTTGTCTGCGACCAACGTCGAAAATCGAAACGCGTCGTCGCGGCCGAACGACGCCAATACTGCCGGGAGCGGGAACCGGAACGGATTTCGGGCCCGTCAGCGCCGAAAATGGAAATCGCCGTCCCCGCCCAACTTGCAAGTTGGCGCTACGGTGCGTTCACGCCGGCACCCCTGCGGGTTCAAGGGCGGATATCGGTGGATGTGCGTGCATCCCGGCATCCTCGGCGAAAGTGCTGCTGCCATTGTCGCGAGAATCGGAGGAGGGACGCGGCTTGTCCTCGATTTTCTCCAGACAACGCACGGCCAGTGCGGTCCAGCCGGTCTGATGGCTCGCGCCGCAGCCCCGACCGGTTTCACCGTGGAAATATTCATGAAAGAGAACAAGGTCGCGCCAATGCGGGTCTCTGGCGTAACGTTGATCATCGCCGTGACACGGACGCACGCCATCACCGTCGGGGATGAACAGTGAGCCAAGGCGACGGGACAGTTCCGCCGCGACTTCGTCGAGATTCATCATCTGACCTGAGCCGCGCGGGCATTCGACTTTCAGCGCATCGCCATAAAAATGCCCATAGCGTTCGAGCGCCTCTATGAGCAGATAGTTAATCGGAAACCAAATCGGGCCACGCCAGTTGGAGTTCCCGCCGAAGAGATAGGTATTGCCCTCGCCCGGTGTGTAATCCACGCGGTGCTCGTCTCCGCCAACGCGGAAGACATACGGGTGGTCGCGATGCACCTGCGACACCGAGCGCAGGCCGTATTCCGACAGGAACTCCGTCTCATCGAGCATATATCGCAGCGCCGCCTCGAGACGTTCGCGTGAAGGGATGGCCAGGATCCGGTGCTCGTGATGCGGGCACTGCTGGCACCACGTGATTTGCCGAGCAAGGTCGGGCCGATGCTCGATGAACCATTCCATCCGTTTCGCAAATCCAGGTAGTGCCTGAATTTGATCTTCCTCCAGCACTTCAACCGCGATCAGCGGGAGTAGGCCGACGAGCGAGCGCGTGCGGAGTGGAATCGATGTGCCGCCGAGCTTGAGCTGATCATAATAGAATCCATCGCCTTCGTCCCACAGGCCGTTCCCGCCGAGATGATTGATGGCGTCCGCGATGCCAATGAAGTGCTCGAAAAACTTCGAGGCCATGTCTTCATAGACTGGGTTCTCCTGGGCTAACTCGAGCGCGATGGCCAGCATGGTGAGGGAGTAGAAAGCCATCCAGGCCGTGCCATCGGCCTGTTGCAAAAAGCCACCGGTCGGCAGTGGATTCGAGCGGTCAAAGACGCCGATATTATCCAGCCCGAGGAAGCCGCCCTGAAACAGATTGTTCCCCTCCGCGTCCTTCCGATTCACCCACCAGGTGAAGTTCAACAGGAGCTTTTGAAAGACACTCTCGAGGAACGCGCGGTCGCGATTGCCTCGCGTGCCGGTAATCTTATAGACGCGCCACGCCGCCCACGCATGCACCGGCGGATTCACATCGCCGAAGGCGAACTCGTAAGCCGGGATCTGACCATTGGGGTGCATATACCATTCACGCAGGAAGAGGATGAGCTGATGCTTGGCGAAGTCGGGATCGACCTGCGCCATCGGGATCATGTGGAAAGCCAGATCCCACGCCGCGAACCATGGATACTCCCACTTGTCGGGCATCGAGATGATGTCAGCGGAGTAGAGGTGCGACCACTCGCGGTTGCGACCGCCAAAACGCTCACCGGGGGGCTGTGGCTGGGCCGGGTCACCCTTGAGCCAGTCCCCGATGATGTAGTGGTAGAACTGCTTGCTAAACAGCAGCCCGGCGTAGCCCTGCCGCGACGCGCGTTTCGCCTCCTCGCTCATGCCCGGGCGCTCGAGGCATGCGTAAAACTCGTCCGCTTCGCCAATTCGTTCGGCGAAGACGCGGTCGAACGCATCGCCGAAGAATTGAGCCGGCGGGTGATCCGCAGACACCAACCGCGCTTTAATGACACGCGTCTCGCCCGGCGCCAGATCGAGCACGAGATGACCGGCGCACTTGGTGCCGACGCGCGTCGGATTCACCGCGTCGGTGCGGCCATGGACGACATATTCGTGAAAGGCATCCTTGACGTAGGGCGTCGCATTGGACGCGCCGTGGAGCCGCTGTGAGTTCGTTTCGTTTTCGGTGAAGAGCACCTCGCCATTGCCCTCGAACGCAAACAGGTAGTTTCCCAATGCTCCATGCTCCGCGCGCACCACGCCCTCTTGCTGCCAGCACAGCTGCGGCTTGGAATGCTCACCATTGCTACGACCCCAGGCCCACGTGTTGCGAAACCAAAGCGTGGGGAGCAAGTGGAGTGTCGCCGGTTCCGGGCCGCGATTGGCCACGGTCACGCGGATGAGGATGTCTTCCGGCGATGCCTTCGCATATTCGGCCAAGACGTCGAAGTATCGGTCCCCCTCGAAGACACCCGTGTCCGTAAGTTCATATTCGAGTCCACCGAGTCCACGACGGCGGTTCTCTTCCAGCAGCTGCGAGTAAGGAAACTTAGCCTGCGGATATTTGTAGAGCGCCTTCGTGTAGGAATGCGTCGGGGTCGAATCGAGGTAGTAATAACATTCCTTCACATCCTCGCCGTGATTTCCCTCCGAACCGGTCAGGCCAAAAAGCCGCTCCTTCAGAATCGGATCGCGCCCGTTCCACAGCGCCAGTCCGAAGCACAACCGGCACTGCCGATCGGTGAAACCGAGCAATCCATCCTCGCCCCAGCGATACGCGCGACTGCGGGCGTGATCGTGCGGAAAGTAGTCCCAGCAATTTCCGTAGGGCGAGTAATCCTCGCGCACCGTGGCCCACTGCCGCTCGCTGAGGTAGGGCCCCCAGCGTTTCCAATTGCGCGTGCGGTCGCGATCTTCGGCCAGGCGGGTTTCTTCGACGGTAAGCGGGGTGGAGTTTGTCATGGGTGCGCATTCGTCGCGTCGGCCGGACGATCCTTACAACGAATGACGAGTCTCCCGACTCCGCTCCGGTGGCACGGACGTCCACGCGCTATTTGAAATGAAAAAGGCCCCGATCCATTTCGGATCGGAGCCTTCGTTGTCGCAATGGATACAACTACAACTTGCCGAGGGACAACAGATGCGCGGTGTATCCGCCCTTGGCCTGATAGACGAATTGATCGGCTGCGCGGCCGCCACCGCCAGGCATCAACCGATAAACGCGCTTGCTCACCGGGCAGGTGAAGCCCTTGAGATAGCTGCGGTCCTTGTCCACGGTGACGACCGTGACCGGCCCGCCGTTGTCGCAAGAGAACGCTATCTTTGAGCCGACCGGGATTTGTTCCGCCGCGGTCATGGTTGCGACTGGACGATAGACTTGTTGCGGTCCCGGCCCGGCCTGAGCCTGCGGAGCGAGAGTGACGATGAAGAGCGCGGCGGCGACTGCGCCGAGCCCTGTGCGGAGTTGGTTGATGTGCATGATGTATTTTGATGTTGGTGAATCCGCAGTCCGGGTTTTCCGAACCAACAGCCAACGCTCACAAGAGCAGCGGCCTGCGGTCTCCTTCACTTCGTCGGGGTCGGATTGAAATCCTTACAAGAACACCGCAACCCATTGGCCCACTGAGGCTATCGACCCCTCAGGCAAATGCATCTGTGTCTCTTCACAGTTTGAGACCGTGACGGGCAAACTTTTCCAATCTAGGATTTTAGCTTGCTGGCCAGATCCACAAGCGCGCCGGCGAGTTGGGCCACCTGCTTTGCCTTCCGCTCGTCCTTGAGTTTGCCGGCTTCGTCGAAGGCATCATGGGCGGTGGGGATGACGACCTGATCGGGCAGTACGAGGACACCAATATTGCCCAGAATGGAACGCAAAGTGACGAGCCCGCGCAGCCCGCCGAGGGCGCCGGGTGACGCGGCACACAGCGCAGCCGACTTGCCGCGGAAGGCTGCCAGGGGTGGCTCGTCGTCCGACTCGGCGCGCGAAGCCCAGTCGATGGCATTCTTTAGCGCGGCGGTGACCGAGCTATTGTATTCGGGCGAGGCGATCAGGAAACCGTCGCTCGCACGGAGCAGAGCTTTGAATGTCTTTGCGCCTTCGGGCAGGCCACTCGCGGTCTCGAGGTCTTCGTCAAAAAGAGGAAGCGCGAGGTCGCGAAGATCCACCAGGGTGACCTCCGCGCCCACCGCACGCGCGGCGTCCGCAGCGATGGCGACGAGTTTCTTGTTGAACGACCCGGAGCGCAGGCTACCGGCGAATGCGACGATTTGGGGTGTAGGCATGGCGAGGACAGTGGCTGCTACGAAGATGATGACGCAAGCCAAGTCGAGACGCGATTCGCAATCGCCGACCCAATTCCCTTGCGGTTTCGCCGCCCATTAGTTGCTCGGCGGTCGGACGCACAGCGCTCGCTGGACGCGCAACAACTCACCGAGCGACCAGGCCTGGAATGGGCAACCACGCGGCGTGTGTGGCGGTTCGGCGTCGGTGATCTCCGAGATGTGTCCAAGACCGGCGGTCGCAAGGTGTTCGCGGAGCGGAGCGAGAAAACGGGTATTCGCCTCCTCAGGGCTGCCACCCACGCGCAGCCACGCTTCGACGAATGGCCCGATGAGCCAAGGCCAGACGGTGCCCTGATGGTAGCTGCCATCGCGCTGGCAAACACCCCCTTCGTAACGGGGCGCATAACTTGATTCACCCGGTGCGAGCGAGCGCAGGCCGAAAGGCGTCAGGAGTTGCTGCTCCACTGTCTCAACAACGCGGCGGGCGCGTTCGCCTTCGAGGATCGCCAGTGGCAGTCCGCCCACCGCAAAGATTTGATTCGGGCGAATGCTCGCGTCGTTCACGCCGGACTGATGGTCGCAATCAATCACGTCGAAGAGCCCACCGGTGGCCTCGTTCCAAAAGCGTTGCGCAAAGCTAAAGCACGCTTTTTCGAACAGGTGCTCCCAACGCGAAGAAGTCTGGAGACCGACCCACAACGCATTGATCCAGAGCGCCTGGACTTCGACCGGTTTGCCGACGCGCGGTGTGACCACCCAGTCGCCAACCTTCGCGTCCATCCAGGTGAGTTGCACTCCGGCCTGCCCGCAGGCGAGGAGGCCATCATCGTCCGCGCGAATACCGAAGCGCGTGCCGCCGCTGTACCCGACCAGAATCTCGTCCACGGCTGCACGCAGCTTCCGCGTGTGGCAGTCGCTGGTGAATTCCACGGGCCGTTGCTCCTCGACCGCGAGGATGTATTCGTGAACGGCGATAACATACCAGAGCGACGCATCGACGGAGTTGAATTCAGGCGTTTCACCGTGATCGGGAAAGCGATTCGGCAGCATGCCTTCGGACACCGCGCCGGCCCACTCGACGAGGATGTCGCGCGCGTCTTCGAGTCGTCCGGTCGCGATGCACAAGCCCCGCAGCGCGATGAATGTATCGCGGCCCCAATCGCCGAACCACGGGTAGCCGGCTATGATCGTGCGGCCTGCCCCGCGCTTCACGAGATAGCTGTCGGCAGCGCGATGCAATGGCGACTCGAAGCCTTCGCGACGGGCACGTTCGGCGCGGCGCGTCATCACAAAGAGTTCCTCGGTCGATTCAAGGTGGTTGAGCCGTTGGCTTTCGGGCGCGAAGAGCCACACGGCAGGCTTGGCCGCGAGATCCCAGTGAAAGATGCCAGGCGAAGCGCAGTCCTCGACAGCGTCGAGCCCACGGGCCGCTTCTTCGGAGTAGAGAAAATTCCGATACCATGTCGGCTCGTGCCGGTAATGGCCATTGCTCCGCGCGACGACGTTGGGCGCTCCGTCGTACGGTCGCCACGTGATGTGCTCGAACGATTCGCCCGGCTCGAAACGGAAGGCACCATTTTCATGCTGCATCCCGTGAAAGTCGCGGATCGAAAGGAAAGGTCGCGCCTTCAGGGTCACCGAGCCACTCGGTTCGCCAATCAGCTTCCACGCGACGAAGACGGCGGACTTTTCATGCGGCACGAAGACCTCCTGCTCGATCAACAAGTCATCGGTTAATCGCCACTTCCAACGCGGCCACGGTTCGTGCGTGAAATCTTCCAACCGCGCCACGCCATCGGGATGCAATACGTCCGGCGCATATCGATGTGAGGAAATCGCGAATGTCCCGCGTGACGTCTCCACCCAGGCATCGAAGCCATTCACGAGCACCATGCGTCCGGCGGGAGGCGTTGTGGCGGTGAGGAGCAGCGCGTGATAGCGCCGCGTGCGAATGCCGGACACGGTGCCGCTGGCAAAGCCACCAAGGCCATCGGCTTCAAGCCATTCGGCGCTGAGTGGCGGGTTTTTTTGGAGATTCATAGTTCGTTTCTGCCAGCTTCGTCGCGGCGGACGCGCGGTCCTTACAAAGCCCAGAAAGGGAATCGGTTCGCGTGCCCGCCCCGCGCTCCCGCCACGGCGCGCCAACGCCCCGATCCATGTGTTCCTTCCATTTGTGCCGGAAGCCCCTCGGAAAGGGGAAGCAAGCGTCGGCCATTGTATGCGGGTCGCGATAGCGGAACGTGCCGAACTCCAACTGCGCTCAGTCCGAGCCGAACGCATTCGCTGACACGCAGCGCACGAGTTCGCGGGAACGCTCCAATCCGTCCTCGACCTTCGCCGGGATGCTGTCGCCCGGCCTGAGCACCCACTCATCGAACCACACCTTTCCGCCGCCCTTCCGTAACCGCTCCGCTACCGAGCACACCGAAGCCTTGTCCTTCGCGCTGTGGCTCAGAAATACGTCGAAATCGAAGGTTCGCTCATTGGACGTCACATCAATTCCCGGAACTGCTCCGGGGTCAATCCGGCATCTTTGGCGATGCCGGCCATGGTGAAGGGGTTGATGGAATTGTGGCGAGGGATGGTCAGGCGCACTTGTCCATTGGACATCACCGTGTGCTTGCCTTCATGGGCGATGCGAAAACCGAGCTTGGTGAAAACGCGCACGGCGGTGGCGCGGCTGATCCCTGGCAGCTTCGGCACGGCTCAGATAACGACGAGGTCCTCCTCGACCCTGGACACTCCGGATTCCTCGGCCTCCACTTGCAGCCATTCCTGGATGGCAGCCTTGATGTTTTCCACCGCGTCTTCCCGCGTCGCACCTTCGGAATGACAGCCGGGAAGCGACGGGCAACTCACCGCCCACCCTTCCTCGGATTGAATCAGGCGAATTCGATATTGCATGATGGCTCAATGTCCCAACTGACGCGAGATTGCAACGCACGGGTTTTGAACACAGGCCAGAGCGGGAGGAAGCAGGGCTCCTTACTCAGCGGGCCGCGAAGGGCAAGATGCACCTGAATCTGGAACGCGTCTGGCGATAACAAGCCGCGACTTGACGGTACCATTTGCTTTGCCGCGGGTGAGGTCCGCGGGTGCAACAAAGTCGATCAGACCGGAGTGCGAGGATCAATGCGAAGAAGCAAGGTGACGAGCGAATCCATGGCTAGCCTCCTGTCTCAAAGCCCGGATAGAGCGTCATGCCGCCATCGACGAAGAGCGTGATGCCGTGGATGTAATCGGCGTCGTCGCTCGCGAGCCAGGCGGCGGCGCGACCAATTTCGTTTGGTTCGCCGATGCGCTTGTAGGGAATGAGTTTGAGCAGCTCGGCGTAGTGCTCGGGAGTGTCCCAGGCGGCCGTGTTGATCGGTGTGCGGATCGCTCCGGGCGCAATCGAGTTCACGCGAATCCGCCACGGCGCGACTTCCTGCGCGATGCTTTTCATCATCAGCATCACGCCACCTTTCGAGGTCGCGTAGTTGACGTGTCCCGCCCACGGAATGACTTCATGGACCGAGCTAATGCAGAGGATCTTCCCCGCCGCGCACGACACTTCAGGCCGCACACCGCGGGCTTTAAATTCGCGCACCGCCTCGCGGGCGCACAAGAATTGGCCGGTGAGATTCACGTCAATGACCTTTTGCCACTGTGCGAGCGTCATGTCGCAAAATGGCGCATCCGACTGAAGCCCGGCGTTGTTCACCAGGATATCGACGGTGCCGAATTCTTCCTTGGCGGCAGCAAACATGGCCTGCACGTCCGCCTCCTGCGAGACGTCGGCCTTCGCGGCAACGGCATGACTACCGCCGGTCTCGATGACGCCAACGACATCCTCCGCTTTGTCCGGTCCGGTGACATAATTGACCACGACGTTCGCGCCGGACCGTCCGAGTTCGATGGCGATGGCTTTACCGATCCCCGAGCTGGCGCCGGTGACGATGGCAGTCTGCCCTTCGAGCAACCGCCGCGCGGGCACGTTGGGCGCGACCGGTTCTGGGTACTGAGAGTGATGATGTTTGTGCATGAGCGAATGATTCCGCACCTTTCGTCGCCCCGCGCAGCAATTCCTTACAACGAGCGGCTTCCCCTCCCGCTTCCGCAGTGCTAGGCACGGCCCCACCACGTCCAATGCCTGCGCGCAAAAAGACATCCGAAACTCCGCCTGGTCGCTCGCTCCACATCATCGCGGAGGGGACGGCCGCCGCGATTGGCGAGGAATTCTTCCGCTCGCTGGCCCGGTGTGCGGCGCAGGCACTGGGGGCGCGATACGCGTTCGTCGCGGAGACGCTCAGCGAGTTGGAGTCACAATCGCTGGCGTTTTGGGAAGGCTCGGATTTTGGCGCGGGATTCACGTACCGCTTTCCAGGGACGCCCTGCCAGCGGGTTGCCGCAGGCCATGTGTGCGCCACAACTTCCGGCCTGGCCGCGAAATTTCCCGACGATCTCTGGCTGGCGCAGATCGGTGCGGAGAGCTACGTCGGTGTGCCGATGCGCAATGCCGCCGGCCGCACGCTGGGGCACCTCGCTGTTTTGCACACGGAACCGATGGAGCCGACGGCGGAGGATATCGCGACGCTAAAAATTTTCGCGGCGCGCGGCTGCGCGGAACTCGAACGGAAGCAGGCCGACGAAAAGCTGCGCCAGGCCCACGCCGATCTCAGACGCGTCAACGTCGAGACGCAGGCATTGCTCGAGATCAATCGCGCGATCGGCCATCATCTGCACCGCGATGTTCTCTTCGGCGCCCTGGCAGATTGCCTGCACGCGGCGGTGCCCACGGAATGCTTTGGGATCGTCCTGCCCGCCGAGGGCGCACAACTGCAAGCGCACATTCTGACCAGGCGCGAGGCGCAGACCGAGGGCGCGCCGGTCACCATGATGCGGCGTAATGGAGCCGCGGCTGACTGGGTGATGAAAAACCGCGAATGGTACGTCTCGTCCGCCCGGGAGGAAGTACGCAGGCGCTTTTCGGCCACCTGGGAAATCATGGACCGCGAGCGAATGGAATCCGTTTGCGTGCTCCCGCTCATCGCCGGCGAGCGGGTGCGAGGCGCGCTGTTCTTTATGGCCGCGGCGGCGGGCGCGTATGGTGATCTCCAGCAATCATTTCTCGAACAGGTGGCCAGCGCGGTGGCGGTCGCCCTGGATGATTGTCTCGTGCACGAGGAGATGCGGCGCCTGACCGATGAGCTGGCCGCGCGCAAAATCGCAAAACTCGAGGAGCAGAAGCTCCAGATGACCGATCAGCTCGCGGAGGCGGGAAAGGCGCTCGACGCCAGCGAGAAGCGCTTCCGGGATCTCTTTGACGAAGCGCCCATCGCCTACGTGCTGGAGGGATTGGACACACGATTCGTGCGGGCGAATCGGACCGCGCTGCGGATTCTCGGCATCACTGCCGATGAGGTGGACGGGACCTACGGCCGGGATTTCGTGCCCAAGGCGCCGGATGCCCAGCGTCGATTGCGCGAGGCTTTCGAGTCCATTGGGCGCGGGACGGACACCGGCGGCGTGGTGCTCGAGCTGCGGCGGCGCAATGACGGCCGGCCGATCTGGATCCAGTGGTGGTCGCGCCCCGATCCGGCGAGCGGGCTGACGCGCACGATGTTTGTGGACATTACCGATCGCGTGCAGATGGAGCAGGAAAAGGCGCGTCTCGAAGCGCAGAACATTTATCTCCAGGAGGAAATACGCAGCCAGCACAACTTCGTCGAGATCGTCGGCAACAGCCCGTCGCTGCTCCGCGTGCTGCGGCAGGTGGACCAGATCGCATCTGCCGATTCGAGCGTGATGATCTTCGGGGAGACCGGCACGGGGAAGGAGCTCATCGCCCGCGCCATTCACGACCGCAGCCCGCGCCGCGAGCGTCCGCTGGTGAAGGTGAACTGTGGCGCGATCAGCGCAGGGCTGGTCGAAAGCGAACTCTTCGGGCACGTCAAAGGCGCGTTCACCGGTGCGCTGGCGAACCGCGATGGACGCTTCGTGCTCGCAGACGGCGGCACCATTTTTCTCGATGAAGTCGGCGAGCTGCCCCTGGAGGCCCAGGTGAAGCTTCTACGCGTCCTCCAGGAACAGGAGTTCGAGCCAATCGGCGGCAACAAAACAATCAAAGTGGATGTGCGCGTGATCGCAGCGACCAATCGCGACCTCGAGGCCATGGTGCGCGAGGGCAAATTTCGCAGCGACCTTTTCTACCGCTTGAACGTCGTGCCCATGACGCTGCCGGCGCTGCGTGAGCGCGCAGACGATGTTCCGCTGCTGACCATGTTCTTCCTCGAAAAATTTGCGCGCAAGCTGGGACGACCGATCAAACAAGTGGCCGAGGAGACCATGCTGCGCCTCTGCCAGTATCGGTGGCCGGGAAACATCCGCGAATTGCAGAACGTCATCGAGCGCGCCGTGGTGCTCGCCACCGGCAACGTCTTGCGCGTGGACGAGAGCGCACTGCCATCATCCACGCCGCGCCCGATCCCGTCTTCGCTCGAACCGCGCCTGGACGAATTGCCGAGGCCGCCAGCGCCGCCTCCCGTAAAGACCGACGGAGCTTCGCTCGAAAGGGTCGAACGCCAGCACATCATCGCCGTGCTCCAGCAGGTGAACTGGCGCATCGAGGGAAATGGCGGCGCCGCCAAGATCCTCGATCTGGAACCCAGCACCCTCCGCAGCCGGATGAAGAAGCTCGGCATCGTACGCGGGACGGTTTGAGCCCGGCGGGACACACTCAAAACCACGAGGCAGGCTTGGTGAAGTTGCCTCGGGCGTCGGTGAGCGTGTCGGGGAATAGTGCAGCAGCGATGAAGTTCGGGCGGAGGTGTTTGTAAAAGGTCGCCTTGGCTTGGAGCACGGCGCATGGATGGCGCTACGGATTCAACACGCCGACGACCTTCGTCAATTCGTCGCGGACGATTTTTACGGGCATAAGGAGGTCGGAATCGCCGCTCACGATCACCGCGCAATCAAAGCGGTTGAGGTGCGCGTCGTGAACCAGTTGGACAGCGAGATTCACGTCGGAACCCTTTTCCTCGGTCTTCACGACCTCGACCGTGGGTGATTGTCCCGGCGTGGGATTCGCGAGGAGCATCCGCACATTTTTGGTGAGGAAGTGGCCGAGCGCGATTTCGAGGTTCGGCAAAGTGGCGAGCGCCCGGAGATACATCTCCTGCCTCGCCGGAGCGTCGGGATCGTTGGGCCGTTGGTTCAGCTTGGCCGTGAAGTATTTGATGCCCACGAGCTGATTCTGTGGCTTCAAGTGCAATTCGATGAGCCGTTGAAGATTCAGCCAACGATGCGGCGTCTTCCGCAACGCGCCGAAGTAGAGATTGAACCCGTCCACGTAAGCGATCGTTCTCACGCGGGCCTCCCCGTGCAAAAACAAGGGCCAGCGCTTTCGCGCTGGCCCAAGACCGCTTCGCCGAAGCTACAGCGGGGGTTGACGCGCGGAACGTATGCCTGCGGAGCAGCGCGTGTCAACAGCCGGAAGTTTGGCGGCCAGGCAAAACTACGTTTAGTGAACTGGTGCTTGAGAGGCGAATTCATGGGATGATCTGGTTGGGATTCAAACCGGTAGCGGCACCGTTTTTCCATCCGCAGTTTCGAGTTGCTGCGCAAGTCGCTCCGTGAACTCCTTCCACTTCCGCTGGATTTCTTTTTCGACAAACTCGTGACGATTGTTTCGAGATTCGTCCGAAAGCCACCCGCCGGTCCAAATGCGGATGTCTTCTTTGTATTGAGTGCCATATGCCGCGTTTTTTCCCCAACGCTGCTGGCACTGCTCCCAGTAGGCGTGATCATCGCGAAGTTGGTCGGCAAACGCCGACTCGCCGAGTTGCTGAGCCCTTCGCGCCAAGTCAATTGAGCAAAAGCCATGCAAATGAGCTGTTGGCGGCACCCAAAGTGTTTGACTCGGGACTGCGCGTCGTAGCGTTCAACCAAACGGTCCAGAGTCTGGCGATGGACAAGATCCAAAATCTGAGTCAACATAAATCGGCCGGAATTCATGACCGAGAATGGGCGCTCTTTTCAAATGCGTCACATCCATTCTCCGATGCAACCCGCTCATTCAATGAATCTTCCGCAACAACATTTCTCAGTTAACCGGACACCCGTGATACGAACTTTTTACTTAAATTTATGCACCATCACGCTAATCGACTGACTTTCTCGGGGCTTTAATCCGCCCGGCGAAACTTTGGTCGGAGCCCGCGACCCTTCGTGGGAGGCCACGAAAGGTCGTGGCCGGGAGCTTCGTGGGCGTGGCCACGAAACGCGGTGGTTTTCGCGGGTGCCCTGATTTTTCCAGAGTAAAACGTCGCTGACGCGCGATCGAACGGCGTCGTGGCACGTCCAGTGCAAATGGTGCGCCGGTCAACACGAACGCACCAATTTTCACTCGCGCCATGCTCCGAATTTCCGCCATCGAATCCGCCAAAAACGCAGCCACGCTGCATCTCGAAGGTCAGATCGCGGGCCCGTGGACCACCGAACTGGGCGACACTTGCGAGCGCCTGCTCCTGGAGCACCGCCGCCTCACGCTCGACCTCGGCGACGTGTCGCTCATCGACCGGCCCGGCCTCGCGCTCCTCGCCGACCTTTCCCGTCGCTCCGTCAGGCTCGTGCACTGCTCGCCATTTCACGAGGAGCAGCTCCGGCAGGCCGCGGCGACCAATCACGAAACCGCCACCACGCTACCATGAACGAACCGTCCACCATTCTGTCCGCGCCGCCGTCGCATGCCGACCCGGAACGCTGGGTCGATGAACACGGTGATTGCCTTTATCACTATGCGCTGACCCGGGTCCGCAAAGAGGAAGTGGCGGAAGATCTCGTGCAGGAAACGCTGTTCGTCGCCGTGCGCACCCACGAGAAATTTGGCGGCCGCTCGACGGAGCGCAGCTGGCTCGTCGGCATCTTAAAGAACAAGATCTGCGATTATTTCCGCAAGCTGGGTCGCGAGACTAACTTCACCGACCTGGAGTTCTTCAGCGACGAACACTCGGACAAGTTCGATGGTGAGAATTACTGGATTCATGAACGCGGTCCATCCGACTGGAAACCCGAGGGTGAGGAAGCAATGAAGCGCGCGGAGTTTTGGCAGGCGCTGCAATCGGCCCTGGCGAAGCTGCCGGAACGCATTGCCGCAGTGTTCACGCTGCGGGAGATCGACGATATCCCGAGCAAGGAAATCTGCGCGATGCTCAACATCAGTGAAGCCAATCTGTGGGTAATGCTCCACCGTGCACGCATGGCGCTGCGCCAGGATCTCGAGGCGACGTTCTTCGAGGGAAAGGGAGGCGGGACGCTATGATCGAGCCGACGAATTGGTGGAAAACCAGGCTGGTGATGTTCATCGCCGAACACACGCCGAAGTGCCATGACATCACGCGCCTCATTTCGCAATCGATGGATCGCCCGTTGCCGCTGCGCACCCGGATCGCCATGCGGATTCACTATATCATCTGCGTCTGGTGTGAGCGTTACCGTGACCAACTCGGTTTTATTGGTGCGGCGCTGAAAAGCTGCCCGGATAACGAAGGGGAGCGGACCCGCGGCAAATTGTCGCCCGACGCGCGGAAGCGTCTGAAAGTGGCAGTCCAACAGAAGCCATAGCGAACGATCGCACCGGTGGGGGCGGAAAGGTGAAAGCGTAGGCGCAAATCTCGCTCTTACTGCGTAGAAAGAGTGTAAGTATCTGCGTTCGACGCCGACCAATCTTCGACATGCCCCTTTCGCCGCCCGACCATGAACCACCCAGCTGGCTGAAAAGCAAAGTCTCGGGCTGGTTTTGGTCGCTGACGCCGACGTGCCAGGAAGTCGCACGATTGACTTCGGAGGAGCGCGAACATCCGCTCCCGTGGTCGATGCGGCTGAGGCTCGGACTGCACCGCTCGTTTTGCCAGTGGTGCGCACGCTACGCGAAGCAACTCGATCTCCTGCACGAGGCGAGCCACCTCTTTCCCGAGCACCTCGATGAGATTGATGGTCCAGGCCTTCAGGGTGATGCCAAGGCCCGGATGAGGCGCGCTTTGCAACAGCAGGCGAACGGAGACGTGTAACGCACCGCGTCGGATGCGTTCTTGGTCATTCTGACCCCACTCGAAGCGCTCCGCATGAGCGACGGTCATTCGGGTTTGTTGGGGTGATGCTCGCGAGCGTGGGTGGCCGCCACGCAATGCCGGCGTTTTGGCGGCAGCGAAGAGGCCTTTGTAAGGATTCGCCAGCCTTGTCGACAAAGGGAGCGCGCCGGCCAGCACTGTCGCTGGAGACGCAGAACTCAAATCAAACAACCGACATCCAAACTGCAAAATGAACCTCAAATCCATCCTTACCAGTGTCGCGGCGCTCGTCGCGACGGCTTCTCTCTCCCTGGCCGATCATATCGAACACAAGACCGGCACGTTCGAGGGAGCCAAAGCCAATAAAGGCTATGCGACCCATGCGACCCTCGACGGTAAAAGCATTCTCAAGGTCTCAGACGACTTTGTCATCCCCGACACGCCTGCACCGAGTTGGCAGGTCGTGGATTCGAAAGGCAACAGCTACCTCTTGAATCAGTTCAGGATCAAAGGAGGGACCAACCGCGAGATCATGCTTCCCGCTTACATCTGCGACATCGCCAAGGTGCAGGTGTGGTGCTCATTCGCCGAAGTGCTCCTGGGCGAAGCGAAGTTTGAGAAGCCAGTGAAATAATCCGACCCGCGGCCGCCGGTCAGTCGATGCGACCGCTCGGCGACGCCGCAGCTCGAACACACAATCGTATGAAATCACTCACGCAAACTCTCTCGATCCTTATCGTTCTTGCCGGCCTCGCCCATGCGCAGGTGGCGGAAAAAAAGAGCCTGACGCTCGATGGCGCCCGTCAAGCCATCGCCGGCGCGGTCGCCTATGCGAAATCCAACAACGCACCGGGCGGCGTCATCGCTGTCGTAGACGACGGCGGCAACCTGATGGCGCTCGAACGCCTCGATGGAACATTCGCCGCCGGCGCCAATATTTCCATAGGCAAGGCCCGCACCGCGGCTCTTTTCAAAAAGCCGACGAAGGCTTTCGAGGACATTATTAACAAAGGCCGCATCGCGATGACTGCGATGCACGAGAACTTCACTCCGCTCCAGGGCGGCGTTCCGATTTTCGTCGATGGACAGATCGTCGGTGCGATCGGCGTCAGCGGCGCGAGCAGCGCGCAGCAGGATGAAGAACTTGCGCTGGCCGGCGCGGCGGCAATCGAAAGCGCCCCAAAGGCGAGCACCGCAACGCCGGTGACCGCACCCGCCACCGTGTTCCCGGCGAAGGACGTGCTCGCGTCGTTCGCCAAAGACGGGCGTTTGCTGGAAACTCCCGGATTTAAAGTTAACACCAGCCGCCGCACCGCGCCGGGGCTCGCCGAGGTGCACGCCCGTGAGACGGACGTGTTTTACGTCGTCGAGGGCGCAGCCACTTTGGTGGTCGGGGGCACGATCGTCGAACCGAAGACAGTTTCCGCGGACGAAATTCGCGGACGGGCCATCGACGGCGGTGATCCGCAGCAACTCAAGGCGGGCGACGTGGTCGTGGTCCCAGCGGGCGTACCGCATCAGTTCACCAAGGTCCACGCGCCATTCCACTACTTCGTGGTCAAGCCCATTGCGCCCAGCGCGGCGCCGCTCGCGAGCCGCTGAACCGTCCTTTGCAACTCAAACCATGAAACCATCCACTAACATGAAGAACCTACTCATTCACTCACTCACGACCCTCGCCTTCGTGGCCATCTGCCACGGCGGGCGAATTGGTTAGCATCGACAAAAGCGGTCTCGCGCTCCAGGGATACGACCCGGTCGCTTACTTCACCGTGAAGAAGCCAACCCAGGGCAGCCCGCGATACACGGCGACCTATAAAGGCGCGCGCTACCAATTCGCAAACGCAGAGCACCAGGCGCTCTTCGAGAAGGATCCCGCAAAGTATGAACCGCAATTCGGCGGCTTCTGCGGCTACGCGGCGTCCATCGACAAAATCTCGCCGATCAGCCCGGAGTATTGGCAGGTTCTTGATGGACGGCTCGTGCTCCAGCACAACCAGAAGGCGTGGGATCTCTGGATCAAGGATGTGCCCGGGAACTTGAAAAAGGCAGATGCCAATTGGCCGCATCTCAAGGACCACAAGCTCTCGTGGCTGGACAAAATCTTCTGATCGACGCCTCGACACGTGCGGCCATGAAAATCCTACTCCTCATCACCGCCGTATTCGGCTTCTTCCTCAGCCGCCCGGTCGTTGCGCAGACGACCGAGGCGCGGCTGGGACGACCCGCGGCGATCATTGATCTCACGACCCGCGAAGGCGCGCAGATCGCAAAAGCACAGTGGCGCTATCACGACGTGAAGATCCACGAAATCGCGCATCAAGATGTCGGTCCGGATCTCAAAGCCACGGGTCCGGCGAACATGACTTACGATTACGAGCCTCATGCCAGTGTCACGGATTTTGAGGACGCGGAGTGGGAAATGATCGCGCCAGACGCGCTCAACGGACGCCGCGGTCACGGGAAATTCAGTTTCAACTGGTATCGCACCAGCGTGACGATTCCCGACACGGTCGGAGATTTCGATCCGACCGGCGCGACCGTCGTCTTTGAGATCGTGGTCGATGATTACGCGGAGGTGTGGGTGGATGGAAAACTTGGCTTCACCTATGGCCAAAGCGGGGGCCAGGTCGTGCGCGGCTGGAACGCGCCGAACCGGGTGGTGCTCACCCGCGACGCACGACCGGGACAAACGTTCCAGCTGGCGATCTTCGGTATCAACGGACCGATCTCGGCGACGCCCGCAACCTTCATCTGGGTGAAATCGGCGACGCTCGACTTTCACCATCCACCCAAACCTGAGCTTGTCCGGACCAAGATCGAGCGGCTTGATCCGGCGCTCGATGCCATCGTGCCGCGTGAGGCGGAATTGGAAAAAGTCGCCTCCGGTTTCACCTTCACCGAAGGCCCCGTGTGGTCGCGCGAACTTGGAGCGCTGCTTTTCAGCGATCCTAATGAAAACACCATTTACCGCCTGACGCCCGAGGGCGAAGTCAGCGTCTTCCGCGCCAAGAGCGGGTACACCGGCACGGACGTTGGCGACTATGGCCAACCAGGTTCGAACGGCCTCACGTTCGATCGCGAAGGCCGGCTCACCATGGATCAGCACGGGAATCGCCGCGTGGTGCGCGTGGAGAAGAACGGCGTGGTCACCGTCCTCGCCGACAAGTTCGACGGAAAGCGGCTGAACTCGCCGAATGACCTGGTCTATCGCCGCGACGGGACGCTCTTTTTCACCGATCCGCCGTTTGGTCTGCCCAATTTCGAGAAAGACCCGCGAAAGGAGCTGCCGTTCTCCGGCGTTTTCGAGCTGCGCGATGGCAAGCTCTCCCTCGTCACCAAAGAGCTAAGCGGCCCGAACGGGATCGCTTTCTCGCCCGATGATAGGTTTCTCTACGTCGGCAATTGGGACGATAATAAGAAAGTCGTGATGCGATATTCCGTGGCGGCTGACGGCAGCGTAACCGAAGGCAAAGTCTTCGCCGACTTCACCGCCGAAGGCACCGAAAACGCCATCGACGGTCTGAAAGTCGATCGCGCGGGAAACCTGTATGTGTCAGGTCCGCGCGGACTATGGATCGTTTCGCCCGAAGGCAAACGCCTCGGTCTGATCAGCGGCCCCGAGCAACCGCACAACTTCGCCTGGGGCGGCGACGACGGGCGAACCCTCTACCTCTGCGCGCACACCAGCATCTACCGAGTACGGCTGAATGTGGAGGGAATCAGACCTTAGCCGGCCGTTTACTTGGGCTCGGACCCTTTGGAAAATTGGCAAGCGCCATCTCGACCACACGCCGTAGTTCAGAGCGACTTACTCCAGCGGCGGCCTGGATGGAAATCCCCTGGGCGACGGCATTCAGGAATCTGGTCAGCGCGGAGGGATCGACGTCTGCCGGCAGATCAGCCTCCGCTTGAGCCCGTTTGAATCGTTCTACGAACGCGCGGTGTGCCAATTTGAAAAGCGCGATGACCTTGCGACCGATGGCGCTTTCCGGGTCTCCGCACTTGGCCGCGGCCTGCACCGCCAGACAGCCTGGCGGCCGGGACCGATCGAACATGGCATCCACGGCTCCGTAGAGCCGGCGCTCAGCCACTTCGCGGGCCGTTGGGGCGGCCAGCGCGTGCATCGAATACGACGCGGGCCCTTCGCCGTATCGCGTGAGAATGCGGAGGAACAGTTCCTCCTTGTTGCCGAATGCTGCATAGAGGCTCGGCGGATTGATGCCCATCGCGGTCGTCAGATCGGACACGGAGGCCGCGTCGTAACCTTTCCGCCAGAACACCTCCATCGCCTTCTCCAAGGCTGCATCCTCGTCGAAGGCGCGGGGCCGGCCGGGTCGAGCCGATTTCTGAGGGGATTTCATAGGGAGCACTACAATAGCAATTGACGGTCGCGCAAGTCCGGCGTTTTCTGTATGGCTCACTACACATTATGGGATCTTCAAAAACACTCGCCGGCAAACGCGCTCTCGTTACCGGCGGCAGCCGCGGCATCGGAGCCGCAATCGTGAAACGACTCGCCAGCGAAGGGGCCGATGTGGCGCTGACCTATTCCAGCTCCCCTGCCCGCGCCGACGAAGTCGTGAAATCGGCGCAGGAATTCGGGGTGCGATCGTTGGCCATACAAGCCGACAGCGCTGACGCCGGAGCAGTCGCTGCGGCCGTCGAACACACGGTGGCGGAATTCGGCGGCATCGACATCCTCGTGAACAATGCGGGTGTGGCGCTGATGGCTCCGCTCGCGGAGTTCAAACTCGAGGATTTCGATCGGACCTTTGCCATCAATGTCCGAGCGGTTTTTGTCGCCACGCAGGCTGCGGCGAAGCAAATGACATCCGGCGGGCGGATCATTAACATCGGCAGCACCAACGCGGATCGGATGCCGTTCGCCGGCGGGGGCGTCTATGCGATGAGCAAATCAGCCTTGCAGGGTCTTGTCCAAGGCCTGTCGCGCGATCTGGGCCCGCGCGGGATCACGATCAACAACGTGCAGCCCGGACCGGTGAACACGGAATTGAATCCGGAAAATGGCGAGTTTGCCGAAATGCTCAAAAAGGTGAACGCGCTGCCGCGATACGGCACCGTGGAAGAGATTGCCGGGATGGTCGCCTACCTGGCCGGTCCGGAAGCCGGTTATGTGACAGGCGCCAATCTCATGATTGACGGCGGATTTAGCGCGTAAGCGGTAAAACTCCACTCGGCGATGAAATCGATGTGCCTCGACGACTCGGCCCCGAGTCGTTCGCTCGTGGCGCGCGACGCGGTCGTACCACAACCGGGCACGGACGAAGTGCTCGTTCGAGTCCACGCGGCGGGCGTAACGCCGACGGAGTTGAGTTGGTATCCGACTACGCACACCAAAACTGGCGAACCCCGTTTGCACGCGGTGCCAGGACACGAGTTCTCCGGCGTCGTGGCGACTGTCGGCAGCGCGGTCGCCGGTTTTCAGAACGGTGACGAAGTTTACGGAATGAGTGATTGGTTCTTGGATGGCGCCACGGCGGAATACTGCCTCACTACGCCGATAAGCATCGCCCGGAAACCAGATCGGGTCAGCCACGCCGAGGCGGCCACGGTACCGATTGGGGCGCTCACCGCGTGGCAGGGGTTGTTCGACCGGACAAAACTGCAGCAAGGGGAGACGGTGCTCGTCCATGGGGGAGCTGGCGCCGTCGGGGTCTTCGCGATTCAACTCGCCCGCGCGGCGGGTGCGCGCGTCATCACGACTGCGTCGGCCCGCCATCGCGAGTTCCTGACTCAGCTCGGCGCGGAACGAGTGATCGACTACAAGACCGAACGCTTTGACGAATTGGTGCAAGACCTGGATGTCGTGTTCGATGGGGTCGGCGGCGAGACGCTGCAGCGTTCGTGGAACGTGCTCAAAGCCGGCGGACGTTTGGTCACCGTTGCCGCCAGTGGCGAAAGCACCACGGCAGACGATCGCGCGAACGCGGCGTTCTTCATCGTCGAACCGAACAGCAATCAACTGACCGAAATCGCCGCGCGGCTCGAACAAGGAACATTGCGGGGATTCGTCGATGCGCTCGTGCCTCTGGAGCAGGCTTCCGCAGCGTATCTCGGTAGGATTAATCGGCGCAATGGATACGGGAAAGTAGTTGTTTCGGTGATCGAATAGCCGCCCACTGCGACCCCGATTATCGATTCTCTTCCAGTCTATGAACGCAGAAGAACCGAAATCCGAATCAACTGCAATGGAGGACCCCGCGACACCGAAATCGCCGCCCGCACCGGCCTGTCGCTCCGACGAAGCCGTGGAAGAAAATCACCATCGTCATTGTTCTCGTATTTCTGCTGTTCAAAGGCGTGCCGTGGGTCTGGCACTCGCTGCGCACGGAATCGACCGACGACGCGTATGTGAACAGTTACGTGACCTTTGTGGCTCCGCGCGTGGCGGGGCAGGTCGCCGAGGTGCTGGTCGAGGACAACAATCGGGTGAAGAAAGGCCAGGCGCTCGTGCGGCTGGATTCGGAGCCGTATCGCGTGCAGGTCGCGATCAAGCAGGCATCCGTCGATGCGGCGCAGGCTGGGCTCGTGGTCGCCGAGGCAACGGTGCGTGGAGAGATCGGGCAGACACGCGGATTGCGCTTCAAGCTCCAGCACGCGATCGAGGACGTGGACAACCAGGTGGCGCTGCTCCGCGCCCGCGCCGCGACACTGGATCAATCCAAAGCCGCGCTCGCCCTCGCCGAATCGGAATTTGAGCGGGCCAAAAAATTGCTCGCGACGAAAGTCTCCAGCGCAGAAGAGTTCGATCAAAAGCGCGAGGCGCTGGATGTGGCCACAGCGCAGGTGCAACAGGCGACCGAGAGTGTCTATCAGCAGCGCGCGGCACTCGGGCTCGCCCGCGAACCGGCGGAAGGCAAACCGCTCACGGATGCTCCGTCAGACCTCGACCAGAACTTTTCCACGGTCCGCCAGGCGCTTGCTGAATTGATGCAAAGCGCAGCGCAGCTCGGCGTCGTTTCCTCCTCGTATGATCTCACGCCGAAGGAGGTCGTGGCGGAATTCTACAGGCGCGATCCCGGCGGCAACATCGACAAGATTTATCAAAGCGTTATCAAGGATGCGCCGGCACTGAAGCAGGCGCAGGCCGCACTTTCGAAAGCCCAACGCGATCTCGATCAGGCACAGCTCGACTTGCGCTACTGCACGATCGACGCCGAAATCGACGGTGTCGTGACCCGGCGCAACGTCAATCCGGGCAATCACGTGCAGGTCGGACAAAGCCTCATGGCATTGCGTTCGCTGCGAGACATCTGGATCGACGCCAACTTTAAGGAGACGCAACTCCGCCATCTGCGCATCGGGCAGAAGGTGGAAGTGAAGGCCGATATGTATGGCGGCCGGCAGACTTTCGAGGGCCGCATTTCCGGTTTCACCATGGGCACGGGTTCGACGCTCGCACTACTGCCGGCGCAGAACGCCACCGGCAATTTCGTGAAGGTCGTGCAGCGGCTGCCGGTGCGGATCGATCTCCTGAATTACGATCCCGACAAAGTCCCGCTTTTCGTCGGCCTCTCCGTCGAACCCGAAGTTGACCTCAAGTCAGAGCCCTCCGGGCCGAACGCAGGCAAATTTCTTCAGGATCTGACGGCGGCTCCGCCTCCCCGCAACGCCGCGCTCGCGCAGCCATGAGCGCCGCCGCGCTCGCTGGGGCCGGGCCCGTGGCGGCCACCGGTCGCCGAGTGATCAATCCGTGGATCATCGCGCTGGCCGTGGTGGTGCCAACATTCATGGAGGTACTGGACACGACGATCGCGAACGTGGCGCTGCGCTACATGGCTGGCGGACTCTCGGCACCCGCGACTGACAGCGAGTGGGTCATCACCAGCTATCTCGCGGCGAATGCCATCGTTCTGCCGATTTCCGGCTGGCTCGCCGTGCGCCTCGGGCGGCGAAATTATTTCCTCCTTTCGATCGCTGTTTTTACGCTTGCGTCCGTGTTCTGCGGGATGGCCGTGAGCTTGCCGATGTTGATCGCCGCGCGCGTCCTGCAAGGCCTGGCCGGCGGCGGATTGCAGCCCTCCAGCCAGGGCATTCTGCTCGACGCTTTCCCGCCCGAAAAGCAAGGCGCGGCCATGACAGTCTTTGGCATCGCCGCCCTCCTCGCGCCCGTTGTCGGCCCGACGCTGGGTGGATTCATCACCGACAACTACGGCTGGCGCTGGATCTTTTACCTCAACGTACCCGTCGGTCTCTTCGCGTTCTGGTTCTGCCACAAAGTCGTGTCCGACCCTCCCTACCTGAAAGAGGAGCAAACCGCCATGCGCCGGAAGGGCGCGCCTTTCGACACGATCGGCCTTTGCCTCCTCAGCCTCACGATGATCTGCTGGGAAATCGTGCTGAGCAAAGGGCAGGAATGGGACTGGTTCGGCGATCCATTCTATCGCGTGCAAACGCTCTTCGCGGTCTTCTTGCTCGCGCTGGGCGCCCTCATCTGGCGCGAAATGCGGATCTCGAATCCACTGATCAATTTCCGCACGCTTGCCGAGCCGAACTTCCGCTGGTGTTGCATCATCATCTTCTGCGCGTTTGGCGCGCTCTACGCGAATACCACGACGCTGCCCGGCCTCCTGCAATCGCTCTTCGGCTACGATGCCACCACCTCGGGCCTCGTTCTTTCACCCGCGGGGATCTTCGCCGTCATGATGCTTTTCGTTGTCGGCATCCTCCTTGGACGCGGGGACCGATGCACGTTATCTCATCGGCGCCGGGCTTGTCGTCATGGCCGCGGGCACGTTCTGGATGTCGCGTCTCACGCTTGAGATCAGTCCGTGGCAGATCGTCTGGCCGCGCGTCGTGGTCATCGCCGGCCTTTCGATGATCTTCGCTCCGCTCAACGTCGCCGCCTTTCAACACATCCCGCCACAACTGCGCGGGGCCGCCGTCGGCTTGCTCGCGCTGCTGCGCAACGAAGGCGGCAGCGTCGGCACTTCGGTCGCCAAAACGATCCACGATCGGCGCGAACAATTCCACAGCCTGCGGCTCGGCGAAAACCTCGATCAACTCAACCCTGCCCTGAGCGGACTTCCTCACTCAGGCGCAAGACAGGATAATCGTGCAAAATGGCGATCCAGCCGCCGCACACCAGATGGCGCTGCAAGCGCTCAGCAATCTGCGTCTGCAACAGGCATCCGCGCTCGCGTACTTCGACAGCTTCTTTGTCTTCGCCGTCGTCTCGATCGGGCTCGTGGGGCTGCTTATTTTCATGAAGCCCTCTGTTGCACAAAAGGGTGCGCACGTCGCGGCGGAGTAAGTTCATTCTTCCTCAATTAATCGTAAACCGCGGAGCGTGGAGACGGCGAGATGGCTTCCATGGCATTCGGTTTGCTAAGGGCGGCGCCCGACAATGCCGAAGTCCCGGCATCGACAAAATCCGCGCATGATTTTTGACCCATTCGAACAATTCACACCGCCTGACTTCAGCGAGTGTCTTCCCGATCCTTTTGAAAAATCCCGCGTCGCCCGTGGTCGTAGCGGTGACGGGCGGAGGAGGAAGAATCCATTCGCCTCACAATGTGAGGTGCCGCCTCACGCCTATGGGATGAAACCATTCAATTCCCATGCAAACACGTTACTCAAAACTTCCTCATCAGTCGCCCATTCCGTTCATCACCGATGGCGGGCTCGAGACGACGCTCATCTTCCATGAAAAACTCGATCTCCCCTGCTTCGCGGCCTTCCCACTGCTGGAGCCGGAGGCCGGACGGGAGACGCTGCGGAAATACTACCGCGCTTATGCGGAACTCGCTGTTCGCTACGAAGTGGGCTTCGTGCTCGACAGCCCCGGCTGGCGGGGCAACCCCGATTGGGCCGAAAGACTCGGCTATACTCCGGCGGAACTTGACGCCGCCAATCGCGATGGCATCCGAATGATGCAGGAGATCCGCGCCGAGTATAAAACTTCGCGCTCGCCGATGGTCGTCAGCGGCGCCATCGGTCCACGTGGCGACGGCTACAAAGTTGGGGCGACGATGAGTCCCGAGCGTGCTGCCGGCTATCACGCGCGTCAGATCCGCGTCTATCGCGACGCGGGGGCCGATTTCGTGACCGGATTCACGTTGACCTACGCGGAGGAGGCTCTCGGCGTCGCGAATGCGGCCGCAGTGCTGGAGATCCCGTCGGTGATTTCCTTCACCGTCGAGACGGATGGGCGGCTGCCCAGCGGCCAGACATTGCGAGAGGCAATTGAAATCGTCGATCGGAGGGCGGCGCGGGCTCCAGCCTATTACATGATCAATTGCGCGCATCCCACGCACTTCGCGGAGGAGTTGCCGGCGGGCGCATCGTGGCTGTCGCGCATCGGAGGACTGCGCGCGAATGCGTCCTGCCGCAGCCATGCAGAGCTCGATGCAAGCACGGAGCTTGACGCGGGAAACCCCGCCGAACTCGGCGAGCAATATAGCCAGCTTAGCCAAAGGCTGCCTCGTCTAAATGTGCTCGGCGGCTGCTGCGGAACCGATCATCGGCACATCGAAGCGATCTGCGAATGCTGTCTCTCGCCGGTCCCCGCTGACGCGTGACGCCCGCCGCTCCTTTGGCGCTTACACCGACCAGGCCGTTGCCTTCTCCGGTGCGTAGGAGCAGAAAACGCCGGTCTTGATCGAGTGGCTGAGGTGGCGCGCCAGGGCTGGATGCGCGGGCTCCAGCTTCTTGATGGCATTTCGAATCCGCCACGTCACGGCCGAGCGCGCTCGCTCCGCGGTATCGCCCATTTTTCGGTCACGTCCGCCGAGGCCGGTGGCTTTGCGCATCTCGTCGAGCAGCTTTTCGCGCTCCTCTTCGAGCTGCTCAGCGCGACCGGGATCGTTCGCTTCCGCGGCCTCGGCGAGTTCGGCTTCGAGTTCGCGGAGGCGTGTGCGATACGCGCGACGGGCTTGCTCATCGAGCACCTCGGTCCCGCGGCCCGTGGCGGCGGGGTGACGGCTCAGGGCGACGCAGTGCACTTCCTCCGCCGGTCGCGCGAGGAGCTGCGCAATGTCCTGAAAGCCGCGCACCTCGGGCACATGCGCCACCTCATGTTCGTAGCACGCCATCCAAAGCGCTCCTTCCTTGCGAAAGGCGTTGCCGATCGGCCACGAAATCGTGACGGCCTCGTGCGCCGGCCCTTTCGGCGTCGAAGTCGCCTCCGCGAGCCCGGCGAGGCGCAGGCCCTCGGCAAAGTGCTGGGAATCTTCATCTCGGAAATACGGATTTACATGGATCAGCCAGTGGAGCGGTTCATCCGGCGCGGGCTGGCGTCCGGGCGTGATGCGCTCGGCAAAGACCTTGCGGAATTCGTTCGCGAAAAACTCCGCGCGTTCGCGGTTGCCGAGATACGCGTAAGCCGCGGCGAGGTACGCTGGGCCGTCGGTGACGATGATAGGAGTTTTCAAACCCAACTCAATTGCGCGCTCGTAATCGCGCAGCACAAAAAAGGGTACCGATGCATAGTAAAACCACCAGCTCGGACAGAGCGGATTGAGCGCGATTGCGCGCGCACCCACTTCGGCGGCCAGGATTCCATCGCCGAGCAGCGAAAACCCGCACGCGAGCTGGATGCACACGTAGGCGTCATTCGGCGCGAGATGGAGCGCCCGCCGGTAGCGCGTTTCCGCGGGGCCATGGTGGCGGCGGTATTGTTCGATCTTGGCGAGGATCATCTGCACCAGGGGATCGTCGGGATCAAGGGCCTCGGCCTGCTGCGCATGGTGGTAGGCCATCCGCTGTTTTTCCTCCCAGCAGTCCCACGCCTGACAGCTCCATTCATTGAAGTGCGACAGCGAGAGTCCGGCCTGTGCGCGGGCGAATTGCGAATCGACGGCGAGTGCCTGCTCGAAAAAGGCGCGTGCTTCATCGTCCGATTCGATCGTTCCGCGCTGGAGGCACTCCATGCCGCGCAGCCAGCATTCATAAGCGGCGAGGCTCGTGATCTGCCGCCGTCGCGTAGCCAGCAGTACGCTCTGGTCGATCTTCAAGGTGAGAGCGTTCGCGACCGTTGCCGCAATCTCATCCTGCACGGCTAAAAGCCTTGTCTCCGGTACATCATAGCGTTCGGCCCAGAGATGCTGGCCGGTGGCGAGTTGCACCAGATGCAAATTCAAGCGGAAGATCTTCGCCGCGCGCCGCACGCTGCCCTTGAGCAGATAGTCGACGCCAAGCCGGTGGCCGACCCCCTTTTCATCGAGGCCCGTGGATTCGACGGCGAAGGTCGATTCCGCCGCGATCACGCCCACGCTTGGGAAGCGCGCCAGCTCGGCGATCAAGTCGTGCACAAAGCCGAGGGCCATGCGCCCATCCTCGGGAGAGCCGGAGAGGTTTTCGAAGGGAAGAATGGCGATCGAAACGTGGTGGTTCGACATGACACGGTCCCCATGCGGGTTTTGAATTCATAGTATGCCGCCGCCTTTCCGGAAAGGCAAAGAAGCCGCGCTCACGATGTGAGGCCGGACCTTGCGCCCCATCACCGAAGCAAATCCTCTCTGCGTATGATATTTCATCGCCTGGTCATTCCCGCCCTGAGCATCGCTGCGGACATCGAAACCGACTGGACCTGCCACTGCCTGCCCGGCGGCGAATGCACCACGAGGTGTGTTTCGTCGTCAAGCGCGGCGCTCGCCCGTAAGGATTCTGGGACAAGCGCGACGAATCGCCGGCATGATTCGCGCGCTTCGTTCCCATTGGCCCGAGTATCTCATCGAGGCCACGCTCCTCGGGCTTTTCATGATCTCGGCGAGCGTATTTACAGTTCTTCTCGAACACCCTGGTTCGCCACTCGTGGCCATGCTGCCGGATGCGTTTGTGCGGCGGATGCTCATCGGGATCGCGATGGGACTGACCGCGCTGGCGCTCATTCTCTCTCCCCTGGGGAAGCGCTCGGGTGCGCATTTCAATCCGGCGGTGACGTTGAGCTTCTGGCGGCTGGGGAAAGTTAAACCATGGGACGCATATTTCTACGTTGTCGCGCAGTTTGCGGGCGGTGTCGCGGGCGTGGCATTGGTCGCTGCAATCCTCCCAAACTGGCTGGCTGACCAGTCGGTTAATTACGTGGCCACGCAGCCCGGCGCGAGCGGTCTCGTCGTCGCGTTCGCCGCAGAATTTGTGATCTCGTTTGTGCTCATGCTGACGATCTTGCAGGTCAGCAATCATCCGCGCCTGGCGCGTTACACGCCTTTCTTTGGCGCAACGCTGGTCGCGACGTTCATTACGTTCGAGGCACCGCTCTCCGGCATGAGCATGAACCCGGCGCGCACTTTTGGTTCCGCGTTCGTCGGACAGATCTGGACGGCTTGGTGGATTTACTTCACCGCGCCGGTAGTCGCGATGCTCTGTGCGGCCTTCGCCTATCGCCGCGCGGGTCGCGTGGTGTATTGCGCCAAGCTCCATCATCACAATGACGCGCGTTGCATCTTTAACTGCGCCTTCGCCGAGCTGCAGGCCAGGGAGGAACGTTCGTTCCGGCACTCAGTGTAAGGCCCGGCGCGCGGCGACGACTAATCAGCGAGGTGACCTATCGTGACCGCACTATCGCTTTCAATTTCTCAATCGCCAGACATCGACCAAGGGCATGGCGTTCGTGAATTCCTGCCCAGATGGCAACAAGTCCGCTGCCATCTCGGATGTGTCGGACGGCAACTCCAACGCGGTTGCGTGCGGCGCATCCCGTTCCATGTGCGCGGAATTCTACGGGCCATGTCGGTTGGGTTGTAAGGAATTCAAAAGCACGGCGACGAATCGGAACCATGAGCACCGACCATCACTACGACTTCATTATCATTGGAACCGGGGCCGGCGGCGGAACGCTGGCCTGGAAACTCGCGCCGAGCGGCAAGCGGATTCTTATCATCGAACGAGGAGGTTATGTGCCGCGCGAAAAGGACAACTGGAACTCGAACGCGGTGAACGCCGAGGGTAAATACAATACGAAGGAAATTTGGCGCGGCGTGGATGGGAAACCGATGCATCCGCACACGAATTACTATGTCGGCGGCAACACGAAGTTCTACGGCGCCGCCTTGTTCCGCTTGCGCGCCGAGGACTTCGGTGAGATTCGGCATCACGGTGGCATCTCGCCTGCCTGGCCAATTTCCTACGACGAGATGGAGCCTTACTACACCGCCGCGGAGCAGCTTTATCACGTGCATGGAAATGTGGGTGAGGACCCGACGGAGCCCTGGCACAGCGAGCCCTATCCGCACCCGCCCGTGAGTCATGAGCGTCGCATCCAGCTCCTCAGCGAAGACTTCGCGGCGCAAGGATTGCAGCCGTTTCACACGCCGCTCGGCGTGATGCTGGATGAGGGCGACCCGCGCAGGAGCCCGTGTATTCGTTGCAATACTTGCGACGGCTTTCCGTGCCTCATCAACGCCAAGTCCGATGCCCAGGTTTGCTGCGTCGATCCGGCGCTGGAGTGCCCCAATGTGACGCTGATGACCGACGCGAAAGTGACGCGCCTGGAGACAAGCACGTCCGGACGCGAAGTGACCGGCGTGGTGGTGGAGCGGCACGGCGTGGTTGAATCCTACTCCGCGGATATCGTGATCGTCGCCGGCGGGGCCATCAATTCCGCGGCCTTGCTGCTCCGCTCCGCGAACGACCGACATCCGCACGGGCTCGCCAACGGCTCCGGGGTCGTGGGCCGACACTACATGGGACACACCAACTCCGTCCTCATGGCCCTCTCGAAATGTGAGAATCCGACCATTTTCCAAAAGACGATGTCGGTGAATGACTACTACTTCGCGAACGGCGACTGGGAGTTCCCGATGGGTCACATTTCGTTCGTCGGCAAACTCGACGGCGACACGCTCAAGGCTGGCGCGCCAGCCATCGCGCCGGGCTGGACGCTCGATTTGATGGGCAAACATTCCATCGATTTCTGGCTCACCAGCGAGGACCTGCCCGACCCAAAGAACCGCGTGACGCTTGATCGCGAAGGAAATATCGTCCTCGCCTATACGCCGAACAATGAGGAGGGCCACAAGCGGCTGATTAAGAAGCTCGAGTACTTGATGAACACGCAGCGCAAGTGCCCGCATCACGACCACGAGTGCCACCAGGGCGTCTTCGCGCGCAATCTTTTCCTCGGCCAACGCATCCCGCTCGCCGGCGTCGCGCACCAGAACGGGACGATCCGTTTCGGTCACGATCCCGAGGCCAGCGCACTCGACGTGAACTGCAAGGCGCACGAACTCGATAATCTTTATGTGGTGGACGGCAGCTTCTTCCCCTCGAGCGCGGCGGTGAATCCCGGCCTCACGATCATGGCGAACGCCCTCCGTGTCGGACAGCACTTGCTGGAGCGCGTGGGGGCGAGAGTCGAAGAGGCGCTGCTGGTGTGAGCCTGCCGCGGGCGAATGCGCATGCGCATTCGCCCCGCCGAAACGTCACGAGCCAGGAGTCGACGTCAAACAGGATTTTCGGCTCGTCACAGGTGTGGCGCGGGTTAGGTTGGCCGACCTTTCATGACGCACTCGCTCGACAACCTTGACTGGTGCTCGGTGCCGCTGGTCGAGGCGCAACCGGATCCGGAATGGCAACGGGAGGTCGCTCAACGGGGCGCGGAATGCACCGTCATCGCGCCCTTTCTCACACCGCTCCGCTGGATGTTGATCGCGGACGAGATCCTCGAGTCGCGCACCACGCCGCACGTGCCACTCAATCTCGGCCTGTTGATCGGCCTCGTAGTGGCGATGGATAACTCCTGCCGGCATTGCTACGGCGCCTACCGGAGCGTTCTGCGGATCATGGGTTATTCGGAACGCGCGGTCCGAAAGCTGGAGGAAAGCCTGGCGCTGGGAGAGCTAAGCGTCCGCGAGAAAGTGGCGCTCGAGTTTGCCCGCAAGGTCGCGCGCTCGATGCCGCGCCCGGCCCCCGATGAGTTCGACAAGATGGAGCAGGAGGGATACTCCCCGATAGAGATCGCGGAAATCGTTTATCTCGCCGCGATGGACGCGGCGGGAAATCGCCTGGCAACGATGCTGGCTATCCCGGCGCATCCCCTCGAGCGGACAACCAGTACGTGGCTCGGCCGGTTGAGTCTGCCGTTTATCCGGAACCGCCTGCATCAAAGCATCTCGGCCGTGCGATCGCCCGACCCGCCACCTGCTTACGATGGACCCGGAGCCAGTATCGTTCTGGCCCTCGATGGCTCGCCGGCAGCGTCCGCGCTGGCTGCGATCCTGACTGAATCGTGGGGATCGGAAGTCACGCACCCGCGGCTTAAGGCGCTGTGTCTCGCCGTGATTGCGCGGGGGCTCCAGTGCCCGGCTTGTGAAGTGGACGCGGCGACGGTGCTGATGGCGCACGATTTCTCCGCCGAGGACGTCGATCTCCTTCTGACTCATCTCGCATCGGATAAGCTGAGTCCGCTCGAGCTGCAAGTGCTCCGGTTTGCACGGGAAACCGTGCGTTACCAGACTCGCCGCATACAAAAGGTCACCCAGGAATTTTCCCGTGGACTCTCTCGCGAGCAGTTGCTCGAGGTCATCGGCCTGACCTCGTATTTCAACGCTCTCGTGCGCATGAGCATCCTGCTCCACAGCCGCTGATGTGGTGGGTCGCCGCAGCCCTCCTCGCGCTGGCGCTGAGCGTTGCGCTCGCGGTCTATCTCCATCATATGCGAGGAAAACTGCGTCAGTTGGCGATCGCCCACGAGCGGGCCTCGTCCCAGTTGCAGGACTTGCAGCAGGCCTTTCACCGCTTTGCGCCGCAGAGCGTTGTCGAGGAGATCATCGAACGCGGCGTCTCGATTTCCGGTGAGAATCGTGAAGTCACGATCCTTTTTGCGGACATCGCCGGCTTCACCGCGCTCAGCGAGACGCTGCGGCCCGAGATCCTGGTCAAGGTGCTGAACGGATACTTCGAGATCGCCTCCGACGCGGTAGTGGAAAATGGCGGCTATGTTTCCAAATTTATCGGCGACGGGGTCATGGCTCTCTTCGGCGCGCCTGAAACCAACGCGTGGCAATCGCTCGACGCAGTGATGGCGGCTCTCGCCCTGCAGCGCGGCATCGAAACATACAATCGGGCGCTAAAGGAGCAGGGCCTCACTGAACTCGACGTCCGCATGGGCGTGCATCGCGGTCCGGTGGTGGCCGGCATCTTCGGATCAACCGAAAACATGGAATACACCGTGATCGGCGATTCGGTGAATACCGCTTCGCGCATTCAGGATCTGACGCGCGACCATGATGTCGCGATTCTTGTCAGCGCAGAGGTCCGATCGTCGCTCGATAGTCGTTTTCGGGTGCGCGCCTTCCCGCCGCAGCACGTAAAAGGAAAAGCAGCGCCGATCGAGACTTTCGCGGTGGAGGGCTTTTCGGAATGCGCTTCCGTCGGCTCCCCACGTTCGGAGCGTAAGTAACGCTGGCCGTCAGGAGCCCTTTAACGAGCTCGGATTGATCCGACAGAGCCATCTCGCCGGGGGGAACGGGTAATCCCCGACCACTCGCTCCTCGCCTGTCACCCGCCTGGTGGTTTCATCAGTTGGGAGTGGGTCCAGCCACTTCGTAAGGAGTTGGGTGGGAAAACGACTCATCGGGCATGATCCAAGGCACTCGCTTGCTGCTACTCGTCCTATTTGTCGCCATCTCGCACGGAGCAGAAATAACACCGATCGCCATCGGGCCGATTGGCGTGACGGTTTCGGACATGGATCGCTCGATCGCGTTCTTTCACGATGTTTTGAGCTTCGAGAAAGTCGCCGATCGAGAATTCAACGATGATTCCTTTGATCGGCTGGAGGGAGTTTTCGGTGCGCGGGTACGGGTCGCGGATTTGCGACTTGGTGACGAAACGCTTCGCCTCACCCAGTATCTCACGCCACAAGGAAAGCTGATTCCGACGGACTCGCGGAGCAACGACCGCTGGTTCCAACACGTCGCCATCGTGGTGCGCGACATGGATGCCGCCTATGCCCGCTTGCGCGAGCACAAGGTCCTGCCCGTCTCAACGGAGCCGCAAACGCTGCCGGCCTGGAATCAAGGCGCCGCGGGCATTCGCGCGTTTTACTTTCGCGATCCTGATAATCACAATCTGGAGCTCATCTACTTCCCCGTCGGTAAAGGCAATCCACGCTGGCAGCAGAAATCCGATGCGCTTTTCCTTGGCATCGACCACACCGCCATCGCCGTCGCCGACACGGAAGCGAGCCTGCGTTTTTACCGCGATACGCTCGGCCTGCGCGTCGCCGGCGAGAGCGAGAACTACGGCCCCGAACAGGAACATCTAAACCATGTATTTGGCGCCCGCGTTCGCATTACCGGTCTCCGTGCGCCGCAGGGACCAGGTATTGAGTTCCTCGAATACCTCTCTCCACGCGACGGCCGCGCTTTCCCGGCCGATGCGAACCCGAGCGACATCGTCCACTGGCAAACCACGCTCGTCGTGCGATCAGCCGAGCCGGTCGCTCGTTCCCCGATCGACATCGCGAAGCTCCCGCTCGGCGGTCGCCGCGCTGCGCTGGTGCGGGATCCTGACGGCCACGCGCTGCAACTCACCGAACCCTGATTGAACGCGTCTTCGCCGTGTCGGTGAATCTGGCCTCGATTTGCGTTGGATGCGGCTTGGTCATCGCGGTCAATGGTGGATGCAGCCCGCCTCCGTGCACGACGTTGCTACAGGGATGTCCGGTTCGAATGATTTTCCCGTAAGGAATCCGGGGGCGCCGCGACGAATGAGGCATGGACACCATGCACTCACTTAGCAAACCCGAGCTCATCGTCAGCTGGATCTGCCGCCTCGTCGCGGCCGTTATCCTGCTCCAGACGCTCTTCTTCAAATTCACCGGCGCACCCGAGTCGGTCTATATCTTCACCAAAGTCGGGCTCGAACCTTGGGGGCGCATCGGCTCCGGGGTGGCGGAACTCATCGCGGCCATCCTGCTTATCGTCCCGGGAACGACCTGGCTCGGAGCGGGACTGGCGCTCGGAGTCATGGGCGGTGCAATCATGAGTCATCTGACCGTCCTCGGGATCGTCGTGATGGACGACGGTGGACTGCTCTTCGCGCTCGCGATGATCGTGGCCATCGCTTCGGCGATCATCCTGATCATCCATCGGCACGCACTGCCCATCATCGGAGCACGCTTGTGAACGAGCAGATGATCCTTCGCGGAGTGATCGAAGTGTTGCGCCACGGCGAGATCCTGCTCCAGGCGCTCGATGATGCGACATACACCGCGCCGGTCGCGGGCGCTTTCAACGCCAGCATCGGCGGCCACTACCGCCACTGCCTCGATCATTTCACAAGCCTTCTCGATGCGCTCGACGGCGATGAAGTGAACTACGATCTGCGGCGGCGCGACCGCCGGATTGAAACCGATCGGGAGTTTGCGTTGCTGCAAACGCGCCTCATTTTTCGTGGCTGCGATTCAATCCCGTGCGAGTGGCTGAACCGCATCATCCACGTGCGCACGAAAGTGAGCTATGCAGACGACTCCGCGCCCGCGATGCCTTCCACGATCGGCCGGGAACTGATGTATGCCGTCGCCCACGCGATCCATCACTATGCGCTCGTGGGTGTGATGTGCGGGATGCTGGGAGTGAAAATGCCGGTGGGATTTGGCGTGGCGCCAAGCACGCTGAAGCACAACGGAGAGCACCAGCGCCACGTTCGCGAGATCGGCTCCAGCAATTCGGCACCGATACCGGTCGCTGCGGGTTCATGATCTCGTGGCTGCCGATGGGTGGCGCGGAAGCCGCCGCCGTCTTCGGGCTCACCTTCGTGACGGAAGACGCCGCAGTGCTGAGCGGAGCTGCGCTGGCGGCAGGCGGGGTGCTGCCATGGCCGATGGCGTTTGCCGCTTGCTTCCTCGGTATCTGGCTCGGCGATCTGTGGCTTTACGGAATGGCGCGGAGATTTGGCGCACCGTTCGCCAAGCGATTCGGCGTGGCGCCCGCACTCGAGCGGAGCCGCGGCTGGTTTGAAAAGCGGGGCTCGCTCGTGCTGATTGCGGTGCGCTTCTTACCGGGGCTGCGGCTGCCGAGTTATCTGGCAGCGGGGGCGATGCGTTTTTCGCTCACCCTGTTCACGTTCGTGACAGGCATCGCAGCGGCGCTGTGGGTTGGGTTGGTTTTCATTGGTGGGCACGTTTTCGGCGCCTGGCTGGCGATGGGGGCGGTATCCGTCGCGGGAGCATCCGTCGTGATGCGGATGCGGAGGGGTGTCCGTGCTGGAGCCGCGGCTGGCGATCGTGGCGCTCGGGGGGAAGAATGCCGAGGCGCGGAGCAGTCGTCGTCGGCGATTGCAAGTCGCCGCTCCTGGTGGGCGCGCGTCGTGCAGTGGGAGTTTTGGCCCGCTTGGTTGTTTTACGCACCCGTGGCGGTGTTGTATCTGTGGCTCGCCATCCGGCACCGGGGCTTCACGCTGCCGACGGCGGCCAATCCTGGAATGCCGCTTGGCGGATTGGTGGGGGAGTCGAAGTTCGACACGTTGCGCCTGCTCGCACTCACTGCTCCGGAGTCCGTCGCGCCGACGTGGCATATCGCATCTGGCGATTTGGCGGACCGCGTTACTGCGATGCGGCGCATCGTCGATGGCGGCAGGGTTGCGTTTCCGTTTATCATGAAACCAGACGTCGGTCAGCGCGGCGTGGGCGTGAAATTGATCCGCTCGATCGAAGCCGCGCGCGCGTATCTGGCCGTGGTCGATGGGCCGGTGCTGGTCCAACGCTATGCACCGGGTCCTCACGAAGCCGGCGTCTTCTACTACCGACGACCGGGCGAGGCGCAGGGGCGTATCTTCGCAGTTACGGACAAAGTTTTCCCACACATCGAAGGAGACGGCGAACGGACGATCGAGCAGCTGATCCTCGACGATTCGCGTGCTGCGATCATGGCGGCGACCTACCTGCGCCGGTTCGCGGATCGCCGGGATGAAGTGCTCGCACCCGGCGAGACACTGAAACTCGTCGAAGCTGGCAATCACGCACAGGGCTGCATTTTCCGCGATGGGATGCATCTGGCCACACCGGAACTGCTGGCGGCCATCGATCACATTTCGCAAACGATTCCCGGATTCTTCATCGGCCGCTATGATGTACGCTACGCAGACGAAGACGAGCTGCGCGCGGGCCGCGGATTCACCATCCTCGAACTCAACGGCGCGAGTTCCGAAGCCACGAGCATTTACGACGCACGCACCTCACTCCTCGCCGCGTATCGCACGCTCCATCGCCAATGGGCGCTCGTCTTCGAGATCAGCGCGCTCAATCGCAGCCATGGCTTCCAGCCCGCGGGAATTCGCACGGTCTTTCGCGAGTGGCGCCAGGCGAATGCGGCGATCCGCACCTATCCCTCCGCCGACTGATGTGTTCCGTCTCCTTTCTCCCGCACGCACGCGGCTTTTATCTTGGGATGAATCGCGACGAATCGCTGCAGCGGATCTCCGCCAATCCGCCGGACGTTTTCACCGGCGCTGGACATACGATGCTTTACCCCACGGAGCCTGCGGGCGGGACCTGGGTGGGAGTCAATGACGTTGGTCTCACCCTCGCGTTAATCAATTGGTATGCGCCAAGCGGCGGAGACACGTGCAATTTCTGTGGATATCGGGACGCTCGCGCTTCCGTTAGCCGCGGCATTGTCGTACCTTGTCTTCTCTCCGTCACGACCCTCAGCGAAGTTCGCAAACGAATCGCACACCTCCCGCTCGGCAATATCGCGCCATTTCGATTGCTCGCCTTCTCGCCGCGCGAGCGGCTGGTCGGTGAATTTCGTTGGGAGCGGCAAACGCTCGATGAAGTGCCGCACACGTGGGCACCGCGGCACTGGTTTTCCTCGGGTTACGATGAACCGCGCGCCCAGCATGAGCGCGGACGAATCGCCAGCGCCGCCTGGTGCGAACCGCGCGCGGGCAGCCTGGACTGGTTGCGTCGATTGCATGCTTCGCACGAACCGGCCCGCGGTCCGTTCTGCTTTTGCATGCACCGACAGGACGCCGCGAGCGTGAGTTATACCGAGGTCGTCGTGACCGCGAAGACCGCCACCATGCGCTACCACGATGGTCCGCTTTGCCGCGCTCCGCAGCCGCGAACGACGCACAGAATTTCTCTGCCAGCCACGCGTAAGGAAACCGCGGTGGCCCCGACGAATCAGCGAACCGCATGTGCCAATGAAAACCATCGATCCTCGCTTCAACCGTCTCGTCGCCCGCCATTACCCGGCGGTGTTTCGCCTCGCCGCAACCATGGCGTCATCACCCACTGAGGCCGTGGCGCTGACTCGCCGCACCTTCGAACGCGTGGCCCGGCAGCTCCCGCGTTTTCGTTCCGCGGATGAGATCAAATTCCTCCTGCTCACGTCCCTGAGTGGCGACGCCGCACCAAATGTTGCCTAAGCGCCACGCAAAATTTTCCTGCGCGCCAACAGAACGCCGCGCCGCCGTGGGCAGATGCGGAAAGCACCGCGACGAATTTCTGATGCCATGACCACCATCGCCGAATCCCGTCAGTCCCACCCGCCGAGCGAGCGTTCCACTTACCGGCTCCGCATGGCGACAACTCCGCAGGACCTGCTCGCTGCGCAAACCCTGCGCTTCGAGGTTTTCAATCTCGAACTCGGCGAAGGCCTCGCGGCCTCGCACGCGCTGGGCCGTGACGAAGACGCCTACGACGTTTACTGCGATCATTTGCTCGTCGAGAAGGAGAATACCGGCGAGGTGGTTGGGACTTACCGGCTCCAGACTGGTCAGCTCGCCGCCGCGCACCTCGGGTACTACAGCGAGCAGGAGTTTGACTTCGAGCCTTACGAACCGCTGCGCTGCGAGCTGGTCGAGCTTGGCCGGGCGTGTGTTCACCGCGAGCACCGCCAGCTCGGTGTTCTGGGTTTGCTCTGGCGCGGAATTGTCGCCTACGCGCGCGAGCGTCGGGCGCGCTATCTCATCGGATGCAGCTCCCTCCCTTCGCAGGACCCAGCCATCGGAGCGGCGACCTACGCCTCGTTCCAAGAACGTGGCTTTGCCGCCGAGCGGAAATTTCTCACCCTGCCAGCGCCCGCGTTCACTTGCCCGCTTCACATCATGGCCGCGACTTGCCCGCCGGCGCCAAAGCTGCTCCGCACCTATCTCTCCGTCGGGGCCAGGATCTGTGGACCACCGGCGATTGACCGTGAGTTCGGCACCATCGATTTCCTCACCTTGCTCGACATCCAAACCCTGACGGAGACTGCCAAGGCGCACTTTGGCCTGTGACCAAACGGCGGGTCACGACCCGCAAGGAGCAAAGCGCACGATAGTCCAGGGACGGGAGTAGCGATTTCCTGCGATTACTTTTTTGCCCGACTACCTGGCGCCAGCCGCATGTTGGCGACCACTCCCTTGATTGGCCACTTTGCCACCGTGAGCCCCTTGGACGTGCGGGTGCTCACGGGCACTGGCGTCAGATCGAAATCGAGTTCGCGGATGCGCGCCCCGCTTCGGCCATCCAAGGAAACGTGAAGTGACTTGGGCATCTCTTTTTCCGTGGAACTCACTTCCAGATAGACAACGCGGGAGTTCGCAGACTTCACGAGGGTGTAGAGCTTGTCACGAGAGAGACCGCCGATTTGGAACTTCTTGGCGAAGGCTTTCCCGGTGGCGCCGTCCTGATAGACCATCGTGTAAAAGTTCGTGTCACCATCCTTCGGCCAGATGGCGATGTGGATGATTTCGCGTCCCATGAAGACCTTGTCGGCGACCTTCGAGACTTTGAGTGAGCCGTCGCGCATGATGCAGAGCACGCTATCGAGGACGGTGCATTCCGTGATGAAGTCGTGCTGGCGCCAGTTGAGTCCGATGAAACCATCCTTTCGGTTCACGTAGAGGCGCTGATTGGCAGAGACGACCGCGGAAACGTCAATCTGCGCGATCTCATCGTAGCTCGTGCGGCGCTTGATGCCCTTGCCGTATTTTTGCTGCAGCATCTCAAACCACGCGACCGTGTACCCGGTGAGGTTTTTGAGATCCGCTTTGGTTTCCTTGATGCCGTCCTGAATCTTCTTCATGGCTTCGTCGGCCTGGAAGCGATTGTAAGCGGAGATCCGTTTGATGCGGATCTCGGTGAGGCGCGTGATGTCGTCGTCGGTGACCTCCCGGCGGAGCTGGCCGAGGAATGGTTTCAGGCCTTTGCGAATTTCCTCGAGCACGCTCTCCCAAGTCTTCGACTTTTCGATGTTCCGGTAGATGCGTTCCTCGATGAAAATGCGCTCGAGCGAATCCCAGTGCCACTGTTGCTCGAGTTCGCCGAGTTTGATTTCGAGCTCGCGTTTGAGGAGCGCCTTCGTCGCCTCGACACTGGCCTTGAGGATATCGCGGACGCCGAGGAAGTGGGGCTTGTCGTCCCCGGTCTGCGGGTCGCGGACGATGACGCACGCGGCGGGATTCAGCTGCACCTGGCAGCTTGTAAAAGCGTAAAGCTGCTGGATGACTTTCTTCGGCTCAGCACCCTGAGGCAGATGAATGAGGACCTCGACCTTGTCGGCAGTATTGTCGTCGACGTGCTTGATCTTGATCTTGCCCTTCGCGTTGGCCGCGAGGACGGACTCGATGAGCGAATCGGTGGTCACGCCGAATGGCAGCTCCGTGATGGCGAGCAGGTATTTCGAGCGTTCCTCAATCTTCGCCCGAACCTTCACTTTTCCGCCGCGTTCGCCGTCGTTGTATTCGGAAAAGTCGGCCGTACCACCGGTCGGAAAATCGGGGAGAATGCGAAAAGTTTTCCCCTGGAGATGATTGATCGCCGCGCGGCAGAGATCATTGAAATTGTGGGGCAGGATCTTGGTGGCCAGACCCACCGCGATGCCGTCCGTTCCTTCGAGCAGCACGATCGGGAATTTCGCCGGCAGCGTGATTGGCTCCTGGTTGCGGCCGTCGTAGCTGAGTTGCCAGGTGGTGGTCTTCGGATTGAAGAGCACGTCTTTGGCGAAATTCGTGAGGCGTGCCTCGATGTAACGCGGCGCGGCAGCGGCGTCCCCGGTGAGCAGATTGCCGTAATTGCCCTGCGGCTCGATGAGCCACCCGCGCTGGCCGATGGACACGAGCGCCGCGCCGATCGATGCATCGCCGTGCGGGTGCAGCTTCATCGTGGCCCCGACGACGTTGGCGACCTTGTGGAAGCGCCCGTCATCCATGTCCCAAAGCGTGTGCAGCACGCGCCGCTGCACCGGCTTCAAGCCGTCATCGATGTGCGGCACCGCGCGGTCGAGGATGACGTAGCTCGCGTAATCGAGGAACCAATTCCGGTAACTCTGCGCCAGCGGCGCCTCATCGTCCTGCACCTTGCCATTCTGTGCCGCTGACGCGGGCTCGACGGCTTCCTCCGCGGACGCCGCGTCCGGATCGGGATCGTCCGCGACGGTCGCGGGCGCTTCCAGCGCCGGCTCGGCAGGGGCCGCGTAACCGTTCGTCAGCGGGAGTAGCTGCTGTTCATCGTTGTTGGGAGAGGGCTTCTTCTTCGGCATTGAGTGGAAAAGGGACGATGGCAGAGTTTTTCGGAGCGGGGAAACAGCGATGGCGCGGGATTTTTGGCAAGTCGGTAATCTGCGGATGGCGGGAGGCGAGGTGCTGAGTTCCGGTATTGTCATAATGCAGTGCGCGTAATACCTTCCGTCCATGACGACGATCTCACTGAAAGTCCCCGACACGCTCGACTCGCGCCTGACGGAAGAGGCGCAGCGACGGCGCACGTCCAAGTCCGCCGTGGTTCGCGAGTGCGTCGAGAAGATGCTCCTCGCTCCGCGCAAGGATCGCGCCGCCTCGTGCCTCGATCTGGCCGGTGATCTGGCCGGCTGCCTTACGGGGCCGCGCGACATCGCCACGAACGCGAAATACCTCGACGACTTCGGCCAGTGAGAGAGGTCGTCGTCGCCGACACTGGTCCGCTCGTCGCCTTCCTCGTCCGGCAGGCGCAGCATCACCGTTGGGCGTGCGAAACGATGGCAACGTTCCGCCCGCCGCTGCTCACCTGCGAACCCGTGCTCGCCGAAGCCGCGCACATTCTGCGTCGGCACGGCTGCGACACCGATCCGCTGCTGGCCTTGATCGAGCGCGGAGTGCTCAATATCGCTTTCTCCGTTGAGAGCGAACTCGCCCCGCTACGCCAGCTAATGCGCCGCTACCGCGATCAGCCCATGTCGCTCGCCGACGCCTGCCTCGTCCGCCTCGCCGAACTCCACGACAAGCCCCGCGTCTGGACCCTTGACTCCGACTTCCGAGTCTACCGCCGCCTCGGGCGGTTGGTTATCCCCATAGTGACGCCGGACGAATCCGGCCGCTAAACCTCAAAGAGCGAGTAGATTCCGCCGTTGCTCGGAGGGGCGACTTGGCAGTTGTTCCTTACGCCTCCGCTTCCACCAAATCCTTCTCCACGCGCAGGTTTTCGATGATGAAGTCCTGCCGCTCGGGCGTGTTCTTGCCCATGAAGAAGGAGAGCAGCTCGTCGCTGCTGTGGAGGTGGTGGAGATTGACCGGATCGAGCCGGATGTTTTCGCCGATGAAATCCTTGAACTCGCCCGCGGAGATTTCGCCGAGGCCCTTGAAGCGCGTGATCTCGTGCGCTTTGCCGAGCTCGGCGATGGCGGCCTGCTTCTCCGGCTCGGAGTAGCAATACCGCGTCTCCTTCTTGTTGCGGACGCGGAAGAGCGGCGTCTGCGAGGATGAAGAGGTGGCCGTTGCGGATGAGGTCGGGGAAGAACTGGAGGAAGAAGGAGAGCAGCAGCAGGCGGATGTGCATGCCGTCCACGTCGGCGTCGGTGGCGATGACGATCTTGGTTGTAGCGCAGGCCGTCGAGGCCGTCCTCGATGTTGAGCGCGGATTGGAGGAGGTGAAATTCCTCGTTCTCGTAGATGACCTTTTTGGTGAGGCCGTAGGTGTTGAGCGGCTTGCCCTTGAGCGCGAAGACGGCCTGCGTCTGCACGTCGCGCGTGGCGGTGAGCGAGCCGGCGGCGGAGTCGCCCTCGACGATGAAGAGCGTGCTCTCCTCGGCGCGCGGGTTTTTGTCGCCGAGGTGCAGGCGGCAGTCGCGCAGCTTGCTTGTTGTGCAGCGACGCTTTCTTCGCGCGCTCGCGTGGCGATGTTGCGGATGCCGGCGAGTTCCTTCCGCTCGTGCTCGTTCTCCTCGATCTTGCTTTTGATGATCTCGGCGGTCTCGCGGTTCTTGTGCAGGTAGGTGTCGAGTGCCTGCTGCAGGAACTTGCCGACGAACTCCTTGATCGTCGGACCCTTGGGCCCGACTGCGGTGGAGCCGAGCTTGGTCTTGGTCTGCGACTCGAAGACCGGCTCCTGCACGCGGACGACGATGGCGGCATCGATGGACTGGCGGACGTCGGCGGCGTCGTAGTCCTTTTTGAAATGATTGCGGATCGGTCGCGACGAGCGCCTCGCGGAAAGCGGCGAGGTGCGTGCCGCCCATCGTGGTGTGCTGGCCGTTGACGAACGACCAGTATTCCTCGCCGTAGTGGTTGCCGTGGGTGAGCGCGATCTCGATGTCCTCGCCCTCGAGGTGGATGATCGGGTAGAGCGGTTCGCCGCTGAGTTCCTTGGTGAGCAGATCCTTCAGGCCGTGCTCGGATTTGAAGCGCTTGCCGTTGAGCGTGAGGGTGAGGCCCGCGGTTGAGGAAGGCGTAGTTCCACAGCATGTCCTCGATGAACTCGGTGCGGAACTTGAAGTCCTTGCCGAAGAGCGCCTCGTCCGGCGTGAACTCGACGAGCGTGCCGTTGCGCTCGTCGGTCTTGGCGACCTTTGACTGCGTCTTGAGCTTGCCCTGCTTCGAACTCGACGACCTTCGTCTCGCCCTCGCGCACGGCCTGCGCGCGGTAGTTGAGCGGAGAGCGCGTTCACCGCCTTCTGGCCGACGCCATTGAGGCCGACGGCTTTCTGGAAGGTCTCGCTGTCGTATTTCGCGCCGGTGTTGATGATCGAAACGCAGTCCACGAGTTTGCCCAGCGGAATGCCGCGGCCGTAGTCGCGCACCTTCACGCTGCGGTCGGTCAGCTCGATCTCGATCTTCTTGCCCTGCCCCATCATGAATTCGTCGATGGAGTTGTCGATCGTCTCCTTGAGCAGGACGTAGATGCCGTCCTCGGCGTGGGCGCCGTTGCCGAGCCGGCCGATGTACATGCCGGGGCGCAGGCGGATGTGCTCGAGTGAGCTGAGAGTCTTGATGCTGGCTTCGGTGTAGTCGGCGGCCATGAATGCGTCGGCGGAAAAAAGGGACGTCAGCCCCGACTGACAAGCGCAATTCCATCACGATGGTCTCCAAGGCAAAAACATCCGCGGTCAACGCGCCGTTCGAGTCATTCGCAGCGTTTCGTAGATTGTTGGCGTCACGTCTCCGGTCGCGGCACGGATGAGAATCACACCGTTTCGTGGCGGAGAATCGCGCAAGTGATCCGGGTGAAGGAATCGATGAGCGGTGGCGGGCACAATTGTTCGGAGCGAATTTCTCCGATGCAGTCCTCACAATGAAGGGTGACGGCGATGTTTCGGACGAACCGATTTGGTTCTCACCCGATCGGATCGGCATTCCGTCGGAGGCTTCCGTCGTGAAATTCAAGTCAACAGACGGAATGTCCAGCCCGCGAGATTGGGTGGCTTGATTTTCACTGTCCCCAATCCCAAAATGCTAAGTCATGCCGCGCGAACTCATCGAATTTGTTTGGGGATGCGATCCCGACAAAACGGAGCCGCCGGAGTTCGATTCGACCCAATTTCCAGGGCTCCTGCGTCTGGACCATGATGAAGGAGGCTTCTTTGATCGGAAGCGGGGAGTGTGGTTCGACGTGGTGATGCCGGCATTCATGGCAGACGAAATGCCGGCTCCAGCGCCTGGGGCCATTCCGTGCATTTCGTCGATCGAGGTCGCGTTTTCGTGCGAGTTCATGGAAAGAAAAGGACGGAGGCGTCTTCCATTGAAAGCGTGGAACGCGGTGCCATAGGCGGCACGGGGGAGCTTCGACCAGATCACGAGCATTGGTGGGCTCGCACCAAACTTTCCGGTGAGCCGGGGACAATTCGCCCCTGAGTTCATCGCGTAAACCAATCCTGATACTCTTTCCAATCAGCCTCGATGATCCGCCGCTCCTCGTCCGCTGCAACTCGTCCAGGCCCGGGCACTCTCCTGAAGTAGCCGGGATACTCTGCGCCCGCGAGAACATCCCGGTAGTCGCGCCTGGCGGTCTCAACTTCGGATCGCAGGCGCTGGAGGTTGCCTGCCGCCAGCTTCAGTGCGGCAGCTCGAACGCGGTGGGGCTCGCGGTGCCACCCCTCTCCGCCATATTCCTCGAGGATCGCGAGTGCCTCTGGCACTTGCTCAGCAGGGAACTCGCGCCGGACAATCCGCTCAACATCCGTGCTTGTGATTGTAGGTGTCGGTTGTGAGGTCATTTTTCGTGCGAAGGAAGAGTTGATCTGACGTGACGGAGGGCAGCCGAGACGCGTTTGGTCGAGGGCCTATTTCGCGAATTTCACCAGTTGTCCGCGCCATGGACGACTTCGTTCCACTGCTGACTGATTGGGATGCCTTAGCTTTTTGTACGGTTCCAATCAAAGTCGATTCCAGTCGGTAGCGGTGCGCATCGACACCGGGAACGACCAACGGTACCCCCGATGCGGCGAGGGACGAGCCTCAGCATTTGGCGTCACAGCGTTGGAGCGCGATTTGGCGGGGCGCGCTCGGCGGGATTCGAACCCACGACCCGCGGCTTAGAAGGCCGCTGCTCTATCCATCTGAGCTACGAGCGCAAAATCTCAGGACGGTTGTTAACGCGATCGGATCGGTCTGGCAAATTCGCAACGCGGAATCTCGGGCTCAAGGAACCGGGTGACCATGCCAACACGAGTGACGCTTCACGACGGCGCAATCAAGACGCATCCGCATCCGTTTTCGCAGGTGCACTCGGCATGTGGAATTTCAGGAAGGGAGGCAATCTTAATGACTCGTCCGTCGTCATGGCGACACACCTGACAAACATCCGGCAGTCTGCTGCAAATGATTTTTGCTGAATCGAGGCCGGAGGCCGTGAGTTGAACAATGCGCGCCAGATAGCGGGCGTGCCCGATGATCATGTTCGCAACCACTGCGGGGACAAATCGGTAATTGTACTCGCCAATCACCGAAATGAATTCGTCGGGGCTGCTTCCACTAAGTATGGCCAGACCCGCCGCAATCCGGACCGGTTCCAGAATCGCGGTCGGGCAATCTCCAAGAGACGATGGCGTTCGCGAAAGCAGAAACGACAACTCCTCCGCCAGCCGGTCGCACAACGCCGTTCCGGCGGCCGCGACGGCAGTCGCCGCTCCGGGGGCGTCGCCTCGCAGTAAAGCGGTTGCTGCATTTGAGAGCGAATCGTCTCGCATGGGCCGATGCATACTGAGACGCCACTCGCTTGACAACGTTTCGCCAGCATCAGTTTTCCGGGTCGTTCGGCCCGCATATGCCGATTGGGCGATCCGACATCGGGATGAGCGACGTTTCCCCGGATGCCGCGGCGGTCGAAAGCCTTCCAACAGACCAGCCCGTCGCCTGACGCTTCCCACCCAGCAGCGGGTTCCACGTCCGCGTCTTCCAGCGAAATCAGGGCGTGATTTCGCGGCCGGCGTAGCCAACTCGCACACCCGCCACGCGATCGTTCGAAAACCGCACCACGAAGGTGGCTTTGTTGCCGGTGGCGCGGTCGATGATCCGATCGACGTAACCGATTTCCGTGTTGTTCCGGTAGGTTCTATCCGGCGCGCCGAGAAGACGAACGACGGCGTCTCGCGATTGGCCTTTTAGCACCGGAATCAGCTCTTCCACCGTGGCAATGCGCGCGTTAAATCGTTTCAACGATTCGCGTTCCGCATGTTTCGGATCAATCAAATTGGCGCGGCGTTCGGCTTCACGCGCAGCGGTCACAGTCAATTCGGTGACAGCCCGCTGCGCGTCGACCACCAACGGGCTTTCCGGGTGGTTCCGGATGAACTGTTCATAGCGTTCCAGCGCGACGGTGGTGACTCCCTTTTTTTTGAAAGCGCTGGCCTCGGCATACTCGACCAATCCCGCGTTGTTCGCCTCCGCCTGGCTGGCTTTCAATTGAGAAAGTTCGGTTTCCTTCTCGGCGAGGGCTGCCTGCCACTGTTCGGCTTTTTGCGCGGCCGCTTCATCAGCGCTGGCGACAACGGCGGAAAACTCCGCTTCCTTTGCCGCCAGGGCCTTTTCACTCGCCGCGAGCTTCTGGCGCAGCGCCTCGAGTTCGTCGCCCATCCGTTTCACATCGGCATCGGAGCCTGAACCGGAGAAGCGCTGGCATCCCGAGAAAAGGCTTCCCGCCAGCAGGCATGAAAACAACAGCGCGCGTGTGAGGTGCATGCACCGCATCATGACGCGAGATGGAATTCAAGCGGAAGGCAAAACGCGCGGGTCAAGGGCCCACCGCAGGGGCGCTGGGCGACAGCGCTCGCAGGACAGGCTCGAGCACGCGCCACACATTCGCGGCCACGACCTTTTGCCCGTCTGCATTCGGATGAATTTGGTCCGCTTGATTGAGTTGCGCGTCGCCGCCGACCCCTTCGAGCAGGAAAGGAACGAGCTTCGAATTGGTCTCTTTTGCCACCGCTGGAAAGAGGGCGCGGAATCGCTCAATGTAGTCCTGACCCATGTTCCCGGGCATCTGCATGCCGGCGAGAATCACCGTGATGCCAGGTGACTTCTCGCGGGCCTTTTTCACGATGCCGCGCAGGTTATCCGCGGTTTGGTCCGGCGAGATACCGCGAAGCCCGTCATTGCCGCCCAGCGCAATGATGAGCACATCCGCACCGCTCGCGAGCGCCCAGTTCACGCGCCGCAATCCGCCCGCGCTGGTATCACCGCTGACGCCCGCATTCACGACCGCAAACGGCAATTGGGCCGCATCGATCTTTTCCTGGATTCGTGCCGGATAGGCGTCAGACGGATCAAGCCCGTAACCAGCAGTGAGGCTGTCCCCAAGCACAACGATGCGGCCGCGCGCCGCCACCGCGCCGTTTGCCGGATGTGGATCATCTGCCCATAGTGCGCCGCCCAGCTTCAGACCAAAACCCAGTGCCAGAATCCAAGTCGCCATCAGTCGAATCGAAAAATGCAGCATCGCCAGACAGCGTCGAACGCGGCGCAGGGACTGTCAAACCGCCCCTGCTCGAAGTGCGCGGTCTGCGGAAAACGTATCGCGGTGCCGGGCATGAACTGACCGTTCTGCGCGACATCAATCTCGCGCTTCAACCGGGCGACACGTGCGCCATCATCGGCCCCTCGGGCAGTGGAAAGACCACGCTCCTCGGCCTGTGTGCGGGGCTCGACGACGCCACGGCGGGTTCGGTGCGACTCGACGGGCAGGCGCTTGAATTGCTGGACCAGGATGCGCGGGCGGCACTGCGAAATCGGCTGGTCGGGTTCGTGTTTCAAAACTTTCAACTGATCCCGACGTTGACCGCGATCGAGAATGTGCTCGTGCCGCTGGAACTGCGTGGGGAAGAAGGTCGGCGCACGGACGCCGCGCAACTTCTCGCGCAGGTCGGTCTCGCGGAGCGGCTCGAACATTATCCGCTCCAGCTTTCGGGCGGCGAACAGCAACGGGTAGCTCTGGCGCGGGCGTTCATCCATCGGCCAAAGATACTTTTCGCCGACGAACCGACGGGCAACCTCGATACCGAGACGAGCGAGCCGATCGTGGAAATGCTTTTTCGGCTCAACCGCGAAGCCGGCACCGCGCTGATGCTCGTAACGCATGATCCGGTGCTGGCCCGCCGCGCGCGGCGCGTTGTGAAGATGCGCGGCGGGACAATCGTGGCTGAAGAGGAACACCATGCCGGCTGAACCTACGCCGCGCCTGCTTCCGCGCGCCCTGTTCACCGCCCTGATCCACCCGTGGACGTGGCGCATGGCGTGGCGCGACAGCCGGACCCAGCGTGGGCGCCTGGTGATTTTCTCCCTCGCGATTGTGGCCGGAATCGCGGCGCTGGTGGCGATTCATTCGCTCAAGGCCAGCGTGGAGACTGGCGTCAATGCGCAGGCGAAATCGTTGCTCGGCGCGGATCTGCTCGTTTCGTCGCGGCAACCATTCTCGAACGCGGATGAGGAATTACTCTCCGCTCCAGCCACGCGCGTCAGCCGGGAAACGAGCTTTTCCTCGATGCTCTATTTTCCAACCGCCGACGCGGCGCGCCTCGTGCAGGTGCGTGGGATGGACGGCGGCTATCCGTATTACGGGACGGTCGAAACGGAGCCCGCGGATGCGTGGCGAAGGCTGCGAACCGAATCCGGGGTTTTGCTCGAACCTGCGCTGCTCGATCAGTTCAATGCGAAGGTCGGCGACACAGTGAAACTCGGGACGCTCGAATTGCCGATCCTGGGCGTGGTGAACAAGCCGGCACCGCGCGGCAATCGATTCAGCGGTTTTGCCCCGGAGGCCTATGTGCGCCTGGATGATTTGGAACGCACGGGCCTTTTGGATCGGACGAGTCTGGCTTTTTATTTCCGTTCGCTCGAACTGCCGCCGGAAGCATCGGGTGAAGAATTGAAGCGCAAGTTGGGCGATCAATTCGTCGATCGACCCTGGCGATTTGAGACGCCGGAAAATCGGCGCGAAAGTCTCGGCCGGGCGCTCGATAATTTTCAGGAATTCCTCGGTATCGTTGCGCTGGTCGCGCTCGTGCTCGGAGCCATCGGCGTCGCAGGCGCAGTGCATGCGCACGTGAACCGGCGGGTGCCCACGGTGGCCATTCTGCGCTGTCTTGGTTGTCCGGGGGACCTGGCGTTCGGGATCTACTTCGCCCAATCGCTCGCGCTCGGTGTGATTGGCGCGTTCGTTGGCGCGTTCGTCGGCGTTGGTGTCCAACTCGGTGTCCTCACCTGGTTTCGCGATTTGCTGCCGATCGCGGTCGAGATTTCTCCCGAATGGCTGGCGGTGGCGGAAACCACGCTGGCTGGTTTTGCGGTCTGTTGTTGTTTTGCATTGCTGCCGTTGCTCCGCGTGCGGCGGATTTCGCCGGCGGCGACGCTCCGCGACGGGGCGGCACTCTCGGGTCGATCGGCTGGTTGGCCGGCGTGGCCAGTCTATTTGCTTCTGACCCTCCTGCTGATTGGCCTGGCGCTTTTGAATTCCGCGAGCTGGAAGCGCGCTCTGGGCCTGGTGGGTGGCCTCGCGGTGGCTTTTGGCATTCTCGCCGCGTTCGCACGCGCCCTGGTGTGGTCCGCCCGCAGGCTGGTTCGTCCCACGTGGCCATACCTTTTACGGCAGGGAATTTCGAACCTCCACCGACCGCATAATCAAACGCTGCTTTTTCTGCTCTCGCTCGGGCTCGGCACATTTCTGCTCCTGACCATCATCCTCACCCGGAATCTCCTCGAAGAGCGTCTTACGCTGCGGCAATTCGCCGAGAGCCCAAATATTTACCTGGTGGACGTACAACCCGATCAACTGGCCGGCGTGGAGTCTCTTATCCGGGCGCAGAATCTGCCCGTCCTGGAAAGTGCACCGATGGTGACCATGCGTATTGAGTCGGTACGTGGTGTGCCGGTGGCAGACTTGAAAAAGCAGGATCAAATTCCCGGCTGGGTCTTGCGCCGGGAATTCCGCTCGACGTATCGAGACACCCTCAATTCGACTGAGAAAATTATCGCCGGTGAATGGCTTGCGAAAATCCCCGATCCGAATGGTCCGGTCCCACTTTCACTCGAAGAAGAGCTCGCGCGCGATCTCCGCGTGTCGCTGGGTGATGATATCACACTCGATGTGCAGGGCGTTTCCGTTCCCGCTCGCGTGACCAGCCTGCGACACGTGGATTGGAGCAAGTTCAATCTGAACTTCTTCATGGTGTTCCCACCCGGTGTGCTTGAGAACGCGCCGGGGTTTAACGTGGTTACCACACGCGTCCCGGCCGGCATGTCGTCCGGCGACCTTCAACGCGCCCTCGTGCGCGAGTTCCCAAATGTTTCTGCAATCGATCTCACGCTGATTCTCGAAACCGTCCGCGGGATTCTGGAGAAAATCTCCGGCGTCATTTCGATTCTTGCCGGCGCCACCGTGCTCGCGGGGTTGCCCATCCTTATTGGCACGCTACTGAACGGCCGCGACCAGCGATTGCGTGAGAGCGTTTTGCTGCGCACGCTCGGGGCCTCGGCCCGGCAGGTCCGCACCATCCTCATCATCGAATACGCATCGCTCGGCGCGCTCTCGGCCGTGGCCGGTGTCGTGCTCGCGCTGGCGGCGAACACCGGTCTCGCCATATTTGTCTTTGACGGAAGTGCCTGGCCGGATTGGCGGCTGACCGCGGGAGCATTTGCTGTGAGCGTCACCGTCGCGGTTCTCGGGGGTCTCGCCCTCAGCCGCGGGGTTTCAAGACATCCACCGCTCGAGATCCTGCGCGGCGCGGCGTAAGGCGGGCGCTGACCTTTCTCTTTCGCACCTCAACATTGTCGCGGGAAGGAGAAATGAGAGGGAGAGGAAGAAGGAGAGAACCGGGAGGGAGATTTGCTCCGCTGGCCGCACGGATCTCGCGATCTTTTGCGACCGCGGCGAGGTTTTGCCTCGAACCAGTCGGATACTCCGCAGAACCTGCCGTATGAGTTTATCGACCAACGCTTCCAGTTTTTTTGACGCTGGCGAATTCCTCGCGTCGCTCGAGGAGAAAACTCTGCCGGCTTACATTTCGCAATGCCGCTGGTTTGGCGGGAAAGCACGGAGTCCGAAAAAGGTTTCTGTGTCAGAACTGCTTCAGTTGCCAGGACTGGGATCGAACTACAGGCTCGCGTTGGTCCGGATCACGTTCGCGGATGGCTCTGACGAGCTCTACCAGCTTCCCTTGCTGGCGCTGGATGCGGAAACGGCTGCTCCGATTATCGAGGAATGGCCGCAGGCGTTCATCGCTCCGATCGGTGATGGGCAATCGCTCATCGATGGGCTTTACCACGCTCCTTTCCGCGATGCGCTGGTGGCCGTGATCGTCGGTGGCGCGCAGGACGGGCCGTTGAAAGCTACGGCAGGCAGTGCTTTGCCCGGCCTGCTTGGGAATCGCGAGCTTCCATTGCCGTCTCGCGTGCTGAAGGTCGAGCAAAGCAATTCGTCGATGATTTATGGGGACGGCTTGTTTGTGAAAATCTTTCGCAAGCTCGAAGCCGGCATCAACCCGGACGCGGAAATTCTTCGCTTCCTCACGGAGAAGCGGGCGTTCGCAAATGCACCGGCGTTTGGTGGAACGCTGGAGTGTTCGGCGCCAGGCGAGAGCGACCGATTGCTGGCGCTGGCCATCGGGATCGTGCCGAATGTCGGCGATGCGTGGTCATTTGTGCTGGGGGAGCTGGCCGATTTTTACAGCCGCGTGCAGCAGGAAGGCCGCGAGCTGTCGCTCGAAAATCTGCGGAAACTCGCAGGCGAAGAATTTCTGCATCGGGCGCGTCAACTCGGGCAGCGGACGGGCGAAATGCACGTGGCGCTGGCTGGCGAAGATCGCGATCCTTCGTTTGCGCCGGAACCGTTGACCAAGGCGGATCAGGAGGAACTGGCCGGGAATGTCGAGCGTGCGCTGGGTGGGGTGCTGCGACTGTTGCGGGAACGCGAATCGGAACTGAGCCCCGGTGTGCAGGACGAGGTCCGTGGTTTGCTGGCCGCGGAGCCGAACCTGATCGCGCAGGCCAGGGAAATCGCGACCGCGCCGCTCACGGCTTCGAAGACGCGCCACCACGGCGATTACCATTTGGGACAGGTCCTCAATTCCGGCAGCGATTTTGTCATCATCGATTATGAAGGCGAGCCGCTCCGCTCGCTGGAGGAGCGCCGCCGCAAACGATCACCCCTGCGGGATGTGGCGGGCATGCTGCGCTCTTTTCATTACGCAGCTCACAGCGCGCTCAATACCGCCGAGGGATCACGCGAAAGCCTGACCCCCTGGGCTGAAGCCTGGACGTCACTCACGTCCGAAACGTTTCTCGAAGGATGGCGGGAGGCCACCGCAGGCGCGCCGTTTGTTCCTGAGAAACTGGAGAATTTCGACCGGCTGCTGACCGGATTCTTACTCGAGAAAGCCGCTTACGAAGTGAACTACGAACTGAACAACCGACCGGACTGGCTGGCGATTCCGGTGCGTGGTCTCGCCGGTTTGGTAAATACTGCTACACCCGAATGACGACCGCCGGCTTGGTGCCGCCGCCGCCGAAGTGGAGCGCGGCGATTACACGCTCCCGTGACTTTTTCCGGAGTGGGTGTTAAGAGCCGGACCATGAGAGCCAGCCTGATCGCGTTGTTTTTGCTGGCGGCTTCATTGGCGCTGGCCGAGCGGAACCCAATCAAACCGTCGGATTTCAAGCCCCTCACGGAACTGCCGTGGGAGAAATCGGACGCTTCGCTCGAAGAGGTGCTGGAGGCAATTTATCTCGAGCCGAACATGGCCATCCGTTACCCGGTGCTGGCTGAATATTTGCGCGTGATTCCAGGGTCGCAGCTCGAAACAGCCTTCGACCGATGTATTGCCCTCGAGGGCTTTCAGACCCCCAGTCAACTCGTCGAATTATTCCTAGCGATCTGGGCGGGGCGTGATCCGGACAGTTGCTGGCGCCTCACGCAAAAGCTCTTTCACGTTGTCGGGATCGAGGGAGGCTGGCTTGCCTACGACAGTTGGAATGCCCGGGATAAAATTACCGTTCAGGATCTGGAGGCGATCCGGACTTCGACATTCTGGCTGGATTCATCGGCGCTCGCCTCTTTCCCGCTCGGCGTCGATCGGTCGGAGGTGCCGGTCGAAGAGCGGGTTCGCTTAATGAAGGAATTTATCGAGACTTGGTTGGCCGCCTTTCACTCCTGGCCCGGCGACCTCTGGTCGCACTACGATTTCGACGCCAGGTCCCTGATGTATGTATTTCGCGCCTCGGATTCCGAACTGAAAGGTTTCATCAACCAGAGCCACTATCTATACGACAAGGCCGCGGTTGAGCTTGCGCTGCGACGCTGGCTGAAGACCAAGCCATCCGCAGCGATTGATGTCTTGCAAGTCGGCCGTGAAATGAAGTGGACGACGCACAACGGCACGTCCCCGGAACCGTGGAGGCCACCGCCGGAGTTGTTGATGTTGTGGGCGGACGCCGATCTGCCGGCCACGGTACGGTGGGCGAAAGAACTTGATCCGCACAATCCCGGCGCGGCGGAAGCGAAGGGATTTCTTATGGGCCGTGTTGGCGAGACCACGAGAGAGAGCTGGCTATCGGAGGCGCGAAAAGAAGACGCAGGAAAGGATGCGGAAAATGATGCGGTGAAGAGTTTGCTTGGCGGCTGGGCGCAATGGGATCCTCATCCGGCGCTCGAAGCTGCGCTCGCAACGAACGACTTTGACGCGATTGTCAGGGTCGCAACGGATGCTGCTTACGGGCCCTTTCCCGGCCATCCTCACAATACCACTCACTTCGGCCTCGGTGTGATCAAGGAATTCGATGTCGCCAAGATTCCCGCTGAGATTCGGATGTCGATCCTGCGTGACGGAGGTTGGGAAGCCATCATGGAACAGTGGGGCGATATCGACATCGGGGAGACCGCCCGCTATGGCATGGATGTTATTCTCCGAACTGACTATGTGCCCCGGGACGGGCTCATCCGGTTTTTGTCTGGCGAGGATGTTTATCCGGACGAGGGCGGCGTTCTTGATCGAACTTTCTGCGCGTTACGCGTCTGGGCGGTCGTCCGACCGGAGGAAATGAAAGCGTGGATCGCGACACTGAAAGACACCGAGATGCAGAAGGCGCTCACGTGGTTGCTGGATCACCCGTGGGGAGGGAAGCTGGAACAGTAGCTTGGGCTGACCGCATTTGCCCGTAGAATCGAGCCGGACTTATCGAGCGGTGCCTGACGATGGTTTATCAGCTGCGGTGAGGCGATAGCGCAACGGCATGAGGACATGCGTTCGGGCGCCGCCGCTGTCGGCAATCAGAATGAGGCTGCGCCATCCATCGGCCAGCTCCGGGCCGCACGTGATTCCCTCGAAGTTGGTGGCGAGGGTCGGAATCAGCGCCAGGCGGGTTTTCTGGACCGCCTCGAATTTCCCGCGTTTCAGCTCGCGGACTTTCGTGATGTTGGTGGCGTCACTCGGATCGACGGCGAAAATCCCGACCGCCAGGCCGATAGGGGTCACGATTCGTTCGAGAACGAGCAACCTGCCCTCCGGCAAGAGAAGCAGGTCGCTCACCCCGGTCCCGTGTTCGCCTTCGGCGCTCGGATCCGTGTGGTAAGCGTATTGGGCGACGGGCTGGAAGGCGGCGTCGAACTTTTGCAGGCGCACGAAGGTCCCGCTCTTGGGGTTACTTTTTGGCCCATCGCCTTCGAGCGATTCTTCGTTGGCTGACCAAAACATCTGCTGACCAAAGGTGAGCGATTCGAGACCTTTGTTTGGTCGCATCCGTGCAAAGATGGAGGGCGGATCGATGTCCTGCGGGTGGCCGCCATCGAGGTCCACACTGAGGAATCCGGGCCCGGATTCCGCGCTGATGAAAACGCGACCGGTCGGCGGTACGAACGCCACGCCTTCAAAATCGCCGAAGCGCGAGTTGATCGGATGCTCCGCAGTGACAGCGCAGTTTCCAATGCGGCCGGTCTTGGGATCGACCTCGATACGCAGGTCGAAAAGCGATTGGCGTTTATCAGAGACGATGAGGTATTCATCGCCATCCCGCCGCGTGATCCCGCTGAAATCAGTGGCGGCCGCATAGTCAAATGTCACAAACGGTTGATCGGGAATGGACTCGATGGTGATCTGGTCCGGCGCCGCAAGCACCGCGGGAGCGAAGAGCACGAGCGCCGCAGCGAGGGTGAGGGGTGATGTCCCGAAGAATCGCAGGAAGGATGGCATGGAAAACGTTCGCTAATTCTGCCGGACGATGCGTTGAATCGGTGTCGATTCATCGGGTTTCGCCGCAAGTTTGGCAGCGACCGCGGCGCCTTTAATGATGCGGCCTCGCAGGGCATCCGCAGCCGGTGCGCTTCCGTCAAAAGTAATAATCCATTCACCCGCGTCCGCCGGCACGGGCTCACCAGTGGGCAATTTTTCTGCGGGTGAAAGCTGAACCCGAGACGATGTGAATATGGCCCGTCCGTCGCTAAAGAATCCGGTCTGCACCTGGTCGAGGAAATCGGCGAGTCGTCTGGCGTCATTCAGCGCGGTGTCGAATTCCCATTCACACTGGCCGGCGGCGCAATCGAAAGACAAGCGGGCCTTGGCGGGCACCGGCACCTGGCGCCAGCGAAAGTGGGGGGCGGTGGCTGGGTCCCAATGGCCGAGATGGGCGCGGTCGTCCGCCGGACGGTCTGCCGGTTTGTGGTAGCGCCAGGGAAGATCGCCGAAGACCTCGGCGCAAAGTGCTGCCACGCCCGGATCGTAGGCCTTCAATTTCTCGCGCGTGTTGACGCCGTTGTGCAGCGAGTCGCGGTCGCGATTGTTATCGAACCAACTCTGGACGGCTTCGGCCCAATATTCCTGTCGATCGACGGCAGCATAAGTCCCTTGCCACAGACCGGCCTCGAGCGCGGCACGATAGGCGTGCGGCGAGCCGATCGTCGAAAGTGGGGTCGAGCGACTTCATGGCCATCTCGTGAATGGCGTGGGCAAATTCGTGCAACGCGATGTTTTCGGTCGGATAGGGATCGCCGGGGAAGGCGAGCAAGTTTTCCTCTGCGCCACTCACCGCGGGCCGCTCGACCGATGCGCCGAGGCCGCGAGCGCGCCGATCCCAATATACTTTCGGCTGCAGGGACGCATGTTCGGGGATGTCGGTTGTGTATTCGTCGTACGCCATGACCGCGAATCGGACATGGGCCTGACCCAGCGCAGCGCCAATCTCCGGGCGCTGCGCAAGCATGTGCGCGACGATCCAGGCGCATTCCGCCAGGGCGGCGTCAGAAACGCGCGCCGAGCCCACGATTGGAAAGCCACCGGCTTCGACATACTTTTGGTAAGACGGATCGAGCTGAAACTCTTCACGGAGCGCCTCGGGGATGGGTTGGGGATCCGCAGCACTGATCGCGAGGCACCCCGCGAGGAGGAGAATGGTCGCGGCTTTCATCGGATGCCGGGCATCAGTTTCTGAATGGGTTTGGCGCAGAGCCAGAGCAACAGCCCGGCGCCGCCTGCGGTGGCCACGACTTGAAGAAATCGCATCGGCATGGCCGCAGTGTCCACCCCGCTGACTTCGCCGGCGAGCAGCCCGGCCAGAAGGTTTCCAAGCGACGTTGCCAAAAACCAGACGCCCATCATTTGCCCGACGAGACGCGGGGGAGAAAGTTTCGTCACGGCGCTGAGTCCGACCGGGCTGAGGAACAGTTCACCTATGGTGTGCATGAGATAAACGCTGATCAGCCACGAGGGCCACACGCGGTGATCAGGCAGGGCGCGCTCCGCCGCGGCGGCGGCGATGAGGAAGCCGAGCGCCAGCAGCAACAGGCCCCAGGCGAATTTGGTGGCCAGCCGCGGTTCAATCCCGCGCCGCGCCAGCCGAACCCACATTCCGGCAACGAGCGGCGCGAGCAGAATGATAAAGAGCGGGTTCACGGACTGGAACCAGCCGGCCGGCATTTCCCGGCCACCAAATTTTCGCAGCGTGAATCGTTCGGCAAAGAGCGACAGCGACGAGCCGACTTGCTCGAAGCCGGCCCAAAAAATCGCTGAGGCCAGGAACAGTACGCCGATCACAGCGACGCGTTTCTTCTCCGCGGACGAAAGGCCGAAAGCGGTGAAGGCCAGGATAAAATAGCCGAGGGCCAGGGCCAAAATGACGACGGCGGAATTTGCGGCGAGCCAGATGGGATCGATCAAAATGATGCCATTCAGACACAGCGCGGTGAAGACGCTGATCAGCAGAAGCGTCACGCCGAGAGCCAGCCATTCACGCGTTCGGCGGTCGCCGGGCCGAGTATCGAGCAGTCCCGCGCCGCCGAGGTGCTGCCGGCTGAGTCGGAATTGCACGAGCCCAAAAAGCATTCCCACCGCGGCGGCGCTAAATCCCCAGCGCCAGCCGAACTTTTCTCCCAGACCACTGCACACCAGCGGCCCCATGAAGGCGCCGAGATTCACGCCCATATAGAAAAGGGTGAACCCGGCATCGCGCCGCGCGCCGCCCTCCGGATAAAGCTCCCCGACCAGTCCGCTCATGTTCGATTTCAGCAGTCCTGAGCCGAGCGCCACGAGGATCAGGCCAACGTAAAACGTGCCGGTGCCATGAAAGGCCAGAACCACATGACCGCTGAAAATAACGATCCCTCCCCACCACACACCGCCGCGCGCGCCCAGCAGGCGATCGCCCATCCAACCGCCGGGCAACGCCGAGAGGTAAACCGCGGCGGTATAGAGCCCGTAGATTGCGGTGGCCGTTTTATCATCGAGTCCCAGCCCGCCGTGCTGCACGGCATCGACCATGAACAGGACGAGCAGCGCCCGCATGCCGTAGTAGCTCATGCGCTCCCACATTTCGGTGAAGAAAAGGGTCACCATCCCGCGCGGATGCGGCTGGCGGGTTTCGACGGGGGCGGGAACGGGCATGGGCGGGGAGAATCATCCAGACACTTGCGCGGCGGCAAACGGAAACGGCTACCCGGCGAGACGACGGTCCGCGGACTGCACGATCAATCAATCAGCCGGGCGATTGGGCCGCTGGTTTATTCCGCGAGGCAATAGAGGAACTGGTGCCCGCGCAGGTAGAGTTCTTTGTCGACGGCGGCAGGTGACGCATCGAAGCGGTCGTCGAGTTCGTTCGTGGCAATGGGTTCCAAGGTTGGTGCGTCTTTGATGACTACGGATTTTCCGTCGCGTCCGACGAGATACACTTTGCCGCCGGCCGCGATGGGTGACGCATAAACGCCGCCCGAGAGATCAGAGATCCGCTGGGTTTCATAGAACGGCTCGCCACTCTTCGCGTTGAAGCAAGAAAGGATGCCGTTGTTTCCCGAATAGAAATACAGGCGCTCGCCGCTGAGGAGCGGGGAGGGTACGTAGGGCGTGCCCTTGTGGTGCTGCCAGGAAATCGCCTTCCCTCCCGTCAAATCGCCCGTCTGCCCGAGTTCGATGGCGAAAAGCGCGGCGCCGCGAAATCCACTCAGGACATAGACGTTTCCGAAGCCGGCCACCGGACTCGGAATGACATTGCTCGTCATTCCTCCGGATTCCCAGACGACGTCGCCATCAGCGAGATTGTAGCTGCGAATTTTATTCGTGGCGCTGACCACTGCCTGCGCGCGGCCGGCGTGTTCGACGATGAGTGGCGTCGCCCAACTCGTCGGTTCGTCACGCTCCTTCCGCCAAAGTTCGCGGCCCGTTTTCTTGTCGAGTGCGACCACGAAATCATCGCCCTCGTGATCCCAGGTGATGACCAGGGTATCGCCATGGAGCGCGGGCGAAGCGCCTTCCCCAAAGCTGTTGCGGGTTTGCATGTCGCCCAGATCCTTCTCCCATTTTTTGTTCCCCTTCAGGTCGTAACAATAGAGGCCGCGCGAACCGAAAAAGGCGTAGAGATGCTCGCCGTCCGTCACGGGCGAAGCGGAGGCAAAACCGTGGTCCCGATGATGTCCCTCGTGCGGCACTTCCTCCCGGGCGACTTGCTGCCAGTCAATTTTCCCCGTGGCCCGATTCAGCGCGACGATGACCCATTGATAGACCTCGGTCGGCTTTTCGCTGCGCCCGCCCGGACCTCCCTGCCGCTGGCCCGATCGATCACGATCATTCGATGGCGCTGATTCGGGAGGCGGCTCCGCGGCGTCGACCTTTTTCCCCGTCGGGACCGCTGTCAGGATAAAGACCTGATCCTTCCAAATGATCGGTGTCGACGTGCCAAACCCCGGCAACTTGGCTTTCCATTTTACGTTTTCGGTCTCACTCCAGCGCGTGGGAGGCGTGGCATCCGGCGCGGTGCCGTCCGCTTGTGGACCGCGCCAGCGGGGCCAATTGGAGTCTGCGCCTTTGACGGCCATTGCGCTCAGGAGCGAGAGGATGAAATAGGAGGTGAAGGACTTTTTCATGGGTAAGGAATCGAGTTTGCACGCTTTCCACGTCTGGACCGGCAACGCAATGCGCGATCCACCCTGAACTCAAATCTTCGCCAGAAACGCGCGGAAGAATTCGACGCCACGTTCGAGTTCGTGAATCGCAATCCATTCGTCCTGGGTGTGCGCCTGGTCGATTGAGCCGGGACCAAGCGCGATGGCCGGCATTCCGCGCTCGGCAAAAAAACACGCATCGCAAAACCAGGGCGCGCCAACGGGTTTGGCCCCGCATTCGATCAGTTTGCCAATCAGCGGATGCGAGGGATCGGTGAAGAGCGGCGGTGCGGGCGGAGCATCGATTTCGACGTCCGGCACAATGCGACGGAGGCGCTCAGTCATTTCCGCGACGAGTTGTGGATGGTAATGCGACGGCACGAGGCGCAGGTCCACCGAGGCGCGGCATTGATCGGGAATGATGTTGGTCTTCGTGCCTCCATGAATGGTGCCGATCGAGAGCGTCGAGCTGCCAAGAATCGGATCCCGATAGGTGAGAAATTCCGGGGAGAAATCGCGTTCCATCACCTCGAGCAGGGCCATCATCTTCACGATCGCGTTATCGCCGAGGTCCGGACGCGAGGCGTGGGCGGATCGGCCGCGGGTGAGGAGATTGAAAAAGATAGAGCCTTTGTGCGTGTGGACGACGTCGAGCCCGGTGGGCTCGCCGGCGATGACGAAAGAAAACGTTTCTTCGGCGGCGAGTGCTTTCGATCCGTGCTGGCTGGTTTCCTCGCTCATCAGCCCAGCGAACCAAATCTCGTGCCCGAGCTTGGGCAATTCGTCACGCATGGAACGAAGCGCCCAAAGCATTGAAGCCATCGACCCCTTCGTGTCGCACGCGCCCCGGCCCCAGACTTTTCCGTCACGCACTTCCCCTCCGAATGGGTCAATGGTCATCCCGGCGACGCTGACGGTGTCGGTATGCGGGGCAAAGAGGATGCGCGGTTTACCGGAGCGATCACCTGGCCAGCGGGCGACGACATTCGGACGATCAGGCAGAACCTCCCGGAGTTCGACTTCAGCCCCCGCAGCGCGCAGCCAACCCGCCAGCCATTCAGCGATCTTCTGTTCGCCCACGTCATCCGTGCCCGCTTCGCCATGCGGATTCACACTCGGGATGCGGACGAGCGCCTGGAGAAGTTCGACGACGTTATCCGGCTCGTTCATGTTGATCTCGATGTAGCCGCAGAGTCTCTCTGGCCGCGAGCGGAATCGATCCGACCCAGCGCGACCGCTCTCCGCGCATCAGAGATTCGGAGCGGCGTTGCGGTACCACTCAACGAACTTCGGAATGCCGTCGCTGATTTTTGTGTGCGGATTGTAGCCGAGCAGAGCGCGCGCTTTGGAAATATCGGCGTAGGTAAGTGGGACATCGCCGGGTTGCTCGGGCATGCGATTGATGGTGGCCCTTTTGCCGATGGCGCTTTCGATCGTGGCGATGAGGTCGTTTAGCGTCGTTGTTTCGCTTTCCCCGAGATTGAAAACATCGCACCGGTCGCCTTCGTAGTCGAGACACGCGGTCATGCCCTGGATAATGTCGTCGATGTAAGTGTAGTCCCGCCGTGTGGTGCCGTCGCCAAACTGATTGATCGGGCGTCCTTCAGAAATGGCGCGGGTGAAGGCATGGATGGCGAGATCAGGCCGCTGGCGCGGCCCATAGACCGTGAAAAAGCGCAGGTTGATCGTGCGCATTCCATAGAGGTGCGAGTAGTTCGAGCAAAACTGTTCGGCGGCGAGTTTGGTCGCCGCATAAGGCGAGATGGTGGCCGTCAAGGCCATGTCCTCGCGAAAGGGCGCCGTCTTGAGCACGCCATATACGCTGCTGCTGCTCGCGCAAATGAAGCGGCCGATGCCCGCCTGGCGCGCCGCTTCCAGCAGATGCCATGTGCCGGTGACATTGGTGTCGAGGTAGAGCTTGGGATCTTTGATCGAAGGACGCACTCCAGCGCGCGCGGCGAGGTGTACGATGGTATCAAAGGCGCCCTTCGTGACCACGCGCGTCGTCGAGTCACCGTCCCGCAGATCGATTTCGTGAATCGCAACGTCGGTTTTGAAACCTGAGATGTTGCTCCGCTTGATCGCGGGATCATAAAAGTCATTGAAGTCATCGAGCACCGCCACGCTGTGCCCGAGCGCGAGGCAATTTTCGACGAAGTGAGAGCCGATAAAACCGGCACCGCCGGTGACGAGAATGCGCATCGCCGGACCGTAGCGAGGCGGGAAAAGCGCGGGCAAGGGAAAGTTCCCGATTGGGCCAACCCGGGTGATCCAAGCCAGAAGCCTCGAATTCCGCGGTCAAAATCAGTCGCGGGGGTCCCGTTTCGCACACGCGTGCGATGACGCAAAACACGGGCTTTGGCGGGGACAAACGTGTTGACACCTTCCTCTGCGGCGTGAGATACGCCCTAGACCAACCACCATTTATGGCCGACGAAAATCCTCCAGCACCATCCGAGTCTCCCGAAGACGTCACCAAGAGTGAGACGATTCGTATCACCCTGCCGCCGAAGAGCGAGCAGCCCGCGGTCAAGCGGGAAACGGTCCGAATTAATGTACCCGGGAAGCCGGTTCCTCCAGCTCCCGGCGTCGCGCCGAAAAAAGAGACCAGCAAATTGCCCACCACCGGTTCTGGTGTTACTCCGCCGCCACCCGCAGGTGGACCTCCCAAACCATTCGTTCCGCCGCCGCCGGCGCCGAAGCCGCCACCGGGCGCCGTTAAGCCGATGAGCGCTCCGGGCGGTCCACCCAAGCCACCAAGCATCGGGGCTCGTCCGACGGTTCCTCTCAAACCAGCGATCCCTGAGCCGGTCACGATGAAGGGGGCGTCTCCGAAGAAAGAGACTGCGCGGATCACGCTGCCGCCCGAAAGTGGCAAACCGCCGCTTCCGAAGGCCACCGTCAAAATGCAGGCCACGCAACCGCTGGCCCGCGGCCCATCACCTCTCCAACCCGCTCCCCAAATCCAACAAGCCTCTGTTTCCTCCATGCCCACCAGCACCGTCCCCGCCGAAGATCCCATGATGGCTCCGCTCGGATGGGCGCTTGTCGTTTTGTCCCTTGCCGCCGCCGTTATCGCCTACCTCGTGTATTCAGCTGCGGGCGTTTGATCAGGGATTATGGCTGGTTCCAACGTCCTCGACATCACCGACAGCAATTTCGAAAACGAAGTCGGTAAATCACCTGTTCCCGTCCTGCTCGATTTTTGGGCGCCGTGGTGCGGGCCGTGCCGGTTGATTTCGCCCGTGATCGACGAGATCGCGAGCGAACGGGTCGGCAAGGCCAAGATTGGAAAAATCAATGTGGACGAGAATCAACAACTGGCGGCGAAATTCCGCGTCAGCTCCATCCCGATGCTCCTGTTTTTGAAGGACGGAGAAGTTCGGGATCAGGTGGTCGGTGCCGGGACCAGCAAGTCCGCCTTGCTGTCGAAACTCGACGCGCTGGCGTAGCTTTTTCCGAGCTGACCAGAACTCCGAACGCTGCAGATTTCTGTCTGCGACGTTTTGTTTTACTGTCGTGACGGCGGACGAGCTTCTTTCAATACGTGCGGGTCGCCGGAATGTTCACGGCGTCGTGTCCATCGGAACTTCGAGATGAGCTCGGCTATACAAGGCGCATCGCCCTCCGATGCCGACGCGATCTCCCCGATGCTCGCAAAAAAGTTCGCCCTGTCTGGCTGACAACTGGCGGGCATGCAGCTTTTGTTTTCCCAGTCGGTCGGCCCAATACGGTACGAGAGTGCAGTGGGCCGATCCGGTGACCGGATCTTCGGGAATCCCCGCCCCGGGCGCAAAAAATCGCGAGATGAAATCGCAATCCGTACCGGGAGCCGTGCAGATGACGCCCAGACAATCGAGCCGCGCCAGCGACGCCATATCTGGTTTCAATCCGAGCACTTCCTCAGCCGAGGAAAAAACCGCAAGGTAGTCGCGGGTTTTGCGGACTTCGCGCGGCATCCAGCCCAGCGCCTCGGCCAGCAACCCCGGCACGTTGCCGCTTGGCTGCGCCGGCCACGCGGGAAAATCGAGCATGATGAGCTCACCCTCTCGACGCGCGCCAAGTGCGCCCGCTTTGGTATGAAAACAGATCGACTCGCCCGCGAACTCGCGTTCGGAAAAGAGGACGTAAGCCGGCGCCAGGGTGGCATGCCCGCAAAGATCCACTTCCACGGTCGGTGTCATCCAGCGCAGGTCAAATTCGCCGTCCCCGCGGGGAACGAGGAACGCCGTTTCCGAAAGATTGTTTTCGAGTGAAATGCGTTGCAGGACCGAATCCGGCAGCCACGCCTCGAGCAGGCAAACGCCCGCCGGGTTGCCGCCGAAGACTTGATCCGTGAAGGCATCGACTTGGTAATACGGAATTCGCACGGGCGGAGTCTGCCGTCCGAGTGGCCAACTGACAATCGTCAGGTGAGGAGAAAGCGCCGACTCATAGTTTCATGACCAGCGACCGCAGCTCGGTCATTTCTTCCATGGCGTAGCGGACTCCTTCGCGGCCGAAGCCGCTCTGTTTCACGCCGCCGTACGGCATGCTTTCGATGCGAAAAGTAGGGACCTGATTGATCATCACGCCACCGACCTCAAGCGTCTCGAAAGCCAGCATGGCGAGCTTGAGATCGCGAGTGAAAACACCGGCCTGCAAGCCAAACCGTGAAGCATTCACGATCGCCATCGCCTCCCCGAAATCACGAAAGCGGTGCAGGGTCGCAATCGGGGCGAATGCTTCTTCGGCGCAGAGTTCGCAATCGACGGGCGCCTCCTCGATAACGGTCGCCTCGAGGCAATTTCCATTCACCCCACCGCCGTAAACGATGCGTGCCCCACGATCGATGGCCCCCGCGATGCGATCGCGAATGATTTTCAGGGCCGAGGGGGTGATCATCGGTCCCACGACCGTTTGGCGATCTCGCGGATCGCCGGTCTTGATGTGGGCGGAAATGTGATCCCGGAGCCGGGCGCGAAATTCGTCATAACGATCCTCGTGGACGATGATGCGCTGGACACTGATACAGGATTGCCCGGCCTGACCGAAGGCTCCGGTCGCAATCAGCGGAACGGCGGCCTCGAGATCGGCATCGGCATGGACAATGCAACCGGCATTGCCACCCAACTCGAGCGTCACCTTCTTGTCCGAGCATTTCCGTTTGAGCTCCCAGCCGACCTTGGGACTGCCGGTAAACGTCACTTTCTTCACCCGCTCGTCGAGGAGCAGCGTGTCGATGTCAGAGTTGTGGCACGTGACAAAATTAACCTGTCCCTCCGGCACCCCGGCCGAGACCAGCACTTCCGCGAGGAGCAAGGCGGTGAGTGGCGTCTTGCTGGCCGGCTTCACGACCATGGTGTTTCCGACGGCGAGGCACGGTGCGACTTTGTGCGCGACGAGGTTGAGCGGAAAATTGAAGGGGGTGATCGCAACCACCACCCCCACGGGAAATCGTCGTGTCTGGCCCATATGCCCTTCGCCTGGAGGGAGACCATCCATCGGCAGGATTTCGCCGTGAGCGCGTCCCGCTTCCTCGGCTGCGATCCGGAACGTCATCACACACCGGGCGACTTCTGCTTCGGCGCTGGCGACCGGCTTGCCCGCCTCCGCGATGATGGTCTCCGCGAAATCTCCGGCGCGTTCCTGAATTGTGTCTGCGACCCGGCGCAGAACAGCCGATCGTTGGTGTCCGGGAAGTGTGCGTACTTTCGGAAAGCACCCATCGGCCGCGGCGAGCGCGTCCCGGAGATGGCTCGAGTTGCCGAGGGGAACCTGCGCGAAGGTCTCGCCGGTAAACGGATTCACGACCGGAAGTTGCCGATCCGTGGTGATCCAGCGTCCACCGATGAGAAGACGGGGAGAAACATTCATGGCATCCAGTGAACGTTCCCGAACGGTTTGGGGCAACCTGAACGTGACGACTGCAAGATCAAAAAAATCCGTTGACCGCCGGGTTCCTGCAGCTACACATATCGCCACATCATGATGCGTCAATGTATTCAGAGATGCATCGCAACCCAACCATCTCCCGTTCATTTCCAACTGCTTTCGCATGTCTGACCGTTACATCTTTTCCTCTGAGTCCGTGGGTGAAGGACATCCTGACAAAGTCTGTGATACCATTTCTGATGCGATTCTCGATGCCTGCCTGGCGCAGGACCCGGCCAGCCGTGTCGCCTGCGAAACATTGGCCAAAAGCAATCTCGTGGTGGTGGCCGGAGAAATTACCACCCAGGCGAAGTTTAACTACTCGAATGTCATCCGTGACGCGATCCGCGGCATTGGCTATGTAAACAGCGACGACATTTTTCACGCCGACACCGTCTTCATAAATAACTATCTGACGGCGCAATCGCCGGACATCGCCCAGGGCGTGGATGCCAAAAAAGCCAAGGGCAAAAAGACCGCCGAACAGGGAGCGGGCGATCAAGGGATCATGTTTGGCTACGCCTCAAATGAAACCCCCGAGCTAATGCCGGCGCCGATCATGTATGCGCACCGACTCGGGCGGAAGCTCACGGAAATTCGCAAAAGCGGCAAAGCAAAGTGGCTGCGCCCCGATGCAAAAACTCAGGTGTCGGTCGAGTATATCGACGGGCAGCCGACGCGGGTGACGAACGTCGTCATTTCGACACAGCACGCCGCGGAAGCGCAACACGCTGAGATTGAGAAATTTTGCATCGAAAAGGTGATCAGGGCGGTGCTGCCAAGGCAGATGCTGACCAAGGATACAGAGTTTTTAATCAATCCGACGGGCCGCTTCGTCGTCGGCGGGCCGCAGGGGGACAGCGGACTGACCGGTCGGAAAATCATCGTGGATACTTATGGCGGGATGGGCCGGCATGGTGGCGGAGCATTTTCGGGAAAAGATCCGTCGAAAGTCGATCGCAGCGCCGCTTACATGGGCCGATGGGTGGCCAAGAATGTCGTGGCGGCCGGCCTGGCGGCGAAGTGTGAGGTGCAATTCGCCTATGCCATCGGCCATCCAAAACCAGTCAGCGTACACGTGGACACCTTTGGCACAGGCACGTCGCCCGACGCCGCGATTCTCAAGGCCGTCCTGAAAACGTTTGATTTCAAACCCGCGGCCATCATCGAGCAACTCGACCTTTTGCGCCCGATCTATTCCAAGACGACCAATTACGGTCACTTTGGCAAGGACGACCCCGATATCACTTGGGAAAAAACCGATAAGGCGGCGGCCCTGAAGCGCGCAGTCCAAAAATAGTCCACCCGTCCGCATCGCCACCGCGGAGTTCGTATTCCAAAACTCCAAATCGGCTGAATGTACCCGCCCAGAGAAACTCCCTGGGAATTCGAAAAGAAAAAGAACCCTAAGCCCGACAAGGGCGAGACAAATTAAAAATGAGCACTACAACCGCCGATCCTAAAACTCACGACTTCGCCGTTCGCGATATCACCCTGGCCGATTGGGGCCGTAAAGAAATCGAGATTGCCGAACAGGAGATGCCAGGCCTGATGGCCATCCGGCAGAAGCATGCGGCCGCCAAGCCACTCGCCGGCGTGCGCATTACCGGATCGCTGCACATGACGATTCAGACTGCCGTTCTCATCGAGACGCTCGTCGAGCTGGGAGCCACGGTGCGCTGGGCCAGTTGCAATATTTTCTCCACCCAGGATCACGCCGCGGCGGCGATCGCAAAAACGGGCGTCCCGGTATTTGCCTGGAAAGGTGAGACACTCGAGGAATACTGGGATTGTACTTGGAAAGCGATCGTGGGCCCGGATGGCCTCGGACCGCAACTCGTCGTCGATGACGGTGGGGACGTGACACTCTTCCTCCACAAAGGCTACGAAATGGAAGACGGCGATGACTGGGTTAACAGCCCCTCGGAATCCCATGAAGAGAAGGTGATCAAGGACCTGCTCAAGAAGATCCATGCCGAGAATGCCTTCGTCTTCCACGAACTGGTCAAGGAATGGCGTGGCGTTTCCGAGGAGACAACCACCGGCGTGCATCGCCTCTATAAATTGCAGGAAGTCGGTCGCCTGCTGGTTCCGGCGTTCAACGTGAACGACTCCGTGACGAAGTCGAAGTTCGACAATTTGTACGGCTGCCGCCATTCGCTGGTGGACGGCCTCAATCGCGCTCTCGATGTCATGATTTCCGGGAAAGTTGCGGTCGTTTGCGGCTATGGCGACGTGGGCAAGGGGTGCGCCCAATCGCTGCGCGGCCAGGGCGCTCGCGTGATCGTGACCGAAGTTGATCCCATTAACGCGTTGCAGGCAGCGATGGAAGGTTATGAAGTCACGACGATCGAAGAGACCCTTGGACGCGGCGACATCTATGTCACAACCACCGGCAACCTCGATGTGATCACGATCGAGCACATGGCGAAAATGAAGGACCAGGCGGCCGTCTGTAACATAGGTCATTTCGACAACGAAATTCAGGTCGACAAGCTCAATAACTTTCCCGGTGTGCAGCGGACGAATATCAAACCTCAGTTGGATCGCTATACTTTCCCGAACGGCCAAAGCATTTTCCTGCTCGCCGAGGGTCGATTGGTGAACCTCGGTTGTGCGACAGGTCATCCGTCCTTTGTCATGAGCAATAGCTTTAGCAACCAGACGCTGGCCCAGCTCGAACTGTGGAAGAACAGAGACAGCTACAAACCCGGGGTTTACGTGCTGCCCAAAAAGCTCGACGAAGAAGTCGCACGTCTGCACCTGGCCAAGATCGGAGTAAAACTCACGACGCTGACAAAGAAGCAGGCGGAGTACATCGGCGTGCCCGTGGAAGGGCCCTACAAACCGGAACACTACCGCTACTAACCCGTCCAGACTCAATTCGCGAAAGGCGCGCGGGAAACTGCGCGCCTTTTCGTTATGCGGACCTGACGCCAGTCATTGTGAACGCAGCGCAGCGAAGTCGAACGACACGACTCGGATCCCGAACGTTCCCGAGCCTCGGCTGGTGAATTCAGAGAGGACATCCTCCGCACTCATAAATTGCGAACACCGTCCGAATGGCCGATCCTCGGGGGCAGTTCACTCAATACCAGTCTGCTTGTGCGGCCCGATCATCCGGGATAGTGATGCACGCTTATGGTTTCGCTCACGATTTCCCCGCCTTGCCGCCGCGGTCGCCCATTCATCGTTCGCCTTTTGGCGGCCCTTCTCCTAGTTCCTGCCCTCCCGGCAGCGGACGCCGCGGCCGACAGTGAGGTTTGGCGCGGCGACGAATGGAACACCGACGTCGCCCTGCCGGCCGGCAATTACAGCGGTGCCGGAAAGACGGTCGATGTGCAAAAGGAAGTGTCGATTTCGGTGAACCCGGGTGCGTCTGTTGAAAACGTGAAATTCGACGGCAAAGCGAAGTGGTCGATTTCGGGAAGTCTGTTTCGGGAAGTATCAATCGCGGGAGACATGGGGCTGCTGGTCGGGGCTAAAGACTCGGCTTTCGAGAATTGTGATTTTTTCAAATCCGGGAGTTGGTTCGTGAACTTGTGGAGCACCCGGTGGCGATTTGAGAACTGCGTTTTCGGGCGCCGTTTCTTCGGCCGCACCCTCGGAGTAACTGATTACTCGGTTCGAGCCGTCAATTGCACCTTTTACGATCTCGAGCTGCCCGCGATCGGCTACAAGGACGACCCGGCGAATCTGGCCCAAAGCGAAGACCTCAAGTTTGAACGCTGTCGATTCGTGAATTGCTCGGTTCCGGAATCCCTCCTCGCGGCGACGACGGGTTGCGTCTTCGAGAACTGCACCTTTCCGAGCAAGCGCGATGATTGGTCCAAGGCGCAGAAGCCGATTTCCGTTTCCGTGTCGATCGTCAGTCGTGCGCGTCCGCCACGTTCTTACGAAAACGGGCCGTTGAAAGTCGAATTCAAGACCCTGGCTCCTCCCCCGGCCGGAGCGAGCATCCCGGTGACGAGCACCAACGGACGGTTGAAACATGCCGGTCTGCAGCCCGGAAATGTACAAAAAATCGGTGCGCTCGATGGATCCCAGATCGCCAAGGCTGAGATGAATCCGTCAGTGCCGAATCCTCCCGCGACCTCCACTTCGGCTGGCTCAGACACTCCCGAAGAGCCGCCGGTACCCGGACCGGGCAAGAAGTCATTCTTTGGAATTCCCGTCAATGACCGGCGCGGATCGCCGGGAAATGCGGATGCGCCCTCCGGCAATAAGACGCTGCAAGTTCCACTTTTCATTGCGCAACCCGGAGGCGGATTTGCCGCGGTGACCGTGCGATTGACCGCCACTGTGACGCCCATTGGCCAGACCATTCCAGCGGTCATCAGCCTGCCCCAGTTTTCAGGAATCGAGGGACAACGCGCGCTGGCCATCGTCAAAAAGTTACTCGCCAAACAATGGGGCGAGTGGCCGAAAGGGCAGCGGGTGGATATTGCCTTCAGTGAACGAATCGTGCCTGCGGATTTGCATTCAGCGCTCTTCGGCGTCTCGGTCCTGGCCGATGCGATATTTTCCCGTTATGATATCGACCCCCAGGTCGCCGTGGCCGGTGTGATCGATGGAAATGGAGTGCTGGCGCCCGCGCCGTGGATGCCGACGCGCCTGCTCGCGGCCTTGCGCGCCGACGTTCGCCGACTGGTGGCGCCCGAGAAATCCGCCTCACACGTCGCAGACTTAATGTTAATCGAGGGTGCCACGCTATTCTCGAGCATGCAGATATTCGGAGCCAGTGCCTTCGATGAAGTACCGCCACTCGTTGCCGCAAATCCCGACGAATCGATGGCCAATGCCATGCGAGAATTTGGTCGCGCACAGCAGCAATTGGCCGAAGCGGGGAGCGCCGCGGAGGCTGCGCTCAAAAATCCCGCAGTCATGGAGTCGTTTCGCGACACGCTGGTTTTGTCCGCCAGCCATTTGAGCGCCCGGATGCTGCTCGGTCACAGTAGTGGCCGCTATAATTCACTCAGCCTTGCGGGTTCGATTGAAACCGTCGAAAGCACCGCCCCGAAGCTGGTGCAGGCGGCTCGATCCACGAACCCGGCCATGATTGGGGGATTGACTCCAGTTGAGGCCGACGAACAGGTCGCGGCCCTGACCGAGCTGAAGCCGAAACTCGATCCGAAAGCGGTGCCCTGGCAGGAGGCAATCCTTCGCTACGCTGAGGTGGTTCGGACCTGGCAGGCTAACCCAACCAGGACTCCCGCCCAGGCGGCGGAGTTGATAACGTCGCTCAATTCATCCGCGCGCCTGGTCCAGACGGAATGGTCACGCTTGGTGCCGGAGCTTCGGCAATCGAGCAAATGATCACGAGCGTTTGCGCAGTCGGGGCTGAGCCGACACGAGGTCAAGAATCGTCAAGCACGGGGCCAGCTTAGGCGACCTTGCTGGTTTGTCTTTCGTAGATGAGCGCAGGACTATGATACTCGATCATGAAGTTCCCCCCTGCTTCCGCCCTTATACTCGTCTCCGAATTCCTCCGCGGCGCGGAGGACGGGCCCATTAACGACCTCCGCCATCCGCGCCCAAAATGAAGGTGGCGCTCGGTCTCGATTTCGGCACGGAGAGCGTGCGCGCGGTACTCGTGGATTTGCGCGGGCGCGAAATGGCGTCCGTCGTCGCCAAATATCGGCATGGACAAATCATCGAATCGCTTCCCGGCTCGAAGAAAATACTCCCGCCGCACTACGCGCTCCAGCATCCGATCGACTGGCTCGATTCCGCGGCCAAGGCCACGCGGGCCGCGCTGCGGCGGGCAAAGGTCGACGTCCACGAGGTGCTCGGCATCGGCGTGGATTTCACGAGTTGCACGATGCTGCCCGACGAAGCGCGACGGCACGCCGCTGTGTCTGCTGAAGCAATTCGCCGCCGAACCACTCGCGTGGCCGAAGCTGTGGAAACATCATGGCGCGCAGGCGCAGACCGACCGCATCAATGCGGTCGCGCGCGAGCGCGGCGAAGAATTTCTCGCAGCGCTACGGCGGCATCATCGGGCTCGAATGGTTTTTCCCGAAAATGCTGGAGACGCTCGAACGTCGCGCCGCGCGTCTACGATGCGACGGACGTCTGGCTCGAAGCGGGCGACTGGTTTGTGTGGCAGCTCGTCGGCGGCGCCGCGGACTCGCTGCCGCGGTCGACTTGTCAGGCCGGTTACAAAGGGCATGTGGAGCGCGACGGACGGCTACCCGTCGGAAGATTTTCTCTGCGCGGTAAATCCGAAATTCGCGCGCGTCGTGACCGACAAAATGCCGGGACGTCTGCTCGCGCCGGGCGTCACTGCGGGTGGACTGACCGCGGCGATGGCGACGAAATTCGGCTTGCACGAAGGCACGCCAGTCAGCGCGGCGATTATCGACGCACACGCCGGAGTGCCCGGCGCGGGCGCGGCGGAACCGGGCACGCTCGTGATGGTGATGGGCACAAGCTCGTGCCACATGCTGAACAGCGAAGTCGAGCGCAGCGTCCCCGGCATCGCGGGTGTGGTGAAGGATGGAATTCTCCCCGGCTTCTTCGGCTACGAAACGGGCCAGGCCGCGGTCGGCGATGCGTTCGACTGGCTGCGCAAACTAACGGGCCAGCGCGATTTTTCGGCGCTCGCTCGCGAAGCCGCGGCGCTGCCGCCTGGCGCGGAAGGCGTGCGCTGCGTGGATTGGTTCAACGGCTGCCGCACGCCGCTCATGGACGGCTCGCTGACGGGCGCCTTCACGGGCCTCGCGCTGCATCATCGACCCGCGCACCTCTACCGGGCGTTGCTCGAGGCGTCAGCGTTCGGCCTGCGCTGGATCGTCGAGCGGCTCCGCGAGGGCGGCGTGCCGGTGCGGAAGTTCGTCGCCACCGGCGGACTGCCGCATCACAATCCCGCTCGTCGTGCAGGTCTATGCCGACGTGCTGGGCGAACCTGTCACCGTGCCGCCGACCAAGCACGGCCCCGCGCTCGGCGCCGCGATCCTCGGTGCGCTCGCGGCCGGTGCGTTTGTGTCGCCCGGCGACGCCATCCGCTCGATGGCGGGGCGGAAAGGCGCGCCTGTTTTCAAACCCAATCGCACGCACCGTGCCGCCTATGATGCGCTCTATCGCGCGTATCGCCGACTCGGCGATTTCTTCGCAACCAAGCCCGCCACATGACGCAGACCCACTCCGCGCTGTCTGTGGCGTTGATCACAATTGCTTTGACCATGCTGGTCCGTGCGTGCGGCGCGGAACCGCATTTGCCATCGGGCATCAAGGCGCTGCCCTCGGCGGCTCCGAAAGGACGCGGACCGCTAGCGCTGGTGAATCTGAATCTTCAGGTGCTCGGTCATGCGCGTGTGTTCGGCGAGAAGGTTCCGGACCTGTTTGTCGCGGGCTACGGCGGTCCACAGAAAGTGTATTTGTTTCGCTGGCTGGACACCGCGGAAACCGGAGCGCCTGTCCAGGATCGGCGACCGCGTGCACATCGCGATTCTCGATGGTGACGATCACTTTCATCTCTTCTGGCACATCGATGACTACCATATCGAAGACGGCGGCGACGGCCCCAACCTGCTCATCTGCAATGAGGCGGGACAGATGTTCCTGATTCCCGGCAGAGCCCTCCGCACCAGCCTCTGAACGTGCACACCGAACCTATGAACCGATCACGACTTAAGAAATACGAAGTTCAGCTCGTTGCCAGCGGCGACCTTCGGCTGTCGGCAAATCAAGTCTGCTGGCCCGCGCAAGCTGCGATGGAAATTGCGCTTGGTGCTGCGCTCAAAGCTGAGGGTTTCGGCATCGTGCGCGCGCATTCGTATTCGGCGAAGGCGAAGCATGGGTTCATCGCCAGCCAACGTGAGGGGCTTGATATCTTCCGGAATTTGGATCCCGACAGCCCGGTCATCGTTGCCGGGGCGGTGTGGCAGTATTCGCATCACGTGCTCGCCGGACTCACGACGCATCGCGGGCCAATCCTGACCGTCGCAAATTGGAGCGGCCAATGGCCGGGCCTGGTCGGGATGCTGAATCTCAACGGCTCGCTCACCAAAGCCGGCGTGCGTTATTCGACCCTGTGGAGCGAAGTTTTCACCGACGACTTTTTTCGCGTGAAGCTGCGGCAATGGCTCAAGACCGGGCGCATTCCGCACGATACGTCTCACGCGCGGCCACTCGAGGCAGTGAAACTCCCGGGGCGCGCCGCGAAACTCGGCCAACAACTCGCCGCACAGCTTCAGCGCGAGAAGGCGATCATGGGTGTCTTCGACGAAGGGTGCATGGGCATGTTCAACGCAATCATTCCCGACCACGCGCTGCACGCTTGCGGCGTGTTCAAGGAGCGCCTCAGCCAGTCCGCGCTCTATGCCGAGACGATGCGTATCCCCAATGCCGAAGCCGACGCTGTGCGCGCGTGGATGGAAAAGCGCGGGATGAAATTCCACACCGGCCCGAAGCACGCGAGCGACCTGACCGACGCGCAAATTCGGCTTCAGTGCAAAATGTATGTCGCCGCGATGCGCCTGGCAGATGATTTCGGCTGTGACGCCATCGGCATCCAATATCAGCAGGGGCTCAAAGACCTGCTGCCGGCGAGCGACCTCGTGGAAGGCACGCTCAACAACGCGGACCGTCCGCCGGTGAAATCGCGCGAAGGGAGTCGCGTGCTCTATCGCGCTCAACCGCTCACGCATTTCAATGAAGTGGACGAATGCGCCGGTCTCGATGGCCTCCTCACCCAGCGCGTTCATGCCGCGATCGGCCAGCCGGTTGAGAACACATTGCATGACGTCCGATGGGGCGAAGTCTGGGAACACGAAATGCGAAACGCGGAACGCGGAATGAAACCTTCGGGTGTGGCCGCCGATCCTTCCGCCCTCGGGATTCCGGATTCCGAGTTCGTCTGGGTCTTCCTCATCAGCGGCGCCGCGCCGCCCGCGCATTTCATTGGTGGTTGGAAAGGCGCGGAAGGTTTTCGCCAACCTCCAATGTATTTCCCGAATGGCGGCTCGACGCTGCGCGGCATCAGCAAGCCGGGCGAAATCATCTGGTCGCGCATTTACGTCGAGGATGAGTCGCTGCACATGGACATCGGCCGCGGTGGAGTGGTGAAGCTTCCGCGCGAGGAAACCGAACGCCGCTGGCTGGGCACCACGCCGCAATGGCCGATCATGCATGCGGTCACTTACGGCGTATCGCGCGATCAATTCATGGCCAAGCACCAGGCAAATCACATTCAGGTCGCCTACGCGAAAACGGCGGCGGCGGCCGATGAATGCCTGTTCGCCAAAGCCGCATTTGCTCGCGCGCTCGGCATCCGCGTGAACATCTGCGGTGACCGCAATCGCGACCGGGGCTGGGAACCAACTCGTTGAAACCTGATGCCTGACTCCACCCCGCCTGAGCAGCGATTCTCCGACCGTGTGGAGAATTACGTCCGCTATCGTCCCAGCTACCCTCCGCAGGTCTTTGAGTTGTTGGGCGAGGCCAGGGTGATGGCCGATGTCGGGTCGGGGACCGGCCTTTCGGCTGAGATGTTTGTGCGAGCGGGAAAGACCGTGTTCGGAATCGAACCCAATCGCGCTATGCGTCATGCTGCCGAGCGGTTGCTGGGTTTCCACGAAAACTTTCACAGCATCGATGCCTGCGCACATTCCACGACATTGCCTGATCACAGCGTTGATCTCATCATCGCGGCGCAGGCGTTTCACTGGTTCAACACGCCGGAGACACGCGTTGAATTCTCCCGCATCCTGCAACCCGAGGGCTGCATCGCGTTGATCTGGAATGAGCGCAAACTCGATGCGACCCCCTTCCTCCGCGATTACGAAGCGCTGCTAGTGAAATACGCCACCGACTATGCACAGGTGCGCCACGAGAACATCGATCCGGCGGCCTTGGATCGGTTCTTCATCGGTCCCTATTCGACGCACTCCTTTCCGAACGAACAACAGTTCGACTTCGAGGGCCTGCGCGGCCGGCTGATGTCGTCCTCGTACGCACCAACCGAGGGCAGCGTCCAGCATGAACGCATGATCGCCGCACTCCGCCAAATTCATGACCGACACCAAATTGCCGGACAAGTGCGCTTCGAATACAACACAGTCGTAAATCTTGGAGCCTAGCCTCTCGATCGAGAGCCAACGAACCCGTTTCCACGCTTTCTGATTTGCCAAGCGAGGGCACTCCGCATCGACCCATGAACACTAGCCCCGCCCCATTGTCTCCCCTCCCCTACGCGTGGTTCGTCGTCGCGCTGCTGTTTCCCGTCGCGCTGTTGAATTACCTCGATCGGCAGATGCTCGCGACGATGAAAACATCGATGGTTGGCGACATCTCGGGTATCGCTTCGGATGCGGAATGGGGCTTCGTGCTGGCGTCGTTCAAGTGGGTGTATGCCGGTTTGAGCCCCATCGGCGGTTACATCGCGGATCGCTTCAGCCGGCGACATGTCATCGCCGGGAGCCTGTTCGCCTGGTCCGCGATGACCTGGCTCACGGGGCATGTGACGACCTATCACGAACTCCTCGCGGCGCGCTCGTTGATGGGTATTAGCGAGGCGTTTTATATTCCAGCCGCGCTGGCACTGATTTCCGATTTCCACAGCGGCCCAACGCGGTCGCGCGCCGTCGGCTTTCACCAGACCGGCATTTACCTCGGTTTAATTCTTGGCGGGTTCGCCGGGCACGTGGCGGACGCGCCGGATTATGGCTGGCGCTGGGCGTTCACCGCCGCAGGGCTCGTCGGTATCGTCTATGCCGTACCCCTGTTCCTGCTCGTGCGTAATCCCGCGCGTGCGGCAAATGCAACCGCATCTTCACTCACGCCCCGGCGCGCGATCGGCGCGCTTTTCACCAACCGGAACTACCTCCTGCTGGTGATCTATTTCACGCTGCCGGCCATCGCCGGCTGGGTCATCAAGGACTGGATGCCGGTGATTTTGAAAGAGCAGTTCAAGCTCTCGCAGGGTGACGCGGGTGTCATCGCCGTGCTCTGGGTGCAAATCGCGACCATCGGCGGAGCGGTGCTCGGCGGCGCGCTCGCGGACAAATGGAGCCGGCGCACGCCGCGCGGTCGCATTTACGTCAGCGCCATCGGCATGACGCTTTTCCTTCCGGCGCTGTTCGGTCTCGGCCATCCGGGCACCGTCGCGCTGGCCATCGTATTCCTCATTTTGTTCGGCATCGGCTGGGGATTTTTCGACTGCAACAACATGCCGATCCTTTGCCAGATCACACGGCCCGAGCTGCGCGCGACCGGCTACGGCTTCATGAATCTCGTGAGCATTTCGTGCGGCGGCTTTGGCGACTGGGGCTTCGGCGTGCTGCGGAGCGACGGCGTGGCGCTCCCCCTCATCTTCGGCTGCTTCACGGGCGTCGCCCTGCTCTCGTTGGTCATCGTCCTCCTCATCAAACCACGCGAGGCTACGCTTTCCAGATGAACCTGCCCAAATTCCACGGCATCATCGCGCCCATGGTCACGCCGCTGCGTGACCGCGACGTGCTGGACGAAGCCGGTCTCGAACGTCTCATCGAACACATCCTCGCGGGCGGTGTGCATGGCCTGTTCATCCTCGGCACGACCGGCGAAGGGCCGAGCCTCAGCTATCGGCTGCGCAGGGAACTCATCGAACGCACCTGCCGCCAGGTGAAAGGCCGCGTGCCCGTGCTCGCAGGCATCACCGACACCGCTTTTCAGGAATCTCTAAACGTCGCGCGCTGGGCCGCCGATGCGGGGGCAGATGCCGTGGTCGCCGCTCCGCCCTATTACCTCCCCGAAGGCCAGCCGGAGTTGCAGGAATATCTCGACCACCTCGTGCCCGCACTGCCGCTGCCGCTGTTCCTCTACAATATGCCCGCGCTGACGAAGGTTTCCTTTGAGTTGGAAACGGTTCGCCGCGCGATGGATGAGCCGCGCGTCATCGGAATCAAGGACAGCTCAGGGAGCATGATATATCTGCACCGAATCCTCGCCTTGCGGCTGCATCGTCCCGATTGGCCGGTCCTGGTCGGCCCGGAGGAAATGCTGGCGGATGCCGTGCTCGCGGGCGCGCATGGTGGGGTAAACGGCGGCGCAAATCTTTTCCCGCGACTTTACGTGCGGCTTTTCGAAGCCGCGCGCGCCGGAGATCTCGCGCGAGTCCATGAACTTCACGCCGTGGTCATGCGCATGAGCGAAGGCATCTATCACATTGGTCGCCACAGCTCAGCCACCATTAAAGGCATCAAGGGAGCCCTCGCACTTTCTGGCGTCTGCAATGATTTCATGGCCGAGCCGTTCCAGCGATTCCATGAACCAGAGCGCACTCGCGTTCGGCAAATTCTCGACGAACTCCATTCCATTCTGAAAGAGCTGTAGAGCGCTGACGTGAGCGAGTGCGAAGCTCCATGGCTTCGCCCGAACCGTTGCGGATCCGATCTTCTACGACATCGCAGAGTCTCTCGATTGGGTCCGGATTCCCGGCGCAAGGCTGCGGGGATGCGTCCGAAAACTTTCAGGGGCTTGCCAACAAGGGTTCATCCGATTGGTCTTTACGTATGTCCGATCCGCTCTGGTTCAAAGAAGCCGTTATCTACGAACTCCACGTCAAAACTTTCCAGGACAGCAATGGGGATGGAATCGGGGACTTTCGGGGCCTCCTCAGCCGCCTCGATTACCTGGCCGAACTTGGCGTCACGGCCATCTGGATGCTGCCGTTTTATCCTTCGCCGTTGCGCGACGACGGTTACGACATCGCCGATTATTATTCGGTCAATCCGAGCTACGGGACGATCGAAGATTTCAAAGGCGTGCTGGACGCAGCGCATGCGCGCGGACTGAAAGTCATCACCGAGTTGGTGCTCAATCATACGTCGGACCAGAATCCATGGTTTCAGCGTGCACGGCGGGCGCCCCTGGGATCGCCGGAGCGGGACTTTTACGTGTGGAACGATGATCCGCGCAAATACAGCGAAGCGCGGATCATTTTTAAGGACTTCGAGACCTCGAACTGGTCGTGGGATCCCGTGGCCAAGTCGTACTTCTGGCATCGTTTTTATTCTCATCAACCGGACCTGAATTTTGAAAACCCGCGCGTGATTGATGAACTCTTTCGCGTCATGGATTTCTGGCTGGAAATGGGCGTCGACGGCGTCCGACTCGATGCCGTTCCCTACCTCCACGAACGCGAAGGAACCAATTGTGAGAACCTGCCGGAAACGCACGCGGTGATCAAAAAACTGCGCGCACACATCGACGAAAAATTCCAGGACCGGATGTTGCTCGCGGAGGCGAATCAATGGCCTGAAGACGCCGCGGCCTATTTTGGGGACGGGGACGAGTGCCAGATGAATTTCCATTTCCCGCTCATGCCGCGACTTTTCATGGGGCTACAGATGGAGGATCGCTTTCCGATCATTGATATTCTCGAGCAGACACCGGCGATTCCGGACAATTGCCAGTGGGCGATCTTTCTCCGCAATCACGACGAGCTGACGCTCGAGATGGTAACCGATGAGGAGCGCGATTACATGTATCGCGTCTATGCCGCCGATCCACGAGCGCGCATCAATCTCGGCATTCGCCGTCGGCTGGCACCGCTGCTCGGGCAACAACCGGCGCAAGGTTGAGCTGATCAATTCGCTGCTCTTTTCCCTGCCGGGGACGCCGATCATTTATTATGGCGACGAGATCGGGATGGGGGACAATTTTTACCTCGGGGATCGCAATGGCGTGCGGACTCCGATGCAGTGGAGCCCGGACCGCAATGCGGGATTTTCAGTGGCCAATCCGCAGCAGCTCTTTCTGCCGGTCATCATCGATCCGGAATATCACTACGAATCGGTGAACGTGGAGAATCAGCAGAAGAACCCATCTTCGCTCTTTTGGTGGATGCGGCGCCTGCTGACGGTGCGCCGCCGGATGAAAGCGTTCAGCAAAGGGACGATCGAATTTTTGCACCCGGACAACGCCAAAGTGCTGGTTTATCTCCGGAAATTTGATGACGAGGATATTCTGGTGGTGGCGAACCTTTCTCGCTTTGCGCAGATCGTGGAAGTGGACCTCTCAGCCTACGCCGGGTCCGTGCCGGAAGAGCTGTTTGGACGAACGCGCTTCCCGGAGATCAAGAGCGGCTCGACAGCCTTCACGCTTGGGCCGCACAATTTCTTTTGGTTTGCGCTGCATCCGTCGCATTCAGTGGCTTCGGGCAAGCCCGTCTGGGCGCCGCTCGAATTGACGAACGGGCCGGACTGGAATGCGGGGCTGGTCAAGACACTGGCCAGCCAAATTCTGCCGGCCTATTTGCCGACCTGTCCTTGGTTCGGTGGCGATTCTCGCGATGTCCGGGAGGTGAAAATCATTCACGATATCGAAGTGCTGAAGGAACCAGTCGTCCGCCTGTTGATCGTTGAGACCGTGCCCGCCGAGGGCTTGCCGGTGACGTATCTGCTTCCGCTGGCAATCCTGGACGCGGATGCCGCGCGCGCAAATGTGGGCGACAAACCGGCGGCACGCCTGGCGGAATTGGGTTCGACCGCAGTGTTGTGCGATGCGCTGCACGTGCCGGCCTTTCGTGAGTGGCTGCTGCGATCGATCATCGACAGCCGGCGGTTGCGCACGGAAGAGGTGAAACTATCCGGAAACTCGAAGCATTCGTTCGAGGCAGGGATTTGGGACGAAGCGTTGGCGGCGGCACGCTTCGTGGGACAGGACGAATCAAATACGACACTGACCTTCGGGGATCATTGGTTCCTCAAATTCTATCGGCGGTTCGATCGGGGTCCCCATCCGGAGATCGAGCTCACCAGCAAGCTGGATGGAGGTCCAGGAGGTGAATTGATCCCACGCTTTCTTGGCAGCCTCAGTCTGTCAGACCGGGAGGGAGATGGCGCGGTGGCACTGCTGCTCGAGGGCGTTCAAAACCAGGGCGACGCCTGGACTTATACGCAGGATGCGATCGGGCGTTTTTGCGAACGCGTGATCGCCGCCCGAAACGCGGCGGAAGACGCGGGCGCCGCGGAGTTGCTGATCGGCGCGGTGTATCCGGAACGAGCACGCTGGCTCGGGCATTGCACCGGTGAATTGCACCTCGCGCTGGCGGCTGTACCCGAGCCGGAATTCGAACCAGAGCCTTTCAGCGTCCTGCACCAACGCTCGGTTTATCAGGCGCTTCGAGGCGCGGCCGGTCGCGTGGTGCGGGAGATGCGCTTGAAATTGCCGTCACTGCCCGAGGAATTGCGCACCGATGCCGCGCGGCTGATGAACAGTCAGGAAGCCATTTACGCCGTCTACTCGCGGATGCTCGATCACCGGCTGGATTCCTGGAAAATCCGGATTCACGGCGACTACCACCTCGGCCAGGTTCTCAACACCGGAAAGGGTTTCGTGATCGTAGATTTCGAGGGCGAGCCGCGGCGCTTGCTGGGTGAGCGATCACTCAAGCGGTCCCCGTTGGTCGATTTGGCGGGGATGTTGCGCTCATTCGATTACGCATGGTGTTGCGAACTGGCCCGGCAGCCAGAGGAGGATCAGCCGACGTTGGGTGGCTGGTCAGAACGCTGGCGCACGGAAGTGTGCGCGAGTTTTCTTCACGGGTATTTCGAGGTAACCGGCGGGTCGAAATTGGTGCCCAAGGATCAGACCGAGCTGCGCACGCTGCTGAACGTCTTCCTCCTCGACAAGGCGTTGTACGAGGTCAGCTACGAACTCGCGTATCGTCCCCAAATGCTATCCGTCCCGCTCGGTGCGGCCCTTGAACTGATCGATCGTGGAGGAGAACTCATCACGACCTGGCTGACGCACGAACCGGCCCATACGGAATCATCCGGCAACGAAGCAGCCGCGGGTGATTCAGTATCGTCACCGGAGCTCGCGTAGCCCAGCGTCCGGGCCGCACCCTGCCGTTTACTGGCTCGCGGCCAAACATTAGCGTTTGCGATACCGTTCGATAATTCCTGATGCCTGAACCTGCTCCCACCCTCGCCCGCCAACTTGGTGTCACTGCGCACCGTTCAGTGTTGCTGCATCGTGCAGCCGCCTTGGGTCTGGCCGACAGCACCGCGCTGGCGGCTCTCGCCGCGCACCGCGGAATTCGCTACTACCCGGCGCCGGATCGGGAGTGCGCCTCCGCACCCGCCATTGCCGAATTTGGGAATGCTGAACTGGCCATCGCGCTCCTCCACCCAGGATTGCCGTGGGAGCCGCATCGCATCCGGCTCGGCGCTGCGATGCTGGCCGCCCCCGATGTGGATCCACGGAAGTTGGCGCATCTGGCGGTCCAGGAGCGCTGCGCGGCGGTCGTTGGGAACATCGCGGAGGCAGGGCGGAATCGTGAACCGATGAATCAATTTTGGCTGCAGCTTTTGTCGGCACTCGGTCCAACCCCGCCGGTGCCCCCCGGGGTGCTGCCTCACCCGACACGCTTTGTCGCCGCCACCGGATTTTCACCGACGGGGGCGCGCGGCTGGTCGGCGACGTGGATTCGACCACAACCCACGAGAGCGGTGGCATGAGCCACGCGGAGACCATTCTGCGGGCTTTGGATCGACGGCTCGGGCAGCCGGTACATCTGATCCTCTACGGGCGCGCGGCGCTGGCCCTCGGCTTTCAACCGCCGCTCCCAGGCGCCGCAGTTTCGATGGATGTGGATGTGATCCTGCCATTTGCTCAATCCGCCGACCCAATATCGGGCAAGAGACGATCGAGGAATTCCAGACCGCGAAGTAGTTTTGCGAGAGGCCACCACCGAGCTCTGGCGTCACCGCCGGACTTCTCCCTTTCGGCGTGCCGCCAGAGGCCAGCGCACCCACGGAACGCGGCTCCTTGCACGCGGCGAGATTGAGTTTACCGCTGGCGAGCGTCGGAATCGCCTCCACACGCTGGCTCGTTTTTGGAATTCACAAGTTCGGCAGGCCGGCCGTGTTGAGTTTTACCCGGAACTCGCCCGCGTCGAGGGCGCGCGTAGGTCGGGAGCACGAGGGCTTTTCCTTTAGCCTCATTAGGCACGCCGGCAACGGCGAGTTCAGGGTGCCGGAACACTCTTTGGTGTGACCTCCTTGACCAGGTTTGTCTTTCCCGCGACGACCGAGATCAACGCCACCGACTTTCTGGGGATCTGGCTCCCCGTCTCGTAGCCGATTGTTCCGGTCACGCCCTCGTAGTTTTTGGTCGCGGCCAGAGCCAGGCGAACTTTGTCTGGGGCATCGGAGCCGGCGCGGGTGATGGCGTCGATGAGGAGGCCGACCGCGTCGTACCCGAGAGCAGTGAAACTGTCCGGTTCCTCCCCTGGATTCGCAGCGGCAAAGGCCACGCGAAACGATCTTACGAGCGGCTTGGGATTGTCGGCGGCGACATAGCCGTGGGTGGTGAAATAAACGTCCTTCACCTCCGGATCCATCGCCCAAACGGCGGGTGCATCGTATCCGTCGCCACCGAGAATCGGCATCTTGAAACCGGCTGCGCGGAGAATTTTCACGCCGGCGAGAGCCTCGGTGGCCTGCTCGGCGGCCAGGAAGACGATGTCCGCTGGTTTTAAGCCCTCGGTCAGCTGTTTCGTCGCATCGCCCTTGTACGAAGTAACGGAGACCACCGTTCCGCCCAGCGCTTCGAACCGATCCCGAAAGTATTGCTGGAGGAGACGAGTATACGTTTCTCCGGAATCGAAAACGACCGACGCCCTCCGTGCTCCAAGTGTGTCATAGGCCCATTCCGCCGCGGCCGCCGCCTGGACGTTGTCACCGAAACACGCAAGGTAGAGATACTCCGGAACTTCGGCCGGCAATTTTGGCGAAGTTGCACCCGAGGTCAGAAGCAGTTGACCGGCCCCGGCCGCGACCTTACCCGCCGCCCGCGCCAGGTCGGTGTCCGACAGGCCCACCAGCGCAGTCAGGTTTGGTTGAGACGCGACGAGTTCTGCGGTGCGCTTCGACATGGTCTCCACATCGCTATTGCCGTTCGCGTCAATCAGCTTGATCGGACGCCCGAGAACACCGCCTTTGGCATTGGCGAGACTTGCAGCGAGGTGCGCGCCTTTCTGCGAAGGGATGTCCAGCACGGCCTGACTTCCAGTGGTGTTGTACAGGGCGCCGACGACCACCGGCCGGGGTTCCTCGGCCGATGAAGTGATCGCTCCGGATACCGCGACGAGCGCCAGAAGGATGAGGAGCTGTGTTTGCCTTGAAAAGAGCCGCACCAGGGAAAACAGCGGAGATGTCTTCATAAGAGAAGAACTATCGCCCTGTCGCTTCGCGGTCAATCTGCTCTCCCTGGTTCGATTTTCTATCGAGTGATTCAACAGAACGTCGCGACTGAAGGACGGAATAAATCCGTCCATTTATCATTCGCTGGCGAAAACAAACCTCCTTTTCCGGGCTGCCGACTCGCGACCATTCTTGAGTCGCCCGCGGCAGCGTTCAGGAGGAAGGCGGCGTTTGCTTCCGCGACACGGATTATCAAGTTCGACGATGGCAGATTTAGTGGTAAGCGTCCTCCGTGATTCCCATGGAAAGAATCGTCTCAGGTGGCCAGACTGGCGCGGACCGGGCGGCGTTAGATTGGGCCATTGCGTCCGGCATCCCACATTCAGGTTGGTGCCCCAAAGGCCGGAAAGCTCAAGATGGTCCGATTGACCGACACTACCAACTCACGGAAACGACGAGCCCAGAGTATCTGCAAAGGACCAAATGGAACGTCCGCGACTCCGACGCGACGGTGATCTTCACCCTGGGCGGAACCCTTTTGGGTGGATCAAGGAAAACCGTCGATTTCGCTATCCAGCTTCGCAAGCCGTGGCTGCACCTTTCGGCAGAGCAATCCGTCGCGAACGCCGGCGAACGCCTCGCGCAGTTCATACGCGAAAACCAAGTGCGAGTCCTGAATGTGGCCGGTTCGCGGGAGTCCGAGGAGCGGGGTGTCGGCGAATTCGTGAGAGCCGTACTCGATCGACTCCAATAGCAGGGGGCGAGCCCCCGATTATTTTTCCAGGAGCACGATCGTGGGCAGACGATGCTTTCGCGGTGGAATTCCAGTCACGGGACAGCCGCGCACCTCATTCTGCTCCTGGTCCATCAGTTGAGAATTTGCCGGTTTCGGCAATAAACGGAGACGAGCCCGCAGCCGGGCTCAGGGGCAACATTTCACTCACTTGCGTAAAGATTTCGCCGAGCTGGCGGACACGGGCGAGTTTGGCTTCATTAGCCTTTCGCTGAACCAGGCAATGATCGCGCAACGGCTGCAAGACGCTGTCGAGCCGTTGGTAAAAATCATCGAGGACCTGTCGCAAATGATCCTCGATCCGATTAATCGACAGTTCCCGCGGCTCGGCCATGTGCCGGCGAAATCCCAACTGCACGCGATTTTGGATCGCGAGCGCCGTGACCAGCAAGGCGATCCCGGCAGTGGCCGCCGCCGCGATGGCGAGCTCTTTGATGGCGCTGTTTTCGAGAGTGACGTAAACGGCGAAGCCAACGATCGCGAGGACAGTCGTGACCGGCAGCCAGAGCCACGCGCCGACACTCGCCAGGGTGCAGCCCAGCCACGGTTCGTTCTCCGATGACGGCAGCGCTGGCTCCACAATTCGCCGGAGCTCCTTCGTCAGGATCGCGCCGGACGTTTGAATATCCGGCAGGTTCAACGCGCTACGTAAATCCGCGTCAAAATGCTTCTCGAGCCCCGCCTGCAATCGCTGCCCGTCGGCTCGCAGTTCGGCGCTGAGACGTCTCACCGACGATTCGATCAGCCGTGCTGTCGCCTCCTGAAGCTGCTGCTCGACGCCGCGCTGAAATGTACCTGCCCACGAAGGACGGCGGCAAAAGAGCAGACTGGCGAGACGAGCGAGATTCAGCACGCCGGCCAGCTCGTTGTCCGCCTGTCGTTGCGTCGCTTCACCGGCCTGCGTGAGCGTCCAGAGAACACCCGCTATCTGGCGCAACGACTCCTCGTGGCGCACTTGCAAAGCGCTCGTGAGCTGTTCGGCGCTTCTGCCATCGCGCGCGCTTCGAGCGAGCGATATACTGCAATCGCTTCCCAATTCTCTCAGCAGCGCTTGCGCGGTTTGACTGACGTCGGCGAGCCGTTCACAGCGATTTGGATTGGCGGTTACCGTGTCATCGATCAATGCCTCGAGCCTTCGAAAGCCCGGGTCGTCGACCTCGCGATGCTTACTTCGGGCTTCGAAGGCGCGCTCTGCCGATACGCCAAAAACGGGTCGGTTTTGTCCCAGTCGCTCTTCGAGTGATTGTTCGACCTGCTGGACGATGATTTCGACTTCGGACGCTGTTCTCAGGTCGGATTGCTGAACGATGATGACGGCACGCTTCATCGTTTCCCGATCCAACCGGGCCAGGCTTTGCCAGGTATTTTCCGCCCATGGATCCAGTGCACTGAACACAAAAAAAATAAGATCGGCGCGCGGGACGAATTGCGTTTCGAACAGCGCCTGCACCGCCGCCATACCGTCGCCGATGGTCACTTCCACGAGGCTGAAATCGCGCAGAATATTCGCTGATCGAAAGCACTCCAGAATGCGTTCGTCCACCGCTTCCTCACGCTCCTCGTCCGCATACTTCAGCACCCGAATCGGGTACCCGCTCCCACCTTCGTCGCCGCGGTTCACCTCGCGTCCAAAGAGCGCATTGAAGAGCGAGGACTTACCGGATTTGGCGCCGCCCACGGCGACGAAACAGAACGGTTCGCGCAGGCCATCCTGCAACTGCTGAAGAGTGATGAGCGTCGAGGCGGGCGCATGGCAATCGCTGGCCAGGGTCCGCAGCGAAAACAGCGTGGTGCCGAGTTGTGCGCGGGTCTGGAAGTAGGTTTCGCCAATCATCCCGCACGCGACGATTCGAGGGCGGAAGGCCCGGCGCTGCCGAACCGTTCGGCCCGGAGGTCAATCACTCCGTTTTCTTCACCGACGAAGCGATTTCGCGATTGACCGTGGCTCGGGCCGCCGTGCTCGTGGGGGACTGCGAACCCGCGGGCCCCTGCGAAGTAGCGGGTGCCTTCACCTTCGGCGCGTCGGGACGATCCATCTCGATGAGCTGCGAGACCGTGACAAACTTGAATCCTTTGCCCAGCAGGCCATCGAGCGTGGCCGGCATGGCATCAATCGTCGTCTTGTGGATGTCGTGCGAAAGAATGATCGAACCCGGACTTGCTTGCTTGAGAATCTCACTCTCGACATGCGCGGCGTTGCGGTATTTCCAGTCGAGCGGATCGACATCCCACAAAATGATGTCGTAGCCCCAACGCCGATTCGCCCACGCAATCTGGTTCTTGGTAAAGGCGCCATAGGGCGGGCGCAGCAACGTCATTTCGACTCCGGTGGTTTGCCGAACGACATCGTGCGTGCGCTGGAGCTGGCTGGTGACGGAGCTTTCGTCCATCCGGCTTAGCTGCGGGTGCGACCAGGAGTGATTCGCGATCTCGTGGCCCTCATCCACGATTCGCTTGGCGAGTTCCGGGTACTGGGCCACACATTCGCCGCAGACGAAAAACGTGGCCTTGATATCGCGTTGCTTGAGCATATCGAGCAGACGCGGTGTGTTCGTCCCGTGCGGGCCATCGTCAAAGGTCATCGCGACGTAGGGCCCATCCACATTGCAGCGCGAGAAGCGAATTTTTCCACTGGGAGCGCCCGTTCGGGCCGCGGTGGGAGCCGGGGCCGAGGCTGGGGCCGCGGATTCATCAGCCGCGCCTTTTGGCACAGGCGCAGTTTCGGGCGTGCCGGTGGCGGAGTCAGGGGCAGCGAAAGCGCACGCGGTGGCGAGACTGCACGCAGCGGCGAGAAAAAAGCGGTGCGGGATCATCGGTAAGGAGGCGAACAAAGCATGTTCCCGCAGAAAGAGAAAGCTTAGCCTTGTCTCGCGAAACGGCTCAGAATCGGCCCCAGTTTTTCGATTGTGACCGCCGGCCACAACGACCGATCAGTAATGACCGCGCTGTCCAGAGCCCGGTGTTCGGGCCAGTTCGGCTCGGCCGGAATCTTTGGCAGCGCCGCCGCGAGGATCCGGCGAGCCATGGCGGCGTTGGCTTCGAGATGCGCGATCACACTTTCCGAGGTCACCGGATCTTCGTCGATTTTCCAGCAATCGTAGTCGGTGATCATGGCCATGGTTGCCAGCGCGATCTCCGCTTCGCGGGCGAGTTTGGCCTCGGCCAAATTGGTCATGCCGATCACGTCAAAGCCGAGCTGGCGATGGGTCTCGCTCTCGGCCCGGGTCGAGAATTGAGGCCCGTCCATATTCACATAGGTTCCGCCATCGTGAACGGTGGCTCCCTGCTCCCGCGCGGTTGTGGCCAGGATCCCGCGCAGGTCGGCGCTGGTTGGATCCGCAAAGGCCACGTGCGCACAGATGCCTTCGCCAAAAAACGTGTGAATCTGGCTGGTCCGATCGAAGAATTGCGATGGGAGCACGATGTCGCGCGGCGCGTATTTTTGCTGGAGCGAACCGACGGCCGTGACGCAAATGATCCAACGAACACCCAGCGAACGCAGCGCCCAGATGTTGGCGCGGTGATTCAATTCGTGCGGCAGGAGGCGATGTCCGCGGGCGTGACGCGGCAAAAAATAGACCGCCCGCCCGCCGACGGTGCCGCCAACGATGGCATCCGACGGTGCGCCGAACGGCGTTTCGACGACGTGTTCCCGCGCGTCGGTGAGCGATTCAATTTGATAGAGGCCGCTGCCTCCGATGACTCCGATGGCTGGTTCCATGCGCACGAGGATTGCGAAGCGGCGGAAAATTGGAAACGGGAAATTGAGCGCGCGAAACGGCGCGCGTTCTGAGAGTTTCGGATTTGGATGAGATTACTGGCGAACGTCGTCGCGCACTTTCGCGTAAAGCAGGCCGTCGATGAATTCGCCGTCGCGCAGGTAGCGAGCGCGCATCCGCCCCTCGCACTCGTAACCTGCTTTCTCGAGCACGCGCGCGGAAGCGGCGTTGCGGGCGTAGACAGCGGCATGGAGGCGAACCAAACCCAGTTCCCGGAAAGCCCACTCCGTCAAGGCGCCAAGCGCCTCGGTCATGATTCCCTGGCCCCAGTACGATTCGCCCAACCAGTAGCCGATTTCGGCGCAATGTTCGCCGAACTCATGTCGCCCAAAATCCCCGACTTCCAGTCCGATGCCGCCGACCACTTTGTCGTCAATGACGAGAGCAAACTGGGTTTGCGGGTTGCGGCTGCTCGCCGTGGCGATCCAGCGATCCGCATGCTCGAGGGAGTACGGATGGGGGATGGTGCTCATGTTGCGAGTCACGCTGCTGGTCCCGATGTGCATGGCGAGCGAGGCGGCATCCGCGGGGCGGAACGAGCGGATGGTCGATCGGGAGAGGTGGAGTTGCATTCGGTTGGCCATACCTGCGTTTACCAACTGATCCCGTCGCCTGACATTGAATTGCGATAAGACGAATCGTATCGGGGTGGAGCGCCTTTCCGCGGCGGCACGGCACCTGGTTTCCGCTGCTGAAAAACCCCTTGCGTTCCTTCAACACCTCGCGCAGGCTTCGCGCCCTTTTTTAAACGCCCTGACCTTGCCTGCCTTTTATGTCCACTGAACTGATGACGGAACTGCTCGAAGCGGGAGTCCACTTTGGCCACCAAACCAAACGTTGGAACCCGAAAATGAAGCCATTCATCTTCGAGAAGCGCAACGCCATCTACATTATCGACCTCGGCAAGACCGTCGAACAACTCGATGAAGCGACCACCTTTCTCGCGGCGCTGGCAGCCAATGGCGGCAAAGTGCTCTTCGTCGGATGCAAGAAGCAGGCGCAGGAAGCGATCAAGGAAGCGGCGGAAGCCTGCGGTCAGTTTTACGTCAACCAGCGCTGGCTGGGCGGCACGCTCACCAATCTGACCACCATTCGCAAAAGTGTGGCTCGGCTCCGTTACATCGAGGACATCGAAAATGCCCCCGACTACTCGAAGATGGGCAAGCAGGAACTCGCCGCTCTCGGACGCGAAGGCGAGAAACTCCGCCGCAATCTCGAGGGCATCCGCGACATGGAGACGCTCCCGGATGCGATGATCATTATCGATACGCCGCGCGAGGCGATTGCCATTGCGGAAGCCAAGCGGCTCGGCATCCCCACCGTGGCCATTGTCGATACCAACGCCGACCCCAACCTGATCGATTACCCAATCGCCGGCAACGATGATGCCATCCGCGCCATCCGCGTGATCCTGCAAAAGCTGGTCGATGCCATTGTTTCCGCCAGTGTGGCCGAGCAGAAAAAGGAGCAGGCGGCCCTCGCCGCCGTGAGCGAATAGCTGCAACTGAGAATTTGTGCGATGGGCGGGCTCCGGCCCGCACCCATCCGCTGACCACGGTTGCGCCGGTCCGATGATCGCCGCATCCACCACGTATTTTCCCTTAACCCATCCCGCACATCCCATGTCCGCCACCATCGACGCCCAACTCGTTAAGACCCTGCGTGAAAAGACCAATGCCGGTCTGATGGATTGCAAAAAAGCCCTCGCGGAAACCAACGGCGATCTCGAAGCCGCCGTGGATGTGCTGCGCAAAAAGGGCGCCGCAAGTGCCGCCAAGAAAGCCGACCGTGAAGCAAAGGATGGGCTCATCGCACAGGCCATCGTTTCGGGTGCAAAAGTCGGCGTGCTTCTCGAAGTGAATTGCGAGACGGATTTCGTGGCCAAGAACGATCAATTCAAATCTTTCTGCGATGACATCGCGCGCAAGGTTGCTATCGGATGCGAATGCTGATCTCGAAGCCGACCGCGTCGCCGCCGTGCAGAAAATCGGCGAAAATGTCCGCATCCGCCGGAGCGACTCGTTTCGAGGTGACAGGGCAATGGTCTGGTGGCTGCCTACATTCACACCGGGGGAAAAGTCGGGGTGCTGGTCGAGGTCGGTGCTGACAAGGCGGAGACGCCGTCCAACGACGATTTCAAGCAACTCGTGCGCGACATCACGCTGCAAATCGCCGCGGCCAATCCGGTGTGCATCAGCCGGGATCAAGTGCCGGCCGAACTCGTCGCCCGCGAACGCGCCATTTACGCCGACCAGGTTCCGCCCGGAAAGCCGGCGGAGATCGTGGCCAAGATCGTCGATGGAAAGATGGGGAAATTTTACAGCAGCATCTCCCTACTCGAGCAGGCGTTCATCAAGAACCCGGATCAGACGATTGCCAAAGTCCTCGAGGAAAAGAGCAAGGCCCTCGGCGAGAAAATCGAGATCCGCCGCTTCGTCCGCTACATGGTGGGCGAGGAATTGGCGGGAGCCTGACCCGGCGCTGCGCGGACCGATGGAGGTAAAGCGGAGACCGCTCACGCCGCCAGGGTAGCAGCGGCGAGGGCAATAATGTGAGAGGGGCCGTGGAAGTCCCCGCATGTCGTTCCCATCACGAAAGACGACTATCTGGGCGCATCGGCCCAACGTTTTTGGGAGCCCTCGATGAAAAGGGGACCTGCGATTTCCTGGCCGTCCCGCAAGACCACGTAGGCATCGCCCCCGGCGACACTATCCCACTGCAGTTCAGCAAATCCGCCGGCACGCGTCGCCGATGAGGCAGCCGATCGAAGACCTTGCGGACCGATGGCGACAATGGCGTAGGTCCGCTCGCCGGAGCCATCGTCACGCAACACGACGGGTGCGGCGGGAGCGGAGATCGCCATTCGCTTTATCTCGCCTCCCACGAGCTGGAGGACATCCTTGGGAGCAGGTAATCCGCCCCCACCATAACCTCCTCCGCCCACGGACATCATCCCCTGACCGATCAAGGCGTCAGTCAGCGGTTCTTCGTGGAGTGGTCGAAAGCTTTGGAAGCGCAACCGGCCCGGATGATCGGAACCCGTCCAGTTCGCCGCAGGAAATTCGGACATTTCGAGCCCTTCGCCCTGGATGATCGCCATCTGCCGCCAGGCTCCGTCGATCCAGACATTCCATGAGATGTGTCCCGGCGCGCGAAACGGGCTGCCATCTCGCCCGATGGCGTGAAAGCGGTCATCGAACGGGTCATCGATCTCGGTCTTGATGAGACGGCTTCGCACCCAAAGTCCGCCCGGCCCGTCCCAGAGCGATCGTGCATAGAGTCCGCGCGCAATTTGCTGATCTTCGAATCCCTCCTCCCATGGTTGCCCCGTGTCAGACACGATCAATTCTTTCCTCACGATCAAACGTTCGACCTCGAGAGTCGGCACAACGCCGTCATGTTTCGCCGCCAATTCCTCCACCTTCGTGCGGAGGTCGCGCAGCTCACGCTTGAGATCTGAAATCTCGGTCTCAGTCGAGGGCCCGCAACCGGCGAGTAACGATGCCAGGATTAAGGTTGGCAGGTATTTCATGGGCACTGGCTTTCATCGGGCCGGGCATAAAGTCGAGCCTGGTAACTTGTGCCGCGTTTGGGGGAGTGGGTGACGCCGGCGCGTCAAGCTGGAACGTTTGCACCTCCTGACGAAGCTGCTCCTTGAATTTCAGGCACCAGAAATGCGATAGGCCCGGGAGCAAATTGCCGCGGAGAGCCAAGCCGAAAGGCCCCTGTTTGAGCGGGGGCCGACGCTAAGATTCTCCGCCTCTGCGTGTTCTCACTCTGCCCATCATGAATTTTCCACTCGCACCCACGTTGTTTGTGATCGCCTTGTCGATCGCGGCCGTTGCGCATGGGGAAATCAATTTCGCGCGGGAGATCAGGCCGATCCTTTCCGACCACTGCTTTGCGTGTCACGGACCCGATTCGAACAAGCGAAAGGCCAAGCTGCGGCTCGACGAAAAGGAATCTGCCTTTGCGCCGGCGAAATCGGGAGCGATCGCGATCGTGCCGGGAGATCTCGAGAATTCGGAGCTGTTGGTGCGCGTTTCGTCGCCCGATCCCGATGACGTGATGCCTCCGCCGAAGGAGCACAAGGAGTTGAAGCCCGAGCAAGTGGAGTTGTTGCGCCGCTGGATCAAGGAGGGTGCGGTCTGGACGGGGCACTGGGCTTTTCAGCCCGTGCAACCGGAGGCGGTACCAGCGGTGAAAAACGGCGCATGGGCGCGCAATGATATCGATCGTTTCATCCTCGCACGGCTGGAGAAGGAGGGGCTGGCGCCGTCGCCCGAGGCGGACCGGGAACGGTTGTTACGCCGTGTGACATTGGATCTCACGGGATTGCCACCGACGCTGTCGGAACTGGACGCCTTTCTCGCGGACAACTCACCCGAAGCGTACGAAAAGGCTGTGGATCGGCTGCTGGCGTCGCCGCATTTCGGCGAACGGATCGCGCTGCCGTGGCTCGATCTTGCGCGCTACGGCGATACCTCCGGATACCACAATGATTCGCTGCGCGACATGTGGCTTTGGCGCGAAGAAGTGATCAAGGCGTTCAACGCCAATCAACCGTTTGACCAGTTCACGATTGAACAGCTGGCGGGAGATTTGATTCCGAACGCCACCATCGAGCAAAAAATCGCCACCGGATTTCACCGCAATGTCATGACGTCAGACGAGGGCGGACTGATCGAGGAAGAATATTTGAACCTCTACATCGTCGATCGGGTGGCCACGACGGGCTTCACCTGGATGGGGATGACGATCGCCTGCGCGCAGTGTCACGACCACAAATACGATCCCGTGACGCAGAAGGATTTCTACCAACTCTACGCCTTTTTTGCGAACGTACCGGAGAATGGAAAAGACGGAGTGCGCGATCGCAATCCGAAGCCTTTTCTGAGCGTGCCGAACGAAACGCAGACGGCCAAGCTCGCGGAACTCGATGCGGCGAAGGACCAGGCGCAGAAGCAATCAGCGGAACTCGAAGGTCAACTCGACGCGCGCCAGAGTGCGTGGGAAAAGGAAATCGCCGGACGCACTGGGGGGAAGGTGCCGGAAGGACCGCAGACGCACTTTCCGCTCGATGGCGATGGCAACGGCACAACCAGCGACGGCCAGACCGTTGCGGGTGAATTGAAGGGCGAATTCACGTTCGCCGACGGATCGGTGGCGAAGGCCTTGCGGGTCGAGAAGAAGGGATGGGTCGAGTTCGGAGGAAAATTCGACTTTGAAAAAGATCAGGCGTTCTCCGTGGGCGCCTGGCTGCGGCTGAAACCGGACGGTGGCTCGCCATTTGGAAAGATGGAAAATGCCGGTGATATTCGCGGTTGGGACCTTGAGTTTCATGGCGGGCGACCGAGCGTCCACTTGATCAATCATTGGCCGGAAAAGGCGATCCACGTGCAGGCCGAGCAGGACCTACCGTTCGATACCTTCACCCACGTGGCATTCACGTACGACGGCTCGGGCAAGGCCGCTGGGGTGACGCTCTACGTCAACGGTCTGCCCATCAAAACGACCACCCAAATAGACACGCTCGAAGGCACGATCCGGACCCAGGCGCCGTTTTCCATTGGGCGGCGAGGCGATGCCGGTGCGCCCTTCACCGGTCGCGTGGACGATTTGCAAATCTTTGAGCGCGCGCTTTCGCCGATCGAGATCGCTGAAGTTTCGGGCGGAAACCTTTTCCAACTCGCGGCGCTCCCGGCCGACCAGCGCAGTGACGCGCAAAAGAATCAGCTTCGGGATTTTTTCCGGGGGACGCAGGCGACGGACTACCTCGAGGCGAAAAAACGGAGCGAGGATCTCGCCAAGGAACGCGAAGAGTTCGAGCGCACCATCCCGAACACCATGGTGATGGAAGAGATGGAGAAACCGCGCGACACGTTCATCAAAGTGCGCGGGGCTTACGATCAGAATGGCGAACGCGTCACGGCCAATACGCCGCATTTTCTCCCTCCGCTGCCCGAGCACTGCGCCGACGGCAAACGTTATACGCGCCTCGATCTCGCGCGCTGGCTGGTGGCGCCGGAGAATCCACTGACCGCGCGCGTGGCCGTGAACCGCTGGTGGGCGATGATCTTCGGAACGGGTCTCGTGAAAACGGTCAACGATTTCGGTGCTCAGGGCGAATGGCCGAGCCACCCCGAATTGCTGGACTGGCTGGCGGGAGACTTTGCTCGCGACTGGAATATCAAACGCTCGATCAAACAGATGGTGATGAGCGCGACCTACCGCCAAAGCTCCGTGGTCTCGCCAGAACTCCGGGAACGGGATGGCGAGAATCGGCTGCTGGCGCGCGGGCCGCGTCATCGGCTCGAAGCTGAATTCATCCGCGACAACGCCCTCGCCATCGCCGGTCTCTTGAACCCAAACGTCGGTGGTCCGAGCACGAAACCCGCGCAACCACCGGGCATTTGGGAGGTCAACGACTTGGCCAACGGAAGTTACGAGAAATCGAAAGGGACGGACCAGTACCGCCGCGGGCTCTACACCTACTGGCGGCGTTCCACGGTCTATCCTTCGCTCATTACGTTTGACGCGCCGACCCGCGAGGTTTGCACCGGCTTGCGTCCGCGGACCAGCACGCCGCTGCAGTCGCTCGTGCTCATGAATGATCCCGTCTATGTGGAAGCCGCGCGTGTCCTCGCTCAGCGCATTCTGGCTGAAGGCGGACCAGACGACGCTTCGCGCCTGACGTTTGCCTGGCGGGTGACTCTCAGCCGCCCTCCCACCGCCGAAGAACGCGGCGTCCTGGAAAAAGTCCTTGCCCAGCAGCGCGAAACCTTCGGACAGAGTCAGGAAGCGGCCGCGGCGTTGCTGAAAGTCGGAGACGCGCCGAATCCGGAAAAAGTCGCGGCAAGTGAAGTCGCATCCTGGACGGCCGTCGCGAACGTTCTGCTGAATCTCAACGAAACGATCTCGAATTGATCTTTGACGAGAATCGCCGGTTACGGAGCCCGGCGCAGATCGTAGCAGATCAGCCGTGGCTTGGTGCCGCCGGTGCCGCGTTCGTTTTGGCAGACGTAAAGCAATCCATTGCTCAGCGCAGGCAGCGTCCAGGTTTCGGGCGCATTAAAAAGCTGGGCTTGCTGTTTGATGGTGGCGCGTTTCGGCGACAGTTCGATCCAGGCCAGGTCGCCGTTTTCACCGAGGCACAGCGTCGCGCCATCCGCTTCCAGTAAAGACCCGCGCTGGAACTTGCCGCCCAGGTCATCCCGCCAAAGTTCGCGTCCGGTTTTTACTTCGAGGCAGACGAGTTCAGCGAGGCGCTGCGCCTGTCCGTCGAACCCGTAGAGGAAGCCGTCCTTGACGATGGGCGTCATCCAATAGCAACCAAGCTTCTCCGTCCGCCACAACGGCCGGGCGGAAAAGTCCGGAGCAATCTCGATCATGACGCCGCCCGAACCGTAAGCCTCGGAAACGAACACGAGTCCACGCTCGGCATCTGCAACCACCGGCGATGACGCGCTGACCGATGCGGTCATGCTGGAACGATGGGGCGTGGCATTGAGAATCTTCCCGGATTTGGCGTCGAAGGTCAGGAGGCCACCCGTTGGCGGATCGCTTTCACCGCCAGCCAAGACGAGGATGCACTCCCGCCCGTGAATCGTCGCGGGAATGGGCGAGGCGTAGCTCGCGCCCCATTCGTGTTTCGCCTGCCAGCGATCCTGGCCGGTGGCGGTATCGAGGGCGATGACGCTGGCTCCGCCGCGCGTACCGGCGTTGAGGATGATCAAATCCCCGAGGACGAGCGGTGTGGAACCAATGCCAAAAAAGGCCGAAGCCAGACCGGGATCACGCGACAGGTCGCGCTCCCAGACGACCTTCCCGGTTGGGAGCTCAAAACACTTCAACATCCCCGCGACGCCATAGGTGAAGACACGACCTGCGGCGATGACCGGACTCGAACGCGCGCTCGGGCGATCGCCATAGCGCGCGGTGTAAGGCGCCGGGTATGCGCTTTTCCAAAGCAGCTTACCAGTGACTGGATCGAGGCATTCGACGACTTCGTCGTTTTCGACTCGGTGGAAGAGAACGAGATGATTTTCCGCCATGGTCGGTCCGGCGAAACCCGCGCCTTTCGGATGCTCCCACAGAATCGTTGGGCCCGAAGCCGGCCAGACTTTAAGCAGTCCGGTTTCCTGCGAGACGGCATTGTGCGTCGGGCCGAGGAAGCGCGGCCAATCGGCAGCCTCGACGGATTGGGGCAGCCAGACAATGGCCAGCGAAATGGTGCCGACGAATAATTGATTCATGGGAACGCGTTGTTTCCTCGCAGACGGCGTCGGGTAACGGCAATCCTCAATTGGTGCCGCCATCGGAGTGCCGTCAGGGGTGCCGGCGGTCCCAGGAATGCAGCTACGAACAGGCGACGGCAGCGGGTGCTTGGACCCGACCGTGCGGAAGTTCCGGCGGAATCTCCACAAAGGCGCTCATCGCACCGTGCAACTCAGTAAAATCCGGCGCGAATAAATCTCCGATCAACGAGTCGGTCAGGAGACCGCGGTATTCCGGAAACTTTTTCAACATCCGGCCGAACGAGAAATTCGTGTCGTAGAAGGCGTAAACGAGTTTGCGCATGTTTTCGATGCCACGGCAGAGCTCATCGCCGTAGGCGGCGAACTGTGCGGAGCTGACATCACCCGCCGCGAGCGCAGTCTCGACAGCGTCCGCGGCCATTTCACCGCTTTTCAAAGCGAGATAGACACCGCTCGAAAAAACCGGGTCCAGGAAGGCGAACGCGTCTCCGGCGAGCAGCAGGCCGTCGGCCGCGCAGTAACGCGAACGATACGAGAACTCGCTGGTCACCCAGTATTCGCCGAATTGTTCGCCCGTGCTGAGATGATCCTCGATCCACGAGTTGCACTTAATCTCGCGCGCCAAAATTTCCGCCGGATCCTTGCTGCCGGAAAAAAGGTAATCCTTATCGGCCACAATGCCGACGCTGACAATATCGTCCCGCAGCGGGATATACCAAAACCAGCCGCGGCCCTCGACGTAGGCGACCGTGGTGTTGCCTTCATCAATGCCGGGATCGCGTTTGGCGCCGCGGAAATAGGTCCAGATGGAAAGCTTATCGAGCTGCGGATCCTTCATCCGCCAGCCTTCGCGAGCGGTGGCGACCTGCTCCCGCCCCGAGCAATCGATGGTCATTGGGGCAAAGACCTCAAATCTCTCGCCGCTTGAATTCGTCGCCTCGACGCCAATCACCGTCCCATTGTCATCCTTGAGCACGCGTTTGACCGGCGTCTGCTCGCGCACGTCGGCTCCTTTGTGGCGCGCATTGTTCAGCAGCATCTGGTCGAAGTCCGAACGCTCGACCTGCCATGTCGTCGCGCTGGGATGATCATAGTGCTGAAAGAAATAGAACGGCTGCGATTGTCGCCCATCGGCGGTCACGAACTGCACGCTTTGCTTTTTCACATAACCGAGCCGGCTCATCTCCTCGACGAGTCCGAGCCGATTGAGGGTGTACCAGCAAAACGGCATCAACGATTCGCCCACGTGATAGCGGGGAAATTTTTCCTTCTCGAGCACCAGCACCTTGCGCCCCTTTTCCGCGAGCAACGCGGCGGCAGTCGAACCTGCGGGTCCGGCGCCAATGATAATCACGTCGTAGTCGATGTTCATTGTGGAATGGGAATGTTTAGTGTGGCGGGGTGGAATCAACCGGTGGCAGAACTTCAACGATCTGGGCCAGGATCCGATCAGCTTTGTCGAGCAAGGTATTGCTGCGTCCGTAAAGAACGGGTGTTCCTTGGAGGTCAAAATGTGCGGTCATCAGCGGGTCAGCGGTGAATCGGAAGAAGGCGCGTGGACGGCTGTAGTAGCGAATGCCGTGAACGTTCAGGAGGCCTCCGAGAGGCATTCGGCCTTCGAGAATGAGCTCGCGCACGTCGGCCGGGAAAGCGGGCAGATTGATTTCGATGGCGCCGTATTCCACCGGGCGCCCCGAGTTTTGCGCGCAAAGCAAAACTTCGCGGCGGTACGTATCGCCCACCACTTCTCGGTGCAGGACGCGGAGTTTCATCGGGGCCTGGTGAAACTGCTCGAGCCGCGAGGTCATGTCGCCAAAGTGCACCAACAGCCGGCGGTAAGGCTCCGGCATCGACTCGCCATCAATCACTTCAGCCGACGGAAGCGGATGGCCATCGCGCTTACAAAAGCGCGAAAGCGGGTAAAGCGTTTCGGCATCGGCGACCTCGGTGGTCATGTGTAACGGGCGTTTTGGTGCTGCGGCAGAAAGAAGGCGTGAAGGATCACGTCGATCTTGAGCAGGGCCTCGCGCTCAATGACCAGCCAGTCGCCCTGCTCGGTCATCAAGCCCCGCCGTTTCAATTCGGTCAGCTGCTGATTGAAGCGATCGGCCACCTCGACCCCGAATTTTTCCCGGAAGTAGCTTTGACTCACGCGGCCGAGTTTGAGTTGCAGGATCAACTCGCGGATCATCCGTTCCTCACTCGTCGTGAGCAGCGCGCGGCCGATGGGGAGTTCATCTTTGGCCACCGCAGCGGTGTAGCTTTCAAAGTCCGGCAGATTCTGGAAATGCACGCCAGCGACATGGCTGAAGCTCGCCACACCGAGCCCGAGCAGGTCCGCACCGGTCCAAAGCAAATCGCGATAGAGGAATTTCGTCTTGGAGGGATCACGCACCGCCGTCGTCGCGCTCGTAACGGTGTAACCTGCTTTTTCGAGAGCAGAAAAAGCTTCATCCACCCAGCGCCGCTTCGTCTTCCAATCGGCCACCGGTGCGACCAGTTTACCCTCCGCCTTCATCTGCTGATAGATGGTTGTGTTGTAGGGGATTTCCATCTGATAAATCGTCACCGAGTCCGGCTGAAACTCGATCGTCTTGGCGATGTTGCGCTGCCAGTTTTCCTCCGTCTCCTCAATCATGCCCGCGATGAGATCGATGTTGATCTGCGGAAACCCGATCTTCTTCGCGAAATCGTAGGCGCGATAAATCTCATCCTCGCGATGCGCGCGTCCGTTGATTTCGAGGAGATGCTTGTCAAAATTCTCCACGCCCAGCGAAAGACGCGTCACGCCGATGTCGCGGATGGCCTGCAGTTTTTGCTCCGTGAGCGTCCCGGGTTCGGCCTCGAAGGCAACCTCCTCGACTTCATCCCACGGCAGCAGCGCCTTCATCCGATCGGTCAATTCCTTGAGCTGCGAGACGGACAAATAGCTCGGGGTGCCGCCGCCGAAATAGACGAATTTCGGCTTCCGCCCGGCGATGCGCGGGGTCTGCGCGTACATCTCCATTTCGTGCATGCCGTGATCGATGTAACCGCGAATTTCCTGCGCGTTTTTGTCGGTGTAAACGCGGAAATAACAGAAGTGGCAGCGTTTCCGGCAGAAGGGGATATGAAAATAAATTCCGAGCGGCACGTCTGCGGGCGCGGGTGACGCCAGCGCCCGCCGCACTTCGTCAGTGTTGTCCTTTTGCCAAAACGAAAAGGGCGGGTAGTTGGCGACGAAGTAATTACCGGCCGTCGTATCATCGGCGTCGGAGAGGAGTTGATCAAAAAGCTCGGTTTTCATGAATGGCCGCGAAGCCGTCGGCACCGTGGTGCAACGCTTTACGGTGAGCAACAATAAAGTATGCACACGTATTATTAGCGAGAATCGGACCAGCGGCTTGGGATGGCCGGCGGGTGTTCCGCCCGATTGAGCGGACGTTTGAGTTGCTCGCCCCCGACGCTGGCGGAGCGTTTCAATGGCTGATATTCTGCGCAATTCACTTTATGAGAACTGTGCCGCCTAAGGAAATGACGAAGTAACTCCGATGCGCCCAACTGTTCCAAGGGTTGTCGCGGCGTCTCTGGTTTTCGGTCTCGTTGCCTGGTTCGCCGGTCGATGGGTTGGACGATCATCCGGACCTGACAATGAGGGGAAGTTGCAGATTGAGTCGGCCTCACGCGATCCGAATCGTTCGCCGATCGCCAGCGCCACGACGCGCCTTGGTGTGGACGAATTTGCCGCGCGGATCAATTTGCTGGCGAGTAGTGAGAACGACGTGGCTCGCGACGCGGCTTTCTTCGACCTGGCAGAATCGTTGGCGCCCGAGGACTTTCCCGCTGCGATTGGTGCACTGCATGGGTCGAAGTTCGATCTCCAGGCGCGGCTGCTCGAAATTTGGGCCGAACGTGATTATGGCGCGGCGGTAAGGTGGTTCACCACACAGGCGCCGGGAGACCGGGCGGCGCTTGTGAAAGAGTGGGCTGACACGTGGGCGCGGCTGAATGCGGACGGCGTCATGGAGTGGCTCGCGGCACTCCCCGAGTCGGAGCGATTGTCCCTAAAATGGGGAGAGGGCTCCTGGGAATTGGCACGCTTGCTCGCGGAGCGTGACCCGCGCATGGCGCTCCAGCTGTCGACTCAATTTCCGAATCTGATGGGAATCCGTGAGGTTGTCAGGACGTGGGCAAAGCATGATTTGACCGCCGCCGAAGCTGCGACCGAGGCGCTCCCGACCGGATCTGCGCGAGTAGCGGCACTGACCGCAATTGCGGCACAATGGATTCCGACGGACGCAAAAAAGGCCTTCGAATGGTTGCATCGTATTGAGGACCAGCACTCGCAAACGGGTGCGATGCAATCGGTGCTCGGTGACATTGATTCCGATAAAGCGGCGGTGATTGCCGATCTGCTGCGGTCGGATCCGAGGGCGACCGACAACGAGTGGGACATGCTGTGCGACAAGAATCCTGGGAAGTTAATCGAGTGGGCGCAACAGCAAGATGACCCGGAATTGCGCGCTAAGATCATCGGGAAGGCCCTCGAATTCTCTCGCGGAGCGGAAAACAACAAGACCGCACCGCCACCGGGTGAGGGATCGCCGCGCATTGATGCGCAGCAGATGGCCGACCTATGGCTGTCCGAACGAGCGAGTGTGGGCCACAATGTGCCCGGTGCCGCTAACGTATTTTCGTGTTTGTTCCGAGAGAACGGCCCGTCCGCCGCTTTGAAATTCCTCCAATCCATGCCGGATCCGAAAGCGTCTGACATCGAAACCGCCGCGGGCGATATCGGATACAACTCCGGTTGGAATTCGGTTGTGGATCTGGCTCTCGAAATGAGGCCGGGGCCGCTCCGCGATTCGTGGCTCCAGGAATCGGCGATGCACCTCACCGAACAGGCCAACTTGACCGCGGTTCAGTCGCTGATCGATCGGCTCGCTCCGGGTCCGGAACGCGAGGGGATTATCCAAGCGACTGCAAAGTCGATGTTGAAATCGGATGTCGCCGGCGCGGTTGGTTTGATCCGACAGATGCCGGACGGTGAGAGCAATCTCCACTCGATGCTCACGGATTGGATGAACGCTGACCGCCGCGAGGCAAAACGATGGATCCGGTCGACGAATCTGCTCACCGACGACGCAAAAGCACATCTCCTCGACCCGCCGGAGAAACTCAATCCCCCATGAAGGCAATTTGGTTGTTTCCACCCCTCACCGCCGTTTTGGGATTTGCGTTTGGGTATTTGGTCGTAAGCCCATCCGACCGAACCGCAATCGCCCCAACGACTCATACCGCCACGACCGACGTTCCACGCAATAATCGCGGAGACCGACTTGGGCCAGGCCAGAAGTCGCCCGTCAGGATTTCCGAACGGCTGAGTCAAATCTGCGCGTATGCGAGCAGCGCCCATCGCCCATCCGCTTTCACGAAGTATCTGGCAGAACTCTCGCCAGACGAACTAAAGCTGGCCGCCAAGGCGATCGCTGAGCTTCCGCTCTTCGCCCGAACAAGTGCTGAGCACGCGCTGATGTTGCGTTTTCTGGAGATCGATCCGGCCCTCGCCGGCCAGTATGCCCTCGAAGTCAGGGCTCAAGTGTTTCTCGCTCGCACCTGGGCGGAACGCGATCCGGTGTCCGCCTTGAAATGGGTTAAAAGCTGGCCGGATGGGCCTGATTCCAGAAAGGAGCCGGGATTCGACGCTGTTTATGCGAAAATCGCCGAAAATGACCTTCCGAATGCCCTGCGTCTTTTCTTCGCGGATGAAACCTCGTGGGATGAGCGAAACCTGCAAACCATTTTCAACGCCTGGGGCGAGAGTGATGGGGGAGCGGCCGTTTCCCGCGCTCTTCAAATCTCAAAAGGACCCTTTCGAACCGCGGCGCTTGAGGCTGCGTTGAGGGCCTGGACAGGATCTGCGCCTGACGCCGCGATCGCCTGGTTTCACACGATCGAAGATCCGATACTGCAACGAGAAATCGCTACCGGCCTCGCGCAAGGAATTGCCCGCACAGATCTTGAGTCCGCGGTGCAGTTTGCCCGCAGCCTACCCGCCGGTCGCGCGCAGGAAGGCGTCATCGGTTCGCTCGCCGACCATTTGTGCCAGGATCAGCGTGTTGATGAAGCCATGAAACTCGCGGCTTCCATCCATTTCGATCTTGGGAATATCCCGTTGGTCATTTCCCTTATGCGCTCGCGTGAGTTTCGCAGCGATGCTGCAATTGACGTGTTACTGCTCCGCGCGAATGCTCCGGACATTGACCAACAAGAGATCGATGCCCTCAAACAGTACTTGCCCGCAGCCGCCCGAGCGGCCGACCCGCAGGCATTTCTGAAGCGCTTGGTGGACGGAAGCGGGGAAGCATTCGATCAGCTGCGCGAGAGTGTGTTTCCTCCGGTGGGATTCCGGTGGGGTACAAATGATAGCGCCACCGCACGTTCCTGGATGGCATCGCTTCCGCCCGGTGAATCACGAGAGCTGGCATTCCAAAGTATCGTGAGAGGTTGGACCTCCGCGAATGCGGAGGAGGCAGCGGCGTGGATCGCAGAACTCCCGGAATCGGCCGATCGCAACGCGGCGATTGCGGGCTTTGGCGGCACGCAGCTTCGCCGCAATCCCGAGGAAGCGATCGCGCTGATCCGCAGCATTCCGAATGAGGATGATCGCCTCGCGGCGCTCAAGAACAGTTGGGAGACTTGGAGAAACGATGATAACGACGCCGCGGGGAAATGGCGGGATACCAGCGACAGCTTGACCTCATCCGAACGCGCGTATTTGGCAGGGTCGGCAAAGTGAAGTCTACCCGTCATCGGTGGCACGCATCGCCGCGCACTGCGCACGCCCGACGTGTGGTCGATCGATCGAGGGATCAGCGGCGCTCTATTCGGCGATTAAGAGGTCACCCCAGTTTTTCGGCTCCAACATCAATTCGAACACGGCGTCGTCCACGATACCCGTGTGCTGATTGTTCCAGTAAGAGCGAAGCCGGGTACGCTGGCCGGCGAGATCGCCATAGGTGACGCCAAAATCTCCGTGGAACGTTTGTCCGGCGGAGGGCGTGAATTCCAACGCCGCCAGCGGAATCGCTGCCTCGATCACGTAGCCGTCGTTGCGTTTGGTGAGTTTGATTTTGGCGTCCTGCACCACTGCCACGTCGGCCACGACATATTCCTTGATCACGCCCGAACTAAACGTCTTTGGGGTGCGCGGTTTGTTTTTGTTCGCGACTGGGCGGTAAATCACGGCCATGGGCGTGCCTTTGAAATTGCCGATGCTCACGCGCAGATCGCCCGCCGAGGCTTGGTCCCGCTTTGCATCGGCGTTGGCGTCCGTGCCGAGCTGGAAATCCACGGTGTCGCCGCTGAGATACAGATTCTCGGGTTGTTCCGCACCGTTGACCCACGGCGTCTGGTCGCGCACGTCCCAAGCCACGTAGAGGTTCTCGTCGTCCCGCGCGGCGGCCGCGCGCACGGCGGTCTCGTCGGATTTTTGAAAGCGGATGATCTCCGCGCCAGCGAAGTCCTGATCGAGGTTGCCGGTGGATTTCGGAGTGAATTTCTTGAGGCTGAGACGTCGGGTCCCGACCGCCGCCTGCAATTGCTGGTCGTGGAATTTCTGCGCCTCGGCGACATCCTTTTCGGAAATCTGCACGCTCGTTCCGGCGAGCGCTTTCACCGTCTCCAGACCAGCGACTTCGAGGTTCCAGTAGGCGGTCTTGCCCGCTTCGATATAGAGCTTGCCGTCGGGGCCTTGGGAGATGCTGCCCCCGAAGTCTTCGCCGCCCATGCCGGGCGGGCAATGCGACATGTCCGCTCCGGGAACAGCCGCGTCTGGCCACTTCATTTTCATCGGATCGCCTTCAAAAAGGCGGGTCAGGTAAAAGCCGTCCTCCGTCAGGATGTGCCATTCGCCCACGTTGGTTGGCAGGACCCAGACGTTGCCAATTGGTTCCGGCAATTTCACGCTGCCCGTCGGACCGTAGGAGCCGCGAATCATGCCCATCTGCGGCGGGCAGGCGTTGTGCGAGCCGTGGACGCCGTTGAAGTTGTCGGGATAGCTCCAGCGCTTTTTCCCGGAGCCGATGTCGAAACAATTCAGCACGGCATGCGTCTCGCCGTAAGCGCCGGGCTGCAGGACGAGCGAGCCGTCGGCCGAGGCCATGCCGGGCGCGGGGAGTTTCGTGGAAACAGTCAGGTCGTATTTCGGCGCGCCGCAGGCGGTGAAGCCGACGGGCCGGAAGAGCCGGTTGCCCGCGGTGAAGCCGAGGTCGGGGCCGAGGTTCATGAACCATGAGCTGAAGCGCACGTTGCCATCGACGCTTTGGATTTCCTCGGGCTGTTCCTGCTCATCGCCGTTCGCGTCCGTCCACAGAATGGTTTTGCCGTTCTTATCCTTGCCCTCGTAGCGAAAGGCGCAGCGCAGCTTGTAGTCAGCCTCGCCGAGGCGGGCAAAAATTTTCACGTCTCCCGGCTCGAATGCCCACTTGCTCGCCACCGCCAGATACAAATGGCCATTGGCACCGGTGGCGAAGCGCGAGTTGCTCATGCCATCTCGGGTGATCACGGTCGTCACACGGGCGCGGCCGGTCTGCGGATCGAGCCGCCATTCGCAGCCCTGCCCGACCATCACGTTCGGATCGGTCGGACAAATCGCCCCGCCGGTCGCGCCATAGCTGGTCGGGCCGAAAAATTCATTGATGAGTTTGCCGGTCTTGGGGTCCCAGACGCTGACGCGTTTGGGCGTATCGTCGGCTTCCATGACCCAAAGTTTGCCCGCGGCGTCCACGGCCATGCTCTTGACGAACCGCAGGCCTTCCGGCTGCCACGGACCGAGCAAGGCGCGTCCGCCTTTGCGGCCAATCGTCAGGACGGTTTCGTTTCCTTTTTTGACCAGCACCTGATTGTCGGGTTCGCCCGTGGCGACAAAGACCAGGCCATCGCCCGTGGCAAACTCGGTCAATTTCTTCTGATCTTTGGTTCCGGGCGTGGGGAGGATTTGCACCAGCTTGCCCGTCTTTGGATTCAGCTCGGCGAGAATTTCAGCCTGGTAAAAGGCGAGCCAAAGCTTGCCGTCCTCGAAAAGGATTTCGTCCGCTTTCCCGGGCTTCGCCGCGGCGTCCGCAGCCCAGAGCGATTTGATCTTAACATCCGCGCTGTCACTGCCTTCCCAAGCCAGATAGCTGCCGTCCTTCGTGTTGAGTTTGTAAAGGTTCGCGCCTTCGGCGTCCGCGCCGACGTTTCCGCCCAGGACGTAGAGCACGCCAGAATTGACCGCGAGTCCCTTCACCCCGGCGATGCCACCGCGATTGTTGCCCCATTGCGGCTTTCCCTCGAGATCGCACGCGAGCAAGGCCTTGCCCGCTTCCGCCGCGCTCCAGCCGAGGAAAACCTGTTGACCCTCCGTGACCACGGCCACCGGCAAGCCATGGTCGCCACCCCAATTTCCGGCGCCGTCCGCACTGTCCCACGGCACGACGCCGCCATTGTCGGCCCAGCCGCGCAGTTTGAGCCCGATGCCCGTGTGGGTGAGCGCACTCCACTGGTATTCGCCCGGCGGCACCGGTTCGCCGGGGCGCGTCCACGACGGCGTCGTCAGCCCGTCCCATTTCACGGTGTGTTTGCCCTGTGTGAAAAACGCGGCGTTGAGCAACTGGCGCACGACCTCGCCCGCGGCGTTTTTGATGTTTAGCGAAATGAAGCCGTCCGCGGGCATCGTGAACTCGATCGGCTTGAAGCCCGCGAGTTCCTCCGACTTGATCAGCCCCGACCAGTCCACCACCGGCACGCCCTTATCCATTTTGACGGGAAATTCCCGCGTATCAGCGAGGCGGACCGGCTGCGGTTCGCCCGTGTTCTTTGCTTCGAGCGTCGCCGTGCCCCACGTTTGGCTCGACATAAAGGTGAAGACGCGGTCCGGCGTGATACCGGGTTTGAAAAGCTCCTTCACCGAAGCGCGTCCTTTCGCGCCGATGGTGAAGTTCGGCTCGAAGGTCAGCGTGAGCGAGCCGCCCGCCTTGATCGGTTGGCCATCGCGCGTGAGCAGCTTCCATGGAATCGCGAGTTCCTGCACATAGCCCTTTCCGTCCGCGTCGACCGCAAACGCCTGCTGCGCTCCGCCCGTTTTCTTCGCGTCCTCGACGACGCCTTCCTTGAAGTCCTTGCCCTGCTCAATCTTCATCACATCGGCGCCGTCCCGGCCGCGCCACGCGGTGAAATGCTGGCCGCGTTCCTGCGGCGTCCCCGGTGCGGTGATGGTGCGGAATTGAAGGCTGTCGCCCGCGAAGCCGTAATCGGCGATCGTCTGGCCGGGATTGTTCAGCGGCGTGTCGTCATTCCATCGTGCCAGGAGGTAAAGATTCTCCGCATCGAATTGCGCGTGAAGCCAGACGGCATAGTGGTCGCGCTGCACTTCCGTGTCGTCGCAGGCAAAGATGCCAGCGGATAAATCCCAGTCATCCACCTTTCCATCGATGACCATTTTTGCCGGAGCTGGCAGGACGCGGAAGCGGACATTTTCCGTCGGCGTAGCCATGACACAGAGGGGAGTAAATGCGCAGAGCGCGGCGCAAATGATCGATCGTTTCATTGTGAGTTCCATGTTTGGGAATTGGTCCGTGGCCCTGAACCCGCGGAGCTGTTCATCAATAGTCCGCCACCGACCCGTCCGGATTCTTTGCCCCCGGCCATTTGAATGGCGAGGGAGGGATTTTGGCCAAAGCGGCTTCATCCACCTCGACGCCCAGCCCCGGACCTTGCGGCAACGAAGAGTCGCCATCCTTGTCCACCTCCCAACTCTTGCGCAACACGCCTCCACAATCATTCGGATAAAACTCGTGGATGAGGAAAAGCGGGATGGAGGCCGCGACATGGAAACTGGCGGCGATGCCGAGGAACGAGGCGACGGAGTGAGGGGCGAGCCCCGTGATCTTGATGCTGGATGCACGGTCTTCCACCTGGACTGCTGGATTGTCCGCACCGATCGCGTCGCACAACAAAGCCCACCCGGCCGCAGCGGCACCTGTCGAAGCGAGCATGTTGCGCCGGGTAATCCCGTTCTGATTCCTGCCGCTGTTGGGGGCGGATGGCATATTCACTCGCTGGCGAGCAGTTCCACGCGGGCGTTGCCCCCGGCCACGCAGATGCTTTCGAGCCGCAGTTCCTGTTCGCTTTCGATGGAAGGGAGGGGCTGGATTTCCAATGTGTGCTCCGTCGAAGGATCGAGTCCTTCGGCGATGACCTGCACGTGGTGGCAGTTGCCTTTGAGGACATTCGCCAGCGCTCTACCGTCGAACTCGGTCAACCTCTCTTTGCCGTCGCTGGATTTGTGCTCGACCAGTTTGCCGTCAACGAAGGCGCGATATTTTGCCGACTTCGTGGTCGATTCCGCAAAGAGCATGACCATGCTGCCGCTGAACCTTACCTTTAGCGGTGCCACGCCGGTTTGCTCCCCCTTCTGGACTGTCGCGATCACCTCGTCGTCCAGCCAGCGCGACATGAGCATGTCAAAGTAAGATGAGACCGGATTCGGCACGCCGACGCGCCACCCTTCCGGCAGCGCGCCCAGACTGGAAATGCGCACACGCGCATTTTTCATGTAAGTATCGGGGTACAATGTCTTTGGCGGGAGCGCACAAACCTGCTTCGCATTGATTGCGTCCTGCAACGCTTGCCACGCCGCATCGGCGAATAAGACGTAACCCGCATCGCCCGGATGGACTCCGTCGAACGGCCAGAGTTTTTGCAGCGTCGTATCTCCGCTCTTCACGCGTTCCTGAGCAAGCATCACCGCGTCGCCGATCGCCGTGCCGTAGGCCTTGCTGATCGCGTGATGCGCCACCTCCCGCGTAAACCCGTCCGTATTCCCGTGCTGCACGTCCCACATGAAGGGGAACACCACCTGCACGACCGGCGCGTGCCCATCCTGGATGATGCGCCGCACCAGCGATTCGTACGACGCCAGCGTTTCCTGATTCGGATCGCTGCTTCCGTCGTTGGCGGTGAAATCGAGAAAGACGAGATCGGGTCGGCGACGCAAGACATCGCGCTCCAGCCGGAAAACGCCGAGCTGCGAAGTCGTCCCGCCGATCGCCGCGTCCCAAAACTTGAACCGCGCCCTGGGATACGCCTCTTCCAGCCGCTGCGCGATCAACCCGCGATAGGACGTTATTTGCGGATCGCTGGCGTTTGCACCCCAGGTCAGCGACGCCCCGAAGAATACAACGCTCAGCCGCTCGCCCGCCTTGGCGCGCTGATCGAAGGATTCGAAACTCGGGCTGGAAATCCCGTCCGCCGCGGAGAGCGTCGCGAGGCTGACGCCAAAGCCAATGAGGAGGGTAAAGCAGGAACGAATGATAAAGGGCAGGTTTGTATCGTTGTTTGGAACCGCGACTCAGGGCCACCGACCCGGAAAGACGAGGAACCTTTGCTTGTTTGAGCGGCGCTCTCAAAAAACAGCTCCGCGGGACCGCAGTCCCTGCCGACGGCTTGAACGCTCAATGGTTCAGCCCGCCGCCGGCGACCGTCACCCTTGCGTTCGGCCGGACTTAACCACCAACCGACCCTGCCTACGCTGCGCTGCTCTTCATCAGCCCGAGGTTTTTGCACACGGCCAGCGTCGAATGCGATTTGTTCAGGGCGTAGAAATGGAGGCCGGGGACGCCAAATTTCAACAGGGCCGCGCATTGCTCCGTGGCGTAGTCGATCCCGAACTGCGTCGCCGCCTGGTCATCATCGCCGAGTTTTTCGAGTTGCGAGAGAAAGGTCGCCGGCAGTTTCGCTCCGCAGAGTTCGGTGAATTTCTTCGTCTGGTTCCGCGACAGAATCGGAAGAACTCCCGGAATGATCGGCACGGTGACGCCGAGCTTGTTCCGCAGATGATCGTGGAAGGCGTAGAAATCTTCGTTGTCAAAAAAGAGCTGGGTGATGATGAAATCCGCGCCCGCCGCGACTTTCTCGGCGAGGTATTGCCAATCCACCAGCTTGCCTGCCCGCTGAGCGATGTGTCCCTCGGGGAAACCGGCCGTTCCGATGGTGAACCCGCCGATCTCCTTGATGAAAGCGACCAGTTCGCTCGAATACGTGAAACCGCCTTCAATGGCCTTCCATTCGCCGGTGCCTCCGGGCGGGTCACCGCGAAGCGCCAGCAAATTCTGGATACCACGCCCGCGCGCAGCCTCGATGACCTCGCGCAATTGTTCCCGCGTCGAGTTGACGCAGGTGAGGTGCATCATGGCCGGGATGCCGTGCTCGCATTGGATTCGATCCACGATGTCGAGCGTCTTGTCCCGGGTGCTCCCGCCAGCGCCATAGGTCACCGAGCAGTAGTCCGGTCTCAGTGCCGCCAGCGCCGGCAGAGTGCGCTCGAACAGCACTCGATCCCCTTCATCAGTCTTCGGCGGAAAGAACTCGAAAGAAACAGCAGGGCGCCCTTCCTGACGGCAGGCCTCGTGGATATCGTGAATAAACTTCATGAACGGGCGCGGATACTGAGGGCAATGCGCGCGCCACGACAACCGCTTTCGCAGCCGGAATGGGGGAGATCGCAGTCCACAGTCAGAGGCCACGCCTTCTGTCCGGGCAGAATCCCCCGGCGTGGGCATCGGTGCTGCTTTTTCAAGAATCTGACGGCTTTAAATACCCATGTCGGAGAAAAACCCGCCCCAGCTCGCACAACTTCAGATCTGCAATCTGTGTGAGCAAAAATATCCCGCGACCGAGATCGCGAGCCGGGGATTATTTCATTTCTGTCCGAACTGCCTGCACGATCGCGTGGAGGAATGCCTCTCCCGCGCGCAGAAAAGTGGGCGCCGTTCGCGCGGCCGATCATCGATGGTGAGAACCCTGTTCAGCCTGGGACTCTTCGTGGGCGTGATCTGGTGGCTGACCACGTTGCCGGCTTTCGATCCCGCGGTCTTGCGGGAGATGCTGAAGCCGCAGATCGCCGCGATGAATCCATCGTCGTCGTCTGCGAATGAAGCCGGGACGCCCGCCGACAATTCATCGGCAGCGGTGGAGGTCGCGCCGACTCCTTGGTTTAAACGATTGATCGGCGGACAGACGCGGCGCTCGGTCGAAGATGCGGGCCAGATTCACCTGCTTTACGTCACTCAACCCGGGACCGAGGCGCAGATGGGTATAACCTCCCGCCTTTTTGTCACCCGGGAAGCACCCCAGGACGACTCGGCCAAATTGATGACCGAAGTCGGCCCGCAGATGGACGTTTCGTTCCAAGAGGGCCTGCGTTATGTGCGCAAGCTGCCGCGCGAGTGGGAGCGTGACTTTTCGATCCGCCTGAGTTTCGAGGATAAATTCACCGCCAAGGACGGCGGCTCGGCCGGGACCGGATTCACCATCGCGATGCTGGCCGCGATCCAGGACATTCTACTGGACCCGTCAGTGGCGGTGACCGGTGATTTGACGGTCGATGGCTCGGTCCAACCCGTGGGCTGTGTGATCGAAAAACTGCGGGCTGCGATCGCCGGCCAATGTGCGATCACGCTGATCCCGGAAGACAATGCACGGGACGCCGCCGATCTGGCGCTGCTCGACGGAACGTCGCCGTTGTGGGAGACGCAGATTTTTTCCATCAGCACGATCGATGAAGCGCTCGGTATGGCGCGCCAGGACCGGGCCCGGGAAACCGGGGACGCCATCGCACGGTTCGCCGCCTTGCGCGCGAGACTGCCCGAGTTTGTCACTCCGAATTATTTGCAATCACCGGTGGTGCAGACGGAATTGCGGGAAGTGCTGCGGACGGCACCGAATCATCTGTCGGCGGCAACGCTGCTCCGGGCGGCAGAAAACAAGCTGCCGCCCACGCTCAGCCTGCGCCGTTCCATCGAGGAGATCCTGGCCACTTCGAATTTCTTCGTGGGCGACGTAATCAATCCCGGCCCGGCCGCTCCGAAGGGATCGCAAGGCCCTGGACTGACCGTCTTTCCCGAGCGCGAGTTTGCGGAGTGCATGTCGAAACTGCAGCGACTGACGGGAATTCTGGACCGGCGAGCAATGGAACTCAAAGCCACCTGCACGGCCTACGCCGGAGCCCTTCGTGCCAGCCTGACTTATCAGGCTCCGGACGTGAACGCGCTGCGCACTCACCAACAATGGTCGGAGGTGGCACGCCGGGAAGTAAGTTTCCAGCAACAGATCAAACAGGACGTCGAGGACGCCAGGTCGCGCCTGCTCCTGGCGCTGCATAAAATTGACGCGGACGGTAGTTTGATTTCGGAATCGACGAAAAAGTAATCCTGTCCCCGTGAGCCTCTGGCTTCCGGCCTGCGGGGTGAACAAGAGGGAAAGCCGGCAGGATGTCGAGGGTTCCAGGAACTTACACAAACGCGGCCCGCAACATAGCGATCGCTTTGGGTACGGCGGTTTCCGGTGGTTCTTTGCCTTCCATCTCGAGCGAGACGTAGCCGTGGTAACCGGCGTCGCGCATTATCTTCGCGATGCGCGGATAATCGAGATCGAGCGTATACCATTCGCCACCGCCTTCATAGGTCTTCGCCTGAACGAATACGGCCTTCGACGCGACGGCCGAGATTTTATCATACGGATCTTCGAGGAAGTTTCCGGTGTCCACGAGTGCGCCCAGCCACGGAGAATCGAACTCTTTCAGGATGCGAAGGAGGCCCTCCGGCGTGCGCGTGAGACCCCAATGGTTTTCGAGCGCCAGGACCACGCCGCGTGACTGCGCGGTTTCGAGACATTTGCCGATGGACTCGATGCACCATTTATAACCGTCTTCCTCCTGGTAGCCGGGCAGGACCGGCTCTTCGCCACGCGCTTTCATCAGTTCGTCGAAATCCGGAATCGTCTTCCAGCGCCCGGAGTTGAGCCGGATGCAGGGCACGCCGAGCGCATAGGCGAGCTCGATGCATTTTTCGGTGTGCGCGATCCACTTGTGGCGCTCGGCCGGATTCGGCGACACAAAATCCTGATGGATGGAGAGGCAGACCAGATCGACGCCGGCGCGAAAGGCGTGCCGCTTGAGGTGCTGGCAATAGGCGTGGTCCTCCGGTTTGAGCGTACCGAGTTCCTCGACATCCATTTGCCGGTGCAGGATATCCACGCCGTTGACACCGAGTTCCGCCGCCGCATCGATCACTTTTTCAATCGTGACCTTGTCCGTGCGAAAGTGCCAGTAGCTGTAGGTCGAGATGGCGAGTTTGAACGGTGAGGCGGGTGCGGTGGTGGCGGCGGCGGCTGGCGTTTTATCCTCCGCGTGGAGAAAAGCGGGCGCGGCCAGAGCGCTCCCGGCGGCGGTGGCGAGAAATCGGCGACGGTTCATGGCCGGGGATTGTGAGTGGGAGACGCGGCAGAGACACGCCGAACCTTTGGGAATTTAACAAATCGTTTTCCTGCTCCTAATCCTGCTCTTGCTCCTTATCGTTCGCATTCGGTCGGTGGGGAGTCGATTAAAAGTAGGAGCAGGCGCAGGAGTAAGATCGTTTTCCGCCGCCGCTTTTCCTCCGCGCGCGGGCCAAACATTCCCAAGATGCGGATTGAATTTCAGGCGCCGAAGTTTCGTCATGCGAAGCATGAAGCTCGCGCCCGTTCTCCTCGCTGGTCTGCTCGCCCTTTCGGTTGCCTTGCCCATCGGTGCCCCCGCCACGGAACCCCCGCCACCACCGCCGCCGCTCACGAAACCGGACGCCAAACGGATTCTCGAAGCCATGGAATGGCGCGATGTCATCATCATCGCCGTGGTGGAAGGCGTGAACGAGGCGAAGATCACGGCGCCGTCGCTGGCCTATGTGCTCGCCCTCGCCAAACGCGACGGCAATTTCCAGGATCTCAAGTTGAACGTCTTTTACGACCGCGACCTCGGCTGGTTCACCTACGAAAGCTCGCCCAAACTTTTTCGCATCTGGACCCGCGATGGCTACCGGGAGGTCAAGGCCGGGATCGGATTCTGATTCGCGTACCGGTTATCCAAATCCTGAGCCATTCGGCGTCCAGGGAGACAGTGGCGGCGGTCAAGGAAGACGCGGCGCCTTGCGAGATGACGATCGATTGTCAGATCGTAAACGTCCTGTAGAACGATTTCTCAACTTTGTGGAATTGATGGTCGGAAACGCGATCGGGGCTGGCCGGGCGAAAGTGCCGCCGCAGATCGAAAATGGCGAGGCGAACGCCGAGTCGGACATCAGCGGAGGCTGACGCCAATCTGCGTCACGGTGAGAGGCGGTCGATCTGCCAGCCGGCTTCCGGCGCGCGGGTGTAGCGGAAGCGGTCGTGCAGGCGACTGCGGCGACCTTGCCAGAATTCGATGGTCTGCGGGACGACACGAAAACCGCCCCAATGGGGGGGACGCGGGATCGGACCGGACCCGAAGTTTGCCTCCGTTTCCGCGACCCGACGTTCGAGCGTTTCGCGGTCCACCAAAATGCTGCTCTGCGGTGATGCCCACGCGCCAATCTGGCTCGCCCGCGGACGGGCGGCGAAGTAGTGATCGCTTTCTCCCACCAAGGTTTGCCGGACGCGTCCCGTGACATTGACCTGCCGCTCGAGCGCGCCCCACCAAAAAGTCAGCGCACAATTTGGCGCATGCGCGAGCTGGCTCGCTTTCGCGCTTTCGTAATTCGTGAAAAAAGTAAATCCACGGTCGTCGCAGGCTTTGAGCAATACGGTACGGGTCCAGGGCTGACCGTCCGCATCCACGGTGGCCAGGGTCATGGCATTGGGTTCCAGCAATTGCTGCTCGTCGGCCTCGGCGAGCCAGCGCTGAAATTGGCGGATGGGATCAGGAGCGAGTTCGGAACGGCGCAACCCGCGCTGGCCGTAATCCTGACGCAGGGCAGCGAGTTCTTCGGGTGTCAACGGCATGGGGAATTGTGGGTTCGTGATGGATTCGAGAAAGGCCGGTAAGTCTCCCTCATCTGCGCATGATGACGCGCGGGAATCGAGGAGGGGCGGAAGTCGAAGGAGGAAGACGATATGGAGGCGGGCCGAGGCTCGTTCATGGGATGAGAAACGAATTGGTTCGGCGCTCGACCCCGATCTTCGTCGCGGGACCGTGTCCCGGCAAAACCGTGACGTCGTCACCGAGCGGCAATACCTTTTCTCGAATGCCGTCGAGGAGCAGTTCATAATCGCCGCCGGGCAGATCCCAGCGCCCGATTCCCCCGGCGAAGAGGACATCGCCACCGAACAGGACCCGCGCCTTTTTTTCAAAAAAGCACAGACTGCCCGGACAGTGCCCGGGCACGAGCAGCACCTGAAAATCAATTCCGCCGAGGATCATCGATTCGGCTTCGTCGATCCTTTTTCCCGCCGTGATGGGCTCGATGTCCCAATTGAACCCGAAGTTCCGAAAGAAGCCTGGTTCGGTAACCATCGGTTCGGTGTCAGCGTGATAGGCCACTTCGCATCCGTGCTCGCGCTGGACCAGGGCGGCTTCCCAGACGTGATCGATGTGCCCGTGGGTGAGCAAAAGCAGTTCGACGCGCAGTCCGCGTTCGGCCAGCCACGCGGCGACATCCTGCGGCGCGTCGATCAGGATGTTCGCGCCGGGAAGAAAAAAGCAGTTCGTGTCGAAGATACCGCCGGTGAAGGTTTCGATGGTCATGAACGGAGCGGGTGGTGTTACCGGAGCCGTCTCCTTTTGTCACCCAAGGAGCTCCGGTTACTCCTCGCGACCCGCCGATTTGCCCTCTATTCGGATGGAGGTTTGCGCTTTGGGCCAAATAATCTAGTTTGCCGCGCCGTTCTCCAGAAACTCCATTTCGCATGAAGCATTATCGCTCGTTCCTCAGCCTCCTGGCCGTTGCGGTCGGATTCACCACCCCCTCTCTCCTCGCCGACGAGCCGAATCTGGATCAAATCCAGATGAACGTCGCCCGACTGCTCGAGGGGGGCCATTACTCGAGACAGCGGTTGAACGATAAAGTCTCGAAGCGGTTTCTGAACAATTACCTCGAGGCGCTCGACTATAATCACCTCTTCTTTCTCCAGGCTGACGTGGACAAATTCCGAGCCAAGTATGAGAAGACACTCGATGACGATCTGGAACAAGGCACGATCGCGCCGGCTTTCGAGATTTTCGATCTGTACAAGAAACGGGTCGAAGACCGGATCGCCAAGGTGAAGGAACTGCTCAAACAGGATTACGATTTCAAAAGCGAGCGGACCGTGGAGATCAACCGGCAGAAGGTGCCCTGGGCCAAGGATGAAGCCGAGGCGGATCAAATCTGGCGTAACCGTATCGAGAACGAGCTTTTGCAGGAGCGTTTGTCCAAACTGGATCCGGCCACTTCACCCAACCCCGCTGATCTGAAAAAGGCGCCGACTCCGGCCGACCCCGACCCCGAAATCAAGAAGACGGACGAATCGGTGGTCAAAGTTGAGATCGATCCGGTTGAGCGGCTGACCAAGCGTTACAATCAGATTTTGCGGAACCTGAATGAGCAGACGCCGGAAGATATTAACAAGAGCTATTTGTCGGTTCTGGCCCAGACTTACGACCCGCACAGCGAGTACCTGAGCCGATCGGAACTCGAGAATTTCAGCATCAATATGCGCCTTTCGCTCGTCGGGATCGGTGCCGTACTAAACAGCGAAGACGGCTTCGCCAAAATCATGGAACTCGTTCCGGGAGGCCCGGCCTCGAAGGACGGCCGCCTGAAAGTCGGCGACCGGATCAGCGGCGTGGCGCAGGGAGATAACGAGTTCGTCGATACGGTGGACATGAAACTCGACAAGGTCGTCGAGATGATTCGCGGCAAGAAAGATACCGTGGTTCGACTGCAGGTGCTGCCCGTGCGCGCCACCGATCCGAGCGTGCGGAAGATCATCGATATCACCCGGGATGAGGTCAAATTGAAGGAGCAGCAAGCCAAGGCGGAAATCGTCGAACGCCCGCTGCCGGATGGTACCGTGCAACGGCTCGGCTGGATCACGCTGCCGTCCTTTTACGCGGACATGGAACATAGCGGCGCACCGAATGCGAAGAGCACGACCAAGGACGTGCAGGCGCTCCTGACCCGCTTGAAAAAGGAGAATATCAATGGGCTCGTGATGGACTTGCGGCGCGACGGTGGCGGCTCGCTCCAGGAAGCCGTTAGCCTGACGGGGCTCTTTATTAAAAAGGGTCCGGTCGTTCAGTCGAAAAACGCCAATGGCGACGTGGAGGTCACCCCCGACAGCGATAGCTCGATCGCTTACGATGGACCGATGATCGTGCTGACGAATCGGCTCAGCGCAAGTGCCAGCGAGATCTTTGCGGCCGCGTTGCAGGATTATGGACGCGCGCTGGTGGTGGGCGATTCAAGCACCTTTGGCAAAGGAACCGTGCAAACGATGCTCGAAATCGGCCGCGTCGTGCCCTACCTCAGATCCTCGAGCGGCAAGAGCAACGAAGCCGGCGCGCTCAAACTGACGATTCAAAAATTCTACCGCATTGCCGGTGGTTCGACCCAGCTCGAAGGCGTCATTCCCGACGTCAAATTGCCCTCGCCGACGGACCATCCTGAAATTGGGGAGTCGGCGCTGAAAGATCCGCTTCCTTACGACACGGTGGAGGCGCGGGAATTCGACAAATGGCCCCAGCCCCTCTTCAAGAATGAACTCGGCCAGCGTTCCGCCGCCCGGATCGCCACGGATCCCGAATTCGGCTACATCAAGGAAGACAACGAGCTGGTCAACGATCGCATCAAGCGCAATACGCTTTCGCTCAATCTCGACCAGCGCAAATCCGAACTCGACGCGGAAAAGGCCCGGCGTGCCGCGCGCAAAGAGGCCCGGGCCAAGCGGGCGCCTTCGGAAGAAAAGCGCTACAGCATCACGCTCGATACGGTGAATGCTCCGACGCTTGAGTTGGTCAAAACCGATGACGAAACTGGTAAAGCCAACGATGCCGCCCTGGACTTGGACGACGATGAAGATGCCGATTCGGACACTCCGGTTCGGATCGATCCCATTCGCGACGAAACGCTGAACATCCTCGTTGATCTCGTCGAGATGTCGCACGGGGCAAAGACCGCGCAAGCGAACCCGGCGAAAAAGTAGCCGCACCGTCATCGTGAGCGGAGCGCAGCGAAGTCGAACGACCCGGTGCCAATGTCGAATTCGTCCTCGAAACTTGGGCCCGCTTCGAAACGTTTTGCTCCCACTGACTGGAATTCATCCTCGAAATCGAACTCGATGGGATTGAAGCGTACGAGGATCTGAAAAGGAGGACGAGGACGAGGCGGTGGCATCGCGTCCGTGCCGCGCGGCCGGCGTTTTGTCGAAAACGTTTTCTCCCCGCCCGTTGCCCTCGTTAGTCTCCGCTCGTGGCCGCTTCCCGAACGACACCCATTTCAGAACGCATCCTCCGCTTCGTCGGCACCGCCTTGGGCCGGCTGCTTTATCGAGTCAACGCGCACTTTACCGATCGATTGCCGGAGGGCGGGTTCCTGCTGCTTCCAAATCACCTCACGTGGGTCGATGCCATCGTCCTGCAACTTTCCTGCCCGCGGCCAATCCGCTTTCTAGTTTATCAGGGTATTTACGATCAGTGGTTGCTCAAGCCGGTTTTTCGCGCCGTTGGCGCGTTGCCGATCTCTGCGAAGCAGGCCAAAGGGGCCATGCGTGCAGCGGCGGAGCTGATTGAGCAGGGCGAAATTGTCTGCCTGTTTCCCGAGGGCGAACTCTCGCGCAATGGCACGTTGCTGCGGCTCAAACGTGGCTACGAACTGATCGCGCGCGCGGCCAAATGCCCGGTTGTTCCCGTGTGGATGGATCAGCTCTGGGGCAGCATCTTTTCCTTTGAAGGAGGGCGCTATTTTTTCAAATGGCCGCGCCGTCTCCCGTATCCGGTGACCGTCGCCTACGGCGATCCGATTCCTGCTGACGAAGCCGGCATCGCGCTCGTCCGTCAGCGTTTCCTCGATCTCGGCGAATACTGTTACCGCCGACGCGACACGCTCCGCGAGCATCTCGGACGTGCGTGTCTTCACGGTCTGAAAAAACGCCAGTTTTCCACGGCAGTCATCGACGGGATGGACCACTCGAAACTTTCGCGTGGCATGCTGCTCGCCGTCGGAATTGCCTTCAGCCGCTGGATCGATCGAAACGTCAGCGGCGGGCGCGTCGGGATTGTTCTTCCGCCGGGCAAGGCGGGTCTCCTGACCAATCTCGCCATCTTCCTCACGGGTCGAGTTCCGGTGAATTTGAACTTCACCGCCGGCCGTGCCGCCATCGAAGCCTCGATTGCCAAGGCCGGCCTGACCACCTGCCTCACTGCCGGACCCGTGCTGAAAAAGCTGACCGAATTTCCGTGGCCCGAACGCACGGTTCGCCTCGAGGAAATCCTCCCGACTCTCAAATCCGCCATCCTGCTTTGGCGAGCTTTGGTTTTCCTGCTGCCGGGCTTCCTGCTCGCGTGGATTCTCGATCTCCCGCGTGAAGGTGACGACACGGAGGCGCTCCTGCTCTTCACCAGCGGCTCGAGCGGAATGCCCAAGGGAGTGGCGCTAACCCACCGTAACCTTCTTGGCAACGTGACTCAGTTTGGCGAAATGCTCGATCTGCGCCCGACCGATCCGATCGTCGGTTGCCTGCCCTTTTTCCACAGCTTCGGCGCCACGGTGACCGTGCTCTTTCCGATGATCTATGGGCTCCCACTCATCACCTATCCAAGTCCGCTCGAGGTCGGGAAGCTGGCGGGCTTGATCGAAAAATACCACGCCGCGCTCTTCATTTCGACCCCCACGTTCCTGCGCAGTTTCTTGCGCAAGGTCGAACCGGAGAAATTGAAGACGATCAAACTCATGGTCACGGGGGCGGAAAAGCTGCCGGACGAATTGCGCGACGCTTTCCAGAAAAAATTCGGGATCAAACTGCTCCAGGGCTACGGTCTTACCGAGACGAGTCCGGTGGTTTCGGTGAACCTCCCGGATCCGAGCTCCGCCGAGCCCGACCTGTCCGTGCAGCCAAGCAATCGTGACGGTTCCGCGGGCAAGCTTGCGCCGGGCATCACGGCCCGCATTCGCGATCCCGAGACCGGCCGGGAGCTCTCCCTGCACGAGTCCGGAATGCTCTGGCTGCGCGGCGTCAATATTTTCCACGGCTACCTCGATGACCCGGAGCGCACCGCCGAAGTAATCGAGGATGAATGGTTCCGCACCGGCGACCTCGGGCGTTTGGACGAAGACGGATTTCTATTTATCGAAGGCCGGCTGAGCCGCTTTTCGAAAATCGCCGGCGAGATGGTACCTCATGAGACGATCGAAACCCGCATCATTGAGGCGCTCGGCCTGGCCCACGACGAACGGATGATTGCCATTGCTGGGGTGCCCGATGAGGCGAAAGGCGAAGCCCTCGTGCTTTTGACCACCCGTGACCTCAACGCGGGTGAACTCCGGGACAAACTCAGTTCCGTCGGCCTGCCGAACCTCTGGATCCCGAAGACGATCAAGCGCGTGGACGCGATCCCGACGCTGGCCAGCGGCAAGCTCGATCTCGCGGCGTGCAAAGAGCTGGCGCTCCGGTAAAAGCGGTGCTGAAGCGGTCGGACCTTCTCGACTGGGATCGCCGGTCGTTCTCGGCCCCACCCTCCCAACAAATGCGGTCAGGATAACAGGGCTTCGGGCAAGCGCATCAAGCCTGACCCGGCTTTTGGTAGACCGGCGTTGATTTCTAACCGTGCAGCTTCGTTCCCTTTTTTGATCCACGTCAGGTGCTGCGCTCGCTACGGAGATTTCGTCCGTTGCAGGGTAAAAGTGCCTTTGCCACCGGTTTCGGATCGCCACTCAGCGTGCGAAAGGCAGGCACCTTCCGATCGCGTCACCATCATCTGGGTCAGAGTAAGGATGATTCGAGTCGGCGTTCAAACCTCGATCCCCCACCGGTTTTGGCTAGCCTGGCGGCAGAATGGTTCGGGGCTTCAACTTTATTGATGATTGAGCTTTGGCGCCCAAATGTCGAAGGGGAAAAATGCTGGCTGAATGTCGTTTAGCCATCACTTGCGCCAATGGCCGCTAATGGCGTGGCGCCGGACTTGCCAACCGGCACCGGGCATCCCAAGGTCGGCGGCTTTGCATGACTGAACGCAAGCTCGTCTTTCTCCGCCGCCTGGGTTCGTCGCTGGTTCTATGGGGCGTGTCGCTGTGGATCATTCTCTCCGGATCCGAAGCCGGCTTTTTTCTGCTCATCTCCGCGCTCGGGCTGATTGCGTTATGGGAATACTACCGGATGCTCGACGCGAAAGGGCTCCCGAATTTCAAGATCATTGGAATGTTTTGCGGGGCGACGATGTCCGTCGGGTCTTTCTATTATTGCAGCCGGATCGGTCCGGCGCAGTCCTACGACTTCGAACTGGCGTGTCTGCTCGCCTTCATGCTGGTCGTGTTTGGCCGCCAGATGTTTCAGCACACTCGGGACCTGTCGCCGCTCGAGACGATGGCCTACACGGTGTTCGGGCTCTTCTACGTCGTGTGGCTGTTTTCGTTTGTGACCAAAATCGTCTTCCTCCCACCGCGGACGGCCGACGGCGCGGTGACCGGACACTTTTATGTCCTCTGGCTCATCCTGGTGACGAAATTCAGCGACATGGGTGCCTATGTGGTGGGATCGCTGATTGGTAAGCACAAAATGGTGCCGCACATTTCGCCCAAGAAGACGTGGGAAGGGTTTGCCGGCGCCATCCTGTTTTCCGTCGGCGGCGGTTGTGGAATGCTCGCGCTGATGCCGGAGAAGCTGGCCTTGCTCGATCAAGTGCACGCCGTCATTCTCAGCCTCGGGCTCGGACTGGCGGCCATCATCGGCGATCTGGCGGAATCGCTCATCAAGCGCAGTTGTGATGTGAAAGATTCCGGGCGGTTTTTACCCGGCATCGGCGGCGCGCTCGATCTCATCGATTCGATCCTCTTTACGGCGCCGCTGATGTTTTTCTATCTACGGCTCGTTGTCGGCGTTTCCTGAACGAACCTTCAGCCGGCGAGCAGTGTCCGCGCGTGCGCCGCGGCGGAATTTCCTTTTCCACCCAGCATCCGGGCAATTTCCTCGACCCGCGCTTGGCCTTCGACGCGCTGCAAATGCGAATGCGTGCGGTCCTGAATGTATTCCTTGGTGACCACGAATTGGGCATCCGCGACCGCCGCCACCTGAGGCAGGTGCGTGATGCAGAGCGCCTGGTGATCCTTCGCCAGTGCTTTCATTTTCGCGCCGACGGCATGGGCGATCTCGCCGCCGACATTGGCGTCGATCTCATCAAAGACCAGCAGCGAGATCGTGTCCTGGCTGGCGAGCGAAGACTTGATGGCCAGCATGACGCGTGAGATTTCGCCGCTCGAAGCGATGGCTTTCAAAGGCTTGGCGGGTTCGCCGGGATTGGGCGCAAACAGGAATTCGACACTCTCGAGACCATGCGCCGCGGGCTCGCGTCCGGGTTGAAGTTCGGCGGCGAAATCGGCCTTTTTGAACCCCAAATCGCGCAGGTGACCCACCACGCTGGAGCTGAGCTTTGGTGCCGCGGCCTTTCGTTTGGCGCTGAGTTTTTTGCCCGCCTCCATCATCGCCACGGTGGCCGATCCGATCTCGCGTTCGAGTCGCTCGAGCTCTTCACCCCGCGTTTCGATCCGATGCAGCCGCGCGGCCGCGTTTTCACCAAACGTGATAACGTCCGGCAAGGCAGCGCCGTACTTGCGTTTGAGGTTTTCGAACAGGCTGACTCGCGCTTCCATTTGCGCCAGCTCGGCCGGTTCGAGATCGAGTTCTTCTGCGTACCGCTGCAAGCCGGCGGCCAAATCGTCGAGTTCCGACAAGCCTCGATGCAGGGAATCGCCGAACCGGACGGTTTTCGGATCAATACGTTCGAGATCGCGCAAAACTTTGCCGACCTCGTTCAAGCGCCCGAGCGCCGCGTCATCGGCTTCGAGCAGGCGGTCCAGCGCGATCTGCGAAAGTTCGAGGAGACGGCGACTGTTCGAGGCCATCGTGTAACGCGAGAGCAGGTCTTCCTCCTCTTCGGGTTTGAGCTGTGCGGCTTCGATTTCGTTCACCTGATGCCTGAGCAAATCGAGTTCCCGCTCGAGTGTCGCCTCGCTGGTGGCAAGTTCATCTCGTTCAGCGATGAGCCGCTGCAAGGTCTGGTGGCGCTCGGCAAAACTCTTTCGCAACGCCTCCGCGCCCGCGAACGCATCGAGCAGACCCAGCTGTTTCTCGTTGGAAAGGAGCGATTGATGATCGTGCGGACCGTGCAAATCGACGAGCCGATCGCCCAATGTCTTCAGCACCGCGAGCGTGGTCTGGCTGCCATTGACGAATTGCCGGTTGGTGCCCGTGGCGGTGAATGAGCGTTTCACGATCAGTTGCCTGTCCTCGCATGGCTCGACGCCGTGTTCATCGAGTTGGGCATTCAAATCCGCGATCTCCTTGATTTCAAATACCGCCTCGACGGTGCAGCCGTCCGCTCCCGTGCGGATGAGCGCCTTGTCGGCGCGCTCGCCCAGGATGAGTTTCAGCGCCCCGACAATAATTGATTTCCCGGAGCCGGTTTCGCCCGTGACCGCGATGAAGCCAGGCTCGAGGAGCCATTCGAGTTCTTCCACGAGGGCGAGATTGCGGAGGCGCAGGGACGTGAGCGTTGCGAGCACGCGCCGATTATGAAAACGTGACGCCGCATTTCAATCACCGCGCACTCATGGCAGGGCTTACCATCACTTTTCTCGGCACCGGAACTTCTCAGGGGGTGCCGGTGATCGGGTGCGATTGCGCGGTTTGCACTTCCACGGACCCGCGTGATCGGAGGCTGCGGTCTTCCATCTACGCGGAAACTCCGGAAGCGGCCTGGATCATCGATACCGGCACCGATTTTCGCACACAGGCGCTGCGCGAAAACATCCGACGCGTTGATGCCGTGGTCTTCACCCACTCGCACACCGATCACATCATGGGCTTCGACGACCTGCGCCCGTTTTGTCCGCAGGGCCGACCGATTCCCATTTATGCCTCCGGTCCAACAATGCGCGATCTCGAGCGCGTTTTTGTGTTTGCCTTCAATGGCGAGAATCGGTTCCCCGGTTACATCCATCCCGAGCCACATGTGATCGAAGCGGCGTTCACGCTCGGCACCACGGAAATCGAACCGCTCCCCGTGCCCCACGGGCGCACCACGGTTTTCGGGTATCTGTTCACGCGCGCGGGCGAAAAGCTGGCAGCGTATTTAAGCGATTGCAAAGCCGTGCCGGAGCCCGTGATTGAACGCATCCGGGGGGTGCGCCATCTCATCGTGGATGCCCTTCGAATCAAACCGCACCCAACGCACATGTGCGTGGACGAAGCACTCGCGGTCGCGGAACAGGTGCGCCCGGGCCAGACCTGGTTCACGCATTTGTGTCACGATCTTGGCCACGCCGAAACCGAAAGCAGATTGCCGCCGCGAGTGGGCATCGCTTTTGACGGAATGAAGATTACGCCATGAGACACCAAGTGAGAAATTCGTGCCTTTTGCGTGTTCTGCCTACGGCCGTCCCCGGGGTTTTCGCAGCGGCAGCATGGATTTTCGTGGCGGCGCTGCCGGTCGCACGAGCGCAGATTTTTGACGAGGAGACCCTGAAAGAACAGCGCTCGAGTCAGCAAGCCCGCGATGCCGAGGCCACAGTCGTCGTGTTCAATTCCGCTGATCGAGACTCGATGGAACTGGCGCGCTTTTACGCCGGACAACGAGGCATTCCCGATTCCCATGTGATCGGATTGCGTTGCTCGACCGAGGAGGAGATCACGCGCGCTCAATTTGACCGGGACATTGCCGTCCCCCTCCGCCAGGCCTTTGTGGAAAAAGGCTGGTGGGAAATGCGCGTGCCGGATCACCCTCTGGGACGGGTCGAAAATAGTTCGGTGCACTACCTTGCGCTCATGCGCGGCATGCCGCTGCGGATCATGGCCCAAACTGAACCGTACCCGGGCAACGTGGCCGAAGGACCGGCAGCCATCGCGAGTCACAACGAGGCCGCCGTCGATTCTGAACTGGCCTTGCTCGGCGCGTATTCGTCGCGCATTTCCGGTGCGATCAACAACCCCTACTATCGCAGCTACACGCCCATCGCGCGCGCCTCGCTTCCTTCGATGCTCCTCGTGGCCCGGCTCGATGGCCCAACCCCGGCAATCGTGCGCCGGATGATTCTGGACTCGATCGCGGCGGAGAAAAATGGGCTGCACGGCTTTGCCTACGTGGACGGGCGCGGAACGACCGATCCCGGGCTGAGGCTGGGTGACGAATGGCTCAAGCACCTCGCGGATCACGCGCGCGAATCGGGCATTCCGGTCATCCTGGATACCGGTGAACTCCTCTTTCCCAACGCTTACCCCATGCGCCACGTCGCCCTGTATTTCGGCTGGTACAACGAACACGCCGCCGGGCCCTTCACCCAGCCCGGTTTCCGATTCGAGCCCGGAGCCGTGGCGGTGCACATCCATTCCTTTAGCGCCACGACTCTCCGCAGCACCCAGCAACAATGGTGCGGTCCGCTCCTCGCCGTGGGGGCCGCCGCCACGCTGGGAAATGTCTATGAGCCCTACCTCGGCCTGACGCCGGAACTCGATATTTTTTACGACCGCTTGCAGGCCGGTTTTACTTTTGCCGAGAGCGCTTACATGGCCCAGCGGTCGCTCTCGTGGATGACCACGGTTGTTGGCGATCCGCTTTATCGTCCGTTTCAAAACCCGTCGGTTCTCAGCCGGCCAGACCTGTCCAACGAATGGGAAGCCTACGCGGACGGCGCGCGCCGCTGGTATTCGAAGGATCGGGCCGCAGGGACGAAGGCGCTGGAAAAATCAGCGGATCGTTTGCACAGCGGAGTGATATTGGAAGGGCTCGGTTTACTCCAGCTCGCCAGCGGTGATCCCGGCGCAGCGGTTAAATCGTTCGAGCGCGCCGAACGGCTCTACAAGGATCCACCGGATCGCATCCGCGTCACCATCCATGAAGTCTTCCAACTCGCCGCCATCGGGCGCAAACAGGGAGCTATCGATCGGTTGCGCGAGCAGATCGCACGCTATTCGGCCGAGCCGGAAACGGATGTGCTGCGCATCATGCTGGCCGCTTTCTCTCCACCGCCACCGCCCCCGAAAAAACCGGGCTCCGACGCCGCAGCCGCGGCGGCCGCGCGCTAAAGCGAATTGCCGCGCATGGACGCCGGAGATCGCTACGCGGAATTGCTCGGAGGTCTGGCACGCGAGGAACCGTTGCTGCGCGTGCCGCGCGAGCTGAGCGAACACGAATTGCAGGCCCACTGGTTCGCGGGCGATTTCGGACGGCGCTTTACCGCCACGACAGGCGAGCAAATTGAGATCGTCCAATTCGGAATCTGGAACCGCGAATCCGGACCCGACTTTGCCGAAGCGTCCGTTTCCGTCGATGACAGCGAACCGGTCCGCGGGTGCATCGAACTGGATCCGGACGCACGGGATTGGGAACGGCACGGTCACGGCGCCAATCCCGATTACGAACGAGTGATTCTCCATGTTTTCATGCGCCGTGGAGGCCCCGAATTCTTCACGCGAACGGCTTCGCATCGGTCGGTGCCGCAAGTTCTGCTCGATATCAACGCGCTCGCGAACGACCCACCCACCACGCAGCCGCCGGCCCGACCGGGGCGTTGCGTGGCGCCATTGCGGGAACTTTCCGATGAGCGAGTGCGCGACGTTCTGCTGGGCGCGGCCGAGCATCGAATGAAACGCAAGTCCGCGGCACTGGCACGACTAACGGAACTCCATGGGGCCGATGAAGCGCTCTATCAGGGTCTGGCCGCTGCCCTCGGCTACAAAAGTAACAAACTGCCATTCACGCTCCTCGCCCAGCGGCTGCCCTTGCGCCATTTAAAGTCGTCGCCCGCCGAAGCACTTCTCTTCGGCGTCGCCGGTTTTTTGCCGTCACGCGATTTGTCCGCGTATGACAATCCGGCGCGCGGTTACCTGCGTGAGTTGTGGGAGCAATGGTGGCCACTGCGCGCGCACTACGAGCGGCTGGAATTACCGTCGAATCTTTGGCGCCTGAGCGGACAGCGCCCGGCCAACCATCCCCAACGCCGCCTGGCCGCACTGGCTGAAATCGTTCGGCACTGGCCCAAAGTGCGGGCTTTGCGCGAGCGCTGCCACGCCCCGGATGTGATCGATTTTTTTGGCCGGCTGTCGCACGAGTTCTGGGAGCGCCACTATACGGTGAGTTCGAAGACTTCGGCGCGCAGCATGGCACTCATCGGGGAAAGCCGGGTCGTCGAAATGCTGGCCAACGTTTATTTTCCCATGGCCATCCGGGAGGATCCGAAACGTTGGATCGGATTCAAGAACCTGTCCGCGCCGCTGAGCAATCGGCGCGTCGAGATCGCCGCATTGCGCCTTTTCGGCAGTGACGACCGGGCGCGCCCCTTTCTCCGCAACGCGGCGCTCCAGCAAGGTCTGTTGCAGGTCTACGAGGACTTTTGCCTGCAGGACGCAAGTGACTGCGCACACTGCCGATTTCCCGAGCAAGTCGCGCGCTGGTAGATCCAGATCAGGCATGCCAACGTTCGTTACAGCGGCTCAAAATACACGTGGTTTCCGGAAACGCGGGCGATCAACTTGGTTCCCTTATCCGCACGGCGCTCCAGAATCGCCTTTGCCGCCGGATGCGCGATCAACTCTTCAACGGCGCGCTCCATTGGCGCGCTCCAAACTCGGGGCTGTAGCCCTCTTTCATCAGCAGCGCATAGACCGACTCATCGAGGCCCACCTCGATTCCCTGATCGCTGAGACGCGCATTCAGCCGGGCGATGAATTTCTCCGCAATCTCGCGGACGTTTTCCTTGCTGAGCGGATTGAACACCACCGTCCGTGAGATGCGGTTGAGCAGTTCGGGGCGCAGGTGACGTTTGATCGCATCGGCGAAGATGCGCGGGATGCCGCCCAGGCGGCGAACGTAGTAGCAACTGACCGTGTGCGGATGCAGTCCAAGGTTCACCCACGTCTCCGCTTCGCGCTCGAAGTTCTCGATGTGTTGCTGGGTTTGAAAGAACTCCGGCCTTGGGGATTTCACGGCCAGGTCGATCGCCCAATCGCGGTGATGCACGCGATAGACCAGCCCCATGCCGCCGCCCGTGAAGACCTGCTTCACCTCGTATCGGTCGAGAATCACGTCGCCGACCTGCCAGACTGGCGGCACGTTTTCAGGGTCGGGGTAGTTCATAACAATGCCCTACGAATGAGAGCGAAAACCGTCAACCTGACCGGTGCTAAACGCGCGCCACTTTCAGCCCTTCCTTGGTGGCGGCCTTGGCCTGGCGGTCGTCGCCGGTGATGAATTCCGTGGCTTGCAGGGTGAGTGCGGCGGCGACGTGGAGCAGGTCGAGAGTGCGTGTGCCGAGGGTGCGGGAGTGCGCGGTGGAGAGTCGGAGCGTGGTGGCGAACACCGAGGCCCACGATGGTTGCGACCGGTGCAGGATGCCGCTCTCCACATCCGCGCGCAGGGCGTGGAGCGTGGCAGTGACGGCGGCGGTCGCGGCCTCTTTGCGAAAGAGTTTGAGCTGCAATCCATTTGTGAACTCCATCTCGTGCAACCAGGTGAAAGCCAGCGGCAACGGGCGGCGGCCCAAGTGGGCGATGAGCGGCTCCGTTTTCTCCTCCGGGAAATACAGGGCCACGAGGGAACTGGTATCGAGATACCTCACAGCCGTTCCTCACGCTCCGCGAGGATGGTCTTGGAAAGGCCGCGGCCTTTGGGCTGCGCCCCCCAGATGGCCCGGGCGCGGGCGGCGAAATCGGGCAGCGAAACGGGCGCGGAGCTGGCCGGGCCGGAGGGAACCAGACGCGCCACGGTCTTGCTGCGGCGGGTGATCTGGACTTCCTCGCCTCCTTCCACCCAGGCCAGGACTTTGCCGAAGTGGTGTTGCACGTCGCGGACCGTGGCGGTTTTCATGTTTAACACCGTGACGCACATGGCGTCCGGCGTCAAGGCAGCGCTTTTTTTTCATGGCAGCCAGCATTTCGGCAGCCGTCTGGTAGCGATCCCGGGCCTTCTTTTCGAGGGCTTTGTCGAGGACGGCGCAGAGATTTTTGGGGATTGCTTTGTCCCGCTGAGCGATGGGCACCACGTCGTCGTTCAGGATCACGTCGATCGGGTCGCGCTCCTTCGTGAACGGATAGGGAAACGCGCCGGTGAGCAGGTTGTAGATGGTCGCGCCCATGCTCCATACGTCGGACACCGGTTTGACGTATTTGAAGTTGGTGATCTGCTCGCGCAGCATGAAAACCGGCGTGCCGGCGTAGCCGCCAGTCATGCTCATTCCGCTGAGGCCGGCCTGCTGGAAGCTCTTCGCCAGGCCGAAGTCGGAGAGCCGCACTGCGCCTCGCGAGAGCAGGATATTTTGCGGCTTGAGATCGCGATGCACGAATCCTTTGTCGTGCGCAAAGGCGAGGGCTTCGAGCGCACCAAGGATGATCGGCTTGGACTGCGCCAGCGGCAGACGGCCATTGTTCTTGAGCATCAAATCCCAGACACTCCCGCCGTCGCAGAACTCCATGATGAAGTAGAAGACTGCGCCCGATGCGCCGCTCTCCAGGACGCGGACGATGTTGGGATGATCGAGCTTGGTCGTGATCGCGGTCTCGCGCTGGAATTTGGCGATGGCCTCGTCGTCGGCATCCACACGAGAGAGCATGACCTTCACCGCGACAATGCTGCCGTCGGCGCGTCGCGCGCGATACACCGCACCGAATCCCCCGCGCCCGAGTTCTCCTTCGATCTTGCAGCCGGGGATTTGGAGCTTCGGTTTCGCCGCCTGATCCGGTGAACCGAAGATGAGCTTTGCAAGCTGCTCCGGCGAAAGCAGCGAGATGTCCCCGAGTTGCGGGTCAACACGGTGCTGGGGCGCTTCCTTCGGTTGTTCGATGGAGACTTCCAATTCCGTCCGCCCCACTTTGATGCGGTCGCCATGTTTGAGTGTGACCTCGGGATAGCGGCGCCTGGCGCCTTGCTCGGGAGTCTCGCCTTTTTCCCGCGCCCCGAATTTCGCTCCATTGACGTGCGTGCCGTTCAAACTGCCGAGATCGCGCAGGCACGCCGCCGGAGGATTCACTTCAAGGATGAAGTGGTGCCGGGAAACCTGCGTGTCGTCAGGGATACAGGCATGGCAGTCGTCCAAGCGTCCGAAGACGAAGGTATCGTGCTCGGTGAAGGCGAAGATTTTCCCGAGATCCTTGCCCTGGCTGATCTTGAGATGAACTTTGGCACTCATGGCTTTGGGGTGGCACTACGGAGAGCGGGCAAAATCGTCAACCAGCCGGCTTGTCTCGGCGTGAGGATTTCAAAAAGCGCTTTGAGTCGATGCCGGAGAAACCGCGGCCTTCCAGCTTTTCACGCAAGCTTTGCAGGGCCGCATATCCGACCTTGTGAACGGCCTGTTTGCTGATGGCCAGCTCCGATCCAATGTCGCTGTAACTCTTTCCCTCTCGTAGTCGCACGACGATCAACCGGGAACGTGGTGAGAGTTCCGCCAGCACGTCTTCCAGAATCCGGCGCGATTCCTCAGCCCGCGCAGCCAACGGCACATCTGCACCGGGATCGGCGTGGTCTTTTCGAGCCGAGGAGTCTGTCGAGGCCGAGGTCGCCGGTTCTGCATCGAGCGAGAAATCGTGAACCTTCACATAGCGGAGTTGCCGCGTGAAAAGGCTGTTGAGCGCATTTCGTATCGCGCGGCCCGCGTAGGCGGCGAACTGCCCTTTCTCCGGGTCGAAAGCCCGTCCGGCGGCGGCGAGAGCGTTCTCCGCTTCGGAGATAATCTCGTCCATGCTCGCACCGGGAATGTTCGCGTATTCGTAAGCAATCATTCGAGCGAGTCCGAGATGTTGTTCAACGAGGTCGTCCGGCATGGTGTTTGTGGGCCGTGGAACGGATGGTCAGCGTCATGGTATCCGGGAAGCGTAAACCCGCGCCGCCGCACCACGGTTGACGATTTCGCGGCTGGTTCGTAACGCACCCCATGTCCAATTCCAAATTAGCCGTGTTCGCAGATGTCCACGCGAACCTGGAGGCTTTGCAGGCCGTCTTGGCGGACATGGAAGCGCTGGCGATCTCTCAGCGAGTTTGTCTCGGGGACATCGTGGGCTACGCGGCAAGTCCTGCGCAATGCCTGGAGCTGGTCCGTGGCCTCGGATGCCCGGTCGTGAAGGGCAACCACGACGAGGCCTCAGCCACGGACATGGCACTGGATGAGATGCGCGACGTGGCGCAAAGCGGGATCGAATTTGCGCGGCAGAAGCTCTCGCCGGAGCAGCGCGCGTATCTCGCGAATCTGCCGCTGACTTCATCGTCCGAGGACTGCCAGTTCGTTCATGCATCGCTCAATGCTCCGGGCGGGTGGCACTACGTCATGCGAGAACCGGATGCGCGGGAGCACTTCAAGGTTCAAACGAAACCGCTCTGCTTTTGCGGTCATACTCACGTGCCCACCGTTTGGCACTTGAGCAACTCCGGGAACATCAAGTCCTGGCGCGGACACGGGCGAATCGAATTTCCGGCCGGTGGGAAGACGCTCATCAACGTCGGCTCCGTGGGCCAACCGCGCGATCTCTGCTCCGCTGCATGCTACGCGATCTGTGATCCTCAAGCCCGCTGGGTGGAGTTTCGCCGAGTAGCTTACGACATCGCCAAAGCGCGACGGAAAATCGTGCGTGCGAAGCTGCCTCGCTACGCCGCGCAGCGGCTCTCGCTCGGGCGTTGATCGACTCAGTCATCAGCCCGCTGGAAGCCCGGTCGACGCTCGTCGAGCCGGTTTCGCGGCACACCGCAGCGCCCACACTCCGAGCTGCACTTTGTGTACGCATTTTTGCCCGCTCGATTCGTTCCACTCGTCGTGCGACTTCGCCGTGCAGCGCTCACGATGACATTTTCCTACTTTGCGCGCTTGGGCGGGGCGACTTTCCCCGATTCCATCCAACCGCGCTTTACCATGTAGTCGGCGACGGTCGCCGTGATCATCCGCGCGGTGCGAGCCGCGTCATCGGTGACTCCCTGCGTGCTTTGGAAAATCGCGGTGGGTGCGGAGGAAAATGGGATCGGGTTCGTGGCGGCGCCCGGTGTCGCGTTGCTGCCGCCGGAAGTGCTGAATTTCAGAAACGGTGCCTTGGCCGGTCCATTGCGCACGGCGACGTCCGTCTCCATTTTCGTGCCGCCCAAGCCAAGCCCGATCGCCATGCGGAACAAACGGCTGCCTTCGGAAATGCGAGTCAGGTCACCGGTGATGATCCACCCGTCTTTTCCGGCCGCTCCGGTTGATTTCACCACACTCGTCGGCGCGATGTTCTTCGACATCTCCTCGACAAGATAATCGGCAATGAGCTGCTGCCCTTCGAACTTCAGTTGACCCTTGTTTTTGCGCGTCGCCCCTTCGGCCGCCTGCGTATTCGCCACCCCGAAAGGCACGACGTAAATGTGCTTCGGCGGTCCCGCGGGCTTCTTCCCGTGATCAGCGGTCTCCTCGCGCACTGAGACCGAGGCGCACGAGCAAAAGGTGGTGGTGGCCAGCGCGATCAACGCGCCGCGAACGAAAGGTTGAGGATTCATACGCCAAGGTTTTCGTAGAGCCGGGCCAGCCTACGTGCATGTTCATCGTAGGCGATCTCAAAAAGTTCAGTCGCCCGTTCTGCGCCCACCACGGCACCGGCCGTGAGAACCGTGGGCGGGTGTCCGGCGGCGGTGAGCCGCGCGGCAATTTCAGCTTTGAGGGCGTTGACCAGGAGGCAGCCACCCACCGTTGAGCCCGGCGCCACCGGCGTTTCCAGACCCGGGACTTTCACCATGGCATCGCCCACGGGCGCTCCGGTATCGAGCGTGAGTTCAGCGAAATCCGGCAGGCGTTTTCCGTCCTGGCGTCGGCTCGTGCTGGCCTCGCTGTGGGCGCGGGAAACGATCGCCACCACGCGCACTCCGCGCCGCTGGAACTCTTCCGCCATCTCGATCGGCACCAGATTGCAACCGCTCGAGGAGATGACGAGCGCGCTGTCCTGCGGTGACAAATCGAAGTTCCGCAAAACTCGCTCCGCGAGGCCGCTGACGTTTTCGAGAAACATTGCCTGACGTTGCCCGTTCGCTCCAACCACCAGATTGTGGAAGCTGAGTGACAATTCGACGATCGGATTGAAACCGGGAAACGAGCCGTAACGCGGCCACATTTCCTCAACCATGATCCGCGAATGGCCGGAGCCGAAAACATGAACCATGCGGCCAGCAAGAATCGTCTCGGAAAACCAGTCCGCCGCCTGACCCAAGGCTGCGGCCTGATTTTCAACCACGTCGATGAGATGGCGTGCGCAGGCGAAGTATTCGAGAGCAGGAGTCACGGTTCGATGTGAACGCCAATCTCTGTCGCCGCGCCATCCAAATAGATGAGCGGGAAAAAGAAGAAGTAGAGCGCGATCCGCGAACGAGGAATGACGAGTTCGAATCTACCGACAGTTGCCGTGTGATGCAGATGCACCGTGCGGAAAGCGAGGTAGCTGCCGCCATAGGCGAAGGCAGCGAGCACCAACACGATAATGAAGCGCTGGGTACGAAGGGTCATGAATCGAGGGCCTGACGAGCGGCGCCAATGGCACCCGCCCATTCACCGAGAGCAGCCGGGATCAAGCGGGCGCGGTGCCCTGCGGGCTGCCATTCGATGCGGTCGAGTTCGGCCGCCAGCGGACGAAAGAGCGCTTCGCCCGCCTGGGCGATGCCGCCGCCGATGATGACGGCTTCGGGGTCGAGGATGTTGATGAACGACGCGATGGCCGCGGCGAGAGCGCGAATCGAATCCATCCACATCTCGCGTGCCCCCGGCTCGCCCTGTTCCGCCGCCAGGATGAGTGCATGGGTGGTATCGAATCGACCGTGGGTTCGTTCGCGGATATTGTAGTTTCCCATCATGCACTCGAGCGCCCCGGGCATGCCGACGATGCTGCTCATAGCGGAGCGATAATCGACCGTCGCGTGGCCGAGGTGTCCGGCCCGGCCGATATGGCCCCGGAGCACCCTTCCCTCCGAAAGGATCGCGCCACCGACGCCGGTGCCGAGAGTGAGGAGGATCGCATCGGAAAGTCCGCGCGCCGCGCCCAGCCTGCATTCGCCGATAAGCGAAGCGTGAGCGTCATTCGTCACCGGCACGGGGCGGCCGAGAAAATCCGTCCAATCGAGCCCTTCGAGTCCGCCAAGTCTTCCCGGCAGATGCGCAATGCTGCGCCCGTCCGCGGACACCAGTCCTGGCGCGGCCAGTCCCACTGGCAGCGCGGGTCCGAGATCGTGGCTTAGTTCGCGAATGCTCGCGGCGAATGCGGCACTGTTGTCGTCCTTGGTTTCACGGAGTTCCCGTCGTTGCACCCCGCCGTCGTGAGCCACCACCACCGCCTTGATCTGCGTGCCGCCAAGATCGATTCCGATGGCTTCGCTGTGTTTATTCATACTGCCCCTCGCTCACGCACCAGCCGCCGTCCACGGCGAGCACCTGACCGGTGCAGAACTTCGACCCGTCACTCATAAAATAAACTGCCGCTGCATCGAGGTCCTCGGGTTGTCCGATGCGACCTCCGTCAAGCGGCTGTTTGGTTTTGATAAAATCCAGGATGACCGGGTCGCTCGCTGCCCGCAGCGCCATCGGCGTTTCCACCAGCGCCGGGGCGAGCACGTTGCAGCGAATGCCGCGGGGCGCGTAATGCGCTGCGATCGCCCGGGTGAGACCGATGATCGCCGACTTCGCCGCAGCGTAGGCATGCGTGGCGAAATGGTGAGGCGACGGGCTAAAACCGAGCACCGAACCCATGTTCAGAATGCTGCCGCCGGATTCCTGGACGAGAAACTGTCGGACCGCGGCGCGATTCGACGCCATCACCGAAGTCAGATTGAGGTCGAGTGTGGTCCGCCAGCCTTCGTCGGTGATTTCATCGAGCGGACCATCGCCAAACTTCCGCCCGCTGCCGCCGGCCACATGATACAGGCCGTGGAAACTTCCACCGTGTTCGAGCGCAAGGTCGATTGCTCGCGATGCAGTATTCGAGTCGCAAGCATCGCCCGTTAAAACTGCGGCCGCGTCGCCCAGCTCCGCCTGCGCCTGCGTCCCGCTGACCTCGTTGCGACCGACGATGACCACCTTCGCTCCCGCATCGACAAAGGCGCGCGCCGCGGACAAACCAAGGCCCGCGGTTCCGCCGATGACGACGAGCGATTTGCCGTGCAGCTCGAGATTCATGGACCGCAGCTTGGAAATTGGCGAACGCGATGTCGATACTCGCGAAGGATCAGCGCCCCCTCGCCTCCACGTTTCCGTTGGCATTCGGGAGCCGGTTGCCTTTAATGCGCGCTCCCACCGATGGGTACTCTTGACCGCTACGTCCTCCGCAGTTTTTTTGAGCCGTTTTTCCTCTGCTTTTTTGGGTTCCTGGCCATCTGGCTCATCTTCGATCTAAGCGACAATCTTTCCGACTTTATCGATGGGAAGGCGCCATTTTCGGTGGTGGCAGGGTTTTACCTCACCCAACTGCCGCAGTTCGTTCTCATCTCGTTGCCGGTGGGTCTGCTGTTGGCGCTGCTATTTGCCCTCAGCAAAATGTCGCGCTCGAACGAAATCATTTCGATGCAGACGGCGGGGCGCAGTGTGTTCCGGATTATCAGTCCGCTGGTGGCAATCGGGCTTATTCTCAGTGGCATCCTGCTGGCTCTCAACTACGAACTGGCGCCCCACGCAGAGGGAACGCGAAAGATTGCGCTGGAACAGATTTCGGAAGGTAGCAAGAAGCCGGGAAAACAGAATATCAACGCGCACCTTTTTCGCGACCGGCTGACGCGGCGGACCTGGTATGTGAAAAAGCTGCGCGAGGACATGGTTCTCGATGGCGTCCACATCACGCAGGAGGACGAGAGCGGGAACATCACCCGCCGATGGTATGCGGATCGTGCCAGCTGGCAGCCGGACACCAACGATTGGGTGCTTTTCCGGGGATTGATCGTCGATTTCGATAAGGAAGGGAATGTAACCCCCCCTATCGATTCGTTTCCGGACGTCGTCCGCGTGATCAAGGGCTGGAGCGAAACGCCGCGCCGCATCGCGAGTTCCACTTTCGATCCGGAGTTTCTCTCTGTGCCGGAACTACGTGACTACCTCGTGGTGAACAGCGATTTTCCCGAACCTCAGCTCGCCCCGTTTCGCACGTATCTTTATCACCGGCTCGCCGTTCCGTGGACCTGTCTCGTGGTGGTCTTTATCGCGGCGCCGCTCGGAATTGTTTACAATCGGCGCGGCGTGCTGGCCGGAGTGGCCAGTTCGATCTTCATCTTCTTTGGGATGATATTCTTTACGAATCTGTGCCTGGCCCTGGGCAAGGGCTCCCGGGTTTCGCCGGTGGTCGCGGGTTGGCTGCCCATTGCCACGATGGGTGGATTGGGGCTGGTACTGCTCTATTTCCGGGCGACGAATCGTGACCTCACCACTCTCTTTTCCCGCCGCCGCGCCTGACCTGCCCCGAATTCATTTTTTCTTACCGTGATCAATCAAGAATGGACCATCCAAAGCCGTGCGCATGTGTGTGGGGTGACCGCACGTGAATTCCACGACGGGGAATATTTTTACACGCTGCTCTTCGACGAGAAAACGGGTTATCGGCGGGAAGACTTGAGCGAGCAGGCGTTCAAGGATCGGCCGCCCGAGGCACCGCAACCGTTCTCATTTTGGCGGACCAAATACACGCCACCGCCACCTCCCGCTCCCGAGACGCTGGGCAAGGCCTCGGCCGAGGATTTGCTTCGGCATTACATGGCTGATGGGACGCCTCAGCACACCAATGCGCGCTACCTGCTCGCCGTCATGCTCGAACGCAAACGCATCCTCAAGGAGGTCGAGGCCAAGCGCGCGGATGACGGCTCGCTGACCCGCATTTACGAACACGCCAAGACCGGCGAAGTGTTTGTCATTCCCGATCCGCAACTCCGGCTGGATCAACTGGCCGAGGTCCAGGCCGAGGTCGCGGAATATCTCGGGCCCGACGCCCGAGCGGCTGCGGGATAAGCTGGGTTCGAGGACCGGACCGAAACCCTGGAAAACCGACCGGCCGCCCACCCGCGCGGCGGCAGATTCATTTTGGTTCGATGACCGAAATTGTATTCGCCCGTTGGTTGTTCGCCGGCACGGCATCGATCATGCCTGACGGATTGATGAGCTGAGTTCGGTAGTCTAGTCGGCCGAGGTTTTGCAATGCGGGGTAATCGACGGGCAGTCGCACCGCGAAGGTGACACCCGCACCAAGCGGCGGGACGCTGAATTTCTGTTCGGCACTCCCGGCGTTGACGTTGAGCACGAGGCCGGCCACGCCCTGCGCGCTGCGATTCTGCACCACAAACTGCATCTCGAGCGTGGAGGGGTCGAGGAACTGGCTCGAGACGGCAGTGTCGATGCGGTTGAAATTGTTCCGGTTCATCGCCCATCCAACATTGAGGATCCCGTTGCCGAAATTTGGGTCGGGGCCGACGGCGCCGCCATCGCTCGCGTGGCCCCGAAGGATGTCCCACGCCTGCGCCGCGTTCGAGCCGGGATTCTGCGACATCATCGCGGCAATCGCGCCAGCGACAATAGGCGCGCTGGCGGACGTGCCGTCGATCAACACGCGCTGGCCGTTCAACCACGCCGTTTGCAATCCGTAGCCCGGCGCGGTGATTTGAAGTTGCTCGCCGGAATTCGAGAAATAAACCTGCTGTTCGGTGGCATCGACGGCGCCGACCGAGATGACAGAAGGATTGGCCGCCGGCCACGTGAGCTGGTTGGCCTGGTCATTTCCAGCGGATGCGACCACCAGCACAGAGCGGCTGGTGGCGTAGGCGATGGCGCGCTCCATCACAGTATTGTCCGCATACGAGCCCAGGCTGACGTTGACGATCTGTGCGCCGGCATCGGTCGCGGCGATGATCGCCCGCGAGAGCGTGAAGCTGTCGCTCAATCCATCCTCCGCCGTCACGCGAATGCTCAGCAGATTCGCACCGGGCGCCAGACCGACGGCATCGGCGTTCATGCCACCCGCGAGCGAGGCGACTGCGGTGCCGTGCCCATCCTCGGGCATCGGGGCAATGCCAAGCCCGACATCGAGATGGCGCAGGCGATTCGTGCCAAAGGTCGGGTCGGCGGCGACCCCGCTGTCCAACACGGCGATCGTGACACCCGCGCCCCATTTACTCGTGTCGCCGGTGACACCGAGGGAATCGAGCAGACCATTGCCAATCGGCACGGGTTTGCCGCCAATGCGGGGTTCGGCCTGCGGCACTTCGGGCGGATAGACAAAATAGTTCGCGTCGAGGTCGCCGTAGTCGTCAGCGTGATTCTCGAGATCGGCGGCGAGCGCATTGATCGAATCGTAACGCACGCGAACGGATTGCAGGGGATCGAGCCGGTCGAGCACTTCCAGGCCAGACGCCGCGGCGCGCGCCAGGAATCTCCGATACGCATCAGCGTCCTTAAACGTCAGCATGGCTTCATTCGGCCGGCCCTGCTCGAGTGCGAGCGGCGCGGTCAGACGCGCGAGTAACTTTTCCGCAACCAGATTGTCGCGCTCATCGCGGCTTGTGGCGCCCCGGTCTGTCGGAGCCGGCGCCGGGGCCATCACGTCGGTCGCTGGCGAAGCGGGCCGCGGGCTCGCAGCCGCGAACCCCGCCGTAGAGTCACGGTTTCTTGTGACGACGAACAAAGCGATCACCACAAGCAGGCACGCCAGCACGAGCAGGCGAGGAATGAAGCGATGGCGCATGGCTCCATAACAGCGCACGAAACCGTGGCATCGCAAGGACGGGCCTTGTAAGCCCGCGCGTCACGCGCCCCCCTCAGCCGCGTTGCCGAGCGCAGTGTGAACGGAAGGATTGGGGAGTACGGGCGTCCTCGCCTGTCATGGCCGGCGTCTCTTTGCGAAGGATGAGGTGAACGCGACCCTTGCTATTAACGCTCGCGAGTCCGTCGACGTGCTCGTGGAAGTCCCCGTCACTGGATGCGTCGCGGTCGGCAAACGCTCCAATGAATTCGGCAAACTGGAGATAGTCGGCTCGGCTGCCGAAGAGGTTGACTTGGAACGCTTCATCCAGGGGTGGTTCCTCACCTCGTGGGTTCCAGATGCCGTTCTCGTCCAGATACTCACGGCAGGCGAGGAATGGCAAACTCGGCGTATCCGGTCGTTTCATTCCGGTTTGTTTGCCGGATGCAGCGTTTAAGTCAATGGCCCGACACCGGGGAGATAGTTCGCGCTTTGCGGAGGGGAGGACAGCGATTGCAAATCACCCATCCCTGGGAAATCTCTCCACGGACCGATCCGATTCATGGTTTCAAGGCACGGGACCGTGAGGTTACTTCAACCCCGCCCCCGGCCTTGAGGGTTCCGGGAAATGCGCCTAATCTCCGGCCCTTCTCCCATGCCCCGCTCCTTTTTGCTCATCCCGATCTCGATGCTGGCTTTCGCCGCCACCGCGTTTGCGCAACAATCCATTCCAGGGATCGAGTCTGGGCTGGCGGCACGCACCGCAACGTCCGTCCCAGCCCCTCCCGCACCGGTAACAACCCCACCAACGGCGACGAAAAAGGAGGGCGGAAACACGTTTACCCCCACTTGGGAAACACAAAAAGGCGCGCGCACCTTTACACTCAATATCCCGGCCCCGCGCGGTCAAATCGTCGATCGCAACGGTCTGCCCCTCGCGGTCACCCGCGTCAGCCACAACCTGGCGTTGTCATTTCCAACGCCGCTGGAATTCGATGAGCGTCAGGTCCTGCAATTCGCCGAAAAGCAAGTCCTGCTGGCGCGCAGTTTGACCGGCCGGCCGATTTCCTTGAAGCAGAATGACGTTTTGGAGCACTACAAAAACCGGGGAGCGATGCCCATGTTCATTCCGCAGGGGCAGGATCTCAAGGCGCAGGAACTCGAACGAATTCGGACCCAGAAACCGGAGTTCCTCACGGTACAACCGATCTATCTGCGCGAGTATCCGAATGGCAAACTGGCCAGCCACATCGTCGGCTACGCCAGCCGCAATGGAAAGTATCCGGACGGCCCCATTCAAAACGATGAATTGCTGTGGCCAAATAGCAAAGGTCGCGAAGGACTTGAGGACGCCTTTGACGAACAGCTCCAGGGGAAGATGGGCCAGTACAATATTTCTTTCGACAACAAAGGCCGCAAGGCGACCGAACAGATCACCATCCCGCCGCAGCCGGGTTACAATGTCGTCACCACGCTCGATCTGAATCTCCAGCGGCTCTGCGAGGAAAGCCTGGCCAAAAGTGCGAAGCGCGGTGCCCTGGTCATCATCGACCCGAATAACGGCGATATTCTGGCGATGGCGTCGTGGCCGACGTTTGATCCCAATCTCTTCAGCCCCGCCATTTCACCCGAGGAATACGCTCTCTTGCGGGACGATCCCGACAATCCCCTGATCCCGCGCGCGTTTCGCTCTTCGTATCCGCCCGGGTCGACCTTCAAGATTCTCGTCGGCATCGCCGCCTTGCAGTCGGGCAAGGTCGGGGTGAACGAGGAGTTTGGCTGCCCGGCCGCCCTGGAGATCGGCAATTTGCGCTTTCGCAACTGGAAGAAAGGTGACGCCGGATCGATGAGCTTCTCCGAAGCGCTCACCCAATCGTGCAATACGTGGTTCTATCAGGTTGGCATGAAGATCGGGGCGCAGCCGATTATCGATTACGCGCAAAAATTCGGTCTCGGGAGCAAAACGGGCATCCCACTCGCCTCCGAGGCCAGCGGGAATATCCCCACCAATGAATACATGCTGAAGGTGCACAAGCGGAAGCTGATGAGTGGCGATCTCGCCAGCTACGCCATCGGCCAGGGCGATGTGCTGGTGACTCCTCTGCAGTTGGCACAAGCGATGGGGGCCGTGGGGAACGGCGGCACGCTTTTCCAAACGCGGCTCGTCAAGCAGGTCCAGAGCATCGATGACCGCATCATCACCGCTTACAATTTGCGCGTGCGCAACCAGATCCACATGGACAAAAATGTCATCAAAGCGGTGCGCAAGGGAATGCTCGGAGTGGTGGAAAGCGGGAGCGGCACAGCTGGGCGCGCCCACGTCGATGGGATGAGCGTGGCCGGAAAGACCGGCACCGCACAATGGGGCCCGAAAAAAGCCGAGCGCACGGCGGCATGGTTCGCGGGCGTCGCGCCTGTGGACAATCCGCGCTACGCCTTTGCCGCCCTTTTCGAGACGGACGTCGAGAACGCCGGTTTGCACGGCGGCACGGTGGCCGCACCTTTGATTGCCAATGTGCTCAAGGAGGTGGTGAAGGAAGAAAAGGCGGAGAAAAAGCGCCTCGAGCAGTTCGCCAAAGAAGCCGCGGAATCGGAAACCGAGGACGCAGACGGCACGACGGTCCGGCGGGCGGTAGCCGTCCAGCCGCAACAGCCGGATGAGTCGGACTAACTTCGAAAGCGGGTCCGTGCTTCTTCGTAGATCGCCTCGAGGCGCGTGACCTGCACCGCCAACCCGAATTCCTTTTCCACCCGCTCCCGCGCGGCCTGGCTCATCGCGAGATAGCGCTCGGGCGACGACGCGAGTTCGCGCATCGCGTTGGCCAGTCCAGCGGAGTCTTTTTCTGCCACCAGCAGACCGGAAACGCCATGCTCGACCGCTTCCGGGATTCCGCCATGGCGCGTGGCTACAACTGGCAATCCCGTGGCCATGGCTTCGAGCATGGAATTGGGCACACCTTCCTGATTTCCGTCCGGTGCCAGTTCGCTCGGATGCAGGAAGAGATGAGCCTCGTGATAGATCGCGAAAAGCTCCTCCGGAGTCACGAAATCGATGAAGAATACGCGGTCCGCGATGCCGAGTTGCGTGGCCAGCGCCTTCAACTCCTCGAGCATCGGGCCGCGGCCGGGAATGGTCAGCGTGGCATGCGGATGATCACGCACGAACGAGGCGAAGGCGTGCAAGGTCGTCAGGAGCCCTTTCTTGGGAATCAATCGACACGCCTGCACACAGCGCCAGGCGCCATCCGTCGGAGGTTGGCGGGGAAAGACGGGGATCTGCGCCACCGGTATTCCCGTCCGATGCAGCTTTATTTTGTCGGGATCACACCCGAGATCGATGAGCCGGGCCGCGATCGATTTGCTGCGCACGGCGGCTACCGTGATCAGCTTGAGCATCCGCTGGGTGCATTCGCGATGGGCCGACCGACCGAGGTCCACCTGCGCATCAGCGCCGTGAAATGAAACGACCACAGGAAGCTCCGCCCGCTCGAGCAACGGCAGCAGATGCACCCCGATGTGACCGAAATAAACATGGAGGATCTCGGCATTCATGCGCTGCAATTCCAATGCGAGCCGTCTGGCTTCGCCGCGGTACATGGTGATCGGTCGCCCCCGGATTTGCTTCTGCCAAAACCGCCGCAATTGATGCGAGATGGGCTTGGGCATCACCACAACGTCCTGAAATGGAAATAGCCCGGAGTTCTCCCGCTTCTGGCAGATCACAATGGGGCGCCAGGCGCGCAGCCCGTTCACCTGCCGGTAGATGTGCTGCATTTCAGGCTTCAGAAATGTGGCAACATATTGGGCGGCGACGGGGCGATCGGATATTTCAGCCATGGGAACGCGCCGGGGAGTTGGATCAATGGCGCAACTCCTGTATGTTCGCGAAGAGATGGAGAAAGAAGTCGAAATCATCAACGAACTCGGATTGCACGCGCGACCCGCGGCGGAGTTCGTCCGCACCGCGCAAGGATTTCAGTCCGAGGTTTTTCTCGTGGTCGATGATCGCCGATTCCCGGCCGACAGCATCATGGAAGTGCTCACTGCGGGTCTCGCTCGCGGCACGCGACTGGTCATCGAGGCCACTGGCCCGGATGAATCCGAAGCGGTCGCCCGCCTGGCGACCCTCCTCGAACAACTCCCGCAAAAGGAAGCGGAATGGCGGTGATTGAACGGAAGCGGCCAGGAAGCCGCCTGTAGGCATGATCGGGGCGCCAGCGGATCTATTCCGGCGCCCGACCCAGGCCGCGAACGCGCCCCCGCTCCAGGCGCGACGGCGCGCGCTCCTCCAAAGAACCGCGCCGATCGGGTTGCTGGAGGGGGGGCGCACGCCTTCGCGCCTTTGGAGCGCTTTCGGGCGTTGATTCCCCATGCCGTGGTCGGGCACGCTGTCGTCCATGGATTTTCTCGCCAAAGCCCGTCGCGTCTTCGAGATCGAGATCGCCGCGGCGCAGCGCGTCGCCGAGCGGCTCGATGATTCCTTTGCCAAAGCGGTCGAAGCGATCCGGAAATCGGTCGAGCAACGCGGCAAAGTGGTGGTGATCGGTGTCGGGAAAAGCGGCCACGTCGGGGAAAAGATTGCGGCCACTCTCACCAGCACGGGTTCGCCAGCGGTGATGCTCAATTCGCTCAATGCCCTTCACGGCGATCTCGGGGTGGTGTCCGATGGCGATGTCATCCTTGCGCTGTCGGGGAGCGGTGAAACCGAAGAATTGCTCAACATACTGCCCGCCATCGCGCGCTTTGACGTCACGATCATTGCGCTCACCGGCCATCTTAAGTCGTCACTGGCACGCCACAGCCACCTCGTGCTCGATGTGAGCGTGGAACAGGAAGCCTGCCCGCTGAACCTCGCTCCGACCTCGAGCACCACCGCGATGCTGGTGCTTGGCGATGCCCTGGCCATGGTGCTGCTCGAAGCCCGCGGCTTTTCCAAGGAAGACTTCGCACGTTTCCACCCGGGCGGTCATCTCGGACGGGCGCTGCTTTTGAAAGTGAATCAGATCATGCGCGGATCCGAGCAAATGGCTGTTATCGCGCCAGACTTGAAAGTACGCGAGGCGCTCTTCGCCATGGCGCGGGCCCGGGCGGGCGCGGCGGTGATCGTGGAATCGGGCGGAGTGCTGGCCGGGATCTTTACCCACGGCGACTTCGGCCGGCATTTCCAGGAGCATCCCGATTTGCTTGAGAAAGCGGTCGGTCAATTCATGACCCGCGCTCCGATCACCGTGCATGGAGATCGACTGGCGGCAGAAGTGCTTCGCCTGCTCGAAAACCATCGCATCGACGATCTCGTGGTCGTGGATGATCAAGGTAAGCCGATCGGCGTGGTTGATTCGCAGGATTTGGCGCGGTTTCACCTTGTCTGAAACCGTGGCTCCATCGATCGCACCCGCGCCTTTGACTCAGAATATCGGGCGCCACAGCTTGCCACACGGGACGGGCCGGAATATCGAACCCTCTCGATGAATTCTCCCGCCGACTTCACCGGCCTTCAATCGGTCGCCCGTCTGACCGCCCTGCAAAAGAGCGGACTGCTCGATTCCCCGCCGGAACCCGCGTTTGACCGGCTGACGGTTCTGGCCACGAAGGCGCTGCGGATTCCGGTGGCGCTGGTATCGCTGGTCGATCGCAATCGCCAGTTTTTCAAAAGCCAGTGCGGGCTGACTGCCGCGATGGCGCGACACCGCCAGACGCCCCTCTCGCACTCCTTCTGCCAGCACGTCGTGCTCTCACAGGAGCCGTTGGTCATTGACGATGCGCGAGTTCATCCCCTGGTAATGGATAATCTAGCCATCCGCGATCTCGGGGTAATCGCCTATGCCGGCGTGCCGTTGGTCGATGCCGAGGGTTTCGCCCTCGGGGCATTGTGCGCCATCGACACGCAACCGCGGGTGTGGACGAAGAACGAAGTCGAGATTCTCCGCGCCCTGGCCGCGCAGGCCTCCGCGGAAATTGCGTTACGGAACAGAGTCGATCAGCTCGGCGACGATCTGGGATCCGTGCGCCGCCTCGCGCGTTTCACCCTCCACGATCTGCGCACGCCGCTGAATTCCCTGCGCCTGAATCTCGAAGCGCTCGGCCTGATGGGCGAACTCAATGATGAACAGTGGGAATGTCTCGTGACCGCGCAGCGCAGCACCACGGTGCTGACACAACTGACCGAGAATCTGCTCGAGATCGATGCGCTCAGTCAGCACGGCAGCAGCGCACTTCATATCTCCGAATGCGTCCCCGCCGATCTGATCAGGACAGCGATCGAGCAAACGAAATCGCTGGCGGTGGAGAAGAGGATATCCCTGGAAAGCAGCGCAACCCCGAGTGCGCCCCCACTTTGCGCCGATGAAGGCAAGCTCGTTCGGGTGCTGGTGAATCTGATCGCCAACGCGGTTAAATTCACCCCCAAGGACGGTTCGGTCTCCGTCGCCGCGGCTCCGACCGCGGGGGGCGCGTGGAATTTCTCGGTCAGGGACACTGGGAGCGGAATTCCATCCGCCGCGGCGCAGACGATTTTTGACGAGGGTTATTCCAGCGAAAAATCGGGTTCGACCGGGCTCGGGCTTGCCTTCTGCAGGCATGTGATCGAGGCGCATTCGGGGCGCATCTGGCTGGAGACCGCGTCCAGCCCAGGAAGCGAGTTTTGTTTCACGATTCCGCGTCGTGCCCCGGAGCCGTCGCCGCCGTCAGCCGGGCAATGACTTCGGGGTAAATCCGATGCTCTTCGACCTGAATGCGGGCGTGGAGCGATTCAGCGGTGTCGTCGGGAAAAACGGGTACCCGCGCCTGGGCAATGATTTCGCCGGTATCCATCCCGGCATCGACAAAGTGCACGGTGCAGCCCGTCTCCGGCACTCCAGCCGCCAGCGCCTGCTTCCAGGATTCCAGGCCGGGGAACTGCGGCAGTAGCGACGGGTGAATATTGATGATTCGTCCCGGAAACGCTTCGAGCAACGGCGCCTTGATCATGCGCATGTAGCCGGCCAGAACCACCCAATCGACATTGGCTGCGCGTAGTTTTGTAACCAGCCTCGCTTCCGCCTCGGGTTCGAGCTTGGTCCGGAAGCGGCCCGGCACCAAATGTTCCGCGGGAATTCCGCGTTCGCGCGCGAGGGTGAGGATGCCCGCTTCCGCCTCATCCGAAATCACGATCGCAACTTCCGCGGCGAGGCGCCCGTCCGCGATCGCGTCAGCGATCGCGCGAAAATTGGAGCCTTTTCCCGACCCCAATACTCCGAGGCGTGGAAGCTCACGCGCAATCACCATTTTCCAAAACCCGGTAGCGCTCGGCTCAAGATTTTGGGGCGCCGGCCAGATCCGGAGCGGGCTTCGTTGCGGGAGGATTAATCGCCGATTCGGTTCGTGCTTTGACCAGCATGCTGCTGGTCGATCGTCCGGGCACCAGAGGTAAAATCCGAATGGCGGCACCTACTTTCTCCAAAGCCCCGCGTTCATCCGGATCGAGCGAATCGACGGTGTAGTCACCGCCCTTGGCATAGAGGTGCGGCTTGATCTCGAGTACGAGGTCCGTGACTCGCGGCGCCTGAAAAATCGTGACGAAATCGACGCACGCCAACGCGGCAAGCACTTCGGCACGATCACGTTCCTCGTTGATCGGTCGCCCTTCGCCTTTGAGCGCGCGGACGGATTCATCACCGTTCAGCGCGACAACCAGAGCGTCACCCAAGGCGCGCGCTGCCTGCAAATACCTGACGTGGCCGGCATGGAGCAGATCGAAGCAGCCATTGGTGAAGACGAGTTTCTGGCCGCGCGAGTCCATTCTGGCACGCAGGACAGCGAGTTCTCCGAGGGTCTTGAGTTTGGCGACGAACATGGTGTGCCCACGTTAGCTGTCGGTCCGGGCATCGCCAGCACGAAGCGGACGGAGCTCACGCAGTCGGGCGACCAGGGCATTCGCCTCCTCCGCAATTCTGTCGTCCGTCCAGCCGATTGCCTGCAGGATCGAACGGGCGTTGGCGCGCGCCGCACGGACAAACGGATGCTGCTGCCGGCCCGGATCCAGTAACTGGACAATGGCCAGACCGCGCACCGCCGCCTCCGCGGCGTCCGGATGGCGACCGCTGGCGTGAAGCAGCCCGGCCAGCATGGTCCGGGTGATGGCCGTTTCTTCGCCGGTGGGACCATCCGTCCGTTCGTCAATCGCCAGCGCGCGGCGCAGCGTTTCTTCCGCGTCCGAAAAGTGTTCCACCTCCTCCAACGAAGTCGCCAGCTCTTTCAGTGGTGTGGAAAGATCGGGATGCGCCGGTCCGAGATTGGTTTGATCGATCGCCAGCCCGGCCCGGTAACGCACGATTGCTTCTGCATGCCAGCCGGCGGCGGCCAGGGCCGTGGCCAGATTGTGCAGGCGAATGGCCACGCGCGGATGGTTTTCACCAAACTCGACTTCATCGGTCCGCAATGCGGCGCGGTAATACTCCACGGCCTCGACGGGACGATGCGCCGCTTCGAGCACGGCTCCGAGCGTGTGCTCGGCAATGGCGACGCGGCGATGATGCGCACCGAAGCGGCGGGTTTCGATCTGCAAGACCCGCCGCAGCGACTTCTCCGCCGCCGCGAGGTGGTTTCGAGCCCGGAGACACGCCGCCAGCGAGTAAAGATCAGGCGTCAAATCGGATCCGGCCTGTTTCTCCAGGATGGCGATGGCGCGCCGATAGAGCTTTTCCGCTTCGTCAAACCGCCGCGATTCGCGCAAAATCGCCGCCAGTACGCGCAAATCCCGGACCGTTTCCGGATGACCGACACCATGATTTTTTTCGGCAATGAGCAGGGCGCGGCGCCCGAATGGCTCGGCGTCCCAAAGGCGACGGGCCTCCCGAAGCCACTGCGCCAGGGCGCGCGCAACGGGTCCGGCGCTGAGCTCGAGCGGGTGGCCATTGAGTTGTCCGAGCAGGACGCGGCAGTGCGGAAGCAGTTTCTCGAAAAGCCATGCGGATTCCGTCGCGTGCGCGCCGCGCGGCAGGGCCGCATCGATGAGCGCACGCGCGGCACCCAGCGCGATGTTGTGCTGCTCGCTGCTCATTTTGTCCCGAATGACTTCGCGCAGCAGACGATTGACGTAGATAAACTGGCCGTTTGCGTCCAACGCCACCAGACGGTGGTGCTCAAGTCGGGTCAGGGTCTCCCGCGACGTGGATTCCTCCGGACCGCGCGCAAATAACGCGAAGGGGATGGCCGCCGGTTGTGGAGCGAGGCAAACCAAAATGTGCAGAAAGTTCCGCACCCGGGAATCCAGGCGGTCCAGGCTTCGCTCGACCACGGCCGAAAACACCGGCTGCCACCGTAATATCCGGCTTTCACCTTGCTCGAGCGTCGAGAGAGCACCAGCGGAAATCTGTTCGATGAATTGCAGCGGCGCAACCGCCGTGCCCGCAATCGTCGCGGCCGCCAATTGCAGAGCCAGGGGCTGGCGTTCGACCACGTCAGCCAGACGGTCGAGACCCGGCGGTGGCAGCGCGCCAGGGCGCGAAGGCGTGAGTTCTGACCTGAGAAATTCCGTGGCATCCTCGCGACTCAGGTTGCCGACGGGAAGCGCTCGCGCTCCTTTCCACGCCAGGGGCATTCGACTGGTGATCAAAACCGTTCCTCGCTCGAACCAAGGAAGCACCGCCTGTACGGCCCACCAGGTCGAGTCCCGATCGACCCCGTCGAGGATGACGAGGAACCGACCGGCGTTTTCATCGGCCCGGAACCATTGCCGGACGTGATCGAGACGGTGGCGATGCTCGGCAATCTCATCCGGGAGGAGCGCCAGCGCATCCGTGCGCGCCAGGGCCGCAACGCTGGCCTCAATCTCGGCTGGCACATCGGCGGCGATATGGAAGACGAAATCAAAACGCCCTGATTCGTAGAGGCGCCACGCGGCCTCGACGGCCAGCGTTGTTTTTCCCGAACTGCCGGCAACCATGACTTGAGATGCAGGAGGGTGCAGAACGACGAGACCGGGAACATCCAGGGCTTCCTGTAGATCGCGCAGCACGCGCGCTCGTCCTGGAAGCGGTTTCTTCCACGACGAAAACGGCAGTTGTACCAGGCGGCGCCGGACGATGAGGCGCGGACGCAGGGAGCGGATCAATTCCGCGAGTTCTTCCGCGCTCGAGAACGTCCAGTGCTCACAGTGTCGGACGATGGTCTCCCGGAAGGAGAGTTGAAGCTCTGCGGTTTCCTGGTTCTGGAAGGGCGCCGTTTCAAAACCGGCCCCGGCCTTCGCTACGAAGGGAAACACAGGTTTGCCGAGCGACTGCGCCACATCGACCGCGAACATTGGAAACGACCGGCGCGGAGCCCCCAGCGTCCGTTCCGGTGGCTCCTCGCCGAAACTGAATCCCACGAGATGGATTACCGCCGCGCATCCGCCGATTGAAACGTTGAGAACTCCTTCCGCCGGGCCATAGGAGACCGAGTGATCCAGATGCTCGACAGGCCGGGCGCCCATTTCCGTTAAAACGTCCCGTACCACCTTCCGAAACGGTGCCATTTCAGCCGAGGCGGCGGCGATGAATACGTCCGGGCGGAACTCCATGGTCTCGATGAGCGGCGGTGTTTCACAGAATACAATCGCTTTAGCAATCATCGATCCACCCACACACTTGGGTTCCGGGTGGTCATTGACGGCGAGTGGTCGTCACAGGCACGTTTTCCCTGCCCCATGTTTTTTCCCCATTATCTCCCCGGTCCAGCCGTTGGCTCCGCTGCGTTCGCCGTCGCTATTTTCAGCATTCGTTGCACTTTGGCGCAGGACCCTTTGCCGCAGAATCCAGCGGTCGATATCGTCGGGCAGCTCAGTGAGAATCGGTACCTGACCCCGACCGGCCAGCTTCTCACACCAGTCGGCCGGCAAACGCAATTGCCCGAGATGCGCCCGCAAGCGATCGCCTTGAGTCCGAATGGGAAGTTAATCGCCACCTCAGGCAAAACGAACTACCTTGTGCTGGTCGATCCCAACTCGGGCGAGGTTTTGCAAAAGGTGAGAATGCCGGGAAAAGAAGTCCCAGCCACAGAGGTCAACGAAAGTGACGAGGAAGCTTCCACAAAAACCGAGAAAGACACATCCGCGACGTTGAGCTTTACCGGGCTGGTCTTTTCTCCCGACGGATCACGAATCTATCTCTCGAATGCAGGTGGCGATGTGAAGATTTTCGAGGTCAGTGCTGGTGGGGAAGTCGCGGCGCTGAGATCGCTGCCGGTCCCCGAGGCCCGAACTTCGAAGCGGAAAAAGGAGATCCCGACCGGTCTCGCCGTTTCAGCTGATGGAAAGCGGCTCTACGTGGCCGGGAATCTCGCCAACCAGCTGTATGAGATCGATGTCGAAACTGGAACGATGCTGCGATCATGGGACACGGGGGTGGCGCCATTCGACGTGTTGCTGGTGAAAGGGAAGGCGTACGTCAGCAACTCCGGCGGGCCGCGGCCGAAGAGCGGCGACGTCACTGCCCCGGCGGGCAGCGGGACGATTGTGCAAGTGGATCCCGTCCGATTTGTCGCCAATAAGGGCTCCGTCACCGTCATCGATTTGGCGGGGAATCGCGTTAAGACAGAGGTTCCCGCGGAAATGCATGCGTCGGCGCTGGCCGTTTCGCCCAACGAAAAATATGTCGTGGTCGCCAATACTGGAAGCGACACGCTGTCGGTCATCGATACGGCCACGGACCAACCGGTGGAAAGAATCTGGGCGCGCTTGACGCCGGCAGACCTCTTCGGCGCCCAACCGAATGCGCTGTGCTTTGATCGCAGTGGCAAACTGCTCTTTGTTTGCAATGGCACGCAGAATGCCGTGGCGGTCATCAAATTCGACCCCAGGGACAACGAGTCGAAAGTGGCCGGCTTTCTTCCGGTCGGATGGTTTCCCGGCGCCATCCGCTACGACGCAGATCGCAACGCCATTCACGTCGCAAATATCAAGGGCATCGGCGCGAAGAAGGATTTCAAGCCAGGCGACCAGGTGAAATTGGGCTCGAAGCAATTCTGGGGCACGTTGTCCCTCGTTCCTTTACCGAGCGCGGATGAGCTCAAGGCCATGACCGCCATCGCCATGGTGAATATGCGGTATGAAAAGCTGGCGGAAGCGAAATTGCCGCCACGTCCAAATCAGGCTCCGAAGCCTGTGCCAGAGCGGGTCGGCGAACCGAGCGTCTTTCGGCACGTGCTCTACATCATCAAGGAAAACCGCACCTACGATCAAATCCTCGGCGATGTGAAAGAAGGCAATGGTGACGCCAAACTCTGCACCTTCGGCGAGGAATACACTCCAAATCAGCACAAGATCGCGCGCGAATTCGTGCTGCTGGACAACACTTATTGTTCCGGCGTCCAAAGCGCCGACGGCCATCAATGGACCGACAGCGCGATCGCGAACGCCTATATCGAGCGCCAGGTCGGAGCGGGCTTTCCGCGCAGCTATCCGGGTGGAAAAAAGGACGAAGACGCGCTCGCCTGGGCCTCCTCAGGATTTATCTGGGACAATGCGCTCGCGCACGGAAAGACGTTTCGCAATTACGGCGAATGGATGCTGAGCGAAGCGGGCTGGACCGACAAATCCGCGAAGGACAAACCGGGTTGGCTCGATTTTTGGGATGACTTTGAGAACCACACGGGAAAGACGAAACTCGCGTCGCGACCGGCAATCGAATCGCTACGCGCTCACAGCAAACTCGACACGGTGGGATGGGATTTGAACGTCACGGATGTCGCGCGGGCGGGGAAATTCATTGAGGAACTGCGCCAGTTCGAGGCACGCGGGACGATGCCGAATTTGATGATCCTGTTTCTCCCGAACGATCACACTGGCGGCACGCGCGGCAAGGGACCCAAACCCGGCGCACAAATCGCCGACAACGATCTCGCGCTGGGCCGGGTGGTCGAGGCCGTCAGCCAGAGCAAGTTTTGGCGGGATACGTGCATCTTTGCGATCGAGGATGATCCGCAGGCCGGCTGGGATCATGTGAGTGGCTATCGCACGACGTGCTACGTCGCGAGCGCTTACACCAAACGCGGCCAGACGATTAGCACGCAATACAACCAGACGAGTTTGATGCGGACGATCGAGTTAATCGTGGGGCTACCGCCGATGAACCAGCTCGATGCCACCGCCACGCCGATGTTTGATTGCTTCACGACAACACCAGATCTGACGCCATTTCAGGCCGTGGAAAATAAGGTTTCGCTGACCGCGATGAATCCGGAGCCAGATGCGATCGCAGACCATCAATTGCGTGCCGACGCCATTGCCTCTGCAGATCTGCCGCTCGAGGAGGCAGATCAATGCCCGGAAGACGCACTCAACCAAATCCTTTGGCGGGCGATGAAAGGGACCGGCGTTCCCTATCCCAGATGGGCGGTAAAGGCCGACGATGACGACGACTAGCGTTTGCTGGGCAACACCAGGAGGGAGCCCGAGTACGCTAGCCGTGGCGTCGGCGCCGTTTGACGTGAAGCTGGGCGAGCGATTTCGCGAGTGCGGCTTGCACGGCGGCGGCTTCCTCACCACCCAAATCTCCGGCGCCTTTGAGCGCTTCCTCAGCACGCTTCACTGCCGCCTCGGCGGCGCCTTCGTCAATGGCTTGTTCCTCGATGGCCATGTCGGTGAGAACATTGACGCCTTCCTGCGTGATCTCGACGAAACCCTCTCCGATCGCCAGATGGGTGGCCTTGCCACCTTTCGTAACTACCAATTCCCCGGGGTGGATCTGCGTCATCACGGGAACGTGATTAGGCAGAACGCCCATTTCGCCTTCCACACCAGGAATGACTACCATCTCGACGTCATCGCTGTAAGCGCGTGCGTCGGGAGTGACGATTTCGAGGCGGAGTGTGGCGGCCATCTGTAAGTTGACGAGTTAGGATTTGTCTTCGCTACGGATTTGGTCGATGCCGCCCTTCATGTAGAAGTTCGACTCGCCGACGTCGTCGTGTTTGCCGTCGAGGATTTCCTTAAAACCACGGACCGTTTCCTGGACCGAGACGTATTGTCCGGGTGTTCCGGTGAAGACTTCGGCTACATGGAAGGGCTGGGAGAGGAAACGCTGGATTTTACGCGCCCGGAACACGGTCAGCTTGTCCTCGGGGGACAGCTCGTCCATGCCGAGAATGGCGATGATGTCCTGCAAATCCTTGTAACGCTGGAGCACGCCCTGCACGCCACGGGCGACTTTGTAATGCTCTTCGCCAACGATCTCCGGAGCGAGCGCTTTGGACGTCGAGGCCAGCGGATCCACGGCCGGATAAATGCCGAGTTCCGCGATCGAGCGTTCGAGCACGATGGTCGAGTCGAGGTGGGCAAAGGTATTTGCCGGGGCGGGGTCGGTCAGATCGTCCGCCGGCACATAGACAGCTTGGAAACTCGTAACGGAACCTTTCGTGGTTGAAGTGATGCGCTCCTGGAGCGCGCCCATTTCGGCGGCCAGCGTCGGCTGATAACCCACCGCTGATGGGGTGCGGCCGAGTAGCGCGGAAACTTCCGAGCCCGCCTGGGAGAAGCGGAAGACATTATCGATGAAGAGCAGCACGTCCTGATTCTTTTCGTCGCGGAAATACTCCGCCATCGAAAGGGCGGACAAGGCAACGCGAAGGCGCGCGCCCGGAGGTTCGTTCATCTGGCCGTAGACCAGCGCGACCTTGGATTTTGAGAGATCCTTTTGGTTAATCACGCCGGCTTCACTCATTTCGCCATAAAGATCATTTCCCTCGCGCGTCCGTTCGCCGACCCCGGCAAAGACGGAATAGCCGCCGTGTCCTTTGGCGATGTTGTTGATCAGTTCCATGATCACGACGGTCTTGCCGACCCCGGCGCCCCCGAACGCACCGACCTTGCCACCCTTGGTAAACGGGCAAATGAGATCGATCACCTTGATGCCGGTTTCGAGCACCTGCGACTTGGTGCTTTGATCCAGCAACGTCGGGGCCGGGCGATGAATCGGGTAACGCTTTTCGTACGAAACAGGTCCCCGCTCATCGACCGGATCGCCGGTGACATTAAATACGCGGCCGAGGACGCCTTCGCCCACTGGAACGCTAATCTGAGTGCCGAGCGCCGCGGCTTTCATGCCGCGTTTGAGACCTTCGGAGGAACTCATGGCCACGCTCCGAACCCACTTTTCACCCAGGTGCTGCTGCACTTCGAGAATGAGCCGGGTTTTGACGCCGTTGGCTTCGTAATTGATCTCGAGGGCCTCGTAAATGGCGGGGAGTTTGCCTGTTTCGCTGAAGTCCACATCGACGACGGGGCCGATGACTTGAACGATGGTTCCGGTATTGCTCATGAGTGTGCGTGCGGTTTTTTGCGGTTAGCCAGCCATGGCGGCAGTGGCAATTTCGAGGATTTCAGTCGTGATGGCGGCCTGACGAACCTTGTTATATTCAAGAGTCAGGTCTTTGATCAGTTGCTTGGCGTTATCGGTGGCGCTCTTCATCGCCACCATCCGGGCGCTGTGTTCAGAAGCCCGGCTATCGAGCACCATCTGGTAAACTTGAAAATGCGCGTAATGGGGCAGGACACCCTCGAGGACGGCATGGGCGCTGGGTTCGAATTCGTACTCGGTGGTATTCTCAGCCGGAGCAACCTTGGCGTCAGCCGAGCCCAGCACGTCGCCGACTTCCAGATTGGGGATCGGCAGGATGACCCGAATGCGCGGAATCTGGCTCAGCGTGTTGACGAAGTCGGTGAACACCACCGAAACACGATCAACTTCGCCGCTGACGAATTTCTCCATGCAGAACTTCGAGACCTGCTTGGATTCGAGAAAGTGAAAACTCTCTTTGAGAGGAAACTCCGCCAATACATTGCGCTTGGTTCGCGCCAGATATTGCATCGCTTTTCGCCCAACGACGACGAATTCTGTCGTTGCAGGGTCGAATTTGGCCACTTCCCGGAGAAGGTTGGTATTCAGTGCACCGCAAAGGCCTTTGTCGGTCGCGATGACAAGAACGAGTTCCTTTTTGACCTCGTCGCGACGGGCCAGCAGCGCGTGCGTTTCGTTCTCCATCCGGGATGCCAGGGACGCCAACACCTTGCGCAGCAAGTCCGCGTAGGGCCGACCCGCGATGGCGGCGTTTTGTGCCTTCCGCATTTTGGCCGCGGCCACCATCTGCATGGCCTTGGTAATCTGCGAAGTATTTTTGACCGACTTAATGCGCCGGCGGATGTCGCGGGTATTGGCTGCCATGGCTTATCGGTAAGGGAGCTTTTGGCGCAATTGCTTCGGTAAGGCCGGGGCGAGAACCACGCGCGGCTTCGGGACGACGTTGTTCACGCCGTAGATGGTCTTGCGGTGCCGGGCCTCGGCCATGGATTCGCTGGCGGTGAGTGAAATCACAGTGGTGCCCGCTTACTTATAGCCTTGCTTGAATTCCTCCACGGCCGCTTTGAGTTCGGCATGAAGAGAATCGTCGATGGCCTTTTTGTCGCGGATGCTGGTCAGCAGCGCTTCCTTTCGCGTCGAGAAGAAGTCCTGCAGCTTGAGTTGGAAGTCCTTCACCTTATCGACCGCGACATCGTCGAAATAGTTGTTCTGCATCGCCCACAGCGTGGAGACCTGCACCTCGACCGGAAGTGGGTTGTACTGGATCTGCTTGAAGAGTTCGACGATGCGGGCACCGCGATCGAGCTTGGCTTTGGTGGCGGCGTCCAGGTCAGAGCCGAATTGGGCAAAGGCCGCCAGTTCGCGGAACTGCGCCAGCTCACCCTTGATTTTGCCGGCTACCTGTTTGACCGCTTTGATCTGCGCAGCGGAACCGACGCGGCTGACCGAGAGCCCGACCGATACCGCAGGGCGAACGCCTTGATAGAAAAGATCCGTCTCGAGGTAAATCTGGCCGTCGGTAATCGAAATGACGTTCGTCGGAATATAAGCGGAAACGTCGCCTGCCTGCGTTTCGATAATGGGAAGCGCTGTGAGGGAACCATTGCCGTTCTTTTCATCCACCCGCGCCGAGCGCTCAAGGAGGCGGCTATGGAGATAGAACACATCGCCCGGATACGCTTCGCGACCGGACGGGCGTTTGAGCAGCAGGGAGACCTGGCGATAGGCGACCGCATGCTTCGAGAGATCGTCGAACACGATCATGGCGTCCATGCCGTTGTCCATGAACCACTCGCCGATTGCCGCGCCGGAGAAGGGCGCCAGATATTGGCTGGTGGCAGTATCCGAAGCAGTCGCCGTCACAATGATCGTGTAGGGCATCGCTCCGGCTTCTTCGAGGACAGCGATCGCACGTGCGACGTTCGACAGCTTCTGACCCACGGCGACGTAGATCGAATAAAGCGGACGGAACCCTTCCTTGCCTTCGTTCTGTTTGTTGCTCTGGGCCTGATTGATGATGGCGTCGATGGCAATCGTGGTCTTGCCAGTCGCGCGATCACCGATAATGAGTTCGCGTTGACCGCGGCCGATCGGAATCATCGCATCGATGGCCATGATGCCCGTTTGCACGGGCTGGCTGACGGATTTTCGTTTGATGATGCCGGGTGCGATTTTCTCGACCGGATATTGGGCGGCGGCGTCAATCGGACCCTTGCCATCCACCGGTACGCCGAGAGCATCGACCACTCGTCCGAGCAATCCCTTGCCCACCGGCACGGACAGCAGACGCCCGGTGGTCTTCACCTCCGAGCCTTCGCTGACACCTTTGTCGTCACCAAGAAGAATGGCGCCGACTTCACTTTCTTCAAGGTTCAATGCGAGGCCGTACAGGCCACCGCCAAAATCGATCATTTCGTTGAGCATGACGTCGCTCAGACCTTCGATCTTGGCCACGCCGTCGCCGACTTCACGGACGACGCCGACATTGGACTTCATGGTCGCCGTCTTGAGCGAGCCGATTTGCGATTCAATTTCCTGCAGGATGTTGCTCATGTCGTGTTTGCTTTACGCGTGGAGAAGTTCGTTCTCGAGAGTGTGGAGGCGGGCTCGGACGCTGCCGTCGAATACGTCACTGCCGACGCGAACCCGAAGGCCGCCGATCAGTTCGGGATCCAGTTTGAAGTCGAAGGTAAGATCTTTGCCGTAGCGCTCCTGGAGAGAACTGCGGAGTTGGTTGCGCACGGAGTCATCGAGTTCTGATGCGCTCTCGATCGTGGCATGATGCCGCGCCAGTTCCAAGCGAACGAGCCGATGGAAATCCTGGAGGATTTCCAAGTAACGGCGCGGCTTCCGGCCGGCGACCTCTTTCATCACGAGACGGACTTTGTCCTCCTGCAGCTGTCCCGCGCTAAGGCATCCGAGAAAAAGGGACTTGGCGGCTTTGCGCGCGTCTTTGCTGATTTTCATGGTGGTACCTAGGCGGCGATTTCTTTTGCCGCTTCCTCCGAAAGCCGTTTTTGGTCGTCTGCCGTGAGCACCTTGCCGCTGATCTTTGCCGTGGTGTCGATGACCAATCGGGAAACCTGCTGCTTCAGTTCGGCCAGCATCTTCGAGTGCTCGACTTTCGCCGTTTCCCGTGCCTTCGAGATGATCTGCTCCGCTTCGACTATGGCGCGTTGAGATTCACGATCCTGCACTATTTTGGCCGCAGCACGCGCTTCCTCGATCATCTTGTTGGCGTCCGCATTGGCTTTGGCCACAATGACGTCCGCGTTGGCCTTGGCTTCCGCCAGTTCCTTCTTACTGCGCTCCGCATTCGCGAGGCCTTCAGCAATTTTGGCCCGGCGCTCCTCGAGCACCTGCAGGATTGGCTGGTAGGCGTATTTGTGCAGAACAAATGCGACGATCGAAAAGCTGATGCACTGGGAAAGGAACTTCCACCAATCGACGCCGAACTGGCGGGCGATCTGCGTGACGGGACCAGCTTCAGATTCAATTTGGGCGAGGATCGTGAGAAAGGTCATGCGAAAAATTGGATGGAGCGGAAGCAAGGCGCGGGATCGTCGCCGATCCCGCGCCGAATGGCTTTACTTCCCGAGGAACAGGGCGAAGAACACGATGCCTTCAGCGAAGGCGGTGCTCAGGATGGCCTGAATCAGAATTTTCGTCGCGGCGCCAGGATTGCGGCCGACCGCCGAGGAGGCGCCCATTCCGATCAATCCGACACCGACGGCGGCGCCCAAGGCGCCCAAGCCGCCTTGCAGGCCGCTTCCGAGTGTCACTTCTGCGAGGGTGGTAACGAGGTTCATTGGTATTGTTTCCTTTTTTGTGGTTTCTCCGGCGGTCCCCGCTGACTTGCACGGTCAGACCGTCGAAAGGGTTATTTCCGTCAGTGATGCTCCTCCGCGTGCGCTTCGTCGCCGTGTGAACAGATGAGCAGAGTGAAGACGGCCGTCAGGAGCATGAAGACAAGCGCCTGCACGAAGCCCACCAGCACTTCCATGAAATAAAACGGGATTGGAATGGCCCAGGCCAACTCCGGCACCATGCTCGACATCGATTCCAAAAGATTCTCTCCGGCAAAGATGTTGCCGTAGAGCCGGAAGCTGAGGGAGATGGGGCGGAAGAGAATCGACACCACTTCGAGCGTGCCGACGGCCAGGAATACGATGGCCATGACGAAAGCCAGCGCGCCGCTCATCTCTTTGCGGGCCGGATTTCCAAATAGGTGAACAATCATACCGCCCACGCCATTGCTTTGCACCGCCCATACGATCCAGCAGACGAAGAAGATCATCGCCATCGCGAAGGTCATATTCAGATCGGCGCCCACGCCGCGGAAAATTGGGGTCTCGATATGGGTCAACCCGCCCTGTTCATTCGGGATCCCCCAGCCGATTGTGCCCACGCCTGGAATCAGGCCGAACCAGTTGGTAAACAGGATGAACAGGAACACAGTGGCAAAGAACCAAAACGTCTTCACCGCCAGGCGATGGCCAATGATTTCCTCCAGAAAATTGCGCAGGCTTTCGACCAACCATTCCCAAAAATTCTGAGCTCCATCGGGCACCTCTTTCATGTGCGCCGTGGCGACGCGCGCAAAGACGATGATCCCCGCCGCGACCAACCAGGTCACAATCATCGAACTGGTGACTCCGAGGGGTCCAAGGTGAAAGATCACCGGCGCGTCAGTGGTCAGTCCGTGATGAACGGTCTCTCCGCTCCCGGGCGTGTCATGCGGGACGCCGGCCATTTCCGCCGCCTCCGCTGCGACCAGCGGAGTGACCGATCCGAGTAAAAGCGCCAATGCCGCCAGCAGACTCAACGCGCGCGTCCATCGAGGCAGCGCGGTCGAGAGTCGTTGAAGGAAGCGGGAATTGCTCATGGCCGATTCGGAATCTTAGGGTTACGCGACACAAAGAATTGCCAGGGCAAACATTTGCTGGCAAAACGTGGCGTCGAGCGTCGAAAGATGGCGAGGATTTGCGATGAAAGCCGAGGGGTGGAAATGAGGCAAGAACTTTGTGAATTTTTTCACAAAGTTCGGAGCCGGTCGCAGCCCGGTTGGTGATTCGAACTCCCAGCCCGGATTTAATTCCGCGCCGATCCAAACCCGCGGGAATACGCGGCGTTTACCCCCGCTCTCAGATGGTAAGAGCGCACAGTGTTAGACGCGCCCATCAAAAACGTCGAACCGCGCGGGGCGACCGGCACGAATTATTAAGTGCGAGGCAGCCTCACCCGGCTGAAACGCCAAAACGACAAACACATCCATGAAAACAAACCTCAAAATCATTGCCATCACGCTCGCCACGGGCGTCTTCTCCCTCACTTCAGCTTCCGCAGACGTCCCGAAGCTCGAACGGGTCGCGACTCCAAATGGCGTCGCGACGTACATCTATCGACCGGCCGATCAGACAACGGCTACGGTGGCGCTCTACCGTGGAGAGCGCGGCATTGGAACCGTGATCACTCAGCAAAACTCGGTCGTGAAACTGAAACGATTGAATCTCCCCAATGGCGGCCAGACGTTCATCTATCGGGCTGTCGAGGAACCCGCGCGATGGTAAACGAAAATCGAGCCTGATCTGCCACCCAACTCGGAACGCGAGGCGAAGTGACCGCTTTGGGTTCGCGCAACTTCAATCATCGCTCTTCGTCCGAAACACAAAAAATACGGCGCCGGAATCGAAACTCCGGCGCCGTCGGACTCGAGGATATTCGAAAGTCGCCTTGGAACGCCTACCGGGAGTAAAGCTCGACGATAAGCTGTTCGTTCACGATCGGCGCGATCTCATCACGTGACGGCGTGCGCGCCACCTTCCCGCTAAACTGATCCCGATCGAGCGTCAGCCAATCCGGGACCGGAGTAATTTGCGTGAGGTCGAGATTGCGGGTCGCCAGGCTTCGGGATTTGGGATGATCCTTCACGGTCACGGCGTCGCCGGGTTTCACATTGTAGGATGAAATATCCACTTTGCGGCCATTGACCTGGATATGCCCGTGATTCACCAGCTGGCGGGCGGCGGCACGGCTGTTGGCAAATCCGAGGCGGAAAACAACGTTGTCGAGCCGGGTCTCGAGCATCTGCAAAAGGATTTCACCCGTCACACCGCGCCGGCGTGCGGCGATCTCAAAATACCGGCGGAACTGGCGTTCGAGGACTCCATACTGAAAACGGAGCTTTTGCTTTTCCGCGAGGGCGACCGCGTAGTCGCTCTGCTTGCGTCGACTGCCTTTCGGGCCGTGCATGCCCGGAGGGTAATTCTTGTGCTCGAGGGACTTTGTCGATCCGAAAAGTGGAACGCCAAAGCGGCGGGAGATTTTGTCTTTGGGTCCGGTATAACGTGCCATGACTTTGAATAGATGAGTGGTGGGCAGCGGATCAGACGCGGCGTTGTTTCGGGGGACGGCAACCGTTGTGCGGCACAGGCGTCACGTCGCGAATGACCGAGATTTCGATACCGACGGCCTGAATAGCCCGGACCGCCGACTCGCGACCGGCACCGGGGCCTTTCACGCGCACTTCCACTTCCTTCAAACCGTGGCTCATGGCCTGGCGGCAGGCGTCCTGCGCGACCATTTGTGCCGCGTAGGCCGTGCTTTTGCGTGAGCCCTTGAATCCGCATTTTCCGGCACTCGACCATCCGATGGCGTGGCCGGCCAGATCGGTGATCGTCACGATCGTATTGTTAAACGTCGCGTAAACGTGCGCGATGCCGGTGTGGACATTCTTGCTCCCCTTGGCCTTGATGACCTTGATGGGTTCGAGAACGGCATTGGGGTCAAGGGAAAGGTTCTCGACCGGCTTCGCTTCCGGCGCGGCCTCAACCTTTTTGGAGGACTTTTTGGCACGCGGGGCCTTCGGCTTGGCCTCCGTAGCTGACACAGGCGCGGCAGGTTCGGTGGATTCACCCGTCGGAGCGGCAGCCATTTCAGGCGTCTCTTCAGCCGGTGTTTTCGGATTGGATGATTCTGGCATGCGAATGGTCGTTGAGGACTAACGTTTGTCTTTCGTGCGCTGGACGCCGACCGTCTTGCGCGGACCTTTGCGCGAGCGCGCATTGGTGGAGGTGCGCTGGCCGCGGACCGGAAGGCCGCGCCGGTGCCGAATGCCCCGGTAGCAATTAATGGCCTGCAGCCGCTTCAGGTGCCCTTGCAACTCGCGTCGCAAATCACCCTCGATCGGCAGTTTGCTGGCCGTAATCGCATGGATGAGGTGATTTAATTGCTCCGGCGTCAGATCCTTGGCGCGAACATTCGGATCGATGTCCGCATGTTCGAGGATCTTTTTCGCGGTGCTCGGTCCGATCCCATAAATATATGGAAGCGATGCGACGATGCGTTTATCGCCGGGGATTTCGACGCCTAGAAGTCGGGGCATATGCTTGGGTAGATTATCCTTGCCGCTGCTTGTGCCGCGCGTTTTTGCAAATAACGCGTACGACGTTCTTGCGCTTCACGATGCGGCAGCTCTCGCAGAGGCGTTTAACTGATGCTCTCACTTTCATAAGTAAATCGGTTGGAAATTGGTCTCGAATTGAGGGGACAAAAAATCGCCCTGAAAGCATCATACTTTCAGCGCGATTTTCGTGCTTGGGCTGCTGGCGTGGGCGGAAGCAGTGTTTCGCGCCGCGTTTGGCAGGGCGTGCTGTTTAGCAGACTTTGAATTCCGGGCAAGCGATCAATCATCTTTTTTCCACGGTTACGACGGGACGGTCTTCTCCCGCCAGGTCAGAATCTCCGGCCCCTCCTTGGTGATCAAGACAGTGTGCTCGAAATGAGCGGAAGGCTTGCCGTCACTCGTCACCACCGTCCAGTCGTCTCCCAACACGCGCACACCGCTCGAACCCATATTGACCATCGGCTCGATGGCCAGCGTCATGCCCGGCTTCAGCTTGGGACCAGTGCCCGAACGACCATAATTGGGCACCTGCGGCTCCTCGTGCAGTTTTCGACCAACGCCATGCCCCACGAATTCTCGGACCACGCTGTAGCCATTGGCCGTGATTTCATCCTCGATCGCGGCGCAAAGGTCACCGAGGCGGCGGCCGCTGTGCGCATGGGCAATCGCGAGGTCGAGCGCATCTTCGGTCACTCGCAGCAACCGCTGGACCTTTGGATCGATCACGCCAATCGGCACCGTGGTCGCCGTGTCGCCCACCCATCCGTCTTTCACGACGCCGCAATCGATCTTCACGATATCGCCGTATTGCACGCGCCGGCTGCCCCCGATGCCATGAACGACTTCTTCATTAACAGAAATGCAAATGTGACCGGGAAATTTTTTGTAGCCGAGAAACGCACTGATGCAGTTTTCTTCCGACATGAATTCTGCCGCGGCGCGATCGACCTCACCGGTGGTAATTCCCGGCCGCAGGACACCCTTGATGCGTTCGAGCACGCGACTGGCGGTCTGGCACGCCAGTCTCATTTTCTCGATCTCTCGCGGATTCTTGATCGGGATCATGGGTGCTCGAGGGTAGCCTGTAGATCCGCAAATACCTCCTCCGCCCGGCGCGCCGCATCGATTCGAAACAGGAGGGACCGATTCTCATAGAAACCAATCAGGGCGGCCGTTTTGTCCGCGTATTCGACCATGCGCTTTTCAAACACGGCGATGGAATCATCTTCGCGCCTCTGCAACGAACCACCGCAAAACGGGCACTCCTGGTCACCCTCCTCGATTTGCCAACCGCACGCGAAAATCTCCCGGCATTGCGAGCACACCATCCGGTTTCGGATTCGCTGTCGGAGGATCTCCGTTGGGGCTTCGAGAGATATTGCCACGTCAACTTCACACTCCTGGCTCTGCAGCAGTTGATCGAGGCTTTCGGCCTGTCCGGTCGTTCGCGGGAATCCATCGAAGACAAACCCGTCGAGGTGCCCTTCCAACCAACCTCGAACCACCGCGATGATAACTTCATCGGGAACGAGGTTCCCCTGGCGAGTCAGGACGTTGGCCTCGATTCCGAGGGGAGTCCGCCGTGCCATTTCACCCCGCAGCATGTCCCCCGTAGAGGCGGTCGGAATTTGATATCGAGCGAAGATCATTTTGGACTGCGTCCCTTTCCCTGACGCTGGCGGTCCCAACATAACGATTCGCCGTCTCACCGTCTAGGAACGGCCAGCCAGAAACGCCGCCAGCCCGGCAATAATCAATGCGGCGATTCCGACATACAGCCAGAGAAGTGCACGCTGCTGCACCATTTCACCGCGGCCGGCGAGTGTCTTCTCGTAACGCCCACGAATGCGGCCTTTGCGCAAAAATCCATCGTAGTGCCGCTGAATGAGATGAGTCTCAACTTGCCGCATGGTATCGAGCACGACGCCCACGCAGATAAGCAAACTGGTGCCACCGAAGAACTGCGCCGCGATGGGCGGCACGCCGACGGATTCGGATAACATCTGCGGCAGAATGGCAATAATCGTCAGGAAGACGGCGCCCGCGAAGGTGAGTCGAGTCATGGTAAAATCCAAAAACTCCGCCGTCGGCTTGCCCGGTCGCACGCCGGGAATATAGCCTCCGTATTTTTTCAAATCATCAGCGATCTGCTGCGGTTGAAATTGGGTGGCGACCCAAAAATAGCTGAAGAAGAAAATCATCCCGCCAAAGAAAAGGTAATGCACGGGACCATGCGTCAATGCTTGGGCGATGGTTTGCGCCGTCGGATTGCTGGCAAACATCATGTTGGCCACGGTGGACGGAAAGATGAGGATCGCCTGGGCGAAAATGATCGGCATCACGCCCGCATAGTTCACCTTGAGGGGCATGTATTGCGTCTGCCCACCATAGACTTTTCGGCCCACGACGCGTTTCGCGTATTGCACGCTCACTTTTCGCTGCGCCTGGGTAACACAAATGACCGCCGCGATCACCAGCACCAGGAAAGCGATCATGAGAACCAAGACCATCGGGTTCACCTGACTGGAGTGGCCACCCGAAGGAACGAAGGTGTTCCACGCCTGAATCAATCCCGCGGGGAGACGCGCCACAATGCCGACCGTGATGATCAGGGACATCCCATTGCCCACCCCACGATCCGTGATCTGATCGCCAATCCACATCAGGAACATCGTCCCTGCCGTCAGGGTGATCACGGTCATGATCCGGAAGGTCATCGTTTCGTCGGAGACGAGCGGTATACCCATCGATTTGATGATGTCCCCAATTCCCGGCAGGAATGGGTTTTGCGTCGGGTTCTGAAACGATGCCGCCAGGAGGTAACCCTGAAAGACGCACAATGCGATCGTCGCATACCGCGTGTATTGCATGATCTTCTGCCGGCCACCGTCTTCCTTCGAGATCTTGCCGAGCTGCGGAATTACCGCCGTCAACAGCTGCATCATGATGCTCGCACTGATGTACGGCATCACGCCAAGCGAGAAGACGGCGCAGTTTTCCAGGGCTCCACCCGAAAAGATATTGAAGAGCGCGGCGACACTATTGCCTGAACCCCCATGCAACTGCGAATCGAACCACGTCTGGATGACCGCAACATTCACGCCGGGACACGTGATGGCGGCACCGATGCGAACGATCACCACCATCGCGAGCGTGAAGAGCACGCGATTGCGCAGCTCCGGAATCTTGAAGGTATTGGTAAAGGCTGAGATCACGCGGAATAAATGCTAATCCAATGCGCCGGATGGTTCACGCCTGCCAAGCGATGACTCGGGCGGATCCCGATCGTCACCACTGATCATGCCAGGGTGATCGAACCACCGGCTTTTTCGATCTTCTCCCTGGCGGAGGGCGATGCGGCCGTGGCGGTAACGGCAAGTCCCTTCGAGAGTTCGCCATCGCCGAGGATCTTTATGCCGAAAAGCTTGCCGCGAATCAACCCAGCTGCGCGAAGCATGGCTTCGTTAATCTCAGTTCCGGCATCGAATTTCTCAAGATCGCCGACGTTGACAATGCCCCACACTTTCTTGAAGCGGGCATTGTTAAATCCACGCTTGGGTGTCTTGCGGAGGAGCGGCATCTGTCCACCTTCAAAGCCAAGTCTAATGCTGCCGCCCGAGCGCGCTTTTTGTCCTTTATGGCCGCGGCCGGACGTCTTTCCGTGGCCGCTGCTTTCACCGCAGCCGAGGCGCTTTTTGCGATGCTTCGCGCCGGGATTGGGTTTCAGGGTTGAAAGGTCCATAGGTCAGTTTCTCCTTATTCCGCACCGTTGGCGGATTTCATTTTAATGCCACGCATCTTGAAGACGTCGGCACGCAAACGCAATTGCACGGAGGCCCTCAATGGTTGCTTTGACGACATTCGCGTGATTGTTCGATCCCAGTGATTTCGCGAGCACATCCCGAATCCCGGCTGCTTCGACGACGGCGCGAACGCCGCCACCAGCGATGACTCCAGTGCCAGGTGAGGCAGGGCGCAGCAACACACGACCACCACCGTGCTCTCCCACCACTTCATGGGGGATCGTATTCTCGTGAACCGCGATGCGGACGAGACTCTTCTTCGCCGAGTCACCCGCCTTGCGAATGGCCTCGGACACTTCATTAGCCTTTCCAAAACCGTAACCGACGCGGCCCTTATGGTCTCCGGTTACGATCAATGCGCTAAAACTGAAACGCCGGCCACCCTTCACCACCTTGGCGCATCGATTGATAAACACGACCTTCTCGGTGAACTCGGACGGTTCTTTGGGCCGTTCTTCACGATTGCGGCGGTTACGGGATCCTTGTGGTGCTGCCATAGAATAAGAATTAGAAGTCCAATCCGCCCTCGCGCGCAGCGTCAGCCAGCGCTTTCACTCGCCCATGATATTTAAAGCCGCCGCGGTCGAACACCACGCGCTTGATATTTTTCTCGGTCGCCCGCTGGGCCAGTTCCTTGCCCACCCGGACTGCCGTAACGACATTCGCCCGGGCGCTCTTGTCGGCTCGGAAGGCGGCCTCCGTCGTGCAGGCGGAGGCCAGCGTGTGTCCGACGGTATCGTCAATGACCTGGGCATAGATATGCATGCCGGAAAAATGGACGGCGAGACGTGGGCGCTCGGGTGTGCCAGATACCTTCTTGCGCAGGCGCAAGTGCCGGAGTTTGACTTGAGGAATCTTCTTTGTGGCCATGGTTTATTGGACGGTTTTGCCTTCTTTGCGCACCACCAGTTCGCCGGCGTAGCGGACACCCTTGCCTTTGTAGGGCTCCGGAGGGTAGTAACCGCGGATATCGGCGGCTGCCTGCCCAACCACTTGGCGGTCGATGCCTTCAATACTGATCTTGGTATTGTCGGTGACAGTTACCTTGAGCCCTTCCGGGATCGGAAAAAGGATATCGTGCGAAAAGCCCAGATTCAACTTGAGCGTCTTACCTTGGAGCGCGGCCTTGAAGCCGACCCCCTGGATTTCGAGCTCCTTTTTAAATCCGGTACTTACGCCGGTGATCATATTGTTCACCAAGGCCCGGCTCAGCCCGTGCAGAGCCTTGAACTTGCGTTCTTCACTGGCCCGGCTGAATTGCAGGACGTTCCCGTCGACGGAACCCGTAATTCCCTTCGGGAGTGCCCACGACAATTTGCCCTTGGGGCCGTCCACGTCCACGTGGCCGTCGGCACCAACCCGAACCGACACCTTCGGCGGGAGTTTGATTGATTTGTTTCCGATACGAGACATGACGAAAAAGCTTTGATTTGGATTACCAAACGAGGGCCAGCAGCTCTCCGCCGATCTTTTGGCGACGGGCTTCCCGGCCTGAAACGATACCTTTGGAAGTGGAAAGAATGGAAATCCCGAGCCCGCCCAACACGCGGGGAAGATCCTCGCTGCCAACGTAACGGCGCAAGCCGGGTTTGCTCACTCGCTTCAGACCAGTGATCGCGGGAACGCGATTTTGCAACTTGTTGACGATCCTCAGGGCCGGGAAATCGCCTGAACGATCAATGCTGTAATCCGTAATATAACCCTCGTTTTTCAGGATGCGCGCAATCTCGGCTTTCATCTTGGAAAAGGGCGCGGTCGTTTCCGACTGCAAGGCGCGGTTGCTGTTCCGGATGCGGGTCAGGAAATCAGCGATGGGATCAGACAGTTGACTCATGGGATTAGGCAGCCGCGGCGGGCGCGGGCTGGGATTGCGGTTTGGGCTTGTCGGAAAACGGCATTCCAAGCTCGGTCAGGAGAGCCTTCGCCTGGGCATCGGTCCTGGCCGAGGTCGCGATGGTTACGTCGAAGCCGATATTGCGCTTGATGCGATCAAGCTCGATTTCCGGAAAGATGGACTGATCCTTGACTCCAAGCGTGTAGTTGCCGTTCCCGTCGAACGCCCGGGCTGACACCCCACGAAAATCCCGAATGCGGGGAAGAGCCGTCATGATGAGGCGCTCGAGGAATTCATACATGCGCGCCCCGCGCAGCGTCACCTTGGCGCCAATAACCTGACCCTGGCGAAGCTTGAAATTGGCGATGCTCTTTTTTGCCACCGTCTCAATGGGCTTTTGACCCGTGATCATGGCCAGCTCGGCCTTGGCCTCCTCAACGGCCTGCTTGGTATCCGGCGCGCTGCCAACACACGTGTTGATCACGACCTTATCCACCTTCGGCACCTCGTGGACGTTCCGGTAGCCATGCGCCTTTTGCAAAGCGGGTATGACGTTGTTTTTGTAATGTTTGTAAAGTTCGACCGCCATGGCTTAGCTCGCTTTTGTAGCTTCCTTTTTCTTCGAGGCTTTGGCCGGCTTCTTTTCGTCCGGCTTGGCCTCGATCAGTTTCAAATTCGAAATGTGAATCGTCCCCTCACGCTCGACGATGCCCCCATTTGGGTACTCTTGCGATTTTCGGACGTGCTTCTTGATCATGTGCACACCTTCGATGACCGCTCGCTCCTTCTTGCGCAGAATTTCCAGGATTTTCCCGGTCGAACCCTTGTGGTTTCCGGATATGACCTGAATCAGGTCGCCCTTCTTGACGTGGAATTTCGTTCGATTCATGGAATTTAGAGAACCTCCGGAGCAAGAGAGACAATCTTCATGAAGTTTTTTTCGCGAAGTTCCCGCGCCACAGGCCCGAAAATGCGAGTGCCACGAGGATTGGAATCCTTGTCGATGATGACAATCGCGTTGCTATCAAAGCGCAGATAACTTCCGTCATCCCGTCGCACCGGATGTTTGGTCCGGACGATGACGGCGCGAACGACATCACCTTTCTTCACCGCGCCACCCGCGGACGCTTCGCGGACGTGAGCGGTGATGATATCACCGACGTGCGCGCTCATGGTGGGCTTGCCAATGACGCCGATCATCTTTGCCATCCGGGCACCCGAGTTGTCGGCGACATCAAGTCTGGAACGAATCTGGAGCATAAAAAAGGGCGCGGATTATAGACTAGTGTTTGAGAATTTCAACCAGGCGCCACCGCTTTAGTTTACTGAGCGGACGGGTTTCAGTGATGCGCACGGTATCCCCGAGCTGGGCCTTGTTCTCTTCATCGTGAACATGGAACCGTTTCACCTGCTTGGTGATCTTGCGGAATTTCGGGTGTGGTACACGAGTCACCGTTTCCACCACGATCGTCTTCTGCATTTTGGTCGAGACGACGCGCGCCACCCGCTCTTTGCGGAGACTGGTCCGCCCGCGGGTTGTCGGTGTTTCTGCTGGAGAAGTGTCGCTCATGGCTATTTGGCGCTGGCTGCGCTCTGCTTTTTGGTAGTGATTACGGTTTCGATGCGAGCGATCTCTTTGCGCGCCGATCGAAGCTGGCTTGGCTTTTCGAGTTGGCCGCTCTGTTGCTGAAGACGCAGGTGGAAAATCTCCTCCTTTAACTCGCGCTTGCGGGTCAACAACTCGTTCAGACTCATTTCTCGGATTTCTTTAATTTTCATGACCGATTTAGGCGGCGCGGTGGCGAGCCAGGAATTTGGTGCGCACGGGCAACTTGTCCGCGGCGAGGCGCAGCGACTCCCGCGCGATCGTTTCTGACACCCCATCCAGCTCAAAAAGAATGTTTCCAGGGCGAACCGTAGCCACCCAATGTTCCGGGGCTCCCTTGCCCTTGCCCATGCGAGTTTCCGGCGGACGGGAGGTCACGGATTTGTCGGGGAAGATCCGAATCCACAATTTTCCCTTCCGCTTCATATTGCGAGTCAGGGCCACGCGCGCCGCCTCGATCTGGATATTGGTAATCCAGGCCCGTTCGAGCGTTTGCAACGCGTAAGCGCCGAAATCGATCGAGATGTTCCGAGAGGCAGTTCCAGCTCGGCTCCCGCGCTGAGTTTTGCGGTATTTCACCCGCTTGGGCATCAAAGGCATAATAGGTGTCTTCCGTTAAATCTTCGTTCTGGTCAGGCCACTACCGGTTCAGGGGCAACGGGTGGCGCCGGGGCTGCCGGTGTCGCCGCCGCGGGCTCAGGTTTTTTGCAAATCCAGCATTTGACGCCGATGATTCCGTAGGTCGTTCGAGCTTCGGCGAAGCCGTAATCAATCGGCGTGCGCAAGGTGTGAAGCGGGATTTTTCCCTGACGATACCACTCAGCCCGGCTGATCTCCGATCCACCCAGGCGGCCAGCGCATCGGAGCTTAATCCCCTCCGCGCCCATCTCCATGGTCGTCTGAATTGATTTTTTCATTGCGCGCCGGAATGAAATGCGTCGCTCGATCTGGAGCGCCACGTTTTCCGCCACCAGTTGCGCATCAAGTTCCGGAGTCTTGATTTCCTGAATGTCTATCTTGACCGATTTTCCACCCGCCATGCGTGAAATGTCCTCGGTCATCTTTTCGATTTCCGCACCCTTGCGCCCGATGACGATTCCAGGACGCGCCGTATGAATCGTCACCCGAATGCTGTTCCAGGCGCGTTCAATCACGATCTTGGCGACCGCCGCCAGCCTCAGCTTGTCCTTGACGTAAGCGCGAATCTTAACGTCGGCGATGAGTAACTCCGGCAGCTCCTTGGGGGAGGCAAACCAGCGCGAACGCCAGTCGCGATCGACAGCAAGGCGATATCCGATTGGATTAACTTTCTGGCCCATAATTTATTCGGTAGCTGCAGCGGGTGCCGCTTCGGCCGTCTCAGCAGTTTGAGCGACCTCAGTTTTTTTCGTTTTAGATTTCGTTCCTCCCGATTTCTTCCGCTCGACCTTTGCCTTCTTTCCCGACGGCTTATTCGGAATTTCCACATCGTCGCACACGATGATTCGAATGTGACTGGTGCGCTTCAAAATTGGTCCCGCACTTCCACGAGCCCGTGGACGGAAACGCTTCATGGTCGGACCTTCACCCACCGTCGCCTCGTGGACGGTTAGTTTGTCGGCACGGAGATTGGCATTGTTCTCCGCATTGGCGATGGCGCTCTTTAAGGTCTTGGCCACGAGCAGAGCCGCCTTCTTGGGCGTAAAGGCCAGAAGATCAAGCGCCGCCGAAACGGGCAGGCCGCGAATGGCTCGCGTCACTTCCCGGCATTTGAAGGCCGAGATGCGTGCTCCGCGATAGATTGATTTAATCTGCATGGTTTTTGTTGGTCTGACTCTTCGCCTGAGGGATCAGGCGAAGTTGGTGAAATTGAAATTTAGGGTCGCGCGGCCACCCGAAGGTGATCGCTAACTTTGATGGGGTCCTGTCCTGAACTGAGATCTTGAATCACGGCGCCGGAAATGTGGTCACGCACGTCAACCACCCGCACCGTTCCGACCACACGGCGCTCCCGCAAAACGTCGAAGGGCATGCCGCGTTGCACGCCCTGGCGGCGGCCGATGTTAATCACCACCAGGGCCAGGTCGTCCTTCGTGCTGATAACCATGCCGTCCTGCAGTGTCGCCGCCACGGGGGCGGCATCGGCGGCATTGGTCGCCGGCTGGCCGAGGGCACTTGAGGCGTTGCGCATTTCCGCTTCGAGGGCGGCTCGCGCGTCCGGATCTTTGCACTCCGCCAGTTTCTGAAACGTGAGCGCAGCTTCCGAGAGTCGGACGAGAGCATCGTTTAGCTTATGGCGCTCGTCTTCGGCGATTTTGAGTTCGCTGACAGCCTTCAAAAGCCGCTGCTGCAATTCGTCCAGATTTCCACCAGCGCCATCCACACCCAGGGCTTCCAGGCGCAGTTTGAGTTGGTTGGTCTGGCGCTTGAAGACCTCCGCCTCGTTCATGGCGAAGGACAGGTTTTTCTGTGCGTCCGCCAGGTCGGCATTGGTCTGCGTGAGTTTCTCGCGCAGCGCGTTGTTTTCCCGGACGACGGCCTCCAAAGCGGTTTTCGCTTCGTTGGCCTCGATCTCATATTCAATCAAAGAACGAACCCGTTGCGCCTCCGCATGGAATGCGGAAGTGATGGCACAGAAGGTGGCGATTAGAATCGCCGTGGAGCGCCGGAACCTGAAGGGATCATTGATCTTCTTCATGCCCGGCAGCATTGTTTACTTGGACACCTTGGCGGTGTGTGAGCCGTGCTTCTTGAAGATTCGCGTGGGCGAAAATTCTCCAAGCTTATGACCCACCATATTTTCCGTGACAAAGACGGAGTTAAAAATCTTGCCGTTATGAACGAGGAAAGTGTGGCCGACAAATTCCGGGGTGATTGTCGAACGACGCGACCACGTTTTGATCGGCTTTTTGGTACTGGCATCATTCATCTTATCGATCTTCTCGAACAGATGCTGATCAACGAACGGACCTTTTTTTAGTGAGCGACCCATGGCAAACTAGCGTTTAGGATTTCTTCTTCTTTTGGCGCCGCTCCACGATGAAGCGATCGCTCTGTTTATGCTTGCGCCGGGTCTTGAACCCCTTGGCCAGTTGGCCCCACGGGCTCATCGGATGATGCCGACCGCCACCGCCCTTGGACTTTCCTTGTCCACCACCCATCGGGTGATCGATTGGGTTCATGACCATGCCGCGAACTGTCGGCCGGATGCCCAGCCAGCGGCTGCGCCCCGCTTTTCCGCTGGAAACGTTCATGTGATCCGTATTGCCGACCTGGCCGATGGTGGCGTAGCACCGCTCGTGGATTTTGCGGATTTCGCCGGAGGGCATCCGACAAAGCGCATAGCCACCCTCGCGGTTGTTCACGATCAACACCTGGCCTGCACTCCGCGCAATCTGCCCACCACGTCCCGGGATAAGTTCGACATTGTGAACACCGGTGCCCAACGGGACCGCGGCCAGAGGCATGGCGTTGCCGACCTTCGGCTCGACCGCTTCTCCAGCCATGATCTTGTCACCGACGCTCAAGCCTACTGGCGCAAGGATATAGGCCTTTTCACCGTCCGTATACTTAATCAACGCGATCCGGCAGGTGCGATTCGGATCGTATTCAATTCCGATCGACTTCGCCTTCGATATCCCGCTTGAGGCGCTTGAAATCGATAATGCGGTAGCGCTGCTTATGACCACCGCCAATGTGGCGCATGGTGATCCGGCCCTGATTGTTGCGGCCACCGGACCTCTTCTTCGGCTCCGTCAGGGAGCGTTCCGGCTTCTTCTTTGTGATCTCGTCGAACGTCGGCAGCACCTTAAAGCGGCTGGCCGGCGTTAGAGGGCGAAATGTTTTGATTCCCATGGCGTTGAGTAGCTGGCTGGTTAGGCGAGATCGATGGTTTCCCCGGCCTGCAGGGTGACGATGGCCTTTTTCCAGTGGGAGGTGCGGCCGGCTGAAGCCGTGCGTTTACGCCGTTTCTTACCATCGTAACGACACGTATTCACCGCGATCACTTTCTTCTTAAAGATCGTTTCGATCGCCTGCCTGATCTCAGGCTTGGTCGCTTTCAATTGCACGCGAAAGACGTATTTGTTGAGCGTCTCGCTCAAAAGCGTCGCCTTTTCGGTCAGGCAGACGGTGTCAATAATACTGTAGGGATCGTTCATTTTTTCAGCTCCATTCGCTCCGCCAAAATGGGGAGAGCATCCTGCGTCAGGATGATCTGGCGATATTTCAACAAGTGCTCGGCATTCACCTGGCAGGCCGGAAAGAGCAGCGCCGTCGTGACGTTTCGGGCGGCCAGCAAGGTGTTATGGTCAAACGCGGGCGCCACGACGAGCGTGCGATCGGTATCGCAAATCGAACTCAGCAACCCGAGGAATTGTTTGGTCTTGGGCTCGGCGACCGCGAAGCTATCCACGACATAGACGACCCCGTCTTTGATCCGCTCGCTCAGCGCTTTTCGGAGAGCGACCTTCTTGAGTTTCTTCGAAACGCCTTTTGCATAGTCACGTGGCTTCGGGCCGAAAACGACACCGCCGCCCCGCCAGACCGGCGACCGCTTGTAGCCCGCGCGGGCGCGGCCCGTACCCTTTTGCCGCCAGGGTTTGGCTCCGCTTCCGGCGACCTCGCCCTTGGTTTTGGTGCAGGCGGTGCCACGACGGCGACCGGCCTGGAGCGCGACGACCACGTCATGCACGGCCTGACTGTAGCGATCGTCCTCGACGACCTGAATATTCGCCGCTTTGGCGGCTTCGATGGAAAGGAGAGTGCCTGGCATAGGATCTTACGCAGCTGATTTGGATTTAATAGCCGGCCGGATGATCACATAAGTGCCGTTCGCTCCCGGCACCGCACCCGTCACCAAAATCACACCTTCGGCCTCCCGGACCTGGGCAATCCGGAGATTTTGAACCGTCACACGCTCGTCACCCATGTGTCCGGGCATGCCCATGTTTTTCCAGATGCGGCCCGGCGTGGAGCGGTTGCCGATGGCGCCGTTTCGGCGATGCATCATCGAGCCATGGGAGGCTGGTTGACCGGCCATACCGTGCCGTTTCACGACCCCCTGAAATCCCTTGCCCTTGGATCGACCGATCACGTCCACGAGATCACCAGCATTAAATTGTTTCACGGAGAGATCCAATTCCCCCTCGAGTTTGGTGCCGTCCTTAAGACGAAATTCGCGGACGAATTTTTTCGGTTCCGACTGGGCTCGCTCGAAATGTCCGAGCAGCGGTTTGGTAACCCGTTGTTTCTTCTGCGGGTCGAATCCGACCTGCACCGCGGAATAGCCATCGCTCTCTTCGTTCTTGATCTGAAGCAACGAGTTCTCCGAGGCATCAATCACCGTAACGGCGACTGACTTGCCTTTGTCGTCATAAAGGCGGGTCATGCCGATCTTTTTTCCAAGCAATCCGATTTTCATTTAGCTGGAGACGAAGGGTTATATCTTGATGGTGATGTCCACGCCGGCGGGAAGATTGAGCTTCTTCAACTCATCGACGGTTTTGGCCGTTGGCTCGATGATATCGAGCATCCGCTTGTGGGTGCGAATCTCGAACTGATCCATTGCCTTTTTATCCACGTGCGGGGAACGGTTAACGGTGAATTTTTCGATCCGCGTGGGCAGCGGAATCGGACCGGCGACTTGCGCGCCCGTGCGTTTCGCGGTCTCGACGATGTCCGCCGAGGAAGCGTCGAGCATGCGGTAGTCAAAGGCCTTAAGGCGAATGCGAATTCTTTGTCCGGACATGGTGAGATAGATGACTTTACTTGGAAGCTTTCTGATCGAGCACCGCCGCCAAAACGTTGGCTGGCACCTGCTCAAAATGGGAAGGCTCCATGGAATAACTGGACCGGCCTTTCGACAGGGAGCGAATGGCCGTGGCGTAACCAAACATTTCCGCCAGCGGAACGTCGGCGGTAATGATCGAAAGATTATTCTTGGCTTCGATTCCCTTCACCAAACCGCGCCGGCGATTGAGATCACCCATGATATCGCCCTGGTATTCCTCGGGAGTCGAGTTTTCGACTTTCATGATCGGCTCGAGCAGAATGGAACCGCCGTTCTTGAACGCATCCTTCATGGCAAAAATGGCCGCCATCTTGAAGGCGAGTTCATTGGAATCCACGTCGTGATAGCTGCCGAAGACGATATCCACTTCGAGGTCGATCACTGGATAGCCACCAAGGATGCCGTTGAGGAGCGCCTCTTCGATGCCTTTCTTGGCCGCAGGAATGTATTCCTTCGGGATGGTGCCGCCCACGATTTTGCTCTCGACCGTGTGACCCTTGCCTCGTTCGGCCGGACGCACATCGACTTCGACGTGACCGTATTGGCCGCGGCCACCCGACTGCTTGATGAGCTTGCCGACGCCATGCGCGGGCTTCGTGATTGTTTCGCGATACGCAATCTGCGGTTTCCCGGCGTTCGCTTCCACTTTGAACTCGCGGAACATGCGATCGCGAATGATTTCAAGGTGGAGCTCACCCATTCCGGCGATGATCGTCTGACCGGTGTCTTCATTCGTGAAGACGCGGAACGTCGGATCTTCTTCCGCGAGACGCTGGAGCGCGATGGACATTTTCTCCTGATCGACCTTCGTCTTGGGTTCGATGGCCATCGAAATCACCGGGTCGGGGAACGACGGCGGTTCGAGGAGAATATGGAAATCTTCAGAGCAAAGGGTGTCGCCGGTGGTGATATTGCGAATGCCGACGATGGCCGCGATGTCACCTGAATAACACGTCTCGATGTCCTCGCGCTTGTCGGCCTGAATTTGAATCAAACGGCTGATTCGCTCGCGCTTATTGGTGCGCGGATTATAGACTGTGTCCCCCTTGGACAGGCTGCCGCTATAAACCCGGAAGAATACCAGTTTGCCGACAAAGGGATCGCTCCACAGTTTGAACGCCAGTGAACAGAATTTCGCGTTATCGTCCGAGACGGCTTCGACCGGCTCGGCCGTGTCGGGATCCTGGCCGGCCGCCGGCGGAATGTCGATCGGGCCGGGCAGATAATCGATGACGGCATCGACCAAGCCTTGCACGCCTTTGTTTTTAAAAGCTGAACCCCCAACCACCGGCACAAATCGGTTGGCGATCGTCTGGCGGCGGATCCCCGCCTTGAGCATTTCCGGCGTGATCGGCTTTTCCTCGAGGAACGCCATTCCCACCTCGTCGTCGAGATCGGAAATTGCCGAAACCAGTTCGTCGTAGGCGTTATCGACGAGTTCGACATGGTCCGCCGGGATGGGCGCAATGTCGTAGGTTGAACCGAGAACGTCACTGTCCTTGTACAGAAAGGCGCGCTTGTTGATGACGTCGAGTTGACCCTTGAGCGCGTCCTCGCTGCCGAGAGGGATCAGCACCGGCCAGGCGTTGGCGCCGAGCTTTACCCGCATGTCATTGATCGCATTGGAAAAGCTGGCTCCCGTGCGATCCATCTTATTGACGAAGGCAATCCGCGGGACTTTGTACTTGGTCGCCTGCCGCCAGACCGTTTCGGACTGCGGTTGCACGCCTGCGACTCCGCAAAATACAGCGACAGCGCCATCGAGCACGCGCAGGGAACGCTCGACTTCCGCAGTGAAATCGACGTGTCCGGGAGTATCGATGATGTTCACGCGCATCTTCGTGCCCTCGTAGAGCTTGAAAACGCCTTCTTCCGGGCGTTGCACCCACGAACACGTGGTGGCCGCCGAAGTAATCGTAATGCCGCGCTCACGCTCCTGTTCCATCCAGTCCGTCACGGTCGTGCCTTCGTGCACTTCACCGATCCGGTGAATCATGCCCGTATAGAAAAGGATGCGTTCCGTCAGCGTCGTCTTACCGGCGTCGATATGCGCCGCAATGCCAATATTCCGCGTCCTCTCGAGCGGGAACGCGCGATTCGGCGAATTCGGATTGGTGGTCGCAGGAGCGGCGGGAGCGGCAGCAGACATCTTGAATGAACGGGTTCGGGTACAGTCTGGGGTAAACGTTAGAACCGGAAGTGAGCGAAGGCGCGGTTGGCTTGGGCCATCTTGTGGGTGTCATCGCGCTTCTTGATCGCGTTGCCCTGGCCCGCCGCAGCGTCCTTGAGTTCGTTGGCCAGTGCCTTGGTCAGCGGAGTGTTCTTTCGGCCTTGCGCATAACCAACAATCCAGCGCATGGCCAAGGCGATTTGCCGGCCCGGTGGCACTTCCATCGGAACCTGATATGTAGCTCCGCCGACGCGACGGCTCTTGACTTCGAGCCGCGGTTTGACGTTTTCGACCGCCTTATGCAGAACTTCGAGAGGATCGACGGCATCCGTGCCGGTGCGGGTTTCTTCGATGGCTGAATAGACAATGCGCTCGGCCAGCGATTTCTTCCCGTCCTGCATGACGGACGAAATCAGGCGGGCGACAACCGGACTGCCATAACGGCTGTCGATCTTTTCCTCTTTATGAATGACGCGGCGGCGGCGTGACATCTTGTTTTGGCTTAAAAAGTGTTATTTCTTCTTCTTCGCGGCGGCGTCCTGGCCCGGTTTCGGACGCTTGGCACCATACTTGGAACGACTCCGGCGGCGGCCATCGACGCCGAGGGCGTCGAGCGAACCGCGAACGATATGATAGCGGACACCGGGCAAATCCTTCACCCGTCCGCCACGGACGAGGACAATCGAGTGCTCCTGAAGGTTGTGCCCTTCGCCCGGGATGTAGGCGATGACCTCAAACCCATTGGTCAGGCGAACTTTGGCGACCTTGCGGAGCGCGGAGTTCGGCTTCTTCGGAGTGCGCGTCATGACCTGCACGCAGACGCCACGACGGAACGGGCAATTTGCGAGCGCCGGTGATTTGGATTTCACCGTCACTTTTTTGCGTCCCTTGCGGACCAATTGGTTGATTGTTGGCATTGAAAAAACGGATTCTTCGCTCGTTCCATCCCCGTTAAATCCGGGGACAAAAAAACCCACCTTGACTGGAGCGGAGCGAACCCTCCTGCGGCGGGGAGCGCGGACGCTATCGGTTCACCGCCCGTGGGCAAGCGAAATTTCGCACCGTGCTGCTGGTTACCCTCTTTCGCATATCCCGACGGTCTTACACTCGAAGACTCGCCGACACGTCGGGAGTCGCGAGAGCGCGAACAACGTCGCGAGAGCGCGAAAAAGGGACGCGGTTTCTAATGTCCTTCCTCCATCTGCGCAAGCGGAGTTTTCAAAATTTTTTACCCGTGGGCCGTATCAAGCGTGACTTGACCATCGCGTCGCCGGGCCAACCCCACCACCCAGCATCCTCCAGCGCCGGCCAGGACAAGCAGCGGGACGACGCTCAACCGCGATTCCGGCCAGACCAATTCTCCGAGGTTAAAGGAGGCCCATTTCGTCTGCTCCGAACCGAGCGGCCAGACCCCGGAACCGAGCAAGCCATCGAAAACATTGACCATGCAGTCCGACACCGGCCCGCGGATGGCCGCCAGCATGATGGGGAATTCCTCACCTTGATCCACGGCCTGGCGCCATTTGTTTCGGGTCGCGGTGAAAACGACCTCCCGTTCTTCCTCGATCGGTATTTCGTCCGCGAGGCGTTCCCGTTCGTTTTCGATCCGGATGGCGAGAAGCTGCTCGGTGAGTGGACCGATGTGTCCGGTGAAAAACAGAGGCGCCGCGTATTCATAAACAATGCCGCACCAAAAATCGTCGCTCCGTTGCTCATCCGGAAGCCGCGCATGTCCTCCCACCGCCAGAGAGTTTTGCGCATCAGTCGCCGTGAGTAAAAACTGCTGCGCCATCGAAATTGCCAGCAGGATCGAACTCAACCTTCGGCAGCGCGCAAACGCGCAAACCAATGGCAGAGCGAGGAAAGGAAGCGCGGGGACGAGATACCGCGGGCCGGCGGAATAGCCGCCGTGGTAGCCATTGAAACTGGCATTCACGAGGAAGAACCACGCGAATATCGCGATCCCCAGCCGGGCTTCAGCCACCCATTGCTTTTCGCGCAGCCATGCGATCCAGCCCGCGACCCCGAGGACGAGCACCGGCGCCAGCATGAAAACTCCGCGATACGGGCTGACCGAAATGATCGCCATGACATAAACATTCGGCAGTCCGAACATCCCGAGCGCTCCCGCATCATCCTTGAAGAGCGGATTTTGGAAATCATTGCTCAGTGCCAGCGCTGATCCAAAGTTCACGAAGTTGTAGCCCGCGAGAATCATCGCCGTGGGCAACCCGCCCGCCGCAAACGAAAGTCCCGCACGCCAATTCCAACTGCGCGGCTGCCAAATCGATCCGCTCGCCAACAGCGCATACAAGCCGAGAAACACCACGCCGCCGGCTGCGACATAATTTGTGACCACGGCGAACCCAGCGCAGAAACCCGCGGCCGCGGTCGCCCATACGGACGCTGAATGCCGGCGTAACAGGTAAAAGGAAGCCAGCAGCAGCGCCGCGGTCAGACAGTGGTCGAACAGGATGGTGGCGAAGGGAAAAAACGTCGTGCCAAACGCGAGCGCCAGCGTCGCCAGCACCGCCGGCAAAGCCGCTCCCCCGGCGAAATCCCGCGCCAGTCGAAAAAACAAAACACAGGTGAAAGCTGACGCGAGACCCACGCTAAAGATCGTCGTCAGCCACGCATTCACATTCATCGTGAACCAATGATCGGGATCAATCCCCAGTGCCCGTTCCACGTGGTAGATCCCAAAATACGCCGGCACCGCGAGCAGTGATGTTCCGGGCGGCTTATTCGGATGGAAATGCCCTGTGCTTTCCACAAATCCCACATCTCCCGAGGTCGAGACCTCGATCATGGGCGTCAATTCCACCCCTTCCTCCACCGGCCGATCGCCAACCGCGACCAATGTCCAGACTGAGTCCACCCACGCCAGACGGTGGCGATTTCCCGCAAAATCGTATTCCGCGCGATCCACCTGCATCCGAATCAGATCATTCCGCGCCGGATCACGGAGATAAACGAGGTAATCATCGATCGCAAAACGCCCCTGCTCGACGATGGCACGCACTTCGGCGAAGCGTGAATTCTGGTTCCAGCCACCTCCCTGGTTGAAATACGCGAACGCAAACCAGCAGACGAGAAACAGAACGGTCTCGATCCGGCGAGTGGATGGGATGGAGTTAGTCAAGGGGCGAACAAGGCGTTGACCCGCGCGGGATCATTCCATCCCGAGACGCTCCCGACCGGCCGCACTAATCCGGTCGGGCGACCACGGCGGATCCCAGACGAGTTCGACCTGCGCGCGCGCCACACCCGGCAACGAATCGATTCGCTGCTCGGCATCAGAAGCCAGCGTCGGTCCCATCCCGCATCCCGGCGCGGTGAGCGTCATTTTCACGCTGACGGCTTTGCCTTTTCCAGTGTCGTCGTCTGCAATCGCCACATCATATATCAGCCCGAGGTCGACGATGTTCACCGGGATTTCCGGGTCGTAACATTCGCGAAGCTGCGCCCAGACCGCCTCTTCAGAAAAGGGTCCCTCGACCACGGTCGAGGTCATGGGGGGCTTTCCAATGGCGTCGGCGTCCTCAGCCCGAATGCGAAAAAGGCCCGGCCGGCCCTCGACATAGACGGTGTAACTGTTCCCCAACGCCTGCGTGATGATTACGGAACCGCCCGCGGGCAGGTCCACGATTTCGCCGCTCGGAATTTGCGCAGCTTCAATGTCGCGCGTGAGATTGATGGGACCAGTGTCGCTCATGGATGCGGTACTTCATCGATGGACCAATCAGCGGCGCCGCGCGAGCGACAATTTTGGGGACGACAGCCGGGGCTTGCGAGGGCCGCCGCGCGTGCACCACAGTCTTCGTCATGACTTTTCGCCCACCGACTGTCGTCATCGAGAACGTAACCCCCCTCATCGACGGAGGACGCTACCCGGTTAAACGCTGTGTGGGCGAAGATCTGGTGGTCACGGCCGATATTTTCAAGGACGGTCACGATGTCCTCTCGGCGGTGTTGAAATGGCGCCGACAGGGCACGCAGAAGTGGCACGAAACCCCGATGATTTGTGTCGATCCATGGAACAAGGATCGCTGGCGCGGGACGTGTTCGTTTTTCGAGGTGGGCCGGTATGAGGTCACGATTGAAGCCTGGGGCGACCTGTTTTTTTCCTGGCAGCACGAGTACGAAGCCAAATTCAACGCGCAGCAGCCGGACCTCACGAGCGAGATGCTCGAAGGCGCGCAATTCGTCGAGCGGGCCGCGGAACAGGCGGCGGCCATCGGACAATCGTTCGACGCCCAGCAGCTGCGTGAATTTGCGTCAGAAATGCGCACAGCCGGACCGGAACGCGTCCATGTCCTGGCCCATCGTGGCGAACTCGAAGCGCTGATGACAGCTTATTCCGATCGCCGCGATTCAACCCACTTCACGCTCAATAGCGAGGAGACGCTGCGCCTGGTCGTTGCGGCCCCCGTCAAACCCGCGCGAAAATCGAAGGCCTCTGCGAAAAAATCGGCGTCGGTGCCCGCCACCCCTGCGGCAGAACCGCTGCCGGCCCCGGAGATTTCGCCAGAATTTCCGAAAATGTGGATCGACCGTGAGCGCGCCGGGTTCGCCGCCTGGTATGAGTTTTTTCCCCGTTCAGCCGAAGGCCGGGGCGACAAGGGATCCACCTTTCGCGACTGCCTGCCGCGCGTGGACGACGCCAAGGCCATGGGCTTCGACGTGATCTATTTTCCGCCCGTTCATCCGGTCGGCGTCACGGCGCGGAAAGGGCGCAATAATTCCGTGACCTGCGAACCCGGCGAACCCGGCGTGCCGTATGCGATTGGTAACCGCCTGCAAAAATGTCCGAATGGCGGCGGCCACAAAGACGTGGCGCCCGAGCTCGGGACCCTCGACGACTTCGATTGGCTGGTGAAAGAAATTCGCGCACGCGGAATGGAAGTGGCCCTGGATTTTGCGATCAATTGCTCGCCGGATCATCCCTATGTCCACGCGCATCCGGAGTGGTTTTACCAGCGGCCGGACGGGACGATCAAATACGCGGAGAATCCGCCGAAAAAGTATCAGGATGTCTACCCGATGAACTTCCACAACCCGAACTGGCGAGCGTTGTGGGATGAACTCACGAGCGTGATCGAGTTTTGGTGCGAGCATGATGTGCGCATCTTTCGCGTGGACAATCCGCACACCAAACCTGTCGCTTTCTGGGAATATCTGATCGGACGCGTCCAGAGCCGGTGGCCCGATGCCGTCTTTCTCAGCGAAGCGTTTACCCGTCCCAAAATGATGCATGCGCTGGCCAAGGCGGGTTACACCCAGAGCTACACGTACTTCACCTGGCGCAATACCAAGGAGGGGCTCACCGAGTATTTCGCGCACCTGACTCACGATCCGGTTTCTGAAGTCATGCGCCCGAATCTTTTCCCAAACACCCCGGACATTTTGCCGAGCTACCTCCAGTTTGGCGGGCGCCCGGCCTTCATCGTGCGAGCGGTCCTGGCCACGACGCTGGCACCGGTCTATGGCATCTATTCGGGCTTCGAGCTTTGTGAAAATGCCGGCCTTTGGCGGTCGGATTGGAATCCCGCCAATGACGTCAGGCACTTCCTGAATCTATGCGACACGGATTACAAACAGCTCGCAAAAGAGGAGTATCTGGACAGCGAAAAGTATCAGTGGAAAGAGCGCGACTGGAATGCGCCCGGCAATATCAAGGCGCTGATCACGCGCTTGAACGCCATCCGCAAGGAGAACCGCGCGCTGCACGATTTGCGCAACCTCCGTTTCGGCAAATGCGACAACGATCTCGTCCTTTATTACCTCAAGATGACTCCCGCCCGGGACAACATCATCCTCGTGATCGTCAATCTCGATCCCTGGCACACGCAGGACGCATTTGTCGATGTGCCGGTTGAGGACTTCGGCTGGATGGCCAGCGAGCAATATCAGGTGCACGATCTCCTCACCGACCAGCGCTATCTCTGGACCGGCACCCGCAATTTCGTACGCCTCGATCCACAGGTCGTGCCCGCTCACGTCTTCCGCGTGCGCCGCAAAGTCGGCAGCGAATCAAACTTCGATTACTATTTGTAGTTCGGTTCTCGGAAGTCGAGGAGCGCACGGCCGATCCTGCGGACAAGGCATCGAATGAACCTCAACATTCTGGAGGCATTCGACGCGGTTTCGCGAACGAAAAACTGCTACCGCTCAGCGCGGCAAAATGGGCTCGGGTTCGAACGAAGATCCGGCGGGCGCAATGACCGTGGTCGTCGATTCGAGCAAGACCGAGCCTGTCTCCCCGTCGCCTTTGAACAATCCATTTCCAACCTGCTGCTTTTGAAAGATGCTTCCAGAGAACTTTCGGCGTTTGAATGTGGATGGATCGCGGAAGCTGCCTTTGAACGCTCCGGTTTTCCGCTTAATCTTGATCTTGAAGCTGACCCCACCGTCGCCCGTGACGTGGTTGCCACGGTCAAGCGTGACCTCGAACGGCGGGATGGCCGCGCCGCCCCCATCGGACAGTTCGACGCGCAGACTCCCGATTGAATCGGGAAACTCCAGGATCGGTTCCCCGCGGTCAGGTGCCAGGAATTTTGACACAATGAGGTCCAATTGTGTGGTGAATCCGGAAGGATAGAAGGAGTCCGAGTCACGCGCCCGTTTCAACCAATTTAATGTTCCGTTCCCGTCGGATTGGTTTTCGATTTCGTCGAAGGCTGCGAGTCCCTGGACGGAGCCCTGCTTTTTGTACAGGGCGGCGTAAAGCGGCATCGTCCCGGATTGCGAGAGAGCCGAACCCACGTTGATTTGCGTTCCATCACCGAGCGTGGCCGCGACCCTCAAGGTACCACCGGTCTTAACGATGATGCTGCCGTGGCCGAAGCCCTGAGGAAATTCCTCCTGCCCGACAAAGGGCGCCGTGGGTCGCGTCATCAGTGTGTACCTGCCGGCTTGCGGCGCGGGATTCGTGCGCCGATTAAAAACGTTGCGGTGCGCTTCGATGATGGCGGTGGCCCCATTGTCCTGAACGGTTCCGACAATCCGATCCGTTTCTCCGGAGATCGTGACGTCGATGATCCCGTGGCCGGGAATTTGTTTCTCGCCGCTGATCGTGACCTTATCTCCGAATGTCCCACGCAAACTAGCCGTTTGACCGGCATACGAGATGGCAGCCGTGAACTTCCCGGTCGTGGTAACGGTCATTCTGATGAATCCCGACTCGGAATGGCTGTAGGCGGATGTCGCCGGCGAATTCAGTTCCGACTCGATGAGACCGAAATAGGTGCCGGCCACCGGAACCCGACCCCGGTAATAGTTCAGGACGATTTGGCCCGTGGCGCCAGAGAAGCCATCCACGGCGATATAATAGGTGGTCCCGGCGACCGCTTCGAAACTGATCCTGCTCTGACTCGAACCACTCACATTATCGTCGTCGTTGCGGGCTGTTTCCGTCAGCGCGTTGACCGCCGAACCGGTGTAAGCTCCAAGCACGGTATCGAAGTCGCTCTCAAAAGTATCGAATGTCACCGCACCCGCACTGGGAGCAATCCAACGATACCAGACGGAATGGCCGGTCAGATCCGACGGAATGTTCCGGTTCGCCCGCTTCCCTGGTGGCTCCAATATTCGTCCCCGTGATGGTACCCGCGTCCCCCGGAAGCAATTGTGCTTCGGCGAAACTGTCATTCGCCAGAACGCCGGAAGACAACGTATCGAAAAACGCGGCCGCCGTGTAAGTCGTGCCAACGCTGTTGGTGGCGTAAGCTCTGAAGGCGTAACCGGTGGCCGGCGAAAGACCACTCGCATTTACGGTAAAGACACCAGTGGTGCCGCTGCCGATCACCTTCGTTACTCCTGGACCGTCGATGAAGGGATCGTTGTTCGCAGTCTTGATGGCGTACACGATTCCGCGCTCCGTCACCGTTGTGCCGCCATCGCTCGTCACGTTCCCGCCCAAAATCGCGCTCGCGCTCGTGACGCCGGCAGTGGTCGGTGACGTAACGGTGGGTAGGTCAAGTCGCGTCACGGTCACCGAGTACGTGTTGGTCGTGGTCCCATCCTCTGCGGTGACGACGGTGGTGATCGTATTGGCACCCACATTCAGGCTGATCAATCCGCTCGCCGTGCCTGACGCCACCGTCACACCGTTGACCGTGATGCTTGCGTTCGCGTCCGCCTTGGTCGGTGTCACCGTCAGCGCACTCGTCGCATTCGCCACGCTTGCCGCGTAGCTGGTCGTCCCGGCGGAAAACGCCGGTGTGAGCGTGCCGGCGCTCAGGACAAGATTCGAGAGATTCGCGTTGTTGCTGCTCGCGGCCCGCGTCACGGTCACCGAGTAAGTCTTGGTCGTGGTCCCATCCTGCGCGGTCACCACCGTGGTGATCGTGTTGGTACCCACATTCAGGCTGATCGGTCCGCTCGCCGTGCCTGACGCCACCGGCGCGCCGTTGACCGTGATGCTTGCGTTCGCGTCCGCCTTCGTCGGCGTCACCGTCAGGGAACTCGTCGCATTCGGCACGCTCGCCGTGTAGCTGGTCGTCCCGGCGGAAAACGCCGGTGTGAGCGTCCCGGTGCTCAGGACAAGATTCGCGAGATTCGCGTTGTTGCTGCTCGCAGCCCGCGTCACGGTCACCGTGTAAGCCTTGGTCGTGGTCCCATTCTCCGCCGTGACGACAGTCGTGATCGTGTTGGTGCCAACGTTCAGGTTGATCGATCCGCTCGCCGTGCCTGACGCCACCGCCGCGCCGTTGACCGTGATGCTTGCGTTCGCGTCCGCCTTGGTCGGCGTCACCGTCAGCGAACTCGTCGCATTCGGCACGCTCGCCGTGTAGCTAGTCGTCGCGGCGGAAAAGGCAGGTGTGAGCGTCCCGGTGCTCAGGACAAGATTCGCGAGATTCGCGTTGTTGCTGCTCGCAGCCCGCGTCACGGTCACCGTGTAAATCTTGGTCGTGGTCCCATCCTGCGCGGTCACCACCGTGGTGATCGAGTTGGCACCCACATTCAGGTTGATCGATCCGCTCGCCGTGCCTGACGCCACCGTCGCGCCGTTGACCGTGATGCTTGCATTCGCGTCCGCCTTGGTCGGCGTCACCGTCAGCGAACTCGTCGCATTCGGCACACTCGCCGCGTAGCTGGTCGTCCCGGCGGAAAACGCGGGTGTGAGCGTCCCAGCGCTCAGCATAAGGTTGGAAAGGTTCGCGTTGCTGCTGTTGCTCGCGGCCCGCGTCACGGTCACGGTGTAAGCCTTGATCGTGGTCCCATTCTCCGCCGTGACGACAGTCGTGATCGTGTTGGCACCCACGTTCAGGTTGATCGACCCGCTCGCCGTGCCTGACGCCACCGTCGCGCCGTTGACCGTGATGCTTGCGTTCGCGTCGGCCTTGGTCGGGGTCACCGTCATCGAACTCGTCGTATTCGGCACGCTCGCCGCGTAGCTGGTTGTCCCGGCGGAAAACGCCGGTGTGAGCGTCCCAGCGCTCAGGACAAGATTCGAGAGATTCGCGTTGTTGCTGCTCGCGGCACGCGTCACGGTCACCGTGTAAGTTTTGGTCGTGGTTCCATCCTGCGCGGTGACGACGGTGGAGATCGTGTTGGCACCCACATTCAGGTTGATCGATCCGCTCGCCATGCCTGACGCCACCGTCGCGCCGTTGACCGTGATGCTTGCATTCGCGCCCGCCTTGGTCGGCGTCACCGTCATCGAACTCGTCGTATTCGGGACACTCGCCGTGTAGCTGGTTGTCCCGGCGGAGAATGCGGGTGTGAGCGTCCCAGCGCTCAGGACAAGATTCGAGAGATTCGCGTTGCTGCTCGCGGCACGCGTCACGGTCACCGTGTAAGTCTTGGTCGTGATCCCATCCTGTGCGGTCACCACCGTGGTGATCGTGTTGGCACCCACATTCAGGTTGATCGATCCGCTCGCTGTACCCGAAGCCACCGCCGCGCCGTTGACCGTGATGCTTGCGTTCGCGTCCGCCTTGGTCGGGGTCACCGTCAGCGAACTCGTCGCATTCGGCACGCTCGCCGTGTAGCTGGTCGTCCCGGCGGAAAACGCCGGTGTAAGCGTCCCGGCGCTCAGGACAAGATTCGAGAGATTCGCGTTGTTGCTGCTCGCAGCCCGCGTCACGGTCACCGTGTAAGTTTTGGTCGTGGTTCCATCCTGCGCAGTCACCACCGTGGTGATCGTATTGGCACCTACATTCAGGTTGATCGATCCGCTCGCCGTGCCGGACGCCACCGCCGCGCCGTTGACCGTGATGCTTGCGTTCGCGTCGGCCTTGGTCGGCGTTACCTTCAGCGAACTCGTCGCATTCGCCACGCTCGCCGTGTAGCTGGTCGTCCCGGCGGAAAACGCGGGGGTGAGCGTCCCGGCGCTCAGGACAAGATTCGAGAGATTCGCGTTGTTGCTTGAATAGGTGAAACCGTTGGTCAGCGGAGCCGATGCGCCTCCGGCGGCGGTCGTTACCACGACGTTCACGGATCCTGCCACATGTGCCGGCGTCGTGCAGGTGATCTGAGTCGAAACGTCTCCAGGCGTAACCGGATTCTTGAACGTCACGACGACATCCGTCGCCGGAACCCCGCCGAAGGTCACTGTTGGGACGAAGGCGCCCACGCCACCAAAGCCGGTGCCCGTGATGACGACCGGAGCACCGCCCGTCATAGCCCCGCTGCTCGGTGAAACATTGGCGACCGCGGGCGGATTCAAATTGGGTAATGCTCCCTGATTGATCCAATCCCTGATCGCATTGTTTTGCGTCACGTTAATGGTTATGGCGTTGTGGCCTCCAATGTTGGCAATGTCCACGAGCGAGCTGAGCGTCGTATCATTTGGACGCACCCGATAGGTGGCACGGACGACCGCTTCATTCTTAGAGAGCTCGTTTACCAGGTTGCCGTAGCTCTGCGGTGCTCTCAGATCGAGGCCGCCCGGTGCGCTGGCATTGTGACAACCGATACAGCGGTTCGGGGAAAAAATCGGCTGGATCGTGCTCACATAATCGACGCCCGCACCGCGCGCAGACGGCGCCAACAGGATCGCGAATAGCCCGATGGCGAGGAGCTGCCTGTGCCACCGCTCGCCCTTCATACCACGAGAACAGCCCCGAAGCTCACGCTCGTTGCTCCGTGACCCGCCGGACACGACTCCGGCCAATACACAGTCCGTCCGTCCCACGAGCGGGTCATTCCACGGTAACGCGTGCGGATCCGCTCTCGACAAAGCCCCCGTCCCGCTTGGAGATGCTACCCTTGAAGCCCCCGCGGCCTTCCCCATTCTGTCCACCCTTCGCTGGCGTGAAGCCCCCCTGGAAGGTTGTACGTTTGCCGCTCACGGGATGGATAAAGCTGCCTTTCCAGGTCGTCGCGGCCCGGTTCGTCTTCATGACGATGCGTTGTGGGTTCGGATCGAGTATTTTGACACCGGAGTGGCTAATTCTAATCTTCGCCGCTATAACATTATCCTCGCCGCTGCCGTTCTTGCCGAGGTTGCCGCCCTTCAAAACGAGGGTGCCGCGCACGGGGCCGCGCGTTGTGCTGATGGGGGGAATCGGCTTCGAGACAGAGCTTAGGCCGGGCGTCGGCGATAGAAACACCGTGGTGAGAATACCAAAGCCCGTCTCAAATCCGTCAGGATAGTAATCCGGGTCGGCCCCTTCGCGCTTCGTCCAGAGGAGGATGTTCTGGATGGACTTGCGGTCGGCCGTGCTCAATTGGCCGATCGTTAGCCCGCCAAAACGGCCGTTTTTCTTATAAAGTCCGCTGAAAATCGTGTAGTTCGTGCCGCGCAACCGCGATCCGGCACTGAAAGGCTCGTTGTCCGGAAGGCGGCCGATGATGCGAGCGGAAAATCCCTTTCTCTTCGAGACGCGAGTGATCGAATAGCCGTCTCCCCGGAAATCAACCGGGAAGCTGCCGTAGTCGAGAGGGGCAATGAACGAGACATTGAGGGAGCCGGCGAAAGCAGCTCCCGAGTCATCCGGTTCTGCGCCGGAGAGGGCACCCTCGGCGGTGTAGTGAGGGTCTGGGTCGTTTGCGTCGTCGGGAACACCCAGGCCGGTCAGGGCGCAATTCAGGATGCGAGCCCCCGCGTCCAGCGTCAGCAGCAACTCGAGTGTCTCGCCGGGTTTGTCGCGATCCTTAAAGCTGCGTTCAAAGGTCGCCGTGTCGGGGTTAAATTTGCCCATGAAGCGATAAATGTATCCCTGCCAGTTCAGCACGGCGGTGAATCGTCCCGAATCGCGCACTTGAGCGGTGAGCGTACCGGAGTTCAGCGGCGTCTCGTTCGGAAGGTGACCGCGAGGAACGTGCTGGATGCCGGGTGGCAAGTCCGCATCGGGCACAATGAGCAGACCGCCGTAGTTTCCAGCGGCACCCGAAAAAGCGGCTGCCGATTCGCTCCCGCGGAGTTTTCCGGCGGTCGACATAATGAGGGATACAAGGGCAAGAAAGAGAAATGCTTTCATAACGAATACCACACCGATTGATGTCGCTTAGATGATCCGCCACCGCCGCGAAGTCAACCCTTCCCGCCGTCGACTTTCACCACGTTCACAAGAGAATCGCTCAATCTGGGATTTTGCCCGGCCCGTCTTCCACGTCCGCCGTGATGACGTCGGCATCGAGTCAAACTCCGCTTACTTTTGTAGCGTCGATCGCCTCCCAAATAGTAACCCGAGAATTCGATTGAACGAGCGAGGCCGTACCCCCCTCATCAAACCACCTCGCGGACGCGGAGATCGTCGTCGGGGCCAATGAAAATGCCGGTAAGATCGTTGCCCGCCCCGGACGTAAGCGAGGTCTTCGCACCCGCGGCCTTGAACGTTTTGATCTGTTCCGACACGAAGCCATAATGATCGGTCGCGTCATCGCTCGTCCCGGTGGCGGCGCCTTTGATCAGGATTTTGGCAATGCTCGCGATGACCGAGCCGCCGCCCGCGATCAACTCATCGTCGTCGGTGCCGAAAAGACCGTCAGCACCGGCATCGGCACCGGCGATCAGGCTGCTGGCCATCCAATTCTGACCAACGGAACTTTACCGATGCTGGCGTCGGCATTCACGGCCGCGCCGAGGTGATCGTAACCGGCGAGAATTTGGGCGCGCTCGACCGAACCACCAATCGCGATGCTCGCGATGGCGAGCGCCTTTTTGCTGGAAACCGGAGCGAGCAGACCCAGCGCACTGATCGTTGCCTCGTGCGCCGCGCTGGCCGCCAGATCGCCGCCGATCTGAATGGCGCCGATCGTGCCGCCGCTGCGAATCGCGCTCCCGAGGACATCTCCCTTCACCTTCACCGAACCGAGATCACCACTGACGATTAGTTCGGCGTCGTGCATGCCGGCGGAGAGTTGGAATTTTTTGAGTGCGCCCACGATTTCGCTCTGCCAGGAGCCGCCGGGAAGTTTCGTCTCCAGCCCGCGCTGACCGAGCGAGTTGGCTTTCAAGCTTACCACGCCGGGCTCACCGTCCGCACCGTTGCCCGCATTGATCTGCCCGAGATCGCCTTTGATGCTCACATTGCCCAAACCGATGCCGGTGGCGTCGATAGCGCCAACATCCACCGCTCCATCCCCAACCCCCGCGACCCGCTTGGATTTGATACTCAGCTTCGTGCCCGTGAACTCCGCTTCGCCGCTGAAATCGACCAGCGCGAGCTGCGATCCAAGCCCGGTCGGAACGATGGTGAAATCCTCCACCTTCAGCGCGCCCTTGCTCACTTTGATCGTCACGATCTCTCCGTCCGCATCGGTGAACGTCGCCTTCCGGCTCCCGGTCAGCGTCACGTCGTCATCGAGGATCGTCCCGATCCCTGTGGCCACATCGATGCCCGCGTTCACGGCACCCGAAACCACCACCGAAAAGGTCTCAACACCCGTTTCCGCCAATGTGTCGCCGAGCACTTCGACGCCGATGGTCTTCGTCGTTTCGCCCGGCGCAAAGGTCAGCGTGCCCGGCGTCAGCGCGGTGTAATCACTGCCGGCCAGCGCGGTCCCGTCGGCGCTCTCAAAATCGACGCTCACCGGCAGGGCGCTCGGAACGGCCAGCGAAACCGTGAACGTCATCTCGCGCGAACCCGAATGCCCCTCGAGCAGCGACTCGTCGCCAATCCGGATCAGCGTGTCGTCATTGAGGATCGTCGCCAGCGCAGTTCCGCTCGTGATTACGGCGTTCGTTGCATTCGCGAGCACGACGGAAAACGTTTCGTGATCTTCGATCGCCACATCGCCAAGCACATCGACGGTGATCATCTTCGTCGTCTCACCCGGCGCGAAGGTGACCTGCGTATCGCCCGCCGGAACATTAAAATCGCTGCCGCCCGTCGCCGTCCCATCGACCGCTGCGTAGCTCACCGTCACAGGCAGCGCCGAAGCCTTCTCCAGACCGACGGTGAAGACGAACGGAGTCGTGCCGCTGTCGCCTTCGAGACCCTCAGCGAGAGCCGTGATCTGCAGCGCGGTATCGTCGTTGAGGATCGTGCCCGTCGCCGTCCCGGTATCGATCGTCGCCCCGCTCGCATTTGAGAGCATGACCAAAAACGATTCGTGATCTTCGATCCCGGTATCCCCGAGCACGTCAATCGTGATCGTCTTTATCGTCTCACCGGGCGCAAAGATGATCTGGGCGTCACTGGCGGGCACATTGAAGTCACTGCCACCGGTCGCAGTTCCGTTTGCCGTTGCATAGCCCACCGTCACGGGCACCGCCGATGCCTTCTCCAGACTGACAGTAAAACGAACGGCGCAGTCGCGCTGTCGCCTTCGAGACCTTCGGCGGGTCCGATAATCGAAAGCGCCGTGTCATCGTTCAGGATCGTTCCCGTCGCCGTGCCGTTGCTGATAATCGCGCCGCTCGCATTTGAGAGCAGGACCGAAAAGGTTTCATGGTCTTCGATCGCGGTATCGCCGAGCACGTTGATCGTGATCGTCTTCATCGTCTCGCCGGGCGCAAAGGTAACCTGCGCATCGATGGCGGGAATACTAAAGTCGGTGCCGCCCGTCGCGGTTCCATCGACCGCCGCATAACCCAGCGTCACAGGTAGCGCCGAAGCCTTCTCCAGAGTCACGGTGAAAACGAACGGCTGAATCCCGCTGTCGCCTTCGAGACATTCGGCGGGTCCGATGATCGAAAGTGCCGTGTCGTCGTTTAGTATTGTCCCAATCGCCGTGCCCTCACCGATCGTCGCGCCATTCGGGTCGGAGAGCAGCAACGAGAAAGTCTCGCGGTCCTCAATAGCGGTATCGCCGAGCACATTAATTGTGATCGTCTTCGTCGTCTCGCCGGGCGCGAAAGCGAGCTTGCCCGGCGTGAGCGCCATGTAATCGCTTCCCGCCTGCGCTGTCCCATCTGCGGTGGCAAGTCTTAACGATGTCGGCAAGCCGGACGCCTCAGAAAGGCTGACCGTGAAGGTCAGCCCGGTCGTCCCGTTGTCGCCCTCAACCACCGAGCCGCCCGCGATGCTGACCACCGGTGCCGCATCGTCATCGAAAATCGTGCCGACGCCGACACCTGCGTAGATGATGGCACCATAGCTGGGGTCAGACAAGACGACCGAAAAAGTCTCATCGACTTCATGGAAGGTGTCCCCCAGAACTTGAATCGTTATCGTTTTGCTTATCTCCCCCGGGGAGAATGTTAGCAGTTCGTCGGTCACGCCAAGAAAATCGCTCCCCGCCACGGCCGTTCCATTTTCGGTCCGGTAGTGGACACCGATGGACTCGGTGGTGGCAGCCGAGAGGCTTACGGTGAACGCGATACCGCTCATGGCGTTGTCGCCTTCGTCAACCGCTCCACCGCTAATCCCAACGGCGGCCGCAAAGCTGCCAAAGATCACATAGCTCGCACCGGAGTGTTCGCCATGGGGGCCGGCGCCAGGCGCGCCGACGAGTATATCATCGAACCCGTCGCCGTTAACATCGCCGGCGCTGCTCACGGAATCTCCGAGGTAGTCGCCTACGGCAAGGCCGCTTACCTTAAAGCCATTGATGCCATTGAGAGAGGACAGTTCGAGATTGGGGGTAAACCCGCTTGCTTTGCCAAACACCACGTAACTTGCTCCGGAGTGAATGCCGAAGAAATCAAATCCGGCAGCGCCGATAATCAAATCATCGAAGCCGTCGCCGTTGAAGTCACCCGCACCGCTCACGGAGCGTCCGGCGTAATCGAATGCGTCAACGCCGCTGAGTTTGAACCCGTTGGTGCCATCGAGAGTGGACAAGTCGAGATTGGGGCCAAATCCAGCGGCTTTGCCAAAGACCACATAGGTGGCCCCCGAGTGCGTGCCGTGCGGAACGGCGCCGATAGCGCCGATGAGGAGGTCATCAAAGCCATCGCCGTTGACATCCCGCGCTGCGCCAAGAGAAATTCCAGAGATATCGAAGGCTTCAGCGCCGATAAGTCTGAAGCCGTTGGCCCCATCGAGGGCGGACAACTCGAGAGAGGGCCCAAATCCAGCGGCTTTGCCAAAGACCACGTAGGTGGCCCCGGAGTCGTAGCCATTGGGATCAGCAAAGGGAGCGCCGACAAGCAAGTCATCAAAGCCGTCGCCGTTGACATCCCCGCTCCGCTCACCGCCGATCCAGACTGATCGTCTGCTGCGGAGCCATTGAGCTTGAATCCGTTGGCGCCATCGAGGGTGCCCAGGTCGAGATCGGCGGTAAACCCGAAGGCTTTGCCAAAGACTACGTAGCTGGCCCCGAACCGACTGCCGGAGGGACCGGCGTTTGATGCGCCAATGATCAGGTCATCGAAGCCATCTCCGTTCACATCACCCGCTCCGCTCACGGAAGTCCCGGACCTATCGTAAGTAGCAGCCCCGATGAGTCTGAAGCCGTTGACCCCATCGAGGGTGTCCAAGTCGAGATTGGCGGCGAAACCGAAGGCTCTGCCAAAGACCACGTAGCTTGCCCCGGAACGAATGCCGGTGCCGGAGGGATCGGCGCCGGGTGCGCCAATAATCAAGTCGTCGAAGCCGTCTCCGTTCACATCACCCGCTCCGCTCACGGAGGTCGCGGAAAAATCACGGGCCGCGACGCCGCTCAACTTGAAGCCGTTGACCCCATCGAGGGTGCCCAGGTCGAGATTGGCGGCGAACCCACCGGCTCTCCCAAAGATCACGTAGCTGGCCCCTGAGTATTCGTCGTGAGGATCTGCACGCCAAGCGCCGATGATCACGTCACCAAGGCCGTCGCCGTTGACGTCGCCCGCTCCGCTGACGGAGAAACCGGATGAATCACCGGCCGCGACGCCGCTCAAACTGAAGCCGTTCAACCCATCTAAACCGGAGAGATCGAAGCCAGGTGTAAAAGCCGGCGCGATGCGCGCTTCGAGCGGTTCAATTGAACTGCCGAACGTGCGGCAGCGGGGAGTCATGAGATTCAGGGGGTGGAGATGGATCGATTTCGACAGCAGACTGAAAGGAAGGAATGCAACGAGACGGCGATGCCGGGCGCCGGCGATCGGCGAGCGAAACCTCCGAACAGCAGCGCGCGAAATATCAATGTGGGTCCGTCGCCAGTCATGTGAAATCAGTTGGCAGCAGCGGGAATAGAAACCGCATGAGGCCGCGCGCAATCAGAAAGAGGCAAAGATCTTGGGACACGGAACGCGCCGACGTCGCCATCGCTGAAGGCAGTTATCGTCGGCCTCGGAGTTGGGGTTAATCGCTCACATTGCGTTTTTGCCTCAGTCCGGTTGGGCGCGGAAAAACAAAAGTCTCTTCCGCATTCCGCGAACCCCTTCGAGTCTTTGCGTTTTCGATTTCATCCTCCCAGCGCCGTGCTTGAGGTGAACGACCGGGAGCTGGCGACGGCCATGAGCATTTCATTCCCGACACGGCGCCATGTTAAACGTGTTCGCATGCGCGCTCGATCCCTCGCCATCATTCTCTTCACGTTCACCGTTTTTCCCGGAAGCGCCGACGAAGCCCCGAAGCCTCAGGTGCCGCGGCAGATCGATAATGAAACGGTGCTGCTGCCGAATCAATGGCGTCTCCGACCGGTCGGGCGGCAGGTCGTCGTGGGCGATTTTCCGGTCCATATCGCCCTGTCGCCAGACGGTCACTTTGCCGTGGTGCTGCACTCGGGTGACGGCCCGCACGAGATCGTGGCGCTCGATATCGCCCGCGCGCGCCGTCGTGTCGCGGATCAGCATTGACGAATCATTCTACGGCCTCGCTTTCTCGCCGGATGGATCGCGGGTTTTTTGCTCGGGCGCGGGTGACGAAGTGCTCCATGAGTTCGCGTTCAAGGACGGATTTTTGAGCGACCCGAAAGATCACGCTTTGCGCGATCCGAAACTGCGCGGAATTCCCGCCGGCATTGCGGTCGCAAGTGATGGGACCCTTTACGCCGCGAATCTTTGGGGCCAGTCCATCTCGCGTGTTCGTCCTGGCGAAGCTCCCGAAGAACTGCCTCTAGCGGGCGCTCATGCGGCTCCGACCGCGCGGGCCGCGACGACAGACGAACGCTCGATCACCAAACGGGCCGACGCGGAAAAGGACCCCACCGCAGCCGGCGATCCGTTTCCCTACGGCTGCGTCCTCGATGAAAAAAGCGGACGCCTTTTCGTCTCGCTCTGGGGTCAAGCACAGGTCGCGGTGATCGACACGAAGACCTTCAAGCTGATCGCGCGCTGGGCCGACGGAAGATCATCCAAACGAGATGCTGCTATCCGCTGATGGCAAACGGCTCTTTGTCGCCAACGCCAATCGCAACAGCGTTTCGGTGCTCGAGACAACGGACGGACGAACGATGGAAACGCTCGTCGCCACGCTGCCGATTCCGGCCCTCGAACCGGCGCGCAACGATCCCGCACCGCCCGGGAATACGCCCAACTCGCTCGCACTTTCTCCCGACGGCGAACTGCTCTTCGTCGCCAACGCGAACATCAATACGGTGGCCGTTTTCGAGGTCGAAGAACCGGGCCGTGCGCGCAGCCTCGGTTTCATCCCCGTCGGCTGGTATCCGACCAGCGTGCGGGTGACGCCGGACGGCAAACGCTTGCTCGTCGCGAACGGCAAAGGCGTGAGTTCGCGCTCGAACCGGTATCTCGCACAACCCGGCCGAAGAGCCATGACCGGCGTGCAGCAATACATCGGCAGCCTCTTCGATGGGACCATCAGCTTCATCGATCTACCCACCGGGGACGCGTTCGAGAAGCGGCTCGCCGCCTGGTCGGAGCGCGCATTTGCTTGCGTACCGGATTCCGCGCGCTGGGTCGATCCCGCGCAGCTCGAGGGCAATCCGATCCCGCGGAAAGCGGGCGATCCGTCACCCATCAAATACGTGATCTACATCGTGAAAGAAAACCGCACCTACGACCAGGTGCTCGGCGATCTCGGACGCGGCAATGGCGATCCGTCGCTCTGCCTTTTCGATGAAAAGATCGCGCCGAATCATCACGCCCTCGCACGGGAATTCGTCTGCCTCGATAATTTTTACGTCGAGAGCGAAGTCAGCGCGGACGGGCACGAGTGGAGCATGGGCGCCTATGCGACGGACTTTGTGGAGAAAAACTGGCCGCTCTCCTACGGGCATGATCGGCGCAATAAATTCCCCTATCCGAGCGAGGGAAATTTCGATCGCATCGCCCGTCCGGCGGGCGGGTATTTGTGGGATCGCGCGCAGGAAGCCGGCGTGAGCTATCGCAGCTACGGGGAATGGGTGGCGAATGGCGCGAAGCCGGACGATCCCGGCCGCGCCAAGGTCAAGGCACTCGAAGGTCATTTTGATCCGATGTTTCGCAGCTTCGACATGGCTTATCCCGATGTGAAACGCGCCGCGCGCTTCATCTCCGAACTAAAGCGCTTTGAGCAGGAGGGTGAAATGCCGCGCCTGCAAATCGTGCGGCTGCCCAACGATCACACCAGCGGAACGAGCCCGGGCCTGCCGACGCCCAGCGCGCACGTGGCCGACAACGATCTCGCCTTCGGCCAGGTGGTCGAGGCGTCTGAGTCATTCCAAATTCTGGCCGCAGATGGCCATCTTCGTCGTCGAGGACGACGCGCAAAACGGTCCGGATCACGTCGATGCGCATCGCACGATTGCCTTCGCAATCAGTCCCTATATCCGGCGCGGCACGGTCGATTCGAGCATGTATTCCACCAGCTCGATGCTGCGAACGATGGAACTGATCCTGGGCTTAAAACCAATGAGCCAGTTCGACGCCGCGGCGCTGCCGATGTTTGCCGTCGTTCCAAAATACCCCGGACCTGCGTCCCTACGACGCGAAGCCGGTGGACGTCGACACGAAAGCCACCAACCCACGCACCGCCTGGGGAGCAGGTGAGTCGCTCAAGATGGACTTTTCGAAGGAAGACGCGGCCGACGATATTGTGCTCAACGAAGTCATCTGGCGCTCGATCCGCGGCGCCAATTCGCCAATGCCCGCGCCGCGCCGCGCCGCCTTCGTATTCACCCGCGCCGACAGCGACGATGACGATGGCGATGGCGATGACAACCGCTGATCGCCAGCAAGCCCCCCCGCAAATCACAGCTTAAATCTTCCTCTCCGTCTCCTTCTGACTCACTTCTGAGTGCTCACAGCAAGCGCGGCGGCGGCGTTGCCATTGAAGTCGCCGATTGGATCCATCGGCGCAAGGGAAGCGTGGGCGCCAACTGGTCGACCGCTGATGTGTCGAGTGCCATCGGGATTTCCACCGTCGCCCGTCGTGATCGTGCATTTGTCCGCCGGCAGGTTATAGCAGTGATCTCGCCGATACCCTCCCTCATGAAATATCGCTTCACTTTCTTCGTCCTCGTCCTCGCGGGGTCAACCGCCGGGGGAATCGATCCGCAATCTCGCGAATTCATCCCTCCACCTTTCGACGAATACTTCGCCCGTCGCGTTGCTGAGCTTTCGGCCTCCAATTGGACTCAGGAGATCACCAGGGAAAACTGGCCAGAACGACAGGCGGCCATGCGCAAGCAACTTCAGGGCATGCTGGGACTCGATCCCTGGCCCGAGCGGACCGATCTGCAAACGACGATTGTCGGGACGATCGAGCGCGACGGTTATGTCGTCGAGAAGCTCCATTTTCAGCCGCGACCCGGCCTCTACCTCGCGGCCAATCTTTACCGCCCAGCGGTGGTGGAAAAGCCGTTGCCCACGATTCTGTATGTCTCCGGACACGGACGGGCGATCGAGGATGGCGTGAGCTTTGGCAACAAAACGGCATACCAGCATCACGGAATCTGGTTCGCGAAACACGGCTACGTCTGCCTCGTCCTCGACACGATCCAGTGGGGCGAAATCCTCGGGCAGCATTGGGGTACCTACAATCTCGGGCGGTGGTGGTGGATGTCGCGCGGCTACACACCGGCCGGCGTGGAGGCGTGGAACGCGATCCGGGCTCTCGATTATCTCGAGACCCGGCCCGAGGTGGATCGCAACCGCATCGGCATGACGGGGCGTTCCGGCGGCGGTGCTTACACCTGGTGGACTGCCGCGCTCGACGATCGCGTTAAGGTCGCCGTCCCGACTGCGGGCATCACCACGCTGCACAATCATGTGCTCGATGGTGCCGTCGAGGGCCACTGCGACTGCATGTTCATGGTGAATACCGAGCGCTGGGATTATGACCGCGTTGCCGCGCTCGTCGCGCCGCGCGCCTTGCTCATTGCCAATACCGACAAGGACACCCTCTTCCCTCTCGACGGCGTGATGGAAATCTACAATCGAACGCGCGCACTGTATCGCCGGCTCGGCGCCGAGGATCAAATCGGTTTGCAGATTGCCGAAGGTCCACACCAGGACACCCAGCCGCTGAACATCGGAGCGTTCCATTGGATGGAGCGTTTCCTCAAAGGCGTCGATCCGATGGCCCTCATCGACGAACCCGCGCGCAAGGAACTTGAACCGCGAGAACTGCGGGTTTTCAGCCAAATCCCTCCCGATGAACGCACGACGTCCGCCGACGAGTTTTTTGTGCCCGCCGCGGAAGCACCGATGCCACCGGTCGACGCGACAGCCTGGGAAAAGCAGCGCGACGAATGGATGCGCGCCCTGCGAAAGGATTCGTTTCGCGCCTGGCCGGAGCGCGACCTTGCGACAAAGAATGCGGTCACTGCGCAAACCGCGCGGGGACTCAAGCTGACAAAAGTGACGTTCACCAGCGAAGCTCCGTTCGAGCAAACGCTGTGGATTCTCCACCCCGAAGATCTGGCGCCAGAAAAACTCGATCACGTTACGCTCCGTGTCCTCGATGACGCTGGTTGGTCGACATTTCGCGACCAAATGGCCGCGGCGTTTCCTGAGGCTTTCCCGAACGCGCACACGAATGAAGCGAACTTCGCCGTCGAGGTGACGAAGTTGACCGCGCACGCATCGGCCAATGCGTATTTTTGCCCGCGCGGCGCCGGCCCCACGAGTTTCCAGGACCTGCCGGAAACCAAACGCACGCAACTCCTCCGGCGTTTTTATCTCATTGGTGAAACTCTTGAAAGTGGACAGGTGTTCGACATCACCCGCGCCGCCACGGCGCTGCGTCGTGTCCCCGCCTTTGCCGAAACGCCACTCTGGATCGAGGGGCAGAACGACATGGCCGCCAACGCACTTTATGCCTCACTTTTCATCCCTGCCGTTCAACGCCTGGACTTGCGCGAATTGCCCGCGTCCCATCGCACCGGTCCGCCCTATTTGAACGTTCTGCGCCATCTCGATATCCCGCAAGCCGTCGCGCTCGCGGCGGATCGATCTGACGTCATCATTTACGGAAATGAGCACGCGCCGTGGCGCTACGCCCAATCCGTCGCGCAAACTCTCGGCTGGCCCGAATCCCGAGTGCAGCTTCGCGATCCGAACTCGGAGATCACCGAAAGTGTCGGCAAATAGAACCGAACCGAATGGAGCGGGGCCTCGGTCGGAATGCGAGCCAGCTCCTACTCCTTGTGGCCGTTCTCACCGTCGCCGCTCGACGGAGTGCGACCACTTTCTTCACCGCGCGCCGGGAGCGCATTGACAGGAGTCGTGATTCCACCAAAGAGCCGGGAAAACAAACGCTGCGGCGCGCTCTTGCCGCCCTCCTCTTCGGTCAGCTCATGGTGCGCCTCGCCCTTGGCAGTCTCCCAAGCGGGAGCAAACCCCGGTACTCCGATCAACATCCGCTTTTCCGCGCGCGCATAAATCTCGAGGTCACGCTGAATCTTCCGCTCCGGCAGTTCGTTGAGCGCGTGGACCTTCACCCGCAGGCTCTCATTCTCCTTGCGAATGCTTTCCAGTTCGGTCTTCACCTTCTTCATGGTCTCCGCCTCGATCTCGAGTTTGTCGCTCAGGAGGCGGCGATAGCGGGAAAGTTCGCGCTTCGTCTGAAACAGATGATACAGCGCGAGGATCGTGAAGATGGTTCCGAAATAGAAACCGATCGCGTAAGGGCTCAGGAAGATGTTGGTGTCCATGGATTCAGTAATGGTAGCCTAAACCCACGGGCGCATGCATGCGCCGTGCCCAAGCCAACCATTTTGGCGCACGATGCGGGTGATGCGCCCAAAATGCAAGGGGCAGCACGCGAGTCATGGTTTGCCGCCCGAAACCATGGGATAAACGCGTCCCTTCCAGGAAACTCCCGCGCCGCGTGAACGCCGCCAGCTGTTTATTGCGATCGCTGTGCCGATCACAAATCCGAATGGATGGCCCACCGCGCCGAACCAGGACGTGCGGAACCGCCAGGAAATCACGAACCGCAGCAAATAGATCAAACCGATCTCGATGCCGAAGAGCAGGTGCGGCGATCCGGGGAGGAAGATGGCGACAAAGGGCCAGAGAAAACAGATGAACGCAAAGGCGCCGGCCCGGAAAAAATGGTCCGGCCGATCTTCAAAAACCGCGCGAGCATTCTTGCTGAATCCCTCCCAAACATCGCTGAAAGAACGATACATCCGGCAGGTCGAGAACGGCAGAGAGTCGCAGTTGTGCAGGCGCATCCCTTCATTCATCCGCGCGGCCACCGCGCGCCCCAGGGCCACGTCCTCGACCAGATGGTTGTGGACCGATTCATGGCCGCCGATCCGGTCGTAACCTGCGCGCGACCAGAACATGAACTGCCCGTTGGCGACCCCAAGGTGCCGGCGGATGCCGACGGGAAGCCACGCCCCCCCAGTGCGGGAGCGTTGCAGCCCGACGACGAGCCAGTGCGGATAGAATCCCATGGCAAAGAAAACGATCATCGGCACGACCAGACACTCGGCCCAGGTCTTCGTGATGAGACGCGGCCAGGCAGACAAAAGGCTGGCGCCGGATTCTTGTGCAGCGGCGAGCGCGGCACTGACCGTCCCGGGTGCGTGCTCGGTGTCGGCGTCCGTGAAAAAAAGCCATTCGCCGCGCGCCGCCTGGGCGAGTTGGTGACACGCCCAGTTTTTTCCCACCCAGTCCGCCGGCAGAGCCGCACCGTCGATCACGCGAAGGCGCGCACCGTTGGAACCGAGCCCCAGTTGACGCAGGATGTCACCCGTTCCGTCCTTGGAATGGTCATTGAGAACGAGAAGTTCGAAATTCGGATAGTTCTGCGCCAGCAACGATCCCGCGCACGGGCCGATATTGAGCGCTTCATCTCGAGCCGGAACCAGGACGGAAACGAGCGGGGCGTCGGCGGGTGGATCGGCCGGAGCGAGGCTGCGAAAAGTGGCGAGATTGGCCAGCATCGTGAGCAGGGCGTAACCCATCGCCGCCAGGATGAATACGTGAAAGAAAATGGAGAGCGTCGCCACGGCACGGAGCGTCAATAATCCGCTCTCGTTTACAAGCCGGCGCACGTCGATAACGTGGAGTTCACGTTTTGACCACAACCCCGCACCCGCTGCCTGATTTCTCCGCGCCGCAGCCTAATTCCAAGGCCTGGCGGCGCTTCGCCCGTTTGATCGAACCGATTTCCGGCCCCGGGCTTGATGCGCTCGCGCGTGAATCCACTGCCATCACTCGCCGCCATTTCGGCAACACGATTCGTCTGTTCGCCCCGCTTTACCTCTCGAACGAGTGCATCAACACCTGCGCCTATTGCGGCTTTTCCCGCGACAATCGCCATTCTCCGCGTCACGCTCGAAATGGAGTCCGTGGTCAAGGAAGCGCGGCATCTCGTAGCGGAAGGTTTTCGCAATCTCCTCCTCGTGGCGGGTGAACATCCGAAGTTTGTCTCGAACGGCTACCTCGAGCGCTGCGTCCGCGCCCTCGTGCCGTTTGTGCCCACGATCGCCCTCGAAGTCGCGCCCATGGATACGACCGAATACGCAGCCATGACCGCCGCGGGCGCGGAAGGGCTGATCGTCTATCAGGAAACCTACGACCGCGAAACCTACGCGCGCCTGCACACGGCGGGTCCGAAAAGGGATTTCGACGCCCGGCTCGCGTGCCCGGAACGGGCCTATGCCGCGGGTTTTCGGCGCATCGGCATCGGTGCGCTTTTCGGCCTGTCGGATTGGCGCCGTGAAGCCCTCTCCCTGGCGGCCCATCTCGATTATCTGCTTCGGCGTTGCTGGAAGGCGCACTTTACTGTCGCACTGCCGCGGCTCCGACCGTGCGCCGGCGAATTCAAGCCTGCGTTCGAGCTGCCGGATCGCGATTTGATTCAATTGATCTGCGCTTTTCGCGTTTGCTTTCCGCAGGTCGGTCTCGTGCTAAGCACCCGCGAACCGGCGCCCTTGCGCGATCTTTTGCTTCCGCTCGGCGTGACGATGATCAGCGCCGGCTGCCACACGGATCCCGGCGGTTACACCGGCGAGGGGAAACCAAACCTGCATCTCACGGTGCGCGGACGGGAAGTGAAACCCCTGATCCTCGACGAAGCCGCGGGTGCCACCGGCCAGTTCGACATCGCGGATCATCGTTCGCCGGCCGAAATGGTGGCGACATTGCGCGCGCGCGGATTTGATCCGGTGTGGAAGGACTGGGATCAGGCCATCCTCGCTTCATGACGATTCAGCTCAATGGCGAAACGCGCACCTTCGTGGAAATCCGCACCATCGCTGACCTCGTGAATCATCTCGACCTACCCGCCGCCACGCTGCTGATCGAGCACAATGGCATGGCGTTGCGACCCGCGGAATGGGAGGAGGCCGGGCTCAGCGACGGTGATCGGATCGAGATGCTCCGGATCGCCGCCGGAGGATGAAGGGAGCGCGGAATGCGGAATGCGGAGACGTAATCGTTGGGCGACGATCCGGCGAAGGAACGCGGCTCACACGGGTTCGACAACGATGTTCGAGCCGTGCACGGCGATCACCCGCACGCTGGTTTGGGCCTCGATAAACGGCCCATTCGACACCACGTGAAATGGATGGCCGTCGAAGGTGGCCTTCCCGCTCGGACGCAACATCGTTTGTGCGATCCCAGTCATGCCGACGGCGATCGGAGCACCGCTGTCCGTGAGTTCATCCACGTGGCCAGTCGGCACCGAGCTTTGCAACACGATTTTCCGATAGAGCGGGGTATGCGGCAGGACTTTGGCCAGGATCGCGATGGCCACGGCGGCCAAAAGTCCGGCCTGCGCCAGCGTGATCATCGGGTGCAGCAATTGTTCCGAGCTGGGCCAGATCGGCTGCGATGGCCAGCGATCCACCATGGAATAGATGAGCGACCCCAGCATGAGAAACGCGCCCGTGATGCCGAGGAAAAACGTGCCGGGCAAAACGAAGATCTCGACCATCACCAACAGCGCGCCCAGGGCGAATACGAGCACCACTTCCAAGCCCGCGAGTCCCGCGATGTAGTGCCCGAAAAAGCTAAGCCCGAAGCAGATGATCGAAAGAATTCCCGGGAGACCAAACCCCGGCATCTTGAATTCGATATAGGCGCCGAGAATGCCGCCGACGAGAAACAGCGGCGCCAGCATCGTGATCCAAACGGCAAGTGTTTCCGCCCCGGATGGTTCGACGTGAACTACTTCACCGCGCAAGCCCGCCATTTCAATCATGGCTTCCAACGTGGGCGCGATGCCCGCGGCCAGCACGGGTTTGTCATCGATTTTCCGCGCCGCCTCCTCGGCGCTGAGCGAAAGCAACGAATCCTTCGGGCTGATCATCACGTCCCCAATTTTCACTTCCTTCGTCTTGTCGATGAAGGCGTCGGCAATCTCGGGATTGTGCCCGTTCTTTTGCGCCGCCGCGCGCGCGGTCGCCGTCAGGACGCTGATGCTCTTGTCTTTCATCGTTTCGGGCAAATCCTCACCGGTCGAGATAACGGGTGCGGCCGCTCCGATGACCGCGGTGGGAGACATGTAAATCTTTTGCGTGGCCATGGCGATCAAGGCGCCGGCGCTAAACGCGCGTGGATCGACGTAGGTGTAAGTGGGTACCTTGGTCTTCAAGAGCGCATCCATCGATTCCAACGCCGCTTCCACCGAACCTCCGTTGGTCTCCATGTCGATGACGAACGCGCTGGCATTCGCGCGTTCCGCGTCCTTGAGCGCGCGGCGCAGAAAAAAGAATTGCGCCTCCGAGACGTCCGTCTTCAGCGGCATCACATAGATTTTCCCCTCCTCCGCCGCATCGAGCGTAGGGAAAAAAATCGTCGCCACACAAACGAGGCAAACCCAGCGCAGGAGGTTGAACATGCCCCAGATTCCGAGAGCCACCGAAACCGCGCAAGAGCCAAAAATCTCGTCCCAAGGACCGCTGGCACCTTGCCGGCCCGGCGCCCTCGCGTCACGAATCCCCAATCGCAGGCACAGCAGATCGCCCGGTTTTCATGCCCATCGCCGTGACGACAGGGCCACGAATGCGCACGGGGTGAAAACTTTTGCTTGATCAAAAGGGGGTGCTATCAGGGACACATGGATGTAGAGGGCCAACGACATCTTCGATCCCTCCGAGCGACGTTACTGCCACGGCGCCTTTGGCGAATGCGTCAGTTCCAGTCGATTCCAATCACACCGGCACCGGGCGCTATCGGTTTCGCGCTGCCCTCGAATGTGACGCCCAACGAATGACCGGACCCGCCCCCTAAACCGGCAATCACTCAATCACCTCTGATTCCTCCCATGCGACATTTCATCGAACCCCTCGAAGCGCGGATCGCTCCAGCGTTCGCCGCCGTCATCGATCTGGCCACGCTGTCTGGTCCGGATGGCTTCAGGATTCCCGGTGAAGCGCCAAGTGATGAACTCGGTGGGAGCGTGAGCGACGCGGGAGATGTGAACGGGGATGGCCTGGCCGATTTCATCATCGGCTCCAGCCAACCCTTCCCATCGGCGACCTACGTCATTTTTGGCCGGGAGGGCGGTTTCGACCATACGTTCGATCTTCCAGCCCTCGACGGCACCAACGGCTTCGCACTCGAGGGGGCGTGGCGTGTCGTGAGCGTCAGCGGAGCGGGCGACGTGAACGGTGATGGCTTCGACGACGTGATCATCGGAGCCAGATACGCTTATGGAAACGGCGCAGCCTACGTGTTGTTCGGCAAACCAAGCGGCTTTGGCGCCACACTGATCCTATCGAGCCTCGATGGCACCAACGGATTCAAACTGCAAGGCGAGGCGACCGGTGACGAACTTGGAATCAGTGTCAGCGGAGCGGGTGATGTGAACGGCGACGGCTTCGATGACGTCATCATCGGAGCCCCCGGGGCTGATCCGAAAGGCTCCGAATCCGGCATTACCTATGTGGTTTTTGGAAAAGCAGCGGACTTCGGTTCGACTGTGAATCTTTCGAGCCTCAATGGTTCCAACGGCTTCAAGTTCGCGGGCGAAGCTGAAGGAGATCGAGCCGGGGCCAGCGTGAGCGGAGCGGGTGATGTGAATGGCGACGGATTTGACGATCTAATCGTGGGAGCCGACGAATCTGCAGTGCACGGCAGCGACTCTGGGGTGAGTTACGTGATTTTCGGACAGGCCGGCGATTTTGGCGCAGTGCTGAATCTCTCCGAACTGAATGGCACCAATGGCTTTAAGATTCCGGGAGAGGCACAGTCCGACAGGGCTGGATCTAGCGTGAACGGCGCGGGCGATGTGAACGGCGATGGCTATGATGATCTGATCATCGGAGCCTTTCGGGCGGACGCGAACGGAATCGACTCTGGAGCGAGTTACGTGGTTTTTGGGAGAGCCGCCTTCACCTCAACGCTGGACCTCCGGGTGCTTGACGGCAAGAACGGCTTCACTATTTGGGGGGAAGCCAATGTTAGCTTCTTCGGGAGCAGCGTGAACGGCGCCGGCGACGTGAACGGGGACGGCTACGATGATCTGATCATGGGGGTCCGTTACGCGGGTGCGGCCTACGTGATCTTCGGCAGGGCCGGCGGCTTTCAGCCGACCACGAAGGTTTCGACGCTCGACGGCACAACCGGTTTCAAGGTGCAGGGAGAAGCGGCCGGTGACCGTGCCGGACGGAGTGTCAGTGGGGCGGGTGATGTCAATGGGGATGGCTTCGACGACATCCTCATCGGCGCGGACCGAGCCGACCCAAATGGTCTCTCTTCCGGGGCGAGCTACGTGGTCTTCGGCGGCCGGGTCGATGCGGTGCCGACGATCTCTGACATCGCCAGCCAAACGCTGTTTCCTGGGACAAGCACCGGATTGATCACATTCACGATCGGTGACGCGGAAACGGAGCCCAGTTCCCTGGTCGTCACTGCCACTTCGTCAAATATCGATTTGGTGCCTAGTGAGAATATTACCCTCGGCGGAACGGGATCGGATCGCACGCTGGTCGTGACCCCGGTCAGCGGCATACGCGGGATCGTAACTATTTCCGTGACCGTCAGCGACGGTAACATGACGGCCAGCGACGATTTTGTGCTGAGATTTTCTGAATTTGATCCCGAGGTGAATCTCTCCAATTTGAATGGCGCCACAGGCTTCAAGGTCCAGGGCAAGCGATTTGAAGGTTTCGGGTGGAGCGTCAGCGACGCCGATGATTTCAATGGGGACGGGATCGACGACCTGATCGTCGGCACTCTCAAGAGTTCAGATTCCTACCCCTATGGTCCGACTTATGTCGTCTTCGGCCAATCCAGCGAGTTTCCGCCAGAGTTCGATCTCGCCACCCTCGATGGTTCCAACGGCTTCATGTTACTTGGCCCACCCATGGACGGCGACTTCAGGTTGAGTGTGAGCGCGGCTGGCGATTTTAATGGCGATGGGTTTGACGACTTGATCGTCGGCGTTCCCGGAGTGCGTGTGGGACCTTATTACGACTTCGGCGGTAGCTACGTGGTGTTCGGCAAACCCGGCGAACTCGGTCCGACGCTCGACCTCGCGACGCTTAATGGGATCAATGGCTTCAGGATCTCGGGACAGAGACCCGGCGATAAAGCCGGGTTGAGTGTGAGCGGAGCGGGAGATGTGAACGGTGACGGTTTCGACGATATCCTCATTGGTGCTCGGTACGCCGAACCAGATGTCTCTCTCGGTAATTCATACGATTCTGGGGCAACTTACGTGCTTTTCGGAAAACCCAGCGAGTTTGGCTACAATCCGACGTCGACGCTTTCAACGCTCGATGGCACCACTGGGTTCCGCATCGACGGCGAACGGTATCAAGACCGGTCCGGATGGAGCGTGAGCGGAGCAGGCGATGTCAATGGTGACGGATTCAAGGACATCGTCATCGGTGCTCGTGACGCTGATGCGCGCGATCTGTTTGGTCCGCGAGGTTCCGGGGCGAGCTATATCGTATTTGGCAAGGCGAATGGCTTTGGTGCCACGATCAACCTCTCGACTCTCGACGGAACGAATGGATTCAGACTCAATGGCGAAGAAGCATACGATCAGTCAGGTTGGAGCGTAAGCGGGGCGGGCGATGTGAATGGAGATGGGTTCGACGATGTGATCATCGGCACCTTCTTCGCCAGGCGCGATCGCCATTTTTTTCCAGGAATTAGTTACGTGGTCTTTGGTCAAGCCAGCGGGTTTGGAGCAGAGTTGGATCTCTCGACGCTCGATGGCGCCGCTGGCTTTAAGCTCCAAGGCGAACTGACACTGGAAAGTTCAACCTTCGGGGTCAGCGTGAGCGGCGCGGGCGATGTGAATGGAGATGGAATTGACGACCTCATCATCGGTTTCTATCAAACCAGCGAAGCCTATGTGGTGTTTGGTCAGGCCGCTGGCTTTAATTCCACGGTTGACGCTTCGACACTCGACGGAACCACCGGCTTCAGGCTCAAGGGTGACTCACTAAGTCGCGAATATGGGAGAAGCGTGAGCGGGGCGGGCGATTTGAATGGGGACGGCTTTGATGACGTCGTTATTGGCGCACCCAGGGCAATCAATGGCGGCGCGTCCTACGTGGTTTTTGGCGGGCCATCACGGCCCGTTGTCCCCACGCTATCGATTGGCGATTCGAGCATCGTCGAGGGGCTCACGGGAACGACCACCGTGGACTTCACCGTTACCCTTTCCACCCCAAGTTTATTGCCCGTGACGGTGCAGTATTCCACCTCGGACGGGTTGGCCATCGCCCCCGATGATTACGCGGCTCGTGCGCTGACCACATTGACCTTCGCCCCGCGGGAGGTGAGCAAGACCATCAGCATTGAGGTGCATGGAGATCTTGGCTTCGAGCCCGATGAGACTTTCTTTGTCAATCTGAGCAATCCAACGAATGCCACTATTCTTGATGCGCAAGGCGAGGGCACCATCTTCAATGACGATCCTATCCCGCAGATCTCCATTTCCGATGCCAGCGTCATCGAGGGCAATTTGGGCACGGCCAAGGCTACGTTCACGGTCGGCCTGTCCGCACCGAGTCATGAGGTAGTCACTGTGCAGTATGCCACGTCCGATGACACGGCGGCATCCGCTGATGACTATGGGGCTCTCGCCCTGACAACGCTAAGCTTCGCGCCCGGCGAGGTGAGCAAGGTGATCGCCGTCGAGGTGCAGGGCGATTTCACCTTTGAGCGCGATGAAACGTTCTTCGTCAACCTGAGCAATCCCAGCAATGCCACGCTCCTTGATGCCCAGGCTCAGGGCACGATCCTCAACGACGAACCAATTCCGCAGATTTCCATTTCCGATGCGAGCGTGTCCGAGGGAAATACAGGCACGGCCATCACGAGCTTTACGGTTACACTCTCCGGCCCAAGCGCTCTTCCAGTGTCCGTGCAATACGCCACGGCTAACGACACCGCGCTGGCACCTGAGGATTACACTGCGCTTGCACTCACCACCCTGACCTTCGCGCCCGGTGAGGTAAGCAAGATCATCAGTGTCGAGGTGCACGGTGATTACGTAGCAGAGTCGGACGAAACCTTCTTCGTCAATCTGACCAATTCGGCAAATAGTGAACTCCTCGATGCGCAAGGCTTGATTACGATCATCACCGACGATTCTGCGGTCGTCGTCTCGCCGATCGCCGGTGGACGAGGCATCACATTTACCGATTCCGATGGTGACCGGATTGTCGTCAAGACCAACAAGGGAACGCTCAGCGCTGCGAATTTTGCGTGGGATCTCGCGGGGAACATTTCCCTCATCAATCTGACTACTGGTTCTGGTTCGAGGAGTGGCGCCGCCGACTTTACCAACGCCAAACTCAAAGTTTCCGCCAAAGCGCAGGCAGGCGGCGATGGTCAGATCAACGTGAGGTTCCTGGACGCCAGCGGTTTGCGGTTGAAGAGCGTGCAAGTCGATGGCGACATCTCCCGGATCGATGTCGGCGAGGGATTGCCGGGCAGAAGCGCGCTTAAGAAACTCACGGCCCAGAGCATCGGCCTCGGAGACATTCAGGATACCGAGAGCACGATTTCCGGAACGCTAGGTGTGCTAAGAATTAAGGATCATGTCGTCGGCGTAATCAACGTCACGGGTGGGCTGGCCGAGAATGCAGGCGACACCGGAAACTCTGATCAGGTTATTAAAAAAGTCGTGGTCGGCGGAAATATCGATGGCCGTTCGGGTGGCGCGAAGGCGGGACTCATTTTGGCGACTGGCGCCATTGGTAACCTTACCGTAAAAGGCAGCGTTATCGGTGGGGCGGACCTAAGCGGAATCATCGCGGGTGGAACGGTTGGCACGATCGCGATCGGGGGTGACCTGCGGAGCGACGATGCGCACAAACCGGTGACGGTTTCGGCCGTCGGGTTAATCGGTGCTCGCAAACAAAGCGAAGCCGTGGCGTTCAAACAGGTGCGAGTAGAAGGGAATGTCCTCAACGCCGAAATCCTCGCCGGGGTTCGCCATGACGGAACTCCGACGAACGCCGACGCTGGAATTGGAAAGATCATAGTCGATGGCAATTGGACCGCCAGCAGCGCCGTCGCTGGAGTCGAGGATGTGACAAACGACGGTTACGGCATCAACGACACGCTGATCGGTGGCGGCGTGACAGGATTACTTTCTCGCATCGCAAGCATTACGATCGGTGGGCAAGTCTCAGGGAGTGCGGTTAGAGGGGAACATTTCGGCGTTACCGCCGAGCAAATAGGCAAACTGAAAATTGGGCGCGCTCGCCAGCCGGTCAGCGCGGACAACAGCGACAACCTTTCGCTGGCTGACGGATTTGCCGTTGTAGATTTCGCGTAGGCTGGGATTACCCATGCCGACCGTGATACGAAACCACTCGGCTACGCATTCTCCAATGCCGCCAACACTTCACCCAAGTTAGCGCCATTCTGAATCGCGGCGTTCAATTTGCGGATCTCCGCGTGGCCGGCCGGATGATCCATCCCCACGGTGTGCGCGGAGCCATCGTGGCGAAAAACAATTTCGTCCCATTGAATGGATTCGATGTCGCGATCGAATCGCGCCACGGCCCGGCCGCGAAAGAAGGCTCGGGTCGTCGTCGGCGGTTGGAAAATGGCTTCCTTGATCTCCTTTTCGCTGACCAGCCGCTCGAGACGCTCTTCTTTCTCGAGTTCGAAGGCCAGACCGTCCTCGGGCGAGACATTGTGATATTCGAGATCGATGGATTGCAGCCAGGGATCGTTCCATTCAAGTTTTTGCGCCTCACGGAAGAGCGAGAGCATTTGCTTTTTCGCCACCCAATCGATGCGATCCGCGCACCGCCAATAATCGGTCGCCAGATCGTCCAACGCGCGTTCCCATTCGCGCAGCGTCCACGCCGTGTCTTCATCGTCCGAGCCAAGCCTGAGCGCAGCCTGCAAATACTCGCGCTGCACATCGAGGGCGGACATCGTGCTCCCATCCCGCAGCCGCAACAACCAACGGCAGCTTTCGTCGCGGGACAGCGCGCGCACGGCTTCGATCGGATCGGCAAAATCGAAGTCCGGTGCCTGGCCGCGTTCGATCAGATCGAGGACCAGCGCGGTCGTGCCCATCTTCATGGCCGTGGCCCATTGGGACATGTTGGCGTCACCGATGATGACGTGAAAGCGACGGTAAGCTTCCGAGTCGGCGTGCGGTTCATCGCGGGTGTTGACCAGCGGCCGTCGATTCATGGTGTCGATCGAGCAGAGAACGCTGAAGAAGTCCGATCGCTGCGCGATTTGAAAGACGCCGGCCTGACCCGCGGAGTCCTCGCCTTCGGTGCCCATTTTGCCGGCACCCGCGAAGATCTGGCGCGTGACCAGGAATGGAACGATCGCCTCGACAATGTCCTCCCACGGCACATCCCGGCGCATCAGGTAATTGTCGTGGCAACCGTAGCTGTGTCCGACAAAGTCGGTGTTGTTTTTGTAGATGCGAGTCTCGCAACCCTCGGGCAAACGTTCATTGCGCCGCCGGGCGCATTCCCAAAGGATTCGTTCCCCGGCTTTATCCTGGGCCACGATCTCGCGGAGGGACGTGCATTCCGGGGTCGAATACTCGGGATGCGCGTGGTCATTGTAAAAACGGGCGCCATTCGAAAGCACGAGATCGCTTTTGATCTCCTCGAAGGAAAGCGGCCGCGCCTTGTCGATTTCGAAATAAGCCGCTTCGTCGGTATCCTGCAGCAGCTCCTTGGCTCGAAATCCGCGCGCGTCCTGATGCGGGTCTTCGAGCGCGTAATCCCATTTCATGAGCGCGCCGTGCTCGGTGTAGGAGCGCACGATCTCGATCGATTCCTTCACGACATCGAGGTCAGCGATTCCGTCGATGGTGATGCCATATTCCGTCTCGATTCCGAAGACTCGTTTCATGCGTCTGCAGGATAGAACGCCCTGGCGAGTGTGTCGAATTTGGGTGCATCGGTTTGCACAAATCGGTCCACTTTGGTCAAGGTGCGGCATCCCGCGCTGCTGGCGCATTTGATCAAACCTCGGCAGATTCTCTGTGAAACGACACCAGCCGTCGCCCGGCACGTCCTCTGCTAACCGGGCGCGCGATGCGATTCGCCTGCCATTTTGTCACCGTCCTTGCCGCGCTGGCGATAGCTGTGGCGGCCAGCGACGAAGTGGCCTTTACGTATCGCGATGGACTGATCTGGGTCCGCGTCTCCGCGGAAGGTGCGGCGCGTCCGCTAAACTTTGTCGTCGATACTGGATCGAGCGCCACGGTCATTGATCTCGGGACCGCGCGGCAGTTGGGCTTGCCGCTGGGCCGGGCCACAACCGTGCGCGGAGTACATGGCTCGAGCGCCGCCTATCCGGTGAAAGGATTTCGCGCGCGCTTTCTCGGCGAGCCTTTGCGCCCGTCATTGCTGGCGCTGGATCTGAGTGGTGTTGGCGTCACATGCCATCATCCGATCGATGGACTCATCGGCGCAGATTTTTTCCGCGGCCAGGTCGTCTCCATCGATTTTGCGCGCGGCCGGATGCGCCGGTGGGAAGAGGTGGTGGCATCTGATCATTCAGAAGTGCTCCCGATCACGTTTCGCAATGAATGCATGTGTGTGCCGGTGGAAATCGCCGGCGAAAAGAAGCAATGGATGCGGGTCGATACGGGCTGCGAAGAGGCGCTGCAATGGGCGCCGAATCAGGCGCGCATCGGTCGCTCCGGAGCTGCGTCCATCGCGTTGGCCGGCAATTCGGTTCGCTACGTTTCGGCTGCAATCAGGCTGGGTAACCGCGAGCTGGACGCCATCCGCACGGGACTGCACCCGCACCCGATTTTTCCAAATGAAGACGGCCTGTTGGGCAACGGGTTGTTGTCGAAATTCCGGGTGACGCTCGATGGCCGCCGTCAGCGATTGATCCTCGATCCCCGATAGGCGACGGCCTTCTCAGGGATCGGCGAGAACTTTCGTCAGGGGCTGACCAATGGCGCCAGCCGGGGCTTCGATCCGCAGGGCGGCGCTCAAGGTCGGAGCGATGTCCGTGATGTTGAATGGATCGGCATAGCGACCCGCTTTGAACCGGTGGCCGAAGAAAATGACCGGCACGTGTGTGTCGTAGGTGAAGGGCGAGCCGTGCGTCGTGCCACCCTTGCTGTCGTAGGGAAATTGGTAAGGTTTAAAAATCAGCACGACGTCCCCGCTTCGGGGTGGGTAAAATCCATTGACGACTCGGCGGCCGATATCCCCCGGCGCCTGCCCGGTGAGCAATTCATCGCGACTGAAACACGCGGAAAATTTTCCGCTCTCCATCGCCCAGTCGCGAATGAATGCCGCCACGGTGGCTGGTGCGAGATTCTTCTGCGCCAGCGCAGCGTAATCGAAATAGAGGTTTCCGGCGAAAAATGAGCGCCGGGCCAGATAATGTCCCGGCCCAAAGTGCTGACTCAATTTGCCGAGCAGATCGGCCATGAAGGGAATCTCGTCGATGCGCTCGCCATCCAGCCCATGGGCGCGCGCCCATTCCGGCGTCGGCGCGACGCCATGGTCTGCGGTCAGCACGATGAGAACGCGGCCGAGGCCGACCTTTTGATCGAGCGCGTCGAGCAACCGGGCCAGCGTGCGATCGAGCCGGAGGACCATGTCCTGGATTTCCTGCGAATAGGGGCCGAAGCGGTGACCCGCAGCATCGATGGACGAAAACGAGATGGCCAACAAATCGGGTTGTTCACCCTGGCCCAGCTTTTCCCCCTCGATCGCCGCCTCGGCCAATTCCTCGACCAGTTCATTGCCGAAAGGCGTGGGAACGATGTTGTCGTAACCCGGCTTCTCCGGAATCACGGCGACATGGGGAAAGGTCACAGTCTTTTCCCCGCTCAAACTGGCCTCGCCGGGCGCGTCGTCTTGATCCGGATATTGATCAGCCGGAAGCAGGCGATCCCACGTTTGACCCAGATAAAACTTCGCCCGTTCGCGCCCATTGAACGCGACGACCCAATCGGGAAGCGCGTCCATGTAATAGTCGCTGGTGACAAACTTTCCGCTCTCGGACTCGAACCAATACGCGCCGGTCGGCCTCTTCCCCGCGGGCAGAATCGCACCACGATCTTTGATCGAAATGCCGACTACCTTGGACTGGAAGCGCAATCGCATTTCATCCGACACGGTGGAACCAATAAAATTGCGGGGCGAGCGGCGGGCGGAAGCTGCCGTCGTGCCGACCCCGGAGACCCGGCCATCTTGCACGCAATTTATCGGTTTGCCACTTGCGCGATCAAACCAATCGTTGGCGATAATTCCGTTGATCGAGGGAGGACTGCCGCTGAGAAAACTGGCGTGACCGGGACCCGTCACGGTCGGGCAGTAATCGTAGTGAGCCTGCGTCAAGAAGGCTCCGCCCGCGAGCAGCCGTTTAAATCCCCCTTCACCGAAGTGATCGTAGAAGCGCTCGAGGTAATCATAACGAAGCTGGTCCACGAGGATCGGAACAACAAGGCGGATGGGTTCGGCCGCTGGCAACGATCGAAAACCGACGACGAAGGCAACCAGCAACAGGAGGGAGCGAAGAGTCATGCGAGAATCTGCAATGGGCCGGAAGCGACCTGCGCGGTCAAGAGCCGTTGAATCATCTCTCTCCCGCTTCCGCGCCTTCGCCCTGGCGGCGATGGGGCTGGGCTGTCGCGCATTCGCTGCTCGATCATTTTCGTAGGGAGAGGAAGAGGGAGAGGGAGGGACGCCGCTGCGGGGTGGTCGCTCTCGTTAAGGAGAGATGCGGTTACGGATTGCGGAGGAGAGGCCGAATCTGACCGGCGGGATTATTCAATCCATCCAGGGACCGCAGCCGGCCCTGGGAATCCAGAATCCACACCGTCGGCAGGGCATTGATCCCGAGACTCCGAATGGCCGGACTCTCCCAGCCTTTGCCGTCGCACAGGATCGGCCAGGAAAGGCCTTTCTCCTTGAGCATGTCCGCCAATCGCTCCGGTTTCGTGTCGAGACTGACACCAACGATTTCGACTCGATCTTTCGGCAGCGAACGAGCGGCTTTCTGAAGGGTATCGACGGCCTCGATGGACGGCTGGGACCAGACGGCAAAAAACACGAGCACGACCACCTTCTCGCGATAAGCTTCGAGGTTGGCCGGTCCATTGCCAATCGGCTCAATCTCGAGGCTGACGGGATTACCGAGCAATTGCAGACCCCGCAGGTCATCGCGGATGCGCGTCTTCAAGTCCTCTTCGGGGCCGCTGTGGAGAGCATCCAGAAGCAGTGACTGTTTCGTCTTCGGGTCGGAATTAAAACGCGTCGCCACTTCCGTCAGCACGGCGGGCACGCGACGATCCGTCGGATACGTGGTCTGGAATTGGCGCGCAGCATTGAGCAAACTCTGGCGCTGGGCGGGATTTGGTTCAGGCGCCGCCCGCATGCGCTGCGTCAGGCGTGCGAAATCGAGATCCACTCGCTGTTCCGGTGTAGCCTGTTTTTCCAGTCGGGAGAGAATCTGCTCCGCTTCGAGCGCCGCGGCCTGGGACCCTTGAATTTCTCCCTGCATCATCAGCAATCCGGCGAGCCGGAACTGCGCGTCAAATCCGTGCTCGGTCGCCGCATGATCCGCCAGAAACTTTCGCAGCGCGCGTTCCTGGCGGGCGAGATGGTCGATGGCAATCTGCTGCGCCTCCTGCGGCGAATTGGGTTTGCGCTGCGGGCCGGCATCGAGCGCGATGACCTCGTTCCAGTCGGCTTCCGCGTCCGCGGCCCGCGCACCTGGGATCGTGATCAGGAGGAAACAAGAAAGGAGAAGGAACAAGCGCGGCATCGGATGGAAAAGCGTGGGAAAACGGTGCGAAGTGGAGTGTCGGAAAAGGAATTAACAGATTGCCGCGCATCCGGAATTGTAAAAATTGATGGCCGGTTATCCGCGCTGTTTTCCGTGCCCTTGCGCGACGAGGCCGATCGCAGTCCCCCTTTCCGACACCCGTCCGTTCCGTCAACTACATTTTTGCTCATATGCGCGGACTGACCCCTTTGCCTTTGACCTTTCCTTTGACCCCTTTGCCCCTTTTACAGCTTGATCTCGGCTGCAATTGATTCATTCCTCATTCCCATCGACTTCCTTAAAAAGAAAGTCTGACGAAGTGGCTCCGCCAACCCCGCTCCTCGGGGCGGCTCACCACGGACGTCGGCGTTTCCCCACGCGTTGTATGAAACGAATCATCTTATTCCTACTAGCCTTGACGGCTCACTGTTTAAGGGCCGCTGATGCACACCCCACACTTGAAATAGCAGAGTATCAGGTTCCAACCGCTTTCATATAGCTGGCTGGAGTTTGAGGGCAAACCTCCTCCGGTTTATCCGACAGGTATGAGCGATTGCTTCAGGATGTCCCTTGGTGCGCCTGGCTACAGGTGGCCAGGGGACGCCTCGGCTACTTTCCTGGCGGCTTCCGGCAGACTCATCGTCAGGCACACTCCGCCTTTCCTCAAAGCCCTAGACCAACTCGCCGCACAATGGCGACGAACGGGCCAAAAGACTCCACCCGATGCGAAACTACTACAAGCCTTGCGCGACGCCGCAGACCCGCGCACGTGGGACCAAGTGGTTGCCAGTTTCATGGCATGGCCTGACGCGAGTTCCTCAGATTACGAGGGACGACGGCTGAAGGAGTTGGACCGTGAGCGAGCAGTTTCGTTTCTTGTTCCACTTCTCACGAAAGACCATCCTGTTGGCCTGCGAGTCAAAGCGATTTGGGCGCTCGGGTGGAACGCATTTGATGAGGCTATCCCGGCACTCACCTCTATCGCACAGGACGAGACGGACGACGAGTATGTGCGTGGAGAGGCCCTCCATCCCGGTCTACTCTACATGAATCGCCAAGAGGCTTTGTCGGTCGCCCGTGCACTGGCCAACCATAAGTCGGAGAATATCCGCAAACATGCTTCTTGGCTGCTTAGTTCTCACGGGGAGGATCCCCAACCAAACAAAGCCCGATAGCCGTGAAGCCGGAATCGCCTCAGAAGGCAGTCCAGTGAACCATCACCCGCGATTTTGCGCGCCGGCTCCGTGTGCAAAGGGGTCTGGGGTCTGTGCAAAGGGGTCTGTTGTGCAAAGGGGTCTGTGTGCAAAGGGGTCTTGCCATTCAGGAAGGCGGCGAGTGAGACGGGAGAGGTTCAGGTGTGCAAAGTGGCGTGTGCAAAGGGGTCTGGAGAATATTCTTGCCATTCAGGAGGGCGGCGAGTGAGACGGGAGACGTTCATGGGGGTGCCCATGTGCAGGCGCTGCGCCAGCCGCACCATCGTCGTCTGCCGCACGGTGCGGGTGATTTGCGCTTTTCCGGAGATCGCTGCGCGGCAAAGCCGGAAGATCCTTTTCTCTCAGTCCCGGAAATTCGATTCGGACTTGGCGCGACATGGCCCTGTTCTCGAGTCACAATCCGTCCACGGCAAGAATATTCTCCAGACCCCTTTTCAACCCCTTTTCCGTACTCGCCAAGGGTCAGGTGTTGAGATCGACGCCTTGTTGGGCGCTTCGGTGTTATGAGGTTGAGTCACGAGGAAGTAGTTTAAAACTCTTGTCGTCTCGATTCAAATCATAGAGATCAGTATCAACGAATCGATTAAAGAGTTCCTTCACGGTCGTCTCATCAAACTCCTCAGGAATCTTCCAATCGCCGGGGAACTTCACTGAATCCGGGTCTGTCCATGTGGGGGCATAAAATGAAAGGCCGGCATAATCTACCTCGACTTCAAGAGAGCACTTTGTGTCCCGAAAACCTGCGCCTTCAAACTCGAACGCAATGGCGACATCAAGATTAATGCGGAATCTCGTCCCGTGAATTCGGTCAAATCGAATGGAGGCTATGTCGACCGGGTTGTGCACGCCTGACACATAGATGCTCCCCTCGCCGACATCTTCAACTGGCCCAAACTCTCCCGAGATCTCACGCCAATCTCGAAAAGGGAGAATGATACCTCCGGCAGAAAGGGTAGTGTCCACTTCGGTTCCAGAATACTCGGGATCTGGAGCATCGTCTCCAAGATCAAAGGGTTCGAGATCAATTCTGATTCCATACCAGATCGTCGGCGGAAGATCGCAGTAAGGATTGAATTCCAAGCTGCCGCCGAAATTTGCTGCCGCCGGTTTCAGTTTAGAAACAGGAAAGTCTTTCAGTTCTTCCATAGCGTAGGAATTTATTCGCCCAACGACCCCGATATAGCTCAGCGACCGCCGCCGGAAACGCCCGGTCGGCTGCAACTGAGTCCGGGGTCAGTCCGCGCATTTGTGCAAAAATCTTGGGATCCTTGACCGGGATCGCCTCCCCGCCGATCCGTCGGCACAGCACGTTGGAGGCGTGTCGAGGTGTGCAAAGGGGTCTGGAGAATATTCTTGCCATTCAGGAAGGCGGCGAGTGAGACGGGAGACGTTCATGGGGGTGCCCATGTGCAGGCGCTGCGCCAGCCGCACCATCGTCGTCTGCCGCACGGTGCGGGTGATTTGCGCTTTTCCGGAGATCGCTGCGCGGCAAAGCCGGAAGATCCTTTTCTCTCAGTCCCGGAAATTCGATTCGGACTTGGCGCGACATGGCCCTGTTCTCGAGTCACAATCCGTCCACGGCAAGAATATTCTCCAGACCCCTTTGCCGTACCCTCAGGGCATCGCCCCTTGCTTCCGTGTCACCCATTTCCCCGGTCAATCTGTTACCCATGTCCCCGGTCCGCACCCCCCGGCGTCCTCCGCTCATTCGGCCGCGTCCCTCACTCTCACGCGCGCACGGGCCACGCTGGATTTCCTCTCCGCTCCTTGATCAAAGGACCATTGACGCCGCGAGCAGAAATGAGCACTTTTGAGCATGCCGCAGGAAACCGCTCTCTTTCGTGTCCGTGTCCCCGCCCGGCGTCTCAAAAAGGCCGAGGCCATTCTCGCCTCCCTGGGCCTGAAACCGGGTGATGCCGTCAATATGCTCCTCGCGCAAATCGAGCTCCGTCGCGGATTGCCTTTCGAGGTTACCACCCGGCCCGAGCCTCTGCTCACACCCGAGGAGCAAGCCGCCGCCTGGACGGAGGCCCTCGGTGCCTACTAGAGTCAGGCCCGGCGAAGTCTGGTTCGCCGAATTGGGGCTCGCGGAGAAGAGCCGGCCCGTCCTCGTCCTCGCCGTTCCCCGGGACGACGATGCTCGCGCTCTGCTCATTGTCGCTCCACTCACCTCGCAGATTCGCGGGTTGCGCGGTGAAGTCGCTCTTGGGAAAGTCCGCTGGCTGCCAAAGCTCTCCGCCGTGAACGTTCAGGGCCTCGCCAGCTTTGATGCCCGGAGACTCACCCGGCGCCTCGGCGTCCTCACCGCGGAACAGTTGGAGCAGGTGCGCCACGCCCTCCGGGACTTGCTGGAACTCTGATTCGCCGCTTGCGATCACCCGGGACCTCAAGCCCATAGACCTCCGCAATATTTTCCAGACCCCTTTTGACCCCTTTTGTCACAGACCCCTTTTGTCACGAGGATTGGAAATCTGCCAATGAAACGGCATGGTTCTTCAAGCCATGAACAAACTGCGTTGTCTCTCAGTCTTTGGCGTTTTTGTTCTGTTGAGCGCGAAGGCCCTCGGATTGGACCCCGCCGCCCAGAAAGGATTGGATGACCCAAGAGAAAAAGGTCGATCCGACGCCAAGTTTTCGAGGAGGAGTAGGAGGACGAGGAGGACGAAACGCGCCGGTTTATCCCACACGACCGATCCGGTCCCTCCGTTATTTTCAACCGCAGGACGATCCGGGCTCGGGACGCGGGGCGCGGTTATTGCGGGCGGCGTTCGAGTTTGCGCAAAGAGGCTGCGCCCTGGGTGCGGAAAGCCACCGCCGGTTCGGGCACCACCTGTGCCGGCGGATCCGTCGCGTCCGGCTCGGACTTCTCCCGGCTTTTCTTGGCGACGATACTTCTCGCGGGTGACTGATCCGAAAGGCCCTTGAAAAGGATGCTGCCTTCCAACGCCGCGGCCGCGGCAGGATCATTAGGTTTGGTCGTGGCGGCGGCAGCGATTTCGCTGGTTTCCTTTGTGTCGGCAGCCGGCTTTTTCGCCGACTTGCGGGACGTTGGCGCCGGGTCTGGCGACTCTGCTCGTGGCGGCCGGGTCTTCGTGGCTGCGATTTTGGCAGGTTCGGGTGTGGCGGCGACGGCGCGCTTCACCACCGGTTCCGGTTTTTTCGCGGCAATCACCACGGGAGCGGGTGGTGACCACTTGCGATAACGGGGAAGTTTGCCCTCCTGAATCGTCACGGAAGTTCCGATCGGCACCTGATCAAACAACTCTACGACATCTTCGGAACGCATGCGGATGCAGCCGTAACTGACGGGCTGGCCGACCTTCGATTCCTCGACCGTCCCGTGAATGTAGATGCCGCGGGCCTTGGCGTTCTTGTTCTGTTCTTCGCAACCGGCGAGCCAGATAATGCGCGTGACGATGGGATCACGTCCCGGCGAATTCACCGGCAGGATTTCACCGGTGGGATTCCGATGTTTGATGACCGCTCCGGTTCGCAAGGAGCCACCGATTTTTTCCGCCACCCGGAGTTTTCCCAAGGGCGTCTGGAAACTGCCGTGGCGGTCTCCGACGCCAAACTTCGAGGTCGAGACTCTGAATTTGGCCAGGGACATCCCGTCGCGCAAAAGCACCAGCCGCTGGTCGGCTGCGCTAATGACGATTTCCGTCGTGGGTGGAGGGGGCTCGTTTTCCTGCGCTGTGGCGGAAGCGCAAAGCAGCGGGATGACGATCCCACGGATGGCCCTGATGGTGATTCCCAGCATCGGCGGCGTCTCTAGTCGCGGGTGACGGTGCGATCAAGGTCGGAATTGACCTTTCTACGGCGTACCATCGGGAACGAGCACGACGCGAAATCCAAAAATGACATCGCGCTCCGAACGATCCACCACGTTGCGGTAGGAGGCGTAGAGCTCCAGTTCCTTGGAGGTAACCCACGAACCTCCACGCAGCACGCCCCAGTGTGAATCCGGTCGGTAGGGTTCGAGGCACCATTCCCAGACATTCCCGGCCATGTCGAACAAGCCATTCGCGTTGGCCGGGAAACTGCCGACCGGCGCGGTATAAATGTGGCCGTCGAGTCTCCCGGGAATCACTGGTTTCCCGTCCTTCCGGACCGGCAGATCGGCGAAGTTGCCCGCCTCGCGCGGCGGCGGCCATTCCTTGCCCCATAAGAACTCGTGAATTTTTCCGTCACGATCCTGCGGACTGGCGCCGCCTTCGTCCGGCAATCCGGCGGCCCGGCTCCATTCGAGATCGGTCGGGAGTCGGTATAACTGGCCTTCCACCAATCCTCCTTCCCCCAATTCCTTTTCCGTCAACCACTCGCAGAATTCGTGTCCGTCGTCCCAACTCACCGACACCACGGGATGCTCGGATGGACGGTCGATGCTTTCCTCATAAGGCGGAACGGGACGAGCGCGCTGTGTGGCGCGACAAAACGCTTCATAATCCTGCACCCGCGTTTCCCAGATGCACATCAGAATGTCGCCCACGGGCACGAATTCCATGCCCAGCGAGTTCTTCCAGGGCTGGCCACGTTGCGGACCGATGCGGCTCGAGAAGCGCCCGGGCGCGAAAGCCTGCTCGCCGGGTTTGACCTGCACCTTCAGAGTAAGCGTCTGATAGCCGGGCAGGTGCAGTTCGTAGATTTTTTCGCCGGGTTCGACCTCGGAAATGACCTCGTTGGTCGTGCCGATATCCTGGTCGTTATAACGAATGACCGCGCCGGTCGGGAAGCTCGTGAATTTCACGCTGCCATATGGAAACTCGAATTGCTCGGTGGCCGGCTGAGCTGCGTCCACTTTGATGGTCCGCGTTTGCGGAGGCCAGCTGCGATAAGCCGCCGTGATTTTGTGTTCGCCTTCGAGCAAAGTCAGCGTCTGCGGCGCGATGCCGGCGACCTTGCCATCCACGGTCAACTCCGCGCCCGGGGGATTGCTGTTGGCGGTGACGGTGCCAAATCGGAACTCGATCGCGCACGCAATCACTTCGCCGCGTTTAACCTCGACCGGCACGCGCTTTTCCTCGCCGTCGTAGCGCGCCACGACCTCGTAGGCGCCCGTTGGCAATGCCGTCAGCGTGGCGGGAAAGCCGCGGCTCTCGATCACGTCTTTTCCTCGGCGCAGCTCGAAGGTCGCCCCCCGGGGCTGGCCTGTCAGCTCTATTCCTCCCGTGCTCCGGGTGAGATTGACGATCGGCAGCGTGCGTTCTTCGTCGGCGAACACTTCGATGGTCTGAGTCACATCATCGTAGTTGGGCAGCGTGACGGTTACCTCGTGTTTTCCCTCGCGAAGTCGATCAAAGCGGGCGGGCGCATGAATGGATTTGTCGTCGATCTGAACGGTAGCACCGGGTGGTTCCGTCGTAATGACCACCGAGCCGCGCGCTGCCTGCTCGTGCTCGAACCAAATCCCACCCCCGGCCAGGGCGGCCAGCATCAGCAGGATGAACACCAGCATTCGGCGCCGACGGCTGCGGGCGGCCAGAGGTTTTCCCGATCGGATTCGCACCAGATCTTCGCGCATATCCTCGGCGTGCTCGTAGCGTTGCCCCGGATCGCTGGCGCACGCTTGAAGGAGCACCTCATTGAGCCGTAGCAGCTCGCGTTTGTCGGGCAGCTCGGCGAGACCGGTGTTGAGTTGGGGAAAGTCGAGCCGGTCCTTTCCCATGGCCATTTCGTAAACCACCTTTCCCAGGCTGTAGATGTCGGCCTGCGTGCTGCCCGGACCTTCCGGCGGAACGTAACCTTCCGTGCCGACAAAGGAATTCTGTCCCGAGGCCGCCACCAGTCCGATATCCGCGATTTTCGGTTTGCCACCCACGAAGATGATGTTGGCGGGCTTGATGTCGCGGTGAACGAGCTGCTCGTGATGCAAAGCGGCGAGTCCTTCGCAAAGGGAAATGCCGAGCGCGATGCACTCCTGGGCGCTCAACCGTCCGCGCCGCGCCAGCTCTGTTTTCAGCGTCTTCGAGACATAAGAATCGGGATCAATCTTTGAGCCGGTGACGTGGTCGTCCGCCAGCTCCATCACGTAATAAAAGAAACCGCCCTCTTCGTCGCGACCAACGTGAAGAATATCGACGAAGCAGGTGTGCTCGCGCGAGATCGGCTCGAAACGCGCCATGCCTTCAAACTCGCGCTCGAAGGATTTATCGCTGTCGAAAGTCGCCCGTTCGACCAGCTTAACCGCCCGCAAGACACCGGTCACCGAGCGCGCCAGCCAGATTTCCCCATACGAACCGCGCCCGATGATCTTGAGCAGATCGTGATTGGGCACCTTCGGCGGATCGCGATGGGTGGCGGCGGTGGCTGACATCCGGGGGCCGACTGTAGCGGGGCTGGGTCGCAGCGACAAATGCTCTGTGCCGTCGAATGTTATTCCGCGGGCACGGGTTCCGAGCGCCCTTCGTTCGCGGCGAGTTTTCCTTCGGACGAGATCCGCCACCGGCGACCGCCCCACCAGACGTGGCGGGAAAACCAGCTGGCGATCCAGCAACCTGTCTCGACGATGCTGGCGATGAAGACGACGCGGGCGAGTTTGGCCATGGGAAAGCCGATCATGCGTGCCGTGGCCCGGGCCGTCAGCCAGCGCACGATCCAGAATTCGACCAGCAGTACAGCACCGAGTTTCCGGGCCATCGGGTGCGGGAGGAGAAGGAACAGGGCGGCAAAAAGCCAGCCATGCGTCACCAGGGAACCGGCAAAACCGATGGGATTGGAAACCCGATAAGTCACCGCCACGCGCCGCTGATGCCGCCAATAATCGGTCCACGTCAACGGATCGCTGACCAGCGTGACGATGCCGGCGCTGAGCCGCACTTCGCGCCCGGAATCCATCAGCGCGGCACCGAGACGATTGTCCTCCGCCAGATCATCGGCGAAGGCCTGCCAACCGCCGACCGCTTCCACGTCATCGCGGTGCACCGTCGTACAGGCACCGAGCGTCAATCGCATTTTGCCAAAGCGGCGCAGCAACGCCAGACCGGGCCAAAGCGTGAGCAGGCTGGCCGCGGCATCGCAGCGCGATGGCCACGAATCCGGGAGCGCAAATCGATAGCCACAGGTCAGAGCGGCGGCGCCCGTATTGGCCCATTCGCGGCGCAAGGCATCGGTTTCGTCCGCGCTGAGCCGGGCCTCGCTGTCCGCCAGAATCCAATGGCCATGCCGGGCTCGCGGGGTCATCTCGAGCAATTTCGCGATTTTTGGATTTAAGGCCCGGCTCGGTTCGCAAATCACAATGGTCAGCTCACAGTCCGGCCACCGACGACGAAACCGCTCCGCCTCCTCGGCCGCGGCGGTTCCAGCCTCAACTCCCAGAACGAGCTGATCATTCCGATGCAGCGCTCCGGCTTGCAGATTCAGCGTTTCAGCCAGGCCGGGCGGATTCGCTTTTAACGGGCGCAGAAAGGTGACCGGGGGCAGATCATTCGTTTTCAGCCGAGCCATCCGGCCCCAGTTCAGCCAGTCGTGCAGGTAAACATTTCCCAGCAACTGGTAGATCATGCTGATCACCACCACGAGCGCGCAGGCCATCATCGCTGATTCGACCAGAATCGTTATCATCATTGGTGGGAATGCAGAGGTCGCCAAATGCTCATGGTCGCGGCACGATGCCGGGGTGGCTGCGGATTTGAAACAACTGATCATCACCGGCGACGACTTCGGTCGCAGCCGCGCAATCAATGACGCCATCCTTGATTACCACGCCGCCGGGGCGCTCACTCAGACCAGCCTGATGGTGGCCGAGCCCCAAGCGGAAAGGGCACGGGATCTCGCGCAAAAGCATCCGCGGCTGCGTGTCGGGCTGCATCTCACATTGTGCGCGGGTCGGGCCACGCAACCGTCAGCGCTAACCGACGCCGCGGGAAACCTGATTTCTTCGCCCGCGTGGGCGGGCGTTCGCTACGCCTTCGATTCTCGTCTACGTGCTGATCTGGCAGCGGAAATCCGACGGCAGTTCGAGCGCTTCCTCGCTCTGGGATTTCCGCCCACCTACTGGGATGGCCACACGCATTTGCATCTGCACCCGGTAATTCTGCGACTTACCCTTCCCATCGCGCGCGAGCTCGGTTTTCGTTTTGTCCGTCTCGTTCGTGAGCCCGGTCCGCCAGCACTTGTCCCATGGATTTTCCAACGCCTCAGCCATGCGGCCATCCCGGCACTTCAGGCCGCCGGAATCGCCTTCGCGGATCGCATCGTCGGCCTGCGCCAGTCGGGGCGTATTTCCAGTTCGTTTCTCCAGAACGTCCTTCGCGGTCTTCCGTCGGGTATCACGGAACTTTATTTTCATCCCGGCGCAGATCCCGCGCTCCCGGCCCCCGGTGAACTGGCAAAACTCATCGCGCAAGCGGGACTGGCGGACGCTTTGACCTGCTCGAGATCGTGCCGCGGGAAGGCTGGCGCGCCGGTCAAGGCCGTGCTGAACTGATCTGCTCCCTGCATGAGTTCACACGCCGTTCCCCACCCCCGCACGATTCGCGACTGGATTCCGTTTGGTCTCGGGGAAGTCAAACCGAACCATTTTCGCGATATGATGCGTGTCGTGTGGGAGAACCGCGACAACCTCGGCTACGCCTGGCATGTGCTCAGCAAAGGTGTTTGCGACGGATGCGCCCTCGGCGTGGCGGGCTTGCACGACTGGACCGTGAAAGGACCGCACCTGTGCATGACGCGGTTGAATTTGCTCCGCCTCAATACCATGCCGGCTTTCGACCCCGCGGTCATGGACGACATCGCGCACTTGCGCACGCTCGACAATCAGCAGCTCCGTGCGCTGGGTCGGTTGCCCTATCCGTTTCTGCGCGAGCGCGGTGGGATGGGTTTTCGCCGGCTGACCTGGGAGGAAGCGTATGAGCGGATCGCCCGCCGTCTACGCGCTGCGGATCCGAAGCGCTTCGCCTTTTTTGTCACCTCGCGAGGGGTAACCAATGAAGTCTATTACATGGCGCAAAAGGTCGCGCGTTTCCTCGGCACGAACCACATCGATAACGCCGCGCGCCTGTGCCACTCGCCGTCCGGGGCAGCGATGAAAGCCACGCTCGGGGTGGGCGCGAGCACTTGTTCCTACCGGGATTGGTATGGCACGGACCTCGTAGTTTTCTTCGGCTCGAATCCCGCCAACGATCAGCCCGTCGCGACCAAGTATCTCCATGAGGCGAAGAAGCTCGGGACGAAGGTCGTGCTGGTGAATCCGCTCCTCGAGCCGGGCATGAAGAAATATTGGGTGCCGTCGAATGCCGACTCGGCGCTCTTTGGCACCACGCTGACGGATTACTGGTTTCCGGTCACGCAAGGCGGCGACATTGCGTTCATCTACGGGGCGCTGAAGGTGCTCATTGCCGGCGATCATATCGATCAGGCGTGGATTGCTGAACACACCAGCGGCTTTGAGGCGCTCCGAGAAAAGGTCGACGCTTTTGGCTGGGAGGCGCTGGAAATGCAGGCCGGCCTTTCCCGCGACAGCATCAGGGAATTTGCGGACCTCATTGCTCGAGCCAAGTCGGCGGTCTTTGTCTGGAGCATGGGTATTACCCAGCATGCGCACGGCGGCGATGGCGTGCAGATGATCTTGAATCTCGCCCTGGCGCGGGGATTTCTCGGACGCGATCAATGCGGTGTCATGCCCATCCGTGGGCATTCCTCGGTCCAGGGCGGCGCCGAGATGGGAGCCTACGCCACCGCGTTGCCGGGTGGTCTTCCGATCACGCCGGAAAACTGTGCGGCGCTCGAAAAGCACTACGGCTTTGAGATTCCCGAGTGGCCGGGGCTGACGGCGACGGAGATGGTGGAAGCGTCCGCCCGCGGCGAACTGGAGGTACTCTATTGTCTGGGCGGAAATTTCCTGCGCACGCTGCCGGAGCCGGATTATGTCGCGCAGGCCTTGGAAAACGTGCCGCTGCGGGTCCATCAGGACATCATTCTGACCGATCAGATGTTTCTCGAACCCGGCCAGGAAGTAATCCTGCTGCCGGCCAAGACGCGCTACGAACAGGACGATGGTGGCACCGAAACGAGCACGGAACGTCGCGTCATGTTTTCGCCGGAACTGCCGCGGCAGATCGGCGAATGCCGGGCGGAATGGAAAATTCTGCGCGACCTGGCAGCCGCAACTTTTCCGGAACGGGCGCATTTGCTCGGCTGCGAAACCGGCGGCAAGATGCGCGAGGAGATCGCCCGCGTGGTGCCAATGTACGACGGCATCCAGCACCTGGAAAAAACCGGCGACGCCTTTCAATACGGCGGCCCCCATTTGTGCGCGGGTGGCGTGTGCCCCACCGCGGACGGGCGCGCGCATTTCATTGCGCCCGGCCTGCCGGCGCCGCGCCCGACCGATGGTCGTCTGCTCGCCAGCACGCGCCGGGGGAAGCAATTCAACACGCTGATTTATGCCGATATCGATCCGATCACTGGCGCGGGGCGGGACGCCGTTTTTATCAGCGCCGAGGATGCAGCGAAGCATCATCTGAAACAGGACGATGCCATCACGCTGATCAACGATCTCGGCCGCTACGAAGGTCGTGTTTTCCTGGCCGCGATGGCGCCGGGAAATCTTCAGGTCATGTGGCCGGAAGGAAACACCATTATCCGGCGCGGCGTGGTCGATGCCGCCGGCGGTGTGCCGGATTACAATGCATGGGTGCGCATCGAAAAATCACCGTCCAGGATCCGCTAGGGCCGGTCATCGAAGTCGAGATCGGGCGCTTCTCGAATGGGCGTCGGAGCGAGGACGTGCGCGATGCCGTGGCGGTCGAGGAACCGCTCGAAATTCGGATCGAGGGCCGCACCCTGGCCGTTGTCATGCGCACACCGGGCGAGGATCGAGAACTGGCCGCTGGATTTCTGCTCAGCGAAGGCGTGATTCGCTCCGCCCGCGATCTGTTCGACATCACGACTTGTGTGCCACCCTCGGGCGAAGGCCAGGCGGTCGATGTGGCGCTGCGGCGACCCGCGGATTTCGACGCGGATAAGTTGAGCCGTCACGTTTATGTTTCCTCGAGCTGCGGCGTCTGCGGCAAAACCTCGATCGATACGGCTCTGAAAGAACATCCGTCCCTCGTCGATGACGTCACCATTTCGGCGAGAACACTTCGGTCGCTCCCCAAAGCTCTGGCGGCCGTACAGGCGAATTTTCAGCGCACCGGCGGTCTCCATGCCTGCGCGTTGTTCACGCCGGAAGGTGAATTGATCGGCATGCGGGAAGATGTCGGCCGGCACAATGCCCTCGACAAGCTCGCCGGCTGGGCCCTGCTCGAAAAGCGTTTGCCGCTCGCCCGGCAGGCCGTCCTGTTGAGTGGACGCGCCTCGTTTGAAATGATGCAAAAAGCGCATTTCGCCGGCATCGCCATCGTGGCGGCGATCGGCGCGCCGAGCAGCCTGGCGGTTCGATACGCGCGCGCGAGCGGCCAGACACTGATCGGTTTTTTGCGACCCCGCTCGTTTAATCTCTACGCCAGCCCGGAACGAATCACGGTGTAGGCCGGCCGCGTCTTTTCACGGCGCGGGGGCCGCTTCCACGAAGGCCACACGGGCGAGCCACGGTTCTGCGGGTCCGTCAAAGAGCGGTCGCAAAATGGACGGTGCGATGCTGCTGGTGAGCTGGGAGCGCACCTCATCGGTGGTGCACACGATGTCGCCTTCAACCTGGCCCGCGGCCGTGGCCAGGAGCGCGTCGCGCACGCTCCAGCGCCGGCCATCGGTCGAGAAATCAGCCAGGGCATAGTCAAATCGCACCGAGCGATAGGTGAAGATTCCGGCATTCACATGCGCCACGAGCTCGATTCGCGGTGATTGGCGGAAGTTCGCCCGCGCGGTGAGTTCGATCATCGGCGGATCTTCAAATTCCAGTTCGAGCTTCAGCGGAGTCAGGCTGCGCACGAGCGGCATGGGATTCACGCCGCTGCGCAATTGGGCGGTCAGCGATTGATCGGCGAAGTCGTATTCGGCGCTCAAGTGGAGGGAGCCGCGACCGTCGTTGGCAGCGAATTGTTTCAGTTCCACGCGTCCGTCACGAAACACGGCGGCGGCGGTCAGGCCGCGCAGCTTGATGTCCCGGTAATGCAATTCGGTGGTGCGCACATTCAGCTCGGCAAAGAGAGTCTGCGGATTCGCCAGGTCACCGCTGAAACGGAGATGCACTTCCGGTGTCGGGCCGGAGAACCGAATCTTTTGCAGGACGAGAGCCGCATTTCCGAGCACCCGCAGCCATTGCTCGCGATCGATCGCCTGGCCCAGATCCGTTTCATTAAACTTCTCCGGATTGATCAGCTGGCCCGAAGCCGTGACGCGCATTCCGTAAAGCCTCGTCTCGAACCAGCTGAGATGGATTTGTTGCGGTTGCAGCAGCAGCCTCCCGCTCAATCCGCTGACTTCAAATTTCTGCCCGCGCGGCTCCTTGGGGTCAATCGGCAGTGACAGGCTCGCATCGGTCAGATCGAGCGCATCCACGAACGGGTGTCCCCGCACGAAGTTTGCCCAATTGATCATCAGGCGCATTTCGTCGATCACCGCGATGGTGCGGCGCTTGTCCTTGCCATCGAAGACCTGGACGTTCTTGGCAATAATGCCACGCATCGGATCGAGGGTCAGCCGGCTCATCCAGAGTTCGACCCCGCGCTTGCGAAACTCACGCGCGACAAAAGTGCGCCATTTCCGGGTGAAGCCTTTGTCGTAGGCATACCAACCGGCGGCCAGGAGGCCGAGCGTGAGGAGCGCGGCGATGGAGGTCAGAATGCGGCGCATGCGGTCGCGAATTTCCCTCATGCCGCCGGAATGTCGAGAGGACAACTGGCGCCGGGGCACAATCGGTGCTTTAGATTAATTCCCGATGATAACTGCCAATTGTCGGGATCGCTTCACAGCAGAAGACTTCGACTTCATAGTCGAAACTCTCGCTCCCTCCGAAAAGGATTCGGTTACTCTGGAGGATCTCCTGACGGATGAAGACGCCCGCAACACGGTTTTGGATCATCCGCGCCTGTTTCAGAGTGTGTTGGAAACGGATGGCCCTCTGCGCATTTCGCCACAGCTCTACTTCTATCTTTTGACCAGGCATGTCTTGAAACAGACAGGTCTGAATGATCGCGTGATCGCTGATTACGTGGCGTCTTTGCTCGAAGGTTTTTCCCATCGAGCGCGGATGAAGTCACCGGCCAACGGGGCCGACGGACCCATTCAATATCTCAGTGACATGCTGGTCGCGCTCCGTTCGGCGTCGCCCACACAAACTTTCTTAATTCGGGCGCATGCGGGGAATTATTCGCTCTTCATCACGGGTATTTTCCATGAGACCGTGCAGCGCCGTTCCGAGCGCGGCGCCCCGGACGTGGGATTTTATGAAAATCTCGGGCGCGCCAGTTTCAAGGCGGCTGCGGATCATGAAGTCGCGCGGAGCGCGTCGCTCAGCGACGTCTTCGATGGGCTCGCGGATGGGTTCGGCGAAATCCGGCTGGCGTTGAATCGCCTCTCCGATTCGTTGCTCCATCTGGACCACACGCCGATCCTGGCCCTCCCCTGACCCTCGCCATGGCCACGACTCTATTCAGCGAGATCCAGCGGCTCTTCGAACGCACCTACGCATCGGTCGGGATCAACCTCGAAGATTGTTTGATCGATCGCCGCCGGTGCGGCGAACTCTCCCGCCTGGCCGGGGCCCAGGCGCGCGAATTGAGCGAACTCGCGCGCACTTTCCTTCGCTGTGCGAACGATAACCTGCACATCGGCATTTACTACTCACGCTGGCTCATCGAACAGCTCGAACGGAACGATCCGCGGCGCGGCTTGAGCGAAGCGAACATCCGGCAGGTTATCGCCTTCATCGAGGAGATCAATCACGCGCTGCACGCGGCTCTGCAATTCCAGCGGGGCGTGCGATCGATTCACCGCGAGGATTTTGCGCGCAATCTCGAATTGCAGGCCCAGGTCGATACCTATCTGGTTCTGCTGCTCTTCGTCGGATTCTTCCGCCGCACACAGAAAGTGTCGCGCACGGACCGGCGCTGGCTGCGGTTTCATCTCTTCTCGCAAAAGCACGGGGGCGCTTATTCCGATCCCAACCTGCGCGGCCGTTACCTCGAAACATGCGAGCTGGCATCGCAATACACGCTTTGTCTCGATGCCTTGAACGGGGCGCGACGCGTCGATGAAATCCGCATCTTCCACGCGCTCGATTACGACCAGAAAAAGCATCGCATCCTGGCTCTGATGGATGCGCGTCGGGACGGCGAATCGGATCACGCCCCAGGTGCGAGTTGAGGTGCAGTCATCACCACGGATACGCGCCGCGATTGACCAAACCGCGTGTCGCCCCCTACGTTGCAGACCGTGCCAAAGCTACTCCTCTCTCTCCTCGCGCTCGCCCTGTTGATCCTGCCCACGTTTGGCGCCGATGATGGCTGGATTCCGCTCTTTGATGGCAAATCGCTCGACGGCTGGACCGCGAATGAAAATCCCGAAACGTTCACGGTCAAGGATGGCGATTTGATCGCGCACGGCGACCGCTCGCATCTGTTTTACACCGGATCGGTGCAGGACCATGACTTCAAAAACTTCGAGCTGAAGACCGAAATCATGACCAAGCCTGGATCGAACTCGGGGGTTTATTTTCACACGCAATTTCAGCCGGAAGGCTTTCCGGCCAAGGGTTACGAAATCCAGGTTAACAACACGCATTCCGATCCCAAGAAAACCGCCGGCATTTATGCGGTGCAGGACAATTATAAGGCGCCGGCCAAGGATAACGAATGGTTCACGCTCACCATTCGGGTCGAAGGCAAACACATCGTGACCAAAGTGAACGACCAGGTGATCAGCGATTACATCGAGGAGGAAAATCCGAAGCGGGAGGCGACCATGAAGCAGCGCCTGATTTCACACGGCACCTTTGCCTTGCAGGGCCATGATCCGAACAGCGAGGTGCACTACAAGAATATCGCCGTGAAACCATTGCCCTGATCCGGCGGCATATTCCGCCTTTCCCATCCGGCGCAGGCTCATGTTTTTTTTGACCGTCCTCGGCAGTGGCAGCGCGGGAAATTGTGCGCTGGTGGAAACGGCCAGGACGCGCCTGCTCATCGATGGCGGCTTGAGTGCGCGGCAAATGGTGACCCGGTTGGCGGCGTGCGGAATCAATCCGCTCGAGATCGATGGCATCGTGCTGACCCACGAACACGGCGATCACGCGGCGGGCTTGAAAGTCTGGTGCAAACAATTCGCCACGCCGATCTACGGCAACCGTCTCACGGTGGAAGCCTTGCAACGCCAGGCCGGTGACGGCGCGACGCGCACGGATTGGCGGCGCTTTGTCTGCGGATCGGAATTTGTCATCGGCGATGTGACCATTCAGTCTTTTCCCGTGCCGCACGATGCCGCCGAGCCCTGCGGGTTCGCGCTCCATCACGGCCACGCTGCACTCGGTTTTCTCACGGATCTCGGATTTGCCACCAAGCTTGTCCACGAGCGTATTCGTCAAGTGCAAACCCTCGTCATCGAGACGAATCACGACGAGAAGCTGCTGCAAAACGACACCAAGCGACCATGGAGCGTGAAGCAACGGATCATGTCGCGGCACGGGCATCTTTCCAACGCCGCGGCTGCGGAAGTTTTAAGCGAACTGGTGACGGCCAATCTCAAGCGCGCTGTGCTCGGACATTTGAGCCGCGATTGCAATTCGCCCGACCTGGCTCTCGAGACGGTGCGGGCGCGATTCGCGAGTGTCGGCGCCGATCACATTGACGTCGTTTGCGCCACCCAGCGCGAAGCGACGCCGCGGTTTGCGGTGTCGGGGTGAGGGGAAACGCGGTGGCTGCGCGAGAAATCGCCTTCTTCGAAAGAGCGGACCGAGCTATCGCAGGGCAGCCAGCACAGCTGGCACGTCACTGAGATTGTCGAATAGGAAATCGGGGTGATGTTCGGCAAGAGTTTCGCGTGAGTAACGGCCCGTGGCGATGGCCACCGCCCGGGCGCCAATCGCGCGGGCGCAGGCAATATCGTGCGGGGTATCGCCGAGGACGAAAATGCGTTCGGGTGGAAAGTCGACCCCGTGGCTTTCCACAGCCCGCTGACGCGCTACCGGACCGAGTTCGTTGCGGTCGTGATGATCATCGGCGTAGGCGCCGAATTCGAAATACTGCCACAATCCGTAATGGGTCAGCTTTAACTCGGCACCCCGCGCCAGGTTGCCGGTCAGCAAGGCAACGACGCAGTCGGGACGTGCCTTAAGGGCGTCGAGGATCTCAATGATACCGGGCAGCGACCGACCTTCGACGATCGGGAGGGTCTGGGTCAGATGCGAAAGGTAGCAGTCGGAAAAAGCGGCGACGGCGGCCGGTTCTGGATCCCGTCCATGCCGGGCAAAGAACTGGTGCGTGATGGCGAGGTCAGTCCGACCGGCGATGTCGATGCCGTTGATGTCTCCATCGCCGAAGAATTCCGCCGCCGCGATCTCCAGGGCACGAACGCCGGCTCCGCCGCTGGTCAGGAGCGTGCCATCGATGTCGAAAAGGAAGAGTGTTTTTTCCACAGGGTCGGGACGGTAGGGCACGGTCTTCCCCACTGGAAATGGATTCCGTGAGGCGACGGGTTCGTTACGCTGCACCGGACATGCCCGCCCGGAAACTCGTCCTTTTTGCCATCGCCGCCGGCACGCTGGGCAAGCTGTTGCTGGCCGCCACCACGCATGGCACCAATGACGTGGATACCTTTTACAATTTCGGCCGCTTCATCGCTGAACATGGGCTGGCCGCTTTGTACCGGTCCGATCCCCTCTTCAATCATCTGCCGCTCACCGGCCTGTTTTGCGGGCTGGCCGTGCAACTGCCGGCCTTTTGGTTCGTTATTCGATTGCCCGGAATTGTGGCGGACATTTTCACGGCGCTCGCGCTGCTCCGGATTCACGAGCGCACGGGAACCCCGCCCATGTGGGTGCTCGTCCTGTTCGCGCTTAGCCCTCTCAATTTGATGATCTCCGGGTTTCACGGGAACATCGATCCCCTGCTGGTGCTGGCCCTGGTGCTCGCCGCCGAGGCCTGCCTGAATGAACGTCCGGCCGCGTGCGGAGCGTGGCTGGCACTCGCGATCAATCTCAAGATCATCGCGCTGCTCGTCGCGCCCGTGCTGGTCTTCGTCTGGTGGCGGCGCGGCGCGTTTCGGTCCTTTGCCCTCCCAGCCTGCGCGCTGACTCTCGTCGGCTGGGCCTATCCGCTGCTGACCGTTCCGAGAGAATTCGTTGGCCACGTGCTGGGGTACGGGAGCAATTGGGGCAGCTGGGGCGTCACGCTGCTGCTGCGTTGGTTCGGCGGCCCAGACTGGAGCGGGATGGGCTACGAAAATCTGACAGGCGCGCAGTCAATATTCAGCCTGGCGCTCAAGGTCGTGATCATCGCCTCGGCCCTCGCCATTGCCTGGCGGCGGCGGGATCGGCGCGGGACCGAAATCTTCGTCACCATCAGTCTCGTGTGGCTGGTGTTCTTCGTCGCGGCTCCGGGAGTGGGCCCGCAATATCTCATTTGGGTGGCGCCCTTTCTGGCTGTGGCCACCCCGCCAGGCTTTCTGTTCGCAACGGCCGCCAGCACCATATTCGCTTTCGTTTTCTATCATGTGGTGTCGCAAGGACACTGGTTTTTTGCGGCCTCGACGGGCGATTTGGTGGTGCACTGGGAAGCCTGGTCTCTCGTCCCCTGGCTGTGCTTTGCCGGTCTGCTCGTATTTTGGAAAACTTTGCGATCGCGGGAAACGCCGACCCCGTCTTAGAATCGGCCACATGGAAATAGCCAATCAGCTGTCGGTCTTTCTCGAAAACAAGCCAGGCACACTCGCCGCCCTCTGCGACGCGCTCGCGGAAAAGAACATCAATATCTTCGCGCTCACCATTTCGGATACCGTGGATCATGCGGTGGTGCGGATGATTGTGAGCGATCCGCGCGCGGCCCTCGTCTTGATCGAGGAACGAGGCACGCTGGTGGTGGAAAACAAAGTCCTGATGATTGGAGGCTCGAACAAGCCTGGATCGCTCTCCGCGGTCGCCCGGAAACTGGCCAAGGCAAAGGTGAACATTGAATACGCTTATCTTGCGACGCCACCGGGAGCGAAGAAGGGGCTGCTCATCGTGCGGGCGAGCGACCCCAAAAAGGCGCTCAAGGCTTTGAAAAAATAGGCGCCTTCGGCCCCGGATCGGTTCAACCAGACAGTCGGCACGGCGTTCTTCTGACGCGGCTTTATATTTATGCAACATCCTCACGTTTGGCCGGGCAAACCTTATCCCCTCGGCGCCACGGTCGAAGCGGACGGCGTCAATTTTGCTCTCTTTTCCGCGCATGCGACAGGGGTGGACCTGTGCCTCTTCGACACGCCGGATGCTCCGATGGAATCGGCGCGAATGCGCATGAAGGATCGGACGGATGGTGTGTGGCATTGCTTCGTTCCCGGCCTCAAGCCGGGGCGGCTCTACGGCTATCGGGTGCATGGTCCCCACCGGCCGATGCAAGGCCATCGGTTCAATGCCGCCAAGGTGGTGATCGATCCCTACGCCCGCGCGATCACCGGGCCGTTCAAGTGGTGCGATGAGATGTTTTCCTACCCGCTCAATGGCGATGACCCGGATCGAGACTTGAAAAAGGATTTGCGCGACAATGCCTGGGCCATGCCCAAGTGCATCATCGTGGATCCCCATTTTGACTGGGGAGACGATCAGCGTCCCGGGACGCCGATGGCTGACACCATTTTTTACGAGGTGCACGTGAAGGGATTTTCGAAACTCGCCAACGCGGTGCCGGAGCACCAGCGGGGAAGTTACGCGGCGCTCGGAAGCGATTGGGCGATCGGATACTTCAAGATGCTGGGCATCACTGCGGTCGAGTTGCTGCCCGTGCAGCAATTCACGAACGATCAGTTTCTCGAGGAGCGCAAACTCTCAAACTATTGGGGATACAATCCCATCTGCTACTTCGCGCCCCATGCCCAGTATTCCTCGTCCGGGTCCGAAGGCGGGCAGGTCAACGAATTCAAGCAAATGGTCAGGAACCTGCACGCGGCGGGAATCGAGGTGATCCTGGACGTGGTCTATAATCACACGGGCGAAGGGAATCATTACGGCCCGACGTTGAGTTTCCGCGGCGTGGACAATTCCGCGTATTACTGGCCGGCTCCCGATGGACCACGGCACATCATGGACTTCACGGGCTGCGGCAATTCACTGAACGTCACGCATCCACGCGTGCTGCAGTTCGTCATGGACAGCCTGCGGTATTGGGTTTCGGAGATGCACGTGGACGGGTTCCGCTTTGACCTCGCGGTCACGCTCGGTCGAGAACTGCACGGCTTCGACCGCGGTTCGGCATTTTTTGATATCATCCGTCAGGATCCCGTCCTGTCTCAGGTGAAGCTGATTGCTGAGCCGTGGGACATCGGGCTGGGCGGCTACCAGGTGGGAAATTTTCCCGCCCCATTTGTGGAATGGAACGGCAAGTATCGCGACTGTGTGCGGGACTATTGGAAAGGTGATGAAGGAACCGTGGGAGAATTTGCGCGCCGGCTGACCGGGAGCGCAGACATGTTTCAATGGGACGGGCGTCCCCCCGCGGCGAGTGTGAACTTTGTCATCGCGCACGACGGTTTCACGCTGGCCGACCTGGTCAGTTATAACGAGAAGCACAACGAGGCGAACGGTGAAAACAATGCCGACGGGGAGAGTCACAATCGCTCTTGGAACTGCGGCGTCGAGGGTCCGACCGACGATCCGGTAATCGTGGCGATCCGCGCCCGCCAAATGCGCAACTTCATGGCCACGCTTTTCCTTTCCCAGGGCGTGCCTCTGCTTTGCGCGGGAGACGAGTATGGCCGTTCCCAAGGGGGCAATAATAACTGCTACTGTCAGGACAATGAGTTGAGCTGGCTGGCCTGGCATCGGGACGATGCCCAACGCCGCCTCGAGCGGTTTGTCGCCCGGCTGATTCATTTTCGGCGCGAACATCCCATCTTCCGGCGCCGGGTCTATTTCTCGGACCGAAAGGTGCGCGGAACGAAGATCAAGGAGATCATCTGGCTGAGCGCCTCGGGCAATGAAATGACCGAGGATGAATGGCATTCGCCCCACGTGCACTGTGTGGCAGTCACCTTTGTCGGCGCGTCGATCGAACGCCGCAACCGGCGCGGCGAGCCGATTCGCGACGATACCTTCATGATGCTTTTCAATGCGCATCATGAAGCGGTGACTTTCGTCCTTGGCGGTCAGCAGGATGTGCGCTGGGAGCGTGTGATCGATACCAGCCACGAGGAGGGATTTCTCCCGGAACCGACTTTGCACGAGGCCGGCGACGAAATCCTCGTCGACGCCCGCTCGCTGTCGCTTCTGCAACTCGTCGAGGGCACCAGTGAACACGCCCGCACACCATCCTGGAGGCCACGTGCGAAGGAAGTTCCGCGTGCCAGCGCCGACTCGGTGGTGAGCGATTGACCCTGTCTTCGGCCGAAACGCCAGGATTTTATCCATATGCGCAAAACCAAAATTATCTGCACGCTCGGGCCGGCCACAGAATCGGCGGAAATGCTTCGCCACATGATCGAGTTGGGGGTGAACGTATTTCGCCTCAACATGAGCCACGCCACTCACGATTGGGTGCGGACGATCGTGCCGCGCATTCGGGCAATCGCCAAGGACCTCAACGTCGTCGTCGGGGTGCTCATGGACACACAGGGCCCGGCCATTCGCACCGGTGACCTCCCGGCGAAGCTCGATCTCAAACCAGGCGACACGTTCGTCTTCACGGTGCGCGGTGAAAAGAGCGAGGAACATTTCAGCGTCGATGTGAACTACGACGGCCTGATCGATGACATTTCCGTCGGCGACACCGTTCTCGTCGATAATGGCGTGATTCACATGCAGGTTCTGGAGAAAGAGGGTGCCCACATCCGGTGCCGGGTCTTGACCGAGGGAACACTGGGCAATCGACGCCATATCAATTTGCCGGGTGTGCGGGTGAACCTGCCGCCCTTGACCGAAAAAGATCTCGGGGACGTGGCGGTCGGTGCAGAAATCGGCGTTGATTTTGTCGCGCTGAGCTTTTGCCGGGAAGCGAGCGACGTCGACGTGCTCCGAAACGTGCTCAAAGAGCACGACAGCAAGGCCCGGATCGTGGCTAAAATCGAAGATCAGCTCGCGGTCCGCAATATCAGCGAAATCATCCGCGCCACTGATTTGGTGATGATTGCGCGGGGCGACCTGGGGGTGGAATGTCCGATGGAAGATTTGCCCATCATTCAACGGCGGATCGTCAAGCGCTGCATCATGCTCGGCGTGCCCGTGATCGTGGCCACGCACATGCTCGAATCGATGATCAGCAATCCCGTTCCGACTCGCGCCGAAGTCACCGACGTGGCCAACGCAGTTTTCGAGGAAGCGGATGCCATCATGCTCAGCGGCGAGACGACCGTGGGCAAATACCCACTCAAGTGCGTGCAGGCGTTGACGCGAATTTCCGAGCGGATCGAGCGAAGCGGCGGCCTGGGCTTTGCCCGCGAAGCGGTGCTCGAGGACGATCGCCAGAAAACCGTCCAAAGCGCGGTGGCCCTGGCCGACCGCATTCCGGATTCCCGGATCGTCATCTTCACCCGGCGCGGAACCATGGCCGATTACGTCTCGAATCTGCGCCCGCTCCATGCGCCGATCCATGCTTTCGCTCCGACGTGGGAGCTTTGCCGCCGCCTCATCCTGAATCGCGGCGTGATCCCTCATTATCTTCCCTTCGATACGAACCCGAAACGAACGATTATGGCCGCGGAACGCTTCCTTTCGGAAGCGGGTTACGCCAAGCCCGGCAACCACCTGGTGATCATCACCGACATCCTGGCCGGCGAAGATCGGTTTGATTCGATTCAGCTTCGGATCATCCGGTAAGGGGTTGGGAAAGGCGGAAGGCCGGACTGCTCCGATTGGCTCGATTCGTTTCCAGAGTTGCCACTTCGCCTTCAGTCAGCGATTTCTAGGGTGTGAAATTACCGCCCTCCGACCCAATCGCGGCGGGTCTGCTTCCCGAAACCTCAAAAACCTAAAGAAAGGAACTTACGCTCATGGGACTCATGGACTTCATCAAAGGCGAACTGATCGAAATCATCGAATGGACCGATGATTCGCGCGACACGCTCAGCTTACCGCTGGCCGGACGACGACAAGGAGATCAAAAACGGCGCCCAGCTCATCGTGCGCGAATCGCAGATCGCGCAGTTCGTTTATCTCGGGCAATTCGGCGACACGTTCGGGCCCGGCAAGCACACGCTGACCACGGATAACATCCCGATCCTGACCACGCTCAAGGGCTGGAAATACGGCTTCAACACGCCGTTCAAAGCCGACGTTTATTACGTCACCACGCGGCTTTTCACCGGCAACAAATGGGGCACGTCCAATCCGGTGATGATGCGCGACGACGACTTCGGCATCGTCCGGGTGCGCGCCTTCGGCATTTACGATTTCAAGATCGTCGAGCCGAAGCTTTTCCTTAAAGGAAGTCGCGGGCAGCGATCAGCATTTCCGGCTCGATGAATTCGCCGACACCATGCGCTCGCGCATCGTCAGCCTGTTCAGCGAAGCGCTCGCGCAGGCGAAAATTCCGGTGCTCGACGTCGCGACGCGTTACAGCGAAGTCGGCGAGGCGCTGCTGCCGCTGATCAATCCGGTGACGATGGCGAAATACGGCATCGAGTTCACCAGCTTTCGTGCTGGAAAACGTGAGCGTGCCGCCGGAGGTCGAGCAGGCGATCGACAAGCGTTCGTCGATGGCGGCGATCGGCAACCTCAATGACTACGTCAAATTCCAGATGGCGCGAGGGCATGGCGTTCCGGGAAAGGCGGCGGCGCGGGCGGCTTGGCCGCGGAGATGGCCGTCGGCATGGCCATGGCGCAGCAGATGATGCAGCAGCCTGGATTTGTGCCACCCACTCCCGGCACCGCCCCGGCCGCCCCCGTTTCGATGGCCCCGGGCTCGACGGCCACCACATCCGCCTCCGCGCCGCCTCCGCTGCCCGATGCCGGCGGGCTGCCGGAATTGCTTTCTCCCGCCGAGGCCGCCCAGGCGCTGGGAGTGTCCGAGGCAGACGTAATCAGCACGCTCGAAGCGGGGGATCTGAAAGGCAAGAAGCTGGGCACGACGTGGCGCATCACTCGCACCGCGCTGAACGAGTTCCTTCAGTTCGTAACCCGTTTAATCCGGTGACCAGATTTCATTTGTAATCAACCAAACCTTCGCCACCCTGTCCCGCCGCGCCGCACCCGCGCTTTAAAACCCCGTTTCACGCGCCTCGTGCAAAATATCCGCCACTTCCATCTCGCCCTGCTCGGAATCCTGTGGGCGACCGTCTTTGGCCTGGTTGGTTACAATGTCGGATCCGCTTCGCGGCCGGAAGTCATTCTCCGGAATCCGGAGCCCAACGATCTCGTCGTGATCAACGGCTGCGTCGTATCCGCCTGTCAGTATCTGGCCAGCGTGCGTGCCCGGCACGAACTCGAGCCTTCGTTTTGGTCGCGCATCATGCTGGTGCGTTACAAGGACAGCTCCGCCGGCCATGCCTATTGCGTGTGGGAAACAGACGGTCACATCTTTGGTTACGACCGGAATAATGGCGGCTTTCCCATTCCGACCCAGACGCGGGAACCCCTGGCCATCGCGTCGGCGTTGGCCGGAGAACTTGGCCGGGTGCTGAAGCGTCCGATGGAGGTCGATAAGGCTGCATTCATCGAACCGGCCGAAAGTCGCACCTATGCCTTGTAGCTCGTTCGCGCGCTCGAGACCAGCGGGGGTTTACGCGCCTCGAAGTCGTCACCGTGCTCGCGATTCTGGTTCTATTTGTGCTGCTGTTGATCCCGGCTTTCCGCCCGCCTCGGCCCTTGGAGCTGGCGCGGGATTCTGCCGCGGAATCAGGCCTCGAGGCAAAGCGCGAGGAACCGCCGACGGATTCGGGCTCGGTTGCCGCACCCGAATCGACTTCCGCAATTCCATCCGACGAAGCCAAACCCAAACCATCTGCACCATGAGCGTTTACTCGAAAGCGCCCCGGCGCCGGGTCTAAGCTTGGAAGTTTCTTCCTCGTTGCGCCGCGATGGACGAGATCACTGCCAGATCGAAATACAGTTGCCCTTCCTGTGGGGGCGAAGCGGAGTGGAACCCCGCCAAGAAAGCGTTGATTTGCCCATTTTGCGGCACGGTTTCACCCGCTGAGATCGATCCCGGCACCGGCGCTATCGCTGAGCATGCGCTCGCCACTGCCTTGCGGAACGTCAGTGCCGAGCAACGCGGATGGCAGGCCGAGAAACGGACGGTGAAGTGTCAAAGCTGCCAGGCGATCACCGTTTTTGACCCGACGCGCGTCGGACAACGATGCGACTTTTGTGGATCATCGGCGTTGATTCCGATCGAAGAAAATCGAGCGCCCATTCGGCCGGAAAGTCTGCTCGAATTCCAAGTCTCGAATACCCAGGTGCGCGACAGCGTGCGCCAGTGGTATTCCTCGCGCTGGTGGGCACCCAACGCACTCAAACGCCGCGCGCTCACGGATACCGTCCACGGAATCTATATTCCCTATTGGACGTTCGACGCGCGGGTCCACGCGGACTGGGAGGCCGAGGCCGGCTACTACTATTGGGAAACGGAGAGCTATACGGATGCACAAGGCCGGCGTCAGACGCGTCAGGTCCGCAAAACGCGCTGGGAGCATGCGAGCGGATCGATCGAACATTTTTTTGACGACGAACTCGTGCCAGGCTCGAAGGGCGTCGAAGTCAAGCATCTGCGCGGCATCGAGCCCTTCCCGACCGCGAGTGACCTCAAGCCTTACGATCCGGCCTACCTGAGCGGCTGGCCCGTCGAGCAATATCAGATCGATCTGGTCGCGGCCGCGGAACATTCGCGGCAGGTCATGGACGAGAAAACCCGCGCCCTCTGTTCGCGCGAAGTCCCGGGCGATACCCAGCGCAATCTCGAGGTCGATGCCACCTACTCGGATCAGACCTTTAAGCACATCCTCGTGCCGATCTGGCTGATCACCTACGATTTCGGATCGCGCTCGTTCCAGGTCGTGATCAACGGCTACACTGGAAAAATCTCCGGCGACCACCCGTTGAGTTGGGTGAAGATCACCCTCGCCATCCTCGCCGCGCTCATCGTCATCGCCGTGATCTTCGCGGCCACTCAGCACTGAACTCGCACCGAGGAGTCTTGGCGTTGGTCCGGCCCGAGCATTTACTGGCGCCATGCAGTCGCTGACTTCCCAACTTCAATCTGGCACCGATCTCTCTCCGGCCGAGGTCGAACATGCCGTGGCCGCGCTCGTCTCGCTGGAGGTGCCAGATGCGGACAAGGCGGCATTTCTTCGCGCGTTGCGCGCCAAAGGCGAGACCGCCACCGAGATCGCGGCGTTTGCACGGTCAATGCTGGCGCGCGCACTCAATCCTGACCTCAAGCCGGCAAACCTGCCCGGACCCATGCTCGATGTGTGCGGCACGGGCGGCGATCGGCTCGAACTCTTCAACGTTTCCACCGCGGCCATGTTCGTCCTGGCAGCCGGCGGTGCGGCGGTGGTGAAGCATGGGAATCGCGCGATCACCTCTCGCTGCGGCGGTGCGGATGTGCTCGAGGAACTGGGCGTGCGGATCGAATTGGCGCCGAGTGCTCTGCGGCGATGCGTGGAACAGCACGGCCTCGGGTTCCTGTTCGCTCCGGCCTATCATCCGGCTTTCAAAGCCATCGGCCCCGTCCGCAAAGCGCTGGCCGCGGAAGGCACGCCGACGGTTTTCAATCTGCTCGGTCCACTGTTGAATCCCGCGCGACCCGCCTACCAACTCGTGGGAGTTTTCTCCCCGGCGCTGCTGCCCAAGTATGCCGACGCGCTGGCGGTGCTGGGTCGCGCGCATGCGTGGGCAGTGCACGGTTCCGGGATGGATGAACTTTCGCTGACCGGCCCGACAGAGGTTCACGAAATTGTCGATGGCAATGTCCGTTCGTTTCAGGTCGAACCCGCGGACGTTGGTTTGAAAATCTGCGCTCTGGCGGAATTGGAGGGAGGCGATCGACAAGAAAATGCCGCGATTTTGGTCGGCATTCTCGATGGCACCGAAACCGGGCCTCGGCGCGATCTGGTCCTGCTCAACGCCGCCGCCGGATTTCTCATTACGCGGTTGGCGCCAGATCTGCGCCGCGGTCTGGAACTGGCCCGCGAGCAGGTGGCCAGCGGCCGTGCGCTGGCCAAGCTCCAGGCCCTCCAGTCATTCGCAAACGAGAATCCGTAAGCGTCGCCTATTGATTCGCCTTGGGCAGATCGTCGAGACAATACTCCTCGCCGTCGGCCGCGACGCGGAACTCGAGATCCGGCGACACGAGTTCAGTACGCCCGCAGATCTTGCACCGATGCATCGTTTCGCCTCCATCCTGGCGCATGTCGCGTTCAAACTTCGCCCGCCGCACCGCGACCGTCCGCCGATGCTTCGCATGCTCGATGATTTCGCGGCCGAAAAAGAGTAGGTAATTTGCGAGTCCCACGATGGTGGCCAAACGATACGACCAATCCGCTCTCATGAAATTAAAGAGGATGAAGGCGCCCGTAATCCAGGCCAGCCACTTCATCTTCACGGGAAGAACCATCATCAGGCGGATTTCCATATCTGGATAGAAATTCGCCACGGCGAAAACGAGCGAGGCATTTAAGAAACTGGAATCGAGCGAAATTCCGAAAGCCAGGCTGGCGATCGCCGTCCCGGCGACGCCGAGTAGGTAATAGATGTTGAGCTTAAATGCCCCCCAAACCGTCTCGAGCGCATCGCCGAGGAAGAACAGCCACCAGACCAGGAAGATTTCCCAGAGCCAGCCGGCCCGGCTGAAAACCGGGATGAAGACGAAGGTGAACAGGCGCCAGACTTGGCCTTGCAGCACGCGTCCCGGATCGAGCCAGAGGAAATCAAGGAACTGCGGTTGCACCTGCACGAGGATGAAGCAGAGCGCGTTGAGCCCGGCCACGATCCGCAGCAACCCCGGGATCGCGAGATGGCCAAACTTGTGTTCCAGTCGATTGAGCCAGGTCATAACAAACACGCGGCTGCCGGCGCGCCGCCGCTACTTGCCACTGTCAGGCGCGGCCCAGATACTGGCCGTTGGACGTCGAAATCTTGACCGCCTCGCCTTCCTTGATGAAGAGCGGGACATTGATCACCAGCCCGGTCTCGAGCGTGGCTGGCTTTTGCACATTGTTCGCGCTGTCGCCCTTCACCCCCTCGGCGCTCTCCGCGACCTTCAGCACCACCGACGACGGCAGTTCGATGTTGGCCGGCTTGTTTTCCACATACAGCACTTCGACTTTCAGATTCTCGTTGAGGTAATTCTTGGCGTCGCCCACGAAACTCGCGTCGAAACTGATCGTCTCGTACGTCTCCGGATCCATGAAATGGTAGCCCGAGTGATCCTTGTAGGAGAACTCGAGTTCCTTCCGCTCGACATCGACGAGATCCACCTTGTCCGTGGACCCGAAGCGCACGTCCGCGCTCTTTCCCGTGCCGATGTAGCGAATGATCGCCTGCACAAAAGCCCGCAGGTTTCCCGGCGTGCGGTGCTGCACCTCGAGCACGATCGCCGGGTTCCCGTTGTAGCGAATGCATTGTCCTTTGCGAAGATCGTTGGCGGCGCCCATGAGAGAAGTGGATGAAGAGAATTGAATGGAGGAGTCGGAATGAAAAGGGCGCGCACTATTGCCGAAGGGCCAAATGCTGGCAAGCACCGCAATCGGGGACGCTGACGAATACCGGATCGATCATCCTGACTTCGTGCTGGCTGCATCCAGCGAGTCCCCGCAGGTCATCGTCGAGGAGATGGACGGCAGCGTGCATTTTCTTTCGGTCTTGCTGATGACAAGCGTGGAGCTCGTGTCGCCGAAATCGGACTCCGCGTAGCGTCTGCAACGACGATCATATCCTGCGGCCCGTTCACTTTGCCGCAGGTGATTGCGGCATTTCGGGTGACGGAATGAGAAACTCGAATTGGAGTTCTCCCGCGTCGGCGATCCCGACGCGCAGCGGCGAATCGGGCAGTTCATAGATCATCACCTGTTGATCCGCGTTGGAGGATTCACGGTCAGATCCATAGATTCCGGCGGGATTGCAATCGTGGTCGCGACTCACGAGGCGAGAAGACTGAACGTCAAAACAATAGTGCAAGCGATGTTCTCACACATGGGTGACGGCGTAGAGTCGAATCTCCCCTCCACCTTCGATGGGTTGCCAGGGCGAGGGAACCTCGCGGCGGAACCAAGTCACAGAGGTCCATGTGACACCCGCGACTAGTGCAAACGAGATTAGGATGCGATTGACGGGCTTCACAGTGCCGCTACGAGATCAGTTCGCGGATCACTTTTCCGTGCACGTCCGTGAGGCGGAAATCGCGGCCGCCGTAGCGGTAAGTCAGGGCTTCGTGATCCAGGCCGAGGAGCTGCAGCATCGTCGCGTAGATGTCGAAGATGGCGCATGGCTTCTCGACGGCGTGGTAGCCGAGATCGTCGGTGGCGCCGTAGACGATGCCGCCGCGTATGCCGCCGCCGGCCAGCCAGACGCTGAAGCCGGTCGGGTTGTGATCGCGTCCGTCACTGCCCTGGGAAAATGGAGTGCGCCCGAATTCGCCGGCCCAGAGGATGAGCGTTTCGTCGAGGAGCCCCCGGGCTTTCAGATCTGTGATCAGCGCAGCGATCGGCTGATCGACCTGCCGCGCCATGGCGCCGTGGCCGCGCTTCAACTCGCCGTGCTGATCCCACGGATTCGGCGCGTTGCCGGCACCGATCCCGGAATTCAGGCAGCTCATTTCCACGAAACGGACGCCGCGTTCGACGAGCCGTCGTGCCACCAGTGCCTGCCGCGCGTAACCGGCGGTAAGTTTGTCTGGAGAGTCGAGGCCGTAGAGCTTCCTCGTAGCCTCGGATTCGCCGCCAATATCGCAAAGATCAGGGACCGCCGCCTGCATGCGATACGCTGTTTCGTAATTGTGAATCGCCGCATCAACCTGCGCGTCGGCGGCTTCGCGCAGGAAGCGTTCGTCCATCGCGTGGATGAACCCGAGCCGGCGGCGCTGCGCTTCATCGGGCTCGGTGGGTCGAATGTTCGGCAGCGCGTCCCCGGCATCCACCTGCAGGATCGATCCCTGATACTGGCCGGGCAGGAAACCATTCCCAAACATCCCCACCCCGCCGTGGGGCGCCACTGCACCGCCGCTTTGCAAGACCACAAACCCGGGCACATTTTCGTTTTCGGAGCCAAGACCATACGTCACCCACGCGCCGGCGCTCGGATGGCCGGTGAAGGAAAAGCCCGTATGCGCAACGTAATTTCCCTGCGCGTGCTCGTTCACCGTTGAAGTCATCGAGCGCACGATGGCGAGGTCATCCGCACACTCGGCGAGGTGCGGAAACATCTCGCTGATTTCGAGCCCGCTTTGCCCGCGCTTCTTAAATTCCCACTGCGGCGCCATCAGGTTGCCGTTGTTGTTAAACATCGTCGGCTTTACCGGGACGGGCATCGGTTGACCGTGGCGGCGGATGAGTTCAGGTTTCGGGTCGAAGGAATCGACGTGCGAAACGCCGCCCGACATGTAGCAAAAAATGACGTGCTTCGCGCGCGGCGTGAAATCCGTTCGAGGCAGCCGATCGACGGCGCGGGCGGGCCGTGAAAGCAGGCCGGACAAGGCCAGCGAGCTAAAGCCGAGCGAGGTACGGCGAAGCATTTCGCGGCGCGAGATTTGAGGAGGCATGGAGTCAGTGAGAATTTGCGATTGCCGGCGAGGACGCCAGCGGTCCCAGGACGGAGAGGTCAGCGAAGGTAGATGAATTCTTTCAAATTGAAGAGCGAGAGCGCGAAGTCCTGCCAAACACCGACATCCGCGAGCAAGCGGTCGGGCGGGATGTTTCGCGCAGCGCCAGTTTCGTCGAGATAGGCCCGGCTGGCAGCAAGTTCATCATCGCTCGGCGGGCGGGCGAGAGCTTGCACGAACATGGCCTCAATCCGTGAGTCGGCATTCGGTGTGTCATCCCGGACCACGGCCTCCGCCCACGCTTTGGCCTGCGCAGCAATGAACGGCGAATTGAGGAGCGCGAGGGATTGCGCGGGCACGTTCGTCGCGTCGCGCCGGCCGAGCGTGCTGAACGGAACGGGCGCATCGAAGACCGCGAGGAATGGATTCAACGCGGTTCGCCGCACGGGCAGATAAATGCTCCGGCGCGAGGCGTCGTCACCGGCGGGCGGCCCGAACATCGCGGGGTCGAGTCGGCCGCCCATGGCCAGCAAAGAATCACGCAATGACTCCGCCTCGATCCGCCGGACGCTTGCGTGCGAAAGGAGCGCGTTTCCCGGATCGAGAAGCGGCGCCTTTTCGTCAACGACGCTGCTCAGGCGAAAGGCCCGCGTCGTCACCAGATAGCGGATCGCCTGCTTGATCGACCAGCCGTGCTCAATGAGGTGCGTGGCGAGATGATCGAGGAGTTCAGGATGGGAAGGTCGTTCGCCGAGACGTCCCAAGTTATCAACCGTCGCGACGATCCCCTGTCCAAAGATCCAATGCCAAATCCGATTCGCGAGGACGCGCGACGTGAGTGGATTCTGCGCATTGACGATGGAGTCCGCCAGCGCGAGACGCCCGGAGCCTTCGCCGACGTCCAGATGATCGGCACCCAAAACCCGCAGATAACCGCGCGGCACATCATCGCCCGGTTTGCGATGATCACCCCGGGACAGTAGTGGTGAATCGAAACCCTTCGTCTCGAGAATCCCTGGCGCTCGTCGCGCCACCGGAATGGCTGACTCGAGACGCCGATACTCCGCGACGAGCGGCGCGGCGGTCGGGACCTCCGGCAGCGTTGTCGGTAGCAGGCGATGGCGCACGAACCCATCGAGCAGCGCGGCCTGTGCTGCGTCAGCTCGATGGTCCCGCCATGCCTCGATGGCAGCAATGAGCCCGGCTTGATACCGTGCCGCCAGCTCTTCCGTGGATTCCACTGCCGCGCCGGTGAGCAACGCCGCTCGCACGAGGTCGGGTTCGGGTGGCGGAGTATTGCCGTCGTGGAAGACGATCCGATCGACGAAAAATGCCGACCGCCCGTCCTTTCCCGCCGCGGCCAGGGGTCGCGTGAGATCGTCCCGGGTGCCAAATTCGAGATACGCCATCGAGCCTTTTCGATAGGCGGTATCGAGCCGAATCCATCCGGGTACGTCTTGTTTCAATTCCGCTTTGGGAAACACGTCGTTTGTCCCCAGTGGATAATGATCGACGATAACGCGCACCATCGCGCCGCCATGCCCCGCCGCATGCACGCTGATGGAATCCGTTTCGATTTTGAAGCGGGGAGAAGTCAGCAGCCCATTGTGTTTGTCGGAAAGGCGATGCGTCAGGACGCCCGCCGGGAACAACCCGCTGAGGATCGCGTCGCCGTCCGGATTGATCATGAACTCGCCGGCCGCGCTCACGCCCTTCGCCAGCCCGGAACCTTCGTGAAACCAGCGACAATCATCGCCGTCGGCGAGATTCCATTTCAACACCAATTCGGGCGCCTCCGGTTCCGGTCGTGACTCCCATTTTTCCACAAAGTCTTCTGGTCGCACTACCCGCATTTCCGCCCATACCGAAAGCGGATGCCTCCGATCTTTCGTGGCTTCCGTGATCACATTCTCCCAGCCGACCGGATGGTTATTCTCTTTGTCCGTTTGCGCGGTGAGCAATGCCTTTTGCTCTGCCGTAGCCGCAGCGTATTCCGCACGCTCGGTTTCGTTCAGCACGTCGAGAATTTGTTGGGGTGAATAGCGCCGGGACAATCCGGCTGCGAACGAAGCCGCAATTTCAGCGGGTTCGAGCGCGCGATCATAAACACGCGCTTCCTCGATCTCGCCGGCAAAAAATCCATTGCCCGCCCCGGTGTGGCGCAGACCCAGCAGCAATCGAGATTCGCCGGCGGGAAATTCGTGCAGGGGCGCCTGACGATACGTTTCGCCGTAGGGCGCGCCATTTCGGAAAACGGTGATGATTCCGTCCGCGCGATACGCGATCGCCACGTGGACGAAAGTGCCGCTCTGGGCGACTTCGACCGGGCCATCAACCTTTTGGCTGCGCGCGCCGAATTCACTGCCCGCCATCCAAAGCCGTGAATCTTGTTCCGCGAAAACGATGGCATCGAAGGCGTGCGGTTCAACGGTTTCAATCGAGATCACACCGCCGCCTTGCTGATCGAGATTGGCCGGGCTCACCCAGGCTTCGAGCGTCTTTTCCGTAAGCTGGTGCGGGAGCGGTTCGGTGCGCAGACAGGCAGCTTTCCCATCAAGGATGAGATGGCCATTTTCGATGCGCGCGCCGTTCTGCAAAATAGCCGGGACGATGTTCGCGGTCTCCTGCTCATCACGCTCGAAATCCCAGACGAGCCATGGCGCTGGCACACGATCGTTGTGCTCGGAGGCCGTCAGGCGCTGGCGAGCTTTGCGTCCGAGCTCCGCGAGATGTAGCGCCAGCTCGCGCCGCTTAACCGCACGTTTTTCGCGCGCCTCAGCTTCATCGAGCTGACCGGCGAGGTGACGCGCTGATTCGATCCACGCGTCCGCCAGGGAGCTCCGAATCTTTTCATGCACGCCCTCGAGGGCAGTCCGATTCGTGTTGGAGACCGACGGCGCATCAATGCCGATTTGCGCCGGACGGCAACTGGCGAAGATGCCATACAGGGCGTAATAATCGCGTTGGCTGATAGCGTCGAATTTGTGGTCGTGGCAGCGCGCGCAGGAAACGGTGAGCCCTTGAAACGCCTTGCTCACCACGTCGATTTGATTGTCCACCGTCTTCACCTGCTCATCCAGGGTGTCGACCGGTTGAAAGCCGTGTTCCACGAGGCGGAAGTGCGCCAGGCCGAGCAGCGACTCATTGAACCCGTCGGGATTCATGCGCGGCGCGGGCAGGAGGTCGCCCGCCAAATGTTCCCGGATGAGCTGGTCCGCGGGCACGTCCGCATTGAAAGCGCGGATGAGGTAGTCGCGATAGCGCCAGGCCTCGGGAATTTCCGGATCGCCTTCGCTCCCATGTGTCTCCGCGTAGCGCGTGAGGTCCATCCAATGCCGCGCCCAATGCTCTCCAAATCGTGGGGAAGCGAGATATCGATCCGCCAGCCGGCCGGCCGCATCCGGCACGGAATCCACGAGAAACGCGGACACTTCCTCCGGCGTGGGTGGCAGACCCGTGAGCGTGAAAGCGAGCCGGCGCGCGAGCGTGCGCCGATCGGTATCCGCAGCGGGAGCGAGTTGGCTGGCTTCAAGTTTCGCGAGGAGAAAACGATCGACCGGATGATCCGACCAAGCGCCGTCAGCGACCGCCGGCACCGTCGGATTCTGGACGGGTTGCAGCGACCACCATGTTTTCCGCATGGCGTAGAGTTGCTCCCAATCCGGCTTGCCCCCGTCGGCATCGGCGGGCGGCGGCTGCGTCGCGCGGATCGGGCGCGCCCATCGCGATCCATTTTTCGAAATCAGCGATGACCGCGTCGTCGAGTTTTGGCGCCTTCTTCGGCATCTTGAGGTCCGGATCGTCGCTGGCGAATGGATGACAGGAGCAGACCTTTCGCGGGCTCACCGGGCACGATGGCATCGCCGCTCTCGCCGCCTTTCTTCCAGCCGTCACGAAAGTCCAGCCGCAATCCGCCCTTCTGCTTTTTGGCGCCGTGACATTCGTAACACTCGGCCACCAGCACCGGACGGATCTTGTTTTCAAAAAACTCCATCCCCGCATCATTCGCGGACGCGGCGCAGACCGTTGCGAACGTGAAGAATGAAAAGTAATTGAAAGGACGAGGCATCAAGGGGAACGGCAGGTTTAAGTCTGCGGATGGAGTGTGCATTAGGCGGAACCACCTCGCGGATCGAAGGGATGGCCAATGTGGGACGGGTTTGCAACCCGTCGCGGGCGAGCGCCGCGAGACCGAGGGGGTGCGCGTTGGTCGGCCCACCGGGTTCCGAACCGTCCTGCCGCCTGCGCCCGTCCCGCCTCGACGGGTTGCAAACCCGTCCCACATTCGCGCAAAACGTTTTTACAGCCGTTTTACAGTTCTGTGCCTGTGTTTTGACCAAACTCCGTGAACTCTCCGCCACGTTGCGCTCGCCATGAAAACCATTCTCTCACTCCTCCTAGTTGGCCTAGCGTCCGCAATCGTCGTCGTCGCCCAGACTCCGCTGCCCGGCGAGGTCGATTCGGTCCGCGGCCGAACCGCCCAAGTGAGTATAAATCGGTGAGAATTCGGACAGCCGGCAATTCACAGACCAGACGTCCGTGTAGTTGCCCGCGAATAGCGTCTTGCCATCCTGGCTCATGAGAGGCATTCGGACTACGTGAAGTCTTTCCGCAAAGAACTATGGTTCGAGACCCAGGACCGCCGTGAGCTGATCAATATCACGCCGCAAATCGTTTCCCTCTTGAGCGAAAGCGCCATTCGCGAGGGGCTCTGCCTGGTCAATGCGATGCACATCACCTCCAGCGTTTTCATCAATGACGACGAGAGCAACCTGCACCAGGATTTCGAGGTCTGGCTCGAGAAACTGGCCCCGGAGAAGCCGCATTCGCAGTACCAGCACAACGGATTTGAAGACAACGCCGATGCCCATTTGAAACGGACCATCATGGGTCGCGAGGTGGTGGTGGCTGTGACGGAAGGTGCGCTCGATCTCGGACCCTGGGAGCAGATTTTCTACGGTGAGTTCGACGGCAAACGACGCAAACGCGCGCTGGTGAAAATCATCGGCGACTAGTCCCATGGATGATTTTTTTGACCAACACCGCACTCTCGAAAAACGTATCCTGGCGGCATTGCGGGACAACCTCGACGAGGCGGAATTCGAGAAAGTGGCACTCGATGTATTCCGGTTTCAATGCCTCTGGAACGAGCCTTACGCGAGATTCTGCGCCGCCCGGCTCGATCCGCAACGCTGGCAGGATATTCCGGCCGTGCCACAAATCGCGTTCAAACGCGCGACCCTTTCGTGCGCACCGGTCGAGATCGTGGAAAAGACGTTTTTGACCAGCGGCACCACGGGTGAAGCGCGCGGTGCGCACCATTTGTTCAATTTGCGGCTGTACGAAGCGGCGCTCCTGCGCGGTTGGATGCGGCTTGGTGTGCCGGACGCAGTTCCAATCGTGCTCGCTCCCTCGGCCGAACAGGCGCCAGCGTCCTCACTTTCCCATATGCTGACCACGATCGTCCGCGAGCACTGCGCGGACGAGGGTTTTTGGATGATCGAAGCGGACGGTTCACTGGATCCGGGACGTTTTTTGGCGGCGGTGCGTGTGTGTTTTGCGGCGGGCAGGCCAGTGGCATTGCTCGGAACGGCTCTCGCGTTCCTCCAACTTTTCGAGCGGCTCGGAGCTCAGGAGTTGCCGCCCATCCAACCGGGCAGTTTTGTCATGGAAACGGGCGGTTACAAAGGCAGCGGCCGGGAGTTCACCAAAGCGGACCTTTATCAAATGTTCACGGATCGCCTGGGTCTGGCACCAGATCAGGTGATCAATGAATATGGCATGACCGAACTGAGCTCGCAGTTTTACTCCCGTGGCGTGGACGAACCCCACGAAGGGCCGCCCTGGGTTCGGGCCGTGGTGATCGATCCGGAAACGGATTGCGAGGCGGAGGTGGATCAGCCGGGTGTGTTGCGCCTCTTGGACCTGGCCAACCTCAATTCGGTCCTGGCGTTCGAGACGCAGGATCTCGCGATTCGACGCGCGAACGGGTTTGAGTTGATCGGTCGCAATCCCGTGGCTTGGCCGCGGGGTTGCTCGCGGGCGGCGGATGAATTCCTCGGAAAATGACTACGGCCGAACGCGCACACCATCTGGCCGAAGCGGCTCAGAGTTTCCGGGAAATCCTCGGTCCCACAACCGCCGACGATCTGCTCCTCGCGGTCCAAGGCGATCTGGGTCATGTTCAGGCGCTGGACGATTCCCCTGACTCCGGAGGGTCGTCCGCACGCGCGGTCCCGCATTCACCAATTCTCCACATTCTGAGCGACAACACGCCGGCCGCCGGTTTTCAGTCGGCGATTCGTGGTTTGCTCATCGGGGCGCACAATTGGTGCAAACTGCCCTCGAACGGGCTGCCGCAGCTCGAACAATTTCGAGAGGCGTTGCCCGCAGAACTGGCCACTCATCTCGAACTTTCGCTCGAACTCCCGGACCAATGGATGACCGAGGCCGCGGCCGTGGTCGTTTTCGGGAGCGATGACACGATTGCTGCCGTCCATCGCCGTCTCCACGCCCGGCAGGTTTTTATCCCGCATGGGCACCGCGTGAGCTTCGCGATCGTGTTCGACGATCCGGAGTTTCGTTCCGTGGCCGCCGCCGCCCGCGACGTGTCGGCCTTCGATCAGCATGGTTGCCTTTCCCCCCACGTAATTTACGTCACAGGGGATGCCCGCGCTTACGCGGAGCGGCTGGCTCAGGCCATGGCACTCCACGAATACGTATCTCCTCGCGACCGCGTGTCTCTAGCTGAAGCCGCTGGCATTCGTGGCGCCCGCGACGAAATCAATTTTCGGGGCGCATTGGGTGAGGATTGTCAGATCTGGCAAAGTCCGGGTGCGACGGCCTGGACGGTCGCTTTCGACACGGAGGCAGGTTTTCCGCGCTCGCCCCTAAATCGCTTTATCTACGTCAAACCGGTACCGGGCGACTGGACTGCGGAATTGCGTTCCGTTCATGAACATCTCAGCGCCATCGGCATCTGGCCGGCGACACCAAATTTTTCCCGCGCAACCGTGACCCTTGGTGCGTCACGCGTTTGCGAACTCGGTCGTATGCAGCGCCCCCCCTGGACGTGGCACCAGGATGGATTCGCGCCACTGGCGTCGCTCGTGCACTGGATCGATATCGAGAAGTCGAAATCAGACGACGGAGTCATTCACCCTCCTACTCCGTAGTTGCATTTGGAAAGGGAGCGTCGCAGCTTTTCGCCCGTCATGCCGAAAGAAGAGGAGATCAAAACTGAAGGCATCGTCCGGGACGTGCTTCCGGGGACGATGTTTCGCGTCTCGCTCCCGAACGGCGCGCTCGTGCTGGCGCACATCTCCGGGAAAATGCGAAAACACTTCATTCGGATCGTACCGGGCGATAAAGTCGAGCTGGCATTGTCCCCCTACGATCTCACCAAAGCGCGGATTATCTTTCGCGAACAGTAGCCATTCGCACACGCTCGACTAAAGTAGCGGGTGCGATTTGTGGATGAGGCGGACGCCAGATTCGGTGCGTCGGCCTCGCCTAATTCACGCACCAAACCCATTCTCGATATATGTCCGACGAATTCCAAAATCCCAACAATCCAGGCGCACCCGTCAATGAAGGCGCTTCCACTCAGCAAAGCGCTCACCCCGAGTCGAACGATAAACTCGCGGATGCGAAGAAGCACGCGCGCCAGGCCGCCGATGACCTGAGAGCGGCAGCTGAGGTGAAAGCCCGTGAATTGAAGTCCGCCGCCGAAGCCAAGGTCCGCGAATATCGGGAAACGGCCGAAGCCAAGGCCGGTGAGTTTCGCGGCAAAGCGGAACATTATTACGACGATGCGCGGGCCCGGGCGCGGACTTTTCAGGAGGAAGGCGAGAATTTTGTGCGCAAGGAGCCGCTCAAGGCCATCGTTTATGCGCTGGCGGCCGGGTTTCTACTCGGCACGATCTTCAAGAGTCGCTGACGGATTACCGATTTCAGCGTCGCGAAACAGTCCGCGCGCCAGCAACCACAGCAGGGCCGGAGCCAGTGCGCTCAAGGCCAGGGCCAGACCCGGATGGCTCTGGCCGGTTGCGCCGATGGCGGCGTAAATGAATCCCATCGGCACCGAACCACAGGCCAGGGCTGCGAGAAACAATCCGCGCGGCATTTTCGTCAAACCCGCCATGCAGGAGATCACCTCCGGCAGAATGGGCAGAGCCCGAGAAAGTGCCACCAGCCAAGGGCCACGCCGGGCAAAAAGCCGGTGGCCGCGTTCCAACTCGGCAACGCTGGTAATCCGCTCTGCGGCCCGTCTGCCCAGGCAAACACATAGTTCGTAGGCGGTTACTCCCGCGAGAAAGGATCCGAGAGCGCTGACGACTCCGCCCACCATGGTTCCGTAGACGAATCCAGCAGCGGACATAACCGGCGTGGCAGGCACCGGCAGGAAAAGATCACTGACGAGCAGGAGGATCACCGCCAGCCAGCCCCACGGCCCCCAACTCCGAATCCATTCCACGGCGGCCGCGCCGGAAAACCAGGCCTCGAAGCGCGCCCCAAAAAGTGCGAACACCAGCAGCACCAGCACCGCGAGCATCAGAGCGATCAAGAAAAGTCGAAGCATGGGTGAAAACGGGGCGCTACCGTCGAGGCCACATAATTGTCATGCTTCAGAACGAGCATTGGACAGCGGGTCTCCGGCTTTCTCTCCGGTCGCGTCTCACATATTTCGAGAAGGAGGAGAAGAGGGAATAGAATGATAGGATGAATCAAATTCGCAGCGATTAACGCGAAACAATGACTTTTGACTGCCCCGGTTCCATCTTGAAGCGGTAAAGGATGTTCGCATTGCGGGTATTCGTGATCACCCAGTCGGTGCCGATGTTCGAGGTGGTATTGAAGGCGTCCCCCTTCTCGATTTCAGCGCCCCACTGCCACGTGCCCCACTTGTTCAAATGATACGCACGAATCGCATGAGGGAAATTGTTCACGATGCGTAGAGCGCCCCGGCCGTTGGTCGTGAGCTCACGAGTGGGCACTGCGCCGACGCCCTGAAAAACGAAGAGGTCACCATCATTCACGTTGGTCCGCACCGTTTTCCCTTTCACCTCGTACTCAACCACGAGAAAATTACGTTGTCCGGGATTGGGATCCCCGCCCATTGAAGCAGGATTAATACGGATCGTGTATTTGCCGGTTCGCGCGTATTGATCCATCAGCCGGCGCACGTCACGCGCTTCCTGCGGTTCCGGTCGCCCATAAACGGCTCGGAGGATTCTGATCGGCGAATCATCCGCCCACACACTACTGAGGGAAGCCAGCAGTGCGATCAACGCCAGCACAGGGTAAAAGTTCATGCACAGGGAAATGCGCGGGTCCATGTCAACGGTCAAGCCGCGAGCGCGGCGATTGAAGACACGACGCACCTCCACGCCGCGCCAACGGCGCCTGCTTGGGCTTCGCACAGGCATCGAGATGCCCCCGGAAGCCTGGCTCACCCAAAGGATCATCAATTCGCCCATCCGGCCCACCTCCGGCCTTAGGGCCATCCTTCGATCAGCGGGATCAGGAACGATGCCACCGTTTCCGCCGCGCCCCCCACCATCAACCTGTACGCCATTGCTGGCCACAATCCAACAACGCTCAAATTGGATTCCGTGTTTGAGCACCACCGATTAGAAAAAAGAATTCTGGCAACCCCCTACTTTCGCAAAACCTATCGTTAAACTATCATCGGGATATATACATTTCACATTCGTGTTCGGTATGGGAACGAGTGGTTCGGTATACATTTGCCACCAGAGAAAAGCCCAAGGATCAGGCTTTTCTCTACCGGCCATGTATTTCCCCTCTGACATCTGCACGCAACGACACAAATAAATTCTACATATAACAAATTCAGGCAAATTAGTATTGGTAGGCTAAATCAATTCACTTGGATCACTTACACCTCCAACCTATCGACGTAGTAGTCTTCTACGTGCCCAGGAAAACTCTTTTCAGAAGATGCTTGACGCTTAGATGCTTTCAGCGCTTATCAGTTCCGAGCATAGCTAATCAGCACTGCCATTGATTGACAACTGGCACACCAGAGGCTCGTCAAATCCGGTCCTCTCGTACTAGGATTTGAACTCTTCAGTTTTCCAACACCCACAGCGGATAAGGACCGAACTGTCTCGCGACGTTCTGAACCCAGCTCGCGTACCACTTTAACCGGCGAACAGCCGGACCCTTGGGACCTTCTTCAGCCCCAGGATGTGATGAGCCGACATCGAGGTGCCAAACCGAGCCGTCGATATGAGCTCTTGGGCTCGATCAGCCTGTTATCCCTAGCGTACCTTTTGTCCGTTGAGCGATGGCAATGCCACATTCAACCACCGGATCACTTGGGCCTGCTTTCGCATCTGATCGACTTGTAGGTCTCTCAGTTAGGCTGGCATATATCCATATACTCGTCACCCGATTGCAAACCGGGTTGAGCCAACCTTCGCACTCCTCCGTTACAATTTGGGAGGATACCGCCCCAGTAAAACTGACCAACTGCTATTGTCCCAGCTTGAGCTGGTTAGAAGGTTCAAAGGCAAAGGGTGGTGTTTCATTGTCGACTCCATACAACCCGAGGGTTGCACTTCAAAGTCTCCCACTTACGCTAAGCAGCGCAATCGAACAATCAGTAACAGCATACAGTAAAGGTGCATAGGGTCTTTCCGTCCTGCTGCAGGAAGGCGGCATCTTCACCGCCAATACAATTTCGCCAAGCGCCTCGTCGAGACAGCGGTCAACTCGTTACACGATTCGTGCAGGTCGGAACTTACCCGACAAGGAATTTCGCTACCTTAGGACCGTTATAGTTACGGCCGACATTCACGGGGACTTGGGTTCAAAGCTTCTCTAATGATAACTTCTTACCGTAATCTTTCCGCATTGGTCACGTGTCACACCCTATACGTCGTTTTACAACTTTGCAGAGTGCTGTGTTTTTGTTAAACAGTCGGTTGACCCATTTCACTGCGACCCAAAAAAATTGGGCACCCCTTCTTCCGAAGTTACGGGGCTAGATTGCCGAGTTCCTTAACGAGGTTTAACTTGTTCACCTTGGTATATTCTACCCACCCACCTGTGTCGGTTTGCGGTACGGGCGCCTTATTATTCCCGCGGGATTTTCTTGGCACGGACATCATGAACTCTCCCGGTGGAATCCCACCAGAATCACCTTGCGGCAAAAGGTATATCAAAACCTCACTTCACTCAATACATGCGTCCCCGCGCTTAAATTTCGGCGGTGAAGGAATATTAACCTTCCAGTCCATCGCGCCACCATTACGGCTTTGCTTAGGTCCCGACTAAACCTGGGAGGATTTGCCTTGCCCAGGAAACCTTGGGTATACGGTGGTCCGTAATTTAGACGGACTTGCGCTACTTATGTCTGCATTCTCACTTGCTTGCGCTCCAAAGTGCCTTCCAGCACCTCTTCAATGCCCAAGCAATGCTCCCCTACCAAACTCATAAATGAGTTTTCAAAGCTTCGGTATCCACCTGATCGCCAATCATTTTCGGCGCCGAAGAACTCGATGAGTCAGCTATTACGCACTGTTTAAATGATGGCTGCCTCTAAGCCAACATCCTCATTGTTAACGTTCTTTGACATCCTTACCACTGCGGTGGATTTTGGCACCTTAGCTGTTGATCTGGCATGTTTGCCTTTCGCCGACGAAGCTTATCCCTCGCCGACTGACTCCCGTGCTAAAAGTCATGGCATTCGAAGTTTGATTGAATTCGGTACCCAGTTACGAGCCCTTATTCATCCAGAGCTCTACCTCCATGACCAAACACACGAGGCTAGCCCTCAAGCTATTTCGGGGAGAACCAGCTATCACGGGGTTTGATTAGTCTTTCGCTCCTACCCACAATTCATCCGGGGACTTTTCAACGTCCATCGGTTCGGACCTTCACGCAGTTTTATCTGCGCTGCATCCTGATCATGGGTAGATCACACCCGCTTCGGGTCTACTGCCTGCAACTTGTCGCCATATTCTGACTCGCTTTCGCTCCGCTTTCGCCATGAATGGCTTAAGCTGCCACAGACAGTAACTCGCAGACTCATTAAGCAAAAGGCACGCCATTGCTATTCGCTTTGACACCTTATAAACGCTAGATTTCAGGATCTGTTTCACTCCGTTCACAACGGTTCTTTTCACCTTTCCCTCGCGGTACTTGTTCACTATCGGTTGCCAGTTAGTATTTAGCCTTACGCGGTGGGCCGCGCAGATTCATACAGAGTTTCACTTATTCCGTATTACTCAGGTACTCAGTTAAATCAAAGTCATTTGCGACCACCGGACTTTCACCGTCTATGGTGTGCCTTTCCATGCACTTAGTCTTCATGGCTTTGATTTTGTTACCGAGCCCTACAACCCCAGGCATTGTTTGCCTGGTTTGGGCTGTTCCGTTTTCGCTCGCCGCTACACACGGAATCGTATTCACTTTATTTTCCTCGGCTTACTGAGATGTTTCACTTCAGCCGGTTTTGCGATCCGCCTGCGAGGCAGGCGGAACAACGAAAGTTCGTTGGGTTACCCCATTCGGAGATCTGTGGGTCAACGCCTATGTGCGGCTATCCACAGCTTTTCGCAGCTTGTCGCGTCCTTCATCGCCTACTGGCACCAAGGCATTCATCATGCGCTCTTAATTTTTGTTATTCGTATTTTTCGCACAAGGCGAAAAATGTTGCGTGCAGATGTCAAAGACGAACAAATTTCACTTCAATCTGAGAATCGTTTCCGGGTGATGATGGTGGGCCTGACAGGACTCGAACCTGTGACCCTGCGCTTATCAAGCGCATGCTCTAACCAACTGAGCTACAGGCCCGAATCGCCCCTCCAAAGGAATGCTGGAGGCAAGGGGACTCGAACCCCTGACCCATAGCTTGCAAAGCTATTGCTCTACCAACTGAGCTATACCCCCTGTGGCATAAAATTTTATACCACCACATTATTCATGACTGGGTGGGTATAGATATTTAGCGGCTTTGAGTATTCACAAAGGCCGGTGCGTGGTGAAGCGCTGAATTGCGCACTGCAAATTAGGTTCAGCGAGCAAGATGTTCGGGTTGCCCCAATAAATTGCTCCGACAACGCATTTAAAATGCGTCTTTGTCTCCTTAGAAAGGAGGTGATCCAGCCGCAGGTTCCCCTACGGCTACCTTGTTACGACTTCATCCCAGTTACCAAGCATTCCTTAGGTGGCTGCTTCCGTGAGGTTGGCACGCCAGCTTCGGGAACACTTAACTTCCATGATGTGACGGGCGGTGTGTACAAGGCCCGGGAACGTATTCACGGCGCCGTAGCTGATGCGCCATTACTAGCGATTCCGGCTTCACGCAGGCGAGTTGCAGCCTGCGATCCGAATTGGGCCCAGTTTTGTAGATTTCCTCATCCTTGCGGTTTTGGCGCTTACTGTGCTGGGCATTGTAGTACGTGTGCAGCCCTAGGCGTAAGGGCCATGCTGACTTGACGTCATCCCCACCTTCCTCCCCGTTTCACAGGGCAGTCTAACCAGAGAGCCGGCCGAAATGGCCTGGCAACAGGTTACAGGGGTTGCGCTCGTTGCGGGACTTAACCCAACATCTCACGACACGAGCTGACGACAGCCATGCAGCACCTGTGCAAATTCTGTATTGCTACAGTCACCGGCTTTCACCGGATTAGAGATGCATGTCAAGCCTAGGTAAGGTTCTTCGCGTTGCATCGAATTAAGCCACATACTCCACCGCTTGTGCGGGCCCCCGTCAATTTCTTTGAGTTTTAATCTTGCGATCGTACTTCCCAGGCGGCGCGTTTAACGCGTTAGCTCCGGCACGGAAGGGGTCGAATCCTCCCACACCAAACGCGCACCGTTTACTGCCAGGACTACCGGGGTATCTAATCCCGTTTGCTCCCCTGGCCTTCGTGCCTGAGCGTCAGTCGCTATCCAGAGACTCGCTTTCGCCACCGGTCTTCCTTACGATATCTACGCATTTCACTGCTACACCGTAAATTCCAGTCTCCTCTATAGGACTCTAGTCAAGCAGTATCAAATGCAGTTCTGAAGTTGAGCTCCAGAATTTCACATCTGACTTACCTAACCGCCTGCGCACCCTTTACGCCCAATGAATCCGAACAACGCTTGAGACCTCTGTATTACCGCGGCTGCTGGCACAGAGTTAGCCGTCTCTTCCTCTTCAGGGACTATCAAGCTGGCGCTAGTTAGACGCCAGCAATTGTTTCCTGATGACAGGAGTTTACAACCCGAGGGCCTTCATCCTCCACGCGGCGTCGCTCCTTCAGGCTTTCGCCCATTGAGAAAGATTCTCGACTGCTGCCACCCGTAGGTGTCTGGACCGTGTCTCAGTTCCAGTGTGGCTGGTCGTCCTCTCAGACCAGCTACCCGTCATAGCCTTGGTGGGCTGTTACTCCACCAACTAGCTGATAGGCCGCGGGCTCATTTTGAAAGCGTTAGGTTGCCCCAACTTTCGCAACAAAGGCATGCGCCTTCACGCGATATGCGGTATTAATTCACCTTTCGGTGAGCTATCCCCCACTTTCAAGTAGATTGCCCACGTGTTACGCACCCGTTCGCCACTGGATTTACTCTGTATTGCTACAAGGCAAATCCCGTTCGACTTGCATGTCTTATCCACGCCGCCAGCGTTCGTTCTGAGCCAGAATCAAACTCTCCGTTGAACATTCGTTCAGCAGTAGCTGAATGATTTTGCCCGTAACGCTAAGGTCACGAGCACTTGGCTTTGATGCCTGCCGGAACTTTGTTCCGGCGATTAATTTTTTGCTGCGCACTGCATCGCAGTGCGCAATTCAGGCTTCTTCCACGCCCGGCACGTTGATTGCTCAACGCTCCGGACAACTTTTTTTCGATTGTGTGAAATTTGTCAAAGAGTGGGTCCCACAGACAGCTCCGAGTCGGCAACGACTGACGAACGCGCAATGAACGCGAATCGATTCAGCAGAGCTTTTCTCGAACCATACCATGAGAACCGCCGCGTTTGTTCACGCAGCCCGCTTTGATGCGGGGCGGGGACAGTAGCGCCTGCGATCTAACGGTCAACATCTTTTTTAAAAAAATGGGTGCCGATGAATTGCGCTGCCCGCCACGGTTAAACGTCGAGCTCGTACCGGTGGTTCTCAGGCGCTTTTGCGCCCGGCTCCGCAGCACCATTTACCCTGTGTTTTCGTCACAGCGATCTCGATTCCCGCATCGACAATTGCGGAAATCACCGCGTCCCATTGCTGGCGCAAAATTCCCGAGAAGATAAACCAGCCACCTGGCTTGAGGGCGGCACAGATCCGGGGTGCATTCTCGATCAAAAGTTGCGAGAACAGGTTCGCCGAAATCAAATCCCATCGGGTTTTCGGCGACCATCGACCGAGATCGGAACGCCGAAACCTGACCTGCCCGAGCCCGTTCAGCGCGGCGTTGGCCTGCGACGTCCGAACGCATGCCGGGTCATTGTCGAAGCCCGAAGCGTGTCTGGCGCCGAGTGACGCGGCGGCCAGAGCGAGAATGCCGCTGCCGCAACCAAGATCGAGCGAGTCCCAAGTGCCATGCGATCGCTTCCTGGCGAAATCCACCAGTAATCGGAGCGACATCAGAGTCGTCGCATGCTCTCCGGTCCCGAATGCCATGCCAGCAGGAATCACGAGGCGCCGATACGTTGGTGACACCTCGACGACCTGCCCGGGATCTGAGAGAATCGCGATCGTGCCACGTATGAGAATCGGCGCCCGCGAATGGCGAGCGGCAAAATTGACATCACGTTTCTGCGCCTCGACCACTCCTGCGAATGCACGACGAACGGCGGCAGCCTCCTTCGCGGTCAGATTGAATACTTCGACTTTGATTGACTTGCGGCCGCGCAGGATCGTGATGGCCAGCCGGTCTGCGAATTCGCTCAAGCGTTCGGGCCATACATCCTCCCATTTGGCGGAGCTCAGCTTGCGCCAGACGTAACGGGGCGCGGCGACTGATCCGCTCATTTGCTCGCGGAGAGCAACGGCTCGCACAAAGCGGCCGCGTCACAGCAATCGTCCGTACGGGTGGCTTTTGGTTTCGGCTTTCGAAACACCAGCACGTGCTGCCACGGGAGGTTACCGACATTGGCCTCGAACTCGAGAGGTTGAACCGACATCTCTTTTCGAACCTGGGCCTCGCTCATTTTGTGCAACCGCTTGATCGGCACCGCGGGATCCTCCTCTCGATATTCGACGAAAACAATCCGCCCCCCTGGCTTCAATGCTTTGATCATCGCTTCGAGCATCTCGTATGGCTGATCAAACTCGTGATACACATCGACCATTATCATGGTGTCGCAGGACGCGTCCGGCAGCTTCGGATTGGCGGGTTCTCCGAGGATCGGTTTCACGTTTTCCAGCCCAGCCTCACGCGTGGTTTGACCCAGCAATTCCAGCATCTCCGGTTGGATATCAACTCCATAGACGAGTCCACTCTTACCCACGCGCTTGGCGATGCGGCGGGAAATGTATCCGGAGCCGCAGCCGATATCCGCCACCACTTCTCCATCGCTGAATTTCAGCGCGTCGAGCATCTGCTCCGTTTTTTCCTCCCGCTCACGTTCCGGCCGCTCCAGCCAATCGGCGGCGAGATGCCCCATGACGTGAGCGATTTCCCGTCCCATGAAAAGCTTTCCAATCCCGTCTGGACTGGCCACGGCCCGCGTCTCATAGAGCGGATCCGGTTTCGCCGCCGGCTCCGCGGATAAGCTCCGGATCAGCACAAAAACGACAACGAACGAGCGGAGGAGCATTCGAAGATCAAACACGGTGCGTTGCTGTTTGTCCACGCCACTCCCGATTCGCGCCTTGAACCGGCGTACGTAACGGGGATGCTCTGCGCCCGTTTCGCATGTCCGAAAAAAAATCATCACCCCTCGCTCTGATCTTCCTGACCCTGTTCATCGACATGGTGGGATTCGGGATCGTCATCCCTGTGCTCCCGCTCTATGCGGAAGGATCAATCATCGGCGCCACTCCGACACAGCTCGCCTGGATCGTTGGGATTTACTCCCTGCTTCAGCTCATCTGCGCCCCGTTGTTTGGCATGCTCTCGGATCGCGTCGGACGAAAGCCGGTCCTCACGGTGAGCATCATCGGCACGGCGGTTGGATTCATCATCATCGGGTCCGCCACGACCGTATGGATGCTTATTCTGGGACGGGTCATCGATGGCGCCAGCGGAGGAAATATTTCCACTTCCATGGCCTGCATTGCGGATGTCACGACCAAGGAGAACCGCTCGCGAAACATGGGTTTGATCGGTGCGGCATTTGGTCTGGGCTTTGTCATCGGTCCGGCACTCGGCGGCGTCCTGAGCCACCACATTTCCATCGCGGCACCCTTCTATTTCGCCGCCGGCCTGGCCTTGATGAATGCCATCCTGGTCTGGCTGAGGCTTCCCGAAACGCTCACCCCGGAGGTGCGCCTGCGCGCTCGTGACAAGGCGAGCATCCGGGAAGTCTTTACCGATGGCCGCGCCGGGATGATCACGGCCATCCTGTTCAGCCAGCTCACCTCGATCACGGGATTTTCGATTATGACGGCGCTGTTCGCTCTCTATTGCGAAAAGCGGTTTGACTACGACTCTGCCAAGGTCGGCTACCTTCTCGCCTACGTTGGTTTGCTGGGAGCACTGTTTCAAGGCGGCCTCCTGCGTCGCCTGCTAAAACGACCCATTGAAAAGCAGCTGGCCGTGCTCGGAGCCGCGCTCCTCGCCATCAGCCTCGCCAGCCTGCCGTATACCAAATCGCTTGGAGTCCTGATGATTGTTTGCGCGGGTATCTCGCTGGGCAACAGCTTCATCACCCCCACCCTCAATGGCCTCGCCTCTCGCAGCACCGATGCTCATTGTCAGGGCCGGCTCCTGGGCCTCATGCAGAGCGCCGGCAGCCTGGGGCGATTTCTCGGGCCCATGATCGGTTTTGCGCTTGTCGCCAACGATCCCTCCTCGCAATACGGAAGGACCTCCTTTTTTGCGGCCGCGGCGATTCTCGGCGCAACCATGATTCTCCTGTCTCTCATTTCCATCCCACGCACCGCTGACGTTTCGGCGGAGGCCCTTCCAGAAACCTAAAAGCCATGATTCCACTCGAAGACAATTTTAACGACATCATCGGCAAAGCCATGCGCGGCCTTGGCTTTTCCGCTGAAACCCTCGCCTCCGCCGCGGGTCTCACGCCTGAGGCCGTGACGGACCTGTGTGACGGTCAATGGAATGCCGACGCCGCGCGGGCGCTGGCCCCGCATCTGGGACTGGGAGCAAATGCATTGATCGAGTCTGGCGAAGCGCCGGTGCGGCCACCGGAAATCAAGGTCGACGGGCTCGAACAATTCACGACGCCATTCACTGACATGATGGTCAACGCGTACCTGCTTTGGAAACCAGGCACCGACATCGCCGTCGCCTTCGATACCGGCACGGATTGCCAGCCGATCCTCGATGCGCTGGAGAAAAACAAACTTCGTCTCGGAGCCATTCTGCTGACTCACACACATGGCGATCACATCTTCGAACTCGACCGCCTGAAGGCCAAAACTGGTGCCGGTGCTTTCGTCAGCAACCGGGAGCCATTTGACGGGGCGGAATCGTTCGAAGCCGGACGCACGTTCAAATTTGGCGGTTTGGACATCGAGACACTCCTCACCTGGGGACACTCGATGGGCGGCATTACCTACGTCGTGCGCGGCCTGTCCCATCCCGTTGCCGTCGATGGCGATGCCGTCTTCGCGGGATCGATGGGCGGCGGAGGCGTCAGCTATGATGATGCGCTCCACACCAACATTGAGCAAATCCTGACGCTTCCGGAGGAAACCATACTCTGCCCGGGCCATGGACCGTTGACCACCGTCGGACACGAGAAGGAGCACAACCCCTTCTTCGCCCAGTAGCAAATCCGGTCGATCGCTTGGCCATGGCGTCGCGTTCGGGCGGTATCCCGCACCTCCAATCAGACCCGACACCGGGGCGTGGTGCGCGGCGTGCTATTACAACCACGGATGCCTCCCGCCCAAATTCAGCCATGCCCGCAAAACTGACGATTAATCTTCTTCGCACGCTCTTTGTAGTCCTGGCCTGCTGTTTTGGTTCGGTCATCGGTCTTTCGACGTCCGTTGGTGTGCCGATTGGGTCAGCCGCTGGGTTACTCTTTGGCCTGACACTCGTCGTCTGCGATCGCCTGCTCAAAGGCATCACCCTGCGCGTCTTTTCCTCCGCCACCTTCGGACTTTTCGTCGGATTCATCTTCGCCCGCCTCCTTCTGGCCTCCCAGGTTCTTATCGCCGCGCCGGTCGATGTGCAGTGGATCGGCAGTCTCGTAGTTTACGGCACCTTTTCCTACCTCGGCATGATGCTGGCTATTCGCAGCAACCGCGACGAATTCGCCCTCGTCATCCCCTACGTGCGTTTTCGCCAGGCGACGCGGCAGGATGAACCGCTCGTCATCGACTCGAACGTCATCATCGATGGCCGGTTACCCGAGCTGTGCGCGACTGGATTCGTCAGCAGCTCACTGATTGTTCCCCGCTTCATTTTGGATGAATTGCAGCGCCTTGCCGACTCCGCCGACGCCATGAAGCGCGAGCGCGGACGCAGTGCTCTCGAGCGACTCGAGCAAATGCAGGCTCACCCCGGACTCACCGTGACGATTCATGAGAGCACGAGCGACGACGACGCCGCCACGGCCGTCGATACCAAGCTCGTGCACACCGCCAAGCTGTTGCAGGCGCGCCTGCTGACGAACGATGCCAACCTCGGCGCCATCGCCCGACTTCAAGGCGTCACCATCCTCAATCTCAACGCCCTGGCGCGCGCCCTCCGCCCCTCCGTCGAGCCGGGACGTCCGCTGGACATTTCGCTTGTCCGGGAAGGCCGCGACGCCCATCAGGCTGTCGGCTATCTCAACGACGGCACGATGATCGTGGTCAATCACGCCAAGCATTTCCTGGGACAAACCGTGCCGGTGATTGTGACCAGCTCGCTTCAAACCAGTGCTGGACGGCTTTTCTTCGCCGAACTCAAACAGACGCCGGCGGAAACGCGCTGACGTTCGTTCCAAGCGAACCATCGAGGCCAAATGAATGAGCCGCTTCGGGGGCGCAAAGCGGCTCAATCAGAATTGGGAATTCGTCGATACCTCGAACCACTGAACCGTCTCTGAGCCGCTAACGAATCTATTCGGTCTCTGTCTGGTTCAGGGGGCGATTACCGAATTTCTCGAAGGCCAGCCGCATCGACACGAATTCGGTTTCGCCGCCATGCGGCGGCACGGTGCGGGCCGACAAAATCGAAGCGAGCGCCGGCACGGTCTTGAACGATGAGTCTGTGTGCCAGAGCTGATTGGCCTTGTTGCGCAACGCATAACGATGATCCGGCGGCACCACTTTGCCGTCGGCACCGTAATTCGAGAGCGTGATGAAGTGCCCGCCCATGCCGGCGGTACCGACCGGCACGACCTCCGGCTCGCCGAAGCGGCAGGTGAAGGCGAACTGGCTTTCGTTGGTTACATCTTGCCCGCGCAGGACAATGACCGAGTGCTCCTCGAATGCGGCGCGCACGGCCTTGTAGGCGGCTTCATCCTCGGCAACATCGGCGAGGGTGACGCCGCGCAACTCGGCCGCAAAGCCCGGCCCCAGCGGGACGATGTCCATGGACGCTCTCCCTGTTTGCTTCTTGGCTGCAAATTTCCACCAAAACAGTCCGCGCCGCAAGCAGCGCCGCCCTACTCCGCCGGGATTTGCGTTCCCGGCGCGGACGGCGCCTCCGCCGCCGCCGTCGGCGGGCCTTTCAGCGGACGCTCTTCCATCGCGATCAGGAACGCCATGCCGAAGGTGAGCACCAGTGCGCAAGCCATAAACACAAAGCGGAAGGCGTAGCTGAGCTCATGCGCGGAGGCGACACGCGCCAGCATTTCCACCGACATGCCGGTTCCGCCGCCAAGGCCACCGAGCACGATGGCTCCCAGCACCGCCACCACCAGCGCGGAAAACAGCGCGCGGAAAAAATTGGCGGCGCCGGTGGCAATGCCCATCTGGTGCTGCGTCACTGCGTTTTGCATGCACACGGTGGAAACCGGAAACACGGTGCCGAGGCCGGCGCCGATCAACGCCAGCAGACACAACACCAGGATCGTCGGCATCGAGGCCGGCCAAATCGACAACGGCACCAGCGCCAGGATCGCAAGTGAAAGGCCGATCAACGGAACGCGCTTGTAATGCGTCATATGCGTCATCAGCTGGCCGGTGACCGTGGCGAAAATCACGGTCGCGCTCATCAGCGGGATCAGGGCCATCCCCGATTCACTCGCGGTCAGATGCAGCACCACTTCGAAATAAAGCGGCACGAAAATCGTCATGCCGACCAGCGTGCCCATGTTGCAGGCGCCGGCGAGTGCCGCACAGCGCACCACCGGATTGCCCAGCACGGCGAGCGGCAGAAATGGTTCGACCGCCGTCACCAGCCGCCAGGCGAACAGGCCCCACAGGATGGCGGAAGCCAATAGCAGCACGCCGATCTCGGCCGAGATCCATTCGTAGCGACGCCCGCCCCAGGACAGCGCCAACAACAACGCCACCGACGCCGCCATCATCAGCGCCGCGCCGATCACATCGAGCGTATGTTTGCGCGGACGAAATGGCACGCGCTTAAGCACGTTCGAGGTCATGGCGAGCGCGGCCAAGCCCAGCGGCAGATTGATCCAGAAGATCAGCGACCAGTCGAGATGTTCGGTCAGAAAGCCGCCCAGCACCGGCCCGCTGACCGAGGAGGCCGCAAAGACCGCGCCGATATAACCTTGGTAGCGGCCGCGCTCGCGCGGCGAGACGATGTCGGCGATGATGGTTTGCGCCAGCGCCATCAGCCCGCCGCCGCCGAGGCCCTGCAATGCGCGCGCAAACACCAGCGCGATCATGCTCGGCGCCAAGGCGCAAGCGATCGAGCCGAGGATGAAAATGCCGATGGCCGTGAGCATCATCGCGCGGCGGCCGTAAATGTCGGACAGCTTGCCGTAAAGCGGCGTCACCGCCGTGCCGGTGAGCAGGTAGGCCGTGACCACCCAGGACAGATCGCCGAGATCGCGGAAATGGCGGCCGATGGTTGGCAGCGCGGTAGCGACGATAGTCTGGTCGAGCGCGCCCAGAAACATGGCCAGCATGATGCCGACCACGATGGTCCGGATTTCCGGATGCGTGAGCGGGCGCTGGCTAGGCTTGGATTTATGCTTGGACTTGGGTTTGGCGGGCATCGGCGCGCTTGATGCCGCGCGCGCGGGCAAAGCGCAATGGGGGTGGCGCGCGGGGGTGCTATGCTGAAAGCGCCAACGGCCAAGGAACCGACATGCGCAGAAGCCCAATATTATCGGCAGTAATTTTGCTGGCCCTCGCCTCACCGGCGGCGGCGCAAAAAGTCCCTGCGGGTTTTGTCTATCTGCGCGACGTGGACGCAACGATTGCCCAGGATATCCGCTACGCAACCGATAACAATTTCACCGGCCGCACTTTGCCCGGCTATAACGCCGCCGAATGCGTATTGCGGCGCGATGTGGCGCTGGCTTTGCGCGCCGTGCAGGCCGACCTCGCGAAACAAAATTTGAGCCTGAAAGTCTATGACTGCTACCGCCCGGCGCGGGCGGTGCGCGCGATGTGGCGCTGGGCGCATAACGGTGCGCGCGACGGCGACAAGCGTTTTTATCCGCGCACCCCTAAGCTCGAACTATTCAGCCTTGGCTATATCGCCGCGCATTCGGCGCATTCGAGCGGCACCGCGGTCGATCTCACGCTCATCCCGCTTAGTGCATCACCCACCGTTCGTTCCCGCGCAAGCGGGAACCCAGGCCAACAAACTCAGGCTTTGCCAGCGGCTTCTGGGTCCCCGCTGGAGCCTGTGCCCGGGCCAGCCAAAGGCTGGACGCGGGTACGGGGACGAACGGAAAATAAAAGCGCGCCCTGCACGGCGCCGGCAGCCCAACGCGCGCGCGGCAACTCCATAGACAATTCAATCGACATGGGCACCGGCTTCGACTGTCTCGATGCAATGAGCCGCACGGCCAGCGCATCAATCACGCCGGCGCAAAAACACGCGCGCGGCCTGCTCAACGCCGCCATGCGCGCGCACGGATTCCATAATTATTTCCGCGAATGGTGGCACTTCAGCTTTGGGGCGCGCCCGGCGCAAGGCTTTGATTTCCCGATTGCGCCGCGCTGACGGCGTCAGCATTGAGGTGTTCCCGATTTTCTTTACGTTCGACGGCGCTCCGCCTTCCTCCGCGCGCCCTTCGGCCATTTCCCCGGCCACTTCACAATATACTCCTCCAGCTTTTCGTCCGGCACGGTCTTCTCGCTGGCGCTGACACGGCCGCGCACCGAGACGCCGGCCTCGTGCACCGTTTCAGGGCTTCCCGACACCAGCGGGTGCCACCAGGCGAGATCGCGCCCCTCCGCCACCAGGCGATAACCGCACGTCGGCGGCAGCCAGGTGAGCCGCTTCACATTGCGCGGCGTCAGCCGCACGCAGTCGCGCACGCGCGCCTGCCGGTGGGCATAGTCGGAGCAGCGGCAGGCCTTGGTGTCGAGCAGCCTACAGCCGACATCGGTGAACACGGTCTCGTTGGTGTCGGCGTCGATCAGCTTGTTGAGGCAGCAGCGGCCGCAGCCGTCGCACAGGCTCTCCCATTCGGCCTTCGTCATCTCGCCCATGGTCTTGGTGCGCCAGAAGGGGGCGTTAGCGGCTGGCTTTGCGGCGGGCGGTTTCATGGAAGGCCTTGTAGCGGCTTTTAGTTGATTCAGTCATGGGCGCTTGCTTGTTTTACCTCTCCCCAGTCGAAGTCGGATATATCCGACTTCGACCACGTTAGATTGCCCGAACTCGGGTAAACCCGAGTTCGGGTGGGCGAGGTCGGACCGCCAACGGGTCCGCGCGAAGCGCGGCCCGATGACAGGCTCTGCGGTCCGGGTGAGGGGTTACGGTCTATCGAGAAGTCTTAGGCCCCCTCACCCCAACCTTCCCCCACCAGGGGGGAGGGAGAAGCAAAGAGCGGCCCTTTTTCACCGCAATTTGCGTTCACCTTCGGTGCATTAACCGGTCCGGCGCCATTGGCCGTTAGCCCCCCGATCGGCTAAATTCGACCACCCCGGCGGGCCTGCCCGCCTTAAATCAAGCGGGCCTGCCCGCCCAAAATCAAAGAGCCTGAACGCCTTGCGCGATCTGTTCCCCGAGGACTGGAAGCCCAATCTCAAGAAGCTGATGCTCGGCTTCGACGCCTGGGTCGATTCCACCGTGTTCCGCTCGGGCGCCGGCTTGCGCGAGCTGTACGAGCGCTATTCGACCTTCATGGACCGCTTCCACGTTGCGGGCTTCCGCCGCGTGCTGGCCGAGTTCGCCTCGGAAGGCGCAACGTTAGGGACCGCCGGCGCGCTGTTGACGCTGGCGCTGGCGCTGCCGGCGTTTCACGAAACATCCGACGACGACTGGCTGAAGAAATCGGAATTGGCGGTGACGTTCCTCGACCGCTACGGCAACGAGGTCGGTTCGCGCGGCATCCGGCATAATGATTCCGTGCCGCTCGACCAGTTTCCCGACAATTTGATCAAGGCCGTGCTCGCCACCGAGGACCGGCGCTTCTACCAGCATTTCGGCATCGACATGTCCGGCATTTTCCGCGCTCTGGCGACCAACGCGCGCGCCGGCGGCGTCGTGCAGGGCGGCTCCTCCATCACCCAGCAACTCGCCAAAAATTTGTTTCTCAATAATGAGCGCACGCTTGAGCGCAAGGTCAAGGAAGCGTTCTTGGCGATGTGGCTGGAAGCGCGCCTGACCAAGAACGAGATCCTCAAACTTTATCTCGACCGCGCCTATATGGGCGGCGGCGCCTTCGGCGTCGACGCCGCGGCACAATATTATTTCAACAAGTCGGCGCGCGACGTCGATTTGTCGGAAGCCGCGATGCTGGCCGGGCTGTTCAAGGCGCCGACCAAGTTTTCGCCCAACGTCAACCTGCCGGCCGCGCGCGCGCGCGCCAACGTCGTGCTCGACAATCTGGTGGACGCAGGCTTCATGACCGAAGGCCAGGTGTTCGGCGCCCGCCGCAAGCCGGCAACCCCCGTCGACCGGCGCGATGACCGCGCGCCCAACTATTATCTCGATTGGGCCTTCGACGACATGAAAAAGCTCGTCGATACCTTCCCGAAATCGATGACCGAACGCGTCTTCGTGGTGCGCACGACGCTCGATACCAATATGCAGCATGCGGCCGAGAACGCGGTGGAAAATTCGCTGCGCCAATACGGCCGTGAATATCACGCCAGCCAGGCCGCCGCCGTACTTATGGATGTGGACGGTTCGGTGCGCGCCATGGTCGGCGGCCGCGACTACGGCGCCAGCCAGTTTAACCGCGCCACTGATTCAATGCGCCAGCCGGGCTCCTCGTTCAAACCATACGTCTACGCCACCGCGCTCATGCACGGCCTCAAACCGACATCGATCGTAGTCGACGGGCCGATCTGCATCGGCAATTGGTGTCCGCACAATTACGGCCATGGTTACAGCGGCGCGATGCCATTGATCCAAGCGCTCACCCATTCGATCAATACCATCGCCGTGCGCTTGTCGATCATAATCGGCGACGGCAATCCAAAGCTTGGGCGCGCGCGCATCATCAAAACGGCGCATGACATGGGCATCCGCACGCCGCTGCCCGACACCCCGTCACTGCCCATCGGTGCCGACGGCGTCACCCTGCTCGATCATGTCAGCGCCTATGGCACCTTCCCCAATCTCGGCAAGAAGGTGTTGGCACATGCCATTCTCGAAGTACGCACCGGCAACGGTCAATTGATTTGGCGTTTCGACCGCGACGGCCCGAAGCCGAAGCAAGTGCTGCCGACGCATGTGGCGACCGACATGATTAAAATGATGAACAGCGTGGTCGAGAACGGCACCGGCCGGCGCGCCCGCCTTGATGGCATTATCGCCGCCGGTAAAACCGGCACTACCAATGCTTACCGCGACGCCTGGTTCATGGGCTACACCGGCAATTTTGTCTGCGGTGTCTGGTTCGGCAACGACAACTACGATTCAACCAATCGCATGACCGGCGGTTCACTGCCGGCGATGACCTGGCACAACATCATGGCCTATGCGCACGAAGGCATCGAGATCAAACAGTTGCCCGGCATTCCGGTGCCGAAGGATCATCCGCAGCAGCTGGTGGCGGAGGTGAAATCGAAATCCGGCGAACCGGCGCCGCCGCGGCCCATCGTGCTCAGCAAAAAGGGCGCCGATACTCTGGTCCACGTCGAGCGGATGATGGATGACGCCGCCCGCGCCCTGGGCCCCGCGCTACCGACCGTCTCATCCGACAAGAAGAAAAACCAGGCCGCGGCCCCACAAAAAGGCGACGCCCTGACCGCCACGTTGGAGGGACGATCATTTGGCGTCGGCGGACGCTGATTAGCCGCGACCGCGCGGCCGGCGTAGTCTCTTTCTCGCGAATCAAACCCTCATCATTGTCAGTGGATTCAACGTGCGGCTGCTTTTCGGAACGCTGTTTGCCCTCGTTGTCGCCACGGTCGTAGGCCTCGGCGCGACGTACCTCGCCCTCACCCGCGGCGCAGCTTTCAGTCCGCTGACGATCGGCGCCTGGACTGCATGGCCAAAGACCGGAACGGCAAGTGCCGACCCCTACGCACGCGCATCCATCGCGCGTAGCGGCCGATTGCCGACCGCACTTGGCGACGGCGTCGCCTTTACGGCGCGCGCCGACGACAATGGCCGTTTATTCGACGGACGCTGCGATGTAGTGCTCTCCGGTGTGACGCCGGCGGCGCGCTTCTGGACCGTGACACTCTATGATGTGGCAGGCGAATTGGTCGCCAATTCGGTCAATCGCTACGGCTTCACCAGCCAGGAAATCGTGCGCCACGCCGACGGCAGTTTCGAAATCTCGGTTGCGCCGCGCGCCAATCCGGGCAATTGGCTGCCGACGGGGGGCATCGAGAAGTACATCCTCGTGTTGAGGCTTTATGACACGGCGGTGGGGGTTTCGACCAAAGCCGGCCGTGAAGTCCCGATGCCGGACGTGAAAACCAAAGGCTGCCCATGATCCGGTGGTTGCTCCTGTTTCTCGGCGGCGCGCTGCTCGGCGGAATCGTCCACTTGGCGACGATCATCATCTTGCCGCGCACCGCTACCCAGGACGCCTATTCGCGACTGGCGCCGAAAGCGCCGTTCGACATCATGACCGCTATCGCCGCGCCGACGCCGGAATCCGCGCCGATGCCGTTCATGGACCCGGCTTTTGCCAGCGCCGTCTGCCGCTACGATCTTTCACAAGGTCCCCTGAAACTCACCGTCCCGGTCGGTCTCGCCTACACCTCGGTCTCATTTTATACGCACTTCGATATCGCCTATTACGCCATCAACGACCGCGCCGCCGGTCGCCGCGTCATCGAGCTAAACTTGATGACCGCGGAACAGCACAATCTGATACCGGAAGACGAGGAAATCACCGCCGCCGACCGCCTGATCATCGAATCCCCGACGGTGACGGGATTGATTGCGGTCCGCGCGCTGGCGCCGCAGCCAGGGCTAATGTCGATGGCGCAAAGCGTCATTGCCGCCGCAAGATGCACGCGGGAAGATCAGCCGAAACCTTCCAAATAGTCAGCGCGCGGCGGCGAGGCTCTGCTCACGCACCCAAGTCGGGGCGCCGTGTGTATCGTAGCGCACGATTTCGGCGCGCAGATTGTTGATCAAATGCTCGACGTCTGCCGCCTGCGATGCCGGTGTCATGATGACCAGCCGTTCCAGCGCGAAGTGATAGGACGAGACGCGATCGTTAAGCTTTGCGCGCACTAGCAATACGAGCTGTTGATTTTCGTAAATGCGCCGCAGCGCCTTGTTGCGCTCGCTCACCGACAAGCCGGACACATACTTCAAGCTCTTGCGGCGCTTTTGATCGATATCGAGCACGCGCGCGGCAGTCTCGAAGAATGGCGGCAGCCGCGCGCTGTCGTTGCGAATGTCGTCGGTGAGCCGCGCATAACGCGCCAGCGGCGAACGATAGCGGTCCCCGAATAAGTGCTTGGCATAGGCGAAGCGGTCGTTCGGCCCGTCGCGCGTTGGCCTGATCACTCCGTATTCCCCGGCAATCGAATACCATTGCTGCCGGTTATAAGGCTGCTCGATCAGCGGATAGGCCAGATCGCGTAACTGGCGTTCATCATCCGTCATCTCGAAAGTCGATATCGAGGTCCCCTTACCGGCGATAGCGAAGCCGCTCAGCCAATCGTGGGTGTCGTCGCGCACAAGATAAGGGCGCACCTCGCCGAAATCGCCGTTGGCGCATCCACCGAGCAGCGACAAGGCGGCAAGCGCGAAAACGCGGCGGCGCCAAATGGTCGCCCGCGTCATCGTCGGCGGCGGCATTTGCATCGGATGTATCAGGACCGGTCCGGTTTAGCGCGCGATGCGCCGGCGGCGGCGCCGGCCGGCATTATTTCCGCTGTCCGGCTCGACGCCGTCGGGACCGCGGTCGATGCGGATGACCGGAAGGATGATCACGGTCGCCGGTTCGGTATTGGCGTCAATATATTTGCCGCCACTGCGTGGATAGACCGGCTCCTCGGGAAACCTAATGACTTCGCCCATTGCAGTCCTCTTTTCCGCCCCGACGTAAGGCCGCTTTTGCTGGCGCATGAACTTTCCCGAAAATCGGTTGCCACTCTTCGGGACCATGCGCTCGGGCCTGCCGGATCGGCGCCTTGCCGCAATTTAAAGGGCTGCAAGGTTAACGGTCTGCTAACGCGCCCCGACTAATCTGGGCCAAAGTTGCTCCAGTAAAGCGTATTGGTCATGGCCAAGTTCTCCGCATATCCCCCCCTCGATGGTCTGGTCGATCTGGCATGCCGGGACGGCGTCGATGTCCGCCCGACGCTGCTGCGCGTCCTAACCGACCTTTATGTGCAGAAACCGGCGCACAGCGCCGAAGAGGAAATGCAATATGTCGAGCTCGCTTTGGGGCTCGTCGAATCCGTCGATGCGCCGACCCGCGCGGCGGTGGCAGCGACCTTGGCCGGTTACCGTGCCGCGCCCGCAGCCATTCTCGGCAAGCTCGCCGGGTCCGCTCCGCCGAGCCGTGCAGCCGAGCAGCAGCCAACCGCCCAACACGACCTGACTGAATTATTCTTTGCAGCCAACGCCCAGGAACGAGTTCTGATCCTGACCAATCTCGACGTGGCAGCCGAAACGGCCAAACGCCGCCCGGCACCGGCCTCGAGCGAAGTGGTCCGCCGCCTGGAAAACGCGGCGCTGCAACGCAAGCCCGGTGAATTTTCCCGCATCCTCGAACGCGCGCTCGACATCAGCGGCGCGCTAGCCGAGAAAATCGCGCGCGATTATTCCGGCGAGCCGATCGTGGTCGCGGCCAAAGCGCTCGGCATGAAAGCCGCCGTGCTCCAGCGCATCTTGCTGTTCCTCAATCCGGTGGTCGGCCAGTCGATTGAGCGGGTCTACGAACTTGCCCGTCTTTATGACGAGCTCACGCCGGCAGCGGCCGAGCGCATGCTGGCAATCTGGCGGCAAGCCGGCGGCGCGCCGAAAGGCAGATACGAGGCGCAATATTATGACGACGAGCGCCGCGATGCCCGCTCGGCTGCCACGCCGGCGCGGCATCGAGCCGCGCCCAGCCGCGACGCACAGCCGTCGCGCTTCAAAGCAAACGAGCGCTAGTCGTCGTCAAGCCACGACATTGTCGAGGAAATGCCGCCCGGCACGTTCCTCGACTTCCACAATCCACACATCGGGATCGAAACGGATTTCACGCGCGAGACGCGCTTCGATATCGGCTTCCGGCACCGGCGCCGTGCCACCGAGCGTTGCGGTGAACATGCGGTCGGCCGGCTGAGCGTCGTCGAAAGCCGATTGCGGCGCCGGGCCATACAAGGTTGCGGTGCCGTCGAGCCGGTTGATGATGATGAACACCGCGCCGGCCTCCTCGGCGCCGCGCCTGCGCACCGCGGCGAAGGCGCCCTCGATATTGCAACGGCGCAGATAAGCCGCCACCCAGATGCCGGTTTTAAGCCGCATCGCTTTCACTAACACGGGATGTTGAGCGCCGCTAATTTTCCAGCGGGCGGCCGGTCATGGCGGCCAAATCGCGCACCATCTGGTCGGATATTGTGCCGGTTACCGGCAGCCGCTGGTCGCTCTCGAATTTCTCAATGGCCGCGCGTGTATCGGCATCTTCGATGCCGGTCGGCTGGATCTGCCCGTAGCCATAGTCGGAAAGCGCCCGCTGGATCGCCAGCACGCGCTTGGGCGGCGCGATCAACTGGGTGATCGCATCGGTGTGGACTGGCTCCGGCATCGCAGATTGGTTGCGTGTCTTGACGCTGGTCGAAACAATCGCGCGCAGCAGCGTTTCACTTGCTTCAGAATTGATTTTCAATCCGGCGGCCTGCACGAAGTCGCGGACGGCCGCATCGGTCTTGGCGCCCCAAATACCGTCGGCTGAGCCGTCATAGAAGCCGCGGCGGGCAAGCTCGCGCTGGATTTCGGTGATGAGCTGGGCGCGCGTATGCGCCGGCGCTTGCGGTGCTGCGACCGGTTCGGCCAGCCGCGATGGCGGCAATACTGCAGCCGTGCGGTGCATCGGGATCGGCCGCGCCGCGAAGATCGGGGCCGGATGCGGCCCATGTTGCAAAAAAAGTGCGTTGACGAAGATCACGAAGACCGCAACCGTCGCGGACAACAGGCCGACGAATTCGCGCGGATGACGGCCGACCGCCGCGGCCAAGCCGCCGGCGCCGCGATCGAAATCGTTGAACTGCCGGCTGCGCCTACGCACTTTTCTTCGCCTTGATCTGCACCGCCGCCGCCAATTCGCCGGCGCGCTCTGATACGAGCTTGATGGGATCGGCAGGGCGGCGGGCGCCACCACCATTGACCGGCAACCGCACCGTCACACGTGTGCCCTCGCCCAGCCGGCTATGGATATCCATGTCGCCGCCATGCAGCCGTACCAGGCCCTTCACGATTGAAAGGCCCAGGCCGGTACCGTCGTGCCGGCGGTCATAAGAAGCGCGCGCTTGGAAGAAGGCCTCTCCCAGCCGCGGCAGATCGTCTTCGCCGATGCCGACGCCGGTATCCTCGACCGTGATCGACAGATTGGGGCCATCGCACATCGCGCCGACGACGACGCGGCCGCCGTGCGGCGTGAATTTGATGGCGTTGGAAATGAGATTGATCATGATCTGGTTCAGCGCGCGGCGGTCGGCCACGACTTCGGGGAGGCCTGAGGCAACCCGCGTCTTTAGTTCAACGCCCGATTCTTGCGCCTTGAGCGCCAGCAAGTCGCAACAGCTTACGATCGTCTGGGCCGGCGCGAACGGCTCCGGCATGATCTCGAAATTGCCGCTCTCCATCTTCGACATGTCGAGAATGCCGTTGACGACCGACAACAGGTGACGCCCGGAATCGTTGATGAGTTTTGCGTATTCGTCCTTGCGTGCGGCTTCCAGCACCAGCAATTCATTGGTCATCATTTCGGAGAAGCCGATGATGGCGTTGAGCGGCGTACGCAGTTCGTGGCTCATGGTGGCAAGGAAGCGGCTCTTGGCGGCATTGGCACGATCGGATTCGGAGCGTGCGATTTCGAGCGCCTGTTCCTGGCTCTTGCGCTCACTCACGTCGCGCAACACCGCCACCACTTCGCGCTCGTTGGTCTGCGCAGCTTTTGCTGCGCCGTCGAGCGGCCGGCAGCGCATCTCGATCCAGGAAAAATGGTCGCGATGGCCACTCGCCTCGCCACCGCGCCGAATGCGGAATTCGACCGAACGGGTTTCGCCCAATGCCGCGGCATCGGCCAGAGCTGTGAGGTAGGCTGGGCGATCGGCTACATGCACGCGGTCGAACAGGCCATGGCCTTCGAGTTCGCGCATGGTCACGCCGAACAGCGGTTCGGCCGCCGGCGAAACGAACAACACCGCGCCGTGGCGCCCGTGCCGCGTGATCACGTCGGTCATGTTGCGCGCCAGCAACCGGTAGCGGTCCTCTTCGGCATAGAGCAGCCAAAAACTGGTTCGCGCCAGCGATTCCGCGCCGAGCGCAAGACCGGTGGCATAAAGCGAGGCTGAAATAATACCGAGTGCTGCCAGCGCGCCATGTTCGGTCGCTGCCGGCAACGGTGGCGGCAAGATGCCGAAGGCGCTGAGCACCATCAGCAAGCCGGCGGCGGCAAGCGCGAATGCCGAAGCCAGTGCGACCACCCGGCGCGAGGCCGAAAGCGCTGCTTCCAGCGGCACCACCACCAGCCAGATCGCGGCGAATGATCCAATGCCGCCTGTGCTCCAGGCCACCACCGCCACCAATCCGGTGAGCGAGAGCGACGAAAGCACGTGCGCGCTGTCATAACGGCCGGTACGCGAGAGGAAAAACGCGATCACGATCGGCGCCACCAGCCAGGCGAAGACGCCTACTTCGAGCACGCTCGGCACGCCGCGGAAGGCGATATAGACCGGGAAACTGGTGAGCGCGACAAAGCTGCCGAGCAGGCGCGGCGCAATGAAGGCGCGATGGCGCGCCGCCATCAGCGCATCTTGCTGCGCCGACGGATGCACCAAAGCATCAACATAGTTCCACACAGGCGTGAGGAAACGCACGGTCCCTGTCTCACGTCTTTGACAAACAGACGCGCCCCTTTTGATTGGTAAAATCTAGCTTTGCCGGCTTAAGCGAACGCTAAGGCAGGGCCAATTCAGTGCGTCTTTGCGCCATCGATGGCTCATTCCGGGCCATGGCCTGCTTGCATTTGGCGGGCATGGTGAAGTTTCTGTTGCCGCCGCTACCCCAGGTCGCAAGAAGAACCCATGTCTTACCGATGCGGTAACCATAGCGCGCCGGTCGCGCGGCGCTTGCGCACGGGAACAGCGAATTGATCGCTAAAATTTTATTCAATTTCAGTCCTTTCAAATTTGACGAAAAATCGCGTCTTATTCGCGTCGATTTTGCCCAAAAACCGCGCTTCATTTCGAACGACAGCTTCAAGCCTGTCTGCTAGGTTTTAGTTCAAAGGCGGCGGAACAGCCGTCGGGGATAATGGGTAGGGTCATGTTCTTTCTGCTGCGAATGGCGTTTTGGCTCGGGCTTGTCTGCGTGCTGCTTCCGGGCGGCTCGAAGACGCCATCGCCCGATGCCAATATCGACGCCAAGCAGGCCGTGACGCTGGCGAGCGCTGCGGTCAGCGATATGCGCGGCTTCTGCGAGCGCCAGCCGGATGCCTGCGTCGTCGGCGGCAAGGTCGCCGTGGCGATCGGCCACAAGGCCGAAGCCGGCGCGCGCACGATCTACGAATTCATCACTGATAGGCTCGCCGAGAAGTCGGCGCCGGTCGAAGAAAAGACCGCACAGAAGACTGTCGAAGCCAAAATGGTGCCGGTGACCAACCGCGAGCGCGGGACGCTGACCCGCACCGATATGGCCCCGGTCTGGCATGCGCCGGTTCCGCTGCCGCCGCGCCGCGAGGCACGGTCCAACCGGCCTAGCGCGTAAACTACGGATTTATTGGCATTTTATCGCGGCGGCGGCCGCGGCGAACTTCTTTGGCCATTGGCGCACAGCCAGCCTATATATCTGGCATGAGGCATAAGCGACCGCTTCGCGCAATTGACGGCGCCAAAACTACCAAACAAGAATACCAAACAAGACCAGCAAGCACGACCACTAAGCATGACCAGCCAGATCGACGACATTGTTGAGAACTTCACCCTGCTCGATGAGTGGGACGACCGCTATCGCTATGTCATCGAGCTCGGGCGCACGCTAACGCCGCTGCCTGAGAGCGCCCATAGCGAGGCCAACAAAGTGCGCGGCTGCGCCAGCCAGGTTTGGCTGTTGACTCAAGTAAAGCCGGACGGCGCCGCCGGTCCGGTTCTCACCTTCGATGGCGACAGCGATGCCCATATCGTGCGCGGGCTGATCGCGATCCTGCTTGCGCTTTATTCCGGCAAGGCTGCGCGCGACATCCTCAAGACCGATGCGCTGGCGCTGTTCGACCGCATTGGCCTGCGCGACGGCCTCACGCCGCAGCGTTCGAACGGCTTGCGTGCGATGGTTGAGCGCATCCAGGCCGAAGCCAAAGCCGCGCTCGCCACCGCGGCGTGACAAATACTGCCTTGGATACGCTTTCCAATGTCTGCGCTTTGAGAAAAGCGGACAAAGGCTGATGCTGTCCCAAGATGGTTCGGTCGCGAATGACCCAAAGCGGGCAATCTACATATTTTTTGACGACGCTGAATACCATGCTACCGCGCGAAGCAAGGAAGAGCCAAGATTTATGGGCAATTTCTGAATTTCTTCAAAAACTTTTTTTCATACTTTTGTCCAGCTTCTGACCAAATAAAACCCACCGCCGCCACCCATAATCCGCGCGTGGATATACGGCCACTTGTTTGCAGGCAAGCATTTGCTGAGGGGACGACGCGATGGATCATTCAATCCACGTCACGGATGTGACTGGCCCGACGCTTTGCTCCGCCAGCACTCGTTCATCACAAACTTAGCCAGAGGTTCATTGGTTCAATAACGCTAGAGCTCAATTCGTGACCGCCGTGTGCAGTTGGCTAAACGATGTAGGAGTTCAGTATGAGTACCGCGAACCCCCACGATACGTACGACCCCAACAGCCTGCTTTACTATGCGCCGCGCCGGCTGCGCGATCGCGCCAATGGTTTGCGATCAATTCAGCAACGGCCGGAAGACGGCGGGCAATCAATTCCTACCGCCCAAATTGAGTTGCCTGATACAGCCGCTCTCAGGCAACAAGCTCAAAATACAGCGCCTCCACAAAGTCCTTTTCCAAAAACGTTGCAGGCATTGGAACCTGAGGCGATGGAATCACTCAGCCTCTTGGGCCGGCGCGCGCGGACCAACGAGATATTGTCCGTCGTCACCCGCTTTATCGCAGTCGCGGCAATCGCTGCCGGCATATCGTTTCTTTACGTCGTGTATTTTTCCAGATCTAGAGACCAGGCGCAGTCCGTCAAAAGTGGCGGCAGTGTCATCGCGTCCGTGTCGCCATCAGAAACCGGACCTATAGATCCACCCCCGCAAAAAACGCCGCCTCTTAAAATTGCTCCCACCGACGCAAAATTGGACGAATCGCCGCCGCTGGAAGCAAACGCGATTGTTGCGCATCCAGTCGCGACCATAAGTATTCCTGCGCCGGCGGAAAATGCGCTCGTCCCGCCCGACCCTTTGGCGCTCAAAACCACCAGGCAGATGGACCCGAAGGAAATTGCTGCGCTGACCAAACGCGGCGAAGAGTTGTTATCGAATGGTGACATCTCGGCCGCACGATTGTTGCTGCAGCGGGCCGCAGAAGCGCACTACGCACGTGCCGCATTCGACCTCGCCAGCTCCTACGATTCGACGAAGCTCGGAAATGTCAGCCTCAGTGGCGGCGGGCCTGACATGGCTCTGGCACGGGTTTGGTACCAGCGGGCGCGCGATTGGGGCTCGCCTGAAGCACCAATACAACTCGAGGCGCTTTCCGACGCGAACCGATAACAAATGGAGGGGCCGACTCATGATCAGAGTTCAGTATTTCATCTTTGTAGCCGCCTTGTCGCTTTTGGCGATGACCGCCGCAGGCACAGCTGAAAAGGGCCAAATCGATCCTGGTCAAGTGAGCGAAGGGTTGAAGGCGATCTTTACCTACGGAGGTGCCACCAGCAAAACCAAGGACCGCCTCAACGCCAACACCACGACGGTCATCACCGGCACAATCGGCGGAACATATGTGCAATTTGGCGCCGATCTCGCATCGGTCCTCGATGATGGCGACCAACTTAGGGTGCTTCCGATTGTGGGGCGAGGTTCGGTTCAGAGCATCGCAGATATTTTGTTTCTTAAGGGGGTCGACCTTGGAATCATTCGTGCTGATACGCTCGACTATCTCGAAAAGAAAGGATACGCGAGCAACATCAAACGGCAGTTTGCCTACATCACCAAGCTTTATAACGAAGAAATGCATGTCGTCGCGCCGAAGGCGATTCAGAAGCTGTCCGACCTCGAAGGAAAAACAGTCAGCGTCGACTTGCCGAACGGTGGCACGTTCGTCACTGCCATCACAATTTTCGAGCGTCTCGGCATCAAGGCACATTTTGTCTTTGTCGAGCAGCGGATTGCATATGAAAAATTGCGCAAGGGCGAAATCGATGCGCTGGTCGCGGTGCAGGGAGCACCGTCAAAATTCATCACGCAAATTAAGGATGATAGCCTGCATTTCGTCCCTATCGATTTTGCAGGTCCGCTTCAGGCCGATTATCTTCCTTCACAGTTGAAGTCGGAAGACTATCCTGCATTGATCCCTGCCGGAGAGCGCGTTGATACGATCGCAGTGCCGGCAATCCTCGCCGCTTATAACTGGACACCGGGAACCGACCGCTACCGTAAGGTCGAGCATTTTGTTCACACGTTCTTTGAAAAGTTTAAGGAGTTCCAGCAGCCGCCATTTCACCCCAAGTGGAAGGAAGTTGTGCTGAGTGCACCACTGAAGGGATGGGCTCGCTTTCCGGCGGCGCAAACCTGGCTCGATCAACATTCGACTCCAGCCTTGCAGGAGACGCAAAGAAAATTCGATCTTTTCCTCGCCACGCGCGCATCTCGAGCCGAAAAACAATCCGCAGCAACGCCCGAACAAAACACGCTGCTGTTTCAGCAATTTATACAGTGGCAGCAAACCACGTCCGCTACCGAAACGGCGGCAAAAGACGCGCCGCCCAAGCGCAAGCACCGGGATCGCAAGAACAAACCGGAATAAACGCGTAGCAAAGTTGAGTTGTCGGGAACCGTAGTCGCCTCCACGTGTTTTCCCGATTTGCGCTCAGGAGGCACACCTATAAGAGGAACGAGCGTGATGCGCGTATTATTCGGATTCATTCTTGGCGTTTTTCTGACGATTGGAATCGCTTACGTGCATGACGCGTCGACAAGCAATTCTTTCGAGCCATCTGCTCAGACGAGGACCGCGCAGCAGCGGATGGTGAACTGGGACGTTGTGAAAGGGAATTGGGATGCGTGGTCATTACGCGTGCGAAGCACCTGGAATAAGCTGGCATCACTCAAAATATAGAGACAAAAACTGGCACGCCAGCCTTTAAACACGGGCGTTTCGCGACGTCCGCTATTGGCACTTGCCGCACAATTGCGGCGACGCATCATTTTGGTCGTTGGTGGAGTAACAGCAGACAGTTCCCACAACGACGATATGGCATGCGGCGCAAACAATTTGGCGGATTTCTAACCCCACTTGTTTCTCATTGCTGCGCGAAGGCTCGCTTGTGCCCTTACGAATTCATGCGAGCCACTGTTGGTGCTAAACTGCTGCGATGCACGGTGGAGTAAATAGCGTCATTCCAGCCTGCGTTGGAGCAAACCCAGATGCGTTCGTATTTGATCTTCGCGGCATGGTCCCTTCTCGCGGGAGCAGGCATACCTTTAATTGGCGTATTGAATAGCGGAATTGCTCGCGGCGTCGGCAACCCGTTCGCGGCAACGGCAGTCATGTTCGCGATAGCAGCTATAGTCGCTTTTGGGCTCACGCTTCCGCTTTACGGCTCTCCCACTCTTGCCCATTTGGGATCAGCAGCCCCAATAAGTTATGGCGCGGGCCTTCTCATTGGCTTTTATGGATTGTCCGCCACAATCATTATCCCGCGTTTGGGCGCGGCTAGTTTCATCGCATACATTCTGATTGCTCAACTTCTTACCTCTGCCGTGGTTGACCAATTCGGCCTGTTCGGCATGGTAAGAAGGCCAATCGATATTACTAAGCTGGTTGGTCTGGTGGTGATCGTGGCCGGAATTTCGATTATGGAAATCGGTAATTTAGCCAAGGCCCGTCCCTAGGTCGGGAAAGTCGCCGAAACCTATCCACAGAAATAGGAAAATATCCAACGCAAATGGGGCCGCCGCACCGGCTAAACAGGGCCGTCGCGGCATGGCGCGCGGCTGACACATAATCAATCGAAACCGAACCGGCCGCCTTGGGCGTTCGAAATTGAAGCGGCTGCTTTGGGTAATCGAAACTGAAACTGTCTTACTTCGCGCGCCGCCGCCGCTGCTGCCCAAGCCCCATTTGCTTGGCCAATTGCGAGCGCGCGGCCGCGTAATTGGGCGCCACCATCGGATAATCCGTGGCGAGACTCCATTTGTCCCGGTATTGCTCGGGCGTCATATTGTATTGCGTACGCAGGTGGCGCTTGAGCGACTTGAATTTTTTGCCGTCTTCCAGACAGACGATGTATTCGGGCGTGATCGATTTCTTCACCGAAATGGCCGGCCGCAGCGGCTCGGAAGGTGCATCGCCGCCCTTGCCTGACACGCGGGCAAGCGCCGAGTGTACCTGATTGATGAGGCCCGGAATCTCTGCCGTCGGAACTGTGTTGTTGCCCACATAGGCGGACACGATCTGCGCCGTCAGTTCAATAAAATTGCCACTGGCGGGTGTGTCGGTCATGGACTTTGCCCTGCTGGGAAGTGAAAAGCATCTAGGCGTACGAATAAAGGCCGTTAACTTTGTATGTTGTAAATATTACTATCGAAACACAGTGACCGCAAGAAGAACATCGGCAGGCGTAGTATTAGACTTTTGCTCTTTGCTATAACGTTCCTAATTCGCGAACGGCTTTTGCCTCGGCAAATGACAATCGTATCGCAAGCTGCCAATGCGCGGCAGCTATCGACGTTGCACGGTCTTTTACGCGCTCTTGGAAAGGTGGCTTCGCAGCTCGTTGATTGAGGCAAAACGCAGCGTGCCTTGCGGCAGCTCGGCTTCAATCGACCCATCGACATAGAGCGTATAGCCCATGCCGTCGACCACGCCGGATTTCAAAATCGCGATCGAGCGCGGCTCCCCTGCTACACGTAGTGGCACGACAGCGGGCGCCGGCAGATCCGGCTGCGAACTCGGGCGAACTTTCCGCTACGGGTGGTGCCCGCTCCGGCTTAGGCTCAGTCGGCCACATGGTGTCGAATTTATTCGTCTGCGGCTGCGGCCGGCGCGATTGTGGCGGCGGCGGCGATCGCAACCCGCTCTCAAGACCTGCGTCATGGCGTGCTTGAGGCATGCGGGATCCATTGCCACCCGTTGGCGGCATCGGGCGTCCGGGCTCGCCGAGATCGGCATGGCCTGGCGACAGCGAAACTTCTTCGTGTTCCTCAACAGGCGCCATCTCTGGATTGCGCATGAACGGCGCGGCCGGCGCCGGCGCGCGTTCGTCGAACGGCATATGAGCGGGCGGCAGCGCCGTTCGCGTTTCATACGGATGCGGTTCACGCATTTCGGATTTTGGTTTGGGTGGAAACGGAATTCTTGCCGTGGGGGCTGCGGTTTGAGCAGGTACCACCGGCTCGAACGCATCGAGAGGCCGGGCCGGCCGCAATAGCGTGCGCCCGGCGAGCGTTTCGGATATGCGCTGTAACTGAGCTACCGCCGCTCCAATCGCAAAGACAATGAGACCGCCGACGAACGCCGTGGTTCCGGCTACAATGAGCGTATTGCCAAAGCTGAATTCATTGATCGGAATGCCATATCCGATCATGGCGACGCCGATCATGACGGCAATGGCGCCAGCAACAAATAACAAAACTGACATACGCACGACGAGCCTCTGTTAAATCGGCGGGATCAATCCCCCGGTAGGCGATTACCGGATAACTTATTGTGCCATCGAAAGGATTTTCCCTTCTCCGGCGAGCCTCCGCAACTGTTAATGTTAAAATACAGGCTACCCCCTCAAAACTCATTAACGCTGGGCGGATTGGCCCGGTGGCCTCTCCTGGTTGCGATTTGCCTCCGAATTCGCGCTGATTGGCACCTTTTTGTTGGCATGCCCCATCAACAGGCGTTGCCCCGGTGGGCGCCAGCGCCTAATTAACCTAGACGAGGAGCTCGCCCGCAACGTCCAAGTTTCGATAGAGACGGGTTTATTCCCCAATAATCATTTGTAAATCGAGGAGGAGCCGATGACGTTCAAACTGCCCGACCTGCCCTATTCCCATGACGCGCTCGCGCCGTACATGTCGAAGGAAACGCTCGAATACCATCACGACAAGCACCACAAGGCCTATGTCGATAACGGCAACAAGCTGCTTGAAGGGAGCGGGCTTGAAGGCAAATCGCTCGAGGACATCGTCAAAGGCTCGTTCGGCAAGAATGCCGGGCTCTTCAACAATGCCGGCCAGCATTACAATCACATGCATTTCTGGAAGTGGATGAAGCCCGCCGGCGGCGGCGACAAGATCCCCGGCAAGCTCAAAGCCGCGATCGACAAGGATCTTGGCGGCGTCGAAAAGATGAAAACGGATTTCGCGGCCGCCGGCGCTACCCAGTTCGGTTCCGGCTGGTGCTGGATCGCGGTGCAAGGCGGCAAGCTCGCCGTCACCAAAACACCCAATGGCGAGAACCCGCTGGTGCATGGCGGCATGCCAATTCTGGGCTGCGATGTGTGGGAGCACTCCTATTACATCGATTACCGCAACCGCCGACCCGATTATCTCAAGGCTTTTCTCGATCACTTGGTGAATTGGGAGTACGTAGAAGAGCTCTTCCTCGGAGCGAGCAAGTAGCATCCTCGGACATACGATGATGGCCACGCGGCCGGACTTCACCACGGCCGACCGCGTGGCCGTTTCTATACTGGTGTTCATCACGATCGTCGCGGGGATAACTTTCCGCGATTACGGGCTGGGCTGGGACGACTACACCCATTCGCAATATGGCGACTTGCTGCTCAAGCTCTACGGCTCGGGCTTTACCGACACGCGCGCGCTCTCTTTCGTCAATCTCTACCGATACGGCGGCGGCTTCGACATGGCGGCAGCCCTCGCCGCCAAAATTTCACCGTTCGGACTATTCGAAACTCGGCGCCTGGCCGGCGCAATTATCGGCATCATCGGGCTTGCCGCCACCTGGCGGCTCGGCCGCCGCATCGGCGGCCCGACCGCCGGCCTTTCCGCCCTGATATTGCTCGCCGCCTGTCCGCTTTATTACGGGCACATGTTCATAAACGCGAAGGATGCCCCCTTCGCCGCCGAAATGGCTGTGCTGTTCCTTGCCGTCGCACGCAGTTTCGACGAATACCCTAAAGTCTCGATACGCAGCATGCTGTTGCTAGGCGCTGCACTCGGTGTGACGTTCGGCGCGCGCATCCTCGCATTGGTCGAGGGGCCCACGGTCGCGCTCGCGCTGCTGTTGCTGGTCTCCGCCGACGCCCATGCGACCGCGCCGCGGGCGGCGGCGAAACGGTTTGGTCATTTCGTCATACGGACATGGCCGGCGCTGCCGCTCGGTTACGTCATCATGGCGGTGCTGTGGCCCTGGTCGGTTGTTTCGCCGCTTAATCCCATTCGTGCGGCCTTCTACTTTGACAAGTTCTTCGAAAAGCCCTGGCGCGAGATCTACGAAGGCGTGCTTTACGCGGTGCCGGATATGCCGGCGACCTACCTACCGCATCTGTTCATGCTCAAACTTCCCATGCTGATGCTGGCGCTCGGCCTTGGCGGAGCGATCGGCGCATTGCTCGCGGCTGCGCGTAGCGATGTAGCGCCGCCGCGCCGCGCCGGCCTGCTGATGCTGGTACTGGCGAGCTTCCTGCCGATCGTGGTCGCCATGATCACGCGGCCCGCGCTCTATAACGGCTTGCGCCATTTCATTTTCCTAACGCCAACCTTTGCCGTATTGGGCGGCATTGCCGCGGCCTGGGCGATCGAACGCGTGCGTACCTACGGCCGCATTGCGCTCGTGGGCCTCGTAGCGCTGTTTGCCGGCGGCATCGCCCTTCCCGTCGTCGGCATGGTGCGGCTGCATCCTTACGAATATGTCTATTTCAACCCGCTCATCGGCGGCGTGCGCGGCGCGCAAGGCAAATACATGCTCGATTACTGGGGGCTTGCCTTCAAGCAGGCGGCCGATGAATTGCGCGCGCGGCTTGCCGCCGGCAGCGACCGTCCGCCCAAGGGCAAGCGCTGGGTGGTGGCAATCTGCGGGCCGCAGGCTTCGGCGGAAGAAGAACTTGGGGACCGATTTCGAAACCACTTTCGATCAGAAAACGGCCGACTTCGCCATGGCGCTCGGCACGTTCTATTGCATGAATCTGCAAGAGACGATCATCGACGAAATACGCCGCGACGGCGTGGTATTCGCGCGCGTCTATGATCTGCGCGGCGGCCCGACGCCGAAATTGCTGACGCTGCCGCCGCCATAAGACTGCCGGCCGTCACCGCACCAGTGACGGGCGCTTCGGGTCAAATTTCCAATTGGGAATGAGAAACTGCATGGCGACCGCGTCGTTGCGCGCGCCCGCGCCCATGCCGGTATAGCGTTTGTGCGCCAATTCGATTTGCGCCATGTCGACTTCGATGCCCAGCCCCGGCCGCTCCGGCACCGCGATCATACCTTTGACGATTTTGAACGGCTCTTTGGTCAGCCGCTGGCCATCCTGCCAAATCCAGTGCGTGTCGATCGCCGTGATCGTGCCCGGCGCCGCGGCCGCGGCGTGGGTGACCATGGCGAGCGAAATGTCGAAATGATTGTTCGAATGCGCGCCCCAGGTCAGCCCCCAATCCCGGCACATCTGGGCGACGCGGACCGCGCCTTGCATGGTCCAGAAATGTGGATCGGCCAGCGGGATATCGACAGCGTGCAACTGCAAAGCGTGGCCCATTTCCCGCCAATCGGTCGCGATCATATTGGTGGCGGTCGGCAAACCGGTGGCGCGGCGAAACTCAGCCATGATCTCGCGGCCGGAATAGCCTTTTTCGGCGCCGCAAGGATCTTCCGCGTAAGCGAGCACATCGTGCTGGCCGCGGCAGAGCTTTATCGCTTCGTCCAGCGACCAGGCACCGTTTGGATCGAGTGTGATGCGCGCGTCGGGAAAGCGCTGCGCCAGCGCCGTTACCGCCTTGATCTCTTCTTCGCCTTTGAGTACGCCGCCCTTGAGTTTGAAATCGGCAAAGCCGTATTTCTCGAAAGCCGCTTCCGCCAGCCGCACCACCGCCGCCGGGGTCAGAGCTTCCTCATTGCGCAGCCGGAACCAGCCGTCTTTGGCCTTGTCTTCGCTGCGATAGGACAGGTTCGTGCGCTTGCGGTCGCCGACATAGAACAAATAGCCAAGCGCCTGCACGGCGCTGCGCTGCTGGCCCTCGCCCAAAAGGGCAGCCACCGTTACCCCGAGATGCTGGCCGAGCAGATCGAGCATCGCGGTCTCCACGGCCGTGACCGCATGAATCATGATGCGAAGATCGAACGTCTGTAAGCCCCGCCCACCTGCGTCGCGGTCGGCAAACCGCTGACGCATGGCGTTGAGCACGGCGTTGTAGGCCGCAATCGGCTTGCCCACGACCAGCGGCCGGGCGTCCTCCAGCGTCTGCCAGATCGGCTCGCCGCCCGGCACCTCGCCGGCGCCGACATGTCCGGCATTGTCGCGCAGGACGACAATATTGCGGGTGAACAACGGTCCATGCGCACCGCTCAAATTGAGCAGCATGCTGTCTTCCCCGGCGACCGGGATCACCAGCATCTCGGTGACCAGAGGGGTCACCGACGATGAATGCTTCTCAGCCATGGGTATGCCCCCAAAAAAGTTCGTGCACCATGCGGGAGGGCGAGCCTCCCTGCAAGACGTGCTCGTCAAAACAGGTCGCTGACAAAGGTACGGGCGGCGCTCCTGCCGGTGCGCCGCCCGCCGTAAAAACGATTGTCAGTCCAACTCGACGATCTCGACCCAATTCGGGTTCTTGCCCATCGGATATTCCTTGAGCTTGTTGAGCTTGCCGGTTTTCCGATCGATCGAATAGCTCGTCATGCTGTTTGACACCTGACCAACCGACAGCAGGTAGCGGCCGGTTGGGTCGATATTGAAAGCGCGCGGCTGCTTTTCGGTTGCATACGAGTTCGACCGCGGTCAGCGTGCCCTTGCGCCGGTCGACGCGAAATGCCGCGAGCGTGCTGGTGGTGCGCTCGGAGGCGTAAAGGAATTTTCCATCCGGCGTAAGGTGGATGTCGGCCGCCCACACCTTGCCGGAGAAACCCTTCGGCACCGCGCTGGCAACCTGCACTTCCTTTTTCATGGTTCCGCTCTTGGCGTTCCACGGGAACACGTAGATCGCGCCGTCAAGTTCATTGACGAGATAGATGAACTTCTTATTCGGCGAAAATACCAAATGGCGTGGACCGGCTTTGGCCTTGACGCTCACCGTCGGCGGGTCGTTGGGCGTCAGTTTGCCGGTCTTGGCGTCGAATTTATCCTGATAGATGACGTCGCCGCCGAGGCTGGTGTGCAGCACGTAGCGGTTTGACGGGTCGGTCATGATGCAATGCGCATTCGGCTTCGTCGCCATTGTCTGCAGGGTCGGCCCCACGACGCCGTTGGCCCGGATCGGATTAACCGCGACCTTGTGCCCGCCATAGGACGCGCTCAACAGGAATTTTCCGGTACGGTCGGTGGCGACATAAGCCATCGAGTCGGCAAGCGGCCCGCTGCCGACCAGCGTCAGCTTTCCGGTCTTCTTGTCGATCGAAAAGGTCACCGCCGAATACGGCTCGTTACGCAAGCCGACATAAAGCAGTTTCTTATTCGGACTGACCGCCATCGGCAGCGATCCGCCGCGTTTGTCCGGACCCGGCACGGCTTTGGTTTCGACCGGCGTCAGATCGCCGCTCTTCTTAAGCTCAAGGACCGTGACGTCCTGGCTGTCGGAATTTCCAACGTAGACGAAGGTGCCTGCGTTAGCGGACGTCATTGTAAATACCATGGCTAAGAACGTGGATATTGTCGCCGCCATGCGCACCGCCGGCGTAAGTCGATATTGCCGCCCCATTTCTTCCTCCCGGTTTTATTTTTGCTGCGATAGGAATTTTCTCCACTCCCTCACCAAGTCATCATATCACCATACCACTGGCCTCTGGCAAGAGCGTCCCGGCGGGCCGCATGCGGCCCTAATCCCGATTGCGGTCGGGGAGACTGATGGGGTTGCAGTTGCGCCGGCCGGATTCGAAGCACAACTCGCTTTTGCGCGAGTCTACCATCGCATTGACCAGCCAAATTCCGCCGCCGATGAAAATGACTGCAGCGACCAGCAGAAAGATGTTGGTGGCGCGGCGATCGCGTTCGTCGTCTTCGTCCAAGGGCATTGGCTATTCCGTCACTGCCGGCATGGCCGTCTCACGAATGGGCGAAAGCCCAATAGAGTTCGCGCGCCTTGCGGAACAACGGGCCGGGTTGCAGCGCGCGCTCGCCGATGCGCGTGACCGGCATCACCTTGGAGGCATTGCCGGTCGAAAATATTTCATCGGCGGTCTCGAAATCTGAATAACGCATCACAGTCTCGACCACGTTCACGCCGGCATCGCGCATCAGCCCGATCACGCGCTTGCGGGTGATGCCGGCGAGAAACGTACCGTTTGCGATCGGTGTGAAGACAACGCCGTCTTTGGCCGCGAATACGTTCGAATTGGCCAGCTCGGCGATATTGCCGATCGTGTCGCGCACCAGGCAATTGTCAAAGCCGCGCGACTTCGCCTCGAACATCGCGCGGGCGTTATTCGGATAGAGGCAGCCGGCTTTGGCGTCGACGGGCGCGGTATCCGGGGTCGGCCGCCGGAATGGCGACAGCGTGACCGAGAAGCCATCCGGCTTGCGCATCGGTAAATCGTAGAGCGTGAGGGCAAAGCGCGTCGAATCCGGATCGGGCGGCAGCGCCATCGGGCTTGCCCGTTCGGCCCAATACATCGGCCGCACATAAAGCGTCGTATCGGCGGAAAACTTTTTCATGCCGTCGCGGGTCAAACCCACCATGTCATCGACAGACACATCCGGCTTGAGAAACATCGTTTTGGCCGAGGCGTTGACCCGCGCGCAATGCAATTCCAGATCCGGCGTCACGCCCTCGAAAGCGCGGGCGCCATCGAACACCGAGGAGCCGAGCCAGACGGCGTGGGTGCGCACGCCCATGATCGGGATATTTCCCTCGTGCCAATCGCCCTCGTAGAACGTCCAAGTCTTGGACCAACCCTGTTCCGGCATTCAATTCTCCCGGCACTCGATTTCGACCGCCAAAGTATTTTGCTTGCCCGGCCGCTTGCTTTACAAGCATAACCGCCAGTGCGGGAGGAAGCCATGTCGTCCATCTTTGTTTTCGATGCCTACGGCACGTTGTTCAACGTGCACGCCGCGATAGCCCGCTTTCGCGGCGAGGCCGGGCCCGACGCCGACCGCATGTCGGAAATCTGGCGCACCAAGCAGCTCGAATATACCTGGACGCTGACGCTGGCCGGCCATTACACGGATTTCTGGACGCTGACCGAACGGGCGCTGGATTATTCGCTGGCGCGGGTGCCGTCGGTGCCCAAAGCGCTCAAGGCCAAATTGCTCGATGCCTATTTCAAGCTCGACGCCTTTCCCGACGCGCGCGCCTGCCTGAGCAGCCTCAAGAAAGCGGGCAAAAAGACCGGCATCCTCTCCAATGGCTCGCCCAATATGCTCAAAGGCGCGGTGGATGCAGCCGGCATCGGCGGCGATCTCGACGCGGTGCTCTCCGTGGACAGCGTGAAAAAATTCAAGGCGCGGCCGGAGGTCTATGCCCTCGTGACCGATCATTTCAAATGCAAACCCAGTGACGTAACTTTCGTGTCGTCCAACCGCTGGGACGTGATGGCGGCCACCTCCGTCGGCTTCCGCAGCATCTGGGTCAATCGATCCAAGATGCCGGACGAATATCTGGATTTTCCCCCGGCGCAGACGCTGTCCGATTTGAGCGGCTTGGCAAACTTATAGACCTGCTCGCGGGGCTGGCGCGGCGCGGCCAAGCGCTTATATGCGCGTGACCCGCCCCGGCCATCCCCATGCCATCGATCATTTCCATCAACGATCTGTCGAAGACCTACGCCTCCGGATTCCAGGCGCTTAAAAGCATCAACCTGGACATACGGCGTGGCGAGATTTTCGCGCTGCTCGGCCCCAACGGCGCCGGCAAGACCACGCTGATCGGCATCGTCTGCGGCATCCTGGTGGGAAGCTCCGGCACGGTCACGGTCGACGGTCACGATATCGTTGATGACTACCGCGCCACCCGTTCGCTGATCGGGCTGGTGCCGCAGGAATTGCATACCGACGCTTTCGAGAGCGTGTGGGCGACGGTGAGTTTCAGCCGCGGCCTGTTCAACAAGCCGCGCAATCCGGCTTATGTCGAGAAAGTGCTGCGCGCGCTGTCGCTGTGGGACAAGAAGGACGACAAGATCATGACGCTGTCCGGCGGCATGAAGCGGCGCGTGCTGATCGCCAAGGCGCTGGCGCATGAGCCGCAAATTTTGTTCCTCGACGAGCCGACCGCAGGCGTCGACGTCGAGTTGCGCAAGGACATGTGGCAAGTCGTGCGCGATTTGCGCGCCTCGGGCGTGACCATCATCCTCACCACCCATTACATCGAGGAAGCCGAGGACATGGCCGACCGCGTCGGCGTGATCAACAAAGGCGAGCTGATCCTGGTCGAGAACAAAGCCGAGCTGATGCGCAAGCTCGGCAAGAAGCGACTGATCCTGCACCTGCAAAAGAAACTCGATGCGATGCCGGCCGAACTGGCCGCGCATAATCTGACGCTTGGCGCGGGCGGCGCCGACCTGATCTTCACCTATGACACCATGGCCGAGCGCACCGGCGTCACCGCATTGCTCGCCGATCTCAGCCGCGCCGACATCCGTTTCCGCGATCTGGAAACGCAACAGAGCTCGCTGGAAGATATCTTCGTCGGACTTGTGAGCGAGCGCACATGAATCTCCGCGCCGCCTACGCCATCTACTCCTTCGAAATGGCGCGTACAAAACGCACCATCTGGCAGAGCATCGTCTCGCCGGTGCTCTCGACTTCGCTTTATTTCGTGGTGTTCGGCGCGGCCATCGGCTCGCGCATCACGCAGATCGAAGGCATCTCCTACGGCGCCTTCATCGTGCCGGGCTTGATCATGCTCACGCTGCTCACGCAAAGCACGATGAACGCTTCATTCGGCATCTATTTCCCGCGCTTCACCGGCACCATCTATGAAATCCTCTCCGCGCCGGTGTCGCCGTTCGAGATCGTGCTTGGCTATGTCGGGGCGGCGGCGACCAAATCGATCATCCTCGGATTGATCATTCTGGCCACCGCCTGGCTGTTCGTGCCGCTGCATATCGCGCATCCGTTCTGGATGATCGCGTTCCTGCTGTTGACGGCGGCAACCTTCAGTCTGCTCGGCTTCATCATCGGCATTTGGGCCGACGGCTTCGAGAAACTGCAAATCGTGCCGCTGCTGATCATTACGCCGCTGACGTTTCTCGGCGGTACCTTCTATTCCACCAGCGTGCTGCCGCCGCTGTGGCAGAAGATCACGCTGATCAACCCGGTTTTGTATTTGATTAGCGGCTTCCGCTGGAGCTTCTTCGATGTTGCCGATGTCAGCCATAGCGTCAGCGTCGGCATGACCTTGTTGTTCTTAGGCGTTTGCCTGGCCACGGTCTGGTGGATGTTCAAGACCGGCTACAAGCTCAAGAAATAGTAGCTAGCCGCCCGCCGTTTCCTCGCGCAGCAGTTCGAGCTCCAGCCATTGCTCCTCGGCGGCCGCCAGCTTGCGCTGAGTCTCGCCGAGGTCGCTGGTGACTTTTTCGAAACCGGCGCGATCGCGCCGATAAAAGTCCGGGTCGGCAAGCTTGGCTTGCAACTCAGCCAGCTTTTGCGACCAGCCCGGCCATGGTCTTCGGCAAAGTTTCGAGCGCGTGTTTTTCCTTGAATTTCATCTTGCGCTTTTGCGCTTGCGGCTCGGTAACCGGCGCCGACGGCTTGGCCGGCTTTGCCTTGTCCGCCTTGACCGCCTCGCGGGTCAGATCCGCACCGCGCTGCGCCAGCATGTCGGAATAGCCGCCGGCATATTCGGTCCAGCGGCCATTACCCTCCGGCGCAATCACACCGTTCACCAGGCGGTCGAGGAAATCGCGATCGTGGCTGATTAAGAGAACGGTGCCGGGATAATCGCCGATCATGTCCTCGAGCACATCGAGCGTTTCCATATCGAGATCGTTGGTCGGCTCATCGAGGATCAGCAAATTCGAAGGCTTAGCCAGCGTCTGCGCCAGCATCAGGCGGCCGCGTTCGCCACCCGACAGTTTGCCGAGCGGCGTGCGCGCCTGTTCGCTGGTGAACAAAAAATCCTTCATGTAGCTGACGACGTGTTTGGGCGTGCCATTGACCAGCACGGTCTCGGTGCCGCCGCCAGTTAACGCGTCGGCCACCGTGACTTGTGGGTCGAGGCTATCGCGATGCTGGTTGAGCGTGGCAATGGCCAGCGTCGACCCGAGTTTGACCGTGCCGGTGTCCGGCGCCAAAACGCCGGTCAGCAGATTGATCAACGTCGTCTTGCCGCTGCCATTGGGCCCGATAATGCCGATGCGGTCGCCGCGCTGGATGCGGATCGAGAAGTTGTCGACAATCGGCCGGCCGCCGTAACTTTTTCCGATCCCTTTGGCTTCGATCACCAGCACGCCGGACGGCGGCGCAGCGCCTGCGGTGATCGTGGCGTCGCCGGCGAAGGCACGGTAGCTGCGGCGGCTTTCCCGCAGCGCCTGCAAATGGCCGACCCGGCGCATATTGCGCTTGCGCCTTCCGGTGACGCCATAGCGCATCCAATGCTCTTCGGCGACGATTTTGCGGTCGAGTTTGTGCTGGTCACGCTCTTCTTCCGCCAGCACCGCGTCGCGCCATTCCTCGAAATAGCCAAAGCCACGCTCCAGGCGGCGCGTCTCGCCGCGGTCGAGCCAGACGGTCGAGCGCGACAGCGTCGACAGGAAGCGCCGGTCGTGACTGATGATCACCAGCGCGGTGCGGCGGGCATCGAGATCGCGCTCCAGCCATTCGATAGTGGTGAGGTCTAGATGGTTGGTCGGCTCGTCGAGCAGCAGGATATCCGGCGAGGGCGCCAGGACGCGCGCGAGCGAGGCGCGGCGCGCTTCACCGCCGGACAGATGCGCCGGGTCTTCCTCACCGGTAAGGCCAAGCTCCTCAAGAAGATGGCGGGCAATGTAATGATCGTCGGTGGGCTTAAGGCCCGCTTCGACATAGGCCAGGGTGGACGTGAAACCGGAGAAATCCGGCTCCTGCGGCAGATAGCGCACGAGCGCGCCCGGTTGCACAAATATAGAGCCGCGATCCGGCTCGACCAGGCCGGCGGCGATCTTCAGCAGCGTCGATTTGCCGGAGCCGTTGCGCCCGACCAGCGACACGCGCTCGCCGGTCGAAACGGACAGCTCCGCAGCCGTGAGCAGCGGCGTGCCGCCGAAGGTGAGCGCGATGTCTTTAAGTTGAAGGAGAGGTGGGGGAGCCATTTGGTCTTGTTTCACGCATTATCTTGCCGCCGCGCCCTAGCAGGTGCGCCGCGGCAAGACAATAAACGAGATAACGATATTGCTCCCGATGGCGCTATGCCGCCGCCAGCGCGTCGAGGATGCGCGCCCAGCTCCTGATGCCCTTGTGATAGCACTTGAGGTCGAACTTCTCGTTCGGCGAATGCACGCGGTCGTCGTCGAGCGCAAAGCCGACCAGCAACGAATCCATCCCGAGCACGCTCTTGAAATCCGCCACGATCGGGATCGAGCCGCCGGCGCCGACCGTCACCGCCTTGTGACCCCACTCCTCGGCCAGCACCTTGCGGGCCTTGTTGAGTGCCGGATTGTCGAACGACAATTGCAGCGGCGGCGCCAGACCGAAATTACCGAACGTGACTTTGCAATCTGCCGGCACGCGGGCGCGCACAAAGGCGCGGAAGGCATCGCGCACTTTCGCCGGGTCCTGCTCGCCGACCAGGCGGAATGATACTTTGGCGCTGGCCTCGCCGGGGATGACGGTCTTGGCGCCCTCGCCGGTATAGCCGCCGATGATGCCGTTGACCTCGGCCGTCGGGCGCGTGGTCACCATCTCAAGCACCATGCGGCCCTTCTCGCCCGAAGGCTCCTTGAGCCCGATGGGCCCCAGGAATTTTTCCGGCGTGAGATCGAGCCCTTTCAGGTCGGCCTTGATATCCGCCGGCAGCTCGGCCACCCCATCGTAAAAACCGGGAATGGTGACGCGGCCGTCTTTGTCGTGCAGTCCGGCGAGGATGCCTGCGAGCACATGCAACGGATTGCGGGCGGCGCCGCCGAACACGCCGGAATGCAAATCTCGGTCGGCGCAGGTGATCTTCACGTCTTCATAGACCAGCCCGCGCAGCGATGTGGTGATCGCAGGCGTGTCGCCATCCCACATGGCGGTATCGCAGACCAGCGCCAGGTCGAGCTTGAACTCGGCCGCGTTGTCGCGCACGAATTTGAACAGGTGTGCCGAACCGCACTCCTCCTCGCCCTCGATCATCATCGTGATCGGCAGCGGCAGTTTGCCGGTGACCGCCTTGAAAGCCCGGCAGGCCTCGATGAAGGTCATGGCCTGGCCCTTGTCGTCGCAGGCCCCGCGCGCGACGATGATCTTGCGCCCGCCAGGGAGCGTCTCGATGCGCGGCTCGAACGGCGGCGTCTTCCACTGGTTTAACGGATCGACCGGCTGCACGTCATAATGGCCGTAAAACAGCACACGCGGGCCGGAAACCCCGTTAGATTTGCCCACAACCACCGGATGCCCCTCGGTCGGGCGGATATCGGCGGTAAAGCCGATGCCGCGCAGGTCGGCGGCCACGTGCTCGGCGGCGGCGCGGCATTGTTCCTTGTAGGCCGGATCGGTGGAAATCGAAGCGATGCGCAATAATGCAAACAAACGCTCGACGCTTTGGTCGATATCCTGGTCGATGCGGCTCAAAACCGCGTCGAGTGCACTCATGACGGTCTCCTGTTCGGCCAATCAGGCACGCTAGCAATGCCCGATCGGGCTGGAAAGCACGCTCCGAGCCATGCAGTTGGGATAAACGGCGCGGAAACGCAAGGTGAACCGCCGGCGTTTCGCTGACAGCCTGTGTTTTCTTCGCGCTCTTTCAGGAATTCGAAAGCATAGGCGGTCGGTACGCTTCCAAAACGCAAAAGATTACTGCCGATTGGCGCCAAGATACTGCCGAAGCCGTCGCCGGACGGCTTCTAAATTTTCCGCGTGGGTACGTCAGCCGGTTTTATGACAGGAGATCGACTTCATCCAAGAGCATGCCGTCTTGCATACGGCGGTGCAGCGGCGGCGCGAAGAGAATTACATTTTACTTGACATGCGACGGCGACAAGAGATGCGCGCGGCAAGGGGCCGCGATGCGAAGCACGCAACACGCTTGTCATTGGCTGCGCCTGCGTTCAATATAAACGCAATCCGCCGCCAGTGCGGAAGAGCTGAGGGGGTCATGGAAGAGTTGGTCGCCCGTCTCGTCGCCAATGTCGGCGTCGATCGAGGTGCCGCGGAAAAAGCCGTGGGCATCATATTCGAATTTCTTCATAAAGAAGGTCCGGCCGACAAGGTGACCGCCCTGCTCGACCGGATTCCGGGCGCGCAGGCGCTGATGCAGGCGCAGCAAGGTGCGGGCGGCGGCATGTTCGGGATGGGCGGCATCATGGGCGCCGGCACCAAGATGATGGCGGCGGGACTAAGCATGGGTCAGGTGCAGGGCGTTACCCGCGAGACCATCGCCTATGCCCGCGAGAAAATCGGGGAAGACGCGATCGGCGAGATCGTCGGCGCGATTCCCGGCTTGAGTCAGTTTGTTTGAACCGATTGCAGTCGTAGGCGACATAAGAAGCAGAGGCGGAGGCGGCGCGAATGTCCTATCCAATCACCGATATCGAAGGGATCGACGACGATGTCGCCAAGATCCTGGCATTGGTGAAAATCCGCTCGACCGGCCGCCTGCTCGAAGCCGCCCGCACCGTCAGTGGCCGCAAAAAGCTGGCGATCAGAACCGGCTTCGATGAAAAGCAATTGCTGTGCTGGGCGAACGTCGCCGACCGCATGCGCGTCAAAGGCATCAACCGGGAATATTCGCAGCTGCTGCAAGCCGCCGGCGTCGATACGGTCAAGGAACTCAAATACCGCAATCCGCGCAACCTCGCCCAGGCGATGGCCGACGCCAATAAGAAGCGCAAGCTGGTCCGCCTGCTGCCCTCCGAGAAAGTCGTGGCGCGCTGGATCGACTACGCCAAGAAGCTGCAATTGATGATTTCGTATCGCTGAGCCCTCCTTGGCTCGCTTGACAGCCCCTCGCGTCCCAGCGCAAAGCCACTCCCATGGCGCTGGCCCGCACCCTCGAAACCGCCCCTAAAACCGCCCAAAAACCGGCGCCGGACGCGCTTTCGGCGCTTCTTTCGCTTGGGCGCCCGCTGGTCATGGGCATCCTCAACGTGACCCCGGATTCCTTCTCCGACGGCGGCGCGTTCCTCGATCCCGCGACGGCCATCGCCCATGCCGCCGACATGGTCCGTCAGGGCGCCGATATCCTGGACATCGGCGCGGAATCCGACACGGCCCTATGGCGGCGCCAAGCCGGTCTCGGCAGCGGACGAGAAAGCGCGGCTCGCGCCTGTGTTGCCGGCGGTGGTCAAGCTCGGTGTCGCGGTGTCGATCGACAGCATCAAAGCCGAGATCGCCGCCTGGGCGCTCGACCAAGGCGCAACTATCGTCAACGACGTCTGGGGCCTGCAAGGCGACCCCGACATGGCGCCCCTCGTCGCCGCGCGTGGCGTTCCGGTGATCGTGATGCATAACCGCGAGACCGCCGATCCGGCCATCGACATCATCGCCGACGTTAACGCCTTCTTCGCCCGCTCGCTGGCGATTGCGGAACGCGCCGGCATCGCGCACGATAAAATCGTGCTCGATCCCGGCATTGGTTTTGGCAAGACGCCGGAGCAGAGCATCGTCTGTCTGGCGCGGCTTACCGAATTCAAACGTTTTGGCTTGCCGCTCCTGGTCGGCGCCTCGCGCAAGCGTTTCATCAATACGGTCACCCCTTCCGAGCCAAGCGAGCGCATTGGCGGCTCGATTGCGAGCCACCTCAAGGCGGCGCAGGATGGCGCGCAAATTCTGCGCGTGCACGATGTCGCGGAAACCGTGCAGGCGCTGCGCGTCGCCGCGGCCATCGAGGCGGCGCGATGAGCGACCGCATCTTCATCAACGGGCTGTCGCTGCACGCCTATCACGGCGTCATGCCTTACGAGGGCAAGGTCGGGCAGACCTTCACCATGGATCTCGCATTGGAGATCGACCTCGCCGCCGCCGCGCGCAGCGACAAGGTGATGGACACCGTCTCCTACGACAAAGTGGTCGACTGCGCGTCGAAAGCGTTTTGCGGACAGAAGTTTCGACTGATCGAAGCCGCCGCCGGCCGCGTCGCCGACGCGGTGCTCGCCGCCTTCCCGCGCGTGCGCATCATAACGGTGACGATCCATAAGCCGCATGCGCCCATCGCCGCGACCTTTAGCGATGTCGGCGTCACTTTGGTGCGGAGCCGGCAAAAGCCATGAGCGAGGCGTTGATCGCGCTCGGCGGCAATGTCGGAAACAGCCGCAATATTCTCGACCGCGCCGTCGACATGCTGTGCGACGGCTTCACGGTGAGGCTCAACGCACGCTCGTCCGATTATCTGACGCCGCCTTGGGGCTTCAAATATCAGCCGCCTTTCGTCAATCTATGCATCTCAGTCGACACCTCGCTGTCCCCACGCGAATTGCTGGCGCGCGCACAGGACGTCGAGCGTCGGCTCGGCCGCGACCGCGCGCATGAAAAGAAGAACGGCCCGCGCACCGCCGATATCGACATCCTCTCTTATGACGATTTGACGGTCGACGAGCTGGGCCTCACCCTGCCGCATCCGCGCCTGTTCGAGCGCGCTTTCGTGCTGGTGCCACTGGCCGAAATAACGCCCGACCGCGTCATTGCCGGGCGGCACGTGGCCGATGCCGCCAAGGCCGTCGATGCAAGCGGGATCGAGC
>CAWCSW010000025.1:0-57206 GCA_963798345.1 uncultured Verrucomicrobiae bacterium | reverse complement strand
ATCAATACTTGCATTTCTGTAAAATGCTATTTTTCTCTGTAAAAGGCAAGTCGGAATGTCCTTTTCTGGCCCTCTTTTTCCCTATTTAAACCGCTTTAATGGCAATAATGGCAATGGCTCGGACCGTTGTATTTTGCCGGCAGTAAGCCGGACAACAGATGGGAAGGGTCGCTGAAATCCTGAGTTCCCAGCGTCAGCACCGTGTTGTTCGCCATGCGGTCTTCCGCGGATCGAGTAAGAGCATTTTTCGGTCGATTTACTTGGAGTAACCGCTTTCATGCGCTGGCACCGAGAATCGTAAGGGAACGCTTTTGGGCGTCTGAACCTCATTATTTACACATTTTGTCACGCGAGGAGGGACGAGGGGGTCGGGTGGTCTGTTCGACCATGGCCTGGGAAAGCTTCATGTTCCAAATGTCGTGATCCTAACCGACCGAACGAGGCAAGCTGGGTCGGCCGGATCAGTCAACTTGGGTTCCGACACGTAGCCTACTTTAAGGCTTTGATTGTCCATCGCTCGCCGCAGCGCAGGATGTGGCATCGCTGCCCCAGTCGGGCACACGCGGCGCGGAAAGCGTCGGGCGCGGCGGTATTGAATGTGAACATGTCAAAGTGGCGTGGCACGGCAGTCCGCGCCGCACAAGCTTTGGCAAGTGCGGCAGCTTCATCGCCGTCGAGATTACCCGCCACTTTGCGTGCAACATCGCGACCATTAATCGGCAGAAGAGCTACATCAGGGCGATGTTCGGCGAGCACCAGCGGAAGCTCTTCATACCAACGCGTGTCGCCGCTATGGTATAGAGTCCACTCCCCAAAACGGACGACAAATCCGAGGAAGCGGCAACGACCTTGGATGTCGCGTTCGATGTCGTCGTGTGCGGCGGGGATTCCAATGAATTCGAAGTTGCCCAACCTCAAGGTCTCGCCCGCATCGAGGCCATGAAGGTTGAGGTCGCCCCCGTCAGACGTTCGCGTGCGACCTCGATGTTCGCGGTGGGTAGGACGAGGGGCAGGGGTCCCGGGTGAGCGCGACCGATCGGAACGAGCGTCTCGGCGTCGAGGTGATCCGTGTGTGCATGGCTTGAGGTGACGATGTCCACAAACCCCAGCAGCTCCGGCTTAACGCAGCGCTCCGTCATGCGGACGTGGGGCGTTGGGGTGCCGGCATATTTCTTCGTCAGGGAATCGGAAAGATAGGGATCGAAGAGCACTGTGCGCGTCCCCCATTTCAAGAGGAAGCCGCTTTGACCGAGCCACCAGAGGTGGAACGCGTCGCAATCTTCGGAAGAAGCCGTGATGTCCGTTAGCAGCGCATCGTCCTTGAGCACGGGAACGATCATGGATCACTCGACGATGAGTTCGCCACGCATGAGCATCCAGTGGCCCGGGAATGTGCAGATGTAGGGATAGCGGCCGGGCTGCCTGGGCGCATCAAAGTTGACGGTCGTAGTCTTCAGCGGGTCAAGGATGCGGGTGTGGCAAAGCACATCTGGGCTATCGGGGACGTAATTGCGTGCGACGGCATCAGGCTCAGTGATCAGTTGGGTGGCGAGTTGTCCGACCCGCTCGAGGGCGCCGATTTTCACCAGCACCCAGTTGTGCGGCATAGCGTCCGGGTTCTCGAAGATCAGTGAAAGACGTTCGCCGGCCTTGGCGTGGAGTTCTTTCTGCGCGAATTGCAGACCGCTCGCAGTCTGGAGATGAATCGCGCGACCCGAGGGGCCTTGTTCCCACTTCACAGGCTTCGGCGCGGCGTTGCCTTCTGTCGCGAACCCATGATGGCCGGCATGCGGATCAACGGCAGCCTTGGCGATGGCCCGGTAGCCAGGAAATTGCGTGAACGGCGCGCCGAGCTGATGCAGAGTGAGGAAGAAATCGCGTGCCAGTAGACCGGGCAGATCGCAGCGTAGGTGCAAGATATTCGCGGGCAGAAGCTGCGGGATTTCCAGGAAAAGTGATCGCCCCTCTTCGAGTAAGTGCACTGAGGTAATTTCAAGAGCGTCGTGCCCCCTTCGATCGGGCGACCGCACCGAAAACTCTTCGCTGCCGTAGGCGGCACTATAACGGTAGCTCCATTCTTGAGCAAAAAAATGGTGAGGATCGCTGGCCGCGCTCTTTTCCAACGGCTCTGCAAAATGCAGCATTACACCGTTTTCGCGGACTTCGGTCGCGGTTGGCACCTGTACGCGATCGCCGGTATATCGCATGCGTTGGAAGCAACCTTCCTCCGGCGCGTAGGTGATCCAGCCCGTCATGCCCGCGACGTAAAGTTGTCCATCGCGCGGGTTAAAAGAACCGCGGTGCGCGCCGCTGCTGAAGTCACCGGGCAGCGGAATCACGCAGCCTTGCGCGACGTCGCCGACCTGCTCCCGGAGCACCAGAAACGCCGCGCCGTTTCCCCACGAAAGATGCACGAGCGTTCCCTCCGGCACACCCCAACGATCGCCTTGCACGTAGCACTGCCCGCCGCATGAGTGATCGACGCCACGCGGCAAATACACGAGCGGTGGCAGGTGTCCGCGCGGCCCAGGCTTTGGTCCACGGTAGCCATAGTGCCCCGCCGTCACGCCGGGCGTCGGCAAGAACTCGTAGACCATCGACGCCGGCGTCCAATCGCCTTCCTGTACCGCGACGGCGACTTCCTCGTTCGGCCCGAGTCCAATTCCGTCCGGATTTCGAAACCCCGTGGCGAGCACCTCCGCGGGCTCCATCCCAGGGGTGACCCTCACCACGCCCTGCTTTCCGGACGCGAGGTAGAAGCGTCCCTCACGGTCATGCTGCATCCCCGTAACGAAATCATGTCCTCCGGTTGGCGTGTCGTAAGCATTCGCAAAGCATTCGTAAAAATCGGCTTCCCCATCACCGTTGAGGTCGTGCAGGCGCGTGATTTGGTCCCGTCCGAGCACGCAAATCTTTCCATCCACGATATTGAGTCCCAGCGCCTGGTGCAGGCCGGCGGCGAAGCGCTTCCATTTGAGATGTGCGAGTTGGTCGTCAATGCCCGAAACAATCCACACCTCACCCTCGAAGGTGCAAAGCGCGGCATCGCCATTGGGAAAGAAATCGAGTCCGCCGAAATGCCAAAGTGAATTCCAGGGCGTCTGACTCGGCAGCGTGAGCGTGTCGATCGCGTAGGGCTTCGAAGTCCCGAGGGTGCCGGTGGTAACGAAGATTTGCGGCCACTGCGCAGGGCCGCCACTCGTGAGCGCGCTGAGCGCACCTTGGTCAGCGTGCTCACGAGTGACGACCACGCTCCCAGCCTCTCCGGCGGCTGCCTCCAGCCACTCGGTGCCATCGCGTTGATAGGAGAAGACGACCTGCGGACCGTGCCGGTAGTAACCATGATAGACAAAACTGCCCGGCTGGGCGGGCTCTCCCTTCGGCGCCGGGATCGCTTCTCCTCTCGGATCGACGCCACCCAGAAAGCCAAAGCGAGCCGCGCCGAATCGGACGAACCCGCCGCGCCACGCTTCCGGCCACGTCAATGTCTCCGGATCGAAACACGCGGCGGTCTCGCCGAGCCGCACGCACACGGCCCGCGGCACCGTTCGATCGCCCCGACGAAACACGCCCGCCTGGACAGAGCCGACATCCATTCTATTCCAACCCGAGTTTTTCCAATCGGCCTCGGTTTGATTTCCCCAATGCCCGGATCGTCCGCCATCGAGACCGGGGAACGCCGGAAGCAATGCCGGCTTGTCCGCGAGACTGCCAAAGTCGCGTGCCTGTTTGGCGTAGAAGTCGTAGATCCGGTCGCGATTGACGGGGTGCGCGTGCAGCGGATGTGCCGCTGGGTCCAGCGGTTCGCGCTCCGGGAGATTGAGGAATGAGGCCTTCGGCAAATCGTCGAGCGACCATAGCCCGAGGGTCGAATCATCGTGGGTCAGGGCGACATCCGGCGGAGAGGTGATATCACGCGCCCCGCGCGCGATTCGAACATCGTCGATCAATCCATTACAACCGATGCCGTCCTCCACCGTTCGCCCGATCGCAAGTTCCGCTGGCTCGGCAGCACGGGTGGGCGGCGGAATCGTCTGAACTTTCACGAGTTTGCCGTCGACGAAAAGCCGGACCCGTTCTTTCTCCAGAATCATCGCGAGATGATGCCAGGCATCGTCGCAAATATTCACACCGCTGCGCACCCCCCCGCCCTGTCCCGGAAGGAAGACCGAGAAGTCGCCCGGTCCTGCAAACGAATAGATTTCCCAGTGCGCGCCAGACGCCTTCGTATCGCTCGCCACCACGACATTGAAATTCTTTGCGTCGCGCAATTTGACCCACGCTTCGACGGTGATCGGCGCCCTTCGCCACTCATCGTTTCCATCTACAATCAGACCGCCTTCCGCGGCATCCAGCGCCTTTTCAAATCGGCCGGGGACCAGCCTGGCGCCTTGCTTGGCCTCGTGCTTGGGTGGGGTGAATTCCGGTCGTGGCCCGCCGGAGCCTGGTTTTGCGAGTTCTTTTCTGCACCACTCGAGGCCACGCAGATAGTTGCCGAGCGTCACCTCGGCGTCGCCACCCTGCTCTGCGATGAGCCCGATCGGCCCACTCCAACCGCTGTCCAATATCACCCGCAGCATCGCGAGTTCGAACGTTCCCTGGGAGGGCGGCATGATCTTCGATTCCCCATTCTCGACCATGCCGGTCACGTTCACCGCTACCACGTAGGGCTTCATGCGTTTCCAAATGGCCGGAAAGTCCGCGATGTCGCCATGACCGTGGCTGAAATTATAGACGATCCCCACGTCCGTAATCCCGAGTTCCTTTAGTCGCTCGATGATCGCAACTTCATTGTCAGTTTGGCCGAACCAGCCGCCATGATTGTAGAGTTCGACTTTGCATCCGTAGGGCCGTGCCAGTTCCACGATCGCCCGGATACGCTCCGCCTCCTGGTCAACACGCTGCTTCTGTTCCTCCGGCGTTGTCGTTGGCGTGCCTCCACCCATCACCCAAAGCTGCGGATGGACATCCTGGCGTTTGAAGACCTCCAGCGTCTGACGCAGCACCGGGTCCGCCGCGCTCGTCGGAGACCACCACCCAGTAAGTTCAATGCCGTGCTTTTTCATCGCCTCAATCTCCGCATCAAACGTTGGGATATCCTTCGGCCGCCAGTCATAGACGAACCGCTTGAATCCGAGTTTCTCCAACATCTCGGCCCGTTCCTCGGGACCCCTCTTTGGCATCGAAGGGGACGGCGCACCATGCGTGAAGATTCTTTAACGCAAATAGCTCCTCCGCCTTGGTTGCTCCTGGTGCTGGCGGCGCCTCAGGCTGATACGGCGGTTTTTCCACCTCCGCATGCAGTGGCAGAATGGCGAATAGGAGTGGAAGAAGCAGAGGGGGCTTTTTCATGGCAGAGAGACGGGAACATAGGGCCTGCAAAGCCCCTGTCAGTGACTGGCGCGGTTTGAGAGTTGCACTTTTACACACAAGCGTTCCGGCCTTCGAAAATCAGGGACCAGATCGATGTGCCGGCTTCCGCTGCCCTGGTGGCAGAGAGCGATCGACGATCGAAATCTCCACCGTGGCGAGCGCTGTTTCGTGTGCGATTTAGATCGCCTCCGGCGAAAGACCAAAAACAGCTCCGATTGGCTCGATCGCGGCGAGGTGATGCCCGGTCATCAGCAAATAATGGTGAGACGCGAGATGTGTCATGAGACGATGGCCGTTTGATACCCGGATTACGCCACCATTCAGACAGTCCGAGCCTGGGTATTGGGCGTATCCGGCTCAGTTCGCCCTCCACCACAGTCATCGTCTTCATGTCGGGGTGCAGCTTGACGAGCGTGATCGGGCCTTCCGGGAGACGCGCATCGATCACATGCGCGTTCTCATCCACAATCGCGAGAACCTTCGGCCGGAGCTTCCACTCGTTCGGCTTCGCGAACGACGGAGGTACTACGCCAAGATAACCGCAATGCGCGACGAGGATGTAATTGCGCGGGTCCCCTTCGACTTTTGGAAAATCAGAGATGCGCTCGTGTTTCAACGCCGCCTGGCCCATGAGGAACGGATAAAGATTCGTCATGATCGTTGGGGCATTGGTCGAGCGATGGAGAATCAGTTTCGTCAGCATCGAGACGATGTCCGCTTCGCAGCCCCAGATCAGCCCGCGCTCCTGGTAAAGCATCGACCACGCGAGACAGGGAGTGCAGTCCGAAAAATACGATTCGTTCAGGCAATTGATGCCGACGCCCTGTACGGTGGGATCGTCGCCGATGTCTCGCTTCACTGCGAGGTAGAGTTTCACCGCAGAGTTCAGCGCGTGCTCGGGAAGCGCGCTCGGCCACTCCCATTCCTTCCATTCTGTCCGCGCGGCGGCGTCCGGGATTTCCTTCGCCTCCGCGCCGAGCTTTTTGAAGCTGCGTTTGTCGATGGCGATACCAAATTTTCCGAGCATCCGCTGCACGCATTCCGTCTCCCACCAATAGAACCGCTTGAAGATGGGCGCCTGCATCCCGTCACCTGGATCATCCTGATAGACGATAAACTTGCTCGCCCGAAGCTGCAGCTGCACCGCGAGCGCGCGCAGTACCGTGCGGGTGTACTCGATGGCATAGGGCGCGACAATCCGGTCGCCGGCACCTTCAGTTTTCAGGTAGGAAATGATTTCCCAATCCCACATCGAGAGCGTGCCAAACTCGGACGTGAGAATGAGCAACGGCAGCTTGAGCGCGCGAAAATCGTCGGCGCGCCGATACGCTTCACCGAGGAACTGCGGGAACACCGCGGCTTCGCAGTCCGGCAGCGGTGCACCGAGCGGCACTGGATCGAGAAACTCGGCATCCTCGGCGAGTAGAGCGCGGAGATTGGCGAGTTGAGTGTCGAAGCCTTCGTCGCGTCCGGGCTCAAAAAAGATTGGAATGAGTCGCGGCTTCATACTTTCTCGCGCTGGCCGCTTACCGCGGACTTGAGGCCGGCTTCGAGAACGCGGATGCATCTAAGCCCATCGTGAAAGTTGGGCTCGATCGGTTTGCCGTTCGCGATGGCATCAATAAAATCGACGACGGCATGGGTGAACTCATGCTCATAGCCGATGATGTGGCCCGGCGGCCACCAGTGCTTGATGTAGGGATGACACGGCTCGGTCGCGAGGATGGTGCGAAAGCCTTGCGCGTGCTCGGGATCGTTGCGCGAATGGAATTGCAGCTCGTTCATCCGCTCGAGGTCGAAAGCAATCGAACCTTCGCTGCCGTAAATCTCGAACGTGTTTCGATTCTTGCGCCCAGGTGCGAAGCGCGTCGCTTCGAACGATCCGATTGCCCCATTTTCAAACTCGACCATCATGAGCGAAGCATCTTCCACCGTGACCTCACCGCGCCCCGAAGTACCGGAGCCGGCACTGAACGTGGCTGCACCCTCGCCCGGCAGCGGGCGTTCCTTGATAAAATTCGTGGTCAGGCAGGATACCGTCTTGATCTCGCCGACAAGGTAATGAGCGAGATCGACGCTGTGTGAGTTCAGATCGCCGTGCGGTCCGCTACCCGCGGTCTCTTTTCTCAAATGCCAGGTGAGCGGAAAATCGGGATCGACAATCCAGTCCTGCTGATAAGCGCCGCGCCAGTGAAAGATTCGGCCAATCCTGCCTTCATCGATCAGCTGTCGCGCGAGCCGCACGGCGGGCGTTCGGCGATAGTTGTGGTTCACATAATGCGTAACGTTCGCCTCCTCCGCAGCATGCAACATCGCCTCAGCGTCGCTCGCCTTGAGGGCCATCGGCTTTTCGCAAAACAGATGTTTGCCAGCGCGGGCGGCCGCAACGGCCACCTCGTGATGCAAATGCTGCGGGAGCGAGACGTCCACCACGTCCACATCGTCGCGCGCCACGGCCTGACGCCAGTCGGTCTCGGTGTTTCGCCAGCCCCAGTTGTCCGCAAATGAGCGGAGCGCAGTTTCGTTTCGCCCACAGGCGACCTGAAGGACGGGTTTAAGCGGCAGATCGAAAAAGCGCGCGGCCTGGGACCAGGCGTTGCTGTGCGCCTTACCCATGAATTGATAGCCGATGATCGCGACACGGAGTTCTTTGGCAGCCATGGCAGCGGGTCAGATGAGGTTCTCTGCGACGCTTTTCAAATACTTCACGCTCTTCTCCACCATCTCCTCCTCGCGCTCGGTGTAATCGGGATGCGGCATATCTGTTTCGAAGGCGAGAAAGCCCTGATATCCCGCTTCCTTGAGAACCTGCGCAATTCGGTCGATCTCGATGAGCCCTTCACCCGCAGCCACGCAAGAGAAGTAATACCACTCGCGCACGCCGACGCCTTTGACGGGTCGGATGTCCTTCACATGCGTCGCAAAAACGTGTTTCGCGAGCTTGCGCGTCGCTTCCACCGGATCATCGAGCACGCGGAGGAAATTTGCGGTGTCGAGGTTGACCCCGAAATTCTCGGAACCGACCTGCTCGATGAGCCAAAGAATTTCGTCAGAATTGTAGTCGATGTGATTTTCCACCGCGAGACGAATGCCGTGCTTCGATGCGAGGTTGTTCGCTTCGCGAAACCATTCCGCGAGCGTCTTGAGCTGTGGCTCATGCGGTTCGAAGCGGAACATCAGACTGCTTCCGACCACACGCATCACTGGTGCGCCCACTAGCTTGGCGTACTCGATGTGAGCGAGCATTTCCTCTTTCGCTTTCGCGTTGCCGCCGCCCTCAAGTCCGTCCGGATGGCCCCACGCATAGACACGGTCAAAGCCGAGGTCATCCAGCTTGCGACGCAGCTTCGTGAGGTACTTTTCGCCAAATTCCGGAAAAAAGCACGACTCCAGAGAGACACCGTCGCAATCGAGTTCCTTCGCGCGATCGAGGAATGAATCCATCGTGTAAGTCCGCGGAGCCGGTTTTTGCATGGGGTAAACTTCGCCAAAGAAGCGGTGGTAGCAGTAGCTGTCGATGCCGACTTTCATAGTAGGAGGGAGAGTAAGTTGAAGAATTGCGGAGGACGTCCGGCGCCGACCATGTGGCGGGGACTCAGCCGGATTCCTGATGGATAGCATGGCCGTCAGGCGAGCCGAATAAACTCACCGGCAAATAACTTATACAATTGCGGCGAAGCGCTTGTCGCGGCTTGCCAGCGCCCGCTGAACCGTTCAAACCGCGCGTTCGCACGCCCCGTACCTCCTCCATGAACTCCTCAAATTCACAGTATAAGCGCCTATTTTGGGGCTGTTTTATCGCCCTCGTCACCTGCGCCTTCGGCTTTATCGTCCGGACCCAGGTCATCGGCGAGTGGCAGGTTCAATTCAATCTCGATGAGACACAAAAGGGCGACATTCTCGGCGTCGGATTCTGGCCTTTCGCATTCAGCATATTCCTCTTCAGCTTTATCATCGACAAGGTCGGTTACGGTCGCGTGGCTGCGTTTGGCTTCCTTTGCCACGTCATTTCCACGATCCTGCTCATCACGGCGACGAGCGCCCGGCAGCTCTACTGGGGGACATTCATATTCGCCATCTCGAATGGGACCGTGGAGAGTTACATCAACGCCGCTGTAGCGACGATGTATCCACGAGACAAAACGAAGTGGCTGAACATCCTGCACGCGGGTTGGCCAGGTGGGATGGTGCTCGCGGGAATGCTTGGCATCGCCATGGGGAATCTGTCCTGGCAATGGAAAGTCGGCCTTACTTTCGTGCCAACCGCGATTTATGGGCTGATCCTGATAGGGCAGCGTTTCCCGGTAAGCGAACGCGTTGCGGCGGGAGTGACCTATCGCGAAATGCTCGCGGACTTTGGAGCGCTGGGAGCGTTTGTCGCCGCGTATTTCATCGGCGTTCAAGTGTGCGAAGGTATTCTTCATATGGCGAGCGGGCAGTTCTTGTGGCCGCTGCTCCCGGCGCTGTTCATCGCTGCTGGGTTCGGCGTTTCTGTGCGTTCGCTGGGCCAGCCCATCTATTTCGCCCTGCTGCTCATCATGCTTCCGCTCGCGACCACCGAACTCGGCGTCGATAGCTGGATCGGGGAACTTATGGGGCCGGAGATGCGGCTGATCGGGTTGAACGCTGGTTGGGTGCTCATCTACACCTCACTCATTATGACAGTCCTGCGGTGCTTCGCCGGACCGCTCGTGCACAAGCTCTCCCCGCTCGGCCTGCTCGCGTGCTGCTCCGCCCTCGCAGCCCTTGGTTTGCTCTTTCTCTCAAAGGCCGCCGGATTCACCATTCTTCTCGCCGCCACGCTCTACGGGGTCGGTAAATCGTTTTTCTGGCCCACCATGTTGGGTTTGGTCTCGGAGCGTTTTCCGCGCGGAGGCGCGGTCACCCTCAATTGCATCGGCGGCGTCGGGATGCTCGGGCTTAGCGTCGGGATGGTCTTCCTCGGCAATGTCCAGGACAAGCACACCGCCACGACACTCGCCACGCAATATCCGGGGATCGCCACCACGTATCTTGGTGAGGAAAAGACGAGCGTCTTCGGCCAGTATCGCGCTCTCGATCAGACCAAGCTTGCCGGCGCATCCGAAGCTGACGCGGCGACCGTGGATGCCGTCCGCGCCGCCGCGAAGAAGAACGCGCTCAGCACGGCGGCGTTCTTCCCCGTCATCATGCTCATTTCCTACCTCTTGCTGATTCTTCACTTCCGCGCCCGCGGCGGGTACAGGAGCGAGGAATTGGCCGCCGCCGAACCAAGCACCGTCTGACGTTTGATGTCCGTGCCGCCATTTACAGCCGTCTTCGACTGGGATGGCGTCATCATAAATTCCGAGGCATCACACCGCACAGGCTGGGAGCGGCTAGCACAGGAAACCGGACGGGTGCTGCCGTCCGGTTATTTCGAGAAAAGTTTCGGTCGTCGAAATGCGGAAATTGTCCCTGAGATCCTCGGATGGACACACGACGCGGCCGAGATCGCGTGGCTCGTGGTTCGAAAAGAGGAGCACTACCGCGATATCGTCCGGGAAACCGGGGTTCAAACATTGCCCGGTGTCCTGACATGGCTGAAGGCACTCGCTGCTGCCGGAATCCCTTGTGGCATTGGCAGCTCGACGGCGCGGCTAAACATTGACCTTTCGCTGGAGATCATTGGATGCGCGCCATTCTTCCAAACCATCGTGAGCGCGGAGGATGTGACCCGCGGAAAGCCCGCGCCGGACATCTTCCTCGCTGTCGCCCGTGGCCTTGGCATGCCGCCCGACAAGTGCGTGGTGTTCGAGGACGCAATTTTTGGCCTTGAGGCCGCGCGCGCGGCCGGCATGAAAGCCGTCGCAGTGACAACGACCTATCCTGCCGCGCAACTGGCTCCGCACGCCGACCGCGTTGTGCAGCGGCTGGACGAACTAAATATCGACGACTTCTTCCGCTAAAAGCGAATGCAACGATCAACTCTTCAATTCGTCATACTTGTTGCCGTTTCATTCCCGCGCCTGACCGTGGCTGAGGAGCCGAAGACCAGGCCGGAAAGTTGGGCTGCCACAGATGCATTGGGTCGCACTCTTCCAACACCGGAAGAGGTCGGACCGGTCCGCCCGGACCGGAATGTCGGCATCTTTTACTTCCTCACCCATAACCCCGGAGGAGAACGGCCGCCGAATAATATCGCAGAAATTCTGGCGCAGGATCCTGACGCTCTTAGAAAGCCCGATTCCCCGCTCTGGGGAGGGCGGGGTGCCTACTACTGGGGCGAACCGCTCTACGGGTACTACAATTCCACGGACCCCTGGGTGCTGCGCCGCCACGCTAATCTACTGGCTGATGCCGGAATCGATACGGTGATTTTTGACACCACGAATCGGGTTACTTACCGAGATGTTTACATGAAGCTCTGCGAAGTCTGGATGCAGATGCGAAACGAAGGCAATGCGACGCCTCAAATCTGTTTCATGGTCAACACTCGGGCCGGCGAGGCAGCCCAGGAAATCTACAACGATCTCTACAAACCCAATCTTTACCCGGATCTCTGGTTTCGGTGGCAGGGCCGCCCCCTGATGATTTGCGATCCAGCGGATGCCAGCCCCGAGCTGAAGGAGTTTTTCACCTTGCGTAAAGCGCACTGGCCCTTCGAACTCGTCAATACCCACAACGCGTGGCATTGGGAATCGACATTTCCACAGGTCTATAGCTACGGCACGGACCCGTCAAAGCCTGAGCAGGTCAACGTCGCCGTCGCGCAAAATCTCCGCGCCAGCGATGGCAAGGTGACGAACATGAGCGAGCTGAACGCGCGCGGGCGCAGCTTTCACGATGGAAAAAGGGATCCATCAGCTGGAGCCGTCAATCGGGGCGGCAACTTCGGCGAGCAATGGAAACATGCCATCGAACTGGATCCGCCGTTTGTCATGGTGACCGGATGGAATGAATGGACCGCCGGCAAATTCAGTCGGCCGGGGCTCCCCATCGTGTTCGTTGATCAATTCGACCAGGAATACAGCCGGGACATCGAACCGGTCCGCGGCCTTCACAACGACAACTATTACTACCAGATGGTGTCCAACATCCGCCGCTACAAAGGAGCCCCGGAAAACCCAAGCGCCTCGGCGCCCAAGACCATCGATATCGCTGGCGGGTTCGACCAATGGCAGGATGTCGGCCCGGATTTCCTGGATCACCCCTTCGATACCGATCACCGCGACTACGGCTCGGGTACTGTGCACTACAAAAATGCGAGTGGTCGCAACGACCTGATCGTGATGAAAACAACCCGCGACGATAGCAACGTGTATTTCTACGCTCGCACCCGAGAGGCAATCAGCCCGGCCAGCGATCCGAATTGGATGCTGTTGCTGATCGATGCGGACGCGGATCCGAAGACCGGCTGGGAAGGCTTTGATTTCGTCGTCAACCGAACAGCAGGCAGTCTGGAAAAAAACGCGGGCGGCTGGAATTGGAACGCTGGCAGCAAGGTGCAGATGAAAGTGCAAGGAAACGAATTGATGCTGGCGATTCCCCGCGCGACGCTCGCCGCCGTGGCGGGCGATTCGATAACTCTTGACTTTAAGTGGTGGGACAATCCGCAGCAGCCGGGCGACATCATGGACACCTACACGAGCGGTGACACAGCGCCCGAAGGACGGTTCAAATACCGCTACCGCGCTCGCTAAATAGGGCCTGCGCATTAGTATATGTTTCTTGCGGTATCGGTCATGGTGAACACTGACCACCTATCTAAGCTCCGCCTCATGCAGCAATGCCCCCTCAGCGCGGCCTTCATCCGCCAGTATTCATGCTTGGATGCTGCCTGGCCCTCCTTCCACTCTCGCGGCGAATTTCCGAGCAAAGATCTCGATGCCCCGGTGCCGCCGCGCAACCCGACCCCAGCACCGGCGGAGGTCGCGTGAAGACGTGATTTGTCCGCTGCTCACCGCGCTGGTCGCTGCAGGCGGCACGTCGTTCGCCCAGCAAGCGCCGATCTCGGTAATGGCGGAGTCGGACCGCGTGGAGTTGGTCAATGGGATGCAAAAGGTGGCGTGGGCTCGCAATCGCGAAGGCACGTTTCTGCTCTCCACGTTTGTGAAAGGCGAAGCGGGGTGGATGCCGATGTTCGATGGCGGGCTTCCGCTTGTTCAGGGAGCGGATTTCGGTCTTTCCCCGACCGCTTATCGCGTCCTTGATAACGGGCCAAAGCGGGCGGTTGTGGAGCTCTCCGGAAGGCAGTCGGTGCATGGCTACCTGTGGAGGTTGCGAGTCGAGGCCAAGGCGGAAACCAGTCTGATGGCCTTCCGCCTTACCTGCGATATTTCCGAGCCGATCACGCTGCGAGGTTTGGAGCCGCAGTTGGCACTCTGGATGAATGTGCCGCGCGTGGATCTGGCTCTGGATCAGGGGCCGGGGAACATCTACCGCGGTGCGGCGGACCTCGAGTGGGGCAACAGCTTTCCTGCCGCCTACCTCTGGCACGAAGGCAAAGAGGCGGCGATTTTCGTCGAGCCGACGCCGATGAAGTGGATGTCAAATCGGAATCTGTTTCGGTTCCGCGACTGCCGGGTTCAAAGTTTTTCTGCGAGTGGGTTGACCGGCTTCGGGCTGCGCGTGGTGAAACGGAACTTTCACGAAGTTAACCTCGGCAAACTCGTCTTCGAGTTCCGTCTGCACAGCGCTGCGCAGCCGGATCGGCCGACGCGGATGGAGGCCCTCGATCGGTTGATTCGTCTCGTGGCGCTGCTGCACCCGGCAACTGCGCCGCAACCGTTCGATTACGTCGCGAAAGTTCCGGCGACTTGGAGCATTTTTGCCGGACGGGTGAGTGAGAATCTGATGCTCAAGGACATCGTGTGGGACGGTCTCCCACTGCCCGACGGTGAGCCGTGGCGTGACGGCCCGGCTTTCCCGGAAAACACGGTTTCCAGCACGCGCATCAGCACGGACTACGCCGTGGACTCCGCTTGCGATCCGGGCCGGAGCCGCCAGCGAGTCCGTGCTGGCTGGGATTTCTCCACCTGCAACAATTACCTCGCGGGATGGATCGGTTACAACCGGCTGAACCCGGATGCCGGGCGCAGCCGCTTCATCTCTGCGAAGACCGCGGCGCTGCCGCTCTTCTACGATCCCAAAGCGCACCTGATCCGCCACGGCACGCGCCACCCGCTGAATATTGGCGACCGTGAGATGAGCTGGCAGAACTTCACTTTCGCCATCGAAATGGACAAGGTGCGCCGCCTGCTTGCGCCGGATGAGTTTAATCCGGCAATCGGCGGCAAGTTCCTTCAAGGTGCGGATGGATTGATCACACTCGCTCATCGCGTGGACTACCTCTTTCCGCAATGGTTCGACCCTTACGAGAAGAAGCCAATCGCCCAGGGCGATCTGCCAGACCTCGGAATCATCCGGGAGCCGTGGCAGGCGGGATCTTACTCCTACATCATGTGCTCGGCCTACGAGATCACTGGCGATGCCAAATATTTGACGGAAGCCAAGACGGCGGTGGAGCGGCTTTTCGGCGGCATGCGCTTCACCGTCGAAAATCAACGTTACCGGGTCACGTATGCTGACCCAACAGAGTTCCCGATCACAGAGATCTTCGGCAATGCGTGGGGTGTCGCCGCGTGCGCGAAGCTCGATCGCTGGACGGGCGAAGCGCGTTACCGCGAGGCGTCCGATCACTTCCTCGATAGCCTTTTGCGGATGACTTACTGGTATGAAAGCGAGCTGCGGGATGATCCCAAAGACCTCGCGGTCCGGAACGCGGGCCTGTTCCGAAACCATTCCGGCGCCTACACCGGGTCACCGTGGGAGAACGGCGAAGCGTATCTCGCGCTGACCATCCGGCTGCGCGATGAGAAAGTGCCGCGCGAGCCGCTGCTGCGCATGTTCAACGTCTATCGCCGGAACAGTTTTTATTTCTTTCCGCCGGTATTTCCCGAGGCGGCGCAGCCATGCGAGCGACTGATGAATCACGCCGCCAATTACCTGCCGATCGAGGACACCTATACCCTCGAGCACGGGGGGCTGAACGGTGGGATGGGGCGCGCCATCTACATGTCTGGAATCGCCTTCTGGAACTACCTCATGTTCGAAGCTTGCGCCGTCACGGATGATCCGGACGTGATGGTTCTGAATCTGGATGTGCTCGAAGAATTCGAGGAGAGTGTTCGGTCGGCGCGGCGGAACTTCATTATCTTCAATCCCGCGCCCGAGGCGAGGCATGTGAAGTTTCAGCCGAGGCAGCTCAAGGCGGGGAGCTACCGGTTGAAGATGGAACGCGCAGTCATCAGGAGCACGGTGTCCGCGGAAGAGCTAATGGAGGGGGTGCCGATGGCGCTCGCGGCGGGCGAGCACATCCGCGTCACCCTCGAGCACGAGAAGGTGGAGCAGATGACTACGGAGATTCGAGAGATGTCCGCGGCTCAGCATCAGATCGAGTCTGCCTATCAGCGATTGCAGGAATCCGCCGGAGTTGAAGATTCCAGCGACGCGTTCCGCAGACGGAAAGAGAATTACTCCGCCGCCATCGACATGTTCCGCCGGGCGGATTATCAACGTGCTGCCGAGATCGCAGCAGGCGTCCAGAAGGACGATCCTCCTCCTGCGACTTCGTTACCGGCGGAGGCATCCGGGAAGTGATGCGCAAGCGTTCAAAACCAGTCCGTTCCAGGCGCTTCCACCGCTGCAATTGTATAATTTGTTTACCCCAACCATCATGGCGAACGCGCTTTCCAACACTAACATGCAGCATATGCGACGAAGCAACATCGGCATTGGAATTATCGGTTCCGGCCGCGCAGGGATGATTCATGCGCGGAACTTCGCGCGCCTTGTTCCGGGCGCGGCGGTTGCGGCTGTCTCCGACCCTGTGGCCGAGGCGAGGAGCGCCGCGTCGCAGGAATTGGGAGGTGTTTCCGCGCACGCTGATTACAACTCGTTGCTTAACGATTCTAATGTTGATGCGGTGCTCATCGCGGCGCCGACTTCCATGCACTGCGAGATCGCCGTCGCAGCCTCAGAGCACGGAAAGCACGTCTTTTGCGAGAAGCCGATGGCGATGAATCCAGCGGAGTGCGACACGATGATCGCTGCCGCCGAGAAAGTCGGAATCGTATTACAGATCGGCTTTATGCGACGGTTCGACGAAAGCTTTCGAGCAGCCTTTGAGCGGGTGCAGGCGGGCGAGATTGGTGACGTGGTGCTTGTGAAATCATGCACACACGGGCCGACTTACCCGAAACCGTGGATGTTCGATCTCGCACAGAGCAATGGCCCGCTCGCGGAAGTTTGCAGCCATGACATTGATACTTTGCGCTGGTTCACCGGCAGTGACTTCGCAGAAGTATATGCCATCGCCGGCAACTACCGCACGCCCGAGGCGCAGACATCGCACCCGGAGTTCTATGACCAAGTGCTGCTCAGCGCGCGTTTCGCGAATGGCGCGCAGGGCTGCATCTCGGGCGCACAGGGGGTTCAATACGCTTATGATTCGCGCGTCGAAATCGTCGGCACACACGGGCTCATCAGCATAGGGGGGTTGAACGCGGGCTCGACGGTGATTTGCACGCGCGAAAAGGAGCTGCGTCGTCCATCCGTGGTTTCATGGATGGGACTCTACCGGGATGCGTATCTAGCCGAGGATCTCGAGTTCATCACGGCCATTCGAGAAGAGCGTCCGGCGCGGGTGACCGGCCGCGACGGGTGCGCCGCAGTCGCGGTAGTGAACGCGGGCAATCGATCCATCCTCGAACGGAAACCAGTTTCGCTAAGTTATCCGCCACTCATTCCAAGATTATGAAAGCCGCCCGCCTTTTTGGTATCAATGATCTACGGATCGAGGACATCCCCGTTCCCGAACTCCGCTCGGGCGAGATGCTCCTCCGCACTGGCGCGGCGAGCATCTGCGGCACGGACATTCGCATGCTTAAGCACGGGCACGTTCATGCGACCGCAGAGTCGCCGCTGGTGATTGGTCATGAAATGGCCGGCACGATCGAGCGCCTGGGCGACGGGGTCGGCGGCTATCAGGTGGGACAGCGAGTTTGCGTGGCGCCTAATTACAACCCGGTTGCGTCGAAACTTACCGTCAGCGGAGATGGACACCTCGATCCCAATTATCGTGCCCTCGGTATTCACGAGGATGGGGCCTTCGCGGAGTATGTTCGCATTCCAGCTCTGGCTGTTCAGCAGGGGAACGTCTTTCCAATCGCGGACCACGTTTCGTTCGCAGAGGCGGCGATGGTCGAACCGATGGCGTGCGTGTACAACGCCTACGAAAAGGCCGGGACGCGGCCGGGAGATACGGTGCTCATCATCGGCGCGGGCCCGATCGGCGTAATGCACGCCAAGATGTCCAAGCTGGCAGGCGCGGGAAAAGTGGTTATCAACGATCTTCATGCCCCGCGGCTGGACATGGCCCGGAGGATTGATCCGTCATTTATTACCTTCGAAGGCGACGTTCGCGAGGGGATTGCAAGGATCACGGGCGGGGCCGGTCCGGACGTAATCATCGCCGCCTGTCCAGTGCCGGAAGTGCAGACGCTCGCAGTCGAGATCGCGGCGGTGAACGCGCGGATTGTTTTCTTCGGCGGCCTGCCGAAAGATCGCGCCGTGGTCCCGCTCGACACCAATTTGATTCACTACCGTCAGCTCGTCGTGACCGGAACGACTCGGCAAAGTCTGCGGCAGTTCCAGGCGACGCTCGCGCTCCTGACCGACGGCGTATTACAGCTCGCTGACCTTGTCACCTCCATCCATCCCGTCGAGAAAACCGGCGACGCGATCGCGGCGATGGCGAACGCCACGGGCCTGAAACCGGGCCTGGCATTTGCGGCATGACCCATCTGGTCGGCATCGACATCGGCACCCAGGGAGTCAAGGCCGCGATCTATTCGAGCGAGGGCGAGCGCCTGGCCGAGGCGTTCGAAGCGTCTCAGCCCCATCGACCGGCCGCCGGTGTGGTGGAGGAAGATCCGGAATACCAACTGGCTTCAACACGCCGGGTCTTGCGCGAGTGCGTGGCTAAATCCGGCACGGCGGAGGTTTCGGCTATCGCGATCTCGGGGCAAATGGCTGGTGTGATCGGAATCGGCGCGGACGGGCGGGCGGTGACTCCGTATGATTCCTGGCTGGACACTCGATGCGGTGGGCAGATTTCGGAAATGCAGCGGCTCGCGGGTGATGACGTGCTCAAGTCCACCGGGAATCCACCCAGCTTCAATCACGGACCGAAAATCCTCTGGTGGAAAGGTGAACGCCCGTCGGAGTACGGGCGGGTCGCAAAATTTGTCCAACCCGGGGGCTACGTGGCGATGCGCCTTTGCGGACTCGTCGCCAGCGACGCCTTCATCGACACGAGCTATCTGCACTTCTCCGGATTTGCGGATAGTTGCGCCAAGAGCTGGGATGGCGCTTTGTGCACGCGTTTCGACATTGAGCCGGAGAAACTCCCGCGCATTGTCGAACCGAATGCGTGGGTCGGTGAACTAACCCCCGAGATGGCCGATTCATGCGGCTTGTCCGCCGGGGTTCCCCTGATTGCGGGCTGTGGCGACACGGCGGCCAGTTTTCTCTCATGTGGGGCGACGCTCCCGGGCATCTGCGTGGATGTCGCGGGAACAGCCTCCGTTTTCGCCGCGACGACCGATGTGTTTGTGCCGGATGTCCGCACTGGCACGCTCGGTTGCGGGCATGCGGCCACGCCGGGTATGTGGCATCCCTATGCCTACATTAATGGCGGCGGGATGAATTTGGAATGGTTCCGTCGCGAGATCGCCGGAGATCCGGAAAATGCCAACAACTTTGAGGACCTCAACGCACTCGCGGCGTCAGTCCCGCTGGACCCCACGCTCCCGATGTTCCTCCCGCATCTGGGTGGTCGCGTTGCGCCCCCACAGCCAAATTTACGCGGCGCATGGGCGGGGTTGACGTGGGATCACGGGCGAGGGCAGCTCTTTCGCGCCGTCCTCGAATCAGTCGCTCTCGAGTATGCTGTCTATCAAAAGGCGTTGCGCCAATTGCTGCCGGACGCGACCTTCACCGAATTGCGCGTCACCGGCGGCGGTGAGAACAGCGACGTATGGAACCAAATCAAGGCGGATGTGCTGCAGACGCCGATTGTCAGGATCGAGCGTGGAGGCGGAGCCCCCATGGGCGCGGCGATGCTGGCAGGAACGGGCGTTGGGGTCTTTTCCAGCTTGTCCGCGGCGGCCGCAAAGTGGGTGCAAGTCGGACAGCGATTCGAGCCGAACTCGGCCCACGCCAGCCATTACCAAATGCGCGTCCGACAGTATGAATCACTGCTCGAATCGCTCAGCGACTGGACAGCGCGCAGGTGACGCCTTGCCCCGTCTTTCGCCTACCCTATGAGACATACACCATCCGCTAAACCGGCGATGTTCTTCATCGGCGTGACGACCGCGAAGTCGTCGATCAACAAAGTCTTCCCGCGTTGGGCGGAATTCCTCGGACTCGGCGATTGTGAATTGCGCGGAATGGACTTCCCGCTCCACGCGAAGCCGGCGAGCTACCGTGATGCGGTCGAGTTCATCAAGCACGATCCGCTCACGCTTGGGGCGCTGGTCACGACGCACAAGATCGACCTTTGCACAGCGTGTCGCGATCAGTTCGACGCGCTCGATCCCCTCTCGGATTCGATGGGCGAACTAAGCAGTATTTACAAGCGAGACGGCAAGCTGTGCGGGCGCGCCGCTGATCCTTGGACAGTCGGGCTTTCACTCGATGCGTTCATTCCCAAAAACCACTGGAACGATACCGGCGCGGAGGTGCTGATTTTGGGTGCCGGCGGATCAGCCATCGCACTCGACTGGCATCTGTCGAAAGCCGAGCACAGGGCAAATCGACCGGCGCGCATCCATGTGGCCAATCGCAGTGCGGCGAGGCTCGAGCACCTGCGCGAATTGCATGAATCCTGGCAAACCGGCGTCAGTCTCGAAACGCATCATGTACCTCAACCCGAATTGGCCGACGCAGTGCTGGCGAAGCTGCCACCCGGGTCGTTGGTCGTAAATGCGACTGGGCTTGGCAAAGATGCACCGGGATCGCCAATCACCGACGCCGCGGTGTTCCCGGAGCGTGGTCTGGCGTGGGAATTCAATTATCGCGGCGACCTCATTTTCCTTGATCAGGCAAAGGCGCAGGCGCAATCGCGGAACCTTCACGTTGAGGATGGCTGGGTCTATTTTCTTCACGGGTGGACACGCGTGATGTCGGACGTTTTCGACGTTTCGATACCCACGAGCGGCCCGGCTTTCGACGAACTTTCGAGCATTGCCGCCAGCACCCGATAACCAAAACCATCCCGATTATGAGCACTACCGCCATCTCCGATCAAACCAGCTTCATCGAGCCATTTGCCGTCGCTTACGATCTCGCCGAAGGTGTGATGAAGAATCCGACCAATCACCTCGTGCGACGTGCTTCTGACATGCGCGGACATTACCGTGATCCCACCGCGCTCGATGCCCTCGTGGCGGATGGCGATCCCGTTCACTACGAGGTATTCGAGCACCCGGTTCCCAATGAATACGGTCACCTCATGTACTGCATCAGCAATTTGAAGGCAGGCTGCGTCGGTGAGGAATGCTTTATGACGAAGGGGCATTATCATACCCGCATTAACACGGGCGAAATTTATCTCGCCCTGCGCGGGCGCGGCTACATGATGATGAAGACGATAGACGGCCGATGCCGTTATGAAGAATTTGCGCCGGGCAGAATGGTCTATGTACCGCCATATTGGGGTCATCGCAGCATCAACACAGGCGACGAACCGCTAATTTCATTTTGCGTCTATCCCGGCGATGCCGGTCACAACTACGGCGACATCGAGCGCGAAGGTTTCCCAAAACGTGCCTTTCGACGTGGTGGAAAGATTGTCGTCGAGTAGGTGATGATGTCGAAGATCCTCGTCACTCCCCGCTCTGTCACAAAGGGAGGGCATCGCTCGCTTGAAGTTCTGCGCGACGCGGGTTTCGAGATCATTTTATGCACGCCAGGAAAGCAGCCGAGCGTGGACGAATTGCGCGCGTTGTTACCGGGATGCGTTGGATATCTGGCGGGAGTTGAGCCGATTACAGCGGAGGTGCTTGATGTTGCGAAGGACCTGCGAGTGATCAGCCGCAATGGAGTCGGCGTGGATAACATCGATCTTGAGGCGGCAAGAATACGGGGTATCGCGGTCCTTCGAGCCGACGGCGCGAATGCGCGAGGGGTGGCGGAGCTGGCAATCGGCCAGCTTTTTGCGCTCGCCCGAGGTATCGCTCCATGCGATTGGGTCCTTAAACGCGGTGGTTGGGAACGGCCAGCGCGCGGTGTGGAGCTGGCCGGAAAAACGCTGGGAATCGCAGGTTGCGGCCGCATCGGTAAACTCGTGGCCGAAATGGCGCTTGGCATTGGGATGAAAGTTGTGGCCTTCGACCCCTGTCCAGATATGGATTTCGCGCCCGGTGCTGAGTTTGGCTTTATGTCGCTCGATGACGTATTTTTTCGGGCAGATTTTCTCAGCCTGCATTGTCCCCCGGCGGAAAACGGCCAACCGCTAATCGATGCGGCTGCCCTGGCCCGCATGAAGGCAGGGGTTTTCATTGTCAACACGGCGCGCTTCGACGTTCTTGAGGCTGAAGCGGTTTTAGCCGGCCTCGATTCGGGCCAAATTGTCGGGCTCGCATTGGATGTCTTCGACACCGAACCACCGACCGACGTGCGGCTGGTTGTCCATCCTCGGGTGATCGCCACGCCTCACATCGGGGCATTTACCGGGGAGAGTATCGACCGCGCTATGACGATGGCCGCGACCCAGCTGCTCAAGGAATTGCAAGGCGCCGCCAAGTCGTGAGTAGTTCCAACGCAAATATTATGAATGAAACGGAAGTCTTTGGACACATCGAATCCGCCGGTGTTGTCGCGGTGCTCGTGATGGATCGTGCCGAAGATGCGGTGCCCGTGGCGGAGGCCCTGATGGCCGGAGGAGTGACTGCGATGGAGCTCACTTTGCGCACACCGGTCGCCTTGGATGCGCTACGGAATATCAAGGGAGCCGTGCCGGAAATGTTTGCGGGCGTCGGCACAGTGCTCACACCCGAGCAAGTGGCGCAGGTGCGAGACGCAGGCGGTGATTTCGCCGTCGCTCCGGGTATGAATGCACGCGTGGTTGCGGCGGCACTCGACGCTGGGCTACCCTTCGCGCCGGGTATTTGCACGCCGTCCGACATCGAGGCGGCTCTGGAGTTTGACCGGCGGTTTTTGAAATTCTTCCCTGCGGAACCCAGCGGTGGGCGCGCCTACTTGCGCAACATCGCCGCACCTTACGCTCACGTCGGCGTAAAATATATGCCGCTTGGCGGGCTCACCATCACAACCTTGGCCGACTATCTGCAAGAACCGAGCGTGGGCGCGATCGGCGGATCATGGATCGCCCCCCGCGAGGTCATTCGGGCCGGGAACTGGAGCCGAATTACCGCGACGGCTCGGGAGGCGATCCAGGCGCGGGGATCGGACTCGAAACGCACGCCTGATTCCGTAAGTGTTCGAAGTTCCCGCCGCATGCCGAATCACCTTCCTCACGTTGCTTCTGATCATTGAGACGTCGAAAGTTTACCGGGCGGGAGATTCTGCTTGGCATCAGCCGCTACCTGTCGTTGCAGGGACCGTGGAGTATTTTCACTCAAGAACGTGGCCAGAATGACGATGACCCGCCGTGGCTGGCGCGCTGGAGCGGCGATGGCATCATCACGCGCAGCTATGACTTGAAGCTATGTCGGCAGGCTCTCAAGCGCGGCATTCCCGTGGTGAGCTTGCGCCATTTGCTGGACCGGCCGAGCCTTTCCCACCGTTTTCCCGGATCAGCGGCTCATCGGCGAGCGCATTGCTTCCCATTTCATTACCCGTGGTTTCCGGCATTTCCGCTATGCGGTGTCGCCGGGAACAAGGAATGGGAGCGACGGCGAAACGCGGCCTTTACTCGAAGTGCGAGAGCCAGCGGCGGAGACGCGAGGAATACAAACTGACCTACATGGTTGATGCAGAGCGGAATTGGGAGCGCGAGCAAACCGGCATGATGCGAGTCGATTAAGGCGCTGCCGGAGCCTGTCGGCATCATGGCCGCGCATGACAGTCAGGGTGTCCAAATTCCGATGCCTGTCGCCGCGCCGGCATCCATGTCCCCGATGAAGTCGCGGTTGTCAGCGTCGGACTAATGACCCCGTATTGTGGAACTGGCGAGTCCCCCGCTGTCCAGCCCTAAGACCAGGATGCGCAAAAGCTCGGCTTTGAGGCGGCGGCTTTGCTCGATCGGATGATGCGGGAGAGAAAGTAGAGCCGACAAATTTCTTCTTCGAGCCGGGAGGTGGTCACCCGGCATTCATCGGATGTATTCGCGGTGAAAGACCCGAATGTCTCCAAGGCCGCACGCTTCATTCGGGAGAATGCATGCAGCGAAATCGACAGCAAGGCGATTGCGCGTGCCGCGGGGCAGTCCCGGCGCGCACTGGAGAAGAAGTTCCGCACTATCACCGGCCGCACCCCGATGGAGGAAGTCCACGCCATCCGCCTCCGGCGAATCAAGCAACTCCTCACCGAAACTGGGTATATCCTCCCCGTCATCGCCGAGAAAAGCGGTTTCGCCTACCACGAATACATGTCCCGGTTTTTCAAAAAGCACACGGGCATGACGCCGGTGAACTTCCGCCGGAATACGGAAACAGGCACCTGGAACGGGCGCAAATCTTAGAATTTGTTGCCGCACCGTCCATTGTTCTACACTTCCCACCCCGACTACGATCCGCACTGTTTGCTAGCGGAAGTTCCGCCAGCCGCCTCATTCCAAGCACAGAACAAAACTGTCAAGTCGACCCCTCAAAACATGAAATCCTGCGTCCATACTGTCATTGCCGGAGCCTTCATCGCCACCAGCGTTACTGCCCAAGCCCAGATCACATCGCCGCTCGAGATTCCCGGCATGTCCTCTGGCTGAATGCCGATGACTTCGATGGTGACGGCGTCACCGACGCTGGCGCCAGTCGATCACCCCTGACTTCGTGGGTGGATAAAATCATCAGGGCAAGGAACCAACACGGTAAACGTCACTGCCGGCGCGCCGACCCAGGAGTTTGGTGTGGCCAACGGGCATAATGCGGCGCAGTTCACCGGCAATTCGGAGGACAAACTCGACGACACGACACTTCTCCTCTCGAACGACTACTCAATCTTTACCGTCGTGCAGCATGACGGCAATCCGGGTAGCCATGTACTTTCCGGGATCAACGGGGACGGAACCGACGCGGTGCTTTACCGGACTGGAAACGCTTTTCAATTCTATAACGGTCAATCGACGGGCAATTCAAATGTTGTTATCGCAAACCGTGCGGGCCCTACGGGCTACAAACTTTTTGGATACGAACTAAGTTCCACGGGCGGGGAAACGGGATTATTCCAAAGCGTCCTTGCGTCCAGGGATACGCCCGGCCCGGGAACGCTGAATGGGATACGCATCGGAAATCTCGACCGCGATACCCCTTCATCAACCGTTCGTAGCGAAGCGTGGTCTGGAGCAGATTGCTGAAGTGATTATTTATGATCGCGTGTTGTCGGCCGAGGAAACGGCTGCCGTGAACGGATTTCTGAACTCGAAATACAATCTTGGTATTTCATTTGCGACGGGCGCGATGACGGAAATTGAAACCGGGCATGTTACGGGAGGAACTCGTCCACTCTCGATGGTACCTCGGAGGCGCAACTTTCTGGTCGCATCAATGGCGCGCTTGCGGCCAACGGTGGCGTTGCTTTCGCCAAAGACTTTATTGGTCCCGGAGACCCGCGCAATTTTCGACCATCTCGCTCAATGACGGCGAGTATTCCGACCCGGAGTTCGGCCCAGACGCGGAAGAGCCGTGGATCGCCGCCAGCTTTGAGTCGTTCGCGGGAGTGAAGCTCAGCATGGCCTTGCCAATTGATCGGATCGGCTTTCAGGATGATTTCCCCGGCCGCCGCGATGGAGCTTTCATCTTTGAGTACACACTCGATGACCTCAGCGACGTACCAGCCGATGCGGAACTCGGACTCGATCCCACCGCGATCGACGGGGTCAACTGGCAGGTTCTTGACGTCATTCAAATCCAGGACACCGAAGACACGCGCCACCTTTACAGTTTCGCCCGATCGAAGGCGTGACCGGAGTTCGAGTGCGCATTGAATCGAGCGCTGCCGAAACCGCGATCTCCGGAGGTTGAGGTCTGGGCCGTCCCTGAACCCACAACGATGGCGTTTGCTCTTGCCGGTGGGCTTGGCTTGCTGCTCGGGCGGAGGCGCTGTCAGAGCTGATCCACTCTTCCCTATTGAACTGCACGTTCCCGCGACCCCGTGAGCGAATGGCTTTTAGCCCGCTCGGCTGGCATCGTTCCGCCTTTACATTTACAATATGACATCGATCAAACGGCCATCTCCCCAACAGTTTGAAAAACTGGAGCCTTCCTTTCGAATCACGGCAGCCGTTGCGGCCGCTCTATTCTTCGTTCGATCCAGCGAGGCCGCAGTCATTGATTGGAGCAGTACGGCCGCCACCAATGTATGGACAGCTGATGCCAACTGGATTGGCGGAGCCGCGCCAGCAAACAGCCTGACTCTCGACATTGCTCGCTTCAATCAAGTCAATTACGCCAGTCAACCCGACGCTGGCACAATCAGTGTCAATGGAATTCAGATCGGAGACGCCACCACTGCCTCGGCGGCGCTTACGATTACCGGTACGTCACTTTCGATCGGGGTCAGTGGTATTAAAATGTTCAACAACGCCGGCGACGCGACGATTTCATCGCCGATCGCCCTCGGCGCGCCCCAGTCTTGGACAAATGATTCCGATAACCTACTGAGATTATCGGGTGGAGTTTCCAACGGCGGAAATCAGCTCGTGGTAAATGGGTCTGGAAATACATTCGTATCCGGTTTGATTAACGGAGGGGGTGGCATTGAAAAAGGGGGCGTCGGCACATTGGTTCTTACAGGTGCGAATACCTATACCGGCCTCACCACCATCAACTCGGGAATCCTACAAATTGGTGACAATGATAATGTCCTCTCTGTCGGTGCGGGAAACTACGAGGTCGCGGCGGGAGCTCACCTGGTATTTGCACGCAATGCTACCCCCAATGGGCTGGCATTTGTGAATCAGTCCATCGCCGGGGCGGGGGACGTAACGTTCACGGACCAAAGCACTGGATATTTTACGTTTCGTGGCAACTATTTTGGAACCCTCAGTTACACGGGTCACACGATTGTAGACTATGACGCGCCCGTGGCTGCCACGACCTGGTTTCAACGGGCGCTATGGCTGGAGAAGGACAATCTGCTTCCTCATGCCACAGTCCTCGATTTATTGTCTGGAAAAGTATTCCTCCGCGGCAATACGGGGGTAGGCGAGACGGTCAGCGGATTGACCGGCGTCGCGGGAACATTCATCACGACGGATCAAAATGAATTCCAGAAATTCACCACCGACGTTCCGAGCGGCGCTACATACAGCTTTGATGGCGTCATCGGGATTGATGCTTCATCCATTCCGATTGAAGGGCTCAACGTCGGTAACATTACCTTCATAAAAAAGGGTGCTGGAACTCAAATCCTAAACGGAGCAAATACCTATGTAGGAGGAACAATTGTTAACGATGGTACCCTGGTTGCGCGGGGGCCGCTTCCTGAATTCGGTGCGATTGAATCGAACGGCGGAACGCTTGCACTCGACTATTCGACACAAAATGCGAGTAAAATTCCGGATACGAGTCTTGTCACTCTGGGAGGAGGAGCGCTTTCGATCATACCGAATGGCTCCGCTGATACCACGCAGGCCCTCAATGGTGTGACCCTGACGCGAGGGGGATCGGCGGTGAACGTGGATAAGAACGGAGCGGCACAGAATGCAACATTGAATCTTCAAACGATTGTTCGCGAGCCGGGCGCAACGTTAGACGTTACCTATGGTGGAGTCGGTAGTGGCACTGCGTCTGTGCTCGTCGATAATACCAATACCAACGGAATTTTGGGTGCGTGGGCGATTTTCGCAGGAAGCGATTGGGCCACGAATTCAAGTAATGCTGCCGGCGCTGCCGTCGCCGCGCTGGCTTCTGCGAACTATACGGCTGATCTCTGGGCTCCTGGAAACCACACCAACGTGACAATGAGTTCCGCGCCCGGCTCAAACCCGGCGACCGCCACGCTCCGATTTAGTACGCCGTCGCCAACCACTGTAACTCTGACGGGTTCCGGCACCATCGAGACGGGCGGTATTCTGGTCGCGCCAAGTACCGGCAGCAATACCTCCTCCATCACAGGTGGCAGTTTGCAGCCCGGAGATGGTGGTGAACTCATCGTGCATCAGCAGAATCCGTCGAGTTCCCTGAACATCAGTTCGACGATTATCGATAACGGCGTGAATTCGACCGGGCTTACAAAATCCGGGCCGGGCGTCTTGATTCTGTCGGACAACAATACTTACTCGGGTCCAACCACGCTTTCTGGAGGTGTGATTGTGGCTGGAAAAATCGCCCCGAGTTTCGAACCCAGTTCAATTGGTGCCTCATTTGGGGGATCGGATAACCTCATCTTCAATGGAGGCGGCGTCTTGCAATATATGGGCGCAACCGTCGAAACAGACCTTGGCTTTACAGTGAATGGAGAGGGTGGCGTCATCGAAGTCGCTGCGCCTGACGCTCAGCTCAGCTTCCTCGGTCCGGTCGGTGGCGCCGGGGACTTCGCCAAAAACGGCCCGGGATCCCTTGTCCTCGGCACGACGAGTTTCTACACGGGGAACACAAGTATTAATGACGGCATCCTCCAGATCGGGAATAACGACGGAGACACGGCTCTAAATTCGGGCGACTTTTCAGTAGCCGCCGGATCACAACTCATATTTTCCCGCAATGTTGATAACGTCGCCTTTCTGACCCAATCGATCAGCGGTGAGGGCGATGTGGTGTTCCAAGGACAGTCCTTCGGTTACTTCACGTTTCGCGGCAACTACACGGGTTCATTGAGTTACACTGGCCGGACGATTGTGAATTACGATCCGGATGCCGGCGGTACATGGTTCGAACGCACGCTATGGCTGGAAAAAGACGACTCGCTCCGCATGCGACGGTGCTCGAGCTCCAGTCTGGAAAGGTCTACCTCCGGGCAAACATCAGCAATGGTGAAACAATTAGCGGTTTGATCGGGGGGCCAGATACGGGATAGCAACGGAGCGGGCAGAGATGCAAAAAGTAACCATCGACGTGCCAGCGGGACTTACTTATACCTTTGAAGGCGAAATTGGTCTTGACCCCGCATTGCCAGAAAGCACGCCGAATATCGCACTAACGAAAAGCGGACCCGGTACGCAGGTCCTGAGCGGAGCCAATACGTTTGCAGGTGGATTGAAGATTAACGAAGGGACACTCAGAATCGGAGCCTCCACTTCGTCGGCGACTGCCGTCGGATCCGGTGTCGTTTCCATCGGAACGAATACGACCAATGGAACGCTCGATCTAAATGGCCAGACTGAGATCATCAATGGCCTCACAATTGGAGCAAGCGCCGCTCCCAATAGTCAGATTATTGGGAACAGTTCCCTGGCAGGAGATGCAACCCTCGTCAGTAACGGAACCTCAACATTCGGTGGGATTATTCAGGATTCCGTGGGAGGTGGCACCCGGAGGACCGGCGTCAATGTTGGTGCTGGAACACTGACACTCACCAACGCGAACACATTCACTGGGGACACCAACGTCATGGGTGGAGCATTGGTCCTCGCACCTGGTGGCTCACTCGCCAGCACGACGATAACCGTCGCGAGCGGGGCCGCCCTGGGTGCAAGACCGGGCGCGAGTTCCGTTTCCACGGGAGGAAGTGTCACCCTTGAGAACGGATCTGTGCTCGACATGGTCGACGGTGGGATTGGCGTCTTCAACATTACGGGCGCAGGAACCGGCTTTCTTGTCGGCAGCGAGGCCGGCGGCGGCGCGATGCTCAACTTTGAACTAAACAGCGGTGGCGCAGATCGAATCACGATATCCAATGCTGCGGCAGTAACGGGCACCAACACAATTGGACTTTCAATCCTCGGCTCAAGCCTTACGCCTGCCAGTACCTATACCTTGATCTCTGCCGCGAGCGGGTTGAACGGAACGTTCCAGTTCCCAAATGGGTCGCAGCAAACGGCGCTTCTCGTGGGAACAACCTCCTACCAACTTGTGTTGGCCAACTCGGGAACCGAAGAGACGGTGTCGGTGATGAACGCCGCATTGAGACCTGGGCTGGCGCGGGGAGCACCACCAATACAGCAGCGTGGAGTACGGGTTCCAATTGGAGCGACGGCCTCGTCCCAGGTGCGATCGGGACGACCACAAGTTCGGACTCAATTGTGTTTAACTCCAACCCCGCCGTATCCAGTCCCACCGTGGACGTTGGACGAAACATCCAGAATGTCATTTTCGATACGGCTGATGTCGGAGCAATCAACCTTGCCGGAAGCGCGCTCGTCCTCACCGGGGCCGGCAGCATTCAAGTCACCTCCAGCGTCACAGCGAATCAAACCGTAAGCGCGGCGGTTACCTTGCAGGGTCACGCACGCTTCCTGAGTGGCTCTGCGTCCGGCGGGATACTATCGATCAATGGCGCCATCACAGCCGATGCAACCGCGACTCTGACGCTCGGTGGGAGCAATACCGGAGCAAATGTGATTAACGGCGAGGTAAGCGATGGCTCTGAATCGCTGGGGATAGTCAAGAGCGATTCGGGGTCATGGGCACTATCAAACGCGGCAAATAGCTTCACGGGCCCGGTCAGGATCACCGGCGGAACGTTACAGGTTTCGAAGATTGACTTTGGGTTCTCACCAAGTTCCCTCGGATCTTCCTCGAATGCACCTGAGAATCTCGTGATCGATGGCGGCACCCTCCGTTACGCGGGCGGGACGGCCCTTACAGACCGCTCATTCACGATCGAAGCGGGTGGCGCCACCATTGACGTTAGCGACGGTAATGCCGAATTGAATACTTTGGGTGCTGCCATCGGTGCCGGAAACTTGACCAAGGCTGGCCCCGGCAAATTGATCCTGAGCGCGGTCAACAAGTATACTGGGGACACGGTGGTGTCGGCCGGCACTCTCCAGGTCGGTGACAACACGCCCAGCACAGCCATTTTACCAGGGGATTTCTCCGTGTCTGCCGACGCTCAGCTCGTGTTCTCGCGAAATATCGACAACGTGGCTTTCACGACCCAATCAATCTCCGGTGACGGTGACGTGATGTTTATCGGGCAGGGCCAGGGATACTTTACGTGGCGCGGGAATTACATTGGAGCCCTGACGTATACTGGTAAGACAATCGTTAACTACGATGCGGACGCAGGCGGAACATGGTTTGAACGCGGATTTTGGCTCGAGAAAGACGATCTGCTCCCTCACACAACGGTGCTTGATGTTCTATCGGGAAAGGTTTTCCTGCGCGCCAACACGACCAATGGTGAAACGATCAGCGGGCTGATGGGCAACGCCGATACGTGGATAACCACTGATCAAGCGGAGGTTCAGATGCTCACGCTAGACGTTCCTACCGGCCAAACTCCTACCTACAATGGCGTCATCGGCATTGATAGTTCCCTCACACCGATTGACGGACTGAACGCCGGCAATATCGCCCTGATCAAAAACGGTGCCGGGAAGCAGATACTCGCCGGAGCGAACACGTATTCTGGCCCGACTACAATCAATGGCGGAACTCTGGTAATCGCCGGTTCGATCACCGGCGCTTCGACAACTGTCGGCAACGGCGCAATCCTGGCCTCGGGGGAAGCCGGCACAATTCAAACAGCGCTCGGCGGTAATGTTGAAATCAACAGCGGTGGCCGCCTGGCCCCAGGCGACCTTGGAACGGCCGGAACGCTAACTATTGACCTTGCTCTAGGGGGCAAACTCAATTTTGCCGCGGGCGCAACGCTTGATTTCGACTTGGGCCCAACCGCTGATGTCATTCGGTTCGCCTTCCTGGACGATTGGCTGAATGGCAGCGGGAACGCGACGCTGGCACTGGGCGGAACGATCAACTACACGGCGACGTATTCGATCTTTGAGAATGTAACCACACCCGACTTCACATTTGAAGACATCACGGGATACGACGCCGCAAACTACAGCGCCGTCTTTGCGAGGGCAGGGGACAATTACCGACTCTCGTTCGTCGCAATCCCCGAGCCGGCTTCCGCGCTGACGCTTCTGGCCGGTTTTGGAGGGCTGCTCGGCCTCGCGCGCTTTCGTAAGCATCGCCGTGCTGGCGACATCCGAACATCGGGTGCGATTCGGGTTAATTCGGCGTAAGGTTCCCGCGAATCCTCCTGTCCCCCATGCCACGCCCCCTCGTCATTGCCTTTGCCATTGTAGTTTCGCTGGCACTGGCGGCGCAAGCGGTGCAGCCCGGCGATGGTCCCGGCGGGGTCGGAACGACCGACGGAAGCTCGGCGCTTGAGCTTTGGGTGAAAGCCGACACCCTTGGTCTCGGGAACGGCGCTGCAGTATCCACCTGGAATGATGCCAGCGGGAATGGACGCAATCTGACGCAAGGCAGCCCTGCGCTCCGCCCAACCTTTATCGTCGATGCCCTCGGGAATCACCCTGTGGTACGCTTCGCAGCAGATTTTTTCGGTCCGCAAACACTTCCTTCGACGAACAATGAGTTCACGATTGTCGCCGTAATGAAGCCGGCTGTTACGGGCGCTTATCATAACGTGATGGACGGTCAGGGCGGTGCGCGCCCGATGTTGTGGATCGACGGCCTCGGAAATTACGAATTCAACTTCACGACCGGAGCGGTGACGCCGGCGAGTGGCAATAACGATGTACTGTTCGCAATCAAAAGAAGCACGGGACCACAATTCTCCCAGATCTACCTCAATGGTCCGGCCGTTACCGCGTCGGGGCCAAATGCGTTCAACGTTGCGGCCAATCAATCCTATACCCTGTTCAACCGGAGCGGCGGGCAGGCATTCTCGGGAGATGTTGCCGAATTAATCGTCTACGGCACGGCTCTGACTCAGCCGGAAATCAACAAGGTCGGCTACTATTTGCAGGAGAAGTATTCCCTTTCCACGAACTTTCCACCGCCCTTTCCCGTGCTGACCGGGTATCAACAGAATCCAGCTGTCTACGGGGTGGGAGCACCAATCCCACCCAATGCGCCAATTGTGGACGGGGATACAGCAATCGGTTTCTCCATATCTCCGACGCTGCCGCCTGGATTATTGCTGGACGCAACAACCGGCGTGATCTCCGGTACACCAACGGCGGTCGCATCACCGACTAACTACACTCTCGTGGCAACGTTCGCCGGGCAGCCGAATTCCTCAACGCAAATCTCCATTGAGGTCACAGCGCCATCCCTGACCGGTTATTCCCGCAACCCGGCGACTTTTACCCGTGGACGGCAGGCTAATCCCATCCAGCCGCAGTTGCTCGGAGGCCCTGCCACCGGGTTTACAATTTCTCCACCATTGCCAGCAGGATTGAATCTTAGTTCTGCCACGGGAGCCATCTCGGGCACGCCTACCGAGTCAGCTCCCGTGGCCAGCTATACCGTTACGGCCATGTTCAATGGTTATCCAAATTCAAGCCATGATCTGACGCTGGAAGTTCTGGAGCCCTCCAGCACGCTCGACATCACAGAGTTTATGGCCATCAATGACTCGACGATCGCGGACGGCGACGGAGAATTTTCAGACTGGATTGAAATTAACAACTACGGATCGATCGCTATCGATCTCGAGGGCTGGTCATTGACCGACGACCCGGCGGAATTGCAGAAGTGGAGTTTTCCTCCGCGCATCATCGCCCCGGGATCTTACCTGGTTGTCTTTGCCTCGGGTGATTCTCACACGGATCCGGCCGGTAATCCGCACACCAACTTCAAACTCGAAGGCGGCGGCGAATTTTTGGCACTGGTTGCGCCTGATGGAACGACGGTCGCCCGCCAATTTAGCCCAGCGTATCCCGCCCAGACTGGGGACATTTCCTATGGAACGCCAGATCGAATGACGTTCGGAACTTATTCCCCTGCGACGCCGGCTCGGCTAACGGCCCCTTTACCGCAGTCTCCACGTCGATCACGGTATCCCCGACCGGACGCGCGTTTTCGGGTTCTCTGAATGTGACACTTTCGGCGCCCCTCGACGCGGATGCCGTGATTCGTTATACCCTCAACGGCAGCCCTCCCGCCGCATCGTCTCCCGTCTACTCTGGCCCGATCCCGCTGGGTGCCAATTCCCGTTTGAGGGCTCGCGTTTTTCAACCCGGTTTGAGCCCGGGTCCTGAGGTGAGCGAATATTACCTCCGCCTCGGTGCGGATATCGAGTCGTTCAGTTCGAACCTGCCCATCGTTTTCCTTGGCACCGATGGAGCGATTGCGGCTTCTGCTTCGACGACCCTGACCGGGGCGACCACGATCTTCGTTGATGTCGATCCATCAACAGGTCGCGCATCCGCGAGCGGTTTACCAAACTATCGTGGGCGCGGAGGAGTTCGAATTCGCGGACGTTCCTCGCAATCCTTTCCTCAGAAGCAATTCAAATTTGAGACCTGGGATGCCAACGGCCGGGAAACGGATGCGCCACTGCTCGGACTGCCTAGTAGTTCGGATTACGTCCTGAATTCACCCTGGAGCGACAAATCGCTGATTCGCAATGCGCTCGCCTATGATACATGGCAGCTACTCGGTCGAGAAAACCTGCGCACGCGCTTCGTCGAAGTATTTATCAATGACGACGGAGACGGCCAGTTTACCTACGCAGACGACTATGCGGGAATCTACATGCTCGTCGAATCCATCGATCTTGACCGAGTGGGCATTTCGGACCCGCAGAATACCACGAATCCGGCCAACATTACGGGAGGCTATGTGAATGAGACTGGCAATGCGGACGACCAGGATTTCTCGACCACCGGTTCCGGTCGCGCGGTTGCCCATAAACACACCGATCCCAAGGCGACCAAACTAAACGACCCGCAGAAGGCGTGGATTCACGACTACATTGAGACGTTTGAACAAGCGCTTTACGGTGCCGGATTTACGCATCCCACCACGGATGCCAGCTACGCGGCTTATACCAACGTTTCCTCCCAAGTGGATTATAAAATCGTGCGCGAATGGAGCCGGAATTTTGATGGCGGAAGCACCTACAGCTACGTGCCCCGCGGCGGAAAACTGACGATGGGACCGCTCTGGGATTACAATTGGGCATTCGGGAACGTGAACTATGCGGAAGGAGGCGACTTGCCAGGATATCGCACGGACGGGTGGAATCGTTCGTTTACGGCGAATGTTAATGGCTGGGCTCCGTGGTGGCTGCGGTTTGAACAGGATCCCGATTGGTGGCAGCAATTTATCGATCGCTGGGCCGAGCTGCGGACGACAGTTCTCGAGGACACTGCGGTAAACGCGCGCATCGATGGAATGACAGCGCCACTGGCACAGGAAGCGGCTACTCGGAACTTCACCCGCTGGCCGCAACTGGGGCTCTTTACCGCAGTCAGTCCGCCCGGCTATCAATCGCGCACGACCTATCAAAGCGAGGTCGATTACTTGAAGACCTGGCTCGCGCAGCGCAGTGCGTGGATTGATTCACAGTTTCCCGTGCGCCCAAGTTTCTCCCAGCTCCCAGGGCCGACCGCGGTCGGCACCACGGTTACGCTCTCTGCGGGTGCCGGTGCAATGATCTATTACACGATGGATGGCACCGATCCGCGAGCCCCTGGGGGAGCTGTTGCGTCAGGAGCGCTCAATCTCACCAGTGGCTCTGGCGTCACGATCAATACCCCTCGGTGGTTCTGGTTGCGCGTACGAAGAGCGGGGCCATCTGGAGCGCCCCTACCAGCGCCCCTTTCGTCACTGGGACGCGCGCGACGGCGGGAATCTTGTGGTCAGCGAGATCTCTACGATCCCGCGAATCCCACACCTTCTGAGATCGGTGATCCCCCGTTCAGCGACGATGATTTTGAGTTCATCGAGCTCCATAATATTTCGGGTGCAACGATTGATATGACCGGGGTGAGGTTCACCGAAGGTCTGCGCTTTGCGTTTTCGGCTGGGGCAACGCTCGCAGCCGGTGCTTATGTGGCAGTGGTCGAGAACACGGAGGCCTTTAATTTGCGATATGGCGCAGGTGTGAACATTGCTGGTCAATACACTGGCAATCTAAACAACGGCGCGGACACAATCGTGCTTCTGGCTGCCGACGGGGCGGAAATTGCCCGCGTCCATTACAGTGATGACTGGACGCCAGCCGCGGATGGGGTCGGTACACACTCACGTTTCGCCACCCTGAGAGCGTGCCGGCAAACTACAGCCTGGCATCGACTTGGGCTTTGAGCGCTACTTTGAACGGGTCTCCGGGCGTTCCAAACGGCGTGGTCGCCAACACCGATTTTACGCTCTGGCAGCAATCGACGTTCTCCGGTGCTGACCTTGCTGACGAAAACCGCAGCGGTCTTCTCGCAGATCCTGATGGTGACGGTGCGCCAACATTCTGGAGATGCTTCTCGTCACGCTGCCCCTTGATGCAAACTCACGACCCGCTCCCTTCGTTGCGGTCAGCGGTTCGGAGCTTACTTTTACCTTCACTCGTCTTCGTCAGACGATTGGCCTCACTTCAGTCGTCGAAGAATCAACGGGCTTTTACTGGACCCCAATCAACACGCCGCTCGATGTCATCTCGCAGACCAATGAGACGGAAACGGTTCGGGCAACAGTGCCACTGAACGAAGAAACGAAAATGTTTTTGCGCCTGCGAGCGGCACACTAGCAGCCTGTCGGACTTGCGTTCCATGCTAGAAAGCGATATGGCAGCCCGCTTCGTCAATATTGACCACGACACGCCGCTTTTGCTGGCGCCGGACCTGCGGGAGTGGGTGCCCGAGGATCATATTGTTCATCTGATCATGGACGCGGTCAGCGAGCTCGACCTGAGCACGGCGCGGGTCAACGTGCGCGGCACTGGCGACCCGCAATATCCACCGGCCTGATGCTGGGGCTGCTCATTTACAGCTACGCGACAGGGGTCTTTGCCAGCCGTGCCATTGAGGCTCGACCCACGAGAACGTGGCGGTGCGGTTGCTCTGCGCGGACACCCATCCCGATCACGATACGATGTGCACCTTTCGGCGCATCAACCCCGAGTTGCTGCGCGCCAGCTTTGCCCAGGTGATGGAGATGGCGCTCGCTGCGGAGTGCTCAAGTGGGCGGGATCACCGTGGCCATCGACGGGACCAAAGTGCTGGCCAGCGCGAGCAAACACTCGGCCATCAGCTATCAGCGCGCTGGCGAGCAGATGCGGGAACTCGACCTGGAGATTGAGACCCTGTTGGCCAAAGCCGAAGAGGCCGACTCGACCCCGCTCGAGGATGGGCTGTCGATCCCCGATGAAGTCAAACGCCGCGAGCAGCGCAAAGCCCTGCTGGCCAAAGCGCGGGCGGAAATGGAAGCGCGTGCCGGGGCGCGGGCCCGAGTCGAGCAACCCGAATACGAAGCGAAACTGGCGGCGCGCGAAGCCCAAAGAGCGCAGGGCAAAAAGCCGCGTGGAAAGGAGCCCCAGGCGCCGAGCGCCACGCCCGAGCCCAAGGACCAATACAACTTCACCGACCCCGAGAGCCGGATCATGAAAGCAGGCAGCGGGCAGCACTTCGAGCAGTGCTACAACGCGCAGGCGGCGGTGGAAGTCGAGAGCCGTCTGATCGTCGGCGAGCGGGTGGACACCGCGCCCAACGACAAGGAACAACTGGTGCCCACACTCGCCGCAGTCGTGCCCGAAGTCGGACCGGTGGCTGAAGTGCTCATCGACAGCGGCTTTGTGAGCGAAGAAGCCGTGCGCGCCGTCGAGGAGGATACGCCGGGCGGACCCAGCGGCGTGCGAGTGCTCGCCGCGCTCAAACGCGAGCGGCACGGGCGCACCGTGGCCCAACTGGAGAAAAAAGTAGACCCGCCCGAGCCCGCGGTCGATGCCCCCTTTGGCGAACGCATGGCCCATCGTGTCGCGACCAAAGCCGGACGCGCGCGTTATAAACTGCGCCAGCAGACCGTCGAACCGATCTTCGGCATTATTAAAGAAGCGATGGGGTTCCGTCGTTTTTCCCTGCGCGGCGAAGCCAAAGTGGCGCTGGAATGGACGCTGGTCACGCTCTCCTACAACCTCAAGCGGCTCTACCACGCGGGAGCGCCACTGCGGACGGCCTGAGCGAGTCCGCCCCCCTCCGGGAAAGCGCTCCCAGCACCGGACAACAGCCCCGAGTCCCCACCGAACCGCAAAACATTCCCTCCCCGCGCTCGCCAACAAGCTTTTTCAATATAGAAAATCATCCGCCGTTCATGCTCGAAATCCTAACCCGGCTTTCTCAACTCGACGATAAAATCGGTTATTTTTGGGGCTTTGCTGGGCGCGAAGCCGCATGAATACAGAGTGTCGGTTGGAAAAAATGCGTGTAGTGAAGACCTACTCTCTTCCCAGAGTAGATGAGATGACTATGATCAGGAGCCGTTATGTTTTTACGAAACACACGGCGATGCAAAGACGGCAAAGAGCACCGGTATTGGTCGATCGTGGAAAGCCGGCGCTGCGCCGAAGGCAAGGTGGTGCAGCGGCCGGTGCTTTATCTCGGCGAAATCAACGATTCGCAGCGCGAGAGTTGGTGCCGGGTGCTGGAAGGCTTCGATGAGGACCGTGGTGCGAGCCGGCAAATGGCACTTTTTGCCTGGGATCGGCCGATCCCGACACATGCCGTGGACTGCGGGATCGGGGTTCGGCTCAAGGACTTCGAGTTGCATCGTGCGCGGCAATGGGGTGCGTGCTGGCTGGCGTGCGAACTCTACGAGCAGCTGGGACTCGATGAGTTCTGGGCGCAGCGATTGCCTCACAGCCGGGAGGGCACGCGCTGGCGGCACATCCTCCAGACGCTCTGCTGCTACCGGCTGATCGAACCGGGCAGCGAATGGAAGCTGCACCGGCAATGGTTCGAGCGCAGCGCGATGGGCGATCTGCTCGGGGCGGATTATTCGCTGGTGGAAAAGAACGCCCTCTACCGCACCCACGACCACTTGCTGGCGCACAAGCGCGAACTCTTCGATCATCTGGCCGGGCGGTGGAAGGATCTCTTCGCCGCGAAGTTCGAGGTGCTACTCTACGACCTGACCAGCACGTATTTCGAGATCGACCCACCCGAAGAGCCAGATGGCAAAAGGCGCTTCGGCTATTCGCGCGACAAGCGCCCGGACTGCGTGCAGGTGGTTATCGCGCTCATCGTCACTCCCGAAGGCTTCCCGATCGCTTACGAAGTGCTGCCCGGCAACACCTCGGATAAGACCACGCTGCGCGGCTTCCTCCAAAAGATCGAAGAGCAATACGGCAAGGCCGAGCGGATCTGGGTCATGGACCGCGGCATTCCGACCGAGGAAGTCCTGGCCGAGATGAGGCAGAGCGATCCGCCGGTCAACTACCTCGTGGGCACGCCCAAAGCGCGGCTCAAAAAATACGAAGCCGACCTGCTCGGCCAGCCATGGAAAAACGTGCGCGCCGGAGTCGACGTCAAGCTCCACGCCGACGCTGGCGAACTTTACGTCTTCGCCCAGAGCCGGGATCGGGTGGCCAAGGAACGCGCCATGCGCCTGCGGGGCCTGCGCGGCCTGCTGCGCCGCCTCGCGGAACTCTCCGCCATGAAGCTCCCGGCCAAAGAACTCCTGCTCAAGCTCGGACAGGCCCGCGAACGCTACCGCGCCGCCTGGCGGCTCATCGACTTCGAACTGCCCGAAGCCCGCGCCAAAAATCGTGCCGCCACCTTCGCCTACCGGCTCAACCGCGGCAAACTGCGCGCCGCCCGCCGCCGCGAAGGCCGCTACCTTTTGCGCACCAACCTCTGCGGCAAGGATCCCGCCGAACTCTGGAGCTTCTACATCCAGCTCACCGAGATCGAAGCCGCCTTCAAAAATCTCAAGGACGACCTCAGCCTGCGCCCCATCTATCACCAACGCGATGAGCGCATCGAGGCCCACCTCTTCATCTCGTTCCTGGCTTACTGCCTCCACGTCACCCTGCGCGCCCGCCTGCGGCCGCACGCTCCCGGGCTGACCCCGCGTGCCGTCCTCGACAAGTTCGCGGCCATCCAAATGCTCGATGTCCACTTCCCGACCACCGACGGCCGCACCCTCATCCTCAGCCGCTACACCCAGCCCGACGCCGACCAAAAGATCCTGCTCGAAAAACTCCGCCTCCAGCTCCCCGATCAGCCGCCTCCCCGCATCACTTCCCGCGGCCCCATCGCCTCCTGACAGACCGCTTGCCGTAGTGAAGACCTTTTGATCCACTTCCTGTGTTTAAGCCCTTCCCCCATCCTCATACCCCTTGAGTTGAGAAAGTCGGGCTAACTCCGACAGGCTGCTAGCAATCTGAATAGACCTTCCCTTTCAAGACTGGCGCGATTGCGTTGAATTCACGGCCACAAGGAAAGGCCGAGATCCGACGAAGGCAGCCGCAGCGTGATAGCGAATTCATCGATCGAGATAGGTTTGAAAGGAACGTAGCCGAAAGCGGGAAAATGCCGACAAAGAGTAAGCGTCAGGCGGGGTGCCACTGGCGGAGGAGGCGGAGAAGTCAGAGGATGAGGAGCTATGACATCTCTGAGATCGGAAGTAGAAGTATTGAAGCAGGACGAGCGCGGGCGGGTGCGGGTGCCGCGAGAGCGGCGGGAGTCGCTGCTCGATGAGTTTGAAGCGAGCGGGACAAGCGGAGCGCGGTTTGCGCGTCTGGCGGGGATCAAGTATTCGACCTTTGCGGCCTGGGTGCAGAGACGGCGCAAGGCGCGGGCTGCGCAGAGCACGGATGGTGATGCTGGGATGCATGGGCTGGTCGCGCCTGGCGGGGTGGTGCGGTGGTTTGAGGCGGTGAGGGACGATGAAGCGAAGCAGGCCAAGAGCGGGGTGCCGGCAGCAGCGTTGCGAATCGAGTTGCCGGGAGGCAGTCGGATGGTGGTGGAGTCGCCGCTGCAGTTGGGGCTGGCGGCGGAGCTGGTGGCCCAGATTGCGCAAAGTCTCCGCGCGCGATGCTAAGTTTCAGCGGCAGTTTGAAGGTGTTTGTGGCGCTGGAGCCGGTGGATCTGCGCAAGAGCTTCAGCGGGCTGGAGGGGCTGGTGAGCGAGCGACTGGGAGAGGATTTGCGCCAGGGGGCGCTGTTTGTCTTTACCAACCGGCGGCATACGCGGCTGAAGATGCTGTATTTTGACGGGACGGGGTTGTGGCTGCTGATCAAACGGCTGGAGCAGGGAACCTTTGCCTGGCCGAAGGCGCTCGAGCCGCAGAGGACGAAGCTGAAGCTGACCCCGGAGGCGCTGGTGATGCTGACCGATGGGATCGATCTGCGCGGGGCGCGGCTGCGTCCGTGGTATGAGCGGGAATGAGCTGAGGCGAATCTTCAGTTTATGCATGAATAGCTAACAAATGTCTTGCCGCGCGGAGGCAGGTTAGTTAGTGATCATGACCGTCTTGATGACCGAAACCCAAGCCACGCAGCTCATCGAAAAACTTCAGGCCGAACTGGCGGCACGCGAGGAGCGGCTGGCGGCGCTGGAAAAGGAAAACGAACTGTTGCGGCAAAAGATCGACGCGCTGCTGCGCAAACATTTCGGGGCGAAAAGCGAGCAGATCGATCCGGGGCAGCTCCTCCTGCTCTTACAAGGTTTGGATGAGCCGGGAAAAGCTCCCGAGCCCATGGTGGCGGAGGTGCCACGGCGCTCGAAGGTTCCATCGCCTCCGCGTGAGCGCAGGCCGCGGGTGCCGGCGCATCTGCCGGTCATCGAGGAGGTGATCGAGCCCGAGCCGGTCAAGGTTGCCCCGCAGGACTGGCGACGCATCGGTGAGGAGATCAGTGAAAGATTGGACTACGAGCCGGGGCGCTTTTTGTGCCGGCGCACGGTGCGCCCGAAGTATGTGCGGCGCGAGACGCTCGACGCCGTGCCGATCGTGGCCGCGCTGCCCGAGTCGCTCCTGGAGGGAAGCCTGGTCACGCCGGGTCTGCTCGCGCAGATCGTGGTGAGCAAATACTGCGATCACCTGCCGCTCTACCGGCAGGAGTCCATCTACTGGAGCCGGCACCAAGTCTGGCTGCCCCGGCAAACGATGGCCGAGTGGGTGGGCCTGGCCGCAGAATGGCTGCGACCGATTTACCAAGAGATCCAAAAGGAAGTGTTTGGGTGCGGCTATGTGCAGGTAGATGAAACGCCGATTCGCTATCTGGCACCCGGACACGGCACGACCAAGCTGGGTTATCTATGGACCTGCGGACAGCCGCAGGGCGACGTGCTTTTCCATTGGGAGACGAGCCGGGCGGCGGCGTGTCTGGATAAGATCATTCCGGTGGACTTTGGCGGCATCATCCAATGCGACGGCTATGAAGCTTACGACTGCTTTGCGCGGCAGCGGGGTGAGCGAATCGTGCTCGCAGGCTGCCTGGCCCATGTGCGGCGCAAGTTTTTCGACGCTCGCGCCCAAGCGCCGAAAGTGGCGGGCTGGATCCTCAAGCACCTGGCGAATCTTTATGCCGTTGAAGCCCGACTGCGCGCCGCGCGAGCCGGTCCGAGGCTACGGCAGGCTATCCGCGCCAGCCAAAGTCGGCCGGTGCTGGAGCGGCTGCATCGCGCCCTGGTGCGATTAAAACTAAATCATCGCTTTTTACCTCGCAGCCTCATGGGCAAAGCCATCGCCTATGCGCTCGGCCAGTGGTCTTCGCTGCTGCTCTTCCTCGAAGATGGCCGGCTGGAGATCGACAATAACCTCATTGAAAACGCCATCCGGCCGACCGCCATCGGCAAGAAAAACTGGCTCTTCATCGGCGAAGCCGGGGCCGGCGAACGCAGTGCGGTCATCTACACCATCATTGAAAGCTGCCGCCGGCGCGGCCTCGATCCCTTCGCCTACCTGCGCGACGTGTTCACGCGGCTGCCTTCGATGACCAACTGGCAGGTCAAAGACATCACGCCCGAAGCCTGGACCAAAGCCCAGCGGCGCGCCGATCTACGCGCCACCGCGTAAACGTCGTAGCCCATCGGGCTATAACGTCTATGACCGCGTTCAGAATCTACGCCGTCGCTGTCAAGAGGCGTTCCGGCTGACGCTTACGACAAAGACGCGCCCCGGCACGTTGAAGATCACGGCGGCAGGGCGACAATTATCGCCAGCCCGGACTCACGCCCGATCCCCATGGTCAGGGAGCACAAAGCTGAGAATTGCCATCGTCACCACCAGCCAAAGGATTGAATCCAAGAAGCCTCCCTTCGATTTCTCCTGCGAGATGCGCCGCGTAAGCTCGTCGCACCGCAGCCGGGGCTCATTGACGCTTTGTTTTTCACGACAGCGTGGGAGTGCGGGACAGCCCAAGGTTTTCCCGAAAAGAAGCGATCAACATTCGCGCCGATCGGAGAGTGCAAATCAACGATCGCATGTCTGTAATAAGCAAGTCGGAATGTCCTTTCCTGGCCCTCTTTTTCCCTATTTAAACCGCTTTAATGGCAATAATGGCAATGGCGCGGAAAGCGGCTAAATCATGTCCGGCGGGGCATGCGATGTCAGGCGGCCTCGGCACGTTGGATGACTGACAGAATCCAGCGGGTGCGCAGCCAGTCTCCGGGGGTGGCTGTGTGTTGGAGCAAGGCAGCGAGGCGGGGCAAGCTTAGCTGGGCCGCTTGATTTGCGAGGTCGTCCAAACGTGACAATGCTTCTGCGGGGCGGGCGCGCTGGCCGGATTCTGCAAGCCATTCGAGTGCGCTGATTGCCGCCAAGGTCACTCTGGCCAGCGCGGATGTCACTGTTGCGGGGACAGGCTCTGCCTCGTCGATTTCATCGTCACTGTCAGGGGGTGGGGCAGGGGTGGGGACTTTCGCGGGAGCTGTCGCATCGCTCAGGAAAAGAGAGGTGATTTTTTCCGCCGTGATCAATGCGATCGGATGGATCTGCACGCGGCCGTGATTGAGCAGGCAGCGACCGAGGAGCTTCGCACTTTTGAAATCATCGTCGGTAAGCTTCTCCAACAATTGAATGGCTGGACGCGAAAGGTCATCGAATGCGAGACGGAGTTCGAGTGCATGGCCGGCGATGTCCCGCAGCAGCCACGTGAGCGACTGCTGCACCGAGTCGAAAGGATGTCGCTCCCAGGATATGGGAACGACAATTTGAAATGCCGCACGTGGATCATGTTCGCGCAGACCGAGGGTGCTGGCTTGGGCGAGCGAGCTGGCAAGTACGGACCAATCATCGTGCGCCTCGGCAGCAATGTCGCTCACGCTCGACGCGCCGGTAACGAGCACTTTGCATTTTGCGGACGCGGACAGACGGCCCCAGCGGTTTCTTCGAGCCTGAAGCAGGCGAAAACGGCTGCAACTCAGTTGCGCGGGTGAATCCGTGCCTTCCCACGGACCGGGTTGCGTGAACCGTGACACGGCGCTGAATCCGCCCTGAAAAGCTCGAGGACGCGCATCAGTCCAAGTGGCCCACGTCGTGTTTACGGGATCCCACATGAGCATGGTGAGACCTTCATAGCCCGAGGCGGTGCGCCACGGCCACGCGGTGACGCCGATGAGGTCGAGCGAGCCGACTTCCACGTAGTTCTCACGGCTCACGCCTGCGAGTTGCGGTGCATTTCCGGCCAGCGCACGCGTGAGTGCATAGGCGGTAGCCATTTCGGAAAAAAGAAGGCCGAGATCCGCGTGAGGGCCGCGCAGTAGCCAGTCGCTGGCCTGCGTGGCGAGACGCTGAAGCAGCAGTCCGAGCCGATGCCATTCCGCTGTCTGCGCGGAGATGGCCAGCGCATCCAGACGCTCGACGATGGCGGGCGAAAGACGGGCCAGACCTGCGGCGAGCACTTCCTCCAGCAGAACGGTTACAGCGCGCAGTACGTCTTCGCGATGCAGTGGCGCGGCGTCCGATTTATCGCCCTTCAGGGCGGGTGGTTCCCAAAGCTGTCCTGCTTCGCGCCGCACAATGAGCAGCGCGGCGGCGGCGAGCTGCGGGCGACGTTTTTCGCTCGCACCGTTGACGATGATGCCGGCGAGTCCGGCCCCGGGCAGGGCGATGATTTCCGCGTTCAGCGCCGGGAAGCGCACGGTGAGTGTGGCGGCACTTTCGATGCTGGCCTCGTGTGCGAGACTGAGTTCATGCGCGGCGCGCATCGTCGGCAGACCGAACGCGGCGATGAGGTCATCGTGCGTGAAGGCCAGCCATTCCGCGTGCGCGGAACTCGCGGTAGCGTGTGGAGCGCCCGCTGGCTGCATGAGGGCCAGGCACGCGGCGAGGATGTGCTGGCAGACGCCGGGCGCCGGGCAGGTGCATACGGCTTTAGCCGGTCCGGTTTCGATCAATGTCACCCGTTGGCCACTGACGTTCACGACGAGCCCCGCGGCGCTCATTTCGAAAGCCCACTTTGCCGCGCTCGTAGTCCTTTTGCGCGCGCCGGAGCAGTCCTTTGTTGGCGAGCGCTTCGAGCACCTCCGGAGTGACTCCGGCATGCGTGGAGCGGATGGCGGTTTCGCGGCTCATTTCAGCGAGATGACGCGCGCCAGCCATGTGGCGAGCTGTTTCGGCGTCAGCGCGGCCACTTCCATGCCGGCTTCCACAAGCCTCTGTGCCATCGTCGGATCGTAAACGGGCACCGCTTCCGCATTCAATGCGGCGAGGCCCAGCATTTTTACCCCGGCCTCGCGCAGCCGCTTCACGGTGGCGAGCATGCCGGAGGCGGAGCCGCCTTCGATGAAGTCACTCACCAGTACGAACACCGTGCGCCGCGGTTGCTCCACGAGTTTTTCGCAGTAGCCCAGTGCCCCGGCGATGTCCGTGCCGCCGCCGAGTTGCACACTCATGAGCACCTCCACGGATCCGCGGCCTGCTCGGAGAGATCCACGACGGAGGTGTCGAAGACAACGAGCTTCACCCGCAGCGACGGCAGCCCGGCGAAGATGCCCGCCATCACCGCGCTGTGGATCACACTCTCGGCCATGCTGCCGCTCTGGTCCACGCAGAGGATGACGTCCCACGGCAGGTGGCGCGTGTTGCGGGAGAAGAACTTCTGCTCGTGCAGCACCACGGCTTTGCGCGCCGGATCGTAGTGCTTGAGGTTCGCCGGAGGGTGGTGCGCCAGTCGAAGTTCTGCGCGACCTTCAGCGGACTGTGGCGGAAGCGGTTCAGTTTTCCCGCGAGCGCCTGCCGCACTTCGCTCTCCCAGCGCTGGCGGATCTCCTCGACGACGTGGCGGATGATGCGCCGAGCCTGATCGAGCACCGCGCCTTTGAGATGGCCGCGGAAGCTGAGCAGCGTCTTCAGCAAGTCGAGATTCGGCTCCAGCTTGGCGAGTGTCTGCGCGTCGGTGACGAGCTCCTTCATATCATAGCGATCGAGCGCGTGCTTCTCGATGATCTCGACCGTTTCCTTCGGGAAAAGTGTACGCACCTCGGACAACCATTTGGGGATCGTGAATTGGGATGCCTCGTCGCCACCGGTGCGGCCGTCGTTTTCTTCCCGCAAACCACGACCGCGGTATTCGCGCGCGTAGAGGTAATCCAGCGCTGCCTCCATGCGCCGCTGCTGCCTGGAGAGATTTGCCGGGAGCTGTTGCTTCGCAAAACGGCCCAGCACGAGCCGCCAGCGTTCGAGCGTTCTGGACGGCGTGCTCATGAGGCGGTCCTGGAGTTGAGGTTGCGGGCTCCAGCCACGAGCCGAGGCCATCTTCCTGCAAGGCTTCCTCCACGCGCGCAAACACACCCAACGCATGGAGCGCCTCCTCCTCGCTGAAGGACGAAAGGCTCGTGAGCGCACGTTTCTCCACGCCATGACGGTCCGCGACGTGTGCGGCTACCTGATCCGTTTCACGTGGCGTGAGATCGCTCCAGGCCAGGCGCAGGTGTGGCAGGCGATGCAGGAACTCCGCCTCATCCCATTGCGGCAAACAGGCTTTCCACCGCCTCCAGCAATCGCGGTTCACGCCACGCCAGTTCGCGCGCGGTTTTGAGCAGTCCGGCAAGGAAATCGACTTGCCTCGCTCCATCACCACGGCAGGCGAAAGGGCGCCCTTCACCGCTTTCATCACGGCATCGACGTCGAGACGTCCGGCGGAATGCAGCAGTCCCGCCGTGGCTCCGCGCAGCAGAGGCGGCACGAGTGTTGGTCGCCGCGAGCAGTCCGCGAGACATTGCCAGAAAAGTTCCGGGTCCAATCCCGCGGCATCACCCTCAGCGGCGAGCCGGCTGTTCATGACCATGCAACCATCCGCCACCGCGTGCGCCTGTTCATCGGGGAACTGCGCCCCACTGCCGAGGATCTGACAAGCGCGTGTGTACGCCGTGTCCATCAAGGCGGGCAAAGGGCTCAGACGCGATGCCTCCAGCGGCTCGCGGCTTTGCCAGAGCAGCATCAATTGGCCGAAAGCGCGCGCCACGGACACGAACGACGCGTCGCGCCCGACCCAATCGGAGAGCTGCTGCGCGAGATCTTCGGCTGCCGCGGGCAGGCCCATCAGGCAGGCACGGATGAGCAAGGCCACGCCGCTGGACGCGCCGTCGGCGGATTCGTCGTCGAGACGCGCTGCCTCCTCACGCAGCCTGGCGGACGCGGCTTCCTCGACGGAGGCTCCATACGCCGAGCACTCGATCAACTTCGTTTCCGCCTGGGGAACCCACTGACAGTCCCAGTGCTCTATGACACGGCGCAGGTCGAAGCCGCGCACAAAGTCCGGTCCCGCGCGGCGGTTGCCATACGGCACGCCAAGGAACTCGAGCCGGTGCAGGAACCGGCTCGTCTCCCGATGTGCCGCCTTCTTGTAGATCTCCAGGCTCACGGCATGCGCACCGCCAAAAGCCACCGGAAGCTTTCGCATGTGCGCCACGCGGCGGAAGTCCTCCACCAGCGGTGGCACGCCGGCATCGGGTGGCACATCGCCGGTGGCATCTCCGGTGAATAATTTTCTCGCGAGCGCGAGCACAGCTTCGCCATCCGCGCCGAGTTCGCCCTTCACCAGGCAGCCGCGCACGGCATCCCACACGTCCTCGCGCGAGGGGCCGGAATGCTCGCGTATTTGTGCAAGCCGCCGCGCCTGCTCCAGCGCGGCGATTTCATCTGCCACCGACACGGAAGCCGAGAGGTCCCGCGCGCGTGCGGCTTGGCCGAGGTTAACGAGCATGCGCAGCGCGACGGCTTCCAGCGGTGCGGCTTCGTCCTGCTCCAACGCCTCCCAGACCGCCTGGTAGTATCCCGGCTGAGGCATCCCGGCGGCATAGCCGGACAAGGCATCGAGTTGCGCGAAAGTGTAACGCGTCAGGCAGGCATGACGCGCTGTGGGCTCGTGCCGCTTCCGGTAGCGGAGGCGCGGAGCTGACGAGTCCGGGCAGCACCACGCTGTGAAAGCCGCCAGTGACGACCAGGACCGGCCGCTCATCGCCAGCCGGCGTGGATTGCAGCACTTCGCGAATCGCCGCGGCCATCACCGCCTCGCGCGCATGGGTGCCATCGGCTCCCAGCACCTCGGGGGGTGTGTCCTGCCGCGAAAAAAAGCAATACGCGGCCACGTCCGCGACGACCTGTTCCGCGCTGCGCTCCCAGCCGCGCACCTCGATGAGGTGATCCCACAGCTCGTCGTGATCGCGGCACCCGAGACGGCGCGCCACTTCGCGCAGATAGGCGCTGCGTCGGAAGTGATGCTCCGCTTGGAGCGACTCGATATGCAGCGCGCCCGGCTGCTGTGTGGCCTCGCGTTCCGCGTGTTGCTGACTGGCGTAGTCCAGGTCGATAAACCGTAGTTCCGCCACCGACCGAATGGCCTTCGCGCAATGCCACCCATTCCGGCGAATAGGCTGCGAACGGGTAATATGCGGCGTGGCGCTCATCGTCAGCGTTCTCCGCCTTTCCGCCGAGCCGGAAGTGCGTGTAGATGGCCACGGCGGTACGCATTTCTCGTGAAGAAGATGCGGCAGCAGCGGCTGGAAATCATCCGGCCCCTCGACGAGCACGGCACGCGGTCGGTGCTGCCTGATCCAGCGGCGGATCTGCCAGGCACACGCGGGGCTATGATGACGCACTGGAAAATACAGCACCTGCGGCGTGATCAGCGCGCGCCTGCACGGCAGCGAGTTGCGCCGCGATGGACTGCGAGCCGGTCACCGGCCCAGCCACTTGCGCGCAGCGTGGAATTGCGACCACAGCGCGGTGTTTGGTCGAGCGGGCCTTCACGACGACATCCATGTAATGGCGTAGTTTCTTGGCGTCTTCGGGATTATCCTTCAGCGCCGTGCCGAGCATCTGACGTACGAGGTGTTCCGGCGCCAGCGTGCCATCGCCGAAATAATGCGCGTCCAGCGCGGCCGCGTGAGCGACGGCGACCGCCTCGGCGGTGGACATGACCGTGCTGGGCTTGCTCGATCACGGTGCCCTCCTCCGTACGGCCCTGGCGCAAATCCTGGAAGGTGGTCACCAGCACCTCAATGACATCCTGCGGAAATTTCACCTTGATGCCGGAGCCGGTGAGCAACACCTCCGCCTGGCGCTGACGAGTTCCATCTCCAGTTTCATCTCGCGGATCGGATGGACGGTTTCGAAGTTGAACCGGCGCTTGAGCGCGCTCGACATCTCATTCACGCCCCGGTCGCGCAGGTTTGCCGTCCGATGACATTGAATCCGGGCCGGGCAAAGAGCACGGCTCGGCGCCGAGCTCGGGAACGTTCATGCCTTCTCGGAGAGGATGCTCACCAGCGTGTCCTGGATCTCGGGCGGGCAGCGGGTGATCTCCTCGAACCGGGCCAGCAGCCCCCGCCCATCGCCACGTAGAGCGGCGACGGCACCAGCGCCGCAGCGATGGCCCCTCGCGAGCAGCAGCGCGTAGTTCCAGGAGTACTTGATGTGGTCCTCGGTGGTCCCGGCCGTGCCCTGGATGCAGTGTCGAGTCCCCGAGATCGCCGCGGCCAGCAGCTCCGAGAGCATCGACTTCGCCGTGCCCGGCTCGCCCACGAGCATCAGGCCCGCTGCCCGAGCAGCGTGACGACGCACGCTCAATGAGCGCGGTCTCGCCATAGTATTTGCGCGAGATGACAGTCTTTGTCTTTTTGCCCTTCCACTCGTGACTCAGGGCGCGGCCATCGGAGCCAAGAATGAACTGGCGCACCGACTGCGGGGAGAGTCTCCAGTTCTCGGGATGCCCTTCGGCATCGTTGGCCACGAGCGCGGCGAGTTCCTCCGCGAGGCGGTGCTCGGCTGGTGGCTGGATGTTCTTATTGTCGGCCATGTGTTTTCAGTTGGTTTCCGGTTCCGTCTTTGTGGAGGTGCCCGCGATTTTCGCGAGATCGCCCATCACTTCGGAAAATGGCACGGCGGGACATCGCCGAACGCAATCAGGCGCGGATCGTCATCCTTGCAGGGCTCATCGTAAGTGTAACTGCCGACCTTCACGCTACCAGTTTTCACGAAGCAAAAATCTCCGAGTTGGATGGTCTCATCCATGCCCATGCCGACATACATCCCTTCGAGCGAAAGGAACACCTCAATGCCGGCACCGGAAAAACTTTGCGGTAGGAGGTAACGCCGCCGCCATCGCAGACGGAGCCCCGCGACCAGCCGAGCTTCTCCGCGCGGCTGCGGAAGGTCATCGCGTTAATCGGTGCCGTGACGTTCCCGCCGAATCTCAACCCGGCGTCTTCGGTTTCACCCGCACCACGGGACGATCGAGCTGTGGGAAGGGCGGTGCGATTTCGTAGTCTGCCAGGTGTTGGAGCCAGGCGGTGCGGGCTTCGTCACTCAAATCCAGCGGGTGCACCAGGCTGACGCTGCCCTCATCCGGCAGCGTGACCGCACTGTCCCCCACATCCGTGAGCGAGGCATCGTCGAGGGCACGAAAGGTGTGGCGCAGTTACCTTCGGCATCCCGCCAGCCCCAGACCAGTCGCTGAGTGAAAGGGCGCAGCAGCGGATGCGCGAGATACAGACCCCGCCAGCGCGGCACGGGCCAGCGAAATTGGCGCACGAGCAGTGTCTCAATGCGGAGTAGCTGCGCCTTCACCGCCTCCTTCAGCGTACCCGCGAGCGTCTTGAATTCCGCCTTAACCTCCGCCGACACACCGGAAGGAAGTTTGGCCATCCTTTTGCCGGTCTTGACATCATGGAAGCCGAGCTTGAGTTCCGTGTCGATGCGGGCCTCGACCTGCGATTTTCCCGCTTCGATGAGCCGCTGTTTTCCCGATCAAATCCGAGCCACGGCACGACGAGGTCGCCCAATTCCTCCACGGTGACCCCACGCGCCTCCGCTGCCGAGGCGAACCATCCGCCGCGGCCTGGCCGATGTTTTTGTTCTTGCTGCGAAACGCACGCTGAGGCTGTCCACGACCATCAGTGCCGCCTCGGTGCCGAGCAGGGCGAGCGTTGTGCGCCATACTCCGCCAGAGTGCCACGACTTTGTCCGCCCAGTCGAGGATGGCCTTGGCAGAACAGGCCACGAGCCGGTCGTCACCCGTGAGTGCGGCGAGCGCGAGAACCAGCGGTCAGATGCGGCCTGCGTCGTGCCCATAAATCCTTGGAGCAACGTCAATGCTGCGTCCGCGCTAGCTTTGCGATCGAGCTCCGCATACAGCGGCTTCGCCTCCAGGTCGGCGCGCATTTCTTTGCATCGCGACTGGCGGATGAGGAGGTAAAGCACCTCATCGGTCGTCAAGGCGTGACCGTCACGCTTTTTGAAAGCGAGAGTGTCCGTCTTAATCCACGCGGACGGTGGCGATTTCGACTTCGCCAATGTCTTGACGATGCGTTCCTGCTGCTCCGCTGGTGATAGCGCCGCTCCACTGCCGCTACTTTCCAAGGCAAGAAGGATGCTATCGCGCACGTCATCGTTCTCTTCGAGGTCAAGGTGCTGCTTTAGGGCGCGCCAGACCCTCCTCGCTGCAATATCGGCTGAGCAGTAGCACTGCTGCCTGCCGCACGTCCGCGTTTTTGTGCGCCAGGAGTTTGACCACCGCTCTCCGGACTCGGCGTATCCCATCCCCGCCAATGCCCGCGCTGCGGCGCCGCGCACGGGGCGGGACTTGTGCAGCATCAGCGGCCAGATGTCCGCATTCGTGCGCCGGATGTCCCACTCCCGCGCTTCCGTAATTCCCGAAACGATCGCCGAAGGGTCCGCGTTGGCCAGCAGGCGCTTAATCGCTTCATAGTAACGGTCCGAGGCGTCCCCGATGCCGTGTTGTTTCCAATACTTGAGACCGAGAAGCGCGACATTTCCCGCCGGGCAACTGGTGCAGGCCTCGGCCATGGGCTGCACAAGCTTTGGCTGATTCTCCGAGGCCCATTTGATGACGAGTTCGCGCAGGAGGGGAGAATTCCACGAATTCCCGCCGTCGAAGCCAGCCATCCACTTGCAGGTCAGTTCGAGGGCATCTGGCAGCCCATGCTTCAACAAAAACTCCGCGCAGAAACGGCCCATCACATCATCGGGGTCCTGACAAAAACAAGCGCTCACTTCTTCGTGTGCGCGGTCCATGTATTTACCGGGCACAGCCTCAGCCAGGGTCGTGATGAGATGCACACGGGGGTTTCGATCCTGAAGCTTTTCGAAAACAGCGAATGCTTTCGGCGCGTAGCCGTCGGGATTCGCAAGTGCCATCTGTCCATACGCGGCGGTGACATCTTTGAACTTCAGCCCTCCATCCATCAGTTTCTCCAATCTCTCTGGCTGCGAGTGCGCCAGCAAAGGTGGGATTTGCCTTTCCCCGTAGGAAGACTGCTTTATTCCGGCGATGATCTCCGCGTCCGAACCTTTCAGCACCAGTTCTCCGCCGGTGTTGGTTTCCGTGATTCAGTGTTCCAGACGTCACATTCCATGAGCAGACTGCGGACTTCGGCCTCCGAAAGTCCGGACGACTTTAGCTGCTTCACTGCGGCCTCAAAATATTGCCAGTGGGCACTCTGGTAACGACCGTAACGCTGCAACGAGTATTGGAGCAACGACCGCAACCCTTTGGCGTGAGCAAGCCGCAGCACCCGCGAAGCTTCATCGGAAGTCCAGATCGGGATCCGGCAGCGCTCTTGCCAGCCCACTGCTCGCCCACGAGTCTTTGAATGGAGGGATGCCTGTTAGCAGTTCCTCATCGCCGGCTTCAATTGAGAACGTTCGGATCGCCGGATTCTTCCATTCGGGGGTGTAGGTCTGCTTGGCGAGCCTCTCGACGCCTCGAGGATCGTGGACATAACTGATTTTTTGAGTGATGGCTCGGCTACATGCCCGCTTTCTTTTCCCAATCAGGATCGAAGCCCGAGCCATCGGCGGCGATTTGGCGGTAGTCGTTCCAGCATTCCGCGAGGAGCACGGTGGGGACTTCGCCGAGAGGAATCGGCTGGGTGCTGTGGCCCGCGTCCTCACGGCGGAAATTGAGTTTCGTCAGAGCGGCAGGGATGTTCATCTCTGGGAGCGCGCTGCCGGTGAACTCGATGACGGCCTGGAAGTCCGGTGGTCGGGAAACGCTCGATGTATTCATTGAACCAACCGCCATCGCCCGTCGGGCCGCGATTGTAGCCGAGCTTCAGTGGCACGTCCGCGATTTTGAAAGTGTCCGCCATCCGGCCCTCGAAGTCCGTCAACTCGCGCTGCGTTTTCTTTTCCGGCGTCATCTCTGGAGCGCCGCGGCCGAACTGATCAAACAACGGCGCGACCTCGTAATCACTGAAATGCTGAATCCATGCGGAGGCAATCGCGGGAGTAGTTGTGGTGAGGTGTGCGATCGCGATGACATCCGCGGCATCGGGTGTGAATGCGTTGTCCTCCACGTCGGTGAATGAGCCATCGGCGAGCGGACGGAAGTGTTGGACCTTCCCCTCACGCGAGGCCGTCCAGATGAGGCGCTGGCAGAAATGCCGCACGATGGGATGGCGGCAGAGGAAAGGCTCCCAATCCTCAAATCGCCATGTCCGCTGGACGCACATGGCCTCGTAGAAATTCACGCGCTGCTGACCGATCACCTGCTTCAATTCCTTGCGCGCGACGCCGAGCTGTTTCTTCGCCGCGGCGGCTTTCTCCGCATTGTCGTCCTTACGCGGATCGGGCAGGGTCTTGATGGCTTTCCCCTCGGGATCGAACAGCACGAGATTCAGCTCCGCACCGAGCCGCGCGGTGAATTGACGCGGGCCAAAGTCGAGTTGCAGCACCCCCATCGTCATCGAGGCCCGCGGTTGGAATCGTGCGGTCCGCGAGTTCCGCAAGCGACCAGCCTTTCCGCTCGGCGATGCCCTGCGCGAGCCGCGTGGCTTCTGCTTGCAGGCTCTTCGTGCGGAAGCGGGTGCCGATGGCAAGCAACGTCTGCGTGGCCGTGGGGTGATCGACCCACGCGAGCATCTGCAGCAGCGCGCGGGCTTGATGCACCCGAGTACCATACCATTTCTTCAAGTACCGGCCCACGGGCGCGGCGGCGCTCGTCCCGACACAGGCACCGGCGACGGCGAGGATTCCCTTTGAGTCCATTCACGATCCCTTCGGCAACTCCAGACATCCTGGAAGCAACCGGGCATAGATTTGCTCGACCGTCATCCCCTGATAGTCCGGGAAATACTGTGGATACTGCTGCGCGGACTGATGGAACGATTGCGCGGATGACAATGCCAGTGCCTCCGCGGCCTGACGCGGATGGGGCGCCACGTCTTGCGCCATCCAGGCTTCGAGAATGAACTGGCCCAGCGTCTCGCGTTCCTCCGCACGAATACTCGCGGCGTAGCGGCGCACGAGTGCGCTGGGCTCCAGGCCTGCTTCAGCTTGCAGGCCCGAATTAGCCAGGCTTGCACGATTTCCGGTGCCACGAGCTTGCCATTGTCACTCCAATGCACGGCAGGGAGCAGCGCCATCGGAAACCAGGCCAGCGCGGCAGGCGCGGGCTTGGACGTGGTTTTCTTCGCCTCTTTCAAAAGACCGGCGCGATCGAGGAACTCATCCGGGGAAACCTCCAGACGCTCAAGGGCGCCGATCATCATGGCCTTGGGGGTGTCGTATTTTTCCTTCGCGATGGCCGCACGCAGCAGCGGGAACGGAACACTTGAATCTATTAGACGCCGACCCAGTCGGCGGCAACACAGCGTTGCTCCTGCTGGCCGGAGGAAGGCGGCGATGATCCGTGCGTCGCGATTGGGCGCGCACACCAGCGCCTCCCTGGGCGAGGGGACGCTCCGTCTTGCTGGAACCGAGTGCCACTTCCCACACTCGGTCGAGAACGTCGGCGGCGGCATCGGAAAGCCCGCGAGTGCCCGCCATGCATCGGTTGGCGCGCGGAAACTGGCCTCCCGAATACACGAGGCATGAAATGATCATGGCACGGCGTCCACCCAAGAGCCATTTCCAGCAGGGAGAGTCACTCGGAAAAATAGCTCCACACAGCACTGGCTGGCTGGGTGGTGAGAAGTGTCGCGTTGTGAGAACTCGACATCAACCAAGTGCGCGCAATCATTCGGATTCGGGATCCGAGACGCTACAGATGTGCGCAATCTCCCGATAGTCGATGGGGCCGTGCTTTTGGATGCGGGCGTTCAGGCATGCCGCGGCGCTGCCGAGCCATCCGCCGCTCTTTGAGAAAACTTCCGGTTGCAGCAGTGCGCACCAACGAACGACGTGCATCAGCTTGAACTTCGGATGCGCAGCGAAGTCGGTGAGGACGCTGCTCGGGTTGAATCTGTTGCCTCCGATCGGCTTGGTTGGTCGGTCTCCGGATGACTGCGTCTGCAGGATTGCAAACCAGCTCTCCGCAGTGCCGGGTGGTAATTACGTCGGCTCCCCTGGGTGCCCACTTCTGCCCTTTTATTTTCTGCCAGTGCGCCAGCCATTGGGCGTTTGATTTTTCGATTACGTCTTTCAGATCCTCCAGCACTGAAGCATCCAGTGTCTGATCCGCCATGAGTTCGGGAAGCGCGGGAAGCGCCGGCAGTTCCAGGACTGCTCAGCCGCTTGAGTTGTCATTGGATTGCGGATTGAGCAGACCTTCGATGAGTTCCGTCACCTTTCGCGATTTCTCCTCACCCAAACGATCCTGAAGAAACGCCCGAACGTCCTGTCCTCCGATCTTTGCGATGAGTTTGAATGCCTGAAAACGCTCCCCGCTGGCCTGGCCTCTACGGCGATATTTCGCGGCACTGGCAGAACGGACTCGGGCTCAGAGCTGATCCAAGCCTCCGCCGCGTCGCGCACCCCTCTTTGGCGGAACTCACCGCCAGTTCTGCGGTGAGATCCGCGCAGTAAGATTGGCGCAAAGGCAGCGTTTTGCAGGACTCCAATGGCGTGAACCTTGCCGCGATGATCCGTCTGCTGAAGGCACTCACGCACCATCGGCAGGTGACGCTGAAGCGCTTCCTTGAACCCGGGGATGACGGGAATGAAGGTCCCTGAACGGTTAAGCCAGCCGGGGCTGCTCACATCGAGCAACAACGCGGCGCGAACAATCCAGGCGGACGGATTCCCATGCAATTCCAGCATCTTCTCCATCTCCAAAGCGGAGAGCACGGACGGCTTCGGCTTGCGCGGCCAGACATTTTTCGGCACTCGCAACGCCTCCCCGAGATAGCGTCGAGAAACTCGAGCGCCCTTGAAACCCAAGGCTCACAGGAACACGCCGCCCGCCAGTCTTTGACGACTGCGATGCCGCTTCATAGATAAGTCCAAGTCGGAGGTGGAATGCGGGATCCCGGATCGTGGTGGATGAAAAGAAACGATCCCGATCAGGGGTGGACCGGCCCGTATCGAACCGACAGCGCAGCAACCACCCCCCGGAGGCCACGCATCCCGGCGACTTTCTTCAACACTTCCTGCCCGTGCCAGTGGCGATAAACCGCATGATCTGTTCGCACACACCGGCTGAAGCGCATCGAGCGCCTTGAAATGATTCTCCAGCCACCCCATCTCGTGGACCGGAAATCCGTGGATCGCCAATCCCGTGCCTTACTTACAGTTTTTTTGAACCATGATAACATGCAATGAGGTGGCGATTGATTTCGCCGCTTTTTATTCTCATCCGGATAAAATTGGCGATCGCCTGCTCACGTAAAGCGAAACGCATGCCCAAGGCGATCTCAATGCCCCGGCTTCAGTGCGTCGAAGTCGACGCCGTGCACGCTCTCTGCACCGCGGCCGAACCGGATTGAGCCTGGAGTTCGCGACAGCTTGGGAGTGCGGATAGCTCAAATGTTTCGCGAAAAGAAGCGATCAACATCTGCGTCGATAAGGGGGGCGGAAATCAGCTTTAGCGTATCAATCTAATGTTTATTCTCACGCGCGGCTACTCGACACTTTTCATCTGGATTTCGTGATGCGCGCATCTTTGGCTGCGATAAGGTTATCGTGCGCGTCGGGAGCAGTTTCAGCCAAGCCGCTGACAAGTCCTGCAATGCGGCGAACGATTTCCTCCAGGTGCCGACCTTCGAGCGTGATCGAGTGCGACGAGAAATGATGGTGAGCGTCTCTGTCTGCTCCTGCCGGCGAAAATGCGCGCCGAGGAAATGCTGATACGGCAAGAGGAGCTCCTCGCCTTCCATTGTCTTGATGCGGAGACAATCCCGTTCCCGTTCTCGCTGCCAGCACGGCGGCGTGCGGCTCGGTAATGTCTCTCGGGAACTGCCGGGTTCCTTGCTGGATTGTTTGAGGCTCATGGCGTGATGCTGGGTTTAATCGTCCGGGTTGGTCCGCGGCGTTTCGCCGCAAACGCCATGCAGATTGCACGCGCGAACTCCGCCCCCGGCGCGCGCCACGGAGCAGGATGTAACGGAGCGCATCACGACGATTCCTGATTGGTTTGAGATCCATCGC
>CAWCSW010000024.1:0-156091 GCA_963798345.1 uncultured Verrucomicrobiae bacterium | reverse complement strand
CACCACCCGATCCAAACCATTGTCTTTCCTTCGTGTCTCCGCGTCTTCATGGCGAAAAAACCACGTCACCGAACGCGGTTGGTTTTGATCACGATCTCGACGCGGCGGTTCGGCTGCTGGTCCTCGATCGAGCCATCAGCAGGTGCGATGAGATGATCCGGGCCGTAGCCGATTGTTTCGACGCGATTGGGATTAATCCCGAGAATCCTCACGAGCCACGCTTTCACCGAGTCGGCCCGTGCCTGCGAGAGGGCGAGGTTGTAGTCGCGAGAACCCATCGAGTCTGTGTGGCCTTCAATACGGAAGGTGGCCTCGGGATTCCGCCGGATGAGTTCGCCCAGCTTCTGCAAATTGGTCAGCGCTTCGGGGCGGAGATCGGCCTTGTCGTAATCAAAAAGCGCGCCGCCCGGCATGGCGATCGGCTTGTCTCCGGCGGGGAGGGGACCTGTCCGCGCCAGGGCGTCATCGACGGATTGACGGCCCGGGATGCCTTCGAATCCGCCATCGGTCGAGTCACCGAATTTCGTGCCGGCGGGGAATTTGATCGTCGGCTGATTCGGGGCGGCCACGCTTTCGTTGAGCAAGGTGGCAGCCAGCGATCCGAGCTTTTGATCGTCGCTCCCGGCGCTGATCGCTTCCGTTTTTTTGATGTCCTCCCAATTGATGGGCTTGACCTTGGGACTTTCCTCGAGCACCGGGCTCTGAAGTTCCTTCACCACCGGGCTGAGCTGAATGTCCTGCGCCTCGGGCTTGTCCATCGGCACAGTAATATCCGGATGCGGCGTCGGTTTCTGATCCGCGATCTTTTGGGTGACCTCCTCCGGCGGTTCGAGCAGCTTCGGATCAATCTTCGCCTGCTGGACGACAAACCGCGAAGGTCGCGGTGCCGGCGCGGCGGCGTTGAAGCCAAAGTTGTCCAGCCGCTTGAGGTAGGCAAAGGTCAGAAAACCGGCGTGAATCAGGAGCGAGAGAACCAGCGCCCGAAAAATCCACTTCCGCGCCATGGGCGGTGTGGTGGTGGATGGATAAGTCGCGTAACGGGACATGATGACAAGTGGGAGAGTCGCACGCTCACCCTCGACGGACAACAACGCGTGAGGGTTCCGGAAAAATTAGATCATAGCTGGTCATCGTGAGCGGAATGCCGCTTCGCGCAGGGAATGGCATGGAGTCGAGCGACCCGGCTCCAATGCCGATCAAACATCGATCCAATGACCCAAGTCGCCGGATTAGCGTGCGTCCATCGCCATCCCCCGATCGCCAGTTACCGATCACGAGTCGATGATTTCCGACTGGCGGCGACGACATTGGAGCCGGGTGCATTCGACTCCGCTGCGCTCCGCCCAGGAGGACGAACCCGCTTCCCAAATGCCTTTTCCCTTGTGGGAAGGGCCAAGGGCGCCCAATTTCGCCGCCCCTTTTTGCCACCCATACCATGAGCCAGACCAAAGAAATCCCGCTGATGGAAAAAATCGTGTCGCTGTGCAAGCGGCGCGGTTTCATTTACCAAAGTTCGGAGATCTACGGCGGCATCAATGGCTTTTGGGATTACGGCCCGCTCGGCGCGGAATTGAAGCGCAACCTGCGCGACACCTGGTGGCGCGCGATGACGCGCGAGCGCGAGGACGTGGTCGGGCTGGACGCCACGATCATCATGCACCCGGCGATCTGGAAGGCATCGGGGCATGTGGATACGTTCAGCGATCCGATGTGCGACTGTCTGGTGACGAAGAAGCGGTTCCGCGCCGATCATGTCGAACCGCAGTCAGGCGTGGTCTATCGATGGACGGGTGCGCGCGACGCATCGGGAAAGGAGTCGGCAGATTCGTTCAGTTCGCTCCTCGCGCCGGGAAAGCCAGCCGAGAGTGCGCGGAAAGTCGGTGCACAATATTACACGGCGCGCGGCCTGACGGAACCCGAGTTGATGGGCGAGACGACCGAGAAGGTCGAGAATACCCGCGCCTTCAATCCGGAGAATGGCGCGCAGCTCACGGAGCCGAAGCCGTTCAACCTGATGTTTTAGACCTACGTCGGCGCGACAGCGACCCCGGACGACAAGGCCTATCTCCGTCCTGAGACGGCGCAGGCGATCTTCGCGCAATTCAAGAACGTCGTGGACTCCTCGCGGCAGAAGGTTCCGTTCGGCATTTGCCAAATCGGCAAAGCGTTTCGCAATGAGGTGACGCCGCGGAATTTCACCTTCCGCTCGCGGGAGTTTGAGCAGATGGAACTCGAGTTTTTCATCAAGCCCGATGAAGCCATCGAGGCCGTCTGCGGAAATGTCGCGGCCTGGAGCGAGGGCGCCGACCTGTCCGAACCGCAGGACAATTGGGGCTGGGAACTGTGGCACCGCTACTGGGTGGCGCAGCGCACGGCCTACTACGCATGGCATCGGTCTCGGAGCGGACGTGCTCGATTACCACTGGCAGACGCCGGAAGAGCTCGCGCACTACGCCCGGGCTTGCGTGGACATCCTGTTCAAGTTCCCGTTCGGCACTGACGAACTGGAAGGCATCGCGGCGCGCGGCGACTTCGATCTCCGCAGCATCAGAAGCACAGCGGCAAGTCGCATGGAAGTCTTCGACGAGGAAGTGAAGTCGCGCCTTTGCGAAATGGACGCGACGAGCAACGCGGCGCGTTCATCGAGCAGAAGAAGATTGAGGAGCGAGCGACGGCGAAGAGCGACGGGCAAGAGTCTTCGCCGCAGGCAGATCGAAAGGTGACGGAGTGGTGCGAGCGGCTGTTCAAGGGCTTCTTCGTTCCGCACGTCATCGAGCCATCGGCGGGATTGGATCGGCTCGCGCTCGCGGTGATCGCCGCGGCGTACGCTGAATTCGAAAAGACCGACACCAAGGGCAAGGTCGAGCAGTTCACGGTGATGCGTTTTCATCCCCGCATCGCGCCGATCAAAGTCGGCGTTTTCCCTTGCTCAAGAACAAGCCCGAACTCGTGGCCAAGGCGCGCGAGGTCTACGAGCTGCTCAAGCGCCACATGAACTGCTTCTACGACGAAAGCGGCGCATCGGCCGGCGTTATGCACGGCAGGATGAAGCGGGCACTCCGTTTTGCGTGACGATCGATTTCGAGACGATCGGCGAGAAAGGCCCGGACCTGATGGACACCGTGACCCTGCGACACCGCGACGACGGCGAGCAGGAACGCGTGAAAATCGCCGATCTGCTCGCGCGGCTTTTGCCGATGGTGCAATAGGACGAGGAGAGATCCCCGATCCACCGCGTTACTGGCTCTTCCGCCTGGGCCTGCCTTATCCGACGGCCACGACAAATGGCGGAAACTTTGTCGGCGCGGACCGGGCGTGCGCGTTCAGTGGTGGGGTGGTATTCGAGGAAAAGATCGCCGTCATCGAGCCGAATCAGCGCCTGACCTTCGACATCGTGAAGATGCCGCCCGACCCGGAATTGATGGGGCATCTCGATACCACGCGTGGCGAATTCGAGTTGCGCGACAATGGCGACGGCACAACGAATCTGATCGGGCGCTCGTGGTATCGATTGCACGTTCGTCCGTTGTGGTATTTCGATTGGTGGACCCGGGACATGTGCCGAGCCGTGCACCTCCGAGTCATGCGAAATGTCCGGCGTCTCGCGGAGGCCGGCGGGCCGTAATCATAAGCTCCGCGGTTGACGTCCGGTTGCACATGTGGGAAGCGATCGAATGCCGCTCGCGCGACTACCAAAAGCCATCTGCATGACCCTTACGAAAATCTCTTCCTTCGCAATCCTGCTCATCACGCTTGTCATCGGGCCTGCGCCAGTGAAGGCGGGATTGCCCGATGACCTGAGCACCGCCACGCTTGATCTGAATAAAGCGGCGATCCAGCACGGGAGTTCCGTGAAGCTCAAAAGCGGTGCGGACACGATTGCCGCGAGCAGCCTTTACAGCTACGCGATCTCAGGAACGGTCACGGGTTCTGGTGCGTTCAGTTTCATCGCGCCTGGCACAGATCTGGGAGAAGTTTTCGACAACTTCCAGTCGGGGTTTTCCAAGAATTTGACCGGGATCATCATCAACCCGAAAGGCAGTTTGCCGTTGGTGGTTCTATCGAAGAAACTCAATAGCAATTTCCAAGCTAGTGGAATTACGGGTCAGGTGCGCGCATCCATGAAGGCAGGGATCACCAAAAAGGGCGAACTGTCTTTCTCGCTAACCGGGGTCAGCATCACGGCCTTTGGCTTCCCGGTTCCGGGCAAAATTTCGTTCGACGAAGGATCCACCTGTATTGTCACCGTGCCGCCCGGATCCAACCAACCTTCGCAGCCCGATGTCCTTTTTTCTTTCGCGGGCGGCGAAGCCGTCGGCAGCAATGTCTATAATACCACCGGTGCGAGTCAGACATTGGCCGCCCCCTTGAAAAAGAAATCGAAAGTGAAGTTCAACGTGCTGGTGCAGAACGACGGGACGGCATCGGATACGATTCTGGTGAAAGGTCCAGCCGGCACCGATGGAATCTCCTTCAAATACAAGATCGGGAAGCAGGATGTGACCAGTGCGGTCGTGGACGGCACGCTCGAACTTAGCCCGGCGGACCCCGGCTCCGGGGCGGTGCTCAAGGTGCAAGCGAAGGTGAAAGATGCGAATACCGCATTTTCTGGCGTCATCACCGCCAGCTCGCCCGACAATGGTGGACGGACACCATCGGGATCGAACTAACGCCGGCGCCGTGATCGGCGTGCCAGGGCGATGAGGCGTGAATTCCCGGGCATTTGACTTCGTCGTCCGACGTCTGCGCTGGCTGGCCCGGGTTCCGCTCGCCCCACAATTTTTCGACACGTTTCTACTGATCTGTACTGCCCTGTTTGATCGTCAGCGTTTCCGCGCAATCGAAGCTCTCGAAGCCGCTGCCCTGCGCTTGCCGGATGTGCAACGGCGGGCTCATCGCATGGGTGGAATTGGATTTGCCGCGCACGGACGGGAGTTCGCGCACCTCCACGGGAACGGCCTGCTCGATATCCACGTTTCCCGCCGCCTGGCCGACGAGTGGATCGAAGCGGGCCGCGCCCAGCCGCATCATGTCTTCGGCCGATCGTCGTGGGTCAGCGTGTACCTCCGTGAGCCCGCAGACGGAGCACGATTGATCGAGTTGCTCGAGGTGGCGAGCCTGGCTTAAGGGTGGAAAAGACTCAATCCGTGCATGTCCGCACAGGCACATTTGCGGCAGACACCCACGGACTGCCCCCTCGAGGCATGCGGCCGGTTAGCCGGTGTTCCCGCCGCGCGAGCCATCTCGCCGCAGATGAGCTGGCGCAAATAGGTGTCGTCCTCGCGCGCATTGTTGAGGTGCAGTTTCTTCAGCCCATGAAAGCGCGCGGCGTCCTTGAACTTCCCGAAATTCAGGGTCAGGCCTGGCTTTTCGTCGATCGGCCGAAAGCTGCCCTCGGCGCCTTTCAGTTTGATGCCCACGTCCGTCCACACCTTGGCGCCCTTGCGCAACCGGCCTTCGACGTAACGCTTTGGCTCCCGGCGCAGGAAATCCACGTTTTCGTCGGACACCTCGAGTCGCAGCGTCGGGATGGGCCCGGTGAAAAAAGCCGCGATTTCCTTGCGCTGCTTCTCCGTGTCGCCGGCCGCGTTGGCTAATGAAGCGCCAGCCAGAATCACGAGAGCGAGGCAAACGATGATTTTCATTTCATTGGATCGTAGCAGGTCGGCCGATTCTGACCGCGAAATCAACCCGTTGTCGGCTGGATTCTTGGCAATGGCCCGGCGCCTCATGTGGCGCTCGCGGATCGGAAACGGGTCAGACCGTGCATGCGTGCACTGGCACACCCGCTGCACCCATGCGCGGACTGACCCCTGCGACTGTTCACGATCTCAATCCGGGGCCTCAACGACCGATGCACCATAGCTTTTCGCCGTCGCGGAGGAACATGTCCCCGCCCGAGAAGACCGGGCTGGAGCCGGTGCCGTCGGGCAATCTCTGGCGGCTGACGAGCCGGGCCTCGCGCGTGGCTTCGAGCACGACGATCTCGCCGCGGTTGGAGTTGAGGAAGAGATACTTTCCCGCGAGCGTGAGGCTGGCGTAGGCGGTCGGGCCGCTGGTGCTTTCGCTTTCGAAAAGCTTCCGCCCCTTGATCAGCGGCTCCTGCTCGCCCTTGCCGTCGGCAGCGAAGGCGGACAATGCGCCGGCGTCCGTGGTGATGAAAAGTGTGTTGTCGTGCAGCAGCGGGGAGCCGAAGACGTCGCTGTCGAGCATGCCGTTCCACAGTTCCTCTTCCTTGAAATCGGCATTGAGTCGGAACGCGAGGGTCTCGGTGTTTCCGAAGCACACGACGCCTTCGCCGCACTGGATCGGGCTGGAGTGGGAGGTGTGCGCGATGTCACTGTTGACGCTTTTTCCGTCGGCGGCGCGCACGACATCGCCGTTGGGCGTGACGATGAGGTCCGCGTCGCCGACCCTCAAATGGACTGGCGTACCGTAGGAGGATTTTGCCTCGGTGTTGACCCAGAGCTGCCGGCCTGTGGCGGGATCAAATGCGTAGAGGTTGCTGACGTGGACGATCAATTTTCCCGCGACAATGATTGGTGACGAACTGCGTCCGTAGCCGGTGGTCGGCTCGGCATCGATGCAGGCGGTCCACTTGCGTTTGCCGTCCAGACCGACGGCGCAAACGATGCCATTGGCGAAGACTGCGTAGATGGCTGTCCCGTCGGTGAGCGGCGTTGCGGAGGCCAGGCCGGAGCCGTCCTTGGGCGCTTCGTATTTTTCCGCTGCTGTCTGACCCTCTTTGTTGGTGAGATCGGAGGGTTTGATTTCGATCTTCCACCGCACGCTGCCGTTGGCGCGGTCGAGGCAGATCAGGAAATTGGGCTCCGCAGTCACGAGAACCGATTTTTCCGTGACGACGGGGCACGAATAGCTCCTACCGACGACCGCAGCCCACCGTACATTGTCTGTCGCCGACCACTCCGTCACGGGCGTGGCTCCGGGGAACCGCCCACTGCCGTCACCGCGCCAGCCGAACGGTTGCTCAAGCGTGGGCCGGAATTCCGGCGAACCCAGCGGCGCACTCGTGTTCTCCGCCGACTGGCCCGTGATGGTCGCGACGGCCATCACGAGCAGGGGAGCCGAAATAAAACGAGGGCAGTTTTGCATGTTACTTTGCCGGAGTTGCCGCCTGCTTCTCCTCGATGCCATACAGGTACTGCTCGCCGCGCAGGAGCATGGTTTTCCCGTCGAAATAGGGCGAGGTGTAGAAGGATTCCTGATGGCAGGGATTACCGCCCTGGCCCGAGAAGTGAATGTTTTCGAGGATGTTCTTACCGCTTTCCTTGAATCGCGGACCGGGCTGGATGATGTGCGTGTAGCCGGCGTCGTCGATGATGTAGATGTTCTGTCCTCCGAGTGCGGGGCTGGCCGTCACGCCGTAGAGATAGCGGTTGTAGCGATTGTATCCGTCGAGCCATTGGCGGTAGAGGGACTTCCGGCCCACGGTATCAGTGGCGGTGAGCCCGCCGCTCATCTCGATGGCGTAAACAATCCCGTCGACATACAGGGGCGAGGCGATGGCAAAGATCGGACCGCGCATGGTCATGCTCACATCCTTGCCGTCGGGAGCCCACACCGTTTCAGCTTTGACGCCCGCCGCCGTGCTGGTGGGGAGTTTGACGGAGATGAAAGAGACAACGTCCTTGACGCCTCGAAAGCGAAAAGGATTGTGGATCACTCCGTCCTCCACGATCGGCGTCGCTTCCGCAAAATAGCCTTCGAGGTTGTTCGGACATAGCTCGGTTCCATCCGAGGCGCGATGGATGAATCGCTTGCCGATGATGACGCTCTCGTTGCCGATTCGGGTGACGACGGGCGAAGAGCCGCAGAACTGGTTCTGCCAGTCGCCGGGCGTATTCTGCCACAAATCCCGGCCGTTCTTTGCGTCGAAAGCGTAGAGCGTTTTGTTGGCCGCGAAGACCAATTTGCCGTCCACCAGCGCGGGCGATGTGTGGTTGCCGTGTTCCTGAGCGCCGAAGGCTCCGTGCCGGCTCCAGACGCGCTGCCCGTCGACATTGAAGCACGCGATCACGTAGGCGCCCGGCCCTTTCATTCCTCCGCCGCAAGTCCAGAAGACATGTGTGCCGTCGCTGCACGGCGTGCCATTGCTGGCGGACACTTCGTTGTCGTACATCGCCGGATACTTCTTGCGATCCAACTTGGTGAAGGCCCTGTGGACCGCACGTTCAGCGTCGATTTTGGCTTTGAGTTTCTTATCCAGCTCCGCCTCCTGATCGGGCGGGAGTCCCGGCAAAAATGCCGCCGCGTTGATGACCTCGATCACCTCCGCATTGAGCGTTTGCAGCGTAGCCAGCAGTGGATCGACTTGCTCCTTGATGGGCAGCGCAGCCCGCTCCTCGGCGGTCAGGCCATCGTAGGGCGTGCTGGATTGCAGCCACAGAATCTTCCCGTCCCTCTTATCGATGCAGAGCAAATCGGAGATGCCTGATCCCACGAAAATCCTGTCTCCCACGACGATGGGTTGCGACGTGCTCCGTCCAGTCATCCGGGTCATCCAATGGACGTTCTTCGTCTCGTAGCTGACCGGCGCGACGGGTGTGAAGTACGCTGCGACCAGCCATTTGCTGAGCCACCGTCCGTCGTAGTTTTTGCCCAGTCCATCGACGGTGCTGATCTTCACCAGCAGCCGGTTCCAGCCCTTGGCGAGCGTGACTTCGAAAGCCTGGTTGCGATTCTTCGGATCGAGGTCGGTGGGATTGCCGTTCAGCCAAATGCGGCCCGCGGCTCCGTCGAAGGGAACTTGCAGTTGCACCCGGGCCTCGGCCGGCGAGTGGATGTAAGTATGGGCGTAGGCGACCTTGTTGGCGAAGTCGCCCTCGATGTTCACGGTCGAACTTCCGTCGATGCTGATTTTTCCAAACGTGAAAAGGAAATCAACGTAGCTCTGCCCGCAGGTCCCTTCGTTGTGCTCGTGGCGGCTCTGCGTCTCGATGCCGACGCGCAGAGGTTTCCATATCGCCGTTCCCGCCCTTGCGTCGTTGGCCGGCTCGACCTGCGCCTCGCCATTCAAAAAGTCGCGGTCGAAATCCTTCACCGGGTCGGCGAGGTCATACGGCCCGGCCACCAGCCAGTCTTTGATGGTGAAATACTCCAGCGGCTTGCTGTCCGCACCCGGCTCACCGGCGGGTTTCGCCGCCTGATAGCGCAGTTCGCTTGTGATGCCTTTGACGCGCCGGCTCCAGACCGCGGGCGGTGTCGCGCCCGGAAAACGCCCCGTCCAGTCGCCGCGCCAGCCGACGGGCCGTTCGGGCGATGGGGCAAAGTGCGGTGAGCCAAGAGGCGCGGCGGTTTCCGCAGCGATCAACACCGCGCCGGATGCGGTAAGGAACGATGCCGCAACACAGAGCCGCGAAATGCTGCGCATGACTTGGATCATCCTACTTTACTCCAATGCAGTAGAGAAAGCCGGGCGTGCGGTAATACATCCGCGTGCCTTCAAAGAACGGCGTCGCCAGATTCTGCGCCTGCTCCTTGCCGTCTTTGGACTCCGCGAGGAAATTCTGTGCGACCTCGTGGTATTCCCGGCCCGTTTGGATGACCAACGTGTTGCCCTGATTGTCCATGAGGTAGATGTGCTTCCCCGCCAGCGTCGGGCTGGCGGCGCAACCGGCCCAATTCCAATACTGCGTGCGCGGCTTGAGCGGGAGCACCTTGCGGTAAACCACGGCCCCGGTGGCGGCATCATTGACAAGCAGCCCAGCCCCTTGCGTGACCTGGTAGATGAGGCCATCGACGTAGAGCGGCGAGGCGACGAAGCCCCGGTTGAAGGGGTGCTTCTCCTTGTCCACCGCGATTTCATCCTCCGCCCAATCCGTCTTGAAACTGAAAGCCGGGCGTGAGCTTTCCGCTGTCGGTGCTGGCGGGAATCTTGAAAGCGCGCATGCCTTTGGTCTCATCGTTGGCGCGCGGGTAGCCGACGTGGGCGAAAATAGTGTCTTCCTCGACGATCGGCGTCGCCACCGAATCGCCAAAAGCCCCTTCGTCCCAGATCGCCCTGCCGTCACGGATACGGGTGAAGAAGCCCCATTGAAAGCATGCCACGAGATCTCCGCCCGACTGGAGACGGAAGAGCGAGCCGTAGGTGTTGAAAGCTTTCGCGGGAGTGGTCCACGCCAGCTTGCCCGAATCCACTTCGTAGGCGCGCATTTCATTCGCCCAGACGATGAGCCGGTTTCCAGCCAGCAGCGGGCTGGCGAAATTGCCGTGCTCGCTCATGTCGGTGCCGCCGCGGTTGATCCACTTGCGATTGCCGTCGAGATCGTAGCAGGCGACGACACCGGTAGTGTAGAAGACAAAGACGTGCTTGCCGTCGCTCGTCGGCGTTGGGCCGCTGAAACCGAAGACCACCTGTCGCCAGTCATGCTCGAACTTCTTTTTGTCGATGGCGATCTGCGCTTCCTGAATCTGCTTTTCGAGGTCGCGCTTGCGCTTGAGCGCGGGATCCGGCTCGTGCGGTCCGGCGGTCATGGCCGTGGGCAATGAGCGCATTGAGCGCCGCTACCACATCGGCGTTCGCCTGCATCAGTTCCGCCGAGAGCGGCGCCAGCTTCTGCGCGTAGGCCGGGTTGGCCCGGCGCTCCTCCTCGCTCAGCCCTTCGAATTCCGGCGCCGACCGAATCCAAAGAATGCGGCCTGTCTCCTTGTCGAGGCACACCAGGTCATAGACTTCCGCCGTGAGAAAAATCCGATCACCGACGACGATCGGGCTGCCAACCCCGATGTTCGGGAGCGGCGCCATCCAGACGATGCCCTTCGTCGTATATCCATCCGCGCCCGCCTTTCGTTCCCACGCCGTCGGCCCGGTCGCTCCCGGATAGCGGCCGGTCCCATCGCCGCGCCAGCCAACCGGCGATTCCGGGGACGGCTGGAACTGCGTTGAGCCAAGCGCGGCGGCGGCGGTGGCCGCGCTCACCGCAGTGAAGAATGACAAAAACAGAACGCCGACGAGCAACGTCCATTTGGTATTTGCTGTCCTGGTGAAGAGCGCGAACGGGCTCTTGTTTGGAGGCATCCGGAAGAGCTAGTTTGCCGGCATGCGAAGCGTCAATCTCCATCCGGGCAGCAGCCGTTTGCCGAGTTCCTCGAGCGTGCGGCGGTAATGAACTTCGAGGTCGTCCCTCGTCGCATGAGGTGGGATCGTTGTTTGGGCTGTTGCGTCACGCCGGGCCTGCGTGTTTTTGAGGTCCGCGAGACGGGTGTGCCGGTCCGCGAAGTCCGATGCAGTTGCCCCAGGGATCTTTGATCTGGCACATGCACTGATTGTCCTCGATTTGCATCGGACCGCGATGCAGCACCGCGCCGACACTGAGGAAATGCTGGAGCGCAATTTCAAACTGGGGCACCTGCCAATAGACCACCGAGCCGCACGCGCCTGAGGATACCTTGGCATCAGCGGGAACGAACTCCAGTTGCACGTCGCCAAGCGCCAGGAACTCGAACTCAGGGTCCCCGGCTCGCGAGCGGATGGCACCCTCGAAAGCCCGCTCATACCAGTCGAGCGCCTCGGCGACGTCCGAAATGTGAATCATTACCGCGGCGATTGGTGGCTCGTGCATGACGGTCAAGTTTCGTAACAGCAACATGAGGGCTCAGCCACGACCGAGCGCTGCGCGTCGCTCTTCCTTAGTCATTCGGCGCATTGCCTTGACGGCAGAATAGAACGCTTTCATGTCTCCGCGCTTCGCTTTGAGCAACCGCTCGAACCCCGGCACGAGATCATAGTAGGTGGCTACCGTATTGAGCCGCGCATTGTTCCAAGGCTTGGCGAAGGTGCGGTCATAACGGGAATCGCCACGCCAGCGGGCACGGATCTGCGCATATTCTTCCCGCATCCTCCGCAGAATGGCGGCTCTCTCCCGGCGCATCTGCTCGACATGGCGCGAATTGGATAGGTACAGGCGCTTCAGTTTTTCCCGTGTCCGCAACAGGAGCCGAACAATTTCGCGATCTTTTGCCAGGCTCGCTTCATAGTGCGCCAGCGTTTGGTGATCTCCCTCTGCCTTCAACCATTGGCGGACGGCGTTTTCCGCGTTGGCCGTGGCGAAGGCTTCGTTGAATTCGGTGTCGCCGGGCAGGAAAAGTTTCACATGGGTGAGTTCATGGAAAAGCAGTTCCGCCAGCTCGGCATCGGTCGAATAGAAAAACGTGTTCAGCACGGGGTCACGAAACCATCCCAGCGTGGAATAGGCTTCGACCCCTGCGACATATACCTCATAGCCCTGCGCCCTGAGGTTCGCCGCTTTTTCGTCCGCTGCGCTTTTCGAGAAAAAGCCGCGATACTCGAGATGTCCCAGGAACGGATACCACCAGGTCTTTCCTTCCACGGAGAATTCGGGCGCCGCATAGACGACCCACGAGACGTAGCGCCGACCCAGGTCGGTGTAGCGATCATATTGCCGATGAGACGGCAGGCCCAATTGCTCCTCCGCAAATCGTCGCGCCTCCTGCGTCAGGGCCAGCTTCCGCCTGACTTCGCCAGCCACCTTCTCATCCCGCATCACCACAGCCGCCGGGCGGGCCTTCGCCAGGATCTCGGTCTGTCCCTGAATCGCCTGGGCGTAAAACTTCGCGGTGCTGCAACCCGATGTCGCGGAGCAGAGGATGCTGGCGATCAACGCGAGCAGGCTCCGGCAGGTGATATTCATCGATGGAGTTCAACATGTCCGGCGCCCATTCGCAATTGAGCGCGTTCGGTGTCGGCTTCACGGACGACTGGGCGATTCTCGCGGCCACCCGCCGGAAACTACGCCGGGCTCGGGCGAAACCCTGGGAAATTGTTCTGCCGCCTCGACCTCCCCGATGTGCCCCGAGAGAGGGCACCTTTTGGATTACATCGCACCCCATTTTACAAATGGCGGAAGGGGCGGGATTCGAACCCGCGGTTGGTTTAACCCAACGTTCGATTTCGAGTCGAGTGCCTTAAACCGGACTCAGCCACCCTTCCGTTGCGGCGGTTTGTTTACCACCGGCAATGCGAACTGCAACGGCTATTTTCCGGTGCCGGCCGCTCACCATTCCTCACGGATCACGGGCGTTGGCCTTGGCACGCTCGCGACCAGACTTTCAGAGGCGCACGCTTCGACCACTCGTTCCGGGCGAAGAAGCCGGGTGCTTTAAGAGCCAAGGCGAGCACCGCAACGAAGGTCGTCGGGATGAATCACAGATCCTGGCCGCTGAATGCCGCCAGTCCGCCCGCTTTCCAGCCCACGGCCACGAGCCCGAAGGCCATGTAGCCGGCGGCGTTCAGGCCACACGCGGCCACCGCGCCAAGCGCGACGACACCGAGGGAGAAGACGCCGATGGCCAGAAATCCGATCGCGCAAAATCCTGTGGCGACAATGCCGATGGCGATTCCTCCCCGCGCGTGCTGACCGATGGCGATGAGTCCGCGCGCGGTGCGTCCGCGACCGGCTTCGTCCGAGCCGAAGGCGATGTGAATCACCGGCACACCCATCCACAGCAGCTTCGTTTTCCACTCGAATCCGCGCGCTTGTGGAATCATGGGTCGCGTGCGCGGCGTTCCGCAGACCCTGCATCGATCGGCTGAGCGGTCGAGCGGGGCGGAACAGTTGGGGCAGAGGGTGGTGGGCATCGGGCAGTGGCAAGTTCATCGCATTTTCAAACGGACGGCAATGAACGGGCGACACGGATTCATGCGCCGCCCCGATCTCGTTCGGCGCGGGAAAGCCGGCCGTTCGCGTCCGGGACCGAGCTCGAAATCGGTGGGTAGAATTCAAACCGGCACCCGACATTAACCCATTCGTCACCAACTCGAACCGAGAACGACGTGGTGTCGTGAAATGAAGTCAGCCCGCTGCACCATTACCGCAGCTTAACAAAGTATCCCTACTCATTAGGAAACCATGCTAGTCCCAAATCAGACCCATCAGCCCAAAGCGGCCACTGTCGGCGCGCTTCTCCTTGCCAGCCTTCTCGGTTCCACCCTGCTCGCCGGTGAGCGGGAAGGCCGCGACAACGAACGTGACGACGACCGTCGTGACCCGGTTGTCTTTAGCTTCTCAACGGTCGGCGATTCCCGCCAGGATCCGAGCAGTCCGGACCCGACGACTCTGCCGCTTTCGGGTCAGGACGCCATCTGGCTCCAAAACACCAAGGCGTGGTCGCGGATCATTGACTCGGTCAACGCGCAGGAATCGCATCTCCTGTTTTTCAATGGCGACATGATCATGGGCTACGGAAATGCGATTGCCCCGGCCGACAATTCGATTGCCACCGTGGTGGGCTCCGATCTGATGAAGTTCTACCGCCAGTATGGCTTTTGGCGGGGCATGGTGGCGGGCCTGATGGAGAAGGGCACCTACGTTGTTCCAGTCGCGGGCAATCACGAAGTGCAGTCGAAGCCGCTGGGCAAAAAGGCTCAGGAGGTCAATGAAAACGCCTGGCGCGCCAACATGGCGGACCTGATTCTAGACGATGCCCGCTTCCAGAATCTGTTTGGGGAAATACCGACGAATGAGAACGCCGGAGATACCCGTGCTTCAGCGCCCGGAGACGGTCCTGGCGGCGCGACACTCGCGACTGACCAGAGCAAGCTCACCTACAGCTTTGACTTCCATGGCTCACATTTCGCCATCATCAATACGGATCCCGTCGGCAATGATGGGCATGCGCCGGCCAACTGGCTCGCGGCGGACCTTGCGGCGGCGAAGGCGCGGGGCGTGCAACACCAGTTCGTCTTCGGTCACAAGCCAGCCTACACCTACTATTACGGTTCCGTGATCCCGGCACCCCCGGCGCTTCCGCTGCCGGAAAAACCCGCCGGTCTCGACAGCGATGTCACGGCCCGCGACGCCTTTTGGAACGTGATCGAGCAGTATGGCGCCACCTATTTTTGTGGCCACGAACACATCTTTAATCTGATGCAACCTCGCGGAAAGGCGTGGCAGATCCTGGTCGGTTCCGGTGGATCACCTTTCGAGGCCGGTCCCGACGACGCGACCGTCAACCCGAGCACCGATCGCGCCTACGCGTGGGCCACGGTCAGCGTTTATCGCAGCGGCAAAGTGAAAATCCGCGCCTACGGCTTCGATGACCATTTCGGCCCGACTCGTCTGATCCAGACCGTTTCCCTGGCGAAATAGTCCGGACGGGCGGGAGGCCGCGTTTCGGGAAAGAGTCACGCCCGTAAATGCTGCTCGTTTCACGTACTTCACCGCGGCGGGTCCATCGCGACTCGCCGCGGTTTTGTTTTCCGGGATGGGTTTGATTTGTTCGGCGGCTGGGATCCCGCTCCGTCCCGACCCGGCGTCGGACATATTCGCCTTCTTCGCAATCCTCGAAATGTTCGCGGCGCTGGGAAGGGGGCTTGGTGCTGACGAACGAATCTACCAATACAGGCCGTCGCCCGCTCATTGTGATACTGACCTCCATCCACTCGCCATGAAATACTCCGTGCTTACTACCGCATGCTGCGCCTCATTTCTTTTCGCGCCCGTCAGATCCTCGCCGGCGCAGCAGCCGGCAACTGAAACCGACCCGGTGACCACTTTGAAAGCCGAGGTGGAACGCCTCAAGGGCATGGTGCCCGACCAGTCGCATGCGATGAAGGATGTCGCCTATCACTTCAGCAATTTGTGGTTCGCGGGCACCAACAAGAACTGGCCGTTGGCGGAATTTTACCTCGCCGAGACGCGCTCTCATTTGCGCTGGGCAGTGCGGATTATTCCGGTGCGCAAGACTCCGCAGGGTCAGGACCTGCACCTCGCTGATTTGCTGGATCCGATGGACAAGTCGGTGCTCACGGAATTGCAGGGGACGATCGCTGCCAAAAATCTGGAGGGTTTCCGGACCAAGTATGAGCAGACGCTTCATTCCTGCGAGGCTTGTCATGCCGCCGCGGGAAAGCCGTTTCTCCGGCTGCAGATTCCGAAGCAACCGGAAGTGCCAATCATCCGCTTTGAGCCGGAACCTTGACCGGTTTCCTGCTCACCTGCCGAATCTGGAATCGACCGGTAAAAATGGCGGGCCATCGTGCGGAGGAACGGCGGGCACGGAAAATTGGGATCGCCTAATTCACTAAGGCTCGCGACTGTCCGCGGGTTGTGACGTTCCACCCCTCGATCACTCCCATTTACCCATGAAAAAAACCCTCCGTCTTATTTTGGCCAGCGCGCTGCTTGCGGCGCCGGTTTTCTCCAGCTTCGCCGCCGAGGCGAAAAAAGTCATCGTCTGCACCGTCACGACCGGATTCCGCCACAGCTCGATTGGCGAAGCCGAGAAGACGCTGCAAATGCTGGCTGACGACTCGAAAGCTTTTGAAATCGTCGATTTTGCGCGTCAGCCCGAAGGCAAACCGGGGGACGCAAGTTTCGATGCCGGGTTGAAAGAAAGCCTGGGCAAGTTGTCACCCGCGAATTTGAAAGCGAAAGGCATCGATGCGGTGATCTTCGCCAATACGACCGGTGATCTGCCGCTGCCGGACAAGGAAGGATTTATCGAATGGATCAATGACGGGCACGCCTTCATCGGCATGCACTCCGCGAGTGACACGTTTCATAAATTCCCCGGCTATCTTGACATGCTACAGGGGGAATTCGCGGGTCACGGAGCGCAGGTGCCGGCTGATCTGAAAGCAGGCGACCCCAAGCACCCGGCCAACGGTGGCATCGGTGAGACGTGGGACATTACGCAGGAGGAGATGTATCGGATCCAACATCAGGACCGCGATAAGGTTCACGTCATTTGGTTCCTCCAGCACGATCCGAATGACACGGCCAAGACCGGCTACAATGCCGTTTCATGGTGCCGCGAGGCTGGGAAAGGCCGCGTCTTTTACACGTCGCTTGGGCATCGTGAAGATCTCTGGAGCGCGGATCCGAACCTCAATGACCGCAAGAATTCGGTCGAGATCAGCAAACAATACCAGGCGCACATTCTGGGTGGGATCAAGTGGGCGCTCGGCTTGGAAGAGGGCAGTGCAGAGCCGAATCCGGCGGTGAAGTAACGGCGCTGCGATCTTCACTGTCTCACCCTATGAAAACGATTCTTACATTCTGTTTGGTTCTGGTCGCGGGTGGTGTTGCCTTCGCCGCGGATTCCGAGCCCGGATACAAACCGTTGTTTGACGGCAAGGATATGGCCGGATGGCACCTGCGCCATCCCGACGGGCACAGTGCCTGGAAAATCGAAAACGGTGTGCTGCACAACGACCTGAAAAAAGGCGAACACGGCGTCGATCTCATCACCGACGACAAGTTTTGGAATTTTACGGTGCGCTATGAATACATGGTCCCGGACGGATCCAATTCCGGCTTTTACCTGCGCGGCCGGCATGAAATCCAAATCCTCGGCGATCACGCGAACGGCAAGCCGGAGAAAGGCGGTAACGGTGCCATCTACCAGCACACGGCCCCGAGCAAGTATGCCGGGAAGCCTGGCGGCGAATGGCAGACCGTGGAAGCGACGATGATAGGGAACAAAGTGACCGTCGTCCTGAACGGCGAAAAGATTCACGACAATGTGACCGTCGAGCGCGCCACGGGGAGTGAACTTGATACCGACGTGGACAAGCCCGGTCCGTTTTTCCTCCAGGGCGATCACGGCGAGGTGAGTTTCCGGAATATTCGGGTGAAGGTATTGCCGAAAGAGTAGGCGCTCCGCACGGGCAAACGCTGAGTCCGCCGGGTTGGGAATGGTCTCGAATTAACGGGCGATCGGCGACACCCTGTCCTGATCGCGATGTTTGCCTCGACCCGAGTCCTATCCCGCGTGGTGCCCTTGGTGGTGCTTTTCCACGCGCGCGGAATGGCGGCGCCGGCGGATGAGGCGCCCGTGACGATCGTCGAGAACCGGGATTCATTCGTCCTGGCGAACGGATTGGTCACGGCGCGCATTTCGAAAAAGTCAGGCCAGCTCGACTCGGTGCAATATCGCGACCTCGATCTTCTTCGCGGCGGTCGCGGCTACTGGTCGTTCTCGGGGAGTGGCGACCGGATGAGCGGCCTGCCATCGGCCACGGTCCGCACCGATCCGACAGCCAATGACGGAGCGCGCGGGGAAGTGGCCGTCGATTTTCCCTACGATGAAAGCCGTGATGGATTGCCGTGTGACGTTTCGCTGCGATACGCGTTGGGACGCGGCGAACATTGGATTTACATCTATGCGGTGTGGAATCATCGGGCGGAGTATCCGGCGTTCCGGATTGGCGAGGCCCGCTACGCGATCAAGCTCAACCCGGACATTTTCGACTACATGACCGTGGATGCGAATCGGCGGCGCGTAATGCCGACGGGCGAAGATTGGGATCGGGGCACGCCGCTCAACTTGAAGGAGGTGCGCCGGATGAACACGGGCCTGCACGCGGGTGAGGTGGAACACAAGTATGATTACTCCGCGGTGCTATCCGAGACGCCGGCTTATGGTTGGTCGAGCACCCGCGAAAAAGTCGGGCTGTGGATCGTGAATCCAAACATGGAGTATATGGCGGGCGGGCCGACGAAGGTGGAACTGACCGGGCATCTCGATGTGAATCCGGGCGGTCTGCCGACGCTGCTGAATATGTGGCTCGGCAGCCATTACGGCGGATCGTCGCTCGGCGTCGCGCGTGGTGAGGACTGGAGCAAGTGCATCGGGCCATTTCTGATTTATGCCAACGCCGGAGAGGATCACGAAGCGATGTGGAATGACGCTCTGACCCGCGCCGGGGAAGAGTCAAAGGCGTGGCCGTATGGGTGGGTGTCCGAATCGGAATACCCACAAAAGGCCGGGCGCGGCACGGTTGTGGGCCGGCTCGAACTGCGCGATCCCGGTGTGCCGGACGTCAGGTTGCGGCACGCGCAGGTTGGGTTGACCGCTCCCGATTATCGAACGCGCGGTGGCACCGTCGATTGGCAGCGGGATGCCAAGTTTTACCATTTCTGGACGCACGCGGATGTGGACGGTCGCTTCAGCATTCCAAAAATCCGACCCGGCACCTACACGTTGCACGCGATCTCGAACGGTGTGCTCGGTGAATTCGTCCGCCCGGACGTGACCGTGAAAGCTGGCGACCAACTCGATCTCGGCACACTCACCTGGGAGCCCGAACGCCTGGGTCGGCAGTTGTGGGAAATTGGCGTGCCTGATCGCACCGCCGCGGAGTTTCATCACGGCGACGACTACTGGCATTGGGGCCTTTATTTGCAGTACGCGCAGGAGTTTCCCGACGACGTTAATTTCATCATCGGGAAGAGCGACCCGCGTCGTGATTGGAATTACGCGCAACCCCCGCGACTGTCATCCGATGGTCGGCGCACGGATGATTCGACGTGGCGGATCACGTTCGAGCTCGATGAAGTTCCACACGGCCCACTCACCCTGCGCATGGCCTTTTGCGGCGCCCGGCGTGGTGGTCGGGTTTCCGTTGCGGTGAATGGCGAGCCTGCCGGCGACACCGGCGCCCTGCCGGAAAGCAGCGTCATGCATCGCGATGGCATCCGTGGTTATTGGTTCGAGCGGCGCGTCACGTTTTCGCCCTCGCTGCTCAAAGTCGGAACGAACGTCGTCGCCCTCCGATCTCACACGCAGGCCTGGCACCAGGGCGTGCTCTACGATTACCTCCGGCTCGAAGCGGCCGAGAAAACGAATCCACCATCAACGGCGGGACGATGACGCAAACTCTCCAGCAACAATCCGCACATTCAGATTGGATGCGGATATTCTTCCGCTGGTCCTGCCGGAACCCCGAGCGTTCGACACTCATGCGGGCTGCGTTGGGAATTTTGGTCGCGATTCTCAGGATGCCTTTCGCGAGTCAGGCACAGCATCCGGATCCGGAAAAACTCGCGTGGTTCCAAAGGTCCTTGGTGGGGCTCGAAGTCGGACCCACCGGTTCGCAGTTTGGTGGCTCGCCTGACGACACCGGTTTTGCGGCGCGGTTTGATGGACGCGAAATTGCCCGCGTCACCAAGGCATGCGGGGCCGAATACCTGGTCATCTGGGCGCGCGAGGGTGATTGGGCATTTTACAATTCGAAGTTCCAGCCAAAACCGCCCGGGTTGGGAGGCCGCGACATTTTACGCGATGCCGTGGAGGAAGGTCATCGGCTGGGTTTGCCTGTCATCGCCTATTGTCAGGTGCAATATCCAGGCCACACCCTGCGCGAGCATCCGGACTGGCGCATGGTGGACAAGGACGGCATGCCGATTGAAGGCCGAGTTTGCTATCGCTCGGGCTATCTCGAGTACATGAAGCGAATGGTCGAGGAACAGCTGGCCTTTGGCATCGACGGATTTCACCTCGACATGGTGGACCAGGGGTTTGGCGCACCATACGGCTGTTGGTGCGCGACATGCCGGAAGGAGTTTGAAGCGGAATACGGACGACCCATGCCCTCGGGTGTGACGTGGGATGAGGACTGGGATCGAATGCTCGAGTTTCGTTACGCGTCCAGCGCGCGTTTCGAGAAAGAACTCACCGCGCATATTCGCCGCGTCAATCCGCACGCGACCGTCGATTACAATTACCACGGCAACCCGCCGTTCTCGTGGGAGGTCGGTCAGCGTCCGGTGCAACACGCCGGCAATGGCGACTTCGTGACGGGTGAAACCGGAGTGTGGGGTTTCAGCGCGCTGACGGTTGGTTTGAACGCGGAATTTTACAAGGCCGCCACGCCCGGACACCCGTTTCAAATCGCCATGCAGCGTGGCGTGCGGATGTATCACGATCAGACCACCCGTCCCCTCAACGACCTGCGCTGGGAGTTGTTCACGCTCCTCTGTCATGGCGGATTCGTGACCATCGTGGATAAGACAGCGTTCGACGGCTGGCTGGATCCGGTGGCCTACGAGCGCTTTGGCCGGGTATGCGAAGAGGTGCGCGCCAAACGTGCGCACTTCGGACAGGCGCCGGTTTATGAGGTCGGGCTCTACTTCAGCAGCCGCACTCGTGATTGGTATGGACGCGACCAGCCCGCGGATTATTTCCAAGCATTTCAGGGCGCACACAAGGTGATGGAGTATGAGCATATTCCCTGGGGTGTGGTGCTCGACGAAAACGTCACCCTCGACGCGCTGCAGCGTTTCCCGGTCATGATGCTGCCGAATGTGGCCGTCTTGTCGGACAAGGAAGTGGCGCTCTTTCGACGCTACGTCGAGGACGGAGGGAAGCTTCTGGTGACCGGTGTGAGCGGTACACGGGATTCGCGCGGCGAACGACAGAAGCAATCATCGCTCGAAGAATTGATTGGCGCTCGCTTGGTCAGCGAACTCGACTCGACGGATAATTGGGTGCGCTTTTCGTCCTCGCAGCCGACCGCCTATGATTCGGAACTCGTGCCGGCGGGGCGACTCGACTGGCCGTTGCTCGTTCGTGGGCCGGCGGTCATCTATCAACCAACGAAAGCGCTGCCGATCGGCGAGTTGCTGAAACCTCATCGCACTTCGCTGCACGCCGAAGGTCGCTACAACAAAGACTGGCCGATGAGCGCGGATGCCCCCGTCGGCCCCGCGCTGTTATTGAACAAGGTGGGTAGAGGCGCCGTGATGACTTTTGCCGCTTCTCCGGATTGGGCCACCGCCAGTGACCATCATCTGACCGAAACTCGCAAGCTGCTCGCCCATGCCGTTCGACTGTTGAGCCCGGCGCCACGAATGATCATCGACGCGCCAATCAATGTGCAGACGGTCGTGACCGATGATGCGGCCAGCCGGACACTGCGAGTGCATTTCCTAGGCTACAATACACCGCCTCAGACGACACCCGCGAAGGACCGGCCTTACGTCCTGCCCGTGCCAATCGAGGATCCGCCGATGTATCGCGCCGCGCTGAAGCTCCCCAGCCCACCCAAAAGCGCCGCCGCGTTCAACCCTTCGACTGAGGTGCGTTCCTCTGGCGAGAAAGTGGAACTTGTCATCGAAGACATCCACGAAGTCATCACGATCGGCTATTGAGGTCTTGAATCGCTTGGCGGTGGAGGATTCCTGCTCGCCGTACGGAATGAAGAACGACATGATTCCCAACTGCGATGAACGTCCGAATCGGATTCCTGCTGGCTGGCTTTCTATGGCCGGTGGCTGAAATCGTTGCGTCCGGCGTTCGGATTGTTGATCAGGATGCCGCGGCCGCGGCGCGTGGGAACGCTTTTGTTGCCACGGCGGACAATCCGTCGGCGATTTTTTACAATCCCGCGGGGATCAGCCAGATCGAAGGCGTGCAGGTGCGGATTGGCGTAAATGCGGCGACGATCCAGGAGGAATTTCGCCCGCAAGCCGGTGGTTCGTTCAATAACAAGGATCGCATCATTCCCGGCCCAAACGGCTATTTCACATGGTCTCCGGTAAATTCTCCCATTTCACTCGGGTTCGGCGTGAGTACTCCATTCGGACTGGCACTCGAATACCCGGACAACGTGCCCTCGCGAGATGTGAACAAAACCGCAAAGCTCGCGGTGGTTAGCTTCCAGCCGACTTTCGCATGGCAGCTCACGAAGACGCTGTCCTTCGGCTGCGGTCCGACGATCAATTACGGCGCCGTGCAAGACGTTCGTGGTCTTGGTGCCCAGGGCGATGGATTTCAATTCAAGGGGGCCGGGATGGCGTACGGATTTAATGTTGGGGTGCTGTGGAAGCCGACGGAGAAACATGCCTTTGGGCTCACCTACCACAGCGCGCTGGATTTTGAATTCAGTGGGCACACGAGCGTGACGGTGAAGCCTTTCGCTGCGACCGGCAACGACACGAAGGTGCGCCTGCCCGAGGAGGACGCCACGCTCGGCATCGCCCTGCCACAGTTCATTGTGGCGGGTTATTCGTTTCGCCCCACGCCGAAGTGGAATCTCGAGGTGAATGTGGAATGGACCGACTGGGATCGCGTGAACTCGGGTCCGCTCACGCAGCAGACCTCGCCGGATGGCGCGATCCGTTTCGACTGGCGCTCGGGCTTCATCTACTCGGCCGGCGTCACGCGCACCTTCTCGAACGGGATGCGCGTGAGTGCCGGTTACGCATTCAGCGAGGGGAATAATCCGGAGTCCACGTTCACCCCGGGCGTGCCGGACGGCGACCGGAACATCTTTAGCATCGGCCTCGGGCGGCGTGGCGCGCGCTTCGACTGGGACGTCGGCTATCAGTATTCCTGGACTGACTTTCGGAGCATCGATAACGACGGTCCGGCGGACGGGAGCTGGCGGTTGCGATCCCACGCATTGATGGTGTCTGCGGGCTTTCATTTTTAGCACGGCGCAGAACGCGTTCACCCGAGCTTAAACCTCCTGATCAGAACCAGCGCGCGGAACGAACTTCTATTCGTCTCCCGAACCCGCCATTTTCTGCGTGTGACTGAGCCCGGCCAAAAATCCGCGAGACAAATCTACTGGCACCTGGTGAGTCTCTATGTGCAGGGCTCGGCCGCGGCGGTGATCGTCGTCCTGTTCCTGATTCTGATCGGGCTCGAATTTACCGGACGGCAATGGACGTTGTTCCTCGCCTCACTGCTTCCCGGGCTGTGTCTTTACGTTATCCCGGACATTTATTTGATCCGCCGCCACTACCGCCCACTCGGGGCCGTGCTTGGACGGGTCGATGCCGGGGTCACGCCACCATCCGCGGAGATTTGCACTGCCATCGTCCGTGCCTTGAATTTGCCCTACTACTCATTCCTACGCGTCGTACTTTTCCATGGTCCTGCGGCGGCGCTCGCTGTCGTCTTGGCGTTGACGACCTTGAACACGTTCTTCAATGCGGGCTTTGCCGCATGGCAGACGCTAACGGTGACGACAATCGTCTTTTTCTTCGCCTCGCCGACGCACGGCATTTTCGAATTCTTCTCTGTTTCACGCTCCATGGCAAAGATCGTCGAGCGTCTTTACCCGCTCGCCGGAGCACTGGACCGGTTTCAGCAGCCCGGGCTGCGCCGGATCGACCTGCAAAAGAAACTGCTCTACCTCGCGATCTTCGTTACGTCCCTGCCGCTGCTCTTCCTCGCCGGCTCCGTCACCTTCAAGATGAGTCTGCTGCTCAATCGCTTCGACGTTGCTCCGCCCTCAGGCGCGGTGTGGGAGTTTCTGCTCTGGGTCTATGGAGTGGTCGTGGTCTGTATGGTTGGAGCACTGATCATGTCCGTCCTTACGGCGCGCGAGGTTTCGAGTTCCGCCGCCCGGCTCGGCCTGGCCATGAATCGCGTGGAAGGGGGCGATCTCGACGTCCGGCTGCAAATCACGAGTACGGACGAATACGCGGATCTTTTCCGTGGTTTCAATCTCATGACCGCGGGTCTGAGCGAGGAGGTAAAAATCCTCGGCATCAGCCAGGCGCTGATGGGTGAACTCAATCTCGACGTTCTCCTCGAACGCATCATGCGCGCCACCACGGAGCTGCTCGACGCCGACCGCAGCACGCTGTTCCTCTACGATGCCAAAACCGACGAATTGTTTTCGCGTTTTGCCGAGGGGCTCGAGAGCCGGGAAATTCGCATCCCAGCCAAGGGCGGTATCGCGGGCTCCGTCTTCTGCAGCGGCCAGTCGGAGAATATTGCCGATGCGGCGGCGGACGCGCGCTTCGCCTCGGACGTTGACCGTCGGACGGGGTACCAAACGAGAAGCATTCTCGCCATCCCAGTGGTCAATCAATCCGGCCGCCGCATCGGCGTCACCGAAGTGCTCAACAAGCGGGGCGGCCCGTTCACCGGCAAGGACGAATCACGGCTGCGCGCCTTCACCTCGCAAATCGCCATCGCGCTCGAAAACGCGCGGCTCTTCGAGGACGTGATGCGCGTGCAGAATTACAATGAGAGCATCCTGCGCTCGACGAGCAATGGCATGATTACTCTCGACAGCGAGCAACGGGTCATCACCGCCAACCTCGCGACCCTCGAATTGCTCGACGTCAGCGAATCAACTCTCATCGGCGCGGACGCAGAATCCTACTTCGGCGGCGAAAACGAATGGGTCCTCGACAGCCTGGCCAACGTCGAAGCCACGGGCGAATCGGATCTCGTCGTCGATGGTGAATTGCGGCTCGCCTCGGGGAAAGTGGCGTCGGTCAATCTGACCGCCGTCCCGCTCATCGATTCGAATCAAAAGAAGATCGGCTCGATGCTCATCCTCGAAGACATCACGGACGAAAAGCGGGTCAAAAGCACCATGTCGCGCTACATGAGCAAGGAGGTCGTGGATCAGCTCCTCGAGTATGGTGAGACGGCGCTCGGTGGCAGCGTTCAGCGCGTCTCGATCCTCTTTTCCGACATTCGCGATTTTACCACCGTCACGGAGAGTCTCGGCGCTCGCGAAACGGTTTCGATGCTCAACGAATACTTCTCCGAAATGGTCGATGTCATTTTCCGTCATGGCGGCATCTTGGATAAATACATCGGCGACGCCATCATGGCGCTCTTCGGCTCGCCCTTCAGCAGTGCGGTGGATGCGGACAATGCCGTGCACGTGGCCAACGACATGATCGTGACGTTGCGCACGCTCAACGTGGCCCGCGTGGCCGCCGGTTTGTACCCCATCCGAATTGGCGTTGGCGTGAACACCGGGGATGCCGTGGTCGGCAGTATCGGGTCCCCGAAACGCATGGAATACACCGCGATCGGTGACAGCGTGAATCTGTCTTCGCGACTCGAAGGTGCCTGCAAGATTTATGGTGTAAGCACGCTGGTCAGTGAGCTTACCGTCGCCGCCCTCACGCAACCCCATCGGATGCGAGAGATCGATTTCATGCGCGTGAAGGGCCGAAATCAGCCCGTTGCCGTCTTCGAGACCCTCGCGCACCATACGCCCGAGACTTTCCCCAACGCCGACGATGTCCTCGGCCATTTCGCCACTGCGCTCGCAGCGTATCGGCAGCGCGAATGGTCTCGTGCCCAAACCCATTTCGATGCTGCGCTCACCGCTCATCCCCAGGACACCCCCTCGCGCCTTTATCGGGAACGTTGCGCGCATTTCACCAACGATCCGCCGGATGATAAGTGGGATGGGGTCTGGACCCTGAAAGCAAAGTAACCGCAAACTTCGGGAACTATGAGTGCGACCACATTTTCCCGACTTATTCTGGCTAAGAACCCGACGCTCGACGGCCTGCCTCTCGCGACGGCGGTGCGCAGCTACGCGATGACACCGTTGCAGACTGAACCGGGCACGCACTACCAATACTCAAACGCTGGCATCAACACCGCCGCGCGCATCCTCGAGGTGGTGAGCGGAATGAAATACGAGGACTTCATGCAGCAGCGATTGTTTGATCCGCTCGGGATGAAGGACACGACGTTCTGGCCGACCTCGGCTCATTTGCCTCGCATCGCCAAATCCTATTCCCCGGATGAGGCGAAAACGAACCTCAAGGAAATCAACATCAGTCAGGTGATTTATCCGCTCTCCGATCACGCCCACCGCTTTCCGATGCCCGCCGGCGGACTGTTTTCCACCGCCCAGGACGTAGCGCTTTTTTGCCAGATGCTGCTCAACGGCGGCGAACTGTATGGACGGCGTTACTTAAGCGACGCGGCGTTCAGGGAACTGACCAAACGCCAGACGCCGAGCTCGGTGAAACAAAGCTACGGCTTTGGACTCGCCGTCGGCAGCGATTGGTTCGGGCACGGCGGAGCCTTGGCCACGAACATGGAAATCCGGTCGACGAAAAATCTAATTACGATCTGGATGGTGCAGCACTCCGGCTTCCCTGGTGAAGGAGGGAAGGCGCAGGACGTGTTCAAGGATTGGGCGATCGATCGATTTGGAAAATAGCGCCACCGATTTCTTCGGACGGCTCAACCGGTAAATCCACATCGGGCCAGGAGGGCGTCGATTTCGGAGTCTGTGGCTTGAATTTTCGAGCGGTTGGCACGCAGGTCGTCCGCCCTGACGGGAAAATGAAATCGCCGGGCCGGGTCCGTAAGGCCGGCGAGATCGAACGGGGCGATCGTTCGGTGCACACATTCGGACCACGCGGCGTGCTCGGACACAGAAAGCCCGATTCGCGCGCGACTGCACAATTCCTTTGTCGCGCTTGCGAACGGTTCCATCTCCCGCAGCAGGAATCCGCGGGCAAGTTCGGGGCGATTGAGTCGGCGCGCCGTTTCGGTGTAGCTCGCGGCGGCGAAGTAAATGAGGGTTAGTTCCCGAAAGGTTTGGAACCGGTCGAAGTTTGCGTAAAGGGCGCCGATCAAGCGCGCCGTGACGAGCAGGTCGTCTTCAGTGGACCGGGCATACGAACTGAGTGCGGTCGTCCACCGCGGCGACTCCCAATCGCGTTCCAGCATTTGCGCGAGCCGTTCCAAGCCCAGCAACGCGAGGGGAAAACCGGTCGAAAGCATCGGATCAATCGCGCCGAACGCTGATGGCAGCAGCGCCCAGCGCTTTCCGACCACGGATGCGGACCGAAAGGGCACGCGAGGCAAATGAAAAAACTTCGTCACCGGGACGGCCTGCTCGAACTGTCCACGCACTGTCGGCAGCCGATCGAGCAACCGCGACCAGGCTACGGCGCCGTCCGCTAATTGCAATGTCCGGGCCAGCTGTGGAGTCAGCGCAGCGCCGGCGCTGGTGAGGCCATTCCCGAATCGGAGAACCCAAATCCATCCGCCGTCAAAGACGTGATGCACCGCGGCGTCATCGACCGGATACGGCGCTTCGCCTGCATTCTCCACCAGTCCGTCGGCGAGTGGGCGGACGTTCCGAAAATGCGCGAAAAAGGCTTCCGTTTTCGGCATTCCATTGAACTCCGTTTCGCCCAATTTGAGCGCCCGATGCAACGCACCGCGCGAGCCCGAGGCATCGAAAACAAAACGTGCCCGGCAGGTCGCCGGTTGGCCTTCGCGCCGGCCTCGAAGTAGGTTGGCATCGGCTTCCTCCTCCATTTTCTCCAATTCAAATTCCGCCACGCATTCCGCCCCGAGCGCCCTGGCTTGTGTGAAAAGAAACTGATCGAAATCGGCGCGATCCCAGTGTGTGTCGGCGATGGCATCGGACGGACTCGCGGCGACGAGCAATTCATTTCCTCGGTCGGGCCGCGCCCGCCACGGTTCGCCCAGCGCATGGTGGTAAAAAGTGAAACCGCGTTTGAGTCCGCAATTCAGCTCCGGGTGGGTGCGGCGCAACGTTACCCACTTGCTGAGTGGCGCGACCTCGGGGAGGTCGTAGCGCTTTGCGAGTTCCTCCAGCAATAGGTTCGCCAGCGGCGTGGTGGATTCGCCAATGGAAAAGCGCGGGTGCTTTCCGCGCTCGAGCAGGATCACCGTCCTCCCGAGCCGGCGTGCGATCATCGCCAGCAACGAACCCGCGAATCCGCCGCCGAGAATGGCCAGATCGTAGTCTGTTTTCATCCGCAGTCGCGACAGCGGATCGGCGGCAAGATGGACTGATTCCGGTTCATCATTCGGAGCCGATCGAGTCGCGCTGGGAAACACACCTGGCAATCGCTGAATTGTTCCAAATCCCACAAATCCGCGAAAACTCGCCCACGGTGGAGTCCGATCGCCGCGGCGTGGGCTGCTTCGAGTTCCGACAGGTGAGGCGGCGAATACAAACCCTGTTCCCGCAAGGCTTCGAGCGCGCCATTTCCCGGCCGCGTCGGGATAAGCGAGACGGCAGTCGCGCCGCACTCGAACGCGAGAACGACGGAGCGTTGCGTCCACTCGGCCGCATCCTCCGCGGAAAGGAATGGCGGCCGCACCAAAACGAATACGCGCAGGTCAATTCTGCGCTGGGCCAGAAACTCCGCGGCCCGCTCAAATTGCGCAACGGTCATGCGCTTGTTGAGTCGATCGAGCGTTTCCGGGTGCGCCGTTTCCAATCCGATGGCGACTTCAAGTTTACCATCCAATCGATCCGCGAACTGCGTGCATTCATTTCCGAGAAATGCGGGGTGACACTCAACGATAACGCGTTCGAAGCCCTCCAAGCGTGTCGCCACGGCATCGAGGTCTTGGTGCGGAATCGCCCGCGGGTCAAAAAAGCTGCCGGCGTTGTAAAGCTTCACCTGTCGTGCTGTTGGCAGGCGCGCGAGTGCATAATCGAGCTGCGCGAGAATGGCTCCGGACGGGACCGCCTCGGCGAGCATGTGCTGCCACAAATCGCACATCGCACAACGGAATGGGCACTCGCGGTTGGTGAGCAGCACGGTCGCCGACGGCACGATCTCGCCGGAAGGTGCTCGCTCGTCTTCCACGAAAAATCCAACAGGTTTCCATGGATCATGGGGTTGCGCCGGTCCGCGGCGCTCGAGCACCCACCGATCGCGCGCCGCCGGGGTGTCGGGATACGTCGCGACACTCACGAATACATCGCCAGGAAGCGCTTTCGATAATCAGCTTCGCAGGCAACTGGATCATGTGCGGGAAGTTGAGTGCGCAGCGTTTCAAGTGCGGTGGCGCCGTGTTGAAAACGCCGTTTTGGAAAGCGCGGCATCTCGACTCCGGTGATGGCCTGCACGCCGCGCGCGACGATATCACCTTTCAGCGAATACAGCCGCTCCACGTCGTATTCGGTCAGCTCGCGGAACGGGATTCCTTCTGCCACCGCGACCACGCTTGGCCGGGTGAACGGGCTGAATCCCGCGAAGCCGCAATGGCGAGCCGGTGCGTACGTGCGCGTGTAGCTCCGGCTCATGCCCCCGCTGTAGGTCAGCGAATGCTTGATCCGACCGACGCCCCAGCCCTCGTGATACAGCATCAGATTGTTGATGACGCTGCGGATCGTCAGCTCGGGGTTCTCCTCGATCGGATAATCCTTGAGGTTTTCATCTCCGCCATCGCCATCGATGAGCCATCGCCATTCGGGATACTGCGCGCGAATGCCACGGCAAAGCGCGAGCCCCATGGCCGCGCACTCGATGTCGAGCGGCTTGTAGTCTTCCACGAGCCGGATCGCCTCCACGAAATCGAACGCGCCGGCGTTCGCCTCGACGGGCTCGTGAAAAAGTGTGTGTCCGGTCTGTTCGAGAAAACTTCGGGCCTGGGCGAGATCGGGGCCATCGCCCAGCGACAACGTGAATGCCTTGAGGCGGGCCGGATTCATCCCCAGCCGCTGGAGCACATGATGGACGGTGAGGAAGACCGCCCCGCTGTCGATGCCCCCGGAAAAACAGACCCCGATTGGTTCGTGCGAGGGAACGCGCCGCAACCACGAGGCTACTTCATCGGCCAGAGCGCCGATATACGCGCGCCCGATGGCATCGAGGTCGGTAGGCTGCGATTCGCGTTCCGGGGTGAAAAAGCGGGTGTAGATCGGGTCGGGATCGGGGCAGCCGAGGAGCTGAATTTCGACCACGTAATGCGCCGGGACCATCCGTGTGTAGCTTGGATGAAACTGACCCGCCAGACCCTCGCTTTCCAGCCAGGCGTGAATGGCGTCGATCCGATCCGACACGATGAGGGCCGGACCCTCTGCACGTTTGGCGAGAAAGTATCGCATCGGCCGATCAAGCGAGCGCGCCATGCGCACTGTCTTGCCATCGCGCGCGAGCAACGCGAACGATCCGCCGATCGCGCGGACCGCCTCTGGTTGCCCGCTCAGAATTCGTTGTCGCGCTTCGTCGATCGAGAGGTCGTCGAGTTGTTGGATGGCGGGATCGAGCAAATCGACGACGCGTTCAATGGTTTGTTCCATGGCAGTTTTCGCCAATCTCAACGTGAAAGTCGGTGCTCGGCAAATCCCGAATGCGTTGCCAAAGCCAGCCGGAGAAACCACCAGCCGTCCACCGTGTTCCTCCACAACGGAACATGGTCTCCGCCGAGGCTCCTTAGGGCCGGGTGACGTTTAGCCGGATGAAGCGACTCCGGGCCGCATCGGTCGAAAGGTTGTCGTGAGCTCGGAGGATCGTGAGCGTATTCTGATCGATCGTCGTTTCCGCGGTGTTCCAACTCGCCGGACTGCCCAAATTCCCGGTCACTTCGATGGCACAATTCACGTCGGTGGCCGCGGGATTTTTGATCACAGTCATCGTCAGGTGGCCGGCGGAATCGAGAGCCGACGTTACCGCGAGTTCGGGGGAGTAATTGAGCTGCGGATTCAGCCCAAGGAAGTATTTGATCAGGTTCGTGATGCCGTCGCCGGCGGGATTTGCGTTGTCGGCGGCGTCACCGTTGTTGGTCGCGCCGGGGCCGAAGTTTTGCTTCCGCCAATGATCCACGGTGTCGGTGACGAGGCCCGTGAGATTCAACGCGTGGAGATTCGGCAAGCCGGCAGTGGTCGTGGCGAGTGCGGGATTAAAGGCATCGTTGGCCGTGAAAGTGAGCGGGGAATTGAAGAGACCGGGGTTGATGGCGGACAGCGTAATGTCGAAAGTGGTGGACTCGCCGTTGGCGAGAGCGACCGCGGGGAAGCCGATGACCGAATAGCCTTCGGGCGTCGAAACGCCTGACAACGTCAGCGCGCCGGTGGTGAACGGGCTGGCCTGGGAATTGGTGATGGTAACGGTTCGGACAATCGGTTGATCGAACGGTGTGGACCCAAAGTTAAGCGTGCCGTTTTCACCAACTGGAGATGAGGCAACGGTGACACTCAATTCGGGCTCGATGAGTTCGAAGGCGCCGGCGTCAGCACTGGCATGACGCGGTGCGCCGCGTTGATCGATGGTGGTAGTCGAAGAGAGCCCGCTGCGTTGGGCGGGTGATCCGCGCGTGATGGCGTGGGTTTTCGTCACGCCGCCGTTCAAAGCGAGGGTGGGCGATACCGATGCGGCCACGCCCGGGTTGCTCACTTTGTCGCTTCCGCCGGCCATAAATTCGGCGCTCGTGGTGGTTTCGTCAGTGACGTTTCCGCCCAGCGAGGTGTAGGAAGCGGTGAGCGGTCCCGTGGGGTTGCCAGAAAAATTGCGGAGGACGCTGAGAGGCGCCTGGTTGTTAACGAGCAGGCAATTCCGGAGTTCGGCCCAGGTGTGGTAACTGTCGGTGAAATTCCCCTTGATTGCGCCGGCAGCGCTGGCCGCGTCCACGTTGCCGATAAAGGTGCAGTGCTCGACGGTGACCGCCGCGGGGTTGGCAACGCCGGTGCCGTAATTGTAAATCGCACCACCGCCCGGTTGGTCGGTCGCGGACCCGTTCTGAGTGTTGGCCGAGAACGTGCAGTTGGTGATATTTGAGGCCACGGTCGGACCGAGGCTGAGGGCGCCGCCGCCGCCGGTCGTGCTGAAGGCGAGACCAGTGCAGGAGTTGCCGGAGAAGGTGCAGCGATTCATCACGAGTCCGCCCTGGAAGATATCCACGGCACCGCCCCAACCGGATTGGTTATTGGTAAAGGCGCAGTCGTTAATCGTGGTCACGTTCGTGCCACCGCCGGAGGTGAAGTTATCCACGGCGACGGCGCCACCGGTGTCCACGTCACCCGGAAGACCTTTGCAATTGTTGAACGTTATGCCGGTGATCGTGCATTGTCCGTTCACTATCTTGAGAGCTCGTGTGGTCCCGTTGGTGGTGATCGTCAGGCTGCTGGCCCCCGGACCCGTGATCGTGAGGTTCTTCCCCGAGATGGCGATCTCACCCGTGGTGAGAGTGATCGTGCCGGTGGCGGTGATGGCGATCGTGTCGCCGCTGGCCGCTGCTGCAATTTGCGCGCGGAGCGACCCCGTTCCGGACTCCGCCGTCGTGCTAACCGGGAGGGTGGCGGCGTGTGCAGACGCGATGGCCAGGATGAACGGGAGGAGCTGCTTGATTTTCATGCGGCTGTAAGCGGGTTTGGTTCAATGAGAAATTCGTAATCGGAACGAGTGTCGATATCGACAGCACCCTCGGAAAAAGGGACGCCGATCGCCTCGCTGGCATGCGCGTGGATGATGGCTTGCGCACCGCTTTTCCCGTCCAGGGCCAGCAGCTCCGGAAAGAATTTGCGCGGAAAGAGCGCGGGCACGCCGAGGACGCCGTTGTATTCGGAGGCGACAATGACCTGGCCAGTTCGTTCGCAGGTGGTGATGAGATGGCGAATTGTGTTCGTGGACAGAAGGGGCTGATCGCAGAGGAGAAAAGTGGCGCTGAGGAGATCCGGGCTTTCTGCGAGCAGGGCCTCCAAGCCAGTGCGCACGGAGCCGCCCATGCCATCGCGCCAGTTCGCGTTTTCTGCGACGAGCACGCCGGGGGCATCGAGCCGTAGGCGAATTTGTGCGGCGTGAGCGCCCAGAACGACAAGGATCGGTGTACCGACGAGCGCTCGCGCCGTGTCGACGGTGTGCTGGAGCAGGGTCTTTTCCCGATAATTGAGGAGTTGTTTTGGCGTACCCATGCGCGCCGATTCGCCCGCGGCCAGGATGACAATGCCAGTAGTCACGGGGAGATAATTGGCTGATCCGTGGGATCGTGAATTGGCGCGGTTCGGTCGCGGAGCGCGCCGCCGTGGCGTTGGGCGAGGGTGGCCTGCATCTCGGCCAGGATGGAAACGGCGATCTCCTCGGGAGTTTCCGCACCAATGTCGAGCCCGGCCGGGCCGTGCAGTCGCGAGAGATTCTCGTCGGTGAAATGATCGCCCTCATTCGCGAGTTCTTCGAGCAGCCGGGCGGTCCGCGATTTTGGCCCGAGAATGCCGAAGTAGCGCAGCGGGCGCGGCAGCAGCACGCGAAGCAGGGCTTTGTCGTGGGTGAAATTGTGCGTCATCACCATGATCATTGATTCCGGTGGAAAGACAACGTGGGAGCTGGTCGCCAATGAATCAGGGCGGAGGCAATGGACCGCGTCCGCCGTGGGAAAGCGTTCGGCTTTGGCGTAGGCCGGGCGGGCATCGATAACGGTGACATGCCAGCCAACAAGCTTGGCCATTTGCGCGAGAGGAATTGCATCGTCACCTGCGCCGAAAATCGTGAGTGGAACCGGCGGAGCAACCGTTTCGATGAGGATGCCGGCATTGCTTCCGTCCGGCAGGTTGATTCCGCGGATGGCGTTGCGCCGGGAGGCATTTTCCTGCAGTGCGGCGACGAGTGTGCTGGAGACCGTTGAATCGCCGCTGGTCGAAGTGACCGATCCATCCGGCCAGCGCAGCACTCGAGTGCCGAGGGGGAGCGAGTCGGATTGGAAGATCGTCGCGATCCGGCCCATTTGGCGCCGTGCGACGCACGCAGCGAGAAAGGCGAGCAGATTGGTTTCGTCGCCGGCGATGAGCGGTTCGATCAGCACCTGTACGATGCCGTTGCATCCGAGCCCGAGTCCGAAAACGATGTCCTCGGGTGCCGTCGAGTCATAGGTCACGAGGACCGGTCGGCCCGTCGCCATCACTTCGCGCGCCCGTTCCCGCACGTCGTTTTCCAGGCAGCCGCCGCTGATCATGCCGGCCGTGCGACCGTCTGCGGTCATCAGCATTCGCGCGCCCGGTCGGCGGTACGCGGAGCCGCGGACTTTCATCACAGTGGCCAGGGCGAGCACCTCGCCGACACGCGCTGAGTTCGCGAGTTTCACGATGGATTGAATCGCTTTCATAACCTCAAGCTAGCCGCCCATGGTGGCTCCGGGAAAGAAGGGCAGATTGCGCAGGCGTGTGCCAGTCAGTTTGGCGTAGGCGTTCGCGACGGCGGGGGCGATGGGAGGCACTCCGGGTTCGCCGCAGCCAGTCATGGGCGCGCCGCTGTTGACGATCTGCACGGAGATGACGGGGGCTTCGCTGAGGCGGGTCATGCGGAACCGGTTAAAGTTTTTCACACTCGACTTGCCCGCGGTCCATTTTAGTTCACCCCACTTCGCCGCGCTCAAACCGTGGAAAATGCCACCCTGCATTTGCGCCTCCACGGTGTTGGGATTCACCGCCGTCCCGCAATCGACGGCGCAGGCGACTTTGTGGAGGATAAAGTTCCCTGCGACGGGTGCGGAAAGTTCCGCGACTTCCGCGACGATGGTGCCGAAGGCTTGCGCGACCGCGATGCCACGTGCGCGTCCGGCGGGTACGGGCGTATTCTCCCATCCGGCGAGCGCAGCGGCGGCATTGAGTACTGCGAGCGTGCGCGGCGCGAGCGGATCTGAACTTGCCGTGAGCAATTGCCGGCGGAGCGTAAGTGGGTCGATGCCGGTCGCGAGAGCCACTTCATCGATGGCACTTTCGACCGCGAAGGCATTGATCGAGTAACCGACCGACCGCCAGTAGCCGACCGGAATCGGCGAGGGATGAATGACGTAATCAATGAGCCGGCTCCCGAAGGCGTAAGGCAGCTCGGTGGCGCCCTCGGTCGCCTGCGAATCGCCGGTCGGGCCGATGTTGCGGCCGCGCTGCGCCGTGATGGAGGGCGAAACATGGCGATTCGCCCAAGCAGTAATGTTGCCGGCACCATCCAGGCCGACTTTCACTCGGGTAACCGCCATCGGGCGGTATTGATCACGCGCCATGTCTTCCTCGCGCGGCCACGTGAGCTTGACGGGACGGCCGATGGCCATCGCCGTGCGGATTGCTTGAGTGATGTAATCCTGCTCAAATTTTCGTCCAAGGCCGCCGCCCATGAACGTCGGGTAGATGGTGATCGCGGACTTTGGCAGTCCGGTCACGGCCGTGGCTGTGGTGAGTACGGAATTCGGGGCCTGGGTTGGTGCCCAGATTTCACACGCGGTTGGAGTGCCCGTCGGCGGCGTCATGCGGACCGTGCAATTGAGCACCTCCATGCAGGCGTGCGGGAGGTAGGGCAGGGTGTAGGTCATCTCGAGCACCTGCGCGGCATTGGCGAAGGCTGCGTCCACATCTCCGTCCTTTTCGGCAATGTACGGCGCACCCCTTCCAAGCAAATGCATGGCCTGATCGTGGAAGACGGTACTGTCGAGGAGCGCAGCGTCGGCGGGAGTGTTCCAAATGCTTCCGCCGATTTCCTTCGCCGCTTCCATCAGCCCCCAGGTGTTGGCTCCGGGCAGCCAGGAAACCAGCGCGAAAGCGTTGTCCAGAGGTACGACAGCGCTGGCGCCGGGCGGCACGGATGGTGTGTTTTTCAAGGTTCCGCCCATGGTCGGGCAGTGCTTGATGATGGCGAACGCCATGCCGGGCACCACGATGTCCAGGCCATACTTTGCACTACCGTTCGTCTTCGCCGGAAGATCCGGTCGCGCCGCGGGAGTGCCGATGATCCGATAGGACGTCGCGGGAGTGAGCGGAGGATTCTCCGGTACCGGCAGCGTTGCGGCGAGCGGTGCGAGTTGGCCGTAGGTGAGCGTTGCGTTGGTCGTCGTGTTCTTAACCGTCCCGTTGATCGCCTGGCACACTGATCGATCCACGCCCCACGTCTGCGCGGCGGCGTCGATGAACATTTCGCGCGCCGCGGCCCCTGCCATCAGGAAGGTGGGGAGCCGTCTGCGAATCCCACCGCTGCCGGCAGATAGCCACGAGAGGCTGGCGGGGAGAGGAGCCACCTGCACCTTGTCCCAGGAAACCATGAGCTCCTCGGCAGCCGCCATGGCGAGTCCGGTGTAGATTCCCTGTCCCATTTCACCGCCGCCAACCAGGACCGTGACGGTTTCGTCGGCGCCGATGCGTAAAAAAGCGGTGAGGTTCACCGGGGCCGCACCTTGCGCGAGCACCCGTTCTCCCGCGCCAAGGAAATTCATTGCGAGGAGGAAGCCGCCGGAGACTTTGAGGAACTCACGCCGGTCGAGCTCGCTCGGTTTGGCAATGGAAGATTCTTTCATGGGAGAGCCTGAGGTTAGCCGCCGGTGGCTGCGCGCTTAATGGCCGCCTTGACCCGTTGATAGGTCCCGCAGACGCAGATGTTTTTCATTGCCCCGTTGATGTCGCCGTCGGACGGCACGGGATTGTCTTCGCCGGCCCGTTCCAAAATGAGCGCGGCCGCCTGCATGAGCATGCCGGACTGGCAGTATCCACACTGCGGAACCTGCTCGGTGACCCACGCCTGTTGGAGTCGATTGATGGCTGGGTTCGACGACATGGTCGATAGGCCCTCGATGGTCCAAACGGACTTGCCGGCGGCGGATCCGACCGTCACGTCGCAGGATTTGTCGGCCTGCCCGTCGATGATGACCGCGCAAGCCCAGCAGACGGAAATGCCGCAACCGTACTTGGTGCCGGTCAGGAACAGGATGTCTCGCAAGACCCAAAGGAGGGGGGTGTCGGAGGGGACATCAACCTGATGACTCTGCCCGTTGATGTTCAGGGTGATCATAGAATGGCAGTTTGAGGTGGCACGATTTGATTAGCAACCGATCGATCATTACATAAATGTTAGATAATCGCGGCGGGCCATGGTTTGGTCCCCCGGCGTGAGAGCATTAATCATGCAAGTTTGTGTGCACGCTTTCGGTCCGTTCAATTGCGTGTGAGAGATGAGCGGACACCGGCGTGTCGACTTGCGCCAATGGCATGACCGTTGACCAAATCGGTTCCTGGTCGTGTACATCGTGATGCATCGGCATATTTCGCGCGGAAGCCCTGAGGTGGATTGCTGAATCGCTCCCGAAAGTTGTCGCATGAACAAAATCGGGAGATGGGGGGTAACTAAAACGGGATGATGGATTCCCTTCCCGAATTGTGCATATCATGCGCTTGATGCGATTGTTTTCCTCCCTCATCGTTTTCCTCCTGTTGATGTTCGCCGCAGTTGCGGATGAGAGCCGGCTTCCGACGTTGTTTCTCATCGGTGATTCGACCGTAAAGAACGGCACGCGGGGCCTGGTCGGCTGGGGAACGCCGATTGCCGGTCGATTCGATCCCACGCGGATCAAGGTCGCCAATCACGCGCTCGGTGGGCGAAGCAGCCGCTCTTATTTGCGGGAAGGATTGTGGGACAAGGTGCTGGCAGAGCTGCAGCCGGGAGACTTTGTCATCATGCAGTTTGGGCACAATGACGGCGGGCCCTTTGATGAAGGTCGCGCCCGGGCGTCCCTCAAGGGCAATGGCGACGAAGTCTGCGAGGTGGTCATCAAGGAAACCGGAGAACCGGAGACGGTGCACAGCTATGGCTGGTATCTGCGGAAATACATTTCCGACACGAAGGCAAAGGGAGCGACGCCGATTGTTTGCTCACTCGTGCCGCGCAACATGTGGAAGGACGGGCGCGTCAATCGCGCCGCGGGAAGTTATGGCAGATGGGCAGCTGAGGCGGCGAAACAGGGTGGGGCCTGTTTCATCGATCTCAATGAAATCGTCTCGCAGCGTTACGAGGCGCTCGGGGAGGAAAAAGTGCTGGCGGAACTGTTCACGGCCGCCGACCACACGCACACCACGCCAGCGGGGGCGGAGGTGAATGCCGATGCGGTAATTGAAGGCATTCGTGGGTTGAAAGATTGTGCGTTGTCCGGATTTGTCATCAATAGGCCACCGCGTTGAATTTTCCGTCCTCCCCCAAGCTCACGCGTCGCGAAGCCTTGCGCCGCATCCTTGTCGCCTCCGCGCTCGCCACGACACTCGATATCACGGCGTTTGCCGCGGACGATCTACGCCGCATCGGCTACGATCCGGATTTGTTGAAAAAGGAAATTCCGTGGCCACGCATTCTCACAGACGACGAGAAGCGGACCGTGACGGCGCTCGCGGACGTGATCATTCCCGCTGATGAACATGGTCCGGCGGCGAGCGCGGTTGGGGTGACAGACTTCATTGATGAATGGGTGAGTGCACCTTATGAGACGCAGCAGCGCGACCTGGAGATCATCCGGAATGGAATTGCGTGGATCAACGCCGAGGCGCTGAAGCGCACGGGCAAAGGATTTGCGGACTCAAATCTCGAGGACCAAACCGCAATCGTCGCGGAAATCACGACGGAAGGAACGGATGCACGGAAGCAGGCACTGCGTTTCTTTCGCCTGTTTCGTGATCGCGTTGCCGGCGGCTACTATTCGACCCCCGAAGGATGGAAGGCGATCGGCTACACGGGCAATGTTCCCATCGTCGGCGAATTTCCCGGGCCGCCCCCCGAAGCCCTCGCCCACATCGGCATTGCCTGAACCATGGCTCATCTGACGACATCGAAGACCCGTGCCGAACGATATGATGCAGTCGTGGTTGGCAGCGGCGCGGCTGGAGGGATGGTCGCCTACGTTCTGGCGAAAAACGGAGCCAAAGTGCTGATGTTGGAAGCCGGGCGGAATTACGACGCGCTCACCGAGACCCCGATGTTTCAAACGAATGCGGACGCCCCTCTCCGCGGTGCCGGGACGCCCGAAAAGCCAAATGGTTTCTTTGACGCCACGATCGGCGGGTGGGTTGTGCCGGGTGAACCTTATGTGGTGCAAAAGCGCGCGGATGGTACGTGGGTGGAAGGCGCGCCCGTCAATCGCGTGAACGCGTCGCAAAACTTCATGTGGTGGCGTGCGCGGATGCTCGGGGGCCGAACCAACCACTGGGGCCGTGTCTCGCTACGCATGGGTCCACACGACTTCAAGTCGCGCGGTCGCGATGGGCTCGGATTCGATTGGCCGATCGGCTACGAGGACGTCGCGCCGTATTACGACCGGGTCGATCAGCTCGTCGGCATCTTTGGCTCGAAGGAAGGAATCGAGAACAATCCCGACAGTGACTTCTTCCAGCCGCCGCCCAAGCCGCGCGCTTACGAGCATCTGCTGATGCGCGCCGGCAAAAAGCTCGGCATCCCCGTGATCCCGTCGCGCATGGCGATTCTGACGCGCCCGCTCAATGACCGGCCCGCGTGCTTCTTCGCGACGCCGTGCGGACGCGGCTGCGCGATCCGTGCGAATTTTCAATCGAATACGGTGCTCATTCCGCCGGCGCTTGAGACCGGAAATCTCGATGTGCTCTCCAATGCGATGGCTCGCGAAGTTACCGTGGATGACCAGGGCCGCGCGAACGGCGTGCATTTCATCGACAAGAAATCCGGCAAGGAAGAGCACGTATCGGCGCGCGTCATCGTTCTCGCGGCGAGCGCGTTGGAAAGCGCGCGCATTCTACTCAACAGTCGCACGGCAAAGTTTCCGCAGGGGCTGGGCAATTCCACCGGCCACGTGGGTCGCTGGCTTACCGATAGCACGGGGAGCAGCCTCGGTGGCCAGATCCCTGCGCTGGAAAACATGCCGTTACACAATGAGGACGGCGTTTCGACGATGCACACCTATGCGCCGTGGACGGTCGAACGGCAGGCGGCAGCGGCGAAGCTCGGCGTGCCGCGCGGCTACTACATGGCGTGGAGCGGCGGGCGCTCGATGCCGGGTCTCGGCGCCGCGAACAGTGGTTTTGTCGGCGATGCTTTTGGGACCAAACTCAAGGCTGAAGCGCGGAGGTATTTCGGGTCGTTCGTCAGCTTGCACGCGCGCGGCGAAATGATCCCGAACGCGCAGAGCTTCTGCGAACTCGATGCCTCGAAGACAGACAAGTGGGGCATTCCGGTCCTGCGCTTCCACTTTCAGTTCAGCGATCACGAGATCAAGCAGGTGGCGCTTCAGCAGCAGGACTTTGCCGAAATGATCGAGGCTGCCGGCGGCAAGGTTTCGCGCCCGCCAGAGACGGATGGTGCAAAAGCGATGACTGCTGGTGGCAGCGTGAATCACGAAATGGGGGTCACGCGGATGAGTGCCAAACCCGAAGATGGCGTGACGAATGCGCACGGACAGCTCTGGGATTGCCCGAACGTCATCGTCGCCGACGGGGGTGTCTTCGTCAGCAATCCCTACAAAAACCCGACGATCACGATCCTGGCTCTGGCTTGGCGGGCGTGTGACCATTTGCTCGAAGAAATGAAGAAGGGAAACGTCGCGGCGCCGGCCTGACCGGAGATGCTGGTGCTCAGGTTTTTCGCCCTCTTCGCTTCGCTTGCCGTGGCGCGCGGTGTGGAGGTTCCCGCCTTCCCGGGCGCCGAAGGTTACGGCGCGTGGGCCACCGGGGGAAGGGGAGGACAAATCGTGGAAGTTACCAACCTCGACGATGCGGGTCCCGGCAGCTTGCGCGCGGTCCTGGAGGCCACCGGTCCGCGGATCGTTGTTTTCCGTATTTCGGGAATCATCGACCTGAAGAAGCGGCTCCGAGTTCGAAACGGTGATCTCACTGTGGCTGGCCAAACCGCTCCGGGGGACGGAATTTGCCTGAAGAACTTTGGACTCGATCTGTCGGATAGTCGCAACGTCATCATCCGCTATTTGCGAGTGCGCCCTGGCGACAGCGCGGGAGGGGAGAATGATGCGATTGGCGGGCGCGATTGCGAGAAATTCATCGTGGATCACTGCTCGGTGAGCTGGGCCAATGACGAGGTGATGTCCATCTATGGCTGCCGAAATGTCACCGTGCAGTGGTGCATTGTGAGCGAGAGTCTCTACCAATCCGTGCATCACAAGGGCGTGCACGGTTATGGCGGCATCTGGGGCGGATTGGATTCGACCTGGCACCACAATTTGCTCGCGCATCACACGAGCCGAAATCCGCGCTTTGCTCGTGATCTAGTGAACACGGATTTTCGCAACAACGTGATTTACAATTGGGGTTTCAACAGCGCCTACGGTGGTGAGCGCTCGGCGACCAACATTGTCGGCAATTTCTTCAAACCCGGTCCGGCGACCCAAAAAAACGTGCGCGAGCGCATCCTCGATGCGCGTAGCGAAGGGGGTCGCTGGTTCGTCGAGGATAACGTGGTTTCCGGAGCGGAGGATCTCGATGCTGACAACTGGCAGGGCGGCATCCAGCTCCCGTGGGGCGATGAGGCGGCACTGCGCGTGAGCACCTCATTTCCCGCCGCGTTCGTGACAACGCAACCCGCCGCGCAGGCCTTTGATTCGGTTCTCGAAAATGCGGGAGCCGTGCTGCCGAGGCGCGATCGGGTCGACGCGCGGATCGTTGAAGAAGCCCGGACGGGAACAGCGAAATTTGGAGCCAGCTATCACGGCGGTGGCAACGGGATCATCGACACGCCAACGGACGTTGGCGGTTGGCCGGAGTTGCACTCCGCATCTGCGCCCGATGATCTTGATCACGATGGAATGCCAGACGAATGGGAGCGAAAAAATGGCTTCAATCCGGGCGATGCGGCAGATGGTTCGTTGGACCACGATGGCGATGGGTACACGAACGTCGAAGAGTTCCTCAACAACACCGATCCCAAACGGGCGGGGGATTATACGCTGGCCAAAATGCTGCCGAGCCAGACCGTGACACCTGCGCAACCGGCCCGATTCACACGCCCGGAAAGATTCGACAAGGTGGTCGTGCTCACTTTTGACGATTCGGCCGTAACTCATGCCACCTTTGTTGCGCCCCTGCTGAAAAAGTATGGGTTTGGCGCGACGTTCTTCGTCTGCGAATTCCCGCCGGATTTCGACGACAAGACGAAGTACATGTCGTGGGCGCAAATCCGCGCCCTGGACGAGATGGGCTTTGAAATTGGGAGCCATACACGGACGCACAAGCACGTGGACAAAATGAAGGCTGCGGAATTCGTCGCGGAGCTCGGATACATCGAGCAAAAGTGCGAATCGCTCGGCATCGCGAAACCGAAATCATTCGCGTATCCCGCTTATGTGAGCACGCCAGACGCGGTGAAGGTGCTCCGCGAGAAGGGGTACGAGGTCGCCCGAGTCGGCGGCTCACGGGCCTACGATCCAACCACGGACGATCCGCTGCTCATCCCGAGCTTCAGCACGACCGGCGATGATCCCGAGCGCGTCTTCAAAGCGATCCGGCAGGCGCGGGATGGGAAGATCGTCGTGCTCACCATCCACGGCGTGCCGGACTATGCGCACCCGAACGTCACGACGCCGCCGGAACTCTTCGAGCGCTACCTGCAGTTTCTCCGCGACGGGCACTATACGGTCATCGCGATGCAGGATCTTGCGCACTACATGCCCGCCCGTTCGGAGGAAAAGAAAAGTGGCGCGGTGAGCCCATCGGGCCGTCCCTGACCTCAAGATCAAACGAGAGCCAGGTCGTGATCGCAATAGGTTCCTTACGGCGGGGATCTGCTCAGTATTGGATCAATCCCAGTCGCAAAGCGATTCGACATGGTGGGCGGAGCCGTCTCGGAGCCAGCCATCGAGTTGCGCCTGATCCTTGAGTTGCTGGCCGCGAAGACGTGGGACGCAGACGAAGCGGCTCTCGAGTTCCGGCAGCGCCGTCAAATCGCCCCACAGTTTTTCCCATTGGGTGACGGGAAAAATATCTTCCTGGCCATGCCCCCAGCGCTTCTTCACTTCCTTGAGCGTGAGATAGGTCGGCATTTTGGAAGCTAATGACCGGACGGCGTTCGCGACTTTGGATTCATCTGAAAGATCGGTGCGCGTGAGCGTGAAAGCCGCGAGCAGGCGGTCGATGTCGATCCACGTCGTCATCGAATTGTAGTAACTCAGGTTGAATTCGATTTCCTCCCGCGGCATGGCCAGACCTTCGACGAGACGAAGGCGTCCATCCACGCGTGCGAGGCCGCCGCCCCGGTCCTCGAGCCGGCGCGTGGTGACTTCAAAGGTGAGCGCCGCCCCGCTTTCGAGATGCAAGCCGAGATAAGCGGGGTCAACGTCCGCTCCGACCGTGTCAATATTGTGCAGGAGCAGGGTGCGCAGTTGCGGCCGTTCGGCGAGCAACCGGGTCAGCGTGCCATTGCGGAGGAGATTCGGGATCTCGAAAAAGTGACCCACCGGATGCAGGCACTGGAGCGGGAGATTGTCGGTGTAGTTTTTGGCTTCACCGGTGCCCGTGGCCCAACCGATGAGCGCGGTGCGGAGGGAATCGCGGACTTTCTGCTGCTGTTCATCGAGAATCTGTTGCGGCATTTCTTCCCAGGCAAAACGCAGGTCCCGTTGCGTTGGAATCAGACGCCACCCGACGCTATGGCCCCGAGACAGAAAGACGCCGCCCTCGTAGCCGTAGTTGTCCTGCTCGGCGAGGAATTTGGACATCGGCTCGTGGGTGAGGTAGCTGGTCGTGAAGACGTGCGGGAGATTTCTGCCGGCCCGGCGGGATGTGCGGCGGCTCTTGGCGAGGTGCAGTTCGAGAAACGTGCGATGCCGGCCGTTGAATTTGCAGAACGGGTGCAATGCCTTGACGACTCCGGCACCTTGCGTCCAGCGGGAGCCGGCGCCCGCGGCCAGCGAGACCACGGCCACCTCACCGAGGCTGAGGGCTTCGAGACCGCGGCGTTCCAGGGCGGCTCGCGGCGATTCGTGCTCGGGTAAACTGACGACATCGCCGGGGCGCACATCTTCGATGACAGTGCTGGCCGGCAACCGGTTTTGGGCGAGCCCAATTCGTCCCGATTTGAGATCGGCGCGAATTTGTTCGTGCTGCTCGCGATCGAATCCGTTCTGGGCCAGCAATTCGTCAAGCGTCTCGCTCGAGTCATCCCGGCCAGCCGTCCGTGGCAGTAGCGAATCGAACAGTTCCTGCACCATGCCGCTGAGTTCCGGACGCGTGCGACAGGCACTCGCAAATTTGTCGAGTTCGGCGCGGCGCAATTCCGAAAGCTCGCGCCGATCTTTACGGATCAGTTGCGGTGCGGTCAGGGCATAGTAGCCGCGTGGCATCAGAGCTTCCGGGCCGGCCAGCATGTCAGCGAAGGTGCCATTTTCGTTGATGGCGAAATCATAAACCACGGGTTCCATGGCAAATGGGAGTGCGGCGGAAAGTTCGCGCTTGGTCGCATTCATAATCTCAGCGAGGCGCAGCTGCGCTTCGGCTTTGCGCGCGGGCTCGAACATGAAACCCATGCCGCCGCCGCTCATGCCGCCGAGCATCCAGAATCCGCGAAAGCTGTTTCCGAATTCCGCCCGCACCTTTTCGATGAGCCGTTCGGTGTAAAAGGTGGATGCCCACGGAATGATGGTCTGGATGGGGCCGAAAAAGTTGCGCGTGGTGATTTCTCCGAGCGCCGCGATGTCGCCGGCGCCGAGGGCGTGGATTGCTTCCTGCATCAGGCCGAGAGCATCCTGCCGGGCATTCCATTCTGCCGCTGAACGGAGCAGGTATTTCTCCGTTACCATCTCCAAAATCGGTCCGACGTTTTGGGCCATGCCGCCGTGGACGAGCACCAACCCGTCTTGCAGTGCCTGGCGTGCGGTTTCGGGAATTTCTGTCCGCGAAAAAACGTGATGCTGTGGCATAAGCCGCCCGCGCGAGACACCAAATTCCGGATCGCCCGCCTGCGCTTCCACGCCCTCGATCAATTTGATGCCCGGCCAGACACCGCCGGAATCCTGCCACCCGCCACCACTGCCGCCGAGCCATTCGCCGAGGAGTGCGCGCGCCAGGACGAGCCGGCGTTCGCTTTCTCGCAGGCAGCGGGTCAGCGATTCGGTTTGGCCGGTCGCCCGCATGCAAACGCCGATGAGGGCGGCGAGCAGATTCGTTGAGACTGCGAGCCGGGAGCCCTTGGGGATGTCATTGACTGAACTGACGAGTTCGAGGCCGCGGCCCGGGCCGAGCATTTGCGCGAGCAGGTGGGCCAGGCTTTGGCCCGAGCCCTCGATGCCCGGAGGCACGAGCCCGCTGGCGATGACGGCTGCCTTGAGCAGACCGAGGTGATCTTTCGCAAAATCGAAGATTTCCCCGAGCTGGGAGATTTCCGCCATGGCGCCGAGATCCACGCTGACCAGGCGGAGGACAGGTTCCTCGATGATCCGCAGCCACGCACTGACGGGCGGTTGCGGTGTGGCGTCGCGGCCATGGACCCCGAGGTCCACCGAGACGTTGAGAACACGGGCGCCCTCGGGATAGTCCATGCCGAGAAAGAAAATATCGCTCCAGGCGCTGTGGGTCAGGTCCATGCGCACGGGCGTGCGCTCACGGAGGATGGGGTAGGAGCCATCGCGCGGATCAGTCGCCAGGAGCTCGGTTCGCCAGCGCAGTGCGTGATCCATGGGATGCCCCATGCGGAACATCCATCGATTGCCCCGAACACTTCGGACGCTGCGGCGCACTTGATTGGCGAGTGTTTGGAAGGCGAGCCGGTGATAGGCTGTGGCAAGGGCGCTGCTGAGCGCGTCGCTCGGTCCGGTGGCGTTTTCGGCCTGAAGAAATATCTCGATCGCTTCCTCGAAGCGTCGTCCGAGCAATTGCTCATATCCCCGGAAGGGGATCAAACCTTCACCTTTCATCTCCGGCCGCCCCGGCAGATGGAACCGGTGCAGCGCGTAAAGAAAGAACAGGGCGCGGACTCGTTCGTAAAGATTTGCACTTTCGCGGCGAAACGATTCCAGCGCGCGGCCTTCCGCCCGCAACTGTGCGAATGTCAGCGTGGCGGTGATCTCATCGAGCGAGCGGTTGCGAACGCGATCGTCGGATGAGGTAATGAGGTCGATCAGGCGCAATGTCATGCCAGCGAGCAAGGAAATTTTTTCGAAGGATTCGGAATGGGTTACGTGCCGCGCGGACCAGGCTGGGTGGCTAGAAGTTCAACCAGGCCATTCAGCACCTCATCGCGATCCGTGCCCGACGAGGCGAGGGCGAGTTGCGCGTAAAACAACCCGTATTTGACTCCGAAATCGTAGCGCCGACCGTCCAGCTCACACGCCAGGTAGCGTTCCGTTTCCGCGAGTCGGGCCAAGGCCGTCCGCAGATTGACCGATTTTTCGTCGCCCGGCGCGGCCCCGAAAAGTTCGCCAAGAATCGATTGCACCGCCGGGGTGAGAACGTGCATGCCGAAAAAGCAAAGGTAGTAGCCTGCACGCAGGCCAGGGACTTCGAGCTTTTGCTCCGCTTCGGTGGGAGTTGGCTTTTCGAGCACCGCGTCGACGAGATAAAGATGGCGCTGCGCATCGACCATCCGACCCCCGATGGCACCGTAGAAGGGTAATTTGCTTTCATGCGTGCTTTGGACGGCGGAGACGGCGCAGTTTTCCGCCCGTGCAATTTCGACCAATTGTTGGGCACAGCCCCGATCCGAGCCGCTAAGATAGAGGTGATCACCAACGAGCAGAAGGAAGGGTTCTTTGGCGCAAAAATCGGCGGCACAAAAGATCGCGTGAGCGAATCCGAGCGCTGCCGACTGTTCGATAAAGGTCAATCGGGAGGCCAGATCCCCGGCAGCCTCGCGGTAGGCTGCGGCGTCACCGGGGGTGATGACCACACCGATGTCGTCGATGCCAGCCCGCAGGATTTCCTCGAGAATAATGGCGAGTGCCGTCTTGGTCTGACCATCGCGATCGACGAGCGATTGAAGGGGCAGAAGGCGTTCGTTTTTGCCGGCTGCGGTGATGAGAGCCTTGTGGATTTCCATGAGTGGCGGCGTCTTGTAACGCGTCAAGCCACGCGGGAGCAAACCCGGTCTCGACGTTTCGCAGAGAAATCAGCCCAAAAAATGAGCCTTGTCGCATCTCCGAGAAATCAGTTAAGACCGCCTCCACAACTTATGAAGCGCACAGAAGTTCCGATCATTCTCGCCGTGGCGGCCGCCCTTGTCGGTGGTTGCCAGGACCCGTCTCCGAGGGACGACCGCCCGCCTGGATGGCAGGGGTCGCAGCCTTCAATGGGAACCACTTCGGGACCAGTGACACAGCAGCCGGTCGAGGAAACGGCACCCGACGAAACTACCGGAACGTCGGGCCCCACGACCGGATCAAATTCGAGTCCGACCGTCGGAACGACTGCGCCACCTCCCGCGCCCACTGGCGACCTCAAATACGGGACCCCGGTTCCGGGCAAGCCGGGCTATGTGACGTCACCCTTCGCCCCTGGTTCCGGATACGTTGATGTACGGGGATTTCCTCCGGGTACGGAAGTCCGCTGCCCGTATACGCAAAAGATTTTTCTCGTTCCGTAACTCTGCCTGACGTTTTTTCCGAGCCCCGGCTTGTCGGACGTGATGCCGCCAGCCGGGGTTCTTTTTCGCCTGATGAAGACAGTTGCCATTCTCGGACCCGGGTTGCTCGGCGGCTCGATCGCGCTGGCTCTGCGCGAACAGCCGGATGTGCGGGTGGCGATGTGGGCACGCCGGAACGAGGCGATCGAAGAAGTGAGGGCGCAGGAATGCTGTGATCGCGCTTCGATCCAGATCGAGGAAGTGGTGGCGGGAGCAGATTTGGTGGTGCTGGCCACGCCTCTCGGCGCCATGCCCGGATTGGCGGCCCAAATCGTCCCGCATCTCGAAGTGACGTCGATCGTCACGGATGTCGGGAGCGTCAAAGGGCCGGTGGTCGCGGCACTCGATCCCATCTTCCAGGGCCGGGCGCGATTCGTCGGCAGCCATCCCATGGCCGGTTCCGAGCAGGCGGGTTTCAAGGCGGCGCGGTCTGATTTATTTCGCGGTGCTGCCTGCATCGTGACGCCGAGTGAGACCACAAACCGGGAGGCGACGGCGCAGGTTTCTGAATTTTGGGAAAGCCTCGGATGCACCGTGCATACGTTTTCACCATCGGATCACGATCGGGCAGTCGCGTGGATCAGTCACTTGCCGCACCTGCTGGCGGCGGGTCTGGTGAATGCCGTGGCCGCCCATGCACCGTCGGCATTGGAAATCTGCGGACCGGGTTTCCGGGACACCACGCGCGTTGCCGGCGGTCATCCGGGGATGTGGACAGAGATCCTGGGGAGCAATGCCGGGGCGGTGCGCAACTCGCTCGAGGCACTGATTGAAAAACTCCGCGATCTCGCCACACTCCTCGATCGTCCTGCACCGGAACGCGACTCCTTGATGAACGAAATCCTTACCCACGCCCAGACTGAGCGCGATCGTCTGGGATACCTCAACCAAGATGCTTGATTGGAAAGTGCGCCGGGCTCCGGTGCTGCAAACCGAATTGACCGTTCCCGGAGACAAAAGCATTTCGCACCGCGCGGTGATGCTGGCGGCGATGAGCAACGGCACCTGCGTGGTGCGTGGATTTTTGCCGAGCGAAGACTGTCTGGCCACGGTCGGCGCCATGCGTGCCCTCGGCATCGAGATCGAAATTGCCGACGATACGACGCTCATCGTGCATGGGAAAAAGCGGACGTTTCGTGAACCTCGCGCCGACATCGATTGCGGCAACTCGGGCACGACCATGCGGCTGCTCGCGGGCATTCTGGCCGGACAACCCTTCCGCAGCCGGCTCATCGGCGATGCCTCGTTGTCGAAACGCCCGATGAAGCGGATCATCGAACCGCTCACGCAAATGGGCGCTTCGATTCGCGCCGAGGGGGCCAACATGCGACCGCCGCTTGTGATCGAAGGCGGGCCGTTGAAAGCGATCCATTATTATTCGCCCGTGGCCAGCGCGCAGGTCAAAAGCGCGGTGCTCCTCGCGGGAATGTTTGCCACGGGGAAGACCACCGTGACCGAGCCCATGCAGAGTCGCGATCATACCGAGCGGATGCTCGAATATTTTCTCGTGCGTTCGCAGCGTGATGATCTCTCGGTGACCTTGCGCGGCGGTCTGATGCCGGAATCGCGCGAGCTGATCGACGTGCCGGGCGATATCTCGAGTGCTGCCTTTTGGCTCGTGGCGGCGGCGGCGCAAAACGGATCGCATCTGCTGGTCCGCCATGTTGGCCTGAACGAGACCCGGACCGGAGTCCTCGGCGTGCTCGTGAGGATGGGCGCGCAGATCAACGAAATCATTGAAAGCGACGAAGCGGAGCCGCTCGGGACGATCGAACTGCGTGGCGCCCGTCTGCGCGGAACCACGATTGCCGGAAAGGAAATCCCGAACGTCATCGATGAACTTCCGATACTCGCCGTGGCGGGGGCGCTCGCCCATGGCAAGACGATCATTGCGGATGCGGCTGAACTGCGCGTCAAGGAAACCGATCGACTCGCGGCCATCGCGACCAATCTGCGGGCCATGGGTGCGCAGGTCGCCGAAAGGGAAGACGGTCTCGAGATCATCGGTGGCACGCAATTGCACGGGGCGCGTCTGTCGAGCTTCGGCGACCATCGGATCGCGATGGCCTTTGCCGTTGCCGGGCTCTTTGCCGAAGGCGAAACGGTCATTCAGGACACAGCGTGCGTCGCCACGAGCTATCCTGATTTCGAGCAACAATTGGATCTGATTTTAAAGCAGCTCCCCGAGCGCAAGACGCCCGTTATTACTTCACTCCCGCCCGCTTCCTGACGTGCCGGAATTTGTCGTCATTGCCATCGATGGACCGGCCGCCAGCGGAAAAAGCAGCGTGGCTCGCTCACTCGCCCGACGGCTTTCCTATCTCTATGTCAACACGGGGGCGATGTATCGGGCCATCACCTGGCTGGCTGTTACGAAGAATGTGCCGGTGGATGATCCCGTGCGGATTCAGCAGCTCCTGCATTTTACGGAAATCGAATGCGGGATTCGCGACCGGGAATCAACGATCCTTCTCGATGGCGTCGATCCGTCGCCGCATCTGCTGGACGAAGCGGTGAATGCCAATGTTTCCGCCGTGTCCGCGATCGCCGATGTGCGCCGGGTGCTGGTGGCGAAGCAGCGCGCTTATGCCGATCGCGGAAACTTGGTGATGGAAGGGCGCGACATCGGCAGCACGGTCTTTCCCAACACCCCTTACAAATTCTATATCGACGCCAGCCAGGAAGTTCGCGCCATGCGCCGCGCCCGGCAGGGACTGCTCGACTCCGTGTCCGCGCGGGACCGGGTGGATTCCTCGCGGCGGAACAGTCCGCTGATCATTGCCGAGGACGCCCATGTGATCGACAGCTCGAATTTGACGGTGGATGGCGTGGTGGGTGAGGTCGTGGGACGTCTCAAACTCAAGGGGCTCGACCTGGGTGACATCTAGTATTTGTCCGGCATGGGGCTGACTTACGCGATCGGCTACAACCTCTCGAAGCTGGTCGCTCGGACATTCTTTGGCTTTCGTGTTCACGGTCGCGAGAACATCATTGAGCAGGGCGGCTGCATTCTCGCGATGAACCATGAGAGTTATCTCGATCCTCCGCTGGCCGGGATCTGCTGCCATCGCCAGATTTATTACCTCGGCCGCCGGACGCTCATGAAGTGGCCAGTCATGGGCCGGATTTTCCCTCGCGTTAACGTCATTCCGGTGGATCAGGAGCGGGCGGACATGAGCGCGCTCAAGGCGGTAATCAAGCTGGTCCGCGCCGGGCATTGCACGGTCGTATTTCCCGAAGGCTCGCGTACGCCGGATGGTTCGCTCCAACCCGCGCAGCCGGGTCTGGGGCTCATTATCGCCAAAACGTTGTGCCCGGTGGTTCCCATGCGGGTTTTCGGCGCGCGGGCCGCGTTTCCGCGTGGGGGAAAACCGCGACTCTTCAAGAGGATCCAGATCGTCGTGGACAAGCCGATGTATTTTAATTCTGAGGATCTCGTTGGCGACGGGCGGGAACTGTATCAAAAGCTGAGCGAGCGCGTGATGGACCGGATCGCCGCCATTCGACTCCCGTGACGCCGCTGCTTGCCGCCCGGATGCTTGCTCCCCAAAAGGAAATGTGAACGAGCCGGAGAGAGGGAACGATATTTGGCGTTATGAATCCGCGACCTAAGTGCGGGGCGCAGAGCGGGTTGAACACTCATTGACGACGCGTGCTGCGCCGCCATCTTCCGTTCCACCTCCATGATACGAATTCCCGGACATCCTGGTCGCGATCTTTGCGACGAACATCTCGGCATTACGCGGCGTGATCTCCTGCGGGTCGGTGGCTCCGCCGTGATGGGCCTGACGCTCGGTTCATGGCTGAACCTGCGCGCCCGCGCTGAAGCGCCGAAGACCAAGGGCGGACCGGGCTGGGGCAAGGCGAAGAGCGTCATCATGGTTTATCTGCAGGGCGGTCCCAGCCACTTGGATTTGTGGGATCCGAAAGAGAACGTTCCCGACAAAATCCGCAGCTCATTTAAAAATATCCGGACGAAGATCCCGGGCATCAATTTCACGGAGATTCTGCCAAAGCTGGCGCAGGTGAATGACAAACTCACGATGATCCGTTCGATGAGTTACACGCCGAACGGTCTCTTCAATCACACGGCCGCGATCTATCAGATAATGACCGGCTACACGACCGACAAGGTTTCGCCTTCCGGCCAATTGGAACCGCCAAGCCCGAAGGACTTTCCCAACTTCGGGTCGAACATCGTTCGGCTGCAGCCGCCCGAAGAACCGATGCTGCCTTTCGTCGTGCTCCCGCGGCCGTTGCAGGAGAGCAACGTGGTCGGCAAAGGTGGCGGAGCCGGTTTTCTCGGCAAGAGCTTTGAGCCCTACACGCTCTTCCCGGATGGCGATGACATGGACATGACGAAGATGAATCGGGTGAAGGTGGATGACCTGAATCTAAGTCCGGACGTCTTTGCCGCGCGTTTGCAGCGGCGTGCGAGCCTGCGGCAATCCATCGAGAGCACGATGCCAGAGATCGATAAGGCGGTGGCGAACTATCATCTCGATGAATACTACGGCAAGGCGCTCGATTTGATCACCAGCGGAAAGGCGCGTGACGCGTTCGCCATCGATCGCGAGCCGGCAAAGATGCGGGAGCTTTACGGCATGAACACGTTTGGCCAGAGCCTCTTGCTGTCGCGGCGCCTGGTCGAGGCCGGGACGCGAGTGGTCGAGGTGATCTGGCCCAAGGTGGCGAATTCAGACAATCACTCGTGGGATATGCACAACGACCTGACCACCCGGATGAAGAATCAGGCCGGGCCCATGTTTGATACCGGCCTATCAGCCTTTATTGAAGATTTGGACCAGCGAGGAATGCTCGATGAGACGCTGGTGGTGGCCCTCGGAGAATTTGGGCGCACGCCCGAGCGCGGTCTGAGCACGAGCGGAAACGTCAATAGCTCGGACGGCCGTGATCACTGGCCCTATTGCTACACGGCCTGCTGCTTCGGCGCCGGGATCAAGCGGGGCTATGTCCACGGCGAAAGCGACGCCACGGGTTCGAGCCCGAAAAGTGATCCGGTGCATCCGACCGAGTTGCTGGCGACGGTCTATCACGCCTGCGGGATCGATCCCGACACCATCGTTTACAATCACCTCAATCAACCGCGCGAATTGGTGAAGGCGAAACCAGTAACGGCGCTCTTCGCGTAAGAGGGTCGGAAGGTCAGGCGCAATGCCCGGGTCGTGCCGATAAAGAAATCCCAGGCGTTCGCCCGCATTCGCGCGGAGGTGATTCGCCTCGTTGGTCTGATTCCACCCGGCAAATTCACGACCTACGGGAGCATTGCCATCCACATGAATGTGGTGGCGCGGCACGTTTCATTCGTGATGAGCAACCTGACCGAACACGAGGCGTCTGAGTTGCCCTGGCATCGGGTGGTGTGCGCCGACGCGCGTCTGAGTTCAAAAATGGACGCCACTCTCTCGAAGCTGCAACGCCGGCGACTGCGGGCGGAAGGCCTGAAGATCAATGGCGCCGGCTATATCCAAAATTCCGATGACCATTTTCATGTCGTTGGCATCCGGCGGAATATCCGCTGGAGCGATGTGTGAGGAAAATGTTTGTCAAAAGTCGGTCTGAGCAATGTCAATTGCGACACCCGGCGACTCCCTGTTTTTCGTAGTACCGCTGATGGTATTCTTCCGCCGGATGGAAGACGCCGGCCGCCGCGATCTCTGTGTGCGGCGGAATGGGAAGGTGTGCGGCGGAAGCGCGGGCTGACTCCTCCTGCTGGGAGGTGGTACAGAAAATCGCGGAGCGATACTGACCGCCATCCTGCGGACCAAGCTGATGGGGTGTCGTGGGATCGTGGATACTCCAAAAGACCGCCAGCAATTGCTCGAAGCTGACTTGCTCGGAATCGTACAGCACTTCGACCACCTCGGCGTGACCAGTCCCGTGAGCGCAAACCTTCTCATAGGTCGGATCGGGTGTGTGACCCCCGCTGTAACCAACGCGCGTATGCACCACGCCCGGGATATTGGAAAACTTGCTTTCGACTCCCCAGAAACAGCCGGCGCCGAAGATCACGCGCTGGCAGTTCGAAGACGTGGGCCCGGCGGAAATCGATGATGGCCCCCTGACATTCGACAAACCCCAGACGGCAAGAGCTGCGGCGGCAGTGAGGGAAAATGTGCGAATGGTGATGGTCATCGAGTTTGGGAGGGACCTCAGCGTCATGCCGCGGAGGTCGTGCGTCAACGCGAGGAAGAACACTTGGAACGGGAGCGAGTTACCCCGGTAGAGGTGATTGGGAATTGTCAACGACACCTAATTGTTGCCGTTCCCACCTTAAAAAGGCTTGCCGCGCTCCGATTCTGCTCTATTCCTCGCCGTGGATTCCGGCCTATCGGAATCTCACCGGTGCGCGGTAGTCGCAAGCGTGCCAGTGCCGGAGCCGCGGGCGGGAGGTTTCTCACGCACCACGCACTGCGACGATTCAATTGAAAATTCGGGCTTCCCCACTGCTCCGTGAGGTTGCTCTCCCCAACGTACAGCCATCCAACTTAAAAACATTCGAGTCAACGGACGAATCCGCGCGAAAGAAGTGCGCGTGATTTTGGCGTCCACCGGGCAACAGCTTGGCGTCATGAGGATTCAGGACGCCATGCGCAAAGCCCAGGAACTGGGGCTGGATCTGGTGGAGGTTTCCGCCAACGCGCAACCGCCAGTCTGCCGGATCGTGGACTTCGGCAAGTTCAAATACGAACAGTCGAAGCACGAGAAAGAGAAGAAGGGCAGCGCGAGCAAGCTCAAGGAGATCAAGTTTCGCGTAAACATTGATCAGCACGATTATGAAACGAAGCTGCGCCACGCGGAGGAATTCCTCGACAAGCACAACAAGGTGCGCGTGCAGTTGCAATTTCGCGGCCGCGAAATGGCCCACCAGGAAATCGGCATGGCGCTGATGGAAGAGATCAAGCGGGATCTCGCGACCATGGCCAATGTCGAACAGGAACCGAAATTGCTCGGGCGTCAGGTAATCATGATCCTCGCTCCGCTTCCGCAAGGAAAACGCAAGCGTCGCTTCCTTTCACCCCATCATCACGATGACGAGGTTGCCGAACCGGACGACGCTCACGACGACGAAGAAGACGAAGTGGAGGAAGAAGAACCCGTGAATGAAGAGGCGTAGGCGCAGATTTGGCGAAGATTGCGCCAGCGGCGCGTGTTCAGATTGGCAATCAAGGCGTTAAATGCGCGAGCCGCGGAGTTGATAGCTCGATGGCCACTGACCGTGCACACGTAGACCGTCGATTTTCCACCCATCTTCTTCGCGCACCAGGCTGTAGGTGCATGGAATAACGCCGGCGCCATCGAGGAAGAAATACACGGGGACCAGGGCCCGGCGCCCGGCGGAGCGCACAGGACCAAACTCGATGCGAGTGGCTCGCCGCAGTTCAGGATGATCGTGCCGGGCAAAGGCACTGTAGCTTTCGACGTTGAATTTCTCCTGCAGATCGTTCGAAACCTGCCGAAACGCCCGCGGATAGTCTGCTTTCCGGAAGGCGTCCATCTGCTCGAGGACCACGGCAAAAAGATCCCCCGGCCGGACCGCGGCCCGCCGCGATTCCAACCAACGCTGGGTGATGGCCGCCCCTCCGCAGACGGCTAAGGTGAAGAGAATCAGACCGACTTTGGAGCGCTGGCCGGAGGTCATGGATAGGAAGACCGCATTGGTTCGGCGAGACGACGGAGGGTCGGAAAAGAATAAAGGCCGGTTCCGTGTCCGTCACTCCACGTTGGCTGCAGAGCGTATCCGCCGACGACGGCAAAGCTTTTTAGTTCAAAACTGGCGGGAGTGTAATGGACTTCGGGTCTGTCGATATTTCCCAGAATGTCGGGTTCACCACCGCACGCCGCGCAAGGACAGGCGCGGCGCAGCAGCTCGAGATCGATAAACGATTCGGCGCCGTCGCTCCAGGCGATGGCCAGCATCGAACCGACGTGCTGGATATTGGTCGGAGTAAGTCGGGAGGCCATTGGTGAAATCTCTTAATCGTCGAACGAATCAGGTGCGGCAGGTTTCCACGATTTCGCGCGACGTTCACCGAAAATCGCCGTGCCGACTCGCACGAACGTGGCTCCTTCTTCGATCGCCACTTCATAGTCTCCGCTCATACCCATGGAAAGGTGGGGCAGGGGAAGTCCAAGCGCGTGCCGGATCCGATCACGCGTTTCGCGCAATTGGATGAAATACTTTCGCGACGCCTCCGCTGTGGGTCCGGGGGGCGGCAGGGCCATCAGCCCGTCGATGGCGAGCCGGTCCAGTCCGAGAAGCGTATCAAAATCAGAGAGCAGGCGTTCGGGCGTGAATCCGAACTTGGACGATTCCGCGGCCAGGTTCACCTCGAGCAACAGCCGGGGAAAGGCGCCTGCTTCGGTGGCCAGTCGATTCATTTCCGCGGCCACGGTCACGGAATCGATGCCATGGAACAACTCAAACAGGGGAAGTGCCGGTCGAACTTTGTTCTTCTGCAAGTGGCCGATGAAGTGCCAACGGGCGCGGCTCGGGAGCAGCGGGATTTTCGCGCGTGCCTCTTGCACCCGACTTTCTCCAAATACGAAATGCCCGGCCTCGAGGACTTTCGCCACGGCTTCCGGTGGTTGGGCTTTCGAGGCGGCGACGAGTTCGATTTCGCCGGGGTCCCGGCCCGCCCGCCTGGCCGCGGCGGCGATTTTATCTCGTACCTGAGCGAGGCGGTCAGCAGGGTCAGCCATAAGGAGAATAGCGATGCTTTGACAATGAGATTAGCAGTATTAATGATGTGTGCTCCGGTTTTCGAAGCATGTACATCGATCAATTCAAAGTCTTCTCCGATCTCGCAGAAACGGAAAGTTTTTCCAAAGCTGCGGGTCTAAATGGAATCTCGCAAAGCGCGGTCAGCCAGCAGGTCCGAGCCTTGGAACAAAAGTTCGACGTGAGTTTGGTCGAGCGCGGGCGGCGGAATTTTGCCCTGACCCCGGAAGGTCTGGCGCTGCTGGAGGCCAGCCGGCAGATTCTCGCGATTTTTAACGGCCTCGGTTCGACTCTGCGATCGTTGCGCGACGTTGTCGGTGGTCAGCTTCGCATCGCCTCGATCTACAGCATTGGGCTGCACGAACTCCCGCCGCACTTGAAACGATTCCGGGAACGACATCCGGACGTGGAGGTGCACGTCGAATATCGTCGATCGGCGCAAGTCTATCAGCAGGTTCTCGATGGGGATGTCGATCTTGGCTTGGTGGCGTATCCGGTCAAACGATCGGGTCTTCTGGTGGAGGTCTTCGACGAAGATACCATGGTGTTAATTTCCGCACCAGCGCACGCGCTGGCCAAACGAGAAAATGTGCCCCTGAATAAATTGAGTGGCGAACGCTTCATCGCTTTTGAACCGGATCAGCCCACGCGGAAGGTCATTGATCGGTATCTGCGCGAAAATGATATCGCGGTCGCCAGTGTCATGGAATTTGACAATATCGAGACCGTGAAGCGAGCGGTTGAAATCGAGAGCGGCATTTCGATCGTTCCCGCCAACACCGTGCGCCAGGAAGTCGCGGTCGGGGCGCTGGCCCAACTCGAACTTGACGGTCCGCCGTTGCGTCGAACGCTCGGAGTGATCGCGAAACGCAACCGGACCTGCTCTCCGGCGCAGGCGGAGTTCCTGTCCATTCTGCGTTCGGCGACCCGGACTGCGGCTCCGAGGAGCGAGACGTCGGGTCGGATGAAAGCAGCTACTTTGTAAGCTTCACATCGATACCGAAGAGCCGCCACCTCGGCACCTCATACATGTATTTGAGTTCGACCAGAACTTCGTAGGGATTGGTCGGGTAGTGCCCGTTCACGATGAGGAGACCCTCGGTGTTGACGTCGGGTTTCTGGTCGAAGATGAATTCCACATCCTTGATTCCCGATACGTCGATTTCCTTGTCGATAAACGGCTGGAACGCGCGCTGAAGTTGGGTGTCAGAGATTTGTTTTCGCCACGAGATCGCCAGGGTTCCGTGGAACTCGTCGAAAGACTTCTTTCGCAGCGCGGCGTTGAAATCGAGCATCGACTTGAGAGCCATCTTGCGGATGGTTTCCTCGTCAGGGACGGCCTGCCGATTGACCGGATCCACGAAGCCCGTGCCTTTGCCCACGACCGAGAAATCATTCTCGATCATCCCAGTTTCGAGACTGCGCGGCGACTTCATTGAGAAGACGCGCCAGGCGCCAGTTTCCTCGATGAGCACGATGTTCCGAGCGAAGGTACGTCCACCTTTGGTTTCGAAATTCGCCGTGATCCGGGCCGTGTCATCCTCCATCGACGTTTCGGAAAATTCGGCTTTGGCCAGATCCATCAGGCCCATTTCGCGCGTAGTCCGCTCGAATGACTCCGGCGTCTGCTGGGCTCGGAAAGCGAAGGCGGAACTCTCGTACGCCTCAAGCGGATGCCCGAGTTGAATCTGGCGGATGAATTGGCGAGCAGCGTCTCCGGGGCTAACTTTCTTTTCGCACCCGCCTGCCAAAAGTGCGGCGAGGCCGGCCGCGATCGCGCCGCAAAACGCGGTCTTCCTCATTTGCTCAATTCCAGCATGCGTCGGATGGGCAATTCCGCGCGTTTTCGGATGACCTCGGGAATCAGGATTTCCGGTTCGAGATTCAGCAAAGCGTCATGCAGCTTTTCCAGCGTATTCATTTTCATATAACGGCAGTCGGCACAGGCACACGCGTCGGTGGGACCTGGAATAAAATGCTTGTCCGGCAACTCGCGTTGCAATCGGTGTAACATGCCCGATTCCGTCACGATAATGAACGCGGGCGCCGGCGAGGATCGGCAATAACTGATCATTTTTTCCGTCGAACAGACCTCGTCGGCCAGCATCCGGACGGCAAATGTACATTCAGGATGAGCGACCACGGGCGCGTCCGGCCATTCGCTTTTGATCCGCTCGATGGACTGTCGGGTAAACTCGACGTGGACGTAGCAATTGCCCTTCCATAGTTCCATCGGCCGGCCCGTCTGCTCCATCACCCAGGCACCCAGGTTTTGGTCCGGGACGAAGAGAATGTTTCGGTCTTTCGGAGCCGCTTCCACGATCCGCACCGCGTTGCCGCTCGTGCAGATGACGTCGCTGAGGGCTTTCACGCCAGCGGAACAATTGATGTAGGCGATGACGTAATAGTCTTTCTCGCGCTGCTGCTCGAGGAACTCTGCCAGGCGCGCGGGGGGGCAGGAATCGCTGAGCGAACAGCCCGCCTCGAGATCCGGCAAAATCACGCGCTTGGTCGGATTCACGATTTTCGCGGTTTCCGCCATGAAATGGACGCCGCAAAACGCGATCACCTCCGCATCCGTCTCAGCCGCCTTGTAGGAAAGTCCAAGCGAGTCTCCGACGAAGTCGGCCAACTCCTGGATCTCCCGGACCTGGTAATTGTGCGCAAGAATGACAGCCCGGCGTTCGCGTTTGAGCGCCTGGATATCTTCAGCGAGATCGACTCCGAGAGTGGTCATGGGAATAGGCAATAAAAGCGGTTGCTGCTATTCGGTCAACGGCGACCACGATTTCGGGGATGGACCGGATGTCAGTATGGCGCGCTCGTACTCGATCTCATGCTCCACGATCACCCCGGGCAGCAGGCGCGTATCGTGTCGGACTCCACGCGAGATGATCTCCGGCGTCCCGAAGTGCTGAGCGACCAAATCCGCGGCCCAATCCCTGTCCAGGGTTGTAACGGCGCGAATGTTCATTGACGTCTCCGAGACATGCACGGGGCAGTTCTTCGGCTCAGCGCACGACACGTCTTCGATTTGTTCAATCCCGGCACTTTCCCAGGACGACGCAGGCATTGATGCCGCCGAAACCGAAGGCGTTATTGAGCACGTAACGAAGCGGCTTCTCCCGTCCGGCATTCGGCACGATGTCGATCGCGCACGAGGGGTCGGGAGTTTGATGGTGGAGCGTGGGGGGAATGAAACTGTTTTCAATGGCCAGGGCGCAAATGACGGATTCCATGGCGCCGGTCGCACCGAGCGGATGAGCGGTGAAGGCTTTCGTCCCGCTCACGGGTGGCGGATTCGAGCCGAACACCTCACGAATGGAGGCGGCTTCGTTACTGTCATTCGCCTGCGTGCTGCTGGCGTGAGCGTTGATGTAATCGATGTCGTCGGGCGCAAGGGCAGCGCTCTGGAGTGCATCGCGCATACAGCGCGTAACGCTCTCTCCGCCGGGGAGTGGCGTGGTCATATGATAGGCGTCATTGTTCAAGGCGTAGCCCACGACTTCGGCGTAAACTCGGGCGTCGCGCGACCGGGCGTGTTCCAGTGTTTCCAGGACGAGTGAGGCGCCGCCCTCGCCCATGACGAACCCGTCGCGGTCGGCATCAAACGGGCGGCAGGCGTGCGCCGCCGGTTCGCCATTCCAGCGACTCATGGTTTTGATGAAATCAAACGCGCCAAAGGTCAGCGGACTGAGCGGAGCTTCGGCTGCGCCCGCGATCATGACGTCAGCCATGCCGTCGCGGAGGTAGCGCCAGGCTTCGCCGACGGCTACGACGCCGCTGGCGCAAGAGTTCGAGTTCGTGGTGCCAACGCCGCGAAACCCACACTCGATGGCGATATTCGAATGGGCGCTGCCTCCAAAGATCGTGAGGGCGATCGTTTGGTTGACCGCGCGCGGCCCTTTCTTGAGGAAGAGTCCGTGCTCGGATTCCGCGTGGGAAATTCCGCCGAGAGCCGATCCGAAGCTGACACCCACACGGTCCGTGGGTCGATCTTTGGACCACGGAAAACCGGCGTCTTCCAATGCGAGGAGGGCGCTGGCGACGGAGAACTGCGCGAACCGGTCGAGACGCTTGAGCCGGTGCGGAGGAAAGAAAAGCGTCGGATCCCAGTCCGTGATTTGTCCCGCGTTGTGCGCGAGGAAGAGCGAATCGTCGAACACGGTCTGGCGAGTGATACCGCTGCGCCCGGTGCGAATCGACTGCCAGAGCCCGGCTTTCCCGAGGCCGCAGCAGGTGATGGGTCCAACTCCGGTAATGACGACACGGTGGCGAGGATTCATCCTTCGAGAAGAGATTTGAAAGTCCGCAGCGTCGCGTTGGCAATGTGCGCGATAAAGACGTGGCCGATGATTGGTTCCGCGAACCAGGCGAGAAGGGGAACGCGGAAATTCAGATTGTGGATGATCTCGACGCGGGTGCCGTCGCGCGTGGGAGTGAGCGTCCAGACGACGCGCATGCCCTGGGTCCAGCCGCGCAAGTGTTCGAAGTGGAGTTCGAGCTGTTCCCGATCAGCGTGATAGGCGCTGAACCAGGTGACGGGAAGCCCGCTTCGACGCGCACTCATCTCGACGAGTTGCCGCCCCCGCGCATCGCGGCCTCTGTCTTTCACAAAACGATAGTGGGGCAAACGCTCCGGCCAGAGCAGCAAATCGCTGACGTATTCAAAAATGCGTTCGCGCGGAGCCTTGATGAGAACAGAATTGCCGGTGTGCAGATAAAGTAGAGGTTAAGGGCGCAGCGAATTGCGTTTAAGAATGCGTCACGCGGTAGCGGAGGAAACACTCCGCGTCCACGATTTCGCAGGTGCAAAGCTCGAGCGACGTGCTTCGCGGCAGGTAGGAATCGGCGAAGCCGGTCAGAGTGGGCGCCTTGGATCCTCCGAAAATGCGCGGACAGACGGTGACGTGCAATTCGTCAAGGAGATCGGCTTCGAGCAGTGAGCGCAGCACCCGGGCGCCCCCTTCACAGACCAGCCGGCGCACACCACAATTCTGGCGGAGCGTCGCGAGCATGCGCGCCAGGTCAACGCCCCCGGCCTCATGCAGGTGCAGCGTGGCTTTGGAAGCGAGCCGGTCTCGGGTGCGGCGTGGCATGCGTAAAGTTGAGAAGATGTGAATCGGGGAAAAGCTTTTGGTGAAGAGGCGCAGGCCGGTTGGAATGCGTCCGGTGTTAGTGAGCAGCACGCGCAGCGGATATTCCGCGCGCCCGGCAGCCTGGCGCGCGTGCCTCAACTCCGGATCGGGCAGTCCCAGGGACATGTTGTCCGTCGAGGCCGTGCCGATCCCAACGAGGACGGCATCGCATCGAGCACGAATTTCCAGCAGACGGTGCTTGTCGCGCGGTGACGAAAAGTCGGCCGGGGTCTGTCGGCGCGTGGAAATTCGGCCATCGGCGGTGATGGCAAAGTTGGCGGTGACAAACGGGCGCGATCGTGTTTTCACGGGACCTCCGGTTTGGTTTCGAGAGCAATTTCGCGCTCGGCCACCTTGTGTTCGAACTCCTTGACCTCGGAACGGATATCGCGAAGGCGCGCGTGTTTACTCGGGCGGTAGGCGAGATACATGAGCCCGCCAATCAGTCCCCAAGCCAGCGTGAGCACATAGCCCGTGGTTGAAATGGCGACGGCGACCCCTTCGCTCGCGTGGCTCAAATTACTGAGGAAGGTTTGAAAAATAACTTCGCGCCAGCCGATGCCGCCAATGCTGATGGGTAGCGAGGTGATGGTGCTGACGACCGGCATGATCGACATGAATTCTCCAAATCCCGGCAGAACGGTCGTGGGTGTGGCCAGGGAACGAGCCGCGCAGTAGTAGGTAAACCAGTAGCCGCAATGGGCGAAAATCGAGATGGCAAAGGCGGTGAGCGAAGCGCGCCAGCAGCGAGCATACTGATGGTAGGCCAGCGACAGCTCCGCCAGTTTGTCGCGTCCGGGCAAACGGGCCGGCAGCTTGTGCACCAGGCGAAATCCCGTGACGACGAACGACATGATTAGAAACGCGAGGCTGGCGCCGAGCACGGCGAGCGTGATCCAGATCCATTGCGCCGTGTGGGGATTGCCCGTCAGCCACTGCCATTTCAATGCGATCACAACCCCCGCCGCCACGATCAGTGCAAGCAGGCCGATCATGCGATCGACGAGCACGGACAGCAACGCCCCCGTCCGATGGCCGGGAGTTTCCTTGAGCAGATAGAAAATCTTCACGGCGTCACCGCCGGTTCCGCCGGGGATGAAGAAATTGAAGAATACGCCGATCATCACCAGCGCCAGAACTCGCGCCCACGAAAGATGAACATTCTGGACCTGAAGCAACACCTGCCAGCGGATCATCGCGCTCAGCTCCACCAGGCCGTAAACAAGAAATCCGAGAATGAGCCACAGCGCGCGGGCGTTGACGATGGCGTCCGCCATTTCAGCGCGCTTGTCCGCATCGCGAAAGACGAACCACAGCGCCCCGGCGGTGATGAGCACCTGCAGCGTGGTGAAAAAGGCGCGCTTCACCAGGGAGGGTTTTCCATCCGGCTTGTGCGCGATGCAGGTTTCATGGTCATGGGCCGAAGCGCGCAATCCATTTGTCCCGGCCCTCGACGATTTCCTCGATCGTGCGCCGCGGGCTCATCTCGAAGACAAAAAGCGTGTCCCGGGGCAGCATCGAAATGAGCGGATCGTAATCGATGTCGCCCGAAAAAGGCGCCCGATGGTCGCGACCCGGCCATTGCGTATCGTGCAAATGGCACCCAAGGAGACGCGGCGCGACTTTGCTCATCCACTCCGCATGGTCGAGAAAGCCAAGGTTGTGCTTAACCTGTACGTGGCCGAAGTCGTGCCAATACCCGATCGTCGGCTCGTTGAATTCCTCAAGGATTTCCAGCATCTCGGATTCGTTCGGAATTTCTTCGTAGGAATGACGGCTTTCGACTCCGAGTTTGACGCCCTTTTCCGCGGCGTAATCGGCCGCCTGCCGGAGCCCATCCTTGGCGCGCCGCAAGTGGCGTTCGACATTCGATTCGCGTTTGCGCACGCATTCGAGCTTGGTTTTCACGAAATCCCTGGAATTGAGCAGGCCGACCTCGGCGAAGCGCACCAGCTTCTCGGTATAATCATCGATCGTCGTCCGACCGAGATGCATGACGACATACTCGGCGCCCAGCCGTTGCGCAAAATCGATGGTTTGACACGTCAGCCGCAGTGCGCGTTCGCGTTCGCGCGCGTCGGGTGACGACAGTTTGTAGCAGTCCGGCGAAGCGCGTGTGATCTCGATCGGCAGTGGACAGAAATTGTGCAAACTCGAAAAAGTGCAGAGGCCCTTTTCCTGAGCGCGGATCGCTCCCTCCATCAGGGGCACTCGAATGCCGTGCCCGAGTTCAACGCGATTAAATCCCAGGTCCACGATTTCGCGCACCATTTCCTCACCATCTTGATGACGGCCCGAGTTCCAGCAGGTTGAAAAGCTAAGCACTAAACGAAGGGGGGGTGGAAGCCGTCCCGGTGACGGGCGAATCATTGAGAAGGGGCAAGCGTGCCATGCCTGGCGATCATCGCTGAGCGGGGCGAGAGTCTCAACCCGTTTCCCGCGCGGATTACCTTCCCCCCTTTTCTCGCCTGCGCATCGAGAAATGGAAGAGGAGGGAGAGGAAGAGAAGGTGGTGCGGCGGTCAGCGAGCCCAGGTGATCAGCCGTAGCTCGTGAGACTGGGTCAGGTGCGGATGAGTGGGAATCACGCGAACGTTCAGGCCGTAGGTGCCGCTGTCGGTGGCGTCGATGGTGCCTTCATAAAGAAAGTTCGAGTCATCGAGCTTCTTCGTCCCCCGCAGATCCACAGTCCCCGTCTTTTCGAGCACGTTGTTAACGCTCTCGCCGACGTACGCCTGGACCGTCACGTAGCTGGGATCGATCCCTCCGAGATGAACCGCGGCGGTGACTTTCACCTGGTCCCCCACGCACACGTTTCCCGTGGCGTTTATTTTCACCTCGCCAATGCGGATGTCCGACCAGTGCTTGCGAATGGCATCCTTCCACTTCGAGAGTTCCACCGCTTTCGCGCCACCACTGGCGGACAGCGTCTGGTTGGCCTGCGCGGCCGGTTCGTAAAGCTTCTCGAGGTATTCCATGACCATCCGATGCGTGTTGAAGAACGGGACCACCGTCCGAATCGATTCCCGCATCAGCTGAATCCACGCGAGGGGCAGGCGGCCGTCGGGTTTGGCGTAAAAGAGCGGGGTGATTTGCGCCTCGAGCACGTGGAACAGGCTCGCAATATCGACTTCATCTTCAAACTTTGGATCGGGTGGCTCGGTGCTCTCGGGGATCTCGGCCCCAATGGCCCAGCCGGCTTTTTGATTTTGCGCGTAGGCCTCGCACCACCAGCCGTCGAGGACACTGAAATTCAGTCCGCCGCTGGGTGGAAGTTTCATCCCGCTCGTGCCGCTGGCTTCAAGAGGCCGGCGGGGATTGTTCAGCCAGAGATCGCACCCCTGATACAACCGGCGCCCAACATAGTGGTCGTAGTCCTCGACAAAGACGATTCGATTTTCGAACTCGGGCATCCGCGAGAATTGATAGACCGTCTGAATGAATTTCCGTCCTGGTTCATCCTTGGGATGCGCTTTGCCGGCGAAGACAAATTGCACGGGTCGATCCGCGTGATCGAGCAACCGCGCCAGTCGATCCGGGTCGCTGAAAAGCAGCGTGGCCCGTTTGTAGGTCGCAAATCGGCGCGCAAAGCCGATGGTCAGGACTTCAGGGTTGAGCAGGCTCGAAACCTTCCGGACGCTTTCCGGGCTTTCGCCCAACCGTTCGCGCTGAGCCCGGACGCGACTCCGGATGAATTCAATTGCCCGCGTCTTGAGCTTTTGATGCGTGGTCCAGATTTCCTCATCAGGGATATCGATCACGCCACGCCAGAAATCGGTGTTCGTCAGGTTTTCCTCCCAGTCGGGAAGGTATTTGTCGTAAAGCGCGCCAAACTCCGGAGCCATCCAGGTTTTGGTATGAATGCCGTTGGTGACGCTGGTGATCGGCACTTCGTTCTGCGGCACGCCGGCCCAGACATCCTTCCACAGGCCCTGGGAAACACGGCCGTGCAGTGCGCTGACACCATTGGCATGCCGACTCGTGCGCAGCGCCAGGATGGTCATCGAGAAAGGCTCGCTCGGGTTCTTCCGGAATTGGCCGAAGCTGGTAAACGTATCGAACTCGATCCCGAGTTGAGCCGGCAAACCGCCAAAGTATTTGCGCATCAGATCAAGCGGAAAGGCGTCGTTCCCGGCGGGCACGGGGGTGTGCGTCGTGAAAATGTTTCCCGAGGCCACGATCTGGAGCGCGGAATAGAAATCGAGTTTCTCGTCCGCGACTTTGCGTCGGATAAGTTCGAGCGAGAGGAAAGCGCTGTGGCCTTCATTCATGTGGAACGCCGCCGGCTCGATACCCATCGCTTTCAAGGCATGGATGCCGCCGATGCCGAGCACGATTTCCTGCTTGATCCTCATTTCGTGATCGCCGCCGTAGAGTTGCGCGGTGATCAGCCGATCTTCCTCGGAATTCTCCGGCAACTCGGTGTCCAGCATGTAAAGCGTGATCCGACCGACCGCCAGCGCCCAGACCTTTACGTGCACGGTGCGGCCGAGGATCGACAGGTTGACGTGCAGCGGATGACCGGCGCTGTCTTCGACGGCCTGTAACGGGAGGTGGGAGAAGTTTTGATTCAGCCCGAGACTTTCCTGCGTCCCGTCCTTGCCGATCTGCTGCTTAAAATAGCCCTGCTTGTAGAGCAGCGTGCAGGCGACAAAATTGATATCGAGATCGCTGGCGGATTTGCAGTGGTCGCCGGAGAGAATGCCGAGGCCGCCGGAGTAATTCGGCACGCTCTCATGAAAGCCAAACTCAGCGGAAAAATACGCGACCGGACCTTTCTTAAAAGCGGCGCTTTGCCGGGTCTTGCCGAAGGTGTCCTTCCGCGCCATGTAGGCGTCGAACTTTCCGGAAACCGCGTGCATGGCGCGCAGGTAATCGTCGTCTTTCGACAATTCGGTGAGGCGCGCCTGCCGACAGAGCTGGAGCATTCGCAAGGGATTATGATTCGTCTGATGCCAGAGTTCCGGATCGATCTGGCGGAAAATTCCGCGTGCCTGCGGCTCCCATGTCCACCACAGATTGAAGACGAGCTTGCGAAGCGGTTCCAGTTCAGACGGAAGCTTCGGAACGATATTAAACGTGTGAATCGGCTGCATGATTTCCCTGTGTGCTATGTGTTTTCCCTAAAGGCGGCGCGCAGGCTATCGGGCCGATGGGGCGGCGCAAGCCATCAAATACGCTTTCGTCATCCTGAGCGCATCGGAGCAGAGTCGATGGACCCGGATTACCCGCCCGTGGCTGGTGCCAACATAAAGTTTTCGCCGGAATCGAAGGCGCCCTTTCGAGAATTGCCTGCCATCCCCATTGCGCACGATGGCGAGCCGGGGCTCGCGTAACAGCCGAGGATTGTGTTTCGAATCAGCAGTACCGACCGATGCCAATTTCGCCCGCCACCCTGATCAAACGCCTGCTGCGCCGCGCAACATTGGCGACTGCGTCGATGTTTGTCTCCGGTCGTCGAACCCTGGCGCGTCAACTTGGTGTCAATCAGGCGCTCGCCATTAGCGCGTATCGCGGCTTTGCCGCCGGCGATCGCATTATGGTTTCCGGTCGCGTGTTTGCCAAGCGACTGGTCAGCGATGCTCGTGAAGGCGATGGGACCTGGCGAAATCTCGTCAGCACGTGGAAGCGTTGGAATTCCGCCGAGGTTCCGGGTGCGAGTGTAATCGTCTCGCACGACGAAGATGAGGTCGCCGCGCAATGCGATGACGATGGTTTCTATTTCGCGACTCTTCCGTTTCGGGATTCTCGAAATCCCACGGTCGAATGGTTAAACGTCGACGCCCGCACAGTCGGTCATGGCGGGGAGAGCGTTTCAGCGGTCCATCCGGTACTCGTTCCGGGCCGCGCGGCTGAGTTTGGCGTCATCAGCGACCTTGATGACACGGTGATTCACACCGGCATCACCAACATTTTCCTCGCCGCCAAGCTAACCTTTCTTGGGAACGCCCGTACTCGAAAACCACTTGAAGGTGTCGGCGAACTGTATCGATCGTTTCGCAACGGTCAGGCCGGCCGACCGGTTAATCCGATTTTCTACATCTCGAGCTCGGCGTGGAATCTGTACGATCTTCTGAGCGACTTCCTCGCTCTCAATGAAATCCCGGTTGGTCCCCTCATCCTGCGCGATTTCACGGTCGAGCTGGGGAAAATATTTCAACGCCGCGATCACCGTCACAAACTCGATCGGACGCTGGAAGTGATGGCGGCGTTCCCGGAGCTGCCGTTCGTGCTGGTGGGCGATTCCGGACAGCAGGATGCCGAGCTCTACGCTGAAGCGGCGACCCTGCGCCCGGCCCAGGTCAAGGCCATCTACATTCGCGATATCGATCCTGGTTCCGCCACCGCCCGGGATGAGGACGTCGATCGGATGATCGCGATCGCACGCTCAGCCGGGGTGCCGATGCTGCTGGCGCCGGATAGTCGCGCCATGGCGCGCCATGCGGTTTCGATCGGACTTATCCCGGTCGCTGAGATCGAAGACGTGGCGGCCAGCGTCGAGCGGGACCGGCACCGGCCGACAGAAGCCGAGCAGGCGCTGGCGCAGACGTTTCACCCCTCGCCGCCCAATCATCCGGGCTGACACGCCGGGCACCAGGCGGTTGTTCGTCCCCCGATTGTCGCGCGTCGGAGCTTCGTTCCATCCCGCGGGCACTGGCCGTCGCGCCGCCAGCGCACATGCAGGAGCCAGCCTTTCGGTGGGTCGTCCCAGTTGACGCCGATGGTTCGGATGGCTGTGCGGCAGACACTCCGTGTTTTTTGCCAAAGCCGGCGCATGTTGAGCGCATCGAGGTCTGCGCAGGTTGCGCGTGGATTGATTCTGGACTGCCACAGAATCTCGTCCGCCATCCAGTTGCCTACGCCGGGAAAAAGCTCCTGGGCCAGCAGGGCCGCTTTGATGGGGGAACGCTTTCGGCGGGCCAGAAATCCCCGCATCAGGCTCACGGTGAACATCGGTGAATCCAGCGCGGGTGGAAGCTTTATCCACCATTCCGGTTCGGTTGCACCCTGACTCCAGCGCACCAATCCAAACATTCGCGGGTCGTGAAAAACGAGCGTTTGCCGGGCTTGTCGCAGCACGAGGTGATCGTGTTTTCCGGGTTCATAACCGCGCTTTTCAACGCGAAGTGAACCCGACATCCCGAGGTGAAAACCGAGCCAGTTGCCTTTGGAGAATCGAAAGAGCATTTGTTTTCCGTGTGCCTCCGAACTCATTAGTTTCGTGCCGATCAAGGCTCGTGCCATCCCGCGGGCATCCATGTTCCGAAATACGCGTTTGTCCGCATGCACGAGGATGGCCTTCACATTCTGCCTGGCTCCGGCATTCCAGCGTTTGCGGAAGTATTCGACTTCAGCCAATTCGGGCATGGTTCAGGTTGGAAACGTTGATGGCTTCGGCGCATTTCCGAGACAATCTGATGTTATAGCTATAACACGAGATTGTCAGATGCCCTGCGGGGAGGAGGACGGGGATCAGGGAAATACTGAGTGTCCCTGCCTCGATCGACTTCGGCGCTCCGTGCCCGGGGTCAGAATGGCAGAGTGGCGTCGGCGTGATTAGCTGGCCACCGGATGTTTCCAAGGTTCGCGATACGGGCGGACGAGCAGCTTGTTCGCTTCATCGTCCCCGACGATCTTTCCCGTCGCCGGATCGAATTTCAGCGAGCGGCCCAATTTCATCGAGAGGTTGGCCAGGATGCATGAGGTGGTCGAAATGTAGCCCTGCTCGATATCAGCAACCGGTTTTCCGCGGGTCCCGATATTCGTCAGCAAATCGCGCATGTGGCCGCGCACTGCTGGCGCGCAGTGTTTCTCGAGGTCCTTTTCCGTTGCGTCCTCCGGGTATTGCTCGAGCTCGAGCGCGACATCCTGGTGCACCGGATTGCCATTTCCGTGCGGAATGAAATCGTAGCCGAAGACGCTCGCTTTGAGGGTGCCTTTGTCGCCATAAAAAGTTGCGCTCCATGGATAATTTGGATCGACGCCATCGCCCCACGTGCGGTGATTCCAGACAACCTGCACGTTGGGAAAATCGAACGTCGCCGTCTGCGTATCGGAGATGTTGGCCTTGCTTTCCTTATCGACTAGAATGCCGCCGGACGAGTCGATGCTTTCCGGCCAGCCGAGGTCCATCATCCAGCGGACCATGTCGAGCATGTGAACGCACATGTCACCGACGATCCCATTTCCATACTCCATGAAAGCTCGCCACCCGCGGGGATGAGTCCATTTGCAGAAGGGCCGCATGGGCGCGGGCCCCGTCCACATTTCATAATTCAGATTCGCTGGTGGCTCGATGTCCGGCGGATTTCCCGTCGCGCGCATGTGCCAGTAGCAGCAAATCTCGACGTGCCCAATGGTGCCGAGCTTGCCTTCGCGAATGAAGCGATCGCGGGCCTCAATCAAGTGTGGAGTAGAACGCCGCTGCGTACCGATTTGTACCACACGCTGATGCTGACGCGCGGCGGCGAGCATCGCTCGACCTTCGGCCACATCGACGCTGATTGGTTTTTGACAGTAAATGTCGGCGCCGGCCTCGCAGGCAGCAATCATGTTCAGGGCGTGCCAATGATCCGGAGTTCCGATCAGAACGATATCGAGATCCTTTTCCTTCAGCATCTCGCGGTAGTCGCCATAGGTGCGCGGTTTCTTTTTGGACAGCTGTCGCGTCGCGGTCATCTCGGCTGCATTTTCGAGCATCTCCTTGTCCACGTCGCAGAGCGATACGATCTCGACGGGAGCGACCTGGATGAGACGAAACAGATCCGTCTTGCCATACCAGCCGCAGCCGATCAGGCCGACCCGTTTCTTTTCGGCACCGACCTCCGCGGCCAGGCCACGCAGTCCGGTCATGGCCGCTCCCGCGGCGCTAATTCTGAGGAAATTCCGGCGGTTCATGGGATGGGTGTAAATGATCCGACCACCGGCGGCAAGTCGCCGCAGTGCGGTGCCATCTTGATATCTCGCGGCTATGGCGTGACCAACACCGCGCGATAGAAACGCCTTGGTTTGCCCGCCGCAGCAGGATCCTGCTGGACGAGATTTCCGCCGGTCCCGGCCAGGTTGGGGATAAAGGCGGTCCAACCCGGCCCGCTCTCGAGATCGTCCCGATATTCAACGCGGTACGTCTTTCCGGTGATGCTCGTGAATGTTACCGCGACACTCCCGTCGATGGCATTGCGGAGGGCGGTAACGATCCGGAATAAACTTTCGGGATCCCGCGGATCGGTCCCGGCGAGGAACTCCTGACGATTGGTGAACCCATCGCCATCCGCATCGAGCGCGGCGTCAGCAGGGTCATTCGGATTGAAACCGTGCGCGGTTTCGTATTCGTCGGGGATTCCATCCATGTCGGTATCGGCCAGCGAAATGGCGCAACTGAACGTGGTAACGTCGAGAGTGACGCTGTCGATATTCCATCCCGGATACTCCGACGGGAAGCGATCACAGCCGATCCGCCAGCGAAATTGCACGTCCTGCCCGGCGACGCCTGGTGGGAGATCGACAATGGTCGTGACGGTGGTGCTCACCGTCCCGCTCCAGCACTGCCGCCCAGCGAGGGGATTGCCGTAGCGGGTGTCGAGTCGACCGGCGTAGCCGCCTTCCACGAAAGATCCACCGGCGGCGATGATGTCCGCGAACGGCCCCGCGCCAATCTTGATTTCCAGCACGCCGCCATCCAGCGACGTGACGCTGGGGAAGGTGATCGATTCCATGCTGTAGCGATGCTGAAAGGTAAGTCGGGCGGTGCTGTTTGCCACGATGGATACGACTGGGCTGACCAGGCTGGAGTCCGTGATGCTGGCTGGCGCGATGGCTCCGGCATTTTGCGCCGCATCGACGAGAGGCATCGTGAGCGTGTGCCAGGCGGTCGTCTCGTCTCCCGTGGTCGTGGTGCTCCAGCCGGCTGGAAGATCTGGGGCAGGGACGGTATCGAAATCCTCGGAGAAAAGGGGTGTGGGCGGATTGGCTGAACCCAGGCGCACGAATATGCTGCGGGTGTTCGAACCGCTGGGGCTGGCAAACGTAACGGGCAGGTCCAGCAAAGCGCCGCAACTCGCGTCCATCGGAATCACAAAGGTCAGCGGTTTCGTGGTGGTGGCGTGTCCGGCGATCGCTTCGAAATCGACCACCGTGGCACCGAGTGTGGCCGTGACGCTGTCAGCAGTGGCTGTCGCTACGTTCGTCAACGGAATCGTGAGCGTGAGCGTTTCGCCAGGCTCGGGAATCCCGTTCCCGTTGCCGCTCGTCTCGGCCACCGTCACGGTCCCCATCGTGATGTCCACGGCGAAACTTTGCGCGACCGCATAGGCGCCGATGGTGGACGGAAGCGAAACCGCGTCCGCGCCCAGACCGCGCGAGCGAACGCCTTGCGGATATCGTCTTCATCCTCACCGGCGTAACCCGCAAGATCGGCGGCAATAATCGAATCGCGTCCCTGGATCATGTTCGGGTCCACCGGGTCGAGCCGCATGCCATCGATGACCACCTGCAGCGCACGTTGATTTCCAACCGCATATCCGAGTCTGCGGATAAACCGGGCACGCATTTCGAGCAGCGTCATGCACCACACTTCGCCGGCATTGTGAGTCTCGTCCGCGGCTGGGGTCGTCACCGCCGGGCTGCTCGGGAAATGCGCCGTCCGACAGATCGATCTGCTGAGGATCGATGTCCGCAAACGTGAGCGGATTGTGCGGTTTTCCATTCGCTCCCACGCTGGCCAGCAAGGCATACGGAAATCTCCGAACCCCGTAGTAGTAGTTATCCGTGAAACCCGGGACCCGGACGAAGGCGACGTAACCGCCAAACGCGTAGATGCCGTCGATATCTTCGTCGGCCGAGGAAAGCAGGACGCGGGCGACAAAGTCCGACCAGCCTTCGCCCATGCCGGTCGCCTGTACCGAAAGCAAGCCGGTGGCGTCCCCATGCAATCGGCTTGAGAGCCCATGGGTCATCTCGTGAACAATGATTTCTGCATCGAGGGATGAGTCGCGTTTGGGTGTGGGGCCATTGAAAATCCCGAGCCGCAGCGTGCTCGCGCGCCCGTCGGGATACGTCGAGTAGTCCGCGTTGTTGGTGATGACGTTGAACTGCGCGACGGCCTGCACGGCGTCGCCGGCCACCCCGCCCCTCCCAAAATTATCCGCCTGAAAGTTCTGCGAGCTCTCGGTGAATCCGAATGGGTAGAGGCGGTCGTGATACCGATTCATCCAGACAAAGGCATTGGTGATGGCACCATCGCGGTAGGGGTCCGGACCAATCGAGGCGCCAAAGATGTCGTCGGTGCCGAGAGGCGGCGGGTTGTAAGTGAAATCAAAGACACGATTCGGCGAACCGATGGCGGTGGAATTCTGGCGCGCGACGGCGTTGTTGCCCGAGGTTTCATTAAGGCCGTCGGTCATCCATCCGAGGTTGTCGAAAGCGGGCAATTCGCTGATCAGTGAGAGCGTTGTCCGCGCAATTCCTGGCGGCTGGGTATTCGTGCCGGGCAGCGCTGTGCTGGGCGAAAATGGTGATGGACTGTCGGCATCGTAGAACCCGTAGGTGGCCATCTCGGATTGATGGGAAGTGACGTCTTTGCGGAAGAGCAGTATTCCGTCCGTGGCGTCCACGATTACGTAAAACGAGTCGCCCGCTCCGACCAACACCACGGCGTAAGCCAGGGTCGCGACGCCTGGTTCGAGCGGGAAACAGAGCAGTTCGGTGCTGATTTCATCGGCAAACGGACCCGGCGCCAGCCTGGTCAGACGTCCGTTTCTGGCCACGCCGCGCACTTCGAGGTCTTCTGCACGCACGTTTTGTCGAATGGCCGCGGCAGCGAAGACTGCCGCTTGCGCCGGGGTCAGCGCCGGTTTGGCGGGCAAATCCGCGGCGTCCAACCCGGGCGCGAGATTTCCCGTGACGCGGGCCAGCGCCCCTTTGGCTGTAAACGCTGCGCGCAACTTTCCCTGGAATACCGGAAGACCGTTCAGCGTCTGGCTAAATTCAACGAAAGCAAGATTCCCCGCCGGGTTTGCATATTCGGATTCCTTGACGAGCGCAGTGATCGCTTTGGCGCTGAGCCCAAACAGATCGGCGTTCTCGCGCATAAACTTTCGTGCCGTTAATTCCCGAGTCGCTATTGAGTCCTTCGTCAGGAAGTTTCCGACCCCCAATCGCTCGACGATTTCAGGTGCCGTGCCAAACCGGTTTGCAACCACCTTTCCGCCGGGCATTCGCGCTGCAAATCCGTCACGCGCCAATTGCATTTTTCCCCGTGTGACCGCGTTTGCGGCCATCCGCTTTGGCGCTAGAGGGCGAGCGCGCAGTTTCTCAAAGTCAACGGGCTGCGCGTTTGGTGATGCGATCTCACGGATATCAAAATTTTCCTCGAGCGTTGGGGCCGAAACCACCGCGTGTCCGCTGACGACAAACGCGGGCAAAAGAAAGGCGACACCGAAAAGTGTCGCGCGAGGAAACCCGCCCAAGGACGTGTGCATTTGCATCAATCTGAGACCGGCGGCTCAATGCACAAGGCGGATTGTTGGGAAATCAAGGGCGCCAAACCCGATGTTGCCGGCACCGGAAGCGGGCGTCTATTTTGGAGCATCAGCACGCACGACGAGACTTTGTTCAGCTGAATCGGAGCACCGGCGTGCACCTTATGCGCCAAGTATCTTCAGCGCATGCGCGAGGTAAGTGTAGTCGTCAGGCGTGTTATAGACCTGCGCCGAAATGCGGAACCATCGTGAGGGGTTCGGGCCGCTGAGGCGGATCAGCGGAACTTCGATGCCGAATTGGTCGTAGAGCCGCAGTTGCTCGTCGTCGATTTTTCCGCTGGATGAACGAGATTGAAATCCACGGGGCAGGGGCAGCGTTGCCATCGACCCAAGCATCGACTCCGGGCACGGCGGTGCGACTTCCAGATCTGCGGACAGTCTGCGCCGTGCGCTGAGGAGGAGTTGATGATTGGTTTGGCGCAATTCCGGCCAGCCGCCGGGGAGAAGCTCCTCCATCCAGGCGATCGCATCACCGACACAAAACCAGGGCGACGGATCAATCGTCCCAGCCCAATCAAAGCGGTCTTGAAACTCCGTGAAGCCCGGACGCTGGCGGTTGAGTCCATGGCTGATCACTGCAGGCAGGAGGTCGGCCTGCCGGTCCTCGCGCGCCCAAAGAAACGCCGCGCCTTTGGGGGCACAAACCCACTTGTGCAGGTTGCCGGTGAAATACGCGGCGTTGAGTTGATCCAGGTTGAGCGCACACACGCCGGGCGCGTGCGCGCCATCCACGAGCGTGTCGATGCCCCGTGCTTCGAGTTCACGCACGATCCGTTCGATCGGAAAAACAAGCGCTGTATTACTCGTGACATGATCGATCATCGCGAGCCGCGTCTTGGCCGTGGTTGCGCGCAGGATGGCCTCGACGATTTCGTCATCCGAGGTGACCGGAAACGGAATGTCCGCCACGATGACCCTCGCTCCGGTGTCGCGGACCGCCGCGGTCAGCGCATTTCGGCAGGCGTTATAATCGCAATTCGTCGTCAGGATTTCATCACCGTCCCGCCAGCGGATCGATCGCACCACGGAGTTCACGCCCGTGGTGGCGTTGTTGACAAACACGACATCTCGCGGACGCGCGCCGATAAACCTCGCGAGCGTCTGACGTGACGGATCGAGCCGTTCCTCGTAATGCCGCCACAGGAACTGGACCGGCTCGGCTTCCATCCTCGCCCGCAGTTCCGCCTGCTTTTCTTGAATCGGAATCGGGCAGGCGCCAAACGATCCGTGATTGAGAAAGACGATGTCGTGCGACAGCGACCAATGACGGCGAAAAGGTGACGGTTCGGGCCGCTTCACGAGTGCTGGCTTTTGCTAACCGTCCATCCCGTTCCGCTCCGCAAATTCCGCTTCATAACCGCGCATCCGCCGGTCCACGACGAATGGTCCGAAGGGCAACAACGCGGCGACGAATATCAGCGCTCCGCGTCCGAGAGACCATTTTGCTCTGATCATGACGCGCAACAGAGCGAAGCAAAAAACAATGAAGAGTGCTCCGTGCATCCAGCCCACGATCTTCACGGCCATCGGTTGATGGGCGAGATACTTGAGTGGCATCGCCACGCCCAGCAGCACTAGGAAGGACACCGCTTCGATCAGCGCGACCGTGCGGAGAAGGGGAATGGGATTTTTCAAGGATGCCGGAGCTGTGCCTGCCTAAAAGTCCGTGTCCGGCTTCTCGAGATCGAGTTCTTTGATCCACGCATTCCGATACCGAACGTCGTGTCCCTCCGCCTGTAATTTCAGACCCTGCGGCGAATCCGTGATGCCTTTGCCGCCATCGTTTCCGCCGTCCACACCGGAATTGGGTCCGCCCCAGACCTGACTGATCCGAACGTTTTCGTGCACCTTTTTGCCATTGAAATACATGGTCACCATTGGCTTTTCCACGAGCTTGCCATCGTTGAATCGCGCGGCGCGAAAAACGATATCGTAGGCATTCCACTTGCCGATTCCGCGATAGGCCTCGTAAGGCGAATCGGTTTCGTTGATAACGGCGCCCATTCCGTGCTTGGTCTTGTCGCCATCGAGGACCTGGATTTCGTAGCGATTCTGCAGATAGACACCGCTGTTGCCGCCTTCTTTTGGAATAAGGAATTCGATGTGCAGACGGAAGTCGCGATACGGCTTCTTGGTCACGATATCTGCGGAGCCGAATTTGCCACCCGCCGCCGCGGGGTCGTCCGTCATCACGACGGTGCCATGATCGACCGGGTCCTCGACGATCTTCCATTTAATCGGCAGCGCGGACGCAAAACCGGGTCCTTTCCAATAGGTCCATTTGGCGTCGAGCATTTCGCGACTTCCATCGATGAGCATTTCCGCGCCGGCGACCGGCTTGGCGCCGACATCGACGTTGTCGTCGGCAAAACTCGAAACGGCCGAGGTGAGGATGGCGGTGAAGAGAAGGGTGGGGAGGCGCATCGAGGTCATGCGTTTGCTTCTACGGCAACCGCGACACGGCGACAAACCTCCAATTCACGGCGGCAGAGCCCTCCTGCGAACCGCGCGCAAAATCGAGACGTGCCATTCGCGCGACGAGGCGCTACGGCTCGTGATCAAGATGGCCCGAAAATTTCCATTCTCCCGCTTCCCGGTTACGGTCGGCGCCGCGCTTTTGACCGTATTGATCCTTTCGTTAAATCCGTCGTTTGCCGCCGATATGTCGATTCCTCCCACCCCGAAAGAGCCCGTGTCGGACATGTATCATGGGGTGAAAGTATCCGAGGACTACCGATGGCTGGAGTCTGGCGATGATCCCGCAGTCAAAAAGTGGACGGCCCAGCAGAACGCGCGCACTCGTGCGTGGCTCGATGAACTGCCAGACCGCGCCCGGATCGAGCAGCAACTGACGGAACTGTTTGCGAAAATGTCGCCCAGTTACGGATGGCTGTCCTCGCGGCCAGGCCGGCTCTTCGCCTTGAAATTTGATCCGGACAAACAACAGCGTCTCCTCGTGACCCTCGACTCGCCGCAGAATCTGGGTTCCGAGCGGGTCGTGGTCGATCCCAATGAAATGGAACCGAAAGGTGCGGTATCGATCGACTGGTACGTGCCTTCGGCTGACGGCAAACAAGTGGCGGTGTGCCTGTCCCAGAATGGCAGTGAGGAAGGCGCCTTGCATCTTTTCGATTTGGAATCCGGGAAGGAACTGCCAGACCGCATCGAGCGGGTGCAATACCCGACCGGTGGCGGGAGTGCGGCCTGGAGCAAGGACGGGAAAATCATCTACTACACTCGGTACCCGCGGAAAGGTGAGCGCCCGGAAGCGGACTTAAATTTCTATCAGCAAGTCTATGTGCACCGCGTCGGAACCCCGGAGTCTGACGACCAGTATTCCATCGGCAAGGATTTCCCCCGGATTGCCGAGGTTGAGCTCGAAACGACTGAGGATGGAAAATGGTTGATCGCATCCGTGGCGAACGGCGATGGCGGAGAATTCGCTCACTATCTCCGCAATCTGGCGAAGGGTGATGCGGCCGAATGGGTGCAGGTCACGCATTTCGACGATGGCGTTAAGGCAGTGGCTCCCAGCCCGGACGGCAGATTCCTCTATCTGCGATCGGTCAAGGATGCTCCACGGGGAAAGGTTTTGCGGATGGTTCTCGACCCACTGGGGGACGTCGCTGAGGCGAAAACGATCATCCGGGAGGGCGACGCGGTCGTCGAGGGCATCACCGCGACCCATCATTACGTGTATGTGACCGAGTTGCTGGGAGGACCTTCGCGGATTCGACGATTCAATCTCGATGGATCGAAGGCGGTCGAGTTGCCGCTGCCGCCGAATTCAGGGGCCGGTTATGTATTGGCCTTGGAGGATCAACCGGAGACCGATCGGGTCCTGTTTCGCGAGGCGAGTTTTGTGGAACCGGACGCCTGGGTTATCTACGACCCCGCTGCCAATGGCGGCCTGGGGGCGCTGGAAAAGACGGCGTTGGTCAAGCAGTCGCCCGTGAGCTTCGATGATATCGAAGTGGTGCGGGAGTTCGCGGAATCCAAGGATGGCACCAAAGTACCGGTCAACATATTGAAACCGAAGGGCCTGGTGCTGGATGGATCAAACCCGACGCTTCTGACGGCCTATGGGGGTTACGGCATTAGCTTGCGGCCCGAGTATGATTTTACACGGCGCCTGTGGTTCGATCGGGGCGGTGTGATTGCCATTGCTAACTTGCGGGGCGGCGGCGAATACGGCGAAGCCTGGCATCTGGCCGGAAACCTGACGCGCAAACAGAACGTCTTTGATGACTTTGCCGGTTGCGCGGAGCACTTGATTAAACGCGGCTACACCAACCCAAAAAAGCTGGCGATCGAAGGAGGCAGCAATGGCGGTCTGCTCATGGGTGCGATGCTGACTCAGCATCCGGAATTGATCCGGGCGGTCGTTTCACATGTTGGCATTTACGACATGCTGCGGGTGGAATTGGATCCGAATGGTGCCTTTAATGTGACTGAGTTTGGAACCGTTAAGGATCCTGATCAATTCAAGGCGCTCCTGGCCTATTCTCCGTATCATCATGTGGCTGAGGGAGGAGACTACCCGTCGGTATTTCTCCTGGCTGGCGAGCACGACGGTCGCGTGAATCCAGCGCATTCGCGAAAGATGACGGCGCGTCTTCAGGCTGCGATGGGTGCGGACCGTCCAGTCCTCCTGCGCATGAGCGGCGCATCCGGCCATGGGATGGGCACGGCTCTGTCCGAACGCATCGCCCAGGAGGCTGACGTGTTTGCATTCCTTTTTGCGGAGCTTGGGATGGCGAGTTCGTCACCACCGGCCAAATAGTCAGCTGCGCTCGACTTTATTTTTCGGGTGCCGGCGCGACTCACCATCCAATATCGGGGTTCCTTCGCCCCAACCTGTCTTGGCGTGGAGGGTCAGCGGACCGTGATTTGTTTTCGAGCAAGCCGGTTCGTCAATCGACTGCTTGGAGTTCAATGAGGAGAACTCCGGGCGCGGGCAGGGACGAGTTCCACGTGCGCTGACCCGCTTCCAGGATTGTGGGCGCGAGTGCGATCTCGGGACTTCCAACGGAGGCGACGGTTGCACGAGTTCGTCCGGGCCATCAATCATGCTCCTGGCCGCCAGTGGCCGCTTGTTTATGCCGTGAAGCGCCTTCAATTCACCGATCGGACGCGTAAAATCGACCCGGACGGCGATCTTCTCCGCGGCGCTGAGATGGGCTCCGAACGCAGTCAGCACGGCGAACACCGCAGAAACGAGCCATGTCGGGCGATGCTTCATCCGGACGCCGCCTGATCAGAGACGAGACAGCGGGCGTCGTTCGTTGAGATCGCCGCAGCGGGGGCACTGCGGAAGCAGGACCGAGGATTCATCTTTGAATGCGCAACCGCAAAGCGGACATTTCACGACGTTTTGAAAGGCGCACCTTTCCCGCCGCCGCCGCTGCCATTCGGAGGCGGCCCACGCGACCAGGATCAGCGACAGCATTCCGCCGAGGTAGATATAAACCAGGACCGAAAGGCTGACGGGGATCATGGCGTTTTGTTGGGTGCGGCAAATACGTCGCTCCCCCAATTAAAGGTCGCATACCCCCAAACGATTCCCTCGCTCGATGCTTCGAATTGAAACTGGCGCATCGATTGTCGGGCCGCTTCATCCACGGCACTGTCTCCTGAGGATTGTTGCAAAAACACGAACGCCACATCTCCGGCTGCCTGAACGCCAATCAAAAAGGTGGCCGGTTGCAATTCCGTCGCCTTGGTGACGAAGGACAACGCCGGCTCATGGCGATGAGACCGACCGGCCAGCGCACCGCCAAATCTCACCTGCGAAGGTGCGCGAGCTGGCGGTACTGGGTCGGCGGCCAAGCCGGGCGTGACTTCGCGAATCAAGGCCACTGGATCGAGGGCGGGTGGGTAGGCCGTTGCATCCAATGGTTCGGCAATATTCCGGGGCGGGGTGCGCGGAACGGCATAGGACGGTCGATAGGGGACATTCAGCAAATCGGGCGGCACCACCGCATACGTGGCTGCCGCCGGCGCGGGATCTTCGGCCTCGATCAGGCGCAGCAAGGTTTGGTGATCGGGGCGCGAGGCATCGAGAATACTCAACGATGGAGCGGGTTCGGGAATTGTAGTGCGCTCCGGATAGACGACCTGGAAAAGAAAAAATGTCGCGATGTGTGCCAACAGCGACAACCCGATGAACCAGGCCAGAGCACGCCGTTGCACCACGGGTGGTTCCCAGGCGAAGGTCATGCCACGATCCCGGGCGGCGGTGGCGCTCATTGAGCCTCGGGAGCCGTGGCCATCACGACGGCGTACCCTTTTCGCAACGCGACATTCATCACCTGGGCCACGAGATCGAAAGGGGTGGCACGATCGGCCTTGATCACGAGCGACCGATTCTGGGCTCCGGCCTGTGGCAGCCGCGGGCTCAGTTCCTCCAGCGTCACTTTTCGATCACGATGGTAGATGGCTGGCACGGGAGCGGCCGTGATACTGACGATCTGCGGATTCTCGAGCGGCGCCAGGGTGAAGCTCGAGACCGGTAGCGAAACAGCGAGACCCGGTTGCAGGACAAAGCGCGAACCGAAGGCAAAAAACACGATGACGAGGAAGAGGACATTAATCATGGGAACCACGGCGAGGAGCGCCGGCTGGACCATGAAAGTGCGTTGAAGTTTCACGCGTCGTAGTGGGTGAGCGCAACTACGGGCTGTTGCGCTGGCGGGCGCTCGCCGCGGTGGCGGGCGGAAAATCAATGATCTCCGGCGACTGGCCGCGCTGGTCGCAAATCAGATTTACGATTTCGATTCCGGCCCGTTCCATGTCGTGCAGCAGACCATTGACCCGCGCATTCAGGTAACCATAGGCGACTGCGCTTGGAATCGTAACGATCAATCCCCCAGCCGTCGCCAGCAGTGCCTGGTAAATGCCCGAGGCGAGATCGGTGGAACTGGTGTAGCCGCTCTGAGCGGACAGGTTCACAAAGGTGTCGATGAGGCCGAGCACGGTTCCGAGCAGTCCCAGCAGCGGCGCCGTGAACGCCACGGTCGCGAGAATGCCGAGCCGCCGTTCGAGACGCGGCACTTCGAGTTGCCCGGCTTCGTGCACCAACTCTTTCAATTCTCCTCTCGGTGCATGATGACGTTGCAGCGCCGCTGAGACGACGCGGGCCACTGGACCCGGCGTGCCGTCCGCCTCATTCCGGGCTTCCTCGAATCGGTCTTCGCGAATCAGGTTGGATAAGCCGCGCAGGAATTCGCCGACGCGAATCGAGATGCGGTGGTAAAAAGTGACCCGCTCCAAAAATATCGCTCCTGCGAGGACACTGCAGAAAAAGATGGGCCACATCAGCAACCCGCCCTTTTGCATAAAGTCGATCATGTCGCGCTTATAGGGCAACGACCCGTGAGTGGCAAGGGTCGCCGCAGTGACGATTTTGGCCGGGCGTCCGGGGTTTCGAGGTCGGGCTGGCATTTGCCCCTTTCTCTCTTCGCAATAACCATAAATTCGTTTTGACGTGGTTTCCGCGCCGCTTCTAATGCTTCCTCGCCGGGCACCATGGTTACGATGACTGAAATAAAGTTCGAGTGCATACATTGCCACCAGCAAATGCTGGTCAGTGGCGATGCCGCGGGCGTGGAAGTGACGTGCCCCAGTTGCGCCACGAAGGTGCGAGTGCCCATTCCCGCTCCGGCGGCGGATTATGGCGAGCGGACTGCTAAATCGGTTTTCACCGGGAAGGGGGCCGAACTCGGCGATCCCGTCGATGTGGACGCGCCGGATGAACGTACGGATCTCAGGCAGGAATACCTGGAGGCCAGGGCTGAAAACCGGCGGTTGCAGGGGCAATTGGCCGATGCGCGGGCTGAGGTGGAGAAAGTGAACGCCAGCGCCACTCACGGACAGGCGGAGATCAAGAGCTTCCAAAGTGAGCGGCTTTCCCTCAAATCGGACCTGAGCCAGCTCAGGCAAAAGCTTGCCACGGCCGAAGCCCTCCTCCAGTCGGACGCGGAGGCCTGGCACGCCGAGACGACACGATTGGAAGCGGAAAACGCCGTGCTTTCCGAGCAATTGCAGCGCGGCCAGGAGGAGATCGAGGCGTTGCAGACCTCCGTGCGCGAACGCGAGATCGAGGATTCGGAAACGCAAAACCGGCTGCAGGAAGTCCAGGCGGAACGAATGACGGCCTTCCGGGAAATCGAATCGCTGCGGCAAAAGGTCGGCGCTCTGGAAACGGAACTCGACAATGCCCGGGTCGATCGCACGGTGTTCGATGAAACCGGTGCGAAGCTGCGGCAAACCGAAGGTGACCTGGCCTCGAACCAACTGAAGCTTTCCACCGCCCAAGAGCGAATCGCGGAACTCGAAGCCGAGGCGAAAGCCCTGAGTCAACAGTCCGACAAACTGCGACAGAATTTGAAAAAAGGCCGGGCGGGCAAGGAGTTGCTGCTGCTTCAGGGCCAGCATACGGAATTGACGACGGAACGCGACTCGCTGGCGGGTCAGGTCCGGCAACTGACTGCGGATCTCGAAGCCCAGGAAGCGTTGCGGGTTGCCGCGGTCCAGGAAGCCAGGGAATTGCGCCATCATCTCGAAGCGGCGTTGCAACAAGTCGAGGCTCAATCGGATTCCCGGTTGCGCGTCGATAACGACGTCCTGCGCGGGATCGTCGCTCGGCAAAACAACGAACTCGAACAACGCTATCTGCAGTTGGTCCGGTTCAAACGCGCGCAGCTCACCCTCCGACTCGTCTATGCCCTCTTCGGGTTGGGCTTCATATTGTTCGGTATTCTCGCGGTGAAATTCATCCCCGCGCTCCACTTTTGATGTCCGAGCGCGACGGCATTTCCGTGCCCGCCAAGCCCGTGCGGGGCGTTCGCATCCTGGCTATCGATCCCTCGCTGCGATGCACCGGATTCGCGGTTCTGGCGCAGATCGACGGCCGGATCTCGGCGCTCGAATACGGCATCATCAAGAACCCGCCGGCACTTCTGCCCAGCGGGTGTTTGGTCGCCATCCATGAAAAAGTACGGGAATTGATCGAGCGGCATCAGCCGGAATGCGCGGCCTTCGAGTCCGTGATTTATGTCCAGAGCCTTCGGACCGCCATCACGCTGGGGTCGGCGCGGGGCGCGGCCTTGCTGGCGGCTGCCCAGCGCGGGTTGCCGATTCATGAGTATGCGCCGCGCCGGGTGAAACAGAGCGTCGTGGGCCGGGGCGGTGCCCAAAAGGACCAGGTTTCATTTATGGTGCGCGCGCTGCTTGGGCTCACGGAAACGCCCACCGCCGATGCGGCGGATGCGCTGGCGATCGGGTTGACCCATTTTCAAACCGCCGGCAGTGCCCGCCGCGGCGTGGCGGAGCTGGCAAGAATCTGACCATGTTGGAAACCCGCTGGCTGGGGCGAGTGCGTTACGACGATGCGCTGGCCTTGCAGGAGGAACTCGTCGCCCAAAAGATCGCCGACCCGTCGGCCCCTGACTCGATTCTGCTGCTGGAACATGAACTCGTCTACACGATCGGCCGCACGCCCGATCAATCGAGCCTTCGCAACATCAGGCAAATGAATCATCCGGTCGTGCAGACGAATCGCGGGGGCCAGGCGACCTGCCACGGTCCGGGCCAACTGGTCGGCTATCCCATCCTCGACCTTCGCTTTCGCGGTCAGGATCTTCACGTCTATCTGCGTTCGCTCGAGCAGGTCCTCATTGCAGTGGCGGCGCATGTCGGCGTCACCGCTGGGCGCCAGGATGGCCTCACCGGTGTCTGGGTCGAGGACCGAAAGCTCGCCAGCATTGGTGTCGGTGTCCGGAGATGGATCAGCATGCACGGTTTCGCTTTGAACGTAACGACGGAATGCCTGGCCGGGTTTGCGGCGATCACGCCTTGTGGGATTGCCGACGTGCAAATGACCAGTCTCGATCGCGAAGCCAATCGTGCGCTGACGGTCGAAACTTGCGCCGAAGTCGTGGCCAACCTCGCACCGTCAATCCTCGGAGCGCCCGAGCCGGAACTCCGGGAATCGTGACCAGTCTCGAGGTGTCACACGATTCCCAGAGGCCGAATGCCGATAATGCGGCGGTGCGACTTCACTGATCGGACAGTCGGCCGACTTCGGTTGGCATCCACGCACGATCGCGAAATCATTGCCGGATGGCCTCACCCGATACCTCAGAGCTGTCGCGATTTGAACCCTGACCCCGATCGCATTGCTGTGACCCCGATCGCATTGCTGACCCCGATCGCATTGGGCGACTCTAATCGAATGGCGAAGGACGTGAATCACTACTCTTGGAGCGTGGCCTTCAACCGTTGGTGCGAAGGAGTTCCCCTTGCTTGTTTCTCTGCGAAACTCCACGATTTTCGCGCTCGAATGCAGTGGAGTTCCTCTCGCCGTTCGGTTTGTGGCGGGGCTCGCAACGTACGAGCTGCACTCACCTGGCATGACTATCCCCATCAAATCCCTCGAATCCTGGATCTGGGACGCCGCCTGCTCCATCCGCGGGGCCAAGGACGCGCCGAAATACAAGGACTACATCCTCCCCCTCATCTTCACCAAGCGCCTCTGCGACGTCTTCGACGACGAACTGAACCGCATCGCCGCCGAGGTCGGCTCTCGCAAAAAGGCCTTCCAGCTCGCCAAGGCCGACCACAAGCTCGTCCGCTTCTACCTCCCCTTGGTGCCGGACGATCCCGAGCAGCCGGTCTGGTCCGTCATCCGCAAGTTGTCCGACAAGATCGGCGAAGGCGTCACCACCCACATGCGGGCCATCGCCCGGGAAAACCCGCTCCTGCAGGGCATCATCGACCGCGTCGACTTCAATGCCACCACCCACGGCCAGCGCGACCTCGACGACGACCGCCTCTCCAACCTCATCGAGGCCGTCAGCACCAAGCGCCTCGGGCTCGACGACGTCGAGGCCGACATCATCGGCAAGAGCTACGAATACCTCATCCGCAAGTTCGCCGAGGGCGGCGGCCAGAGCGCCGGCGAGTTCTACACCCCGCCCGAGGTCGGCACCATCATGTCCCGCGTCCTCCAGCCCGAGCCCGGCATGGAAATCTACGACCCCACCTGCGGTTCCGGCGGCCTCCTTGTCAAACTCGAGACCGCGATGGAGGAAAAGGCGCGGGTTTTCCAACCCGCGAAAGGGGGACAACGACCGGGTAGGAAAACCCGCGCTCCGTTAAAACTGTTCGGCCAGGAATACACCCCCGAGACCTGGGCCATGGCCAACATGAACATGATCATCCACGACATGGAGGGCCAGATCGAGATCGGCGACACTTTCAAGAACCCCAAATTCCGCAGCAAGGCGGGCAAACTCCGCACCTTCGACCGCGTCGTCGCCAATCCCATGTGGAATCAGGACTGGTTCACCGAGGCCGACTACGACGCCGACGAACTCGACCGCTTCCCCGCCGGGGCCGGTTTCCCCGGCAAATCCTCCGCCGACTGGGGCTGGGTCCAGCACATGCACGCCAGCCTCAATGACAAAGGCCGCGCCGCCGTCGTCCTCGACACCGGGGCCGCCTCCCGTGGCTCGGGTAATGCCGGGACCAACAAGGAAAAGACCGTCCGCCAGTGGTTCGTCGACCACGACCTCATCGAGAGCGTCCTCTACCTGCCCGAAAACCTCTTCTACAACACCACCGCCCCCGGCATCGTCCTCTTCCTCAACAGGGATAAGCCCAAGACCCGACAAGGTAAGGTCTTCCTCGTCAACGCCAGCCAGGTCTTCGAAAAGGGCGACCCCAAGAACTTCATCCCCGACGCAGGCATCCAGCGCATCGCCGACACCCTCATCGGGTGGAAGGAAAAGGAAAAACTCAGCCGCATCGTCGATCACGCAGAGCTGAAGAAAAACGACTACAACATCTCCCCCAGTCGCTACATCCACACCAGCGACGCCGAAACCTACCGGCCCATCGCGGAGATCGTCGAGGAGCTGAAGGTCATCGAAGCCGAGGCGCGGGAGACGGACAAGGCACTTAACAAATTCCTCAAGCAACTCGGAGTATGAGAATGCCGCGCCACGATCAGCCTCTGAATCCAGTTGTCCGGAAATCCCGGACAACTGCCGCTCGCCAACCAATGGGGAAAGGAGCCTTGGCATGAAAACGAAGCCCACCAACGCGACGATCGAGGTGCGCGGCAACGACATCAGGGTCGTCCGCCATCAGGACAAGGACTATATTTGCCTTACCGACATCGCCAAAGCGAAGAATGCCGACCACCCCGACGACCTCATCCGCAACTGGCTCCGCAACCGCAACACGCTGGAACTCCTCGGCATCTGGGAGCAGCTTCACAACCCCGGTTTTAATCCCGTCGAATTCGACGGGATTAAAAAACAGGCCGGTCTGAACAGCTTCACCCTCACCCCGAAACAGGCCGCCTTCACCTACGCCAACGAAGCCGACCTGCTCAACGTCTCCCTCTTCGGCCAGACCGCCCGCGAATGGCGCGACGCCAACCCCGGCAAGGACGGCAACATGCGCGACCACGCGACCCTCGAACAACTCCTCGTCCTCGCCAACCTCGAGAACATGAACGCCGAGTTCATCCACATGGAGCTGCCGCAAAGCGACCGAATCAAACGGCTCAATGCGATTGCGATTCGCCAGATGCAGACGCTCACCGCACGGACGGCGAAGCAGTTGGAAGGAGGCGGGATATGATGGACGGCAAACCATATCCACTTCCCGAAACGTGGACGGAATCGTCAATCGGCAAAGCCGTTGTCAAAGCCAAGCAGCGCGATCCTCGGAAGAATCCTGATGAAGTGTTTCAATACGTCGATGTTTCAGCAGTCTCCAACACTTCGTTTAAAATCACTGGAGCAACTCCCACGCTTGGATCTGAAGCGCCAAGCCGAGCGCGGAAAGCGATTGAAACCGATGATGTTCTTTTCGCGACCGTGCGCCCGACACTCAAGCGGATCGCGTTAGTCCCACCTGAACTCGACGGTGCGATTGCGAGCACCGGATATTGCGTTTTACGGTGTGACAGTGCGAAGGCAGAACCGGGATTTCTCTACTCATTTCTGATTACTGATCACTTCAACGCACGGATGGCAGGTCTGGAACGAGGCGCAAGTTATCCAGCGGTGCGGGACTCCGACGTCAAAGACTCCTGGCTCCCGCTCCCCTGTGTGAAACCGAACTGGAGCAACCCCTCGACAAATTGCTCGCCCGGCTCAAAGAACGAGGCGAAGCACTTCAAGGGTTGCGTAACGCAAGGTCCAATCGAGCGGCTGCCTTGGGGCGCATCAAACAATATGCAGTGTCAGTTGCAGATCTGCTCAAGAAGGACCTCGCTCATTCGGGTTTGTTCGAGGCTGCTACTCTTACGGAATTAAGGAGTGCGCGGGCAAAGCCGAGGGCGTGGCCGACATCGAGGAGCTGAACAAGATCCTCGAACGGGCGGTGAACCTGAAGAACTTCCTCAAGGGCAAAGAGTGCATCCAGAAGGTGGCGCAGTTCGTCGCCGAGCATTGGCCATGCATTCCGGGATTGGAAGATTTGCGCCGGGGCTCTACAGACTTTCGTTCATGAATCGTTTCCTCCCTGTTTTCCTCGTTCCCCTGACCCTGTTCGCGCAAGAAGCCGCGGACGTGAGCATGAGCATCGTGCGACTCGATCCGGCCCTGGACGCGTTGATTGCGCCGGATACGAAAGTCGAAAAAGTCGCTGAAGGTTTCAATTGGTCCGAGGGCCCGACTTGGTTCAAGGGTGGGCTCGTTTTCTCCGATGTGCCGGAAAATGTGATTTATCGATGGGAACCGGGTTCGACCAAGGCAACTCAATTCATGAAGCCGAGCGGGATGATGACGCCACGCGCGGGTTTTCGCGAGCAGGGCTCGAATGGACTGGGAGTCGATGCCGATGGCCAGCTGGTCATTTGCCAGCATGGCGAGCGGCGGATCGCCCGGGTCAAAGCCGACGGAACGCAGACCGCGGTCGCGGATCGATTTGAGGGCAAGCGCTTCAACAGCCCGAACGACCTGGTTTTCCACAGCAACGGCGACATCTATTTCACCGATCCGCCGTATGGGCTCGAGAAACTGAACGATTCGCCGCTCAAGGAATTGCCGTTCAACGGAGTGTTCCGCGTGTCGAAGGATGGGAAGGTGACGGCGGTGATCAAGGATCTGACCTTTCCCAATGGCATTGGCCTGTCACCGGATGAAAAGACGCTTTATGTGGCGGTGAGCGACGAAGCGGACACGCGGGTGATGGCGTACGACGTACAACCAAATGGCGATGTGGCGAATGGGCGGGTATTTTTCGACGCGGAGAAAGTGAAGAAGCCCGGACTCAAAGGCGGATGTGATGGGATGACGGTGGATACCAAGGGGAATCTCTTCGCCACGGGTCCAGGCGGCGTGCTCGTTATTTCGCCGGAAGGCAAACTTCTCGGAACCATCCTCACGGGTCAGCAGACGGGTAATTGCTGTTTCGGGGGCAAGGATGGATCGGAACTTTATATCTGCGCCGACATGTACCTGTGCCGCGTCAAAACGCTCACGAAAGGGATTCGTTAACGATCGAGCGGTCACAGCGCCACGATCGCAGGCGGGATCGGGACGCGACGTTTCCTCTGCACGACCGACGTACACTTTTTTTGTGGAATATCGAATCTTCGCGATTCTCAAACGAAACGTGGCCGTCGATGTCTGATTCGACTCGCTGCCGTCCCAAACCACGCATGATTGTCCGATTTTTTGCCCTCCTGGCTGTTCTGTTCACGGCGCTTGACCAGAATTCCGTCGCTCAGGTGGATCTATCGTTCGAGGGGAAAAATGAGGCGAAAGTGAAGCCGTCGCTGGTCGCGGACACGACCGCGATCGAGCCGGGAAAACCGTTTACCGTCGCGGTTCGATTGCAGATGACCCAGGGCTGGCATGTCTATTGGCAATATGGTGGCGATGCCGGCTCCCCTCCGACGGTCAAATGGGAATTGCCGAATGGATTTTCGGTGGGACCGGTGCAGTGGCCGTTGCCCAAAGAGCACGTCGATGCGGGTGACCTGATCACCTACATTTACGAGGGAGAACTGGGTCTGCTTTATCAAATTACGCCGCCAGCAGAGTTGCCGCCCGGCGAGGTCACTTTGAAGGCTGTGCTGAGCTGGCTGGTCTGCGCGGAAATTTGCGTCCCCGAGGACGGCGTGGTGGAGCTGACCCTCCGGACCGGTGGAAACGGAGAGGACGCAAACGCGGTCAGCTTTGAAAAATGGCGATCGCTTTTGCCGCGCGAAGGTGCGCCGCCGTTCCCGGTGTCCTGGAACCGCCAGGCAGGCGACTACACCATTCAGGTATCCGACCTCCCGAAAGACGCGAAGGTCGAATACTTTCCGCTCCCGGCGAGCGCTAAGATTAAACCGGTGCATCCCGAGGTAACGGGCGAGGGGAGTGAACGGACGATCAAGGTGCCCATCGAAGACGACGCGGGAAAGCCGGACACGTCCTGGCGCGGACTGCTCGTCATGCAGCAGGGCGAGCAGGCTCGGGTCGGTTGGATGATCGCGGCGGACGGCCAAAAACCATCGACCGCGAGTTCAGGTGCGAGCACCGGTTTGCGGACCGTTCCGCGTTCGCCATTCGGTTTTGCAGAATTGCTGGCGGCCCTCGGCTCCGCGTTTCTGGGCGGACTTTTGCTCAATTTGATGCCGTGCGTGCTGCCCGTCATCGGATTGAAAATCTACGGTTTTATTGGCCAGGCGGGCGAAGATCCCCGGCGAGTCTTCCGGTTGGGATTGGCGTTTTGCGCGGGGATTCTGGTTTTTTTTCTGACGCTGGCCGTCGTGGTGGTTGGCTTTGCGCTGGCTGGGCACACGGTCAATTACGGGCTGCAATTTCAGAATCCGTACGTCCTCGTAGGTGTGCTGGCGGTGGTCTTCATTTTTTCGCTCAGCTTGCTTGGCGTATTTGAAATCGGATTGGGCGGGGAGACGAATACGAAGCTGGCGACGCTGTCTCAGAAGGAAGGTTACGGCGGCGCTTTTACGCACGGATTGTTCACCACGCTGTTGGGCACCGCGTGTACGGGACCGCTGCTCGGGCCGGTCCTCGCCGTCGCTTTTCTTCGTCCGGGAATCGTTACTTTTCTCGTCCTCGGCGCCATGGGCATCGGCATGGCACTGCCTTACGTGATCCTCACCGCCAAACCCGCGTGGATGAAGTTCCTGCCCAAACCCGGCCTGTGGATGGAGCGCCTCAAGCAGTTGATGGGATTCCTCATGCTGGCCATCGCCGTTCTCCTGCTTTGGCTCCTGGGGCTCGGGCGTGACGCCAATGTGGTGGTGTTGGCGTGCGGCTTCCTGCTCGTGCTGGCGCTGGCCGCCTGGGTGCGGGGCTCTTGGCCGCGACGGAACTGGTCGTGGATGGCCGCGCTTGTGCTGGCGGTGTTCGGTTGGACGATCGTTGGTGCACGGCCGTCTGGATGGGAAGCGAGTCGCGTCTTCAGCGGTGGACGCGAGCGCTGAATTGACCTGGCAACCGTTTTCTCCCGCCGCGGTCGAAGACGCCCGTAAACGCGGGCAGCCGGTCTTTATCGATTTCACTGCGGACTGGTGCATCAATTGCAAAGCCAACGAGTACGCCGTGCTCAATACCGAGGCCGTCCAGGCTGAATTCAAACGGAAGAACGTCCTTTTGCTGAAAGCCGACTGGACGGATGGCAATCCGTTGATCACGGAATGGCTGCACAAATTCGACCGCGTGGGTGTGCCTGTTTATGTGATTTACGACGGGAAGGGTGGTCCGCCCGATGTGCTCCCGGAGATCCTGACGAAAAACATCGTTTTGCGGCATTTGCGGGACCTTGAATCATAAATCGGACTAATCGCTTCCACTCGTGGAATAAGCCGACAACCAGCGCCTCCCATCCGCACGATTTCCTTTTACCTCCGGGATCCAGATTTTGACCTCTCCCATGCCCTCGGGACGGGGCGGTCAGAAAACAAAAAAACAAAAACAAAAACGAAACACACATGAAACGCATTAACACCACCAAAACCCTCCTCGCCGGTGCAGCTCTCGCCGGTCTTGTTACCGGGGGATTTGCCGGGAAAGTGAACGCGGCCTCGAACAGCGGCACGCAGATGAAGAAGTCGGAAGTGGGCGCCGCAGGTGTCCTCGCCGACGACAAGAAAGGCGACACCCATGACTGCAAAGGCAAGAACAGCTGCAAGGGCAAGGGCGGATGTAAATCCGGCGAGGCCGGGTGCGCAGGCAAGAACTCCTGCAAAGGCAAGGGCGGTTGTGCGATGAAAGACGGCAAGCCCGTCCACGGCGAAAAGAAGTAATCCCTGATTCGCAATTTGGGGCTCCGGTCGGCTGAATCGACCGGAGCCCTTTTTCTCTCGCAGCCATCGCGCTCGGCATGCCTTCCTCACGCTTTACCAATTTCACCGATTACGGCATTGGGATCGGACTTCGCATTCCGCACTACGAGCACATCCTCGAGAAGAAACCGGTGGTCGATTGGTTCGAGATCATCTCCGAAAACTACATGGTCGATGGTGGGCGCCCGCTTCATGTGCTCGACCGCATCCTCGAACAATACCGCGTGGTGCAGCACGGGGTTTCGATGTATTTCGGCAATGCTTCCCGACCGAATCGCGACCACCTCAAAAAGCTCAAGGCGCTGACCAAGCGCACGAAGACGCCGTGGCTGAGCGATCATCTTTGCTGGGGCAGCGTTGATGGCCGTTACACCCACGATCTGCTGCCGATGCCTTACACCTGGGAGGCCGTGGAAACGACGGCGCGGAATATCCGTGAAGTGCGGGACACGATCGAGATTCCGGTCGCGGTGGAAAACGTCAGCAGCTACGCAGAATTTCACGCCTCGGAGATGACGGAATGGGAATTTCTCAATGAGGTTGTCGAGCGCGCGGACTGCGGCATTTTGCTGGACGTAAATAACATCTACGTCTCCTCGCAGAATCACACGTTCGACCCGATGGAGTACGTGAATGCCGTGCCGCCTTCGCGCGTGGCGCAGATTCACATTGCCGGTCATACCCGTTACCGCCGTTACATTCTGGACACTCACGACCACCCGGTCATCGATCCGGTCTGGGCGCTTTATCAACGTGCAATCGAGCGGTCCGGACGGGTGCCGACGCTCCTCGAGTGGGACGACAAAATCCCCTCCTTCGATGAGGTCCATGCCGAGGCTCTCAAGGCGGACAAATTTCTTCCGCATGCCGAAGTCAGCGCCGCTGCGTAAGCCGGCCCGTCTGGCGGATATTCAGGCTCTCATGGGCCGCGCGGTGATGCGTCCGCTCACGGCTTCCGAGGGGATGCAGCCCACGTGGGGAGATGGCGAGCCGATGGCGGAGGTCGCTGATCGCATTATCAAACCGAATGACCGGCTTGATTCATTCGAGCGCCTGCAGATTTACAATCAGCAATATTGGTGGCGCCTCCTCGCTTCCTTTGCGGAGGACTTTCGCGGTCTGCGCGCGGTGCTGGGACAGCGGAAATTCGACCGGCTCGCCGTGGCGTATCTTGAAGCGTGCGGCTCGACTTCCTGGAACCTGCGCAACGTCGGTCAGCATCTCGTTGCGTACCTGGGCGACCATCCGGAATTGATTGCGCCGCATGGCGACCTGGCGATCGAGATGACAAAAGTGGAATGGGCTCGTGTTGAAGCGTTCGACGGCCCGGCTCGCCCGCCGATTGATCCGCAGCGCATCGCTCAATGCGCACCTTCCACGCTGCGTTTTCATCTCCAGCCGTATTTGACGTTGCTCGAACTCCGCCACCCGATTGACGAACTGCTGCGCAAGCTGCGCCAGCGTCAGATCGAAACCGGCAGTGCCAGCAACGCCACCACGGGCCAGCGTCGTCGCCGCACCGTTCGGCTGACCGCGCGTCCAGCCCACCAGGCGATCTTCCTGGCCGTGCATCGAGTTGAATTCAGCGTATTTTACAAGCGGCTCGAACCGGAAGCCTGGCGGTTGCTCGAACTACTCCGCGCGGGAGCGACGCTCGAGAACGCGTGCGGCGAGGCTTTCGCCAATTCGCATGATTTGCCCGAGACCAACGCTGAAAGGATTCGAGGTTGGTTCACCGACTGGTCGCGCTTCGGTTGGCTGTGCGAGCGCCGTGGCCAGGGATCCTGAACGGAGACTCACTTCGAGGCGCGGGGGACCGGACCGCGGATGAGAAGGAGGAGACGAGGACGAGCGTACGCGATTAGCCACTCCCGCGTCACGGGTCCGATTCCGGAGTACTATCCGCTCCGTATTCGAGGATCGCCTGGACGAACGCTTGGCCAAAGTCCGCAAGCTTCTTCTCTCCCACGCCGCTGACCTGGCGCATTTGTTCGAGACTGCGAGGCTGAAGGCTGGCCATCTCGCGAAGCGAGGCGTCTGAGAAAATGATGTAGGCCGGGACATTCCGCTGGTCGGCGAACTCGCGCCGCAGCTTTTTCAGATGGCTTAGCAGACCCTGATCACCGCGGAATTCGGTGGGTCGCCCACGTGTGGAAGTGCGAGGACCGCGGGACCGTCCACCGCCCGCCGCGCTGGGAAGCGAACGCGTCAGCATGATTTCACGGCGTGAACGCAGGGCCTCGAGTCCTTTGGCGGTGACGTCCACAGTTGGATATTGACCCGTGCTTTGCGCGATCAGGTCGAGCCGCATCAGTTCGCGAGCCACCGCCGTCCACTCGGCGCGGGTGTGCTCCTGGCCCACGCCGTACGTGGAAAGTTCCCGATGCCGCCAGCGCTCGATGCGATCCGACTCGAGTCCGAGCAGGACATCAACATGATGGTTCAAACCAAAAGTCGCATCGCCGCTGTGCGACGCCTGGCGGGCTCGGAGGATGGTCGAGAGGAACTTTTGCGCGGCCACTGTGCCGTCCCACGTATCGCGGGGCGCCAGACAGTTGTCGCAATTTCCGCAGTTCAATTCGGGGAACGTCTCTCCGAAATACGACAGCAACTCCGCGCGCCGGCATGTTGCGCATTCGGCATAGTGGACCATCTGCCGGAGCTGAGTCCGGGCCACGCGCCGCTCTTCCTCCTGCGTCATTTCATCGATGAAACGCCCGTATTTTACCACGTCGCCGGGACTGAACAGGAGCAGGCATTCGCTCGGGATGCCATCGCGGCCAGCCCGGCCCGTTTCCTGATAATAGCCTTCGAGGTTTTTCGGCAGATCGTAGTGAATGACGAAGCGGACGTTTGGCTTGTTGATGCCCATGCCGAAGGCAATCGTCGCGCAAATAACCCGTGCATCGTCGCGCAGGAAGGCCTCCTGGTTTTCCGCCCGCTCGTGGTCGCTCAAGCCCGCATGGTACGGACGGGCGGCGACTCCATCGGCGCGCAGTTTTTCCGCGAGGCTTTCCGCGCTTTTGCGGCTTTGACAATAGACGATCCCACTTTCTTCCGGACGCTTTTGAATCAAGGCGAGGACCTGCTCGAAGGCGCGTTGCTTGCCCGCCACGCGATAGGTCAGGTTGGGCCGGTTGAAGCTGGCGACATAGCAGCGCGGTTCGCGGAGCGCGAGATGGCGGACGATGTCCTCACGCACTCGAGTGGTCGCCGTGGCGGTCAGAGCCATGACTGGCACCTCTGGCAAGACGGTCCGCAAACGCGAGAGCTGCCGGTATTCCGGCCGAAAATCGTGACCCCATTCGCTGATGCAATGAGCCTCGTCGATGGCCACGAGCTGGATGGGCCATTGTTGCAGACGCTCGACGAAGCTTGGGAGCATCAGCCGTTCCGGCGCGGCATAGAGCAGACGGTAGCGGCCTTCATGCAATCCGCGCAGCCGCGTTCTCGCTTCTTTTTCACCCAGGGTCGAATTGAGAAACGTGGCCGCCACGCCGCTCGCTTCCAACCCATCGACCTGATCCTTCATCAAGGCGATGAGCGGTGAGACCACGAGCGTCAACCCATCGGTCAGCAGCGCGGGGAGTTGAAAACATAGTGATTTGCCTCCACCCGTCGGCAACAGCGCAAACACGTCCTGTCCGGCCAGCGCATCCTGGATGATCTCCTCCTGCAGCGGACGAAAGCTATCATAGCCAAACGCCTGCTTGAGCGCGGCGAGCAGCGTGGCGCGATCCTTCACGGCGTGGTCAGGTGCGGTCCGGTGGCGGAACGAGTACGGTCTTCATGCCGGCGGCGTGTGCGGCCGTGATACCCGTGGCTGTGTCTTCAAAAACCAGGCAGCGGTCCGGCGCCACGCCGAGGCGCAGCGCTGCTTCGAGGAAGGGATCCGGTGCCGGCTTGCCGCGCCGGTAATCTTCCGCGGTCACGATCGTTTGAAAAATGTCGGCGATACCGAGCGCCCGTAGCGTGGTGAGTACGACCCGGCGATGTCCGCCCGAGGCCACGGCCATCGGTTTGACTCCCGCCAGACTCTTGGCCAGAGCGACCACCGGTTCGATGGCGGCGACTTGCGGAATGAATTTGAGGAAGATGGATTCCTTGCGGTCCACCGTTTCGGTCACGGGGATCATCAGACCGTGGCGTTCATTGAGGATTTCCACGATCCGGGTCGTTGGCGTGCCCCCCAATTCATAAAACATTGCTTCGGGAAACTTGTCCGCGTGCTCGCCCAAGGCCGACTGCCACGCTCGGTAATGCGTCGGCATGGTGTCAGCCAAAGTTCCATCACAGTCGAAAATGTAGGCATCGAAATCGCCAGCCGGCAATTCCAGCGCGATCCACGGATCCATTGATTCGGTCACGAGGGCAACGTTGCGGCAATCCCGCTGATTGCCAAGTGAGGAAATCCGAATTCCCTGCTTTGCTAGAGGCTCAGAAAGGATATATCGCTGAATTCGCCCGTTTGCGGCATCATTACAGGCGCTCTTCCTTCCCACTATGGCCGACCTCAAGTTTTCGTGTCCCGATTGTGATCAACACATTCTCGTCGATGATTCCGCCGCGGGCGAGAAGGTCAGTTGTCCGCGGTGCCAGGCGGAGCTGATCATTCCGAAAAGGGCGGCTGATTTGGTCCTGGTTGTGGGGCGCCGGCCGCGGGAGGTGCGCAAGGAAAAAGAGCTCGATGAGGCCAAGTCTGTCATCAGCCGCCTGCGGGAGGATTTTGTCGCCCTCAAGAAATCGGATGAGTCTCGCGATGAGGAAGTTAGAAACCTGCATGCGGAGCTGCGGGCCGCTGCACAGCGAGCCAGCGCGCTCGAAAACGACCTGGCGCAGGTGCGGAAATTTATGCAGACGGCCAAAGTGCCGACCGAACCGGTTGAACCTGCGCCGGATCAGTCGAAAGGGCTCGAGGAAAAGTTGGCCGCCGTCGTTAGGGAGCGGGATAAGCTTAATGAGGACGCCGGTCGCCACGAAACAGCGCTGAATCAGGTGCGGGGCCAGCTTTCCGCGGCGGATGCCCGGTATCACGATCTGGAAAAGAAGTTCCGGGAAGTCGCCGCCAATTTTGCCAGCTCCGAGCGGGAACGAATTGAGCTACAGCGACAGGCACGCGAAAGCGCGTCACCATCCATGGAACTCAAATCTTTAAGAGAAAAAATCTCCACCGTACAGGGCCAGCTCGCGACGGCTCAATCGACGCTCCTCGCCATGCGGGACGAAAGGGACGCCGCGCGCAAGGAGGCCGCGGAGCTTCAAAAAAAAAGTGACGAAAAATCCGCTGCCGCTGAATCCGCCCGCGGATTAGCCCAGGAAGCGGCCAAAAAGCTCTCCGAGGCAACGGGTCGGATCGAGTCGTTTAAGAAGGATCTGGCGCAGCAAACCGCCGCGTCGGCGGACATGGAAAGGAAGCTCAAAGAGATCAATGGTCAGCGCGACGAAGCTCGCGCCACGTTGCAAAAGGCGACCTCCGAACGGGACGAAAGCAAGAAGGCATTCGAAGCACTCCAGTCCGAACTTGCTGCGACGAAGACGCGCGTGGAGGAACTTGGGGCCCAACTTAAAGACGGCACGACCGGAGCCGAACGGGCCACGACGGCCGAGCAACGCGCGGACGAGGCCGATAAAAGGGTCAATGCTCTCGAGGCCGATCTGAACAAGGCGCGCGCTGAATTACAGGCTCTGCGTGACGCCGACGGGGGCGCGCAGTCTGAACTCGCCGCGATGCGCGAAAAAGCCACGGCAGCTCAGGAGCGGGCGGAGGGTCTCGAGATGGAGCGGGCTCGACATGTCGCCGACCTTGAAAGCCTGCGGGCGGAACTCGCAAAAAAGAATGAATCCGACGATTCAGTGGCGCGCCGCCGCGAAATCGAAGAGTTGCAAGCTCGCCTCGAGGCCCACGTCACGGCCGAGAAGGTCTTGGGTGATCAGGTTCAGGAACTGGAACACGCGGCAGCATTGGCGCGTGAACAGGGTGCTTTGGCCGCGACCGAACGCGACCAATTGCGAAACGAGCTGGCCGCGGCGAAGTCCGGCCTCACCTCGGCCGGCGCGGCGCCTGTCAATGGCGAGAAGGCTCCGGTTTCGGCGGTTCGATCCGGTTCCGAGCCGGAAGTCGCAGCTATGCGTGAAGAAATCGCCGCCCTTCGCGAAGGATTGGCCCGCGCCAAGGAGCACGCGGCCGTCATGCAGGAACGCCGCGACCACATGCGCGACGAAAACGCGCGGATGCGAGTCCAGCTCGGTCACGCTCGGTGATGCGACGGTGCAGGCGTCTCGTCTGCCGACTCAATCTTCAGCCCAAAACCTTCGGCCCGCTTCCATCCAGTCGCGATCTTCCACGCCGGCGCGCGCGGATACTCTCATTTTTGAGCGCAGCGACGGGTCATCAAGCAAGCGCCGGACTTTTTCCGCGAAGTCCTCAGTGTCCAGGGCCTTGGTAATGAAGCCCGTCTGACCGTCGGCGATGAGATCCTTCGGACCGCCACAATCGGAGACAATACACGGCACTCCGCTAGCCAGAGATTCGAGGATGACGTTGCCAAAAGTGTCCGTCGTGCTTGGAAAAAGGAAGATATCGGCGCTGGCAAAGGCGGTGGCCAGTTCCAGACCCGTGAGCACGCCGGTAAAAGCCGCCTCGGGAAGCAGTTTTTCCAATTCTGCTCGATACGGTCCTTCACCCACCAGAGCCAAGGCGACGCCATCACGCCGAATTTTCAGCCACGCTTTCGCGATGATCGCGAGGTCCTTTTCCTTCGAGACACGGCCCACGTAGAGGAGCACGGTCGCGCCCGGTTTGATGCCATGCTTCGCCCAGAATTCTGGATTTCGCCGGGAAGGATGAAAGAGGGATGTATCGAGCCCGCGCGGGAGAATGCTCAGTTTTTCCGCAGCGATTCCTCGATCGGCCCAGGCGCGGCGATAGCCCTCGCTGTTCACATAGATGAGATCCAGCGCGTCGTAGAACCATTTCATGTAATTCCACGTCAGGGTCTCGAGGAATGTGTCATCCGTCAGGATGCGGATGTATTGCGGGAAATCGGTATGATAGATCCCGCTGGCCCGAATTCCCAGCACCTTGGCGGCCAGCAGCGCGGTGAGGCCGATCGGTCCGGGTGTCGAAATGATCAGTTCGGTAAACCCCTCGCGGTGGATGTAATCCAGCATCTGCAGAATGGGCGGGAAGCTCAGTTTTTGCAGCTCGTATTCCGGCAATTCGAATTCGCCGATCGGGGCGAAATTTTTGATCGGGATGTCCGTGATCTCGATCGTCGAGCGCGAGGTGACCACCACGAGATTGTGCCCGTGTGACACACAGGCGGATGTGAGTTTGCGAATCGTGTTGGCGACGCCATTGACGTCCTCGAGCGTGTCGGTAAACCACGCGCGTTTTGTGTTGCGCAGCGGGGGAGCGAGTTCGCCCGCGATGGATTCGGAAATACGCGCCAGCCACGGGCGGTTCGGGGCCTGGCTTTGGAAGGCGTAGAGATAAGGCGCCAGCGTCGCCAGGATGGGTACCATGACGCTGATTTCCTGGATGGCCTCGATTGGATTGCCGGTGGACAGTTTTTGCACGAAGGATGTGAAAAAACGGAAGGCGAGTTGGTTGGCAAAAAAGTTGGCGATGATGAAGGCGCGCCGCTCCGGCTCGACCACGCCTTCAGTTTCCTCGGCCAGCCGCTTCTTGACTGCGCTCTGCGAAAAGTGCCGGGCGAAATGCCGCCACAGCGAGGCATTGGCCGGTTTGGCGAGTTCGAAGATCTGTCCGCTGGCGATGCCTTCCGCGACGAAGCCGAGCTTTTCCGCCCATGAGAACTCGGTCGGGTCTTCGCCTTCGAGAAAGCGCGAGAAAGCTTTGCCGACGAAACTCGAGTGTTTCATGGCCGAGAACTTCTCCTCCGCGAATTGCCGGACGTTGTTGTAGAGCCCGTGCGAAAAGGTCAGGGGTGAGCCGGCTTCCCCATGCGCGTCGCATTGGCCGGTACGGATGTGATGCAGGAATTCCGTCACGCTGGGAGCGGCCGGAGTCTGGGTCCAGGCACGCGCCGGCGACAATCCACCATGATCGTCGGACCCGCCGATGAACACTTTCATCCACGGCTCCGGATGGGTCGGTTCGAGCCCGTGGCGATTGGCCAGTTCCTCGATCTTCGATGGTGAAAGGTGAGTCAAAACAAAATGCGCGACCTCGCTGATCACCCGGTCGCGCAAGCCGTTCAATGTTTCGAAGTGCCGGAAAAGCAGGATCATCTTTTCCACCTGGGGCAGGCTCAGCGGCTCGGATGGACGGTAAAACGGATGCGCGACAGCGTGCGCCAGCATTTGCGCGGAAAGATAGCGCTGCACGTCGTAGATGTTCTCCCGCAAACCCTGCAATTCGGCGTGCTGCGCCTCGGTGACTCCCCAGACGAGGAGCGAGATGGTCGTGCGATCTTCGGGAAAGCGAACGGCAAGTTGTTCGCTCAGAAACACGCCCGGCCGGTCCGCGATTTCAAGGCAACCAGCGATCGTGTTGTGGTCGGTCAATGTGACGTAGTCCATGCCGCGCAGGCGCAGGCGGTCGTAAAGGGCCGCCGGTTCAGAATAGCTGTCGGGGAGGCCGACGCGGCGGAAGAGCCACTCGCCCGCACGCGCGCTGTGGCGGGAATGGAGATGGAGGTCGGCTTTCACGATGGACATGAAACGGGCGACGCGGTGCGGCGCTGGGCGCGAATCCAATCGAGATAGGTCATGGATTCGCAAGTGAGCCGTGCGCGCCGAGTCAGGTCGAGGATTTGCTTCCAGATCGCGGGGTGTTCGAGATCGACGGGGTGTGCGGAGATGCGAAGCAACGGATTCGAGCGCAGCCGTGTGAACAGCGAGGCGTTCCACCACCGACTGACCGTTCGGCGCCAAGCGCTGCGCACGCTCCAGACCAGCGATTGCGAATGGTAATTTGTCGCCGCCGCCAGATCAGTGATCGAGCCGAGGCGCGTGGTGTAGGCGAATCCTTCCTCGGCGCACGCCCGTTCCGCTTCCGAACTCAAGAGCCAGGCCGGAGCAATGAACCCATCCGGGTGATGCCCGATTGCGGCGAAGTCCTCGCGCGCTCGCCTCAGCAGCGTCTGCGCGGTTTCTCGATTGAGATCGTAAAACTCGCCTTCGTCCGCGGTGTAAACCCTGGTCATCATTCGCTGTACGAAACGTTCCCCGGGTCGGCGCTCGCGTTGATGATAGTACCCGTGGATCACGATTTCGTGACCGGCCTTCTCCTGCTCGTCCAGCCAGGCGCAAAAGTTGGGATCATCACGAACATGCCCGCGGTGGTGGTGGTTGGGGATGACCAGCAGCGAGCAATGATTAATGCTGATCGTCTCGAGTTCGCTCAGCATTCGCGCGGTCGCCTCGCGGGTGTGTGGTGAGACGTCGTGCAGGGACACGACGAGGGCTCGAGGCGGAGGATCCGACATGGCCCGAGCTTCTAAAGACGCGGTGAATCCGACGCAACCACAGAGGGCTTCGCGATTGGGTCCATCCCGGTCCGGGCTCAGCCACGAACGGCGGTCAAGTGCACACGCCAAATCAGTGTTGTCCCGGTTCCTCGAACGGGGTCAGCGATTATTTCGCGAAACGGCCATTGAAGACGAAGTCCTTTTCACTGCCCGCCTTTATATGGCACTCGGCGCAGGCTGCCGATTTCTGAGGTGGAGTGATGAAACTGCCGTCGGCACGATATTCCACAAACTCCCACTCGCCGCTCCGCTTGGCGGCATAAGCGGTACCGAAGTCCCGATCTCGTCGCATCACGTGAAGGCCAAGGATCTGATCCTTCTGCAACCTGCCTTCAGCATCCTTCGCCGGCTTGCCCTCGGCGTCCGTCAGCGTGCTCGCCGTTTCCATGACCAGGACAGAGCCATTGGGGTACGGTAGCTGTGATGGGTTTGTGACCGACGCCGCGGGACCATTGCCGTAGACGGTCACGAGTTTCTTCCCCTCCTCGCGGCTGATCCTGCGGAGCACCTGAAATGTTTTTTCGTAGTCTTTCGGAAAACCAACGCGGTCTTCGGTGGGTGCCGGCGCCACGGGTTCATCGGCAACGGCCGCTATTGCTAGCACGCAGGTGAGAAGAATTGGGACACTGTCATTCATATGAAAGGTTTGATGAAAATGCTTAAACGCTTGGATTCGCATCATCAATCATGGAAAGTGCACCGCCAAAGGTACCCACGAAGGGGTCGGCGAAAGGGTGGCTCGAAACAGCTACCTCGAGTATCCGGGAATGTGTGGGGTCTGGTCTATCGCGGGGGCTTCACGAATTCGACGAGACCGCAGTCGATGGATTGGCCGACAGTGATTTGGTGGCGGTGCACCGCCAGGACATTGCTCCCGGGTCGGAAAAGCCGGGCGGCGTCCTCGCCGAGCCTCGATCACGGCGCATCGAAATGCGCCTTACTCGACTTTCCAATTGATCTGGTGCCAACCAATTCTTTTGCGATCATTCGGGTCTTGCAGGAGGCAGTATAGTCCCCATGGCCCGAAGCATTTCAGCCCTCGTGAAACCCGCCCTGCTCGTCTGGGCACGGGAGCGGGCATACCGAGATCGAACCATTCTCGAAGTCTTTTACGCTACCGGCATCCGCAAACAGGAGTTGCTTAACCTCCGAGTCCGTCAGCCTGGACGAAGAACGTTTGCGCATCGACCAGGCAAAGGCGGCCACGATCGCATCGTGCCATTGAGTCGCGTCGCCTGCCGCTTTTTGGAAAGCTACCCCAACGCGATCCGGTCCGAACTGTTGCCGGGCAAACAATCCGATTGGCGCTTCGTCGCCGCTCGCGGAAAGCCCTTCAACGAAAACGTGCTGAGCGGACTCGTCACGCACTACGCCCCCCCCAAAAAAACGAAGGTGAAGAAACATATCACCTGTCACAGTTGGCGACACACGTGCGCCACGCCACGCTCAAAAACCGGGCGAACCTGCGCCGCGTGCAGGAGATCCTCGGCCACCGTTCGCTGGCGACCACCGAACGGTACCTGCCCTGACCATCACCGACCTCAAGGAAGCGCACCGGAAATATCACCCACGGGAACGAACGGAGGGATGTTGAAGGCCCGGTTAACTTTGTGTATGGTCGATCCATTGAGCGCGACCGAAATCCTCGACGAACTGCCGAAGCTGACTCCGACGGAGTTGCAGCGCATTCATGAGCGCATCCTGGAGATCGAAGAAGCCCAGGAGATCGAGGAAACACCGGAGTTGCTTGCCGCGATTGATGAAGGGGTGCGTTCTCTGGAAAGTGAACCGACTTACACGCTGGAAGAGGTGCGGGCAAAAATCGCGCAGTGGACTTCAAAGTCATCCTAACCCGGTCGGCGTTGAACGATCTTAAGGAAATCGCGGACTTCATCATCCAAGAGAGTCCTCGCGCAGCGCAGCGCGTAGCCGACGAACTGCTGAGCCGAGTCCAATCACTGTCAGAAATGCCGCGGCGGGGCCAGGCCGTGCGTGCGCGGCCCGGGGTGCGGCGATTGGTGCGCACTATCTCATCATCTATCGCATCGACGAAGCTGCCAAGGTGGTGAGAGTGCTGCGGTTTTGGCACCGAGCCCGAGATCCCAAATCGCTCCGGCTGGATTGATCCGTTGGTCAGAGAAAAAGGCGTCGATCAAACGGCTGGAAAAAAGCCATCGTCAGCCCAAAGCCAATACTGTTCAGTCAGGATGTCCAAGGCCGGTGCGATTGCTCCAGAGGTTTCGGCTTGCCCGCTGGCCTTTCGCTCGCCAGAGTTTTGTTCATGGGTTCCCAATCCTCGGTCCGTCAGCACGGCGCCAACCGTCAGGGCAACTTCCGCTTGCCACGGTTATGAAAACCGACCTTGGAATCAAACGACTGCGCTGGGTGATGCTCGCGGTCATGATCTTCGATTTGCTGATAACGCTGGCTGGGCAACCGGTGAGCTATTGGCACCAGGCGACCACCGCCAATGAAGGTGATCCGATCGTTGAGTTGGTCATGCACCAGGGCGTTGTTCCGCTTCTCCTTGTCTCCGTGGCCTATGGCCTTGCAATCCTGGCCTTGGTTTCCTTCCTGCCCCGCCAGCCCGCATTGATCGTGCTCTTGCTTTTCACGTTCTGGCATTATTACGGCGCTTCCACGTGGCTCCAGTATCACTTTCGTTACCCGTATGGTGGCTTTCTCTCCGGCGTGGTGCTCGCGATCCTGCTCGTTACTGCAGGGCTTGACACCCGACGCACGCCATCGCAAGCGGATCAGCATCCACAGCAATCTGCATGAACGCACCAAGCCCTGATAGAATTGGTCAAATAAGACTTGGCACAAGCAACGCTGACTTGGGTGGTTTCACGCACTGTATGTATAATCACAAAATCCGAATATGAAACGCATCTCTATCCTACTGAGTCTTATCTTGCTGGCGCCCGCACTGGCAAATGAAGCCACCGAAGCCAAAACAGATTCGCTCTCGGTTGCACTGACGTCGTCCAACTGGTCGTGGGAGAACACTGATGGCGGAACCAAGAGCTACGAAGACATTCAATTCTATCAGGGCGGCATCGCTCAAAACCCGAAGTTCTTCTCGGCCCGCTGGGAGATCACAGGTCCATGCACGGTGGTTCTCCAAAACACAAACGTCGGAACCCCAAGCAATGGCAGGAAAGCCTATCTCGTATTTGATGCTGCGTTTACCCACTTCATTGGGTTCGACTTCAACGGAAAGACAATCGTAGAGGGCTTTCGCCGCGAGGCTCTCGATCCGAACCGAACGCTTTCACAATCGAAGGAAACAGAGTCCAAGTAACCGAAGCAAGGTCGCCCGGCCTTGCGCTTCCGCACTGGGCTCGGATTCGTTGGCGCTTCTACACCCGAAACCCAAATTGTATGAACTACTTATTCTTCAATTCTATCGTTCTGCTTGCGACCGCTACCCGAAAGGAATGCCTGCCAACCCGCCGATGGCAACCCATCATCCGTACCGTGCTTTCGCGGATGAGAGTGAAGTTGTTCACATCAAAGGTGCGGAGTGGCTCTGCGCCCCTGAGGCGACTCGGAACATCGCCCGAAACTTCACGAATCGACTAAACCGACTGGTATGAGTACATACGCAAGAATCCGGTTCTACATCTATACCGCCATTCTCATCCTGGTGGTCGTGGCCATGCCCACGCCTGACCCGATGCCAATAATTAAGCTTTCTGCGGAGGTCATCAGTACATGCGAGGTGGCGTTCTGGGTTGGCCGGTTGTTTCAGTATCGGCATCGCGCGCTTCTAATAGGCTGGCTTTCGATCGTCCTTATCTTCCTCGGCTCTCTCATTGCTGTCACAGTCAGATCCGAGATGCGACGCCGGCACGAACTGTTTGCGTCCGGAGATTACAGTTTTCCGTCACGGGATTGAGCCCGCTCAATCCCCACATATTCATGGGCTCAGCGAACTACCCTCGGGCTCACAGCAAGCGCTCCCAACACATTCCTCCCACCGTGCGTTTACGGCGCCACGGTGCGCCGTCTTTGGCGTCGTTGGGCCACTAATCCGATGCCTACTTCATTTTCCAAAGAACAGAAGGCGGAGATCGTTTCGTCGATACAACGCTACTTCGCCGAAAGCCTGGACCGCGATCTGAGTGAGATGCAGGCAGGTTTTCTCCTGGAGTATTTCATGAGCGAGATTGCTCCATTCGCCTACAACACGGGAGTGGAAGATGCGCAGAAGTATTTCATCAGAGTCGCCGAGGACTTGCCGGGAACGTGCTTCCATGAACCGCTGACCCACTGGAAAAACCAGAAAGGGGCGGGCCGCTTCGTGAGCAGAAAGCCGGACAGGTGAGGAATCTTTTTGATCCTGTGTCCGATCGGCCGATCTGAGCTTTTCAGCAAACTGCTCCGGGTTTCAGGCTGGCGGCTCCAGCGCCTGCGCCAGCACACGGGCTCCGCCGTCGAGGAAACCCACCAACCCGCCACCGGCGTCAGTCTGTAAATACGAGACTCTAATAAGCCGGAGGCGAGATCGTCCAAATACCATGAGCCATTTCCGCCTGGTCGCTGCGATCATCTCTGTTGTGCTTGTCGGCCTTGGTCCGCCTGCTTTCGGTTTGGCGGGCAATCTTGATGCGCCTTCTCTCAGCTTCCCAGCGAATTCAAAGAGCCAAAAGGCCGTCATGGAAGTCATCTCCGACAAGCAATTTCGATTTCTACGCGGTCGATTCGTCAATGCATTCTCGACGCTGCTCTACGGGGGCGATGCGGATTCCCTGAATACCTTTCTTTCCAAGCTGGCTCGCTGTCCTGGGGCGAAGGTAACCGTGGCTTTCGACAAAGGAGGGGAAGATGCCTCCTGGATACTGACGCACAACGCGTGGGGAGATCCCGACACTTTTCATATTGTGGTCAATACGGCTCGCATTGCCGAGGCGTCCGTAAAGATTCCGAAATGAGAGTAAAACCTAATCCGCGCGGCGACGAACTGACGCGGGATGTTCACGCGTACTGCCTCCGCCGTCGCTGAGGTTGAGCCTGTTCGATCATTGGCGGCTGCGTTGACAGAGGGGGCGAGGCTGCTAACCTCCGCGCCCTTTTCCTGATGCACAAAATCATCGTTACCTCCGATGCTCCGGCTGCGGTTGGGCCCTATTCCCAAGCGGTGGTCGCGGGGGATTGGCTTTTCGCGGCGGGTCAGATTCCGCTCGATCCGGCGACGGGCGAGATCGTGCCGGGCGGAGTGCGCGAGCAGACCGAACGCATCTTCGCCAACATCAAAGCGGTGCTGGCAGCCAATGAGATGACACTTACTGCAGTGGTTAAGGCTACGGTTTTCATGACCGATCTGGGGCAGTTCGCGGCGATGAATGAGGTCTATGCGCGGCATTTTTCTGAGCCGTTTCCGGCGCGCTCGACGGTGCAGGTCGCGGCGCTGCCCAAAGGTGCGCAGGTCGAAATCGAGGTTACGGCATGTCGAAGCTGACCCGCGAAGAAGTGATCGAGCTCTTCCGGTCGACGGGGGCGTTGCTCGACGGACATTTCGTGCTGCGCTCGGGACTGCATTCCCGGCAATACTTTCAGTGCGCGCAGCTTTTGCAGCATACGAAGATAGCGGAGCAAGTCTGCGCCGCGCTCGCGGATAAATTGCGCGGGATCGAAGCCGATCGTGTTGTCTCGCCGGCTATGGGCGGAATCATCGTCGGTCACGAGGTCGCGCGCGCTCTTGGGTTGCCGCATATTTTTGTCGAGAAAGAAGCGGGCGCACTGGTTTTGCGTCGCGGTTTTCACATTGCGGAAGGATCACGCTGGATTGTGGCCGAGGATGTGGTCACGCGCGGTGGCCGCGTCCAGGAAACGATCGATATCGTGCGGACCCACGGCGGCGTCGTGGCCGCGGTGGCGGCGATCGTGGATCGAAGTGGAGGTAATTTGCCCGATTTTGGCTGTCCTTTCGTCTCCCTGGCCTCGCTCGAGGTGGAGACTTTTCGGCCCGACGCCATTCCTCCGGATCTGGCGGGTATTCCCGCGATCAAACCAGGGTCGAAATAGAGGCGTCTGGTCCGCCAAAGCGGGGTTGGCGTGGTGACCGCCACGGTGGAAGCCGAGATTAAATGGCGCGAGAGGGCGGGCGGGCTTGACCGGCTTTGCTCGACCGTTACTGTCGCGGCCCTGCCTCGCGTGAAGCACCATAAACCGACCCACGAGTGCGGCGTTTTTGCCGTCTTCGGACATCCCAATGCCGCCGTCCTGACTTATTACGGGCTGTTCGCTTTGCAGCATCGTGGCCAGGAAAGCGCCGGAATTGTGACCGCGGATGGTCCCGGGTCTCCGTTTAAGCGCCACGTGGACATGGGGTTGGTCGGGCAGGTGTTCAATATGGACGCCCTCGAGAAACTGCGCGGGACGCGGGCGATCGGGCACGTGCGCTATTCGACCAGCGGATCGAGCACCATCCAGAATGCGCAACCGCTGCTGGCCAATACAGCGCGGGGCCAGATTGCGATCGGACACAATGGAAACCTGGTCAACGCGTCTGTGCTCCGGGATCAACTCGAGCATTCGGGCTCCATTTTTCAAACCACGGTCGATAGCGAAATCATCGTGCATCTGCTGGCGCAACCGGTGGGATCGAGCGGAGTGCTGGCCGCTTTGCGGCAGATTTCCGGTGCGTTCTCGATCGTGATGATGAGCGAAAACGAAGTCATCGGTGTGCGCGATCCCTTCGGCTTTCGCCCGCTGGCATTGGGCCGGATCGATGATGCGTGGGTGCTTTCGAGCGAGACGTGCGCGTTTGACCTGATTCACGCTGATTTTGTCCGTGAGATCGAGCCGGGCGAAGTGATCATCATCGATCGCAATGGCATCCGTTCCGAGTATCCGTTCGAGCCGGCCAAGAAAGCATTTTGCATTTTCGAATATGTCTATTTCGCGCGGCCAGACTCGATCATCAGCGATATCAATGTGGCCCGCGTGCGCACGGAAATGGGACGGGAACTGGCGCGATTACATCCGGCAAATGCTGACATCGTCGTGCCAGTGCCGGACTCGGGGAACTACGCGGCGCTGGGATTTGCCGAGGAACTGGGCATTCCTTACACGCAGGCTTTTGTGCGCAATCACTACATTGGACGCACGTTCCTCCAGCCGACACAGATCATTCGTGACTTCAACGTGCGCGTAAAATTGAACCTGATTAAAGAGGCAGTCTCGGGGAAGAGTGTGGTGGTGATTGATGACTCGATTGTGCGCGGCACCACCGCCCGGGCGCGAGTGGTGAATCTTCGGGAAGCGGGCGCACGCGAAGTGCACATGCGTGTTTCCTGTCCGCCGCACCGTTTCCCCTGCCATTACGGCATCGATTTTCCGGATCCGGATCAGCTCCTCGCCAATCAGCACACCCTGGCGGAAATCCGGGATTATCTGGGCGCAGATTCGATCGGCTACCTGGATTGGCCGGCGATGGTGCGAGCAACCGGCCAGCCGATGGAGAATTTTTGCATGGCCTGTTTTACCGGCGATTACCCGGTGCCGTTCGATCCGACAGTGGACAAATTCATCGTCGAGCGCCGACAAAACCGGATGAACCTTCTCGCTCCGGAAGACGAGCATCCCGACCTCTTCGAGTGCCTTCGATGAAACAGAAAGCTTACGCTGCGGCCGGGGTCGATGTGGATCTCGGGAATCGGGTCAAGAGCGGAATTCAGCGCCGGGTGAAGCAGACGCATGGACCCGAGGTGCTCGGTCGCATCGGCGGTTTCGGCGGATTGTTTCGGCCCAATTTTCGTGGGTTGAAAGATCCGGTGTTGGTGTCGTCGGTGGACGGTGTGGGCACGAAGCTGAAACTCGCTTTCATGACCGGGCGTCACGACACCGTGGGCCAGGATCTCGTCAATCATTGCATTAACGACATCGCGGTTATCGGCGCACGACCTTTGTTCTTCCTCGATTACATTGGGGCAGAGAAACTCGAGCCCGCGGTTTTCGAGCAGTTGCTCAGCGGATTTGCGAAGGCCTGCAAAGCGGCCGGATGCGCCATCGTCGGTGGTGAAACCGCGCAGATGCCGGGCATGTATTCGCCCGGCGAATATGATCTCGTCGGGACGATTGTCGGAGTGGTGGATCGGAAGAAAATGATCGATGGGTCACGCGTCCGGAAAGGGGATGTGGTGATCGGGCTGGCCTCGAATGGGCTGCATACCAATGGTTACACCCTCACACGCCACGTTCTTTTCGGGCGGCGCAAACTTGCGCTCAGTGCGCGCTTGCCGGGTGTGCCGCGGACGCTGGGCGACGAACTCTTGCGCGTGCATCGGAATTACCAGCCGGCGCTCGCGAAGCTGCCGCATGCAGCGGTGAAGGGTCTGGCGCACATTACGGGCGGTGGATTGGTGGATAATTTGCCGCGCGTGCTGCCCAAGAATTGCGACGCCGTCATCGAAACGGGCGCCTGGAAGGTGCCGGTGATTTTTCGCCACATCGAGCAGGGCGGAAACGTCGATCGTCTCGAAATGTATCAGGTCTTTAACATGGGCATCGGCATGGTGATCATCACCGCGAAGAAGGATGCGAACGCTGTGATGAAGACGGTGGGAGGAACGATCATTGGCCGAATCGAGGAAGGTCGTGGAACCGTGCGTCTTGCTTTTTGAGGGCTATGAATGACGCGCATCTCGAAACCCTGTTTGAATTCCTGCGCTTCCCGAGCGTGTCGACCGATCCATCTCGAGTGAGAGCAGTTCGTGAGTGCGCCGATTGGCTGCGCGAGCGTTTCACCGCGCTCGGATTCTCCGCTCAGGTGCATCCAACGGGCGGGCATCCAATCGTGGTGGCCCGCAACGAACACCGTCCGGAACGCCGCACAGTCCTGATGTACGGTCACTATGATGTGCAGCCGGAAGATCCGGTTTCCGAGTGGAAATCACCCCCGTTTGAGCCGGTTCTCCGGGACGGAATCATTTTCGCTCGTGGCTCGACTGACAACAAAGGCCAGGTGCTGGCCCATATCCTCGGGGCTGGGGAGACGCTGAAGGCAAAGGGCGATCTGCCGCTCAATGTTATTTTCCTCGTGGAAGGAGAGGAGGAAATCGGGTCGACGCATCTCGAATCGTTTTTGGCGGAGCACGCGGACCAATTGCGGTGCGACGTGATCGCGGTCAGCGATACGGGGATGGTGGCGTCCGGCATTCCGACATTTACCTACGGCCTGCGTGGCATCGCCGCCATGGAAGTGCGCGTGCACGGGCCGATCACCGATTTGCATTCCGGCATTTACGGCGGGGCGATTATGAATCCGGCGACGGCGGTGGCGCGGTTGATTGCGTCGCTGCATAACTCCGAAGGGGTGGTCGATGTCCGCGGGTTTTACGAAAAGGTTCGTCCGCTCGCGGATTGGGAACGCGTTTCCTGGAGCCGCCTGCCGATCGGTGATGCAGAAATTCTGGCCATCACCGGTGCGCCGGCCCTTTTCGGAGAAGCAGGTTACAGCACGCTCGAACGCACATGGGGGCGTCCGACCGCGGAAGTGAACGGGATCGGCGGAGGGTTTCAGGGTATCGGAACCAAGACGGTTTTACCCCGGGAAGCGTTTGCCAAGCTGACCTTCCGGCTCGTGCCTGATCAGACACCGGCCGAAATTATCGAGAAGGTTTCCGCGCACCTGCACCGGCATTGTCCGCCCGGAGTGCGGCTCGAAATTACGACCGGTCATGGCGGCGAACCGTACGCGGCGGACCCGCATTCGCATTTTGGGAAAGCGGCCCAGCGGGCGCTGCAGCGCTCCTTTCCGACCGGCGACGTCGCCTTGATTCGCGAAGGTGGAAGCATCCCGATCATCAATACCTTCAAGCGCGTCCTCGGGGTGGACACTTTGCTTCTGGGCCTGGCGCTTCCCGATTGCGCAGCGCACGGCCCGAACGAGAACTTCCCGGTGGCCAATTTCGAGGCCGGAATCCGGCTTAATCAGGCGCTGCTCGAAGAATTGGCCCGGTGAACGCGCAATTGCCAGACGCGCCATTCGCGAATTGATGTTTGCAATGGCCCAATGCATGCGGGACTGCTTTGCCGCTCCGATGAAATCGTTCCGTCCTCACTTGTTTACTTCCCCCGAACCGCTCGAATCCCGGATTGCCCCGGCGAGTTTCACCTTCACCGATGTGGACGGAGCTGAGGTTACGGTGACGACGAGCAAGGGAAGCGACGCCGATTTGGCCGCCGCGCTGGTGTTCGCTGATGAAGGAAGCGGGATGCAACTCCAGAAAGTGGACTTTGCGAATCGTGACGTTTTTGCCAAAACGAAACTCGAAATCGTCAAGGGCACAGCAGACGACCTCGCTTTGGTCGATATTGGCTACATCGACGCCACGGGAATCGATCTGGGAAAGGTCATGGTGGATGGAGATCTGGGGCAAATCGATGCCGGTGATTCCGATTCGACGACACAGGCAGTCAAGCGCCTCTCTGTGGCCTCGATGGGGGTGCGCGGGATGGCAACGCAGGGCAGTGTGCCGGGTGCGGGTCTGGATAGCCGCATCCTGGGCCAACTGGGCGGTTTGACGGTCAACGGCAATTTTCAGGACGTGACCTTATCGGTGCTGGGAGTGGACCCCGATCCGGACCCCGATGTCAGCACCAGCAAAGATGCCCGCGGAGATATCGGCGATATTGAGATCGGCGGCGACCTCGTTGGTTCGACCGGATCGCTGAGCGGCTCCATTTTCGCCAAGGGCAATATTGGAAACGTGCACGTGATGGGCAGCATTCTCGGAGGTCAGGGCGACGACAGTGGCAGCATCGTGAGCGAACGGAAAATGGGAAAAGTGATCGTCGATGGGAACATTATTGGTGGGAATGCCGGCGCGGGCACTGCCGAACGGTCCGGCCGTGTTTTCAGTGGAGACGTGATGGGCTCTGTGAAGATCGGCGGTTACCTTCAGGGTGGTGATGGGTTCCAGACCGGCAATGTGAGCAGCGCCACCGGCCTCGGCTCGGTGACCATTTCCGGCTTCATTCTGGACGGCGGAGTCCAGGTCAGCATTCTGGGTGGGACAGGAGAGCAGAGCGCGGCGATCGGCACGGGCGGCCAGATCGGCAAGATTTCCATCGCCAATTCAATTCAGGGCGGACTCGGGAAGACTAGCGGCTCCATCCTTTCCAAAGGCCCCATGCAGGCGGTGCAGGTAATGGGGGATATCAATGGGGGTGACGGCTTTCAAAGTGGTGCCATCGGCAGTGACAGCGTGGTCGGAAAAGTGACGCTTCAGGGCGACCTGACGGGTGGGCTCGGTGTGAATTCCGGCGTCATCGTCAGCGCGAACACGATCAATCGAGTCGATGTTTTGGGCTCGGTCATTGGGGGTATTGGTTATGAAAGCGGCGCCATCGGGTCCATTCAGCCGCTCGGCAAAGTAACGGTCGCCGGCGATGTCGTGGGTGGCGCCGGTGAGCGCTCCGGTTCAGTTCTTTCCAGCGATACGGTGACCAAAGTCGAGATCGGTGGCTCCCTGCGAGGCGGCGTCGGCGTGGCGAGCGGTTCCATCGTGGCCGATATCCAGATCAAGAAAGTGAAAGTCACCGGCAGCATCCAGGGCGACCGTGGCGATTTCTCGGGTTCGGTGCTGAGTGGTGGCCAAATCAATCGTGTGGATGTGGGCGGAAATCTGATGGGTGGATTGGGGATCGGTAGCGGTAGCATCGAGTCGGACGGCGACGCCGAAGGCGGCGAGGGCGACATGGGCGAAGTGAACATCGGCGGCCAGATCATCGGCGGGACCGGGCTTGTTTCCGGTCAGGTTTTTAGCTCGGGCAATCTCAGCCGCGTGACCGTCGGCGGGATCGTGGGTGGCGACGGTAGTGCGACCGGTGCCGGTTCGATCTCAGCCGAACTCGATCTCGGCACGGTAATCGTAAACGGAGATGTGGTCGGCGGCTCGGCGGACGGATCCGGCCGTATCGTGGGCGGAAACCAGATCAAGAACCTCACCATCAATGGCAGCGTTCTTGGTGGAAGCGGCGCCTACGAGGGTACCGAATCGTTTTCGCCGGTGATCGGACAGATTTTTGCCGGCGAGAAGATCAAGAAAGTGGACATCAGTGGGGATGTGACTTCGGGCGGCGGTGCGGCCTCCGGAACCATTCGCGCGGGCGCATTGGACAAGGTTTCGATTGGCGGAAATCTGTCGGGCGATCGCAGCGGCGCCGGCGCCGTCATCGCAGATATTGGTGACCTTGGTTCGCTGTCGGTCGGTGGCTCGGTCATTTCCACGGGGGAAGGCTATTCCGTTCTCATCGCGGCCGAGGGCAACATCGGCAAACTCGACCTGGGCGCTGTGGCGGGCGAAGAATTCGCCCCGATCGTGATCTCGGCGCGGGACAAGATCAACGAAGTCGTTGTGCGCGATTCGAGCGCATTTGCCATGATTGCGGCCGGTTTCGATACGCTGTTCGAGCCCGTGAACCCGGATGCCCGCATTGGCTCGGTGAAGATCGGAACGACCGGGGTGGGGGACCTGATTGCCACCGATATCGTCGCGGGCGCGCTACCGGGCCGGGACGGACTCTATGGGACGGGTGATGACACGACGATTTTTTTTGAAAGCGTCACTCCGGACTCCCGGATCGAGAGTGTGATCATCAAGGGGGGCGTTTTTGGGGGAGGAGAATTCTCGGGCCACTTTGGAATCGACGCATTGCGCGTGGACTCTGTGAAAATCGGGGGCCAGTCAATCCCGCTCACCGCTGGGCCGGCCAACGACTTCGTCGAGATTGGGGGCGCGGGTGGCAAAGGCGGCAGCGATTTTGCGATCAATGAGCAGCTGAAACTGTTCACCGGGGGAAAGGGTAAGTTTGATATCTCCGATAGCTAAGCAGACGAGAGCCAGCGGCTACGTTCCCATTCTCCATCGTCCGCCGTGCGGTCCGAAGGCGGAGGACGGATAAGGAGAACGATGCGTAGAGTGGGTTAGGGTTGCCGAGCGGTTGTTATCCCAAATCGCTGCGGCATGTTGCCCATCTGTTTGTCGAAACAAGCGGGGCAGATCCCATGACTGAAATTGGTTCCGGTGCAGTGGTGAATGTAGGTCTCCACTTGCTGCCAGTAGTCCGAGTCGTCGCGCACACATTTGCAATACATGCAGATCGGGATGAGATCCTTGAGGCGGCTGATTTCAGTGGCGAAATTCAGAATCCGCTCGGCCACACGCAGTCGCATGCTAATCGCCTCGCGGTCGAGCGGTTTGGTCATGAAATCATCCACGCCAGCATCCATCGCCCGACGCAAGTTCTCAGCCCCCGTATTGATTGCGGTCAGGAGGATGAAATAGGTGTAGTCCGTCCGGGCGCGCGAACGCACGAGATGGCAAAGCCGGAGGCCATCGATGCGGGGCATCATCCAGTCACTCACTACGACACGGACGGGTTCGGCATCGAACTGGCGCCAGGCCTCCTCGCCATCATTCGCGCAGACGACGGTATGCCCCCAGTTCTCGAGGGTCAGTTGCAGAATTTTGACGGAAACGGGATCGTCTTCGGCGATCAGGATCTTCATGCGGGGCACTGGAGAAGTTCTTGCTCGAGGGCGGTGCGGACCTGGGAATAGGCGATTTCCACTGCTTCAAGCATGGGACGCGCATTTTCCATCGATCCTGCGGCGGCAGACGTTTCCAGGCGCTGGCAGGCGTCGACCATGCGCCGGGCTCCGAAATTACTGCAGCTCCCCTTCAGCGTGTGCGCCGCGCGTGCGAGCTGGGTCGGCGAATTGGTCTGCAATGCTTCGTGAGCTTCGGCGAAGACCTTGGGGGTATTCTCCAAAAAGACCTGAATCAATTGCGGCAGGATATCGGCCGCGGTGGGATCGATCTCCCGAAATTCCGCCAGCGATCGCAGATCGATCACATCCTCGATCCCGCCGGCGTTTTCGAGCTCAGTCGCCTCGACCGGCGTGTCCGTCTCGGACCTCGTCGTGACGGACGGTTGCGTTCGGTTTTCCGCTTCGGTCGATGCGTTCCGCTCCGCAAACCGAGTCAATGCGGCCGCGATGTCCTCAGGTTTCACGGGTTTGCTGAGATAATCATCCATGCCCGCCGCGAGACATTTTTCGCGATCACCTTCGAGGGAATGGGCCGTCATGGCGATGATCCAGGTGTGTTTTGCCTTGCCCTCGCGTCGCCGGATTTGTCCGGTGGCGGCGTAGCCATCGAGTTCCGGCATCTGGCAATCCATGAGAATCACGTCGTAAGCCACGCGTTCGAGCGCGTCGATCACCTGCCGCCCGTTGTCCACGGCCTCGGCAGTGTAACCGAGCTTTTTCAGCTGATGCAGAGCGACCTTCTGGTTTACTGGATTGTCCTCCGCGATGAGGATACGCAGGCTGGGTGTGACTTGTTGGATCTCGGGTTGGGTTTCGGCGCCTGTGCGGCTGATTTCGACCAGACCCGACATGATGGTGCGCGGACCTTCCACGCGGGTCAGCACGCTGACCATTGACTCCCGCATGGCCGAGAGCTTGACCGGCTTGCTTAGGTAAGAATCGACGCCGGCTTCGCGGAGGTTTTCGAGATCGTCCTTGCGATCGAGATTGGTGAGCATGATCAGCGATGTGTGCGCTACTCGAGGATCAGATTTGATGGCGCGCGCGAGGGTGAGCCCATCGGTTTTCGGCATCTTGAGATCGATGATGACCACATTGAACGGACGGCCGCGCGCGGCGTCCGTGCGCAGAACCAGGAGCGCTTCCTCCGCCGTGTCGACCAGATGTTGATCCGTACCCCAGGCCGCCAGATGATGTTGCAACGCCTTGCGGCACGTTTCGTTGTCGTCGACCACCAGCACCCGCCGATTGAGCAGCACGGGATTTCTCCGCGGCGCCTCCTGCCGGCCGGCGGTTTGCTTGGCGAGCTGAGCGGTAAACCAGAACGTCGAACCTTTTCCGGGCTCGCTGATCACGCCGATCTCGCCACCCATCTGCTTCACCAGTTGCTGACAAATGGCGAGGCCCAATCCCGTTCCCCCATATTTCCGCGTGGTCGATCCGTCCGCCTGGACGAAGGCCTGAAAGAGCTTGGCCTGCACATCCGGGGCGATCCCGATTCCGCTGTCGATGACTTCAAACCGCACCAGCACATCGTTGTTCGTCTCGTCTGCTTTTCGGGCCCGCACCACGACCTCGCCCTGATCGGTAAATTTAATCGCGTTGCCGATCAGGTTGGTCAGCACCTGGCGCAGGCGGCCTGGATCGCCGCGCATCCCGAAGGTGATTTCCGTGTGAATGAAGGTGACCAGCTCGAGATCCTTGGCGGCGGCCTTGCTCGCCAGGACATCGGCGGCGCCTTCCACGACCGTGGGCACCTCAAAGTCGATTTCCTCGAAGAGCATCATCCCGGCTTCAATCTTCGAGAAGTCGAGGATGTCATTGATAATGTGCAGGAGTGAATCGGCACTCTGCTGGATGGTCATCGAGAATTCTCGTTGCTTGGGATCGAGTTCGGTGTCGAGCAACAGCCCGGTCATGCCGAGGACGCCATTCATCGGCGTGCGAATCTCGTGGCTCATGTTGGCGAGGAATTCGCTCTTCAAACGCGCGGATTCGAGCGCGGTATCCCGGGCTCGCGTGACCGCCTCTTCGGCTTCGCGGCGGGCGGTAATATCCTCGACCGTTCCCTCATAAAACAGCAGCCGGCCGTGCGGATCACGAACTTCGCGGGCGTGTTCGCTGACCCAGATCACACTCCCGTCCTGCCGATACACCTGGGAGATGAAATTGGAGACATGGCCGTGCTCTTCCATGATCTCGATGAATTCGCGCCGGCGATTAGGATCCACATAGACCTGGCGTTCGATGTCGCTGAGCTGTCGGATCAATTCAGTCGGAGAATCATACCCGTAGATGCGCGCCAGCGCCGGGTTGGAATTCTTGAAGCGGCCATCGGGCGTGGATTGGAAGATACCTTCGATCGCATTTTCAAAGATTGACCGATACTTCTCCTCGGCCTCGCGCAACTCGTGTTCGATTTGTTTCAGCGCGCTGATGTCCTGCAGCGTCGAGCGCATCCCGCGAGCATCGCCATTGGCATCGACGATCAACTTATGGCGCATCAACGCCGGGATGGTCGTGCCGTCTTTCTTCCGGAAAGTCCTCTGCGTCGCTTCGAGTTTCAATTCGTGAGCAAGTTCCGCGGCGATAGTGTCCTCCGCGGGGTCCTCGACGATAAAGTCCCAGACCAGGCGCCCGACCATTTCCTCCGCGGTGTAGCCGAGCAGAGCCAGTTCCGTTTTGTTGACCCGCGTAATGCGGTTTTCCTGATCGAGTTCATGATAGGCCACCGGCGCCTCATCGAACAGGTCCCGGAACTCCGCCTCCCGCTCGCGCAGCGAACGTTCTGCGCGTTTTTGCCGCGTGATGTCGATTCCGACTCCGCCGATGTGCTTTTTGCCCTGCGACGTGTGCATCGGGAACTTGAGGATCAGCCATTCAGTCATTTGCCCATCCGCCGTCGGCACGACCTCGACCATGCGGGAGGGAAGCCCGGTCATCAAAACCTTGCGATCACTTTCCATGATCACGCGCGCCGTATCCACCGGCAGCCAGCTGGCATCGGTTTTGCCCTGAAGATCGACGTCGAATTCCACCCCGAACTGCTCTTCGAGTGGCTTGTTCACATAGATGTAGCGGCCTTCCTCGTCCTTGATATAGGCGATCGTGGGGCTGTGATCCATGAAGGCCTTGAATCGATCCTCGCTCTCGCGCAACGCGATCTCCGCCCGTTTTGTTTCCGAGAGATCCCGCCACACGGCCAGCATGGCCTCCTTTTGGCCAAGTTGAATTCGCGTAAGAGCGATCTCGACGGGCAGGTCGCGTTTGTCTGAACGCCGCAGCATCCAGCCGCCGCGATGTTCGCCCCGCTCCTGCGCGAGTTGAATCAATTCGCGAATCTTGTCCGCGGAGCGCGTTCCATCGGGTTGGGTGGGCGCGGAAAGATCCGCCAGTGACCGGGAGATCAATTCCTTTTTGTCCGTGAACTTGAGCATCTCGACCGCTGCTCGATTCGCGTCGAGAATTTGATGCCCATCGAAAATCGCGTGCGCGTCGGATGATCCATCGAAGAGGGTCTGAAATTTCTCTTCGGCCAGGCGGGCATCCGTGATGTTGCGCGATACCGCGAGCAACCGGGCCGGACGCGAGTTTCGCCCCGCCAGGGGAGTCACGGTGGCTTCCCACCACATGGGCAAGTCTCCGGCGCCTGGAGCTTCCGCCTGGAAACGCGATCCGGTTCCCAGCCGGGCCTGACCGATGGCGTTGCGAGCCAGCGCTCCGGATTCCCCTGGCCACAGATCGAGCCACGAAGATTGGACGACTTTTCCCAGACGCCCGAGGTCTCGGCGACGCTGCCCCGCGGCATTGATGGACAAAATGCGTCCACTCAGATCCAGCACACAAATGCAGTCCTGGCTGCCTTCCACAACGCGGGTCGAAAACTCGGCCGTCTCGGCGAGCTTGTCGGCGGACTTTCTCGCCCACTGTCCGGATCGCCAGACGAGTAAAATGAGCGTCGCCAGAAAGACGAGGGTGGTAACTCCACCGATCAGAACACTCAACCGCAATTGGTCGGTCACTTTCGCCATGGCGGCCGGCGAAGCGCGCAGCGCGAAAAGGTTTTCATGCAGGGATTCGAGCCGGGAGATGAGCCGGCGCATCTCCGCACGGGCCGTTCGATAATTTTCGGAGGCCAGCGCCGCTGCGGCCGCCTTCGCGTCGTGCGCGCGGGCCCGTTCAATCGCGGAAGTCCATACTTCCGTCTGCGCTCCAATGGCGTCGCGAAGGCTTCCAAAATCGGTGCGCGCCTGGGCCTCGGCATTTGTGAAATCAGCGATGGCGATCAGCTCGGTGCGTGCCGCCTGCAAAGCTTCACGATGAGCCGACAGAGCTTCTTCCGACCCATCCTCGAGATAAACCCGCAATGCATCCGAGGCGTCTCCAACATCAATGCGCAGCTTTTTTAAGGCTGATTCGCTGGCGGAGAGCCGATTGTGATCGGTGCGCATGACGCCGAACTTTTCGATGTTCAACTGCGCGAGAAAGACGGTCGCCAAAGCAGCGGCCAGCGCGCAAGCCAGCGCGGCTAAGGTCTTGGTTTCGGCAGGAAATCGCATGAAAGACAGGATGAACACTGATGAGAAAGCAGGTTGCGTGCATCGGCCCGCATCGCATCCAAATTTCCCTTCCACAGATCATTGCCGATCCGCGTCTCATCAGAGCGGCCCGGTTGCTCTCCTTTCCAATCCATTCACCCATGGGGTTTCCCGGTTCTCCCGAGTGATCGAACCCGTGGCACACGGACCCGACGCCTCCAAACAATGGGGGGTACCGAAAAACGAAACACCCCGTTTCGTCGGAACGAAACGGGGTGTTTCTGGGCGGGGAGGAAATCCCGAAAGTGCTTACAGCTTGGATTTCAGATCTTTGCCGGCGTTGAACTTCACGCTCTTCGAGGCCTTGATTTTGATCTTCTCACCGGTCTTCGGGTTGATGCCGATCCGGGCTTTGCGGCTGACGACTTTGAACGTCCCGAAGCCGACAAGCTGGACCGCTTTCCCCTTTTTCAGGCCTAATTTAATGCCATCCACGACGGCTTCGACGCAGCGTTCCGCGAGGGCTTTGCTGGTTTCTTTGCCGAGCGATTTCTGCACGGATTCGACGAGTTCTGATTTGTTCATGTTTGGAACCTTCCTTGGTGTTTTAAGTGTTTGATTGTTTTCTGGGGGTCCTGGTGGCCAGCGACGTGGGAGCGTGTTTGCCAATCCGCGATTGTTAAGTCAAACGAATCTTCCAAGATTTTTCCGTCGGCAAACCTTGTGCCCATGCGCCTTCACGGTTGATGGATCGCAAATCGTCCCTCAGGTTGAGCCGCCATGGATTTCCAACAGCGCATCGCCCGCCACCTGGGTGCCTCGCCCCGCATTCATCCGTCCGCGTATGTATCGCGTGCGGCCGCCGTTATCGGGGACGTGAGCCTCGCGGAATTGACCAGCGTCTGGCCGATGGCAGTCCTGCGCGGGGATATCAATTCGATTTCCATTGGCCCCCGATCGAACATTCAGGATGGGGCGATCGTGCACCTCGCCGATGACTTCGGAACCGTGGTCGGAGAACTCGTGACGGTCGGTCACCGAGCTGTCCTGCACGCGTGCACCGTCGGGGATCAAGTACTGGTGGGCATGGGCGCCACGATTCTCGATGGCGCCGTTATCGGGCCGCAATGCATCATTGGAGCCGGCGCGCTGGTCACCGGCGGGAAGAAAATTCCCGCTGGATCGCTCGTCCTCGGGTCGCCGGCCACGGTGGTGCGTTCGCTCTCGATTGACGAACGCGCCGGTCTGCGAGTCTGGGCGGATCGCTATGTCGAACTTTCTCGGGTTTACCTCGACCGCGAACGGCGCGATTAGGGAGAAGGTCAAACATGAAAACGACTTTTTCCCGCCGCGAAATCCTGCGCCTTGGGGGCCTGACCTTGTTGCTTCCGTCGTGGGCCGAGGCGGAGAGCGAGGAAATCGGCGCTCAGGATAGCTTCGAGTTCATCGTGGTGAATGACACTCATTTTCTTGATGACAAATGCGCCGAGTGGTTCCGGCCGGTGATCGAGGCCATGAAGAAGAGCGCGCCGAAGGCAGCGTTCTGTAGCGTGGCGGGAGACGTGACGGATCGCGGCACCGCGGAAGCCTGCGGAGCGATTCGTGACCTTTTCGCCCAGCTCGAAATCCCGGTGCATACCGTCCCGGGAAATCATGATTACCTCAGCGACACCGACCGGTCGGGCTACGACCACGTTTTTGCGGAACAATTAAACTACCACTTCGACCATCAGGGCTGGCAATTTCTCGGCCTCGATTCCACGCAGGGGATTCAATCCGTCGATACGCTCATCCCGACCGACACGCTCGAATGGCTGACACGCGAGATTCCAAAACTCGATGCTGCGCTCCCGACCTTTGCTTTCACGCATTTCCCCCTGGGGGAAGGCGTGGAGCTGCGTCCACGCAATGCCGATGAGATGGTGGCGCTTTTGCAAAAGCTTTCCCTGCGCTGGGTGCACAGCGGCCACTGGCACGGCGCGAGCCTCACGAACGTTGGCGCGGCTGGATTAATGACCAGTCGCTGCTGCGCGCGCATTCGCGGTAATGCCGACGGCTCTCCACTCAAAGGCTGGCACGTCTATCGCGCGTCAGCCGACGGCACGTTGACCCGGCGTTTTGCCGCGGTGCCGCAACTCTAACGGGTTCCGGAATTGAATTTCGGAAATTCCGGCGGCGGAAGGATCGCGGAGGGCGCCTTCGAGGTGTCGAAGAGCCGATGGGCCTCGGTAAAAGCCCGATCAATATCGGAAAAGGATCCGATGAAGATGCGAGGTTCCGAGATCCGAAAATTGGTGGCGGGTGGCGCGGCTTTGCTGGGTGTCAGCCGTTCCTTTTGCTGGCGATAGCCGGGGCCGGGGGAATCAAAAATTTCGCCCGCGACGAGAACACTGGTGGCGGTGAGCGTCGTGACGACTATGAGAGGGAGAATTCGAATGAGGCTCATGGAACGAATTTGAGCGAATGTTACGGTCCGGCGTCCGTCCTGGCAATCTTCCACACCGGCACATCCGTTTTGAGCAAATCGATGGCTTCCGCGAGGAAACGCAGCGCTTCGCCGCGGTGGGCCGATTCGACCCGGATGAAAAGTGATGGCTCACCGACCGGCACCCAACCGAGCCGATGAATGAAATGGACGCTGGCGCATTGGTGTTTTCCGGCCAGCGTTTCAAAGTGCCGGTGGAGGATCGTCTCGGCCATGGGCTGATAAGCGTCGTAGTGGATGCCGGTCAGAGCAGCGCCGTTTTCCGTTTCGCGGACGATGCCTTGAAAATCGACGCAGGCGCCGATTTCCCGCGAAGCAAGCGTTGCTGTCGGAATGGCGATCGGGTCTGAAGTGAAGTGAATTTCGATTTTCACGGGTTCTGTCTAACCACCGCTCACCGGCGGGATGACCGCCAGCTCGCGCCCGTTTCCGATCGGATGATCCCAATCTGTGTATTCTTGATCGAGCGCTACGCGGAGGTTTTTGGTTTCCAGGTCCGGCGCCAGGCGGTGCAGGATTTCGCGCGGGGATTCGGTCGGATCGGCTTCAATCTCGCGCTCGCGAAAACCGAGCGCGTCCACCGCTTGGGCGAAGGCGAGGACATTGATGGGCATGACGCCAGGTAGATGCGTCGGGATCGCGTTGCGGACAAGCTTTCCCGCTGGCCAGCGGCGGCAACCGCGTCAATGAATCCATCATGATCTCCCTTGCCGAAGCGCGCGCTCTCATTGCGGCGCACGTCCCCGCCCTCGAATCCGAGTCCCGACCGCTCGCCGATCTTCGAGGTCGCACTTTGAAGCGCGAAATCGCTGCACCCGAGGATATGCCGGCCTTCGATCGATCGGCGATGGACGGTTACGCGGTCGCCCTTGATGACCCTTCCGACCGGTTCCGGGTCGTGGCTGAAATCCAGGCGGGCGCCGTTTCGAGCGTCGTTTTGAAAACGGGAGAGTGCGCTCGCATCTTCACCGGGGCTGCGCTGCCGGCCGGGGTGACGCAGGTGATCATGCAGGAGCAAACGCAGCGTGATGGGGAATGGATGATTTCGACAGCGCGGGACCGTCGGGCCAACATCCGCTGGCGCGGCGAGGACGCGAAGGCCGGTTCAGTCGTGATTCGTGCGGGCTCCACGATCGGTGCCGGCGAGTTGGCGCTGATGGCGCAAATGGGCATCGTCTCCGCGGAGGTTTTCCGGTCACCACGGATCGCCCATTTTGCAACGGGCAATGAATTGGTTGATCCGGCGGCTTCTGTGACGCCCGCTAGCATTCGCGACTCAAATTCTTCGCTGGTTCGAGCGTTGTGCGGGGAAAGGAATCTCGATTTGGCCACTCAGGAACGCTGCGGCGACGATGCGGACCAGCTCGTCCGACGGATCGAATCGGCGACTGAAAAGGGGCTCGATGTGCTGCTCATTTCCGGAGGCGCCAGCGTGGGCGATCACGACCATGGAGCCCGGGTTCTGGAGCGGCTCGGATTCACGTTGCACTTTCGCCGCCTCAATTTGAAGCCGGGGAAGCCGCTAATTTTCGCCACGCGCGACCAACAAGCCGCGTTTGTCATTCCTGGAAATCCCGTCTCCCACTTCGTTTGTTTTCATGTGGCCATCCGTTCCGCACTCGAGCGGATGACTGGCCGCGAGCCCGGATGGCCCTTGATCACCGCGCAGTTGGAGGGCGATCTCGAGGCCGGATCGGACTCGAGAGAATTGTATTGGCCGGCCCGGGCCACCGCCCTTGAAGGGCACCTCGGCGTGGCTCCGATCGCCTGGAAAAGCTCGGGCGACAGCACGAGCCTGATCGGCGCCAACGCCCTCATCCAGCGCCTGCCAGCCAGTCCCTCAATCAATCATGGTGAACCCGTTTCATGCCTTCTTTTGCACGGTCTGGCGCCGTGAACCACGCGTCTATTTCCCGGCCGGATGAGATCCGCAAAGCTCGACGCGGCGTGTCCTTATCCCCATCTTCACGCCCGTGAATTCGACCAGCCAGGAATTTTCCCATCTCGACGCGACAGGCGCTGCACGAATGGTCGATGTGGGCGCAAAGCCGATCCAGCGTCGGATGGCGCGGGCCGAAGGTGTCGTGACTTGCGCGGTGGAAACGATCGCCGCACTTCGAGAACGTGCCTTGCCCAAGGGCGATGTCCTCACCGTGGCCAAAATTGCCGCCATCCAGGGCGCGAAACGAACGGATGAACTGATTCCCCTGTGCCACTCACTTCCGGTCGATGTCGTGACGGTTGATTTTGTTATCGAGGAACAAGCCGTCCGCATCCGGGCGAGCGTCTCGACCACGGCCAAAACCGGCGTGGAAATGGAAGCGCTCACTGCGGTGAGCATCGCCGCCCTGACTATCTACGACATGTGCAAGGCGATCGATAAATCGATGGTCATCGGTGAGATTCACGTGACCGAGAAGATCAAGGAATGAAAGTCGCGCGGGTGACCTTGAGCGATCGTGCGAGCGCCGGGACTTACGAAGACCGCAGTGGTCCGGAGATTGAGCGCATTCTGAGCGAGGCCCTGGGTGGCGACACCCATTGGCACCGGTCACTGATTCCAGATGACCGTGCCGCGATCGAGCGTACGCTCATCTACCATTGCGATATCGATGCGTGCGAATTGATCGTGACTACGGGCGGCACTGGACCGGCCCCGCGGGATGTCACGCCGGAAGCCACACGCGCGGTGATTGAACGGGAATTACCCGGGTTCGGCGAAATCATGCGGGTGCAATCTTTCGCCAAAGTCCCGACCGCCATCCTCTCGCGCGCGGTCGCCGGCACCCGTGGACGAAGCTTGATCATCAATCTTCCCGGGAATCCGAAAGCGATCGGTGAATGCCTGCCGATGTTGGTTCCGGCGATCCGCGAAGCGTTGCGACATCTTCGGGGAGAGGACTAATAGTTTCGCGGCTGGTTTGCCGTTTGCTTCTCTCAAGGGTCATGACGCCGCTCGTCATTGCCTTATTATCCGTCGGAGTGATCGCCGCTATTATCGGCAATATCATGATCGTGGTGGAAGCTTTCCGAGAGAGCATTCTCTGGGGCATCTGCTATCTGCTGGTTCCGTTTGCGTCGCTCGTCTTCCTTTTTGCCCATTGGTCGCGCGCCAAGAGCGGCTTCCTCGTTTCCCTTCTCGGCAGTCTTTTGATCGTGGGCGGTTTTGCGGCGGAACCGAATCTCCGCCAGGCGGCCATCGCCGCGGCGACCGGTTCAGCGGCAAATCTTCCGTTTGAATTGCCCGAACGTTTCCGGACGGCGGGTGCGGCGCCGGCCGACCTGACGGCCAAAATTGCTGAGGTGCGGACTCGAATCGAAACGATGGAGGCCCAGCTCGCGAGTGGAGGGGCTGAATTGTCGAAACTCTTTACGGATCTCTCCGCGAAACGCGAACAGCTCAAGACCTCCGATTCGCAATCCGTTGTGGCTTTCAACGGCGAGGCGGCGCTTTACCAGCAACGCAACGAAGCTCTGAAACAAGTGCAGGACGGATTAACCGCCGCGCGGGCTGAGCTCGATGAATTGCTCGCTCGTCGTGCAGCTGAGGGGAAAAAAGCAGATGCCCATCCTGACGGCAAAACCAGCGCCATTACGCCCGCGAGCAACCGGCGGATCGTGATGTACGGCACCAAGACGTGCCCCGCGTGCACGATGGCCAAGGCTTACTTCGCGAAGAAAGGTGTTAGCTACGAAGAGATCGATGTGAATTCTTCACCGGCTGCTCTCGCCGAATTTCAAAAACTGGGAGGCCGCGGTGTTCCCTTGATCCTCGTCGGTGATCAACGCATCACCGGCTTCAATCAGAAAGCCCTCGACGCAGCGCTCTAAGGCATGCTGTGCCGGCCGGTGGCACTGCCGGATCCAATGGGAAACTCCTGCTGCCAGGCCGGCGCTGTTTTGATGTTCGCGCTTGTCCACCGGTCTGCCGGTTGAAAGTCTCCCGCTCGGCCACCCATGAAATCATCCCGTACATTTCGTTTCCCGATCGCGAGTATCGTCGCAACCTCTGCGCTGGCCACATCGGCGATGGCCGATCATCCCGTCGAGCTGCTGTTTCCAAGTGAAATCAAGGAAACGGAGGCGATCTTTTTGTCGGTTTCGAAGCAGCAACTCGTGGCCGAGCAGAACCTGCTCAAAGCTGAGCTGTTGAAGGCCTACAACGCCACCGACGAACCGCTCGAGCATCGGGACAGTCAGTCAGCTCGCGTGGCGGAGTCACATGCGCCGGAAGCCCTCGCTGGATCTTCGGAAAACATCATGCTGTGGGGGCCGTATGCGGAACTGGATGAGGGGTACTATTTGGTGGTCTATCGATTTCAGGTCGGCGATTCCAGCACGGGCGATATTTTCCTCGATGTGTGCCACAATGCCTGCACGCGCAGCGGCATTCGGATCGAGGCGAGTGAATATCCGGCGGGCCAATGGCAGGAGGTGGCGGTGCCCGTTTATTTACCGGAGAAGATGAAGCTTGAATACCGCGTTTGGCCCGGGGGCAATGCAATGGCTTTGGACCGAATATACGTCTTCAAAGTCACTCCCGGCCCTGAGGACGCGAAGCGAGATGCGGAACTGAAAGATCTTCCCGAGGGCGAGCCCGTTCCGGGACGCGACGATGTTGTCACCAGCCCGCACACGGACAACCCCGGTCAGATCGACATTAGCGGGCTGAAAAAAGGGGCCAGAGTTCGGTGCCCCTACACCGGAAAGTATTTCCGCGTTCCATAACACCCGGGTCTGGGTCCTTGGGGCGAAACGTCGGGCCAGCTAGCCGCCGATCGCACTCATTTCGACTTTTTCGTGCGGGGCGGTTCCGGAGGTGCGGAGTTCGGAGTAACGGTCGTCGCGAATAAACCAGAGGTCGCGAATGATGGTGGCCAGGTGTTCGTCGCTGGCGCAGTTCCGAAGCGGGGTGCGGAGATCATGGCCTTGTCCCGAAAAGAGGCAGGTGAAAAGCCGCCCGTCGGCGGAGAGGCGGGCGCGGGTGCAGTTGCGGCAGAAAGGTTTCGTGACCGAGGAAATGATCCCGACTTCACCACCGGCGCTGGTGCGGTAGCGGCCTGCGACTTCGCCCTCGTAATTAGCGGGCAGGGGATTGAGCGAATGTTCGGCGTCGAGCAGGGCAGCGATTTCGTTGGCGGAAACGACTTCGTCGAGCCGCCAGCCGTTGCTGTTCCCGACATCCATGTATTCGATGAAGCGCACGATAAACTCAGGTCCCGCAAAACGCCGCGCGATGGGCAGGACTTCGCTCTCGTTCACGCCCCGGCGAACAACGACGTTTAGTTTGATGGGAGAAAAACCAGCGGCCTGAGCTGCTTCGATCCCGCGCAGCACGCGATGCACGGGGAACTCAACATCATTCATGGCCCGGAAGATGGCGTCATCGAGTGCGTCGAGGCTGACGGTGATGCGGCTCAATCCCGCCGCCCGCAACGGCACGGCGTGATCGACAAGGGTCGAGCCATTCGTTGTCAGCGTGAGATCCGCGAGCCCTTCAATATTCCGCAACTGCGCGACGAGCGTTGGCAGGTCGCGACGCAAACAAGGTTCGCCTCCGGTGAGTCGCACCTTTTCCACGCCGAGACCGACGAAGATCCGGGTCAGCCGCGTCAATTCCTCAAAGGTCAGAATCTGCGATTTGGGCAGAAACGGATGCGCGTGTCCGAATACTTCTTTCGGCATGCAATAGGTGCAACGGAAGTTGCATCGATCGGTGACCGAGAGGCGCAGGTCACGCAGGGGGCGGGCGAATCGATCGCGAGGATTGTTCGGCTCTGAGATCACGCGAGCACGGGTTTGACCACTTTCCCGAACACGTCCGTCAGTCGGTAGTAGCGACCCTGGTGCTTGTAAGTCAGGCGTTCGTGATCGATCCCGAGCTGATGCAGAATCGTGGCGTGGAGGTCGTGCACGTCCACCGGATTCTCGACGATGTTGTAGCCGAATTCATCGGTGGCCCCATAGACCAGGCCGGGCTTCACGCCGCCGCCCGCCATCCAAATCGTGAAGCAGCGCGGATGATGATCGCGTCCGTAATCCGTCGCTGTGAGTTTGCCCTGCGAATAATTCGTTCGGCCGAATTCACCGCCCCAGACCACCAGCGTGTCGTCGAGCAAGCCTCGCTGTTTGAGATCAGTGACCAGTGCGAAGCTGGCCCGATCGACATCGGCGCATTGTCGCTTGATAGCTTGCGGCAGATTGCCGTGCTGATCCCAGCCGGGGTGATAAAGCTGGATAAATCGCACGTCGCGTTCGGCCAACCGGCGGGCGAGCAGGCAATTCGCCGCAAACGTCCCGGGTTGTTTCGCCTCGTCGCCGTAAAGTTCAAAAGTCGCCGCGGGCTCGCCCGCCAGATCCAGCGTCTCCGGCACGCTGGTCTGCATGCGAAACGCCATTTCGTATTGAGCCACACGGGCGTTGATTTCCGGATCGCCGAGGTCCTCGAATTGCAGCGCATTCAACTCCGCCAGGCGGTCGAGCATCTTCCGCCGGCTCGTCGCGCTGATGCCATCGGGATTTTGCAGATAAAGCACCGGATCGCCGCCACTGCGAAACTGCACACCCTGGTGAATGCTCGGCAGAAAGCCGCTCCCCCAGAGGCGGGAATAGAGCGGCTGATCGATCCGATCCTTGGAAATGAGCACCACGAACGCGGGCAGATTTTCATTCGCGCTGCCGAGCCCATAGCTCAGCCACGAACCCATCGATGGCCGACCCGCAAGTTGATGACCCGTCTGGAAAAAGGTGATCGCCGGGTCGTGATTGATGTGCTCGGTGTGCATCGAACGGATGAAGCAAAGCTCGTCCGTCATCTTTGCCGTGTGCGGCATCAACTCGCTGACCCAGGCTCCGCCCTGCCCATATTGCGCAAAGGAAAACGCCGAGCCGGCGAGCGGCAAATGCGCCTGGTGCGCTGACATCCCGGTCAACCGCTGGGTGCCGCGCACGCTTTCCGGGAGGTCCTGGCCGTTCATCTCCTTCAGCTTCGGCTTGTAGTCGAAAAGGTCGTGCTGGGAAGGTCCGCCGGCCATGAACAGGTAAATGATCCGCTTTGCCTTCGGCGCAAAATGCGGCTGCGCCAACACTCCTGCGAATGGATTCTCCGTCGCGCGCGCTTCGCTTTGCAGCAAGCCGGTGAGTGCCGCGCCGCCCAACCCAAGGCCGAAGCGGCCGAAGAATTCCCGGCGATTCATCTGAAAATTGACGTGTTCGCAGAACATGGCGAAAGGAGCGAACTGTTTGATAGCTGCGATGGCCTGGATTTGCAATCGACCCGCCCGATCCACCTGCGCATTCACCGACGAGGGCAGGTTCGGGTTGGCGATCAAAATGACTGAGGGTGGTGCCGATCAGCGCTTGTTCCGGATGTCTGCTCGCGCTTTGGCGGCTGAATCGTTACAATTTCTCGTTGTGAATCCCGAACCAACAGATCGCGCTCCGGCGTTGCAGCCGAACAATCCGCTCCATGGCGTGACCCTCGAAAAGATGGTGACGCGTCTGGTGCAGTATTTCGGGTGGGAGGAATTGGGGCGCATCATTCGGGTTCGTTGCTTCCGCTTTGACCCGAGCGTCAAGTCGAGTCTCGCGTTCCTTCGCAAAACGCCGTGGGCTCGTCAAAAGGTCGAGGAACTTTATCTCGATGTCACACGGGCGCAGGACGGGAAGTGGGAAGAATAGGGGTTTACTCCTGGTCGCCTTTGCTATCAGTGGCCAGCTCGATGCCGTCATCAGTCAGGCGAACGCGGCGGCCGCGATAGAGCGCCCCGACAGCCTGTTTGAAGGCGCGCTTGCTCACGCCGAACGCATTCCGGATCTCGGCAGGCGATGAGGTGTCGTTGTAGTGCAGCCGGCCACCGGCGGCGCGCAGCTGTTCGAGAATTCGGAGGGCGAGAGGCGTGATTCGCGTGTGGCCGGATTGATCGAGCGACAGGTCAATTTTGCCGTCGGGCCGGATGCGGCGCACGAAACCCGGCGTCTCGCGGCCCACGGTGAGCGGCGCGCCGATATCACTTTTGAAAAGCATGCCCCAATGCCGGCCTTCGACGATCACGCGGTAACCCAAAGGCGTTTCGTCAGCCACCAGCAGTCGCACGCGTTGCCTTTCCTGGTAGTCCGGCGCGTCAGGCGAAAGGTATTCCTGCAAGTGCGTGGTGGCGATCAGATGCTGCGACTCCGGCTCCACCCGCACGTACACGACAACATAGTCGCCAACCTCAACGCTGCGGGCCTGTTCGCGGCGCGGAAGCAGCAGATCCCGGCTTAAACCCCAATCGAGAAAGGCCCCCAACTCCGGATGCACGCTCCTGACCCGGAGTGAGCCAAATTCGCCAGCCATGACAAACGGCGTTTCCGTGGTGGCGACGAGGCGATCTTCGGAATCACGATAGAGGAAAACCTCCAGGGACGCACCGGGCACGGTGTCCTTGTGACAGTACCGGCGCGGCAGCAGGATCTCGCCCAGAGTCTCGCCATCGAGATACACGCCGTGTGGTGATTCGCGTACGACGTGGAGTTGATTGAGCCTGCCGAGTTCTGCCATGGCCAGATTTAGGAGATCAGTTGGCTGGTGTCAGCACGGCGGTGACTGGAAAATGGTCGGAAGGCAATCGATCGTGCACGGGTTTCCGAACAATTTCGGCGGCGTGCGTTTTCCATTGCGGAGTGAACAAAATCCAGTCGATCCGACTGCCTGCAGTGCCTCCATTGAAGCCATGGAAACTGGCTTCATCGGTTTCGCGTTTGGGGTGAGCGGCGCGATAGGCGTCGCTCAGGAAAAAATCCGACGCGGATCCGGACGGCTGCACCAGGAGCCGATAAGGCGGTTCGTCTTCCGTACAGTTGAAATCGCCCGTGAGAATGATCCCGGCTCCGCCCGCGAGCTCAGGCAGGCGCTGATGGAGCAGTTCGGCGGACCGCAGCCTGGCTTCGGCGCTCTGATGGTCGAAATGCGTATTGGCATACAGGAGCGCTGTTTTAGTGCGGCGATCGTGCAGACGAGCCCAGGTGCAAATGCGCATGCACGCCGCGTCCCACGACCGGCTGCCGACGTCATCCGGTGTTTCGGAAAGCCAGAAGTCTCCATGGTCAATCAACTCGAAACGCTCAGTGCGAAATAGAACGGCCGCCCATTCGCCCATCCGTGCACCGTCGTCCCGCGCGACACCCACCATCTGATAGTCCGGGAGTTCCTTTTGCAAAAACTCGTGCTGATCGGCCAGGACTTCCTGGACTCCAAGTAAATCTGGTTTGAAATCTCGGATCGTTTCGAGAACCGCATCGGTACGCATCTCCCAGCGATTATCGCCATCACTGGCTCCGGAGTTCCGGATGTTAAAGGACATGACGCGCAGGTCGGATGAGTCGGATTGATCATCGACGGCGCTCGCGCCCTGGCAACTCAAGAGCAACGCGGCGAGAGCGATCAGGATCGTAACGTGGCGGAAGGCTGGGCAGGGGGACAGTGTCATGGCTCGATCAACCCGAATCAGGCTCGGAGTGCAACTGTGGGATTTGTCATCGCCAAACGCACCGATTCACGGGAAAGGAAATGCCTTCGCTTTTTCCGGCCCATGTGGCGACATCATCCCACCCCAACATTCGCCTCCCATGTCGCGCCACCCCATCCCCGGTTTTATTCTCTTCCTCATCGTCGCTTGCGCCGCCACCAACGCGCGGGGCAAAGTGAGCCGCGCCCCATTCGCGGACGGGCCAGACGGTGAAATGGTTGAAGTCTTTACGCTCACGAATGACCATGGATTGCGGGCGCGCGCCATTACCTGGGGCGCCACTTTGATCGAAATGTCGGTTCCGGATCGAGCGGGGAAGCTGGCCGACGTTACGCTCGGTTTTGACGAACCGGCTCGGTACCTTCAGCCACACCCATTCTTTGGCAGTGTGGCCGGGCGCTACGCCAATCGCATCGCCCGAGGAACGTTTGACCTCGACGGGAAAACGTTCCGCCTCGCCACCAACAATGGCGCGAATCATATTCACGGCGGAACGAAAGGATTTGATAAGCGAAACTGGACGGGAGAGCCGGTGGGAGAAAATGCCGTTCGCTTTCGCTATGTCAGTCCGGACGGCGAAGAGGGCTATCCGGGCGAACTGAAGGTGACGGTGACTTACACTTTAACGGATGCAGACGAACTTCGGATCGCCTACGAGGCCGTGACCGATGCGCCGACGATTCTGAATTTGACCAATCACACTTATTGGAATCTCGCCGGATCGGGCGACGTGCTCGGGCACGAATTGATGATCAATGCCGCGATGGTCAACGAAGCGGACGAAGGATTGATTCCGACGGGATCATTCCATGAACTGGATGGAGGGCCGCTCGACTTTCGGAAAGCGAAGCCCATCGGGCGCGATATCCAGGATACGCCGGCTTCGATCGGTGGTTACGATCATTGCTACGTGATTTCGCATCCGTCTTCCGGACTGCCAGATAGTTCAACGCTGGCCGCCAGTCTTCATGATCCGGCGAGCGGACGAACCATGAAAGTATCGACCGATCAGCCGGGCGTGCAGCTGTACACGGCCAATTATCTCAAGGATGTGAAGGGTCGTGGCGGTCAGATCTACGGACCGCGCGCGGGAGTTTGTCTGGAAACCCAGCACTTCCCGGACTCGCCCCATCATCCCGATTTTCCCAGCACGGTTCTGCGGCCCGGCGAGACATTCCGGACCACGACCGTTTATGCCTTCTCGATCGAGAAGTAGTAGCTAATTGTTTTCCGGAAGACCTTCGACGTGGCCGAGGTTTTTGACCGGATCGAATATGGCGAGCACCTCCCTCAGCAATTCCTGATCGAGGGGGGCAGCGGCCCATCGCGCCCATTTGCGAATGTTATCCGGGTTGGCGCTGCCGGCGATGGTGGTGGTGATGTCTTCGTTGGCGAGGCTGAATTGAAGCGCGAGCTGCGCGATATCGACGCCGCGGGATGCACAATGTGCGGCGGCGCGACGCGCGGCCTCTTTGACTTCCTCCGGCTCCTTTAACCACGGCGGCAAGGCCGCATTGGTTAACAAACGAGCACTGAACGGACCCGCATTCATGACGCCAATCCCTCTCGCCTTCAGCATGGGGATGGTCTCATCGGCGAACCTTGTATTTTGCAGCGTGTATTGATTGTAGCTGAGCACGCAATCGACGTCGATTTGCTCGCAGATGAAGCGGAATATTTTTTGGGGATAGCCTGAGACGCCGATATAACGGATTTTGCCCGCCGCTTGCGCCGCCCGCAGGGCGGGAATCGTTTCTTCGATAATTTGGGACAGGGGAACAAACTCAATATCGTGACACAGCATGATGTCGAGGTGGTCGGTTCCGAGTCGGTGCAGCGATACGTCCACGCTTTCGGCGACCCGCCGGGCCGAGAAATCGAAATGATCCAAATCGTACCGGCCAAGTTTCGAACACAGATAGTAGCTCTCGCGGGGAATGTCCCGGAGAGCGATGCCGAGCAGCACTTCACTCATGCCGCGTCCGTAGAAAGGAGAGGTGTCGATGAAATTGAGTCCGCACTCGAGGGCCACTTTCACACTTTCCAGGGCGTCTTCGAGGCGCACGGCGCGGAATTCCTGTCCCAGCGAAGAAGCTCCGAAACTGAGGATGGGAAGTCTAAGGGCAGTTTGACCAAGGGGACGTGTTTGCATGGGGCGCGTCGACGTTAGGGAACGATTTCGGTGCCGATGCCGCTGGTGGTGAAAATCTCGAGCAGCAGCGAATGCGGCGTGCGCCCGTCGATGAAGTGAACCTTTTTCACCCCCTGGCCGAGCGCGTGCACCGCGCTGTCCACTTTGGGGATCATGCCGCCGGTAATGATTTCATCTTCGCGCAATTTTTCGATCTCCTCTCGGGTCACGCTTGGGATGAGAGAATCCTTGTCCATCGGATCACGCATGATCCCGGGGACGTCGCTGAGATAGATGAATTTCGCAGCCTCCAGACCGACCCGCGATGGTGCCGGCGGCGAGGTCCGCATTGATATTCAGGACGTCACCCTCGGCGGTGCGGGCGAGGGGCGAAATGACGGGCACGGTTTCCGCGCGAACGGCTTGCTCGATCGGCGCCAGGTCGATATCCACGACTTCTCCGACGAACCCGAGATCGATCCCGGTAATTTTTCCCTCCGTCTGCGGCGGCAGCTTTTTCCCGGAGAGAATTTTCTTTCCGGGACGCTCACCGCTTTGCCGCCAAATTTCGCGAGCTGAGCCACGATTGACGGATTGATCAGGTTATCGAGCACGTCTTCGACGATACGAATGCTCTGCTTGTCGGTGACCCGGAGGCCATTGACAAAGCGCGGCTTCAATCCCGCTTCCCGCATTCGTTGGGTGATGGCTTTGCCGCCGCCGTGGACCAGCACGGGATTGATCCCGACGGCTTCGAGAAATACGACGTCGCGGAGGAAGCGTTCGACGACATTTTCGTCATCCATGGCGCTGCCGCCATACTTGATGACGAATAATGCACCGCGGAATTTCTGGATAAAGGGGAGCGCCTCGATGAGGACTTCGGCGCGGTCATTGGGTGAGTGGGGCATGGGAAAAGCGGAAAGCGTGTAGTCGAAACCTGATGATTAGGGCACCGAAATCTGCACGCAAGATTCCGCTGCGAAGTGTGGGCTGGTCCGCGGCGGCTCCCGTCCACGCCCTTTACTCGCCCATGTTGAATTTTACGTAATCAACACTGAGATCCGTAGTGTAAACCATGTAATCGGTACTCCCGAGGTGCAGATCGATGGTGATGGTGAATTTTCGTTCGGCGACAATTTCCCGGAGCTTCTCGAGCGGAATCCGGCTGACCATGCCGCCTTTCGCGGCCAGCACGCCATCGTAATAAATGTCCACCAGTTCCTCGCGAATTTTTGCGCCCGAATAACCGATCGCATCCATGATGCGGCCCCAGTTCGGGTCGCTGCCATACCAGGCGCATTTGACGAGTTTGGAATTCGCCACCGCTTCGGCGGCGCGGCGGGCGTCGCTCAGGTTGGCGGCTCCTCGGACCTGAACTTCGACAAACTTGGTTACTCCTTCGCCGTCCTCGACGATCATTCGCGCAAGGTTTTTCGTTACTTCATCGAGGGCCGATTGAAACGAGCGGAAGGCGGGCGTGTTGTAGCGCAGCGGTTTATTTCCCGCGGCGCCGTTAGCCAGCATAAGCACCGTATCGTTGGTGCTCATATCCCCGTCCACCGTGATGCGGTTGAAACTCTGCTCGACGGAAACGGCGAGAGCCCGAGTCAGCAATTTTTTCTCGATCGCGGCATCGGTGGTTAGAAAACAAAGCATGGTGGCCATGTTGGGATCGATCATGCCCGCGCCTTTCGCGATGCCGCCGATCCGAATCGCCCGCCCATCGATCTCGAATTCCACCGCCATTTCCTTGGCAAAGGTATCGCTGGTCATGATTGCTTTGGCCGCCGCCGCGCTGCCTTTGCTCGAGCAGGCACCGGTGAGGCGTGGAATGGCTGCTTCGATTTTCTCGATCGGCATGGGCACGCCGATGCGCCCGGTCGAACAGACGAGAACCTGGCGATCGCGCAACCCGAGCGCTTTCGCGGTTTCGCGCGCCATGCGCTTCGCGGCATCGATGCCGTGAAGTCCCGTGCAGGCGTTGGCATTCCCGGAATTGGCAATAATGGCGCGCACGTCGGGTGAACGAACATGCATGCGCGAAAGGCGCACTGGCGCAGCTTTCACACGATTGGTGGTAAAAACTCCGGCGGCGATCGCCGGCTGCGGCGTATGAATCAAAGCGAGATCCGGGCGGTCGGCATTGGTGGGCTTGATCCCGCAATAGGCGCTGCCGGCGATGAATCCAAGTGGCGAGGTGACCCCGCCGGTTATGTCAGTGTGAGGCATGATAAGCGTCGCAGTGAAGCGCTCGAAAAGCAGAACGGATTCCCGCGGGGAGGACGAGTTTCTTTCCAAGAAAATTCCATCGGCGGGCAGCCGACGAAATCCCGGCTCACAAATTCTTGCGCCAAGCCCTTCCAGCTCGTGATAGAAGGCGCGCCCATGTCTGATTGCGTTTTCCCATCTTCAAGTGTTTCCGCATGAGCCAGGCCGGACACATTGGCCTCGTGGCCGTGGGCGGTCCGGGCTGGATGGGTGGCGTCAATTACGTGCGGCATCTCGCCGCGGCGGTGGCGGCCGCCGCGCCGGGACACCGGGTCTCGTTTGTCTGCGGTGACGCCATCCTGCCGCACTGGCGCGAGGCCAGCCCGCTGGTGCGGGTCGCCACAAAACCGTCCTTCTTGTCGAAGATCACGGGACAGTCCGCCGAACGCCTGCGTCGCCCGCTCGCCCGGGCCGGGATCGATTTTCTGTATCCGCTGACTTACGACAACTCCTACAATCTCGGACTCGATTTCCCGGTCGGCCGCCAGCTCGGATCGGCGTCCTGGGCGGGATGGATACCCGACTTTCAACACCGGTATCTTCCCGAGCTCTTTTCACCCGAGGAAAGGGAGCGGCGCGATATAAACATCGAACGATTGGCGAAAGAAGCGTCGCGCGTCGTCTTGAGCAGCGAAAATGCCGCTGCCGATTTCGCCGGATTTTATCCAGCGCAACAAGGCAAGGCTGAAGTGCTGCCGTTCGCCACCACGCCGTTTGACTTGCCCGAGAACGACGATGCCCTCGTCGATGCGCCCGAGCGTTTTTTCCTGATCTGCAATCAATTCTGGAAGCACAAGAATCACCTGCTGGTTTTCGAGGCTCTCCGCATCCTGAACGGGCGCAACGTTCATCCTGTTGTGCTTTGCACCGGGCAGGTCGACGATTTTCGTGATCGCGCTTTCGCCGGCAAAATCCATGAGGCATTGCGAGAAAATGGACTCCGAGACTGTGTGTCGGTGCTGGGCTTGGTGCCACGAGCTCGCCAAATTGCGTTGATGCGCCGAACCATCGCCATCATTCAACCCTCTCTTTTTGAAGGCTGGAGCACTGTCGTCGAAGACGCGCGTGTGCTCGGCCGACCTTGCCTGCTTTCCGACCTCGGCGTGCATCGCGAGCAGAATCCGCCCGGTGCCTGTTTCTTTGCGCCGCGTTCGGCCGAAGCGCTGGCCGACCTCATGGCGGAGGCTTGGAAAAACTGGCCAACCGGACCCAATGCCGCGGCGGAATGCGCAGCCCGTCAACGTGCGGAAGTCCGTTTGGTTGAAGTCGGCCAGCGGTTCCTCGAGATCGCAGCCCGTGTTCAGGCGTCGACCCACCCATGAGTGAGAGCAGTCCCATCCGCGTCTGGCCAAAGATTTCCCTGGTCACTCCCAACTACAATTACGGGCACTTTCTCGAGGCGACCATTCGCAGCGTGCTCGATCAGGATTACCCGAATCTCGAATACATCGTCATCGATGACGGCAGCACGGACGGGTCGGTGGAAGTCATCCGGCACCATGCGGACCGGCTTGCCCATTGGGAAACCGGAGCCAATCGGGGTCAATACGCGACCATCACCAGCGGTTTCGAGCGCAGCACGGGCGAAATCTTTGGTTGGTTGAACAGTGATGACATGCAACTGCCCTGGACCCTGCGCGCCGTCGGCGACATCTTCGCGCGTTTTCCTGAAATCGAGTGGATCACCTCGCTTCATCCCGGCCATTGGGATCGCGAAGGATTTCTCGAACGTTTTTCCCACACCATGGGTTTCTCGCGCGCTTCGTTTTTGGATGGACGCAATCTGCCGCCGGCAGCCCGTCTGCGTCGGAGTGTGCCTTCGCGCAATCGCGAATTGATTCAACAGGAATCCACCTTCTGGCGTCGGACCCTCTGGGAAAGGGCCGGAGGGTTTGCGTCGCAGGAATTCAGCTCAGCGGGTGATTTTGAGCTTTGGGCTCGTTTCTATCGGCACGCTGAACTCATTGGGGTTGGCATTCCGCTGGCCGGCTTTCGCCATCAGGACCAGCAGCAAACCGTCCACGCGGACAAATATGCCCGCTGTTGCGAGAAAGCACTGGCCGACTACCGGGAGGAAGTTCGTTGGCGGCCCGATTCATTACGCTCAGTCGCGCATTTTATCCGATCGCTGCCGATTCCGCAGCCGTACGCGGCGCCCGGGTTGCGCGCATTCGGCTACACTGGTCGCCGAATTGTTCGCCGCGATTCCAACTCGGTCGATGCGCGCTGGGAGTTGGAAGAATATCGATTTCTCTAGTAAGGGTCGCCGCTCGCATGAAGAAAGTTCTCGTCACCGGTTCCTCAGGCCTCATTGGCTCTGAAGTCTGTGCCTATTTCGCCCGCGAACTCGGTTACCAGATTCACGGTCTTGATAACAATCAGCGCGCGGTCTTTTTTGGCGCCCCGGGTGATACCCGCTGGAATCAGCGCCGTCTCGAAACCGAGATCCCGAATTTTCAGCATCATGAACTCGATATTCGTGACCGTGCGGGCGTGCTCGAAATTTTCCGCGGATTGCGCCCCGACACGATTATCCACACCGCCGCCCAGCCGTCACACGACCGCGCGGCGGATATTCCATTTGATGACTTCGACACCAACGCCGTGGGTACGCTGAATCTTTTGCAGGCCGCACGCGAAGCCTGCCCGGAGTCTCCGTTTGTCCACATGAGCACGAACAAAGTGTACGGCGACGGCCCGAACCGTCTGCCGATGCGGGAACTGGAGACGCGCTGGGATTACGCGGACGAAGCGTATGCGCACGGCATCGCGGAATCCTTTCCCATCGATCAGTGCACGCATTCTCTTTTCGGTGCCTCGAAGGTGGCGGCTGATGTATTGGTCCAGGAATATGGGCGTTACTTCGGTCTCCCAACCTGTTGCCTGCGCGGTGGTTGTCTCACGGGCCCAAACCATGCCGGGGTCGAGTTGCATGGCTTTCTGAGTTATCTCGTGAAGTGCAATCTCGAGGGGCGCGAATACCGAATCTTTGGGTATCAGGGAAAACAAGTGCGTGACAATATTCACGCCCTCGATGTGGCAGGGTTCATGGCCGAATTCGTGGCCGCCCCGCGCGCCGGTGAGGTGTATAACCTCGGCGGGGGCAGGGATCACTCCTGCTCGATCCTGGAGGCCTTTCACCTCGCTGAGTCTCACACCGGTCGCGCTCAAGTCTGGACCTACGTTCCAGAAAACCGGCGCGGCGATCACATTTGTTACTACAGTGATCTGCGCAAAATGCGGGAACACTATCCGCGCTGGCAGATGACCCGCTCCCTGGACGAAACCGTCCGGGAAATTGTGAGCGCCTGGCAAGGGCGCCTTTCGGAGAAAGCAAAATGAGCAAGCCCCTGATTTCCATAGTCGTCCCGACGCTCAACCAGGCGTCGTATATCGAGCAAACACTGGCCTCCATCTTCGGGCAGGGCTGGCCGCGCCTCGAGGTGATCGTTGTCGACGGAGGCAGCACTGACGGCACCCAGGAAATTGTTCAGCGTTACCCGGTGGCGCATTTCATTTCGGAAAAGGACAAGGGTCAGGGCGACGCGGTCAACAAGGGGATGCGGCTGGCCCAAGGCGATATTCTCGCGTGGCTGAATTCAGATGATTATTATTTTCCCCTCACGCTCGAGCGGGTCGTGGCCGCGATTCCTGATGTGCGCCAGCCTCATCTTGTCTATGGCAGTTGCATCATGATCTATGAAGGTGAGGAAAATGCGCGGGTGATTTATGCGAAACCCTTTCCGGTGGAAGAGCTCGACGTCTGCTGCTGGCTTTACCAGCCGAGCACCTTCTGGACGCGGCCGGTCTGGGAGAAGACGGGGGAGTTGGACCTCGACTACTATTTCATTCTGGATTGGGACTATTGGGCGCGCGCCCGAGAACACGCCAAATTCACGGCCATCCCGGATATTCTTTCCGCTTATCTGTTTCACGGCGGACACAAGACCAGCAACGGCGATCCGCGCCGGGTTAAGGAAGTGCTACAGCACGTCGAGCATTATGCTTCGCCACAGTGGACAGCGGCGTATCGCGATGTAGCGGCACGGCTGCCATCGATGTCCGCGACATGGAAAGAGCACGGGCGGAAAGGCCGTTACCGTCTGCACAAACTGCGGCACCTCGATCTCTACCTCCGGCACGGTGAGAAGGTCGATTCCGCCTTCTTCCAGCTCTACGTGTGAACAGCCAACCAGTGAGTCTTTGAGAATTCGCAACGCCATCCTCGCCGCCCTCAACCGCATTTTCCGGCTGCGCGGAATGGAATTGCGCGCCCTGGAGCCGATCGAAACTGACTCTCGGATGGCCGCGGCCCTCCGGCGCGCGTCCGCTCACACACCGGGGATCGGCACGGTGATTGATGTGGGCGCCGCCGCGGGCCACTGGACGCGCCTGGCCCTTAACTATTTTCCCAAGGCGCGTTATCTCCTGATTGAGCCGTTGGATGAGCGTCGAGCCGAACTCATCGCTCTCCATGCCGAACACGCCAACATCGAGTTTGTGTCCGCGGTTGCGGGTGGGGAATGCGGTGAAAGCTTTCTCCAGGTTTCAAAACGCCATCTCGATCGCAGCGGAGTTTATGACCAGAGCGGTGCCACGGGACGCAAAGTGCCGATGACGACTCTGGACTTCGAAATCGGGAACCGTGCATTGCCACCCCCATATTTCCTCAAACTCGACACGCACGGTTTCGAGTTGCCGATTCTGCGTGGTGCAACAGCCATGCTCGAGAGGACCGAATTGGTGATGGCCGAAGTTTATAACTTTGAAATCGCATCCGGTTGTTTGCGGTTTCCGGAGTTCTGCGCCTGCATGGAGAAGTCGGGGTTTTTGCCCTGCGATGTGGTGGATCCATTGCGACGCCCCGGCGATCTTTTCCTCTGGCAAATGGACACCCTGTTTGCCAGAGCGAACGCAATCAGTTTCTCGCGAAAGTCTTTCAAGTAATCCGTGTCGTTACCCACCATCTCCGTTGTCACGCCCACGCTCAATCGCGCGCACTTTCTCGGCGAGGCAATCGAAAGTGTCCGCGCGCAAAACTATCCCAACGTCGAATTTATTGTCGTCGATGGCATGTCTTCGGACGGCACCATGGACCTGCTGGCGACTTATCCGGACGTGCGGGTCATTCGTGAACCGGACGACGGCTTGTACGACGCCATCAACAAGGGCATTCGCGCTGGGAAAGGCGATTTCATCGCGCTGTTGAACAGTGACGATCTCTTTCCTCCGAATCTGTTTCACGAATTGGCCCAGGCGTTTTCTGATCCGCAAATCGAAGCGGTCTATGGGCGGGCGGAGATTTTTCAGGACGATGCGAACCAGCTCGCCTCGGACCGCTTTGCGGCCGCGACGGATCTGAGCCGCGACGGCGTCGATTTGACCTTCAAAAACGTGACTATCGGTTCGCCGCAGCCAAATGCGCGCTTTTTCCGGCGCAGTGTTTTCGATCGGGTTGGCTATTTCGACCTCGATTTTCCGCTCGCGTCGGATCGCGAGTTTCTTTTCCGCATCGTCCTCGATTCCCCTCGGCCCGTGCTCCTCGATCGCATCGTCTATCGTTATCGATGGCATTCGGGCTCCATTACATTTTCCGATAACAAGGAATCGGAGGCCAAGATCCGGGAAGAATATCTGGCCGTGGCTGAACGTTATCTCGTGCGCCCGGACTTGCCCGCGGAAGCGCGGCGTTGCTGCCGGCTTTGGCACGAGCGGGAAAGCGCGCAAGCGGCGACTCGGGCGCTCCTGGCGGCCCATCCTTCGCGATTTATGGGCTATGTTCGGCGGGGTATGCGGGAGAACACGGCCTGGCCCGTGATGTTCGCTCGTCACCTCGGTGGTGCGCTGCTCGGTCGATGATTTTTGACCGTGTTCAAGGAGCTTCTGAGTGCGGCGGCAATCGCACTGACTTTCATCGCCTTCTTTCCCTACATCCGCTCCATCCAGCGGGGAACGACGAAGCCCCATGTGTTTTCCTGGGTGATTTGGGGGCTGACGACCTTTATCGTTTTCCTCGCCCAACTCGCTGGTCGCGGTGGTCTTGGTGCGTGGCCCATCGGCGTCTCCGGTGCCATCACCATTTACATCGCGTGGCTCGCCTGGTGGAAGCGGGGTGATACGCTCGCGACTCCGATTGATTGGGTCTTCTTGATTGGAGCGCTTTCCGCGCTTCCGTTTTGGTTATTCACCGCGGATCCGATGTGGGCCGTGGTCATCCTTACGAGCGTGGACGTGGCGGGATTCGGACCGACCTTTCGGAAAGGCGTACGCTCAGCCGCATGATGAGCGGTTGAGCTTCTTCGCGCTTTTTGCGGCCCGCAATACCCTCGTCATCCTGGCTCTGGAACATTACTCACTCACGACCGTTCTGTTTCCTGCGGCGGTTGGTTTGGCGTGCGTCATCCTGATCGTTGTGGTGGCATATCGGCGAAGATCCATCAGTGGCGAAATCCAGATAACCGAAACCGACCGCGAATTGCCGCCGTGAACGGCGACGAGCTTCGTTGGCGTGTCGTGATGACACATCTGATCACCTTAACAGCGCCAGGATTGCATTCCGAATTCCGGTGGGCATAAGAGCCGCCATGCCCAGCAATTCCTCCGGCATTGGCAATCGCCTCGCGCCACCGCGTTTCCTGCTTTTTGCGGCGATCGTTGTGCTGGCGACAGGTGTCTCGATGGCGTTCGTAGAGTGGCGGCATGGCGTGATGATTGGGTTTGACCTGGCGGCGATCACGTTTCTGACCTCGTGCATTCCGTTGTTTGGGCACGCGACCGAGGCGATGCGCGCGACGGCCCGCAAGAACGATGCGAACCGCGCGGTATTGCTCGTCTTGACGGGTGCCGTCACCGCGGTGGTGATGGTGGCCATCGCCGCCGAGATCCGGCCCCCGGAAACGGCCAGACCGCCGTTGGTAACACTGATCATCGTGACGCTCGCGCTCGTGTGGTTGTTTGGGAACACCATCTATGCCCTTCATTATGCCCATCTGTTTTACACACCCGGCTGCAACGGCAAGGACGCGCGCGGGATTGAAGTGCCCGGCGCGGACGAGCCGAATTATTGGGACTTCGCGTATTTCGCTTTCACACTCGGCATGACATTTCAGACGTCGGATATTGAAATTCGCGACCCCCGTATCCGCCGGGTGGCCCTGTTTCACTGCGCGGCCGCGTTCGCGTTTAATATTGGTGTCCTGGCTTTCACGATCAATGTGCTCGGAAATTGAGGGTGCATGCGCCCTTCCCCGAGTTTCGGCCCGGTCATTGACCCTCACGGTCGGCGCCGCTAGCGTCGCGCCCTTTTCTCGATGAGCCAAAATTACAAAGATACGCTGCTGCTGCCGAAGACGGATTTTCCGATGAAGGCGGATCTCGTAAAGCGCGAACCCGAGCGGCTCGCGAAGTGGGAGGCGAGCGGGCTTTACCGGCAGATTCAGGACGCGCGGAAGGAGGCGCCGGCGTTCGTGCTGCACGACGGCCCGCCTTTCGCGAATGGCGACGTTCACATGGGCACGGCGCTGAACAAGGTGCTCAAGGATATCATCGTCAAATCGCGCTCGATGCTGGGGTTTCGCGCGCCGTATGTGCCGGGCTGGGATTGCCACGGGCTGCCGATCGAATTCAAGGTGGTGAAGGAGTCGCGCGGGCTCATGCCGGGCGAAGTGCGCCGGCGGTCGGAGGAATACGCGCGGCGTTACATCGATATCCAGCGCTCGCAGTTCAAACGGCTCGGCGTGCTCGGCGATTGGGAGAATCCGTATCTCACGCTCGATCCGGCGTACGAGGCGGAGGTCATCCGCGCTTTGCGGTTTTCGTGGAGAAGGGCCTCGTTTATCAGTCGATGAAGCCGGTCTATTGGAGCACGGGCGCGCAGACGGCGCTGGCCGAGGCGGAGGTGGAATACGCGGACCGGACGGATCCGGCGATCTTCGTCAAATTTCCGCTCGTCGCCGGTCCATTTGCCGGGAAGGCGAGCATGGTCATCTGGACCACGACGCCCTGGACGCTGCCGGCGAATGTCGCCATCGCCTTGCATCCGCGTCATCGCTACGTCGTCGGGCGTTTTCGGCACGGTGAGTCGGGGCGTGAAGAAATGTTCGTGATCGCCAAGGCGCTGACGCAGGTATTTCACGAGGCGACGGGTTACACGCTCGAAGAGGAAATCGGGTCGCTGCTCGGGGCAGAACTGGCGGCGAGTGAAACGCAGCATCCGTTTTTGGATCGGCGCTCGAAAGTAATCACCGCGGATTTCGTCACCATGGATGCCGGCACCGGGCAGGTCCACATCGCACCGGGGCACGGGGCGGACGACTACCTTGCGGGCGTCGAAAACGGGTTGCCGGTGCTTTCGCCCGTGGATGAAAACGGGCGTTTCACCGAGGAAGTCGGTGTGCCGGTGTGGGCCGGGAAATATGTGTTTGATGCGAACCGGGAAGTCGTCGAGCACTTGCGCGCGAACGGAACGCTCATTGGCGAGCAGGTGTATCAGCATTCGTATCCGCATTGCTGGCGGTCGAAAACGCCGGTCGTCTTCCGGGCCGTTGAACAGTTTTTCATCCGGATCGGCGATCTGCGGGCCAAGGCGCTTGCGGCGATCGATGGTGTGAACTGGGTTCCGGCGTGGGGTCGCAATCGCATTTACGGCACCGTCGAATCGCGACCGGACTGGTGCATTTCGCGGCAACGTTCGTGGGGTGTGCCGCTGCCGGTTTTCTACGATGCGGAGGGGCCGATCCTGGATGCGCCGCTCGTTCGGAAAGTGGCCGACGTGATCGAGCGCGAAGGGACAAATGTGTGGTTTGAAAAGGACGACGCGTGGTGGGCGCAGCAACTTGGCCTGCCGGAAGGTGTCACGCGACGGAATGACACGCTCGATGTCTGGATCGATTCCGGCGTCTCGCATGTGGCGGTGTTGAAGAAACATCCCGAGCTGCATTGGCCGGCGGACGTTTACATCGAGGCCACGGACCAACATCGCGGCTGGTTCCAATCGTCGCTCATGACGTCGATCGCGCTCAATGACGCGGCGCCTTACAAGACGGTGATTACGCACGGGTTTGTGGTGGATAAGGACACGCGCAAGAAGGTCTCGAAGTCCGAGCAGGGCGCCTACGCGAAACCGATGAACGCCGAGCATTTCGTCGGGAAATATGGCGCCGACGTCGTCCGGCTGTGGGCTTCGAGCGTGGAGTTTACGAGTGAGGTGCCGTTTTCCGAAGAGACCTTCGCGGGGCTGACCGATGCGTATCGGAGCTTTCGCAATATCCTGCGTATTCTGCTGGCGAACCTGCATGATTTCGATCGGGCGCGGTCTTCGCTCGATGGCGCCACGACGATCGATCGCTGGATGCTGAGCCGCTTGCAGGAGGTCATCGGAACGTGCCGCGAGGCTTATGAGGCCTACGATTTCCGGAAGGTCTTCACGACGCTGAATCAATTCGTGACCGTCGATATCAGCGCGCTCTACGTCGATATCACCAAGGACCGGATGTATTGCGACGCTGCGGACAGCCCGCGCCGACGCGCCACGCAAACCGTGATGCATCACACGTTTGACGCACTCGCGCGCCTGTTGGCACCGATCCTGGCGTTTACAGCGGATGAGGCCTGGGAGTTCGGCAGCGAATCCGCGTCGATCCATGTCGAGACGTTCCCTGAGGTTAATACCGAATGGCGGGACGAAAAGATCGAAGCGCAGATTGAGCGGTGGCTGAATCTGCGCGGTGTAGTGGCCCAGGCCATCGAACCGGCGCGGCAGCAAAAGCTCATCGGTAATGCGCTCGAAGCGGCGGTGACGCTGGAAATTGCGGACGAAACAGAGGTGTCAGCGCTGGAAGCACGGCGCGAGGAATTGGAGGAGTTTTTCATCCTGAGCGGTTTGACGCTCCGGGCCGGCAGTGAAACGGTGGCAAGTCTGGTCCGCACGGAACACAAAAAATGCGCGCGTTGCTGGCGGCATCGGCTGACGGTGGGGGCATCGCCGGAGCATCCGGAGTTGTGCGAGCGGTGTGCCGCCGTGTGCGCGTGATCCGGGAAGCGATGGACGCGCAATTGGTCATCCTGAGCGGAGCGCCCGTGGGCGAAGGCGGCGGGGCGCGCAGTCGAAGGGACCCGGCTCCAAGGATTAATGAGTTTTATTGTCTGAAGCTCCGCCGAAGGTTTTTCCCTGCCGGAGGTTTTTCTTATGGGAGCCGGGTCCTTCGACTCCGGCGCTTTGCGCCTGCGCTCAGGATGACAGAGCAGGACGCGCCGCGTTCGGTTCGCCTTTCCTTCGTGAATTTCGTGTGATTCGTGGATAGCCCTGCAGACGCTCCCAATTTCGTTCCCCGCCCGGTGCGGCGTGCCACGTTTGCCTGGATTCTCGCCATCTCCTTGCCGCTTTATGTGCTCGATCAGGCGACCAAGTGGTGGATCGTAAAAAACTTCGCCCCCTATCAAGACGAGCGCGTCATCATTCCCGGCTGGTTTACACTCTGCCATTGGCAAAACACCGGTGCCGCCTTCAGCCTCGGCACCGGTAACAATCATTTCTTCATGATCCTGTCGGCCGTTGTGCTGGTCGCGCTGGCGGTCTTCATCCGGCGGCGCGCCTTTGACGGATCATGGTCCCGCTGGGGCGTCGCCTTCCTGATCGCGGGCATTCTTGGAAATCTCACCGACCGGCTCATCCATGGGCACGTCGTGGATTTCCTGCTCTTCGATTTGCACGTCCGCTATGCCCACCCGTGGCCGGCGTTTAACGTCGCGGACTCGTGCATCTTCATGGCCGTGGGGATATTCATGATCGCCTCGTTTCTCGAAAAACCGGCGAAACAACTCGGATCATAGCGGCGCACAGTTCCATCGTTCCCAGCCGCCGATCGAGAGGACGGGCCTCGCATCCTCAGTGCTTCTTGTTCATCGCTGCGGTGAACCAATCGACGCCGCCTCCGGTCTGCGCGGGCTTGCGGTCCTGATGGCGTTTGACTTCGCGGGGGGCGGCTTCATTGCGCGGGCGTTCGGCGCGAGGTGTGAGGTCGGGTTTTGATTTGAGCGAGAGGGCGATGCGTTTGCGGCCCATGTCCACTTCCATCACGGTGGCCATCACGCGCTGGCCGACTTTTACCACGTCGGCCGGATTCTTGACGAAATCGTCGCTGAGTTGACTGATGTGGGCGAGGCCATCCTGGTGCACGCCGATGTCGACGAAGGCACCGAACGCGGTGACGTTCGTAACGATGCCGGGGAGTTTCATGCCGGGTTCGAGATCGGTCATTTTCTCGACACCTTCGGCGAAGGAAAACGCTTCGAATTGCTGGCGTGGATCGCGCCCAGGCTTGGCCAGTTCTTTCAGAATGTCGTTCAGCGTCGGGATGCCGACGTCTTCCGTGACATATTTCTTGGCGTCGATGCGCGCACGCTTGCCGCTGTCGCGGACCAGGTCGGCGACGCTGCAGCCGAGGTCGGCGGCCATGCGATCGACGAGGGCGTAGCGCTCGGGATGAACGCCGCTGCCATCGAGCGGATTCGCGGCATCGCGGATGCGGAGGAAGCCCGCGGCCTGCTCGAAGGCTTTATCGCCGAGGCCGCTGACTTTGAGCAGTTCCTTGCGCGATTTAAACGGGCCGTTCGTATCGCGATGCGTGACGATGTTCGCGGCGACCCGGGAATTCAAACCGGAGACGTAGGTGAGCAGATGTTTGCTCGCGGTGTTGAGCTCAACGCCGACGTTGTTCACGCAGGAAACGACGACATCATCGAGCGAACGTTTCAGTCCGTTCTGATCCACGTCGTGCTGATACTGGCCGACGCCGATGCTTTTTGGGTCGAGCTTCACGAGTTCGGCGAGCGGATCCATGAGGCGGCGTCCGATACTGATCGCGCCACGGACCGTTACGTCGTGGTCGGGAAATTCTTCCCGCGCCACTTCGCTCGCGGAGTATATCGAAGCGCCGCTTTCGCTGACCATGACGACCGGAATCGCGGGCGGCAGACCGAGCTTGCGGATGAACGTTTCCGTTTCGCGCGAGGCGGTGCCGTTACCGATGGCGATGGCCTCGACGTTGAATTTCTTGACGACGCCTTTGACCATCTCGGCGGCTTCCGCGAGTTCGCGGGCGGATTTTTCGGGATAGATGACATCGTGCGCGAGCAGCTTTCCCTGACGATCGAGGAGCACGACCTTACAGCCGGTGCGGAAGCCGGGATCGATTCCGAGCACGTTTTTTTGGCCGAGAGGCGAGGCCAGGAGTAGTTCGCGCAGATTCTCGGCAAAGACGCGGATGGCTTCCTCGTCGGCGCGCTTCTTCAAGGTGACACGAGCTTCGCCTTCCATCGCAAAACCAAGCAGGCGTTTGAAGCTGTCGTGGACGGCGGCTTTCACCTCTGCCGCGGCCGGTGAGGTTCCACGAACGAAAAGCCTTTCGAGGATGCCAAGCGCTTCGATTTCGTCAGGGACGAGCCGGGAAAAAAGGAACCCTTCGCTTTCACCACGACGGATCGCGAGGATACGATGGCTGGGCGCCGTGGCGGCGGGTTCGGTCCAATCGAAGTAGTCCTTGAACTTTGCGCCTTCCTCTTCCTTGCCGCTGACGACCTTCGATTTGATCACGCCCTTGGTGAGGTAAAGCTCGCGTAATCTCGCTCGCGCTGCGGCGTCATCGCTCACGCGTTCCGCGAGAATATCGCGCGCACCGGCTAGCGCTTCTGCCGCGTCCGCAATGGTCGCCGGACCTTTGTCCGTGATGTATTCGCGCCCGACGTAATCCTGCGCCGCGGATTGCGGATTCGTGGCGGGATCCTGGGCCCAAAGCAGGTCGGCCAGTGGCTCCAGTCCCTTTTCCTTGGCGATCGTTGCCCGGGTCCGCTTCTTCGGGCGGAAGGGGAGGTAGGTATCCTCGAGCGTCGACAGCGTCTCGGCCGCATTAATCCGGGCTTCGAGGTCGGCGGTTAGGAGTTTGCGCCCGGTCAGCGAGCTCAGGATGGATTCGCGCCGCTTGTCCAGCTCCTCGAGTTGTTCCAGTCGGTCGCGCACCGCGGTGATCTGCACTTCATCCATCTCGCCGGTTCGCTCTTTTCGGTAGCGCGCGATGAACGGGACGGTGGCTCCTTCTTCAAACAAAACGGCCGTGGCGGCAACCTGCCGCGGCTGGAGCTTCAATTCCTGGGCGATCTTGAGGACGTGAGTTTCGAGCATGATGGGAAATGGGCGGCGATAATGCGGAGCGAATCCGCGGAGTCAAACCCGCGGGCAAGTTGTTCGGGGGGGTGAAGCGCTGGCAGGTCGGTATCGGGAGATTCCGGGCTGAATTTGTGAGATCGGGGGCCGGCGAGAACGATTTTCGCTTCCTGATCGCGGCGTGTTGTGAACGCCAATTCCCGTTTTGATTCTCATGCATCACCCAACTCGTCGCGAATCATGCCAGTCGAGCCGGCCACTTTGCGGCGCTCTGATGGGTCGGAATTGATCGCCGGTCGTTGCGTCTTCGGGCGCTATGCGCTCCGACGCCTGCTTGGCAGCGGTGGCATGGGCGTGGTTTGGTTGGCCCACGATAACAAGCTCGACCGACCGGTGGCGTTAAAATTCATGCACGATGCGGTGCGGCTGGACGCGACGGTGCGCGATGATTTGAAGCGCGAAACCCGCCGCACTCTCGAATTGACCCATCCGAACATCGCGCGCACCTACGACTTTGTGGAAGACGAGGATCTGGCGGCGATTTCGCTCGAATACATCGATGGCCCGACGCTCTCCGCCATGCGGGTGGAACGATCGCAGCGGTGCTTTGAAGTGGACGAGCTTTCGCCGTGGGTGCAGGGGCTTTGCCGCGCCCTCGATTACGCGCACCACGAAGCGGCGACGGTTCACCGCGATCTCAAGCCAGCGAATCTGATGGTGACCTCGCGCGGCATCCTCAAGGTCGCGGATTTTGGGATTGCCGCCGGACTTCACCATACGGGCGGACAATTGACCAACCATGAGCCGACCAGTGGCACGTTGCGTTACATGAGTCCGCAACAGATCCGAGGCGAGAGACCATCTCCAGCCGACGACATCTACGCGGTGGGAGTCACCCTTTACGAACTGATCACGAGCAAGCCGCCGTTTTACGCGGGGGACCTCAGTCTTCAGATTCGCGAGTGCGTGCCCGAGTCAATGAATCAGCGGCGCCTTGCTTTGGATGTTTCCGGATGCCCCATCCCGACGATCTGGGAGAGCACCGTCGCCTCGTGTCTGGCGAAGAATGCGGCTGACCGGCCAGCCAGCGCTGGAGAAATTGTTGCGCGACTCGGATTACGGCCAAATGCTGGTTTTGACACCGCTTTGAAGCAGCCAGGCCTGCCGCTGGAAATTACGAGCGAATGGCAGCGCATTCCACGTCTGCGGAAATTCGTCACCGAGCTTTGGCGCGAGCGGAATTGGTGGATCCTTGGTGCCGCTGCCGTGGGTCTCTCGTTGCTTCTCGCCGTCGCCATCGCCTTTCGCCGACCGAAACCTTTGGGCGATATTCCCGGCGCACGGGTGGCACCCGAAGCGCCTGCCCCGGCGCTTGCGCCGCCAGGTCGATTGGCCATTCGTACCGTGCCCGCGGGAGCATTAGTAGCCGTCGGAAACAATCGCGACAATATCTCCCCAGCGTCGATTGACGATGTTCCCGCCGGATTGCAGTCGGTCGAAATATCCCTCTCTGGTTATGAGCCAATCACCGTGCAAACCGAGGTTCACTCCGCTGCCATCACCGACCTTGGCGTGATCAATCTCGTCCGCAGCACGGGCAATTTGCACGTCACGGCGGATCCGGAAAACACGCCCTACGCGCTGTTGCCGGAGTTCAACGAAGCGCCGATTCAGTCTGGATCGACGCCTGAGAATATCCTCGGTTTGCCGACGGGCCGATACCGCGTTCGGTTCATCCGCGAAGGATTGCCGACAATCGAAAAGGAAGTGGCCGTGGAGCGCGCGCAAACTGCGGTGGTGGAACAGCGTTTCGAAAGTCCGCCGGAAACGGGCGAGCTTCCAGCGGGGATTGTGGCGGTCGAGAGTCTCCCACCCGGGGCGGAGATATTTGATCATGGTGAACCGATCGGAAAGGCACCGATGGAAAAATCTTTGCCCACCGGCGAACACGTGATCACCGCTGCATTCGCCGGTCGAGAGTCCCGTCCGCGGGAACTCACACTTCGGGAAGGCGCGACAGTGGCCCTGCGATTCGATTTTACGCCGGTGAAAGATTCACCCAACTCTCGACCGCTTTCGCGTCCGCGCAGTCGGCCGCCGCAAACGAAGGAGGAGTCTCTTCCAAGCAAAGTGCGTCGTTCAATCAAAAAGGTCTTCAACGGCAACAACTTCCATTGGTGAGTCTGGCCGTCGAGCTGTGTCCACACCATCATCCGGTGCCTGCGATCAAGGCGCGACGAAACTCTATCCTCCAAGGAACTGTTTAACCTTGTCCCGGTGGGTGCGAGTTGCGTTAAGGCGGGCGCCATTTTTCAAGATCACGACGAAGGTGTCATTGAAGAATGGTTGCACTTCTTTGATTTGATCCGCATTCACAATGCAGGTGCGGCTGATGCGCACGAAGCGGTCCGACGGTAATCGCGACTCGATCGATTTCATCGTTTCCCGGTGCAGGTGCGCTTCCCTTTCGGTGTGAACTTTGACGTAGTTCTCGGCCGCTTCGATGCAGAAGATTTCATCTACTTTGATGATGATGGATCGGCCCGACGATTTGACCGCGAGCCGCGTGATCGCCTCATTTTCCGGGCGTGATTCTTCGATAAAATTCCGCAGGCCTGGCTCTTCAGCAGGCGTCTTGGCCCGGCGTTCAAGGCTGTCCTTCGCGCGTTGCAAGGCGCTCCGAAAACGCGTGCTGTCGAATGGCTTTAACAGGTAATCGAGGGCATGGACCTCGAACGCCTTTAGCGCGAAGCGATCGTAAGCGGTGATGAAGATGACTGCGGGCAGGTGCTCCTGATCCAGCGACGCGAGCACTCCGAACCCATCAAGTTCCGGCAATTGAATATCGAGAAATACCAGGTCCGGCTGGTGCTCGGTGATTTGGGCGACGGCCTCCGCGCCATTCGCGCACTCCGCGACGAGTTCAATTTCCGGATCGGCGGTGAGCAGGTTTTGCAGCCGCTCTCGGGCGAGCGGTTCGTCCTCAACAATGATCGTGCGGAGTTTCATGTGGGTTGGGCGGCGGCCAATCGGAACGGAATGGTAGCAGTGACAGAAACGCCTTCCAGAGCGCGCGGCGTCAGGGCAAAGCGATGTTGATCGCGATAGAGCTGCTGCAGCCGGGTGCGAGTGTTGGTGAGTCCGACATTTTCGATGTGGGACTCCGGTAGCCCAACGCCGTCGTCCCAAACTTCGAGCACGAGCTGGTCGCCTTCCCGCCGTGCGATGATCGCGACTTCTCCCGGGCGGGCGCGCGGCTCGATCCCGTGCTGGATGGCGTTTTCAACGAGTGGTTGGAGAAACAGGTTCGGCACGAGCGCATCCAGCGTTTCCGGGGCGACTTCGATTCGCGTGCGGAGCCGCGAACCGAACCGAGTTTGTTCGATGGCCAGGAAGCGTTCGAGAAAATCCAGCTCCTGCCGCAAAGGCACCTCGTGTTCGTCGCCACTCTCCAGCGCACGCCGAAGGAGATCACTAAGCTGCGCGATGGTTCGATCCGCCGCGTCGATGTCTTTGTGCATGAGCGCGGAAATCGCGTGCAGCGTGTTGAAGAGAAAATGCGGGTTGAGTTGCATCTGCAGGGTCTTGAGCTGGGCCCGGCTCAGATTGCGCTCCAATTCCAAATTGCGCCGCTCCCGCTCCCGGAATTGCCGGTAATAATCCAGCGCGTGCCCGGCACAGACGATCACCCAATAAATGATGACATTGAACAAAAACGTCTTGGCCAGCAGGGGCATGAAGATCTCCCCATAAGTCGCGGCGCCACCCCGGAGCAGCATTTGCCATTGCCCGAGCGCTGCCCGAACAATCAAAAACACGAGGGCGGCGATCGCCGATCCGCAGAGATGAATGACGAGGCTGCTGCGCCAATGGACCCCATCGATGTGAAACTGTCGGGCGACGGCCAGAATGGGAATGGAGAGCAGGCCCCAGACATACCAGTCCCCGAGGGACCAGCCAATCGCTTCAGCCCAGGTAACGGGCCGTCCCGCTTTCAGATTGGCGACGAAGAATTGGCTCGCAAACGACAGCCCGATGACCGTCCACACCAGGAACCCGATGGCCCAGTGGAGGAGTCGGCGCGGTTTCGGATTGTCGTTCATGGGGAAATTCGGATGCTCTGCATAGTGAACTCGCCCGGCGGGTTCAACTCCGCGACTCTCCTTCCTTTATGTCTGCCCCGCGCGACGATTCCGAATTTCAGGTCCAGATGGCCATGCGCCGTGCCGTGCGTTGGGCAGTGGCGGCGCTTCTGCTGGTAGCGACGGCAGTGGCCTTTCTCGTCCTCCGGAACTCACAGGGTGATGGTGACGGCAAGGGTGAAGCGAAGGTGCAGACACCCGCCGTTAAATTTGCGGACGTCACGAAGGAAGCTGGCCTCACGTTCGAGCATTACACCGGTGCGACGGGCGAGAAGTTGCTGCCGGAGACGATGGGTGGTGGCAGTGCGTTCTTCGATTTCGACGGTGACGGTGATCAGGACCTCCTGCTCGTGAATTCGACGGACTGGCCGTGGAGTCCAAAGCGCGCGACGCATACGGCCGCCCTGTATCGCAATGATGGCCGGGGAAAGTTCGAGGACGTGACCGCCGGGTCAGGGCTGGATGTTGATCTGTATGGCATGGGCGCGGCCATTGGCGATTACGACAATGACGGTCGCGCTGATCTCCTGCTCACTGCCGTCGGAGGGAATCGGCTTTTTCACAATGAAGGTGACGGGATATTCAGGGACGTCACTGTGGAAGCGGGCGTGGCGGGTTCGCCGGACGATTGGAGCACGAGCGCGGCCTGGTTTGATTTCGATAATGATGGTGATCTCGACTTGTTCGTTTGCCACTACGTCGCCTGGTCGCGCGAGAGCGATCGGGCGATCAACTACCAACTGGCTGGAATTGGCCGCGCCTACGGACCGCCGATGAATTTCCCGGGTTCCTTTTCCGCGCTCTATCGCAACGAAGGCGATGGGCGCTTTGTTGACGTCTCGTCTGCGAGCGGCGTGCAGGTGAAGAACGGAGTGACGGGCGAGCCGGTGGGAAAGTCGCTCGGCGTCGCCCCCGTCGATCTCGATGGCGATCATTGGACCGACCTCATCGTGACCAATGATACCGCGCAGAACTTCGTCTTTCACAATGAACGCAACGGCACATTCAAGGAGATCGGGGAGTTGTCGGGCGCGGCCTTCGATCGTTTCGGAAAAGTCCGCGGAGCCATGGGCATCGATACGGCGCGGTTCGAGGAGAACGACAGCGTGGCCATTTCGATTGGAAATTTTGCCAACGAGATGACCGCGCTCTATGTGTCGCCGCCGAACGCGCTCACATTTGCGGACGAGGCCATCGCTCGGGGCATCGGCACGGCGACCCGGAACCTGCTGACGTTCGGCGTTTTCTTTTTCGACTACGACCTCGACGGATCGCCTGATCTGCTGACCGCCAACGGACACCTGGACGAACAAATTGGACAGGCGCAACCGGGCCAGCAGTATCGCCAGCCGGCACAATTATTCTGGAACTCCCGGAGCCATGGCCAGGCCGCTGCCTTCGTGCCCGTGCCTGAAGGACCGCTGACGAAGGATCTGACTCAGCCGATCGCCGGTCGCGGTTCAGCGTTCGCGGATATTGACGGGGATGGCGATCTCGATGTGCTTCTCACGCAAGTGGGCGGTCCACCGATCCTGCTGCGCAATGAGCAGCGACTCGGCCATCACTGGATTCGGATCCGGCTGACCGGCACGCGCGCGAATCGCGACGGGATTGGAGCGTGGGTGACTGTTCGTGCCGGGGGCCGGACTCTGTCACGGCAGGTCATGCCGACACGCGGTTACCTGTCCCAATCGGAACTGCCGGTGACCATCGGTCTGGGTGCGACTGACCACGTGGACGAAGTGATCGTCACCTGGCCCGGTGGCGAGACCCAGAAGGTGAGCAATATCAGGATCGATGGGGAAACCGAGATCGTGCAGCCGATCAAAGCCGGCGTCTTATCCCCGTTCGCCGCCCGCGCATCAGCCCGGCGATCTGCACGATCGGAGGCTTGACCATGCGCGGGCCGGAGTACAGCTCCGGATGCATGAGGATTGCCTCGACCAGCGGCCGCACCGCCCCCTTCTTACCCGATACATGCGCTTGAGCGCCCGACGCGTCTTCGCCGGTGCCGGCGTCGGCACGAAGTACGACCAGAGCTTGTCGACGAAGTAGTCGGGGTGGGCCGGGTGCTCGAGGCACAGCCGGCAGCGAGTCCTGCCAGTCGAAGTGACCGCTGTGGCCGAAGATCTTCTTGACGCCCTTGTCGTGGTAGGAGGGGTCGAAGCGGAAGTTGACCGGGCCCAGCTCCTCATCCCAGTCGGCGCGCCAGCCGGTGAGCGCCCGCGCCTGCTCGCGCACGTCGGTCTCGGTGTAGCCGTTGTCGGCGCCGAGCGTGAACAGCTCCATCATCTCCCGGCCGTAATTCTCGTTCGGCTGCCCACTTGTGGTTATCGGCGCCGGAGAGCCAAAGCAGCATCGCCGGGTCCTTGGTGACGCTCGACGAGCAACGTCCGGAAGGAGCCAAGCGCGTTGCGCCGGAACATCTTGTTCTGGCGGATGTTGAGCGCCGCCTTGCCGACGTCGGTCGAGTCGCGAACCAGTCATGCCAGACGAGCGTCATCCGCTCGCTCAGCTGCTGGTCGCTGCGGACCATGCGGTCGAGCCACCAGAGCAGGTCGTGCCCCCAGGCGTCGGCGGGCGCCAGCGGCAAGCCGTGCTCGACGTGCGGCTTCGGCCCGTGCAGCTTCGCCTTCCCCTTTGGCCGGGTGAGCGAGTGGACGGCGCCCTTCAAGCCCTTGTGGGCGAGCTTGCGAGCCTCGCCGGGGGCCGGACCGAACCCGGCTCGCCAGAGCAGCCGTTCGGCCTGGCGTTCGCCGAATCGGCCGTGGAAAACGGGGACGCCCATGTCCTGATTATCGACGACAGGACGGCGGGTTCGAGTGCTCTGGACGCTGCCGCGCCTCGGCCTTCTGACACCGCCGGCCCCCGGACGGCTACGCTGCGCGCGATGGCTACGAAGAGCACTGCCGAGAAGGCACCGGCCCGTACACCGGGCCCCACGTCCGTTGCCCGCGCCTACTTCAAGGCGATCGCCGAGAAGGACCTCGACGCCGCCGCCGCCCTCTGGGTTCCCGGCTCGACCGACCGGCTCGTCGGCTTCGCCGAGTTCAGCGTCCCGGCCGGCTTCAAGCAGTGGTTCGGCGCGCTCTTCGCGGCGTTCCCCGACTTCACGTTCGAGGTCCTTCAGGTGACCGTCCTCGAAGGAGAACGCCGCCGTGCAGTGGCGCGCGACCGGGACCTTCAACGGCACGGCCAGCTTCGAGGGGATGAAGCCGAACGGCGACTACGATCGACGATCACCGGCTGCGACATGCTGACCGTGCGCGAGGGCAAGATCGTCGACAACCACGGCTACATGAACGGCACCGAGCTCGCCCGCCAGCTCGGCGCCGCACCGCCCGCCGGCTCGCCCGCCGAGAAGGCGATGATCGGCGCCCTCAACGCTCGCGTCTCCGCCAAGGAAGCGATCGAGCGGTTCCGCAACCGCTGAGCGCCGCGGGCCTCGCGCCCCCGTCGACCCGTCAGGCGCCC
>CAWCSW010000023.1:0-124799 GCA_963798345.1 uncultured Verrucomicrobiae bacterium | reverse complement strand
ATGGTGCCCCGTCACGTTATCTGGACTGGGTATCGAGCGATCGGTAAAACGCTCGTTGAAGCGAAACGGCTCCATGAGGACATGCAGCGCCTTGAAAACGCGGGCGCCTATGCGGCCGAGCTCGAGGTCGTCCCCCATCGCCTGGCGCGCTGGTTGTGCACGCAAACTTCGATGCTCCTCATGTCGCTCGGTTCCGGCGACGGCTGCGATACACAGTTCCTCTTTTCCGACGACATCCTCGGCGACTACGATGAACGCCCGCCGCGCCACGCCAAAGCGTATCGCAATTTCTCCGCTGAATACTGCCGCTTGCAAAACGAGCGCATCGCCGCCTTCACCGAATACATCGCCGATGTCCATGCCGGACGCTTCCCCGAAAGCTCCAATCTGATCGAAATTCCCGACGAAGTATTCCAGGCGTTTGTCGAATCCATCGAAGTGTAACCGCGCCAACGTGGCTGACGGCGAATGCCCTGGTTAATCCGATTGATCGGTGGAGGGTTTTTCGGTTTGCGCGAAGTGCTCGCTGAGCAGTTCGTTGATGCGTTCTGGGGAATGAATGGGCACACCATGCGAGGCATCGGCGAGCTCGACAAATCGCGCATTCGGAATCGCGTTCGCGAGGGCGCGTCCTGCGCTCGGAGGAGCGATGGGATCATGGGCCGCGCTCACGACCAGCGTCGGAACGCTCGCGAGTTCGTGCAATCGAGGCATGGCATCGTAAGCCCGCATGGCGGCCAGTTGTAATCCCGTCACATCCGGTTGGTCCGCGAGGTCGTGGCCAAAAAGTGGCGCCATGCCCGCGGCGAGCGCATCAGCGTCGCTTCCGTGGAACGCAGCGGGCGGCATGACCAATTCGAGAAAGGCACGCCGACGCTGCCGACGCGACCCGATGCGAGTCCGCATCCCGGTCCAGAGCATGCGGGCGGTGAGCGGCGCCGCGTCACGACCTCGCCCGAACGAGCAAAGCAGCGCGAGACTGCGCACTCGATCGGGGCTGGCGAGCGCCAGCTCCAGCGCGATAAGCCCACCCAGAGAGTGCCCGACCACGTGCGCGGCGTTCCAACCCTGCGCATCGATGAGCTTTTGGGCATCCTCTGCCATTTGCTCGACGCGAAGCTTCACGTCGCCGATTGGCTGACTTCGTCCGAGACCGCGATTGTCAAAAGTAAGACAACGGTGGCGGGTCGAGAGTGCGTCGATTTGAGGCTGCCAGCCCGCGCCGTGCACCGCCACTCCCTGAATCAGTATGACCGCGGAGCCATCGCCACAAACCGCATAAGCAAGGTGGCAGCCGCGATACTCGATGGATCCGGGCACAGGCAGAGGTTTGGCGATCATGGAATGCGGACTGACCAGGCCCGTCATGCACGACATGGCTCATTCGTGAAAAGTCCGAACTGTCCGCAGCCGGATGAGCGTTGCCATTGCCAGCGTGCACGGTATTCCATCGCCGCCGATGTCCGTTTATCGACGAGCGCTGGCCTACTATCGACCCTATCTGGGGCGCACCGTCGCCGCCGGCGGGCTGACCTTGCTCGCAACCGGGTTCAATCTCCTGCGCCCGTGGCCGATGGCCTTCATCGTTGATCGCGTTTTACCAGCCGTGGACAGCGGCGCGCATGGATTTCGATGGGCCACAATTTTTTCCGCAAATCCCAATGGCGCCAGCGATGGTGGGATGTTGATTCCATGGACCGCGATCCTGCTCATGGCCTGCGGAGCGATGGTGATCTTTCACCTCCTCGCCAGCGGGCTCGGATACGTGATCAATCTGCTGACGATTCGCGCGAGTTTGATGTCGCTGATGACCCTCCGCACGGAAATCTACGCGTGGTTGCACGCGTTGCCGCTGAAGTTTCACGATCAACGCCGCAGCGCGGACTCGAGCTTTCGCGTGGCGTACGATTCGCAGGCGATCCAGGCCATTTACAGCAAGGTCTTCTTCATTTTTCAAAGCAGCATCGCGCTGGTCAGCACCTTCGCCACCATGTGGTATTTCGACTGGCAAATCGCCGTCCTTTCCCTCGCGGTGATCCCCTTTCTGATGCTCACCATTCGCCTGTATGCGGTGCGGATCCGTGATGAATCAACGGTGATTGCCGAGACGGAAAGTGCAGTACTGACGACGGCCCAGGAAGGAATCAGCTCGGTCAAGATGGTGCAGGCGTTCGGGCGCGAGGAGCATGAATTGGCGCAATTCAAATCCAGCGCGCACGCCAGTCTGGAAGCCAATCTGCGGTTCAATTCCCTCTCCATGCGCAGCAGCGTGATCGTCGGCACGCTCATCGCCCTCAGTACCGCGGCGATGATTTTTGTCGGCGCGCGCCATGTGCTCGATGGCACCCTCAAAGTCGGCCAACTGTGGTATCTCTCGACGTTGCTCCTGATGCTCTATCAACCGCTCGAAGCATTGACGCATGTGGCCTGGGCCTTGGAAAGCGCGGCCGCCGGTGCGCAACGTTGCTTCGAGGTCCTGGATCGCCGTGACGACGTGCCGGATCGAGCCGATGCCGTCGTCCTCGAGCAAGTAAAAGGCGCGGTCGGTTTTGACCAGGTCAGCTTCGGCTACGATCCGGAACGTCCCATCTTGCGCGACATCGATCTCATGCTCGATCCGGGACAGACGGTTGCCTTTGTCGGCGGAACGGGCGCGGGAAAATCGACTCTCCTTTCGCTGGTCCCGCGCTTTTACGATCCCCTCTCCGGGCGTGTTTTGATTGACGGGCAGGACGTGCGCAACGTGACCAAAAAATCGCTCCGGCGCCACATCAGTATCGTCCTGCAGGACACCTTGCTCTTTTCCACGACTGTCCGGGAAAACATCGCCTACGGCCGGCCCGGTGCCTCGGAAGCGGAAATCATCGAAGCCGCGCAGCGGGCGCAGGCCCATGAATTCATCATGGAAATGCCCGACGGTTATCGCTCGCAGGTCGGCGAACGCGGAGGACACTTGAGCGTCGGCCAGCGGCAGCGAATCGGCATCGCGCGCGCTTTCCTGAAGAATGCGCCGATCCTGATTCTTGATGAACCTACGAGCGCGCTCGACCCGGGAACCGAATCCGCCATCATGGAAACGCTTGAAGCGCTGATGCGCGGCCGCACCACTCTCATCATCACGCACCGACTGGCGACCATTCATCACGTCGATCAGATTGTCGTGCTGGGCCAGGGTGGAATCGTCGAGCGGGGACGCGGTCCGGAGCTGATCGCGCGCGGCGGCATTTATTCGCAGCTGTTTCAATCCGCATCCGCTAAAGTCCCAACGCCATGAGCAATATCAAACCCGACCGATTCGTGCAGGACGACTGGTGGAAGCATCCCATCCCGGACAACGTGACCTGGGGCGAGAGTCCCTACATCGAGACGGCGCAAAGTTTTCGCTTTATGCGGAGCAAGCACGTCCATGCGATCGAGATCGGCAATCACGTCTCGTGCTACGCGGGCGTTTCGTTTGCGCTCGGTGTCAACGGCCGGTGCAAAATCGGCGACTTTTCCCTCATCAACGGCGCGTTGATCATGGCCGACGAATACATCGAGATCGGCGCGCATTGCCTGATCTCCTGGAATGTTGGCATCGCCGACAGCGATTTCCATCCCATCGATGCCGCCCAACGTCGCATCGATACCTACGCCCTGGCCCCGTTCTACCAGAACCGACCGCCACGCCCGGTGCTGAAAACGGCGCCCGTCATCATCCGCGATAATGCATGGATTGGGATGAACGCGGTCATTTTGAAGGGCGTAACGATTGGGGAAAACTCCGTGGTCGCGGCGGGTGCAGTGGTCTCGAAATCCGTGCCGGACAATGTCGTCGTCGCCGGCAATCCCGCGGTCGTGGTCAAGCAGCTCACATGACGAAAAAGCGGATCGTGGTGATGGGGTTCATGGGCGGAATTCCCATTGCCGGTGTCATCTGGCAGCACCTGCACTACATCGTCGGGCTCCAGCGCCTGGGACACGAAGTCTGGTATCTCGAAGATTCCGCGCGCTGGACTTACGACCCCGAAACGCAGGAATACGGACTCGACTATGGCTACGCCACGCGTCTGCTCGATCGCCTCGCGCGCCGTTTTGGTTTCGAACATCATTGGGGGTTTTGCGCGCGGCACACGGAGGGTCTGCCGACCGCCGGGATGACCCACCCGCGTATGCTCGAGCTGATTCATGGAGCGGATGCGGTTTTCAATATCTGCGGCGCCCAGGAGATGTATGAAGACATCGCCGACGGACCAAATTTCATCTACCTTGAGAGCGATCCCGGGGTGGAACAAATCCGCCTCGACAACGGCGACCCGGCCCCGCGCGGATACCTGGCGCAGCATCGCACGCTCTTCACGTTTGGCGAGAATATCGGGACGGACCGGTTCCCCGTCCCCCTGCACGGTTTCCGTTGGATGCCGACGCGACAGCCGATCGTCACCGATTTTTGGAAAACCGAAAACAAGCCGCCGGACGGGGCCGTTTTCACCACGATCGCAAATTGGAATACCAGCGGCCTGAAAGACGTCGAATGGCGGGGCGACCGCTATCTATGGAGCAAATCACTCGAGTTCCTGAAATTCGCCGATGCGCCAAAGCGCGCCGGCGAGCCGTTTGAATTGGCCACCAATATTCGGGAACCGGAAACCCGGGAGAAATTGACCGCGGACGGCTGGCGGCTCACGGATGCGGGACCGATCAGCAACGACCTCGACGCGTATGTTTCCTATGTTCAGCAGTCAAAAGGGGAGTTCACGGTGGCCAAAGACCAATATGTACGGCTCGCCACAGGCTGGTTTAGCGACCGCAGCGCGTGCTACCTCGCGGCCGGTCGTCCGGTGATCACCCAAGACACTGGATTTCTCTCAGCACGTCGGATCCGGCCCGGGTCTGCTGCCATTTTCCACTGCGGATGAAATCTCGGAGCGCGTGCGGGAAATTCGATCGGATTACCAAAAGCATTCCGCTGCGGCCGCGGCCATTGCCACGGACTGCTTCGAGGCAACGCGCGTCGTGGGCTCCATTTTGGAGCGTGCCGGCGTTTGATTGGGGCGGGTGTTAGCCGATGCGCTTTCCCATTGCCGACCAGCAGCGAGTTCCTAGACTCCGCGCTCCCATGCCCCGAGTCGCGATCGCTCCGCATTCACCTTCACACGTCCAATTACACGCTGATCCATGAGCGAAACCCGCCGCCTCGTCCTGAAATTCGGCTCCGGCATTCTGGCGAACATCGACGGCACCGCGCTCGATGATGCGCAGTTCCAGCGGCTCTGCGCGGAGGTGGCCGCTATCGTCAAGGATGGCTGGGAATGCGCGATTGTTTCCAGCGGTGCCGTCGCCGCAGGACTCGATGTGCTCGAATTGCATGAGCGACCAGAATCGCTCGCCGCGCGCCAGGCCTGTGCGGCCATCGGGCAATCGAAGCTGATGCAAAGTTATGCCCGGCATTTCGCCGACCACGATCTGAACGTCGCGCAGCTCCTCCTCACCCATGGCGACCTCGACAGCCGCACGCGCTACGAAAATGCGCGCAGCACACTGGCCCATCTTTTCCGCCGCCGCACCGTTATCCCGATCATCAACGAAAACGATTCCGTGGCGGTCGAAGAGCTGAAATTCGGAGACAACGACCGGCTGTCCGCGGAAGTCGCCGTGCTCGCTGGAGCGACCTGCCTCGTCATGCTGACCAGCGTCGCGGGTTTGCTGGACGAAAGCGGAAACGTGGTGCCTGTGGTCGAAGACATCGAACGTGTTTCGGCCTTGGCGCGCGCCGACAAAGGACGGCTCTCGGTCGGTGGCATGGTCTCCAAACTCCAGGCGGTCAAGCGCGCAACCGACGCCGGCATTCCCACGTGCGTGGCGAGCGGGCGAACACCGGGCGTAATTGGTGAAATCCTCGAAGGCCGTCCGGTCGGCACACGATTCCTTGTCAAAAAGCCAAATAGCTGAAGCTTCTTCCGCACTCGAATGAATACGCTCGCTGAACAGATTCACGATTTTGGCCGCCGCGCCCGCGTAGCCGCGCGTCAATTGCGCCAGTGCTCGTCGGAAGTAAAAAACCGCGGGCTGCGCGCGATGGCGAAACGCGTGCTGGCGATGACGGATGAGATCCTAGCAGCCAACGCCAGTGATCTTGAACAAGCGGAGCGGGACGGTATTTCCGGCGCGATGCTGGACCGGCTAAAACTCGATCCGGAACGCCTGGCCAAAATGGCGCTCGGCATCGAACAGGTGGCGGATCTCGCGGATCCGGTGGGCGAAATTATCCGCGAATGGACGCGACCCAACGGTCTGCACATTCGCAAAGTTCGCGTACCCATCGGTGTCATCGGCATCATCTACGAATCACGCCCGAACGTGACCAGCGATGCCGCCGTGCTCTGCACCAAGACCGGCAATGCCACCATTCTGCGCGGCGGCCGCGAAAGCATTCATTCGAATGTGGCGATTGCACGAGCGCTGAGCGAAGGCGGCGCGGAAGCGGGCCTGCCCGCTGACGCCGTACTGCTCATCCCGGTGACTGATCGCGAAGCCGTGCGCGTCATGTGCGAAATGGATCAATACCTCGACTGCATCATCCCGCGGGGCGGCAAGGGCTTGATCGAAGCCGTGGTCAGCCATGCGCGGATGCCGGTGATCAAACACTACGACGGCATCTGCGCTATTTACATCGATCGTGACGCAGACCTCGAGATGGCGGAAGCGATCGTGATCGATGCAAAATGCCAGCGCCCCGGCGTGTGCAATGCCATCGAGACGCTGGTCCTCGATCGTGAAATCGCCGGACGTTTCCTCGAGACCGCCGGTCGAACGTTGCTCCAACGGGGCGTGCAATTGCGTTGCGACTCTGAGGCACTGGCCTTGGCGCAGTCCATCGGATCGGCTCCCGGGCAGATTGTCCTCGCCGCGCCCGAGGATTTTCGCACCGAGTTTCTCGACCTCATCCTCGCGGTGCGAGTCGTCGGTTCAGCGAGCGAAGCAATCGAACACATCGAGAGCAATGGATCGCATCATAGCGATGGCATCGTGACGTCGAATGCCGGCACCGCCGAGGAATTCCTCAGCGAAGTCGATAGCGCCACCGTCTATTGGAATGCCTCAACCCGCTTCACGGATGGCGGTGAATTCGGCTTCGGCGCCGAGATCGGAATTTCAACAGATAAACTGCACGCCCGCGGCCCGATGGGCTTGGAGGAACTGACAACGTATAAATATCAGCTGCATGGCACGGGACAGATCCGGGGCGGTTGATGAGATGATTAAGGATCCTGCAAAACTAGCGGGCTCTTCGCCGATTCTGCCAGTTGCCTCAAACGCTGGATATCTTCCTCCGACAGCGGATTGGCGAGAGTGCCTTCGACCGCTCGCTCGAGGAGAGTGGCGATCATCGCTTCGGCGAGTGAGGGCTGCCCCCGGTCGATCGCGGCTTCGACGACGGACATCAGGCGTTTGCTCGCCAGGGGCCGGATATTGGAATCGGTGCGGATGAAGCGGAGTTCCGCCACGCTGCTCAGAGCACCGAAAGCGAAGACGTCGGCTTCGGCACCGGCACGCGCCGAGCGACCATCGGCCTGTTCCGGCGCCATGTAGCCCGGGGTCCCCATGACCTTCCCGGAGAGCGTGCGCTCGGCGCCCGATGTGCCGACGCGCTTCGCCAGACCCCAATCGATCACATAGACGGACTCTTCGCGGTCGATCAGAATGTTCGCAGGTTTGATGTCCCGATGAATGATGCCCTTGTCGTGCGCTGAGGCGACGGTCTCGCACGCAGCCAGGAGTATCCCGAGCAACCTCGTCCGGCGTGGGACGCTGGCGGCGGACTCACTCGGATCCTTCATGTGCTCAGCGAAGGTTTTGCCTTCGATTTTTTTCATTACATAAAAAAGTCGCCGCTCATCATCGATGCTGAGGCCGTAAATCGGCAGCACGCCCGGGTGATCGATTGACGCCATGATGGCAGCCTCTTCCTCGAAGCGAATTCGGGTCTCCGCGTCCTCCATCAGCTCGGAAAGGAGCTGTTTCACGGCAAAGTGTTGGCCAAGGTCCGAGGCAAATCCATCGAGCACGCGGCCCATGGCGCCCTCACCCAGCATCCGTCCGAGGTGAATGCGGCGCTGAATTTCGATGGAGTTGTTATTGAGCTCGTTCATCGCGCTAGTGTTTCAGACTCCCAGTGGGCGCTGGAGCCCCGATGGAATCGCAGTTTGACTCGGCCGGGACAATTAGGACCGACAGCAGGGGGCAGCTCCATGGACGTCTGATCGATATGTTACCAAGAAGAATTGTCACCCGGCTATCTGTCGATATTCTATTCGAACCCAACTCCCCGACCACCCGGTAGTCTTCGGCGGCGCAGGATTGGCAGACCTTTGGCGGAGGCGACCTCAGCTCGGCGTCTCGCTCGATCCCTCCGGCCCCGATGGCTGCGAGCCGCCGCTCTCTTGAGCGCCACCCCCGGTATTCATTTGTCTTGGCAGGAACCCCAAACCTTGCCTCTTCGTACTGCGCCTGCGCGCAACCGCTGAAGAATCGCGAAACCGTCAACCGTCAAAACCGTGCTAACACCAATCGTGGATAAAGAGTGGATTTTCATACTTGTCGTCGGCCTTGTTCTCCTCGGAGCCGCAGAGCTCGGATTCCGCACTGGCTTCCGCCTTCATACCGCTCGCGACGAAGCGCGTAAGAGTCAGATCGGAGGCGTGCAGGGTGCGGTCCTTGGATTACTGGGGCTGCTGCTCGGATTCACCTTTGCCATGGCCGTGGGTCGCTACGATGCGCGGCGCACCATGGTTCTCGAGGACGCCAACTCGATCGGCACAACGTTTCTCCGTGCCGGGCTTCTCCCAGGCAATCACCCAGAGGGCGTCAGGGACCTCTTGCGGAGCTACGTGGATATCCGGCTCGCATACCGCACAGTTTCCGACGATCCAACAAAGTTCGCCGAAGGTCTCGGCAAGTCCGCCGAGATTCAGAAGGCGCTCTGGACGCATGCGGAGGCGGCGGCCAAGGAAGCGCCAACGCCGATCACAGCATCCTTCATCGCCGCGCTCAACGACATGATCGACACGGACGGGGAACGGGTCGCCGCGGGTCGGAATCATATTCCCCCCACGGTGTGGGTTCTCGTCGTTATTGTCGCTTCCTTTGGATGCTTCACGAGTGCCTACGGCAGCGGGGCGCACGGGGCGCGCTCGAATTTCACGAGCCTCTTCCTGCCGCTGCTTCTGACGATCGTCGTTGGTCTGATCTTCGACATCGATCACGCGCTGCAAGGTGTGATCGGTGTGAGCCAGCAGCCGATGCTGGAGCTCAAAGCGAGCATTTCAAAGTGACGACAACACCCTGAAAAGGATCAGCCGACTCGCGTTGCACCCTTCAGCCCGCGGTGATCGAAGCTCGATTTCGTGGCGTGAAAAAGGAGTGGCGGAGGCGCAAGCAAAGCAGGCAGATGACTTGCACCAGCGGGCACGAAAATTCATCATCCAGAGTGAGGCGACGGCTGGCCTGCACACGGAAGGCCCATGTCCCATCCGCACTCGAATCCCACGATGATTTTCTTTCACATCGCCTTAAACGTTCTGATCCTCGTCGCTGTCGGTGTTCTTCATGGGTTCACCCGGGAAGTCCCATTTCATCCCCTCTACTTAATTCCCGGCTCATGGCTCGGATCGTACTTGCTAACACGGTTGGCGGGCCATTCGAGCCGCGGCGTCGCGACGCGCCCGGTCACCGGCGACCTTGATCAAAGAGGGCAACAGCCGGATCCGGCGCCCGGAATTCCCAACGCCGCCGCATGGTATCTCGAGAGCGCCCAACCCGACGTCGGGTTGCCGCACTCCTGTTCCTTTGTCGAGTTCGACGAGCGCGGCGACTATCTGGATTTTCGCCAGCACCGTCATGCCTACGAGAAGATCAGGAATCTCGCGCGCACACACGAGCACCTTGTCATCGTCATTTTCGTCCACGGCTGGCGCAATAATGCGCACTCCAGCAATGTCGTTTCGTTCAACGAATTCCTGCATCAACTATCGACTTTCAGCGATCGTACCGGCGTAAAGCATCGCGTGCATGGCGTCTATCTCTCCTGGCGGGGCGGATGTCTGAAACACGGACTCGACCAGAGAGATGAGGTTTTCTCACTGGTAACCGCCCGCTACGGCGGTCAGCCGATCGTAGATCTGCGGCAGGCGGCACGGTGGTTGCGCTTCAACGAAGCGCTCGAAACCTTTTCCTACTTCGACCGCAAAGGAGTGCCGGAACACCTCTTCAGCGGAACATCGCTTTCGCGGACCATCTTTTCCTGCGCGCACGCGGCGAAGCGCTACCGCCCCAAAGGCCAGGTCTTTCTGATCGGCCATTCTTTCGGCGGCTTGCTGTTGGAACGCACTTTTCAAAACGCAACCATTGGCGAACTCAGCAAAGCCTGGGCCTGGGGTGACCCGGCGCAGATCAGCGAAACGCAGGCCAACCCTCTGCCGTTTGACACTGTCCTGCTGGTTAATTCCGCGGCACCTTCGATCTATGCCAAGCAATTCCAGAGCTACATGGCAGCGCACCGGCAAGCCATGGTTCGCGATAAAATCAGGGGAGCGAATTCGCCGATCTTTTTTTCACTCACCTCGACCGGCGACTGGGCCACCGGCAAGACTCATCCGCTGGCCAATCGCTTCTGCGGTATTCTCCCAACCTTGCGCCGGAAATACTGGGGCGGTGATTTCATTCTCGAAGCGTTACCCGAAAATGCCGAAGTGGAAATTCCACAATCCTATTACTATCGCCACACGCCCGGGCACAATCCACTGCTGGTCAACCGCTTCATCGAGCCTTCCGAAACGGCGATCGCCTCGGCCGGGGGCGTGGAAGGGAAACATGTGCATGCCAATCTGCATACCGATGTGGTGAATATCATGGAATTCATCACGACCGCTCGTCCGGGGAAAAAGACGATGGGATGGACGATCAACTTTCCTCCGGTGACCGAAGAGTTCCGTGCCTTCTCGACGTATCAAGGACGGCGGCCGGTCGCCTGGACTCGCGGCGCTCGCCGGCAATACCTGCAAAAGGAATCCGCCTATTGGATCGTGCGCTGTCCAAAGGAAATCATTTTCGACCACAACGACATCTGGTCGCAGCAGGCCATGGACACCTATGCCGCGCTCTATCGAATCTCCCTGGTCCTCCGCGACGAGGACCTCGCGAAAAAGGATGCGTAAGCAGACACCCTTCCGGTTCACACCGCGCCGGCGCACCGGCCTCCTCGACTCAGATCCGCGGCAGGACAGGAACACCTTTGCTCGGTGCCGCAGGGATCCCGCACGATGCGACTGGGCAGACGGTTCCACCCGTTGAAGCTTTTCGCTTCCGGGTCTTTCCCCGTAGATGGCTGGCGTGACGCGCGTTCTTTCCCTCCTCTCGGCCCTCTTCCCCGTTTGGGTGCTGCTCGCGTGTGCATTGGCGATGTTTCATCCGGAATGGTTCACCTGGTTCTCGGGACCATGGATTATCTGGGGGCTGGGGGTCATCATGCTGGGCATGGGCATCACGCTGAGCGTCGAGGATTTTCGGGGAGTGCTGAAAATGCCGCGAGCGGTGGCAATCGGATTTGCCGCGCAGTTTCTCATTATGCCATTTTGGGGCTGGACGATCGGAAAAGTGCTCCAGCTCGAGACACCCTACGCCGTGGGTCTCATCCTGGTGGCCTCCTGTCCGGGCGGAACTGCGTCGAACGTCGTGGCATACCTGGCCCGTGCCAATGTAGCTCTTTCGGTCATCATGACGATGTGCTCAACAGCGGGTGCGATTGTTCTGACGCCTGTGCTGACGGAGTGGCTCGCCGGGCAATATGTTCCCGTAGATGGGCTCGGGCTGTTTCTCGACATGCTAAAGATCGTGCTGCTTCCCTTGGTGCTGGGCGTGACGTTGAATCATTTCCTCCCGCGTCTGGTGCGGGTGATCCTGCCGGTCGGGCCGTTGATCTCGGTGATAGTCGTCGCCATGATTTGCGCCAGCATCCTGGGTAAAAACGTCTCCGCCGTCATTGAAAGCGGGCGCATACTACTGCCCGCCGTTTTCCTGCTTCACGCGTGTGCCTTTGCCTCCGGCTATGGCTTTGCCAAATGCTTCCGCTGCGGACGAATCGCGGCCCGCACCATCTCGATCGAAGTGGGCATGCAAAACTCCGGGCTCGCCTCGGTTCTCGCAACCAACCACTTCGCCAACCCACTCACCGCGGTACCCTGCGCCATGTCCGCCTTCATGCATTCGGTCATCGGCAGCGTGCTGGCAGGAATCTGGCGCAACTCCGCGTCGGCGGAGGAAAAGCCGCTCGAATCAGTGGCCATAAGCCACGGTGCGCCCCGCTGAACCGACGGCCACCGTTACCACGGTCACGATCGGGACGGTGATTCGCCGCTCGCACGATCGGTTCCGCGGCCGATGGGCGACCGGATTGCCGCCTGAGCATTACTTTCCTTTTCAATTTGTCGCGGATTTACGTCGCCTTCTGTCGTCAAACTGGCTCGAATTGGTGCTCAGTTCGGTTCCGCCGAATCCCAAAAGATTTGTGAGGAATTTCACCACCAATCTTCGCGCAGAAAGCGAATTAAAGAAAAACCTCCAAACCGACCACATCCGTCATGGGCCTGCTATCCACCATCCTGTCGAAAGTCTTCCCGGCGAAGCATCCTTCGCCCGCGTCCACCCCCGCTCCTCCCGCAGTTCCATCGCCAATATCCGCTCCTTCACCCCAAGCTGCGGCGCCGGAACCAAAGCTGGGGACAGCGCCACCTGCTTCATCCGTGGCGGCGCCCATGCCCGCTGCCGCCGGCGCTCCGAGCGCCCCTGCCCCAGTGGCACCAGTGCCCGCAATCGATGTCGGCGCCTACCTGGACGGACTCGCGAGCCAAAATCCGGAAAAGCTCGACTGGAAACGATCCATCGTGGACCTCATGAAATTGCTCGACATGGATAGCAGCCTATCGGCCCGGAAAGAGTTGGCGGCAGAACTGAACTACGCCGGAAGCACGAGTGACTCGGCGTCCATGAACATCTGGCTGCATAAGCAGGTCATAAACAAGATCGCCGCCAACGGCGGCAAACTTCCGCCGGAATTGCTGGCCTGAATCCGTCGCAACCTGCAGCCGACTGCAGAGGAAGGTTCACACGCTTCGCACCAATCAGAATTAACCAAAATATTTCCACAGGTGGACGCCGAAAATTAGGGAACGGTTAACCCGTTGGATGGCTTTCCGGTTTCCTGCTGCTCACCGCCCCCAAAATGGTCGCGGTGGCCACAACGCAACAGTTAAAGTTAAACAAGAATAGACAACATCATGGGTTTCTTATCCTGGATTCTTTTGGGCCTCGTCGCCGGGGCTCTCGCCAAATTCATCATGCCGGGGAAAGACCCAGGCGGCTGCCTGGTTACCATTCTGATTGGCATTGTCGGTGCGATCGTCGGGGGATTTCTCGGCAGCTTCGTCGGTCTGGGTAAAGTCGAGTCATTCGACCTTGGTGGCATCTTCATCGCCACCGTCGGCTCCATCGTGCTGCTGCTCATCTACCGACTCGTCACGCGCAAAAAGGAGCTGCCACCCCCGTCAGACACCGACACCACACCCAAACCCTAATCTTTTCAATCAGATGGGACTACTAGACAGCCTGCTCGGCGGCCTGGCCGGAGATTTAAAAACGACGGGCGAACAGAGCCCTCTGGTGGAAACGCTCAGCGCTTTGGTCGCGCAAAATGGAGGCCTGCCAGGGCTGCTGAGCAAATTCTCCCAAAGCGGCCTCGGTGATGCTTTTTCGTCCTGGGTCGGGACGGGGAAGAATGCGGGGATTTCGCCGGCGCAGATCATCAACGCGCTGGGGCATGACCAGGTACACAATGTAGCTGCGAAGCTGGGAACAAATGCGGAAGACGCGTCCGGATTTTTGGCTACCTACCTCCCGCAAATTATTGATCGCCTCACCCCGTCCGGACAGGTCCCGGCCGGGTCGGAAAACTCGCAGGGTCTCGCCGCGCTCTTACCGACATTGCTCAAAAGCCTGGGCGAGCAATCGCCGCGATCCTAAGGTTCGGCGACCCAGATCACAGCGGCTTTCGAGTTCAACTCCCGACAGCCGCGAATTTCGGCAACCGGTCGTTCCGGTTGAACTTCGAGGTCCGAATCGCCGTCACGCCATCAGGGATCTTCGCCACCGGCCGCCTTATCCGGCTCGGGAGGCTCGGCCCAGTTCTGCCACCAAGGCGTGGCGTGGACAATCCACGAGATGATCGTTCACCATTCCGGTCGCCTGCATGTGAGCATACATGATTGTGGAACCGACAAACTTGAAACCACGTTTTTTGAGATCCTTGCTCCAGGCGTCGGATTCCACGGTTCGCGCCGGGACCTCATCCATCACCCTCCATCGATTTTGTTTGGGACGGCCGCCGACAAAACTCCAGGCGTAGCCGTCAAAACCACCGAACTCGTCCTGCACCGCGAGGAAGGCCCGGGCGTTCTGAATCGCTGCCGCCACTTTGAGCCGGTTGCGCACGATCCCGGCGTCGGCCAGCAATCGCTTCACCTCGCGAGCGCCATAGCGCGCGACTTTCTCCGGATCAAAACCGTCAAACGCCGTCCGATAGCTTTCACGCTTCTTCAGGATGGTAAGCCAGCTCAGCCCCGCCTGGGCGCCTTCCAGGATCAGGAACTCGAAGAGCTGTCGATCATCATGGACCGGCACTCCCCACTCGCGATCGTGGTATTCGGCATAGACGTCAGTGGCGGCCCAGGGACAGCGTGGCATGGGCAGAGAATGCACCGGCTTTTCCGGCCAATCCCAGCGAAATGAGCGGCGCGTTCGCAGCGCCGAGCGCGCTCTATTAAATCAAACGTTTGATTTCCGATCCGCATGATGCTTGGCTCGTCCCCATGCCCGCCCGCACTCCATCCCCTGCTCCCCGCCCGGCTCCACGCGGCGATGAAGCGCGGGAACGTTTGCTCGCCGCTGCGCTCGAGATTTTCGGCAACAAAAACCTCGAAGGCGCCACGACCCGGGAAATCGCGGATGCGGCCGGACAAAACATTGCCTCGATCTCCTACCACTTCGGCGGCAAGGAAGGACTCTATCATGCTGTGCTCAAGAAGAGCTTCGAGCGCATGCAGGATCGCATCCGCGATGCCCTCGATCCCCTCGTCAATCTTCGTTCGGTTGACGACCTCTCCGAGGCTGCAGCGCTCGGCCTGATCCTCAGCTTCGTCCGCGCACTCTATCTCCGGGTGATGAGCCGCGACGAGTCGCTCGCTCTGACACGGTTGATCGTGCGTGAACAAATGAAACCCACGCCTGCGTTCGACATTCTTTACCAAAACCACATGGGCATCGTACACGAGCGGCTGACTTTGCTCGTGGCCCGCGTGACCGGCTCCGATCCCAAAAACGATGCCACAATCATTCGCGCGCATTCGTTACTGGGGCAGCTTTATGCTTTTTGCGTCGCCCGCGAGACTGCCCGTCGCCGTTTGCGCTGGAAGACGTTGGAAGGCCGGAACGCCGACGCCGTGATTGCCGTCCTCGAAGAAAACATCACGCGCATGCTGCCACCAGCGCGGAGGCCAATACCGCGTCGAAAGAGCGCGTGAAACGTCGACTCGTCATCATCATCGTTCTCCTGCTCGTGCTGGGCGGAGGTTGGTATTTCTACGCCCGCGAAAGCAACGGCCGCCAACAGTTGCAATTGTTCGGCAACATCGACATTCGCGAGGTTAGCCTTGGGTTCCGTGTCCCGGGCCGCATTAGCGAGGTCCTCAAGGACGAAGGTGACAGCGTCACGCAAGACGAAGTTATCGCGCGGCTGGACGCCGAACCGTATCGTCATGGCCTCGAACAGGCGGAGGCCCAGGTCGCATCGTTGCAAGCCCGCCTCGAGAAACTCGAAAGCGGATATAGGAAAGAAGAGATCGAACAGGCGCGGGCGGCGCTTCGCGAGGCCGAAGCGAGTTCCGCCAAGGCCGAGCAGGACTTCGCTCGCCAGCAGGATCTCGTGCGAACGAAAGCGATCTCCCAACAGGAATTCGATGCCGCCTCGGCCAGCCGGGACGTGGCAACCGCGCGCCTGAATTCCGCCCGCGCGAATCTCGATTTGCTCGAAGCCGGCAATCGGCCGGAGGAGATCGCGGAGGCGCGCGCAGCGGTTGCGCAAGCCAAAGCAACGGCCGCGGCGGCGCGGTTGCAGGTTCGCGACACGGAATTGAAGGCAGCTGAGAAGGGGGTCGTTCTCACCCGCGCGCAGGAAGTCGGCGCCATTGTGCAGACGGGTGCCACCGTGTTCACCGTTTCGCTGCAGAATCCGGTCTGGGGCCGCGTGTACATCAGTGAACCGTCACTCGGGCGCATCCATCCGGGAATGGAGGTGCAGATCTTCACCGATTCCCGACCCGACCGTCCTTTCCGTGGCCAGGTAGGCTATATTTCACCCCGGGCAGAGTTCACTCCAAAAAGTGTCGAGACGCCGGATCTTCGCACTTCGCTGGTCTATCGGGTCCGCGTAGTCATCACCGATGGCGATGATTCCTTGCGCCAAGGGATGCCCATCACGGTCCGAATCCCGGAGGCCTGATTGCCGTGCCGGACGCCGCGGTTCGCCTCGAGGGCGTGATCAAAACTTTTCCTGGAATGGAACGCCCGGCGGTGGCTGAGATTTCGGGAACCATTCGACCCGGCATCATCACGGGAATCGCCGGCCCGGATGGCGCGGGCAAGACGACGCTCATGCGGTTGATGGCCGGCCTGCTCCAGGCAACCAGCGGATCGCTGCGCGTGCTGGGTCTCGATCCAATCTCGGAAGCGCCCGCGCTCCGAACCCGGGTGGGCTACATGCCACAAAAATTTGGTCTCTACGAAGACCTGACCGTCCTCGAGAATCTCACGTTGCACGCGGACCTGCGCGAAGTCCTGGGACAGCAGCGGGAGCAAACATTCGAGCGTTTGCTAAGCTTTACGGACCTGAAACGTTTCACCGGGCGCATGGCTGGAAAGCTGTCCGGCGGCATGAAACAGAAACTCGGACTGGCCTGCGCGCTGCTCGGGCAGCCGGAGTTGCTGCTCCTCGACGAGCCGGGCGTGGGCGTGGATCCGATCTCGCGCCGCGAACTTTGGAAAATGGTGCGTGAACTTGCCGCCAGCGGCATCGCAGTGGTGTGGAGCACAGCTTATCTCGAGGAAGCAGAGTCCTGCCATGAAGTGCTGCTGCTCAGTGAAGGCCGGCTGCTTTTCAATGGGCCGCCGGCCGAACTCACCAACCGTCTTCGGGGCCGGACGCTGCATTTGCGCGGTCTGACGAGCAACCGCCGCCAGGCCCTGAATCGCGTTCTCCGCCTCAATGACGTCACTGACGGAGTCATTCAGGGTCAAAGTCTCCGCATCGTCCTGGCCGACGGCGCGGAGCGGCCCGACCTCGCCCCACTCAATCTCGAGGGCGACGCCCGCTGGGTGGAAGTGGCGCCGCGTTTCGAGGATGCATTTATCGATCTGCTGGGAGGCGGGCCGGGCGGTGATTCGCGACTCGCGGAAGGAATGCGACCACGAACAAAGGTTGATGGTTGCCTGATCGATGCGGAAAATTTGACGAAAAAATTTGGCGACTTCGCCGCTACCGACAACGTGACTTTTCACGTTCGGCAAGGCGAGATTTTCGGCCTCCTGGGACCCAATGGCGCGGGCAAATCGACGACATTTAAGATGATGTGCGGGTTGCTTAAGCCGACATCGGGCCGCGCCGAGGTGATGGGCATCGATCTCAAACACAGCCCCGGCCGGGCTCGGCAACGGCTCGGCTACATGGCGCAGAAATTTTCGCTCTACGGCAATCTCACCGTGCGACAGAACCTCGAATTCTTCGCCGGAATCTACGGACTGCACGGACGTCCCCAGGACGATGCCATCGAGCAAATGGTCGCGGCTTTTCACCTGCAGGAATTTCTCGGCGCGCAGACGGACACCATCTCGCTCGGTTACAAACAGCGGCTGTCCCTCGCCTGCGCCGCCATGCACGAGCCGGACATCCTTTTTCTCGACGAGCCAACCTCCGGCGTCGATCCCATCACGCGCCGGGAGTTTTGGAGTCACATCAATGGGGTGGTCGAAAAAGGGGTCACGGTCATGGTCACCACGCATTTCATGGACGAGGCGGAATACTGTGACCGCATCGGGTTGGTGTACCGCGGTCAATTAATCGCGCTGGCGCCCCCGGATGAATTGAAAGCCGGCGTCGCTACGGCTGACATGCCCGACCCCACGATGGAGGAAGCGTTCATCGAACTCATCCGGAGGCAGGAGGAGTCATGAGTCCACATTTCTCCTGGCGCCGGCTGGGCGCGCTTTGTCGGAAGGAAACCTGGCAGATCGCGCGTGACCCCAGCAGCGGTATCGTCGCCTTCGGATTACCGATGATGCTCATCCTCATCTTCGGCTTTGGCATTAACCTCGACACAAGCCGTGCGCGGGTGGGCGTGCTGAACGAAGACACGGGCGCCGAGTCCGCAGACTTCGTCCAACAGATAACCGGCTCGCCCTACTTCGAGCCGCGCGTCGTCCACGATCGCCCGACACTCGATCACTTGCTCGAGACCGGCGAGGTCCGCGGCTACGTTGTCGTCCCCGCAGACTTCTCCCGGCGTCTCGAGGAATCGGATCGCGTCGCGCCCATACAGGTCGTGACTGACGGCGCCGAGCCCAACACGGCGAACTTTGTCAGCGGTTACGTCTCGGGCGCCTGGCGGGAATGGCAGCTGGCCCGGGCGCGCGAGCGCGGAGCCACGGTCGCCTTGCCGCTCGCGGTCGAGCCACGCTATTGGTTCAACCCATCTGCCAAGAGCCGCAATTACCTCATCCCGGGCTCGATCACCATCATCATGACCGTGATCGGCGCTTTGCTAACGTCACTCGTGGTGGCCCGCGAATGGGAGCGCGGCACGATGGAGGCGTTGCTCGCGTCCCCCGTGTCCCGTGCGGAGATTTTGCTGAGCAAACTGCTGCCGTATTACCTGCTCGGCATGCTTTCGATGGGCGTCGTCACGGCGCTGGCCGTCTTCGCCCTGGGCGTGCCGTTTCGCGGTTCGCTTTTCGTGCTGTGCGTGGTCACAACGTTCTTCCTGCTCAGCGTGATGGGCCTCGGGCTCTTCATTTCGGCAAAAACGCGCGATCAGTTCAACGCCGCGCAGGGCGCACTCAATGTCGCCTTCCTTCCCGCCATGATGCTTTCCGGATTCATCTTCGAGATTACAAGCATGCCCGCGCCAATCCGCGGTCTGACTTACCTTCTGCCGCCCCGCTATTTCGTCAGCTCGCTGCAGACTCTTTTCCTGGCGGGCGATGTGTGGACCATTCTTGTGCCCGACACGCTTTTCCTCGTCGCCACCAGCGCACTGTTCCTCTTTCTCGCCGCCCGCGCCACCACCCGTCGTCTCGACGGCTAAGCCATGAACACATTGCGTCGCATACTCGCGCTGGTGAAAAAGGAGCTGCAAGTTTTGATGGCCGACCCGGACGGACGGCGCCTCATCATCATTCCCGTCCTGCTGCAATCGATCCTCTTCCCGCTCGCGGCCACCCTCGAGGTAAAGAACAACACGCTGGCCGTTTTCAACGAAGATCAGGGTGCCGAGTCGATTGAATTGATCCAGCGATTCGCGCGCGCCGCGGCGTTCACCGAGATTCGCACCATCACCGATGAACGCGCGATGACCGAAGTGCTCGACGGGCAGGAGGCGATCGCGGTGGTGCGTTTCCCACCAGATTTTTCGCGCGCGATCGCCCGCGGGGAACCGGCTCCGCTGCAATTGCTGCTCGATGGCCGCCGTTCAAACAGCAGCCAGATTGCCACCGGCTACCTTCAGGACATTGCTTCCGAATTTTTCACCGAGCGTCTGCAGCAACATGGCGGGACTCCAGCAAGTGAGCTGATCATCCGGCATCGCTATAATCCGAACCTCGATTACAAGTGGTTCATCCTGCCGAGCCTCGTCGCCATCATCCTGACCATCGGCGCGCTGATCACCACCTCGCTGTCGGTGGCCCGGGAGCGGGAGCGGGGCACGTTCGAGCAATTGCTCGTTTCGCCACTCACGCCGGAAATGATCATGCTCGGCAAGGCCATTCCTTCGATGATCGTCGGCCTGCTGCAGGCCACGGCCATCGTGATGGTCGCCGTCTTCGTTTACCGCGTGCCGTTTGAAGGCTCATTGCTGCTGCTCTACGGCAGCGCCATCCTTTATTTCGTCGCCCTGGTGGGTGTGGGACTGCTCATCAGTTCCGTTTGTGCCACGCAACAACAGGCCTTCCTCGGCGCCTTCTCCTTCATCATGCCTGCGATCTTGCTTTCGGGCTACACTTCGCCGGTCGAAAACATGCCGATCTGGCTGCAGCACCTGACGTGGCTCAATCCGGTTCGCCACTTCATCGTGATTGTGAAGAGCATCTTTCTCAAAGACGCGACCTTCGACTTCGTTGTGCACACGTCCATCCCGCTTGTCCTCACCAGCGTCCTTACCCTGGGTCTTTCCATTGTCATCTTTCGGCGGCGGCTGGGCTAGCTGTAGTGTAGATTGGAAGTCATTCATGATCACACTCCGCAAATCCAACGAACGTGGGCACGCCAAACATGGTTGGCTCGATACTTATCACACCTTCAGCTTCGCCGATTACCATGATCCGAAGTGGATGGGATTCCGCAGTCTCCGCGTGATCAATGACGATCGCGTCGAATCGAACGCGGGCTTCGGCATGCATCCCCATCGCGACATGGAGATCATTACGTACATCCTCAGTGGTCAATTGGCCCATCAGGACTCGATGGGAAATGGTCGCGTGATCGCGACTGGAGAATTTCAATACATGAGCGCCGGCACCGGCGTCCTGCACAGCGAGCAAAATCCGTCCGGCAAGGAACCGGTGCACCTGCTTCAGGTATGGATTCAGCCCGATGAGAAAGGCGTAAGTCCGGGTTACGCCGAGAAATCGATGCGCGACGCGGCCACGGGTGCGTTTCATCTCGTCACAAGCAAAACCGGTCGGGACAGCTCGATGAAAATCCACCAAGACGCCGATCTCTGGCTGGGAAAACTGGATAACGGGGTCACGCTCACGCATTCTCTGGCATTTGGCCGGCATGCCTGGCTGCACGTGGCGGAAGGCACGTTGACCTTGAACGGCCAGCAACTCGAAGGCGGCGACGCGGCTGCCATCACGGATGAATCCACTCTCGATCTACGGGGACTGGCGCCTGCTCAGGTCCTCCTCTTCGATCTCGCGTGATTCAGTCAGCTGCTTCCAACTCCACGATCACCGATTCGATGGTGCCGGAAAACGGATTGGGCGTCTGATAGTTGCCCACAGCTCCACCCGCATCGGAACCGACTTGCAAGCCATCGGCCGGCATCATCGAGATTGGCCCCGGTCCCTTTTTCCGTCCGATCGTCGTGCCATCCACGGAAAGTATCATTTCGCCGTCGTGAGCGATGGACCCGCCAATGCGATGCTTTCCGCCCATGGTGGTCGGACCCCGCACCACACTCAGCTTCCCGCCATCACGTTTGGCAAAAACCGGACGACTGGTTTCATCCAAAAACAAGGCATAGCCAAATGCCGAGCCGCCCTGCGCCACGATAACGCCGCGGCTGCGCTCGCCGGCGTTGACGGTCGCTTCCACCTTCAGCGGACGCCCGGCAATGGCGGGGGCATGTTTGCGATCGAGCGTTTCCTTCTCACGCAGTTCAAACCGGGATTGTCTACTTAATCCTTCATTGCCTTTGGAAATCGACTTTCGCCATGCCCCCAACGGCAAGACATTCGCGCGCGCTGCATAGGCCTCCCATTTTGCGGCCAGCGAGTTGACGACGTCTGGCTGGGCGGACGCAAGATCATGCAGTTCGCTCCGGTCCACCGAAATATCGTAAAGTTCCCAGGGCTGATTCTCCTTGCCGACCAACTTCCATTTTCCTTCACGCACCGCCCGATTACCTTCGTGCTCCCAATAAAGCGGATTTTTCCGCGCGAGGGATTCTCCTTCAAATGCCGGGCGTAAGCTAACGCCTTCCATCGGCTGAATCTTCTTTCCGTCAACGATCGTTGGATACGACGCGCCGGCGAGGTCGACACAGGTGGCCATGAGATCGATCAAGTGACCGGGCTGCGGCTCGAGTGCACCACTCCGCTCTTCCGAAATACCCGCGGGCCAATATGCGATCAGAGGCGTGCTGATACCGCCCTCGTGCGTCCAGTGTTTGTATTCGCGAAACGGCGTATTGCTCACGTTGGCCCAGTTCCGCCCGTAGGCGACATAGGTATCCGCCGGACCCGGCATCACACCCGGGCCGGTGCGCACCCAACGGCCATCTCGCGTTTGCATGGGAGGCCAAATCTGCGGCTGCAATTGATCTGGAGCCATCGGTTTTAAGTTTCCGGGATCAGGCCTGTTTTGCGAACGGCCCATCTCCTCGGCGCATCCGCCGTTGTCCTGGAGAAAGAAAATGGCGGTGTTATCCAATTGTCCGCTCAACCGCAGTTCTTCGATCACGCGACCGATCCCCTGATCCATACGGTCCACCTGCGCGGCATAGACTTCCATGCATCGTGCCTCCCAGGCTTTGTCTTCGACCCGGTTCCAGTCCCCCGCTCCGAGCGATAACTCGGCGTTCTCCGACAGCAAACCCAGCTTCTTCATTCTCTCAAACCTCGCTGCCCGGACCGCCTCATAGCCCGCATCGAAAGCCCCGTGATACTTGGCGATATCTTCCTCGAGAGCGTGCAATGGCCAGTGCGCCGCGGTGTAGGCCAGATAGAGAAAGAACGGTTGTTCGGGTGATTCAGCGCGGTGCTCGCTCAGAAACTGGATCGCGTTATCGCTAATGGCATCCGTGTAATAGTAACTCGCGGGTTGATAGTCATTGTCGTTGTCTGGTGTAATGAACGTGTTTTGCCGGCACAACGTGGTGGGATCGTAATAGCTCCCGGCGCCAGTGATGGTGCCGTAGAACTTGTCGAAGCCACGTTGCAAGGGCCAGCAACCCTGATCCGACTGTGGACCGTTGTTCCTGGTCACATGCCATTTTCCCGTCATGTACGTCCGGTAGCCCGCCGGACGCAGGGCCTCCGCAATGGTGACGCATCGGTCGTTCAAGATGCCGCGATAGCCATCAAACCCACGATCATCCATCATGTGCCCGATGCCGGCCTGGTGGGGGTAAAGGCCAGTCAGGAGCGAAGCACGCGTCGGACAGCATCGCGCCGTATTATAGAATTGCGTGAACCGAACTCCGCCCGCCGCGAGCGCATCAAGATTGGGCGTCTGAATTCCGCCCCCGAAGCAACCGATGTCGGAGTAACCCATGTCATCCCCAAGAATGATGATGATATTGGGTCGTTGCGACGGAGTGGCGGTCATCGCGGGCGCGCACAACATCGCGAAGAACCCGCAAGCGAGCAGCAGGGAGACGGGGAAACGTTTCATGGTGGGAGCGTGCGAAGGGTAGATTGACGGTCCCGCAAACAAAGCCTCAACTTCTCGGGTGATTTACCGACGCCGATCAAACGCCGGACCTCAGACGCGAACACTTTAATCCGCACGCACGATTCAGAGTCCCCTGCTCATGAATTCCCTTCGCGTCGTTTCCTTCAATGTGTGGTCGGATTCGCCCCGGAATATCCAATGGCCCACGCGTCAAGTCCTGGTGTCCGACTCCCTGCGGAACTGCGATTTCGATCTAGCCGGGCTCCAGGAGCCGACCGCCAGGATGATCGATGATCTGCAACGCGCTCTGCCGGAATTCTCCTGGACCGGCGCCGGACGTGCGGATGGTGCCAGTGCGGGTGAATTCACTCCCATCTTTTACCGATCCGCCCGCTTTGAGCTCCTCGAGAGTGAAACGTTCTGGCTGGCCGCGAATCCGAAAACGCCGGGCCGTGGATGGGACGCTGCCTGCCCACGCATCGTGACCTGGTCGCGTTTCTTTGACCGCTCGGCGAATCGCGAACTCGCCCTTTTCAACACTCACTTTGATCACCTCGGATACACCGCGCGGCGGCAAAGCGCGCATCAATTACTGCGAGCGGTCACTGATCTCGGTCCGTCAATCCCCGTCATTCTGACCGGAGATCTGAACAGTCGCGACAGTTCGGCCGCCTATCGAATTCTCACCGGCGAAATTCCCTTCGCCAAACCTGCTCTCTCCCCTGGCCTTCGGGATACATTTTACGCTGCGGAAAAACCACGTCTCGGACCGCGCCGAACGTACCGTGGCTTGCTGGGGCGATTCGGGCTCGGCCGCATCGATTACATATTTACGAATGAACTTTTTCGCACGTTGGAGCATGCCGTTCGGACCGATCACCCAGCAGCGTCAGATCACTGGCCGGTGACCGCGGAACTGGTTTTTAGGTAGGCGCGAAGGCGGAGTGATATGCGATTCGAGCGCTGTGAGCCTCCATCAACGCCCGCGCCAATCTGATATTGTTCGACTTGCCGCGGCGGCGCTTGGAGGCGCGGTGATCGGCGTTCTCTTCACCCGGAACTTCCTCGAGACCGGAAAGAAGATCCAGCATCTCCTCGAGCCAGATTATGGCGCCGGAGATCCGACCTTCGTGCGATCGATGAGCCAGCTCCTCGGTCCTCCCTTGCTCGAGGGAAACCACATCCGCCTCCTGAACAATGGTGTGCAGATCTTCCCGGCCATGTTGAGCGCCATCCACTCGGCGCAGCGGACCATTACGATGGAGAACTTTGTCTGGACCGAAGGCGAAGTGGCCTGGAATTTCGCTCACGCGCTCGCCGAGCGGGCGCGCGCTGGCGTGAAGGTCCATTTCCTTCAGGATGCCCTCGGTTGCGGCAGCCTGCACACGGGCTCGATGGCTTTCCTTAAGAACTCGCCGGTCGAGGTAGAAATCTTCCGGTTCCTTCAACTCACCCGGATGAATTTCCGTACCCATCGCAAACTCCTCACGATTGACGGCAAGATCAGTTTCATCGGCGGCGTGGCGATCTCTGACGCCTGGAATGGGAATGCCGATCAGCCCGACCATTGGCGCGACACTCACTATCACGTGGAAGGTCCCGTCGTCGGCCAGGTGCAGCAGGCCTTCACGGAAAATTGGATGCAAACCCGGGCGGTCCTGCTGCATGGCGATGACTATTTTCCAGAACTCCCAGCGGCCGGCGACGATGTTTGCCAGGTCTTCAAGAGCCAGGCCAGTGAGGGCAGTGACGGTGCGCGCGTGATGCTGCTGCTTTCCCTTGCCGCCGCACGGAAATCCATCCGCATTGCGAATGCGTATTTCATTCCAGACAAACTCACGATTCGCACCCTCCTCGCAGCGCGGCGCCGCGGGGTGACGGTGGAAATCATTTGCCCGAGCGAATACACAGACCAACCCACCGTGCGAAAAGTCAGCCGCGGACGCTGGGGCCATCTGCTCGAAGCCGGTGTGCGATTCTTCGAGTTCCAACCCGCACGCTTTCATTGCAAATACATGATCGTCGATGACTGCTGGCTCTCGGTCGGATCAGCAAATTTCGACAATCGTTCCTTGCGACTGAATGATGAAGCGAACTTGAACATTCTCGACCGGGAGTTCGCTGCCGAGCATGCGAGGGTCTTTGATGCGGACAAGAAACTCTCCCGCGAAATCACCATGGCAGAATGGCAGACGCGACCAATGGCCGAAAAGATTCTCGCCCGGGCGGCGGGCGTGTTCCGAGCGCAGCTCTAGCCGCGAATCGCCGCCGGATGCAGGACACCGACGAACGGCAGATTTCGGTAGCGCTCGGCGTAGTCCAGGCCGTACCCGATCACGAATTCATCCTCAATTTCGAAGCCGACGTAGTCCGCATTTGCCGCCTCCGCCCGCGGCTTGTTCTTGGACAGGAGCACACACACGCGAACACTGGCGGGCGAACGGGCGGAACGCAGCTTTTCGCAAATGGCATGCAGCGTGCGCCCGCTATCAAGGATATCGTCGAGAATAAGCACATGCCGGCCATCGATATCCGGCAGGGAGGTCTGATCGAACGTCACCGATCCCGTGCTTTCCGTCCCACCACGATAGCTTGACACACTGAGGCAATCGACTTCGAGCGGGAGCGGGATGCGGCGCAGGAGGTCGGCCATGAAGATGAGCGAGCCGTTGAGCACAGCCACCACGGTCAGATCTTTGCCCTCGTAGTCCGAGGTGATTTGCGCGGCGAGCTCGTCGAGCCGGCTCAGGATCGTCTGCTCATGAAATAGGATGCGTTCAACGTCATCGCGCATGGGGTCTGAGGTCTACTCGGCGTCGCGCCGGGTGGCACGCTTTTCCCGTTCGCGCGTCGAGGTCGGCAAATCAAAGCGGCTTGACGAAGAACAATGCCCCGCCCGCTTCCGGTCGATACGTCGCCTGCGCAAAACCCTCGGATTCGTAGAGGCGGCGGGCCGGAGAATTATGCTCGAGCACTTCGAGCGTCAGTCGGCAGCAATTCAATTCCCGCGCCGCGCTTTCGATTTCGGTCATCAACTTTCGGGCGATCCCGAGTCCGCGGTATTCCGGCCGCACAGCGAAGTCGTGGATGTTCAAAAGCGGTCGGGCGTGGAAGGTGGAAAAGCCGCGAAAACAGACCGCGATGCCGGCGGGTTCGCCGTCGGCGGAAGCGATCAGAATCAGGGTGGTCGGATGTTGGCGCAGCCCGGGAATCAACTGCTGCCGGACCTCTTCCGCGAGTGGCTTTCCGTCCCCCATCGGATCGCGCGAGTAGGCATCCAGCAGCGTGAGCACGGCGGCACCGTGTTCGGCAGTACCCAAATCGGCTCGGAAAATGGAGACGTTCGCCACAATGGAAATTCGGTTCCGGCCACTCAGACCGATCGTTTGCTCAGTTTGATTGTCAAAATTCAGTGATCTGCGACAGCCAACCTACAGCGCCCCCACTCGATGTCTGTCAATCCACGATTCGTCGATTTCTCCGTTGCACGGATGAAACTGGTTGGTTAGACCGATGCGCCTTCCCCGACTCAACTCCAAACCTCCTCCATTCATGGCCAAAAACGCATTTCATGCCTCCATCGAAGGTGCCCAGCACGGCGCCAAATCGCTCGCCCAATTCCTCGACTACGCCAAGGCCTCCGGCGCGGCAGGTGCGCAGCCGAGCAACTACATGCTCGACGACGGCAAGGGCGGATTCAAAAAAGCGAAGGAGATTCGCGAGACCTTCGAGGCGCGCGGCATGAAGCTCGATGGCATCTCGGCGCACTGTCCATTTTGGGTGCATACCTCCGCTTGGACCGGCACAAAATCGGGCCTGCCTTTCACCCATCCGGAGGCGGCCAAACTTTCGCCCGAGAAGGTCGAGAAGTATTACGAAAAGTATCTGCTCAAACTCATGGACCTGGCGGCGGCCCTCAATGTGAAGGTGTTGCCGATGTTTTGGGGTGTGGCGTTTGGTTGGGAAATGGCAACCGGCTACCCGTGGGGCTTCTGGGCGGGACCAGGCTTTGATCTGCTCAAGGAAGGTCAGGAACGTTTCGTGAAAAAGACGCAGAAGCTGCGGGATCACGCTCGCAAGCTCGGCATCTATATCTGCCACGAAATTCATCCCGGCACGGCTGCTTCGACCGCGGATGACTTCAATATGCTGGTTCAGATTTGCAATGGCGACAAGTCCCTCGCCGTCAACGCCGACCCGTCCCATTGCTGGGAAGGCGAGGATTGGGAGACCCGTTTCCTCAAGGTCGGACCACGCGTCTACGCCGCGCACGTGAAAAACTTTGTCGTTCGGCGTGGATTTCCGCTGCGCTGCATGCAGGGAGCGTGGCCGAAACGCGCGATGCAATTTACGGACCTCGCCTCGGGAGAAGTGAACCTCCAGCGTTACACCGAGCTGTTGCTGCACGTCGGATATCAGGACCGTTACACCAAGCTCTACAAGTCCGAGACCGCGCCTTTGGTGGTGGAAGCGGAAAGCGCATACAAGGAACTCGATTATTGTTCGGCCGACGGCATCCGCTACGTGGCCAACAATCTCTGCTTCCCGAAAGCAGCCGGCAGCTTCGAGGAAGGCATGGGTGCATAAGACACCTGCGCGATTGCAGACAATTTTTCCGGCGCGATAAAGTGCTCCGCTGAGGTGGCGCAAATGAGCTGCGCTTCGCTCACGGAGCGGGCAGGTCGATCCTGAAAATTCGATCCGCGTGCTAAGAGATTGGCGCGCGGGCACTTTTCCTCTCACCTTCCGACCCGCATGTCCCAACGCTTTCGCGCCTGGCTCCAATTGCTGCGCGCACCCAACCTCTTTACTGTGCCCGGCGACCCTCTCGCCGGCTTTTTACTGGCCACCTTTGGCGGGTTCGACTGGCGGGTGCTGGTGCCGATCGGGGCCAGCGTCTGCTTTTATTCCGCCGGGTTGCTGATGAACGATCTCTGCGATCTCGACGAAGATCGACGGGATCGCCCGAACCGACCGCTCCCTTCCGGGCAGGTCAGTCCCGATGCGGTCCGCCGCGTGATGAAGATTCTCGGTGCAATCGGGTTGCTCGCGTTGATCATCGGTACAAACTTTGTCGCCACGGGAGTTGGTGTGGCACTGCTCGGATTGATCGCGCTTTATAACGGAGTCACCAAAAGGATAGCTGGAATCGGTGCCGTCAATATGGGCCTCTGCCGCGCATTCAGCCTCATTCTTGGTGCTGCCGCGGCGAATCCATACTTCGTCACTCGCGCACCGGGTGTGTGGGATGCGGCAGCCATCCTCTGCGTATATATTGGCGCCGTCACTTTCCTGGCCGGATTCGAGACTAGAAATCAAGCGCCTGTCCTGGCGAAGCTTCTGCCGGCCCTGGCCGCTCTGGCCGGCCTGATCGTGATCTATCGCGCCACGGGCTACCTCCAGATTCCGTATGCCACGGCCATTTTTGCCGTCGGTTTCATCGCGATCACCGCGGAGACGTGGAAATTATTTGGCCGGAAATCTCCGCCGCTCCCGGCCAGCATCGGATCGTTCATCCGAATGCTGCTGGTTTTTCAGGCCGCCTTTTGCGTCGTCTACGGCTTCGGATGGTCCGGACGCGCTTGTGCCATCGCCCTCGTCCTTCTGTTGCCACCGGCGGCGATGATCAGCCGCCGCTTTTACGCCAGTTAGATTCCGGTGTACCGCTGGCGAATGCTGGCGCCCAGCCGGGAATCGCGCTTCTGTTACCGCCCTTTTCCCAAAGTCTTCACTCTGTGTCTTCACCGCAAAAACTTCTCGTCGTTCAGGTCGCCGCGCTCGGCCATCAGCTCGTCCGCGATCAATCGGACTTTCGGCCGACCCAGACTGTTTTTCCGGCGGTCACTTCCACCTTTCAGGCGAGCTTCCGCACCGCGGCGCTGCCGGGCAGCCATGGCTTGGTGGCCAATGGACTCTATTTTCCCGAACTGACGAAGGTACTGTTTTGGGAACAAAGTGCCGCCCTGGTGGAAGGGCCGCGCATCTGGGATGAATTCCGTGCCCACGGTGGAAAAGTCGGGATGATGTTCTGGCAGCAGAGCATGGGCGAAAAGGTTGACCTGATCGTGACACCGGCCCCGATTCACAAACACAGCGGCGGCATGATCCAAAGCTGCTACACGCGGCCGGCCCGACTGGAAAGCCACCTTCAGGAAACCATCGGCCGCAGCTTCAACCTCATGAATTACTGGGGGCCGCTGGCCAATCACAAGTCAAGCGATTGGATCATCGATGCCACCATCGCCGTAATGAAGTCCGAAGAATACGCGCCGGACGTGCTATTTAGTTACGTGCCTCATCTTGACTACGATCTCCAGCGTTACGGCCCAGATAGCCGGGAGGCGCGCCGAGCCGTAGATCTTTTCCTCGGCTACTTCACCCGCTTGAAGAACGCGTGTGCCGAGGCCGGTTACGATTGGCTCGTGGTCGGTGACTATGCGATCGAGCCCGTGAAGCGGGGTGCCATTTTTCCAAATCTCGCCCTGCGCGAGCGCGGTCTGTTTCGCACACGCAAGATCAAGGGTATGGACTATGCCGATTTTTTCGCCAGCGACGCCTTTGCCGTCGTGGACCATCAAATCGCGCACGTCTATTGCCGGGACGCCGGCTCGGCTCAGGCCGCCCGTGCTGTGCTCGCGGATATGGAAGGCGTCGCCGAAGTGCTCGACCGGGCGGCTCAGGGGGCGCGCGGCCTGGCCCACCGGCGCAGCGGCGACCTGCTGGTCATCGCGGAGAGCGGCACCTGGATGGCGTACCCGTGGTTCGAACGGCAACACGCGCCGGACTACGCGAGCCACGTCGATATCCACAACAAACCCGGTTACGATCCGTGCGAACTTTTCTTCGGCTGGCCACCCGGGAGCGTCAGCTTTGACACCACGAAAATTCACGGCACCCACGGGAACGTCGGTCCTGGATTTGAAGTGGCGTGGGCCTCTTCATTGAAATTTGATCACGAGCCCGACGACGTACTGTCACTGGCCCGGGAAGTCGCCGCCCGGATGCAACACCGCTCATGATCCAGACCCACGTTGTGCCTCAGCAAATCGCCGTGGAATGGGATTTCCCGGTCGTTTTCACGCACCGGCTGTTTGCACCGGAAAATGAAGCACTCGCGGAAACACTGTTGCGCCGGAACGAAACGCGCCGGCATCGCGCCATGGTCTTCATCGATGAGAACGTCGCCCAGGCGCGGCCGAATCTGAGCGGCGATATTGAAAATTATTTTGCTGCTCGCAGTGACGCCATGAGCCTGGCCCTTCCGCCCCGCCTCGTGCCCGGCGGCGAAACCATCAAAAACGATTTCAAATTCGTCGAGCAATTCATGCAGACCATGCTGGAAGCGCACATGGACCGGCAGTCGTTTATCATCATCGTCGGCGGCGGGGCGGTCATGGATGCGGTCGGCCTCGCCGCGGCCCTCGTGCATCGCGGTCTGCGGCAAATTCGTGTGCCGACGACGGTGCTCGGCCAGAACGATGCCGGCGTCGGGGTAAAAAATGGCGTCAATTTCCTGGGCGGAAAAAATGCCATCGGCACGTTTGCCCCGCCGTTCGCGGTGATAAACGATTTTGATTTTCTGCGTACGCTGCCCGATCGCGAATGGCTCTGTGGCGTCGCCGAAGCGTTCAAGGTTTCCATCATTCGCGACCGGACCTTTTTCGATTGGCTCTGCCAGTCCGCCGAACTGTTTCCGGCCCGCGACGAGGCGGCCATGGAATACCTGGTGCGGCGTTGCGCCGAGATCCATCTCGAGCACATTCGCACCAACGGCGACCCCTTTGAATACGGCCGCGCACGACCCCTGGATTTCGGGCACTGGTCGGCGCACAAACTCGAACTGATGTCGCACTTTCGCATCTCACATGGCGAAGCAGTCGCGGCGGGTGTGCTCGTTGATTCGATCTATGCCCACGCCCAGGGCTGGCTCGAGGCGAGTGAGTTGCAGGCCATCACCACCGCTCTGCCAGCCAGCGGATTTCGCCTGGATTTCCCGGAATTCCACGAACGGGACGAGGCGGGACGCCGCCTTGTCTTCCAGGGCTTGCGCGATTTCCAGGAGCATCTGGGGGGCGAATTAACTGTCACTTTCCCCCGCGGAATTGGGGCCCGGCAGGAGGTCCATGAGATAGACCTTGAACAGATGGATCGGGCCATTCAGGAAATCCGGCGCATTTCTCGCTCTGCACCGGCTTCCCAATGATCCTCCAGCATTCCCCCCCACTCCATCTCACCTACTGCCTGAACGTGCATCCAGGCGAGGCATGGGGGGAGTGTTTTGACGCGATTCGTGAAAAGGCCCTCGCCGTCAAGCAACGAGTCGCCCCGGACCAATACTTCGGACTCGGCTTGCGTCTCTCCCAATTTGGAGCGGCACAACTCGCCGGCGACAGTGCCCTGATTGAGGAAGCCCGTGACTTTTTTGCCCGCGAGCAGATGTATCCGTTCACGGTCAATGCCTTTCCCTACGGCCGCTTTCATTCCGGACCGGTGAAGGAAAAGGTTTATGCTCCTGACTGGCGCACGCCGGAGCGCCGGGACTACACGATGCTGGTGGCCGACGTGCTGACCAATTTCCTGCCACCGGGAGTCGACGGCTCGATCAGTACCGTTCCCGGCACCTTCAAACCGTGGATCGACGATGACAACGATCGATTCGTCATGGCTCGAAATCTCGCCGCTGTGGTCGCCTATCTCGCCGCGATCTACGATGACACGGGCCAGGAGATGCATCTGGGGCTGGAACCGGAACCCGATTGCTTCCTCGAGACGACTGCGGAGACGATTGAGTTTTTTCGCGAATGCATGTTCACCGTCGGCGTCGAGGAAGTGGCCCGCATCATGGGTTGCACCAGAGCCCAGGCGGAATTGTCCATCCACACGCATCTCGGTGTGTGCCTCGATACCTGCCACGTCGCGATGCAGTTCGAAGATCCGCTCGAGGCCTTGCAGGCTTACCGGCAGGAAGGCATTCGGCTGTCAAAAGTCCAGCTCAGCGCCGCCATCGATGCGCCGGGCGGGCGGGAAACCTGGACGGCCCTGAAACGATTTTCCGAGCCGGTCTACCTGCACCAAGTCAAAGCCACGACGAAGGCCGGCGCCCAGCTCGCCTGGTATGACCTGCCGACCGCGATCGAAGAAGGACCGGGCTTTCCCGAGATCAATGCGGCCCGCGTGCATTTTCATGTACCGCTTTTTTTCCAGGGCGCCAAGCCGCTCGGAACCACCGTCACCACCATCAGCCCGGACTTTTTCCACGCACTGCGCCAGGGCGCCTGTTCGCACCTTGAAATCGAGACCTACACGTTCGACGTGCTGCCGGATGAATTACGCGGGGATGACGTGGTGAAAAGCATCGCGCGCGAATACTCGTGGGTGTTGAACCAGCTGCAATGATGCGATTCGCGTCGAGGCGAGTCCTGAAAAAATGTGCGCCGCGCTCGAACTGAACAGCCATCTGCTTCGCCCCGGAAGGGTTGTGGGAGTCTGGCGGCGTGAAGGCCGATGCGAAGTGGTGTGGGCTGGCTTTGCCCGCCATGAGATTCTGAACTGGTGGCGGACGAAGGGGTATGAACCCGTTGATGTGCCGGCTCATCGGTTTGCCGAACGGTCGCAGAGCACGCGGAAACTGGCGTGGGAAATTGTGCCCTCCGGACTGGTCGTGCGCGGGCTCGTCGAGCAATCGGACGGCGGCACGCCCTTGCTCAAAGTCGTCACTCGCGCCGCGACATTCGAGGAGACGGCTCGTTTCGATCACCCACGCATGCCGCTGCTCGAGCCGCCCCTGTTCAGTGCCGAAGCGATCGACCTGGCGCCCGATGCACAGCAGGAATTGTTTTAAAGCGCACAGAGGTTTTCTGCAGGCGCCGGAGACCCAACGAGAACACCCGCCGTGCGATCTCCCAACCGCGATGCGAAATCACAGCGATTCCCGGAGATGCGGTGCGTCGAGATCGAGGATTGGGCCGAGTGGCACGATGCCCGTCGGGTTGATGTCGTCGTGCGTCATGTAGTAGTGACGCTTGATGTGATCAAAATTGACCGTTTGGGCGATGGCGTCGTGTTGATACAAATCCCGCAGGTAATGGGAGAGCGCCGGATAATCGGCAATGCGACGCAAATTGCATTTGAAGTGTCCGTGATAGACGGCATCAAAACGAATGAGGGTCGGAAAGAGGCGCCAGTCGGATTCCGTTTGCTCTTTCCCAAATAAATACCGTCGTGTCGTGAGGCGTTTTTCCATCACCTCGAGCGCGGCAAAAAGTTCGCGCACGGCGCTTTCGTAAGCGGCCTGGGTCGTGGCAAAACCAGCGCGATAAACACCATTGTTTATGGCCTCATAAATGAAGGCATTCAATTCATCGATCTCGTCCCGCAGATTCGGAGGCACATAGTTCGTTTCATTTTCCGCCACTGCCCCAAATTCATCGTTGAACATCCGCATGATATCGTCATCGGAATTGCTGACAATGCGCCGCGTCTCGGTGTCCCACAGAACCGGCACGGTAACGCGAGCATCGTAACTCGGATCAGTGGCCTCGTACGCTTCGCGCAGGAACCTGAACCCATTGACCGGATCACGCGAACAGCCGCTGCCGTCGCGAAACGCCCAGCCGTCTTCCTCATTCCGGATCGGATCCACCACCGTCATGCCGATGGCTTCTTCGAGTCCCTTCAGTCGACGCATGATCACCGTCCGATGCGCCCATGGACACGCCAGGGAAACGTAAAGATGGTAGCGTCCCGCCACGGCGGGAAATGCGGTCGTTCCGTTAGCCTTTATCCAATCGCGGAAGGCGTCCTCCTGCCGGACGAATTGCCCGTCTTGAGCTTGTTCCTTGGGAAATTGAGGTTGAGTCGACATGACGAAAAGCGATCTGCCGCGGCGTCACAAATGTATCGCGAGTACAGGCGAGGGAGGCCGCTTCCCTTTGGCAAAATCGCGCTCACGTCCCGGCCAACCCGTGACGGCGAATACGAGTCGGCTCGTGCCACCCATTTGGTCTACCTCGCCTCCACCGCGTTGCGATCTTCCAACCAAAAAACGTGCAGCATCACCGCGAGCCAATAAAGCGGCAGCAACAACAGGCCAAATCCCGCCGTGGCGGTGGCCACCAGTCCGGCGGCAAAAATGGCGAACGCTCCTCCGAACATCAGAAAAATGCCCTGCGACATGTGTCCTTTGTAAAGGTGACCCAATCCCGGCACGACACTCAGCAAAATCGCCAGCGCATCCCGACGCGTCCCGACAGGCCGCGCCCGCTCGCGCCGATACCCCAAAACCCAATCGCATTTCGGACATTGATTCGGGTGCTCGGGATCCAGTGGTGTGTCGCAGAGGGGACACGTGCGCACGTCGGTGGGGCGAGAATCGGTATCGATCGTTGGCATGATGTTTACAGCTTGGTTAAACGTTGACCCTGCCGTCAGCAGCCCTGCGTTTGAGTATCGTCCCAGCTGCTGAATCGATCAATCTGCTTTTCTCCCGCGCATGCCCACACTCGCTCTCATCACCAGCCATCTGGAAACCTATCTTCGCCATGCGGAGATCCCGGATTATCCCGCGGCCGTCAATGGCTTGCAGCTCGAGAATTCAGGATCGGTGCGCCGCATCGTCGCCGCGGTCGATGCTTGTGAAGCAGTGATCGCCGAAGCCGTGCGGCGCGAAGCAAATCTGCTGCTCGTCCATCACGGCCTGATGTGGGATCAGCACATCCGGACGTTTACCGGCGCCCGCTATCGCAAGCTCAAGACGGCGATCGCCGGTGATCTTGCCATCTTCAGCTCGCACCTGCCGCTCGACGCCCATCCCGTGGTGGGCAATGCAGCGCAACTCGCCAGAGCCCTGAAGCTGCGAAAAGTGGAGCCGTTCTTTCCCTATCGGGGTTGTCCGATCGGAGTGCGCGGCGAAACCGTACCCGTAACCGCCGAGGACCTTCGGGGGCAACTATGTGAGGCTTGCCAGAGCGAGGTGCACGTTTGTGCCGCCGGTCGGGGGAAAATTCGGACGATCGGTATCGTCACGGGCGGTGCCGGTTCCGAGATCGGTGACGTGGCCCGCACCGGTATCGACGCTTTCATCACGGGCGAGGGTCCGCACTGGAGTTACACGGCCGCCGAGGAGTTGGGCATCCACCTTTTTTACGCGGGCCATTATGCGACCGAGACCTTCGGGGTAAAGGCGCTCGCCGCTCATCTGTCGCGAAAATTCCGGGTTCCGTGGGAATTCATCGATCATCCCACCGGCCTGTGATCGAGCGGACTTTTTTCCAACGCGATCCCGTGACATGTGCCCGGGAATTGATCGGATGCGAACTGACCTGGAAACGATGCGCCGGGATCGTGGTGGAAACCGAGGCCTACGCCGCCGTTAACGACGAAGCGTGTCACACGTTTGCCCGCCCGTCGGCACGGGCTTTCGTAAAATCGAAACGACCCGGATCCGCCTACGTGTATTTCAATTACGGGATGTATTGGCTCCTGAATGTGCTGGTCAAAGGCGGAGCCGAGGATGGATTTGTTCTCATCCGCGCGCTTGAACCCACGCGTGGCGTCAACCTCATGACGCGACGGCGATGGAAAAACCGCGCTACGCCAGCCCGCCCAACGCAGGCCCTCTGCTCGGGGCCCGGAAAACTGGCGCTCGCACTGGGCGTAGACGGGCGCGATCACGGCCGTGACCTCTGCCGGAGCGAAACGATCGGATTCCGTTCGCCGCCGGGGCCAGTGGAACTTGTGGCCGACGTCCGAATCGGGATCTCGAAAGCGGCGCACCTGCCGTGGCGGTTCCTTCTGCGCGACAACGAATTCGTCAGCGCAAATCCCGCCGCCCCGCGCGTTGTTTGACCAGCGATCCGGGGCATCGAGTTCAGGATTATCCGTCTTCCGATTGCGCATCAATCGATCAGCCCGACCTCCCCTTGTCTCCGGGAAGTGGGGTGCTATACCTGCCATCCATGTCGGACACCTCGTCGCCATTTGAACCCCAACCCGAATTCAAGGCGCGAAATTCCGGCATTCATCTCAACAGCCAAATGAAACGAATGGGAGTGATCGCGAAAATCATCGTCATCGGGACGCTGACGATGTTCTCGATCTTCGGCGCGGGTCCCGCCGCGGCCTCCGACCGTTCTCCGGCGAAAGAGTTCCGCGCCGCGTGGGTGGCCACGGTCTACAATCTCGACTGGCCCTCCAAACCTGGGCTGTCTGCGGCGGCGCAGCAGGCGCAATTGCGCACCATCCTGGACAAGGCGGCTGCGCTCAAGCTGAACGCCATTCTCTTTCAGGTCCGGTCCGCTTCCGACGCCGTTTACGAAAGCAAACGCGAGCCCTGGTCCTCGGTTCTGACCGGAAAACAAGGCGGGTCGCCGGGTTACGATCCGCTGGGATTCGCCCTCCGCGAAGCCCATAAGCGCGGCCTCGAGCTGCATGCCTGGTGTAATCCCTTCCGCGCCGCCACCAATGTCAAAGACGCTCGTGCCTCGAAACACATTTCCCGCACGCACGACGATTGGGTTCGCCGCTACGGTAATCAATTGTGGCTCGATCCCGGGGAGCCCGGCGCGCGCGAATACGTGCTCGACGAAATGCTCGATATCGTGCGCCGCTACGCGGTCGATGGCGTTCACATCGACGACTATTTTTATCCGTACCCGGTCGACGGTGCCGGCAGCTTCCCCGATGAAGCCTCCTGGAAACGGTTTGGCACCCGATCCGGACTAAGCCGATCCGACTGGCGGCGCGACAACGTCAATCGTTTCGTGGAGGCGCTTTATCGCGGGATCAAATCGACGCGACCTGCGGCCAAACTCGGCATCAGCCCATTCGGCATCTGGCGACCCGGTGTGCCGGCCACCATCGAGGCCTCGATCGATTCCTACGATCATCTCTTCGCCGATTCGAAGCTCTGGCTCGAGCGCGGCTGGTGCGATTACATGTCCCCACAACTCTATTGGTCCATTGCTCCCGCGAAGCAAAGTTTCCCCGTGCTCCTCAATTGGTGGCGCGCGCAGAGCCGGGCCGGTCGTCCGATCTGGCCCGGTATCGCCACGGAACGCATCGGCTCGAAACGTCCCGCCAGTGAAATCATCCGCCAGATCGAAATGACCAGGGAGGGCACTGATACCCCCGGGCACGTGCACTGGAACATGCGCGCCCTCATGATTGATAAGGGCGGCATCGATCAGTTGTTGCGCCAGGAAGTCTATCGCGACCCCGCAGCCGTGCCGGGGAATTAGCCATGGCCCGCCTGCACATGCATCTGCCGGCAGAGGTGGAAACCTGCGGTTATCTCGAAGGCCGCGAATCGACCACCGATTACCGGGTCATGACCGACGTGTCCCCCGTCGATCTCGAGTGGATGATCGAGCGCGGTTGGCGCCGCTTTGGCCATTTGTACTTTCGTCCCGTCTGCCCGGACTGCCGGGAATGCGTTTCCCTCCGCATCCCCGTGGCAAAATTCCGTCCCACGAAAAGCCAGCGTCGGGCCCGGAATCGTTGCGCGCATCTGCGCCTCGTGGTGCACAAACCGGTTGCCGACGAAGAACGCCTGGCGCTCTACGCCGCCTGGCACGCCATGCGCGAACAAACCCGCGGCTGGCGGGCGGCCGCCACCGACCTCGATCAATACGCCCGGACGTTTTGCGTTCCGCATCCCTCGGCCTTCGAGTGCGACTATTTCGACGGCGATCGCCTGGTCGGAGTCGGCTTCGTCGATGAAACCCCAAACGCGCTCAGTTCCGTCTATTTCTTTTACCATCCCGATGTTCAGGCCCTGGGATTGGGAGTCGCCAGCATCCTGTTTGAAATTGAACTCGCGAGCCAACGCGGACTGGAATTTCTTTATTTAGGCTATCGCGTCCGCGAGTGTGGTTCGACGAACTATAAATCGCAATTCGGACCACACGAACTGCTCGCCGAACGCCCCGGTTTCGATGCCCCCGCCGCCTGGTTTCCCGCCGGACCAAAGTGCCCTGACTAATATCGGCACTCGCAGGGTGCTCGGGAAAGGTTGCCAGTCGGCCTCCAACTTCGTCCCGAATCCCACAGTGTCGCGGATCCGATGAATTGCCCTTTTTCAATTCTATGGCGTCTCGGGATTCAGGGTGCGTCAGTCATCGATGACCGCCACGGCGTGACTGCGGTTGTTGCCGGAGGAAAGCGTCCGTGCCGCACGCGACTCATTCACCGATCGTACCTACCAGAAGCAACTCGGGCGCAACTTCGAGTTTGCGGCGGATGTCCGCCTGCGGGTTATTTTGCGGAGCCACGAGTCCACAACGAACCCAAAGCCCGATCACCGTTGCTTCATCATCTGGCTGAAATGCGCGGATGTTCATGCGGGACATGGGCCGGTTGTTCGGTGATTCTGCCGTAGGCACGCTCCACCTTGGCGATACGAATCTGGTAATTAGTATACCAGAGCCGTTTGCCCGTTTCCTGGGCGACACGGTGCTCGGCATTTGCCTTCCAGTCGGCGATCGCCCGCTCAGTGGTCCAATAGGAAACCGTAATACCCAGGCCGTCACCACCGCGTACGCTTTCAACGCCCAGAAATCCTGGTTGGCTGCCAGCGAGTTCGATCATGCGCTCCGCCATGCTGTCATAGCCGCGTTCGCTCCCCGTACGCAGCGACGTAAAAATAACGGCGTAGTAGGGAGGTGGCGGAGTCGCAGCGACGGTCGACGCAGACATGATCGTCGTTTCCTACAGTTGAGTAAATGCGCTCATCACAGTGTACCCGTGTCAATTCGATTATCTGCGTGTCACGAGCAAACGAACGCCCAACAGAATAAATGCCGCTCCGAAAACGCGCTGCAGCCAGGCCACGATGCCGGAAGCGCGGAGTGATCTCGTACCATGGGCGGCAAGGTAGGCGTAGGTGCCAAGAACGACTATGTCCACGGCGATGGTGATTGCCAGCAATATTGAAAGCTGCAGCGACAACGGCTGTTGCGCTTGAATGAACTGCGGCAACAAGGCGGACATAAATAGCAACGCCTTCGGGTTGCTCACCTGAATGGCGAACCCCTGAATGACGAGGCTGCTACGAGCCGGCGGCGCCGCGACAATCAGCTCGGAGGCGTGGGAACCGAATGTGGAGGCGATGGCCCGTGCGCCGACATAGATCAGATAGGCCGCGCCAATCGTTCGAAGCACGGAGAAGGCTGTCGTGGCGGTGGCCAGGATGGCCGCCAGACCGCACGCGACACCGCCAAAGAAAGCGAAATGGCCCAGCTGGATGCCGACGATTCCTGCGAACGCCTGACGGAAACCAAACCGCGTCGCCAGCGACACGGCGCACATGACGGCGGGTCCGGGAGTCAGGGCCACGACAGTCCAGGCGCCGAGATAGAGAAAAACGACTTCAAAATTCATAAAAGCAGCTCCCAATAACCGACGTCGATCCATCGCTCCATTTTCCACCCGACCTCGCGATAGTGAGACACCTTCCGGAAACCAAATTTCTCATGCAGCGCGACGCTCGCCGGATTCGGAAGCGCGACTCCGCCAATGACGCTATGCACCGAGCGGGCCCGCAGTTCATCCAGGAGGACTTGGTAGAGTTTGGATCCCACGCCCTCGCCGGTGCGCTCATGGTCGAGATACACTGATATTTCGACCGTATATCGATACGCGCTCCGGATGTTCCATTTTCCCGCATAGGCGTAACCGACCACCTGACCGTCGACTTCCGCCACGATCCACGGATAGGCCGGCAGCTTCTCGCGCATCCGATTCTGCATTTCTTCAACGGGAACGAGTTCGTCTTCAAAGCTAATGACCGTCTTTTCCACATAGTAATTGTAGATGCGGGCGATCGCTTCAGCGTCGGCAAGAGTGGCGGGGCGGATCATGGGTCGGGCATCTCGGCGAAGGCTCAAGGGAGCACTCGTCGCTTCGAAGCGGGTTCGGATACGATCACCACGACGTAGCGCGCTGGTTTTCGTGTCGGGTTGTGGAACATGGTCGGGGTGTCCGGTTGCTTGGCCAGGCAATCGCCTTCGCGCAATCGGGGGGCCGATGGGGGTCAGTGTTCAAATTCTGACAGAATGGGTTGTGTCGCATCGCCCGCACCATTTTCGTAGCAACGCCAGGCGATCTAAATCCGCTGGCAGAAAACTTCGCGACCGTTTCTCGTTCTTCATGCGCAGCCCCGCCTTCCGATACGACGAACAGCGGCACTCGGCGATGATGCCACTGACCCAAACCATCAACCGATCGACGTAAAAATAACGGCATAGTCGGGCGGCGGCGGAGTCGCAGAGATGGAGGACGCAGACATGATCGTCGTTTTCTACAGTTGAGTAAATGAGCTCATCACTTTGCACCGGCGTCAATTCGACTGTTTGCCTATCGCGATTGAGAAAACGACTTCAAAATTCACAGAAGCAGCTCCCAATAACCGGCGAGGTCGCGAGCGGCGTCAACAAGGCTGACTTTGGCCGCTTCAAATTCTCGACAAGGGCGGCGCGACCGTCGAAAGCCCGATTTCCTGGCAAAGAAGAAAAGGAATCTTTGAAAGGAAACTGAGTAGAGTCCCGTATTCGGGTGCACCATGAAAAATCGCTTCGTCAATAGTTCGTTCGCTCTTTGGATAACAATGTCCAGCCTCGCTGGCGCTGCAGAGCGTGGTGCCATTGTCGATCGCAATGGCGATGTGATTGCTACCGGCGATCGTCAATATCCCGCCGCTGAGGCAACTGCCCATCTGGTCGGTTACTGCCAATCCGGCGAGGGACGACATGGCAAAGGAGGATTGGAAGAAGCCTTCGATGCCGTTCTCGCCGCCGGTGAAAAGCTTCAGCTCAATATCGATTTACGACTGCAGACTTCGACCTTCGAAATCCTCAAGGAGTCCGGTCACCCCGGTGCGGCCGTAGTAATCGACCCAGGCAACGGCGAAGTATTGGCGATGGTTTCCTACCCGTCCTACGATCCAAATGAGTTCGCGAAAGGGATCTCGACAGAACAACTCGTGGCGCTTGCCGAATCGCCTTCCGCACCCCTTTTACCACGGGCCACGGAGGCCACTTACCCACCGGCCAGCACTTTTAAAACGTTCTCGTCGCTGGCTCTTCTGGCCAATGACATGGCCGGGCCGCAAACGTGTTCTGGGACGACGGAGGTCAACGGGAAAACCTTCCGCTGCTGGAAAGCAAGCGGTCACGGCAATGTCACGGACGTTCGCGCGGCACTGCGTAATTCGTGCAACTGCTACTACTACCAGGCGGCTGTGAATTTGCCCCTGAGCACCCTGGTAGAAATTGCCCGCGCCTTCGGATATGGCAGCCCCAGCGGAATCGAGACCACCGATTCTGCCGGAGCATTGCCGAGCGCGGAGCTTGGATCAGATATCCAAAATGCGGTCATCGGACACGGGCACACCAAAGTGACTCCACTCCAGATCGCGAATGCCTATGCCACGGTAGCCAATGGAGGCACCCTCTATCGCCCCCATCTGGTCGCAAAGAAAGAACCCGAGAAAGTATCGACCCTCGCGGCCACAGGAATACAGCTGGCGCACCTTGAAACGGTCAAGGCGGGTCTCATCGAAGTCGTGGAACATCCAGAAGGCACCGGACGCCGGGCAAAGATCGAGGGAGGCCTGCGGGTCGCAGGCAAGACCGGAACGGCCGCAATCGCCAACGACCGCTCGGCGGCCATATTCGCCGGCTACGCCCCCGTGGAGAAACCCCGCTTTGCCATCTGTGTCGTGCAGGAAGGCGATTCTACGCTTTCTGCCGGTGAGGCGTCAGCTCCGCTGGCCGGCAGAATTTTGGCCAGGGCGGATGCGCTGAGGAAGGCAACGCCGTAGCGCCCGTTGTTAGCGTCATCAAAATTTGCCATCGGTATATTCTGCCGAAGTCTCCCGGACAATTACTGCGGCCAACCACGGACACTCGATGACTGCTTCACCGCCAACATCGCGCTTGGGCTGCTCCCGCATCTGATTCTAAACATCCGTTTTTCTCACCCGTTCATCCCCCGCCGTTACGGGCAAGAACCACGCGGAAACCGTAGTAATCTGTCCTGGTATCCGGAGCGGCATGGACACGGCATGATGACAAAAGGCTCAGGGGAACATCACCGTTAAACCACGATCCTCCACGCAGGACCTTCTCCGCGGTAGCGGCGTTCCAATTGTCCAGGCACCACTCCCACACGTTTCCACCCATGTCGAAAAGGCCGAACGCGTTTGGGGAGAAACTTCCCACCGGTGAGGTCCAGGCAAATCCATCGACGTAGCCGCGAATCGCGATATCCGACTCCGTTTCACTTCCGGTGTAGTTCCCAGCGCCCACCGCAGGAGGCCACTGCGAGCCCCACGGATAGACATTCGGGACGCTCATGTCCCGCGTTTCTGGCGTATTTCCTTTTTCCGTCGAAAGCCCAACCGCCTCGCTCCATTCGGCGTCCGTTGGCAGGCGATACGATTGATTCGATTTGATCAGGCCAAGACGCCTTTCTTCACCCGTCAACCATTGGCAAAACTTCATGGCCTCTTCCCAACTCACCATCACCGCCGGATGATCGGGCCCCTGGCGGAATCCGGGGTCCCGCCATCCCTTGGACGCGAGGTCGGTCGCCAGAGCAAACCGCTCGTAATCCCGATATCGAGTTGGCCAGACGGACCAACGCATCTCCCCGACGGAAATGAATTTCATGCCAAGGCTGTTTACGAAGGATGCGCCCGACGGCTCGTTGACGGCCAAGGCGCCATCTTCCACAGCATCCTCCATTTTCCCACCATCCACCTTTGCGCGCGCAGATTTGGATCGCTCCTCACTGAGTGCTTTTGCCGCCGCCTTTCGCTGAGTTTCCCGAACATCTTCCTCCGTTTGTGCTCCCGTCTGTTGCCCTGAGCTGCGGGCGGCCACGGCCTCGTCCTCGATCGCTTTCTCTGATTGCGCCAGTTCCTCGCGCAATCGCTTTTGTTCTTCCGCCGCGGCATCCATGGCCGTGCCAGCCTCCGCCACGTTCTGCTGCAATTTTGCCAACGACGCGTTGAGCTCCTCGAGCGATCGGGTGTCTCCAATTTTCGCGGTTTGCGCGGCGTCGCTTTTTTCGATGGCCTGCCTGGCTTCGACCACCTTGGCCGTCGTTTCCTCGAACCCAGTCCTGGCCTGCGCTTCCGCTTTCATTGCTGCGTCGAAGTCGGCCGTTCGCTTCTTGACGATTTTGCTCAATTCATCAGCCGCCTTGGAGATGGCCGAAAATGCCGTTGCCTGGTCCTCGATGAGACCGGTGAGTCCGGCCAGCGCCGCCTCCGCATTTGCTTTCCCGGTCTGCGCATTTTGCGCGGCCGTTTCCTTCTCCGCCAACAACGCTTTCGCCTTGTCCTCCGCCGCGAGAGCCACCTTCAGCCGCACCTCGAGTTTCTCCCTCTGGGTCTCTTCATTGTTCGATCCGGCCGTCGCCAGACTCGCTCTGGTCCGCTCCGCGATCTCGCGCATCAATTTCGCCAATGCGGATTCCGCGGTTTGGAATTCAATTTGGCGCTCGGCAAAAAGATTTTCCGCCTGAACGAACGCTGCCCGCGCGCCGGCCGCCTCCTCAGACAATAGTTCCGCGCGTGAAGGTGCAGGCGGCACCGGGACGACTGCTTCGGAGTCCGCGACGGGACCCGGCGTTTCCGCCGACGCCGGGCTTTGATCGGACGGAGCCGCTTCGGGTTCCGGCGACTTCCGGACTTCAGGTGGTGATGGAGCGGCTCCCGGTTTCACAGCTGGCGGGACCGGAGCGACCTTCGTCGCCGGCTGCCCTTCGGCGTTCACTTCGCTCTTCACCAGGGGAACATCGGCGCCAGGTTTCCATAAAATGAATGCCGCGATCCCGGCCGCGATCACCAGCGCAGCGGCCGCCATCGTCCACCATCCGGATCGACGACCGGACACTCCGGACCGGCTCTCAATTTGCAGATTCATCGGCACAAAATGCGCCGGCTTCCTGGCCCGCGGAACCTCGGATTTCTGTTCCGGCGTGGTCTTCACCGGCAACTCGGAAGCCGGCTTGGACACGGACTGAGCGCCTTCAGGTCGCGGAATCGCCTTATTCTCGGTCCGAGCGGCAGGCACCCTATCCACCGGCTCGGACTGTTTCGATCCCTGCGCCGCCGCATCCAGAGCCGACATCACGGCCGCGATTGAATCCGGACGCCGGGTCGGATTCTCGGCCAGACAGTTCGACGCCAGCTGATCCCACGCTCGTCCAACGGGAGGGAGATCGGCGGCCAGTTCTCGACGCTGCTGCGACAATGTCAGCCCGTTTCGCGGGAGCCCTCCGGCGAGCAGTTGGTAAAGTAAAACGCCAACTGCAAATACGTCATCGCTCACGGCCGGAGCCGTTGTCGATTTTTGCCGCGAGGCACTGGTCGCGCCTGATTGGGTACCCCCATTCGTCGTCGCATCGATTTCGGCCAGGCGGCGCTCAATGCGAAAGCTCGATCCAAATCCGGCCAGCAGGACCCGGTCGCCGTCATCGATGAGGACATTTTCCGGCGTGAGTCTTCCGTGATTCAGATTAATGCGATGCGCATCGGCCAACGGAGCACAAATCTTGTGGAGCAGAGCCTTCGCTTCGTCCGCGCCAAAAGCCGAAGCCCCCTTTTCCACCAGGCAAGACGCCAGCGTGCGGCCCGCAAAGCTGTCCATGGAAATTGCCACCCAGCCGTCACCTTCGATCAGTTCATACACGCGGAGGATCGAAGGATGAATCAACTGGCGGTTTCGCTTCACGTCTTGGCGCAGCCCCGCTGTGAAATCGGGATCACCAAGAGTTTTCGCCGGCACAAAGTGCAGCGACACTTCCTTTCCCAGCACCTCATCGTGCGCCAGCCAAACTTCGCACGGTCCCGTGCCCGAAACCCGGCGACGCAACTCGAGGCAATCCGCCAATCTTTGGCCTTCCCGAAACGGGCTCGGATCTGGATGAGACGGATGTGGAGTAGCGGATGGAGCAGCGGGCATGCGATCAGATTCAAGCCTGCCACGAGAGCTGGCCGGAGCGCACCCATGACAGAAACTCTGGGCTATCGCATAGGCGGAAAGGAATGCTCACGGCAACGGAAAAGGACAGACCAGGCGGGTTGTGTCGACACTCCCGCCGAAGGGGCGAATCTATTTCCAGTGCGCTTTTTCATTTTTCCGTCGCCGTACTGCCGACATAGAAGCCTCGTGTGATCGCGTTGCTTTGGACCGTCTTCGTTCAGGTTCTCCTGCCCATCCTCGTGATGTTTGGCTGCGGCTGGCTGCTCGACCGGCGCTTTCACTTCCACCTGCCGACGGTGGTGAAGATCAATATCCATCTGTTCGTCCCCGCGTTCATCTTTGTCCATTTGGTCGAGGCCAAATTGGCAGGCACCCTCGCTCTGCGGATTGTCGGATTCACGACCTCCATCGTGCTGGTTCTGTTTTTCGTCGCCGGGCTGGTCGGACGGATTGCACGGTACAGTCACGAGCAAACGCGCGCGCTTCAGATGGCCTCGATGTTTTACAACTCGGCCAATTACGGCCTGCCACTGATGGCGCTCGCCTACGGGCCGGTCGCGGCGCCACTGCAGGTCTTTGTCATTCTGGTGCAAAACATCGGCAACTTCACCCTCGGCATTTTCCTCGCTTCATCGTCGAAGCATCGCGGCTGGCGCGCGTGCCTGCCCATGCTCCGGCAGACCTCCGTCTGGGCGGTCAGCATCGCGCTCATCGTGCGCGCGATGGATTGGCCGGTGCAGGATATTCGCTGGATTTGGGTGCCGGTGAATTATTTCTCACAAGGGCTGGTCGGCGTCGCACTAGTCACCCTCGGCATCCAGCTTTCCCAAACGGAACATCGCCAGAGCCTCTCCCGGATCGGATGGGCCCTGGGCTTGCGGTTGCTCGGGGGTCCTTTGATCGCTTTCGCGTTGATCAAAGCCTTCGGATTCCACGGCCAGATCGCCGAAATCATGATCCTCACCGCGTCTTTTCCCACCGCGGTGAACACCGCTTTGATCGCCCACGAGTTCGAGGCCGATGCCCATTTTGCCGCCGCCGCCGTCTTCTACTCGACAATGTTTAGCATGATCACCGTCACCGCCCTGATCGTCATTCTACGGGTGACCACAATCTCATAGCCGAGCGCGCAACGCCCGGGTAAAAGCACGCCCATGAGCGACCCCATTTTCCTCGGCAAGTCCGACACCGAGATTTTTCTTCTGCCCAGCATGGCCAATCGGCACGGCCTCACCGCGGGCGCCACCGGCACGGGCAAAACGATCACGCTGCAGGTCCTCGCGGAAGCCTTCAGCGAGCGTGGCGTGCCCGTGTTTCTCGCGGATGTGAAAGGTGATCTGAGCGGGCTGGCCAAGCCGGGCGCGACCAGTCCGAAGGCCGTCGAGCGCGCGACCACGCTCAAACTCGAAGGCTATGCCGGCGCGGGGTATCCCGTCGTGTTTTGGGATGTGTTCGGTGAAAGCGGGCATCCGGTTCGGAGCACGATCAGCGAAATGGGACCGCTCCTCCTCGCTCGTTTGCTCAATCTCAATGAAACGCAGGAGGGCGTGCTCACGCTCGTTTTCAAGATCGCAGACGATAACGGTCTCCTTTTGCTCGACATGAAGGATCTGCGCGCCGCGCTGAATTTTGTCGGCGAGAACGCCGCCGAGTTCACGCTCAAATACGGCCGCGTCAGCAGCGCCAGCGTCGGCGCCATCCAGCGCAACCTGCTCGCGCTGGAACAGCAGGGCGCGGACAAATTTTTCGGTGAGCCAGCGCTCAATCTCGACGACTTCCTCCAGACCGATCCGCAAGGACGGGGACAAATCAACGTTCTGGCCGCCGAACGCCTGATGCAGTCGCCCCGCGCCTACGCGGCCATGCTCCTCTGGATGCTGAGCGAGCTTTATGAAACGCTGCCCGAAGTTGGCGATCCGGAAAAACCAAAGCTGGTCTTCTTCTTCGACGAAGCACATTTGCTCTTCACCGATATCCCGCCAGCGCTGCAGGAGAAGATCGAGCAAGTGGTCCGGCTCATTCGCTCGAAAGGCGTCGGTATCTTTTTTGTCAGCCAGAACCCCATCGACATCCCCGACAAGGTTCTCGGGCAGCTTGGCAACCGGGTGCAGCACGCGTTGCGCGCCTTTACGCCGCGCGACCAAAAAGCAGTCAAGGTCGCCGCGGAAACGTTTCGTGCCAATCCCGCGCTCGATACCGAAGCCGTTCTCACGCAACTGGGCGTGGGCGAAGCGCTTGTTTCCACTCTCGACGCAAAGGGCCAGCCGGGCATCGTGCAACGGACCTTGATCCGGCCACCATGCAGCCAGATTGGACCTATTACCCCAGCGGAGCGACAGGCGATCATTCAGGGATCGCTCATCCACGGGACGTATGAAAAGGAGGTCGATCGCGAGAGCGCCTTCGAACTCTTGCAGGCGCGCGCCCAACATGCCGCCACCGAGCCCACGGCCTCACCGTCTGCCGGTTCGAAACCTGCGACAACCGCTTCGGACGGCGGCTTAATGGGCAGTTTGGGCACGATCCTCTTCGGTTCGGCCGGACCACGGGGCGGCCGCCGCGAGGGTGCGCTCGAAGCGGCCGCGAAGAGCGCCGCTCGCAGCGCGGGCACCCAAATTATGCGTGGCATTCTCGGCTCAATTTTCGGAAAACGTCGCTGACCATGACCCCCGCTCCCCTCACCATTTTCCGCACATCCGACAGCCTGATCGCCCAGCGGGGTGAAGACCTCTTCGCACTGCCTGACCTCCGTCTGGACGATGTCTTTCGCGAGGAAAACCCCGCTGCGTTTCTTGAGCATCGCCTGACGAATGCAGCGCCAGTGCTCGCGCCAGCGCGGTTCCTGGCGCCCATTGAAAGTCAGGAAGTCTGGGCCGCGGGTGTCACCTATCTTCGCAGTCGTGACGCCCGCATGGACGAATCGAAGGATGCTGGCGGCGGCTCATTTTACGATCGTGTTTACGTCGCCGATCGTCCGGAGATTTTCTTTAAAGCGACGCCGCATCGTTGTGTCGGCCCCGGCGGTTCGGTTCGTCTGCGCGCCGACTCGAAGTGGAACGTGCCCGAGCCTGAAGTCGCGCTCGCCATCAACCGCCAGGGCTCGATCTTTGGTTACACCATCGGCAACGACATGAGTTCCCGCGACATCGAAGGCGAAAATCCGCTCTATCTTCCGCAAGCCAAAGTCTATCGCGGTTGCTGCGCGCTCGGCCCCGGACTCGTCGTCCGCGATCCCCTGCCCGTGTCCACCGCGATACGCATCGCAATCGAGCGCGCCGGAGCGACCGTTTTCCACGGCCAGATTGGACTCGATCAAATGAAGCGCACCTTCCCCGAACTCGCCGGCTGGCTCTGCCGCGAAGATGATTTTCCGCACGGTTGCTACCTCCTCACCGGCACCGGCGTCGTGCCGCCCAACGATTTCACCCTCTCATCCAGAGATGTCATCCGCATCACGGTGGACGGTCTCGGGACGCTGAGCAACATCGTGGGAAATTAAGCCGCGGGCTCTCAATCACGAGAGCGACCGAACTTGCACCGTCAGCCGGACAACTCTAGTTTGTGCGCCATGATTCTCGACGAATTGCCAGCCGTGCGCGCCCTTCCTCCGGACAAGCAGTGGCAGTTGCTCGACGAGCTTTGGCGCGAGCTGGCAGATGCGGCAAATGGCGAACCGGCCGATCCAGCGACGGTGGCGCTCCTCGAATCACGGGACGCAGAATACCAGGCTGATCCCAGCGCCGTTCGAACCTGGGCTGAAGTCCGCGAGCACCTGGCAAGACACAAAGACGCACGAAACTCCGGCGGCTAATGCTGGAGATTGTCTTTGTCGCTCGAGCCGAAGCGGACCTCTTGCGGGCATGGGATTTCTACGAGGAGCTTCGAGCCGGATTGGGCGACGTATTCGATGCGGCCGTCTCCGATGCGCTCACACGCGCCACTCAATACCCCAACGCCGCCCCGCGTTTTCACGATCGTTTCCGGCGGCTCGTCGTCCGCCGGTTTCATCACGGTGTTTTCTATTCGGTGGAGGGAACCCGTCTGGTCGTCCGGGCGATCCTCGATCTGCGCCAGGATCCAGAAACAATTCGCCGCCGAATGCGGTAAGATTCCGTCCATGGAGCGGTGTGAGTTTTCTTCATCCCCGAAGAAGCGCCGCGCCCGCAAACTCGCAGAATGGCTTTGTCGGGTAGGGGTGATGTTTGAATAGCGGCGGGCGCGGAGAACGCGGCGGGAAGAATCTCGCGATCGCTTTTCAACGGTCAGCAACCCAATCGTTTGGCGTCGCCCGTTGCCAACTCTGCATGCCTGCCCGCCGCGCCCGCCGCGGTTCAATTCCTTCACGTTCGCTTCTGCCGCTCGATCCGCGCGTAGGCGTTGTGATTGTGGATCGACTCGAAGTTTTCCGCCTCGATCAGATACCAGGTGATGCAGTTCATGTGCTTCCGCCCGTTGCGCGACATTTCGCACCAGATCCTCGACAAAGACAGGATTCTCGTACGCGCGCTCGGTCACCGCTTTTTCGTCCGGCCGCTTGAGCAAACTGTAGAGTTCGGAGCTCGCGCTCTCCTCGACGACACGCACCAAATCTTCAATCCAGATCGGCTTCGAGAAGCGCACCGAGAAGGTCACTTCTCCGCGTTGATTGTGGGCGCCGTGAGCGCTGATTGCCTTCGAGCACGGACAAAGCGTCGTCACGGGAACGACCACGGTCACCACAAAATCTACCGCTCCTTTCTCGATACTCGCCACAAAGCGCACATTGTAATCGATCATGCCCCGCGCGCCCGTCACCGGCGCCGGCTTTTCCAAAAAGAACGGAAACGCAAACTCGACATGCGCCACCTCGCTATCCAGTCGCTCGACCAGCCGTTCGAGGATCGTGCGCATGTTTTTCACGTGCAGTTCCGGCGCGAATTCATTGAGCACCTCGACGAATCGGCTCATGTGCGTCCCCTTGAAATGATGCGGCAGATCGACCGTCAGCGCGCACGTCGCAATCGTGTGCTGCACCGCATGCGCCTTGTCGCGAATCTGGAGCGGGTACCGCAGCGCCTTGACACCGACACGGTCAATGGCAATTCGGCGATCATCAGATTCGTTTTGAGTGTCTTTGAGCGGGGCGTTCGACATGAGCGTAGATGGGATAGCACATCGGGTCGCAAATGTGCGTGAAATCCATGCCGCCTCTCGCGCAGCATGGTTGCTGTGAAAACCTACCTCGATCTCCTCCGCCATGTTCTGGACCACGGTCGGTTCAAAAGCGACCGGACGGGCACGGGAACCCATTCGGTTTTTGGCGCGCAGGTTCGTTACGATCTCACGGCAGGTTTCCCGGTGGTCACGACGAAAAAACTGCACCTTCGCTCGATCATTCACGAGCTGCTCTGGTTTTTACGGGGCGAAACCAACGTCGGCTATCTGCGCGAAAACGGCGTGACGATTTGGGATGAATGGGCGGATGCGGACGGAAATCTCGGCCGCGTCTATGGCGCCCAGTGGCGCGACTGGCGCGGATGCGACGGAACTCGCATCGACCAAATCGCGCAGGTGATCGCGCAGATTCGGAACAATCCGGATTCACGCCGCCACATCGTTTCGGCCTGGAATCCGGCCGAAGTTTCACAGATGGCGCTACCTCCCTGCCACGCCCTGTTTCAGTTCTACGTCTCCGATGGCGAGTTGAGCTGTCAGCTCTATCAGCGCAGCGCGGACATTTTCCTGGGTGTCCCATTTAATGTCGCGAGCTACGCACTCCTGACACTCATGGTTGCGCAAGTCACCGGCCTGCGCGCGGCGGAATTCGTCCACACCTTTGGCGACCTGCACCTTTACGCGAATCACGTCGAGCAAGCGCGCGAACAGCTTTCTCGCGAACCGCGTCCATTGCCGACGATGCGCCTGAACCCGAATGTGCGCGAGATTGACGGTTTCCAGTTCGAGGATTTTACGCTCGAAAACTACAATCCCCATCCCGCCATCAAGGCTCCGATCGCCGTCTAGCAATGAAAGCCGTCGCCGCCATGTCGCTCAACCGCGTGATCGGCCGCGACAATCAAATTCCGTGGCACCTGCCCGAGGATTTCAAATGGTTCAAGAAATTAACCCAGGGGCACTTCGTCCTCATGGGCCGCAAAACCTTCGACAGCCTCGGACACCCGCTGCCGAACCGCACGAATATCGTCATCACGCGCCGTCCGCGGAAACTGGCCCGTGACGAACGTTTCCAGCCGGCTTTTGTCGGCAACTGGCGTCCGCGCCTGGGCCGGCCGTTTCAGCTGGGATTTGATCGTCTGACCGAGCGCGATGTCTGGCTGGTGCGCGACGTCGAGCGTCTCATTGCTGTGTACGCCGAAGCGCGACCGCAGCGCGAACTCTTCGTCATCGGCGGCGCGCAGATTTACCGCCGGCTCCTTCCGCGCTGTTCGGATCTTTTTCTCACCGTCGTTATGCGCGAAGTCGAGGGCGATGCCGAGTTCCCCGATTTCGAAGAGCATTTCGTCCAGGTCGATGTGCCGTTGCGGACCGCGGACTTCGAGGTCCGCCACTATCAGCGGACGTCAAAGACGTAGCGCATCCGGCCCACGCGTGCCGCCGGCAGGCATCAGGTTCAGTGCTTGCGCCTCCCACCCATCGCCTCAACGTTGGGCGCGTGAAATTCCCCCTGATTTCCGCCTTCGCCTGCCTTGGCGCCATTTTGATTCCCCGCCCTCTCGACGCGGCGGATTATGTCATCGCGATCAGCGTGGATGGGCTGCGACCCGATCGCATCGAGTATCTCGGGCCGGAAGTGCTGCCAAATTTCGCGCGCCTCCAACGGGAAGCAGCCTGGACCCACAATGCCCGCACCGATTACGACTATACCCTCACGACTCCAAATCATGTGTCGATGGTCACCGGGCGCGGGGTGCTGGGCCCGGACGGGCACAACTACACGGACAATGAACCGGGAGGCACCGGAACGATTCATCTGAATAAAGGCGCTTATGTGGCCGGCATGTTCGACGTCGCTCACGACCACGGTCTCAAAACCGCGGTCTTTCGCAGCAAGACCAAGCTGGATATTTTTGCGCGCAGCTATGATGAGACCAACGGCGCACCGGATCTCACCGGCGAAGACAACGGCCGGAACAAAGTGGACCGGGATTTCTACGGCAATGACCCGGTCATTGCCGCGTCAATGGTGGATCAGTTCGTCGCGGAAATGCCGACTGACCTCTACAACCTCGTCTTGGTCCACCTCGTTGATCCGGACCCGGCCGGACATGGTTTCCGCTGGCTGACGCCCGAATACGAGCAGGCCATTCAGCGCGTCGATCAGTATCTGGGACAAATTTTGGGAATGATTGACGAGACCCCGGCCTTGCGCGGCCGGACGACCGTCATCGTAACCGCCGACCACGGCGGGACCGGAAACGTGCACTCCGATGCGACCGACGTGCTCAATTACCGGATCCCATTCTATGTCTGGGGAGCCGACGCGCATGATCCGGGCGATCTCTATCAGCACAACATTTTCACGCGCGACGATCCCGGTGCGGATCGGCCGGTGTATGGCATCCCGTTGCCTCCCATACGAAGCGGCGAGATGGCCAATCTCGCGCTTAAATTGCTGGGGCTTCCCGCGGTGCCCGGAAGTACGATCAATCCCGCGCAGGACTTCTCGCTCACCCGTTTTGATTTTGTCGTCGCCGACATCACCCGGACGAACGGAGTGATCACCCTGAATTGGCCGGAAATCGCGTCGGATTTTCGCTACACCGTCGATGCCGCACCGGCCCCGGATGGTCCCTGGACCGAGGCTCCCGGCACGGTGTGGCCCATTGCCGAAACTTACTGGACCGATCCATCACCGCCAGGGAACGGCGGTTTCTACCGCGTGCGCGGGACGCGCGTGAAAACGATGGCCGCCGTGCCGAGCAAAAAATCGTCCGTGCGCACTGTTAAGGAGCGCAAGGCAAAGAAGCGGAAGCGCTGACGCTCAAACCGGGAGGCCCGGATCACCATAGGCGTTTCGACAAGCTGCGGCCCGTCCGGAACCGAGGCCAGCCGATGCGGACGCCCATTATCGAGCAATCTGGCGGTCATGAAGCCTCAGCAAGCGAATTTGCCTCGAAGGATTATCCAGCACAGTGCAGAGAAGGCACATGGTCACCTTTGTCGTTCGGCTTGCCGACCTGGAGTTTCTTTCTCCGTGCGATTTGAGCGGGAGACTTTCGGCGGTCGAAATCATTGGCGTCGTCAGCAAGCAGTTCAATTTCCTCCAGAAGCTCTCCGGCGAAACCGTCACCTTCCGCCGCTCGATATCATAATGGCAACCACCTCCTCCAAATCCCTCGAATCCTGGATCTGGGACGCCGCCTGCTCCATCCGCGGAGCCAAGGACGCGCCCGAAATACAAGGACTACATCCTCCCGCTCATCTTCACCAAGCGCCTGTGCGACGTCTTCGATGATGAGCTCAACCGCATCGCCGCCGAGGTCGGCTCGCGCAAGAGCCGGAGCGATAGCGGAGACAGAGCCGGGGGTGGTGGGCGGCTCAACGCCTTCGCTCGCCAAGGCCGACCACAAGCTCGTCCGCTTCTACCTCCCCCTCGTGCCGGACGATCCCGAGCAGCCGGTCTGGTCCGTCATCCGCAAGCTCTCCGACAAGATCGGCGAAGGCGTCACCACCCACATGCGGGCCATCGCCCGGGAAAACCCGCTCCTGCAGGGCATCATCGACCGCGTGGACTTCAACGCCACCACCCACGGCCAGCGCGACCTCGACGACGATCGCCTCTCCAACCTCATCGAGGCCGTCAGCACCAAGCGCCTCGGGCTCGAAGACGTCGAGGCCGACATCATCGGCAAGAGCTACGAATACCTCATCCGCAAGTTCGCCGAGGGCGGCGGCCAGAGCGCCGGCGAGTTCTACACCCCGCCCGAGGTCGGCACCATCATGTCCCGCGTCCTCCAGCCCGAGCCCGGCATGGAAATCTACGACCCCACCTGCGGCTCCGGCGGCCTCCTCGTCAAACTCGAGACCGCGATGGAGGAAAAGGGGCGCGGGTTTTCCAACCCGCAAAGGGGGACAACGACGCGGGTTGGAAAACCCGCGCTCCGCTTGAAACTCTTCGGCCAGGAATTCACCCCCGAGACCTGGGCCATGGCCAACATGAACATGATCATCCACGACATGGAGGGCCAGATCGAGATCGGCGACACCTTCAAGAACCCCAAATTCCGCAACAAGGCGGGCAAACTCCGCACCTTCGACCGCGTCGTCGCCAATCCCATGTGGAACCAGGACTGGTTCACCGAGGCCGACTACGACAACGACGAACTCGACCGCTTCCCCGCCGGGGCCGGTTTCCCCGGCAAATCCTCCGCCGACTGGGGCTGGGTCCAGCACATGCACGCCAGCCTCAATGCCACCGGCCGCACCGCCGTCGTCCTCGACACCGGCGCCGCCTCCCGCGGATCGGGCAATGCCGGCACCAATAAGGAAAAGACCGTCCGCCAGTGGTTCGTCGATCACGACCTCATCGAGAGCGTCCTCTACCTGCCCGAAAACCTCTTCTACAACACCACCGCTCCCGGCATCGTCCTCTTCCTCAACAAGGCTAAGCCGAAGACCGCACAGGGCAAGGTCTTCCTCGTCAATGCCAGCCAGATCTTCGAAAAGGGCGACCCCAAGAACTTCATCCCCGACGCCGGCATCCAGTGCATCGCCGACACCTCATGTGGAAGGAAGAGGAAAAACTCAGCCGCATCGTCGATCACGCCGAGCTGAAGAAAAACGATTACAACATCTCCCCCAGCCGCTACATCCACACCAGCGACGCCGAGACCTACCGGCCCATCGCGGAGATCGTCGAGGAACTGAAGGTCATCGAGCTGGAGGCCAAGGAAACCGACAAGACTCTCGGAAAAATCCTCAAGCAACTTGGAGTTTAACCGCAGATGACGCAGATGAACGCAGATTCCCAACAGACATCCAGCCGATTTCGAATTGTTGCCACACTGCGGCGACAATTGGTCGACCCGGATTTTTATTCCGGCGAATTCGCCATAATTGGAATTCGGTCAGGCTTCGATAGCTTCAGCCTCAGCGTCAGGGAGGTGCAGGCGTGAAAAAGAAATCCACTAACGCAAAAATCGAGGTTCGAGGCACAGAGATCACCGTAATTCGGCGGGAGGACGAGGATTACATTTCGCTCACGGATATCGCAAAGCACAGGGAACCGGCACGTGCTGATCACGTCATCCAGAATTGGATGAGAAACCGGAACACCGTGGAATTCCTTGGCATGTGGGAGAGCTTGAACAACGTGGATTTTAAACCCCTCGAATTCGAGGGGTTTAGAAATCGGGCGGGTCTCAATAGCTTTGTGCTGACCCCGCGCCAATGGGTCGAAAACACCGCAGCCGTAGGCATCGTTTCCAAACCCGGTCGCTACGGCGGCACCTTTGCCCACCGGGACATCGCCTTCGAGTTCGCCTCTTGGATCTCAGTAGAGTTCAAACTCTACCTGATCAAAGAATTCCAGCGTCTCAAGGAGGACGAGAACCGCCGCCTCTCCCTCGCCTGGAACCTCAATCGCACCCTGGCGAAGATCAACTACCGCCTCCACACCGACGCCATCCAGACCCACCTCATCCCGGCGGAAGTCACCGCGAAGCAGGCCGCCTTCACCTACGCCAACGAAGCCGACCTCCTCAACGTCGCCCTCTTCGGCCGGACCGCCCGCGAATGGCGCGACGCCAACCCCGGCAAGGACGGCAACATGCGCGACCACGCCACGCTGGAACAGCTCCTCGTCCTCGCCAACCTCGAGAACATGAACGCGGAGTTCATCCACATGGAGCTGCCGCAGAGCGACCGCATCAAGCGGCTCAACGCCATTGCCATCCGGCAGATGCAAACGCTCACGGCGCGAACGGCGAAGCAGTTGGAAGGAGGCTGCGCATGAAGAAAATGCCCGACAAACAGGAAACTTCCATCACGCGCTCCGCCGCCGAGGTCATCGTTGACCGGGCTGATGCCGGGAAACAGCATATGGGCCTGACCACCTGGAAAGATGCGCCCCACGGGAAAATCCAGAAGTTCGACGTCAGCGTCGCCAAAAACTACCTGATCGAACCAGAAATGGCGCAGCTCTCCCGCCTCGTAAACGCCTACCTCGATATCGCCGAGGACATGGCCCAACGGCAGATCCCCATGACCATGCAGGACTGGGAAACCCGCCTCAACCGCTTCATCGATGCCACCGACCGCGAAATCCGGCAAGACGCCGGCAAAGTCACCGCCGAAATCGCCAAAGCCTACGCCGAATCTGAATTCGAAAAATACCGCATCGTCCAGGACCGCCTGTTTGTCTCGGATTTCGATGCTGAAGTGCTGCGGATCGCCAAGGGCGACGAGGAAAGTGGGAACAAGGAAGGAGGCGCGAAGTGAGTCGAAAGCCCAACACACCCGTCCTCGACACCGGCGCCGCCTCCCGCGGATCGGGCAATGCCGGCCCCAACAAGGAAAAGACCGTCCGCCAGTGGTTCGTGGACCACGACCTCATCGAGAGCGTCCTCTACCTGCCCGAAAACCTCTTCTACAACACCGCCGCCCCCGGCATCGTCCTCTTCCTCAACAGGGTTAAACCCAAGACCCGACAGGGCAAGGTCTTCCTCGTCAACGCCAGCCAAGTCTTCGAAAAGGGCGACCCCAAGAACTTCATCCCCGAGGCAGGCATCCGGTGCATCGCCGACACCCTCATCGGGTGGAAGGAGGAGGAAAAACTCGGCCGCATCGTCGACCACGCCGAGCCGAAGAAAAACGACTACAACATCTCCCCCAGCCGCTACATCCACACCAGCGACGCCGAGACCTACCGCCCCATCGCGGAGATCGTCGAAGAACTGGAGGTCATCGAAGCCGAAGCGCGGGAGACGGACAAAGCCTTGAAGGAAATTCTGGAGAAGATCGGGGTATGAGCGCGGCCATTCAGCAAACTGAGATCGGCGAGTTCCCCATTGGGACCAAGCCACCCGAACAGTGCCAAAGTGAAACGAGGAAAGTCATCGACCCGAATCGAGTTCAAACAGCGCGTCCACGAATGGGCGAAAAAGCTCGATGTCAAAGTCGTCTGGCTTGGCGTGCGTCCGATGCGAGCCAAGTGGGCCTCGTGCTCGACGAGTGGTCATTTGAATTTCAGCGATGAACTCCTTGGAATGGATCGAGCCCTTTGGGATTACGTGATCGTTCACGAGCTGCTCCACTTCTTCGTCCCGAACCACGGCAAGCTTTGGAAAAGCCTGATGCGTTTGCATCTCGGGGATTACGAGCGGCTCGCATCGCGATTACCAAAGTTTTCACCCGAGCAGGCAGGAACCGACCTGATCGTCCACTGACACCCGAATCCTGACGTCCAGCACACAGGTGTCCCCGGAGTGTCCCGTCGCGTGATGTCCCGAGGCAAGCGGCGTGAGGCTCCAATCCTCGGCATGACGGAGCAACGGTGCGACCGCAGTAACTCCGGAGCTACGCGAGCACTTCCCTAATGACGTGCCCGTGCACGTCGGTCAGGCGGCGTTCGATGCCATCGTGGTAGAAGCTGAGTCGTTCGTGATCGAGGCCGAGGATATGCAGAATGGTGGCGTGCAGATCGTAAATGGTGGCGACATTTTCCACCGCCTTGTAGCCGAAATCGTCTGTCGCCCCGTGGCTGAAACCGTGTTTCACCCCGGCGCCAGCGAGCCAGACGGTAAACCCCGCCGGGTTGTGATCGCGACCGCTGGCGTCCTTTTGAAAAGTGGGCATCCGGCCGAACTCGGTGACAAACGCGACCAGGGTGTCATCCAGCAGGCCGCGTTGTTTGAGATCGCGCACGAGACCGGCGACCGGCTGATCGAGGATCGGTCCGTGGACGCTGTATTGCTGTTTCAATGTCTTGTGGCCATCCCAGTTCCCGACTCCTTCGCCCATGGCGTAGGCGCCGTTGAAAAGCTGCACGAACCGGACGTCCTGCTCCAGCAGGCGGCGCGCGAGAATGCAATTCTTCGCAAAGCGGGCCTTGAGCGAATTCTGCGTGTCGTCGGCCCCATACAGCGCGAGCGTGCTGGCTGATTCGTTGGAGAGATCGCTGATCTCCGCGGCGGCGAGCTGCATTTTCGCAGCCAGTTCGTAGCTGGAAATCCGGGCGGCGAGTTCGCTGTCGCCGGGATGCTGCTCGAGATGCCGATCATTGAGCAGCCTGATGAAATCACGGGTCGCGATGTCGGCGTCGGCGCTGATGTTCTCGGGGCGCGCGAGATTCGGAATGGGTTTGTCCGCGTTGAAGGGAGTGCCTTGAAAGACCGCGGGAAGAAAGGCGGATCGCCATTGTCGCGGACCGACCTGCGGAACGCCGCGCGGATCCGGAATGGCGACGAAAGCCGGCAAGTTCTTGCATTCCGAGCCGAGCGCATACGTCACCCAGGCGCCCGCGCTGGGGAAACCGTCCAGCGTGAAGCCTGTCGCCATCTGGTTTTCCGCCGGGCCGTGGGTGTTCGATTTCGCGGTCATCGAGTGGATGAAACACATGTCATCCGCGAGCTCGCCCAGGTGCGGGAGCAGATCGCTCGTCATTTTTCCGCACTGGCCGCGCGGTTTAAAATCCCACACCGGCTTGATGAGATTGCCGTTCGCGCCTTGGAAAGTGACGAGGCCCGCACTACCGGGCATTGGCGTGTCGTGCCGTGTCACCAACTCGGGTTTGTAATCGAAAGTATCGACGTGGCTCAAGGCGCCGGAACAAAAGATGAGCAACACGCGTTTGGCCTTGGGGGCAAAATGCGGTGCCCGCGGTGCGAGCGGATGGGCCGGATCAATGATCGGCCGAATCGGCTCGGCACCCAGCAGACGTTGTTGTCCGAGCAAGGCCGTCAGCGCAATGCCGCTGAGTCCCGTGCCGCCCCAGCGCATAAAATCGCGTCGGTTGAGCAGCCAGCGTCCGGCATTGGAAAGTGTGGGACCAGGATCATCCATGGTCGTTAGAAAATGGTGATGAATTCATTCGTGTTGTAGAGCGCGCGGCAAAAAACCGGCAGTCCCTGCTGCGAGATGAGATTCGTGGCCGCGCTGGCTTCCTCGGTGGTCGGCCCGCGGCCAAAAAGAAGGCCAAAGGCCCGGGTCACTTGTGCCGTCGGATCCCTACCCGCTTCATGTTTCAGCCGATCGGCAAGAAACTGCGCCTGTCCGAGGAGAAAGGCGCTGTTCATCAAATTCAGCGCCTGCAAGGGCGTGGTACTCGAAGTGCGTTTCGGTTGCGATTGGCCGGCGTCGGGGCAATCGAAGGCGCCGAAGAAAGTGTCCAACTCGGCGCGCGGCTTGGCCTGATAAACCATGCGGCGGAAGTCACCGGGCTCAAACTTCGTCTTCGTCTGGTACACCTTCACGTAATTCGTGTTCGGATCGAAGAGATCGAACCCCGGGCCGCCCATGCTCAGGTCGAGCTGGCCGCTCACCGCCAGAATGCTGTCGCGCAAGGGCTCGGCTTCGAGGCGTCGCGGTGGAAAACGCCAGAGGAAGCGATCGCCCGCATCGACCGCCAATCCAGCGTCGGTCGCGTCGCTCGCTTGCTGATACGTCGCACTGGTGAGGATGAGGCGTTGCATCGCTTTCACGCTCCACGCGCGCGCCACAAATTCGCTGGCCAGCCAGTCGAGCAATTCCGGGTGCGTCGGACGGGCCCCATTGAGACCGAAATCGCTTGGGGTGTCGACGAGGCCCGCGCCAAAGTGATAGTGCCACAGTCGATTGACCATCACGCGCGCCGTCAGCGGATTCTCCGGCGAAGTAATCCATTTCGCGAGCGTAAGTCGGCGGTCCTGATCCTTCGCCTCGACCGGCAGCGTCCAGGCGTTGGGAAAGCGCGAGAGACTGCCCGGCGCCATTTTCTCGCGCGGCTGCATCGGGTCGCCGCGGTTGAATCGAAAGGTCTCTTCCGGATTGCCGAGGACCCCCGCGTACGCTTTGGGCGAGGCGAAAGCTTCACGCAATTTCTTCTCCAGCTCGGCGCGCCGCTGTTCGAGGGAGGCCGCTTCGACGAGTTCGTTCGGCGACAGGCCGGTTCGCGTCCGGATCGGATCGACTTTATGCGGGTAATTCTTTGGCAGGCGATCCGCGCTTCCGGCAACAATACGCCACGTTTGACCGTCGGTCGAAATGGCGACGTCGTAATCGGTCGCCACGCGGTCGTCGTAGCGTGGTTGGGGATCGCGATCGCGGCTCCAAACCACACGTTCAATGGTGAGCACTTTAGGCAACTCGAGTTGCACCCAGCCCTTGCCGGACTCGTTGGAAATCCAAGAATGCTCGTTGCCGTATTGACCGTCGTTGATGTGTGCCAGCTGGTGAAACGGATTTCCGGCATAGTCGCCAGACGAAGTCGGCGTCGCGTCGCGGGCCACGTTGTGTCCGTCGGTCGCAAAAACCTCGAGCTCATCGAGGCAAGGTTCGGCGCCCGTTGTCGCCCGAATGTTAAAGCGAATGAACCGTGCCTCCACGGGTGCGAAGCGTTCGACGTTTTCCCCGCGCGTGACCTGGGCGCGAAGATGTGGCGTCGACACCACAGGGATTTCTTCGGTGGCCTCCTCGAAAATCACCGTGTCCGCGGTGACCGGAGCAGCGTCGGGACCGGCGCGCACGAGCAGGCGCGTCGTGGGCGTAAAATCATGGATGCCCGCCTCGCGGAAACTGCTCCAGAGCGATTTGTCGGGCAACGGTTCGCCGGTGCCGTCGGCAAACATTCGCTGATCGATGTGCGCGATTTCGCTTTGATCACCCGTCGAGGCAGGGTCGCCATCGGCGTCGAGCAAGTAGGTCATGTCGCTCGCCTGCGTGTGCCAGCCACAGCCCCACGAGAGCCAGACGCGGAACCTGCCCGCCACCTTTGGCGCGTACGCGGCCACGGTTTTGCCAGCCACATCCTCCCACCACCGATAGCTCTTCCCGATGTTTTGCTGCGTGTTCTGATCTCCGGCCTGATCGGCTTCACCGCGGCCGGTTCCCGCCGCGTGATCGGCGGTGCCCCGCGCTTTTTCCAGCTCCACAAATCCTTCCGTCGTCTGATCATCGATCACCACTGAGCGCGCAGTTCGAGCCAGCGGCGCCAGCTGGCCCAGCCGGGCCAGAATCGGCTCCAGTTCAGCACGCGCGGATTCGGCGGCTTGCTGCCGCTCGGCAAAATCGGGCGGACGCATGTCCCGTTCGCCGTGGCGCACGCCGGCAAAAACCGCTTTCAGCGCGTAGTAGTCGGTCTGCGGGATGGGATCGAATTTGTGATTGTGGCAGCGGGCGCAATTGACCGTGAGCGCCAGGAAAGTCGCACTGGTTGTGCCGACCATGTCGTGCAATTCATCGGCCCTTTGATTGGCCGTGAGCACCGGGTCGGGACTTTTCACCTCGTCGTAGGCGCCACCAACGAGAAACCCGGTGGCCGCGTCAGCGCCGAACGCATCCCCCGCGAGCTGTTCGCGAATGAACTGGTCGTACGGCAAATCGTCATTGAAGGCATGGATGACGTAATCCCGATACGGCCAGGCATTGGGTCGCGGTTGGTTGGTTTCAAAACCGTTGCTTTCCGCAAAGCGAACCACGTCCAGCCAATGTCGCCCCCAGCGCTCGCCATAGCGGGGCGAGGCCAGGAGTCGATCGATCAGCTTTTCGTACGCCTGTGGATCAGGATCCGCGACGAAAGATTCCACTTCCTCCGGACTCGGGGGCAGCCCGATGACATCGAAATAGACGCGACGAATGAGGGTCCGCCGGTCCGCGGGAGGAGAGGGTTTTAGCGCTTTTTCCCGCAGCTTCGCCGCGATAAAGGCGTCGATCGGATTCGCTCCTGCGTCGTCGACCTTCGGGGGCTCCGGACGCGCGATAGGAATGAAACTCCAGTGCGTCTTGAGTGGGTCGTTGGTGGCCGAACCGTCATCCGGCCACGAGGCGCCGTCGTCGATCCATCGCCGCAGGACGCCGACTTCCTCGACTGTCAATCGGTCGCCCTTTTCCGGCATCACCAGGTCCTCATCGATACCGGACACCGCAACGATGAGCGGACTTTCCGCGCCTTTGCCGGGCACAATCGCGGCACCGCTCGATCCACCCTTCAAGGCCGGAGCCTTGAGATCGAGGCGCAGCTTTCCTTTCTGCTTCTCCGCGCCGTGACACTTGTAACAACTGCGTTCCAGGAGCGGCTTCACGTCTTTGGCAAAATCCACCGGATGATCTGCCGGTGGCGGAAGAGTCTCAACCGCACGCGCCAAGACTGCCGCCATAAGCAGAATCATGGCAGATTGCGGGAAAATGCAGCGGGGTTGCATGAGGCGAAAGCTAATCCACGCAAATCGGCCGGACCATCCCCCGATGGGGGGAAGGCATTTCACTGAAAGTATTTCATCGCCGCTTCGGTGCGGCTGCGGACGTGAAGCTTGGCGTAAATGTTTTTCAAATGCTGCCGGACGGTCTCGAGACCGATACCGAGGTCGTGGGCGATTTCCTTGTTGATGAAACCCTGTGAGACGAGGCGAAGGACTTCCTCCTCGCGCGGGGTCAGGTTTTCCGCGGCGTGCGGCGAAGGGCCGCGGCGCTGGAAAGATTGCACGACCAACCGGGCGATGTGGCCGCTCATCGGGGCGCCGCCTTCGCGCACGTCACGGATCGAGCGGAGCAGTTCGGCGGGCGGCGTGCGCTTTAGGAGGTAGCCGCTGGCGCCGTTCTCGAGCGCTCGAAAAATCAGTTCGCTATCATCATAGACGGTGAGCATGACGACGTTGATTTCGGGCAGAGATTTCTTCAAACGGGCCACGCAATCCACGCCGGACATACCCGGAAGCTGGATGTCCATCAGGACGACCTCGGGCGGCTCGGCGGCAATGCCGGCGAGGGCCGCCTCGGCATTCGGGTAGGCGCCGGCGCAGCGAAAACCGGGGGCGTCTGCAAGAAGCTGGGCAAACTGGCGCCGCAACGCGGCGTTGTCCTCAACAATGGCAACTCCAATGGGCTTTTTCATGAGCGGAGGGGCAGTGGAACGATGAGCGCCACACGCGTGCCGTTCTGCGGGGCACTGACAATTTCGCAGACACCGCCGCATTCCGCGAGCCGGCGATGAAGATTCACGAGACCGTCGCCGGCGGTTCCGTTGTTCGAGCCGGGGACGAATCCGCACCCGTCGTCTTCGATGACCGCGACGAGTTCGCGTTCGGTGGCAGAAAAACGCAGACGAATGGTGTGCGCGCCGGAGTGGCGGAGCGCGTTGTGGAGCGCTTCCTTGGCGGCCAGAAAAAGGTGGTGACGCAATTCGGAACTGAGCGGCACCTCGGGAAGCTGAGCCGGGACATCCAGTCGCAACCGCACGTCGGCGGCGGCGCACATGTCTTCGGCGACCCGGGTCAGATAACGGGCAAGACTTTCGAGCGTGCCATGTCGGGGATTAATGGCCCAGACGATGGCGTCCACGGCCTGCACCAATTCGCCGGAGGTCGTGGAAATCGCTTCCAACCGTTCTTCCGACGAGTTGCGGCCGACGGCATTGCTCGTCATCAAGACCGCAGAGCAAACCAATCTGCGTGAGCGTCGCACCGAGATCGTCGTGAATGTCGCGCGCGATGCGGCTGCGCTCGCGCTCGAGCGCATACTGATGTTCCACCTCGCGCAGGCGCCGCTGCAATCGACGACGACTGAATACTCGCGCCACCCCACCCACCGCCACGACGCCCGCCAGCGTGCCGATGCCGATGACCCAGGGCTTGCGCCACCATGGGGCCATCACCTGCAAGGCGACTTCGGCGCCGGTTTCGCTCCACGACCCGCCGTCCTGACTCGCCTGCACGCGGAAGCGGAGGTGTCCGGGTGGCAGCTCGTGATAAAGGGCGGTGCGCGCGGTGCCGGCGTCGTTCCATGTGGATTCGAGCCCTTCCATCCGGTACCGAATACGGACGCGTTGCGGCGCGGAGAAGCTGAGGGCGGTGAAGCGAAATTCCACGCGGTTTGCACGGGCTTCGACAATCATTTCGCCGGGGGAAGGCGAGCGCGGAGAATCGGTGCCGTTGCTCACCGCCTCAATAAAGACGGCGGGCGGAGCCGGCGATTGAGCGAACTGCCGGGGATCGACGACGGCCAGCCCGGCGACCGTGCCAAACAGCAGGCGACCGTCACGCGTCCGGAGTCCGGCGGGGTGGAAGCCGCCCGTACATTCGAGGCTGGGCAGTCCGTCTCCAAGATCGAGCGCGAGAATGGTGAGGGTCTCCTTTTGTCTCGATGCGACCTCGTCGAACGAGGCCAGCGGAATGCGCAGGATACCGCGATTGGTGCCGAGCCAAAGATGCCCGGCAGCGTCGTCATCGATAATCTCCGAGATCGTCGGAATCCGGGAGGCCTTGGACCGCGGTGAAATTCTCGAAACGCCCGTCTTTCCATCGGCTCAAGCCGCCACTGGTGCCAATCCAAAGCGTACCTTGGGAATCGCAATGCAAGGTTCGCACGAACGCACTTGGCAAACCATCGGACGAACTCCAGCGCGTCAAAACGCCGCTCGAGAGCCGTGCCAGACCTGCGCTCTCGAGACCAAACCAGACCTCGCGATTCGGCATCTCAATGATCGAAGTGACCGCGAGGCCGGCCAGGGACTGAACCAGGGATGGAACGCTGGCTTCGCTGTTCCAAACATAAGCCGGGCCATGATCGAATGTGCCGACCCACAGACCGCCCGCCGCGTCGAGACAAAGCGCCGTGATATTCATCCCAAGGCCATCCGATCGAAGCTGGGCAAAGGCCGGGTCCCCAACGCTGAACCGGCAGAGCCCGCTGTGCCATGATCCGATCCAAAGGGTCGAGTCCGGAGCCGTAGCCAGCGCGGGGATGGTGGCGTTATCGAGGACATAGCTCGGTGATTGCGGCTCCACGCGCCCGTCCTTCCAGCGGTTCAACCCGCCGCCATTCGTGCCGATCCAGATGGCTCCCTCGTCATCCTCGGCCAGCGCCATGACCACGGGATGGGAAAGACCGTCGCGCGTGGTGAGGGCGGAGATTTTTCGCGGACGCAGCCGCGTTAATCCACCACCGCCAGTCCCGACCCAGATGTTTCCTTCGGTGTCGCGGCAAAGAGCGAGCACACTGTTCACGGGCAGCCCATCTTCGGTCGTGATCGGCAGGAACCGGCCATCGCGCAAACGCACGAGACCACTGGTCGCGGTGCCGATCCAGAGGTCGCCATCCGAGGTGGCGAGCAGATCCCAAAGGACCGAGGTGAGCGCGGGCTGGCCTTCGCCAAAAACATCCACGACGCCCTCGCGCAGGCGACCGACGTAACCGTTCGCCCCTCCAAACCAAACACTCCCTTCGGCATCCACCGCGAGCCCGCGCAACGACGAGAAACGCGAAGGCTCGATTTCGAGTTCAGGCGAGGTTACGCGGGAGCCATCCCAGCGGCGCAGCGACCCATTAATCAGCATCCACGGTTCGCCCTCGTGAGTAATCGCGACCTGCGCAACCCTTTCTCCAGAACGCTGGGTGAGCACGCCTGCATTGTATTCGTGCAGCCCGCCACCAGATCCGATCCAGACCGCGCCGCGCCCATCGACGGTCAGCGAGAAAATCGCTTTTTCCGCCAGTTCGTGAAACGGCTGGATGAGGGCGGCGCCTTTCGCACGTCGGGCCAGGCCGCCGCCATTGGTCCCGATCCAGAGAGTACCGTCCCGATCCTCACAAAGGCAGGTGACACTCAGGCTCGGCAGCCCGTCGCTTTCGCCCAGGGTGGTAAATTCCCGCCCATCGAAACGCGCCAATCCATGCGTGGTCCCGATCCACAGCCAGCCATCGCGCGTTTGCAGAATGGAGGTGACGGTGTTCGACGGCAGTCCCTGCGCGGTCTGCCAGGTTTGCAAAACGTATTCCCGATTGGAGGCGCTCGGCCCGGTCGCAGGCTCGCTGCCCGAAGGCGCATAGCTGGCGGCGAAACCGCGCTGGCTGGGATTGCTGTCGAAAATGCCGGTGAGCGGCGCGCGATCTTCCGAGGATGCGACCACCTGCCACGTGCTCGGTTCAAGCGCCGTCTCGATCCGGTATTTGGTCGGCAGTCGATCGATGAATTTTCCCTCCCGGTCTCGGCTCCAAATCACGCGCTGAATTACGAGCCGGTTGCGGCAATTCGATCATCACCCAACTGCCTTTCGCCTGGTCGCTGATCCAACTATGCGCGTTTCCGTAAATGCCATCGTTGATGTGCGAGAGAGCGTGAATACGAAATTCGCTGAGCGTGCCCGATGCGGTCGCCTTGGCACCGTTGGCTGCGAGCGCGAGATTTTTTTGCGGGTCGGCCGGACCGTAGATTTCCAATTCGTCGAGGCCCGGTTGGGAGCCCGCCGTTGCGTCAATCGTAAAGCGGACGTATCGGGCTTCGACCGGGGAGAATTCCTCGACATTGTACCGGGGATGGACGGGCGCCCGGAGCGGCGGAGCGGAATCCGCGGCCCGCATTCCCACGGCGCAGTTGAGCACGCCAAGCGCGAGGAGAAGGCGACGGAAGGGGACGACCATGGCGATGGCAGCTTGTCGCAAAAAACTCCGGAGGCGAGTGCGTGGTGGCAAAATCCCCCGATTGGGGGATAGTTTCTTTGACCGCAAACCGTCAACTTCCCAGCAATCCGCGGTCCATTCTCTGACGCCCTCACCCTCCCACAACTCTATATGAACTCACGCATTCTCTTGTCTCTCCTGCGCGGTGCTGCTCGCAGCGCTTGCTCCCAAAGTCCACGCCCAGCTGATACTCGACCCGACGCTCACGCTCGCACAGGAGGGAGGAGAAATCGGAACTGGGAATCTGGGAACCAGCGGCACCGCGTTCGCGTTCGATGTGATCCTGGGCGGCACCCTCGCGCCAACCCACTCCATTCCCAATGTCAACGACGGCATTTTTGGAAATTCGAACTCCTGGATCGGCGACAGCCAGGACAGCTACGTGGGTATCGGCTTTGACAGCGCGCAGACGATCGCGAGTTTTGCCTTCGGGCGGGACAACACTGGAATGTTTACTGATCGGGCCGTTGGCTTCTACACGGTTCAGTTTACCAGTGATCCGGATCCGGCCGTGAATTATGCCACCAACACTTGGACAACCATTGGCACGATCAGCCTGGCTTTTGATCCCGCCGCTGGCGTGACGGCCCCGGCACTTCGTCACCGATTCAACCTCGAGACGCCGGTGAATGCGACGGGGCTCCGGCTCATCACACCTGGAAATGGCATTGCCGGCGGCGCCGCAATCGATGAGCTGGAATTGTTCTCCACTCCCGGCGTCATTTTCCCGCCGACACCAGCGCTCGGCATCACCTCGGAACCGGGGTTTTCTGTCACTTGGGACGGGAATGATGGCGACAACTTCAGCGCCGAAGGAGTCGTGCCGAACAATCTCGCGCTGGCCGCAAATGGCGCAATCCCGTTTTCCTCCGGCGAACTCGGGCCGATCATCGGAGTGCCATTTCACCGTTCGATAAATCTGAACGACGGCCTCTACGGGAACGCGAATTCTTGGATCGGCGACGGTGCCAACGCTCCATTTAACGCCGGCGTGATGCTCGAAGACGTTTTTAATATTACCTCCATCGCGTGGGGTCGTGACAATGGCTTGAACGACCCGGAGGACTGCTGTGGCGGCCAGCTGACTGACCGCAGCCTGGGCACGTACACCATCGAGCGCACCCTGGATGGAAATTCCTGGGAGGCAGTGGGCAGCGTGTCTTACAACTACGCGGAGGATGACGTGCTCGGGGGCGGTTTTACGCCCTACTTCCGCCACGAGTACGAGCTCGGCGATGGGACTGGTGGCATTGAAGCCTTGGGAATCCGCCTGCTCACTCCGGATGGCAGCACGGACATCGACGAGATCGAACTCTACGGCACGCCGGTCCCGGAGCCCGCTAGCGCGGCATTGGTCGCGTGTGGAATGCTTTCGCTCCTGGTCAGAAGGCGGCGCGCTTAGGGCCCGGGCATGAAGGGGCCCTGTTTATCCCCGGTCGCTCTCGCTCTCGCTCTCGCCTTCACATTTCCGGCGGCACGTGCCGTCGATACGACGACCGTTTTTAATGAGGTGATGTATCACCCGGCCGGCGCGGGCGGCGCGGAGTGGATCGAACTGCACAATCAAATGGCGGTGGATATGGATCTGTCCGGGTGGGAGATCACCGGCGGCGTGAACTTTACCTTTCCCGCCGACACAACAATCGCCGCGGGCGGATATCTCGTCGTCTCGAGCGACGCCGCGGCGGTGCCAGGTTCGATCGGACCCTGGACGGGCAGTCTCGACAATAGCGGAGAGACGATCCGACTGAAAAACCTCACCGGGCGCACGATGGATGAGCTTTCGTTCAGCGACAGCGGGGAATGGCCAGTCGGCCCGGACGGATCGGGCGCAACGCTGGCGAAGCGCGACCCAGGGGGCAGCGGAGCGGAACCGGAGGCGTGGACGGCCAGCTGGCAGACCGGCGGCACGCCGAATCAGCGCAATTTTCCGGAAGGCCTGCTCCTGGGCCCAGCGCAGACGCTGATCGGTCCGGGTGACGAATGGATCTACCAGCAAGGCGTGGATCTCGGCGCCAACTGGGCGCAGACCACCTACACCGCGGGCGCAGGCGGATGGCAGGCTGGCAGCGGAGCCTTTGCCTTTGATGAGACACCTCCTCCGATCGGCGTCGGCACCGAGCTGGCTGATCCCACAACGACGGCCCATCCAGTCTGCTATTTTCAAAAATCGTTTGTCTTCACGGGCGATCCGACACGCACGCAATTGTCCGCGGAGATCCTGATCGATGACGGCGCGGTCGTGTACCTGAATGGAAACGAAATAGCCCGGCAGAACATGCCTGGGGGCGTGGTGACGGCCTCGACCCGCGCGATTTCCGCGGTGGGTAATGCCGCGCTGGCGACGATCCCACTGCCCGCGGAGCACCTGGTCTCGGGAATGAACACACTCTCCGTTTCGCTGCACGAGGCGCCACCCGACAACGCCCTCCCACCGGTGGTGACGCGCGTCGAGGAAGGGGGCGCGATGGACGAGTCAGCGAATCTCGCGCTCGCCACAAGGGGCGCGGTGCCCTTCGCGAAGGATCTCCTCCCCGGTTATCCCACCATCCACAACATCCCGCACCTCAACGACGGGGTTTACGGCAACGCCAACAGTTGGATCGGCAATTCGACCAACAGCTTTTGCGGGATCAACCTTGGCGCCACGCCGGTCGAGGTCGCGGGACTGGCGTTTGGGCGCGACAATCAGGGCACCTACACGGACCGCACCGACGGCACCTACACGATCCAATACACCACGGTGCCGAATCCGACAGCCGCCACACCGAGTGCTTCGTGGACAACGGTCGGCACGCTCACTTACGCGGGAGCATCCACGCCTTTTTTCAGCCTGCCCTCGCAGCGCCATCGCTACGAATTTCCCGCCGTCTCCGCGACTGGCATCCGCATGGTCTGTTCGACGAACGGCATCTGCGTGGATGAAATCGAACTCTACGGGCCACGCCTGCCGGATCTCGTTTTCGATCTCGCGCTCAGCTCGCAGGAAGTCCTCCCGCTGCCAACGGATACGCGAATTGTCATCAACGAAATCGGCGGCGTCGGCGATGCCGTGTTTCGAATCGAGTTGAAAAACGAAGGCACCTCACCCGTGAACCTGGCCGGCATGAAGCTCGGCACCTACACGCTCCCGGCCACCATGCTCGCGCCGGGCGCGTTCGTGGTATTCGATGAGACGCAGTTGGGTTTTCGCCCGGCGGATGGCACCCGCGTCTTTCTGCTCACCGCTGGTGGCGGCACGCTGCTGGACGCCGTTGTGGTACATGCGACGGGCCGTGCTCGCATGAACGGGAGGATGCTGGTGCCCGCGGCCGCGAGCTTTGGCGCGGAGAACTCCTTCGCCCTCCAGCAAGACATCGTCTTCAACGAAATCATGTATCACTTCCCGCCGAATCCGAGTGAGCCGGGAGCGCCCGCCGTCACCGATTCCACGGAGATTCTCCCGCTCGATGCCACCTGGCGTTACAACCGCAGCAATCTCGATCTCGGTGCCACGTGGGCAGAGACCGCGCATCCAGTCGGCGGCGACTGGCTGAGCGGACAGGCGCTGCTGGGATTCGAGTCCACGCCCGCGGTGCTGCCAGACACGCTGCGCACGCCGTTCCTCACGTCGAACGCGCCAACTTATTATTTCGAGACGGACTTCGTGCTCACCGCCGAGCAGCTCGCGACGCTCGCTGAATTGCAATTGGAATACGTGATCGACGACGGCGCGGCCTTTTACATTAATGGCGTCGAGATCCCGACCGCCCGTTTCAATCTGCCCGACGGGTCCACTTTTTCCACGGGGACAACCGGGGGGGTCGGCAATGCCGTGCTCAGCGCCCCGATTAGGATCCCGATCGCGGGGCTAAACCTTCACGCCGGTGTCAATCGCCTCTCGATCGAGGTTCATCAGCAGGTTCCCGCGAGCAACGACATGGTGTGCGGCGCGCGCCTTTCCGCTGTGAAGATCCTGACCCCCGCGATACCGGCGGTGCCCGTCACGGAAAACCCCGAGGAATGGGTCGAGCTCTACAACAAAGGCGCGGCGCCCATGAGCCTCGCGGGGTGGACCCTGGACGGCGGGGCCTCATTCACTTTCCCCGCGGGCACAACCCTTAACGCCGGGGACTATCTGGTTGTGGCGAAAAACGCGGCGGCGCTCGCCGCGAAATGGCCCGAGCAAAGCGCGCGGATCATCGGCAATTTCTCTGGGACTCTGGCCAATGGCGGTGAACGCCTGGTGCTCAATGACGCGAACGGCAATCCTGCCGACGAGCTGCACTACCACACCGGCGGCGCGTGGTCGGAGACTGCGGACGGCGGCGGCGCCTCGCTGGAGCTGCGCGATGCGCGGGCGGACAATACCGTGGGCGGGGCCTGGGCGCCAAGCGAGGGCGGCGGCGGCGCGTGGGAAAATATTAGCTATACGATGACCGGCGGGCAGACTTTTGGACAGACGCAATGGAATGAGTTCCGCATCGGGATGCTCGGAGACGGCGAATGCCTCGTCGATGACCTAAGCGTCGTGCGCGATCCGGCTGGGGCGGCCCAGGAACTCGTGCAGGGCGGCGATTTCGAGTCATTGACCGCCAAGTGGCGACTGCTCGGAAATCACGGTGCGAGCGCAATCGAACCGGAACCGGGCAGCCCGGGAAATCATGTGCTGCACGTGCGCGCGACGGGTCCCTTCGCGTGGAATCACAATCACATCGAGAGCACGTTCGTTGGAAATACTGCCATCGCGGATGGTCAGACGTATCGTGTGAGTTTCCGTGCGCGCTGGCTCAGCGGCACCAATCAACTCAACACCCGCGCCTACTATTCGAGGCTGGCGCGGACAACAGAGCTGGCCATCGGAACTCGGCTCGGCACACCGGGCACGGTGAATTCAACCGCCGTGGCCAATCTCGGTCCGACGCTCTCCCGACTCGCCCATTCGCCAATCCTGCCGTCCGCTGGTCAGGCAGTGACCGTGAGCGTCGCCGCCAGTGACCCGGATGATCTCGGGACACTCACGCTGCGCTACGCTCTCAACGGCAGCGCGACGTTTGCCAGCGTGCCGATGACGCCGAGCGAGGGCACTTTCTCCGCGCAGATTCCCGGGCAGGCCGCCGGGACCATCGTCCAGTTTTTCATCGAAGCCGGCGACGCGCTCGGTGCCGTCTCGATGCTTCCTGCTTCCGGCCCTGCTTCACGCGCGCTTTACATCGTGGACGACGGCGCAGGCAGTGCGCTCAGCGCACACGAATTGCGCGTCATCATGCTGCCGGCCGACAGCGCATATCTTCTCGCGACGCTCAACCGCTTGAGTGACGGCCGCATTGGCGGGACCGCGATTTATCGCCGGGAGGAAGTATTCTACGACGTGGGCGTGCGGCTCCAGGGCACCGCTGCGGGGCGCGTTCGCGATGGCGAAGATTATCCCGGATACGACATCGGATTTCCCGCGGATCACCTTTTCCGCGGGGTGCACAACAATGTAAACGTTGACCGCTCCGGCCGGTCTCCGGTCGTCCGCGGTCAGGACGAGATTTACGTGAAGCACATGTTCAATCGTGCGGGAATTCCCTGTGCCTACGACGACCTCGTCTATTTCATCTCGCCGACCGGCATTCACACAGGCACGGCGATTCTGCAGATGGCGGGCTATGACTCCACGTTTGTCGACGCGCAGTTCGGCGGCGAGGGCACGGTCTTCAATCTCGACGGCACCTACGAGCCGAGCACGACGACGAATGGAAATCCCGAGAGTTTGAAAAATCCGGTGCCGCTTGGGCCGCAACTCCAGAGCGATTTTGAAAACCGCGGCCCCGACAAAGAACAATACCGTGGCTTCCTCGATCCGCGCGCCGGGCGCCGCGTCGACGATTTCACCGGCCTCATCGCTTTCTGCCAGACCATGGGTCTGCCCAGTGGCCAGCTGGCCGCCCTGATCGGCGCGCGCATGGATGTGGATGAATGGATGCGCTGCACGGCGATGTATTCGCTCTGCGGCCTCGAAGACTGCTACATGACCGGCGGATTCCGTCACAATCTGCGCGTGTGGGTCCCGGACGATGGCATGGGAGTCGTTGCGCTGCCGTGGGACATGGATTTCGTGTTCCTCAAGCCAACCAATTCCCCCCCGATCCTGGCGACCGGAAACCTGCGGCGCGTCATCGATCAGAGCGTCTCCGCGCGCCGGAGCTATTACGGACACCTGCATGACCTCTGCAATACGGTCTTCACTTCCAGTTACATGAACCGCTGGCTGACGCACTACGGCTCGGTCGTGGGACAAAGCATGGCCAGCCGCTCGGGCTACATCGACGCGCGTCGAGCGAGCGTGCTCGCGCAATTGCCCCCAGCAGTCGGCTTCGGAATCACGACGAATGGCGGCGCGCCGTTTTCCGTGAATGCGAGCTCGACGACGCTGGCCGGAACCGGGTGGATCAATATCCGGGAGTTTCGCCGGGCCGACACCGGCGCCGTACTCGATGCCGTCTGGACCGGGGACTCGACGTGGGCACTAACGATCGGCCTCCGGGAGGGAGTGAATGAAATCACCATTCAGACCTACGATTTCCAAGGCGCGCTGCTCGATTCGGAAGCCATCACGATCACCAATACGCTGCCGACCACGGACCCACGCGGCGCGCTGCGTATCACTGAACTAATGTATCACCCCGCGGCGCCCACCGGCACGGAAACGGCGGCCAGCTCGAACCCGGAAGACTTCGAATTCATCGAGCTGCAAAATCTCGGCCCCGTTCCGCTCGACATCGGATATTGCCAATTCACCGAAGGTGTAAACTTTACCTTTCCGCCTAACACCGCGCTGAGCCCCGGTGAATACATCCACGTCGTCCGGAATCTCGCCGCCTTCCAGGCCCGCTACGGGAACACTCCGCGCGTGGCCGGCGCGTACGGTTCAGCCGACGCCCTCGCCAACAGCGGCGAAAGGATAACGCTCGTGGATGCCACCGGCGCGGTCATCGAGTCATTCACCTATGGGGACGGAATTCCATGGCCGGAGAATGCCGATGGTGCCGGCTACTCGCTGGTGGCCATCGCTCCGCAGCTTGGGCTGGACCGCAATCTCGCCGCCAATTGGCGCTCCAGTGCGCAAATCGGTGGCAACGTGGGCGGTAGTGATGCGACCTCGTTCTCCGGCGTGCCGAACGACGATCTCGATCGCGACGGCCTGAATGCCTTTCTCGAATACGCCCTCGGTTCCAGCGATAACGTGCCGAACATCGCGGCCCTCAGTCTCGATCCCAACGCCGGCAACCCACTGCTCACGTTTCCCCGCGGCCTGACCGCCGACGACGCGATCATCGTGATTGAAGCGGCAACGACGGTCGGGCAGTGGAAGCCCGCCAACGCGAGCCTCATCTCCCGGGATATCAGTGCCAACCTGTGATCGAAACCTGGCGGGTTACTCCGCCGGCAAACGCGGACGAGTTTTTCCTGCGGCTGCACGCGATGCAGCGCGAATAGTGTCCGCGAGTCGTCCAGCCAGGTTGGATTTCGGGGGTGTACGACCACCCGTTGCGCTCACTCGCTTGATCAATGATCCGCGGCGTGTAGTCAGCTCATTCGCGCCCGCAAATCCATCAGCCAGAGCAAGGCGATGGTGGCGAGCAGGAACAGAAAGCGCAGGCGCAAAGGAGCGATCGTAACACGCGCTGCTGCGCAGCCATCCCTTGAATACGGCCTCAATGTCCCGATTTTCGATTATTCGCCGTGGACGAAATCACGGATGTGATGGCGGATGAGTCCGCTGGTAAAGTTTCTGATACTCGACGACGCGTTTTTTTGCCCACTTGTTGTCCGTGACGGCAAGTTCCGTCGAGGATCTGTCCGGCCAAAGGATTGTCGGACATGGCAAGCACCGTTGAGAGCGCTATCGACGTTCGTTACCGCACCTCCGCCGGGCCTTTCCAGAAAGCCCGCCAGCAATCGCGTCTTGTCTGCCTCCCAGGCGGGCAAAGCGAAAAGCCATCGATAACGCAGGCAGGTCAAAGCAAGATTCTCGGTCCGAGCGCGAGCCAGCACCGCCCAAATTTCCGGGGTCAGCAGTGGATCGACTCGCACCGTCGCGATCATGTGCATGAGCGTCGCATTGAGGACGGCTTCATCCGTTTCCCGCAACGAGTCGATAAAACTCTGACGATCTGTCAGCAACCCTGCTCTCGCGATAAACTCGACTGCCTCCTCGCTGGTGCGCGCGGATTTCGCCATCCGCAACTTTTCCAACGCCGGGATCAGCCGCCTCCGAACATCATCTGTCACTACCCCGCCCCGTGCCACCAATCGTCGGGTCGAACGCAGTTTCAGGTTCATCGCGCCTTGGACCGTTGATGGCTTGGTGAGACAGTTTACGCAGCGCCCAGTAAGCAGCATCGTCTGACCCGCTGGTCATCGCCTGTTCGAGAAAGTCGATCGAATACCAATGGGCAAGCGCCGTCAGGCTGCTTGCATGAGCACGATGCCAATTCACCCGTTGCGGTGAGCCTGTCATCGAAGGTCACGCCAGAATGCCGCGCACCATTTTGCCTTCGTCCGTCGGGCCAATTAGGCGCTGATTCAGACCCTGATAGCGAAAGCTGAACTTGTAGGGATCGAAACCGAGCAAATGCAGAATCGTGGCCTGCAAATCGCGGATGGTGACTTTGTTTTCCGTGACATGATAGCCAAGTTCATCCGTCGCCCCGAAAACCAGGCCCGGCTTGATGCCACCTCCCGCCATCCAGATCGAGAAAGCGTGGGGATGATGATCGCGTCCGAGAAACGTCGATCCGCCCCGAGCCTCGTTCATCGGCGTGCGACCAAATTCCCCACCCCAAATCACGAGCGTCGAATCGAGCATCCCACGTTGCTTGAGGTCGTGCACCAGCGCCGCCGACGCCTGATCGATCTGCAGGCACTTATTCGGGAATGCATTGAGCAAATCATCTCCCGAACCCGTTCCGTGAATGTCCCAGCCCCAGTCGAAGAGCTGCACGAACCGGACGCCATTCTCGACCAAACGACGCGCCAGCAGACAATTATTGGCAAAGGAAGCTTCACCCGGCTTGGCGCCATACATGTCACGCACAGATTCCGGTTCCTGGTTGAGATTGAAAACTTCCGGAACCGCGAACTGCATTCGGTAGGCGAGTTCATATTGCTGCAAACGGGTCAACGTTTCCGGGTCGCCATACATTCTGGCTTCCGCTTCGTTAAGTTTGCGCAGGGCATCCAGCGTGTGACGACGCGTTTCCCGGCTCATACCCTCGGGATTGTTAACATATAGAATAGGCTCCCCGGATGCTCGACACTGAACACCCTGATACACGCCCGGCAAAAAGCCGGATCCCCAGCACGCCTTCCCACCCGTGGGATCGGTGCCCCCGCTGAGCAGAACGACGTAGCCAGGCAAGTCGCTATTCTCCGACCCCAAGCCGTACGTCGTCCACGAACCCATTGAAGCCGCGCCATTGCGCGGATTGCCAGTATAAATGAAAAGCTCGGCCGGCGCGTGATTGAACTGATCGGTGTTCATCGACTTCACGATCGTCACGTCATCGACGATCTTCGCGAAATGAGGCAGCCGATCGCTCACCCAGGCACCACTCTGACCGTATTGGGCAAATGAATAGGGCGAAGCGAGAAGCTTCGGAGTGCCCTTAATAAAGGCGAACTTTTCACCTTGAAGAAACTGGGCCGGACAATCCTGCCGATCGTGTGCCTTAAGCTCGGGTTTCCAGTCGAACAGATCGTGCTGTGGCGGCGCCCCGGACATGGAAAGGTAAATGACCGCCCGGGCTTTGGCCGGCAGCGGCGGCGCCTTGGGTGATAACGGGTTTCCCTGGGCATCGATCGCCGCCACTCCGCGCGCGAGCAAACTCTCCAAAGCGATGGCCCCAAGACTGAGTTTTCCGGCACCCGCAAAGAATTGCCGGCGGGTGACGGCCTGGGTGTGAGCGAGACGCAAGTTCATGGGGTTTGGTGGCTGGCAGATTTTGATTTTTCGCGATGAAGTTTGACCGCGGCGGCACGAATCTCGGAGACGGTTCCAACCATCAGCCCGACTTCGTATTCATAGGTCAGGCCGGGCTTGATGGAAAACCTGGCGACCGGCGCGAAGTACGAGCATTGAGCCTCGGCCGACGCACCGTCGGGCGTGTAACGATAGGTGGTGGCTTCGGCGACAGGCGCGTTCAAGAGTCCTATCCCCCAATCATGATCATCGACATACGCTGCCCAATGCTCGTCGAAGCTTTGGCTTTCGTTCGGCCAACCCGGGACGACCCGGGTCAAAGCTTCATTAAAACCCGGGCGCTTTCCCTGATAGAAAACAAGATGATTGAGGCGAGAATCCACGAAAAAGGCTGGAACCTCCTGCGACTGCTCCGGATGCGTTTCAGTACCGCTATAGGTCATCTTGAATCGCACACGCGCCATCCGATCATCGAGCGTGATCCATTGCTCCATCACCATCTCCGGAATGTCCGCACCCGTCGCCCAATGCTTGGGTGTCGTTCGCGAATAGAGGGTGTCGGAAACAACTTCGAGGGCCTGGATCGTTGCGGGCGTGCCTAGATAATGGCCACCCTGGACGGGGTTCCAGCGCCAGGGTTTGTCGCCCCAGAGCGATCCATCCGCCTTGCCATAGTACGACTGCTGGACGCAGCGACCGACGTCATAATTGTTGAGTACGTTATGGTCGGAACTGCTCAGTGATAGATAACTGATACTGGCGCCCCGATCCCGGCGCACGCCGAGCTTGATCCGGCCATTATCGAGGAAGACATACGGTTCATTTCCTCCGGCCCAAGCAGCCACCGGCATCAACGCCAGAGAGAGAAGCAGTAGTGCCGAGTTCATCATCCTTCCGTCAGAACGCTATCCATGTTGAGCAGGACATTGGCCACCACAGTCCAGGCGGCTGCTTCTGCGACTTCAGTATTCTCGGGCAGCGGTCCCAGAGGATCGGTGGCCAGTTTCAATGCCGCCGCTTTGTCTTGCTGATACGTGGCCAGGGATTCCTCAAGCAGTCCGCGCATCGTTTGCGTTTCTTCATCCGTCGGTGGGCGGCACAGACTGAGATTCAGGGCGAAACGCAGACGGGAATCCTGATCGGCTCCACCTTCCCGAATGATCCGCCGCGCCAACGCCTGCGCGCATTCCACGAATACCGGATCGTTCAAGGTCACAAATGCCTGCAGCGGCGTGTTGGTGGGAGTCCGTCGCAATGTGCACGTTTCGCGGCTCGGAGCATCGAAGGTGGTCTGCGTGGGATTGGGCCGGGTCCGTCGCCAAAATGTGTAGATGCCGCGGCGATACCGATCCGGCCCCTTGCTCGTGGGATAGGCATTCTGCCCGCCATTGAACGCAACTTGCCACAATCCCGCTGGCTGCGGCGGATAGACGGACGGTCCACCGATCGCAGGGCTTAGTAATCCGGAAATCATGAGTGCCTGATCTCGCACTGCCTCGGCATCGAGACGGCGCCTGGGAAAGTGGCTGAGCAATCTATTCCGCGGATCCTTTTCGAGACTCGCCGGCGTAATGCGGGACGATTGCTGATAGGTCTGCGACAGCACGATTTCTTTCAGCAACCTCTTCATGTTCCAACCACCTTTAATGAATTCGACGGCCAGCCAATCCAGCAATTCGGGATGGCTGGGCAGAGTCCCTTGGGTCCCAAAATCTTCCTCGGACTCCACCAAACCGGTGCCGAAAAGACGTGACCAATATCGATTCACCGCCACCCGGGCCGTCAGCGGATTCTCTGGCGCAATCAGCCAGCGCGCGAGGGCGAGTCGATCAATACTACCGTCCGGTTGCCCCAGAAACGTGGCCGGCAGCCCCGGCTTCACTTCCTCCCCGGGGCTGAGGTAACTCCCTTTGTTCAGGACGAAAGTCTGGCGGTGATCCTTTTCCGGAAGCTCGCGCATGATCGGCAACTCCACCGGTTTGATGGCGCGTACCTGCTCCTCCACTTGGCCGATGCGTTTGTTGATCTCGGCGGTCGTCCGGGCCAGGGGTCGATAATAGTCCGCCAAACGCTGCTGCTGATCCCCTGCGCGTTCAGACGGTTCGAGGGCGAGAATCTCGCGGATGTCCCCCGGCAAGGCGCGCACCGAACCTGATTGCCTGGTCACGGACACTTCATAGCCACGGCTCACGGCATTTCCGACCGGTTTCTCCCGGATTGAAAGAACCAGATTCGCCTCCGCCGGCACGTCGATCTGAGACGCGGGCTGGAAGATGGCGAAGTGCGTCGCGCCAGATTCATCTGAGAAGGACCAGCCCGAATTCTCCGCATCGCCATCGATCGCGAGCCCGGGTCCCGCGTTCGGTGAAGAAAGATCCGCGGTGGCATTGGCCAGGACAATCGTTCGTCCCCCGGTCACATCGATTTCCCACCGATCCGTGATCGCGTCTTCGATGTCAGTTTCCCAGACCACTTCCCGTCCGGCATCCAGCAATTCGACGTGAAGGTTCTTCAGCATGCCGGGATGCGCATCCGTTCGCGGCCAAAGGACCAGGCGACTGATCGGCTGCGCGGACTGGAGGTCCACTTCCCACCACGGGTTCTTCTCATTCTTGGAATGAAAGACCGATTGGCCGTCGAAGAAGTTTCCGTTCGTCTTGCCATCGTTGGCCCGCTCCGGATTCCCTCCGAAATCAGAACTCGACGCGCTCGACTTGCCCTTGGGCGCGATATTTGACGAACCGCTGAAGACTTCCACCTCCGCCAGCATCAGCCATGAGTCATCACTCTTTTGGGTAATGCGCACGAAACGACCTTCCAACGCGTTGGGCTTGCCACGCGGCACAATCCGCGCGGCAAAATTCGTCACGGTCGAGGAACCGGCTTGATTGGAAGAATGCGGTATCGAGGCGAGGCGGATGGCGGTCAGTCCCTCGAATGGTCCGCGCAGGCTCATCCAGATTTCCTGTGGATCCGAGCCGGCACCTCCGGGTTCAAGTGTAATCCAATCAACTGGGCGCGCCATGTCGGCTTCCCACTCATGGAGTTCCGTAACGAATTCGGGCGTCATCGCATCGCGCTGTTTCTTCAACTCCGCGATCTGAGCCTCGAGGCTCGCGCGCTCGGCCTTCTGCGCTGGTGTCGGAAGGGGAAGACGCGGTGCTTCATCCTCGCGGTCCGCGTCCTCGGACTGATTGAAGATCGCGAAGAGCGAGTAGTATTCGCGCTGCGATATGGGATCGAATTTATGCGAATGGCATTGTGCGCATCTGGGCGGTCAGGCCCATCCACACTTGCATCGTCGTCGCCACGCGATCCTTTACGGCGGCAACCCGATATTCCTCATCATCGGTGCCGCCCTCGACATTAGTCATCGTATTCCGATGAAAGGCCGTGGCCGCGATTTGCTCCGGTGTGGCATTGGGCAGCAGATCGCCGGCGAGTTGCTCGATGGTGAATTGATCATACGGAAGATCGCGATTGAAAGCGTCAATGACCCAGTCGCGCCAGGGCCAGACATTCATTCGAAATTTGTCCGAGCCGTATCCCGTCGAGTCTGCATAGCGCGCCAAATCCAGCCACATTTTCGCCCAACGCTCGCCGAAATGCTGAGATGCGAGCAGCCGATCAACGACTCTTTCGATGGCGTTCGGAGCAGAATCGCTGACGAAATCGTCCACTTCCTGCGTCGTTGGCGGCAGACCAATAAGATCAAGGGAGAGACGACGGATCAGTGCGTGCCGATCCGCTTCGGGCGCCAACGACAGGCCCGCGGCGGCAAGCTTTGCCATCACGAAAGCATCGATCGGGTTCTGCGCACCATCGACCACCGGTGGCGTTGGACGCTCCGGCGGGACAAAGGACCAGTGGGGCGCATACGGCGCGCCCTCCTTGACCCATCGCGTCAGGGTTGCGATTTCAGCGGGCGAAATTTCGTGGTGTTCCTTGGGGGGCGGCATCACTTCGTCGGGATCGCTCGAATTGATGCGCACGATCAGATCGCTGTTCTCGGTGTCACCGGGGACGATCGGTCGAAACCCATCACGATCCTTCAACGCGTCCTCGCGCCGATCGAGCCGAAGCTTTGCTTTGCGGGCCTTCTCGTCCGGCCCATGACAGGCGAAACATTTCTCGGAAAGGATCGGGCGGACATCGCGATTGAAATCGATCGAACCCGCGAATGCCGACGAGGCGACCCCTGCGAACGCAGAAGCGACGAATAGGGAGAATCTCCAACGGGGAATCACGAAGGATTATGACTCGGAATCCCCGGACGGGTTAGGGGAAATTGCAGGACAAGGCCTTTAGGAAAAAAGTTTCGCGATTGGTCGGCCGCCATCGGTGATTGGCACCGGTCGTTCGTCAGCCATCAGTTCTTTCGCCGGATCAACACCGAGCGCGGCGGCGATGGTCGCGAAAAAATCCGGCACCGAAACCGATTCATCGACCACCTCCATCGCGAGATCATCGGTGGTTCCGATCGCCTGCCCCGTGCGCAGCCCGCCCCCGGCGAAAACGCAGGAAAAGCAATGACCGTGATGTCCGCGACCTCCGCCCGCGTCGAACTGCGCCGGCCGGCCAAATTCCGTCGCGATGACGGCAAGCGTTTTGTCGAGCAATCTCGTGTTTTCCAGGTCGCGCACCAGCGCCGCCACTCCCCGGTCGAGTCCCTGGATCAAGCCGTGCTGCCGGAGTTGCGCGTCGTTGTGTGTGTCCCACCCCGCCCCGTTGACAAAGTTCAAATTGAAGCCCACTTCGATAAACGTACGCCGCGCTGCACGAGCCGGCGGCTGAGAAGACACCGCTGCCCGAAATCGTTTCCATACTCTTCCCGCAGAGCTCCGGATTCGGCCTCCAGGTCGAAAGCCTGCATAAAATCTCCGGTCTGCAGTTTGAACCCCTCCCCGATCGCGTCGTCATAGTCGCGCACAATCTTGTCGTCGGAATTTCGACCGGCAAACTCCGCGCGTTGCCTTGCCAGCAAAGCCTCGCGCCGGAGCGCGCGTTCCGGACTGATTTGCGGCGGGCGAGCCAAACCAACGGGCCCACTCTCGGCATCAGTCAAATAGACATAACCAGCCTTTGGACCCAAAAAACCCGGACCCCGCGTGGCACTCGGATAGCCAATCAAAACGTAGGGCGGCACGCCATTCGTCAGCGCCTTTCGCTCGTGAGCAATGATCGAACCGATGCTCGGATAGACGACCGTGCCGCTCACCGGCCGGCCCGTATGCATTCGATTCGTCGCCGCGGCATGCTCGTCGATGACATTGTGATTCACGGATCGCACCGGCACGAAACGGTCATAGATCCTCGCCACCCGCGGCAGATGCTCACAAACGGGCACACCGGGAATGGCTGTCTCGATGCTCGGGTAATAGCTGCCCGCCTGCTTCTTCCCGTCCCCACGCGTCGGCTTGGGATCGAAGGTATCGATCTGCGCCATGCCGCCGCCGAGCCAGATGAAAATGCAGTGTTCGGCTTTTCCGACCGGATATTTCGGCGATTGAATCGATGCTTCGAGCGGAGCCGCCGCCAATGCCCCTGCCGCCATCGCGGTGCGGCGGATAAATTCTCGACGAGATACGTATTTGTTCATGGGAGATGGATGAATTCGGGCGATAGCATGAGCGCCCAGATGGCGTCTTCCATGCGTTCGCGCCAGTCGGATTCCAATTGTGGTGTCGGGGGTGGTCCGGTTTTCACGTTCTTTTCCAGGCCAACGATAATCGTCGTGGCGTCCGGATTGAGATGATTCGACCACGAGACCGCCCGGGTCAGTCGCGGTGGTTTTGGCGCCGGCGGAGCGCCCGTGCGCCGTTGTTCGTACCCGGGCTCGAGCAAGCGCGTGAAGCGCTCCGTTTCGTCCAAATTCGGCGGCCGCGACAGCAAGCGGGCGAACAGGCGCGTGATGAGTTCGTCCAGGGGTTGGTCGGTCAGCGCGAGCGTGGTAAAGGCATTCGTCTCAGTGAGGCGCGTCAGGCGTGTGCTCATCGCGCCGTTCGCCAGCAACGCCGGTTGCAGGACATTGGCCGACTGATCGCGAACCGTGCGTGGTTCCGCTCGTGATTCGCGCCAGCCGAAAGCCGAAAGCACGTCGGTGATCACCTGTGCGCGCGGCTTGGCGAGAGCCGGGCGATCGCGTTCGTTGCTCAGGGCCGCAAACTCCCAGGCCCGCTCCGGTACGCCGAGATTACCGAGGTTTTTGCCGGGCTGAACGCCTTCCGGGTCCATGGTCATGGGCTCGCAATCGAAAGTTTCGCCGGTCGCCAGGAAAAGAGAGTCCACCAGCTGTTCCGCGGACATCCGTCGACGCGCTGGTGAAGCGAACAATCGTTCGACGCTCGAAGCCGCCCGCGAACCTTCGGGCGTCGGCATTCGCTGATACGCGGCCGAAGTGAATATCAGCCGCGCCAGATGCTTGAGGTCGTAATCATGCGTCACCAGTTCATGCGCGAGCCAGGACAGCAATTCGCGATGCGAAGGGGCCTGCTCCTCCCAGTCACCGACCGGGTCCACGATCCCAAAACCCATCAACTCCCGCCATAGTCGATTGGCCAACACTTCGGCGAAGCGGTCGTTTCGCGCGTCGGTAAGAATCGCCGCCATCCGCTCGCGGGAATCAGTTGTATCGCGCATCACGCCTGGCAGAGGCTCGACAGGGAAGCCGGCCAGCGGCCAGTGCGGATCAAGTTTCTCGCCCGCCTTGAGCGAAACGGTCACATGCGAGTTGGTCGTCAGGCCCTTCGTGAGCGAGGTCTCGGGAACGGTCAACGGTTGGCGCTGCAGCATCGCCGCGAGCGAAAAAAGATCGCCTTGATCGAATGGATGATTCGGCGCGTCGTGGCAGCGCGCACATTTCATCTGCATGGCCAGGAACGCCGAGGAAATGATCTGCGCCTTGGCAGCCAACGGAAGATCGTTTTGCGTCGCAACGCGGAAACCCGCCGGGCCCCCGTATTGTTCGCTGCCGTCCATTAGGATCAGCGCCGTGGCGAAGCGATCCATCGGCAGATTGTCGAGCAGTGCCTCGTGGAGCCACCAGCGAAACGGACCGGTATTATTGAGCGTGCCTTTGACCATGTTGGGATTCTCCGCCAGCACGTCCTGCCAATACGAAACCCACCGATCGGCCCAGCGCGGGTCACGCAACAAACGGTCCACCGCCCAGTCGCGTTTGTCTGGTGAAGGATCGGCGAGAAAGGTGCGGACCTCCTCCTCGGTCGGAATTAATCCGATCGTGTCCAGGGTCACGCGGCGCAGAAATGCGGCATCGCTGGTGATCGGCGCGGGCTTCATGTTCGCCGTTTCAAGACGGGCTTGAATGAAAAGATCGACGGGGTTTTGCGGTGCCGGTTCAGCTTTCACTTCCGGCAGCGGCGGCGCGGGCGCTGCCTGCTGCCGGGCCAAATCGTGTCGCAGGCGCCAATACGAGTCTTCCTCCGGGCTGCGCCGGCGGTCCGCATTGAGCGCCGCAACCCGGTCTCGCTCCGCCTGCGCTAACGCGAACCAGGCCGGATCGGTAAACGGAATGTCGGTCCCCAGAATGGTAAACGCCGAGCCGTCGAGCGAGCGTGCCACCGTCAATTCGCCAATTTCCGGTCGAATTTCTTTACCCCCGACGAAGACTTCCACCGTGATGACATGGTCCGCTCCGTCACCGGAAATGGTGGCCGGGACTTCCATGTGGCCCGGTGGCAAAAGATGATTTTCCGCCACCACCATCTCCGCCTCCTGGTCCGGCACCGGACGATTATCCGGGCCTTCCTTGAAGCGCCTCTTCGTCTGGGCAATCTCCTTCCCGTCGACCATCAATCGGGCCGTCCCGAGAGCGCGGAGCAACAGTCGATGTTCGCCGGGAGCCAAAGTTACCTTTCCCGACATGCGCACGAGAAATGGTTGAGTCCGATCCATCATAATGCCGCGTTCGTTGTATTTGCGCGGCAACTCGACCAGCGCAAACGCGGACTGAGCGAAAGAGTCAGTTCGCGCGTCGGGCAATTCTGACCACGAAGGATCTTTTGGTGCGGGTGGTTTCTCGTCTGCGGTTGGTTTCGCCAATTGATCGGCGCGCTCGAGAATTTCCACTTGCACCTGCCCAGCATTTGGTGGCGACCCGACAACTTGTGCGTCATCAACCGCAAGGATCGGATAACTCAGACGGGCAAAGGTGATCAATGCAATGAGGCGGGGGTGGCGGCTCATGGGAAGGCCGGAGGCTATCACAACTTTACGCGTCCTTCCTTTTTGAATGCTCGATCATCGGACGCCCGCAGAAGTCATGACCATGACAATAAAATTCCCAACCAGTATCACCGGACACAAAGCGATGCCCGCGAGACGACCTACGCCGCCGAATTGGTCGCCCAGCTTGTAAGCAACGTGCAGGGCCGAGAACGCGGAGATCACGGTTCCGATGAAGAAAATTTGTAGCGTCGCGATTGTCGGCACCCACGCCAGAATCGGAGAAAACATTCGGGCTTCCAAAAGCGCCACCAGCATGAGGAGGCCCGGGGCCACGAGCGAGACAGCAATGGAAAGAAAGGCCGGTGCGGCAAATTTCTGCGTTTGCTCTTCGTTCGAACGATCGAGTTCTTCGGCGCTAAGCTCAGCTCCGCAACGCGGGCACATCACCGTTTCCTGGCCGTCGAAAAGCGCAACGGTGCAGGCGCATTTGGGACAGGTGCTTTCCATGCCGTGAGTAATCGCGCCCGGAACGAGAGACGAGCAAGGAAGAAACGCCGATCAATTGCGCGCCGAGACCAGGCCGGCAGCGCCTCAACCGAACCAACCGCGCCTTGGAATCGTCGGATCGCACGCCAGCGCCGCCGGCGGTGGTCGAATTCCCACGTGCTGGATGAGCAATCGCTTCAACTCGCGCGTCGTGTTTTCGATCGCAAACCGCTCCTGCGCGGTTTGACGGGCCGCGGTCATGAGCCGATGGGAGAGCGGTTCCACATTGAGCACTTTTCCCATCGCGCTGGTCAGAGCCGTCACATCGCGCGGCGGCACCAGGAAACCTTCCTTTCCATTGGTGATCATCTCCGGCACGCCGGCAATCATGGTCGATACCACCGGCACACCCGCCATCATGGCCTCGGCCACGACCGTCGGAAGATTGTCGCTTCCGCCGTGAGCATCGACCTGGCAAGCCAGGACGAACAGGTGGGCGCGCGCGAGCCGTCGCCGAATTTCAATCTGGGAATGCGGGCCGGCCAGGTGGACGTGCTCGCCAATCCCGAGGCGTTCAATCTGCGCCTGGAGTTCCGCGCGCAGCGGCCCTTCGCCGATAATTTCGCAACGCAGGGACTGGCCGCTTTGCCAGAGCGCAGCACAGGCTTCGATCAACACATCGAACCCCTTCTTTTCCACGTACCGTCCCACCGACAGGATGAGCGGGCTGCCCGGGTCAGGCTCGCGTGGAAAGAAATCCGTCGGGTCGAGACCATTGAAAACACGGCGCACGTTTCCGACCGCGAATGGATAGTGATCCTCGACCCATCGCCGGGCGTAGTCGGTCTCGGTCACGATCAACGAAGCCCGGTGGGCCAGCTCCGAATTGGAAATCGGAAAGGTCGTGGGGCAAAAAATATCGTTCGCGTGGCCGGTAAAGCTGTACGTGAAGCCAAACAGTTTCCGCAACCACCAGGCGGTGCGAGCCGCCAATCCACAAAAATGCGCGTGGATATGTTTGATGCCGTGCGCGCGCAGGACTGGTTCCAGCCAGATCGCTTCGAACATTCGCTGCGAATCCGGCTCATCGCGATGCCGTGGAATCGCGCGCCGAACCTTCCACGAAACCTTTCGCGCGGCTCGACGCGTATCAACTTCACCGCGCAATTCCTTTTCCTCCGGCAGATACATCACCTCGAGATCCAGTTTGGCTGCCACTTCCGTCGGATCGTTCGGCCGACGCACGGAAACAAGCAACGGCGCCATCTGCTGCCGCACCATCTCCGCCGCTTCGCGATAGATGAAAGTCTGCACGAACGAAGGAAAGCGCTCGAAGAGATAGGCGAAGGAATGAGCTTTGGAAGTCATGCGCAGCTGCGCGGGGCCGGCCTGACGTTGGATAAAAAACGAAAGGCCGCTGGCGCCCGCTGATTGCGCCTCAGCTGGCAGTCCTATTGCAATTCAAAAGGCTCGGTCCATCGACGCGGACACTGTTCTCTCTACTTTCAGCCGGACAGCTCAAGCCAACCGTCAGCGGGTCCCGAACCCAAGCGGCGCAGTCTCGAGGGCTTCGTCGATCATGGCCCGACGCTCACTCGGCACGGTCCAACGCCAGCGGCCCGTTTCGTCGAGGTCGGCCACCGGATCGAAATAAAGAAACTTCTTCCCCGGTTTGACCGCGGGGCTGGTGAAGACCGCGATGCCCGTGCTGCGGTTGTAGTGTTCGGCGCTGTGAACCCCGCGTTTGCCGCCGCCACCCATGGTATCGACCACGAATTGCGGAGTGTTAAATCCGGCCGTGTGGCCGCGGACCAGCTTCTCGATCTCCTGCGCTTGCGCCAGAGAAGTGCGCAGATCCTCCACCCCGGGCACCATGTCGTGCGTATAGACATAGTAAGGATGGATGTTTACATAGCTCAGGCGCCGCACCAGGAGCTGCATCACCGCCGGATCCGCATTGACCGTCCGTTGCAGCACCGTTTGGTTGCGCACGTGAATGCCGCGTTCGACGAGCCGGCCCATCGCTTCCGCCGTGAAACCGGTCACCTCACTCGGATGATTGAAGTGCGTGTGAATCACGCAATCCTTGTGCAGCCGACGGCTGAGCTCAACCACCCGCGTCAAGGCATTCAGCCACGGTTCATCGGTCAAGATTTTCTGCGGCATAACGCAGAGACCTTTGGTCGCATAACGAATCCGCCGGATATTCGGCATCTCGAGCAGGCGCCGGCCAATCAGCTCCAGATGATCCGCCTTGAGATTGTAGCTATCGCCACCCGAGATCACGATATCCTCGAGCTGCGGCTGGCCGGCGATATAGGCAAACGCCTGCTCCCAGCGCGAAAGTGTCGCCACCAGCTTCAGCTTTGTCACCTCCTCGGTATCAGTCCCCACGGCATAGCTTCTCGTGCAAAACCGGCAATAGACTGGACACGAATTCTGCGGAAGGAACAGCGCTTTGTCCGCATAGCGATGAGTCAATCCCGGCACCGGCGAATCCTCCTGCTCGTGCAGGGAATCAAACTGCAGCATCGGGTGATTCGGCTGTTGCTCCGACCGCAACGGAAGGAACTGGGTGCGGATCGGATCCATGCGCAGATTCGCCCAGTCGATCAGCGCCAAAAGGTAAGGCGAGATTCGCAAGGCCATGGGGGCGGCCTTAATGCCCGCTGCCAGATCCCCATAAAAATCTTCGGGCACCAGCGACCCGAGCGTTTCGCGCAATTGGCGCGGATTGCTTACAGTCCGCCGTTGCTGAAAAGTGTGCGTGCGGAATTCCGACGCGGAGACATCCGCGTATCCCGGAATAGCGCGCCAGAATTCGTCCTGGCGCAGGTTCCGATGCTGCAGCGCGGCGCCATCCAGGGTGGACGGGGTCACGGGTGGATCAACATGAGCGGTTTCGAGTGGAGTCATGGTGGTTGGATGGATTGATAAGCCTGGCAAAATTGTGGAAAAATCGCTGTTAGCCCGCGCGCCGGACGCCCCGACTTCCGGCCTTTTCAGGCTCCGGAGCCCGCATGGTGTCGACCACATCCGCGAGCGACCGCTCGGCCAAAGCGTGCTCCAGGGCAGCCTGCGCCGAAGCAAACACCTCGGTCAGCACCATTTCGATCCGTTTGCCGACCGGGCATTTCTGATTCGGAGTATGCGGGTGCAGAGAAAACGACGGACTGTTTTCCACAGCTCGATAAATTTGATCGAGCGTGATTTCTCCCGGCTCGTGACAAAGCCGCGACCCGGTGCGCGCGCCTTTCTGCGTGCAGATAAACCCCGCCCGGCGCAGCGTCGTCAGCAGGCGGCGGATGACCACCGGATTCGTATTCACGCTGGCGGCAAGCTTGTCCGACGTGACACCGCCCTCCGGGTGGGAGGCGAGCACGGAAAGCACATGCACGGCGAAAGCGAAGCGGCAATTGGCGGCCATTCAGAATTGGATCTTATGTAATCATCGCGGTTACAATTGTCAACGGATGGGTGAACCGTGGAAAAAAATCGCTCCCCTCGCCGAAGTCGCTCATGTTTTCCCTCATGACGTCTGCGCCTGCTCTCGCCATGACGTCCATCCCTCCTGCTCTGTCGCCCACCAGCCCATTCCCGCTCACGAGCGCCTGATCTTCGCTCTCGACGTTTCCACCCGCGATGAAGCGTTCTCCTGGATCGATCGCCTCGGCGACGCCGTCACCTTTTACAAACTGGGCCTCGAGTTTTGCATGAGCGGCCAATATTTCGAGGTCATCGAGGAACTGCTGCGGCGGAAGAAGAAGATCTTTGCCGACCTGAAGTTTGCCGATGTCCCCGCCACCGTCCGGGGTGCGGTGGCCAATCTTGCACGCTCAGGAGCGCATTTCTGCACCCTGCACGCCACCAGCGGAGCCTATCGCGAAGCCTTTAAAGTGAAAGGCGGCATGAAACTGCTCGCCGTCACCGTACTCACCAGCATGGGGGCGGAGGATTTGGGTGAACTCGGCTGGTCTGGCTCAATGTCGGATCTGGCCTCGATGCGCGCCGCACGCGCCATCGAGGCCGGCATGGATGGCCTGATCTGTTCCGGTCACGAAGCGGCCCGCCTGCGCACCGAACTGGGTGCCGCACCATTGATCGTCGTCCCCGGCATTCGCCCCTCCGGCGCCCACCCGCCCGATGATCAAAAGCGCGTCGCAACCGTCGAAGACGCCTTTCGCGCGGGAGCCGATCACATCGTGGTGGGTCGCCCCATTCGCCAGGCTGATGATCCACACGCCATGGCACTGTCCATCCTGCGCGAAATCGCCGCCCTCTTCACCGCGAAGGAAAGTGGTAATGACACACATCCTGATTTCACCGCTTGAGCCGATTCCTGTCGCAACGCTAACGTCCCGACTCCCATGACTGCACCTCTGTCCCAATACGCTCATCCCGAAGTGCTGGTGAGTACCGAATGGCTCGCCGAACATCTCGACGAGCCAAATTCTCGCATCGTCGAAAGCAACGAAGACGTGCTCCTTTACGATACCGGTCACATTCCCGGCGCCGTGCACATCGATTGGCGTCTCGATCTCCAGGATCCGGTCCTCCGCGATTACGTCGAGCCCGCCGGCTTCGCCGCCTTGTGCGAAAAAAACGGCATCACGCCCCAGACCACGGTCATCTTCTATGGCGACAAGTCCAACTGGTGGGCCTGCTACGCGCTCTGGGCGTTTCGCCTTTTCGGACACACCAAGGTGAAAATCGTGGATGGCGGCCGCGACAAATGGATCAAGGAAGGCCGCGCGCTGACACGGGAAAAAACGGTCGTTCCACGGGCGGATTATCCGGTACCCGGCGGCCGGCTTGATGATCAGATTCGCGCCTTTGCCGACGACACTCTCGCGCACATGCAGGCGAAGCGACCCATGATCGATGTGCGTTCGCCGGGCGAGTTCAAAGGCGACGTCACCCATATGCCCGAGTATCCGCAGGAAGGCGTGCTGCGGGGCGGACACATTCCCGGCGCGCAAAGCATTCCATGGAAAACAGCTGTCAACGACGACGCCACGTTCAAGTCGCCGGAAGAACTGCGGAAAATCTATACGGAAGCCTGCGGCCTCAAACCCGACGACGACATCGTCGCCTATTGCCGGATCGGCGAACGTTCGAGCCACACCTGGTTTGTCCTGCATTACCTCCTCGGCTACGAAAAGGTGCGCAACTACGATGGTTCCTGGACCGAGTGGGGAAACAAAGTCCGCGCGCCCATCGAGCGCAGTTAAAGCCGTCCTCATCCGGCGCCGTTCCGTGTCCACTTACCCACCGAAACTCACCGAGATCATCGAGCTCTTCGAGATGCTGCCGGAGGAGGAAAAGCGCGAGAACCTCGTGGCCTATTCCGAGCAGGCCAAAAAATGGGAGCCGAAGGAAGGGGACCAGTTTGTCCTCGAAGACGTGCGCAAGGATGAGGAATGCACCGACACCGTGGGCATTTTTCTCCAGGTCGATGGTGATCGCCGCACGCACTTCAATGTCACTCTCGGCCCGCAGGTCCAGACCCTGACCAAAGCCATGACCGCGATTCTTTGCCGCGGCCTGGACGGCAGCACCATCGAGGAAATCCTCGAACTCCCCGCCGACTTTGTCCCCCGCATCGTCGGCGGCCAGCTTGTGCGCATTCGTTCGCAGACCGTCTATTACATCCTCACGCGCATGAAAGGCGCCTGCACCGGTCTATCGAAATCGCCAGCGGGCCGCGTGAAGGCTGAGACGGTGTCTCTTCAAACTATCCCATTCTGGCGTCATCCCACGCCGACCCTCATTGCATCGTCTGAAAACTCGTATCTCACGCACGCTTGCCTTCATCGCCACCTGGCTTTTGTTACCGGCGGTCGGGGTTTTGAGTTTAACCGCATTTGCAGGTTCTGTTTGGTATTATGCGGATCTATTTGCGAATTTTCGCGTGCAACTGCTGCTCGGATCGCTGGGCCTTGCCTTGGTCTTCGCCTTGCGTCGGAATTGGATCGCGACAACCGCAGCATTCGCTGCCGCAATGCTGAATTTTGCGGTGCTGGCGCCACATTTTGCTTCCGAAGCGGCGCTCCGGCCGAAAAAAGGACCTGGCCAAACTTTTCGCTGCGTTTCCTTTAATGTTTTACAGGGAAATCAAGAGACGGCGAAATTCGAGCATTTTGTGCGTGAGTCTAATGCCGAGGTTCTCGTGCTTCAGGAGGTTACTCCCGCACTGGCTGAGGTGCTGCGCCAGTTAGCCGATATATATCCAGGACAGCTCGTGCTCGCAAAGAAGGACAGTAAAGGCACCGCGCTGCTGACGAAACGTCCCGTGCGCAATCTGATCTTTGAACCATTTACAGATGGGAAGATCGGCGCAGTGATCGGAGAGATAAACATTGGGGAACGTTGGGTAACGGTAATAGGCGCCCATTCCCACAAGCCCACATCGGCAACAGGTGCTGATGCGCAGCGCCGGTATTTTCATTGGCTTGCTGCATTATCCAATGACGCGGAGAGAAACGGACCCGTCGTGCTGATGGGCGACTTCAACTCCACACCGTGGTCATCAGGTTTTTGTCACTTCGCAGCCAACAGCAGGCTGCTCGACACCAGTCGCGGTATTGTCTTTGGGGCCAGCTGGAGTGTCACGTCCCCGCAACGATTGTTGATCGATCAATGTTTTGTTTCCCGTGGAATTGCACTGATACACCGAAAAATCGGTGCCGACCTTGGCTCCGACCACCGGCCGTTAATTGTCGATCTGCTCCTGCCAACCGATGGGAGCATTCTCGATGGGAAGTGAAACAGAATCAGCAAGCAGCAACGCGCGTCATGGGAGAATTGGGGATCGGGGTCAGCGGCCTCGAGGTTGAAGATTTCTCTGTCAAGTGCGCATTGAAAATGAAGGGGAAACACGACGACGGCGACGCACTCTACCCACGCATCTTCGTTCGGCTGGCGGTGCTTTCCGAGACTAAGTGCGCGCGCGGCATGGCAGGCACGTCGGCGATTTCAAATCGCCGCTCCTTGTGGGGTCGCGCGGTCGGATGAATAGGCGCGCGCATCACTCCCACTGCATTCGAAGAGACGCACAAGGTCAGCCGCGACACGGTCGCGATCTGAGCGCCCCCCCCTTTCTGAGCCCGTGCCAAACCTCAACCCGGCGTTAATCTTCTCATCGCCGCCGTCTTACGAGGAGCCCGATCCCGGCCACCAATCCCATCATCGCGGTGGCAGGCTCCGGCACGCTGACGCTATCGATGGCAGCCTGCCGGATCTCGGCTTCCGTGAGCACACCATCGTAGACGACAACACCGTCGAGCAACCCATTCATCTGATCGGCATCGTTGCCACCGAGCCGGCTGCCCACGGTCAGGCGCGCATTAGCCGAATCGTCCAGAAACGAACTGAAATCGGAGTCCAGGAAGTTTCCGTTGAGATAGTAATTGATCGTTCCGGCATCATAGGTCGCAGCGACATGAATCCACTCGCCAAAGTTGAGATCGAATGTTGCAGAGTCGTTGTCTGCAATGCCATAAGTCGTGAAACGAATGGAAGTGCCGGTACCGTCGATATTCGTCAGCCGCAATGCCAATCCCCATCCACCGTCTGCCCCGCTCGCGCTCCCGGTGGACACGAATTTGTAAGACCGGGGGTCAGTCGTCTCCAGGGCGAATGGATTCATCCAGCCAGCCACCGTGAATGCACCGGTCGAATCGAGATTCATCACGGGGTTATTGTTATCCGTCCCAATTTCAAAATATTCATCCACGGTCGAAGGACCATATTCGATGGCCGTGCCGAACGCGTCGGCGATCGCGATGGATCCGTAGGTGCCGTTTGGCACTCCGGGCAAATTATAAGTTGGAAACCCAATCGGGGTCCCCGGCGGTTGGCCGCCGGTGGAGTCGATCAAATCTCCCGCGGCTTCATTGTGCAGCCATTCGGCGATGATGCCTGCCCCGTGAACCGGCCAGGAGGTGAGGGCAATAAGAGCGGTTAGAAGAACGATTTTCCGGCGCATGAAGTATGAGTATTGAATTGATTTTTACGGCTGCCGGGGAGAGCTGGCAATCGTGTGGCGGCGGCGGCGGCGTACCAAGCGAAATCTCAGACTTCGATGCAATATCCGGCGAAAGGATTGACTCCCTCTTTCATCAACTCGGCACCACGGAGTCGTCAATCACCCGATGAAACCGCGCGCCCCTCCCGCACGATGACGACCGAGAGCGCCACGCTACTCCACCGTGGCGGACCAAAGCCAGCGCAGCATGTCCGGCAGCAACGCACCGCCGTGCTGGTCCGAGTGGCGTCCGTCCGTCCATACATGATTGACCTCATACCGCGGTCCATCGGGATCTCGTCGCTGAGCCATCCCATTCGCGAAGTCAAACGCAGCAACCATCTCCTGATTAGCCAGAAACCAGTTGCCGAACTGGTTATCCAGGTCGTTGGAACCGTCCTGCAGGAAAATCTTGATCGGTTTCGGTTGTGCGCGACGAATTAGTGTCGGATAGAGGTCACCACCGGGAACCATCGGGTTGTCACCCCGCGCCGGACGGTAACCAATCGACGTGAAACTACCGATGCAGCTGATCACTTTGCGAAAGGCATCGGGGCGCTCCCAGGCGACGGTGAAGGCACAGATCGCTCCGCTGCTGGTGCCGCCAATCGCCCGTTCGTTTGGATCCTCCGTCAGGCGATATTTCTTTCCAACCTCCGGAAGCATTTCCTCGATTAGAAACCGCGCATAACGGTCGTTCAACGCATCGTATTCCTGGGCGCGGTTGTTTGGGTTGCCCATGCCGAGGTCGTCCGGATAACTGTACCCGCGATGCCCTGGCGTGATGAAGATACCGATGGTGACCGGAATCTCCTTCTTCGCGATCAGGTTCTCCAACACCTGCGGGACGCGTAATGATCCTTCCGGATTGGTCGCGCGTTGTCCGTCCTGAAAGACCAGGACGGATCGCAGGAATTTCATCCTTGTACTGCGCGGGCACAAACACCCAGTAGCGACGAACCGTTCCGTCCAGGATTTTGCTGTGAAACTCGAATGGCCCCTCCAATCGCCCCTTCGGAACATTCTCCTGCGGCAATGAATCCGGACCCAGTTCCAGACCTTCCGTTCGGATTTTCGGGTCAGCGACCGCGATCGAAAAACCCGTCAAGACGTAAACCGCCAGGCGTGTCATTAGGTGTGGACTCGTCATAGTGAGGTCAGAATGATTGAGATTGCCGGGCTGTGGTGGAAATACAATACGCCGCTTCCAGCGCCATGCGGGAAGGCCAAAGACCGGAACACCGCATGTTGTTCGGAAAGCGATAAAACACAGAGGCCACTCTGCTCAAGAATTCCGCGATCGCAAAACACGTTACGGGCGGCGTTTCGGAGAGAGATACTCAGAGGTCTCGATGTAAAGATGTCACCGTCAAGTGCGCTTGGAAAGCGAACGGGCAAATGGTCCGATGGCGACGCACGCTGCAAGCGCATCTTCGTCCGACTGGCGGTGCTTCCGGAGACGAATTGCGCGCGGGGAGCGGTGGTGTCTGGTCGGCGATTGCAAATCGCCGCTCCTTGGGGGCTCGCGTGTTCAGATGATTGGAGGCGCAATCACGCCCACTGCGTTCAAAGGCATGCACCTGGTTGACCCCATGGCCCGTGGTCTTTGCCTTTGGCGCCTCCGGCGAGAATCTTCGATGGCGCTACCGCGCGGTGCATTGACCGCACGTGACCCGTGATCTCTGCTTCTGGCGCCTCCGGCGAACGGTTGGAACGCGCTACCGCGCGGCGCAGTCAAACTCCTGGCCTCTTCACTGCGTGCCGGAGTTCCAGAAAGTGGAGGTAAGGGATGGACCCCACATGACCCGTGGTCTCTGCCTTTGGCGCCTCCGGCGAGAATCTTCGATGGCGCTACCGCGCGGTGCATTGACCGCACGTGACCCGTGATCTCTGCTTCTGGCGCCTCCGGCGAACGGTTGGAAAGCGCTGGAGCGCGTTGCAGTCAAACTCCTGGCCTCTTCATTGCGAATTCGACGTGCGGGGCCAGAAGTGGAGGTAAGGGATGGACCCCACATGACCCGTGGTCTCTGCCTTTGGCGCCTCCGGCGACTGTTGGAAAGCGCTGGAGCGCGGCGCAGTCAAACTCCTGGCCTCTTCACTGCGTGCCGGAGTTCCAGAAAGTGGAGGTAAGGAGATTCGAACTCCTGGCCTCTTCATTGCGAACGAAGCGCTCTACCAACTGAGCTATACCCCCTTCTGGATTGCGGGCGGGAACTAGAAGCATCCTCACCGCGGTCGTCAAGTGCCGCTTGAATGGCATTTCGGAACGCGGTCACTCGCCCCCGACTTCCACGTCAAAGGATGCGGTCTGGATCGTTTCCTCGACTCGGAACTGAAGCCAAAGGCGATACGCACCGGGGCGAGGGAAGGCGTACGGGATTGTAATCTCATGGCGCGGGTCATCCTCCGCCGGGCTCTTGCCGTTTTGATCGGACGCAGTGCTACCTGACGCAATGGTCTGCGCCGCCATGGAAAAGGAACCGTTCGGATGCAAATGCGCGAACACTTGTCCGTCGCGCGATCGCACGGCGGCGTGCGCTCGCATGCCCATGTACGGTTGTATGGCGGCGGGTTCGCCTTCGGTCGTGAAGACGCTGAAGCGCAGTTCGGATGCCCGGTTCACGTGCAGCATGCCGGGGCCGGCCTCGTGGAAAACGACGCGATGACCGGATGGCAGCGTGGTGACGACCAGATTGGCAAAGCCGGGCTCAACCTCGGACACCGCGACCGTGGACCACGAATCGTCCGGATCGAGGAAGATCGGTTCGGCGGCATCGCCACGGCGCGTGATGGCGCCGCGGCACCACGTTTCGTAGGCGCTGGCGGTCGTGGTGATCGCGCTCAACGGCGCGTCGGTGGCAGTTGGAAGTTCAACGCTTCCGGTCAGCGTTTCGCTGACGCCATTTTCGTAGGTCACTTCGCCGAAGAGGTCGTAAGTCCCCGCAGGCAGTGGCGGCAGCACGGTCTCAAATCGGCGGGCATCGCGCCGGACAGGATGCACGTGCGCGAAGGCATCGAGAGTTTCGTGCCGAACGAGGAAAAGGTGGATCAGCTTTCCGTGATCGGTCACGAGGGCGTTCCACCGCGTGAACGGCGAATGTTCGATGGTCGGGCGGAGGCGCAGGAGGTGGTGTGTGTCACGGGCGACAACCTCAGTACGGACGGGGATTGGTTGCGCGAGGGCTTCGGAGCGAAAGCGTCGGTCAATCACTTCCCATCGCGCCCCACCGGTCCCGATGGCTCCGGCGACTATGACAATGGCGCAGATCGTCGCCCGACGTCGGTTTGGAATCGCGGCTGCGGCACGCACAATGACGACGGCGCCGACCGCGAGCAGAAGGCCGAGCGCGATCAGCGTCACCCGCAGCGCGGTGATCATGCTCGGCAATCGGGTCGCGGACGCCTGCAGCGGAACGACGGCCAGACCGTCGCCACGCGGACTCTCGACCTGGATCTCGACGCGATGCGTTCCGCTGTGGATCAACGGCACTGTGGCCGTGAAACGCTGTGGGTCGCCGGGCACCGGTCGCGCCACGATGGCCGGCGGCGCTGAGGCTTGATTCCCCTGTCCGGTGAAATAAACGCGCATGATCACCGTCGCTGCGTCGTCTTCGTGAATCTGGACATCGACTTGGGCCAACCCCGGCAGTGTGCCGGGCGGACGAATGACCACGCGAATCGAATGCGGTCCGGCGTTGCCTTCGAAGAAGACATTCGGACTCCCGATATGCGCGCGAACGTTCCCTGGCGCCAGAACCGCCAGGAATACGGCGAGCAATCGGAAAAAAGCCGGGCCACGGAGCGGGAATCTCATGGGCTCGATTTCAACCAACGACCCACCGCGAGACCCAGGCGGGATGAGAGGATGGCGATGACTGCGACACCGAATCCACTGCCGGCGTCGAGATCACGGGCCGGTGAATCCCAAAAGGTGGTTTGTGATTCAGGCGTGATTTGGAGAAAGAACGGCCATTGCTTCCCGCCCCCCGCAAAGAACGGTTGGTCCGCTGCAGGTGAGAGAAGGAAGGCGGAAAATGTCCATTGGGTGATGACGAAAATGAGCGTGAACGCGAGCCCGAGTTCGACGGCTTTGGCCCATTGATCGAACCGATGAATTTGTTTCGGCTGCCAGCGCAGAAGGAGATCGATCGCCAGCGCCGGCAGCACCAGCACAAGTGGGAACGGCGGAGGCAACAGCGTGGAGCGCGGATGAAAAATTGGTCCGGCGAGGGGTGAGCCGGGCAGTAGCGGCAGCACCCAAGTGCAAAGCGCGAAACTCCCCATGTAAATGAGCGCGGACTGCGTTGCTGACCAAGGCGAGGAGCCGGCGACCGCCACAATCACAAGGAGCGCCGGATAAACCGCGCCGGCAGCCTGGTAAAACAGAGCGTCGTGTTGTCGGTTGGCGAACATCAGGGGTGTCATCATCACCGCTGCGAGCCCGGCCATGGCTCCGCCGGTCGCTACAAAGCTGATGCTGCCGAGCCGACGACAAATCATCCCGGCGCCGGAGATGACGGTGATAAAGGCAGCGGCTTTCAAAAGCTGTGGTGGATGCCAGATCCCGGCGATCAGGCCGTAGCTGCCCTGCCACCATCGATCGAAAATTACCGCAGTGAGAAAGGCGAGCGTACCCCACAAGGCAACCCACGCGCCAAGCGGACCCTGCCAAATGCCGATCACCACCGCGCCTTCACGTTCGGCGCGGCGTCGACGGACGAGCGCCAACGCGGCGAGCGCGATGCACAAAATGGCGAGGTCGTTCGCCACGTGCGGCCAGGCCCAAAGCCGGTCGATTCCAATCGTTGATTCCCACGCGTAGTCGCACAACAGCGTGATCGGCACCGCCAGCGCTCCCGCCGCCAGGGCAACCGCCGTCCAGCGAAGGGAAGTCGACGCAGTGACGTCGGTTGGGTCTGATGAATGCACGCGGAAGGGATACTCAAACGGCGCGGTCTCTGGCCAGCCGGGCACGCCGCGAGCAACTGAACGCTAGCCGCCCGTCTCCTCGACCTGCGGTTTCTCCACCAACACCCGCAACTTGCGCGATGAAATCCGGAACGTCACGGGCAGTTCATCGGTCAATTCGCCGTCCACTTCCACCGGCACTGTTTCCGCCGATGTGACGCGGATTTTTTTCGCCTGGAAATACTCAATATCTGTCAATTGCAGATGCGTGCCGGTCATGATCCCGGCGAGGTACCGTGCGATATCGAGGTAGCCGAGGTTTTTGAAAATGAGCACATCGAGCAGGCCATCGTCGAGGCGGGCTTCCCTAAAGACGGCGATCGGCGCGCCATAAAATCGGCCATTCCCAACCAGCACGAATGAGCCTTTCAGCTTTCGCGATTCAACTTCGATTTCAATCACGGGTGGCGTGCGCGCCGCAATCTGGGCCGCCGAGACCAGGTAGCTCAATGGTCCAAAGGTTTTCTTCGAGGCCCACGATGTCTCCTGCACGACCTGGGCATCGAGGCCCACTCCCGCGAGTTGGACAAAGTATTGCTTGTTCGCCCGCGCGAGATCGATTTTTCGCGTGTGCCCGCCGCAGACAATTTCCCAGGCCCGCTCGAGTTCGCCCGGCAGGCCAAGTTCAGCCGCAAATACGTTCATCGTCCCAACGGGGAGTATGCCAAGCGCCACGTCCGCACCGACCACGCCGTTGACGACTTCATTAATCGTCCCGTCCCCGCCCGCCGCGACGATGGTTCGAAACCCCTTCTCGACGCCCCAGGCCGCCAACGACCGCGCATCGCCGCGCGCCGCGGTCATCTCCACTTTGGCTCGGGGAAACCGCTCGATCTTTTCCCACGTTTTGCGAGATCGCGCGCTGCGCGCCGCGGGATTCAGGATCACGAGAATATCGGGTATCACGCGGAGGGATTCAGTCTTTAATTTGCAAGGCGAGGCAGTAGCTTGCGCCCCGTGAAACGACTTTCCAAGGTGATTCTCTTTTGCAGCGCCGGGTTGATTCTTCTCCTCGTCGCTGGCGTCATCGCGTCGAGCCTTTACCTGAAATCCCCACGGGCTCAGGCTCAGATCGAAGATGCGTTGAGCGACGCCCTCGGCACGCCGATCCAGATCACGAACCTGTCGTTCAATCTCTGGAGCGATCTCAAAATCAACGGCATCACCGTGCCTGCTCCGGACGGCTCGACCAATCAATTCCTCACGGCCCGGGAATTCACCGCCGAGTATCGCTTGTTGCCGCTGACGGTAAAAACGCTGGTGATTCCAAAAATGGTGCTGCTCGAGCCGGTGATCACCTGGCCGCAGAATGAAGAAGGACGCTGGGTTTGGCCGAAGCGGCAAAAGGAGAAGGCAAAGAGCCCGGACAAAAAGGAAGGCGTGAAAGGGCAATCGAAGAGCGGCTTCGAGGTCGTGATCCGTTCCCTCGAAATCCAGAACGGTCACGTCACGATGCTCGATCGGGAGAAAAACCCGATGTTCGTCGGCGAAGGCGTAAATGTGAAGTTTACCCGGCTGGAACGGGATAATCTGGAAGGCAGTCTGGCCGCCGAGCACCTGACCTGGGCCGGAATTTTCCACGGCGAAAAAGTCACGACCCCATTTACCTATCGCGAGGATACCCTCTCACTGTCCGATCTCGCCGCCACTGTCGCGGGTGGAAAAATGAGCGGAAACCTGAAAGTCGCCACGAAGGGAGACGAGGCTCCGATGAATGTGGATATGACATTTGCGGACATTAATTTCGGAACGCTCGCCGCGGACAATGGCTGGGCGGAACGCGGAGTCGCGGGACGCCTTTTTGGCCAGCTCCGTTTGAACGGCAAAACGCGCGAAATGGCTCGCGCTGAAGGTCGCGGAACCATCGAGGTAAAGGATGCTCGCTTCGAAAAACTGGATCTTTTTCAGACCATCGGACAGGTCCTCGAAATCGATGAACTGGCCAACCTCCAATTGCGCGAGGCCACCGCTAAAATTCGGATCGCGGATGAAAAAGCGTTCGTCGACTCGCTGGTGCTCGGAACACCAAACCTGCGCATCACAGCCAACGGCGTCGCTCGTTTTGACAAGAAGCTGAAGCTCGACGCCAAACTCGCGGTCGATTCAAAGCTGGCGGGCCGTCTGCCGCGGTTCGTGCTCGATGAGTTCTCGGCCGCAGATTCGGATTCCATGCGGGCAATTGAGTTCAAAATCACCGGGCAGATCGACAAGCCAAAAACGGACCTCGCAGAAAAGCTCATCGGCAAAAAAATTGGCGGCCAGGTCACGGAACTGATTTCCAGTCTCTTCGGCGGGAAGAAAAAAGAGGACAAGGAGAAGGATCAGGAGAAAAAGAAGAAGAAGGACAAAAAGAAAGAGGACTCGGCGGACAACGACGACGAACCCCCGACTCCGCTGCCGAACGATCAGTCCGACGCAGCACGACCCGCGCCTCGAAGGCCGAGCCCCTGCCACTCGTTCCCGGCCAATGAGAGTTGTCGCCGGCACCGCGCGCGGCACCCGCTTGCAAGTTCCACGGACCGACTTGCGTCCCTCGATGGAACTGGTGAAAAGCGCGATCTTTTCCAGTCTCGCAGACCTCGTTCCTGGCGCGCGCGTACTCGATCTGTTCGCGGGCACAGGATCGCTTGGGATTGAGGCGCTCAGCCGCGGCGCCAGCAGCGCCGTCTTTGTCGAGAATGACGATCGGGCGGTAAAAATCATCCGGCGCAATCTCGAGAAAACACACCTCACCGGCGAAGTCTTCGCGGTCGATATTTTTTCCTACCTCGATCGTTTCGCGCGACCGCAATCGTTTGAATTGATCATCGCCGATCCACCGTATTCCAAAGCTCCGGGCGAACGAGACTTTGCACCCGAGTTGCTGACCAATGCAGCCTTGCACGGAGCCGTGGTGCCGGGCGGAGTCTTCGTGCTCGAGCACCTGCCCGCGGCCGAACTCGATCCCGGCGAGCGCTGGGAAATCATTCGCGACAAACGTTACGGCGCCACGGCGGTGGCATTTTTGGTTCCGCGCGCATGAGCGTACTGCTGCCGCCGGACGCGCGCAGGTCGCTCCTCGTCTACAATCTCCTTTTCCCGTTCGCCTTCCTTGTCCTGCTGCCGGGCCTCCTTTCGCGCATGTTCAAGCGCGGCAACTTTCAGGATAAATTTTCGCAACGTCTCGGCCGCTTTGATGCCGCAGATCGTGAGCGATTCAAGCACGGCCGCTGGATCTGGATCCATTCGATCAGCGTCGGTGAAACGCTGCTCGCCCTGAAACTAGCGCGGCGGATGCTCGAACTCGATCCGGCGATCAGCATCGCGCTTTCCGTCACCACCTCGACGGGGTTTGCCGTGGCCGTACGGGAGAAAAACGAGCGTCTTGAACCGATTTACAATCCGCTCGACTTCCCACCCATCGCGCGCCGAACCCTTGAGGTTCTCGACCCCGAGCGACTCGTTTTTATCGAAGCCATCTGGCCCAACCTGCTCTGCCCTGGCCAAAAAACGCGGCGTGCCGATCGGGTTCATTCCACGCATGTCGCCGCGTTCCGAACGCCGCTTCCGTCGGTTTCGCGCCTGGACTGGCCCCCTTTTCCGCCTCATCGACACCCTGGCCGTGAGCGACGAAAACGACATTTCACGATGGCTAGCGCTCGGTGTCCGGCGGGAGCAGTGCCAGGTCACCGGCAACATTAAATACGATCAGGAAGCCACCGCGCCGGCGAATCTCGAACCCATGCGGGTGTTCCTCCAGGAACTCGGCGTTGATCCTGAACGCCCCATCCTGCTGGCTGGCAGTACCTTTCCGGGAGAGGAATCGATCATCGCCGAGGCCGTGGTGAAGATACGCCAAAAGCACCCGGCACTGTTTGCGATCATCGCGCCGCGCCATGTCGAGCGAACGCCCGAAATTGTTCGTGAGCTCGAATCATCACCCTTGCGGATCGCCCTCCGCACCGAGACGCCAAAGTCCCCGTGTGATCTTCTCCTGCTCAATACCACGGGCGAACTCCGCGACTGGTATCATCTCAGCACGCTGGTCTTTATGGGCAAAAGTCTGACCGGCCACGGTGGTCAAAATCCGGTTGAACCCGTGCTCGCTGGAAAGCCCGTCCTCTTCGGTCCGCATATGCAGAACTTCGAACCTCTCGCCAGCCAATGGGTGGAGAAGGGAGCCGCCTTGCGCGTTCAAGACTGTGACGACTTGATTGCGCGGTGCAACGATCTCCTTGCGGACGCACCGAGTCGCGACACGATCGCGCAGCGAGCGCGCCAATCGATTGCGGCTCATCACGGTGCCACCACCCGGACTGCACGCGCGCTGCTCGGCCTGGGCGTCGCCTCCCCATCCTGCTGAGCTGCGGCAAGAAAAATGACGCGAAGAACCACTTGCCAGCCCCCTGCTCGCCTCCCATATTCCCCGCCCTTCGCCAAAGACCCTATCGTCCAGTGGCCTAGGACACCGCCCTTTCACGGCGGTAACACGGGTTCGAATCCCGTTAGGGTCGCTTGTATTTATGCCGGTTTCCGGCGATTTCGCTGGAATGCATAGCAAAAGCATAGCACAGTTGCTATGTGCCAAAGCAAACCGACCTCATCAAGCATGGTTCCGTCACCATCAAGGTGAACGAGTCCGTGAATCGCGGGCGTCCGCTCTTCTTCTTCAACTTCTACGAGGGTGGCCGTAGGCATCAGCGAAACTTCGCCGACAAGGAAGCCGCACATGCAGAGGCCGACACGATTGCCCGAAGGTTGGCGGGCGGACACGGCGCCGCCATTGCCCTCACGGGCCGGGATCGAGACGCCTACCTGCACGCCGTTCGCGTGTTGGAGGGCTTGGACATCCCGCTTTCCGCCGCCGTCGAGGAATACGCCGCTGCCCGCAAAAAACTAGGTGGCGATCCGTTGGCCGACGCGGTCGACTTCTACCTCACTCGGAATCCTTCCCAGCTTCCCCAAAAGTCGGTTGCGGAAGTGGTGAAGGAATTTCTGGCAGCCAAGACCCAGGACCGGCTGAGCGAGCGGTATCTCGACGACTGCCGCCTCAGGCTCCAGCGGTTCTCAAACGCATTCAAGGGATTCATCGCGAACATCCAGGCCAACGAAATCGAAGACTGGCTCCGTTCTCTGGATGTCTCGCCCCGCAGCCGAAACAATTTTCTCGGGGTGATTGCCACGATGTTCGCGTATGCACGGTCTCGCGGCTACCTGCGAAAGTCCGAGAAGACCGAGGCGGAGATGGTCGGCAAGGCGAAGCAACGCGGCGGCGATATCGAGATCTTCACTCCGGACGAGTTTTCCAAGCTCTTGGAGCATGCCTTACCTTCCAATCTGCCGACCTTCCTCCTCGGCGGTTTCGCAGGCCTACGGCAGGCGGAAATCCTTCGTCTCGATTGGAACGAGATCGACTTGGAAGGGGGACACATCGAAGTCAGCGCCGCCAAGGCCAAAACTGCCCAGCGCCGTCTCATTCCGATTCAGCCGTGCCTTCAGCGCTGGCTTCAGCCGTTTGCGAAGGAGAAGGGCCGCGTCGCCGATTTCAGTTCCGCCCCCACGCTCGCGGAGTCGCTCATGACCACCGCCACGAAGGCGAACATCCCGTGGAAGAAAAACGCTTTGCGCCACAGCTACGCCAGCTACCGCCTCGCAGAATGCGCCGATGCTGCGCGCGTCTCGTTGGAAATGGGCAATACCCCTCAGATGGTTTTCCGACACTATCGCGAACTTGTGAAACCGGCAGAGGCCGCGAAGTGGTTTGGGATCACCCCAAAAGCTAAGAAATGAAGGCCGGTCACCAGCGCGAAGGGGCGGTTTTAGCCGGGAAGCTGTGCACCCGCTCGGCAACGGCGGAGGAGTTCCTCGATGTCGGCCAATTTGAAGCGAATCGATCCACCAATCCTGTAGTACGGAATTTGCCCCTTTTCTTGCCACGCCCAGAGCGTTCGCGCGGAGATCGAAAGCAAAGCGCAAACCTCACGCGACTTCAGGAGTCTTCGCTTAGCCAATTCGTCTTCAACCGACTTCACAGCGTGTCGATGCGAGAGGATTCAACCCAAAAAGTTTTAGAGTCAGCAACGGACAGCCTGGTGTTCAGCCCGAACGGAGACAGCGTCACCGCACCGCCGTCGCTGGAGACAAGCTTGCGAGTTATAAGGTCGGCGTAGAGATCGAGATCGCTCACGCGCCAGCGCGCGTGTCAAAGTTTGGGCGGCGCCAGTAAAACCAAAACCAACGATGCAAAAAGTCACACCGTTCCTCTCGTTCGACGGCCAAGCCGAAGAGGCGGCCCGCTTCTACGTCTCACTCTTGCCTGACTCGAGGATCGACCGAGTCATCCGGTCGCCGATGGATACGGACGGCGGCCCCGCCGGCTCCGTTCTCATGGTCGAGTTCACGCTCGCCGGCATTCAATATGTCGCGCTCAACGCCCCACAATTCTCGTTCACCGAGGCGGTGTCGTTCATGATCGCCTGTGCGGACCAAGCCGAGACGGACCGGCTCTGGATGGCACTGACCGCCGACGGCGGCTCCGAACTTGGCTGCGGTTGGCTCAAGGACCGCTGGGGCGTCACCTGGCAAGTGACGCCGACCCGGCTGCTGGAACTTGTTACAGGTCCCGACCGTGACCGTGCTGCTCGCGCCTTGGCATCGATTGGGAAGATGGGCAAAATCAATATCGCCGAGGTGGAACGGGCCGACGACGGCGCATAAAGGGGCGGCGAACCAGTTCCCCGCAAAACCTACTCTCTGAAAAAAGTAGTTCCGGCGGCTGCCGTCAAAAGTAGCCGCTCTTCATGCAGCACCGTTTGAACTTTCGATTCGAGCCGCATGGGCACGGATCGTCTCGCCCGAGTTTTTCGATCAGTTCCTTGAACCCGCGGACGATGCGCACGCCGCGTTTGACCTGCGTTTCGGATGGGAACCCTTTACGGCGCTTGCTGGTGCGCTCGAAAAAAGGGGCCGTTCAGATTGTCGATGTAGTTTGCCATACAGCCTCCTTGTTTAATTGGACGCCCTTCCTGCCAGCAGGAGCGAGCGGCGTCAATCACTCACGCTTGTCCGGATCGGTGCACGCCCGCCGTTGAGGCAGGCGTTATTAATTCCGCGTGGACGGTCGCCTATCTCGTGGAGATGGTTGAGGGATGCGTCCACGCATTGCCGAGACCCAGGCGGCGGTTGAGACCATGCACGGATGCATGGCCCGCCACGTCGCGTCCGAGGCCGTCACGGTGCAGTGCTTGCGAGACGCGGAGTGCCGGCCTTATCGAAGGCGGGTGTGAGCAGGTCTCGGCCTGCGAACCGACCTGGCTGGCCGCATCGCCAAAGCCGTCCGAGGAAAACAGGGCCAGCAATTCCGCGCCGCTGCGCCCGAAAACCTGCATAGAAGCCGCCGCCTTCTGCGACGGGTCCTGCACGGAATTGATCGCCGCACCGAGCGTGCGGAACTGCTCTGCCGGTGCCTTCTTCTTTAGCTCTTCAAGGTCAACGCCGAGCTTCTTAATGGTGTCGTCCGCAGACCCGCCTTGGAGCGTCTTCGCCATTTTGCCGAACACCGGCCCAATGTCCTCCGCCGACTTGCCCGCGTTCGCGAACTCCTGCTGCAAAACGACCAGGTCACCCACGGCGATGCCCGTATTTGCAGACAGGTCGCTGAGCGCTCCGGCAGTCACCACGCGTGCCGCCGATCGCACCGCAATGAACGCCGCGGCGAACTTGGCAATGCGCGATTGCAGCGCGAGCATCATGCCGTTGATGCGCGCCAACGCACCGCTCAGGCGGCTGTCGTCGGCATCGAATACGGCGGTGGCTTTCGGCATGACCACCGCGCCGCGTCAACGTGGAGAAGTTTCCCTTCGCTTTTTTCTATATTCGCGCGGCGAGCATTCGCATGATCGCTTGAATGCTTCGTTGAAGCGGCTGAGGCTTTGGAACCCGGAGGCGAAGGCGATCTCGGTTATCGCATCGTCGGTGATGAGCAGCAGGCGTTCCGCATGAGAGAGCCGGTGCTGCACGATGAAGTCGCTCATCGTCGTGCCGAAGGCCTGGCGGAAAAGATTCATCGCGTAGTTCGGATGCAGGCCGCTCGCTTGGGCGATGCTATCCGCGGTGAGTGACTTGTGATAATTCCGCGCGATGTAGCAGGCGAGTTGGTCGGCGCGAGAGAGCGAAGGCGGGACGGCGCGGGCTTTCGCGGCTTTTGGCTGCGCATGAGCCAGACGCAGCAGGCGGGCCTGTAGTTCCAGCAGCGCGGCACGTTCACGCACTTCGTCTTTTGCCCGCAGATCCGCTTCCCAATGTTCGAAATGCTTCAAATCGGTGCCGAGCGGCGCGGTGTCGATCATGAGCCCGCCTTCGAGCACCACCTGAGCCAGGGCTGACGACACTCCTGCGGCGAGGAACCAGCCCAGTGGAAGCGTCACGACGAAATACGGCTCTTCTCCCTCCCATGCGACGATTTGGTGCGGAATCGCCGCCCAAAAGAGAGCGATGCGTCCGACCTGGATCGTCGTTCGGCTGCCACCCATGAGATAGGTTACCGAGCCGCTGCGGAGGAAGTTGATCTCGATCTCGTTGTGCCGGTCAGGCCGCGACATGAGCGTGGGCTTCCACATCTGGCAACTGAAGCCGTAGGCCGAAAATGGGTCGCGTGTGGGATCGAACTGGTAAACCGAGAGCATAAGCCACCTTAGAATACCGGCAGAACTTGTCACAATGAAGGTAGAACTGCCTCGATCAAAAGTGTAATCCTTTTCGCGAGTCACATGATAGCCATGAGAACACGACTTCTCGCCAAAGCATCCAAACCTCGTCTGCTCGTTGTATCGGCTATCGCGGTGGCATTCGCCGCATCATCCGCGCTTGCTGCGGAAAACAGCGCGGACGCTCGATCTAAGCGATTGCGCGTGATCGTCACTTCGGACTTCCCTCCGTTTCCGGTCACAAATAGCGATCCGGACGATGTGCAGTCGATGGTTCGCTTTCTTCTGTATGCCAATGAATTCGACGTTGAGGGATTGATCGCTTCGGCTGGCACTTTTGGGATGGTGGCGGAAAAGAAGAATATTCTCGCCGTGCTGGATAAATACGACCTGGTGGACGAGAACCTGAGAAAACACGATCCCAAGTATCCCACTGCTGACACCTTGCGAGCGGTCACCTTCGAGGGCAAAGGCAACAACAATGGGATTAAGATTCTGTGGGGGTGCGGCAAACAATCGCCCAGTGACATCATTGGCAAAGGCAGGCACAGCGAAGCGTCGAATGCGATCATTGCCGCTGCGGACAAGCCTGACCCACGGCCGATTTACATTGGCGTCTGGGGCGGTCCGCGGGAAGTCGCCCAAGCGATTTGGGATGTGAAGAACACTCGCAGCGAGCCCGAGCTGAAAGCCTTCATCGGCAAGCTGCGCGTTTTTCTCATCGGCTGCCAGGACGCCACGCACGATTGGCTGATGGCGGAGTTCCCGGACTTGTTCGTCATCGAGTCGAAAAAAACCTACCAAGGCATGTTCGGCAGCGACAGCCGTGCGTGGGTTGAGGAGAACGTCATCAACAACCATGGGCCGCTGTGCGCCATCTATCCGCCCAAGGCCGTCGCCGGCCAGGGAGTGATTGAAGGGGATTCACCTACTTTCCTCCATCTGGTGAGCGCGAATCGCGGGATCAACGATCCCGAAGATCCCACGCAGCCGAGTTGGGGCGGACAGTACGTCCGTAAGGGCGCTACGAAGCATTATGTGGACGGGCTCGGGGCAGAGAGCATCCGCAAGTGGAGGGCCGATTTTCAGGCGGAGTTCAAGGAACGCGCGAACTGGACCCTGCCGTGAGGACGACCCTTTTCAAACCATGCATACCAAACTGTTTCCAAGCCAGGGGCCGCGTTCGTTCGGTCCAGGTTTCTGGCGGACGGTGTTCATCGCCCTTGCGACGTGCGTCGGGACGGCGATGGCTCAACCGGAGGCCGGTGCGGCTGGTGGTGGTTCGACCGGCGCGAAGCCGCGCATCATTGTCACCACTGACCTCGGCGCTGATCCCGACGACGAACAATCCCTGGTCCGCCTGTTGGTTTCCGCGAACGAGTTCGACATCGAAGGCCTGATCGTCTCGACCGGTTGCTGGAAAAGGAACCAGAGCAACACGGCCATGCTCGACAAGATCGTTGCTGCCTATGGGAAGTCGCTGCCGAACCTTCAAGTTCATGCGAAGGGTTATCCGTCCCTCGAATACCTGAAATCGATCTCGGTCCTGGGCCAGACCGGATACGGCATGACCGATGTGGGCGAGGGCAAGGACTCCAAAGGCGCGGAACTCATCATCACGGCGGCCGACCGGAACGATCCGCGACCCATTTGGGTTCAATTCTGGGGTGGCGGCAACAACCTCGCCCAGGCAATCTGGAAAGTTAAGCACACCCGGTCCGAAAGCGAACTCGGTCGGTTCCTGAGCAAGCTGCGCGTGTTCGACATCCTGGGTCAGGACGACACCGGGGCCTGGATGGCCAAAGAATTCCCCGAGTTGTTCTTCATTCGGGCCACCGGAGTGTATGGCTGGCAGCCTTCGAAGAATGGTCCTTATCAACGCACCGACATCCAGAGCCATGGTCCCTTGGGCGCCGTCTATCCCGATACGAAATGGGCCACGGAAGGCGATACGCCGGCCTTCATGCATGTTTATCCGAACGGACTGAACGATCCCGAAAAGATTGATCAGGGTGGTTGGGGTGGTCGGTTCAGTCTCGAAAAGAAAGCCGGCATTCGAAGCATGTCGGAGGTCGCCAAGATCAACAAAGAGGCCGAGACCCAGTATGACCCCTACTACATGTATGGAAACACCTCGGAGAAGGCCGAAGCAATCAAGCGGTGGAGCAAGGGCTACGACAACGATTTTGCCGCGCGCATGGACTGGAGCATCACCGGCAATTACGCCGACGCCAACCACCATCCCATCGCCGTGGTAAACGGTGACACTTCCCGGAGGGTTTTGGAAGTCTCCGCTGCTCCCGGTAGCAGTGTGAAGCTGGACGCGAACGGTTCCAGCGATCCCGACCACAACGCGCTGAACTACGCTTGGTTCTTCTGCCAGGAATCCAGTTCCTACAATGGCGACGTGAAGATTGAGGGCGCTTCGTTTTCCACCGCCACAGTTGCGGTCCCGGCGAACGCGAGCGGGAAGAACATTCATGTGATTCTGGAACTGCACGACAACGGATCCCCAAGCCTCTACGCCTATCGTCGCGTAATCATAAAGATCCCCGCGAGGAAGGCCTCCTCCGGTGCCTTGCCCGCAGTCAACTAACTTACAAATCCGCATCTGGGACGGCCGCCGCACTGTCTTCGACCCGCCGGTGCGAACCAATCCTGCGCGATCTTGCGGAGCGGATTCACAGGTGTGCCAATGCCGCTAGCCGTTAGTTTCATAGCTTATCCCATCGAGGCGTAGTTACGGGGGCCGGACTCGAACCGACGACCTCCGGAGCATGAGGCCGGCGAGCTGCCGCTGCTCTACCCCGCAGTGTGGTGGGCTGATGATGACCTCGATCTGCGCGGCCTCGATGGCGGTAAGGTTGTCCTCGAGCTGCTGCATGGCCGTGAACATCGCGGTCACCGGTAATTCCAGCTCAAACGGCAGCAAGTATTCATCGTCGAACGCCTGGCGGTTCTCGCGTGCAAGCTTCACGGCTTTCTTCACCACATCGAGCGGCTGCGATTGAATGAACAGAAACGTCGTGAGTTGCCGCTGCTTGTCGTCAGGGGAGAGAGCCTCGACCTGCTCCTTATTTCCACCCACGACCATCGTGAGACCGAGTGCCCGACAATGCGCCGCGCGGCAGCGCACTCCTGCAAACGCGGAGCGGAAACCGCATGGACGCCGGAGCGTCAGATTGTGAGTGTCCCCGCCGAGAACGGCCGTAGGGCGATCCCACCGGTTTCGGGCGTGGGCGCGATAAACGTGTCGATGTTGGTCTGCGTGCGGTCCGATGCCGGACTGGCGGAGTCAGCGTTCATTTTTCGAGTGCGGCGAGGAGTTCCTGGCGGCGCTCCGGTGTCGCATCGAAGGGCACGAGCGCGAATCGCTTGCCTTTGCGGATCAGCGCGACGGGAGCCAGGCGTCCGATTTCCGTCGCGAGCAGGCCCGCGTTGCGAAAGGCCGTCGTGATGTAGGCAAACGGATGCTCGTTGTTCTGCGTCTTCCATACCGGATCGTGCCAGGCTTCGATCAGCTTCCGCGCGTCATGCTGCCCGCAGATGCTTTTCGCTTTGAGCGTCCACGTGACGAGCCGCCGCTCGGCACTTTCGATCAGTTCCCGCGTTTCGAGATACGGACAATCGTCATCGAGCGGGATGCCAATGGCCGTGAGCGCGGCCACGAGCCGCAACAGATTGAGCGCGTCCGCGTCGGTTTTTACCTCGGCGCGCAGGATGCAAAGTTGGTCGCCCTTGTTCATGGATTACGGAGTCGGTGCGGCGCCGACAGCTTCGGCGGTTGGATAATGTTTGAAGCTGTATTCCCATCCGTCGAAGTCCTCGTTGCTCTCGCTCTGCTTCACATTGGTGATGACGGTCACGCCGCCATTGGGCGGGCCGCTCACGCCGGGATCGCCGACGCCCGCAACGACCGCGAGGTCCCCGTGACCCTTGACCGAGCCGTCGGTCATCTGGCGATAAGTCTTCAAGCGGGCGATCTCGCCGTCGCTGCCGGGCAGTTCTTTGACCTGCACGCTGTCATCGGTTTCAACCGAATCAATGAGCGAGCCGGCGTGGCGGGAGATGCCGAATTTTACGTCGTTGGCGGGCATGCCCTCGATGTGCTGTCAACGCTCACGCCGGCCCGAAGCCGAAGCGGTAGCGCAGGTTCGTGGTGAAACGAGCATCGCCCGCCGTGGGTTCCGAACCGAGCGGCGCGTAGCCGTAGATGTGCAAACGCCCGGTCGCATTGAGTGCTGCGATGACCGCTGCGTCGATCGGAAAGGACGCTGCGGACCGCTTCCACGCGCTCGCCGTGAATGGCAGGCGTTGTGTCGTGCGCCTCGCTCTCGATCGCGATGCTGACCTCTCCGCGAAATGCCGTGTCCGACCCGGCGAGCGGTTCCGACGTGGTGCTGATCGTCAGCGCCGGCAACTTGTGTTCGGCATTGTCCTGGCCCGTGTAGCCATTGAGTGCGGCCAGCGCCGGCTCCGCTTTCAGATGCGCCAGCAAAACTTCGTTGAGGACGTGATCGAGCATGGCGTCAGTCCTCCGGTTCGACGACGAGCACGATCATCGGGAACTGCGGGTGGTCGGTGACGCGTGTGATGCGATACACCGTTTCTTGAAATTCGATCTTCTCGCCGAGCTTCGGCCGGTCCGCCCCAAGCTCCGAGCGTAGCACCTTCATCGTGCAATCGCCCTTCGCATCAAACCCGCCCAACCCGAGATCCTGGCTCAGCGGATTGTCGGAAACGAGCGCGTGGAGCGTTCGTCCTTTCCAAACAATCTCCTCGCCCGTAGCGGCGAGAACTTCAGCGAGCGCGGCAGCTTTTTCATCGTGGAGCGACATGCCCTCGCGGGAATGTCAAAGGTAGCCAAGATGTGCTAAGCTGCTGAGCGTGGTGCGCCTCTCCATGTCTTAGCCATGAGAAACAAAAAAAGCATCTTTTTGGCAGTTGCTGCGATCCTGATCGTGACATTTCTCGGCACATGTAGCCGGACTAAGCTGAGCTACAGCGCCATTTGCGCTCAGTGCTTGCAGCACTCCAACGGGATCGAGAAGTCCATTTTCGGAATGATGTATCATCGGAAAGAAGTGAATCGGCAGGCGTCCGGCGGGCTCATGAGCCCGGACATCTTCGGCCCGCCGATTTCGCGCATTGACCCACGTCTCTACGAGAAGATAAACGGCCATCCCTGTGCGCATGTGTTCATGAAGACCGGCTTCTGCCGGTATTCATCCGGGATGTGGAGGTGCGGCAGATTCGGATGGCGGTATCAGTTCCGCAACGCGCTGATCGAGAATCTCTATCGTGCATACCTGCGAGTGCCGGATAAGCGACTTGCACGTGAGAGCTTCGATCTGATCGATCGATTGTTTCCTATCAGCTCCGAAAAGAATGCCCCGCGTCCTCCGATGCAGCATACTTTCGAAGCGGAGGACATGCCCGATGAACCGCTGAGCATTCTCCTCCGCGGACTCGCACTCGTGAGTTCGACCACCGACTGGCGCAGCGTTTTGGATGCGGCGCGGGCGGGCGACGGCTCACTGGACCTGCTACACAACCAGGACCTCCTCGCAACGAGACTCGAACACCAGGATCCTTCTGTCCGCCTTCAGGCGATCGATCAGCTGGCGGCCCTGAACAAGCCCGAAGCCTGGGCTAAGCTAACAAGAAGCTTGTCCGATCCTCAGACCCGAAAGCACACCGCAGAACGCATTGTTTGGGGCCGGTATTTTCCGCTCTATGATGCTGTGTTCGAAGCGGACGCAAAGGCACGCTCAACTGATGCGGAGATCGTTGATCCCGTGCGTTACGTCCCGGGACCCTACAGCAGCATCGCGGCCGATCTGAAGCCAGAGGAGATCCGCACGTTGCTGGCGCAACAACGCCCGCGTGTGGATGGGTTTTGTTTTGCGGCGATTCGCCAGCAAAACCGATTCGAGTTTTTGGACGAGGTCGTGGCGATTCTCAATCAACGACCGTCGTCATCCGCCTTGGCAACCGTTGAGAGCCTGATCGAAGGGCCATACCCATTCGACGTGACACAAACTTCCAGCGGCAAGTCCGCGAAAGATCCGTGGGCTTCGATGAAGGCGGACACAAACATGACGCCCGTGGAGAAGATGACGGAACTCACTCCCGGCGGAAAGAGCATGTATCGGCTCCAGCAGGAGGTCGTCGACCTGGGCATACAGCGAGATCCAACGAATTGGTCAAAAATCCGCGACTTGTATGGTCAATGGTTGTCGTTAGAAGGTCCGGTATTGGGGGCTGCCGGGGTCACGCAAGCGATGGCTGAGAGCGACCGGGCTAAAACGCTGGAGTTCCTGACAGGGGAACTTGATCCCCGTTCCGAACGGTTGAGGGGAGCCTTGTGTGCGTTGGCTGGCCTTGGAGTCATTGCCGATCCGAGTTCCTTACCGACGCTCGAGGCATTCCGCGAGAAATCGGTCGGTTCCTTCTTTGAGCTGACTGAGAACCGAATATTCCTCGAATATGCGCTGCACCGCTGCCGAGGGATCCATTTGTGGCGGCTCGTCCAAAATGCGGACGCCACATACTCGATCAAGAAATAGGAGAGCGTTGCATCGTGTGAGCAGAGCAAGGAAAACCCCGCTGCCGTTTCCAGCAGCGGGGCCTTGCAACCACCGAATCGAAATGGGCGAACTCAGAAATACTCGCCCGCTGCCAGGTTGATCCGGCACGCCGCCGTGCCGTCCAACTCGATCAGCAGGGGGCCGTCTGTGACGGTGAATACCGTGGGCGCGTTGGTTTCCTTCGTCGTCGCGCCGACCGGGATTTGCCCGCGCGAAGTCATCAGATGCACCTTGTCGCCGGGCGCCAGGGCGAGGCCGAGATTTGCTTTGAGCGTGATGGTTCCGGCCTCAGCATCCACGACATCCACTACGCCGCGCACACCGGTGCCGGTGGCGAAGCTGAAGAGGACAACCACATCGTTCTGGGCTGCGCCAGCGTAGGGCGGCGCGCTGATCACCATCTGATTGGATGCGCTGATCGCGGTCACCGTGACCGATTTTGCCGGGGCTTTGAAATCGAGCAGCGACGCCGCCTTATCCGACGTGGCGTTCACATACTGAAGCCGGATGCGATCGCGCCCGCCGGCCGGGATGACGAGTTGGCTAAGAATGGTGCCGGCATCACCGGTTTTGCTGAATGGAAGCATGGCTTGGTGTCTCCTTCGAGGTTAGGGTTTGACGATTCGTTTGATGCCGTCGGCGATAGCCTGTTTGCACCCGTAGAGGCACTCGACGGTGACGAAGATGCGATTGCTCTGCGTCTCGGTGTAGCGCAGGTAGCCGAAGATCGAGACCCGTGCGCCCGATGCGGCGGAATACCGGCGCGGGGATCCTCTGGAATTGGTTCGACGGGCCGCTGCCTCGATTGGCAGAATAAGTTTGTCCATTCCAGACAAACTCCTCACCCGTAGCGACGAGAACCTCAGCGAGCGCAGCGGCTTTCTCATCGTGAACGACATGCCACCGTGCGGCTGTCAAAGCCGCGCGGTTGATGGCGCTTCAGCGCTCCGATCCGATCAAGCGATAGCCAATTCCAGATTCGTTGATGATCAAGCGCGGATGCGACGGTTCGCGCTCCACTTTTTTGCGAAGGTGGGTGAAATAAACGCGCAAGTATTCGCGATGTTCCTCGGCTTTCGGCCCCCAGACTTCGCGGAAAATCTGGCGGTGCGTCAGAACGCGGCCTGCGTGGCGGATGAGGAGAGCGAGCAGCGACCACTCGGTGGCGGTAAGCTTTACGTCAGTGCCGTCGCGGGTGACGGTGCGAGCGACGAAATCGACGACGAGTCCTTCGTGCGAAAAGACGGCGCTTTCTTCGCGCGGCTGGGCGCGGCGTTGCGCGGCGCGAAGGCGGGCGAGGAGTTCGGCGGTGCTGAAGGGCTTGGTGACATAGTCGTCGGCGCCGGCATCGAGCGCGGCCACTTTGTCCTCCTCGGAGTCACGCACCGTGAGGACCACAACCGGCGTCTGGCTCCATTCGCGGAGGCGGCGGAGAACAGAGAGGCCATCGAGATCGGGCAAGCCGAGGTCGAGCAGGATGACATCGGGACGGCACAGTGCGGCGGCTTGCAGCCCGAGATTCCCACATTCAGCTTCGTGAATCGCGTAGTTCGCGCTTTCGAGAGCGATGCGAAGCAATCGCCGCATTTGCAACTCGTCGTCGATGATCAAGGCGCTGGGCTTCATGCGGGAAGATGCAGTTCGCCTCCGGTGGGCACTTGCAAGGTAAAGCGCGCTCCGCCAGCAGGTCAGTTCTCGACCATTAATGTGCCACCATGGGCCTCGGCGAGTCGGCGGGCAATGGAAAGCCCGAGGCCCGACGCCGCCGGTGGGACTGCCGGGGGCGCGATAGAATTTCTCGAACACTCTTTCCTCCGCGCCATGCACTAGGCCCGAGTCCGCGATCGGCGACGTCGAACCGAATAAACCCGCCATCGCGACGAACACTCAAAGTCGGTGGCTCGCTCGACCGGCCGTGTGTCGCGGCGTTGTGTAAAAGAGTCACGAGGGCCTGTTCGATGAGTCCGGCATCGACGCGGATCAGCGGAATTCGTCGGCGAGGTCGAGGCGAACTTTCCCGTCGGCCAGTTCTGCCCGCATTACAGCTCCGAGGCCAGCTCGCGTCGGATCGCACCATTCGACCGTCGGCTTGAGCATGCCCGTTTCGAGTCGCGTGGCATCGAGCAGATGCTCGACGGTGCGCCGCAGCCGATCGTTTGCGCTGCGGATCTCCGCACGGTCGATGTCGCGCTTGATCAAGCGCGGCGCTGATCGCCGCGATAGGTGTTTTCAGTTCGTGGGAGACGCTGTCGAAGAGAGTCTTTTGCAACTTCTCGGATTCGGCCACGACCTTCGCGCGTTGCTGGGCGGCGGCGAGCCGCTCTTTCTCCGTCACGACGGCAAGCTGGGTGGCGAAGGCTTCGAGCAGTTCGCGTTGTTCCGGCGAAAGCACAGCTTCGGCCGCAAGCTCGACCGCCAGCACGCCCTCGATCCGATCGGCAACGAGCAGCGGCAGATGCAGCGCGGCCGACTCCGGGAAGCGAGGCAGTCGTGCGCCCGGCAGGTTGTCTCTTTTGGAAACGCCCACGCCGCGACGCCTTCCTCCTTGGAGGCAACGTCCATGTGCTTGCCGGATGAGCGAGCGCGTTGAAGGCCCCGGTTTCGTCGCGGAGAAACGCTGCGGCTTTCATTCCGAAGAGCTTTCGAATCTGCGTCATGACCATACGAACGGCGGCATCGCGGGTGCCAGCAGCAGCAAGTTCTCGCGTGAGTTGGTAAAGCGCGCTGGAGCTATGTTCGCGCCGGTGCTCGATGCGCTCGCGTTCCCGCAGCCGCGTGGTGAGATGGCCGACAACCAAGTGCCGTCGCGAAGAACATGAGGAACATCATCGCGTCCTGCGGCGCCCGGATGTAAAAGGTCAAGATCGGCGGGATGAAGAGGTAGTTCCAGAGTATCGCGCTCAGCGTCGGCCAGCAGCAGCGTCGGGCCGCGGCGCAATTTCGTGCCGACGACCATCACAGTGAGCAAATAAATGAACGCGACCGACCAGTAGCCGACCCAGGGCTGCACGAGCCAACCAAACACGTCACGCCGGCGAGCGATGGCGAACGGCCATCGCCGTATTGCGTCCAATCGATCGGCGACGCTCCGCTCGAAATCGCCGCCGGCTTCCGTCCCGCTACGTGCGGACGAGCTGAATGTCGATGCTGCCGCTCTGGCGAATGAGCCAGCCGACCGGCGAACGACTGTCGGAAAATCCATCGCCACGGCGCGCCCTCAGGTTTGCCGAGAATGATCTGCGTCGCGCCGTGTTCCCGCGCGAGCTTTCAAGCAACGCTTCGCCGACGTGGACGCCGCTCGCCAGCACGACCTCCGCACCGAGTTGGCGAGCCAGCGCGAGATTTTCAGCGCGGCGTTTCTCGTCGTTCGGCCCGAGCGGTTTTGGAAGCTCAACGGCAACAGCGATCCATGGCGCCTCCAGGCTCCCCGCATAACGGCGCGTCCAGCGCACCAGCTCCGCGGAGTGCGGGCTGGCACTGACGCCGACAAGCAGCCGGTCGCCGGTGCGCCAGGCCTTCGCGCGAGGCTCGCGCGGGACCCAGTTGGCGCGCAGCCGGCGATCGACGCGCTCCGCGGTAAGTCGCAGCGCCATTTCGCGCAGCGCGGTGAGATTTCCTTCGCGGAAAAAATTCTCCGCCGCCGTCGCCGCGCGCTCGCCGAGATAGACTTTGCCCTCGCTCAATCCGCTGCCGGAGTTGCTCCGGCGTCAGGTCGAGCAGCACGATCTCGTCCGCGAGATCGAGAATGGATATCCGGAACCGTCTCGCGAACGACGACGCCGGTGATTTGCCGGACCGTATCCGTGCGACTTTCGACGTGCTGGACATTTAGCGTCGTGAAGACATCCATCGCCGGCGTCGAGCAATTCCAGCACATCCTGATAACGCTTGGGATGCCGCGAGCCGGGCGCGTTGGTGTGCGCCAGTTCATCGACGAGCGCGAGGCGCGGGTGCCAGAGCAGAATGGCGTCGAGGTCGAGTTCCTCCAATCGTCGCGCCGCGATGCTGAAGCTGTAGCCGCGGCACGATCGGCAGCCCCTCGAGCAAAGCCAGCGTCTCCGCGCGTCCATGCGTTTCCACGATCCCGATCGACCACCTCCATGCCCTCGCTCTGCCTTCTGCCGCGCAGCCTCAAGCATCGCGTAGGTCTTGCCCACGCCCGGACACATCCCGAAAAAGATCTTCAACCGCCCACGCCGCGCCTTCGCTTCATCCGCCTGGATCGAGGCGAGCAGTGCGTCGGGATTCGGGACGGTCGAGTGTCGCTCACGACCGCGATCCTAGCAGAAAGTGGAATCGCGAGCGGCTACTTCGCGGCATCGAGTGCGACGTTCAGTTTCAGGACGTTCACCCGCGGTTCGCCGAGGAAACCGAATTGCGGGTGCTTCAGTGTGTTCGCTCGATGATTGCCTTCACCGTCTCCGTCGAGAGATGACGCGCCTGCGCGACCCGTGCGGCCTGATAAAGAGCCGCTTCCGGGCTGGAAAGTGCGGATCGAGGCCGCTGCCGGAGGCGGTGAGCAAATCGGCGGGCGCGGCTTCGCCAAATCTCGTCGCGCGCTCGGCGATCGGCCTTCTTCAATGCGGCGCTGGTCGGAGCCTGGTTGCTCGCGCCGCTGGCGACCGTCGCGAAATCCGCGGCGCTCGGACGCGGCCAGAAATAGCGTGGGCTTTCAATCTTCTGCGCGAGCAGTGTCGGAGCCGACGATTTCCCTCGCCTGCGATGAATGAGGAGCCGGCCGACGCTTTGGAAAAGCCGATGCGAGCAAGACCGGTGACGGCGAGCGGATAGGCGAAGCCGGTGAGAACGGTGAGTGAACAGAGCAATCGAAGCGCTGCGAAGATCGTTTTCATTTGGAGGATGGTTCGAATATGCTTCAGACCAAGTGCAGCGCGGTGAGCGCTGAGGTCGATGGCCTTGATGCCGACGAACGGCGCGATCAGTCCGCCGATGCCGTAAATGAGCACGTTGCGGCGGAGCACGGCGACGGCGCCGAGCGCGCGATAGCTGCACGCCGCGCAGAGCGAGCGGGATGAGCGCGACGATGATCAGCGCGTTGAAAATCACCGCGCTCAGGATGGCGCTCTGCGGGCTGTGCAGGTGCATGATGTCGAGCGCGGCGAGCGGGCCCCGCCGCTTTCCGCCGCGGCGCCGGCGTCGGCGTAGAGGCCGATGAACATCGCGGGAATGATCGCGAAATATTTCGCCACGTCGTTCGCGATGCTGAAGGTGGTAAGCGCGCCGCGCGTCATCAGCAGTTGCTTCCCGATCTCGACGATCTCGATGAGCTTCGTCGGATTGCTGTCGAGATCGACCATGTTGCCGGCCTCGCGCGCGGCCTGCGTGCCGGTGCTCATGGCAACACCCACATCGGCTTGCGCGAGCGCGGGCGCGTCGTTGGTGCCGTCGCCGGTCATCGCGACGAGATGGCCCTTCGCCTGTTCGTCGCGGATGCGCGCGAGTTTGTCCTCGGGCTTGGCCTCCGCCATGAAATCATCGACGCCCGCCTCGGCGGCGATGGCGGCGGCGGTCATTGGGTTGTCGCCCGTGATCATCACGGTGCGGATGCCCATTTTGCGAAGCTGCGCGAAGCGTTCGCGGATGCCGCCTTTCACCACGTCCTTGAGTTGCACGACGCCGAGCACGCGGCGCGTCTCGGCCACGACGAGCGGCGTGCCGCCGGACTTCGAGACTTCTCCACGATCTGCGCGACGCGCTTCGGGATAGATGCCGCCGTTCTCGCGAAACCCATGCGCCGCACAGACTCCGCCGCGCCTTTGCGCGAAAATCGCACGCTGCAACCCGTGCGCGGGATGCCCGTCCGCGTCGGATGAATGTCGACGCCGCTCATGCGCGTCTGCGCGGTGAACGGAATGAACTCGCGCGTGCTTTTCGGCGACGTCGCGGGCGCGCAGGTTGAAGCGCTCTTTCGCGAGCACGACGATGCTGCGGCCTTCGGGTGTTTCGTCGGCCATCGAGGCGAGATGCGCGGCGGCGGCGAGTTCTTTTTCGTCGATGCCGGGCGCGGGCAGGAACGCTGCCGCCTGGCGATTGCCGAGCGTGATCGTGCCGGTCTTGTCGAGCAGCAGCACGTCGATGTCGCCGGCCGCTTCGACCGCGCGGCCGGAGGTCGCCAGGACGTTGCGCTGGATGAGCCGGTCGATGCCGCTGATGCCGATGGCGCTGAGCAGCCCGCCGATGGTCGTCGGGATGAGGCAGACGAGCAGCGCGACGAGCACGACGAGCGAGACATTCACGACGCCGGTCTGGCCCGCGAGCTTCTCGCTGAACTGCGCGAGCGCCGGCAGCGTGCCGACCGCGAGCAGGAAGACCGCGGTGAGGCTGACGAGCAGGATGCCGAGCGCGATTTCGTTCGGCGTGCGCTGGCGGCTCGCGCTCTCGACCATCGAAATCATGCGGTCGAGAAACGTCTCGCCGGGTCGCTCGTGATCTGCGATGACGATGCGATCGCTGATCACGCGCGTGCCGCCGGTGACCGCGCTGTGGTCGCCGCCGCTCTCGCGAATGACCGGCGCGGATTCGCCGGTGATCGCGCTTTCATCGACGCTCGCGATGCCTTCGATGACATCGCCGTCGGCGGGAATCACGTCGCCTGCTTCGCACACGACGCGGTCGCCCTTGTGCAGTTCGCCGGCGGCGACTTTTTCCTCGCGCCCGTCGCGCAGAAGCGGCGCGCCATTGTGGTCGTGCGCATCTTGCGCAGCGTCGCGGCTTGCGCCTTGCCGCGGCCTTCCGCGATGGCCTCGGCGAAGTTTGCGAAGAGCACGGTGAACCAAAGCCAGAGCGTGATCTGGAGGTTGAAGCCGCTCGCTGCACGGAGGCAAATGAACGTCGTCATGATCGCGCCGAGATAGACGATGAACATCACGGGATTTCGCCATTGCACGCGCGGGTCGAGTTTCCTGAGCGCATCGAGCACGGCGGCGCGCAGGATCGCTGGCGTCGGTGAACGCGGAGTTTTTCGCGGGGGCGCCGCTCGGAGAGCGGTGGGGTGGCTTGGAGAGCAGTCATGGCGAATGGCTTGCGGTTAGAAGCTGCGGCCCGCTTGCATGAGCAGGTGCTCGCTGATCGGCCCGAGCGCGAGCGCGGGGAAAAAGGTGAGCGCGCCGACGATGAGCACGACGGCGATGAGCAGCGCCGCGAAGGTGACGCCGGTGGTCGGGAAACGTGCCCGGCGACGGCGGCGCGACCTTTTTCACCGCCATGCTGCCGGCGATGGCGAGCACCGGGACGATGATCGCGAAGCGCCCGGCGAACATGCAAATGGCGAGCGCGTAGTTGTAGAAATCCGTGTTCACGGCGAGCCCGCCGAACGCGCTGCCGTTGTTTCCCGCGGCGGAGGAAAAGGCATAGAGAATCTCGCTCAAGCCGTGCGGGCCGTGATTGCCGAGCGCGGCGGAACCCACCGGCGCGACGCACGCGATGGCCGAACGCCGACGAGAATGAGCACGCACGGCGCGAGCGCGGCGACGACCGCCCACCGCACCTCGCGGGCTTCGATCTTTTTGCCGAGATACTCCGGCGTGCGCCCGACCATCAGCCCCGCGAGGAAGACCGTGAGGATGACGAAGACCAGCATCCCGTAAAGCCCCGCGCCGACGCCGCCGAAGATCACTTCGCCGAGCATGATATTCACCAGCGCCACGCCGCCCGCGATGGGCGCTGAGGCTGTCGTGCATCGCGTTCACGGAGCCATTCGAGGCGGCGGTCGTGGCGGTGCTCCAGAGCACGCTATTCATCACGCCGAAACGCACTTCCTTGCCTTCCATATTGGCGGCGAGATCGTGACGGGATTCGGCTGCAACTCCGCCCACCACGAGAGTCCGAAGCCGGCGAGGAAGAGCGCCAGCATCGCGCCGAAGATCGTCCAGCCCTGCCGTCGATTGCCGGTCATCAGGCCGAAGGTGTAAGTGAGCGCCGCGGGCAAGCAGCAGGATTGCGAACATCTCGAGGAAGTTCGTGAGCGGCGTCGGATTCTCGAACGGATGCGCCGAGTTCACGCCGAAAAAGCCGCCGCCATTCGTGCCGAGCTGCTTGATCGCAATCTGCGAAGCCGCCGGCCCGAGCGGGATGATTTGCTCCGCGCCCTCCAGCGTTTTCGCCGAAACGTAGATGCGAAAAAGTCTGCGGCACGCCCTGCCACACGAGCACGACCGCGAGCAGCAACGAAAGCGGCAGCAGTACGTAAAGCGTCGCGCGGACAAGATCCGGCATCCATGGCGACGTGATCGGCTTCAAGAAGGCGATGAGGAAGATGGGCTACATCGCCAACGACGGCCGCTGCTTTGGCGGCAAGACCGCCCGCGGCGTCTTGGCCTATCGCAAAGTCAACGGGATGAACCGCAGCTACAAGGCCGGCGCGGGCCTGGTCAAGAGAGTCTTCTCCGGTCGTGGCGCCTACAAGGTTCGCCACCCGGGCTCCGGGGAGCATCCTGGAAGCCCCCCTCTCCAAGCAGGTGCTGGTCTTCACCGACGGCGACAAGCCATTCGCGATCTACCCGATCTCCTCCGGCAAGCCCTCGACCCCCACGGTCACCGGCCACTTCAGCTTCCTCAGGACGGAGCCCGGCTACAACTCCCACGGCATGTACTACTCGTTTTACTTCTATGGCGGCTACGCGGTGCACGGCTACGAGTCGGTTCCCAACTACGCCGCCAGCCACGGCTGCATCCGCACCTTCATCGCCGACCAAGCCGAGATCTTCAAGTCGATCTTCACCAGCCGAGACATCTTCGTCTTCTTGGGGCGCAGCTACGTTGAAGCCGGCGGCGGCGAAGTCGCCGTCGAAGGCGAGCGCATCGGTGATGCGGCGAGCGTCGCATGTAGGCGAAGCTGGTCGCGTCGACGAAGGAGTACTCACGCTCGTCGTGGGGCACGCAGCCAGTTCAGCGCCTCGTCTTCGAGTTCCTCGGAGACTCGAGTCGACACCGATGTGTCCCTCTACTTTCGGCTAAAGCCGTTCAGTAGCTCCACGGCCAGTCCGTGCCACCGCTTTCGACGGAGTGTCGTCCAGGTCTCACCGCGAACGTGGTTCGTCGTCAGCCATTCGTTCGCCCGGCGAGCTTCGGTGAAGAGTTGCCTGGGCGCGGCTTCATGGTTCTTGGTCGCGGTCGTCGAAGCCGAGCAACGAAGAACGAAGTGTCGACAAAGATCAAAGGATCCGGCGGGATTTCGACGGTCCCATTTTTCGTAGACGATTTCGTCGATTGAACGGGAGTCGTTCGGTCGGCTAGAAGCCGATCCGAACAACTTAAAGATGGGGTCCTCCTCTATGGGTGGCAATGGTCTTATCTTGCTCGCGCACGCAACGCCTGATCACCTCCGCCTTCGAGAGCCCCTCTGCGTCCGCGTAGCGTCCAACTGCCGCGTCCAGTTCGGGCTCGATCGAGATCTGCAGTCGCTTCATGCGTGCCAAGTTACATCACCACCTGCCATGTGATGTAAGCAGATCACGCCAACTTCGTCAATTCTTCGTGCCACTCGCGTAACGCCTAGGATCGGCGGCGCAATGCCGGATTCATTCAGCCCCACCGACCTCGCCGCAGCCAAGGAGACGCTGCTGCCCGAGCTGCGCGAGCACTCGCTGATTCTCGGCGAGGTGACGCTGGCCAGCGGCGCCACCGCCCAGTACTACGTCGACGCCCGCCGCGCTCTGCTGCGGCCGGCGGGCTTTCGCCGCCGGGGAGCTGATAGCCGCTGCCGCGGTGGAAGCGGGAGCGACCGCGGTCGGCGGCCCGGCTACGGCCGCGATTCCACCCGCCTGCGCGGCGATCGCGGCGTAGGAAGGCGATCGCCTGGTCGGCTTCTTCGTCCGCGGGCAGCGCAAGGAGCACGGCCTGCAGCGCTGGGTCGAAGGTCCCGTAGGGCCGGGCGACCGCGTGCTGGTGATCGAGGACACGGTCACAAGCGGCGGCTCAACCGCGACCGCGATCGAGCGCGTCCGCGAAGAGGGACTGGAAGTAGCCGGAGTAATCGCCGTGGTGGACCGCCTCGCCGGCGGCGCCGAGCGGATAGAGGCAGCCGCCGACGCGCCCTACCGCGCCCTGGTCACGATTGACGAGCTGTACCCGGACCGCCCGGATCGCGAGTTCCCAGCTCGCCCCGAGCAGGATTCGAACCTGCGGCCTACTCCTTAGGAGGGAGTCGCTCTATCCGACTGAGCTATCGGGGCTCGGCTGGTCATCGTAGAGGCTCTCCGAGGCCAATTCCCCGGCGCGGCGGTTCCACAGTTTCACCTGCATGAGGATGTTGTCGCCATAGCCTTCGAGGGCGTCGAGGGCTATGAGCGTGAAGCGGTCGTTGGAGACGACCTCTTGGTCGACGGTCTCCAGGTCGAGCTCGGCTGTGGCCGCCACGGCGCCGCGGATGAGGGGGCGTCCCCAGACCAGGGTGACGGCGCCCGCCCGCCCGTTCTCGCCTCGCCAGCGGCCGATCACGTTGTTGTCTAGGTCGATCCGCCAGCGCGGGTTGTCCTCGGCGAAGACGTCGGTGAAGTCGGCGGTTGCGCGGAAGTCACCCTGCTCGCCGGCTTCCCCCTGGACATAGGAGACGTGGCCGAACAACTCGACCTCCGCGACCCGCGCCGTGAAGGGCACCCGACTCGCCCCCCCCAAGCGCGCTCGGGAAACCAGTCGATCTCATCGTTCGCGGGCGGCTCTATGTTCTCCGGCAGGTCCTCTATGCGTCCGCAGGCCTCTCGAAACGACTCGCTCAGCCGCTCAGCGAAGCGCCCGTGGGGAATCCCCTCCTGGGTGCTGTCTGCGATGAAGCGAGGAATCGGTCGCGGATTCGGCGGCATGTCTCTATTCTTTCTTCAATGACCGAACTAGGGAGT
>CAWCSW010000022.1:0-593398 GCA_963798345.1 uncultured Verrucomicrobiae bacterium | reverse complement strand
CAGTTAATCCCCATGCCTTCGGCACTTCTGTCACGATTCCTGCTGACGCAGGAAGTCGAGCCAGAAGCAAGTGGGGATACCTGATCGCGGACGTTCGACTCCTCGCGTCTCCCGTGAATGAATACCAAACAAGACGCTCGCAAGCGTCGCCGTCTCCCCGGCGAGATAGCGTTCGACCGCTGCTTTCTGCCGATGGTGGCCCTCTCGCTCCTCAACATCACTCTCAGCGTCATCGAGTGGCGGTCATCTCCCTCCGAGCCATACACCGAGGAGCAACTTGCCGCGCAGATGCCTCCACCGCTATGGCACGCCTGGCTTTGGTTCACGCTCGGCCTTCTGCTCGCCGTCCTCTGGTTTCGGGCTGTTGTCACCTTGGCCCGAGCTTGGCGCGATCCCTCGTCGAGAGTCCTTCGCTTTTCCGCATCGGTGCTTCTCATCCCATTTGCCGTGGCCACATGCCGGCTTCTTCTCACGCCGTTGCAATGAATTCCAATCGACCGGAATCGCCGAACCAGATCACTGCACACAACGCCGGATGGCCGTCGCAGTTCCGCTTCGCGGTCAGCGCGTTTTGGTCCGGCGTGTGTGAGTTCCATCGTTAGCGAAGAATGATCGAAGACTTCACCATCAAAGATGCGATCTACCTCGTGAGTGGCGAGGACACTCTCGATCTTCACAACAACTATGACTTCACCGAGATCACGTATTCTGTTGCCGAGCGACGTGCGACTTTAACGTGGATTCGAAGCACTAGGGATTCGATTCCCGAGACGGATCCATTCCAGCTGCAACTGGATTTTCGTGGAGTCTCCTGCTTCCGATTCATGCCACGAGACCCGGAGATGCCGTTCACCGAGGACGACTGTCTGTCGAGTGCGGGTTATTGGACCGACGAGGACTGGTCTGGCGGAGTGATGATTTGCGAGTCTGATTCCGAGACCGAATGGCTCCGAGCTTTCCACTTCCAATCCGGCGCGACCGTGGCAATCGCCGCGGACGAAGCCAAAGCAATCATAAGACGCTAACCAGACGGCACATACGACGGCGGGTAACGCTCCTGTTTGAATTCGGGCTTCCCACTCCGCCGCGCATGGCCTTTACGTTCGCCAAAGAATATGCGCACTCTCTTCATCGTCCTGATTTCAATATTCGCCCAAGTCGCGAGAGCTGAAGATGATCAGCGCTCTGGGGCTCCGAAAGACTGCTACCTGTATTCGTGGGGCAAGGGGCCGAATTGGACGGCCAAGGTTTCAACCGAGTTCCGGCTGTCCCTTCTGAATCGTCAGATGCCATACGTTGACGATCAGTTTTCCGAACCAACGGAGAAGGCTCTCACATGGATCGAGCGCCAGAAGGAGCCGGCGGTCACGACCATCGCCACCGTCGAAGGTCGCAAGGTCATTCAGGTTGTTTATCCCGAGCAGGGGAGTTTCGGGAAGACAATCGGGACGATTCTTCTCGCCATCGAGACTGCTCGTGATTCGGAGTGGTTCTCGCCATTTTTCGCCGCACAGCCTGAGCTCTATCGTGGGCAGTTCGTCACCGGAAGAGACGTTGCCTTTGGCTACGTGGCAACTCTGGAGTGGTCTGGAACCGGTTCCTTTCGGACCCACTTTCTATACGATCTCCGCCAGGCTCATCCTGTTATTCTGAGCACACTGGATTCGGGACGAGTGGTTCGGAATGAGTTCAAGACCGATCAGGAGTATGAGGAGGCGTTGAAGATCTTTACCCATGAAGCTAATCTCATGGCAGGCATCGTTCCAAAGACGAAGGCAACCAAACAAACCAAAGGCGAACAAGACGGTGGTGGACAACCGGCTACCCGCCCCGAGTCGAAATGACCCTCTTGACTACAACCCTTAACCCTGTTGCGGAGTGGCGCTCCCGGTAGCCGGTGCCACACCTCGACGTTAGCCGTCTTGCGCGTTATGGACATTCGTATCACCAGCACTCCACCAGGCGAAGCCCCGGAGCAAGTCCGCGCAGCTTGGATTGGGCTCGTTCTACCGCTCGCGGTTGCTGGTGCTCGCACGATGGAGACTGTCGGCGTCCTTTCATATCCGAAGACACGGATTGGTTTGCTTTTTGCACGGCTCTTCGGAAGGACGAAGCGCGAGAGCGGTTATGTGGTGGAGGCATACCGAGCGGTTGAGATACTCGCCGCACATGCACCGGACGCCGCTAAGTGGTGGAGAGAGAGTGCCGCCATTTCTGTCCAGCCAGGACAGTATTTTGTCTTTGCAGCGGAGGTTTGTCAGGAGGTCGCATCATGACGGCTAACAATAAAGGGTGCAGCAGAGCGAGGAACGAGCCTCTGACTGCATCCGTGGTTGAACAGCCCGGATTGGGGGTTGATTTGAGCGACTTGGACTTCGCCCCCAGCGATCTCCTTGCCGCAACGTTCTAAATGTCCGACACTGCTTTTCATGCCAACATCCTCCTCCATTTTCGCCCCCTTGGCACCGGCTCCGCTGGCTTATGCTTGTAGGACTCGCCACCCGCGGGAATAGTCATGGCCGTGAAAAGAGGATGCCTGTTTAGTGTTTACCCGGCACTCACCACTGAAACCAGCCGAAATGGACCAAATCAATTTCGCCTTTAAGTGCGAAATGATTTCGCACAATGGTGGTTAGCCGTCGCTACGCGCATCCTGTGAACCGCACCATCCTCATTTTACTTATGGGCCTCTTTTCGTTTCTCTTTGGCTCGCCCTCCAAGGCCCAGTCTCCCGAACCCAAGAAGAATCCCGCCGATGTTGGCCGCGCTCTGCGTCAGATGATGCTTACCACGCCACACGCGAAGACCGGCGAGAAACCCACCAAAGAGTTTCCACGGGTTTATGGCATCCTGATGGACTGGCCCATTGGCGACCAGACAGCCACTCTCTTTTCCAGTTCCACCGGCGCGGCCAGTCTCTATACGACCTCCACGTTTGGCATCATTGGCGGCGAGGGGCATGAGACAGTCCGAACCGCGGCAATCAATTTTGTCCGTGCTGCCGACCGGCTCTTTGATTCAGCGACACCAACAACCGAATACCCGTATCCAGCCGCCAACCGTGTTCGCTTCTACCTCCTCACGTTCGACGGCGTCCGTGTGCTCGACACCGATTTGGCGTCCATCGAAAGGCGCACAAGTAAGTATGCCGAGTTCTTCGGTCTTGGACAGGCAGTGCTGACAGAGTTACGACTCGTCACCGAAAAAGCCAAATGACCGCAACGCCCAAGCAATTAAGGGTGCAGCAGAGCGAGGAACGAGCCTCTGACTGCACCCGTGGTTGAACAAGCCCGGATTCGGGGTTGATTCAGCGACTTGACTTCGCCCGCGATCTCCTTGCCGTAACGTTCTAAAAATCCGACACTGCTTTCCATGCCAACGCCTACTCCTGGTATGACGCTGCGTCGATTCTTGTCCGTGCTGGTAGCTCTGATCGGCATCTTACTTTACGCCCTTAGTTTCGGCCCAGTCTTATGGATATGTGATGCGAAAGCATCCACAGGATGGGGCGGCTTGCCCTGGTTCGTTCGAGTTCCTATGGACCACTCACGCATTCGCCGGAGCCCCTTGCGGGCCTTCTCGACAAGTATGTCTGTTTGTGGATCGACATGGAGCATTGAGCATGAAACAGAATGGCCAACAATGAAAGCTTCAGCGAGCCTCCACTGTTGAGCGGAGTCAGCTCAACCCTCGCCTTCGGGGTGCGCAATCTCCCTCAGCGTCCCGCTGATCACCAGCCGATCAAAACACCCACAGCACCCACCCGGCGATCTCCTTGCCGTAACGTTCTAAAAGTCCGACACTCCTTTTCATGCCAACATCCTCGTCTTTCACGCCCTTGGCACCGGCTCCGCTGGCTTAGGCGTCGCTACGCGCATTCCGTGAACCGACGCTTTATGACTCTTGCCGTTGCATCGCTTTGCTTTGCTTTCGCGGCTTGCGGCAACGCATACCCCAAGCAAACGAAGCTCTCAGACTCACTCGTTCTTTGGACATCGTCGCCCGGATGCACCTTCCTTGTGCGTGGCACTACGGCGAGCGGCGAGTTTCTACTTGGGCCACATATCCAGACTTGGCAGCGCCGCGGCCACTTCGTCACTGGTGAGGTCATTCATCACGCTCACAGCAGCCCCGATCTAACCACTTCACCCAGCGATGTTGGATACTTCATTCTCGACCTCGACACCGGCAGCCTAACCAAGGGACTCCAGAAGCCGGCTTTCGAGCAGCAGATTCAGTCACTCACGCTCAACGCCAAATGACAATGCCCGCAACGCCGAACCATGCGCTGCAGCGAACTGCTCCGGGCGTCACAGCCTGTGCTCCCACCCGCAGACCTGCCCCCGCCGCCTTTCCGCACAGGCTGCGCCGCCCTCCGCAGTCGCTGAGCTTGGGGTCGTTCGGCGTCATCGCACACGTCCCGTGAAGCTCCAGTCTTTAATCGCCTTGTTTGTCGCCGTGCTTTTTGTTGGTGTGCCAGCCCCGCCCATCAGCTTGTCATCAAGCGCCCAGAACGATGGGACGCCGAACTTTCGCTCGACCCTCGGCCAAACCCTCGATTCGTCGTCCAGATTCACGACTACGGAGGTGGCTTCACCGAGTTTGTTATCCGCCGTGGTGCCGCCAACAAGCCTCTCCTCAGTTACGAGACTCTTTGCGTCGAGAAACTCTCAGAGTCCGATCTCACCTTTCTCTACCATGCCGTTTTGCAGACCCTTCAACAGTTTCGCTTCACTCGACGACCTCCATCCCGACCGAATGGATGGTGGCCACGCCAGCATAAAGTTAAGCATCAACAAGCGCTCTCTGTCCGCTGAATTTTACCAATATGGCGACCCTAAAGAATTGCCCGACTCACTCCAAAAGATTATGAAGTTTGCCGACGCCCGAATGGCAAAGCGCTCGAAAACCAAAACCGAATGACGCCGAACAATCAAGGGTATCAGCGGGGAACGATCCTTTGACTGCACCCGTGGTTGAACAAGCCCAATTCGATCCTCGATACCTGACTCGCGACCTTGAAGAAATGAATTACGCGCTGGCCTTTGTGATTGTTGTTTTTCTTGCCGGTGTCGTTGGCTGTGCCCACCGGGTTCAGAAGGGAGATGCTGTTTACGTCGAGCCGTACGGCCCACAACTTGGCATCCCGATGTCGGCATTGACCTTTCCCTCCGTTTCCTTGGCCACAGCCAACGATCACACAATTAGGGTGCGGGGACTCGAACGCCCTGCTTATCCGACTGCGTTCACGATTCCAATTCCCGCCTGGGAATCATACGCAGACGCGACAGGGCAACCGTGGCGACAAGCGAGGTTCGCGGCATTCCTTACTCCTCCACACTCAGGCGAGGTTATCTACAGGCAGGAATACGATCTCAACACGTATCAGGGTCGTGGCGATCCCAGAGCCAAAACACCTTTGAATAAGGAGATTCTCTTATGGTTCGGGAAGCACACCGAGAATCATCGCCACATCAGCTACAGGTGGCCTGCGCTCAACAATTACGACGTTCATATCCGGATCTTTTCGCCATCGCTCCGTCCGAGCGACAGGCTTGAGATCGAGGCGGTTCCTACATACCAGAATCACAGCGAATCGGCCCCCGAGTAGTTTCACTGCCTTGGAACCTCCGTCTTGGGATGGCCGAATCCTGCGTTTAAAAGCCTGATTTGCCCTTCGATTTCCGCGCCGAGTGTGGATAGTTGGGCGCTCGCGTTCCGGTGGGGCGATTCAGCTCTCGGGCAGATCGTCGAACAAACCCGGCTGAAATGGCTTCAACGCCCGCTGCTCTTCGCGGAAGAAGTCCGCCTTCGTCTTGCCCTTTCGCTTCCCCTTTAGCGTGTGGCAGTCGAACGCGTAGTCGGGCACTTTCTCCTTCCCGGCCTTGAGCAGATCGGCGGCGAGCTTGTCGGCGTCGATGCCGGCGAGCGCGTCATAGACGAAGTTCTGCAAGTGGTCGGCATCGCGGCTCTTTCGCGCGGCACAGAGCAGGATCACGGCTTTCGAGATGAAGATGCGGCCCTTGGGCTGCTTCGCGGGCACGGTCTTGTTCACGAACACGTAGCTCTCGTGCAACGCCTTGATCTCGCCGGTGATCAGGCCCCACACGTCCTCCGCGCTGACACGGTGAGCAGACGCTTCCAGACGTAGTTGCCGTAGCCGCTGTGCCACAGCTCCAGCGCCCAATACCCAGCCAGCCGGGTGTCAGCTCGCCGGATCGCTTTCTGCATCGCGCTGGACACCTCGCCGAAGTCGTAACCGCGTTTGGTGATGATTCTCATGGCTGCACCTCCGTCCCATTCATGATGGCGAGTAACGCACGCATTCGTTCCGGCCGCGGACCTGCTTTGCCGCGCTCGTAGTCGCAGATCAGAGCCTGATCGCGCGGCAGGCCGAGCACCGCACAGGCGTCCACTTGGCGCAGGCCCCGCGCCTTTCGCCATTCGCGGAGCTTGTGGCCGAACTCATGCGAGCGGGCTTTGAACCAGTTGTGCGTCCCCGAATCCGGTGGCGGGCGGTTGTTTGAGGGCGGCGCTGATTCGCTGTAGGCGCGGGCCTTTGGGGAACGCCTTGCAACTTTCCCATTTCGAGATGAGCGCCTGATCGCGCGGCAGACCCAGGGCAACGCACGCCTGCATCTGGGTGAGGCAATAGGTGCGGCGCCACTGACGGAGCATTGTCGCAAACTGGCGCGCGGGTATCGGCGGTTTCGGCCGGGGCAGCTTGGGCGGGTTCACGGCCAGTTCGCCGTGGATGAGGTCGAGGATGGCGCGCGCGTTCTGCGGCAGGATCTCCCTCTTCTCCCACACCCAGATCGTCCGGGGGGTGGTGCGCCGGCCCGTGGCGGTCCGCAGCGCGTAGGCGGCGTCATTCTGCGTGAGCCGGGTTCTGCGCCGCCACGCCCGGAACAACTCGGCGAACTTGGCCGGCTCGATCGGCGGCGGGCGTCTGGTCGCCTGTTTCACCAGTTCGACATCCAAGGGCAACCGCATCCTGCGCACCAATTCAACGCGCGCCAGATCGCGCGGAGCCGTGGAACCCGATTCCCAACCTCGGAGCACGTCACCGTTGAGTCCGAGCGCCACACCCGCCTGCCGCCGGCTGAGCCCGTGCTTCGCGCGCCAGCGTCTGACCATCGCGCCAAACTCCGACCGGTTCACCGGATCAGCGTCGCTCGGTTGCCTGCCTTCCCTCACCCATCGCACGACGGTGCAGAGGGTGAAGTAATCGGGCACTACGCGCCCACTTAGCCAGTGGCACATTGTTCCGTATCGGCGAAGTCGAAGGTGTCCACACCGGGGCAGAACACCTGGGCGATCTCTGGCGTGATGAAGGGCTGGAGATAGTTGGCGATGGTCTCTTTCACACCGCCGATTTGCTCGGGTGGTTGAGAGAGAAAGCGATTCGTGAAGTGCTCGGTCAGTTCTCGACGGCGCGGCGTTTGACGGCCGGAAGCGAGGTCGGTCATCGCCTCGTCGAGATCGCCTTGATCGAGCAGCAGGTGATAGGCGTTCTCCAAAGTTACATCGGCACCGATCTCCCGCAGCGTTTCCAGCGCGGTGGCGATGTGGGTCTGGGCCTGATTCCGAAAGAATCCCTTATCGCCGGCCTGACCCAGGCTGGTGGCCGTATCGACGACTGCTTTGGCGAACGTATTGTAGGGAATGCTTCGGTCGGACACGAGGTTGTAGGTTTGGCGTGGCTGCCACGAACCACCCGCGCCGTCGGGCCGGACCTGGAGCAGGATGAGGTCATCCTCGCGTCCGAAGTGCTTCGCCATCGCTGAAAGCGTCTCCCAATAGAGCCCTTTGTCGTCGATGCAAAGCCCACCCCAGGTGGGTTCGTTTTGGAAGATCTGGAAGAGCAGCGGCGTGATGCCGGAGCGCGTCTTTCCTGAGCCGGTGTCGCCGGTGATGAGCCAGCCGCGACAGAAATCGGCACGCGTCCATTTGAACCCGGCGAGGCGAAGGACGATGCGGGTGCTTGGTTTGCGCAGGAAATGCGCGATGAGGATCGCACCAGCGGCAGCCCAGAACGCGGCGACGACAATTACAGTGGGGGTCGCATTCACAACAGGCGGTCGATCAGGACGCCGATAGTCGCGCCGAGGGCGACGAGCATGAGTTGGGTCAGGAACCGGCTTCGGTTCAGGCGCTCGATAGATTGGCCGAATCGGCGCAGGTCCGCCACGATGTCGGCGGCTTGCTGAATGAACGATTTCGAGCGGCGGTCGAGCAACTCGATGGTGGCGCGGAAATCCTCGAAACTCGGCGGCGGCGCTTGTGGGTCGTCGTCGATGTGGCGCGCGTGGCGAAGATAGATGCGCACCAAGTCCAAAGCGGCGATCATCGGATCGCCATCGGCGATGCGGTGCTGGCGCTGCCAGTCGGCTATCGCTGCCGACAATGGATCATCGGCGCTCATTTCGCGGCCGGTGGGTGGGCGGCAATAGCAGGTTGGACGCGGTTTCGAGCTGCTTGCAAAATCCGGTCTGCCAGTGCTTCAGACGCTGCCGGTCGAGCAGGTTGAAGCCTGGATGCTTGAACGCAGCAGTGATCGCGATGTTGTGCTCGTTGAGCAGGGCGACGAGCCAATCGTGAAGGCGCGGCATGGCGATCTCGCGTGCGTGGAGAGTGTCCAGCAAGTGGCCGCGGGTCTTGCTGTTTTCGTAGAGCTTGAATGCATCACTGTGCGCTTCGTTCTTCACGACGACCCAGCGGCAGGCATTGCCGAGCGCGTCAGTCAGGATGCGAACCTGTTCCACGCTGTCCGCCTCGTGGTTGACGGGACAGACGACGGTCAACCGCGCGTCGAGGGTGCGAAGGACGTCAGCCAAACCGACCTCATCGAAGAAATCGATGAACAGGTCGGTCGAGGCCGCACGGCAGTCGATCACAAGTAGATCGGAGATTTCCGCCGCGATGAATATCCGGTCGATCTCGCGCCGGTCTTCAAGGTTGATGAAGTCCGACTCCGGATGGAACCGCTTGAGCGTGGAATTCTCGTGGTCGCTGTCGATGGCGCGATGGGCGATGCCGCGGTCCTTGAGGAACTGGACGAAGTTCGTGGCGAAGAAGCTCTTGCCGACGCCACCTTTGCCGTTGATGACGAGGTTGATTTGTTTGGTCATGGGATGGTGCGTGATCAGAGGTTGCGCGGGTCGGCGATGCGCGGTCCGCGGCTGCGCGAGCGTTCGGTCGGAGGGTCGGATCGCGGGGCGTCGACAAGGGGATGAATTGGGTCCGATGGTGGTGACGGCACTTCGAGTGACCGAGTATCAACGACAGGCTGAACGCGGGCCGTTCCCGGAACGGCTGCGCGATGGCGTCCGGTTCGTCTTACCGGTCGCTGTGCCATTGGCTCCCGGTTCGCTTCGGCCAGGAAGCGGGCGATCGTGTCCGTCCCGACGGCCACGCCCACGGTGGCGAGCAGCTCGCGGATGAGCCGCAGCGACGCGCCCTTCTGCCGCAACTCCACGATGCCTTCGGCGAACGGCGCGAGCTTGGTCTGACGGCTCGGCGACGGCAGCGTGAATGCGCGTGCGGCCTCGGTGAAACGCTGCGTGCGCGCGGCGATGTCGGTGGCTTCGTCCATCGGGTCAGCCTCGGTTCAGCGCCAAGTCAGTTTTCCTAAGCGAATGCTTAGGGGTAGGGCGTCCCTCAATTCATAGTGCACGGGCGATCCTTCGCGTGGTCGGAGTTGGCTCATGCGCAATTCCTCGCGTGACTCGCCGTTGAGCCGGCTTTGGCAACGGAGCAACCTTAATCGTTGGCGTGGTCTTCCGAGTTCATTGAACGCGAGGAGCGTGCAGAGAATCAGGATTTCGAGCGCGATCCAGGGCGAGCCAGAGATGCCCGGCGCCGGGCGTTTCGCGGGATGCGATTTGTGTGGCCAGATCGCCAGCGAAATTTGGTAAGACGATCAGGATATGGGTGTCCGACTCAAGGCGAACAACTGGTTGCCACACCCGCAGAAGCCCCATTCAGCGACTTCTGAAGCGGGAAAGAATTCTGCTGAGCGCACGAAATCGAGGTCCGCCAAGTTACGCCGGGCGAAAGGAAGATTTCGTAATGGCGTTGGCCTCCTCGATGGTAATGACGGAGCAATTCGCCGAAAACCGCTGATGACGCCATAGCGCCAACAAAGCTGGTGGAGACAGCTTTTCCGGCGGTTTCGAGGGCGAGAGAGCCGCAAACTCCGCCAGGGGTTGCGAATGCTTGCGCAAGTTTTTGGTTCGGCTTCTCCGCTGGCGTGCCGCCAGCTTTCCAAATGTCAGCAGCCATTTGCTGAGCCGGAAACGTGTGAATATGGATGAGGTCAAAGTCCTGAATTCCGCCGCCCAATCCGCACTCGATAATTTTTGAAAAACCGGCGGCTTCCAACTGTCGGCGCGGCTCCGGTTTGTCGAACCCGCAAAGGGCAACGCCGGGCTCGTTAGATGAGCGTCGTGTATTCTCATCGAAGGCGCGCTCCGCAGATCTTCGTGCGGAAACCGCGAGCCTCCATCCACCGAGCGCAGACTCGTGCCTTGAGTTCCCGATGTCGCGCGGACTGCACAAAAGTCCTGAACCGACGTTCGCATCTTCGATACGGTCAAAGTCTTGCAGCATCACCTCGAATTGTGGCGGCTCGGCGTATGGCAGGAGGCCCAGTGTCCATAGGAACGCCTGGCCCAAGTGTCCGAGTCCAAGCATCCAGAGGCTCTCCGGTAGGCCCCAACGCTGGTCCTTCGGAGGAACCCGCACGCCAATCGGCACCTTGATTCCAGAGCGAAAGGCCAGCGCTTTCATTGCAGGCGAAGATCGAAATCGCCGTCGAGCGGAGAAGGCCCCGGTGGACTGCCAAGCCTCCGGCGAAAACGCCACCGAGGGCGAAATCGACCTCAGCATTTATCTCAAATTGGCTCTTCGCCGATGACGGCTCGACTCCGCCCCGCCAACCCGTCGCGTTTACTGTCAAAGAGTGCTTCTGGGGGTCGGCAGGGTTGAATCCAACGCAAATGGTCTGCGTGGGCTCCCCAGTGGACACAACGCCGCCGCTCATGAGTTCCTCGACCACGCCGTTCAGCGTCGTCTGCCGCGGCCACGGGAGGAGCAGCGGGATATTCACCGGCATGTCGAGCTGCAGCCCGCCTAGGAATGCTCGCTTCCCGCAATTCACACCGGTAATGAACGCCGCCTGGAGTGCCGCAGACCGCGAAATGCGGATGTCGCACGAGAGGCCCAGAGTCAGGCTCTCCAGTTCCCGAACAGCTCGCTCATAGGAAAATCCGCGCGCCGCCATCAGACCAAGAGCGAGGCGATTGGCAGTATTTGGCAATGGGTTCAATGGTGTCAGAAAATGCTGAGTTGGAGCGATTGGACGGGAAGCGTCTCCCATCGGTCCTCGCCCAGGTATCGAAAGAAGCCTGCGCCTTTCGGCCCGAACCAAGAGTCCTGTGCAAAGTGCGGGAGGATCAGCGCCAGATGACCGACCTGAGCGATCATCGGATGCGTGCGATCGGCCTCGCTTTGTCCGGTCCATCCCTCGGGATGCGTGTGGACATCAGCGACGACCTTGAGTTTTCGTTCGGAGCAATGCTTCCACAGCGGAACGTATCCACGACCGTCAAAGCGAATGATGCCGGTATCCAGGCAACGAGGGTCGAGGTCGTCGTAAAGATGAAACCACTGATCACCCTGCCTGACGAAGGCCCGAGCAGGAAGGCACCGCTCTCGCGTCGTCCATTGCCGCGTTTGCGGAGATGCCAGACGAGGCGGAGCCACCCGGCGACGGGGATGCGGAGTTTAGGCGCCATGGTATTCATCCGAGTTCAGTAACTCGTGGGTGGGCCGCAGGTAATTCACGATGGTGTTCTTGGGAGTCCACAAGAGCCCTGGGTGTTGCGCTGGCCATTCAGGGTGCCTATCTGCCGCGAGGCGATCCCACGGCGCGTAGAGGGCCGCGGCATCATTCCAATTCGTGCGAAAAACCATCTGCACATTCCCCGTTCCCTTGGGCCACTTCGCCAGTTCGAGCTTCATCTTCTTCTCGCAGTCCCAGACATACGCGGTGGGGCCGGTCTTCGGGTAATGGGCGAGATTGAAGAACAGGTAGTAGCGAAGTGGATTCTCGCCCCGCAGTGCAGCGGCCACCCAGATGACGACATGTGGCCACTGCACCGATTCGTCTCCGTGCATTCCCCATTTTCCGAGTTCGACACCTTCACGGAAATCGAAACTGGCGAGATGCTCGCGAAAACACTCTTCATCGAGACCTACCCTGAATCAGGCATCGCTCGGTGAGGAAGAGGGTGACGTTGCAGTCCGGGAACTTGACCAGCTTCCCGACATGCGTGTCGGCATCGAGGATGTCGCCCTCGGCGCTGCCGGTGCGGAGCACCCATTTGCGGCTCGCATCGACCTTGAACCTGTCTTTGGCCCACTCCGTAACACGGCGGATCTTCGCATTGGGGCGAAAGCTGCGGGCCTCCTCGCAATTGTAAAAGACGGTGACTTTGACCTCGCGGCACCGGTGGCAGTGGAGGATTTTCGGGCGATGGGGGTGGCACTCACAAAACTTGGCGTCCTTGTGGGTTTCCTCCTCCGCATCCTCGGCGAAGACCGCCAGGAGTTCGGGTTCGTGGTTGGCGTGCGGGTGCTCGGCGCGCAGGCGCGCCAGCACACTGGCAATCGTGTCGTCGTCACGGACCTTGATTGGGTGCGGTCCGTCGGCGTCTTCGATTTGGATATAGACTTCGTGTTCGTTGTTCATCAGGCTTTGGGTTCTAACGGTTGGAATCCGAGTTTCTCCCGGACCCCACGAACGGGTTCTCCGTCGTCACAGATGTCCGCTCCAGTTCTGGGATTTTCTGGGAAACTTTTTCCCCGAAATTCAAAAAAGTGGAGCGGAGGTCTGGTACGCTCGCTTCCTTCCCACTCAAATTCGACCATGGAACAACGGCTGGTAGATATTCTGCAGGGTGCCGACTGGAAGCGCCTGACTCCGCCATGGAAGACTACGCGGACTCGGTGCTCCGCCGGTATTTCTGGCGTGGCTTCCGAATGAAAATAGGCGAAGAGGGCCAGCTCCTCGCCAACGGAAAATCAGCGGATGATTTTGCGGAGGAGGCCATTGACGCCCTACTGCACGGTCCGCGGAACTACCGCTTTGACCTGACGCTGGAGCACAATCTGCAGCGCACTATCGAAAGCCGGATTTGGGATTGGAAAAAGAAGTCTGACCGGCAACCACTGGTTGACCGAAAGAAAACCGATGCGGGGAACGAAGAGTTTGATCCATTCGCCTTGGCGGTCGATTCGACAACCGTGGGCCTATCCGAGGCGGAAAAGCAAGAGAGGCTCAAGCACCAAAAGGTGCTTTTGGCGGACTGCGAAGCGTCACTGAAGGGAGATGCCGATCTGCTCGCGCTCTTCGATGCCTACAAAGCAGGCTACTTCAACCCAGCGGACATCGAAGAACTCACCGGGATTCCCGCCGGCCGAGTCTCTGAGCTAAAGCGAAAGCTCGTTAAAAAAATGGATCACTTCAAAACCAATCACCCGTCGATAGAAGGGGCGGGTCTGTAACCTCCACACTATGACTCCCGAACCATTCGAATACGAACCGCTCGAAAATGTCTTTCGAGCCATCGAGGCAGAATCGGACGAGACTGAACTGAAACGCAGTCTGCAAGAGCGCGGCCTCAATCCCGACAGAACCACCGAATCGGTTTCGGCGAAGGTCGGCGAATTCCTCAAGCGGCATCGTCTTTCATGGCAGGACGTGGCGAAACAAAAGCAGGCCAGGCTCGAAGCGGCTGCGGCGCGTGTCGTCTCATGGGCGACCCGGAAGAAGGAAGAAATCGAAGAGGCTTTTGCCGGTGTGCAGAGTGGAACCTACGGCCCGGCCGCGCAGATGAAACTACAGGTGGCGTTTCGCAACCTCAGCAATGTCCCGTTGCAAGACAAAGCCAGCTTCCTTGATGAAATCGAGACGCTGCGCCAGCTTAAGGAAAGCAAAGAGCCACCGGAGCAACCGTCATGAACGGCTTCGCCCGCTATACCATTCCTATCGTGAGAGCGAGAGAGCTGATCGAGAAGCTCCGCATCGAAGATCCGTCTGAAATCGACATCGCGCTGATCGCCGCCTACGAGGACGCACCCGTGCAGGAAAAGGAACTTCACGGCTCAGACGGGCGCATGGTGCGCGCAGACGGTGTAGCGATGATTACCGTTCGTCAGTCCATTGAATATCCTGGTCAAAAGCGCTTCGTCATCGCCCACGAACTGGGCCACGTCCTCCTGCATCCACACGTCCGGCAGATTGACGAAGTGAAGGTCTCCCAGGCATCGAACTGGTCGCTCAAACAAAGACCCGAGGAAATCGAAGCGAACCTTTTTGCCGCCGAGATTCTCATGCCCGCCAGCCTCTTAGTCCCGCGTATCCAAAAGAAGGAGCCGAGCTTCGATCTCGTTCGCGCGCTCGCGGATGAATTCCGAACTACGCTGACCGCAACGGCGATCCAGTTCATCCGCTATACCAAAGAGGAGTGCATCCTCATCGCCTCAAAGGGCGGCCAGCGACAGTGGTTTTCGGCCAGCGATCAATTTAGCTTTTGGCTCCACGAGGAAACGCAAATCCACGATTACACCTGCGCGACCGAGCTGACCAAGACTGGCAAGAGCCGCGTTCGCGCCAAGGACATACCTGCCGGCTGCTGGCTACGAGACTTCTCTCCGGACGGCAGGGAATGCGTGACCGAGGACGCGGTATCGTCGAGCAACTTCGGCGGAGCACTTTCCCTCGTCTGGATTCATGACGCAATTTGAGAAGCCCTCGGGTTGACTCTCCCGCAGGGAAGCTGTCGATGGTTTCTCGGCGCTCTTTTTTGATACCCCTTCAGACGCTGGTGGCCCCGCTGGTGGCCCCCGTAAAAAAATCTGGTGCCGTCCGGTGCCGCTCTATGCCGCACCTAAATCGCCCGCAAAGCCCCTCCCACAGACAATCTCCCGCTCATGGTGCCGAGTTGTGCCGGGCTATGCCACCCCCTGCCGGATCGTGCCGGAAACCCCCGTTTCTTTATGGGGTTCAAGAGGTCGCTGGTTCGAATCCAGTCGGCCCGATTTTTTTGGTGGCTTACGGTCAAACGAAGCAGCGCATTCCAACCTGCACGGAACAGCGCGGCTCTCAATCTGCCGCTTCGTGCACTTTTCCAGGCGTAAAAGCAGCCCGTCTCAAGCGCGTCGCCGGCGGCGGAGTCCGAGGGCGGATCCGAGGCCCAGGGCGAGCAGGGAGGCGGATGAAGGTTCGGGGATGACGACGAGGAGGATGTCGTGATTGACCGCATCGAGCTGGAGGGTGCCGAAAAAGCCGGGGCCGAAAAAGCCGCTGAGATCGGAAGGATCGAGCGTGCCAACGATGTCCGTGCTCGCGTCGAAGAGGGTATAGGTTCCCTGCGCGAGACCTCCGGAATTCTTGAACGTGAAATCACCGAAGCCAAGCACGCCGGTGCCAATCGTCAGCGTGCCGCTCGTCAGCGTGATCTCGTCGCTGACGGCTCCGAGGTCGAAGAGCAGGGATGCACTCGCCGGTTTCGTGACGGCGAGCGTGAGGTCGACGTCCCCGGTGAAGGTCAGCGTGCCTGGGTTTTGCAGCCCCGGAGACAGCTTCGCTCCATCGGCGGTGCCAACGTTTCCCATCACGGTGCCCCGGCCGCCGAGCGTCTGGGTGTCGCTGACGACAAAGCCGTTCGCCGCTCCGCTCACGTTCAGGAAAGCGCCGCTTTGGACATCAATCGTGGTCGAGCCACTGATACTGCCAACAATGGTCAGCGTGCCGGTCTCGACGACAGTTGAACCCGTGTAGGTGTTGAATTCCGTGAGCGTCAAGGTTCCCGCGCCGCGCTTGGTCAGTCCGCCGCTCAATACGGTGTCGAGCGTGATCGTACCGGTGGTGGCCGGGTTTGTTGCGCCGCCCCCGGTGATGGTCGCAAACTCGAAATCCCCGTCAAAATATCCCGACCCGGGGCTGGTCACCTTGATCCCGGTGAGGACGCCGCCCGAGATTTCGGCCACCGCCGTGGCGCCCGTGCCACTTCCTCCGGAGAGGGTGACGAGCGGGGTGTCGAGGTAGCCGCTACCACCATCAAGTATTTCGACGGCGGTGACTCCGCTTTCGGTCGGAGCAAGCAGGGCCTGAGCGACCGTGATGTCATTCCCATTGGAATCGAAGATGGCACCACCGGCGTGGACATACGCTTCATTCAGTCCTTGCAGAAAATTGGCGCTTGAGGCGCTGGCGCGCAGGGTGCCGCCATCAAAACTAAGCGTGGCTGTGCCCGAGCCCTGTTGTACCAGCGGAGTGGTCACGACGCCCCCATTCAGGTTGACGATACCGGGTCCGCCCGCGACGCCAATATGCAGGCCGCGTGCGCCCGAGATATTCAGTTCGCCGGTTCCTGAAACGTTCAAAATACCGCCACCGCCCTCGCCAACCAGGAAGCCACCCTCATTCGCCGCGGTGCTCGTTACATTGATCGTGCCTCCGCTGAGATTGGTTTCGCCGAAGCCCGCCGTGAACGAGCCCATCGTGTAGTTCACAGCGGTCACGTTGAGTGTGCCACCACTCTGATTGAGCACCCCGGCGCCGTCGCGCCCCACGGCCATCCAGTTCCCGCTGTTCACCGTGCCGCCGCTCATGGTCAGGGCGCCGTAGGCCCCGGCTCCTCCGCCAATCCACAATTCGCTTGCCGCCGTGAATGATCCTCCGTTCATCCGAACGATGCCCTGCGCACCCGCGACCGTGCCGACATTAATACTCGGGGCCGCCGTTCTGTTCGCAGTGAAATTCCCGCCATCGATGTTCAACACCCCAGTTTGATCGGCTACCGTACCGATCTCGGCCGCGTTCGCAGAGGCAGCAAAGGCGGTGGTGTAGTTGCCGGTGATCCGTACGGCGCCATCTTCAATGGCAAAGCGATCCGTCGTCGTGTTGTCCGCGCCGGTCAGATTGAGCGTGCCAGGGCCGCGCTTGACCAAACCGAGTCGGGAGGCGGCATTATTCGGATTGTCCCGGATTGTCCCCGAGAAAGTCGTGTCAGTCGGACTGGTGACGTACATCCACTTGGAAGCGGTGCCGCCATTTTCGATCGTGCCGGCACCGGATAGACCGCCGTTGAGTGTGAGATCTCCGGCGGTTTGGAACGTGCCCGCCTGAACATCGAACAGGCCCTCGATGCTGCTGGTGTCGTCCGTGCTCGTCATTGCGAGCGTTCCCGCGCCCGTTTTGGTCAAGCCGCGAGATCCAGCCGCAATGATGACCCCGGTACTTAGAGTTCCGCCCGCGACGTTGACGGTCCGCTGTCCGGTTGGACCGCCAACCGTCACCGCGCCGAGATTCAAATTAAGGTCGTTCGTTCCTTGAAAGGTGAAGTCTCCGTTCCAATTTGACGAATGAGCGTTGGTCGTCGTGACGGCCGCTCCACTGGTGTTATCGAGAACCCCGCCGTTGATGGTCAGAACGCTGCTTCCGAGCGCGTCGGCATTATTGACCCGCAGAGTTCCGGCGGTCAGCGACGTGTTCCCGGTGTAGGTATTTTGACCCGACAGAACGAGCGCCCCGCCGTTAACCGTGATGGGGCCAGCGCTGAAACTGTTGTTCCCTGACAGAATCAGCGTGCCGCCAGTTACCGTCGTTCCGCCAGCGTAAGAATTGGGTGTGCTGATGGTCACCGTGCCCGAGCCATTCTTGACCACGAGCCCGCTGGCGATTCCGAACGCACCCGAGATGGTGTAGTCTTTGGTCGAGTTATTGAAGGTGATGCCCGCCGCGTTGATGGCGGCGTCGCTAATCGTCACTGCGGTCGTGCCGATGGCGGTATCATTGAAAATCACCTGGTCACCGTTGACGAATTCTGTGTCGGTGCCTGCGGTCAGGAGTTTCCAATTGAAGGGTGAACCGATCGGCATCGTGGTCCATGACCCGTTGGCGGCGCCGGTCCAGACTGGAGTATCGCCATTGATCAAAATCGCGATATTGCTCCCGTTGAGAACGGGTGTCGGACTCTGGCGCGCGCCCAAGCCGGAGATCATGCCGGGAACAAAGTCGGCCAGCGCACCGTTGAGTGTTCCGAAACCGATCAAATCGTAGGTCGAGCCGGTCTCCCAGGGAAGGCCCACGGGGACATTCAGCGTGACGGTGCCCACTCCATTGGTGGTCAGTGCGCCCGTGACATTGATGCCGATGGAGCCATCCGTATTGATGTTCGCCGCGCCTGCGCCGCTAAACGTCAGCGAGCCAATCGTCAACATACCGGTTCCGCCATTTCCATTGGTGACGATGCCGCCCGTGCCCGCACCCACGACCACGGTATTCACGGTGCCCGTGCCATCGAGCGAACCGTTGGATACATTGACCGTCGGAGTGATCGGAGTGGTTGGGTTCGCTTGGACCAGTGTCGCACCTGCGCCGTTGATGTCGATGCTGCTGCTGCCATTGATCGAGCCGGTTGCGTTCAAAGCGAGCGTTCCACCGCTGACGCGAGTCTGACCGGAATACGTATTGGCGCCGGAAAGCGTGAGGACGCCCGCACCGCTTTTCGTCAAGCCGCCGCCCACATTCGGCTCACGGGATGGGCTGCCGGAAACCGTCCCCGTTCCGCCGCCGCCGACGACGGAAAATACCGGATCGCTGGCGTAGTTGACCCCGGGATTGGTGATGGTGATGCCGGTCAGGGTTCCATTGGAGTCGATGATCCCATTGGCAGTGGCGCCCGTGCCGCCGCCGCCGAAGATCTGAATTTGCGGTGCCGATATGAAGCCAGAGCCGGAGACGGTGAGACCGGTCGCCGAGATGCCGTTTCCGGTCGGCGCAATTAAGGGCTGTGCAATGGTGATGTCGCTGCCATTCGTGTCAATATTGGCGCCTCCGGCGTTGACGTAGGCACGGGTCAGACCGGCCATGAAATTGGTGGTCGCCGCGGTCGGACGCAAGGTGCCTCCATTAAAATTGAAGATGCCCTCAGGGCCGGCACCCTTGGTGACGGCGGTGGTGTTGATGGTGCCGCCATTGAGATTCACTGCGCCGGCTCCGGTTGCGGTCCGGGCCAGTTGCACCCCCGGGGCGCCGGAGACGTTGAGGACGGCGGAACCCGAAACATTCAGGAGCCCCGTCCCGCCTTCGCCTACGATGAAGATGCCCTGATTTGCCGCCACGTTCGTGGTGCTCATCGTACCACCGTTCAGCGTCACGACACCGCTCGCGCCGACGAAGGAGCCGACGGTCACGTTCTGGCCACTTACGGTCACGGAGCCACCATTGACGTCCAGGTTACCGCTGCCGTTGCGACCTACGGGCAGCCAGCTTCCAACGCTCACCGAGCCGGCATTGACCGTCATCGCCCCGGAACTCGCTCCCGGTTCGGCGATCCACAGTTCGCTCGCGGCGGTCAGATTTCCGCCGTCAATGATGACCGCGCCCGCGCCGCCGCCACTATTTCCCACGATGAAGCTGGGCGCGCCGCCCTTCGTTGCATTAACGGTCCCGCCGGAAATATGAAGGGTCGCGTTCTCAAAGCCGGTCCCGACGTTGATCTGTCCTACGTTGGCCGTGTTAGCGGCATTGATCGCCCCCGAGAGTTCGACCGTGCCGGCGTTAATATTGGTGGTGCCGGTGTAGGTGTTTGCGCCGGTCAGGGTCAGTGTGCCGGAACCGTTTTTGTCGATCCCGAAATCATTTCCGCTGATAATGCCGCCGACGGTGAGCGGAGCCGTGCCGTTCGTAGTGATGGTGCGGTTGGCGGTCAGCGGCACGTTTCCGGTGCCCAGATTGAGGGCATTGGTGCCCCCAAAGACGACCTCCGCATTCCACGTTTGCAGATTGTTCGTCGATAGCGCGATCGGCCCGCCGCTGGTGTTATCGATCGTGCCGCCATTGATGATCAATGCTCCAGTGCCAAGTGCCGAGGGATTGTTGACGTTGAGCTTGCCATTGTTCAGCGTCGTTCCACCGGCATAGGTGTTCGCGGTGCCGATCGAAAGGCTGGCCGTTCCATTCTTCACCACGGAGCCGCCGGCAATACCGAATCCGCCCGCGCTTGCGATGGAGTAGTTGAGCGTCGAGTTATTGAACGTCACGCTCTGGGGGGTGATATTAGCGGTCGAGATATTGAGGGCCGTCGTGCCCGTTGCCGTGTCATCGAAAAGGGACGTATCGCCGTTCACGTAATCAGTCGGCGTGCCGGCCGTTTGCAGTTTCCAATTCGAGGCGCCACCGATGGTATTGGTTGTCCAGTCGCCGTTTTGTGCACCGGTCCATTCCGCAATGTCTCCGCCGATGATCAGCGAAATGAACCCGGCATTATTGCCGAGGTTTGCGGTTTGACGGGAGCCGAGTCCGTCGACCGCCCCGCTCGTGAAGGCAGCGAAACCCTGGCCTCCGAGGGTGCTGTAGCTGATGAGGTCGTAGGTGCCGCTCGTCCAAAGTCCGTTCGTATTGGCGGCATTGATCGTTACGAGGCCCGCTGCGTTGGTGGTGATTCCGGTGGTCATCAGGACCGGGGACGTATTGGCGGTGGTCAGCGTCAGAGTGGCGGCGCCGTTGAAGTTCAAAGCTCCAATCGAGAGCGGTCCAGTAGCGGCGGGATCATTGGCGATCACGCCGCCCGTGCCCGCACCCACATTGACCGTACTCAAGACGCCGCTGCCCATGCCGGTGAGCGTTCCATTGGTGAGCGTTACCGTTGGCGAAACGTCAGAGAAATTGTTCTGCACGAACCGGGCCCCGGGGCCATTGATCGTGATACCGCTGCTGGGATTGATCGAACCGAATTCCGAGAGTACGAGAGTTCCTGCAGTTACCGTCGTCGGTCCGGTGTATTCGTTGAATCCGCTGAGCGTCAGTGTGCCGGCGCCCACTTTGGTCAGTCCGCCGGTGGTTGCATTTGGTGTGAGCGTGATCGTCCCGACGGTGGCCGGCACCGTGGCCCCGCCTCCGACAAGCGTGGCCGTGAGGACGTCCCCATCCGCGTAGCCCGAGCCCGGATTGGTGATGGTGAATCCCGTCACCACTCCACCCGCGACATTGGCGATGGCCGTCGCGCCCGTCCCGATTCCTCCGGTGAGCCTTACGAGTGGTGTGTCGAGGTAACCGGTGCCGCCCGTGGCCACGTTGATCGCGCTCACGCCCCGATCGAGTGGCGCGATCAGGTTCTGCGCGATGGTGATATCGTTGCCATTGGAATCAATGATTGCCCCGCCTGCGTTGATGATGGCAGTGCTCAGCCCTTGGAAAAAGTTTTCGCTTGAGACGCTTGATCGCAGAGTGCCGCCATTAAAATTGAGCGTGGCTGCGCCCGTGCCCTGTTGCACCAGTGGCGTCGTCACGATGCCGCCATTGAGATTTACAATGCCCGGGCCGCCATTCACACCAATATGCAGACCGCGTGCGCCCGAGATGTTCAACTCACCGGTCCCGGACAGGTTCAATATGCCGCCGCCCGCTTCGCCGACGAGAAAGCCGCCCTGTCCCGCCGCGGTGTTCGTCACGTTGATCGCCCCGCCGCTGAGATTCGTGACCCCAAAGCCCGGCGTGAATGAGCCCATGGTGTAGTTTGCCACCGTCACGTTAATCGTACCACCGCTTTGGTTGACCACGCCCGCGCCGTCGCGCCCCACTGCCATCCAGTTTCCGCTATTCGTCGTACCACCGGTCATGGTCAGCGAGCCGTACGACCCATTGCCACCGCCGATCCACAATTCGTTCGCCGCCGTAAACGATCCGCCGTTCATCCGAACGATGCCCTGCGAACCCGAGACGGTACCGAGATTGATGCTCGCGGCAGCCGTTCGGCTTGCAGTGAAATTCCCGCCATCGATATTCAAAAGCCCCGTTTGATTGGCCATCAAACCGATGTCCGCCGCGTTTCCAGACGCGGCAAAGGCGGTGGTGTAGTTGCCGGTGATCCGGACGGCACCATTCTCGATGGCAAAACGATTCGTCGTCGTGTTGTCCGCGCCGGTGAGATTAAGCGTACCCACCCCGCGTTTCACGAGGCCGAGCCGCGCCGCCCCATTGGCCGGATTATCCCGGATCGTGCCGGAAAACGTGGTGTCGGTCGGACTGTTGACGAACAGCGTTTTCGAAGCGGTGCCGCCGTTTTCGATCGTGCCCGCACCGGTCAGTCCACCATTTGCCGTTAGATTCCCGGCGATCTGTAACGTCCCTGCCTGGATGTCGAGCAGTCCGGCGATCGCGCTGGTGTCGGTCGTGCTTTTCATCGCCAGCGTGCCCGCGCCCGTTTTGGTCAGGCCATAGCCTGCTGTCGCGTTTATCAGACCGGTGCTCAGCGTGCCTGCCGCGACATTTACAGTTCGCTGGCCAGTCGCACCGCCGATCGTGACTGCACCCAGGTTGAAGTTGAGATTGTTTGTTCCCTGAAAGGTGAAGTCGCCATTCCAGTTCATCGCTTTCGCCGTCGTCGTCGTGATCGCCGCGCTGCTGGTATTGTCCAGGATTCCGCCGCTGATCGTCAGGGCACCGGCGGTTGTGTTTCCGAGCGCGGCCGCGTTGTTCACGTTCAACTTGCCCGCACTCAGCGTGGTTCCACCCGTGTAGGTATTCGCTCCGGTTAATGTAAGCGCGCCACCGCCATTTTTCGTCACGTCGAGCGTGCCGCTGAGGACGTTATTAAATGTCCAGTTGCCCGCCCCAGCCAGGGCCAGAGTATGCGCCCCGGCATCGAGATTGAGCACGACATCGCTGGCGACCGTCGCGCCGTTTGACGAGTCGTTCGACCAGGTGTGTGTCTGTCCCCCGGCACCGCCCAACAGGAGGTTGAGCGTACCCGCAGCATCGCCGAATGAGAACGCACCAGTCCCGGTCGCGATGCTGATATTATTCAAGCGCAGGCTATTGGTGTTCGCGCCGGAGTCGATGTTCAGCGCAGCGGTCTGAGTCGCCGCCAGCATCAGATCGAGGCCCGGGTCGCCAGCCACTCCGACAAATGCCGCGTTGCCGTAAACGAGCGAAAGCGGTCCTGCAACCGTGCCGTCCCAAAGCGCTGTGTCGGGCACGGAAACGCTGGGCAGCGTGTCGGTGCTCCAGTTCGTCGCTGTGCCGAGATCAGTGCTGCCGACACCACCGCCGTCCCACGTGCGGGTGGCGGCATGGACGGTGAGATTCGCTCCGCCGACGGCGCTCAGCACGAGGAGTGACGAAATGCTTTGAGAAAGTACGGGACGATGATTCATGGCAATGGGGAGTGTGTTTGCGGGGCGGACTGCGGGGCGGGGAAGTCTTGGAAACGGTGGCAGATTGATCTCGATTTGGCACCAAGGGAATGAGTTCGAGCGTTTATTTCCTTAGATTTTGCGTTCGCACCGGCGGACCGATTCGCGGTGCTTCGGCCACGCGACGAGGGAGCCGGTTTTGCAGCGACGCTGGACTGGTCCGAAGGAGCCTGGATGAACAGCCGAAGGAAGCGGATCGGATGGACGGGATCGGAAACGAGATAGAGATCCTGCACCTGCACCGTCCGCGTTGCGCCGCTGCCAGTTTCATTCACGTTTGTCCCGGCGGCGAGGACGCTGAACGGGGCGCCTCCAGTGCTGCCCGCGAGATCGGTCCATGGGCCGGCAAGATCCAGACGGCTCGGGTCGTCCCGGAGTTCGTTTCGGGAGGATCCCTCGAGGTACGTAGCCGATTCTTAACCATTTCCCGCGCCCTTTGAAATACACGCTTAACATCGGCGATGAATAACTGCTCCATAGCTCCTCAGAAACCCCTGAGAACGAAAAGCACCATGAGCAATGTCATCGCCACACTCGCCATCACCGTTGGCGCGCTCTCCTTTGCTGCGACGAGCCTGCAAGCAAAGGACGGAGCGCTTGCCGCCAGGGGCGCGGACACCGCCTCGTCACCCAGCCCCGCCGTCGGCGAAGCGACGGAAGCGATTGCCGCCGCTGCGGAAAAATTCCTCGCCACGCTCGATGACAACCTGCGGGGCAAGGTCGTTTATGATTTCAAGGACGACGCGCAACGCCGCCGGCTTCGCAGGCCGCCTGAATGCGCAGTTTCATGATGAAGAAGCAAAGCGCGAACTGGACTTGCCCCGGCATCGTCGCCCATCAAAGCGCATTGGCAGGCGGCGCCATCAAATATCTGCCGACGGAAACCCTCAGCTAACTCACCTCAATCCCACAAACTCATGTCCTCATATTTCCCGAACATTAGTCGCATCCCCTACGATGGTCCGAAGTCGAAAAACGCGTTCGCCTTCAAGCACTACAACCCCGATGAGGTCGTCGAGGGCAGGACGATGCGCGATCACCTGCGTTTCTCGATCGTCTATTGGCACACCATGTGTGGCCAGGGCGGAGACATGTTTGGAGCGGCGACCGCGATCCGGCCGTGGGAGGCCGGACTCAGCGGGCTCGATCTGGCCAAGGCGCGTGTGCCTGTCTTCTTCGAGATCGCGCAGAAACTCGGCATGCCTTACTACGCCTTCCACGACCGCGATGTCGCGCCGCACGGCAAGACGTTGCGCGAATCGAATGAATGGCTGGATACGATCGTGGCCTTGCTTAAGGAGCAGCAACAGCGCACCGGCATCAAACTTTTGTGGGGCACCGCACAGCTCTTTGTCCACCCGCGCTATATGCACGGAGCAGCCACCAGTCCCAATGCGGAAGTCTTTGCGTTCGGCGCGGCGCAGGTAAAGAAGGCGCTCGAAGCCACGCACGAGCTGGGAGGTGAGGGCTACACCTTCTGGGGCGGACGCGAAGGTTACATGACGCTGTGGAATACCAACATGAGGCGCGAACTGGATCATCTCGCGAAGTTTCTCCACCTGGCCGTCGATTATGCGAAGGAGATCGGATTCAAGGGCCAGTTCTATATTGAGCCGAAACCGAAAGAGCCGACCAAACACCAATACGACAGCGACGCGGCGGCCTGCCTGAACTTCCTGCGCGAATACGACCTGCTGCCTCATTTCAAGCTGAACCTCGAAACCAACCACGCCACGCTCGCCGGTCACTCGATGCAGCATGAGATGGAAGTCGCCGGTGCGGCGAACGCACTGGGAAGTCTCGATGCGAATACCGGCGATCTCCTGCTCGGCTGGGATACCGATCAGTTTCCGACCGATATTTACCTCACCACGCAGTGCATGCTCGTGGCTCTGAAATACGGCGGCCTCACCACCGGCGGCGTCAATTTCGACGCGAAGGTGCGTCGAGAGAGCATCGATCCCGAGGATCTTTTCCACGCGCACATCGCTGGCATGGACACCTTCGCCCGCGGCTTAAGGATCGCCGCTGCGATCCGCGCCGATGGCCGGCTCGACCAGTTTGTACGTGACCGTTACGCCTCGTGGGACTCGGGCCTGGGTGCCAGTATCGAGGCGGGTAAGGAAAGCCTCGCCTCGCTCGAACGGATCATGCTCGAGAAGGGGGAAGCCGCTGCCAACATCAGCGGTCGTCAGGAGTTTCTCGAAAACCTCATCAATGAATTCATCTGACAACATCCAGGCCGATCGGATTCTCCGAAACTTGTCCGCGGATGAACGGTTCGACGCGGAGGATGGTTAGCCAAAGACCGCTGGCGCCCCTCCGTTGATCGCGATTGACGGTCGCGGAAAGACCACGCTTCTGTTTCCGGACTTTCCTCCATGATCACCAATATCCTCGTCCTCGGCGCCGGCAGCGCCGGCCTTATCGCGGCGATTTCGCTGAAGCGAAAGCTGCCGGGCCTTTCCGTTCGCATCGTGCGCAGTCCCGAGCTTGGCGTGATCGGCGTGGGCGAAGGCACGACACCGAATTTTCCCCGGCACATTTTCGAGTATCTCGGCATTTCCCGGAAACGCTTTTACGCCCTGGCCGAACCGACGTGGAAGCTTGGCATCCGCTTCCTCTGGGGACCTCGCGGACGCTTCGATTACACCTTCGACAAGCAGCTCGATTGCCAATGGACCGATCTGGCGATGCCGAACGGCTACTATTGTGACGACGAATTCCGTTGTGCCAGCGTGCCCAGCGCCTTGATGTGGCACGGGAAAGCCTTTCCCCGGCAGCCCAATGGCTGCCCTGACATCCAGGGTTGGCATGCCTTTCACATCGAGAACCAGAAGTTCGTCGCCGTGCTTGAAACGGTGGCGATCGAGAACGGCGTGGAGATTATCGACGGCAAAGTCACGGGCAGTGATCGCCTCTCCGAGGGGGGGATTGCCGCGGTGTATTTCGAGGACGGGCGCCGTTTCGAAGCGGATTTCTTCATCGATGCCAGCGGTTTTCGGAGCGAGCTGCTCGGGCGCACTCTCGAGGAGCCGTTTGAGAGCTTCGATCGCTCGTTGTTTTGTGACCGTGCCATTGTTGGCGGTTGGGAGCGGACCGACGAACCCATTCTTCCCTACACCACGGCCGAAACCATGGACTCCGGATGGGCCTGGCAAATCGAACACGAGCATCACCTCAATCGCGGCTACGTCTACTCCTCCGCTTTCATTTCCGACGATGAAGCCGCCGCCGAATTCCGGCGCCAGAATCCCAAGGCGCCCGAATCCCCGCGCCTCGTCAAATTCCGCTCGGGCTGCTACCGCCGACCGTGGGTCGAAAATGTCGTCGCCATCGGCAATTCCTGCGGCTTTGTCGAACCTCTCGAAGCCACCGCGCTGATGATTGTGTGCGGCCACGTGCAGACACTTGTTGAAATGCTCGGTCGCAGCCATCTCCAGCCCACGCCGACCTGGCGCAAACTTTACAACGATCTCGCCGCGCAAGGCTGGACCGACATTCGCGACTTTCTCGCGCTTCATTACCAGCTCAATACGGCCCTCGATACTCCGTTCTGGCGCCATTGCCGGGAAGAAACCGACTTGTCCAACCTCGGCAGCTTGCTCGAATTCTATGCCGAGAATGGGCCGAGTGGATTCTGTCGCTACCGGCTTTCGCGTTCGGAGAACGATTTCGGGGTCGAAGGTTTCCTGGTTATGCTCGTGGGAAATGCGGCACCTTATACCGCGCGACACGTTCCGAGCGAAGTCGAGAAAGCAACCTGGCAGCAGCGGAGAGCGGAATTCAACGCCGTCGCGGAAGCCGGGCTTGACGTGAAGGACACGCTGACCTTCATCCGACACCCCGGCTGGGAGTGGAACGCCGACACCGCTGCGCGGCCCGGCCCGGCAACCGCACACCAAGGTGTCTAGCCCCTTCCCGCGTCACCGCGCCTTCGGCTGATTCTCGGCGCGGAAAATACTTGGTGGCTGACCGCACTCGCGCTTGAAGACCACGGTCATATACTCGACGTGTTTGAAGCCCGTGCGCTCCGCGATCTCGGCCAGCGAAAGCTCAGTGCCGGCCAGCAATTCCTTCACGCGCTGAATCTGCACCCGCGTGATTTCCTCCCGCAGCGTATGGCCGAGCATCGCACGGAACCGTCTTTCAAGCAGACGCCTTGCCAGTGGCACAGCCGCCACGACGTCCCGCACTGAAATACGCTCGCAGGCATTTTCGCGAATGAATCGTGCCGCCCTGGCCACGTGCGGATCCTCCACCGCGGTCACATCCGTGCTTTGCCGCGCCGCGACTCCAACCGGAGGGATAAAAACCGGGGCCGTCGAAAGTTCCTCCCCGCGCATCATCCGTGCGAGCAACTCCGCCGCCTCCCATCCGCCCCGGTGGGAATTCAGAATGATGCTCGAAAGGGGAGGCGGCGATAGCTGGCAGAGAACCTCGTCATTGTCTACGCCGAGGACCGCCACCTCTTCGGGAACCGCCAGATCCGCGCGGCGGCAGGCGTTGAGCACCTGCTGTCCCCGCTGATCATAGCAGGCAAAAACAGCCACGGGCTTGGGCAGCCGCAGAAGCCATCCCGCGATCGAATCGATCTCCGTATCGCTGTCAGCCCCCGTCGTCTTTGGCGCGGCAAATTCGTTGCACGAAAAACCGTGATCGTGCAGCAAGCCCATAAAATGCTCGCCCCGCGACACCGACCACGAAAAGCGCGCATTACCGCAAAAGGCAAACCGCTCGAATCCGCGTTCGAGAAAATGTTGGACGGCCACACTCGCGATCATCGCGTTATCCGTTGTCACCGTCGGTGCCCGCCGGAACAGCCGCGGTGCGCTGACGTCCACGATCGGAATTCGCACCTTTTCGAGATCGGAAGCGATGCGATGATTCTCAATCCGCGCGATGATGCCGTCGCCCGCCCAATTCAACAGCCACGCCGGCGGCCGATCGCCGCGCCCGTGCTCGGCGAGATACACGTTCCACGGCCCATAGGCTCGGATGTAATCTTCGATGCCCGCCAGCACCCCACGCGCAAACGCATTCGAGGTCTCGATGAGCAACGCCACCTTGGGAATGCGCGATTTGCCTTCCCGTTCCGTGGGAGTCAGCCTTTTCAGGCGACGGGATTTTTGGCGGAAGGAAGCCATGGTGATTGATCTTCGCGTTGTTGCGTTGCCTTGCCATTCCGTGTTCGAGCCGCTGCCGGGCCGAGCGGTTCGGTTTCGGCCCAGACCCGTTCTTCCAGGGCGTGACTGACAGTGTCCAATTCGGATGGGGGAATCCAATGCATAGGGTTGTTCGATTATTCCCCCCGGCAGCTTTTTGTCGATCCTCACCCGGGGAGGGGAGAGGTGTGGAGTTTTTGGGATACCCGGCTTCCTGCTCGATCAGGAATCCTTCCGATGGACGGCTGACTACCTCCAGCGCTTGACCTTCATTGCATCGGTCCTTCAGGTTTCGGTCACTGGTCTCCGGAATTATTGCGACGGGCCGGGAACGTCATGAACAAGCAGGAGAAAACGCTGGGCACATTTTCAACTCTTTCGATCGGCATCGGTGGCATGGTCGGGGGAGGGATCTTCGCGACGACAGGCTTGGCCGTGCAGTTGACCAAGGGCGCCATTCCCATCGCCTTCATCGTTTCGGGTATTGTCGCTCTGCTCACCAGCTACTCGTATCTCAAACTGACCCTGTGCTATCCGAGCGAAGGAGGCACCGTGGAATTTCTGAATCGCGGATTCGGCACGGGAATCCTGACGGGCGCATCGAACATTTTACTCTGCTTCAGCTATGTGGTGCTGGTCGCGATTTATGCCTACGCCCTGGGCAGTTACGCGGCGAGTTTCTTTCCCAAGGACCAGCACAACTTCTGGCGGCACGTGTTTCTCTCCGGATCTCTCGTCCTCCTGGCGGTATTGAATGTGTTCGGTGGCAGCCTGGTCATTCGCTCGGAGAATGCGCTCAATCTGATCAAGATGATTGCGCTGGCAGTGTTCATCGTGGTCGGGCTGTGCCTGCCGATCACCTGGCCGCGGTTGGAGCCCGAAAGTTTTGTCGGACCGGTGGCCATCGTTTCCGGCGCCATGATCGTCTTCTTCAATTACGAGGGATTTGAATTGATCGCCAACGCGGCGCAGGAAGTGAAAGATCCGAAGCGCTCGTTACCCATAGCATACGTGGGCGGGGTTCTGCTCGTCATGGGATTCTATGTGTTGATTGGCGTGGTTACCGTGGGACACCTGTCCTTTTCGGAAATTGCCGATGTGAGCAGCCATGCCCTGGCGGTGGTGGCCGCGCGTCTGCTTGGACCAGTCGGGCATGCGATGATTGCCATCGCGGCGGTGCTGGCATGTGGCTCGGCAATCAACGCCACGTTTTACAGTTCGGGGCGGCTGACTTACACCGTGGCGCGCTCGGGCGAGTTGCCGCAGGAACTCGAGCGCAAGATCCGCGGCGTTCCCCTCGAGGGCATGATCGTCTTTGCGGTGCTCGCCTTGATTCTCGCCAACTTTGTCCCGCTTGCGGCCATTGCGACGATGGGAAGCGCGGGGTTCCTGTTTATCTTCCTGGCGGTGAACTTGGCCAATGTTCGCCTGGCTCGGGAAACTCAGTCGCAGCGCTGGATTTCAATGCTCGGTGCATTGAGTTGTGCCGCGGCTTTGGTCGTGCTCTGCCTCGAAGTGGACGAGAATCCGGCGACACGAAATCAAATGTGGATCTTGATTGGGATGGTCGGCCTCTCGCTGGCCATCGAGATCGTGTATCGCGCCATCAGTGGGCGTTCGATTCAACTGAGGCCTCGCCGAATTTAGAACGTGCTGGCACACATTCGAGAAGTGCACCGGCAGAGTTCCCGCCGGCATCGAAAGGGGTTGGAGGAATTCGACGCGGAGGCCAAAGCGTTGGCCGGAAAGTTCTGGCGCTGCGTTTGGGCACCCGACGATTTGAATTGGTGGATCGGAAGTCTCTTCGCGCTGGGCTCGCTGCTGTTTATGATCGGTAGCGTCCTGACCCTCAGTCCGGGACTGGCTCGCGGGTGCGCCCTCACGGCAACGGGAGTCAATGCGGTTTATTTCCTGGGATCGATTCCATTCACGACGGCCGCATTTCTACAATTGTACCAGTCCGCGAACGCACCGCACCGTGTGCCGGAGGACCAAAATTCCGCGCCGCGGCGACGCGCGATCTTCGGTTGGCAACCGCACGATCTGGGCTGGCTCAGTTGTGCTCTCCAATTCCCCGGGACGGTCTTGTTCAACGTCAACACCTTCGATGCGATGATTCCGTCACTCAATTGGGTTCAGCAGGATCTTGTCGTTTGGGCGCCGGACCTGATCGGTTCCATCCTCTTCCTCGCTTCCGGATATTTGGCCTTCAACGAAACGTGCCACGCGTTTTGGGCCTGGAACCCGTCGAGCCTTTCCTGGTGGGTCACGTTGACAAATCTATGGGGCTGCATCGGGTTCATGGGCGCGGCGTTGTTTGCGATTGTCCTGCCGGGTCCGGCCAACCTCGAAGCCGCCGCGGCGGCCACGATCTTCACGCTTCTCGGTGCCGGCTGCTTTTTCGTGGGATCTTGTTTGATGCTGCCGGAAGCGGTGGCTGGCGCCACGGAGTGAACGCCCGTCGGCGAAATGCGTGAAAGGCAGCTTTGTGCTGTGATCACTTGCACGGCTTCGATAAACTGCCTCCGAGATTATGCTGCACAAAAAGAAATCCACCGCCAATGCCGCGGATCACGAGAAGAGTCTCATCCCTGTGTATGGCCGCAACGCCATGCAGGAGCCCATCCCAAAATACGAGTTGCCGGCGGGTGAACTCGATCCCGAAACCGCCTACAATCTGATCCACGATGAACTCATGCTGGACGGAAATGCCCGTTTGAATCTGGCCACTTTCGTCACCACTTGGATGGAACCGCAGGCGGAGAAGTTGATGGCGGAGACCTTCGACAAGAACCTGATCGACAAGGACGAATACCCCTTCACGGCGATGATCGAGGAGCGTTGCGTCAACATAGTTTCCCGTTTGTTTCATGCGCCGGACACGGGCGTCGGTGCCTCAGCCATTGGCTCGTCCGAAGCGGTCATGCTCGCTGGGATGGCTTTCAAATGGCGCTGGCGTCAGCGCATGAAGACCCTCGGCAAACCCACCGACCGGCCCAACATCGTCATGGGGAATAATGTCCAGGTGGTGTGGGAAAAATTCGCGCGCTATTGGGAAGTCGAGCCGCGCTATATCGAGATGGAGCCCGGGCGATATGAAATCACACCCGCCGGCGTTCTGAACGCCGTGGACGAAAACACGATCTGTGTGGTGGCTGTTCTGGGGGTAACTTATACGGGAGCTTTCGAGCCGGTGGAAGAAATCCACGCCGCGTTAGTCGAGCACAACGCGACGACGGGACACGAAATTCCGCTCCATGTCGATGCCGCCAGCGGCGGATTCGTGGCCCCGTTTTTGCACCCGGAACTGAAATGGGATTTTCGACTCCCGCTGGTGAAGTCGATTAATGTGTCCGGCCACAAATATGGTCTGGTTTACCCCGGCGTCGGCTGGGTAGTCTGGCGCTCTCATGAAGATCTGCCCCAGGACCTGATCTTTCACGTGAACTACCTCGGGGGTGATATGCCGACGTTCACACTTAACTTCTCGCGCCCCGGTAATCAGATCATCGGACAGTATTACAATTTCCTGCGCCTGGGCCGCCAAGGCTACAAACAGATCATGGAATCGATGCGGGACACAGCCTGTTATCTCTCGGGCGAAATCGAGAAGATGGGTCCGTTTGAACTCATCAGCCGTGGCGAGACAATTCCGGTCTTTGCCTTCGCGCTAAAAAACTCGGGCGCCTACACCGTGTTCGATCTGTCCGAAAAACTGCGGGAACACGGCTGGCAGGTTCCGGCCTATACCATGCCTCCGAAAGTGGATGATCTGGCGGTGCTGCGGGTTTGCGTGCGTGAGGGCTTTAGCCGAAATCTGGCCGACATGCTCTTGGTCGATTTGAAAAACGCGGTCACTCACTTTGAGGGACGGAGTCTGCCTTCGCGTCGTCCGCCGCGCGGTGCGACGCACAAACAATGCTGACCTGCGCGGGTCAGGACGCCGGTGCGCAGAAATAGAAAAACCGGCGTCCAAACACGAGTTCGGACGCCGGTCGATTCTGTTTCGACCAGAGAGTGGCCGGGATAACGATTGACTACTCTTTCTTCTCCTTTTTTTCCTTTTTGTCGCCACCTTCCGCTTCTTCCTTCGGGCCGATCATCACCTTGATCACTTCCCAATCCGCTTCGCCCGTTTTGAAACGGGTGCCGCGGATATGTTCGCCGGCTTTGAGATCCGACACCTTTGCCACGACACCGTTTTTGGTGATCTCCGTGCGATCGGTGATGTGGAAGGTGACAACTTTGCCATCCTTGTTCTTGCTCGTGAACATCTTCTTTTTGGCATTCACAGTTGCAATGTCGATTTGAAACGGAAGCGGCTTGCCCAGGGTCTTGTCGACCTGGGATTCCACAGTGTCCGCCACCGCTTCGGTTTCATTCTTCACGTCCTCTGCGGCTTTCTCGAAAACGTTTTCTTTTTTCGGGGCAGCAGGATCAGCTGCGAAGGACGTTGACAGTCCGCCGGCGAGCACCACCACGGTTAGTATTTTCAGGGAGTTTTTCAGCATGAGTATGGTCTGTTCTTTTTTGGATTCGGTTGATTCGTTTTCCGCTCTTCCGTAGGGCGAACGGCGACCGACGTAATTCAACCACGTTCGTCGGGTTTGCAGATTGAAACGGGGATCGGCGGACGGGGTCAACCCCTTACGTGGTGATGTCGCCCGGTTATCCATTCGGAAAATGCCGCCGCGTTTGCGTGCAAGGTCCGGCTCGCTTCTAGGGCGGACCCCAGCCTGCAGCAGGCGCGCGAGCCACTCGAACGCCAAATCCGAAACAGCCGTAGAAAGGTCGCCGCGCGAAAATCCGTTGATGACTGCATCGAAGATTCCCAGCCCCGCCGCTCCAGCGACCGAAGCTCCATCCGCCGTCGTGCGGAAACGCATTTTCATCGTCGATGATCACCGAATGATGAGACAGGGACTGCGTCTTTTCATCGATCGGGAAGCAGACCTCGAAGTGTGTGGCGAGGCTGACAGCGGAACGGATGCGCTACCCCGCATTATGGAGCTGCTGCCCGATGCGATCGTTTCAGATATTTCGCTGCCGGGGATGAACGGCATCGAATTCCTCAAAAACCTGAAGGCACAACTGCCGGACATCGTCGCCGTGGTCGTCTCGATGCATGACGAAAGCGTTTACGCGGAACGGGCGCTGCGAGCGGGAGCGCACGGCTACGTGATGAAAAAGGAGGCTGCGGAGGAAATCGTCCTCGCGCTGCGTCAGGCCTTGAATGGCGAATACCACGTCAGCAAAAGCGTCACCGGAGCGATCTTTCATAAGGCGCTCGGGACGGGCGGCAGCGGCAAATCCGCATCCATCGCTCCCACCTCACTGCTCAGTGATCGCGAGCTGGAGGTCTTCGAGCTGCTCGGGCGTGGGAAGTCCACTCGGGAGGTCGCCAGGGTTCTTCGATTGAGCGGCAAAACCGTGGAAACCCACCGCGCCCACATCAAGGAAAAGTGCGGGTTTACTTCCAATCCGGAGATGATTCAGCACGCCACGATTTGGATCGAACACGCGGACGGCTGCTAAAGCCCGGCCCGGGCCTGAATTTCGCCATGCCGCCAATAACGGGGCATCAGGATTTTTAGGAACAGGCGGTCAGCGCGCAGCCTGATTTCTGCACAGGGCGTCGCGGGGTATGGTTGCAGTGCCATGTCCTCTTCCCACCCAACCAGGAGAGCGCCCCGAATTGTTCGGATAGTCCTCTCGCAGCTTGGACAGGTTAACGGCACATCCCGCACACAAGATGAAATCGCCAACCTCGCTCGGAAACTTTAGGAGGAAGAGGGGCAACCGGAAGGCCGAGCTGAAGAGCACTGGCGCCGCGCCGAAGAACAACCGGGCCAGTTGGAGGGCGACCGTGAGCCAGCGCGGCTCCAGCAGGCTTAACGAATACTTTCACAAACCACGATCAACACTCGCTCCGAAAATTCACCATCATGAAACTCAACACAATTACTCAAATCCTGAACCGCAATATTGTTGCCGATGACACAGTAGCGAAGCTCGGCAGAGTCCTATGTTTCGTCGCGGGCATTTTCGTGCTCGTCCTCAGCCTTTGGAAGCTGTCGCGCCTGGATCTCACCGAGTCTCAGATTTTTTTCGGTGTTCTCTTATCCAGTATCACGCCGATCCTTCTCATTGTTTCCGGACTCTTGCTTCCGATTGCAATCGCCCCCAAAGACGCCCACCCCTGAAGTCTCGCTCTGACTGCACCCGTGGTTGAAGAAGCCCGGATGCGGAGTTGATATCAGGCGCCCTAGCCTTGGCCGCCCTGAATCGGCCGCGCAGGGGCGTTCATGGCCGTGGAGCCTTCATATCGTACGGTCCGAATTGCGCGTTTATTAGGCGAATTTGGCCTTGGATTTCCGCGCCGGCAGAGGAGGTTTGAGCGCCGGTTTCCGGTTCGTCGCCACGGATCAACTCTCCGGCATATCGTCAAACAACCCTGCCTCATAAGGCTCAACGCCTTCTACCCCTCGCGGAAAAATTCCATCTTCGTCTCGCCGTTTCGCTTCCCCTTGAACGTGTGGCAATCGGACCAACCGTGGACGTTCACGCACGGAAGCGAACGACGCAGATTGGCCGATGGTTGAGCGATCTCCTCAAGGAAAAGCCCCCCATTGTTTTCTGGGCAGCGCTGGATGCTCTGCGGGCCGGAATCATCCGCACCTGGCGCACCAGCACGGAAATGCTGGCCGATCCCGTCGAAGAACAATTGGCCCGAATCACGGCCCCGACGCTGCTCCTCCGCGGACAGAATGACCCGCTCGCCCCCGAGGCGTGGCTGGAAACCGCCGCCCGTTCTCTGCCCCCGAGCCGCTGGCTGACGATTCCCGCAGCCGCGCATTGTGTGCAGTTCTCCGAGCCGAGAAAAACGGGTTCGGCCATTCTGTCCTGGATCACCGAGTGGGCGAACGCACGCACAGGAGCGGTCATTCCGGCGTCGAAGTAACGTCCGGCGACCGTGCGCGACGCGATGAATCAGTAACCATGCACAAACTCGTCCTCGAAGTCTGCGATGGAAATCAAGGTTCACTGTCCGAGCCTGTTTTTCTCGAAAACTTGCTCGATCTTCCGATGGGAGTGAAGCAAGCGGTCGAGGATTTTATCGAAGCTCACGATGGCGAGATCGCCACCCCGATTGTCGTTACCGCCCGCATGGAAGGTGACGACGCAGCGCTATGTTTTCCCTTTGTGAAGGAATTGCAGATGGCTGGCGGGTCGTACGACCCGTCGTGACCTAAACCCGCCAGAGTCTCCGACCACAATGACAATGAAGCTCCGGATTGGCACATCGGAACTCCAATATCCGGAGTGGAAGGGAAAGTTTTATCCAAAGTACCTGCCCACCAGCAAAATGCTGCCTTTCTATGCGACGCATTTCTCAAGTACGGAGATCACCTACACCTTCCGGCGCATCCCCGCGGAGAAGATAATTCTTGCCTGGTCTGTCGCGACACCGGCGCACTTCAAATTCCGCTTCAAGGCACCCAAGCGCGTGACGCACCAACGGACGCCCGACGGCTGATCCGCTGCGAAGTGATTCACGGAGCCGCGCTCCCTTCCATGCGTAAAGTTCCTCCCCTACCACCGAACCATGTGGGAGCTGCGCGGCGAAGAATCGACTCATTGCGCCGCCGATTCCCGGCTCAGGTCCATTGGTTGGAGGCGCGCTTTTCGGCTGAGGGAAATCTTGGGTTGCACCTCACGCTCGGCGCGCTGGCATTGGTCGCGACGGCGTGGATTTTCGGCAGCATCGCGGAAGATGTGGTGACCCACGATCCGATCGTCGTGCTCGATCAACAAGTCGCAAACTGGTTTCGACAGCACGGCACGGCGGCCTTTTTCCAAGCAATGTCTGTGGTCACTTTCTTCGGTTCCGGCTTCTGGATTATTTGCGTCGCAGCCTTGGGAGCGGCACTCCTGATTTGGCGACGGGCATGGTATCGCCTCCTTGTCCTGGTCCTCGTCGTTCCGGGCGGTGGGCTGCTTAATCTGTTGCTGAAAATGGCGTTCCGCCGAGAACGCCCCCTTTGGCAGCATCCGCTCGTCGTCCTTCATAGCTATAGCTTTCCCAGCGGACACACGATGGGAGCCACGTTGCTCTACGGTCTGGCGACGGTTGTGGGGTTTTATTGTGTGCGCACCTGTCGCGGGCGGATTTGCCTCGTGGTGGCCGGGAGCTGCGTTGTCTTCCTGGTCGGTCTCAGCCGCGTCGCCTTGGGAGTGCATTTCCTGAGCGACGTGCTCGCCGGAGTGGCTGCAGGCCTCGCGTGGCTGGTGCTGTGCGTGACGTCCGTCGAAACAATGCGCCGGCGACATCTGGCGCAGTCGCGTAGTGCACAGGGAATGCACGCCTCCGCGAAGTCCCAAGTGCCGGAGGTCAGCGATACTCCAAGGTGAAGACCGCCCGTTTTGCCACGGTAGTCACAAAATGCGGCTCGCGTGAAATCTACCTCGCGCTCATGGCACCAGAGAAAGATTGAGCCCTCCAGACCGCAGTGAAGGCGCAGCGAGTCATGACCGTTTCGCAGGAGTCGGTGGGAACGAAGGCCGATCGCGGAAGCGTCGGTTTCGAGCCAGGTCGCGCGCGTCAATTTCTCATCTTCCCCAAATCCCTGCGGGTTTTCGCGGGGCCGCACATTGGTGGGCGTCAAATACGGCCTCTTTGCTTCGCAAGAGATTCCCAAGCGTGAGCGAGCGGCGCCACCTCGGCCTCACAAAATGCCTAAGCCCAAGCGCCCGGTTCGCCGCGGAAAGCCGGACCCCGAAATCTCGAAGGGAGTCGTGCCCTTCAAGCCGCATCGGGAGACGACGAGGACGAGGAAGTGACCGACCTGAAGAAGCAGATTCGGCAGGCGATGGCGTTGCTGGAGGATGGAAAAGCGGTGGCAGCAGCGCTCGACAGCCAACTCAAAGACATTAACGCGGCCTACCTCGCCACGCTCGACGGCGGCAAAGACGAGCCGGCCCGCAAAGCAGCGAAGTCGCGCCGCCGAGCGAAGCCTACAGCGAATCGGGCGTGGACGGCGAGAATCAGAGCGTTGCCTAATAGAAGGGCGAGGGCAAAAGTCCGCATCGTGTTGTCGTCACTGAAAAGTACGATCTGCGACTGTCGATCGCGCTGCGAAGGCAAGACGGCTCTTCCCTGGTCGGACGAAGCGTCTCCGACACACCCCTCCCAGCGGAAACCCAGTTTATGCCGAGTGATGCGCCGCGTCGGCGCGGGAGACTGCGCCGGCCACGGCTCCCACGCAGACTCCCAAAGTGTGGGGATGAACGCACTCTGTCGCTCCTCTCTCAGCGTCAGGCTCTCGGCCCGCTGGCCCGCTGCCTCGACCGGGCACCTTCGCTTCGGACCGACGAAGAGCGTTTCACGAAGCTCCGCACTACCAAGCTATTTCACGCAGCGCGCCGGCATGAGCCGTCACGCTGCCTGCGACCGGCCACCCGCCTTGGTTTGCTGGACGTTGCTCAGCCTCCGGGATTTTCGGGGAGGCTTCGCGCGGTCCAGACGGGAAGGCGCCGCCTCGCTGCCGCTCGCCCGCGCTCATTGCCGCGCTGGCTAGGGAAAAGAGAGAAAGGTGGCGGGTGCTCGGCGCTGTCGCGGCCCTGCGCTGCTTATCGGACGCTGGCTTATTTCGGAGTGAGCAGGTTTCGCAAAGTATGCGCGATCGTGGCTTTGACCTGTTCCAGTTCCGCGAATGCGAGCGAGGATAGGGTGGGGCGGCACCGCTCTGGAGATCGTATGTTACGAGATCGACGACGAACGGCGAGAGCATCGGAAACTGGAACTCGCATCCCCGTCGGCGGAGGGCCGGCGCCAGGAGGCCCGGGATCGTGATGAGGCGGCTTATGGACACTCTTTACAGAGGCGGCGAAGCCGGAAGCGGGTCGGAAGTCGGCCAAAAGGGAAAACCGTCAACAATTTCTGTAGGTCACGGGAGAACACCTGAGGGGTTTTGAGAACACTGGAGAACAAACGGGCCGGCGCGGACGCGTCCGAGAAAAAGCCGGGTGTAGAGCCTTCGTGTAGCGCAATCCCGAGCGCAAAGGCCCCGGGCGGCGCGCAGCGCAAGAACCTCAAAACCAACTACCGCCGATGACCAAAGCAAAACTCCAGACCCTCGTGGACGATGCCATTGCTGTCCATCGCGAAGCGGCACCAAGAACCCATGACGCCACTGCTCGCTGAATATGGCACGGCGCGTGATCCACAACAAAAACCACGTGGGACCCCAGGTGCGCCGCCCGCGGTTCCTGCGGGGCTGGTCGCAGTCGGCGCTCGCCACAAAGCTGCAACTTGCCGGCCTCGACGTCGACCGCAGCGGCGTTTCGAAGATCGCAGCCCGCATGGTATTCGTGGACAACCGCACGCTGCTCTACCTCGCCGAAGTCTTGAATGTAGAATTGGCCGAGCTTTTCCCGAAGCGCGAAGTGGGCAAACGTCTGCGCGACTTTATGGAGCAGCTGGAGACGACCCGTTTCTGATCGGAAGTGGACTGCCCGAATCTGTGAAAGCACGTAGCAAAAAAGGTTCCGCCCGAACGCGCGACATGCAGTTGCGAGGGATTGCGTTGAAATCCGTTTTGCAAAAACGGCGGCTTGACCAAGCACTCAATGCCAAAGAGTTCGCTGTGTGCGCTGGCGTATCGTATTCAATCGCGCGCAGTTGGTTCCGATCGCCTGGATTTCCCTGCGTGGGCGGGGTGGTGTTTTGGCAGGATTTCGTTCTATGGCGTTCCAGCCAGAAGGGTTCGACGAATAGCGCCACGATTGAAGGTGGTCAGCGTCCTTCTTCCGAAGCGCTTCCTCCGCGCGCCGCAAAAATCTTGCGCGAGGCGTAGCTCCTTAAAACGTTAGCAATGGTCGAGTTCCGAGCCGGCACGAGAAAGAGCGGTTCTCGGTGATCGGAGGTATGCCTGACGCCAGGGAAACTTGGCGGTCGCGTTCCACTCCCCACTGAAACTTTCGCCGGTCGCTAGCCCAACACAAAGGAGTGCTGACCTTTCCGCACTGTCACCGAAGCGGCGATCAGCGCGGCTTGAATGAATTTCAAGATTGGACAATCACTACCCGCTTTTTCCGGCTCCAAAGACGGTAACTGCACTTTTACTGCACTCATTCGTAAGTACCTCATTATCAGGGGAGCGGGTGAAGGGAATCGAACCCTCGTATGCAGCTTGGGAAGCTGCCGTTCTACCATTGAACTACACCCGCGGGACCGATCCGCAGATCGTCGGAAATAACTTGGCTATTGCCAGGAAACGACGTCGTCTGAGGTCTCGCTTCCGTTTTTGTAAAGTTTGTCGCCGTTCTTACCGAGTTGCTCGTCTTTGCCTGTGGAGAATACGCCGACCGTGACGCGAGGGGCGGCTCCGTCGTTCTCAGCTCCCGCGAAGTCCGTGTAGTAACCGGTCAGATCGATCCGATTGTCGTAATTTGTATCCATGATGATGTTGTATTGATGACCCCATGGATCGTAGAGGCACCCAGCCTGGTCGGGCGGGGGAGCCGCGCCGCTTGAGTCGCGATCGAAAAATCCACCGCGCGGCGTGCCCTTGCCAGACGATGCCACGGCCTTGTTCTCATAGAAGACGATCTTGCGGCGATTAAATTGATTGTCCGTGTTTGGCTCCGCACTGATGGCCCGAAGCGTATTGAAAATGACGTTGTTCCGGTACTGCGCGGACGTATTCGTGTCGCCAACCACAATATCTTTCGCCTCGTTGGCTCCAGAATCCGCCGGTGTTTCCGCGACCGGCGGAAACTTGTTGTATTCCTGATAGTAAGCCTTCAACGCGGTGACGATTCCCACGCAGGTGTTTTTCGCCTCCATCCGTTTGGCGTTTTCTTTCACGGTGTTCACCGTGGGGATGAGGATGGACATCAGGATGGCAATGATCCCGATGACGGTCAAAAGCTCGATGAGCGTGAAGGCGTGGGACGAGCGGCGAGGGGGGGTGAGGATTTTCATAGTGAATGAAGCTTTGAGAAAGTAGAAGCGCCGGAGGCGATGACAACCGAAAAGTATGGGCCACCGATGATCGATCGAGGAACGCGGCAATCGGAAAGCCGATCGCGCCGTCGCCATGGCAACGGGTGGGTCCTCAAAAGCGAGCCCCAAGCGACGCCAGGCGCTTAACCGACATAAAAGCCCTTGCTCTTCGGGCCTTTGAGCTTGAAGTCGAAAAACGGGTCGTCTCCGGCGCCATCGAAAAAGGTGACTGTATTGTCTGCGCCTCTGCCCTTGGCGGTTATGATATCGGCGATGCCATCGCCATTGATGTCGGCGGTGGCCACCCGGACACCGCTCAGTTTTCGGCCATAGGCCTCAAACGATCCCCGGTTATCCTCCGAACCCTGCGGGAAGATCCGGACCGTGGCTGAATCCAATCCGGCTCCCACGATGATGTCATCAATCCCGTCAAAATTAACGTCGCCGGCTGAAACATAGACGCCACCGCGGAACTGCTTTCCAAAGGCCCGGAACGCGAAGTCGGGTCCGAGCAGGGGGAATCCAGCCAGTCCATCAAACACCGCGACTCCCGATCCGGTTCCAGCGCCCGCGATGATGTCGATTTGGCCGTCGCCATTAACGTCCCCGGCGGCCACCCGCACTCCACCGCCGCCGCGTCCGAAGGGGCGAAACTCGGAAATCAGATTGCCATTCGCACCGTCAAAAACGCGGACCGTGTTCAAGCTGCCGGCACTCGGGCTGACGATGATGTCAGCGATACCATCGAGATTGATGTCACCAGCGGCGACGAAGACCCCGCCCCGATACGCGCCAAAGGCGACGAAATCCTGGAGGACCGTTGGTTCAGCGGACGTAATGGTGGCACCGTCGAAGACGCGCACGCGGCCCCCACTGTTGCTGCCACCACCGGCGATGAAATCATCGATACCGTCGCCATTGATATCTCCGACAGCGACGCGGACGCCGCCTTTGAAGTTCTTTCCGAAGGCCTGGACGGTGACCAATTCCGAGGCTCCCGACGGACCGACCGTGAGCACCGTGAACGAGTTCCCTTTGCCGCTGGCAGCCGCAATGAAATGATGGTCGTCGTCCTGAATGACACCCACGCCGGTGTCCCGGCCGAGCAAGGCGTTCATCGGATTCGAGAGCACGACGTTGAATCGCTCGCGCGGTTCCGCGACCGTGTCGCCAATGATAGTGACCGCGTGGGTTTGCGTCAGCGTGTTCGGCGGGAAGGTAATCGTGCTCGTGATGGATTGATAATCCACATCAGCGGTGGCGCTCCGTCCGTCCAAACTGAAGGGTGCCGTGGTGAAAGTCACGGTGACCGGCACATTCGAGGTCTGATTGAGGCTGAAGGTGAAGACGAGTTGCCGGGTGCCGGAATCTCCCTCGACCAGGATGGCATCGCCAACGCTGACCAGGACCGGCGGGACAACGATCGCTGGTGCTGAGAACTCCGACGTGCCGGAAGCCCCGGGTGCGGAATCGCTGGCGGTGGCCACAATCTGATCGCCGGGAGCGAGTGCGCCCGCGAGCGTGATATTGAATGCCACTGGTGTCCCGGCGACCGCCATGACATCGGTCGCGCCGAGGAACGTCTGTCCCTCACCGCTGGCATCCGCGCGGAAGAATTCGAGCCGAACCATACCGTTCGACGCGACGGTAAACGTTCCACTGACGTCTACGCCATTGCCCGTTGCGATGGCATTGGTGATGACGGGGAAATTAATCAGGTCGTTCGGACCCGTGTCGCTGTCGTCGAGATCGTTCGGAGTGATCCCGTCGCCGTTGAGGTCGATGCCGAGGCCGGAATTGTCGTGGATCGAATTTCCGAGGACGAGATTGCCCCGGCTCGGACCGAGGATCGTGACGCCCGCATTCGTGTTGAAGGCGATGACGTTGCCTTCGCCCGGATTCGTGCCGCCGATGAGGTTATTGGAAGGCCCGGCCTGGACAAAATCTCCGGATTGAAGGAGAACTCCATATCCATTACCCAGCGCGCCGGCGCCGGATACATCAGTGCCGATGAGATTGCCTTGCACGACGTTGTCCGTCCCACCGGAACCGACGATCCAGATGCCGTCGCCGCTGTTGCCGGAGATCACGTTGCGATCGGCAGGCGCCGCGCCGCCAATCGTGACGCCGGAGGCGTTGGCGACGTAAACGCCGTGCACATTCGGCGTGGAAGTACCGGATGGATCGATTCCAATAAAGTTTCCAGTGACAATCGCGCCGCTGCCGGCGGATTGAATGACTATAGCGCCGCCGAGCGAATCGTCGAAGCCTGTGAGCGACAGGCCGCGCACGGTGACCCCGCTGGCGCCGATCACCAGGCCGCTGCCGGAATTGCCGCCATTGCTCAATTGTACGAGCAGAACGGCATTGCTGCCGAAGGCGAGGGTGTTGGGCGAGGCGCCGGGCTGGCTGTAGCCGTCGATGATGAGCCCGTCGGTGATCGTGGGGAGTGGCGCCAGAACGGCGATGTTTTGCACACCGGCTCCCGGAATGTTGAACGTGATGGTGTCGAGCCCAGGATTCGCATTCGCGAACAGGATCGCTTCCCGGAACGAAACCAGCCCGTCGTTGGCATCAACCACGTCGAGCGGCGTGGTGACGATGGTCGGTGGCAAGGGTCCGGGCGCGACGAGTTGCGCGTCGGTCGGGGTATAATTTGCGAGCAATGGCGCCGGAGCATTTACGGTGGCAAAAGTGCCAGTCCGAATCGAGGAAGTGAGAACGGTAAAGATGTCCCCAGCCGTCGGCGTAAACCCGTTGATGAACGCGGCGGTCATCGTGCCGCCGAGGGTCGCGGTTCCGCCGATGACGAGCTGATCGTACGTCGTGCCCGCAGTGGATCCTCCGATCTCGACATCAAGAATACCTCCGGCGATTTGGGTGTAATCGCCAGTAAGGGTCAGTGTTCCTGCTGCGCCGCTTCCTCCGGGGCGAATCGTCGCTCCCGAATTCGAAATGCTGCCGGAGATCGTGCCGTCGCCGATCAATTCGCCGCCGTTGAATGAAGCGGTCTGCCCGAATTGGACATTCCCCCCGCTCAGATTCGTCAGCCCCGCGGTTTGCGTGAAGGATTGGCCGAAAATGACTTCGCCGGAGAGGATCGCGATGGTTCCGGCGTTCGCGAAGTTTCCGGTGAACGCGAACGAACCTGCCGGCTGAATGGAAAAGCTGCCGGAATTATTGATCAAGGCTCCGGACTGTGCGTCGTCGATATCGCCCATTTCGCTCCATGTTGCGGCGCCGTCGTTATTCAACGTGCGAGTAAGGGTCTTGGCTTCGATGCCCGAGATGTCGAGGGAGGCACTGCTCGCAATCGTCGTTGCTCCCGTGCCGATTTGCTGACCACCCGTCCAGGTCAGATCGCTGGTAATGGCAATGGCGCCCGTGCCGCCGAGCGCTCCCGCGGAGAGATCGAGCGAAGGAATGCTCGTGGCGACGTTGAAGTTGGCGGTGCCGCCGTTGATTTGCGTCGGTCCGGTTACCGTGTAGCCACCGCCGATATCGACCGAACCGCCGCTGAAGATAACGGTGCCCGCACCACTGATCGATGATGATCCGTCGTAGACATGCATTCCACCGCCGAATTCCACGCCCGCATTCGCCACGACGTTGAGCGTGCCGCTGCTGGTTCCGCCGCCGGTGAACTCCATCTGCCCGCTGTTCACGTTCACGGTTCCAGAGTTATCAAAAGCACTCGCGAAAATCGCCGGACCCAAACCACCGGTTTTAGTAAGCGTTCCCTGATTGACGAAGGTGGGAATCGCCCCGCCGCCAGTGAGAAACGAGACATCACCGAGAATGATGAAGTCCCCCTGGTTGCTGAAGGTCGCACCCTGGCCGGCCGTAATATCGCCGGTGTCATTCCAGTTCGTGGAGCCGAGCACAAGAAGGTCGCGATCCATCATCTTCGATGCGCTGCCCGAGAGGTTGAGTGTTCCGCCGAGTTCCAGGAGCGTGATGCCGGAACCGCTTTGCGTGCCGGCGGTCCAGTCAAACGAACTGAGGACCGTAAAGGTCGCCGGGCCGGTGAAAGTTCCGGCGCTTTGAGTGAAATTGCTCACCACCGCGTCGGCGGTCAGATTGATGGTCGAGGTGATATCGAGAATGGCGGTGTCCGCCGGTCCGGGCACGGCATTCACGTTCCAGTTGGCTGGGTTGAACCAGTCCTGATCTCCCTCCGAACCGTCCCAAACAAAAACCGGCGGGGCCGCCACCACGACGGCCTGCGAGAATTCCGAGGTGTCGCCGCCCGCGCTGGTGGCAGTGGCGGAAACGAAGCTGCCGACTGCCGGTGCGACGGTGGGTACGAAAAAGAAGGTCGCATCTCCGCCGGCGTCGGTGGTGACGGTGCTCGATCCGAGATAAATCTGGCCCTCACCAAAGCCCGATGGATCAGCGGCCGAATTCGCGTAGAAGTCGATCGTGAAAGTCGCACTGGCAGTGCTGTTGAACGTGCCCGCAACGACGGTGCCAAAAGCAGTGCCGATGACCGGAAAATTCTGCAATCCATTCTCTCCCGTGTCACCATCGCCCGGGTCGTTGGCGGTGACGCCATCGCCACCGAGATCGATCCCCAGACCGGAGTTGGAAAAGATCGAATTTCCCCGAATGCTGATCCCGCTTCCGTCGCCTTCACCGTTGGAAAGCGTGATCCCGTCACCGTTATTGAACGCGATGATGTTGCCGGCGCCAGGCGCAATTCCGCCGATAGAAATCGAGAACGTATCCTGGAGATCGATCCCTGAGCCCGAGTTCCCATCGGCGGTCAATCCGTCGGCGGCGACCCCGATGAAATTGCCGAACACGCTCCCGCTTCCGCCGCTGAACACAATGCCGGCGCTGGCATTGGCGTTGATCAAATTCCGATCCGCCGGCGTTGTTCCACCAATGATCGTCCCGGGGCCCGGGAGTGCACCGCTGGCAAAGTTTCCAATGCCGGCGCCGGCATTATTGCTAATGTCATTGCCCACGACGATTGCATTCTGCCCCTGAATCGAGAGTGCGGTCCCGATAAACCCGGTCAGCGCGAGCCCGCGAATCGTCGCTCCATCGGCCTGTACGATCAGGCCAAAATTATCACCTCCGCCGTTGATGACGATATTGCGGACGGCGTTGTCCGAAGTTGTGCTCGAATTTACGGCCGAGCCCGGCTGGGTGAAGCCGTCAATTACCACAGCGTCAATAACGGAGGGCAGCGCTGAAGATAGCGCGATGGTCTGCACGCCGCCGCCGGGGATATTGAAGGTGATTGTATCGAGGCCGGGGTTGTTGTTCGCGAATTCGATCGCTTCGCGCAGGGAGGTAACGCCGTCCTGCGGATCGATCGTATCGGCGGTCGTCGTGACCATGAGCGGATCGAATACCACTGGCCCGAGCAGCGTGACGTTGTTTGGATTATATTGGGCAGTAAGGCCCGGTGGGAGATTTTCTGTCGCGAAGGAGCCACTGCGCGGTGCGGCGGTGATGACCTGGAACTGACTGTTGTTTGGTGGCGTAAAGCCTGCCAGCAAGGTCGCGTCGAGGATCCCTCCGACCGTGGCGGTTCCGCCGACGGCCAGCACATCGAATTGTCCCGCGCCCGTTCCAGCAACTTCGATGGCGAGCATACCTCCCGCACCCTGAGAATAGTTTCCGGTGACCGTCAGTGTCCCAGCCCCTCCGTTTCCTCCGGGCTGTACGGATGCGCCCGTGTTGCCCACGTTGCCCGCTATTGTTCCGAATCCGCTCAGCGTGCCTCCATTGAAAAGCAATGTGCCGTTCGTGGCCAAGTTGCCCCCGTTGAGTAGCGTGCTTCCCGCAGTCTGATTGAACGCGATGTCGAAGGCCAGCGTGCCGCTTTCGGAGCGGACGGAGCCCGCGTTGGAAAAATTGCCAAGCGCGACGGTTGCAGTCCCGGTCCCGGTGTTTCGTATGAAAGTTCCGCCATTGGCGAAATTCGAAACTCCGCCGCCATTTTGAATGATGGATGCGTCCGCACGGGCTTCGAAAATCGCTCCGACTTGGTTATCGACGAAGCCGCCATTCTCGATCTGAAGATCACCGGTCCCGCTCCAAATTACAGTTCCCTGGTTGACGATCCCGTTGAAACCTCCTGAGCCGGCGATCATTTTCAAGGTCGGTCCGGCGATGTTCAGCGTGGCGGATGAATCGAATGTCGGCGCGCCTTGCAACGTTCCTCCAGTCCAATTGAGCGTTCCTGAAATCGTGCTGGTCCCGGTCCATGTACCCGACGCGATCTCGAAGCCGCCAGCATCGATATTTCCAGCGAGGCTCGCCGTGGGCCCGGTAAATCGCTTGGTCCCAGTTCCCGAAAAGACCGTGTTCGTGAATACGGAGTTTCCCGCAAAGGTGATCGACGCCCCGGTCCCGGCATTGAAGGTTCCATTCGGTCCGAGGGCGGATCCTGTGGATACCCCGCCGTTGAGAAAAACGGAGCCGGTCTGAACGTCAACCGCCCCTGTGTTAGTGAATCCGCCGATGGAGAATGGAGTGGTGCCTATTCCACCCGCCTTTCGAACCGTCCCGCCGTTGATGAAATTTGAGACGCCTCCCCCCGTTTGGACGATCTGCGCGTCGTTGATGATGTTGAATAACGCTCCGACTTGGTTATCGACGAAGCCGCCATTCTCGATCTGAAGATCACCGGTGCCGCTCCAAATCACAGTTCCCTGATTGACGATCCCATTGAAACCTCCTGAGCCGGCGATCATTTTCAAGGTCGGTCCGGCGATGTTCAGCGTGGCGGATGAATCGAATGTCGGCGCGCCTTGCAACGTTCCTCCAGTCCAATTGAGCGTTCCTGAAATCGTGCTGGTCCCGGTCCATGTACCCGACGCGATCTCGAAGCCGCCCGCCTGGATATTACCTGCGAGATTGACCGTGGGGCCAGTGAACCGCTTTGTGCCAGCCCCAGAAAAGACGGTATTCGTGAGCACCGAGTTTCCGGCAAAAGTGATTGAGGTGCCGGCGCCCGTTGCAAAGCTCCCGTTCGGCCCAACGGCGGTCCCCGTTGAAAGTGTGCTGGTGATCATCACGTCTCCACTTTGAACACTAAACGGACCCGTGATCGCCATGTCGGTCGTGCCAAAGCTACTCGTGCCGGCACCCCCTGTTTTCGTAAACGTCCCGGCGACTCCGAAGAAAGATCCTCCTCCGCCGGTGTGAGTAAGATTGATGTCCGATAGGAGATCGAAGCTGGACCCAAACTCGTTGGAGAAAAAGGCGCCGTTTTGGAAATCCAGCGTTCCCGTGCTGGTGAAGCTCAGCGCGCCTTGATTCCGAAGGCCGCCACCGGTTCCACCGAGGATTGATTTGGCGCTGGCGCCGCTAACGGTGGAAATGCTTCCGGGGCTCGTTTCGATCAGAGCCTGCAGGATGCCGCCGCTCCAATCAAACGAGTTCAATACCGTCAACGTCGTAAAGCTAAAGAGCGTGCCGGCGGACATTTCAAAAGTGCCAACGGTCGCTGGTGAGTTCAGATTGATTTGTGCACTGATATCCAAAATGGCGGTGTCGATTGCGCCCGGAACTCCGCTGTTGCGATCCCAATTAATCGGGTTAAACCAGTCGTTACCTGCTTCTCCGTCCCAGATATAGACCAATGGGCCATTGTTGTTAACTAGCGAAACGGTGTTCGCGGAATACGTTGTGGTCAGGTCTGAGGGAACATTTTCGACGGCAAACGACCCGGAAACACCGCCACTTGTTGTCAAAACGTCGAATTGATCAGGGAAGACTGTGCTGAACCCGTTGACGAGAACGGCTTCCAGTGCGCCCCCAATGCCAGCCGTGCCGGTGACAATAAGTTGGTCGTATTCTGTCCCAACAGTGGTGCCACCAATCTCAATTTCAAGGGTCCCGCTGGGACCCTGTATCAGACCACCGTCGATGGTCAGAATTCCGATGCTCGTAGGGCTCGCTCCAGGTACGATCAGCGCGGTCCCAGCGTAGCCGATTGATGAGCCGATGAGGACATCCCCGAATCCATCGCCATCGAGGTCTGCCCCGCCGCTGACTGCCAGTGCGACGGTCTGACCGGATTCACTTCCCACGATGCGCAGACCATTTGCTCCGTCGATCGCGCTCGTGTCGATGATGCTCGAAAAATCGGGCCGACCGTAGATCACGTAAGCCTCACCGGTGTACCGGTCCGTGCCAGGTGCACCCAGGATCAAGTCACCAAACCCATCGCCATTGAAATCGCCGGCGGCGGAAAGCGGTAGGTTTGGGGCATCGAGGATTGGACGTAACCCGGAGATGCGGAAGCCGTCGGTGCCACTCAGAGCCCTCACGTCGATGAGTGATGGCAGGCCGGCATTGGAGCCGAAAACTACATAAGCCGCGGGCGAACCGTATTCACCGTCGTGAGGAGCACCGACGGCCACGTCGTCCAGGCCATCGCCATTGAGATCCCCCACGAAATTGACGGACGCTCCGAGGTAGGAATCCGCTCCGCCTCCCGTTAGTTCAACGCCATTGGTTCCATCGATGGTAGTGAGGCTGAATCTCGCGAGCGCCGCAGAACCGGGTCGGCCGAACACGACATAAGCTGCGCCCCGCTCGTAGCCCACTGAATAGCTCCCCCGCGGAGCCCCCACGATCACGTCGGCAAAACCGTCGCCATTGAAATCACCGCCGCCTCCGACCGCCTCTCCGGTGCGGTCGCCGCCAGCAGCGCCCAGGATGACGAAGCCATCGTTGCCATTGAGCGCGGCGAGATCGATCGTCGCGGGCGAGCTCATCCGCCCAAACACGACGTAGGCGGCGCCCTCGTAGGTCGAGACGGTGCCCGCGCGTGGTGCGCCAATGATCACGTCATCCAGGCCGTCACCGTTGAAATCCCCGGCACTGCTGACGGATGTGCCTGTGTAAGCGTAGTTCGAAACCCCAGGCAGTTTGACACCATCCGTTCCGTCCAAAGCACCGAGATCAACCGAGGCAGGAAACGTGGCTTTTCCAAAGACGATATAGGCGATGCCAGCATTGTAGCTGTATCCGTCGTAGCCCGGAGCTCCGATGATGATATCGGTGAATCCGTCCCCATTGAAATCCCCGGCGCTGGCCACCGACGTGCCGGCTCGTTCGGAATACTTCGAACCAAACAAAAGGAAGCCGTTCGTTCCATCGATCGTGTTGACGTTGAAATTCGGGCCAAGAGGCGATCCCGTGCCGAAAACGACATACGCAGCGCCGCCATTGTAGGTAACATTATCATCGTGTGGCGCCCCCACGATGAAATCCACAAAGCCATCGCCGTTGACATCGCCGAGAATGCTCACGCTGCTGCTCCCGTAGCTGTAGCTCTGGAAGCCATCGATGCTTGTTCCGCCGATCCCCGGAATCTCATCGACCGAGATCTGGATGCGCGGGGCATCTCCCGGCGCAATCGTGCCGCCATTTTGGTTGACCGAACCCGCCACGGTGCCGTGGCCGCGCAGCGAACCGCCATCGAGCGCGAAGCCGAGCGTGCTGCCCAATATCGCTCCGGACGCGATGATCGTTCGGCCTCCCGATTGCGAGACATTGCCGAGGAAGTTTAGTGTGCTCGCATCGACGCGAAGATCGCCCGCGTTTTGCAGGGAAAGGCTCGCCGCGACATCGGTCGTACCGCCGGCCGTCTTGGCGAGCGAGCCCTGCGCCTCGACGTAAATCGCGCCGACGCCTGCGCCGGAGATGAAGTCCGCATCGCCCGTGATCGTAACCTCGCCGGAGATATCCAGGCTGGCATTATTGCCAATCGCGATCCCGCCCGTGCCGTCGATCAAGCCAACGGCGCCGGGATCAATGACCAGCAGCCGACCATCGAGAGATTTGGTGGCCGCGCCGTCTGCGATGAAAGACGAGCCGCCCGGGATGATAGTGCTGCTCGCACCGGTTTGCGTGCCGCCCGTCCACAGAAATTCGAAATTGACCATCAATTCACCCGGACCGCTCAGGCTGCCGCCCTGCTGCTCGAACAGGCCGATCGCCACATTGTCGCCAAGGTTCGGCTGATTTGGCAGAGCTGTGGCGGGCAATATTCCTTTGTCATTCGGGCCGGGCACGACACCGCCCGACCAGTTAGCCCCATCCAGCCAGTCCGAGGAAACGGCGCCGGTCCACGTATAGGTATTAAGGGGCGGTGTCTGCACCGCGACCGTGGTGGGCGTGTATTGCACCAGCGCCTTAGTGGGCAGGGACGTGAACTGAAAGGCGCCGTTGACTGATGCGGCCGACAGTACGTCAATCCGGGCGAAAAGCGGCACTTGAAAACCACCGATCTCGTGCACCAGCAAATCACCATCGAGCGTGACCGCCCCCGTGACGGTGAGTGTGTCGAACTCGCCCGAATTGAGGCCGGCGACGTCGATCTGCAATTCTCCGGCGAGCGAGAATTCGTTGTCGGCGAATTGGGCGTAGTTTCCGACGATCGTGAGCGCACCGATGGCGCCGGGACCCCCGGGTAAAATGGCTCCGTCGGGGACATTTACGTCGCCGATTAATTGCCCGGACCCTTCGATCACGCCGCTGGAATGATCGAACCCACCCGTCGCGCTGACGTCTCCACCTGCCAACCGGAGGATACTCGTTGCGCCGGAGAAGGACTGGACGCTTTGCGAACTCACATAGCTGCCCAGCGCCAATGTCCCGTTGGTGGAAACGACGAGACCGTCGTTATCCAGTGACATATTTTGGAATCCGAACGCACCCGCGCCCCGTTTCGTGATCGTTCCGTGGTTGAACGCCGAGGTCGGCGAGCTCGGACCATCGGCATCAATCAACCCGGCATCGAGGAACAGATCGCCGCTCTGGATCAGACTGCCTGAATTGAAGATGACGCCCTGCCCATTGATCGTGATCAACCCTGCCGTGGCGAGAACCCCGCCGTCCCACAGGACTGGCCCGGCACCGCCACCGATTGTGCCGACCGCGGTGAAGATGACGTCCAGTCCCGGCCCCGTCTGTGAACCTCCCGTCCACGTCAGGCTGTCGCCCACGCTGAGCGTGCCCGTGCCGAAGAAATTTCCAGCCGTGTGCTGGAAAGTGCCGACCGTCGTGTTCTGATTCAGCTCGAGATCGTTGGGCGCACCGCCGTTGAAAATCGCGACGTCGAACGCCCCGGGCACGCCGTTGGGCGACCAGTTGGCCGGATCGAACCAATCCGTCGAAACGCCGCCCTGCCAGGTAAAGGTGTCAACCGGCCCGATCGCCTCGCTGAATTCCGACGTGTCCTTCGCCGTAATCGCGGTGGCCGTGGCTGTGAAGAACGTGTCGGGCGGCAGGGCGATCGCCTGGCTGAAATTGAAGGTCGCATTGCCGCTTGCGTCGGTGGTGACATTGACGCTGCCGAGTGAGAGGGCGCCTTCACCGAATCGCGATGGATCCGCCTGCGCCTTGCTGACGGCAAAGAACTCGAGGCGGTAATCGGTGTTTGCTTTCGAGGGCAGGACTCCATCGAGCGTGATGTTCGTCCCGGTGTTCGAGAATGTAGCCAGGACCGGATAGTTCTGCAGCCCGTTCGGGCCGTTATCTGTGTCAAACGGGTCATTTTGCGTCACTGAGGCGCCTCGAAAATCAGCGAGGCGAATCCCGAGCCCAGCGTTATCGACGATTGAGTTGCCCGAAACCTCGTTGCCGGTACCGAAAATGATCACCACGCCATCACTTCCGTTGTGCGCAATGACGTTTCCTTCGCCCGCGCCGACCCCTCCAATCGTGGTCAGCGAACCAGCGCTGATGTTGATACCCGCCCCACCATTCCCGATGGCGACAGTCCCGGTGATGTCCGTGCCAATGAGGTTTCCTTGAATCGTCGTCGAGTCGGCGTAAGTGCCCTCTTGTCCACCAATCGCGATTCCGATAAATGCGTTCGCCGATATTACGTTTCCTTCTCCGAGCCCGGAACCGCCAATGACATTTCCGAAGGCCGAATCCAAGGTGATGCCGGAGAAGTCATTCGGCATCGGTGTCACGCCATCGGCCGCGACCCCAATCAGATTTCCCTGAATGATATTGGAATCGGAAAAGATGCCGATGCCTTCCTCCTGATTGCCGCTGATGACGTTCGTGCCGCCGGGCAGGGGAGAGCCGATCACATTGCCGTCGCCGTTCACGGTCACGCCACGGCGGCCGTTGCCAAGCGGATTCAAACCCGTGGCATCCGTGCCGATCAAATTACCCACCACCAGCGTGCCGACGGACGCGTCGGCCAGAGCCACGCCAAACAGATTCCCCGAGAGGAGGTTTCGATCCTCCGGGGCGAAGCCGCCAATCACGTTGCCCGTGTAGGTCGCCTGTCCCAGGAAAAGGTCGACACGCACTCCGGCATTGGCGATGCCGAGCGGCTGGGCACCCAGGTTGAGACCGCTGACATCGGTGCCGATAAAGTTCCCCGCTACGACGTTGTCGTTGGAGTGAATCAAGATGCCGTTTCCGCTGCCGTTGATCGAATTTGTGGTGCCGTAAATGACCAATCCAGTGACCGTGCTTCCGCCCGTCCCAGCGAGGGTTAGACCCTGACCGCTGCCGATCTGCGAAACGTCGAGCTCGATCAGGAGCTGCGCGTTGGTCCCGAGCGAATCCGTGTTCTTCTGTGTGCCTGGCTGCGAATAGCCGTCGATGAGCACAGCTTCGGTGATGTCCGGCAGCGGCGTGAGTGGCTGAATGACAAATGGTCCACTGGGGATATTGAAATCAATGACATCAGACCCGGGCGTCGCATTGGCATCGATGATCGCCTGGCGGAACGATCCGGCGCCGCCGTCACCCACGTTGCTGACAGTGAAGTTTGCCGGTGCGATCCGCTGCTCAAGGGCTTCCGGTGGTTCGCACAGGCGACGGGCCCCACTGCCCGGTCGGAAAAGATTTCGGAGGTGATTTCGAAACAGGGAAGGCCGGACGGTTTGAGACATGGAGCTGATCGCGGAGCAGGTTGCAATTGCGGTGAGATCGATTCGTCTCCGCAAGAAGCGGGCCGACTCTTTCGCAGCGACCCATATCGGGTCAACGGAATCCTCGAAACTGGTCGCAGTTTCCCGTCCGCCGCGCGGATTTGGGTTCAGCGGCGGGATCAGTCGCGGAATCCGAATTTTTCTCCCAACGCCAGACAGTCTGCCAGCGATCGCAATCCTTCCGTGCAGGTCTCGGCTTCCAAATTCGCTGCCGCAGCACACACGGCTGCCTTTAATGTGCGCTCCATCGGCCAGTCTTCGTGCACCCCATAAAGGACACCGGCGGAGAATGCGTCACCCGCGCCGGCGGCGCCTTTGATCGACTCGGGCGGCACGCGGACGCTGCCTTGTTCATGCCAGGCTCCCTGCGTGCTGAGTGTACAACCCCCTTCCGGGAAATGAACCACCACGCGCTCGTGGACTCCCGCGTGCAGAATCTCCTCCATGGCCGCGCGCAAGGCCGCTCGATCCAGCGTCTCTCCATCGCGAATCGTCTTTCCTGTCACGCGTCCCGCCTCAAATTCGTTCATGATGCAGACGTCCACATGTTTGAGCGCCGGCAAAACGATCCGGGCGAAGCGATCGCTGTCCTCGCTCACCAGGTCGATCGATGTTTTCAGGCCCGCTTCCTGCGCTTTCGCCAGCACTTCCGCCGCCACCGTCCCGTGGGTCGCGCTCGGGTCATCCAGTTTGTCCAGCAGCAGCAGGTATCCGAGGTGAAAGAGCCGCGCTGGGGTCCGAGAGAAATCGAAGTGCCCCTGATCCAGGAGGGCGTTCGTTCCGCGCGCATGAAAAAATGTCCGCCGGCCTGTTCCCCGGATGGTCATTACATCTGTGAAACTGGTCGGCGCCGCATCGGTGGTTTGCAGCGCAGATACGTCGATTCCGCGTGCCCGGCATTGCTCGATGATCCACGCGCCGTTCGCGTCGTCGCCGACCAGGCCCACCGCCGCGAGCGGAAACTCTGCTCCCATCAGGCTGAGATCGATGAGAATATTGAATGGAGACCCACCGGTGCCCTTGGAGATGGAAAAGATATTGGCCAGTGCGTCCTGCTGCGGCCACGTGTCGATGATCTTGACCGCATCGACAATCCAGTTGCCGCCGGCGAGGATTCCAGTTCGGGAGGTGCTCATAAATCGGATGATCACTCAGGCCAGAAACCTCCCACCGGCGCAAGAATTCCTGCCAGTTCGTTTCGGACAGAGACGGTCAGGTTTCGGTCTCGAATGAATCAATAAACCCGCGCCCGAAGCGTCAAAACATTAGCTGGCGTCCAGTCCGGTCAAAGTTCCGCTGCTCGACCCGAACGTATCGGTCTCGACCCCCAATTGTTGGAGCATGGAGACGAACAGATTGCAGAGGGGCGCATTTTTCGCGGTATCGAATGCCGCGTGCTGGCCGAGCTTGAAGCCTCCGCCGGCAAGCAGGATGGGCAGGTTGCGCGTGTCGTGAGAATTGGCGTTGCCCAGGTTGCTGCCAAACATGACCATCGTGTCGTCGAGAAGTGGCGCACCTTGTTCGCGCTTGCTCTTGAGCCGCGAGATTAGGCCACTGAAGACACGAAACTGTTCGGTTTCGATGAGGCGGAGTTGCGCAATCTTGTCTGGTTGCTGTCCGTGATGCGAGAGGTTGTGGTGGTCGATGGTGACTCCCGGAACCGGCGGCACCGAGTTCGCGCCTTGCAAAAAGATGGTGATCACGCGCGTCGAATCGGTCTGGAGGGCAAGGGGAATCAGGTCGAACAAAAGCTGCATACGGCCGATCAGGTCGCTTCCATCCGTGATGTCATGGGGTGGTGCGGCCTCGACTTTGGGCTTGGGCTTGTGCACCCAGGCCTCCGACTGAACCAGCCGCTGCTCGAGTTCACGCACCGAGGTGAAGTATTCATCGAGTTTGTCCCGGTCGGAGACGCTGACTCGGCGCGCGAAATCCCGCGCCTCGTCCTGCACGGTGTCCATAATGCTCTGTCCCTCCCGGAGTTTCTGCACCTGCTGCTTCACTTCTTCGGCTGACCCGTCGAGGAAGAGCCGGGCAAATACGTGGGACGGGCGACTTTCCGCGGGGATCATTACACCACCCCGGTTGTAGGAAAGGCTGGGGCTGCCGGTTCCCAACACCAACGACGGAAATCGGGTCTGCAATCCGATTTTTTCCGCCGCGAATTGATCCAGCGAGATGGTGTTCTTAAATCCTCCCAAACCGGGGAACCGCGCGGAGGTCAGCCAGGTCATTTCCGAGGTGTGCCCGTTGGCGCCCGTCTGGTCGGGATGGGACAGGCCCGAAAACAAAGTAAAGTCGGCGCGATGTTCCCGCAGCAATTCGAGATACGGCGTCAGCGCGTAGTCCGGCCCGGTTTCCTCCGGAAACAGGAAAGGGGCGTGCACTCCGAGTGAGGTGCAAATGCAGACCATCTTTTTTCTCGATGGCGCATTGGTCGCGCCACGGGCTCGCGGCAGGAACGCGTCGAGCATCGGCAGCGCCAGTGCCACACCCACACCTTGCAGGAACTTGCGACGGGGGAGAGCGGGCGAAAATGAAGAGTTCATCGCGGCAATGGATGGGCTACTTGTTTTGAAAGACGGCGCTCTGGACGATCGCATGCACCATCGAGCGCAGTCCGCCGCCATCGGCTTGCAGACGCGCGACAGTCTCATCCAGCGTGGCCCGATCGGCAAATTGCAATCCAGCTCCGGTGGCATAAACGAGGAGGTTTTCCATCACGTTGTGGGCGACCTGGTCCTGGCGTTCGAGGAGCAGTTTTTTGAAGTCATCGATGTTGGCGAACGTTCGACCGTCGGGCAGTTGGCCCGCAGCATCGACGTTTGGGCCAAGTTTGTATTCCCAGATCCCCCGGCCGTGAAACTTTCTTTCCGGGGCGTCGCCTTTTTCCCCGCGATAGCGCTCCCGCCAGCCGCCAATCGCATCAAAATTCTCGAGCGCAAACCCGGGAGGATCCATGCGATCGTGACAGGCCGCGCAGGTTTTTAAGGAACGATGTTTGGCGAGTTGCTCCCGGATCGTCGTGGAGCCTCGCGTGTCCGGCTCGAACGCGGGTACATCCGCGGGCGGCGGTGGCAACGGTTCGCCCAGTAATCGCTTCGCCACCCACGCACCACGAATGACGGGCGAAGTGGCGGTGCCGTTGGCAGTCACCTTGAGCACGCTGGCTTGCGTCAGGATTCCGCCGCGATGACTTCCCGCCGGCAGAGGCACCCGACGGAACGCTTCTCCCGATACTCCATCGATCCCGTAATGTTCCGCGAGGCAGCGGTTGAGCATCAGAAAATCGGAGTCGATCAGATTGGCCGGCTTCAGATCATCGTGCAGCAGTTCCGCGAAAAAGGCTTTCGTTTCCCCAAGCATCGCGGCTTTCAGAATATCATCGAATTCCGGATAGAGCTTCCGATCAGGCTGGGTGAAGTCGATCTGCCGCAGTTCGAGCCACTGACCAGTAAAGTTCTCGATGAAAGCGGTGGCCTTCGGCGAATTCAGCATGCGCTCGACCTGGTTGTGCAGGACGTCGGGTTGGTGCAGAACGTCCCGCGCCGCGAGACTCCGCAATTCGTTGTCGGGGCAGGTGCTCCATAGAAAATAGGACAAACGCGAAGCCAGCGCCCAGTCGTCGAGTTGGCCCGGCCGTTCCTCGAGGAAGAGAAATCGTGGTGAGGTCAGTATGGCGCGGAAGGCCACCCGCAGCGCGTCTTCAAACGCCTGGCCCTCGTCGAGTTTCGACTGTGCCAATTTCACGTAGCGCTCGACTTCAACCGGCGCGACCGGGCGACGAAACGCGCGTGTCGCGAATTCACACAAGACTTTATTCGCGTCGGATAGCGGATCCTCCGCCGCTACGGTGAAAGCTGGTCCTCGGCGATCCGATCGCTCTGACGCGAGCGGTTTGATCGCCAGGTCGCCGAATAACCGGGCGACGCTCGGAGGGGGCCAAGTTTCGATCAGGGGACCTTCGACCTCGACCCATTCGACGGCGATGCCCCGGCCCGGATAGGTCCCGGCATCGTGGCCATACAAGGCGAGGCCATTCTCGTTGTAATTTGTGTCGTACGGTTTGAGTTCGAGCAGTTCGCCTTTTTCAATGTCGGCCCTGACTTCCACCTCGCGATTTCCATTGGCGGGCATGTCGAAATACCCAAGAAGGCGCCGCGTCTTGAAGTCAGTGGCATACAGTTTCAGCCAAGTCGGCCGCGCGGCCGCTTGAAACGAGTAACCCGAGACGCGTATTCGATACTGGCCCCGTTCGCGAAAAACGAACTGGCGAAGGGTGGTCGGCGAATTGTCGTCAAACATCACCACTGCATCCGGCAGGATGCGAAAAGTTTTCGGCTGATCCGCAGGCTTCTTTTGATCGTCAGTAACGCTCTCTTCATCCTGATAGCGAAACCGCCGGTTGACACTCTCCGGCGGTCGGCCCAGGTCGAGCGCAGCCGTGATGGCGGCGTCGGCCGCCTCCAAAAACTGTCCCATGTGCAGCATCGATAGTCGCAGTCCCTCGGAGACATTGTCGAACCCGTGGGACGGTGCATCTTCGGGCAGGTAGTCTTGCAAGGGAAGGTCGATCGCGAGCAGGTCGTGCAGCGTGTTTTCATACTCGACCCGATTGAGCCGGCGCAGCACCACACGACCGTCGCGTTGTTGCCTGGCCAGACTGGCCGCGTGGAGGGCGCCGCGCAGCGCCTTGAGGAAAGCCTCGCGCGTGGCCGGATCAGGGCGATCCTTCTTCTTGGGCGGCGGCATCTCCTGTTTGTCCACCTTGTCGAACACTTTCACCCAGCGGTCGAAGATCGGTGGATCGTCGGTATTCCAAGCGAGCGCATCCAGATTTAGGTCGCCCTTCTTTTCGTCGGCATCGTGGCATTCAACACAGTGCTTCTCGAAAAACGGTTTGAAGTCGGCGGTTGGCGCCGCGGCGTGAATCGTCGTCGCGGGCAGGAGAAGGATCACTCCCGCGGAAAGGAAATGGCGCACGCCCGCCACGATCTCAGTCTTTCAACTGCAGTTCCACCGTGGAAATTGGACCAGTGATCCCGAAGGCATTCACAGTCCTCGCTTCCACCTGATTGGCGCCCGGGTGAACCGGCCACTCGAACCGGTCCGGTGTTGGCGTCCACTCACCGCCGTCGGTGCGAATCTCGAAGCGTTTGAAATTGGGTGTCATCGTTTTCAGCGTGACCATTAGCTTGCCGTTCTCGGCGGTCAGGCTCAGCGCAGATTGGCCGATGGGAAAATACGGATCTGTGGCCGGGTGAGCGGGGTTGTCCCGCGTGTGCCACTCCGTGCCGTCGCACAATTCATCTTTGACGATGAACATTCCGCCGTAGTCGTAATCCGAGTCCATGATGTCGGTGTTCGTGATGTAGCCGATAAAACCATATTTATCGAGCTCATCGGGATCCACGGTCAGGTCGCCGAAGCCGTCAAAATGTCCGAGGAAAATGGGCAGATCAGATTTTCGGTAACGCTTCCGGTCCTTTCCCACCACAATGAAAAGATCCTTCCCGTCATTGCGGAACCACTCCTCGCGAATCTCCCAGGCATTGAGCGGCACGCCGTCCTTTTCGAGATACATGTTGCTGGTCGGATCGAGCATTACCCATTTGCCATACTGATTGGACCAGATTTCGGTCGTGGTGTGTTCGGTGGAGCCACCATTCTTGTTCACGCCCTGATGTCGACGCAGCGCCAGCGGTCGATCCACCCATCCGAGGCAGGCGGCGGCCGACACCAGCACCTGCCCGTACTGCGTGCAAAAGAAACTGTGTCCTTCGCCGATGGCTTCCAACACCTCGAGCGCACCACTGGCTTTCGTTGACGGGCGACCAAATTTTTTGAACCGCCGATGCGTCCAGTCAAGGAGGAGAATCTGCCGGTCGAACTCGTCTTTACCCGGTGCCACCACCTCGTCCAGGTGGTAACGCTCGCGCAACTCCTCGAGCTTGCGATTGCTGGCGGAATCGAAGCGGAACCGCTTTGTATAATCGCTCTGCACATAGGGCAGGCTCTCGAGTCTGGTGATCACTGCAGCGTGACCGTTGAAAACGAAAGGACTGTTCGGCTGCAGGTCGCCAGCGAAAACCGGAGAAGCGAGCGTGAAGCCAAGAGCGGCACGCCGGGCGAGAAGCGCGATTGCTTTCATGAGAATCATTGTAGAGGCGGGCGCTGACATTGTGCACCAGTTTCCGCATACTTGAAGCAGTCATTGACGACCGATTTGGGTTCTCGGACAAGGATCAGAATCATTGCATCCTGGCGCTTTGCAGACCGAAGGAGACGCATTCACGGCGGCGTTGCTTTCCGCCGGCGCGATCGGGCATATCGAATTCCGGCCGGAAACCGAACTATCTCCGGCGACGAATTAACAATCCGATCGCGGCTGTGCCCACCAGGGCCAGGGACGAAGGCTCCGGAATTTGATAGAAGGAGATTTCGCTAATCCCGGTGTTCTGACCAAAGGCGGTATTACTGTCGATGACATCGAACCGAACGTAACGCGCCGGGACCCCTGCAAACTCATCGCCGAGCCCGATGCCGGTAGGGTTGTAGGACTTCACCACGTCGTCGCCGTCACCAAAGATGTCATTCTGGCTAAAGACGAGATCAAACGCATATATCCGATCTTCATCGGCAATGCGGTCGAAGAAATCGAAACCGCCAATCGGTACAACGCTGCCGAAATCGAAGTCCACGAAAGCATCGACCCCGAGGCTGGCCGATGCGTATTCGAAGCGACTCGGAACACCGGCTTCATTTGAGCGGGCGACGACGCCATCGATGGCACCGGTGGCATCGTATTCGGGAGAGAATGCGGTCGCGGAATTGAAAATCGTCGGCACGATCGGAGTCTGGCCGATCGGAGTCCGGACAAAAAAGATTTCCATCGCGCCTGTATTATTGAAGGCGTCGCCCGTGCCGATGGTATCCACGTCGAGGCGAACCGTCGTCGCGGTAAACAGCCCTCCCAATGAATGAATTTCGCTGTAACCACGGAGCGGCGTGCGCAACACGGACGCGGTCGTGGGACCACCGTCGAAGGTCAGGGTGAAGTCGCCAATCCAGTCACTAAAACCGCCGCTGTCGCGGTTGACGACCACGATTTTGTCGAAAGTGCGGGCCACACTGAAATCGAACTCCAAAAAAGTGTCCAATCCCTGGCCCGCCGAGGCGTATTCAAATTCCGTATTATCGAAAACATTCGAGGCCGAATAATCTGTATTAAATGCGGGGGCGCTGTTCGTGACGAAAGGCGCCGCTAAAATCTCGGCGCGGGCGCACGGCGCGACGGCGACCAGGGACAGGACTGACAGTGCCAAGTGAAAGTGGCGACGGCGAAAAGGCGAGTGAGTTTTCATAGATGGATAATTGACGATGCGGAGGGTGAGATGGTGGCTGGATTTTACAAGATGAAGCTTTCGGTGGAGGCTGATCTCACTCGGCGCACGCATGAGTGACGTTTCCCGTGCATTCGCTTCCTCGCTGCGTGATGGTGCCGAGTCCATGCCATTGCGTTCCGCCCGCGTTTTTCTCTTCCTCGCCATCCTTCTCTTCGGATCTGCACGCGCCGACGTCGTCGTCGTTTTCAATGAGATCATGTATCACCCCGCCGCCGCCAGTCCGGAAGAGGAAGAGGCGCACGAATGGATCGAACTGCACAACGAAATGTCCGTTGATATCGATATGAGCGGTTGGGCTTTCACGGACGGCGTGAGCTATGTCTTTCCGGAGGGGACGATCATCCCGGCTCAAGGCTACCTGGTCGTGGCCGCGGATCCGGCCGCGCTGGGGTTGGCCGGGGCTCTCGGACCGTGGGTCGGGAAGCTCGATAATGGCGGCGAGTTGCTTACGCTGAGCAATCGTGACGGACGGGAGATGGATGCCATCGACTACGGCACAGACGGTGGATGGCCGAGCGGTCCGGATGGCGGAGGCACTTCTCTGGCCAAACGAAATCGAGGTTTTGGCAGCGGCGACCCACGGTCGTGGCGGGAAAGCTCGCGGTTGGGCGGCACGTTGGGCACCGATAACTTTCCTGAATTCCAACCGCCCACGGTCACCACACTCGTTGCTGCGAACGGCGCGTGGGTTTATCGGGCGGATGGAGTTGACCTCGGCACGGGGTGGACAGCACCCGATGCCAGTGAAGCAGACTGGTTGACGGGCAACGGCACGTTTACGCTCGGGGACGTTAGCCTGCCGGCGCCAGCCATCGCGGGCGTGGTGTTACCCGCGGGTCCGACGACTTATTACTTTCGACGCCGGTTCCAGTTCAGTGGTCAACCGGGTCACACGCAGCTCACGTTGCGGTTGCTCGTTGATGACGGCGCGGCAGTCTATTTGAATGGCACTGAGATCGCGCGATCGAATCTTCCTGCGAGTGCGAGCGCGGCGTCTCCGGCGACCAATCCGCGCCGCAGTGTGCCGATCTGGCAGGAGTATGCGGTGCCCGCGGCCTTGCTCCAGTCCGGCGAGAATCTTCTCGCTGTCGAAGTCCACCAGGCGGCCGCCTTGCCATCGTATCCGGCGGCTGTCGCCGCTTCGGGTCCCACAGCATATTGGCGTCTCGATGAAACGACGACTGCGGCTGGGGCGGTGGCAGACCTGGCGAACGTGCCCGGTGCACCAGAACAGGGAGGGCAAAATGGAACCCTGCAGGGTTTTGATGCCGCCGATCTGGGGTTAGCCGGCCCGCGGCCCACTGACGTAATCGGCGGTCAGCCGTTGGTTGGATTTGATTCGGCGAACGCTGCGCCGCTATTCCGTGGAAACGCCAGCGGTGGCAACGACGTTGCTCTTTTTCCCGACGGCGGAGTTCTAAATTTCGCCACGACGGGGCACAAGTTTACCGCGGAGGCCTGGATCAAGGCCGGTGCGGCGCAGGAAGATGGTGCACCGGTTTTCGCGAAGGGCAATGGCGGGGGCGGTGAGCAATTTGCCCTCGATATCTATTCCGGACGTTTCCGTTTTTACGTTCGAGATCCGGCCACCAATGTGGCCATCTTTCAACACCCGTCACTCGGCCCGAACGGATCGTGGCAGCACGTGGCGATCACGCACGATCCGGCGACAAGCACGATGCGGATGTTTGTGAACGGCGTCGATGTGGGTGGCACTACTCCAAAACCTGCCCTGCTGAACAATAGCGAGGATATTAGCGTCGGAGCGCGCCGTCTTTCGGCAGGTCCCTATGACCTCAATCTATCGGGAATCGTGGACGAAGTGGCGCTCTATTCGCGTGCGCTTTCCGCTGCGGAAATTGCCCAACACTATGCCGCGGCCTTTGTCGCCGGACCGACCGGAACCGACACGCAGGATGCTGTGTTCGCCGCGGAACTCATCGCCACGGAAATGCTGCCGAGCGAGCCCGCACCGACATTCATGCTCAATGAGATATCAAGCGCCGGCGTCGAACTGGCCAACCTGGGCGCGGATGCGAGCACCGCGGGACTGACTCTTGTTCGCGTGATGTCGGCAGGCAATGTGTCCGTTCCAATCCTGCTTGAAAGTGTTCCGGCAGGTGGCTTCCTGCAAATTCCGCTGACGCTAAATGCGGGTGATCGCGTGCTCCTCGTCGCGGGAGATGGAGGCACGGTGCTCGATTCATTTGAGGTGAAAAGCACTCCTCGGGGCCGTTCACCGGACGGCACAGGCCATTGGTTCCAGCCGGTGATGCTAACCCCGGGCGCTGTCAATCAGGTCACACTCAAGGACGCCATTGTGATCAACGAGATTATGTTCGATCCGCCGAGTGCCGTGTATTTCCCGACCGGCAGCGCCCGCGCCGGAAAATGGATCGAACTGCATAACCGCAGCGTCGCAAGCGTGGATGTCGGAGGTTGGAAATTGAGCGATGGCGTCGGGTTCACCTTTCCCGAGGGGACGACAATCGCGGCGGGGGGGTATGTCGTGGTGGCGGAAGATCCGGCGGCCGTGATCACGGTGCATGGGATCACGTCGGGACAGGTTTTCGGTCCATGGTCAGGAAACCTTTCCGGCCAGGGTGAACGCTTGCGGCTCGAGGACGCGAGTGGAAATGTGGCGGATGAAGTTCGCTTTGCCGGTGGCGGCCGCTGGGGAGATGCACCCGACGGTGGTGGTTCAAGCCTGGAACTACGCGACCCGGCGGCGGACAACGCAGCGCCGGAGGCCTGGGCCGCGAGCGATGAGTCGAACAAGGCGGATTGGCAAACTTTTACCTGGAGCGGGCCTAATGTGGCTTCGCAAGCTGGCGAACCGACGCTGTGGCATGAATTGAATCTGCTGCTCGTGGACGGACCGGGGGAATGTCTCATCGACGACGTGCGTGTGACTGACAACGTGACGGGCTCGAACCTCATTCAAAACGGCGACTTCAACGCCGGCGCGGCGCATTGGCGGTTGCTGGGGAACCACCGGACGTCGCGCGTGGAAGCGGAGCCCGGACAGCCAGGGAATCAAGTTCTTCATTTGATTGCCAGCGGGGCAGGGGAATATCAGGGCAACCAGATTGAAACGACGTTTGTCGGGAATCAGGCTTTGGTCAACGGGCGCACCTATGAAATCTCCCTGCGCGCGCGCTGGCTCACCGGTGGCGGACGCCTCAATACCCGGGTTTACTTCAATCGCCTTCCTCGGACGAATGTCCTGGCGGTCGTTCCCAACGGGGGAACACCCGGCGCACCAAATTCCCGTGCCGTCGCCAATATCGGTCCGACTTATCACGACCTCGCGCATTTTCCAGTCGTGCCCGATGCAGGACAGCCTGTCACCGTTTCGGTTCATGCTGCCGACCCACAGGGCGTCGCGGCGATAAATTTGAAATATTCCGTGGCGGGCGGTGCGTTCCAAAGTGTGCCCATGACCGCCGGAGATAGCGGAAGCTATTCGGCCAGTGTTCCGGGTGCGGCGGCGGGGCAGACGGTGCAATTCTATGTGGAAGGTGCTGACACGGGCGGAGCGGTCAGCATGTTTCCCGCGCGCGGACCCAGCTCTCGCGCACTCTACGTGGTGCAGGACGGTCAGGCAACCGGCGTCCTCAAGACCCTGCGGCTCGTCATGACCGCCACTGATGCCACGTTCATGCACACGCCGGTAAATACGCTGAGCAATGAGTTTCAGGGCGCGACGGTTATCGTCGGCGAACGCGAAGTCTATTACGACATCGGCGTCCGGCTGAAAGGGAGTTTCGTTGGGCGAAACGTCGCGCGGGTCGGATTCAATCTCCGCTTCGATCCCGAGAACCTCTTCCGTGGCGTGCTGGACAAGGTGTCCGTGGATCGCTCGCAACACACGACAATTAGCGTCGGCGAGATCATCGCCAAGCATATTGCAGTCGCGGCCGGTGGCATCCCGGGGATGTATGACGACATCGCACGCTTTGTTCATCCGCTGGGCACCTACACCTCGATCTCTTCCCTGCGGCTCGCCAGTTTCGATCCGGAGTATCTCGATTCACAATACCCCAACGGCAGCGACGGACAGATGTACGAGTTTGAAGTGCTCCGCTGGAATCTCGCGACCGTCGATGGCAATCCGGAATCACCCAAGAAGCCCGGCAACGAAGGTGCCGGCACTGGATACGCCAATCTTGAGATGCAGGATTGGGGCAACGACAAGGAGGCCTACCGTTGGAACACGCTCCAACTCATGCACCGGGATGAGGACGAATTCTCGAGACTTATCACCCTCGAAAAACTGTTCAGTCAAAACGGCGCGGCCTTCGCTGCCAACGCATCGTCGCAACTCGATGTCGAAGCATGGTTGCGCACCATGGCTTATCAATCACTCGTCGGTCCGGCGGACGCCGTTTACACCGGCAGCAACATCCACAATTTCCGGCTCTACATTCGACCGAACGACGGGCGCGCGATGTATTTCCCGTGGGATTGGGACTCGGCCTTTCTGCGCGCGACTAATGCACCTCTTATTGGCGGAGGCAACATCGCCAAGCTTGTCACCGCGAACGCGGACCTGCGCCGACGTTACAACGCGCACCTCTTCAATATCGTCCAAACCACGTTTAACACGGCATACATGTCCCGATGGACGCAGCATTATGGTGCAGTGGCCGGACAAAGTTTTTCCAGCATCCTCAGCTACATTGGCGCGCGCGCCGCCTATGTGCAAAGCCAGCTCCCGATGGGCACGAGCGTTCACCGCGAACGCTGGTGCCGTCGCGGGCGATGGGACGGTAACCATCACCGGCACGGCGAATATCGCCGTGGCCTACATCGAGGTGAACGGCGTCCTCTACGCGCCAGTTTGGTCCTCGAACACGGCCTGGAGCATCGTCGTGCCACTGGCCCCGGGCGACAACTCCCTGGACATTCGCGGTATCGATTTCGATGGCGGCGCGATCGGAGGGGCGATGACAACCATCATGATTAACAATCCGAATGGTGACGGTTCGCCACCGCTGCAAATCAACGAATGGCTGGCCGAAAACGATGGCGCTTTCTCCGATCCTGCTGACGGAAACAGCGACGATTGGTTTGAAATCTACAACCCAACGGGAGCCGCCGTGAACCTCGCCGGCTGGACGCTCAGCGATATGCCGGGCGCGCCGTCCCCCTTTGTCGTTCCGGCCGGCTGGACGATTCCCGCTGGCGGATTTCTGCTCGTGTGGGCAGACAATGAACCCGTGCAAAATCCGTCCGCACCGGGCGTCGGAAGCGCGCTGCATGTGCCGTTCAAGCTCGCGTCTGGAGGCGATGAAATCCAGCTCGCCTCCCCGAGCGGCCACATCGTCGATCACATCATTTTCGGGCGGCAGAGGAGCAATCACCCTGAAGGCCGTTTTCCGGATGGCGGGGAGATCGTGACTGCATTGACATTGCCGACGCCTGCTTCACCTAACTCTCTCACCATCGTGTCGAATCCAGTTGCGAATGGTGCTGGTTATGAGGTTCGGTTTTCGACTACCCCAGGCCTGCGCTATACGCTCCAACGAAGTGGGGATTTAGTGATTTGGGAGGATGTCGCACCGGCCCAAACGGCGGCAGATGGAATGATGACGGTCATTGACCCGGCGCCCGTGTCCGCGAACGGAAACCGCTTTTTTCGGGTCCTAATCACTCCTTAGCGATTGCGCTAACCTGCGTGCTTTGAATGGCGATTTTGGGGCTCCGGACCAGGATCGGAATCGCCGGATCCTGGCCGTCTCCAGACCAACACCAACCATTCTGATGGCGGTCGCGGCGCAAGTGCTCTATCCTCGCGGCAATTCCTCACCCGCATCCTCCCGTGAAGAAACCACTGCTGCCGCTTGTGCTGGCCCTGCTATTGTTAGCGCAGGGAGCTTCGCCGCGGGCGCAGGCCCAGTTGGAACCGGTCCCAGGAGAGGACGCAGACACAGATGGCTGGAAATTTCGATCGGCGGTCGATGAAGGAAAAGTGCCTGCGTCGGATGTTATCGCGAAGCTGCGGGAGATGCTGCCCCGGCTCACGATCGAACCGAGTTCCGATGACACCCTTTGGTTCGACGATCTGTTCATCGGGGCGTGCGCCTTGGCTGATGCTTCGGAATTGCAGGAGCTGAAGAAGATCGCGCTCGTGCTGCCATCGGGAGATTTTCGGATTGAAGGGTGCCTCGACGGCCTCACCGCCGCCATGTTGCGCCAGGAGGTTCGTCGGCTGGAGGCGAATCCGCAGCACGTGACCGTCACGGCTTTCCATGGGCCATTGCCGCCCTGCCTCGAGGGTGCATCACCCGCACTGGAAGAAGCGTGGCGGCTGGTCCAGGCCGTTCGCGAGGCGTGTTGGGCTGCGATGAAGGCGGAACGCGCCGCGCAGTCGCCACCGGGCGGGGACACCGAGTTTTTCCAGAGCGTGATGAGACGGTGGATGATCGAGCGACAGCCGGATGCGTGGCGGGATCTCGCGAAATGCGAGTGGCGTGAGCCGTGTGGCACGGGCTCCGAAATACTGTATGGACCGAGGAACCGCGGCATTCTCCTCTCGATGCTCGCCGATGGACGAATGCCGGAAGCGGTTGGGGCGAGTTTCATGCTGATGTCCGGGGGTGTGCCGGGCAGCGAGAAGATTTCGATGAGCAGGGAGATTGCTCGTATGATCACGGCGTTGGGGCTGGACTGGGAAACGTTTTACGCCGGCTCGCTGCTGCCGGGTCCGGGCGGCGATTTCAGCCGCAACGAAGGAGGAGCTGCGTCGGTCTATGACTACCACGAGCACCGGCCTTGGTCGGCACTCGCCGCGTTCGGCTCCGAGCGTGGCGTCCGGCTCGTCCTGGAGATCATCCGCGTCGCGAGGCTCAATGCGCGAGACACAATGGAATTCCTCGGGAAAGCGCTCGGACCGGAGCCTCCTGTGCCCGGGCGGACCGTTGCCTCAACCGTGGAAATCATCAATCGCGAGCAGCCTCGCGCGCCGGAACTTCGGCGGGAAGTATTTGCCGTGGCTTCCCGTTACTTACAATCCACCCAGCCGCTCCCGGAACTCGTCGCTGCGCTGAGAGGCATTCCCGAGCACGTTGTCGCGGAGCTGCGCACGCCGCTGCTCGTGCTCGCCGGTCATCGCTCGCCTGCCGTCTCCAGCGCGGCGCGGAAACTCCTCGGCGAGGCCGGACTGGCCGATTACCTTCCCGCTCCAGCGGCCACCTTTCAGCCGCTCCGGCTGCGGCTGATGAATCGTGGCGAGCCGCTCGCGCACGTCAATGTGCGGATCCGATTCGAGCCGCGGCAAGACACGAAATCGGACGCACGGACGAATTCATCCGGCGAATTGGGCATCGCGCTGGATACTGCATTGGACCCGGCGGCAATTCGATTCATCGAGATCACTGTCCTGCCAGAAAATAACCCCGATCGCGACTCCGTTGGCCTTCCCGTTATTCCCGGCTTGGAACCGCTCCCCGGCGCCGATGATCCAGCCCCTCCCGGCGACCATCGGAGCATGACGGCGCCGTGGTTTTCCATGAAAATCCCGATCAGCGCGCAGCAGAGCGGCATCCGCGAGGTGGCGATCCCGCTCGCCTCGCTGGAGGTGCGGCTTTCCAATCTTGACGGTGGTGTGAAACCCGAGCGGGTAGTGATCAGGGTCACGCCCTCCGAGAGGTCCTCGCGCCGCTCGTCTTATGCCGATGAGGCGGTCTTGCGCGGCACGCCGGGTGAGGGGGTGACATTCTCCCGCCTGCAGCCGGACAGTTATACCGTCACCGTGTCCGGCGGTGGCCTCGCAACGGTGCAGGTGGCTGAAGTCCAGCTCCCGCTCAATGGCGTGGTGGTGCCGGTGAGGCTGGCCCCGGGTTACGCCGCGACCGGGAAGGTGGTGTTGCCCGGCGGGGAGGAGATGCCACTCCCGATTGCGGCGAAGCTCTTCGCCGGGGAGAAGGAGTGCCCGCGCATCTTTGAGAACTTCGCGCTTGAAGGCTGGACGGGCCTGCCAGCGGGAAAGTATCGCGCCGTGATCGAGGCAGAGCAGGAAGGCGCGCCGGAGGATCGCCACGGGGGAATGGCCGTGGAGTTCGAGGTGGGGGGCAACGCCACCAAGCCCGTGGATCTCGGGAAGATCAAATTGCCGCCCGTCCCGTAGCAACCTTGCCAAGCGCGCCCTCCGAGAGGTCACGGACGAACAATCTGATGTTATAGGTATAACACCAGATTGTCGCAACCCGCCGCCGTCCCGGCTGCATGGATCATGCGGTGGATGGCCACCGCAGGGCGGTCAGACTGCAGGTCCGCCCAGCCTCGCCGGTTCATCCCGCACAACCGATCAATCGCGCCGTTGTTTCGAACCTCATGCTCGGGCAGCGATTACATCGCGGGCGATTTGTGCCCGGAGTTCTTCAACGGAAGAAAATTTCTGCTCGGCGCGAAGGTGGCGTTGGAAGAAAACTTCGAGATCCTCGTCATAGATCTCCTGTTCGAAGTCGAACAAATGAACTTCGAGCAGGCGATGGCCGCCGGGATTGGAAACGGTGGGACGCACACCGATGTTGGCCACACCCTGAAAAATTTCCGCTCCGCGCCGGACTTCGACCGCATAAACTCCATTGGGTGGCAGTTGTTCGTTGTGAGCAGCCAGGTTTGCGGTTGGGAAACCAATTTTCCGTCCGAGTTGCTGGCCGGGCATGACCGTTCCCAGCACAGAAAAACGTCGGCCCAGCAGTCGCTCAGCGTGATCGAGATCTCCCGATTCAAGGGCTTTCCGGATTCGGGTGCTGCTGACCGCTTCGCCATCGACTTCGACGGCGGGCACACCAACTTCCGCAAAGCCAAGTTCGTCACCAAGTCGAGCAAGCAATTCAACGGTTCCGGCGCGGCCTTTGCCAAAACACCAGCGATGGCCGACACAGATTTCCCGCAGGCCATTGCACGCGGCGGCCAGACTTCTGACGAATTCGGAAGGCTCGGTATCCGCGAATTCACGATCAAAATGGATGACGAGCACATGTTCGAGACCGAGAGCTCGAACCAGGCGCAACTTGTGGGCGGTCGACGTCAGGATCCGCGGCGCTTTGTCGGGCCGCAGAACGCGGATCGGGTGGGGATCAAACGTGACGACCACGGCGGATCCGCCGGCGCCACGAGCGCCCCCGAGTGCGCGCTCGATGACCGCCCGATGACCGCGATGCACTCCATCGAAAACACCGACCGAAAGGAAAACCGGCCCCGGCACCGAGGCCAGTTCATCGATCGAAGTCAGAAACCGGTTCATGCACCGCGCATCCGTGAGACCGTCGGCAAGGTCAAAATTCTTTCGCTGAGCGATGAGGGATTTCCATTCTTCAGCTCCTCGACCGTGACGGCCTGATCCACGGAAAACTTTCCGCTCTTGGTCCGCCGGAGCGATTTCAGGTGCGCGCCGCAGCCGAGTTCCGCACCGATATCGTGGGCGTAGGTGCGAACGTAGAATCCCTTGGAGCAGACGACACGAAAATCAATTTCGGGCAGGCGCACCGCGAGGATTTCGTCGGCAAAGACATGCACAAACCGCGGCTCGCGTTCGACCGTCTTGCCCTGGCGCGCAAGTTTGTAGAGCGCGACGCCGTCCTTTTTGATTGCACTCACCATGGGCGGCATCTGGTAAAAATCTCCGCGGAATTTGCTAAACGCCGCTTCGATTTGCTCGTGCGTGAGTTCGGGGACCGGCTTCGTCTCGGTGACAACGCCGTCGGCATCCTGACTATCGGTCGTCTCTCCGAGTTTTAAGGTGCCGACGTATTCCTTGTCTTCACTCATGAGGAGGTCCTGCATCTTGGTGCCCCGACCAATGACGATGATGAGCAATCCCGTGGCGAGAGGATCCAGGGTGCCGCAGTGCCCAATCTTTTTTGTGTTCAAGCTGCGGCGCGCGATAGCGACCACATCGTGTGAGGTCATACCGGGGGCTTTATCGACCAAAAGAACGCCGTTGATTGGATCCTGGGACATGATGCCTGATGGAAGACTAATGTTGTGCTCCTGCGGTGGAGGCCAGTTCGGTATCGATGGCAGCCATGACCCGCGCCCGCACCTCAGCAAGTGTGCCCTTGACCCGGGCGCCGGACGCGGCGGGATGTCCGCCGCCACCGAACATTCCGCAAACCTTGCTCACATCCACGCTTTGATCCTTGGAGCGAAGGCTAACTCGAACCTTGCCTTCCGGAAGTTCCTCGAAGAATCCGGCGGCCAGCACGCTGTCGATCGAACGGATGTGATCGATCAGACCTTCATTATCTTCGGGAATGACTCCCAGTTCAGTCGCGGTCGCCATCGAAAGGGCAACACTCGCCGCCCGGTCGCCTGACGAAAACTCGAGGGTATTGAGCAGGGCACGCAAAAGTTCGAGCCGTCGCCGGGGATAGCTTTCGTAGGTTTTGCGCGAGAGATCGCCCACATTCACGCCAGCTTTGATGAGCTCCGCGGCGATCTCATAGGTGCGCGCCGTCGTGCCATTGTATTGGAAGCTTCCGGTGTCCGTGGAGATGGCGACGTAAAGATTGTCGGCCATGGCATAGGTGAGCGGGAGGTCAGTCTGGCGAAAAAGCTCGAATAGAATCTGTCCGGTGGCCGGCGAACCGGGATCGATGTGAACCAAATCCCCGTAACGTGGATTTGTGACGTGGTGATCGATGTTGATCCACAAATCTGCGTGGCGGACGGCGGGCAGGCATTTCCCGACGCGATCCTGCACGGAGGTATCCAGACAAATGGCGACTTCAAAGTCCTGAGGTTCGGTCGGCGGCAACGAAACCATTTCGTGACCGGGCAAATATTTGAATTTGTCGAGCACGCCTTCCTCATTCCAGGCGGTGACATCCTTGCCCAGCTGCTGCAGGCAGAGCGCCATCGCGATGGTGCAACCCAGCGCGTCGCCGTCGGGGCGCACGTGGCTCATCACAACGAAGCGACGCTTCGTCCGGAGAACCGCAGCGATTTCTTCAAGCGGAGTATTAGGCTTCATGGGCAGGATCGGAATCGCCGGATTCGCTGGGCTCTTCTTCGGGGATGTCGAGGTTCGATAGAATATTCAGCACGCGATCACCGCGCGCCGAGGCTTCGTCGAGTTTGAAGTGCAAATGCGGCGTGAATTTGAGGACCACACGTTTGGCCAGGTCGCGCTGCAATTCCTTGCGCGCCGCATGGAGTTGCGCCATCGCCTGATATTGCTGGGGCTGCGAGCCGATAACGCTGACAAAAACGTGCGCATGTTTGAGGTCCGGGGTGACGTCCACTTGCTGAATGGTGACCAGTTGCGCTTCAAAACGGCAATGGCGCAGAATCATTTCGCCAAGCTCTCGCTTGATCACTTCGTTGACGCGGGCCAGGCGGTGCTTCATCGGAAAAGGCGGTGTTGCTTGTGGAACGGACCAGTCATCGCGGGAGACGTTGAAACGGCGACCGGAGAGGTCTCCCGGCGCTCGGTCGCTCGCGCGTGGCGGAGCCGATTTAAAGTTTCTGCGGAATCTTTTCGAGGGTGTAACACTCGATGATGTCGCCGACTTCATAGTCGTTGAAATCGCCGAGCTTGATGCCGCATTCGAGGCCGCTCCGGACCTCCTTCACGTCATCCTGGAATCGGCGCAGGGTCGACGAAGCCGCCATCGTAAATGGGCTGGCGGCCCCGCGTGACGCGGGCGCGCGCGTTGCGGGCAATGCGGCCATCGGTCACGACGCAACCGGCGACGGTTCCCTTCGTGAGATCGAACACCTTCTTGATTTCGGCGTGACCGATCGCGGTCTCGCGACTTTCGGGTTCGAGCATGCCGGCCATCGCTTCCTTCACCTGATCGATCAATTCGTAGATGATGGAGTAGAGTTTGATTTGAACACCTTCACGCTTGGCTGTGGTGGCGGCGACGGCCTCCACCTTTACTCCAAAGCCCGACGATGATCGCGTTGGAGGCGGTGGCCAGGAGCACGTCATTTTCGCTGATCGGACCGACGGCACAGTGGACGACATCGAGGTCAATTTTCTTGCTGTCGATCTGGTGCAGCGAATTGTCGATGGCCTCGAGCGACCCCTGCACGTCCGCTTTCAAAATCATCTGCAGCACGGGACGCTGGCCGGCGGCGATGTTGTCGAATAAGGTCTCCGAGCGTGCGCCCGCTGTGGCGTGGCCAGCTTCTCGAGTGCGCAGGTGGTTCAGGCGCTCGCCGCTGAGACTGTTTGGCGGCTCGCTCGCTCTCCATGACCACGAGTTCGTCTCCGGCATGCGGCAGTCCCGCGAAGCCCAGGACCTTGCAGGGCGTGGCTCGGACCGGCCGCTTTGATCGGCTTGCCGAAGTCGTCGATGAACGACTTCACCTTGCCGTCATATTTGCCGCAAATGAACGGGTCGCCGACTTTCAAGGTGCCGGTCTTGACGATGACGGTGGCGGTCGGTCCGCGACCTTGCTCAATCTGCGCCTCGATCACACTGGCTCGGGCGATGCCGCCGGCCGTGGCTTTCAGCTCCGAGACTTCCGACACGAGCATGATGGTTTCGAGCAATTCCTGGACGCCTTCACCTTTGAGCGCTGCCACCGGGACGCAAATCGTGTCGCCGCCCCAGTCTTCCGGCGCCAGTCCCTTTTCCTGAAGCTGACCTTTGACCCGGTCGATGTTCGCGCCGGGCGCATCCATTTTCGTAATCGCGACGACGATTTGCACCTTGGCCGCTTTGGCGTGATTCATGCGCCTCGATCGTCTGCGGCATGATGCCGTCGTCTGCGGCGACCACGAGGACCACTATATCGGTGACGTTCGCACCGCGGGCTCGCATGGCCGTAAAGGCCGCATGGCCGGGCGTATCGAGGAAGGTAATCTTGTGCTCGTTTTTATCCGCGCCTTTGTGGACGACGGCGTAGGCGCCGATGTGCTGGGTGATGCCACCGGCCTCTCCGGCCGCGACCCGCGATTTTGCGGATCGCATCCATCAAGGTGGTTTTCCCGTGGTCGACATGACCCATAATCGTGACGATGGGGGCGCGAAGTTCGAGTTCTTCGACCGTTGGCGGCTTTGCTGGCTCGACGGGAGGTTCAACGACTTTGACTTCCTGTTTGTGGACCCCGGCGCCCTTCTCTCGCTTTTCACGCTCAAACGTAAAGCCGTGCTTGGTACAGACTTTCGTGGCTATTTCCGGTTCGATCGTGTGATTGATGGCCGCGAAAATGTTCATCTCCATCAAGTCGGCGATGATTTGGAACGGCTTCATTTCCATCGCCGCCGCCAGGTCGCGCACCACAATCGGCGGTTTCAAATGAACGATCTTCGCGTCTTCGTCGGACTTGCCTTCCTCGCTCGCTCCCGATGAAGCATTGGGGGAATCGCTCGAATCCGGTTTGACATCCGGTGCCGGAGGGGCGGCCGCCGCTGGAACCACGTTTACGGATTCGGCGGGCGTCGCACGGATTTTGGAGATGGGCGCAAAAAGGGATTTCTTCTCGCCCGCGTCGCTGACTTTCTTAACGCGCTTCGGCTTTTCCGCCAGCAGGTCGAGCGCTTCCTTTGGTGCAGGTTTTGCGGCCTCCGCTTCGACGGCCGCGGCCTTTGCTTTTGCGCGTTCAGCCGCTTTGGCGGCCACGGCCGCCGCGGCCTTGGCGGCGGGGGTGGCTTTCGCCGGCGCCGGCGGATGAGCCGTCGTTCCCTTCTTCGCCGTGGATTTGGTGGTGGTCTTGGTTGCCATTAAAAAAAGTTATCTGTTTCATGGCTCCTACTGGGTGGAAGCCATTGCCGCTTTGGCCGCGGTAATAATCGCGCGGGCCTTTGCTTCATCCAATCCGATCGCGTCCATGATGTCCTGAGCGTCGACCTCGGAAAGGCTTTCGAGGCCGAGGAAGCCGCCCTTTACGAGCTGGTTTGCGGTCTCTTCGTCAATCTGCAGTGTTTCGGCCATTTGTGCGGCCGCCTGGGCGACTCGCGCTTCAAACTGCTGCGCCGCGGATTCATCCTTCTCGATCACGGTTTTCCAACCGGTGAGCCGATCGGTGAGGCGCACGTTTTGTCCGCGCTTGCCAATCGCCAGGGAAAGCTGGTCTTCATCGACCTTGATCAGGATGCGCTTATTCGCCTCGTCCAAATCGACGAACTTGATCTTCGCCGGCTTGAGAGCTTCGACGGCGAATTCCTTCAAATCCGAACTCCAGCGGATGATATCGACCTTCTCGTTGTTGAGTTCGCGCACGATATTTTTCACGCGCCCGCCCTTCATGCCCACGCAGGCACCAACTGGATCGACTTTTTCGTTCGCACTCCAGACGGCGATCTTCGTCCGATAACCCGCCTCCCGTGCGATTCCCTTGATCTCGACGGTGCGGTCGCCGATTTCCGCGACTTCAGTTTCAAACAGTCGGCGGACGAAATTTGGGTGACTGCGGGAAAGGATAATCTCCGGACCACGAGCGCCATTCTCGACCGCCACGACATAGGCGCGAATGCGGTCTCCGACATTGTAGTCCTCGGTCTGGACGCGCTCTCGGGACGGAAGGGTCGCTTCAAATTTACCGAGATCGACGATGACGTCAGAACGTTCGAAGCGTCGCACCGTCCCACTGACGATTTCTCCGGCCCGATCTTTGAACGTATCGTAGATCATCTCCTTTTCCGCCTGACGGATCCGCTGCATCATCGCCTGTTTGGCGGTCTGGGCGGCAATGCGGCCGAAGTTGCGCGGGGTTACTTCCACCTCGATTTCTTCGCCAACCTGCACGTCCTTCCGGACCTCGCGCGCCTTGGCCAGGCTGATCTCCTCGTGCTTATCCTTCACACGTTCGACCACGATGAGTTTCGCCACGGCGCGGATTTCACCGCTCTTCGGATCGATCTCGCAACGCAATTCACGCCCGGCTTCGACCGCTTTTTTGGCGGCCGAGGTCAGGGCATTCTGAACCGCCTCGATGAGGACATCACGACTGATGCCTTTCTCTCGCTCGAGGTAATCCAACATGGCGATGAATTCGGCGTTCATAAAGGTGCGCAATCTCCAGAGACTAAAAAAAGTGGGGGGTTCCCACTTTTCAAGCGTCGGAGATTTGGGTGGAAACTAGGAGTGCACTCGGCTGCCGTCAAGGTGTAAACCCGGTTGCCATGTCCTCACACCCGCGCGTTTCATCCTGAGAATGACCGAACTACGGGTGATCTTCTTCGATGCCACCGGCACCCTGATCGGACTTCCGCGGGGCGTCGCTTATCACTATGCGCAGGTCGCTCATCGTTTTGGTTGGGAGGCGCCGCCGCAGGATCTGGATCGCGCATTTCGGACCGCCTGGTCCACCATGCCGGCCCCGAAAGTGACACGCCTGCCCCGTTCCGATGACGACAAGGGATGGTGGCGCAGGCTGGTCGGGCGCGTCCTGGATGCCATGCCGGGCGCGGTTCCGCAGCGCTTCGACCGCGACCGCTATTTTGAGGACCTTTACGCCGAATTCGGGCGACCCGGGGTCTGGGACGTTTTTCCCGAAACGCGCACCATCCTCGCGCGTTTGTCGGGAGAATACCGGCTCGCCATCATTTCCAATTTCGATCGCCGGCTGCTGCTCGTCCTCGATGAACTTGGGATCCGTTCATTGTTCAATCCGATCGTCATTTCGAGTGAAGTTGGCGCCGACAAACCCGACCCGTGGATATTCCAGGAAGCCCTGCGCCTGGCGGGAGTCCGCGCCGTGGAAGCGATGCATGTGGGTGATGAGCCCAAGGCCGATTGGGAAGGCGCTGCTGCCGCGGGGATGCACGTGTTTCGCCTGAAACGCCCGGAGAATTCTCTGGAAGACCTCATTCGTTACCTCCAACGTTCACCTTGATTCACGAGCGCGATGCGCGCCGGGATTTAGTACGGCTTCGCGATGTGGCGCCCTTTATCACTTTGCAGGACGACGAATTTCCGCCCGTCCCCTTTCAATTCGAAGGTCGTGTCGAAGACGAAGGTTTGGTCACAGGTGAAGGAGACTTCGCCGGGACGCAGCTCGGAAACTCCTTTTTCCAGAAGATCCTCATTGCGACTGTGGGGATGGGATGGCGTTTCTCCCGGTCCGGGCAGCGGCATTTCGAACCAGTAAAACGCGGGAAACTCGGTGTCGTTAACGATGATCGTGTGAGTCATTCCCCTGATTCGGTATTCGGTCGGGGATTGGTTCTTTCAGACCAGTGCGCCTCATTCCGGTGCGATCACTTCTCAAACACGATTTCCCCGTCCCGCTCGTCCGCGGTGATTTTGTCGCCTTCGCGGTAGCGGCCAGCCAGGATTTCCATGCTCAGCGGATCGAGCAATTTGCGCTGAATCGCGCGCTTGAGAGGACGCGCGCCGTAGACGGGATCATACCCTTCGCGGGCCAGATACAGCTTGGCCGCATCAGTTAGGGTGAGGGCGATTTTTTGCGCGATCAGGCGCCGGGTGAGACGGGCCAGTTGGATTTCGACAATGTGTTTCAAGTCCTCGTCGGTGAGGCGATCGAAGATGATTGTCTCGTCGATTCGATTCAGAAACTCGGGTCGAAAATGAGCCCGCAAGGCTTCCGTGACCCGGGCCTCGCGTTGCTCAGGATTGTCCGTTGAATCGAGAATATACTGACTGCCAATATTCGACGTCATGATGATGACGGTGTTTTTAAAATCCACCGTGCGGCCCTGGCCGTCCGTGATGCGGCCATCGTCCAGCACCTGAAGCAGCACATTAAAAACGTCGTGATGCGCCTTTTCGATTTCGTCGAACAAAATCACGGAATAAGGCTTGCGGCGAACGGCTTCGGTTAGCTGACCGCCTTCTTCAAATCCAACATAGCCCGGAGGCGCTCCCAGCAATCGAGCCACGCTATGTTTTTCCATGTATTCGCTCATGTCGATGCGGACCATCGCGTTTTCGTCATCGAACAGAAACTCCGCGAGCGCGCGGGAAAGCTCGGTTTTCCCTACGCCGGTCGGCCCAAGAAAGATAAAGCTTCCGATGGGCCGGTTTTCATCCTGCAGACCGGCGCGCGCCCGGCGGACCGCATTGGCCACGGCGGTGATGGCGTCCTTTTGACCAATCACTCGCGCGGAGAGCCGCTCTTCCATGTGGACCAATTTTTCGCGTTCTCCTTCGCGAAGATTGGAAACCGGAATGCCCGTCCAGGCGCTGACCACATCAGCGATGTCTTCTTCGGTTACCTCCTCCTTCGTCATTTGCCGGCCATTGCGTTGCATCTCCGCCAACCGGGCGTGGTGCTGCTCGATCTGCCGCGTGGTTTCCGGGATGCGTCCATACTGAATTTCACTGGCCAGCGGGAGGTCGCCACGCCGCTGAGCGGTTTCCAAGTCAATCTTAAGCTTTTCGAGCTGTTCATTGAGTTTGCGGGACTTGTCGATCTCGGCCTTTTCGCTCTGCCACTGCGCTTTCATTTGTGAACCCTTTTCGCGAAGGTCGGCCAGTTCCCTTTCTATTCGGCCGAGCCGCTCCTTGCTGGCCTGATCCTTTTCCTTTTTCAAAGCCTGCCGTTCCATTTCGAGCTGCATGATCTCGCGCTCGACCACATCAATTTCCGTCGGCATCGAATCCAATTCGATCTTCAGCCGGCTGGCTGCTTCGTCCACGAGATCCACTGCTTTGTCCGGAAGAAAGCGATCACTGATGTAGCGATGGGACAACGTCGCCGCGGCCACGAGCGCGGAATCCAGGATCCGCACGCCATGATGGACTTCGTACCGCTCCTTCAAGCCGCGCAGGATGGCAATGGTATCCTCGACGCTCGGCTCATTAACCATCACGGGCTGAAAGCGTCGCTCCAGAGCCGCGTCCTTCTCGATATATTTGCGATATTCGTCGAGTGTGGTGGCGCCGATCGTCCGCAACTCCCCACGGGCCAGCGCCGGTTTGAGCAGGTTGCCGGCATCCACGGCTCCCTCAGCTTTGCCCGCCCCGACGATGGTATGCAGTTCGTCGATGAAGAGAATGATGGCGCCCTGGGCGTCTGTGATTTCCTTGATGAAGGCCTTGAGGCGGTCCTCGAATTCGCCGCGGAACTTGGCGCCGGCAATCATCGCTCCGAGATCCATCGCAATGAGACGCTTGTCTTTCAAAGATTCCGGCACGTCCCCGGAAATGATTCTTCGGGCCAGACCCTCGACAATTGCGGTCTTGCCCGTGCCGGGTTCGCCGATGAGCACGGGATTATTTTTCGTTCGCCGCGACAAGACCTGCATCACCCGGCGGATCTCATTGTCCCGACCGATGACGGGATCGATTTTCCCCTTGCGCGCGGCGTCGGTTAGATCGCGACCGTATTTTTCCAGCGTTTGATATTTCTCCTCCGGATTCTGATCCGTCACACGCTGGCTGCCGCGTATTTGTCGCAAAGCATTGGCCAGTGCCGCCGGAGTAACGCCACTCGTTTTGAGCAACTTTCCGGCCGCCACCCCACTGTCGGTGAGGGCGAGAAGATAGTGCTCGGCGCTGAGGTACTCATCCCGCATCGAGGTCATCTGCTTTTCGGCCTGACGCAGGATGGCCAGGAGCTCTGCCGACGGATTTGTTTGCGCCGTCAGGCCCTTGACCTGCGGGCGGCGTTGCAGCGCGGATTCGATCTGCTCGCGGATGGAACGTGGATTGGCTCCAACCTTCTCGAGGAGCGGTGTGGCGATCCCTTCCGGTTGATCCAGCAGCGCGAGCAGAAAGTGTTCGTTGTCGATTTCAGAATGCTGCCGATCGGAGGCGAGGGTTTGTGCAGCCTGCAGGGCATCCTGCATGCGTTGGGTAAAGCGATCGATTCTCATGGAAGGAAATACGTGAACTCCAGCATGGGCAATATCTGTTCCGCAACGCGATCAGAGAACTTGTCTGTATTTCGCGACAGAAGGACGCGTTGGCTGCGCCAGAAATGAAACGTGCCCGGGTCGAACTGACGCGCCTGAGTTTCCTTCCGGCCTTTCGTATTTCGCAAGCGGCCATGTCCGCATCGGCCCCGGACCTGACGACCGGGTTCAGAATCCAAACTGGCTGCCTCACTAGGACTCGAACCTAGACAAGCAGATTCAGAGTCTGCTGTGCTACCATTACACCATGAGGCAAAATCGAAGGGGCGGGAAATTAGAGGGGGGCGGGGGATTGTAAATCGGAAACTCGCGAGGAATGCGGTCCGCGGAATCCTTCATCCCGCTCGTGCTCCTCGACCGGCCCATCCACGGATGACAAAAAGCGGGATTTAGAGCAAGAGCGGTCACTTGCCGAGCGGCTTGGAGACGTGGGCACCGGGCGGGGGTTGAAAGTTGAATTCGGAGGCGGGCACGCCGCCGGGTTTTTGATTTCGGTAGGTGATGACGAGGCGATCGTCCTTCGGCAATTCCGCGACGGTGCGATCGATCCGAAGCTCCGGACTGACGAAGACGCTGAGTTCGCGGATCATGCGTTTGAGCCCTGAGCTGCGCGGGCGGAGCACGATGCGGTGACCGGCGGTATCCCCAAATACGTTGTAGCGGTAGTATTTTTCGATGTCCTGAAAATTGAGGCCGGCGGTGAGGGCGGCGATCGAATCATCGAGCGGTCCCCGGCCGCCGAGTTCGTAAAGTTCGACTTCCTTGAAATTGGGATAATAGATCCAAAGCTGGCGACCGTTGCTGACGGTCAGGCTTGGATTGTCGCCTTTGACCTCGCGCCTGAATTTGTCGGGTGCGGAAAAGGAAATCGTGCCCGTCGTGACGATCGGCTTCTTCAAGAGATGCGTGGTTTTCTCCTCGGTAAAATCTGCGGTGAGCGTCGGTTGTTTTTCCCGTTCGGCGCGCAAGCGGGCGATGAAAGCAGTGGCTTCGGCGGAGGGGAGTTCCTGCGCCACCAGTGGATTGATCGCGACGGCAAACAGCGCGGCGAGGAGAGTGGTGGGGAATTTAGGGTGGGACGGCTTCAGACCAGGTAGGGACATAGTTAAACCACTGTTCGGGGTGCTGGCGGATGATGGATTCAAAATGATGGGCGAGGCGCTGGGTGTTGGCGCAGATGCTTTCGCGCGGGTCGCGGGTTCGTGCGAGAGAAACCATCGGATCGGCAAACGAAATGTATCGACCGCCCGGCTCCTGCAGCACAAAGGCCGGTACCACGGCGGCGTCGGTATGCTGCCAGAGCATCGCCGGCGCGTGCGAAAACTCGGTGCGCCGGCCGAAGAAATCGACGGACGTGCCGGTGCCGGCGTACGGTCGATCAATAAGCATGGCGAGGATTTCATTCCGTCGCAAGACCTGCATCATTTCGATAAACTGAAAGTCGTGACCGGGACGAACGGGGATCGTTTTGATGCCAAGGCGTTGCCGATAGCTGTCCCGCCAGCGGGTCAGTTCATTGGTGGGCTCCTCGAGGGTGACGACGGTGAGAGCAAAGTCGTGCCGGGCGAGGAGCATGGCTCCGAGTTCCCAATTGCCGAGGTGAGCAGTGACCAGGAGCACACCTTTGCCTCGATCTCTCGCGGCTTCGAGATGATCGAGGCCGCTCCAGCGCTCGAGCAGGTCGTTGGCGCAGCGGCCTTCGCACCCAAGGCATAAAAAATAGTCGGCCAGCATGCGGCTGAAATTCGCGACGTTCCGGTGGCACATGGCCTCCAGTTCCGCGCCGGTAGCACCAGTGACGAGATGTAAATTGGAGCGCAGGGCAGATCGAGCGGCATCGAGTCGGGAGTAGGCAACGCGGGCAATCACTGGAGCGATCCATTGCCCGCAGGTCCGCGGCAATACCCGGGCAGCCCGCAGCCCCAGCTTGAAGGCGGGCAACGAGTAGAGGGATTGATCCATGCGGCGCGCGTGTCTATCGCTGAGCGCGCCAGACGCAAATCGGGAGAATGAGGAGAAAGGTGGCGGCGGCGCAGCAGATCACGCCAAGACCGCAAATAATGCCGAGACTGCGCAGGGCAGGATTTTCCGCCGTGGCCAGTGATCCGAAACCAGCAGCGGTCGTCAGCGCGGAGAGGAGGACGGGTTTCAGGATGGCGCTGAGTTCCCGGCGCGGGTCCGGAGCGCGCATGGCGATGATGACGTAAATTCCGTAGTCCACGCCGACGCCGAGAACGAGCGGAAAGGCGAGAACATTGAAGAGATTGAGGGGAATGCTGAAGATCTTCAGCGCTGCAATCAGGGCCAGGATGGCGAGACCGAGAGCGCCCATGAGCATGGCCAGTGAGGAGAGGCGCCGGAACAGAAACGCGAGCAGGAGGATGTTGAAAACGATCATCACCTTGCTGAGTTCAGCGAGTTTCGCCTTGGACCAGGGCACGAGGTCGGCGAGCGTGTATGCCCAGCCGGAGTAGTGAACGTCGAGACCAGGTAGATCGACGTCCGTGCGCAATTTCTCTTTGGCTTCGAAATCGGACAGCGGCTCGAGGGGAGTGACGTAGGCCACTCCGATATTCGGCGAGCGGCCGATGAACCGATCGATCACAAACCACCACGGCGATGAAGCCGGGAGAGCGGCCCGCCATGCCAGCGAGGAATGATCGCCGTTGGCGATGGCGACGAGAGAGTCAAGCAGCCCAATAGTGCCGGCCAAGGCATCCTCTTTCAGGCCTTCATCGGCGACACCCTGAATGAGTGCCGCCCGCGCATCTTTGATTCGATCCGGGTCGAGCGAAGCGGCATTGGCCTCCACCCGAAGTGGCGAGAGGGCAAACGCCGCGGGCGAATTCGCGCTGCGAATTTTGCCCTCGTCGATCAGTTTGCTCCAATGGGCCTGAAGCTGCAGCCAGCGTTCGTGGAAGACTTCGGCGTTCGGCGCTTTGACGAGCGCGAGAATCGGTTCGCCGTTTTCCGGCATTCGGTTCTGGATTGTGCGCAGCGCGTTACCGGCCTGACTGTGACGCGGCTCGAGGGTTTTGGGATTGGCTTCAAAAACAACTTTCCCGAATGGTCCGAGAGCGATGCCGGCGAGAATCGCAAATGCAATCATACCCACGATCGCGAAGCGGCGCGGATTGCGATAGACGCTCGCGAGCATGCGGAGTGTCGACATTTTCAAGGCGTCATGCGGCTGCGGCCGATGCTTCTTTCCCAACAGGACAAAGAACACCGTCATCATAAAAATCCCGGCGCAAACGATGCCGACCGCGATGAGAACGCCGAGTTGCATGAAACCGGTCGCCTCGCTGAGCAGGAGGCAGAGAAAGGCCGCGGCGGTGGTGATGGCGCCAAAGATAATGCCGCTGCCGTGATGTCGCAACGCGGAGGCGACCGCCGTTTCATGGTCGTGTCCTTCATCGAGTTCAGACTGATAGATTCCGAACAGCATCATGCCAAAATCGACTCCCAGACCGACCAGGATGGCGCACAGTCCGATGGTAATCATGTTTAGTTCGTGAAACACGAAAGCGCCCAGCGCGACGGCGACGAGGCAGCACAACAGCAGCGCGAGGAGAATGGCCAGCAACGGGCGAATTCGGCGAAAGCCGATCCAAAAGACGACGGCCACGAGCAAAGCGGAACTGGCCAGCGTCGAGACGATGTCATTGCGCATCTTCAACGACATTTCGGCGACGTATGCGGTGCGGCCGGTGACCAGTACTTGAGGTTTTTCACCGTCCCAACTTGCGAGCGCGCGGTCGCGCAAGGCGTTAAAATTCTCCATCGTGCGCTGGCAGGCCCGGGCGCCCAACTCCTTTTCCTTCGTCAAGGCGAGGATCAGGTGCAAATGGGCATCTTCCGAAACGAGCGGGCGGGTTTGCTCGATGGAGAAGGATTGAGCCAGCGATGCGAACGCTGGTGCGACCAGGCCGAGCGGGTCGAAATCGAGATCGATCTGCGCCTTGGGTGATCCGGACTCCAAGCCCAGCCGCAGGCGGTGCAAGCGCGTCGCGATGGCCGCTGGATCGAGGGTCAGCAGCGCTTCCTGAAATTTCGCTGGCGGTAAATTCAGGAGCAAGGGCACCGCCAGGGTCGGTACATCGGCCAGCCCCTGGGAAGATTCCAGCGGTGAACGATCCATGACCCTTTCGACCCACGGTTCCTCGCGGAGTAGATCGGCGAAATGCTCCGTGAAGGCATCGAGGTCGCATTGACCGGTATCATCGACGATGGCGATGGTAAGTTCGCGGGCCTGGCTGAATTCGCGATCAAACTGTTTGAAGACCTGTACCGATTCAAAATGTTGGGGGAGCAGGTCGAGCACGTCCGAGGCGAAGCGCGCGCGTGTCGCCAGCGCGAGTCCCGCGAGCAACGCCAGCACCACCATGGCGACTCCGAGTCCGCGACGATGGTGGGTGACGAAATGGGCGACAGTGCGGTCGAGATTCATCGCACCCTTCCGTGATCTGGAATCAGTGCCGTGTCGGCGCCGAATGGTTTCGAGCGTGTGTCCAACCGCGGGCTATCGGTTGAATTGGATTTTGAATCGTTCGCCGGGTTGCGGACCGTCGAAGACGAGTGTTTGACCGGGCTGCGCCGCGGCATCGATGAGCGAACTCGAGACGCGAACCCAGCCACCGAGATAGGAGGGCGCGGAATCGGCAGGTCCCTGCCAGCGGCCCCGGGCCAGCACGCCTTCGGCGCGAATGGTGTCGCCGCTGCGGGCCAGCTTGAGCAGAGGCAGCGTGCCGCCTTTGCTGAATTCAAAACGCAAGTCGCGCCCGAGATGGGCCGCGGTGAATTCTCCAATGATCGAGCGTTTCGTCGTGACATATTGGAGCTGGCCGGAATCGGTTTTCCACGCCTCGCTGGGCGAGGGGAAGGTCGGATTCTGAGTGGCGCAACTGGCGAAATGCAACGCGAGGAAGGACAGGAATAAGCGGAGGGTCATGCGGGTTGTTCGACGGATGAAACTGGGGGTGCGGTTTCTTTAGGGAGCCGAGGGACGATTGGAAAAAAGCGCTGCAGATAAACAACGAAATAGAAAACCTGCATGCGCCACCAGATGGAAAAACCGGCGTCCACTTTGCCGGCCAGTACCGCGTTCACGGCGGCGGGAAGGCGCAACGGCGGATTCGGCGCAGTGAAGACCTCGATGAATTCCGGCCGGTACCACGCGCTGGCAAACCGCAGATAGCGACTCATGATGCGGCGCACGCTCCGTTCGTACTTTGCAAAATCCCGGGCTCGCCCGGACGGCGCCCGGAGCGCTGCGTCGATGGCATCAGCGCATAATTCGCCCGAATGAATGGCCAGGAAGACGCCGGTGGAAAAAATGGGATCGATGAAACCGGCGGCGTCGCCGGCGAGCATCCAGCGTTCGCCGGTCAGCCGCTGATTCCGATACGAATAGTCGCCCACGGAATGAACGGGAGTCACGCGGCGCGCATGGCGCATCCGGGAGGTCATAAGCGCGGACGCTTTAAGACAACGATCGAGTGTGGCCTCGGGAGACAGACCCGCACGGCGAAAGTCATCGCTTTCCAGGACAACCCCCACGCTGGTCCGCGTGGCATCGATCGGAATAAGCCAGAACCAATGATCGTCCGCACGTACGAGCCGGGTCAGTCCCGCATCCTCACCTTCGTCACGCTGCACGTTTTCATAGTGAGCAAAGCAGGAGAATTTCCGCAGATGGGGGTAGGCCTCTTTCAGGCCCAATTGTTGTCCGATGAGAGTGTGCCGTCCGCTGGCATCGATGAGATACCGGGCGCGAACTTCTCCCGCCTCCGTTTTGAGGATGACTTCATCGGACTCGATGTTCACGCTCTGGACGCGCGTTTCTTCGCGCACTTCGGCTCCACGCGCGCGGGCCGTATCGAGCAACATCTGATCGAATGTCGCCCGCTCGACCTGAAACGAGCGCGTATGGCGGAGGTTGAATCCCATCGCAAAATGAAACTTTTGCGTCCGCGCTCCACAGGCCGTGGCAACTTCCGCGCCGCGCTTATCGATGGCCGTGGCCTCGAGTTTCTCCCGCACTCCGAGCCGATCGAAGGTGCCGAGTGAGTACGGCAGGAGCGATTCACCAATGTGAAAACGGGGGAATTTCTCGCGTTCCAGCACGACGACGCGACGCCCATGTTGGGCGAGTAAATTGGCCGCGGTGCTCCCGGCGGGGCCGCCGCCGATGATCGCTGCGTCGTAAATGGGCTGCATGTTGGGCGCGGACCTTACGGGGGAAGTTTTCAAAACTCCACGCCGGACTGTTTGATTCATGCAGCATCGATTTCGGAAAATCTTTCGGGGTCACGCATTTCAGTTCGGGTGGTGAGCGAACAGATTAACCCGCCCGTACCGGCAACTCCCAATTCAACCCGACCTGTCGGCGCGGCCGCCGAATTCCTTGGCGCACCTCAACCCGTTTGGCTAGCGTCTGGTCATGCGCATCCTTGTCGTCGAAGACGAACCGAAGGTTGCGCGATTTATTGAACGCGGACTGCGCGAGGAAAATTTTTCCGTCGAGGTCGCCCACGATGGCGACGACGGCTTGCACCGCGTCCTTGGTACGGAATTCGACCTGGTGGTGCTCGATGTGATGCTGCCCGGTCGCGACGGTTTTTCGGTGCTGCGCGAAATGCGGGCCGCGGGTCGTCGGCCACGCGTGTTGATGCTCACCGCGCGCGATGCCGTGGCGGACCGAGTACGCGGCCTCGATCACGGCGCCGATGACTACCTGGTCAAGCCGTTTGCGTTCACCGAATTCCTCGCCCGTATTCGTGCCTTGCTGAGGCGCGCTGACGCCCCCGATCCAGGTCTGCTCACTCTGGCGGACCTGTCGCTGGACCCACGATCGCGCAAGGTCTGGCGGGCCGGGAAAGCCATCGTGCTTTCGGCCCGGGAATTTGCCGTCCTCGAATTCCTGTTGCGCCATACCGGCGAAGTCGTCTCCCGCACCCGGCTGGCGGAGGCGGTCTGGGACGAGAACTTCGACTCATTCAGCAATGTCATCGACGTCACCATCTATCATCTGCGGGAAAAGATCGACCACGGTCATCATCAGGCCTTCATCAAAACCATTCGCGGTGCGGGCTACGTTTTGCGGCCCTGATCATCCGACGATTATGAATGCTTTTTCATCTGTGCTTCATCGGGCGTTCACGCAGATTCGACGAGGATGGCCTTGTCCATGTCGCCACGGTCACTCCGCAAGTCCCGCCCTCAACCACGCGTCGCTCGCGGTCTGATGAAGTCATTGCGCGCACGAATTGTGGTCGGTTGCGCCGCCATCCAGTTGGCGCTGCTGGTCGTGACGGGCGTGCTGGTGTTCCGTCTGATCGAGCGCGAACTTTTTTTGGACGTGGATCAGTTGCTCAAGGACAAGGTGGTCATTTTATCCAAGTCGCTTAACCGGCAGAATCCGATGGAGGTCTGGCCAAGTCCGAAGGAGATGGAGCGGGACCGCCTCGGTTTCTATTGTCAGGGCTGGGGCGCGGACCGGAAGTTTTTGTGGAAGACGAAAGCGTTGCCTGCGGTGATCCCGCTGAGCACGAAGGCGGCGGATTATTCCTGGTTCTATCGCGATTTCGTTTTGGAAACCGTCGAGACGCCGGGGCTCGGCGAAGTCCGGATGGCCACCTATCCGGTCTGGCATATGGTGGATGGGAACCCGCAGATTTTTGCGTACGTCCAGTGCGTGAAACCGCTTGCGGAATCGCGGCGACAATTGGGCGACCTATGGGTATGGATCGCGGGTGGCGGGGTGGTGATGCTCGCGCTTGGCACGTTGCTGACCAACACGCTGGTGGGCCGGTGGCTCGCTTCCATGTCCACCGTGGCACAGACTGCGCAGGCCATCAGCGGCCAGGCTCTGCTCTCGCAGCGCATTCCGGTTCCGAACGGCGATCCGGAAGTCGCAGAGCTGGCGAGCGCCTTCAACCAAATGCTCGACCGGCTCGATCACGCGACGAGCACGCAGCAGCGGTTTCTGGCTGATGCGTCCCACGAATTGCGGACGCCGTTGACGATCCTCCGCGGCGAGATCGAGGTGGCGTTGCGGCGCGATCGGTCGAGCGAGGAATACCGGGATGTGCTCGTGAGCAATCGCGAGGAAATCGAGCGCCTTTCCCGGATGGCGGAAAATCTCCTGATGCTGGCGCGCGTGGATGCGGGTGGCGCGTTCGGGAGCAAGGAGGTTTCGGATTTGGGCGAGGTTTCACGCCGGGTCGCGCAACGCATGGAGGCTCTGGAAACCGAATCGGGAGCGGCCATTCACGTGGTATCACCGGAACCCGCGCCCGTCCTCGGAGATCCCCTGGCGTTGGAGCGCATGGTGACCAATCTGGTGGAAAATGCGGTCCGGCATTCTCCTCGTGATGAAGTCGTGCAAGTCAGTGTTTCGGCGCAAAATGGAGAGGTGCGGCTGGAAGTGAGCGATCGCGGTCGCGGCATTCCGGCCGAACATCTGCCCCATCTTTTCGATCGCTTCTACCGGGTGGATGTCGCGCGCAACAGCGTAGCTGGAGGGGCAGGGCTGGGTTTGGCGATTGTCCGATCTCTGGTGGAAGCGCACGGCGGAAAGGTGACGGCCACGAGCGAAATAGGGAAGGGAAGCTCCTTTACCGTCTGGCTCCCGAAAGTGGACGAACAGCTCGATCCCGCTGGATGAAAGCTTTTTCATCTGACGTTCATTCTGGGTTCATGCGGGTGGTGGCACGCTCGCGGCATGAACGCTTCCATCCGCATCCGCAAGTTCGGGGATCGCCAACACGCCACGCTGAAACAGGTCGTCCGCCGGTGCTGTCTGGCCCTGGTCGTCGTGGTTTGTGCGTCGCAGGCGATCGCGATCACGCCCGTCATTACTGAAGTCCGAACCCCACCCGGCGTGTCGCTCCAGGAAGGACGAACCGTTCCACTTTTAATCGTGGGCGAGAATATCGAGGCCGATCTCACACCGTCGTTCGAGTTCACCGGCCAGCCGGCCGAGTTTACGTTCAGCCATTATACCGGCCACGGCACGAGCGCGGGAGTGATTCTGAAGATTCCCCAGTTGCCGTTCGTGGGTGAAGGCGAGACGCTGATCGGGCAACTCCGGCTGACAGCCCCGGATAACAGTTCGGCGGTCTTCATGCTTCACATCACCGGATTGGATGAATTTGTTCTCACCGGTGGTCAATCCCTGACGGTCGATATTCCACCTCCGAAGATATTTTCGCGCGTCTTCATCGGCGCGGGCGCCACTCTCCGGGTGACCGGCGGCTCGCTCGATTGGAAGTGCACCGGGCCGGTGGATATTGAAGGCACGATCGACGCAAGTGGGAACGATGGAACCGATGCCGCGGGCAGATTCGGTGGTGCAGCGGGGCGCAACGGTGCCTCCGGTGGCAATGGCGGGTACGAAGTCACCGGTTCCGGCGAAGTGCCTCCCGCAGCGGGAGACGACGCGGTCAATTCGCTGTTTGGGTTGCGGCACGTCCTGCCGCTGGGAAAGGGAGGAGCGGGTGGCGTCAATGACGGTGCGACCACTGACAGCAATTGCACCACCTGGGACGACGGGACGTGCTACGATGTCGTCGCCTCCTTGCTCGAGTATTACCGGAATCTTGAACTGCCCATCGACCGATCGTTCAATGTCGGGATGCTGGCTGGAGTGCAGGGCTGGTCCGGCGGCGGGAACGAGGGCACCGTGCGCCCCAGACCTGGCCGGGGCGGTGGTGGCGGTGGCGGGGGCGGGATGTTAAATGGCGACGTTGGCGGCGGCGGGGGAGCTGGGGGTGACGGTGGTCTTGGCGTGCGTATCGTGAGTGGAGATTACGTGCGCGTTTCCGGTAACGTAACCACGACGGGTGGGATCGGCGGCAACGGTTCAGCCAACGGATCGCCGGCGGCACTTCCGGACACTCCGACATTGGGACAACTGGCGCACTCGGGTGGTGGCGGCGGCGGTGGTGGCGGCGGAGAATTGATTCTCCTGGGTTCCTTCGGTGGCCCGTTTGCCGGCGGTAACGCAATCACATCGCGCGGGGGTCAAGCTGGTCAGGGCGGGATGTATCTGGATCGAAACCTGGACTCAAAATGGCGTCAATCTCTACAGCTTCCCGGTCGTTGACCGGAGCTTCGATCGGGTCCCCCGCGGTCGGAACGGCAACAGACTGATGGGCGCCGGACCGTTCCGTCCAGAGGTGCTAAGCGACTCGGTGGTCGAATCTCGGTTGTTGCTGTTGACCGAAACCGCGCCCCTCAGTGGCTTGCCCGCGACCTTCGAGGTCCGGGGCGAGATGCCGGGACAACAGGTGACGGTCACAGTTGCCGGGCCCGGGAATCCTGCCCATCCGAAGTATCGCGCCGCGCTCTGCCTGTTTCCCGGATACAACACGGTCTACGTGCGCCCCACCGACAATGAAGATTCGATCGATGATCCCGCCTATGAGTTGCTGTTCCGGCGCATCCTCTGCCTCCCCAAAGGCGTGGACACCGATGGCGATGGCCTGACGGATGAAGAGGAAATTGCCCGCGGCCTGGATCCGAACCTGGCCGATTCCGATGGTGACGGGATCAACGACTGCGCCGAATTGGCCGACCTACTTACCCAGGCTCCTGACGTGAATGGTGGCTTTGTCCGCTACGTGGCCGGCGATGGCGTTGCAGGGCCACACGGCTCAGCCAGAGGAGAACGTTCCCGCGTTGGAAACCTATTTCGGCTGGCTTGGCAGTCCTGGTTTCCTCGACGCTTTTGCCGTCGGTCCAGACGGCAGCATTTACGTCACGACTCCGGTGAACGGCACCAGCGGCGCCGTTATCTATCGTGTCGATCCCGACGGCATTCTTCGACGATTCGCGGGCGGTGGAACGAACAAGCAGGATGGCGGTGCCGCGCTTGACTGGTTGTTTGACCGCACCACCACACACCCACCGGCAGCTGGACCTGACGGCAGCGTTTATGTGTTCGATACCGTTGGCGGCGCCGGTTCCGACCATGTCCTGCGGCGGATCACGCCCGATGGAATCGTCCACACGATTGCGGGCGGTGGCTCAAACGAACGCATTGAAGCTGACGGGGGTCCCGCGACTGACGTAAAGATCAATTTCTGCGAACAACGTTGAACACATCGCGCCCGGCGTTGATTCCGATCAACGGCGTCTATTTCCCACGACGGGTGCTACGAACTGATCCGAACCATCCTTCCCAGGACGTGCCAGTCGGCGTGATCAGCCGGGTTGACCTGGACACCGGAACTATCTCCACGTTTGCAGGTGGCGGGATTCCTACTGCCGGACAGTCGGGTAATGGAGGTCCCGCCATCGGGGCTACTATCAAAGTTTCATACCTTTGCTGGAGCCCCATCCGGCGTGCTGTTTGTTTACGATTTGGACCAGGGCAGAAACCAGATTCGCAAGATCTTTCCCGATTCCGTTGTCGGGCGCTTGGAAGATCGACGTGGTCGGCGGCGGCAGTGACAAACCAACCGACCTTGGGGACGGCCAGCCGGCGGTGGATTTTGGGAGTGGCTTTGTGCGCGGAATGGCGGCGGCTTCCGATGGCACTCTCTACTATGTCGCGCAAAAGGATATCAGCGGTCAATCCAAGTACGGAATGATGCGCATCAACCCCGACGGCATTCGGCAGGTCGTCATGGGCTTTGATCACTATCAAAATTTCCGCCCGCTGAATGGCCAGTCGGCGCGCTTCACACCTTCCACCTACTTGGATGATGTCGGTGTGGGGCCAGATGATCGGCCGTATTTCATTGGCAGTGGTCTTTTGCGGGTGGGCAAAGTGCTCTATCCGGGGGATCTGTTGCCACCTGCTCAAAAACCCGCCGTGGTCGAGTTCGAACTCGCTGCCGCCTCCGTCTCCGAGGCGACGAGTCAATTCACTTTCAAGATAATCCGGCACGGCACGGCGGGCTATATGACGTGCAATCTGGTTCTGACCGGCGGAACTGCCAGTCAACCAAACCCTCGAGATTTCACCGGTTTTAATTTAGGCATCCCAACCCTGGTTCAACTTCAAGCGGACGACCGGGAAAAGACTTTCACGATCAACTTGAACAATGACACGTTTCCGGAGGGGGTCGAGACGCTCGAGTTTGAACTTCAGGATGCCGCAATGCCGGCCACGAGTATTCCGACCGATCCAGCACTCGCCGCCGCGGCGCGCATTGGGGCCGTGAACAAGATGGTCATCAGCATCGTTGATGATGAATTGCCGCCACCGTTCTTCGCCGGGTTCCCGTCGAATGCGATTTCCGTCAACGAAAGTGACGGCACGGTCAACCTGGTGGTCGAGCGAACCGGATCATCGTCCGGTCATTTCAACATCGATTACCGGGCGACGGGTGTGACCGCCACCGCCGGACAGGACTTCAATCTGCCGAATGGCACGCTGTCGTTTGCCGACGGCGAAACCCAGAAGACGATTGCGCTTGGGATCGTGAATGACCTGGAGAAGGAAGCCGACGAAACGCTGCACGTTACGCTCGAAAATCCGACCGACGGATCGGCTCCGGGACCGATCAGCGACCTGGTGGTCACCATCAACGATGATGATGTGACGCTTCCACCCCCCGGGACGGTGCAACTCGGCTTTGTCTTCGCGTCCTCCGCGGTGCTGGAAAACGTTCCGACGGCGACCGTGCGGGTTAGGCGCCTCGGACCCACAGGGTTTCCTGTTTCCGTGGATTATGCCGTAACGGGCGGCGATGCCACCGAAGGGATGGATTTTACGCTCGCGGACGGAACGCTGTCGTTTGCGTCGGGTGAAACCGATCAATCCATCACGGTACCGCTGATAAATGACAATCTATCAGAGCCGGACGAGACATTGGTTTTGTCGCTCAGCGATCCCGGTGGCGGCGCTGCGCTGGGGAGTCCGACGGATTTCACGCTGACGATTGAGGATGATGACGGGCCAGTGGCTCCGGTTCCCACGACGGCCGCAACCGGCGCGGTCGTGTTGTCGGGTGCGCCTGTCCCGGGAATCCCCGGAGCGGTGTTCGGCTCCTTCTCGCAAGCCTCGATCAACAACGTGGGCGAAGTCGCGTTTGCCGCCACGTATGGAAACCCCGGGGGACCCTTTACGTCGACCGGCATATGGACCCAGATCGGAGGGCAACTGCAGGTTGTCGCCTATCCCGGCCTGGTGGCGTCATTCACGACGGTGTTTAATGGTAACATCGCACCGCCGATCATCACCGATGCTGGCGCCGTCGCTTTTGTGGCACAGGCGACTAGTGGTCTCGGCGTTTTTTCATGGAACAACGGACAAGCTCATCGTTACATCGGTGTTGGGGTCCCGGTTTTTGGCGGATTTGAGCAGGGGGACGTTGTCCGCAGTTTACGGCCCTGGATTCTTGCCAACGAAACCGGTTATATTGGCTATGACACGGATATCGGATTGCCGGGCAGCGCCAACACTGCGGCGGCATTTCTCGTCGACGATGGCGTGAACATCGCGGTGGGAAAAGAGGAGCCGGAAATCCCCGGATCGGTCGTTTACGGAATTTACCACAAAGCCCTCCATATAACGGGTGCTGCCGTCATTAGTGTCGTGCTGGAACCGGGTTTTGGGGGTGTTAGTTCGAGTGATCAAAACTATGTCGGGTACTACACTCCTGGAGGGCCCAGCATCATCGCTCGCGATGGCGATCCACTGTCGACGGCGCCGGGTGACGTGTTCGCCGGTGTGGGGACTGACGGCGTCTCCGTCAACCGAGCCGGCGACGTTCTGCTGACCAGCGTCAACGGGTTATTCCTCCGCACGTCCACGGGAGGATTGTTCGAAATGGTTCGAAATCATACCGCCGCCACAGGGGCCGGGACCGGTGCGGAATTCGCGCGCTTTACCAAGCCGCTGTTCAACGACCAGGAGGAACTGGCATTTGTCGGAACCCTGACGCCCGGTCTGGGGGGCGTAATCGCGGACCAGAACGATCAGGGTATCTGGACCGGTCCGGCGCAGGCGTTGAGCCTGGTTGCCCGCAAAGGTTCGCCGGCGACGGGCGCCGCGCCCGGGATCGTCTTCGAGTCCTTTCCGGCCCTCGATCTGAACCAAAGCGGCGCCGTGGCATTTCTGGCGGATTGTTCCAACGGCCAGCAGGGAATCTGGGCGAACAGTCCGTGCGGCCCCCTGGAGAAGGTTGTCTTTGCTGGTGACACCATCGATCTGGGAGCCGGCGGCGTGCACGAGGTGGCAACGATCCAACCCTTTGATAATGGCGATCCGGAAGGGCCCAACCCGTCCTCGAACGGCACGGATGGACGCGCCCGTTTTCTCAACGACCGGGGCGAAGTTGCCATCGCCGTGAGTTTCACCGATGGCTCCTCCGCGGTGCTCGTCAAAAACATCACCGCTGTGAATTGTGCTCTTTTCAGCCATACCGACGTGATGGTCCGGGAAAATGTCATGCAGGATCTGCAGATACTTCGACCGGGTGCGCTCAACGAATCGCTCACCTTGAATGTGTCGGTAACGGGCGGTAGTGCGATCGAGGGGATTGATTTCTCACTGCCTGTTTCGCAGGTGACCTTCGCCGCCGACCAATACGAAACGATGCTTCCGCTTGCGGTGCTCGACGACAGTGCGATCACGGACGACAAAACCGTTCAGTTGACGCTCACCGATCCGGCCACTGGGAATCAAAGCACGATCACCGTGACCATCGTTGATCCGAGCTTTACCCCCGCGCCGCCGGCACGTGGTCCTCAAATTGATTTCGTGGGCGGCCGGCTGCGGTTGACTTTTACGACGAAGCCGGGCCGGACGTATGTCATGGAGGCTTCGTCCGATCTAAAAACCTGGCTCCGTACCCAGCGTATGACGAGCCATTCTCCAATCGTCGCCTGGGACCAACTCATCCACCCAGGTTGGACAAGCCGGTTTTTCCGACTGCGCGAATTGTTCGAGGCCGGCGGTGTCCCGGGCGGTCCAGGTGGACCGTAGCCGGAGGTCCACTCCTCAAGGTGGGGATGCTTTATTCCGGTCAGGCAGGCATTGGTCGCGAGAGTTTCGAGTTGGCCGTCGAGGTAGCTGACGCGGGCGCCGCCGGACCGCTCGAAGGTGTTCTGGAACGCCTTGTAGTCCTTCCAAGAAACGCCTCCGAAGCACATCCGTCTCTCACCGCGCGAACGGCGTGGTCCCTGGAAGTCGCGGGCGGTTCGGGGCGCGGACGGAGCGGGCGCTGGACTCATGAGCGGCAGTATAGGTCCCACGCGGATTCCGTAAAGTTGCTGATTGGATGGGATTCTCCAATATTCTGCGTGCGAAATGGCTTTGACCCATTGCTGTGCCGTCATTGAATAGCCTCTCGACCACACCTCCTTATGGACACGCCTCTATTTCCCCGCCGCCAATTTCTCCGCACGGTTGCCGCCACCGCGCTGGCTGGGCCGCTTTGCATCCAGCGATCCATTGCCGAGGACATCGCGGTGGAAATCGACAAGACGCTGATCACCGACGTTCCGGCGAAGACGAAGATCGGGATCGATAATTTTGCCGTGCGCGCGATGGGTTGGAAGGCGCCGGAGTTGATCGATTTTGCGGCCCAGCTGAAATGCGATGCGATGCTCATTTCGGATCTCGAATCCTACGATAGCCTCGACGACAGCCATCTGCACGAGGTGAAGAAAATGGCCGATGATCACGGGCTCGAACTTTACGCGGGCGGCTGGAGCATTTGTCCGACCTCGACGACTTTCAAAGACAAATGGGGCACAGCTGAAGAGCATGCGGCGCTGGGAATTCGTGTGGCGAAGGCCCTCGGTTCACCAGTCTTTCGGTGTGTGCTCGGAAATTCTGACGATCGAAAATCCAAGGGCGGCATTCGGGCACGGATCGCGGACACGGTGAAGGTCCTCAAGGCCAACCGTCAGCGTGCACTCGATGCCGGCGTGAAGTTCGCCGTCGAGAATCACGCGGGGGACATGCATTCGTGGGAATTGAAGTCGCTTATCGAGGACGCCGGACCGGATTTCGTGGGAGCCAATATCGATTCGGGCAATGCCGCGTGGACGCTGGAAGATCCGCTGGATGTGCTCGAGACGCTCGGCCAATACGTGATCTGTTCGAGCCTGCGCGATGACATGATTTGGAAGACCGACGACGGAGCAGCGGTGCAATGGACGGCCGTGGGCGACGGGTTGATCGACTGGCCGAAGTATGTCGAGCGGTGGCGCGTCTTGTGCCCGACCGTGCCAATCATGATCGAGACGATCTCCGGTTTTTCGCGGAACTATCCCTACCGGGATCAAAAGTTTTGGGAGAACTACGACAAGCGACCCGAGCGCCTGGCGCACTTCGAGGCCCTGGCTGCCAAAGGCAAGGCGCTGGAGCCGTTCCGTCCACCGGCGGGTGTTGATCGCAAACAGGCGGAGCAGGATTATCAGAAAGAGGAAATTACGCGCTCGATCCGATATCTGCGCGAGACGCTGCACCTCGGTCTGAAGGCCTGAGCGAAAGCCGAGACCGGAAACCGAAAACCGGAAAGGCGGGTTTGAGCAGGCATCTTTCCGCTTTCCGCTCTCCGATTTCCGGTTTCTAGTTCCGCCCGCTTATGAAATCGATTCTGCCTCTCATCGCCCTCGCTCTCTGCGTCGTGGCACCGTCTCGCGCCGAGGATCCGGCGAAATTTGAAGTCGGCGCCCTGACCTTTACGCGACCGGCAGAATGGGCGTGGGTGGCGGTTTCCTCGCCCATGCGCAAGGCGCAGCTCAATGTCCCCGGCGCGGACGGAGGAAAACCCGCTGAGATCACCTTTTTCCATTTTGGTCCCGGAGCCGCCGGCGGCGTCGAGGCCAATGTCAAACGCTGGCTGGCGCAGTTTCAAAGCCAGCCCGACACGGACAAAGTTGAAGCGACGAAGATCGGTGGCAAGGACGTGACCTTCGTGAAAACGGAAGGCACATTTGCCAGCGGCATGCCCGGCCAACCGGCGACGCCTTTGAAAGACTACGCGTTGCGCGGCGCGATCATCGATGATGCGAGCGGTGCCGTTTTTGTGAAGATGACCGGCCCGGCGGCGGTGGTGAAAGGCGCGGAGGAAAAGTTCACGGCCTTCGTGACGGCAGCGGCGGAAGGAAAGTAAACACCATGGAAGATCGTCCTTCGCACCGGCCGTTTGGTGGAGAATTCCCGGCGTCGTATTTCGTCGATTCGTTCATCGCGATTCTGCATTTCGTCAGCGACGACCTGATTCAGGCGGACGCGAGCACGCAGATCGGTGAACTGTTTTGCGAGGAATTCGATGACCTCGATTTCGAGCTGGCCATCTGCTGCTTCGAGGCTTCGCACCGGGTGGCATTCAGTGACCGGCTCTGGCAGGTCGATCCCGAGGAAAACGAGAGCATGACGATCGAGGAATTCATCGAGACCTACGTCGAGCCGTCCGAACAGCGCGATCCGCTTTTCGTCACCAAACGGTTTTTGATGTTCCAGGAATCCCTGACCAAAGCCCTCACGGACGAGCAGCAAAATCCGCCCGACGACCAGCCGTCGTTTTAGAAAAGCGAGCGCCGGTTAAATTTCGCCGCGCTGGAGACGCTTCAGTTTTCCCGAGAGCGAAGTGCGCGTGGCTGTGTTCATCCGGTCGATGAAGAGCACGCCTTGCAGGTGATCGAATTCGTGCTGCACGGCGCGGGCGAGGAGACCCGTGGCCTCAAATTCAATTTCCTGGCCGTCGATATCAACGGCGCGAACCTTGACCGCGATGGAGCGATCGATTGGCGCGGTGATTTCGGGAAAGCTCAGGCAACCTTCGGAGCCGGTTTCCTTCTCCGCCCCCAGTTCCAGCTCCGGATTGATCAGGACAAGCGGCATCTGCTGCTCCATGTTCACAAGGTGGCCGTCAATGGACATGGTGCTCGGTCGATCCTCGACATCCGTTACGTCGATGACCGTGAGTTGGAGTGGTATTCCGACTTGCTGTGCCGCCAGCCCAACCCCATTGGCCGCTTCCATCGTCTCGAGCATATCGATAACCAATTGCCGGAGTTCATCGTCGATCTCGGTGATGAGGGCGCCTTTCTTCCGCAGGGCCGGGTGCCCGTATTTGACGATCTCGCGGACCATTACTTTTTACCTTCGGTGAAGGCGGAAAGATTGCCTTTGACGCCCGCTTCCTTGAGGACATCGAGCACGCGGATGATTGTGCCGAAAGGCGCTTTGGTGTCGGCATTGAGGGCGAGACCGGGGGGCGGCGTTTGTTTCATGAGATCGATGATGGTGTCCTTGAGCGAATCAATTTCGACCCGCTTGGCATCGACGAAGATTTCCTCCTTCTCGGATATGGTCAGGACGACGGGCACCGCTTTGGTTTCCGCGACCACCGCGGATTTCGATTCGGGCAGCATGATGGTGACCTGAGGTTTGTCCTCTTTGAACTGCGTCGTCATCACCATGAAAATAAGCAGGATCGCAAAGATATCGATCAACGCGACGATGATGACCTGCGGGTTGCGGCGGCGGCGGGCGTAAAAATTCACCGGAGCTTTCCCTCCACGGCGACTTCAAAGGCACCCGAACCAGTCATTCCCGAACGGCGCTGGATCTGGTGATAACATTTGGCCAGCAGCTCCGAAAGCAGGGATTCCATATCCGAAGCCATTGTTTCGATTTTTTTGGAAAAATAGCTGTAGGCGATGAGGCTGGGAATCGCGATGGCCAGCCCGACGATCGTGGTGCTGAGCGCTTCGGAAATGCCCTTGGCCATGAGCTGCGGATTGGTCGAGGCGGCATTGGCTCCGAAGGCGGCAAAGACCTTAACCAAGCCAGACACGGCGCCGAGCAATCCGAGCAGCGGTGCAATGCCGACGATGATTTCGAGGATGAAGAGGCCGCTCTCCAGGCGGACGATTTCGTGGCGCGCCTTCGTCTGCACGGCTTCGAGATTCTCCATTTTCGGCCAGTTGAGGTTTTGCAGACCGACCTGGGCGATGCGCGCCAGGGTCGAGTTGTCGTTGCGAACCATGCGTGAAAGTTTGACCACGCCATTCGTGTCTTCGGGCTGCAGACCTTCGATTTCCCGTTCAATGATCGGCGGCACCACGATATCACGCCGGAGCGCGATCGCGCGCAGGATGATGACGGCCAGGGAAGCCCACGAGCAGAAGAGCAGGAAGAGCATGAAGACGCCGCCCTGAGCGAAGAATTCGTAGGCGGTTCGGAACGAAGCGGCGGCGAGCAGAGGAGTGAAGAGCGGCATTAATGGAGGTCGTAGTAGGTGAAAGTCAGGTCACCCTCAAGCCGTCCGTCCACCATCGAAGCAACGGCTTCTTCCGGCGGTGGACCGATCTCGGCTTCCCGAATGGATTGGGTGCAAATGTTGGCCAGCGTCTGGTTGGACGTGTTCGTGACGATGTTGACGTCCACAATCTTCCCGGCAGTGGTGATGGCGTAGCTGACTTTGACCGAGCCAAAGGCGATCAAGTCGCGCCGTTGCCGCACGTAATAATACCACCGCGAGCCGATGGCGGCATTGACCTGCTTTTTATAGACAGCCAGCGGCGTGCGCACGGCATCGACGGCGGCCTTGCCCTGATTTGTAATGCTACCTTCGATCTTCGTTTTTTCCTGCTGCGCTTGAAATCCGGGTTTGGGCAGGGGTTGCGGACGAGTCGGGGTCAGCCGCGCGACCTCCATCGCGGGCTCCGCGGGCAGCGGTTCCGGCCGGGGCCGCGTGGGCAACGCTTTCGGCGTTGGTTTGGGCACGGGACGATCAGGCGTGGCGATGGCGATTTGATCGGGAGTTACGCGATCTACTTTCGGCAATGGCGGTGGCGTGGATTTGGGAATCGGCTTCGGTTCCAGAGGTTCGGCCGTTTTGGTCTCAGCGACTGGCTTTGGCTCGGGCTGTTCGCGTTCGAGTTTGGAAGGACTATCGGGAGCGGATGGGGGCGCCGGCTTTGGCGTCGCGGCCGCGGACTGGGTGGTGACTACGGGCGTCGGCGGCGCCGCCTGCGCCTCCGCTCCCGGCGGCTGATCCGCGGCACCAATCACCACATCCTGGGTGGTGAAATTTTGAAACGGCAGATCTTTCCCGTCGATCGAGGGAAGCGGTTCGGTGCCGGAACCCGGAGATTCGCTGGCCGCGATCATATCCTGGTCGGATTCGAACGCGGCGTCTGTCGGCTTTTCATCAGCCTTCGCCAATCCGGCGGAATCAATATACGGTTGCTCCTGGCTGCGTTGCTTCAACTGCTCCGGAGTTACGATCTCGAGCTTTGGTGTTTCCCGTTCGTAGAGGGTCACTTCCAAGTCCTGGAGATTGGGCCGGGATTTCGCGAAATCGAGCTGGGGTGCCGGCAGGAGTCCGGCGGCGAAAACAATGCACAGCAGCAGGAGGAAATGCAGGACGATCGACGCGACCAATGCACCCACGGCCTGCCGGCGGACCGGAACGTCGTTCAGGTCCGGCAGCAGCGAGAGCAGCGGATGAGTAAAGCGTCGCAGGAGCGCCATGCGTGTCAGTTGAGCGGACGGATGACTGCGGATTCCATCGTGCCGACGACCTTATAGTGCGAAACCTGAGCGCACCACTCAACTTCTGCCCCGCGCTTTTTGGCCAGGAGCGCCTGGCCATTGCGCGAAACTTGAAGTGCCTCCAGGGCGGTTGGATGGAGCTTGGTCAAGGCCAGAGCGGCCCGTGCGGCATCGGTCAGTTCGGCGTCGCGAAATTCCGTGACCAGCAAACCGGCCGCCCACGCGTCTTCGAGGGCAAAGCTCTCGAAGGTTCCGGCGCACACGAGCAATACGTTCTCGGGCTCGTGCCAGCGCAGCTCATCGACCAGCTCGCTGATATTCAGAATAGCTCCCACCCAAATGCGCTCCGCGCGCTCGCAGGCGCGCAGGGCAATCGTGCCATTGGTCGTGGTGGTGACGATCTGCGCCCCCGGCACGTTCTGGTATTCGAAGGGAGAATTGCCCATGTCGAAGCCGTCGATCCGATCGCCATTGCGTTCGCCACCGAGGAGGCAGCGCGGCATTTCCTCCCGCAAATCAAACGCCTCTTCGATGGTGCTGACCGGATAAATCTCCGCGGCGCCATTTGCCAGGGCGGTGATGATCGATGAGGTCGCTCGCAGGACGTCGAAGACGATGCAGGTTGTCGCGGAAAGATCGCGTTTGGCCAGCAGCGCGATCTCGGCGGGATTGAGGGCCGCGTCGATCATCATGGTCGTGAAGCCCGTGTGCGCGGCCAGGTCATGCGCGCGTGATGGAAGAGATACTGTTGCGCATAGCCCCCGTAGATCCCGAAATGCGTGGCCGAGAATTCCCGCAGCCGGCGCGCCGTGACCTTGCGCCGACGCTGAAAATATAGCTGCCGGAGGACCCGTTCGATCCACACGTCGATCGGAAAGGCCGCGAGCCGGCCGAAACCGAAAAGCAACGTGCAATTCGCAACCTTCTCGCCGACGCCGGGCAGTCGGCAAAGCTCCCGCCGCGCATCGTCATCCGGCAGGAGTGCGAGCCCTGCGAGATTGACTTCGCCGCTCGCGATCATCCGGGCGGCGCCGAGCAGGTTCTTCGCGCGGAATCCAAGCCGGCATGCACGCAGATCCCCTTCTTCGAGGGCCGCGAGGGTTTCCGGTCGTGGATACGAGTAGAGGGTAGTACCGCCGATCCGCAGTCCGAACCGTTCGCGCAGCAGATGTGAAATCTGCGCGATGTGTGCCACCTGCTTCATGGCGGAGGTAATGAAGGTGGCCAGGCACTCCCAAGCCGGTTGCCGAAGAATGCGCAGTCCGCGGCAGAACTCGAGTGCCGCCGCCATTGGGGGGTCCGCTGGGAACGTTTCGTAGATGGCGGGCAGCGGGTGATCCAGGGCGAAGTAGCGTTTGGCGGCGGCGAGATTAGCAGCCTCCAATGTCACCGTGCTTCCTCGCTGGGCAATCCGCACCGCCTCATCATCCACCGCGCCCAGCCAGCCATCGCCATCGCGCCGCCAGTGAAAAACCTGCCCGCAGCTCAGGGTTTTTTCGAGGTCAAAGTCGCGGACTCGGAGTCGGGCGGCGGCTGAATCTGCCATCAAACGTTCAGTCTCCGCGATCACCGGATAAAATAGCTCAGGTTTTCGAGCTCGATGGCGAGATCGACGTTGTTGACCACCACGTGATCGGGAACCTGCAGGATGATCGGAGCGAAATTCAAGATCGCCAGAATTCCGGCTTCGATCAGTGAATTGGCTACCTCCTGTGCGACGTGCCCCGGCACAGTGAGGATTGCCATGCGGGTCTTGTGGACAGCAACGTATTCCCCAATTTTCTCCATGGGCAGCACGGGGATGCGCAATGATTTCAGGCGGCTCTGATTCGGATCGAGATCGAACGCCGCCACCACTTCAAAACCCTCTCGGGCAAATCCAGGATAGCGCAGGAGCGCCAAGCCAAGATTGCCCGCACCGACCAAAATCACCGGCTGCAGGTGGGTGGTGCCGAGGACTTCCGTGAGCGCTGCGCTCAAGGCTTTCACATTATAGCCGAGTCCGCGGGTTCCGAAGTGGCCGAAGTAGGTCAGATCCTTGCGCAGCTGCGTCGGTTTCACCCCGGCGGCCTTGGCCAGCGCAGCGGACGAGACGGTTTCGGTGCCGGTGGAATGGGCGCGCTGAAGGGCTCGGTAATAAAGAGAGAGTCGGTAAACAGTTTTGCGCGGGATAACCAATTTCGCCATTTTGTGAAAACGAGGAGAGACTTTGAAAAAGGGCGCGATGGATTAGTCGATTCCGGGCAGAAGGGAAACCGATTTTGCGTCGCCCGCGCTTTCCAGTTGCATCAGCCACCCACGTGCCACCATTCCCTTGCCATGCGTTTGAATCGTTTTCTTGCCTCCGCCGGTTTCGGCTCCCGCCGTGGCGTCGAGCAGCTGGTGGTCGAAGGCCGAGTGAGGATCAATGGGCGCGTGATCACGGAACTGGGGACCAAAGTGCAACCGACAGATGTGGTGAAAGTCGGCAATCGCGTCGTTCACCAGGCGCCGCCGATCTACGCGGTGCTCATGAAACCACGCGGCTACATCTGCTCGGGTGATGATGAGCGGGGGCGGAAATCCATCTTTGAACTGCTTCCGCCAAACTGGCCACGCGTCTTTCACGTGGGCCGGCTCGACCTCGACAGCGAAGGGCTCCTCATTGTGACCAATGACGGCGATCTCTCACTGGCCGTCACACATCCGAAGCACAAGGTGGAAAAGGAATACGAAGTCCTGCTCGACCGGCCGTTCAATGAAGCGCATCGGGCGAAACTGCTGCGCGGATTCCACATCATCGGGGGCCGGGCCAAAATGGATAAGATCGAAATCCTCGCGCCAGATCTCCTGCGGGTGCGCCTCACGCAAGGCATCAAGCGCCAGATTCGGCTCATGCTGTACGAGGTTGGCTACGAGGTGAAACGGCTCATTCGCACCCGGATCGGTCCGGTGAAAATCGAGCGCATGATGCCGGGCGAATGGCGAATGCTAACCCCGGCGGAGATCAAAAAACTCAAGGGAACGCTCCAACCGGACGCGCCCGCGCCGCGCTGATTGAGCCCAAGAATCGTTCGGCCATTTGCCTTCCTAATCTTCGTGACCATCATGGCTCCATTACCCACTTCCGCATGAAAGATTTCTCCGCGCTTGCGCGTTGCAACTCCGTCACCAAGGACAAAAAGGTCTCCCGATCAAAATGGGTTGCCGTCTGCGAATTGCACGAAACTCAAGAATGAAAACGCTATTATTCAACGCGGTCTCGGTCGCCTGCACGGCCCTGATGGCGGCCGCGGTCGGCCCCAATGAGAATGCGATTCCGCTGCTCGATTTTCGGCATCGTACTCTGCCGAATGGACTCGAGATTTACACGCTCGAGGATCACGCCACTCCCACGGCTGCCATCGCGGTTTGGTATCACGTCGGGTCGAAGGACGATCCACCAGATCGGAGCGGATTCGCCCATCTGTTCGAGCATTTGATGTTCAAGGGGACAAAGAACACGGCGCCCGAGACGCTGGACCGGCTGACCGAAGACGTTGGCGGCGCGAACAACGCCTTCACCCAGGACGACGTAACGGTTTATCATGAGGTGATACCCTCGAATCATCTCCGGCGGTTGCTGTGGGCGGAGGCAGACCGGATGGGTGCGCTGACCGTGGATGACAAGAACTTTGCCTCCGAGCGCGAGGTCGTGAAGCAGGAGTATCTCCAGCGCGTTGACGCCGAGCCCTACGGCAAATTCGAGGAGGAAGTGCAGAAGAAATCGTTCACCACTCACCCGTATCATCGGACGACCATCGGCAGCATTCCGGACCTTAATGCCGCTACTCTTCCCGACGTCCGAAAATTTCACACGACGTTCTATCGACCGGACAACGCGACGCTGGTGGTGTCGGGAGATTTTGATCCGAAGGAACTCGATCAATGGATCGACGAGTATTTCGCCGGTCTGCCTAAACCCGAGACCGAAGTTCCGCGCGTCACGATCAAAGAGCCGCCGCGCGACGGGCCGAAGAGCCTCGAAATCAAGGACGACGCGGTGCCACTGCCGGCCTTTGCCGTGACTTATCTCGCGCCCGATGTTCGCCACGAGGACGCACTGGCGCTGGACTTGGCGATGGAGATTCTGACCGGTGGCGAATCGTCGCGTTTGTATAACGCACTGGTCTATGAGCAGCAGGTCGCGCAGAGCGTTTCCGGTTACGCGGATTTGCGCGAAGACGCTGGTTTGCTGGCCTTCGAGATCATCCTCGCGAGTGGGCGGAAACTGGAGGCGGTCGAAACGGCATTCCTCGAGCAGGTGCAAAAGCTGGTCGAGAAACCGCCGAGCGAGTTCGAGATCAAGAAGGCCAAAAACCGGTTGCTCGCGGGACGCCTCGAGGAGCGCGAAACCAACGCCGGACGCGTCTCGGCCATCGGCTACGCCGCCGTGCTGCTCCACGACGCAGCGCGGGTAAACACGGACTTGGTGAAGTTGCAGGCCGTAACGGCAGAGCAGATCCAGACGGCATTCCGCAAGATCGTCACCGATCAAAATCGCCTCGTTATTTCCGTCAGTCCCGACGCAGCTGCACCGGAGGAGAGGAAATGAAACGCATTAACGTGCTGCGCTGGACCGGCGCAATCGTGATGATGCTTTTGGCCGTTCCGGGATTCGCCTCGGAACTGCCCCCGCCCGGTGAACCGCGACCCGTCCATTTCGCGGAGCCGGATACGAAAACCCTGTCGAATGGCTTGCGGGTCTTCGTCGTCTCGCGACCCGGATTGCCCTTGCTCGCCGCGCAGTTCGCCGTCCGAAGCGGTGCGGAAGTGGATCCGCCAGACATGGCTGGCCTGGCTTCAATGACGGCGGGCCTCTTGACACGTGGTACATCCAGTCGCCCGGCCCCGGAAATCGCCTCGAGCATCGAGGCGCTCGGTGGCGCGATCGAGTCCAACGTTGCGTGGGATGCAAGTGCACTCAGCCTGACCGTGCTCTCGGGGGAAGCGGAGGCCGCGCTGGCGATATTTGCCGACGTGATCCGGCACCCGGTTTTTGCGGACGCAGAAATCGAGCGCGTGCGCCGCGAAACGCTCGACAGCTTGCGCATCGCTTTCGAGGAACCGCGCACGGTGGCATTGACCGCCATGCAGCGAGTGATTTTCGGGAAGGCGCCTTATGGCCACGCCCGCGGTGGCACCCTCGAGAGTATCGGTCGCATCACGCGGGCGTCGATCGTCTCGCTGCACGCGCAGGAGTACCGCCCCGATAACGCGATCCTGGTTTTCGCCGGCAATCTCACGGCGGAGCAAGGCTTCGCGTGGGCGGAAAAATTGTTCGGTGATTGGAAAAATCCGGAAACACCACCGCTCGCCCATTCGTTCCCCAAACCGGACTTCACGCCACGGACCGTCTTCATCGACATGCCGGACGCAGGCCAGGCGGCTGTCGTCGTGGGTTGTCCTGGCATCAAACGCGACGCTGACGATCGCATGGCTGGCCTGGTGGCCAATGGAATGCTCGGGAACGGCTATACTTCGCGGTTGAATTCCGAGATTCGAATCAAGCGTGGATTGAGCTATGGCGCGCGCAGCGTCCTCCAGACGCTGGAACATCCCGGGCCCTTCCTCGCCTACGCCCAGACGAAAAACTCCGCCGCTCTCGAGGTCGCTGGTCTGATCCGGACCAGCCTCACGGATATGGCGCGTGAGCCCGCATCGAAGGACGAACTTGCGCCACGCGTCAGTTCGCTGGTCGGAGATTTCAGCCGCGGCTTGGAAACAAACGAAGGTTACGCCAGCGCCGTCGCCGAGCTGGCGACCTATGACCGTCCGCAAGGCGAATTGAACACCTTCATTCCTTCCGCGGAAAAAGTCACCGCTGCTGAAGCGCGCGCCTTTATCGAACGTCGTCTGCCGGCCGATCAAACTGCCCTCGTCATCGCCGGAAAGTTCGAAGACTATCGCGCCGCCTTCGAGAAATCAGGCATCAAGGCTGAGATCATTCCGCAGGCGGATTTGAATTTCGATTCAGTGAACCTGAGGAAGGCACAATGAGACGCGCATCCCTTAGTGCGGCTACTCGTTGTCCGCGTGAAATCCAATCTGGCGGCGAGGCTTCTGCGGTGGGTTGAGGAGTTGCCGAAGGGCGTCGAAAACGACCTGAAAATCTTCGCCGTGCTTGCGGAAGCCGCGCTCGAGCGCTTCGACTTTGCGGGCCAGTTCCTCAACCGAAAGGGCCATCTCGCGCAGACGGATGAAGGCGTTGATGAGGGCCACGCTCATTTGGATGGCGCGTTCGCTCTGCAATACGTTGGCAGCCATGAGGGCGCCATGTTCAGTGAAAGCCCATGGCAGAAACCGAGCATTGCGTTTTGATGCTGTCACATTTTGTGATCGCATCGCGCTCCACTCGGCAAAGCTGAGCTGAAAGGCGAATGTCTCGGGAAAGCGGGCTGCGTTGCGCTTTAGCGCCTGATTGAGGGCGCGGGTGGGCACGCCGTAAAGAGTGGCCGAGTCGGCGTCGAGGATGACGCGCTGGCGGCGCACCGTGACAATCAGGGCGGCAGGATCTGGCAACGCAACGGTGGAGGAGGTGAATCTCGGCATTTTGGGGCCGTGCCCTCAGAGAGATAGATTGTTTTAGACCTTCATCGACACCTTTCCCGAAAAGCGCGTGGAAACATCTTCCTTCTTATTCGATCCGACGGGCTCGCGCCTGCGCGATCAGACAGAGTTCCGCGGCCAGGAACGCGTGCTTTTGAGTCATCGCGTTTTCGGTGCGGTTTAGGCAATCGAGGATGAGCTGGCCGAAGAAGGGGAAGCCGACGTTGCCCTGACAGTGAATGTAGTGTTCGCCTTTCTGATCGACCAGAAACAGGTGATCCCCTTCGAGTTCGACGCCCACGTTGAGATACTTGCGCAGTTCCATGTAGCCCTCGGTCCCGAGAATGAACGTGCGGCCGTCGCCCCACGTGCGCAACCCGTCGGGATTCAGCCAATCCACGCGCATGTAGTTAGTCGCGCCATTGTTTCGCGACGAGGTTCGCTTCGCCCCAATCCTCGAATTCCGGATATTGTTTATGGTGATAGTTGGCGACGGCAGAATTCACCACTTCCGCGCTCTCGGCGCCGGTCCAGGCGAGAAATTGCTCGAACTGATGAGAACCGATGTCGGTCAGAATGCCGCCACATTTTTCGCGGCTCCAAAACCACGCCGGGCGGCTGCGGGGGATTGGAGCGATGCGGTCCGAGTCCGATGACCTGCACCACGCGTCCGATTGCACCCTGCTCGATGAACTGGCCAGCGCGAACCGCCGCTTCCACGTGCAGACGTTCGCTGATAATAAACCATGTATTTGCGCCCGGTCTCGGCGACTTTTTTCCGCGCCGCCTCGAGCTGAGCCATCGTGGTGAAGGGCGTCTTGTCGGTGAAATAGTCCTTGCCCGCACTCATCACGCGCAAACCCAACGGACCGCGTTCGCTGGGCACGGCCGCCGCGGCAATAAGCTTAATTTCATCCTTCTCGAGAATGGCATCGAGACTTTCGATCGCTTCGACCTTGGGAAAAATACCGCGGAACTTTTCCACCTTTTCCAGATCCGGATCGTAAACGTAACGCAACTCGCCACCCGCTTCGATCAGGCCCTTGCATTGACCATAGATGTGGCCGTGATCCAGCGCCACGGCGGCAAACGGAAACTCGCCTTTCTGCACCACGGGTGAAGGTTTGCCTTCCGGCGCGTAATTCATTCCATCAGATTTTTGGTGTGCCATAGGTCAGAGCAAAAGAAATCGGAGGTTGCCGTTCCGATGCCCCATTTGTCACGAACACAGTCGAGATGCCTGGATCGGAATTCCAGGCGCGCAGTGGACCGTTCGCGCCCGATTCCATCTTCAGTCAACCTATTGCAAAACGATGCGACACTTCTGCGGATCAATGCTTCGGGCGAAACCCGGGTCGAATCGCCTGTTCAACGGCGCGAACTGACCTCGAGGTGCGGCGTTTTTGGGTGCGCAGCGGCGGCGGCGGGCAATCGTCCCGTGCCGCCGCTTGCGCTCAGGGTCGCGCGTCGATAAAGCAGCCGGCATGATCGCTTGCCGGTTTCTCCTTATCGTGACCTTTGGTGTCTTGCTCGCGCCTTCCGCGCGAGCCCTCACGGAGGCCGAACTCAGCCGCATCGGCCGGAAGGTCTGGCAAAATGAATGTGGCGGAACACGCGATGGATTGACGTCGTGGAATGAAGGCGAAGATTTCGGGTCGTTCGGCATTGGCCATTTCATCTGGTATCCGAAAGCCCGTCGCGGACCGTTCGAGGAAAGCTTTCCGAGACTGATCGAATCCCTGGCGCGCAGCGGTGTTCCGGTGGCGAAGTGGATGCGCGGAGATTGCCCCTGGAATTCACGGGCCGAATTTCGCCGCGAATTTCATTCGGCCAACATGAACGCCTTGCGCGATCTCCTGGCGGACACCATTCCACAGCAGAGCCGTTTCCTGGCCGAGCGCATGCAAGCCGCTCTCCCCAAAATGCTCGAGGCTGCCCCGCGCGCCGAGCGCGAGAATATCGGCCACCAGTTCGACCGCCTGGCGAGTTCGGCAGATGGAACCTTCGCCTTGATCGACTACGTCAATTTCAAAGGGGAGGGAACCAGCAAGTCCGAGCGCTATCGGGGCGAAGGATGGGGTTTGCTTCAGGTGCTTGCTGGAATGCACGGGTCCGGGGCGAATGCCGTCTCGGAGTTCTCGCGCAGCGCCGTGGCGGTGCTCGAACGCCGGGTGAAAAACTCGCCGCCTGCGCGCAACGAAGCGAAATGGCTGCCCGGCTGGAAAAATCGCGTGCAGGCCTACGCGAAATGATGAACGATCGAGAAGCGAACACGCCCATTTTGTCATCCTGAGCGGAACGTAGTGGAGTCGAATGGACCCGGTTCGAAGTTCGGATGGCGCGGTGCAAGCCGTCCGCTTGGACGAAGTCACGCCCGAGCGACCCGATCCCCGTCCGATCCGACTCACGGTTCACCCAACCCGGGCGCGAACCACCCACTTCGCCAGAACGCACAGGTGCGCGCGGGCGTTATCGCGTTGGCTGGCGGGTCATTCGTCTGCGGTCGCTGCGGCGTTGCTCACGACGACAGTAACGACTCACTCGATTGCCAACGCCCCATTTGCCCTTCCTAAGATTCCGGCCCCAATCGCGGTTTCCTGCGCTAGCTTTCCGACTCGACCATGTCTCATCACGCTCCACGCTTGGACGACCTTTTCCTGACCCGCCGCGATTTTCTCAACCGCTGCGGGATGGGCATGGGCGCGATGGCCTTCGGTTCCCTCTTCAGCCACGCGCTCGGCAGCGAGGGACCGAATCTGAATCCGCTCGCGGTCAAGGTGCCACCCCTGCCGGCAAAGGCGAAACGCGTCATTCACATTTTCGCCAATGGCGGCGCTTCGCATGTCGATACGTTCGATCCCAAGCCAAAACTGACGGAGTGGAACGGGCGCGAGATCCCCAACAAATTGCCCACCGAACGCAAGACGACCAACGCCTTTGCCTCGCCGTTCAAGTTTCAAAAATACGGGCAGAGCGGAATTGAAGTGAGCGAGATATTCGCCAAGACGGGCGAGTGCGTGGACGACATGTGCGTCATTCGTTCGATGCACGCTGATGTCCCGAATCACGAGCCCTCGTTGCTCTTGATGAACTGCGGAGAGGCACGTTTGCCGCGGCCGGCTTTCGGATCGTGGGTGACCTATGGGCTCGGCTCGGAAAATCAAAACATGCCTGGTTTCATTTCGATGTGTCCGGGTGGTTATCCGATCCAGGAATCACAGAACTGGCAGAGCGCGTTTCTCCCGGGTGTTTTTCAGGGCACCTACATCGACACAAAAAATACCGAGGTCGAAAAGCTGATCGAAAACATTCGCAATCCGCGACTGAGCACGCAAGAGCAGCGGGCGCAGCTTGATTTGCTCCAGCAATTGAACCTGGCTCATCTCCAGCGCCGCCAGAACGACGCGCAGCTCGAAGCGCGGGTGCAATCGTTCGAGCTCGCGTATCGCATGCAAGTCGACGCCACCGACGCCTTCGATGTCTCCCGCGAACCGGAATCGATTCGCGATCTTTACGGACCGGGCACGCAGGCCCGGCAGCTCCTCATTGCGCGACGGCTCGTCGAGCGCGGCGTCCGCTTTGTCCAGGTCTGGCACGGCGAAGGTCAGCCGTGGGACAGCCACGAGCACATCGAGCAAAACCATCGCCGACTTGCCGGTGAATGTGACCAGGGCATCGCGGCCCTTTTGAAGGATCTGAAACAGCGCGGCCTCCTCGAGGATACGCTGGTGTTGTGGACCGGAGAGTTTGGGCGCACGCCGACCGTGGAAATTCCCACTCCCGGATCAAACAATGGCAACGTCATGAATGGCCGCGATCACAATCACTACGGGTTCACCGCGTGGCTCGCTGGCGGCGGCGTGAAAGGCGGCACCGTTTATGGCGCGACTGATGAATTCGGTTTTCAAGCCGTGGAAAAGCCGGTTCACGTCCACGATCTCCACGCCACGATGCTGCGTTTGCTCGGCTTTGATCACGAAAAGCTGACCTACCGCTATGCCGGCCGCGACTTTCGCCTGACCGACGTGCATGGCGAAGTCGTAACAGACATCATGGCGTAGAGACTACGGAGCGGCAATTTACAATCACCGACTTCCCCCACCGCGAAGTGCAAACTTCCTTTCTAATCGCCAGCGCTTCGGCAATCGGAGGGCGCGCTGCGCGAGTTGATCTTTGGGTCGGCGATTTCAATTCGGCGCTGCGTGACCAGTCGCCGTGCCATCGAACGCACGTCTTGCGTCCCTTCCAGAAAACCCGCTTGCCAACTTTCCCGCGCACGCCATAGTTCGCGCCCGCTTGCGGAAAGGCTGGATAGCTCAGTTGGTAGAGCAGAGGACTGAAAATCCTCGTGTCGCCGGTTCGATTCCGGCTCCAGCCACTTCCTCTCGCTGAGGGAGTTACGACGGGAATTGGCGCGCAAGAATGAGACGACAGAATAGGCTTCTGCCAATGTTTTGCCAATAGCTGGGGTTTTCGGGGCGTTTTCCCGCCGCTACGACCGGTCCGAGTTATGCCGGGAATTCGGGTTGAGGTCGTGTGCTTTACTTTTTGGGATGCTTTCCGAAATGGGCAATGGCGACATGAATCACGCCGATCTCCCGACCCACCACGACCCCGAAAGCAACCCGGAATCACCCCAGTTCGAGCGACACCTTTCTGCTGTGCTGCGATCCGAACCGATTGGACCAAGCGAGGCTCAAGAGCAAATGGAGGTGAAAGCTACGAAGGCAGGAAGCTGTATTTCTCTCCCGGAGAGTGCATCGCGCGCGCGGGCTGCCGGACTCGCGAGCATCATGGCATAATCTTGCCAATGGTCCGGCACTCCGACACGCTGCCGGGCATTGCTGCAAAAATGAAGCCTACACCCGGTTAGGCGACTACGCGCGTCATGAGTATTTTCAGTTTCTTTCGCCGCTCGAAACCGAAAGCGAGAGCGAGCGTCACCTTAACGGACGACGCGGTCCGGCGAGTTCGAGCGGATGGCATTGCGGAGACGATTCGTTGGGACGAGGTTCACGAGGTTGGCATCCTGACCACCGACGAAGGCCCGATGCAGGAGGACGTGTTCTTCTTGCTAATTGCCGCTGATGGAAAGTCTGGCTGTTGCGTTCCACAGTCCTCAGATGGTTGTGACCAGTTGTTACAGCGTTTGCAGCAGTTGCCGGGCTTTGACAACGAGGCAGTCATTAAAGCGATGGGTTCATCATCCAATGCAAAGTTTGTTTGTTGGAAAAGACAGGTCGCCCACAATGCGCTGGGGGAACTGCTCCGGGTCTTAGGCGATTCTTGGCGCATCCTTTAATCTATGGCTGAAAGCCTCTCAGAGCACAGTCAACCAGCCGCGGTTGCCGGACGAAGAACTCTACGATCTCGAAACGGATCCGTGGGAAATCCACAATCTCGCCAACTCGGCAAATCCCGATCACCGGGCCGCGCTCACAAAGCTCCGCGGAATGCTGGAACAATGGATCGTCGAGACCGGCGATCGGGGTCGCTTTCCGGAATTGCCGAAGAGTTCACGCGCGCCGGATAAGCCGGGGTCCAGAAAAGGGAAGTAGGTGCGCATTTCATCGTCCGGACTCTCCTTCTCTTTCTTCCTATCCTTCTTCTTTCCAGGCGACTTTAAAAACGGACAGTGATTCTACTTCCAAAGCTTTTAAACGTCAGACATCGCAAATTCCAGTGAACGCCGATATCTCGCAAACCCAAAGCCGATGAGCGTTTCGCGCGCACGGTCCCGTGTCGCCGCATTTGCCAATGACAAAACACGGATGGCTGCCTCGCTGCTGCTCATCCTGACCATCGCCAGTTTCGGCGGCGCACTGCATCGGCTGCTGGAACTCGCCTGTCACTTCCGCGTTCAGTATTTCGTCGTCGGCATCATCCTCACCATTGTCCTGGTGGTCTTCCGCGATTGGCGCTGGCTGGGCGTCGCATCTGTTTGCGCGATCGCGAACGGAGCCCTGGTGCTCCCGTGGTTTTTCGGGGGGCCGTCTCGCGAGCTTCGAGAGCGCGCCGATCCATCCACCTTTCGCGTGATCCTTTCCAATGTCCTCACCGACAATCGAAACTCCGAATCCGTCCTCGAGCTGATCCGGCGCGAGCAGCCCGACCTTGTCGTCCTCCAGGAAATCGATGATCACTGGGCAGAGGCGCTGCGCCCGCTCGATGATATCCTTCCGCATTCCACCGTCATTCCGCGCGCCGATAATTTTGGCATCGGACTGTGGAGCCGCAACGCTCCAGACGAAATCGAGGAGATGGGTTTCGGAGAATATGAAGTGCCCGAAATTCGCGCCCGGCTTTCCATGGGCGGACGGCAGGTTGAGATCATGGCGGTCCATCCCGTGCCGCCCGTCGGCGCGGGTGGATTCCAAGAGCGCAATGCCCAGCTCGCTGACGTGGCAGTGCGCGTGCGAAAGTGCCCCGTTCCCGTCGTCGTATTGGGGGACCTGAACGTCACCATGTGGTCACCCAATTACCGCCGGTTCATCCGCGACACAAAGCTCACGAACGCCCGGCAGGGTTTTGGGATCCTGCCGACCTGGCCGACTTGGCCAACCTGGCTCTCCGCCATGAAGATCCCGCTCGATCACTGCCTCGTCAGCCCCGGCATCACCGTGAAAGGCATCCGCGTCGGGGGTCCGGTCGGCTCAGACCACCTGCCGGTTATTGTGGACCTTCTTCCGGGTTTTTGAACGTGGCCTTGGTCAGTCCGGAGCAATTCCCGATGGAAGATGGACACGAAAGAGAGAGACGATGGCTGAGGCATCTCGAGATAATAGCCGACGCTCGAGCCCAGCGAAAATTACCCGTTCAATTGACTCCTTCACGGAATCATTGGCGGGGTGAGGGTTGCGCGCGGACCGTAGGAGTATTGCTGGCCATCTCGACGGGGAGCGGACCCTCGATGATTTCGACGCGAGCCCCTTCGCCGACCAGATCGAATAGTTGCACCACGTCACGCGAGCGCATGCGAATGCAACCGTAGCTGGCGGGTTTCCCGATTGTCCGCTCTTCGGCGGTGCCGTGAATATAGATGGTCCGCTTGTAGGCGTTGCGATTCTGCGGTTCGAGTCCCTTCAACCACAGGATCCGCGTGACGATCGGGTCGCGGCCCGGTGCGTCGATGGCCACGATTTCTCCCGTTGGACGGCGGCTTTTGAATTTCATCCCGATTGGGGCGCCCCGGCCGACCTTTTGCGCCACTTCGAGCCGGCCCAATGGCGTAAAGCGGCTGCCCCTGCCATCACCCAGTCCAAACTTTGAGGTCGAGACGTCGTAGGCTGCGACGGGCACGCCCTTTTTGGAGAGAAGCATTTTCTGATCGGCGACACTCACACAAATCAGACTGTCGCGATCTTTGAATGCGCAGGAAGAAAGTAAGAGCGCCAGGCCGAGGAAAAGCGGGATTTTGAAATTCACGCTGCGCGACGCTATGGTTTCAGCGGCCGAGGAAAAGCGGAAACTGAAGCGTGCGCTTGGACATACGTTGCGTGATCGAGATTGGATCTCGCTGCCAACGCTTCGTAACGCGACTTCGAGCGCCCTACCGGTCGCGATGATGATTTGGAACACAGAGGAGGAAGATGACCACAATTGAGGCAAAGATGACGGCATAGAAATAGAACATCACTTGCATAATCGCTCCAAGCCTGAGCAACGCCGGATCGCGCAGTTGACGAAAACGGCCACCGAGAAGGAAACGAATCGTAGCGAGTCCGTTTTGAATGGTGTTGTTTAGAAACAACGTGGGTCGGCCCAGCTTCTCGTATTCTTCGGAGTGGCGAGTTCGGAGAACACGATGCAGTCGAGCCATCAGGACGAACCAGACAATGCCCGATACGATCATGATGCCGAAAAGCACCGGCAGAAGCCAATCGACCGAGTCGCACGTCAATTCAGCGAGCATGAGAAAAGAAGAACTGGCACTCGAAAGAGAGCAGCCACCGTTAAGGGTACAAGTCCGATGTCTGTTAAATCAGAGGAGATGGGACAATCGCTCCGCACTGTTGCCTCGTCAGAGATTCGGGTTTCATGGGCGGGGTCATTCCTGTTACAAAAGCCGCGATCGCGGCGATGGTTCACGCCACGCTGCTTTTGCTGGTCGCTTCTTCGCTGGCGAGGTTTGGGCTTTTGCCGAAGGTCTCCGCGACGCTGGGGACGGGTGACGGATTTCTGGTTCCCAGCACGTCTTCCGCCTCCTTGGACTCGTCGCGTTTGTTGAATTTCACGCCGACGAGTTTCGAGACGCCGTGTTCCTCCATCGTCACGCCGTAAAGCACGTCGGCCCGGGCGATGGTGCGCTTGTTGTGGCTGATGACGATGAACTGCGATCTGCTCGATGAACCGATCGAGGATGCTGATGAAGCGGTTGATGTTCGATTCGTCGAGCGGCGCGTCCATTTCATCCAGCACGCAGAACGGGCTTGGCTTCACCATGTAGATCGAGAAGAGCAGCGCCACGGCGGTCATCGTCTTCTCGCCGCCGGACAGCAGCGTGATGCTGGTCAGCTGCTTGCCGGGCGGCTTGGCGATGATGTCGATGCCGCTCTCGAGCGGGATCGCTTTCGTCGGTCAGGACAAGGTTCGCTTTGCCGCCGCCGAAGAGCTCGGTGAACATCTCCTGAAAGTTCACGCGGATCTTTTCAAACGTGTCGGCGAAGAGGATTTTGCGTCGTTTCGATTGATTTTCGTGATCGTGGCCGAGCAACTCGGCCTTGGAGTTGATGAGGTCGGTGTTTTGCTTCTCGAGGAAATTGTAACGCTGCTCGAGTTCGTCGAATTCCTGGATGGCGTCGAGATTCACCGGACCCATGGAATCGACGCGCTGATCAAGTTCGCTGCACCATCCCATCGACCACGGTCCCAATCGATGGCGAACGCATCGTCAGGTTCGAATTCGTCCCGCCTGTGAGCGTCGGCGGCTCTCGCCGGCACTGAGGATCGGGTTTTCGCGATGGCGCCCCAGATTCGTCCGCGCCACCACCGTTAACTCCGCGCTGCCGCCGCTTCACGGCTTCGCGGATGGCCACGCGCAGACCGTGCAAGTCGCGCTCGAATTCGCTGAGTTCAATTTGGTAGCGCTTTTGGATGTGCTCGTGCAGCGCGGCGACTTTCATCTCGAGCTGCGCTTGCCTCACTTCCAGACGGCTGCGTTGATCGTGACCTCGCTGAACTGATGCCGCAGGATGCGGAGGGTGTTTGCGAGTTCCTCGCCGATGGCGGCGATGTTCGGCGCGCTCATCCAGCAGTTGCGCGACGGAAAGTTCGCCTTCGCCCACGCTGTCCCCGGAGCGACCCGAGATTGGTTTCAATTTCCGCATTCTCCGCCGTGGTCGCGGCGATGCGCTGTTCGTAACTGCCGATGTCCTGGCGGCGTTGCGCGATCAGTTCGTTCAACTCCGAGAGGCGCGCTTCCATCGGAGCGCGCTGATGATTGAGGCTGCTGTGCCGCTGGCGTTCCGTGGCCACTTTGATCTTCAGCTCGTTTAATTCCGCCGCGAGTTCGTTTTCGCTGTGCGCGCGGAAACTTCGAGCTGAGTCTGGGCTTCCGCTCGGCGCGCCTGCAGCCGCCTCCAGTTGCTGGGTAGCGCGCGGCAATTTCGGCCTCGATCGCACCAATCCGCTGCCGCGGCTTCGGCCAGGCGCGCTTCGCTGCTGCCGCGCTCAGATTCGAGCGTCTGTTGCTTGCGCTCGGCGTCGCGGGTTTCGCGCTCGATCATCTCGATGTGGTTGCGAATGGAAGCGACCTGTGCGCTGGCGCTCTGCCGCAGTTCGCGGGCTTCATCGAGCCGCACCTGGGTATTTTCGATCTCGGTCACGGCGGACTCCCGGCGCGGCCGTCACTTCGTTCGATCGCGCTCTCGGCCGCAGCACTTCCGCTTCGAGCTGCGCGCATCTGATTCTTGCGCTGGAGCATGGAATTCGCGCCTTCACTGTTACGCCGCCATGCAGGATGCCGTCGCGCGTGAGCACCTCACCGGCCAGCGTCACGATCATGGAATATGCGCTGTGGAAACATGCGCAGCGCCGTTTCGAGATCTGGCACCAGCAACGACACGGTCAAGGAGGCGCTCGACCAGCCGGCCCACTTCGCTCGCGCCGTGACTTTGCTGATCAGCCAGTCGATCGCTCCTTCCGGCAGCGCAGCGTTCCTCCGCGGCGTCGTCGCTGAAATGCAGGTCCAACTCCCGCAGCGCGAGGCTCGCCTTGCCCAGCTTTTGTGCGGTCAAGGTCTTGAACACCGACTCGGCAATCATCGAGTCTTTCATCACGATCGCCTGGAGATTCGACCCGAGCGCCGCTTCCACCGCGGGCACGAATTCCGGCGCCACATCGATAAATTGTGCCAGCGCGCCGAGCACGGAGGGCTTGAAAAAATCTGGATTGTCGAGCCCGCGCAGGACGGCCTGCGTGCCTTCATCAAAACCTTCGCCACCTCTCGACGAGTTGCCGCAGGACTTCGAGCTTTGGATTCCTTTTCCGCGAGCAAACGCTGGGCTTCCCGCAGGGTTCGCGCTCGATCTGCACCGAGCGCGCTCTGGCCTTCACGCAATGCCATTTCCGCAGCAGACAGCCGCGGCGGTGTGCTGCTCGAGTTCGGCTTCACATTGGCGAGCTCGATTCGCCCATCGTCTTGCGGAGCTCGCCGAATTGCGCGAAGGCAAACGTGAGCTGGCCGCCTTCGCCGGAGAGAACGCCAGCCGCGCCTCCGCCGCTGTCCCGTTGCTGATCGATGCTCGAAGCTGCCCGCGCAATCCGCTGATCGCGACTCTCCGCCGCGAGTGCCTCCTGCGCCAGGCCTTTCAGTCCGCTTTCGGCCTCGCTGCCGCTGCGCGGTGAGCGCGGAAGTGGCGGCCTGCTTTTCCTCCATCACGCGCAGTTCGCCGCCGAGCATCGTGGTGATTTGCTCCAGCTCGGCGTCCGGTCGCTGGAGCTGCTCCTCCGCACACGGAATTGTCTCCTCCGCGCCCGCCATTTCGCCCCGGTAACGCTCCATCAATCCCTGGAATTCCTGCGCGCGCTCTTCGATTGAAAATGATGCGGCTTTCGTGATTCGAGATGCGCGACTTGAGATCGTTCACCCCCTGCCGCGCCGGATTGAGCCGGCCGCTCCATCTCCTCGAGTGCGGCGCGCTGAACGGAGACTTGGACTCCTGTCTCTCGATCTCCTGCTCGGGTCACTGAGCCGGCTGCGCCAGGTTCGAGTGTTCCGCGCGGATTGTCGCCGCTGCGCCTCCAGCGCTTCCCATTGCCGCTTTTGCGGCGTGCGTCTCGAGCATTTTGCAGATCGCCGATGAGCGACTGATACCGCCGCGCCTTGCCCGCCTGCCGCTGCAGCGAACCGATCTGCCGCTTCACTTCCTTGATGATGTCGGTCAGGCGCAACAGATTCGCCTCGGTGGCCTCGAGCTTGCGCAGCGCCTCCCGTTTTTGTGCCTTGTATTTGGTGATGCCGGCCGCTTCCTCGAAAATGGCGCGGCGATCTTCCGGCCGGCTCGAAAGAATCGTGTCGATCTTGCCCTGCTCCATGATCGAGTAGGCCGTGCGTCCGATGCCGGTATCCATGAACATTTGCTGGATGTCCTTCAGCCGGCAGGGGGTTTGGTTCAGGAAATACTCCGATCCCCCGTCCTGAAAAACGCGTCGAGTGAGGGTCACCTCATGCCAGTCGAGTCCGAGCGCCTCTTCGCACTCCGAAAACGTCATCGAGACTTCGGCCATACCCACGGCCGCGCGAGAATCGGTCCCGGAAAAAATGACGTCCGCCATCTCGCCGCCGCGCAACGCTTTGGCTGACTGCTCCCCGAGCACCCAGCGAATGGCATCGAGGACGTTAGATTTGCCGCAACCATTTGGGCCCGACCACGCAGGTGACCCCGCGATGGAATTCGAGCACGGTTTTGGGGGCGAATGACTTGAATCCGAACAGTTCGAGTGACTTGAGGTACATAGGGCGGAAATGGCGGCGCACGGAGAACAATTCCGGCGGTTCGCGGCAGTGTTTGGCTGACGAACCGAAACTGCGCAAGCGCAATCTGGCGCGTCTGTCGAAAATATCGACCACAAGATGTTGTGGATACTCGAAATTCTCAGACATGCCGGCCGAGGATGGCTTTTTGCACTTTCGAGGATTGAGTTTCAGGACGCAACCGGGGACCGCCGTTCTGCAACCGACTCGACGATGGCTGCTCGACAGCCGATCCGAATCCGTTCGGCGATTTTGTCCTTTCGGAAAAGAGCTCCGACCAGCTACAAGATTGTGCGCTCACGACGGAACGGATGCCATGAAAGCCATCAACCCATTGGAACCGGACAGTCCGACAGACCGGCTGGCTGCGGCATTGAACAAAACGAGTGGATGGGCAATTCCCGGTGCGGACGCTTTCGACACCACCCACTGGAGTGTGATTACCGCCGCGGGGGACGTCCTGTCACCAAATGCCGCCGAGGCACTCGAGCGCTTGTGCCGGGCCTATTGGTTTCCACTTTATGCTTACGCGCGTCGCAAAGGTTTGCCCCCAGCGGACGCCCAGGACGTGACGCAGGAGTTCTTTCATCAGCTCATCGAAAAGAATTATTTGGGATCCCTGGATCGTCGCCTGGGCAGTTTTCGCTCGTTTCTGCTCGCGTCGATGAATCACCTGCTGGCCAACGAATGGGACAAGTCGCGCAGGCTCAAACGCGGCGGCGGACACCAGATTATCTCGCTCGATGCGGAAGAGGCAGAAGGTCGTTTCGCCCATGACGGTGCCGGCCACGATTCGCCGGAAAAAGCGTTCGATCGCCACTGGGCGCTCACCCTCCTTGATCGCGCGCTCACGCGCTTGCGGGAGGAATTCGTGGCTGCGGGAAAGCTCCAGCATTTTGATGCGCTCAAAGTCTTCCTTTCCGAGGTCGCAGGCGAGGGCGACTACGCAGCGCTCGGTGCACGGCTCAATTTCGGGGTCGGCGGAGTCGCCGTGGCAGTACACCGCCTGCGCCTCCGCTACCGGGAGATCGTCCGGACCGAGATCGCCCAAACCGTCACCAGCGAGGCGGAATTGAAATCCGAGTTACGCCATCTGTTCGCGAGTTTCGATTAGGGTAGGAGCGGGAAGCACGGCGTTAATGGGAGTCCTGTTCGCGACCGGGCGCAGGATGAAATTAATTTCGGAATTCATGTAATCCCGGTCGCGCATTGCTTCTGAGGAGGCTGCATGAAAATGACTTCTCAACTCAAAATCGCCGTGTCCATGGCGCCGGGATCCAGCATGGCCGCTGTCGCCATCGCGCTGTGGTTCTCGATCACTCCACCTGCAAACAGCCAGGGTCTTGTCGAAACCTTCTCCTATCCCAACGGAGGCCTAACCTCCGTCTCCGGAGGAGCATGGCAGCCATGGGGTGGCGGCGGTAACGCCACAGTCGTGAACGGTGCGGCGCGTTTTGAGGATACGACCGATGTGATCCGGCCTTTCCCGGCGGTCCTGACCGCACCGGGCGACGTCGCCACCATTTCATTTACCATTCGGGTCGCCGCGGCCAATACCTCCGAAGGTTACGAAGTTGCGTTCGAGCCGTCCTCCGCGCCCTTCGGTTTCGGGAATACCAACTACGGCAGCGGGTTCGCCTTCGGTTTCGATTACGTGGCCGCCCCTGCGGGAATGTCCTCGATTCAAATTGCGGAGGGCTCCGGCATTTTCGGCACCAGCAACCAGGGGAATAACATCGTGCAGATCGGCACAATGACCATCGGCGTGACGCACCAATTCACGCTCAATCTGGCGCGTGGCGCGGTGGAAACTGCGTATTCTCTCTTTCTCGATAACGCGCTGCTCTACTCGAACACCAGCGATCCCTTCACGTCGCTCGTGATCAACGATCCGCGCGCGATCAACTCGGTGGAGATTGACCAGGCCGGCGCCGCGGGCAGCCCGCAAGGCAGCGCCCTCATCGACAATATCGTGGTCGTCCCCGAACCGGGCGCGGCAGCCATGGTCATTCTGGGTGCGGTCGCCCTGATCAACCGCCGGCGACCGCAAACCCGTCCGTCCACGGACCCCGCGGAGACCCATGTTAGTTAAGTTAGTAAAACCTAGAAAAATGAAATCCAAACAGACACCATGAAAACCACCACCCATAAGCATATCGGATCCGTTCAACGGTTGGCGCTCGCGAGCGTCGGCCTGTTCCTCGGCCTGCCGGGGCTGACGCAGGCTCAGTATGTATTTACCCCGATCGACGTGCCGGACGCAATCTATACGGCGGCGAACGGGAATAGCCCCAAGGACATCGTGGGAGACTTCGATGATGCGGATGGGAATTCGCATGGGTTCATCCTGAGCCGAGGCAGATTTCACACCATCGATATTGACGGCGCAGTGTTCACCAGCCTCAACGGGGTCAATGCGCCGGGCGCGTTCACCGGAACCTACGGTGATGCGACCGGAACACCGCACGCCTTTGTCTGGAGCCGATGCGCCATTACCGTGCTCTACCCGCCTGGATCGATCCGCTCACAAGCCGGGTCCATCAATGCGCAGGGTGAGGTTACGGGGGCCTACCGGGACGCCAATCAGACCCGTCATGGCTTCATCTGGAGAAAGGGAGTCTTCAGTAGCTTCAATGTGCCCGGCGATCACCCCATCCTCGGAACAGTGCCCCTTGGCATCAACGACGTCGGGCAGATTGTTGGCAGCTACGTGGATGCCAATGGCAACCGTCGCGGTTTTGTGCGGAGCAGCAGCGGAGTCTTCACGACCTTCGATGCTCCCGGCGCGGATGGGTTAACCGTGGCGGAGGGTATCAACAACGCGGGCGTGATTGTTGGCGTCTATTTTGATGTCAACGGGGCCAGCCATGGCTTCGTGCTCAGCCGGGGTGTTTACACCACGGTGGACGTGCCCGGTGCGACCGGGACCGCGATCAATTCGATCAATGCCAAAGGTGAAATTGTCGGTTCCTACGACGACGCTGGGGGCGCCACTCACGGATTCATTGGCACTCGCCAACGGTGAGCAACGGCCAGAAGATCCCCGCGAGGATCCGGTGCCTCCCAGTCGGGAGTCGTGGGCGAGATGTTGCCGGAGCTGTCGAGCCCCTTCGCGGGCTGGCGCTCCCCCGGCCTCGTCGATTGGCGGGAGCGGCGGAGTCTGGCGCACATGCCCCGCAATGTGGGAGGAACGGGAGCGCTGGCGTCGCGAGCGCGCCAATCCGTCGCGTCCCAAAATAAATTCCGATTTCATGTAATCCTCGCGGCCAATTGCTTCTAAGGGGGGTGGATGGAAACCCGCTCTTCGCCTTCTGCTTCAGCCTCCGCTGTGCCGTTCGCCACCTGCTTTGGTGGCGCTCTGCGGAAACACGCCCGTCGCCCTCAAGACCTGGCGCACCCTGGCGAACACGCTGCGGCGTTTCCGCGAGGCACTCGGACAGCCGCGGGCGAAGACCTTTTCCTAATGAAAAAATGCCCATCAATGATCGAACCACTCGAAGCCCGCATCGCCCCGGCCTTCGCGGCCGTCGTCCAACTCTCCGCCCTCACCGGCGCCAATGGCTTCACGGTCAACGGCGTCACGCTACTCGACTACTCGGGAACCTCGGTGAGCGGCGCGGGCGATATCAATGGCGACGGGATCGATGACCTGATCATCGGTGCTTTCGGTGCGGATCCGAACGGCGACGCCTCCGGTGCGAGCTATGTGGTCTTTGGGAGCCGCACGCCCTTTGCATCGAACCTGGAACTCTCGGCCTTGAACGGCGCAAACGGCTTCAAGATCAGTGGTGTCGCCGCCGGCGACGCCTCCGGCGTGTCGGTGAGCGGGGCGGGTGACATCAATGGCGACGGGATCGATGATTTGATCATCGGCGCTTCCGATGCGGGCTCTTATTCCGGGGCGGGCTACGTGGTTTTTGGAAGCAGGACGGCCTTTGCGGCGAACGTGGCGCTCTCGGCCTTAGATGGCGCCAACGGTTTCAAGATCAGTGGCGTCGCCGGCCTCAACCGGACCGGCTATTCGGTGAGCGGCGCGGGCGATATCAATGGCGACGGGATCGATGACCTAATCATCGGTGCTTTCGTTGCGGATCCGAACGGCGACGCCTCCGGGGCGAGCTACGTGGTCTTCGGGAGCCACACGCCCTTTGCGGCAAACTTGGAACTGTCAGGCTTGAATGGCGCCAACGGCTTCAAGATCAGCGGCGTCGCGGCCTACGACCAATCCGGCCGGTCGGTGAGCGGGGCGGGCGACATCAATGGGGACGGGATCGATGACCTGATCATCGGCGCACGCGGTGCTGCCCCGAACGGCGCTAGTTCCGGGGCGAGCTACGTGGTCTTTGGGAGCCGCACGGCCTTTGCGGCGAATCTGAATCTCTCGGCCTTGAACGGCGCCAACGGCTTCAAGATCAGCGGCGTCGCATTCCGCGACTACTCCGGCATTTCGGTGAGCGGGGCGGGCGACATTAATGGCGACGGGATCGATGACCTGATCATCGGCGCTTCCAATGCCGGGGCGAGCTACGTGGTCTTTGGGAGCCGCACGACCTTCGCGTCGGCCCTGAATCTCTCGGCCTTGAACGGCGCCAACGGCTTCAAACTCGGCGGCGTCGCGTTCGAATACTCCGGCATTTCGGTGAGCGGGGCGGGCGACGTTAATGGCGACGGGATCGATGATTTGATCATCGGAGCTTCCAGTGGGGCCTATAACCGCGGGGCGAGCTACGTGGTCTTTGGAAGCCGCACGTCCTTCGCAGCGATCCTGAATCTCTCCACCTTGAACGGAGCGAACGGCTTCAAACTCAGCGGCGTCGATATTGGGGACAGGACCGGCCGTTCTGTGAGTGGGGCGGGTGACGTCAATGGCGACGGCTTCGATGACCTCATCATCGGCTCTCGACGACTTGCCTCTCCGAACGGCTATCTATCCGGAGCGACCTATGTGGTCTTTGGCAAAGGCGTGGAGATCAATGTCAGTAGTGCGGCGGTGATTGAAGGGAATGCCGGGACGACACCAATGCAGTTTACGGTCACTTTGTCGGAGGCTGGGTTGATTCCAGTCACGGTAAAATTGACGACTCTTGATGGCATGGCAATCGCGGGCAGTGATTTCGCGTCTTTCCCTCCCACCACGCTGACCTTTGCGCCTGGCGAGTTGAGCAAAACCGTGAGCGTCGATGTGTTTGGAGAAACAACTTTTGAAAATGATGAAACCTTCTCTCTCGTCCTCTCCGAGGCCACGGGAGGAGTGATTTGGAACGGGGTCGGCGTCGGCACGATCCGCAACGATGACGCGCCGCCGGTGCTGGGCATCGCCGATGCTTCGATGATCGAAGGGGATTCGGATACGAGCAGTCTGGTCTTCACGGTGAGCCTTTCGGAAGCGTCCGGATTGCCGGTGACGGTCAATTTCAGCAGCGCCGATGGCACGGCGCTGGCCGGGAGCGATTACACGGCGTTAGCTCCGGGCACGCTCACTTTTGCGCCGGGCGAGACGACGAAAACGATCGCGGTCGAAGTGCTCGGGGATACGAGCATCGAGGATCACGAGAGCTTCTCGCTCATGCTCTCGGAGGCGAGCGGCGCCACGATTGGCGCGGGCGTGGCCACCGGGACGATCCTCAATGACGACACGATCATCCGCCTCAGCGGCGATGGTAGCGTCCTCGAGGGGGATGCCGGAGCCGCGCCGACGATTTTCACGGTCACGCTGGAGAAGCCTTCCGCGTTGCCGGTGCTGGTGAGTTTCGCCACGGTGGAAGGCACGGCGCTGGCCGGAAGCGACTTCACCGCACTGGCGGGCACGCTGACCTTTTCCCCCGGAGAGACCGTCAAAACCATCGCGATCGATGTGCTGGGCGACACGAGCATTGAGGATCACGAAAGCTTTTCGCTCGTCCTCTCGGAGGCGACGGGCGCACCGATCGGCGCCGGCACGGCGGTCCGCACGATCCTCAACGACGACACGCTGTTGCAGATCACCGACGCGTCGGTGATCGAAGGCCACGCCGGCAGCCGCACGATGACTTTCACGGTCAGCCTCACCGCTGAAAGCGCGCTGCCGGTGAGCGTGAGCTACGCAAGCTCCGATGACACGGCGACGGCAGGGGCGGATTACCTTGCGCTCACACCGGGCACGCTGACTTTCGCTCCCGGCGAAACGAGCAAGACGCTCTCGGTCGAGGTGATCGGAGACATCGAGGCCGAGCCGAGCGAGATTTTCTCCGTGCTCCTCTCGGACGCAGCGAATGCGGTGATCGATGACGCCATCGGCATCGGGACCATCCTCGATGACGACGTGACGCTGACCGGCAAACACACGGCGACTTTCACCGATGCGGACGGTGAACTGGTCACGATCAACGTGAGCAAGGGGGCGCTGAAGGTGGAGAATTTCACGCTCTTTCCTGCGGGCGCTGGCGCGCAACTCGCGCTGATCGACTTCAGCGGTCAATCGGAGTTTGCGGGCGCCAACCTGAGCATCAAATCCAAGCGCGTCGCTGGGGTGGGGGATCGGATGGTGGACGTCGGCGCCATCGACGCGAGCGGCATTGACCTGGGAAAGGTGAGCGTGAAGGGAGATCTCGGGCAGATAGATGCAGGTAGCGGCACGGGCGGGAAGTCAGGGGTAAAGAGCTTGCAAGCCAACTCCATTGGCCAGCGCGGGATCGAGACGCAGCTGCCCGGCGGCTCGTTGGAAAGCGACATCACCGGTGACTTGAAAAACCTAAAGCTCTCCGACGGAATGCTCGGCGCGGCGGTGTCCGTCAGCGGCGATATCGGGAAGGTAAAGATCACGGGCGACGTGCGCGAGAGCGCGGTCCTCAGCGACGGGCAGATTCGCTCGGTAAAAATCGGCGGCGACCTCGCGGCGATGGCGACCATCGCGGCCCGCGGCCTCATCGATCCGGCGAGCGGTGGCGAGGCGCTCGCGATCGGAAAGATCGAGATCGGCGGTTCCGTCGAGCGCGCGCAAATCCTCGCCGGTTACGACCGCACGGGCACGGCGGCCAATGGGGATGCCAGCATCGGCAGGGTCATCGTCCGCGGCGATTGGCGGGCGAGCAGCCTCGTTGCCGGCGCCAGTGCCGGCCCGGACGGCCTGTTTGGCACTGCGGATGATGCGCTGATCCCCGGCGGGAATTCCATCGTCGCGCAGATCGCCTCCATCGTCCTCAAAGGCGCGGCCAGCGGCGCGGTGGACGAGGCCACCGGCCATTTCGGTTTCGTCGCGGAAGAGATCCGCTCCTTCAAAGCCGCCGGGACAAAGCTGACGCTCGCCCCCGGCGCGAGCAATGATCTCGATGGCGCGCCCATCGGCGCCGGCGACAATCTGCGTCTTCGCGAGGTGGGCTGACGCGGCATAGCCTGCGCGGACCTCTGGCCAGTCGCACCCTCACCTTGGCCGCTATTCCATGACTCGTGTATGCCGCTCGCGCGTAGAGTGGGTGTCGTATATCCGTTCGAGCCCGCAAGCGGGTTATCGCGCCGGCAACTGACTCTCGCAACAAGAACACCATGTCCAACGAACGAACCTGCCCTCGATGCGGAACGATGCTCGCGCCCGGTGCGCTGGAAGGGCTGTGCCCGAAATGCGTGGGGCGGGCGGTATTTAACGAAACGGCGGTCGGGGGCGAACCGGACGCGCTGGCTGCGGAGATGCTGGAGGCGGAATTCGCGCGGCTGAAACCGGAGGAGGCGGGCGAGAAGATCGGGCCTTACAAGCTGCTGCAAAACATCGGCGAAGGCGGATTCGGGACCGTGTGGATGGCGGAGCAGGAACGACCGGTGCGGCGGCGCGTGGCGCTGAAGGTCATCAAGCTCGGGATGGATACGAAGGAGGTGGTCGCGCGCTTCGAGCAGGAGCGGCAGGCGCTGGCGATGATGGACCATCCGAACATAGCCAAGGTCTTCGACGCCGGCGCGACGCAATGGGGACGGCCTTTCTTTGTCATGGAGTTGGTGCGCGGGATTCGAATCACCGACTACTGCGACGAAGCCAATCTCCTGACTGCGGAGCGGCTAGAGCTTTTCATCCTCGCCTGCCAGGCGATCCAACACGCCCACCAGAAAGGGATCATCCACCGGGACATCAAGCCCTCGAACATCCTGGTGACGCTGCACGATGGCATCCCGGTGCCGAAGGTCATCGACTTCGGCGTGGCCAAGGCGACGCAATCCCAGCGGCTGACGGATCTGACGCTGTTCACGCAGTTCGAGCAAATGATCGGGACGCCGCTCTACATGTCGCCCGAGCAGGCGGAAATGAGCGGGCTGGATATCGACACGCGGACCGACATCTACAGCCTGGGCGTGCTGCTGTACGAACTGCTCACCGGCCGCACGCCCTTCGATCCCGAAGAGCTGATGCGCAAAGGCCACGACGAAATCCGCCGCGTTATCCGCGAGCAGGAGCCGCAGAGGCCGTCCACCTTTGTGAGCACGATGGAGGGCGGATTGCGCATCACCGTCGCGCAACGGCGCCGGACCGATTCCGGCAAGCTCACTCATCAGCTCCGGGGTGACCTCGATTGGATCGTGATGAAGGCGCTCGAGAAGGACCGCGCACGCCGTTACGAGACGGCGAACGGGTTTGCGCTCGACCTCAAACGCCACCTCGAAAACGAGCCGGTGCTCGCGCGGCCTTCGAGCCCGTTTTATCGTCTCCGACGCATGGTGCGGCGGAATAAGCTCGTTTTCGCCGCAGGTGCGACGGTCGCGGCAGCGCTCGTGGTTGCGCTTGTCGCCTTGATCGTCAGCCGGGCGGGGATTTTGAAAGAACGAAATCTCACCGAATCCGCGCGCCTCGCCGAACGTGCTGAGCGCCAGAAATCGGAGACCGCCAACCGAGGACTGCATGCGGCGAACACGCGGTTGTCCGACACGGTGAGCCTGCTTGAGCTCGAACGCGCAGAGAGTTCCTTCGGAGGCGGCGACGCCGGTCTCGGAGTGGCGCACCTCGCGGCCACGCTACGGCGCGACCCGTCCAATCGCGTCGCCGCCAGCCGCCTCGTCTCCGCGTTGATCCATCGCAATTGGGCGCTTCGAGATTCGCCGCCGCTGGCCCATTTGGATCGGGTCGTCAGCGCGCGTTTCAGCCGCGACGGCGAGAATGTGCTCACCGCCAGCGGCGACGGAACCGCACAGATCCGCCATGCCTCCACCGGCCGCTCGATCGTCACGGTTCGGCACGATGCCGCGGTGAACGGAGCCCGCTACAACCCGGACGACACATCTTTCGTGACCGCTTCCGCCGATGGCACGGCGCGGATTTGGAGCGCGGAAAATGGCGAGCCTTTGAGCCCGCCTTTGCGTCACGGCGGCAAAGTTTTCGAGGCGGAGTTCAGCGCGGATGGAGAATCGATCCTCACCGCTTCGGCGGACGCCACGGCGCGAATCTGGGATGCGCGCACTGGAGACGTGAAGCATACCTTTCAGGGGGACAGTGAAGTCCTCGCGGCACGTTTCACCCGCGGCGGTCAGCGCGTGGCAATGGGCTGTGCGAGTGGAACAGTCCGAATTTGCAATCCGGTCTCTGGCGAGACGGATTTTGTTTTAAAGTCGCAGCTCGGGCGCGTGAACTGGATCGCCTCCAGCCGGAGTGGCCTCCGCCTTGTCGTGGCTCATGAAGGCGGGAGCGCGGTCCTTTGGAATCCTGTCACCGGTGAACCAGTGGGCCCGCCTCTGCTCCACGCTTCTCCGGTCCTGTGCGGTGCTTTCACTCCCAACAGCGAGTTTTTGGTAACGACCTCAGACGACGGCGCGGTTCGCGTATGGGACGGAGACACCGGACGGCCCCTCGCGCCGGAGCTCGTTCAGAGAGACGCCGTGAAGTTTGCAACGTGTAGCCCCGACGGCGTGCTGGTGGCGACGGCTTGCATGGACAACACGGTCCGCTTGTGGACCAACCTGGCCCCGCCGGGCCGGCCGTATTGCCAGCCCCTGCGCGAAACGGAGCGCGTCTTTCACGTAGCCTTTAGCCCCAACAGTCGGCGGGTCGTTACCGCCTCCGCCAGCGGTAGCGCGCAGGTGTGGGATGTCCGTCCGCGCCGCTCGATGGGGCGGGCACTGGGAGAGGGAAGAGGCGGGTGGAGCGTGGTGTTTGGCCCGCGTGGCGACTCCCTGCTCACCGCTTCCAGCGAAGGCACGGTGCAGCGGTGGAATCCGCGAACCGGCGAGCCTTTGAGCGAACGCGTGCAGCACGGCGGCGGGTTGAGGGAGGTAGACATCAGCACCGACGGGAAGCATATGGTCACCGGGGCAACGGATGGGACCAGCCACATCTGGGACATCGCAACGGGCCGGATCACCGTTAGCCCACTTCAACACAAGAAGCTGGTGCGAATGGTGCAGTTCAGCCCCGACGGAACGCGGGTGCTCACCGGTTCCCACGATGGCACCGCGCGCGTCTGGGATACCCGCACTGGCGAAGCAGTCACGCCGCCCTTGGAGCACGAGGCCGATGTTTACTCCGCCCGGTTCAGCCCCGATGGGCGTCGCGTTGCGACTGCTTCGAAAGATCGAACGGCACGAGTCTGGGACGCGGAGACAGGGCAACCCGTTTCCCCGCCTCTCAGGCATGGAGATCATGTCGAGTGGGTCGATTTCAGCCCAGGAGGCGACCGTGTCGTCACCGCCTCCAGCGACAATAAAGCGCGCGTCTGGGATGCGCAAACGGGGAAAACGGTCGGTCCGCCTCTGCGGCATTTGCGTTCGGTGACAAAAGCGGTGTTCAGCCCCGACGGCCGGCGCGTCCTGACCGCTTCACTGGATCGCACGGCGCGGATCTGGGACGCAAAGAGCGGTGCGCCTTTAACGGAGTCACTCCAGCACAACGGCGCGGTTACGCAGGCTACCTTCAGCCCGGATGGAATGCGTATCTTGACCGCCTCCTGGGATGGCAAGGCCCGGCTCTGGGATGCCAACACTGGCCGGCCTCTCACCGAATGGCTGATCACCGGCGGGCGTCACGTGACCAGCGCCTGCTTCGATCCGACGGGCCAACTCATCGCGACTGGCACCGAGGAGCAATTTGCGCGGGTCTGGATGTTTCCGCACCTGCCGACTCCCGTCCCCGAATGGTTTATCGCCTTTGCCGAAGCCGCCGCCGGTATTCGCCTCGGCACGCATGGCAATGTCGAGCTGGTCCAGCAAATGCAGATCGCGAGCGTGTTTGATCAGGTCCGGCAAAAGGACGCGCGCGACCTTTACGATCGCGTGGCGCAATGGTTCCTCGCTGACCCCGCGCAGCGGCCTCTGGAGCCGTTCTGAGCCGGACAGGTCCGTTCTTTTCGCCGACCGCCTCTCTTACCCGACGAAGGTTCAGGCTTTGTGTCATCCGGGCCGGTGGTTCCTCCTGAAGCGGACGTATGGGAATGGGATCGCTGGCGTCGCGAGCGCGCCAATCCGTCGCGTCCCGAAATAAATCCCGTTTTCATGTAATCCTCACGGTCAATTGCTTCTGAGAGGGGCGTATGGAAATCCGCTCTTCGCCTTCCGCTTCAGCTTCCGCTGGGCCGTTCGCCGCCTGCTTTGGTGGCGCTCTGCGGAAACACGCCCGTCGCCCTCAAGACCTGGCGCACCCTGGCAAACACGCTGCGGCGTTTCCGCCGAAGCACTCGGACAGCCGCGGGCGAAACCGTTTTTAAAAATGAAAAAAAAACATTCAACGATCGAACCCCTCGAAGCCCGCATCGCGCCGGCGTTCCTTCCCGTCTTTCCGCTCTCCAGCCTGGATGGCAGCAATGGCTTCAAGCTCAGCGGCGTCGCCGCGGATAACCTTATCGGCGACTCGGTGAGCGATGCCGGGGATGTCAATGGCGACGGCTTTGGCGACGTGATCATCGGCGGACGTTACGCCGACGGCAACGGCAACAATATACAGGCAAGCCCTGGGGCCAGCTATGTGGTCTTCGGCAAAGCGGGCGGCTTTGCGGCCAACCTGAACGTCTCGGCACTCGATGGCACAAATGGCTTCAAGCTCAGTGGCGTCGCGTATGACACTTCAGGTCGCTCCGTAAGCGGTGCGGGCGACATCAATGGCGACGGTTTTGATGACCTGATCATCGGCGCACCCCATGCCTCTCCCAACGCCTTCCGTTCCGGGGCCAGCTATGTGGTCTTTGGCAAAGCGAGCGGGTTTGCACCCAATCTGAATCTCTCGACGCTCAATGGCAGTAACGGCTTCAAGCTTAGCGGCGTCGCGGCGAGTGATGGTTCCGGGTTCTCGGTGAGCGCGGCCGGCGATATGAATGGCGACGGCTTTGATGATCTGATCGTCGGCGCCCCTTTTGCCGATCCCAACAGTGCCCAGTCCGGGGCAAGTTACATAGTCTTTGGAAAAGCGGAAGGCTTTGCCGCGAACCTGAATCTGTCGACACTTGACGGTCGTAACGGCTTCAAGCTCAGCGGTGTCGCGCAGGTTAATATTTCCGGCGGCTCCGTCAGCGCGGCCGGCGATGTCAATGGTGATGGCTTTGATGACCTCATCATCGGGGCGGATGGCGCTGTGAATTCCAGCGGCTCCCGTTCCGGAGCCAGCTACGTAGTCTTCGGCAAAGCGAGCGGGTTTGCGGCCAACCTGAATCTGTCGACACTCAACGGTAGCAACGGCTTCAAGCTTAGCGGCGTCGCGGTCGACGATCTTACTGGTGTCTCGGTGAGTGGGGCGGGCGATGTCAATGGCGACGGTTTTGACGACCTGATCATCGGAGCGCCGGGCTCCGATCCCAATGGCTACAGATCGGGAGCGACCTACGTGGTCTTTGGCAAAAGCGCGTTTGCGGCTAACCTGAACCTCTCGACGCTGAACGGCAGCAACGGCTTTAAGCTCAACGGGGTCGCGGCGAGTGATGGTTCCGGCAGTAGGGTCAGCGGCGCTGGCGACGTCAACGGCGACGGCTTTGCCGACCTGATCATCGGTTCAGGGTTCGCTTCTCCCGACGGCTCGCAGTCCGGAGTGGGCTATGTGGTCTTTGGCAAAGCGAGCGGGTTTGCCGCCAACCTGAACCTCGCGACGCTCGACGGCGGCAACGGCTTCAGGCTCAAGGCTGTCGCAGCGGGCGACTTTCTCGGCAGCTCGGTGAGCGCGGCGGGCGACGTGAATGGGGATGGATTTGGCGACCTGATCATCGGGGCGTCTAGCGCCGATCCCAACGGCCTCCAATCCGCCGGGGCGAGCTATGTCATCTTTGGCCGGGGCGTGGAGGTGAGCATCAGCGATGCTGAGGTGAGTGAGGGCGATGCCGGGACGACCGCGCTCCAGTTTACGGTTAGCCTGTCCGAGGCGGCGGGGCTGGTGCCGGTGAGCGTTAAGGTGGCAGCCGTAGATGGAAGCGCGCTCGCAGGGATTGATTTCGCGTATTTCCTTCCCACTACGCTGACCTTCGCGCCTGGCGAGCTGAGCAAGACGGTGAGCGTCGATGTGTTTGGAGACACAACTTTTGAGAATGACGAAACCTTCTCTCTCGTCCTCTCCGAGGCCACGGGGGGAGTGATTCGTAACGGGGTCGGCGTCGCCACGATCCTCAACGATGACGCGCCGCCGGTGCTGGGCATCGCCGATGCTTCGATCATCGAAGGTGATTCGGACACGGGCAATCTGGTCTTCACCGTGAGCCTCTCGGAAGCATCTGGACTGCCGGTGACGGTCAATTTCAGCAGCGCCGATGGCACGGCGCTGGCCGGGAGCGATTACACGGCGTTAGCTCCGGGCACGCTCACTTTTGCGCCGGGCGAGACGACGAAAACGATCGCGGTCGAAGTGCTCGGGGATACGAGCATCGAGGATCACGAAAGCTTCTCGGTCATGCTCTCGGAGGCGAGCGGCGCGACGATTGGCGCGGGCGTGGCCACCGGCACGATCCTCAATGACGACACGATCATCCGCCTCAGCGGCGATGGCAGTGTCCTCGAGGGGGATGCCGGAGCCGCGCCGACGATTTTCACGGTCACGCTGGAGAAGCCTTCCGCGTTGCCGGTGCTGGTGAGTTTCGCAACGGTGGAAGGCACGGCGCTGGCCGGAAGCGACTTCACCGCACTGGCGGGCACGCTGACCTTTTCCCCCGGAGAGACGATCAAAACGATCGCCATCGACGTGCTGGGCGACACGAGCATTGAAGATCACGAAAGCTTTTCGCTCGTCCTCTCGGAGGCGACGGGCGCACCGATCGGCGCCGACACGGCCGTCCGCACGATCCTCAACGACGATGCGGCGATCCACCTCAGCGATGCCGCCGACATTTTGGAAGGCGACGCGGGTGCGGCTTCGGCGGTTTTCACCGTGACGCTGGAGAAACCTTCAGCGCTGCCGGTGACGGTGAACTTCATGACCATGGACGGCACTGCCACGGCGGGCACCGACTTCACCGCGCAGTCGGGGGTGATCACGTTTGCGCCGGGCGAGACGAGCCAGACGATCAGCGTCGAAGTGCTCGGGGACACAGGCGTCGAGGCGCACGAGAACTTCTCCGTCGTGCTCTCGGCGCCGACGAATGCGATCCTCGCCAACGACTCGGGGAGCGTCACCATCCTCAATGACGACGCGCTGTTGCAGATCACCGATGCGTCGGTGCTCGAAGGCCACAGCGGCAACCGGACGGTGACCTTTACGGTCAGCCTCACCGCTGAAAGCGCGCTGCCGGTGAGCGTGAGCTACGCCAGCGCCGATGGCACCGCGACGGCGGGCGTCGATTACCTCGCGCTGACACCGGGGATGCTGACTTTCTTGCCGGGCGAGACGAGCAAGACGGTAGAAGTCGAGGTGGTCGGAGACACCATAGCCGAGTCGAGCGAGACCTTCTCTGTGCTCCTTTCGGACGCAACGAATGCCGTGATCGATGACGCCACCGGCATCGGGACCATCCTTGATGACGACGTGACCCTGACCGGCAAACACACCGCGACTTTCACCGATACCGATGGCGAACTGGTCACGATCAAAGTGAGCAAGGGCGCGTTGAAGGTGGAGAACTTCACGCTCTTTCCTGCGGGCGATGGCGCGCAGCTCGCGCTGATCGACTTCAGCGGTCAATCAGAGTTTGCGGGTGCCAACCTGAGCATTAAATCCAAGCGCGTCGCTGGGGTTGGGGATCGGATGGTGGATGTCGGCGCCATCGACGCGAGCGGCATTGACCTGGGCAAGGTGAACCTCAAGGGCGACCTCGGGCAGATCGATGCGGGCAGCGGCGGGGATAAGAAGCCCGCCGTAAAGAGCTTGCAAGCCAACTCCATTGGCCAGCGCGGGATCGAGACGCAGCTGCCCGGCGGCTCGTTGCAAAGCAACATCACCGGTGATTTGATAACCCTAAAGCTCGCCGACGGAATGCTCAGCGCGGTGCTATCCGTCAGCGGCGACATCGGGAAGGTAAAGATCAAGGGCGACGTGCGCGAGAGCGGGATCCTCAGCGACGGGCAGATTCGCTCGGTAAAAATCGGAGGCGACCTCGCGGCGATCGCGACCATCACCGCCCGCGGCTTCATCAATCCGGCGAGCCGTGGAGGGGCGCTCGCGATCGGAAAGATCGAGATCGGCGGTTCCGTCGAGCGCGCGCAAATCCTCGCCGGTTACGACCGCACGGGCGCGGCGGCCAATGGGGATGCCAGCATCGGCAAGGTCATCGTCAGCGGTGATTGGCGGGCGAGCAGCCTCGTTGCCGGCGCCAGTGCCGGCCCGGACGGCCTGTTTGGCACTGCGGATGATGCGCTGATCCCCGGCGGAAATTCCATCGTCGCGCAGATCGCCTCCATCGTCCTCAAAGGCGCCGCCGGCGGCGCGGTGGACGAGGCCACCGGCCATTTCGGTTTCGTCGCGGAAGAGATCCGCTCCTTCAAAGCCGCCGGGACAAAGGTCACGCTCTCCCCCGGCCCGAGTAATGATCTGGATGGCGCGCCCATCGGCGTCGACGAGAATCTGCGTCTTCGCGAGGTGGGCTGACGCGGCCCAGCCGGCGCGGAACTTTGGCCACCGGGCAGATTCGCAAGAGTGGGTAGGGCCCCTTGCAGGGGATGGAATTTAGCAAGAGCCAGAGTGCGATTCCTGTCACGCACGCGGTGAGAGTGAATTGAGTTTCTTCAAAAAGTTTTCGAGAACCGCGTAATCCTGACCCGCGGTTCCTTCTTTAGAGGCTGAAGACAAGCGATCGGCGGGCACTCGCGGAACTCCGGTTCAGTGCGAAACAACCGGCGGTCACCACATTCAACTCATCAAAACAAACTCGTGAAACTCACATCGGCCTCAGCTTCAGGGCGGAGCGGCGCATCGAAAGCAACGGCACTTCCTGAGCCGATGACTGGTCTGATGCTGTGCCTGGGCGGCATGGCGCTGTTGGGCGTTCGCCGCCGTCAGAACCGCGACCTCCAATTTCTCAAGGCGCAAAGGTGCCAGAAACGTTTTCCGCTGATCCGGATGAAAAACTCTCTCCTCCGCGCTGCCTGCACCATTCTTCTCGCGCTGCTTCACCCGCAGCCGGCGGGAGCGCTGACGGTGGATACCGGTGGGGCGGCAGACGTGGGGACATATGCTTCGATGGCGATCGTGGCCGGTCGCCCGGCGATCGCTTACCAGGATGAGACCAACAGTGACGTGAGGTTTGTGCGGGCCTCAGATGCGAGCGGAACGGCGTGGCAGGCGCCAGTGACCGTGGATAGCGCAGATTTCGTGGGGATATGGGCGACGCTCGCGATAGTGAACGGCAACCCGGCGATCTGTTATTACGACGCCAGTTTCCAGCGCATCAAATATGTGCGTGCGACGGATGCGGAGGGCACTGCCTGGGGGGCGCCGGTGGTTGTGACAGCGAGCTCTGGCAGCAACTATTCGATAACGGTCGTCGATGGCATGCCGGCGATTGCCTACGGCAACGGAGCCAATGAAGATCTGTATTATGTGCGTGCCACCAATGCCAATGGCTCGGCCTGGGGGTCGCCCGTGCTCGTGGACGGGATGGGCAACTTCGATCATCCATCGCTTAGGATCGTGAATGGCCGACCAGCAATTGCTTATAGCGGCACAGCCGGCTTGTGGTATGTGCGAGCCTCCGATGCCATCGGCTCCGCGTGGGGCGCACGAGTGAATGTGGATGGCTCTGTTTTCGTTGACTATGGGTGCTCACTCGAAGTGGTAAACGGCAATCCTGCCATCGCTTACCATGATGCGACCAACGGTGATTTGAGATATGTGCGGGCCGTGGATGTGACTGGTTCCGCGTGGGGCACGCGCATCACGGTGGATAGCGCGGGCATCGCCGGATGGTTTCCCTCCATGGCCATCGTGGGTGGAAATCCGGCGATCAGCTATTACGTGCTGGGACCGGAATTCGATTTGAAGTATGTGCGTGCGGCGGACGTCAATGGGGCGACATGGAACTCTCCGGTGACGGTGGACAGTGTCGGCGATGTCGGCCTCGATTCCTCGCTCCTCGAGGTCAACGGCAATGCCGCCATTGGCTTCCACGACCTGACCGATGGCGACCTGAAATACCTCCGCGCGACAGACGCGAGCGGCGGGACGTTGTGGCCGGCGGACATCGCGGTCGAACAGCCGGTTAATACTTCAATTCCCGACGGCGGGAGCAAAAGCTTTGGGGTGGTCGAGGTCGGGAGCACGACCGATCTGATTTTCACGTTGAAGAACCCCAATTCCGGGAGCGAAAATCTCACGGGCCTGGTCCTCGCCATTGACGGGCCGGATGCGGCTGAATTTTCGGTGATCGCCCATCCCGCAGCGCCCGTGCCCGGCGGTGCGAACAGCAATTTCACCGTTCGCTATGCCCCGGTCAGTCAGGGAATGAAGACAGCTGCCCTGCATATTGCCAGCAGCGCGGAAGGCAGCCGAAATCCCTACGACATCACGCTGACGGGAGCGTCGGTGCCGGACATCGCGGTCGAGCAGCCGGCCGGCGCGCCTCTCGCCGATGGACAAATCCGGACCTTTCCCAGCCTCGCGGCGGGCAGCAGCGCCGACCTGACATTCACCGTCAAAAATCCCGGCGGCTTTGATTTGACGGGCCTCGGGATTTCCATCGATGGGCCGAACGCGGACGAGTTCTCGGTCCTCACCGGTCCGGTCGCGCCGGTGCCGCCCGGCAGCAGCACGACCTTCACGGTTCGTTACACGGCCGCTTCGCCGGGCGCGAAGACCGCCGCGCTGCACCTCGCCAGCAATGTTTCCGGCAGCAGAAACCCCTTCGACATCTTGCTCACGGCGATTCCGGGCAAGGTGGATCCGACGTTCAATCCCGGCATCGGCAACCTGAGCAGCCTGGCCGTGCAACCCGACGGGAAGATCCTGGCGGGCGGCCTCGGTGTCGCCCTCGCCCGGTTTCTTCCCGACGGAACGCGCGAAGTCGCGTTTGCCCCGAACGTCAACAGCCCGGTCGTCGCCATCGCGGTGCAGGCGGACGGGAAGATCGTCATCGGCGGAGGTTTCAACACTGTTGGCGGAGTGCAGCGGAGCCGCATCGCGCGGCTGAATCCCGATGGCTCGCTCGATCCGACGATCAACCTGAACCCCAACGGCGACGTCAGTTGCCTCGCGATACAGGCAGACGGAAAAATCCTGCTCGGCGGATTCTTCACGAATTTCGGCGCCGTCGGGACGCGCAACTTCATCGCCCGTCTCAACGCGGACGGATCACTCGATGGGAGTTTTAACCCCGATGCCAACGGACCGCTCCGCAGCATCGCCGTGCAGGCGGACGGAAAGATCCTCGTCGGAGGAATCTTCAGCTCTATCGGCGGCATGCAGCGCAACCGGATTGGTCGCCTGAACTCCGATGGAAGCATCGATGCCGGCTGGAACCCTGGTGCGGGTGGCGAGATCAGGACGCTTTCGGTTCAAGCGGATGGAAAAATCATTGCCGGGGGAGCTTTCCAGTTTGTCGGCAACTTTTTCCCCGCCAACCGAATCGCACGGTTCAACGCGGATGGGTCGGTCGATTTCGGCTTTGGATCCAATGTCAATGGCACGGTTCACAACACCGTTCTCCAGGCGGATGGAAAGATTCTGATGGCGGGAGATTTCACCGCGATCGACGGAGTGACACGCAACCGCATCGCGCGTCTCAACGCCAACGGGACGCTGGATGCGGCGTTCAATCCCAGCCTCAATTTCGTGGTGCTCGGTATCGCGATCCAGGCGGACGGGAAGATTCTCCAGGCGGGAAGCACCTTCTCCCGGCTCCTTAATGACCCTGCCCCCCAGGCGCTCACGGCCTCCGGCGGCAATCAGGTGGTTTGGCTGCGCGCGGGAAGCGCAGCGGAGATCGAGCAGGTGAGCTTCGAGCTTTCGACCGATGGCGGAAATTCCTACAGCCCCCTCGGGGCCGCCACCCGCATCGCCGGCGGCTGGGAGCGCGCCGGGTTGAACCTTCCCGCCAGCGGCCACCTCCGCGCCCGCGGGCGGACGACGGGGAGCGATGGCAGCGGCAGCTCCGGGCTGGTCGAGACCGTGGCCGCCTTCGCCTCGGAAGCGCCGGAGATCGCGGTGGAGCAACCGCCGGGCACGGACATTCCCGATGGCGGCAGCGCGAACTTTGGCACTGTGAACCTCGGCGATTCGGCCAGCCTTACTTTCACCATCAGGAACACCGGCACTGCCAATCTCGTCCCGCTGACGATCACGAAAGATGGCGCTGATGCGGCCCTCTTCGCGATCACCGCCAGCCCGCTCCCGCTCCTCCCCGGTGGCAGCACCAGCTTCACGGTCCGCTTCACCCCGACGGCGACCGGAGCGAGGTCTGCGATGCTCCACATCGAGACCAATGACCCGGATGAAAACCCCTTCGACCTGACGCTCACCGGTGCCGGCGCGCTCAGCACGAACGCCGACTTGAGCGACTTGGTGCTGAGCAGTGGCGCGATTAGTCCGGGCTTTGATCCCGCGACGACCAGCTACGTCACTAGCGTCGCTTCGCACGTCGCCAGCGTCACCCTGACTCCGACCGCTGCGCAATCTACCGCGGTGATTCGGGTGAATGGTGTCGCCGTCGCTTCGGGCAACGCAAGCGGGCCGATCAGCGTGAATGTGGGGAATACCACGCTTCCGATCGTCGTCACCGCTGGGGACGGAGTGACCACGAAGACTTACAACGTCACGGTCACCCGGCCTGCCCCGGGGACCGGGCCGGGAGATGTGGACGGAGCCTTCACCACGAACACCGGCTTCTTTGGCGGGAACACGGGCCTTGTGAACGCCGCGGCGGTGCAGCCGGACGGGAAGATCCTCCTCGGCGGCATCTTCAACAGCGTGGCCGGGACGGCGCGCGAAAACATTGCCCGGCTGAATGCGAATGGCACCCTCGACAGCACCTTCAATCCCGGCTCATCCTCACTCCGCTGCCTCGCGGTGCAGGACGATGGCAAAGTGGTCATCGGGGGATCTTTCGACGGCACGCAGCGCCCTCTCCTGGCCCGTCTCCAGCCCAATGGCGCGCTCGACAGCGCCTTCACTCCCAACCCGGACGGCGATGTGTTGTGCCTCGCCCTTCAAGCGGATGGCAAGGTGCTCCTCGGCGGCGAGTTCAGGTTCGTGGCCGGAGATTTCCGTAGCCGCATTGCCCGGCTCAACGCGGATGGGACGCTCGACACCGCATTTAATCCGAGCCCTGCCAGCAATGGGCAATTCAGAGGGGTTTTCACAATTGCCGTGCAGGCGGATGGCAAAATCCTCCTCGGCGGCGACTTTACCAGCGTAGCCGCGACGCCGCGCGCCCGAATCGCGCGGCTGAATCCTGACGGAACGCTGGACACCGCCTTCGATCCGGGTCCGCCCGCAACGTGGAAAGCATCGCCGTGCAGGCGGACGGCAAGGTGGTGATCAACGGCAATGTGCGTGTCAACGCCGACGGGACGCCCGACAGCAGCTTCGATCCAGACACGGGATCCTCTGTTGCCAGCGTCGCCATTCAGGCGGACGGCAGAATGTTCCTGGGCGGTGAGTTTGGCAGCGTCGGCGGCTTTATCCGAAACCGCGTCGCCCGGATCAATGCGGACGGCACGCTGGATGGCGGGTTCGATCCGGGCGTGAGCTACCTGGGCTTCTACGATCCGCTCTGCGTCGCGCAGCAGGCGGACGGAAAAGTGCTCCTCGGGGGCCAATTCAACAAGGTGGCCGGGATCGCGCGCATCGGCTTCGCCCGGCTGCTCAACGACCCGGCGACGCAGTCTCTCACCGTCTCGAGTGCCACGCGGGTGGAATGGCTGCGTGGAGGCACTTCCCCGGAGGTAGGCCGGGTCACTTTCGAGCTTTCCACCGATGGTGGGAATACCTACAGCCCGCTCGGCGCCGGGTCACGGATCGCTGGCGGCTGGGAGCTGACCGGTCTGAGCCTGCCGGCAACCGGGCAGGTTCGAGCCCGTGGGCGGACGACCGGCGGCAGAGGCAACGGCAGCTCGGGGCTCGTGCAGACGCTGGCGACCTTTGGAGCTTCAGCGCCGGAGATCGCGGTCGAGCAGCCGACCGGGACGGACCTCGCCGACGGCGGCAGCGCGAGCTTCGGCAGCGTCGGCGTGGGGGAGGCGGCCAACCTGACGTTCACGATCAGAAATAGCGGCAATGCGAGCCTCACCGGTCTGGCAATCACCAAGGATGGCGCGGATCAGGCGATGTTCACCGTCACTTCGGACCCCGTCGCACCGGTCGCCGGTGGCGGAAGCAGCACCAGTTTCACGGTCCGGTTTGTGCCCGACAGCACCGGCCCGAAAACCGCCGCGCTTCATATCGCGAGCAATGACGCGGACGAGAACCCTTTTGACATCACACTCACGGGCACCGGGACGCTCAGCACCAATGCCGATCTGGCCGCGCTCAGCCTGAGCGTCGGCACGCTCAACCCCGCCTTCGCGAGCGCGACCACCGGCTACACGGCCACCGTCGGCCATAACTCGACCGCGATCACCGTCACGCCGGTGACTCAGTCCACCACCGGCACCGTGCGAGTCAATGCCGCTCCGGTGTCCTCCGGCAACGCCAGCGCGCCGATCAACCTCAGCGTGGGCCAAAACACCCTCTCCATCGTAGTCACGGCCGGCGACGGCGTGAGCGCGAAGACTTACACCGTCACCGTCACACGCGCGGTGGCGGGCCCCGGCGATCTGGATCTGACGTTCAGCGCCGACTCGGACTTCATCGTCACGAGCGTGGCGGTGCAGCCTGATGAAAAGATGATCATCGGCGGCTTTTTCGACAGTTTGGGCGGCGTCCCCCGCAGCCGCATCGCGCGGTTGAACGCCGACGGTTCGGTGGACAGCACCTTCAATCCCAACGCCAATGACGTCGTGCATGGTGTGGCGGTGCAGGCGGACGGCAAGGTGCTCGTGGTCGGCGAGTTCACGAGCATCGCTGGCAGTCCGCGCAAGGGCCTGGCGCGGCTCAATGCCAACGGCACCCTCGATGCCGCTTTCAATCCGACCTTCAATGGCGGAGCGCTCTGCGTCGCGTTGCAGGCGGATGGAAAGATCATTCTCGGCGGCGGCTTCGGCAGCACCGGGGTCGGCGTATTTACCGTCGGTGCGATCCGACTGCAGCCCAACGGCTCCGTCGATGGCACTTTCCGCCCAACCACGAATGGCGGCGTCGTGCGCAGCATCGCGGTGCAAGCGGACGGGAAGGTTCTCCTTGGCGGTTCCTTCAACTTCATTGACGAAACTTCGCGCAATAATCTCGCCCGCATCAATGTGAATGGCACGGTGGACGCCGGATTCAATCCCTTCCCGAACGGCGTCGTGCACAGCATCGCCGTGCAGCCCGACGGAAAGGTGCTCCTCGGCGGCGAGTTCACTCAAGTCGAGGGTTTCCTGCGCAACAAGGTCGCGCGCCTCAATGGCAACGGAACTCTCGACAACAGCTTCGCTCCGAACCCGAACGAAAGCGTTCAGACCATCGTCATGCAGGCAGATGGAAAGGTGCTGATCGGCGGCGATTTCAACACGGTCGCCGGCGCTTCGCGCATCGGTGTGGCCCGCCTCCACGCGGATGGCACGCTCGATAACGGCTTCAATCCCGACGCGAACAGTTCCGTGCACAGCATCGCCTTACAGGGAGACGGTGGGGTGATTCTCGGCGGCTTCTTCAACATCGTCGGCGGCAACGCACGCGGCGCGCTCGCTCGCATCTTCAATGGACCCGCGACGCAGAGCCTCACTGCCACCGGCGGAAATCGGGTGGAGTGGCTGCGCGGCGGCACGTCGCAGGAGGTCGAGCAGGTAACCTTCGAGCTTTCCACCGATGCCGGGATGAACTGGTCGCCGCTCGGCGCGGGCACTCGCATCGCCGGAGGCTGGGCAAGGACTGGGTTGAGCTTGCCCGCGAGCGGCCAGATCCGCGCTCGCGGCCGCCGCACCGATGGCAGCGGCAGCACCGGGTTGGTGGAGCGAGTCACGGCGTTCGGTGCCCTCACTCCGCTCCAGCAGTGGAAGCTCACCCATCTTGCCGATGCGGATGCTCCCGACCTCGACGATCCCGACGGAGACGGTCTCCGCACGCTTGCCGAATATGGCCTGAACCTTTTGCCGGAATTTCCGAACGGCGCGCCGTTTGTGGTCAGCCCCTTCACCTACGCCGAAGGTGACCGGCTGCGCGTTTTCATCGAACGCGACCCCGCGCACAACGACGTCATTGTCGAAGTGCAAGCCGCCGACGCCCTGTCCGGTCCGTGGTCTGCGCTGGCCACCAGCACGCTCGGCGCGCCCTTCGCCGGAGCCGGCTACGTCGCCGGCGATACCGCCACGCCGGGCGTGAAGACGGTCGAAATCCGCGACACGGTCAACATTTCGGATGCTCCCGACGGCTCCCGTTTTCTCCGCGTGGAAGTCCGGCACTGATTGCGCGAGGAAATCAGCGCGTGGTTTCCGCCCCCGGATTCCTTCTCCGGGCACGCTGCTCGTTCCTTCAGCCCATGAACTCGATCATTCAGACCACGCGGCTCGACTTGATCCCTCTGTCCCCCGGGTTCCTTCGCGCGGCACTGGATCGGGACCGTGCGAGGATGGGGCAACTCCTCGGCGTTTTCGTTCCCCCAGACTGGGAATGCCGCTGCGCTGCATTGGAGCTGCGGCTTCGCCAACTGGACGCCAATCCCGCGCTCCAACCGTGGCTGCTCCGGGCCATCGTCTTGCGCAACGAAGGCCAATTGATCGGGGACATCGGATTCCATTCGGACCCAGTCACTCCACCGCCGCCTTCGCGGAAAACTTTGGAACTTGGCTATGGGGTCGTCGAGGGGTGGCGGCGGCGCGGGTTCGCTCAGGAAGCGATCGAGGCCATGATCCAGTGGGCCTGCGTTGAGCATCAAGTGCGTCGATTCCGTCTCAGCATCAGTCCGGAAAATGCTGCTTCCCAGGCGCTCGCTGGGAAGCAGGGCTTTCGGAAGATTGGTTCCCAAATCGATGAAGAGGATGGGCTGGAAGAAATCTTTGAGCGGATTCTAGGACCGCATCTGGCTCGAAAGCACGGGGGCCAATTGACCCAGATTCGCAGGCGCAAGGCGATCGTGTGGCGGCTTCTGGAAACGATTCGACCGCTGCGACGCTCACACGAAGACCGCACTTTTTTTAAACTTTTTGTCGAAATCGCGTAATCCCGGACCGCGGTTCCTTCTTTGGAGGCTGAAGACCACCGCGCTCAAGGCGCTCGCCCTTGCGGTGCTCATCGCCCCCGTAGTCATGTGTCTGATCCCGCGTGCGTCGGCGGCGGCGATCGTTCTCGATGGCAGCCAGGATCCCTACGATCTCAATCCGGCAGGACCGAGCGACGTCGCAGTTCGGCAGAATAACGCGATCAACCTGACCTTCCCCAATTCGGCTCTCACTCTCGAAAGCCTTTCCTTCACCACCAACAGCACTCGGACGCTCACGATCAACAACGCGAACGGCAAACGGCTTGAGGCGCGCACCGCGCATTTCAATGCGGGCGTTTCGACGATCGCCATCAACGGAGCAAATGACGTCGTCAAATTCCTCGGCACAAACGATGGCAGTGGCGGGCTGACCAAAGCGGGCGCGGGACGGCTGCAAATTGCGGGGACGACGACATTTTCGGGAGGGATCAACGTCAACGGTGGCGTGTTAGAGCTCATGAGCGGGGACGCACTCGGATCGAATCCTGTCGTGCTCTCAGGTGGAAGCGCGCTGCGTTTTATGATACCTTCGGCACAATTCGTGAATTCGAACGCACCGATCTCCGGCACCGGCTCGGTGGCCATCCAGACCGGTAGCGTGAGCCTCTTCGGCACGATATCAGTGACCAGTCTGGCCATCAGCGGCGTCCTGCAGGCGGCAGAGCTGGTCACCACTGCCGGCGGGGTGAACGTGAACCCAGGAGCAATTGCCCTCTTTAACGGCGGCCTCAACGCCGACTCCCTGGCGACGAGCGGCGGGGAGACACACATTGGAGATGTCCCGAGCACCATTGGCACGATTTCACTGCTGGGCGGATCGCTGGAATTCAAAGGGAACGTAACCAACCCGCTCGGAACGACGATTAGTTCTGGTCGGACGCTGACTCTCTTTCCCGATAACACGCTTACCTTCACCGGCGCGATCACCACGAATGGGGGAACAGTGCAGGCGAAAGGCGGCATCACCGACCTTGGCACCAGCCCGCTCACTTTCGGTGCAGGCGGCGGCACCATCGAAATCGGACCGGGCGCTTTTTTCTCCCCAAACACGGAATTGCGGGTCGGGCGAACGGCGGGCGCAACCTATCTCCTCTTCACGAATTCCTTCGGCACCTTGAGACTGAACGATGCGCTCTCCCCGACGGCAGATTCGATCGGGAATATCACCGCGGACGATTTCTCCACGACCACGATTCATACAGGCACGAATCATGTTTTGACCACGGGCACCCTCCTCGTGCCGGCCGGCAATGTCTTCGCCAGCACCCTGTTTATCAAGGACGGACCCGGAAGGATGGTCGTCACCGGCAATGTGAGAGGGACAGGCGAGGCCGCGATCGAAGTCAACGGAGGTTCGGCCATTTTCAACAATGCCAGCGTGACCAACACGGACGCGATCACAACAAGGGTGAATACGGGCGCTCTCCTGGGCGGAACCGGAAGAGTGCCCGGAACGCTGATCATCGATTCCAGCGGCATGCTTTCACCGGGAGTAGGTCCTGGCACGCTGCGAACCGGCTCTTTGACCATGAACAGTGGGAGCACCTTCGTCCTCGAAGTTCTCTCCAAAACCACCTGCGACCGGCTGAACGTCACGGGATCAATCACGCTGACCAACCCGACGTTAATGGCCGACGTGCTCGAAGGCGCCACCTGGGCGATGAACGATCTGTTTTTCCTCATGGTGAATGATGACGCAGATCCAGTGGTCGGCACCTTCGCAGGGCTGCCGGACGAAAGTGTAGTGGCGATCGGGGGATTCGATTTCCGAATCAGTTATGATGCCAACACCGCGAATGGCACGACTGGCACGCTGAACGGCGGCAACGATGTCGCGCTGCAGGCGCTGGAGAACGTGCCGGAACCGGGTGCGCTGGTGGCGCTCGCAAGCGGCACTGGCATGCTCATGGGACGGCGACGTTTCCGGCAGGGTCGTCGCTAGCGCCGGCTCGCGAGGTGGCTTCGCTCGGTAAGCTGTTCTTGGGCACGAGGCCGTGCGCATTCCCGGCAATACTTGCGGGAGCCAATCTGCGGAGCGATTTTCTCTCGCGTTTCGAAAATGTTTCCGCCGTAGCGACGCCGGAGCCAACCAGCGCGGTGCGGGTCGCGCTCGATCCTCACGGGCGGCGGGTTCTTCATTCAGCGCGATCCGAAAGAAACGTTTCTGCAGAATATTTCACTTTTCCCGAAATCCTGACCCGCGGTTCCTTCTTTAGAGGGTGAAAGTAAACGATCGACGGGCATTCGCGGAATTACAGTCCGGCGCGAGGCGCCCGGCGGTCACCAGAACTACCACAAGAAAAAACGGAACCATTGTGAAACGATTGCTAACAACATCATTCGACCCCTGCGCATCAACAGCAGCCAGCTTCGCGCTTTCCCGGCCGCGGCGGCGCAGCGGGACCCTGAACCCTGCGCGACCATTGCCCGTGAAGACGCTCTTCCGCCATGCGGCGTTGGCCAAAGTCCTCCTGGCGCTCGCGCTTGTTGCCCCGCTGGCCAGAATGCCGGCTGAGGGACCGGTCGGTCCGTTCACCTTTTTCAACAACGCGGAGTACGACTCGAACTTCAAGGAGTCGATTTTCGATCGGGGCAATACTCGAGATTCGGCGGGCTACCTCAAACTCGTGGGTTTCCAATATGGACCTGCGGTTTTTGACACCTCCGCCACGGGTGGATTCAATGGGTCGGGCGGCACCGACGGCAACGACGCGAATAGTGATTTCTCAAATTTTACCATCTCGGCTGACTTCGCGAGTTCGGAGGAAGGGGTCTTTGGCATGGGCTTCCTGCTGCGCCTCGATAGCAACGAGGCCAATGGCTACTTTGCGGCCGTACTCGCCAACTCGGCCGATTCCGTCGAGTTCGATTTGTTTGCGGGAGCCGGGCTCAACGAAGGGTTTGGGTCGAATATTTTCTCGACCGTCGTCCCGCTGAACGGCTTGACGCTCACGACGAACAGATTCTTTCCCTTCAAGGTCACGGCGAAGGACGGCAATTTTGGCTTTGATTTCGGCGTGGGCGCCGCCACGGCGAGCTTCACCGACACCACCCCCAGCGCCACCGTCGGCCAGGTTGGGTTTGTGCTCACGACCGCCTCGCCCTCGGCCGCCACGCGAATGGACAACTTCGCCGTCGTCCCCGAGCCGGCAGCAACTGTTCTTGCGTTGTGGTCCGGGGTCCTGTGTCTCGGCGTCCGACGTTGCGGATTTCGCGGCCAGCGGTTTGAACCAGTTGACTGACGGAGCGTGAACGGGAGGGCGCATATGATGACGTTGCCAAAACATTCGCGAAATCGCCGACGAGCCGCGGTGCCGCCTGGCGGTGACGTCCTGAAAGAATCTCGTCGCGTTCGAACGAATTGTTTCGTCAATTCGAATAATTATGGGAATTCTTCGCCACGTCTTGGGACCGGGTTGACCCCGGTATTTGTGAAGCAACCCTTAAAACAAGAAACACCGGGAGTGTCGCACGGTCTGGTTTCTTTCGAGCCAGAGGCAGGTCTCGACGATTCGAAGGCGGCGTCGCCGGCCGTGGGGCGCTTCGATACGACCCGCTGGAGCGTCGTCACCACCGCGCGTGATCTTACGTCATCCCACGCCGCGGAAGCACTGGAGAAACTCTGCCGAGGCTATTGGTATCCGCTCTATGCCTACGCGCGGCGGCGAGGCCTTTCCGCGGCGGATGCGGAGGACGCCACCCAGGAGTTTTTTCGCCAGCTCATCGAACGAAACTCGCTGGGCACCGTGGACCGAAGCCACGGCAACTTCCGCTCGTTTCTAATGGTATCCATGAATCACCTGCTCTCCAATGAATGGGACAAGGCACGCTCGCTCAAACGTGGAGGCGGACACCAGATCATTTCGCTCGACGGGGAGGAGGCGGAGGGCCGTTTCGTGCAGGAGGCGGAAGAAAAAGATTCGCCGGAAAAAGCATTTGATCGGCGCTGGGCCCTCACTCTTCTCAGCCGGGCTCTCGAGCTTTTGCGCGGGGAGTTTTCGGCCGCTGGAAAGCTGGCGCAATTCGACGCATTCAAACGGTTCCTTTCCGAAATGCCCGGAGATGGAGACTACGCGGCGCTGGGAGAACTTTTGGCCATGGACGCTGGCCGGATCGCCGTGGCCGTCCATCGCCTGCGCTTGCGCTATCGCGAAATCGTCCGCGCCGAGATCGCCCAGACCGTAACGAATGAAGCGGAACTGAAATCCGAATTGAACCACCTCTTCGAGAGCCTGGACTGACGACACGCCCGTTCAGCCGGGCGGCGACGTGTCATCCCCCCGGGCCATTTCCTTCTTTTATGGTCCGACAATATGGCCTCTGATCCAATCTGCCCGCAGTGCGGAAACGTGCTCTCGCCTGACGCGCTCGACGGTTTGTGCCCGACATGCGTGGGGCGGACCGCATTTGGTGACCTGGGGGAATTTTCGTTCCCTGGTGAAATGGGTGAAAACAATCCCGTTGCCGACGATCTCGAAACCGACTCCGGGCCGCTTGTCCCTGACGATCAATGCGAGCGCATCGGGCCTTACAAGCTAATCCAGAAGATAGGCGAGGGTGGCTTTGGTACCGTTTGGATCGCCGAGCAAGAGCGGCCCATCCGCCGGCGTGTCGCGCTCAAGATCACCAAGCTCGGCATGGACACGAGGGAGGTGATTGCGCGCTTCGAACAGGAGCGGCAAGCCCTCGCGATGATGGATCATCCCCATATCGCCAGGGTTTTCGACGCCGGAGCGACGCAGTCGGGTCGCCCTTTCTTCGCCATGGAACTCGTCCACGGGATCAAAATCACGGACTACTGCGACCAGGCGAACCTTTCAACCGCGGGACGCCTCGAGCTTTTCATGCAGGTCTGCAACGCAGTGCAGCACGCCCATCAAAAGGGCATTATCCACCGCGATCTCAAGCCTTCGAATATTCTCGTCGCCCTGCGCGACGGCGTGCCCGTGCCGAAGGTCATCGATTTCGGCGTGGCCAAGGCCACGGCGGGCACGCTGACCGAGCCGACAGTGGAGACGGAGTTTAACCAGTTTATCGGCACGCCCGCCTACATGAGTCCGGAGCAGGCGCAGATGAGCAACCTGGACGTCGATACCCGCAGCGACATCTACAGTCTCGGTGTCCTGCTTTACGAACTGCTGGTCGGGCACACACCCTTCGATCGGGAGATATTGATGCGCGCGGGTTTGGACGAAATGCGGCGTGTGATCCGCGAACAGGAACCGCCGAGGCCTTCAACGGCGTTGCTGAGCATGACGGCGGACGTTCGCGCGACCGTGGCCCAGCATCGGCAGGCAGACGGTGCGAATATCGCGCGGCTGGTGACTGGCGACCTCGACTGGATCGTGATGAAGGCATTGGAGAAGGATCGCACTCATCGCTACGACACAGCGGTCGGTTTTGCTGAAGACATCCGCCGCTATCTCGAGAATGAACCTGTGACGGCGGCGGCACCGAGCGTGATCTACCGCCTGCGCAAGTTTGCGCGGCGCAACAAGACAGGACTTTTCGTTGCAGCGCTGATCACCGTGGTGCTCCTGGCAGCGACGGGGATTAGCATTTGGGAGGCGAACCTCGCCCTCGCGGCGAAGAATGAAGCCAATGAAAAAGCTACAGCCGAGCGCACTGCTCGAGAGGAATCCGAGGCCATTACGAATTTTCTCACTGGGGTCTTTCGCAGCGCCGACCCTGCGCGCGACGGGCGGACCATCACGGTGGCGGAGACACTGGGAGCCGCGGTAAAGAGCCTCGATCACGACCTCGCCGGCCAGCCCGCACGCCGGGCCCAGTTGCAAGCCACCGTCGGCTCTGCTTACCGCGCGCTCGGACTCCCGCGTGAAGCCATTCCGTTACAGGAAAAGGCCCTCGACTACTACCGCGATGCGTCCGGCATGGACGCTCCGGCGACCGTCGGGGTGATGACCAGTCTGGCGTTCTCCTACAGCGACGACGGCCGCCGCGAAGAAGCGCTCAAGCTGCGGGAAGAGGTGTTGCCACTCACGCGCAAGGTGAAGGGGCCGACGCACCCGGCCACCCTCCTGGCGATGAATAATCTCGCGTTGTCGTACTTCGACGGAGGTCACCGCGCCGAGGCGCTCCAGCTGCGTGAGCAAGTCCTCGAACTCAGCCGCAAGATTAACGGTCCCGAGCATCTCGCCACGATTGGGGCGATGACCAACCTGGCAATTTCCTACACCGAGGCCGGCCGTCCGGCCGACGCACTCAAGCTCCAGGAGCAGGTGCTGCCGCTCAGCCGCAAGGTGAACGGTCCCGGACACCCGGACACTCTCAAGGCGATGAATTATCTGGCTAGATCCTACTTCGACGCGGGTCGCGTGGACGAGGCGCTGAAGCTGTTGGAGGCGGCGGTGGAGCAGAGCCGCAAGGTGAACGGTGCAGAGCACCACGAGACGCTTTGGGCGATGAACGATCTCGCCAATCTCAAAGCCGGTGGCGGTGCCAGTCGTCGCGACGAGGCGCTCAAGTTGCGGGAGCAGGTTTTGGAACTTACCCGCAAGGCACGCGGCCCGGAACACCCCGCCACGCTCACGGCGATGAACAACCTCGCCCTTTCCTACGGCGAGGCAGGCCGGCAGAAAGAGGCACTCAAACTGAGGGAAGAGGTGCTGCCACTTAGCCGCACGGTGAATGGCGCGGAGCACCCTGACACCTTGAAGGCGATGAATAATCTCGCGTTGTCCTACTTCGACAACCGCCAGCTGGACGAGGCGCTCAAGCTGCGGGAAGAACTGTTGTCGCTTAGCCGCAAGGTGAACGGTCCAGAGCATCCGGTCACGATCGGAGCCATGACCAACCTGGCCATTTCCTACACCGAGGCCGGACGCCTGGACGAGGCGCTCAAGCTGCGGGAAGAAGTGTTGCCAATCAGCCGAAAGGTGAACGGCTCGGAGCACCCCGATACGATCAACGCGATGAATTTGCTCGCGCGATCCTACTTCGACGGGGGTCGCCACGACGAGGCGCTTAAGTTGCTGGAGGCGGTGGTCGAGCTAAGCCGGAAGGTGAACGGACCGGAGCACCTCGACACGCTCTGGGCGGTGAATAACCTGGCGAATTGCTACGCCGACGCAGATCGTCGCGAGGAGGCGCTCACGCTGCGGGAGCAGGTGCTGGAGATCGGCCGGAAGACGTGCGGTCCTAAGCACCCTCTAACGTTCATGGCGATGGGTAACCTGGCTCTTTCCTACGGCGCGGCCGGCCGGGCCGAAGAGGCGCTCCGGTTGCTGGAGGAATTGTCTGCGCGCCGTCCCGAAGACCCGACTCTCGCCCTCCAGGTCGCCGTGCTCGAAGTGTGGTTTGGCCGGGACGCCAATTATCTAGCCACCTGCCAGCGCATGTTGGAGCTGGCCGAACGAACACCTGTCAATGCGGCTGCGGCGGAGCACGCCGCCAGAGCGTGCTGCCTCCGATCATCCTCGGATCCCGCTTTGCTCAATCGAGTCCTCCGGCTCGCGCAGCACGCCGCCGAACTCGCCACCAACCCGGAGCAGCGCGCCTGGTGTCAAATGACGCTTGGCATGGCCGAATTCCGATCCGGGAACGATCCCAAAGCGGAGCAGGCGCTTATCCTTGCGGAGGAGTCCTCCGGCGGGGGCGGTCAAGTGCCGCCATTCATTGTGGGTCCCGTGCGCCTCTTCCGTGCGATGATACTTTTCCGGGCCGGAAAGGAACAAGAGGCACGGACGTTGTTTGTCCAGGCGGAGGCGGGAATGAAGCCGCTGCCTGGGGATGACTCGCAAGTCCTCCAGAACGAAGCGAGCCACGACGACGTGATATTTTGGTTGGTGGACAAGGAAGCAAAGGCGCTGCTTCAATAGTCGTCCCCGGCGGTGCCGGGAGTCCCAGAACGAAAATAGCTTCCGATTCACCGGCCCGGGCATAGCGAGGCCGTTGCTCGAGGTTGGATAGACTCCACCTCGCGAACGCATCATAGTCGCCCGGATGCTAAAACACCGTTCTGTAAAATAATTCACTTTTCCGGAAATCCTAAGCGGCGGTTCCTTCTTTAGAGGATGACAGCAAAGGTTCGGTCGAGGCGTTGAGTGAACTCCGGTTCGCGAGGCGGTCGGTCGATCTTTGCGAGTCATAACCTAAGAATGAAAGAATCCATTATGAAACCATTAATCACATTCCAACCCGGGTCTTCCGGCGGGATGAAAACCAAATGCCTGCTCCTCGCTTCACTATTTGGTGCGGCGTTGTATTCCGCGCCAGCGCAGACCATCTATCGAACCGGCTTTGAGAAGCCATTAATCGTCGCCGGCGCCCCGCTGGCCGGGCAAGACGGCTGGGTGGCTCCGCCTCCCTTGAGTCCCGACGCCGCAGTCGTCACCACGGATAATCCGCGCATTGGACGTCAGACAGTTCGGGTCCGCGGCGCGGATCTGGTGCCTCAGGACTTCATTAACGAAGCAACGGGAGGTTACTATGATGCCCTTGGTTCGTACCGCCACACCGTGGACTACGACGCATCCGGAAAGGTAGTCGTCGTTTCAGCCTATGTTCGGGTTGACGGCAAGAAGACGGCCCTCGGTGACAACTTCTTTTCTGCCAGTATCACTGCGCGTGCTACGTTGGCGAACGGAGATAACGCCGGAGTCGGCGAGCTCGCCATCTCGTCGGACGGTCACGTGTATGGCAGCTCGGGCAACGAGTCGGTGCCCACGTTTCAAACCAGCACGCGCGTCGAACTCGGTCGGTGGCACCGTCTGGCGGTGGTCATCGACTTCCGGACGCACAAGTATTCGTTCTTTGTCGATCTTCGGTTTCAGGGGTCTTTCGCCTTTGATACGAACAACCTCGATGAGAACGGCGATCTCGTGGACTATACCAACGTGTTGACTCGGGGTTCGTTCGTGACCTATGCCGCGCCGGATGACGGGGCGCTGCAGAAAGCCAATTACTCCGCCACGTACGATGAGTTCTCCATCCGGGCGCTGCGGAATTGGCGCGGAGACGATCATGACGATCATGACGATGGGGATCGGGGAGATCGGGGTCGATAACTTTGGAGCGGCCTTCGGTTTGTGCGCGTGGTGCGGGCTCGGCTAATCCGAGCCCGCATCGGTGTGGACGTTCACAGTTCCCGTCTGGTCAAATGCCGGGCGGCTCCGACAGATCTTGGCCGCTGCGGAGCCAGCGGACGCGAACTCAATACCTGATGCCGGAGGCGCCGCTCCGGTGCTCGAAACAAATCTCCGTGGCGAGTGGGGCGCGGCTTGCTCTATCCTGCGTTGAGCACGGCCTGGATGAAAATGTTCCCATCCACGGCGATGATATCCAGCTTCCCGTCACCGTTCAGGTCCGCGAACTGGAGGCTCACGGGGCGGGGCGCGGCGAAATGGCGGGGAGCCTCAAACACGCCGGTACCAGTCCCCACAAGGACGGAAAAGCCGTTCAGAGCAGTGTTGGTCGTGATGAGGTCGAGTATCCCGTCTTGAGTCACGTCCGCCAGCCTCACAAAGCTCGGAACGAATCCGGGCGCGGTGAAGATCGTGGCCGTGCCGAAAACGCCCGCGCCGTTGTTCAAGCGCACACTGATGCTCCCGTTGCCCGAATTGTCGACCCGCGTAATGGCGAGATCGAGATCCCCGTCGCCGTCGATGTCGCCGAGCGCGGCGTGCTGGACGAAGTCGGCTTCCGCCAACACCGTTGGTGCGCTGAAGGTGCCGCTGCCGTTGTTGAACAGAATCGAGACCGCCGCCGGCGAGCCGCCGTCAGCGGTGACGATATCGAGGTCTCCGTCGCCATCGATATCGCCAAGCGAGACGTCATTGGGAAAGCCGCCAATGCCGAAGAGTGCGGGATCGGCGAACGTGCCGTTGCCTCCGCCAAGACGGACGGTGACGTTTCCATTGTTTCGATTGGCGGTGACGAAATCGAGGTTCCCGTCGCCGTTCACATCACCCACGGCGATTCCGACCGCTCCCGCTACAAACTGGCCGAGATCGAAAGTGACTGCGGGGGCAAAATTGCCACCGGCCATCCCGAGCAGAAGCGAGGCGCCTCCCTGCTGGTTCGCCACGATGATATCGAGCAGTCCATCCTTGTTAAAGTCGGCCAGCTTCACATCCTTTGGGTTGGTGCCGGCGGGGTAGTCGATGGGTGCACCGAACTGGCCATTCGGAAGCCCGAAAAGCACCGAGATCGAAGTGGTGTTGGCCGTGACCGCGTCGAGCCGCCCGTCTCCATTGATATCGCCGATGGCGAGGGCGGCAGGCTGAGAGCCGAGTCCGAGCCCTTTGGGAGTCCCGAAGGTTCCATCGTTGTTTCCAAGCCGGATGCCGATCGCCTGGCTTTCGCTGGTCACCAGATCGACGCTGCCGTTTCCGTCAAAATCTCCGATACCGAGCAGACTCGTGAACACGGAAGCATCCGGCGCGGCGAAAGTCCCGTCGCCGTTTCCGCTGAGGAATTGCACACTCGAAAACCCGGTCACCAGGATGTCCACGGTGTTGCCCGCGTTCACTCTTGTAGCCACGATGCGCGTGGGATCACTGGCGACAGTGACGGTGGTCGCAGGCCCAAATCCGCCGCTGCCATTGTTTAACTGGACGGCAAGCTGCTGTCCTCCACGTCCGGTGAGGAGATCGACGCGATTGTCGTCGTTCACATCGGCGAGCGCAGCTGCGGTCAGATTTTCGATCGTGGTTTTCACCGGCGCCGCAAACGTTCCATCGGAATTGCCGGCAAGGATCGTGATCCCGGTGTCGGTGCTGAAGCTCGACAAATACGCCGTTGCCAGGTCCGGCCGCCCATCGCCATTGACGTCTGCGATGAGGAGATCATTGATCGGATCGGGAATGGACAGGTCGCTTCTCGTACCGAAAGAACCGTTTCCATTTCCGGGAAGGATCGAAATCTTCCCCGGGGTGAAGGTGTTCAGCCCGCCCGCCGTGATGATATCCAGTCGTGAGTCGCCGTTTACGTCAGCGAGCCGCAAATATCTTGGTCCGTCCGTCACGGCCAGGTCAATCGGAGCGGAAAATGTCCCGTCCCCATTGCCGAGCAGTACGGAAACGGTGTTATCCGCTGCATGGGAGGCGACGACGTCGAGACGGCCGTCCCCATTCAAATCACCGAGCGCGACTTGATCCGCCTGCGACCCGAGGTCGATGGCCATGGCTTTGGAAAAACTGCCATCTGCCGAGCCAAGAAGGAGCGTGATCGTTTGTTTGACGCCCTGGAAACTGAAGGTGCTGTCGTCCGCGGTCACGACGTCCGGAATGCCGTCGTTGTTCACGTCTCCCACGGCGGCATTGTTCGAGTTGCGCTGGACTTCCCGCGGGGTCTGCGTGCCGGCAAAAGTGCCGTCGCCTCGACCGAAAATGAGAGCTACGGCGTCGCCCAGATCGGTGACAGCGAGATCGAGTTTACCATCGGTATTCCAGTCGCCAAGCACCGCATTGAAGGCATCGACCGGGGCGCGATAGTCAATGCCCGGGGCGAAACCTCCAGCGATTCCCGTAAACACCGTTACTCCCGTGGCGCCGCCGGTGGCGATGGCGTCGAGTCGCGTGTCGCCATTGATATCGGCGAGGATGAGATCGGTTGTATTCGCGAGTGGCATCGTCACGGTGGCGCCGAAAGTGCCGTCGCCGTTGCCCGGTGCAACCACCAGCGTGCCGACGCGCAGATTGCCGTACGTGAGCACGATATCAGCATTACCGTCGCCGGTCACATCAGCGATCTGGCCCACGTTATAGCCGCTGGGGATGCTGTTGAAAACCGGGGCGCGGAAAGTCCCGTCGCCATTTCCGAGCCGCGTCGCACCGGAAAAGAGATCGAGAATGCCATCTCCATTCAGATCCCCGGCAACGACGGCCTGTGAGCTGCCGAGGTTGAGATTTGATGGCGCGCCAAAACCGCCCGCACCATTGCCGAGGAAGAGAGCGGCCTCCGCTCCCGGGACCAGCAGATCAAGCTTTTGGTCACCGTTGAAATCTTTCAGCACGAGCGGGGTGAAGCTGCTCGCCGACGGGCCGTTCATGATTGCCGGATCCGCGAATGTTCCGTCGCCATTGCTGATGAAAATCGCGATCATTGGTCCGTTCGTGAAATTCGTGAATGTCACAATTAAATCGGAGGCGCCGTCGGCATCGAGATCGCCGGCTGCGACGCCGGTTGGTTCGCCCGCAATCGGCAAAGTGATCGGTGCGCTGAAACTGCCGCCGCCGCTTCCGAAGAGCACCGATGCGCTGCTGCCCGAACGATCCGCCGTCACCAGATCGGGATGGCCATCGGCATCGAAATCCCCGCTGGTGAGGGACACCGGCAATTGTCCAGTCGGGAAGAGCGGAACCGGGAAGATCGAGGCCACGCTCGCGGCGACGTTAAAGCTATAAACGAAGTCCCCACCGAATGCGCCATCGCCGCTGGGGAAGGATCCATCGAATTCGCCGTCGAGCAGGTTGCCGCCACGATCTGTCACCTTCGACGCTGGCGCCGTGAGGCGGTAGGAGCCGAGGTCGAGGGGCGCCGGCAGCGAGAGCGTCAATTGCGTTGCCGCGAGATTGTAGCGCAACCCCGCGACCGGCACCGCGATGTCGTCCGCTGTGCCGAAAAGCGAATCGGGGCCGGCCCCGACCAGCGAGAAATCTTCGGGCGCGGCATTTCCGCGGCTGAGCGGTTCGTCGAAGCCGAGAGTGATCGTCGAAACGGCGAGTTGAGTCTTCGCGCCTGGGGCCGGAGTGGCCGAGATCACGTGGGGCGGAAGCGCCGCATAGGTGAGCGCGATTGGCGTGGTCGTGACCACGTTCCCACCCGTGTCGAAAGCGCGCGCAAAAAGCGTGAGGGACTGACCATCCGCCAGTCCGGACGGGCCGACCAGATCGAGATCGAACGGATAGCTCGTGTCAGTGGCGATAACGTTATCCCCCTGGAGCACGAGCTCCACGCGGGCGACCTGCACGTCGTCTGTTGCGGCAATGTGAACCGGGATTCGCTGTCCCTCCGTCAAGACCGATCCTGGTGCGGCACCGCCCGAGATACTGATCGTTGGCGGTTGGGTTCCGGTGTCCGGCGCTGCAACGCGGATGACCGTGAATCCGCCGTTGCCAACGACGGCAAATCCCAGACCGCCGGCGATGGTAACTCCCCGGGCCTGAGTCAGAGTTCCGATGGTGGTGGAGAGCTGGCCGGTATTCGCGGGGTTTGAAACGTCGAATATTTGGACGGACGGTTGCGCGGCGTTGCTGCTGATGGCGAAGGCGTGCCCGCTGCCATCCGTAACCAAATCCCGCACGGTTTGCGAAGTGGGACCGGCGATGAGTTGGAGGTCAGATGGGTTTGCGGCGTTAAGGGTCGCGAAACCGGGGTTCTGGCCGGAAGCATCCGCGGTAATGTTGCTCACAAAAAGCACCCCGTCTCCACCGGATATCGTAGCCGCTTGTTCCGCGACGGTGTTGGTAAACTGGTAGCTATCCAGCGCCGTGAGTCCGCCGCTCGCAGAAAGCGAGGCGCTGTCAACGGTAACGGTCCGGCCGGCGGCATCTCCGCGCACAGCAAAGACGGTGCTATCCGTCAGGAAAATGTCCTGCACATTTCCCGTGCCCGCGAGCGGGAGTTCGCCGGTAAGCGCGCCGGTTTTGAGGTCGAAGCTCTGCAGGGTCGAGCCGCTCACGACGAGGAGGTGATTCGTGCCCAGCGCGACGGCCGGCGAGGAGTTCGGCAGCGAGAAAAGATTGATGGGCACAGCCGGGTTCGTTGCATCGAACACTTTCACCCCAAAGTTTCCGGTCACGGCAAAACGAGCGTCGTGGGAAGCAATGTGCTCGGGAACGCCGAGAGTGTTCGCGCTTCCCACGATCACCGGATTCGTCGGCCGGCTAACGTCCACAATTTGGACCTTGCCAAAGGTTGTCGCGACATACGCGACGTTCGGCCCCGGCGCGACATCGACCGCATCGCCAGACGTGATCGCTCGTCCCAGCGGACCGAGATTCACCAATCCTGCGGCGGTGGGCTCAATCCCCGCCTTGAGGTCGATGACCGTCGCGCGGCTGGGAGACACGGCGGACACGACGTCATCGATATTGTCCGCGAGCCCATTACCGTCCGCGTCTGGCGCGTTGGTGAGGTACAGGGTGAGCGCCGGAAATTTGAAGGTGACCAGATTCGCACTCATCGTGCTCAAGCTCGGCAGGTCGATCGTGGACGATCCGACGCTCCCACGGATCGGGTCGGCCGCCAGCACCGTGACCGTGCCCGAGCCGGGAACGAAATCGAATCGGAATCCTTCCGCGCCGAAGGCCGTGCCGCGGACGGTGCTGCCGTCGGGCATCTGGAGTTTGTAGAAAACGCGATTCTCCGACGGAGGAGCGATGATTTCCTGGAGCTTGTTCGCTGCTCCGCCGGCCGCTTCGAGTTCGTCCTGCAGGACGCCGCCACCGGCCAGGCCGACCTTCGAAAGCGAGCTGAGATAGTCATTGGCAAACCCGTCGATCTGCGCGTCCTGCTGCGGGGTGAGTTGGTCAGCGCGCATTGGAAGTGTTGGTCCGAGCAGACTCAATTGCGCCCCATAAAACAGGGCCTCGGTGCTGCGTCCGATGGCTTCCGCCACCACGCTTAAGTTTTCCTCGATGATCGCCTGCTGTTCCTCGATCGCGGCGAGCATCACGCCGGTGGCATCACCCGGCGGATCCATGAGGATTTGCTTCACCCGGTTTGCCTGGTCGTAGGCGCGGCGGAAGTCATCGAGCGCCGAGAGAGCGCCCAGGGCGTTGTTGAGCTTGTTGGCGAACTTGGACAGCTCCTTCACGGCAGAGATGTTTTTGTTCACCTGCTCGATGACGTTGCCGGTCTTGCCAAAGTCAGCGATCGCCGCCGGATCCCCCTTCAGCGCTTGGGCATACCTTTCTGCCGTGAGCCCTCTCGCCGCGTCTGAGCCCTCAAGAAGCGTTTCAGACGTGATGTGCGCGTTCAGCGCGGCTTTTCCGTCAAAGTCAAGGGCCATGCCGATCCGATCGGCGAGCGAGTTGGGATCGTCCGCCCCATTCGCATCCCGCGCATGGCCGACGGAATCGGCGGCTACGCCGAGACCGAGCTGCGCCGCAATTCCAGGGAGTCCGCCCAGCGGAGACACCGATCCCGCCGCTTCCAAAGCCGCCTTCGCCAGCGACAACAGGATATCATTGCGCAACTTTCGCAATTGTTCCTTCTGCGCGTCGCTCAATGGCCGCCCGTCATCCTTGGTCTCGCTGCCATCCGACGCAAAAACGTCGCCGGCCGCCAGGCGCAGAATGAAGTGCCAGCCGGGACGCACGACTCCCGAGCCCGGATCGGTCGTCACGGTCAGACCATCGGCGGAGACGGTGGCAAGTCCGACGGGAACGAAGAATCCGCGCGCGTGATCAAAATCCCAGAGCATCGTCTTTTCGCCCGGGGCGAGCCCTTCGAGGTTCGGCGCGGTCAGCGGGACGGGCTGATTGAAAATGTCCGCGCCGCCTTGCGTCTGGATCGTGATGACGGCGGAGGGATTCATTCCCGGCGGCAGTGGGGCGGGCAGCCGATCCGGTGCGACGAAGGCGATCTGAATCTGATCGGCCATCGTGCCATCACGGCGTTCGACCGCGCCGCCTGGGACCATCAATTGCCAGCCGGGAAGCTGACCCGGATTGGTCACGGGCGTCAGTGCGCCGGGGGCGTTGTTGATCGAGACAAAGTCGGAGGTTTTGGCGAGTGGGAGAAAAATGTTCGCGGCAAACGTGTTGATCTGGCCGGGCGCGGCGGAGACGAGTTCGGCGACCGTAGGATAAAATGTGCCGACGGCCGTCGGCACCGTGTGGCCGTCCACGTCGATCATCAGGGTGCCCGCCGGTGTGTCGTGAAGCTCGAACCGGCCATTCGCGTCGGTGACGGTCTGGATCGCGGGCGCATTCGCCACGCGCACCGTTGCGCCGGCGAGCGGGATGTTGTTGCCGAGCGCGTCCTTGGCCGAATCGAAGACGAAGCCCACGACCGTCGTGCCTGGTATGCCAAGGCTGTTTACGGTCTGAAACGTCGATCGAGACGGGAGCGGCATGGCTGCGTTGCCGGCGAGATCGAAGACCTTTTCCGTTGCCAGGTTGGCGACGAGTTCCGTATTTCCCGGCAAATCCGCCTCGGGGACAAACGTCAGACGGTCGCCGGTGACACTGAGCACGATGCGGCCCGCGATCGGCGCTCCTTGCGCGTCGAGAGTAATCGCGCCGGCGGTATCCGGAACGAAGCCGGTTGCCGTCAGCGATCCGACGGCAACCGCTTCATCGAAAATCGCGAATACTAACTCGCGGGGGAGTACGTCCTGCGTTGCATCCAGCGGGGTCAGCGAGAAAGTCGGTCCCGTGGTATCGAGCGTGAAAACGAGATCCAGGTTCGTGGCATTTCCCGCGGTGTCCGTGGCTTGGAGGTGCAGCGTATGCGTGCCGTCGGCGAGTGGCGCGCCATTCATCGCATCGAGTTGGCCGGCGGTGAAGAGGAACCCGTGATCCGCTTCCAGGGAGCCGAGCACGTCGAGGAAACTTGGTGTCGCCGTGCCGTCGAGCCCGGCCCGAAAACTCACGATCGGCGATTCGTCCGTCAGCGTGCCCGCGACAGACGGATCGAAAGTGATTCCGTCACTGTGGGAAACGCCCGTATCCTGCGCGAGTCCGACGGTGATCTCGGGCGCAATGGTGTCAGCGACTACGCGGAACCGCGGGTCAGTATCTACCTTCAACTTGCGACCTTCGATCTTCACCGCCTTCGGAAATTTTCCCGCGGCGAAGAAACTGTCCTCGCTTGCGGCGCCATTGATTTTGAGCGAGCCGATCTTGCTCTTCGTCCCGCCGAGGATTTGGTCGTCGGCATTCTTGAAGGTCGCGTCAGCCGAACTCAGACCCGCGCCGACCACACTTCCCGACACGTCGCCCTTCACGGTGAAGTGGCCGATGCTTCCGGGCGCGAAGGAATCCGCGTCCATCCCGCTGCCTCCCGGGGCGCGATCTGCCCCGAGCGTCGCGCCCGCCAGCAGCAAACTGTCCGCGAAATTTCCTTTTACGGTCAGCTTCCCGAAGCTCGGCGCCGTGATGACTGCGTGCGACGCATTGCCGAACACAAGCGAGCCGATCTTCCCGCCCGCGACAATCGCCGCGCCGGGAAGCAGATCGTGGAAGACCAGCTTTTTGACTCCGCCGGAGAGCATCACACCGGTCCCGACCAGATCGGATTTTTTGGCGATGATCTGCCCGAGATCCGAGCCGATGATGCTGCCGATTGACACCGCGCCGTCGCCCTCGACGGCAATCGAGAGCTTCGATTTGGACATGGTGTCCATGACGAGAATGGAGTCGATCGCTCCCATTCCGTCGCCGTCGGGGTCCACCTGAGTGACCATCGCGGTGCCAGGCCCGCTGAGCTTGACCTTGTAAAGATCGCCGTCCGCGTCGGTGAAGTTAAACACCGATGCGGGAGCGATGCGAGCTTCGAGAGGCTCGATCAACGAAAGCACCCGGCGTTGATGGCGACCGGACAAAGACGTTTTTATACGCATGTGAGTTGTGTCAGAACGCGGCGGAGTATTGATCGCGCCCCCACGAAGGCGATGAGAAAATGTCAATTCACCGCGGGTATTGCGCTTAACGGCACGCCGCAGTCACCAGCGAAAGAACCGGTAGGGATCGTCCCATTCCTGCGGCTGATCGAGATAGAAACCCTCCCGCCAGCGTGGATCGGAATTTCCGATGGCAGTCGGTTGATTGAATCGTTCCAGCAAGGGCGTTGAACCGGCGATTCCCATGTTGGCCAGCAGGCGTCCAAGCGTGGCGGAAGTGCGGCGGAAGGTTCGTCTGAGATTCATTTGTTGGTCGTTCTGGAATTGCCATGGAGGCATTTGCAGGAAGACAACATTTGCGTTGCCGACTTTGGCTAAAACTCCATCACCGACGACTTCGGCTCCGGACGAGACGAGGAACAATTCGCGGGGAGCCCGATTGTGAATGTCGGCGGGTCCGATCCCAGCGAGAAGCGAATTGACGCCGAAGGGCTCGAAGAATGACGCGATGTGTTCCGCTTTCGTTAGCGTCGTTTGGAACGGGAGCGGCGCGCTGAGATCGTCCGGGTTCAATCCAATCGCGAGCAGGTTGCCGCCGCCTTTCAGAAAGTGGGAGATGTCCGTCGCGGCCTTGGCCAGCAATTTCCCGCAGCCGGGGCCGAGCACCAGCACTTCGTTCTCGGTCAATCCTCCACCCTCGTAGGACCGGACAGAAACTCCCGCGGATTCGAGCCACGACTTTCCAGCGGGTTCGCCGGCGTAGGTCGCAGTCCGACGGGGTGTCGGCTTCCAGGCGGCGACGTATCTCATCATGTTTTGCACCAATTTTTCCGCAGCGGGATCCAGCCCGGTCCGCCCGGTCACGTCGAGTTGGCAAAACAGCGCCATCCCTTTGCCTTCGCGGAATTCCATGAGGGGGCTGTATTGCAGACTGAAGCCGCCGTCGACAATTGGCAGAAAATCGCCGCGGGCCGGTTTCTCGATCAGGACAGAAGCCACGTTGCCGCGGTTTCCGCAGCGCCAGACTCGTGTGACGGGAAGGCCAGCCCACTCGACCGTGGGGCCGTAGCGCGATCGCATTTCGTATTTCAACCGAGCTGAAACGATCGTGGCAGATCCACACCAATCGTGAAGGTTTTCTGGCCGAATACCGGCGAGCGCGGGGTGATCGGAGACGCGCGGAAAGACTCGGCGCAATCCATACTCAGTGACGCGAAAGCCGAGTCGCTTTTCCAGGACGTCGGAGGTTTGCTCGAAGACGATGACTTTCAAGCCGGCGCGCACCCGGGAGAGGGCGGGTGTCGCTCCGTCCACAGTGAGCGCGGCTTTCCCAATGATGAGGAGGTCATAGGACGAGAGGTCTGCGTCGGCCGAGACTGGCGTCGCCCGAAATCCGAGCGAGTTGAGGAACTTCGATGTTTCGCCTTTCGGATCAAACACGGCGATTTTGGAGTCGAGCCCAGGGCTCGGGGCCGACTCCGGCATCACGTCGATGACGAATCGATCCTCTTGCACCTCACCGCGGCCAAGCTTCGCCGTTAGTTTCAGATCGTAGCTGCCCGAGGGGAGCCCTTTCGGAAGTGGAAACCGGACGGGAATTCGTGCCTGATCGCCTGCCGCCACGGTCATCTCGAGTTGGCCGATGATGGGATGAGGAATCTCGAGCGACCATCTCGCATCACACGTCACGGACTCGCGCGAATTGTTGATGATGATGATCTGTTTCTCGATGGTGTCGCCGGGTTGAAAGTTGTGGTCCTTGCTGGTGAACGCGTCCGGTTTGCCGGCGATGTAGGCCAGCAGCGGACGGTTGTTGCGGACGAGCGCCTCGGCCGCCGGCGTCGCGATCCAATCCGCCCGATCGAATGCCATGTCCATCCGCTCGTATCGCTGCTCGAGATAATCGGGACTGAACCCGGGCCGCTGCAGGTTGTCCCAGTCGACCGGGAGTTCCTTCCGGCTTCGGTCCACGCCCTGGCGCAGTTTCCAGAAGTGACCGTATTCCCACGGCGAAATTCCCGACACGCCCCAGGTGCGATAGGCCCGCCAGTTGTCGGTCAATGTACATGGCGAAGACTCGGATAGCGTTCGTCGAAGCGGTCCGAGCCGACCGGGTTCGGATAGTCCCAGCGATGCCAGACCTTGCCGGCGCGAAACTGCTTGGCTTCCCAGCGGAGGTTGCGCCTTCTCCGCCTCGCTGATCCGATAAGCGCGGTCGCCGAGGAACTGGGCGTTCCATTCGGCCAGGCAGAATTCCCACGGCACCTTGGCGCTGCCCCACTCGCGTTGCCCTTTGTACCAGCCGCGGTACATCGTCCAGTCCCAGGTGAAGGGCGCGCCGTATTCGCAGGTGAACACCGGCTTGACGCCCTCGGTGGCCCAGTGTTCGAACCAGTCGGACAGCTCCTGGATGGGCGCAAAGTTCGGGTAGAAATTGCTGTCATGCATCACGCCCAGATTGCCCGAGGCGTGGTGATAGACGATCCGGTCGGGATCGAGCCGCTTCACGATGGCTTCGGCGCGCAGGGCCAGCTCGACGTTTCGTTGCGCCCATTGGTCGCGGCCATCATGGATGCCATCGATCATGTCCGGGTTCATGTCCTCCTCGTAGCCGGTGGCGTTGTGGCTCATCACGTACATCACCACCGACGGATGATTCCCGGCCGCGCGCACGTAGAACGTCGGCGTGCCGCGCGTAGCCGTTGGTCGCGTCGGCGTCCGGCGACTTTCCAGTCGTAATGGCTGAAGTGCGGCTGCGAGAAGCCGACGAGCATGCCCACGTCGTCGGCGGCCCGGAGGATCTCCGCGAAGCTCAGATGCGAACCCGGCTCGCAGCCGTAGTTGTGCGTGTAGACGAAGTTGATGCCGAAACTCTTGAGCCGTTCGAGGCTCTCGCGCGTGGCGTCGTAGGTGGCGCTCGCGGCGCCGACTTGGGCGTTGTCGAGCGGCACGGCGGAGAGAAAGACGCGGGTGCCGTTGAGGTAGAAGTCCCGACCGTCGATCCAGAACTCGCGGAAGCCGAACCGCTGCGCCCAATCGGTGTCCAGCACCCGACCGCCGTGCATCGACGAGCGAAACTTGGAGGTCAAAGGTGTTCTGCGGCGTGTTGAGGTCCCAGAGTTGGTCCGGCATCCACTTTGCGCGGAACACAAACCGCCCTTCCGTAAGATCGCCGGCCTGGAGATCGGAGCTGGTAAATTCTTTGACCGTGGAACCGTCCTTCAGGATCCGGGCCCGGAGCTGGTAGTGCCCATTCGATTCGAGACCTTCGACCGCCGCCCGGATCGTGAGTTCACGTTGTCGCACCGAGGTATCCACGCGCACGTCTGTGAGCTTCGGTCCGCGCGGACTGCTGACAAGAAAGACGTCACCGCACAGCCCCCGGCGTTCGACGGTGCCCTTTGACTTCGCGGGCCGATGCGCTGTCGGTGTAGGAAAGCATCACGCCCTTCAGCGGCAACGCGATCACCAGGAGGCTCAGGCGGTGAGTCGGTGCCCGGGCGACACGCGGCGGTCAGATCCAGATCACCGCCCGGGAAATTGAATCTCCCCCACCTTCTTGCCATCCACGAAAACCGCGGCGAGCGAATTCAAGGTATCCGACGTGGAGAGCGATCTCGCGTCCAGTCCAATCGCCGGGAACACTCAATTCGCGCTCGTACCAAGCCGCGTTGACCCCACCCAATCTTGGCCTCTTTCCAACTCGGATGCGCGTAGAGCGTCTGGGAATCCTTCTGCAGGTAGTCGGTGATCCCGGGCCAGCATCCGGGCACTTTGAAGAAACCCCATTTTGATCCGGCACCTGTTCGCTTCGCCGCGGCGGGCTGCCAGCGCCACAGTCCATTGAGGCAGATCCTTTCGCGCGTAGGCGTGGTCTCGCGGAACGCGCCTTCCATTCCCAGACGGCCTTCACGCCGGAGGGCAAATCTACTGCCAATTCGTCACCCCGAAGTCGATGGTTCGACCCTATGAGGAGCACGAGCAGAGAGGCGGCCGCCAAGGTAGGGGACAGCGGAAAAAGGTGACGAAGAACGATGTTCATAGAGCTTTTGGATGCGAAGGAAGTATGCAAACACCATCCGGAGCTGTCACTGCACGTGGTGTCGTGGCAGGGTCGCACTCCCCGGATTTGCGCTCTATGGATTTGGAAAAAATGAGGTTCGGGCGAACGCGATTACCTCCCGCCTCCTATCCGCGTCAACGTGATCGCTTTCACCGGTCGGCGAGCCGGTCTCTACATGATTTAGGAACCGAACCAGCTCTTGCTTTTGCGCACTCGTGAGATCATGCGCGGCACGAGCCATTTCGGATTTCATCCAGACCGTCCTTTCTGGGGCCGAGTGGTTCAGAAATGCATAAGGTTCCATGACCGCAAAGGCGACGAGCATTCGCGCACGAACGAGCGGGTCGGGCTCGCTCCAGAGGCTCACGATCTTACGCGCGTGATGGGAAACGGCCGGTGACGCGTGTGACGTCGCCCCCGGAGCTGTGCGCTTTTTCATCCTCGAACTCCGCCGGCGTTCGGGTGGCGAGACGTTCGAGATCCGGCTTGAGATCCTTCAAATCAGTCGCCCAGATCGCCCACAGGACTTCGTTCATGTTGATGTTGGTTTGGGAAAGGTGCGGCTCGAGGATCGCGCGGAGGCGTGGATTGAAGCGGGCGGGATCGAGCTGTGCCAATTGGACCAGGGCACCGAGAATTTCCTCGTAGTTGGTAGGGTCACGCGCTGTTTCGAGAGCGTGGACGATGGGGTCAAAATGCTTCGTGCGGCCTCGGCTTGCGAGGGCGCGGCAGGCCTTCGCCGGCGAGAAGTTCGTCAGATCGTCAGTTTGGTCTGGTTCCAGAAGTTTGAGCAGCGCTTCGTCCACTTCGCGACCCGGGTAACGCATTGGATCATCGGGAGGCACCAGCAAATCTATCGCGTTCCAGCGATCGCTCGATTCGGTTTTCGGATTGTGGAGAATCTCAATGATCGTGGCGAGGCGCTTTTGTTCGTCCGGCATTCTCCCAGCCTCGTGGAGCAGCAGCTCCATGGAAGAAATGGATAGCGCGCTTTTCTCCTCCGGCGGGAGGTTGCGGGAGATGGCATCAGCCCGCTCGGGATGGGTTCGGCTTGAGTTCCTCGAAATACTCCCGAGCCCATCCGTCGTTCGTTTTTCGCATTAAACTCTCCAAAGCATCAGCGTGACGAGAGGGAGCGAGCAGTTCGAGCCTGTGAAGCGCCCACCACTTTCCGTCGGAATTGGAAGTCGCCCAAGCGTGGAGGGCGTCGAGATCGTTGAAGGCGGCGATCTCTCGGAGCGCGAGCGCGATGGCGTCGTGAACGTGCTCTGGATGATTGAGGCCACGCCCGTGAACGACCTCTGCCAGTTCCGCCTCCAAAGGCGCCCGGCGTTTGCGAGCACGGAAAGCTTCTTCATCGTTTCCGAGGAACAAGGGGTTCGGCAGCTTTTCGAGATCCGCATAGATTTCCACCCGAGTCCGCAGGGACGTTTCGGGCGGCGGCATCGTCGCGTCAATCTTGCGCAGATGGGTGACTTCGGATTGGACGCCGAACATCCCGATGACCTTTGCCGCCTCGGCCACGATGCCGAATGAAATGCGGTCCTGATCGGGGTCGAATAAATCGAGCAACTTTATACCAAGCGACTGCAGCCGTTCTTTCTCGCTCTCGGTGTGCCCGGTCGCAAAGGCCGGACGGGGAAAATCCCCCCGAGCGTGTTGCAAATCGAACTGTGTCCATTCGTGGTCGAGGCGTTCGGGGAGCGCGACGCCGAAAAGGAAATCAGAAAGATTGAGGAAGGTCTCCCGCGTATATCCGCGTGACAATTGCTCGCTTAGGAACATCGCTGGAAGCGTGTCGGCGTGCTCAATCAGGACTTTGCCTCCGGTGCGAAACGTCAGCTTTCCACCGCCGTCCACATTTGAAACACCCCACGCCGCATCCTCTCCGCGCCCGATTCGCTGGCAGCGGGCGTGATTCAGCCACCAGATGACCTGCATCACGTGGCGGGCGTCTTCGTAGGAAATCTTGCAAAGTCGCAGATTCACCGCCGGGTGGATGGTGTTGCTGTTGAAAATCTCTCGCTCCCCCCGAGGGGTTCGGGCTTCGACCAGATAAGACTCCCGCGGATCTGCGCGCAGGAAAAAGAGCTGGTTAACCGCGACGGAGTGTCCTGATGAACAATGGGAGAACGAAATGACGCACTCGGATGGAGGCGCCTCGCCGTCGCGGTCGTCGATCGCGAGTTGAAACGCCTCGCGAGTTGCTTCCGTGCGGTTTAATTCGATGAAGGCGAGTGCGGCGGCTTTTGGCTCGGAAGTCCAAAAATCCTTGGGGAGTTGATTGTGCCGCATATGATGTGAGTTCTGATCGGACTCCCGTTTTCCCTTCCCCATGAAGGGAAACACCTCCGCGTCTGACGCGTTTTTCAGCGACTGATAGTGATAGGGTTCGCGTGGTGTGTTCGGCGTCGGCGCAATGCCAAGCTCGCTCGGCCCCGTGCTCGTCGCGAGCGCGGCTTCTGTATCGTTGGGAAAGGTGAGGTCCCGTGGTTTTCGAGCTGTTTGACTTCCTTCCCAGATTTCGTCGGCCTTCAATACCCGAAAGTGATCGCCGTTGCTGCCCTCGGGACCCGCATACTGGCGGGCGGAGGCGTCCCATTTCCAAACCGCCTTCGGAATCAATCCGTTCGGGGTGCGCGGACCGGCCTGCACGTCTGAGATTCCATCGCCATCTGGATCCGTGAGTCGAAATGTCCATTCGTCAGCGCGCCAATTGAGAAGGACGGCCAGCAGCCGTTCGGGGTTTTCGCGGCTACCGTCTCGACGGTCAGCACGTCAGCGTGACCGATGTCGTTCCTATCGGAATTACAAACGTCAACGTGCTCGATGATTCCGTCGCCATTCACGTCGGCGAGACTGCCACCGGTCATTCCGTCCGGGCCGAACGGCTCGATGTTTCGGCCGTCGGAGGTAAAGGCGTGGACCAAGGCGAATTCGTCGCGTCCACGCTGGAGCAGCCCGGTGACCGGCGGAAACAATTCGCTCGGATTCCCCACTTCGTAATCATCGGGGTCGAATGTATGCGTTCTCCTGTAGAGTCCCGACAGCAGCAGGTAAATGGGAGATTCTCCGGCCCGTTGCGGGCAGGACAGCAATTCTGGATTGAAAAACTCCGCGGAGAAGGCTGCGAATCCCTCGTCGGCTTTCGACTTCGCGCGACGCCACAACTCGTAGTAAGCGCGCTGTCGCGTCGATAGATCGCTGAGTTTTGCCACCAGTTCACTCCCGGACAAGTTGGCAAACTTCGTCTGGTCGGGATCGGCTGGGAGATTGTCCCCTACCGCTGCGAGGGCCGAAATAACCATCATCAGCCAAACGCCAGCGGTGAGACGGGCAGTGTACTGCGGATACCTATGGGTACACTGGAGAGGGATGCCAACATTTGGTGCCGGGAGATTTTTGACACCGGCGGCAAGTGCCTCCAACATCCGCCGCCTTGAAACCAAATGCTTTTCCTCAAACGGGCGACAGCCGTGGGATCGAACATCCGGGCGTCATTGACCTGATGACCCATGATCCCGCGACGGAACGGGTCGAAATTGTCATGTTTGAGCCGCGACCGTGGACGGGCGGTGAGGAGCAGCTTTTTCAACTTCAGGAAAAGCTGAACGCGTATTTGTCTTTCATTCTCGATGGGGAAATGGCGGAGACGACTCCCGAACTCGTCGGGAAGCCGACGGCGGTGGTGTTGCGCTGCGCGGAATCGCCGTCTGCGGAGGCGATCGAATTTCTCGCCGCGGTCCGCGAACAAATGGAGTTTCAGGGACTGGAACTGGAGGTTCGTTACCAGCGTCCGGGTCCGGACAGTGGGTCGTGCGGGTCAGGTTGCGAGTGCGGGGCAGGGTGAAAATGATTGGGGTAGGAGCGGGGATGTGACTCCCCGCCCCTCCCACCAAACCGGACGGGCGGATCTCCCGCATCCGGCTTTCCGGTCAGTGCGTTGCTCCATAGTGGAGACTGGCGGTTGCTTGGGCTCGGGCCGCTTCCAGGCAGAAGAGCCCGAGCTTGGCAAAGTAGCTGTTGTCCCATCGGTGATTGTCCATTCCCCGTCCTCGCCCTCTACCCCCGCGAGGCTTGCGCAGAATGCCCCGCAGTCGGTTGCGCACCCAGCCGTCCATCTCCGCCAGCGCGTTGGCGCTGGCGTGTTTGAAGTAGCCATACTATCCACGGAGGATGGGATTTAGTTTCGCCACCAGCGCTTCGAGGCTGTGGCCGTTGGCCCGTTTCGTCCGCGGTTTGATCCGCTCTCGCAGGTTCCTCCGGCTCTTGGGCCGGATGAAGCGGCGCAGGTTCCCTTTCTTTCCACGCCAGAACCGGTAGCCGAGGAAATCGAAGTGCGCTCCGACTTGCCCCATGTCCACCACGCGAGTTTTCTCCGCGTGGAGTTCCAGCCCCGCCGATTCCATCCACGGTCGGATTTCCTCCAGCGCCTGCACGGCTTCTTCGGGTTCGCGACACAGCACGACGATGTCGTCCGCGTAGCGCACCATTTCGAGGCCGGCTTGCGCCAGTTTCCAGTCCAGTTCGTTGAGGTAGATGTTGGCCAGCAGGGGAGAGATGACTGCGCCTTGCGGCGTGCCGCTTTCACTTTCCCAGCTTTCCATCCCCTCCATCACCTTCTGTTTGAGGAACGCCCCGGCGAGGCCGAGCAGCCGCCCATCGGCGATCTTCTCCCCGACCCGCTCCATCAACCGCTCGCGCGGGATGGCATCGAAGTATCCTTTGATGTCGATGTCCACGACGTGGGTGTGGCCGCTTTTGAGCAGTTCTTCGACTCGCCGCAGTGCATCGTGACAACTGCGTCCGGGTCGGAAACCGTAGCTCGACTCGGCAAACCCATGCTCGAAGATTGGTTCCATAACCATCCTCATCGCGGTCTGCACCACGCGGTCGCGCACCGTTGGCATTCCCAAGGGGCGTTTCTCCGCGCTGCCAAGTTTAGGTATCCGTACCCGTTTCACTGGCTGGGGTTGGTAGGTGCCTCGCTCGATTTGCACTTTCACGGCGAGCAGCCGTCGTGGCTCTCTTTGCCGAAGCACTCTACTCGCGGCTCTTTTCCGCCATCCCTTTCTTCAGTGCCTCTTCCTCGGAGATCGCCTGTTCGGCGGCGTATTTGCGGACGTCTTCGGTGATGTTGACGATGCTGCGGCCCCGCAGCATCGCCCTGCGGGCAACGCTGCGCGTTGTCTGTCTCGGCGCTCCCGCTTGCGCACCTCGGCTCATCGAGCAGAAGTGCCCCGTCTCAGGCATACGCGAGTTTGCCGCGTGGCTCGGGGATGGCGCGACCCAATGAACGAGCCGTTTCGATCCATTCGGCGATGAGAACCTGTGCATTGGCGACCGCTTCTTCGTAAGTCGCGCCATCGGCCATGCAGCCCGGCAGTTCCGGCACTTCAACGACAAAGCTTTCGTCTGCCTTGCTCCAATAGATGATGAGTTCGTAGCGCATGATTAATTGATCTCCAGTTGATATTTCAGGATGAGGTCGCGCACCTGCTTTACCTGATAAGCCTTTGCTTTGCCACCTTTGGATTGAAGGTTGATGATCTCGGCAACTCCGTCCTTGTAGAAGATGGCGTGGCTGCCTTTGCCACTGCGGCGGATGAATCCGGCGCGTTCGAGGACGAAGCACAGGTCGTCGAAATCCAGATTCGCATCGGAGCGCCCTTCGAGAATCTTCGCGACGGCTTTCCTGACCCGGCTCATACGGACACGGGTCTATGCCTTCGAGTAGAGCTCGGCTCCCGCTTCGGCGAATTCTTTCGATTTCTCTTCCATGCCTTTTTTTAAGGCTTCTTCTTCGGAGATGGCTTGTTCGGCGGCGTATTTGCGCACATCTTCCGTAATCTTCATGCTGCAGAAGTGAGGGCCGCACATGGAGCAGAAGTGCGCGGTCTTTGCTCCCTCTTGCGGCAGGGTTTCGTCGTGAAATTCCTGGGCTCTCTCCGGGTCGAGGCCGAGGTTGAATTGATCCTCCCAGCGGAATTCGAACCGGGCCTTGCTGAGCGCATTGTCGCGGTATTGGGCGCCGGGGTGGCCTTTGGCGAGATCAGCGGCGTGGGCGGCGATTTTGTAAGTGATGACGCCTTCCTTGACGTCCTGCTTGTTCGGTAGGCCAAGGTGTTCCTTGGGCGTGACGTAGCAGAGCATGGCGCAGCCATACCAACCGATCATGGCGGCGCCGATGCCGCTGGTGATATGGTCGTAGCCAGGCGCGATATCAGTGGTGAGCGGCCCGAGGGTATAGAAGGGCGCTTCGCCGCACCATTCGAGTTGCTTGGCCATGTTCTCCTCGATCATGTGCATGGGGACGTGGCCGGGACCTTCGTTCATCACCTGGACGCCGTGTTCCCAAGCGCGGCGGGTGAGCTCCCCCTGGACCTTCAATTCGCCGAACTGAGCGTCGTCATTGGCGTCAGCGATCGAGCCAGGGCGCAGTCCGTCACCGATGGAGAAGCTGACGTCATAGGCGGCCATGATCTCGCAGATTTCGTCCCAATGGGTGTAGAGAAAACTTTCCTGGTGATGAGCGAGGCACCACTTGGCCATGATGCTACCGCCGCGCGAAACAATGCCCGTCATGCGACGTGCAGTCCACGGAATGAAACGCAATAGTACTCCCGCGTGGATCGTAAAATAGTCCACACCTTGTTCAGCTTGTTCAATTAACGTGTCTCGATATAGTTCCCAGGTGAGGTCCTCGGCTTTGCCGTTCACTTTCTCGAGCGCTTGGTAAATGGGGACGGTGCCGATGGGCACAGGGCTGTTGCGCAGGATCCATTCGCGCGTGGCGTGGATGTTCTTGCCGGTGCTCAGATCCATCACGGTGTCGGCGCCCCATTTGGTGGCCCAGCGCATTTTTTCGACTTCCTCGTCGATACTTGAGGCGACGGCGCTGTTGCCGATATTGGCGTTGATTTTGACGAGGAAGTTCCGGCCGATGATCATTGGCTCGATCTCGGGATGATTGATATTCGCCGGAATGATGGCGCGCCCGGCGGCGATTTCATCGCGGACGAATTCCGGGGTGATCTCCTTCGGGATGCGCTGGGGGAACTGGCGAAAGATTTGCGGTGAGTATTGCTGTTGTTCGGGGCCGGGATGCTGGTGGGCGGGGTCGTTGGTTGCGACGCGGGACGCGTCGCTGGGCGGGCGAGACGCCCACCCTACCCGGGAGTCGCCATTGTTCTCGGCGATGGCGGCGCGGCACATGTTCTCCCGGATGGCGATAAATTCCATCTCCGGCGTGATGATGCCCTGCCGCGCATACCAGAGCTGGGTGACGGGATGGCCGGCGCTGGCACGGAGCGGGCGGCGTCTTGAGACCGGGAAACTCAACGAGGCGATTCCGCTCGGCGGTGCTGGCGTACTCAGCGTGCTTGCCGCTCAGGTAGCCGTTGTCCATCGGCTGCACATCGCGACCGTTGTATTCCTCCACATCGCCGCGATTGCGAATCCATTTCGCTCGCAACGCGGGGAGCCCATTCTCCACGGAGCCGGCAAAATCGGGATCGCCCCACGGGCCCGAGCAATCATAGACGCGCACCGGTTCGTTGACTTCGATTTCGCCGGACATCGTTTTGGTCGGCGAAAGCTCGATTTCGCGAAACGGCACTCGGACGTCGGGATGGATCCGGCCCTCAAGATAGACGCGTTTGCTGGCGGGGAGTTGCTCGCTGCTGTGGGGTTCGATGGAGTCTTTGGTCGCGATCATAAAGCTTTGGGTGTTGGAACAGTGGGTGGGAAAAATGAAAAAGCCGTGCGGCAGGATGGCGGCACGGCTGATGAGCTTTGCTTCCTGCGACGGCATTACCCGCGTCAGGTTCAAAGGGTCGGATGCCGTAAAGGCACCCCTCTCAGCCGGTTGGCTCCCCTGCAGGCTTTCCAGACTAGAGACCGTGGACGTGAAGTCAACGCGGGGTTCGCACAGGGAAGGGGTCCGATCTCCACAACCGTTCAGGTTGCTTGACGCGATTTATCCCGCCGTCTTGTCTCATTCCAAGCCTCCCATTCCACTATGCGCAAACCTGTTCTTTTTGGCTGCCTGGCTGTTGCCGGGGTCGTTGTCGTTATCGCGATCATCCTCGGGATTGTCGGCGTGGGTAATTACAATCGGCTCGTAACGCTGCAGCAAAGTGTCAATGCATCCTGGGCTCAGGTGCAGAATGTCTATCAGCGTCGCGCTGACCTGATTCCGAACCTGGTGAATACGGTCAAGGGCGCGGCGGATTTCGAGAAATCCACGCTGACAGACGTCATTGAGGCGCGGTCGAAGGTCGCGCAGGTCAAGGTTGATCCGAATTCCGCTCCCGACGATCCAGCACAACTCCAAAAATTCCAACAGGCCCAGGCGGCGGTCGGCTCTGCGCTTTCGCGGTTGCTCGTGGTGGTCGAGCGGTATCCGGATTTGAAAGCGAACCAGAACTTTCTCAGCCTGCAGACGCAACTGGAAGGCACCGAAAATCGAATTTCGGTCGAGCGCGGTCGCTTCAATGAAACGGTCCAGGAATACAACGCAACGGTGAAATCGTTTCCGACGGTGCTTATTGCCGGGATGCTCGGATTTCCGCCCAAACCCTACTTCGAGGCGACCGCAGGTGCCGATACACCGCCTCCGGTGAAATTCGATTTTAACTCCGCGCCGGAGAAGTGAACTTCCACCGCATCGCGCGGTGGTTGGTGGGCCGCGGATTGATCGTGCTGGCGCTGGCGCTGCCTGGCGCTTGGGCTGCGGACGATGCGATTCCGGCCAAACCGGCCCGGTATTTCAACGACTTTGCCGGATTGGTGTCGCCCCCGGTCGCGGCCGAATTGGACGCCGCTCTCACGCAATTCGAGCGAGATACGTCCAACCAAATTGTCGTGGCCATTTATCCGAAGCTCCCGAGCTCCGCGGCCATCGAAGACTACACCGTACGCGTGGCGGAAGCGTGGAAGGTCGGGCACGAGAAAAGCGACAATGGCGCGGTGCTGTTCATCTTTCGCGATGATCGCAAAGTTTATTTGCAGGTTGGATACGGACTGGAGGGAGCGATTCCAGATATCACCGCGAAACAAATCATTGATCGCGAAATAACGGCGCGCTTTCGGACCGGAGATTTCGAGGGCGGGGTTAGGGCAGGCGTCAACGCGATCATGGCGGCGGCTCGTGGCGAGTATCGCGGAACAGGCGCGACCGTGGCCGAGCAATCGGGCGCTCAGTCCTGGTTGGATTCGTTGCTCGCGTACGTGGTCCTGATCATCATCATCATTGTGCTGATCAATCGTTTCGGCAACGCGGAGTGGTGTACGACCGGCGCGGTCGTTCGGACAGCGGCTGGTGGCGGACCATTTATCGGTGGCTTTGGTGGAGGTGGCGGAGTGGCGGCAGTGGAGGATTTGGAGGGGGTGGGGGATTCAGTGGTGGTGGTGGAAGTTTTGGCGGAGGAGGCGCCGGCGGAAGTTGGTGACGACCTGACGAGCCATGGACGCGAACAAGTTCCTCAACCAGCTGGACGATGGCGCCATTGTCGCCGCCATCGCCGTGGCCGAACAAACGACGTCGGGGGAGATTTGCGTCTATGTCACCCGACATTCGCGCCCGGACACGATGCGCGCCGCGGAGAAATGCTTTCAGCGGCTCAAACTGAATCGCACCGTGGAACGCAATGCCGTCCTTTTATACCTTGCGCCGGTCAATCAACAACTCGCCATCATCGGAGATCAGGGAATTCATGAAAAGGTTGGCATCGAGTTCTGGGAGACGATCGCGCAGGAAGTGAGTGAGCGTTTAAAGCGCGGAGAATCCTCTGCGGCGGTGATTCATGGGGTCACCCGGATCGGCGAGGTATTGGCCCGCCATTTTGAACGGAAACCCGATGATCAGGACGAACTGCCGAATCGTGTCCACCGCGATTGAAAGCAGAGCGTTTCCCGGTGGATCATGATTCGTGGTGAAGTTTTCGAATCCGCCGTTCCCTTGATGGATACCGGCAGATTTTTGAACCGGACGCGATAGATTCGCATTGCGGCGCGGCCTCTTTCACCAAAGGCTAGGCTGCGGTGACTTCATCACCCGGGGCTGTAGCTCAATGGTTAGAGCAGGCGACTCATAATCGCTTGGTTGCGGGTTCGAATCCCGCCGGCCCCATTGTCCAAAGACGATGGGTGCGACGAGGCGGCGCCGGCCGCCAAATATCGTGCGTTATCGCACGGCCGTGCTCACTCCGGGGAGTTTATTGATCGTGCTGTGAATCTCCTGATCCACGTCTTCACCGTCGGTGTTCTTGAGCCGATACTTGATTTTCATCTGCATCACCGGAGCCATATCGGGCAGCTTCAGGGTCAGCGTTTTTTGGTCCGGAGAAAGTGTGATCTCATCAATGAGGACGAGGTCACGGCCCTTCTTTTTGGGATTGGCCACGGAAACATCCGGAGAGCCGTATTCGCCGGTCCAACGGTAGTTCCACCGCTCGACCGAATAGTTCTCGCGATCCGTCGCGCTCTTGGGATCGAGCGGTGAGGTAAAGGTGAGCGTGACGCCCTCGGAGGTATTCTTGATGGCGATCGGTTGCGTCACTGGCTTGCCGCTGTAACGCACACGATTGAAGCAGCCGAATTTCGACGCATCGCTCTGCCAGACATTCAGGCCGCAAACGTACAGTTGACCATCCTTCGGGCTGAATCGGCTGCGCATGATGCCACTGGCGAACTTTCCGGCGAGGGGCACGACGGCGCCCTGCTCGACCCCGTCCACTTTTTCCTGGAGCACATTATAAAGAATGCAGTGCCCATAGCTCAGGTGCAGCATCTGCCCGGCCAGCGGTCCCCATTTACCGGGCTTCGGCACCCAAACTTCGTCGCCCGGACTATTGTCCACATTTTGCGGCATCCAAACCATCGGAGGATCCATGAAGTCCGGAGTGGGCGTATCGGACCGGCCCCAGAATTCCGTCTTAAACTCATCGCGAGCTGCCTGCGTGCTCGGATTAGCGGTAAAGGTTGTGCCGTCGGCGCGGGTAAATTTCAGCTCCCGGTGGGCGGCGGGCACCATGCCATAGAATCCGCCCGGCTTAATGATATTGAGGCGGTTGGCCGGCATCCAGTGGCCCTGATTGTCCGAGCAGGAAATCACGTCGTCCGGGCTGACGCCGAGTCCATTGGGGGCGCGCAATCCGGTGGCAATAACCTCGAACTTCGCCCCGTCCTTGCTCACCTTGATGATGGTGCCCTGATGCGGGCTGCGATTGGTGGGAGTCCACGGGCTGCCTTTCGCATAGTAAAAGTTGCCGGCGCGATCCGTTTCGAGATCGAGGGCAAATTCGTGATAGTTATCCGTCACCACGCAATCGTTGTTGAAGCACTCGTAAAAGTCCGCTTCGCCGTCATTGTTCAAATCATGCAGGCGCGTGATCTGGTCGCGGCCCAGAACATAAATCTTGTCGTCGACGATCTTGCAGCCGAGGGGCTGGAAAAGCCCGGTGGCAAATCGCTTCCATTTGATGTGCTCGAGCTTTTCATCGAGGCCGGAGACCAACCAAACATCTCCGCTAATGCTAACCAGGGCCGCATCGCCATTGGGAAAAAAATCGTGGCCGCCCGGACGCAGCCAGGATTTGTAGGGATTATCCTCGGGTAACGTAATGAGATCGATGACATAGGCATCCTTGTCGTCACCAAGTACGCCTTTGGATTCGAGCGCGTCGCCCCAGTGGATCGGGCCACCGTGCGTCAGGGCCGTGAGATTTTCGAGTTGCTTCTCGGCACCGATCGAGGCGGGGGTCTGTATGGTGGCGCCCGTCCAGAGCGCGACCTCAAAACTCGAAGGCGTCGAAAGCGCGGGCAGCACCAACGTGACCCGACCCTCTTCAGACACCTTGAGGCGGGAGCCTTCAGGTGCAGAACTGACGGCGACCTTGAGCATCCTTCCGCGGTCCGCGCTGGTCAGAGTGGCGTTCATCCCGTCCACCGCCGCTGCCATTTTGGGGGCATCAGCGATCAGCAACGAAAGGGGGCCATCGGTTTTTCCGAGCGTAAATGAGCGCGTGAAGACCGTACCGCCTCGGTTCACGGCCGCCGGCAGCTCCAGCACTGGTGTTGCTCCGACCGTATAATACAGAATCACCTGGTCCCCGTGGGTGTAGAGTCCGCGCCATTTCGCCGCGTCAGCGTCGAGATGTCCCTGATGTTCCGGGCGCGGATCGTCGCTGATCGCTTCTCCCTTCACCCAGCCCGGTGCGTATGCGGTCGAGAATTGCACTTGGCCATCCGCGCCGATTTGCCCTTCGAGTCCGCCCCGGCCGCGCGGAAATTTGATGAATCCACCGGTCCACGCGGCACTGACGCGCAGAAGTTCGGTGTCAAAGAGCACCGTCGCCTTTGCATCTCCTTCCCCAACTTTGATCGCGATCCCTTTTGCCGTCAGTTGATCGCCCGGACTGCCATCGTTCTTGATGACTCCGATCTGAAAGCAGCCGCTTTGAAAGGAACCGAGGTCCATATCGTCCCAGGGCAATTGGGCAAACGATGACGAGGCAAGTGCTGAGATGATAAGGAGGGGAAGGAACTTCATGAGGTGAATTCGGTGAAGGGAAAACCGGGCTGAGAATGATTACTTGGATTTATCGACGATCCAGATGTTGCGATAGACCACCGGGTTGCCGTGGTTCTGGAGTTGGATCGGCCCTTTATCCGCGCCTTCCGGGCGTCCGGCGGCCGTGGTCGTGTGGTCAACCTTTACGTGGTCATGAACGAGCACGCCGTTGTGTTTCACCGTCATCGTGGGTTGGGCGATTTTCTTTCCATCGGCATCGTATTTTGCCGCCTCATAATCGATGTCGTAGGTCTGCCAGGTGAGCGGCGGAAAGCACATGTTCACTTTGGGTGCAGCGACCGTATAGATCCCGCCGCATTCGTTGTTCTCGCCCTTCAGTCCAAAGGAATCGAGCACCTGCACTTCATAACGATCCTGCAAATACACGCCGCTATTGCCCCGTCCCTGTCCACGTGCCGCGGGCATGAAGGGGGTGCGAAACTCGACGTGCAGGGTGCAGTCACCAAACGCCTGCTTCGACTTCACGCCGCATTTCAGATTCCCGTTGGCGTCCAGGGTTCCGCCTTCCCAGGCGTCGGCATTCGATCCGTCGAAAAGGACGATCGCTCCTTGAGGTGGCTTGGCTCCGAGCGTGGGTGATTTCCGCTCCGTCTTTTTTAGAACGAACGTCTGCCCCTCATCGTTCGTCCCCGTCAAGGTGGTTCCCGTGAGCACGCCTTTCCATCCGTTGTCATCGAAAACCACGCGATCCCCTTCGCGCTGCCCGTTCACTTCCACTTTCTTTTCCACCTCCGGATCCTGCCCGGGAAGCCCCTTGGCAAAACCGACGACCTTGAATTTGCCATCACCCAGCGCGATGACCTGCGCCGCCGAGCCTTCGGCAATGTATTCGCCCTGGAACGGGTAATCCGGGCCGGCCTGGGCGGGATCGGTGAAGGATTGGGAATCGGACTCGGCAGCGTGAGCGGTCAGCGTGACGACGGCCAAAATGGAGAGAAGGCGTGAGGAGATCATGCGGATGCAGTATCGGCCCGAAGGCGCGGGCGCAAGGCTGGGGCGCACATTGCTATTTATTCGAGGCCCGAATCATTCGCATGCCACGCCGGACAAGGGCAAACCCCGCCAGAACCTGGATCGACAGGGCAATCCAAACCATCCCCGTAAATCCGTTACCCGCCGGAGCCAGTTTGGCGGCGAGGACAGGCTGCGTCAGGGCAAACAATATTCCAGATTCCCCGAGAAGTGGGGCGTCCGTGGCATCGGACAGGAGCCGAGGAAACAGCATGGAGCCTCCCGGCATGGGCCAGCTCATGGCGATCATTTCCAAGGTCAATGGATAGGAGTGATCAAACCGGCCTGCGGCTCGCGCGGCACCGACGCCAAACGCAGACGCGGCAAAACCAAGGCCGTGGACAATCGGTCCCGAGTCAACGTCCATGGGTGGCGACGAATCGTCGTCAGAGCGCGGGAACTCCCGAAATCCAGCTGCCAGCCAGTCGTGTTGCCAAAAACTACGGACGTAGCCTTGGTAGAATTTGGCGCCAGCTTCGGGCCAGAGTGTCAGTGCGTGCGGGATCAAAAACGAGTTCGCGCAACCGCGGCCGCTATCAACCGGCTGGCCCGTGCGCGCGTCTGCAGCATAAGGCGGCAAACCGAGAGGTCCGAGGATTGGCTCGCGGAAAGCGCGGAGTTCGCGCCGGGCAAAGTCCGTATGATTGGTTCCGAGGACCGTGTCCGCACGCCGAATGGCTGCGGTAGCGGCGCAAACATCGGCCGGATAACACTGTCTGGGATAGTCATCCAGCAGGCCCGAGGGCGATTGTTCCAATTCCGCAGCCAAACCATTCACCTGTGATCGCAGCATCGGTAGAAATTTTTGCTCTCCGGTCAGGTGCGCGTGCGCCGTCAACGCCTCGATGACGAGCATTCGGTAAAAAACATTCTCCCGCGTGAGGTAATCCTGGCCCCACCATTCCTGAACCCATTGCGAGTGATTCGGATCGATGACCAGCTGTGTCGCCGCCTCGATGGCCTCGCGGGCAAAGACGGCTGGCTCATCGCGCATCAGACCGGGATCCTTTTCCCATGCATCCTGGAGAGCCGCGACGCTGCGCAGGTAGAACACACACCCAAACAGCGGCCATTCCGTTCCCGAGATGTTCCCGACATTCAGCTTCGCTGCTCGTCCAGACGCGACACGTTCGCGTGCCCATTTGACGTAGCGAGGCGTGATCGAATGGAAAAGGCTGACGGCGATTTGCGGGATGCCGCGGCCTTTCGACCCAGGATCGAGTGCGGCTCGCACCAGAAATATCGCCGGCATCCAGAATGCGACGATCCCCGAAATCGACAGAAGTAGTGCGAAGATGATGCGGATCCCGTTCGAAGCACGCGATTTCTTCGCTCTGGCTTCCATAACACTACAACCCCACTACTCCGTTTCCGAGGCGTTGATGGCGTCGATGAAGGTGCGCATGCGCCCAAAATTTCGTCGGTGAGGCTTCAGGACGAGGCGCGGGAGTTCCATCAGGTCGGGCTCATTGCGTTCCTCGGGCAGCGCCGCGCCGAGCGCAATCACGCCTTCTTCCACGATGTCGGAGAATTCGCGGTTGAGCTTTTCCACAGCGACGGAGGTCAGAGGACAGGTGAGGCGGAGGACCATGCGTTGCCGAACCCAGCGATAACTGTGAAAGACGCGGTAGTAATTGACGATTTCGGCTACCGCCGCATCGACAGTGTGAGCGATGTGAAACAGATTCAAGTCCGCTTCGGAGATGAGGCCCAAGCCGAGCAGATGATCCTTTAAAAAACGGAGCCAAGTCGCCCAATACGTGCCGCCTGGTTTGTCCACGAGCACAAACGGGATGAGACGCGCTTTGCCCGTCTGCATGAGGGTGAGCGCTTCAAATCCTTCGTCCATGGTTCCGAATCCGCCCGGGAACAGTGCAATGGCGTGCGTTTCTTTCACAAAGTTCAGTTTGCGGGTGAAAAAGTAATTGAAGTTCACCAGCTTCGGATCGCCGTGAATGGTGTCGTTCGCCCGTTGCTCGAAGGGCAGCCGGATATTCAGCCCGAAACTATCGGCGGCCCCGGCGCCGCGTTGCGCCGCACCCATGATCCCATCGCCGCCGCCCGTGATGATCATGTATTCGTGATCGACCATCTTGCGCGAAAATTCTTCCGCGGCCAGGAACTCGGGCGCCGTGGGTGACGTGCGCGCGCTGCCAAAGACGCAAACTTTTCGATGACCGCGATACGGAGCGAAGACACGTGCCGCATAACGCATTTCATTGAGCGAACGATTGAAGAGCTTGAGATCCGCGACCGAGATTTGATCGCGGGCCATCTTGAGACAGGTCATCACGAGTTGCTCGATGAGTTCGCAGGAATTGGCGCAGCCGAAATCGGCCACCAACTGCCGGATTTTCGCATCGATGTCGGCATTGCCCGTGGACTTGCGGAGCTGATTGGGGAGGGCGTGGATACCGCCGCCGGTAAAGTCTTGCATGAAAAATAAGTTACGCGTTGAGAGTTGAGACTTGAAGTCGGCACGCTACTCTGCGCGCCCCGATGCCCGCTCAACGGTCATCCACTCCCAACTAAAAACCCACTCTTTTCACAGATGATCGTCGTTATCAAACCCGGAACCCCGCGTGAGCAAGTCGATGCCGTCATCGCCGAAGTGCAAAAGCTCGGCTACGATCCTCGGCCGATCTTCGGCACCGAGCAGACAGTGGTGGCGGCCATCGGCGATGAACGCACTCACCACACGCTCGAATCCCTCATTGCCATGCCGCAGGTCGAAAAGGTGATGCCGGTGCAAAAGAGGCACAAGCTCGTCAGCCGGGAATCGCGTCCGGGCAAGTCAATCGTGGATGTCGATGGATTGAACGTCGGCGGAGACCGGGTGATCATCATGGCGGGGCCGTGCTCGGTCGAAAGCGAGGAACAGCTTCTCACCACGGCGCGCGCCGTGAAGGCCGCCGGGGCCACGGTCCTGCGGGGTGGTGCTTACAAGCCGCGCACGTCACCCTACGAATTTCAGGGCCTGGGGCAGGAAGGGCTGCGCCTGCTCCAATTGGCGAAAAAGGAGACCGGCCTGAAAATCATCACCGAGGTTCTCAGTGAGCGGCACGTCGAAGATGTGGCCGCCGCCGCGGATATTCTCCAGGTCGGGGCGCGCAACGCGCAAAATTTTCAGCTCCTGATCGAGTGCGCCAAAACTCGCAAGCCGGTCCTCCTGAAGCGCGGGCTGAGCGAGAAAATCGATGAATGGCTGTGCGCAGCCGAATACCTGCTCGCGCACGGCAATGGCAAAGTGATGTTTTGCGAGCGCGGCATTCGCACCTTCGAGACCTACACGCGCAACACGCTCGATCTTTCGGCGATCGCCATCATCAAAAAGGAATCGCATCTCCCGGTGATCATTGATCCGAGCCAGGGGTGCGGTCGCGCCGATCTGGTGCGCGCCATGTGCAAAGGCGCCGTGGCCATGGGCGCTGACGGTTTGCTGATCGAAGTTCACCCCAATCCAGCCGAGGCTCTCAGCGACGGCGCGCAGCAACTCGATATCCAGGGCTTTGCAGAATTCATGGGCGAAATCGCCCCATTCGCGGCTGCGGCCGGGCGCACGGTGTAGGTAAATCTTTGCTGCTCTCGCTGGTCTTTGTTCTCAAACATTCCACCTCAGAGTCTGATCGAGGACGAGGACGAAAGCCGGTTCGGTCTGAACCTTCGATGACGCCCTCCGTGTCAGGACGGCTTGCGAACCTGGCGCCGGCTCGACTGCGCTGCGGTCGCGACGACCATTATCGCGTGGGGGCGATTTTTTTCTCTGCGCGCAGGGGCTCGTAGTTGGGGAAGAATCCTTCGACGATGTAATCCTGGCCGGCGGCAAAATCGCGGGTCGAGATGACGGCGCGATACTCGAGGCGTTCACGTGGATTGATTGTTACCATTCCCGCTTCGTTGCGAAATGCCTGATCTTCGCTCCACTGCTCGACCATTGTTCCGGTGTTGTTGCGGACGAGCACTTCGATGCGCTGCGTGGTGGGAAAATCGAGCTGCACGAGCTTCTTGGACCGGTTTTGAAGTTTGAGGGTGACCACGATTTCGCGCGTTTCGGAAAGGTTCACCGTGGTCGGCTCCACCGTCATCGACATCTCGAGGCCCTTGTAGAGAGCTTTGGTTTGAGCCTCGGCCTTCTCGGCTTCCGTCTTCTTGGCGAATGGATTGAGTTTTTTCGTGGAGTTGACCATGCGCCCGAAGATCCCGGGTTCGTTCTCAGCGGAATCGGAGCCGGCTGGAGTCGAGCACCCCACGTAAAGAATTGCGGCGAAGAAAAGGAGGAAGAGTCGGCACATCGGGTGACGAAATACGGCAGGGCTCTGGCGAGTTGCAAATCGCAATTCATTGCCGAAGACTGCGCCTCTCATGGTTGCTACGCGTTTTCTTCTATTCGGCCTCGCCCTCGTGGCGCTCACCGGCTTTGCCCGCAAAAATACGCTGACGGTTCGCGCGCATGTCGAAGCCAATGGCGCGGAGGGCGCGCCGTTCGCTCATCCCGTCAAGTTTAAGAATCCGCCGCGCGACGGATTCATGTCGTCGGTTCCGGCCGTTTCCGAGCGCAACATCACCGGTGTTTATGCGATCCGTGCGGACGACGGCACGTGGGGCTGCGCCTTTCGACTCAATATGGAAGGGCGCATCGCGCTCGAGACGTTGAGCCGGGAGCATCGCGGTTCGTCGCTGGTCGTTTTTATTGCCACCAAAACCGGAACCCATCAGGTCATCGACATGGTGATCGATAAACCCGTCAATGACGGCATTCTCTACGTTCCCAGGGGAATGACCGACGGGGAAGTCGTCATGTTGCAAAAGAAATTTAAGGTCATTGGCCCGGCGGCACAGAAACCGGTCAAGACGGCGTCGCGTGGGAACTGAGTGACACTGGATTTCTTCGGCCTGCTCGGGGCGATCGCACCGGTTTTTGTGGTCATCGGCGCGGGCATGGTCATGCGCCGAGTGCGATGGCTGACGGCGCAGGCGGACGACACCCTGCTGCGACTCGGCATTAATTTCCTGTTTCCGTGCCTCATCGCCGACACCATTCTCGGAAATCCCCGCATGGTCGGCGCGCAAAACGTCCTCATTCCACCGTTGCTCGGATTTGCCGGTGCCTGCGCTGGGTTTCTGGTGGCCGCCCTCGTTGCGCGTCTGCTCCGCCTTTCTTCTCCTTCCGGGCGGTCCTTCACTTTTACCGCGGGATTGCAGAATTACGGCTACATCCCTTTGCCAGTGGTCGTGGCCTTGTTCCCGCGGGAAACAGCCGGCGTGCTTTTCACGCACAATCTGGGAGTCGAGATCGCGCTGTGGACGGTCGGAATCTGGATGTTGAGCGGGCAGGGTGGCCGCGCGGCGTGGAGGAAAATTCTGAATCCACCGATCTGCGCGTTGCTCGTTTCGATGCTGTTGAATGCCCTGAACGCCTCGGCGTGGCTTCCAGCGTTTGCCACCAGTGCCATCCATCTCATTGGCCAAAGCGCCATACCGCTTTTGCTCCTGCTCACCGGCGCAACCCTGGCCGATCTGCTGGTACGCGAACAACGGGAAGGTCTCGGGGCGCGCCCGCTGGTGTTGGTGATGGCCAATTTTGTCCGCATGGCTGCGGTGCCTCTCGTGATTCTCGCCGCCGCGCGATGGCTGCCGCTCACGCGTGAATTGCGCCAGGTCCTGGTCGTGCAGGCGGCCATGCCGTCCGCGATGATGCCGATCATTCTCGCCCGGCACTACGGCGCCAATTCCGCCCTGGCGGTGGGCATTGTCATCAGCACGACCTTGCTCGGTCTGCTGACCATTCCTGCCTGGCTGCGCTTTGGCCTCTGGTGGGTTGGAGTTTGATTCCGTGGAAGCCGATCTCACAACCTGTCTGCTGCTGACGTTGGTCGGCCTCGCCGCCGGATTCGTCGATGCCGTGGCGGGCGGCGGTGGCCTGTTGACGGTCCCGGCGTTGTTGTGGGCTGGGTTGCCACCCAAGCTCGCGCTCGGCACGAACAAGCTGCAATCCGTTTGTGGCACGGCGCTCGCCGTTTTTCACTATGGCCGCGCGGGATTGTTCCATTGGCGTGAGCTGACGTGGCAGATTGTGGTCACAGCCTCGGCTGCGGCCCTGGGAGCGTTCGCCGTAACGCGTCTCGAAGCGGAGTTTCTGCGCCGGCTGGTCCCCGTGCTTCTGGTGGCAATCGCCGTCTTTTTTTGGTGGAAACCGCAGCTCGGTCTGACCCGTCGGCCCGCGCACATTGGTCCGGTAACGTTCGGCCTCATGGTGGGAATCGCCCTCGGGTTCTACGATGGTTTTTTCGGTCCCGGCACGGGTTCGTTTTGGATGGTTGCGTGTGTCCTGGGGCTTGGCATGGATTTAAGGGCGGCGACCGGCCACACCAAAGTGATGAATCTGGCGAGCAATCTCGGGTCGCTCCTCGTTTTCATTCCGACCGGACACGTCCATCTGCAAATTGCCCTCGTCATGATTGCCGGCCAGCTGGTGGGTGCGCGGCTGGGCGCGGGGATGGTCATCACCCGCGGTTCAACCTGGATCCGGCCGATCTTTCTTGGCTTAGTCATTCTGCTCGCGACCCGCCTGATCTGGCAGGAATGGTCCGGAACGAATTGAATTCGCGGTCATGGTGAGCCGAGCGGACCGGAGTCGAGCCGAGCGGAGGGAGACCGCCTGCGCGAACGCGCAGCCCGAAGCGATGCGCCGGCTGGCGCGAGCAACTGATACCACCCGGCTCCAAGGTCGAATAATCTCCTGCCACCAAGCGCGCAGACGAAGAGTTTGATCCGTCGTTTTCCTCCGCGATTTGACTGCGAGCGCAGGAGTTTCGAGGAAGAGGAGGAGGGCGACAGGTGGGCGTGAACAGTGCGACATTGGAGCCGGGTCGTTCGAATGCGCGCCGCGCCGCCTTCGCCCGCCGGCGCTTCGCTCACGATGACTTGCTTATGGGCCGACGACGATGGAGCGGGGGATTTCCTGCAGCGCGTCGTGCAGGGTTCCTTCGTCGCGGGCGTGGATGCGGAGAATCGGTTCATTCTCTTCCACGCGATCGCCCGTCTTGCGCAGGAGCTCGATTCCGACCGCGTGATCAATGGTATCCGTGCTTTTGGCGCGACCCGCTCCCAGCGCGACGGACCCGCGGCCCATCCCGCCCGCGTCGATAAGACGAATCGTTCCCGGCAGATCGGCCAGGATTTCGCGCTGGATCGGCGCCGGGTGAACTTTTCGAATCATTTCGAGTTTCGTCGCGTCGCCTCCCTGCATTTCCACCATGGCGACAAATTTCTCCCAGGCGGTGCCGTCCTCGAGCCATTTCGAAAGCTGGCTCCGCTCTACATTCGATACCCGCTCCGCGAGATCCAGGGTCAGCGAAACCAGATCGCGCGGCCCCGCGCCCTGCAACACTTCCACGGCTTCCGCGACTTCGAGGGCGTTGCCGATCATGTTCCCGTGCGGTTCGTCCATGGCCGTCAGCAGATGAGTGGTGCGCACGTCCATTTCCCGTCCGACGCGGATCAGCGCTTCCGCGAGTTGCGAAGCTTCGCGGCGCGTTTTCATAAAGGCGCCCGAACCAAATTTCACGTCGAGCACCAGGCGATCGAGCGACTCCGCGAGCTTTTTGCTCATGATGCTGGCCACGATGAGCGGGATGCTCTGCACCGTGCCCGAGACATCACGCAGGGCGTAGAGCTTCTTGTCGGCCGGGCAAACACTGGTGGTTTGTCCGATCATGACGACGCCAATTTTCTCCAACTGCGCGTTCATTTCCTCTTCGCTCAGATCCACCCGGAAACCGGGAATGCTTTCGAGTTTGTCGAGGGTGCCACCGGTGATGCCAAGCCCGCGGCCCGAAATCATCGGCACCCACAGTTCATCGCAGGCCAGCAAGGGCGCGAGGATGAGGGAGGTTTTGTCCCCGATGCCGCCGGTGCTGTGTTTGTCGACCTTCGGGGGAGAACCATCCGGATGCTTCAAAACCCGGCCGCTTTCCATCATGGCCCGGGTGAGCGTGCTGATTTCGGAAGGTTCGAGCCCACGGAAAAACACGGCCATGGCCCACGCCGCCGCCTGATAATCCGGGATCTCACCAGCCGCGTAGGCAGCGACGAAAGATTCGATTTCCTCGACGCTGTGAATGCCGCCGTCGCGCTTACGCTCGATGAAAGAAGGAACGTGCATATCGTTTTTGCAGGGAGATGAAGCTTTCGCCGGTGCTCCAGGGGGACAATTGGAAAAAGTCGGCCAGCGTGGCGGCCACATCTGCAAACGTGCGCCGGGTGCCGAGAGGATGCGTGAATCCTCGATGGAGCACAATTAATGGAACTTCTTCCCGCGTGTGATCCGTGCCTTTCCAAGTGGGATCATTGCCGTGGTCCGCGGTCAGGATGACAAGGTCATCCTCGCCGATATTTGGGAGAAAACCATTGAGCCAGGAGTCGAACTCCCGCAGGCAGTTCGCGTAGCCGACCGGATCGCGCCGATGCCCGAAGTGCATGTCGAAATCGACGAGATTCACGAACATTAGACCGTCGTCGAATTCCGGCCACAGTTCATCAATCGTTGCCATCCCTTCCGCATTCGAGGCCGTCGGCGTGGTCGCGGTGATCCCGCTGCGGGCAAAAATGTCGCCGATTTTGCCGATCCCGTGAACGGTCAGCCCGGCTTCCTCGATGGCATTCAGAATGGTGGGCGGAGGCACCATGGACAAGTCATGGCGCCCGGACGTGCGCTGAAAACTCCCGGCTTCTCCCGCAAACGGCCGCGCGATCACGCGTCCGATGTGAAAGCCGTCGCAATGCCGCCGGGCGATCGCGCAGATTTCGTAAAGGCGCGCTCGCGGGAAAATCCGTTCGTGCGCGGCGATCTGCAGCACGCTGTCGGCCGAGGTATAAAGGATCGGCTTTTTGGTGGCCAGGTGCTGAGCGCCAAGTTCCTCGAGGATGACCGTCCCGGACTGCGGATAATTGCCGATGAATTCGACCCCGGCTGCTTTCTCGATGGCGCTGACCAGTTCCGGCGGAAATTTTTCGTAAGTATTGAATGGTTGATCGAGAAGCACACCGGCGATTTCCCAATGACCGGTTGTGGTATCCTTGCCCGCGGACCGCTCCCGCATGCGTCCCCACGAGGCGACCGTGTCGAGGGCGCGAGAATCGAGGACATCGCCGGTGACGATTTTCCAGAGCCCGAGCGACTCGAGGGTCGGCAACTCGAAGGACGGCATTGTGCGGTAAATATGACCGAGCGTATTCGCACCGAGATCGCCATACGCGGCGGCATCGGGGGCGTTCCCACAACCAACGGAATCGAGAATAATCAACAATGCGCGCATGAAAAGCCCGCTGGTAACAGCACAGCGCGGCCAGCATCAAGCTGGGAGCACATTCAGGGCGAGACGGTTCCATTTTCGTCGCCGATCCGAATGACGCGCTCGGCGGTGGCGTCGGGCATCCAATCGAGGTGCGTGGTGGTGATCAGTTTCTGCGATGCGGTCGGGAGCGAAGCGAGGAGGGCATTGCGACGAGCGACATCCAGTTCGCCGAAAGTGTCGTCCAGGAGGAGCAGGGGAGGGGTGGTGAAGTGATCGGCTAACAGGTGGGCGGCGGCGAGTTTGAGCGCCAGCACCAGCGTGCGTTGCTGTCCTTCGCTGGCGAAGGTGCTGGAAACGCCGTTCAGGAAAAAATTCACGTCGTCGCGGTGCGGACCGACGCTGGTCTGGCGCCAGCGCGCGTCGTCTTTGCGCGCCGCGTGCAAGGCATCGGCGAAGTCGTCGCCACTGCCGGCCACATATTCGCAGCGGAGTTCCTCGTGCGCGCCACCGCTGATCGCTCCATGTGCGTCCTTAACCGGTTCGCTCAAGGCCGCGATCAGGCGCTGACGTGCGGATGTGATGCGTTGGCCAGTCTCAATCAACGGCTCGTCAAACGCCGCGATTTCCCGCCAGCGGGGCGGGGAAGCTTTGAGCAAGAGATTGCGCGAGCGCAGCGCTCGTTCGTAATCGCGGACGGCCGCGCGGTACCCGGGTTCGATTTGCGCGGCGACGAAATCCATAAATCGCCGTCGGGCTTCCGCCGACCCGCGGGTGATCTCGATGTCGCTGTTGGCGAACCACATGACGCGCGCGACCTGCAAATACTCGCCGGCGCGGGTTTGTGGCACCGAGTCGAGAGCGAGCTTTTTGCGATCTTTGCTGAAATAAAACTGGAGGTGGCGCCGATCGAAGATGCCGTCGACGACAAAGCCGCGGCGCTCGTGCTGGACGGCGAACGCGAGCCGCGAAAGGCGCGGCGACTGCAGGCGCAGCAGAATGGCCACCGCCTCGATCAGCGACGTTTTCCCCTGCGCATTGGGACCGACGATGAAATTCAGTCCCGGACCAAACTCCGCCTCGAACGCATCGAAGCAACGGAAGTGGCGAACTTTGATTTGGGAAAGCATGAGCGCGCTATCGATAGCACGAGGCGCGGCATTTCGTCATCCTCCGCTCTGGATGACCAGCCAGCCGCCACTTACCACGCTCCGCCTTCCGCCTTCCGCCTTCCGTGTTCCCCTGCTACCGTCCGCGCCCCAATTCATGCCAACGCTGCCCGGATTCCGCGATTTTTACCCCGACGAATGCGCCCGTCGAAATTACATTCTCAATACCTGGCGAAAGGTGGCGCGGCGGTACGGCTTTGTGGAATTCGACGGGCCGGTGCTCGAGTCGATCGAACTGTATCGCAAGAAATCCGGGGGCGAACTCGTGGGGCAGCTCTTCGATTTTACGGACAAGGGTGACCGCCATGTGGCGCTGCGGCCGGAAATGACGCCGTCGCTCGCTCGGATGATTGCGGCTCGGGAACGCGACTTTAAGAAGCCGATTAAATGGTTCTGTGTGCCTCAATTTTTCCGCTACGAAAAGCAGCAACGCGGCCGGTTGCGGGAGTTTTACCAGCTCAATTGCGACATTATCGGCGAGACCTCGTCTTGTGCTGATGCCGAGATTCTGGCGGTGCTCATCGATACGCTGCGAGCATTTGGGCTGACGGATCGGGATTTTGTGGTTCGGCTGAGCAGTCGGTTTGCGTGGGAGAGTCTCTTCGCCGGGGCTGGCGGGTCCGCGGATGACGAATACGAGTTCTTTCAGATTGTGGACAAGGCGGAGCGGGCCGCTCCGGAAGTCACGGCCAAGGCACTCGAAAAGTTCAGGCTCGCTGGCCTAAGCGCTGACAGTGTCTTCGCGTTTATGAAGAATAAGGAACCGACTCCGGACCTGGCGCCTGTGGTTGCTGATCTGCAGGCGCGCGGGCTCGGCGATTTCGTCGAGATCGATTACGCCATCGTTCGCGGGCTGGCCTACTACACGGGCGTGGTTTTCGAAGTTTTCGACCGGAGCAAGAACGAGCGCGCGCTCGCGGGCGGGGGGCGCTACGATCAGCTGCTCAAACTCATGAGTGATGGCAAAACCGATTTGCCCGCCCTCGGCTTCGGCATGGGTGACGTGGTGTTGGCGAATCTCATCGACGACATCCCGGCAGCGCGTGAGCAACGCGACGCATGGTGCGCGGCGCAACGGGCCGCAGACGTTTACGTCGTGATTGCGAAGGAAGAACGCAGACCCGATGCTCTCGCGCTGGTGCAACAGCTCCGCGAAGCGGGCTTGAGCACAGATTTTCCGCTGACCGCGCTCAAGGTCGGCAAGCAGTTCCAAACTGCGGAATCGCTCGGCGCCCGCGTTGCGATTTTGGTCGGCGACGAATGGCCGCAGGTGAAGGTCAAGACCCTGGCCACCCGCGAGGAAGTCCTGGTTTCTCCGACTGACCTTGCCGCCCGGTTGGTTGGCGGCCTGTTATAGGGGCGCGGAAGAAATCTTCCGCTTCACGAAACTTCGAGCACAGGGTCACCCAAGACCTCCAACTTTATCTCGAGGCCCAGGCCGGGCGCGGTGGATGCCGCCATCGTTCCGTCTTCTCGCCTCGGTGCTCCGTCGGCGATGCTGAGAGTGACGTAGCTGTTGAAGTCTGTGCTGGTGAAACGGAATTCTTCCGGGGTGCTGTGCGCGAAGTGAGCGATGGCGGCGGTGGCAACATCGCCGCCCCAAGTGTCTTCAAGGGTCATGGCGATGCCCATGGAAACGCACAGGTCGCGCGCCTGCCGGGCTTTGGTCAGACCACCGAGTTTGCTGATTTTTAAATTGACCACATCCATGGCGAGATCGGCGCGCGCACGGAGGAGCGTGTCCAGGCCGTCAATGCATTCGTCCAGGACGAAGGGGTGATCGCAGTGGCGCCGGACGCCGAGACATTCCTCGTAGGAAAGGCACGGTTGCTCGATATAGACATCGATGTCGCGGACGGCGCGGACGACGCGCATCGCTTCGTGGGGCAGCCAGCCGGTATTGGCATCGGCCACGAGGCGATCGCCGGGTTCGAGTTGCGCGGCGACGGCGCGTATGCGTTCGATGTCCGTGTCCGGGTCGCCGCCGACTTTAAGTTGAAAGCGCCGGTATCCTTCCGCGCGATAGTCCGCGACTCGGGCCGCCATGGCGTCGGGATCTTCCTGGGAGATGGCGCGATAAAGCATCACTGATTCGCCGAATCGTCCGCCGAGCAGCTCGCACACGGGCAGACCGGTGCTCTGCCCGAGCAAATCCCAGCAGGCCACGTCGAGGGCGCTTTTGACGTAGGGATGGCCCTTCATGGCGCGATCCATGACCTGATTGATCTTCGCCAGTTCCCTTGGATCGTGCCCGAGCAAATGCGGGGCGAGTTCGGCAAGTCCACGCCGTACACCGCCGGCATAAGCGGCCAGGTACGCCGCCCCGAGCGGGCAGCATTCACCATGGCCGATCCGTCCATCATCCGTCTCGATGCGGACGATTGTGCTATCGAAGACCTCGACCGACTTCCCGCCAGACCATTTGTAGGCGCCTTCGTGAAGAGGGAGTTCGACGCGATAGGCGAGGATGCGGGAGATTTTCACCGGGCGAGATTGAAAGACCGGCCGCGCTTTGCAAAGGACGCTGTTCGCGGCTGGCCGAAGGCTTGCGCCTGCTCTCCGGCGCTCAGGATGATGATTCTACGCCCACGGGGCGGGCTGACGCGGGGAGGTCACCACGATCCGATGCCGATGTCGGCTCAGCGCCGCGCACGCCAGGAAGAGCGCGGTGAAAATCAGATCGCTGAGGAAAGTGTTGCGGTAGAAAAAGATCGTTGGCGGAAAGTTTGGCAGGCCCACCGTCAGCGCCTGGAGCCAGCCGGCGAAGGTCTTCGCGTAACCGGGTTCGGTGATCCAGGACGCGGTGTTGGTGACCACATAAAACAAGGTCGAAGCCGCGACACTTCCGCCGAGAATCAAAAGCGTCGATGGCCGCCGGCGCAAGGCGAGCCCGCCGGCGCATATGGCGGCGAGCGCGAGATAGCGCCCGACCATCTCCAGGCTGAGAAGGGACGCGCCGTAGTGCGCATTCAGGATGAGATCCGAGATGAGCAAGGCGCCGAGCGGAATGGCAAAGGCCAGCCGACGGGGAAGAAATATGGCTCCGCAAAGCGCAATGGCACTCAAAGGCGCAAAATTGTGCAGCCAGCCAAAATCGTTGCTGTGGGAAATACCAAAACCGACGCGCCATGCGACGGCGAGGAAGAGCAGGACAAAGGCAGCAATCATGTTTGTGAACGTGGTGAGGAAACCGAATCGGATCAATGCGGAAATCGCTACCCACTTGGGAAGTCGATTGCGTCGGACAAAAGGCTTGCCCTCACCGCGTACGACGGCTAACCACCGCGGCAGTTCTTTGCGAGTCATCAATGACCAGCGGATCGCTGGAAGGAATTCCGTGTGAATCGGAAGCAGTTGCGCTGCTGTAACTGGATACAACCTCTCGAAAGCCAATCGGACCCGGTCCGGTGAAGGCGGGAGGAAGGAAGGTGAAGGTTCGTTTTGCCAGCAAAACGGGCGATCATCGAAAGCCAGGAGCCAGAATATTTCCGCGATCCTCTTCTCATTCGCGTCCGGCGCATGCCGGTGCGTGAAAAAACTTCTTCGCAAAAAGAAGAATGAGAGATCAGCAGCTACTCGCTGCACTGGTGTTCCCATGTCGGGACGCCAATGCGCGTGTCCTGGTCTCTCCCATCCCACAAGAGATCACGACATGAATAACATCCTCCTCCCGGCGGTGGCGGCTTTGGCCACCTGCCTCATTGCGCCGTCGAGCGCGCAAATGATCACCATTACGGCGCCGGATTATTCCGCCACGCCACTCTTTTCCACGGCGCCGGGCTTTTCCATTACCGGCCTGGCCGCGGATGGAAACGGTGACATTTATTACCTTCAATCAGATGGCTCGTTTGCCACCTCGACAGGTCTTTACAAACGCACTGCGGTCAGCGGTTACGCAGAACCGGCCAGCCCGCTGTTTGACCTCGGTTCCGCGGTATTCGGGTCCTTCGTCAAGATCGGCGCCGGTCGAATATTCCTGGGCGAGAACTCCACGAATCAAATTTTCGTGGTCAACCTCGACGGCTCCGGTGCGGACCTGCTCGGGACCGTCGCTGGAAACTACGACGCCGCGTTCACCACGGCCGGAGCTCTCCTCGTCTCGCACAATCCGGCCTCTTTTCCCGGTGCCGCAGATGTCGTGTCCAATTACGTTCTGCTGTCCGATGGAACGGGCGGTCAGGCGCTGTCCGCGGAAGATGTCGTCCTTGATACGGTCAGCGATTACTCGGGGCCAATCGCTTTGGATGCCGCCGGCTCGCTCTATTACGGCGCGACGGCCTTCAACGGCATCGCGGACCTTTATCGATTTTCGGCGGACGAAGTCTCCGGAGCGATGGGGCCAGCGGTGCTGGCGCTCGATGAGCCGCATCGCTTCCTTGCCAATGGCGTGAATGGCTATCTCGCGTCGACCGGCAACACCCAACTTTGGCACACGGATTTTGCCAGTCTTAATGTCATCGACACGGATACGGCGGCGGTAAAGCAGGTGGCAACATCCGCGAGCGTGTCCGTTAGCATTAGCCACCTCGACACCGGCAACGGCATGCTCGTGACCAACGTCACCGATTTTTCGGATTTCTCGAACCCACGTTCGACCGTCTATGCCGTGGTGCCCGAACCGACCACTGCGTCCATGCTCGCGGCCGCCTGTATGGGGATTTCGCGCCGTCGTCGTCGCCATTGATCACGCAAAATGAAGATCACTACAAAGATCGCGTTCATTCTTCTGGCGAGCGTCGTATCCGGTCTCGCAGGTCCGTATTCGCCAGCCGCCGGCTTGCCTGGATCCGATGCCATCCAGGCCAACGACCCGCGCATCGTGGCCTGGGCGAGTGCTGTCGGCGAAATGGAGCGTGGCCCTGTCGAAATCTCCGATCTGGAGAGTCCACTGGCTTCTTTCGGGTCCGAGTCTTCTGCCCTTGGAAAAGCCAACGCTTTTGATTCCGCCACCGGGCTTCCTTCCATCGAACCGGGCACGGTCGTGAGCCTCGGCGATGGAGGGATGATCGCAGTGCGTTTTCCGCAACCGATCATAGATGGACCGGGATTTGATTTCGCAGTTTTCGAAAACGCGTTTAACGACACTTTCCTGGAACTCGGCTTTGTCGAAGTGACCTCCGACGGCCGGAATTGGGTGCGTTTTCCCGCCCAATCGCTAACCCAGACCTCCATTCAGATTGATCAGGCCGATCCGCAATTTAGCGCCATTGACCCAACGGATATCGATGGTCTGGCGGGAAAATACCGCGCCGGTTGGGGGACACCATTTGATCTAAATGTGCTGAGTGGTGCGGCCATGCTTGATCTCAATCGCATCACGCAAGTTCGAATCATCGACGTCATCGGCTCGCTCGACTCCAATTACGGCCGGCGCGATTCGACCAACCGATTGATTAACGATCCCTATCCAACGCCATTTGCCAGCGGCGGCTTTGACCTCGATGCTGTCGGCGTCTTGCACCAGATACCCGAGCCTTCGATTTACCTCCTCGTCTTCGCTGCCGGGATCACTCGTGGACTGGCTTGTCGACAGCGAAAGGCGAGGTAATCGTGAAAGCGAATTCCGCATTTACTGTGCTGGAACTGACAATCGTGGTCGTGATCATTGCGGTCCTGACGACCCTTGCGCTGAGCGTAACAAAGGTCGCGCGGGTGCGAAGTGATGCGTCCCGTTGTGTGACCAATCTCCGCCAGCTGGCGACGGCCAATCTCGCCTATGCGGCGGATCACGAGTCCCGCTACGTTCCGGCGCAGGATCAAAGCAATACGATTCGGTGGCACGGAGTCCGGCATTCCACGCGGGCACGTTTTGATCCGACCAGGGGACCGCTCGCGCCCTATCTGGGGCAGAATGGACGGGTTAAGATTTGTCCCGCCCTCGAACGTGTGTTGACGGGAGCGGATTCCTTCGAGGAGGGAACCGGTGGCTACGGTTATAATGCGACTTACATTGGTGGGACCCCGCGCGATCCGTTCACGCCGGAACTCACGGTGAAAGTGATTCGCCCGACCGTGACACTCATGTTTGCCGATTGCGCCTTTCCGCGCGAGAAAGGCCTGCAGGAATACGCTTTCGCCGAGCCATGGCAATGGGTTGACTATGCAGGACACCTGCGCGGCTCCCTGGCTCCGAGCGTGCATTTCCGTCACGCCGGCCGGGCGCATATCGCCTGGTGTGATGGGCACGTTACGGCGGAAAAACCGGAGCGCTTCGGCGGCCTGAATCGTTATGGGGGAAATGCCAGCGAGCACCAGATCGGGTGGTTGGGTTCCCCTGATGAGAACGGAATTTGGAACCCAAACCGCTCACACCCCTGACCGGGATTTTTCGGTTCTCGTTTTCCCCTCCGCCTCTGCCCGCGGGAGCGAAAGCCGGTTCAGGAATCATGGACGAAGGCTATGGGAGTTCCTCGTCCTGGGAAGCACCCTCCAACGCTCTGCGGAGAGCGCCCAGACGTTTGGGCGCGGAGATTTTCCGACCTTCAGTGTCCGACGTGTAGAAGGTATCAATCGCGGCACCGTTTTCCGTCGCGATACGCGACAGCGCGATTTCCACGCCCGACTGTCCAAAAGCCCGGAGCAGGTTATAAAGCAAACCCAGCCGATCCGGTGTATGTACTTCCACCAGCGTGTAGATGGGGTGACTATCATTGTCGAAATAGATGCGGGACGGAAACTCGACATCGTGTCCGAATTTGGCGGTCCGCTTACGGAAAGCTTTTTCGAGGCGTTGGCCAAAGTCTAACTGCTCGTCCTTCAATGCTTCGCACAGGCGCTTTTCCACCTGTGCCATCACTTTCTCGTCGGTCACCGCTTCGAATCGGGTGGTGCACACTTTAAAGAGATCCAGGACGAGGCTGTCTCCACGGGTGAAGACATCGGCACTCAGAATGTTGAGTCCGGCGCTGGAAAATGAGCCGGCGATACGAGCCAGCAATTGTTTGCGATCCCAACCGCAGATCCACACTTCACTGTGCCCCTGATTCGGACGCGCGACCCAGTGCATGACCGGCGCGAGAGGATCGGAGTTCTTATCCAGGCGCTCCGTCAGGAAGTGACGGAAAAGGCGGATATGCTCGGCAATGATCGGGGCCTTGTGGGTCAGAAAATATCGATCCGGCATGCATTCAAAATGAGCCTCGATTTCATCGCCCAGGTCCGCCGCCAGTTTTTTCCGAACGTAGCGTCGCAATTCCTCCCGCTCAAACGTCCGCTGCCGGTAGAAGGCCTCACCATCCGAAAGATAAAGCGATGCACCATGGAAAAGCTTCCAGACCAGGGATTCCTTCCAGTCGCTCCATTTTTCATCGCCGGTTCCCTGGCCATCGGCGAGTGTAAGCAACATCAGCATATCCAGATTCGCCTGCGATTTCACCAGTGTGGCGAATTCTGCAATCGTGGCCGGATCGTCGAGATTGCGACGTTGTGCCGTCATGGACAGCAAAATGTGATGATCGACCAGCAGCACCAGCGACTTGCGCTGCTCGGGGGCAAGTTGCAGGCGGCGCGCCACGCGTGCCGCGAAAACCGCGCTGGCTTCAGCGTGATGGTGCGCGTTTGTGCCCTTGCCCGTATCATGCAACAGGATGGCAAGATACAGAATTAGGGGATCTTCCAGTTTGAGAAATAGTTTCTGGTATTCGGCCAGTCGCGGCTCGGTGGTTTCGAGGAGCCGGTCCAGTTTCTCGATGCAAACGAGAGTGTGTTCATCCGCGGTGTAGCGGTGAAAGAACTCGTGTTGCACCAGACACGTGAGCTGGCCGAACTCGGGAATGTAGCGCCCGAGGAAATCCACTTCGTGCATGGCGCGCAGGATCCGGCCCACCTCGCCTTTTCGCGAACAGATCGCCATGAACGTCTCCCGGGTGGCTTTGGCGTATTGAAACGTGCGGTCAACGAGGTGCAGGCGCCGGCGCACCGCGTGCTGGAGGTCAGCACTCATGCCGAGATTCCGCTGCTGAAGATGCTGGAACAGCCGCATCAATCGCGGCGGATCCTGGGTGAAGAGGTCGCTTGATTCGTAATAGAGGATTCCATTGGCGCTGTAAAACTCGTCGAAATGTTCGATGCGCGGGCGTTTGCGCTTGCCCAGGAAGCCCAGGAGGCCCGTCGCCCGCTCCGGACTCGGCGGTGCGAACGCCATGCGCTCCGAGAGGATTTCGGTGAGATTATAGACATCCCGCGCGTTGTGATAGTAATCGCGCATGAATGCCTCGGTGCGGCGAAGAACGGATTTTTGCGAGTAGCCCAGCTTGTTGGCGATCGCCAGCTGTTGTCCGAGGACGATGACGTCGGCCGCGCGCTTGTTAAGATAGTGAAGTTCTGTGCGCACGCGCAGGAGAAAATCATAGGCGCGGTCCAGGCGCCGGCGCTCCGCTTCCGAGCAGAATTTCTTTTCCACCAGGCCGGCCGTCGATTCGACGCGGAACTTGAAGAAACTCATCCAGATCAGATTTTGATAATCGCGCAATCCCCCGCAGCCATTCTTAATATTAGGCTCCTGCATATAGACCGTGCGCCCATGCTTTTCGTGGCGCTCGACCTGGTTATGGATCCGATCCGCCAGATATTCCTTGGTGTACGGCTCGACACATTCTTTGACGAAGCGCTCGCGAAACTGGTCGAATAAAAGGCGATCGCCAACCACCAGGCGGGCTTCGAGGAGCGAGGTCTTCGATTGCATGTCGGCGTTCGCCTGTTTGATGGCCTCGGTAACGGATCGGGTGCTGTGGCCAACCTTGAATCCGATATCCCAGAGCATGTAGAGAATCTGTTCGATCGCGTTATTGAGCGATTTGGGCGATCCTTTGCGCGAATCCTCGATCAGGAACATGACATCCACGTCACTCATTGGGTTCAGCTCGCCACGGCCATAGCCTCCAATGGCGACCAGCGAAAGGCGCGCGGCTTTTTTTCCGGCGCCGTCCTTGTTTTGCAGTAACGCGGCCGCGAGCAGGTGGCGCAGGATAATATCAACCAGGCTGGCGCGCAGGCCGCAGATCAGGCGGCCTCCACCGTCCGCGTGATGCTTAAGGCGAAGACGATGCTCTTCAATGCGCAGAAACTTTTTATAGAGCGCAATGAGCTCGGCACTGTTGAGTTCGCCACGGGAAAGCAAACGCTCTTCCGCGTGGGCGAGAACTTTTTCGCGATGGCGCAGGGAAACGGCAGTCACGCGTGCAGCTTACGCCGCCTTAGCTGATCGAAAAGCGGTCTTGGGCCGGACCGTCTCCGAGGGTTGCGGAAAGAGCGGGTACATTCGCCGCCAGATGCGTGAGTGCGTGAAAGGCCGCTTCCGGCTCCACTCCGATGCGCGCGGCGATTTCGCCGGCGGTCTGAGGTTTTTCGGAGAGCACCTCGCGAACGGCGGACAGCGTTTTGAGAACTTCCGTCGCCGCGGCCTTGCCGGCCTCGACGCCGGGTTGATGATAGGCATTGATATTGACCAGCGAACCATAAAAGCCGACCGCGCGATCGTAGAGTGCGATGAGGGCACCGACGTTGAAGGCGTTGACCTCAGGAAGGCTCACGGTCACCGACTCCCGTTCGCTTTCAAACAGCGCCGCCCGGGTGCCGCGCAGGAATCCCTGCAAAAAGTCGGCGCTCGTGGCACCGTCTTCGACGCAGATCGATTCGCCCGCGCGGCCTTGGTGGACCTCGACGAAGGTGATGAAGAAATTGTGCACCCCGTCGCGGAGTTGCTGCACGTAGGCGTGCTGATCGGTCGAGCCTTTGTTGCCATAAACGGCGATCCCCTGATTGACCGTCTTCCCGTCGAGATCGAGTTTCTTCCCGAGCGACTCCATCACGAGTTGCTGGAGGTATTTCGAGAAGAGGACGAGCCGATCCTTGTAGGGCAGCACCACCATGTCTTTCTCTCCCTTTCCATTCCCGGCGTAGTGCCACATGAGGGCCAGAAGCATGGCGGGGTTCTTCAAGGTGTCGGTCGTCCGGGTCCAGGCGTCCATGGCTGCGGCGCCCGAGAGCAGCGAATCCATGTCGCAACCTTGCAACCACAGCGGCACGAGACCGACCGCACTCATGACGGAGGTTCGCCCGCCGACCCAATCCCACATGGGAAAGCGCGCGGCCCATCCATTTGCCTCCGCAATCTTGTCGAGCTTGGAACCGGCACCGGTCACCGCCACGGCGTAATCACCAAATTTCAGGCCCGCTTTTTTGTATGCCGCCTCCGCTTCGAGCATGCCGTTGCGCGTTTCGGCCGTGCCGCCGGATTTGGAAACGACCACGGTCACCGTGTGCTCGAGCCGGTGCTGCAGACGCGTGAGCACGCGATCCATACCCTGCGGATCGGTGTTGTCGAAGAAGTTTAGGCGCAGTTTGTCATCGTCGGTCCCGAGCGCGTCGCTGATGAATTGCGGTCCGAGCGCGGACCCGCCGATGCCGATGAGCAGGACGTCGGTGAAACGCCCACTGGCGTGAATCTTGTGCACGAATTGTTTGATCGCGGCATTGGTATTGACGATTTCCTGCTGCAATTCCTCCGTCGGAGCGAGTTCTGGCGCGCGCAGCCAGTAATGACCCACCATCCGGTTTTCGTCCGGATTGGCGATGCCGCCCGCCTCGAGTTCCTTCATCGCCGCGAACGCCTTTTGCGCGGCCGGCTCCATCCTCTCGAGGAATCCGTCATCAAACTGCATGCGCGAAACATCGATCGAAAAACCGAGGTCCGGATGGCGGAGATAGTATTTTTGAAAGCGATCCCACAGGCTGCTCATAAGGTCAGCGATGCAAGACGACTCGGAGCGAAGTGTCCAGTGGGGAAAGCTTCGGAGTTTACTGGTTTGCCGCGGCGTTGACGAGCCGGGCCACAAGACCTCGAGGAGCGCCGTTGAATTCGTTGAATGCGCCTCCGAGGAGGATCTTTCCATCATTCTGCAGCGCGACGGCTTGCACGGTGTTGTCGGCGCCCGTGCCGAAACTGACTGTGATTCCGCCATCGGCGTTGAGTTGGACGATGTGACTGGCGAGCTTGCCGTCAAAGCGATCGAAAGCACCACCCAGCACGATGTTCCCGTCCTGCTGGACCGCGACGCTCAGAACCGTATTGTTTGCGCCGGTGCCCGGGCGGAACGAGCGGTCGAGCCGGCCATTCGCCTCGAGGCGCGCGAGGTGTCCGCAGGGTTGGCCGTTGAATTCAATGAATTCGCCCCCGATCAGAATCCGGCCATCGGGCTGCACGGCAACCGTTCGGACGGCGGTGTTCGCCCCAGGATCGGCCTGGAACGCGCCGTCAACGCGGCCATCGGCCTCGAGCCGCGCGATGTGGTTGCGCGGCTGGCCGTTGACTTCGCGGAACGCGCCACCGAGCAGAATCTTCCCGTCTTTTTGCACGGCCAAGCTATAGACACGTTCGTTCGGACCGAGGCCGGAATTGAAGGTGGCCGAGTTCTCGACACTCCCGTCAGCATTGAGCCGGGCGATGTGATTGACCGGCTGGCCGTTGACCTCGGTGAACTGGCCTCCGATGAGAATCTTTCCGTCTGGCTGCGCAGCCACGCTCAGAACGGCGCCGTTGGGGCCAATCCCGTTGTTGAAAGTTGCCGCGTCTTCCAGACTGCCGTCGGCGTTGAGCCGGGCAATATGTTTGCGGGGTTGGCCATTCACCTCGCTGAACGAACCGCCGACGAGAATCTTCCCATTTGGTTGCACAGCCAGGCAGGTGACGTCGCCGTTGGTGCCCGCCTTAAACGCCGCATCCACACTGCCATCAGCGTTCAGACGGGCTAGATTCAAATGCGGTGAGCCCGCGACGCTCGTAAACGACCCGCCGACGATCGATTTCCCATCCGCTTGAATAGCCACGGCGAGCACACTGCTGCCTTCGAGATTGGGATTGTACGGCAGATCGAGTGCGCCATTCGTTTGCGCATGGAGTTGAAAGGCGGCACTGCCGAGGAAGAGGGAGAGAACGAGGGCACGAAGTGGAGGGATCATGGCGGCTGGGCTGTTGAGTGACGGCAATCCAAGGACAGCAGCGGACCTTAAGACAATCAAGAACACGAGCCCAAAAGCCGGGGAATACGTTCTCACCGCCAGATCCGAGGAAACGTTTCAGCGCCCGAAAGTTATTGCTCGCGCGCGCGGAGGAACCTTTAGTTTACTCGGAAAATCCATGAACGCCAAGCCGCTCCGCACGGGCCGCCGCATTCTCGCGGCTGGCATCGCCGGTCTGTTGACCACGGTCTCCACTCTTCACGCCCAGACTTGGGACGGTGGTGGCGCCAACAATAGCTTCACCAATGCGGGGAATTGGAATCCCAACCTTGCCCCCGTGAATGATGGAACGGCGGACATCGTATTCAGTGGCAGCGTGCGGCCGACGCCGACGGTGAACATCGACTATTCGGTCAATAGCGTCGCTTTCGACAACGTGGCCGTTCCGTTCACAATCAACGCGGCCGGAGGAAGCACGCTTACCATTGGCGCGGGCGGCATCGCCAACAACAGCCCGAATACGCAGACGTTCAGCGCTCCGGTGGTTTTTCAGAGCGATAGCTCCATCAGCGGGGGCAATCCGCTGAACTTCACTGGCGGAACCGATATTGGCTCGGGAATCGTTTCCGTAATTGTGAACGCGACGACGAGTTTCGACGGCCTCACCGGAACCGGGACACTGGTCAAGAACGGGGTGGCGACGCTGAATCTCCAGTCCTCGGGAACTCAGGATTACAGCATCACCGTGAATAGCGGCAGCCTGCTCCTTGGTTCCTTTCCGACGTTCGGTCCGACTTCGACCATTGCCGTCAATGGCGGAGAGCTGGGGCTTTCGATCACGACCCTCGATGGCGCGACTCTGACCCGCTCAGCCACGGGAACGTTTAGAACTGGCACGACATTTCGGGCTCAAAATGGTGCGACCGTGGATATCGCCGGAACCTTTGCGACCAATGCCAGTTTCTACGAGGTAACGGGCGCCGGAACCACTTTCATGGCTGATGATTTTGACATCGTGAACGGGTCGGAGTTTAGGGTTCTCGAAGGTGCGACCGCGACCGTCACGGATCGATGTGACGTCGGGATCGGGACGGATGGCTCGCTGGTGGTGAGTGGTCCGGGTTCTAGCCTGACGACCAGTCTGCTTCCGTTCGCCAGTTTTGGGTCAATTGGCGGGAACGCGAACGTCACCGTCAGCGATGGCGGTGTCGCTGATATCAACACGATTTTGACGGTTGGAGGAGGAAACGGCGGCTCCGCGAATGTGACGGTTTCCGGCGGTGGGCAGTTGTCGCCTCAAGTCTTGGTGGTTGGGGCTTTCATGAGTGGCGACACCACCATCACGGTGTCGGGTTCAGGCTCCCGATTGAGCACCACGGCCACGGATGTGACCGTTGGCAACAAATCCAGTGCGGGTGCCTCGATCGTGAATCTCGAAAGCGGAGGGGAGCTTTTCCCGAATCGTGATCTGTTCCTTCAGGAAGGAGGCACCATCAACGTCGTCGGTGGGATCATTTCGATCAATGACGGCGGAGAATTCGTCATCGATGGCACCCTGAATTTCGTAGCCGGCCGGATCAACCTCGGCGAGGACTTCGGCGTCGCGGGAGCTGGTAATGATTTGCTTGGAGGAAATGTGGTGCTCGGCCCGGGACGCGAGGTGACCGTGCCGGACGGTCGGACAACAACGGTTGGGACGGGCGGTGCGTTGGTGCTCGATGGCGGGCTTCTTCGGACCGGCACGCTTGCCAACGCGGGGGGCACGATCGACTTCCGCCGCGGCAGGCTGGAAATCACGGGCGCCGGTACATTCAGCATTGGCAGCGCCGGGCCGCTCGGGAGCAACGTCACCGTGCCGGGCGGGGCGACTTTGGGATTGGGTGATGCTGAAGTGGACCCGGGTGCTTCGCTGTTCATTGATGGCGGCGTTTTCTCGGCTGCCGATCTGGCCAACGGCGGCAGCGTGCTCGTCGAGCGCGGCACCGCGACCGTGACCAGCCTGGCGAACAATGCGGGCGCGCAGTTGGTTGTCGCTGGAGCACTCAACAATCCCGGGGCATTCAGCAACGACGCCGGCGCACGCCTGGAACTCGCCAACGGCACGGGGCTCGTTCTCGGCGGCAGCATTCTGACCAATGATGGCCTGCTTACCGGTCACGGCACCATCGCCAAGGCGACCACGAACACTGCCACGGGCGAAATCCGCGCGGAGATCGGCAGGACGCTCTTTTTCACGGGAGGCTTCAACGCCAACGCCGGCGAGTTGAATCTCCAGGGCGGCACGATCGACATCGCCGGACCGGTCACGAACAGTGCCGGCGGCTTTATCTCCGGCCGTGGTGCGCTCCGCACCGGCGGCCTGACCAACGACGGCCAGATGGCCTTTTCCGGCGGCACGACGGATATCCGCGGAGATGTGACGCTTAACTCCGGCTCACGGGTCGTGACCGGGGGCGCCGGGAGCGTGACGACCTTTTTCGATGACGTCGTCCACAACGGTCAGGAGATCTTCACCGGCGCTGGCGCGAGCACCGTCTTCTTTGGTGATCAATCCGGCGCGGGTCCATTCACCGGCACCGGAACGGTCTATTACATCGGCGATCTGCGGCCGGGAAACTCCCCCGGCATCGTCAGCTACGGCGGCGATCTCATCTTCGGCGGCGCGGCTTCGCTGGTGCTGGAAATTGGCGGCGTCCATCCTGGAGATTCAGATCATCTGGAGGTTGCCGGCACGCTGTTCGCCGACGGCATCCTCACCCTTTCGCTCTTCGACGGCTTTCTGCCCGAGGCGGGCAATTCGTTCGACCTGCTCGACGCCGCCGGGTTCGCTGGCGAGTTCGACTTCATCCAGACGCCCGCACTTCCCGGCGGCCTCGAGTGGGATGCCGGCGGCCTGGCAAGCACCGGCACTGTGCGCGTAGTCCCCGAACCCGGCGTCGCTGGGCTCGCACTCCTCGGCGCGTCGCTGCTCGGTCTGCGACGCCGTGTGTGTCATCGTGAGCGGAGCGCCGCGGGTGGGAGTGGAAAAGTGGGCGCGGCTGCGGCGCGCAGTCGAACGACCCGGTTCCAGGTTAACCGGGTGCCCGATTAACCCAACGCTTCGACCGGAGCCTTCGGTGTCAGCTCGTCGGTGACCTTGGATCCGGCTCGTTCGATTCCGCTGCGCTCCGCTCACGATGACCGTTGTTCGCTGCCTACGACATTCCCAAAACCATTTCGCTTTGTCATGAATACCCAATACCTCGCCCGTCGCCGAGTGCTGACCGCCAGTGTGGCCGCGCTCATTTCCATCAGCTCGCTCGAAATGCATGCCCAGACCTGGGATGGCGGTGGCGGTAACGATTCGCTGGCCACGGCCGCCAACTGGAATCCCAATGTCCTTCCCGGCATTAACGATGACGTGATTTTTGCCGGCGTGGTGAGACTCACGCCGGATGTCTCGAGTGCGTTCGAGTTCAATAGCCTGACCTTCGACAACACCGCTGGCCCATTCATCTTCGGTGGGACGGCAACTTTGACGATCAAATCGGGCGGCCTGACGAACAACGACTCGGATCTCCAGATCTTCGGAAACGCCATGAATTTCGGAAGGAGCGCGACTTCGAGCATCAATGCCACAGCCGGTTCCATCGCACTTAACGGCGGGGTTTCTATCGGGAGTTCCACGGTCACGCTGACCGGGGCAGGCGGGATCACCCTCGGAGCCGCCCCTTCGGGAGCCGGCACCATCATCAAGAACAGCACGGGATCATTGACGTTCGTTCCGGCGGGTTCCGCGATCGATGCGGATATCATTCTCAATGCCGGCCCCACGTTTCTGATCGGCAGCGCGCAGAACTTTTCCAGCAGCAGCGTCGCGGTCAAAGGCACGGCCACTCTCAACCTGAACCAGGACTATAACTTTATGGACGGCGCGCAACTGACACGCGACACGAGCGCCGGGCTGACCATCGGCGCGGCAAGGGTGCTTACTTTTCAGAGCGGGGCGGACGCGGTCGTCACGGGTGCCTTTGCGCTCAATACGGCCTCGACGCTGGTGGTGACGGGGATCGGCTCGACCTTCTCCGTGAGCGATACGCTCACGCTGGGCGGTGGATCAAATACGAGCATCACGGTAGGCGGCAGATTATCGACGCAAGGCAGCAGCGTCTCGATCGGCGCCAGCGGGGACGCGATCGTGACGGTGGATGGAAATGGATCTTCATTCAGTGGTGGCCAGCTCGACGTGGGATTGTTTGGAAATTCGGGCAGCCTGACTTTTCGAAATGGCAGCGTCGGTGTGTTCGACCGACTGTCCGTCAGCAATTCGGGCTTCGTTGGAAACAGCGGGACGATTTTGATCGAGAGTGGGGCGACTGTTTCTGCGTCAGGCGACTTCCGTCTCGCCGGTTCGACGGCGGCAAACTCCGGAACGGCGACGATCACGGGAGAGGGTTCTGCGCTGACCGTGGCGTCTTCTTCGACGATCGGAGGATTCGGCGCGAGCATAGCGGTGCTCGAAGTGCAGGCCGGAGCCGCGTTCACCAGCACCGGAGACGTGACCCTGAACCCCTCGGGAACGATCAACATCAATGGCGGCATCGTGACGACCGACGGCTCGTTTACCAATCTGGGGGGCACCTTCAATTTCATCGCCGGGGCCCTGAGCATCGGAAGCGATTTTAACGTCGGCACCGGCGGACTGCTCGGGACCGATGTCGCGTTCGATTCCGCGCGCCGGTTCTCCACCGCAGCGACGACGACCATCGACCCCTTCCGCACGCTGACGCTCGATGGCGGCACCTTCGGCACCGGCGTGCTGGTCAATAACGGAACGTTTGATTTCAAGCGCGGCACTCTCGCAATCACCGGGACGGGCGGTTTCGAGATCGGCGCCGGCGCGCTCGGGTCGAATGTGGTGCTCGCGGCCGGTGCAAGTCTTCAGGTGACGAATACGACGACGGTGGCCGCTGGCGCGCTGCTGAGGACGGATGGTGGTGAATTTTCGGGCAGTGATCTTGTGAACGACGGCACGATCGACCATCGAGACGGCGGGCTGAATTTCACCGGATCGCTGACGAACAACGCCGCGGGACGGCTCTTCGTCAGCGGCCTGACATCGCCCGCGGGGAGCATCGCCAACGCGGGCCGCATCACGCTGCTGGACAGCATCGGCTTCCTCGGTGGCGCGGGCGCACTCACGAACACGGGGCTGATCACCGGCGACGGCACGGTCGCAAAGCCCGTGACAAACAGCGCGACGGGTCAGCTCCGCGCGGAAACCGGAAAGACGCTCCTCTTCACCGGTGCCGTCGCGCCGAACGAAGGCACATTTTCGCTCCAGGGCGGCACGCTGGAATTCACATCGGCGATCACCAATGCGGCGACAGGGTTCATTGCGGGCCGCGGCTCGCTCATCACCGCGGGTGTCATGAACGAAGGGGTGATGGCATTTTCGGGCGGCACCACGGATGTGTATGGCGATGTCACGAATGCCAGCGGCGCGCGCATCGCCACGAGCGGCGCGGGTTCGGTGACGACATTCTTCGACGACGTGGTCCACAATGGGCAGGAGATCTTCACCGGCGCGAGCGCGAGCACCGTCTTTTTTGGTGATCAATCCGGCGCAGGTCCGTTCACCGGCACCGGCACGGTCTATTACATCGGCGATCTGCGGCCGGGAAATTCGCCCGGGATCGTGAGCTACGGCGGCGATCTCGTCTTCGGTGCAGCAGCCTCGCTCGTGCTGGAAATCGGTGGCGTCCATCCGGGCGATTCCGATCACCTGGAAGTCGCCGGCACGGTCTTCGCCGACGGCATCCTCACGCTCTCGCTCTTCGATGGGTTCCTGCCCGAGGTCGGCGACACGTTCGATTTACTCGATGCCGCCGAGTTTGCCGGTGGGTTTGATTCAATAAGTGCCCCCTCGCTGCCGGGCGGACTGACCTGGGACCTCCGCGAGTTGCCCTCCACAGGCTCCGTCAAGGTTATCCCTGAGCCCGCCTCTGCGGCGCTCGTCATCCTCGGCATCTCGCTCCTTGGCCTCCGTCACGCCCGCCCGTCTTGCCGGAACCGCTAACCCGCCCAACTCATGAATGCACGCATCCTCGTCACCGGAATTGCCGCCTTACTTTTGCCAGCGACCCTCCACGCCGCCAATCGTTTCTGGATCGATCCTCTGGGTGGTAGCTTCACCGCCACCACCAACTGGTCCGCCACGAGTGGCGGGGCGGGCGGCGCGAGCGTTCCGATCGCCGCAGACGTCGCCAATTTCACCCTCGGCGCCAACTACTCGGTGAGTTTCTCCGGCGCCACGACGAATCTGGCTCTCGATGTGGACAATGGCACGGTCACGTTTGCACTCAACGGAAGCACTTACACCACGACCGGCTCGTTTGGGACTGACATCGCCGCGGTGCAAGGTCAGTCGGCCCGTTTGACGATCCTCGATGGAACGCTCACGGGCGATGGGTCTGGCGACAGCGTGACTGTCGGCGCCGCGGGGACGGGCTTTCTGACCATCGGTCAGGACGGGGTGGTGGGTGACGTGATCAATCGCAACAGTTTGACGGTCGGGGGGCAGGGCAACGGCACGCTGACGGTCAATGAAAACGGCAGGATCAATGGCCAGGCCTTGAACATCGGGGCTTCAGCCACTGGATTGCTCTCGATCAGCGGGACGCGGGCGATCGCCGACTTCAGTGCAAACACCACGGTTGGCCTTTCGGCGACCGGCAGCCTCAATGTCACCAACGGCGGCACATTTTTCTCCACCTCGTCCGTGACAATGGGGAGCGGCGCCATCGGCGAAGGGTCGATCATCGTCAATGGGATCGGCTCGTCATTTACGAGTGGAGTGCTGACCGTCGGCAGTTTGGGCAGTGGGACGCTGACTGTTTCGGCGGGCGCCTTTCTTTCCGGAACCACTGGCCTCCTGGCCGATAGCCCTAGCGGTTCCGGCGCGGCCACCATCGACGGTGCGAACTCGCGATGGGACGTTTCCAATGGCCTCGGCGTCGGAGGCGGCGGGATCGGTTCCCTGACCATTTCGCGCGGCGGTATGGTTTCGACAGGCTTCAACAGCTTCCTCGGATTTGGCTCGGGAAGCGTCGGACGAACGACCGTGACGGGTGACGCCTCACGATGGGTCTCGACAGCAGACCTGTTGGTGGGCGTCTCCGGCGTTGGAGAAATGACGATCTCGAATCGCGCCACCGCGACTTTTGCGACGATCAATCTCGGGCAAAGCGCCACCGGCGAGGGATCGATCGCGGTCACTGGCACCGGTTCGATTTTGACGGCGAACCAAAACCTGAACGTCGCCGGTGCTGGCGATGGGACGCTGTCCATCGCCGATGGTGGTGAAGTTTATGTCGGCGCGGATTTGACGATCAGTAATCCCGCGGGCGCCGCGATCGGCACCGTGAATCTCGACGGTGGCGCCATCTATGTCGGTGGCAATTTCACCAACGCCGGTGTCCTGAACTTCGCCGACGGTCTGCTTCGGATCGCAGGCGATTTTTCGCCGAGCGCGGCCTCCGCGGAGTTCATCGTCAACGGCACGGATTTCCTCGAACTACCGACTCTCGACCTCGTCGGTGCGGGCGCGACGCAGAACGTCTCGACCCTCACCGTGGCCAGCACCCGGCGCGCACAGCTCAACCTGCGGCACGGTCGCGTCGTCGATCTCGGCAGCGGCGACCTCCAGATTGCCGTCGCGGCGGGCGCCGAGGGGACGGTGAACATCGAGAGCGGCGGCCAGCTTCGCACCACCGGAAACGTAGCCGTGGGCGGCACCGCCAGCGGAGCCGGCGGGGCCGGCACGCTGACCATTCGCAATGGCAGCGTGGACGCCGGCGCGTTGCACCTCCACGGCGGCGGCATCGTCGATTTCGAGGGTGGTCTGCTCGCCGTTGATTCGTTCGCGGAGCTCGATGGCGAATTCCGCTGGACCGCTGGCGAACTCCGATTCGACGCCGCGCTCACGACGCTTTCGAACGCCTTGATTTCGGGGCTGCTCGGTCCCGACGCCATCCTCGGTCCTGGGCAATCAATCACCACGGCCGCAGCCGCCCAAATCGTGGTCCTTATGACGCCGCTGGTTGTGAATGGCGGGCAAATCGCCGTTGAGACATTGCAGAACGATAGCGCCATCGAAATCCGCTCCGGTTCGGTGGTGAGCATGAGCGCTTCCAACAACGGCGGCCTCATCGTCCTTGCAAACCCTCTGGCTTCGTTCGGCGGCAAGGCGCTCGTGAATGATGGCACCATCCGCGGCACCGGCATTCTGACTGGGGATCTGACGAACTCATCCACCGGCCGCATCGAAACGATCTCCGGGGAACGCCTCATCCTCGACGGTGCTTCGATATCAAACGCGGGCACCATTTCGGTGATTGGTGGCGAACTTCAAGGCAACGCCGCCCTCGTCAATCAAGCCGGCACCGGCCTCATCTCCGCGCGTGATGCCATCCTTCGTTTCACGGACGTGACCAACAACAGCGGGATCGCCTTCAGCAATGGCACCGTCGATTTCTACGGCGACCTCACGCAGAACGTCGGCGGCCGCATCACGGTTTCGAACGGCGGCATCGCGAACTTTTACGATGATGTCGTCATCGCCGCCGGAGCGAACGACGTGCAGGCCACCGCGCTCGGCGATACAATCAGCCGCGTCGCATTTTTTGGCAGTTACAACGGCGGCATCACCGGCGGCGGTCAGGCCTTCATCGAGGGCGACCATCGTCCCGGCAATTCGCCCGCACTCGTCACCTTCGGCGGCGACGTGGTCTATGGCCCATTTTCGTCGATCGAAATGGAACTCGCCAGCACCGCGCGCGGCACCGGCTATGACGCGATCGATGTTGCGGGAACGCTCACCCTCGATGGCACGCTCGACGTGGTCCTGCTCGACGCCTTCGAGCCACAGCCCGGCCACGTCTTCAATCTGTTCGATTGGGGAACCCTCGATGGCACGTTCCAGACCGTGAATCTCCCGGACTTGCAGTTCGACTACGAGTGGGACGCCACCCGGCTCTACGACAACGGCACCCTCATCGTGATCCCCGAGCCGAGCGCGGCGGGCCTCGCATTCTTCGGGGTGTCCTTCTTCGGCCTTTTCCGCCGCCATCCGAATCGTCCGCATTCCTTCCGGCCGGAACGTATTGTTGAAACTCGAGGTTGCGGTCGCCGGTGATGAACACGTCGAACTTTTCCTGTTCAAGCAGAGCCAGATGCCTGCCGTTCTTGATGCCGCTCCATTTCATACGCTGCGCGGAAGTTGCTAAATGCCCCGGCATTGCTCGAATGAGCCGCCAATTCAGGCACTCGTCCACGAGAATGCGCACGTCGATTCAAACCGTTTCCAGCATGCGAAGCTTTCCCGCCTCGATGACGGCCAAAACCTGCGAACGCCCGACCGAAGGAAACCCGTCGAGGAAATCTTCGATGGATTCGCCGCCCTCCAGCGAGTCGATCAAGTTCTGCAAAGGCACGCGTGTGCCCCGGAAGACCGGCGTGCCACCCAGAATTTCAGGGTCGGAGTGAATGATCCCTTCAAGATCTTTGGCGTTCATTCGTGAGCCCAATTCTAACGGCACTCGCGTCCAGGGCAATGACTTCTCCCCGGCGTCAAACGGAAACCCCCGACCGAATGATCGGGTAAAAAAGTCCACGCATCGTCTTGGATCCGGTCGCCGTGCTCCTGCTCGACGGCGGGCTTTCTACCGCTTCCTTCCGGACACCGTCAACGGGTTTTGGGCTGATCGGAAGGCGCCTCGCCGATGGTAATAAACTCGGCCTTCTTGATGCATTCCTGTCCTTCGGCGCTGGTCATAAAATCGAGGACTTTCTTGATCAGGCCGGCCGGTCGGTTGCCAGAGATCAGGTAAAGGGGACGGGTGATCGGATAAGCTCCGGAACGGATATTGGCAGTCGTCGGCTCGACGATTTTGCCATCGTCCTGGATGATGCCGAGCGAGAAAACCCGTTTGTTGTCCACCCAGTTTGGAGTCGTAACCGAAATGGCGCCGGAAAAAAACTCGACCGCATTTCGAGTGTCCTGCCCGGAACGAACACGTTCGAAACTTTTTCCGAGAGGAGCGTGGCGCACGTCGCCATAGAGCCAGGTGGCAAAAAAATCCCAGGTGCCGTCATCGCGGGGTGGGTTGAAAAACTTGATCTCGCCGTCCGCGCCGCCGATCTCCTTCCAGTTCTTCACATCGCCTTCGTAGATTTTCAAAAGCTGCTCACGGCTGATGGCCCGGACTCCGCCGTCCCATACGTCGCGTGGGACCGCGATGACCAGGGCCTGATAACCGATCAGGCACTCGTGGAGATCCTTCGAGGGGAATCGGCTGCGATCCTCCGACTTGAGCGGGCGCGAACTCATGGCGAGGTCAGCCTGACCTTCGCCGACCGATTCGATGCCGGCGGTGCTGCCCCCTTGGGGACGTCCCTTGAAATCGACATCCAGGAGGGCTCTCAGGGCCGGGGCGGCTTCCTTGACCGCCACTGCGACGGTCATCGATCCGTCCAGACGCAAGGTCTCGGTCGCCGATGCCGCTCCGGTGATCAGAATCGAAAAACAAACCAGGGTGCGCAGATGCATGATGAAAAACCTAGGTGCACGCTCCCGCGACCTTTGCAAGGGGGACCGTAGCCCCTTCGAATCAGTCGCGAAGGCGGAACAGATTACATCCCCATTTTCGCCAGCTCCCGCTCCAAGGCGGCTTGAAAGTCCGTCACATCTTTTTCGGCTGGCCGGTAACCGGGCTCGGGCGGAACCATGCCGAGCCGTCCCATCTGGTCGAGATACCACTCCGCGGTCTTGCCGTCGCTGAAGGTGGCGCGCCCGGAAACCATGGCGCCGGGGCGGGTGATGCTATCGACCTTTACCGAAACGCCGCCGCTACCCGCCGGGATGGCGCTGTCCGCGATTGGGGAATCCTCGACCAACGCGGCTCCGGCGGCGGCGGGAGTAGAACCAGCCGGGGGTGCTTCCGCCGGTGCCGGAGGCGGTTCCGGATCTTTGGGCATCAGCTTCAGATCATCGATGAGAAAGCGGACGTCCATGTAGGTTACTCGGAGGCCGAATTCCGATTCGAGCCGGCTTTGAATATCGGAAGGCTTGAGTCCTTCATCAATCCAGGCGGCCACTAGTTTTTTTTGTTCGTCAGTCAGGGACATGGGAAAAGTCGCGAAACGGTTTTTGTGTTGAACCGCCCATCAAACCCGCTCCGTGCCTCGACATCAAGTGTCACGCGCCAGGTTTCTGCTTCCGCGGCGCGACGCGTTGCGGTCGTGGTCGGCGATTCGGAGCGGTACCGATGAATTGTCATTGGCCGGTGACGCGCTGTTGCTCTGATCCAGTACTCGCGCTAGGAACCGGGCGCTCCACCAACTGTGAACGCCAGCCAACCCGCCGACGCCTGATGATTAAATTGATGGGACGATCATGGACGACGGTGCCGACTGATGAACTCGAACCGTGGCAGCGATACGTCGTCGCCGCGGCATTCGCCGCCGTCGCGACCGGAGTGCAGGTGGTGCTTTATTATGCCGGGGGCAGCCGTTACATGATCTATTTCGTGGCGGTCGTCATGTCGGCGTGGTTTGCCGGATTTCGACCGGCCTTAATGACGACGGGCATCGCGGTCGTGGTCGGATCGTGGTTGGAGAAATCCGACCTTTCGACGGCGGCCACCGATCCCGGTACTTCGAAGCTCGCCGTCACGGTGCCGTTTGTCCTCACCTGCACGTTTCTCGCGTTCGTCTGCAACAATGCTCGCCAAGCACGTCAACGTCTGCAACGAGGTCTAGCCGAGATGCAGGACGAGGTGGTTCGCCGGGAACAGGCCATCGAGGCGCGCATCGCGGCGGAAGCTGAAGTGAATGCGTTCTTCCTCCTCGCCGGAGTGGGCATGGCCATCACGGAGGCCCGCACCGGACGGTTTTTGCGGGTGAATCCGGAGCTCTGCCGGATGCTCGACTACGCGGAGGAGGAGGTCCTTAAACTTCATTACCTGGACGTGACGCCGCCCGAGGATCGCGCCTGGACCACGCAGCAACTCGCACCCTTCTCGCGCGGTGAAACCACGTTTCTGCACCTCGAGAATCGGCTTCTGCTCAAGAACGGCAGCTACCTGTGGGTGGATGCCATCGGGACCGAACTGCCCGCTTCCGCCAATCATCCCCGCCGGATGATCGTCATTTTCCTCGATTTGACTGACCGCAAGACCGCGGAAATGCGAATCAGCGAGGCGGATCGTCGGAAAGATGAATTCCTGGCTATGCTGTCGCACGAGTTGCGCAATCCTCTGGCGGCGATCCGGCAGGCATTGCAATTGGCCGACGATGATGCGGATGTGGCGACACGCCAATGGACCGGCGAAGTCGTCGGCCGCCAAACATCGCAATTGACGCGCATGGTGGATGATCTCCTCGACGTTGCCCGGTTCCAGGCGGGGAAGATAAAGGTCAACCTGGAGCCGGTGGATGTCGGCGAAGTGCTGGATCACGCGGTGAAGGTGGCGGAGGCGCTGTTCGGAAATCGGGAGCATGCCTTCTCGCGGAATTATGCACGCGGGCTGTGGGTCAATGGCGACGCGGCCCGCATCGAGCAGATCGTGGTGAACCTGCTGACCAACGCCGCCAAATATACGGGGTGCCGCGGAAAAATTGAGCTCGAGGCCAAACCGCGGGGCCTGATGATCGAGATCGCGGTTCGCGACAATGGGCAGGGCATGGCTCCCGGAAAAATCGCGGAGATGTTCGAAATCTTCGTCCAAGGTGAGCGCTCGCTGGCGCGTCCGGAAGGTGGTCTCGGCCTCGGTCTGGCCATCGTCCGGCAACTCGTTTCGCTGCACGGCGGGGATATCGAAGCACGGAGCGACGGCGTCGGCCACGGGAGTGAGTTCATCGTGACTCTGCCACGAATTGACGCGCCGGCTGCGAACTCGGAACTCCCGCCCAAAGTCTCACGGCGCTCGTCTCTCGAGGGGATGAAGATTCTGGTCGTGGATGATCATCAGGACACGGCCATCTCGCTCGCCCGATTGCTCGAACGCGCCGGAGCGGAAGTGACGACCGTTCATGATGGAATCACCGCCCTCGATCGGGCGGCCACCTTTCGTCCGGATGCGGTGCTGCTCGATCTCGGGCTACCCGGCTGCGATGGTTTTGAAGTGGCGCGGCGGATTCGCGCGAAGGACGGCGATCGTGTGTTGATTATCGCGACCTCCGGCTACGGCACGGAGAATGACCGGGCGCGCTCGGCGGCAGCCGGTTGCGACGAGCACCTCCTCAAACCTGTCGACTTTGACCGGCTGCGGGCCTTGCTTTCTTCCGGCCGTCCCGGTCCCGCCGAGGCCGTGTCAAAGTTTGAGAAATAGGTTTTGCGCCGCACTCCAAGCTCCGCCAGGCGGGCAATTCTGCGGGAACCAATCAATCTGCGACGGTCGGGTCAGGCTTCGGATCCACGGAACGTCGGTATTCCAACACATCTTCTTCGCCGTCGATCTCATCGATGTGCGACCCGATGCGCACAAAACCCAACTGGGCGGCGAGGGCTTGCGAGGGAAGATTGTCCGGCCGAATTGACAGCACGAAGCGTTGCGTTCCGTGGACGTCACGCGCCCAGCCCATCAAGGCCAGTGCAGCCTCGCGCGCGAATCCCTGGCGGCGAAACGGAGGGAAAACTGTGAAGCCGAACTCGACGGCTCCGGGGGAAAACGGTTCGAGATAGTCCGCGCCCGGCGCGCTGTGGAAGCCAATGGTTCCGACCATGGCGCCCGTCGCTCGCAAACCGATTCCACGAATCATCCACGGTTGGAGCGCCGGCTCTTCCGCGAGATCCTTGAGCCGGAGGGTGAGCACATCCTCGAACTCATTGGGCCAGTCCGCGGGCAAGTTGAGCGGCATCAGTTTCTCCGCTTCGCGAAGATCCTGATCCAATGACGCCCGCATGAATCCCGGAGTCATCGGAATCAGGTCCAGTCGCTGCGTGGCGATCGTCTCGGTCATGGCGTTCGATACCTGCCCACTTGTCGATTTGCGAACTGTTCCGTCGTATCCGATCGCGATGGCGAATCCGCGCCACGTCTGCGGATTCGGATTGCGAAGATTCCCCGCTATTCTGATCTTCATTTCAGTCTGCGAACGAGATCACGCGGCTCTTGCAGGAGTTTCAGGACGGCGAGTCCAAGGCCGGTGATCAGCTTTTGCATCTGGTTTATGAAGAACTGCGGCGGTTGGCGACGACCCCAGATGGGCCGGGGAAAAGCTCGGACAGAACGCTGCAACCGACGGCGCTGGTGCACGAAGCCTGGCTGCGCATGGTGGATGCCGATGGCAAAGCACACTTCGAAAACCGCGCCCATTTCTTTACCGTCGCGGGGGAAGCCATGCGTTGCATCCTCATTGACCGGGCGCGGCGCAAGCTCGCTCTCCGGCATGGAGGCGGACAGATCCGCGAAGACATCGATCAAATCGAGATCGCTGCTCCCGATTCCGATGACCGCTTGGTCGCCGTGCATGAGGCCCTCGAGCGATTCACCGTCATCGATCCCGAGAAGGCTCAGGTGGTCAAGCTGCGTTATTTCGTCGGCATGAGCGTCGAGGAAACCGCGCAGGCGCTGGGAATAGGCGAGCGCACCGCGCGCCGTCACTGGACTTTTGCCCGCGCCTGGTTGTTTGACTCAATCCGCAAGTCCTCCGCCGGCGCGAGTTAGCAAACCCAACATTGCGTTGGCCGTTTTCGGCACTGGATTTCGCTTGTTAAAACAGTGAGAACACCAACTTCGCGATGCCCATGAGCACACCTCGATCCGCGGATTGAGGCGGTTTTTCACGAAGCGCTAAGCCGCGCTCCCGGAGAACGGGAAGCCTATGTCACCAAGGCCTGCGATCGGGACGAGGCCTTGGAGCAGGACGTCCATCATTTTGTTGGCGGCGCATGAGGAGGCGGGCTCGTATTTTGAGCAGCCGCCAAGTCCGGAAAACGAGGCGAGTCGAGCCCGGCTGAAGCCCGAAGTAGCCGGCGATCGGATCGGGCCATACAAGTTGATGGAACAAATCGGCGAGGGCGGTTGCGGCGTCGTCTTCATGGCCGAGCAGGACGAGCCCGTGCGTCGCAGGTGGCGCTGAAGATCATCAAGCCGGGCATGGATACGCAGCAGGTGATCGCGCGCTTCGAGGCCGAGCGACAGGCCCTGGCGCTGATGGATCATCCGAACATCGCCCGCGTCTTCGATGCGCGGCGCCACCGATCGGGCGGCCGTATTTCGTGATGGAGCTGGTGCAGCGGCGTGCCCGATCACGGATTACTGCGACGAGAATCGACTGACGCTCCGCGAGCGGCTGGAGCTTGTTCGTGCAGGTCTGCCACGCGGTGCAGCACGCTCATCAGAAAGGGCATCATTCATCGCGACCTCAAGCCGACGAACGTGCTGGTCACGCTGCACGACGGCAAGCCGTCCCGAAGGTCATCGACTTCGGCATCGCCAAGGCGACGCGGCCAGCACCTGACCGACAAGACGCTGTTCACGGAGCTTCGAGCAGCATCATGGGCACGCCGGTTACATGAGCCCGGAGCAGGCCGAGTGTCAGCGCTGGATATCGACACGCGCAGCGACATCTATTCGCTGGGCGTGCTGCTCTACGAACTGCTTGACCGGGACCGACGCCGTTTGACGCCGGAGCGCTGCTGCAAGCGGCGGCCTTCGACGAAATCCGTGCGGATGATCCGCGAAGAGGAGCCGCCGAAGCCAGTCGACCGGCTCAGCGACGCCAGGGACTCGCTGGCATCGATTTCGGCCCAGCGGCAAGCCGGAGCCGGCCAGGCTGATCACGGCAGTTTCGCGGCGATCTGGACTGGATCGTCATGAAGGCGCTGGAGAAGGATCGTAACCGCCGCTACGAGACGGTGAATGGCTTTGCGCTGGATATTCTGCGCCCTCTGGCCAATGAGCCGGTGCTGGCCGCCGCACCTTCGGCGACGTATCGATTCCGAAAATTCGCGCGGCGCAACAAAGCGGGTCTCAGCGTGGCCGCACTGATCGCCGTCGTTCTCGTCGCCGCGACGGGGATCAGCGTGTGGCAAGCCAAACTCGCGCGAAAGGCCGCAGCCGACGCCTTGGAGGCAAAGACAGACGCGACGGCGAAAGCCGTGGCCGAGCGCACCGCGCGTGAGGAGTCGGACACGATCACGAATTTCCTCACGGGTGTTTTTGAAAGACCCGATCCAAGTCGCGACGGTCGTACCATTACGGTTGCTGAGACCCTCGACCGCGCTGCGAAAGATTTGGAGACCGGCCTTCGCGATCAGCCCGCGCGGCGCGCACAACTTCAGGGCACTCTCGGCTCGACCTATTTTGCGTTGGGCCTCGCCCGCGAAGCCATCCCACTCCAGGAAAAGGCGTTGCATTATTTCCGCACAGTGTCGGGCTTGGAGCACCGAGAGACCATCGAGGCGATGACCAACCTGTCACACTCCTACTTTGGCGCTGGCCGACCGGCGGAGGCGCTCAAGCTGTGCGAAGAGGTGCTGACGCTTAGCCGCAAGGTGAACGGTCCGGAGGACCCCAACACGCTCATGGCGATGACCAACCTGGCGTTCTCATATTTTGACGCCGGTCGCGCGGCGGAGGCGCTCAAGTTGGGGGAGGAAGCGCTGCCGCTCTGTCGCAAAGTGCATGGTCCGGAGCACCCCGATACACTTACGGCAATGAGCATCCTGGCGCACTGCTATACCGCTACCGGGCGCCGGGACGAGGCGCTCAGGCTGCGAGAAATGGCGGTGCCGCTCTGCCGGAAAGTGCATGGTCCAAGGCACCCCGTTACACTTACGGCGATGGCACTCTTGGCGGATTCGTACGCCGATACTGGCCGACGAGACCAAGCGCTCAAGCTGCGTGAAGAGGTGCTGGCGCTATCCCGTGAGGTGCTCGGCCCGGAGCACCCAGATACGCTTACCCTGATGAATAACCTGGCCGTTTCCTATGGGGCTACTGGCCGGCGAAACGACGCCCTCAAACTAGAGGAGGAAGTCTTGGCGCTCCGCCGCAAATCGCAGGGCTCGGAACACCCCGACACGCTGGTGGCTATAGCCAACCTGGCGGGTTCCTACTTCGACACTGGTCACCTAAACGAGGCGCTCCAGCTACGGGAGGAGGTCGTCGCGGTCCGCGCAAAAGTCAGCGGCCCGCAGCACCCACGACACACTTCTCTGGACATCAACAACCTGGCGATCTCCTACATTGCGGACGATCGCATGGAAAAGGCGCTCGCGATGTGGGTCGAAGCTTCGCCTCTTTTCCCGAAGGACACGGTTCTGTCGGAAAAAGTCGCAGCGCTTCAAGCATGGTTTCGCGAGGAAGACGCACACAAGTCAACGTGTCGAAGAGTGCTGGCGCTGGCCGAAAAAAGCAACGTACCAATCACCGCAGAACGCGCCGCCTTGGGCTACTGTCTGGTGCCTTCATCTGACCCCGCGTTGCTCGCCGCTGCGCTTAAGCTGGCGCGGCGCGCCGTGGAATCCGGTCGTGATGACAAAGCCCTTGTTTAATTCCAAATGGCGCTCGGAATGGCCGAATACCGACACGGCAACGATGAAGGGCCAGTCCTGGCGTTAAGGGCTGCCGAAAAGTTGAGTGGCGACAAGCGAAGCGTCTATTCCACGGCCACCTTTACTATGCAATGAGCGTGTTCCGCCAGGGAAACCAGGCAGAAGCGGGAGAATCTTTCGCCAAGGCGGTCGTCGGCATGCCCGCTTTGCCAACGAACGAGCTCAATCCATTGCGGAATGGCGCAGGCCCAATTGAAATTGTGGTCTGGTTAGCCTATAAAGAGGCAAAGGCGAAGCTGCCGGAGGAGGTCCGGGTGAGAGGTCAGGAAACGCTGATCAAAGTGGAGGAGGAAGCGCTCGCGCAAAGCCGGAAGGATAAGGGATCGGATAGCAAAGAAGCCGCCGCTGCCGCGCAAAAGCTGGCCGACGCTTATGTCTTTGTCGGTCGGTCCGACGAAAGTCTTCCCTTGCTGGCAGAGATATCGCGGCGCAGCCCTCAGGACACGCTTCTTTCCCTCAAAGTTGCCGCTCTCCAAGTCTGGTTTGGCAGGAACGCCGATCACTTGACGACTTGCCAGCGCTTGATCGAGCGGGCGGAGGCCGCGCCCGATGATGGATATACTTCCGAGCGCGCCGCCAAGGCTTGGTGCCTCCAGGATTCCTCCGACCCAGCCCTGCTCGAGCGAGTTCTTAAACTCGCGCACGACGCGGCTGATCACTAGATGCATCATCATCAACGCTCTTGGTACCAACAAACGCTGGGTATGGCTGAGTTCCGTGCGGGCAACGACGCTGCCGCGGAACAGGCCTTCATCGCCGCCGAAGAATCCGCGGGGCAATCCTCGAATTACAAGCCCAGCCTTCGCCCAGTCATCGAAGGCCCGGCGCGCCTCTTCCGGGCCATGATACTTTTCCGTAAAGGAAAGGAAGCGGACGCCCGGAAGCTCTTCGCGGAAGCCGAAGCACAAATGAAACCTCTCCCTGCCGACCCTCGCGAAGTCCTTTTGAACGGAGCCACGCAGGACGATCTGATATTTTGGCTGGCCGACAAGGAAGCACGAGCCCTTCTCCAACCGGTAAGGTAAATCCAAGCTGAATCGCACACTGGCCTCGCCGGAAAGATTGATGGACTGAAAGCGCCGGCGGCATCGCAATTTAGGGCGTTAATACTCTGGCGCGTTTGAAGGCGGTGGGGTCATGGTCCGCCGGAAAGTACGCGTCAGAAGGCATGCCTCCATCTGAATGTTTGGTTAGAAGTCATCGCGCGGTCGGGCGGTCGGGATTGCGTGCCAGATAAGAAGGGAAGCAATTCGCATGGTGTCAGCCCCTGGAACGTCGATCCCGCATTTCCGGAGACAAATCCGTCACTCTCACCGTTTCGGTGCAAAGAAATCTCTAAAATAGGTGGCCGCTTTCTTGGACAAATCTCGCCTGTGAAGATGAAGAAGCTATGAAAATATCTCAGGCCCGCGGTAACTGTCGGTTCAATCGTTTAGTCATTCCCGCTTTCGGCGGGATCGTCGTATTGCTATTTCCAGGCAGTCCCGTTGCGAATGGCGCCGATCCCGGTCTTGTCGAAACCTTCTCCTATCCCAACGGAGGACTAACCTCCGTCTCCGGAGGAGCATGGCAGCCATGGGGCGGTGGCGGTAACGCCACGGTCGTGGGCGGCGCGGCGCGCTTTGAGGATACGACCGATGTGATCCGGCCTTTCCCGGCGGTCCTGACCGCACCGGGCCAGGTGGCCACCATTTCCTTCACCATTCGGGTCGCCGCGGCCAATACCTCCGAAGGTTACGAAGTTGCCTTCGAGCCGTCCTCCGCGCCCTTCGGTTTCGGGAATACCAACTACGGCAGCGGGTTCGCCTTCGGTTTCGATTACGTGGCCGCCCCTGCGGGAATGTCCTCGATTCAAATTGCGGAGGGCTCCGGCATTTTCGGCACCAGCAACCAGGGGAATAACATCGTGCAGATCGGCACAATGACAACCGGCGTGACGCACCAATTCACTCTCAATCTGGCGCGTGGCGCGGTGGAAACTGCGTATTCTCTCTTTCTCGATAACGCGCTGCTCTACTCGACGCCAGCGATCTCGAAACGTCGCTCGTGATCGACGATCCGCGCGCGATCAACTCGGTGGAGATTGACCAGGCCGGCGCCGCGGGCAGCCCGCAAGGCAGCGCCCTCATCGACAATATCGTGGTCGTCCCCGAACCGGGCGCGGCAGCCATGGCCATTCTGGGCGCGGTCGCCCTGATCAGCCGCCGGCGACCGCAAACCCGTCCGTCCACGGACCCCGCGGAGACCCATGTTAGTTAAGTTAGTAAAACCTAGAAAAATGAAATCCAAACAGAACACGATGAAAACCACCACCCATAAGCATATCGGATCCGTTCAACGGTTGGCGCTCGCGACCGTCGGCCTGTGCCTCGGTCTGCCGGGGCTGACGCAGGCTCAGTATGTATTTACCCCTATCGACGTGCCGGACGCAATCTATACGGCGGCGAACGGGGAATAGCCCCAAGGACATCGTGGGAGACTTCGATGATGCGGACGGAAATTCGCATGGGTTCATCCTGAGCCGAGGCAGATTTCACACCATCGATATTGACGGCGCAGTGTTCACCAGCCTCAACGGGGTCAATGCGCCGGGCGCGTTCACCGGAACCTACCCGGTGATGCGACCGGAACACCGCACGCCTTTGTCTGGAGCCGATGCGCCATTACCGTGCTTCACCCGCCTGGATCGATCCGCTCACAAGCCGGGTCCATCAATGCGCAGGGTGAGGTTACGGGGGCCTACCGGGACGCCAATCAGACCCGTCATGGCTTCATCTGGAGAAAGGGAGTCTTCAGTAGCTTCAATGTGCCCGGCGATCACCCCATCCTCGGAACAAGTGTCCCCTTGGCATCAACGACGTCGGGCAGATTGTTGGCAGCTACGTGGATGCCAATGGCAACCGTCGCGGTTTTGTGCGGAGCAGCAGCGAAGTCTTCACGACCTTCGATGTTCCCGGCGCGGATGGGTTAACCGTGGCCGAGGGTATCAACAACGCGGGCGTGATTGTTGGCGTCTATTTTGATGTCAACGGGGCCAGCCATGGCTTCGTGCTCAGCGGGGGTGTTTACACCACGGTGGACGTGCCCGGTGCGACCGGGACCGCGATCAATTCGATTAATGCCAAAGGCGAAATCGTCGGTTCCTACGACGACGCTGGGGGCGCCACTCACGGATTCCGTGGAACGCCAGCCCACTGAAGCCAAATCACCCACTGCGCGGCCTGCGCTTTCTTGTGCAGCGCCGTGCCGACGGGGGGCGGGAATTCGGCCGCGACTTTTGGTGCCTTCCAAGCCGAGTCCGGTTGGCAATCCGGCGCAGGTCGCGCGGTCGTCCACGATTCCGCGGTAAGGGATTCGGTGAGGACAGGAATTGAGCCGTGAGCGTGTAATCTTCAGCGCGACGTGATGGTGGGACGTGCTTGTAGTTTGTCGGGGAGTGCAAAGGCACGCGATGGGATCGGGTCGACGCGTGACGGCTCGACAACATCCGCTCCCGCTCTCGAGAACCCGCGTGTTCACGGCTTCGTGAACGGGGCGTGCGTCTGTGAGACGTCACGTTTTCCAATTTTACAAGGTCGCGGGGGAACCTTAACTTCGTGGCCATGGGTCCCTCCCGCCGCCAAACACAGCCTTTCATCGGGCGTTGGTCGCCGGCTCATCCGTCGGTCACGGTACTGCTGGTGGCCATCCATTTGGGGGCATTCGCGTCGCAGTGGATGCTGCAATTCCTCGAACCCGCTCAGACTCTGGCTCCCACTTGGTTGCAGGACTGGCTGGCCCTTTCGGCCAGTGGCATCGAGAATCAACGTTACTGGCAATTTGCGACGTTTGGGTTGCTCCACCAGAACGTCATTTACGTCATGGGCAACCTGCTCCTGCTCTATTTCGCCGGGCGCGAAGTTGAACCGATCATCGGCAGCCGGCACTTTCTCGGGCTTTACGTTTTCGCGTGTCTGCTGGGCGGTTTGGTGCATTGGGCGGTCATGCCCGAGGTGCCCTTGATGGGTGTGGCGCCTGGTGTCGCGGCTGTGGTGGTGGCGTATGCGACCGCCATGCCGGAACTCGAGCTCTCGGGCAGTCTCTTTTTCATTATTCCCGTCCGGTTGCGCGCGAAATACCTGGCTCTCGCCGTCGTTGCGGTGGCGATCGCAATCTGGGCAACGGGATCGGGAATGACGGCGGGGCCGGCGGCCATCCTGACGGGTTCGGCGGTCGGATGGCTGGTGGTGCGGCGCCTTGGCTTTGGAAATACCCTTGCCCTCGAGCGTTATTTCTACCGGCGGCGTCTGCGGGCGGCCCGGCTGCAGCGGATGGGGCCGACCCAGTTCGTGGCCGAAGAAATTGATCCGATTCTGGAAAAGATCTCGCGTGAAGGTATGAGGGCGCTGACCCGGACCGAGCGGCGTCTGCTCGAGCAGGGCCGGGAAAAGGTCCTGGGAAATTCCAAACCGCGGTAGCGGACGGCTGGTTTTTTGCGGCCGCAGAGCCCGGAGGGCGAAAAGCCGGTTGCATCCCGGAACTCTCCGCTTTCCAAATCGCGCGCAGCGCCGCTAGCCTCGCCGCCCCGAAAATTCATGTCGCAGGAATACAAAGTCAGACTCGAGGTCTTTGAAGGCCCGCTCGATCTCCTCCTCTACCTCATCAAAAAAGACGAGGTGGACATTTACGACATCTCGATCGAGCGCATCACCCAACAGTATCTCGAGTTCATGGACGCCTTCAAAGTCCTCGATCTCGACGTGGCGGGCGAGTTTGTCGTCATGGCCGCGAATCTCATTTACCTGAAAAGCCGGAGTCTTCTGCCCGTGAGCGTGCAGCCGCCGGAGGAAGAAACTGAGGAGGACGATCCCCGCTGGGATTTGATCCGCCAGCTGGTGGAATACAAAAAGTTCAAGGAAGCGGCCGCCCGGCTGGGCGAACGCGAAGCCTTGCAGAACAGCCTGTACGGTCGGCTGGCCGAGCCGGAAGCGCCTCCGGAGCGTCCGCTGGGCGAGGTGTCGGTTTTCGACCTCATCAATGCCTTCAACGCCATTCTCAAACGGATCAACACGAAGGAGGATTTGCGCGAAATCTTCGAAGAAAACTTCACCGTTTCAGACAAAATCGATCTCATTTGGAAGATGTCGTCGTCGGGTGTTGCGCTGAAGTTTTCGGAGTTGTTCGCCGGTTCCGCCTCGCGCACGGAAATCGTCGTAACCTTTCTCGCCCTCCTGGAATTGATCCGACTCAAGCGTCTGAAATGCGTGCAGCACGACATATTCGGCGAGATCGAATTGCAGAGTGTTTGAGCCCATGGAAGATCTCACGATGACACTCAAGCAGGTGATCGAGGCGCTGGTTTTTGCGTCGCCGAAACCGCTCTCGACTCGAGAAATCACCGCGGCGATCAAGGCGGCCGGCAAGCCCGAACAGACGGATGACACGCTGGCACTCGACTACGCGAAGGCGAAGGAGGTCGAGGTGCACGCGCTATTAATGGAATTGACGACCGAGTACTGGCAAAGCGGGCGCGCGTTTCGCCTGGTCGAGCAGGTGAATGGCTGGTCGCTGGTGACCGATCCGGCTGCGGCGATCTGGGTGCGCCAGCTTTACCCCGAAGCCAAACCGACGCGGCTTACCGGCCCGCAGCTCGAGACGCTGGCCATCATTGCCTATCGGCAACCGGTGACCCGGGCCGACATCGAGGCGGTACGCGGCGTGGCCGTCGATAGCGTCATGCAGGTATTGCTCGATCGCAGTTTGGTCAAAATCGCCGGCCGGGCGGAAGTACCCGGGCGACCGCTGCTGTACACGACCACCGAATACTTCCTGCAGCACTTTGGACTGCGGAGTACCGAAGAATTGCCGAACGTGGCGGAATTGCGGCGAGTGGTGCTGCCTGCGCCTCCGGCGGTCGAGGAGGCGAAAGAGGTGGCAAGCGACGAAGACGGCGAAGGTGAAGCAGAGCGAGAAACCCGAAGCAGAAGCAGATGGAGACAGAGAGAAATCGGTCGTCGAACCGGAAGTTGGCGATGCGCTCGAACGGGCGGACGAATCACCCTCGGGGGAAGGCGCCGACTCGACGCCGCCGTCGGAATCATGAAGGCTGGGAGCTGATGACCCTTTCCGAAATCCGCGCCAAGATCGACGCCATTGACGAACAGATGATTCGTTTGCTGAACGAGCGTGCTGATCTTGTCCACGAGGTGGGCGTGATTAAGCGCGCCGATGGCAGCGCGATTTACGTGCCCGAAAGGGAAGAACAGGTCCTCCGTTCGCTCGTGCAGAAAGCGGTGGCCATGCAAAGCCGGCTGCCGGAGAAATCCATCCGCGCCATTTATCGCGAAATCTTCTCCGCTTCGCTGGCTCTCGAAAAGGATCTCACCATTGCCTACTTCGGTCCCGAGGCGACAAATACCCACCAGGCTGCGCGCAGCCGGTTTGGATCGAGTGTCACTTATGCGGCGCAGGTGACGATCGCCGATGTCTTCGATGCTGTGGCGCGTGGTCGCGCGGATTACGGGGTGGTCCCGATCGAGAATTCCACCGAGGGCGCGGTGAACCACACGCTGGATGTCTTCGTCGATAGTGACCTCCGAATTTGCGCGCAGATCCTCATGCGGATCGAAAACAATCTCGCGGCGAAAGTTCCGCGCGAGAACATCCGCAAGCTCTACTCGCACCCCCAGGTATTCGGGCAATGCCGGCAGTGGCTGCGTCTGAAGATGGCGCACGCCGATCTCGTCGAGGTCTCGAGCACGCCGCGCGCAGCGGAGATCGCCGCGCAGGAAGCTGATGCGGGCGCCCTCGTCGGGCGGATGGCCGCAGAATACTTTGGTCTGCACATCCTCGAGGAAGGTGTGCAGGATAATCCGAACAACACGACGCGTTTTCTCGTCGTCGGACATAATGTCGCGCAACCCACGGGTGACGATCGAACCTCACTCATGTTCAGTCTGCAGGACAAACCCGGGGCTTTGTTTGCCTCGATCGAACCGTTCAAGGAACTCAAGATCAACATGAGCAAGATCGAGAGCCGCCCTTCGCGACGGAAGGCCTGGGAGTATTTCTTCTACGTTGATATTGACGGCCACGCGACCGATCCGGCCGTCGCCCAGGCGATCACGGAACTCGAAAAACATTGCACCTTCGTGAAAGTGCTCGGCGCGTATCCGCGTTCCGCGCCGGTGTAGCGGGTGACGCTCGATTTCGTCATTCTGAACGGAGCGCAGCGAAGTCGAATGGACCCGGATCAGACCATGATGTCCATCTCGGCGCGGAAGCGGGGACGGATGAATTCAATGATCTTGGCGACGCTTTCATCGAGTGTTTCATTGGCGGTCTCGACGGTCAGCTCCGGATCTTCGGGTGCTTCGTAGGGGGCGCTGATTCCGGTGAACTGCTTGATCTCGCCCGCGCGCGCCTTTTTATAGAGCCCCTTCGGATCGCGCTGCTCGCAAACTTCCACGGGGGCATTGACGTAAACTTCGAGGAAGTCGGTTCGACCCTCGAGCGCAATCTCGCGGGCGCGGCGGCGATCGGTGCGATACGGGCTGATGAAGGCGGTAACGACGATTAGACCGGCGTCGGCCATAAGTCGTGCGACTTCGGCCACGCGCCGGATATTTTCCACGCGGTCCTCGGGACTGAATCCGAGATTGGAATTCAGGCCGTGCCGGACATTGTCCCCGTCGAGCACATAGACATTCATGTTCATGTTGAACAACTCGCGCTCGAGTGCGTTGGAGATCGTTGATTTTCCCGAGCCGCTCAAGCCAGTGAGCCAGATGACGGCGCCTTTGTGGCCGTTACGCAGGGCGCGCTTTTCGGAGGTCACTTCGCCTTCACTCCAGAAGATGTTTTGCGATTTGATTCTCGCCCGGTCGGGGTAATGGCCGCCGAAAATAATGCCGCCGCCCGCCACATGCCGCTGGTCCATGATGACGAAGCGACCGAGGAGCGGATTGGCATCGTGATTATCCATCACGAGCGCACCGCGCGTTTGAATGGTGACCTCGGCCACGTCATTGCGGGCGATGAAGTTTCGGCCGTCGGAAACGTTATCGAGCGTGCTGGCGTCGATGATTTTTTCGACCGAGACGATCTCGGCGTCGAGTTCCTGCGTGACGAGCTTGAGTTTGTAACGCTCGCCGACCACGAGGTTGCGTTTGCCCATCCAGAACAGGCGGGCTTTAAACCGATTCGACTCGATCGGGGCACCTTCTTCGTGGGAAGCGACGTGTCCGCGTTCGACGAAGATCTGCTCGGTGAGCGTGATGGAAGCGCTTTGACCGGCCGTCAGCTGCGTGAGCGGCGCAGCGTTCCAACGTTCGATGGTGGCCACGGTGCTGGTCTTGTTGTTCGGCGAAAAAACGAGCGTGTCCCCGATCTTCAAGGTGCCCGCCTCGATCCGGCCCGCGATGATGCGGCGGTGGTCGAAGCGATAGACATCCTGGATCGGGAAGCGCAGAGGCAATTCCTCCAGCGACTTTGGCGGCTCAAACGTGTCGAGCATTTCGGTGATGCTGGGACCGGCATACCAGGGCATCGTATTTCCGCCGCGGCTCGCGACATTGAAACCTTTGCGGGCGCTGATGGGAACGAAGGTGCGCGCTTCGAGCCCGATTTGGCTTAAAAATTCCGTGTATTCGCGAGTCAGTCGCTCAAAGACCTCCTGGCTGTAATCAACGAGGTCCATCTTGTTCACCGCGACGACCACTTGCTTGATGCCGAGCAAGGAGAGGAGATAGCCGTGACGTTTGGATTGTTCGCGCACTCCTTCATCTGCGGCGATCAGGAGCACGGCGGCGTCGGCGCTGGCGGCACCAGTGATCATGTTTTTGAGGAACTCTTTGTGGCCCGGAGCGTCGATGATGACGTAGGGGCGTTTGTCCGTTTTGAATTGGATCTGCGTCGTATCGATCGTGATGTTCTGCTCCTGCTCTTCGAGCAGGGAATCGAGCAGGAAGGCATATTCAAACTCCATCCCTTCCTCCTTACAGGCCGCCTGGATCTGCTCGATCTTTCCATCGGGCAGCGACTTGGTGTCATAGAAAATACGACCAATGAGGGTGGATTTGCCGTGATCGACATGACCAACGAAAACGACGCGCAGGCGGGGGGCTGATTTCGGATTGTGGATTTCGGATTGCGGATTGGGCAGTGATTTGGTGGTCATCGGGAAAAGCGTCAGGATTTCTTGTTCGGGCGGCGCGCGGTTTGGATCGACGCGACAATCATCGCAAGGATCTCGTTTCCTTCCGCGGCCAATGGTTCAACGCGGTGTGCGTCAATGAGTTCGAGGGCGACCAAGACGTCGATCCAGTAGAGCGTCTCGTCACACTCCTCCTCGACGATGCCGAGCTTGGAGATGAAATCGGGCCGGGAACGTCCCTGGCAGGCGGCGCGGTAATTGGCTCCGACCGATGTCCCGGCGCGCAACAATTGACGACCGATAACACGGGCCTCCTCGTTCTTCGGCAATGACTGAACGAGCCGGACGATACGTATCCCGAAATCAAAAGTGCGTTGTTTGACGTCCGACGGAAGCATGGCAATCCGAAATCCGAAATCCGCGCTCCGCAATCACATGAATCCCTTCGCGCGCAGCTTTTGCATGGCGTTGCGCTCGTGATGATCCTGGGCGCGGCCGGCCCGTTCCGTGGTTTTGGTGTTGGCCAGTTCTTCCACGATTTTATCAATCGTATCCGCATCGCTTTCGACCGGACCGGAAATCGGCCAGCAGCCGAGGGAACGGAAACGGTAACGCTTCGCATCCGGGGCGGTGCGGGCGAAATACATTTTCGGAATCGGGATGCCCTCACGCTGGATGTAGAGCCAGATGTCACGCTCGGTCCAATCGAGAAGTGCCTGCACGCGGACGTGTTCGCCGGGCGCGCAGCTGGTGGTGAACTGATTCCAAAACTCCGGCGGTTGATCTTTGTAGTCCCACTCGAAGTCTTTGTTGCGCGGGCTGAAGTAACGCTCTTTGGCGCGAGTCGGATCTTCGTCGCGACGAATGCCGGTGATGAGCGCGTCCCATTTGTGCTCGGCCATGACCTGCTGCAACGCGACTGTTTTCAACTCGTGCGTGACGGTCACCGGATCCGCGGTTTCATACCCAATGGGGCCGCGTTCCGCATAATCGCCGGTCCCGGCGCGCGCCTCTTCGTTTACTTTAACAATGAGGTTTAGATGGTGATGCGCGACCGCCCAGGAGCGATACTCAATCATTTCGGGGAACTCATACGTCGTATCGATGTGGAGAAGGGGATACGGGATGTGACCATTGAACGCCTTTTTCGAAAGCCAGATCAGAACATTGGAATCCTTGCCCATGCTCCACGGCATGCAGATGTTTTTAAAGTGATGATAGGCTTCGCGAATAATGAAGACGCTTTGGGCTTCGAGCGCGTCGAGATGTTCGGCGTCATCGCGTGAGATCTTTTCCGGGAAGAATGCAGCCGGTTCGTCAGGATGCGGTGCGGGATAGAGTCGGCTGTAAGCGGGATGCTGCGTGTGGTCCATGGAACGGCGGGTGAGAAAGGAAAAGGTCAGATGCTGTCGCCGAGAAAGGTGTGAATGCCGCATTCGGCCTTGTCGAATCCGGTCCAACGCCCGGCGCGTTCGTTTTCACCCGTGGCCGTCGGGCGAGTGCACGGCCAGCAGCCGATGGAGCGGTAGCCGCGGTCGTGGAGGGCATTGTAAGGAATGCCGTTGGCTTTGAGGTAATCCCAGACCGCTTCCCGCGACCAATTGGCCATGGGATTGAGTTTGAGAATGTAGAGATCATTGAGGACGTCGAATTTGTAGAGTTCGAGGATCTGAGTTTTCTCGCGGCCTTCGCTCTGCTGGCGGCGCAGACCGGTGATCCAGGCGTCCAGGGTCTTGAGGCGGCGCTGAAGGGGGATGACTTTGCGCTGGATGCAGCAGGTATCCGGGTTGGTCTTCCACAGCTCAGGTCCGATGTCCGCCGCCTGTTCCTCGGGGGTTTGATCCGGGAGTTCGCTTTGAATCTCGATTCCGAAATGTGCCTCGAGCCGCGATTTCAAGGCGTAGGTTTCGGGAAAGAGGAGTTGCGTATCCAGCGTAAAGACCGGGAGCGGCAGTCCCGCCTTAACTGCGTGATCAATCATGACCAGTCCGGCGCCTTGGAAGCTGGTGCCGATGGCGGCGCGGTCGCCGAACTCGGACCAAGCCCAAGTGAGGACGTCCACGAGGGAGCGCGACTCGAAGTGAGAGGCGAGATCGTGGACATGATCAGGAGAAAACTGAGCGGCAGCGATTGACATTAAAGTCTATAGGATCAGTATAGAATGCCAAATCTAACGCCCTTGAGCCTTGCCGCAAGCGCTAATTTACCGTGGTCAATTGCCGACTACTTGACCGCGCGAACTCTGAAAATTCGGGGGCCACTTTTGCCGAGCGGTTGATCGTCGCGCACGGTCACCTGGTCCAATCCGCCACCGAAATCAACGATCGGATCGACCTGCTTGGTCAACGGACTCCACGCGGGCGGATTCAGGGTGGGGTCCGCCCCTTCGACGATGAAGGTGACGTCAATGGCCTTCCGGGCACGGACGTAGCGAATGGCAGCGTAGGTCTGTCCGCCATCATCCACGGTGATCGATTCTGCAATTCGATGAATATCTGCCAACCGCGGGTTGGTCCCGTACGAGTATTCGTAAAAATTCGTGTCCAGGTCGCCGTCCGCATCCGCCGTCGGATCGCCGAGTCCGGCGGTCTGTTCGGTCGGGGTAAAATGCGAGTGTTTCCAGCCCTCGAACGACTGCGCAGGTTCTCCGGTATCGGGGGCGGCAGGCGTTCCTTTCACCGTACTGCTGATCTGCCAACTGAGCGGATTGCCAAAGGCATCATATTGAGTTGCGTCGGCGCGGGTGACTAGTGAATAGCCAAGAGTGCCGTCCAGACCATACCAGGCGGGGTCATAGGTAAAATCGAGAACCACTTCTCCCGCAGAGTCCACCAGCCGAATCTCCTCACCGCTATTATCGAGTCTGCCTTCATAGACACCGGAAATGGTGACTCCGGCCCCATAACGCAGCTGAAATGCAGCTTGGTTGGAAACCAGAACGATGCGCGTCCCTCCTGCCAGCGAGGTGCCGGACGGAAAAGTGAAGGCAAGACCGCGGTCGAACATGGCACCGCTCAAGTTTAGTGCGCTCGTCCCGGTATTCAGGAGTTCGATAAACTCGAAATCGCTCGCTTGCACGCCGGGGAGAGCCGCGGATTCCGCCGGTGATGGCCCAAGGGGTGCGTAGTTCAATTCCGTGACGCGCAGAAAATTCTGGGTCTCGGTCGGAGAGCCCGTGTAATTCAGGGAAGTGACCAGATCGCCGGCCCGGTTGCGCAGTTCGATGGTTCCGCCGCGGGCGGAAAGCCGTCCGTTGTAGGGACCGGCCACCAGTCGTTTCTCGCCACCCTTGGGAGAAATCGCGCGCTGCCGGAAACTGTCCGGGCGACGCGCCACGTGGAGGAGCCCAATATTATCGACGCCAGTCGTGAAAGGAGGAATGACGGTTCCTCCGTAAAATGTGAAATCCACCTCACCCGAGAGCGTCCAGCCGGAGACATCGACATAATCCGCGGAGGAGTTTTTGATCACAATGAATTCTTCATCGACATTGCCGCTGGCCGGATTGAAATCGACATCGCTAATACTCAGGCCTGTGGGCACGGGGGGTTGAGCGGGTGGCATCGAAACAGCGCCCGTTCTGTTAGCGGGACCATAGAGAAAGGCGCGGCGGCCCTGCAAGAATGGGAACGTTGTATTCGAGCCTTGGTCGGGGTTGTTGGCGCTTCCGGGATACGGCGGTATCGGGTTGGAATCGATCAAGCGCGCCGCCTGCATACGAACTCCGTGCGGATGCGTAGCCGCGTCCTGTCCGGCCCCGGAAATGGAGTTACCACTATTGTCCGTCCAGAATCCCCATCGTAGCAAATCGAGGTCTCCGTCCGTGGGAAAGTTGGCGCCGGGCGGATCGATGGAATTGACCAATTCGTCGATCCGCGTTTTCATGGGGCTGGGTTCAGTTCCCGGCGGAACCGAGCCGGCTACATAAACCTCATCCATCAGTGAACGCATCCGGCGGGCGAACATCCGATTGATCTCGTCGGCGTCGTAGCAAAAGGACTTCAATCGGTTGGTCACCCCATTGCGAATCGATCGCTGACTATCGATGTCATCATCGAAGTAGTTCGGCACGCTTTGCCATGTATGCCCCACGGACAGGTCCATATCCCACGGAAGGAGCGACCATTCTTTTGTGCCATTAGTGTCGCGATATAGGTAATAGTTTTTGTGGCCCTGATCGTTGTTGTTAATGAGCGCGTTGACCGCCAGCGAGTTCACCAGGGCGGGGATGTCCACGTTGTCGTATCCGTAGATCCGGCGCGTGGTGATGGGAATTCCGGTGTTTAGACCATTAATGAACGCCTGCAGGTCGGCATTGTTTTCATACGTTCGGGTCTTCTTTTCGACGCCATCGGTCGCGTTATCAAGGGTATTATACATCTTGTAGAAGGCACCATCGGAATCGAGCCCGCACCGCTTCAGAAAGTCTTCATCACCATTCTCCACCATGTCATACACGCCCCAGAAAGCTCCATTTTGCTGCACGCGAATCGGAAAGCACCAGTGCGAAGCGATGTGACCGGCATTACTGTAGGCTTCCCAAGCCAGGGTATTTCGGACCTTGGTCTTGTCGGCATAATTCGTGAGCAGGTCGACGCCACGCTGCCGACTTGCGCCTTGCTTCGACAGGAAGCGATTATCCTCATTGAAATTGAAGTTGTGGCTCTTCTTATCGACCGGAAAGCCAGAACTGGACTGCCCGTGAAGGTTGACTTTCACATTGTCGTAAAATCGATCGAGGTAATACAGGGAACAGCGTGTGCCATTGGTCGTCCGCGACGCGCCGGGACTGGCGAGAAACCAGCGCATGATGGGCAACTGGGAAGTCGTGATATTGTCCTGCGCGACCGTTCCAAAATATTGATCGTTATCCATCGGGTCGCGATAGGGCGGATCGGTCGCGGCCGTGCCCGCATTGTCCGTCGCCACGACGCGCCATCTCAGCATGAGTCCTGGGTTCACGCCGGCGGTCGGCATCTCCGCAGTGTAGATATTGTCGCCGGCCGCCGCATCGGGCAGGACGCCGTCGTCCTTCATCGGGACCCGTTGTTCCCCGCTAAACATGACCCGATACATGAGCATCACAGGATCCATGTCGGCGAGAGGATTGAGGCTGGGAATGACCTTCGCCGTAATAATAATGGGTTTGCTTCCCGCACCACCCGCCGGACGTGGAACCTGGTCGGTGGTATTGCTAATGAGGGGTCCGAGCGAAGATAGGGGAGGTGCGTTGGTGGCGCCAGGGGTGGGAGATGCGAGATACGCTTCGGAAAATGAGTCGCCCAAAACGTTGCCTTCCAGGACAGGAACGGCGAGGGCACGCCAACCGTTGGCAGTCCCCTGATCATCCGTGTCCTCAGTCGTGTGATTCAAGAGTTGGATCGCCAGCACATTGGTGCCGGTGGCGAGTGCATTCTGGCCATTGGCCGGATCGAAAGTGGCAAAGGTATTGGTGAGATCCCCATTGCGATTGACCTGAGCAGCCGAGTTCCAAGACGTTCCTCCAGCGAAGCTCGCCTGGATTAACGTGCCATTGAGATAGCAATTAAAGCCATCGTCGTATTTGATGTTCAGTCGAACGGCCGCGTAGGCCGCCGGGTCGTCGATATTAAATGCATAACGAATCAACGCCGTGGTGTTAATGGGCGTATTCGTGGCCGAGTTGTGCATGGCTGCTTCCAAGTCGCCCCCGGGGCCGATGAGGGCTCCGTACGTTCCCGCAGTGTCGTAACCGAAACCCGATCGGCCGGTCTGCCAGGAGCTCGTATCGAAATTCGGATCGCTGTTCCAACCGGACCCCATGTCGGCCGCTGACAACGGAACCCTGGCCTTACCAGTCGCATTCTCCGCGACCAGAGTCTGCCACGTCGTTTCCGTGGCCAGGCCGTAGGCGATATCCTGGACCTGCTGGGGATAGCTGTTGTACGCGTGCGAAATGGTCAGTCCGTCCGGTTGGACAATGGCGAGATAGCTGCCGGCTTCCTTCGCGAGACTGAAATTCGTGTGCAGCTTGGCGGCGTCGAATCTGCGATCTTTTCCCGATGCCCACACGCGCAGCCGTCCACCCGCGGGAACGCTGACCGAAGGTGAACCGGTCGGAAACTGCCACTTGCGGAGATTGGTCGGGTCGTCGGAAAGATACCAGCCGTTCAACGAAACGTCTTCGGTGCCGTTGTTCCAGATTTCCAGCCAGTCCGAGTGACTTCCATTCTCATCGACATATGGAATACTGCCCGGATAGCGCATCACCTGATTGTCGGCGACGAATTCCGAGATGAGAATGTCTGCTTGCAGAGGGCAGCCAAGCAGGAGGAGGGCAGCGCCACAAATGCGGCGCATGAAACGAGTGGGGGAGGCAACGTTCATCTGGGGGATTGTTTCGCACGTAGGGGAGTCGTTCGCAATGCCGCTCCCTGCCGGATGCGTGCGCTGGAGAGAGTGGCGTGTCCGGGCGGAGCGAAAAGCCTACTCGTGCAACCTTTGCGTTTCGGGCAGGCGGTAGTTTTTGACCAAAGCCTCGGCATCGGTGGCAATCGTAGCCTCATCGAGAAAGATGACTCCCGGGTCGGTATCGAATTCGATCCGGTGCACTCCGCCCGTTGCCTTGGCCAGCGCCTTCGGAACATCCGCGATCTCGTTCAGCTCCATGCCGTTGATCTTGGTTACGACGAGTTGCTGGAGATTTTCGTAGCCGAGAGTCGAAGGCATCGGCAGCACCCGGCTCAGGATAATGACTTTCTTGTGCTGATCCTCGAAGATATCGCTTTGGTAGCGGTCCAGATAGACCAACTCGGCTGGCGCACGCTTCTCCCATTCATTGCCAAACTCCTTGAGATACTGCCGCGAAAGTTCCTGTAAAACGAGTCCGCCGACCATGTAGAACTTCGGTGCGCGATCGATGACATAGGGTTCGATCACGAAATCCTCGACCGGTCGGTGCGTGATTTTCACCTCGAAGTCCTCGGTCTTTCCGTCGCGAAAGATCGTCACCTTTAAAGGGTCTCCAGCGAAGTGTTTGGTGGAAACCAAATGTGCGAGGGAAAGCTTTCCGTAAGTGGGATCGACATAGTTTCCATCCTGATCGATTGGATGGCCATCCAGGGAGAGGAGAATGTCGCCCGGTTTGATCCCGGCCAGATCACCCGGCCCTCCTTTGCGAACTTCGGTGATATAAACTCCGCCACTTTGCTCTCCATTCAAACCGGCATACCGCCGCAGTTGGGGGTCCCGGGTGTCGCTGAAGCCAATGCCCATCATCGGAAAGCCCTGGTAGGGCCGCTGCTCCGCGTCTTTCAAAAAGTGTTCGATCACCGGCGCGGGAACGATTTCCGCGGCATTGGCGGTATTGTCGTAGCGGACGACGAGACCGGCGAGTTTGCCGTCCTTGACCACGGGAAGGTTGAAACTCGAGTCTTTGAATTGGAGGGCGGCCGACGCGCGATAAATAAGGAGCGGCGAATCGTCGATCGGGTAATTGGATACTTCGGCGGTCGTCATCGGCCCTTCGGTTCCCAATACGACACCGGTATTTTCCAACTGCCAGATCGACAGGCGATCACCAGGTGTCGCTTCGGTGAGTTCGAAGGGTTTGAATTCACTCAGGAATTTTTCGTCGTCGCCTTTGAGGATGGCGAGGTTGCATTCGTAGTCGACCACTTCCACCGACGCCGGCGTTTTGCGTCCGCCTTCGGGCATTTCAAATTCCACGTAGTTGGCGTCAGCCACCAGTTCCGCACTGACAAGCACACGGCCGCCGGGAAGGACGGCTCCAATGGCCCGTCGAGTGTACGGTGGGCGCTTGCCCCAGGGCCGTGAAGTATCCCATGGCTGATTGGTGACGTTGACACGGACCACGCGCGGTGGTTCGTCGGACTTAACTTCCGGCGGCGGCACCGGTGCTGGCGCCTTGGCGGGAGACACCAGCGGTTTGCCGACCGGTTCGGCACCTTCGGGTTCCTGCTCAGCGGCGCCCGCTGGCGGAGTCGCCGGAGCAGGAGTCTGAGGCAGGGCCGGGAGCGCCGCAAGCGCGAGGAGGCAGGGAATTAGGAGATTGCGCAGCATGGGAAAAAGGTGTGGTAAATGTTACTCCTCGGAAACCAGGTTTTGCTCGTCGATTACATTGTATCGCTGTTTGATTCGTTCCCGAGCGGCCTCGACCGCTTTGCGTTCGAGCACCAGCGGGCGTTTCGAGCCGAGAAAATCCATGACATAAAACTCCTCGGGTTTCGGCCAGGGCCACGGACACATCCTCGAGCGTCTTGATCGGTGTCCCGTTGATCTTATCGAGGATGCCTTCCCGGAAATCCTCGAGATAAGTGTTGATCGGATCCGGGAGCAAGGCGCTGAGGATGACGACTTCCGGGTGATCCTTATAGAGTTCCCGCGAGGTGAAGAAGTTGAAGAAGTAGCCGACGCGCGGATTGGCGAACCGATAGGCGCCGATCAGATTGCGGGAGAGCGGCTGAAAGAGCAGTCCGCCGAATAGGACGTAACGCGGCATGCTGTTCGTATGTGATTGGCCTGCATCGTATAGGGAAAGGCCTGGTTAAATTCGATGTTAACCTTGATCGGCTTGCCGTCTCGCATGACCTTGAGCGCCACGGCTGTCCCCGAGAAACTTCCGCTCCGCCACTTCGCTCATCAGCACGCGCTCGCCTTCCAGTTCCACCATGCCGTCGCTGTCCACCGGCAGCCCGTCGATCGACAGGAGCACGTCGCCCGGCTTCAGACGCTTCGCCCGCGGAGCCGGCGCTTTGCACGCTTGTGACCATCGACCCCGCGGTCGGCCTCGGTCAGGCCCGAGCGCCTTGCGCTGGCGGGATTTTGCATGGGAAAAGTCCCGATCGAGAGATCCATGTAGCGGTCGTAGTGCCCGTCCTCGATGTCCTTGAGGAAGTGTTTGATCACCGGCGTCGGGATCATGTAGCCGACGTTTTGCGCGACATCGCCGCTGTAGCCCTGGAAAGCCACGCCGACGACCTTTCCATCCTGCATGACCGGACCGCCGCTGTTGCCGGGATTGATCGCGGCGTCGATCTGAATGGTGAGATGCGAATCGACCACCGAGTGCGTGTAAGTCGGAAAGTCGATGCGCGAAACCACGCCCTGCGTCACGCGACAGCCGTTCGCCGCCGATCGGATAGCCGAAGACGGACACCGTGGATTCCAGTTCCGGAATGCCGCCGATTTCCAGCGGCATCGTGTCTTCAAAAAAGGACGGATCATCGAGCTTAGCATCGCGAGATCGCAGTCGTGGGCGATGTGCTCGACGGTCGCGATGTATTTCTTCGGGTCGTTCTCCTTTTCGACCGTGAGAAAGCGGGCGTTGCTGACGACGTGGGCATTCGTCATCAGCCGGTATTTGCCGACCACCCATCCTGTGCCGCTGCCGCCGCCCGTTTGGCCGGGGAGCCAGGGAATACGATAGTTTGGCGATTGGGCTGTGTTCGTGATGCGGGCCAGAGATTTTTGGATTTCCCCGGGTTTGCCTGAAGCAGGAACACCGAGGAGGAGGGGAAGCGAGCATCCGAAGAGCCAGAGAAATCGGTTCATGAGAACGCGGACAATGCCACGTGTTTTCAGGCTGTAAACCGAATCCGCCCCGGACGGGCAGGCTGGACACACTTCGGCACGGGTGACTTGGGCCGGGCGGCCGGTTCCGGGAATTCGTCCGCGTTCTTCCGCGCAAGCGATGGGGTCGCTGCCGTCGATGCGCATGGCGAGAATGTGATCGCCGGGGGAAGCGGCATCGCGCCGATCGATGTTGGCATCGTCGGAATCAGAAAAGGCTGCAATCCGAAGAAACGCCTTTTCAATCACAGGGATAATAAGTTAATTCGTCGCCTATGCGTGTTACAACTCGTTCGGCGGGGATTGAGATTCTGGAAGGTCGAATCGCGCCGGCGTCCCTCGGAGGCATGCCCATTGACCTGATGGAAGCGAGTGATCTCGAAATCGTCGGTGCGGCCCAAGGCGACTACGCGGGCTATCAAGTGAGCGGAGCCGGCGATGTCAACGGGGACGGCTTTGACGACGCGCTGATCGGTGTTTTCCGATCGACTGGGCAAGGGGCCAGCGGCGGGGCGGCGTTCGTCGTTTTTGGTTCGGAATCGGGTTTGGGGAAGATCGATCTCGGTTTGCTCGATGGCAGTCGCGGGTTTCGCATCGACGGACTTCCCGTCGGGGACGGGCTCGGCATCTCAGTGAGTGCGGCGGGTGATGTGAACGGAGACGGCCTCGGCGACATCATCATTGGCGCGGTGAACCCCAATAACTTCACTGTGGAGCAACCCCCGGGTGCGGCTTACGTCGTATTCGGCAAAGCCGCGGGATTTGCCGCTCGTGTCGATGTCACAACCCTCGATGGCACGAATGGCTTAAAGCTGGCAGGCTTCGCGGCATTTAGTCAAACGGGGCGATCCGTCAGCGGCGCCGGTGACTTCAACGGCGACGGGCTGGACGATATCCTGATCGGTGCTCCGTATGCGGGTACGGCCGGAATCGGCACCGGCGATGCATATCTTGTCTTTGGACGGACGTCCGGTTTTTCGCCCGCGTTGGATCTCGCGGCGCTGAATGGTTCCGATGGCGTCCGGATCGTCGGGTCGGCGACTGGCCGTGCCTTCGGCGTTCAGGTGAGCGGGGCAGGTGACGTCAATGGCGATGGCTTCGATGACATTGTCGTTGCCACCTCGAGTTCGAGCCCGTCAACTTACGTCTTCTTTGGCACGGGTGCTCCCCTCGGTGCGCAGCTGGATGCAGATGGTCTTGATGGCAGCAACGGCTTCAGCGTGATGTCATCCGGGTCGGTCGCGACGGGGAACGGTGACATCAATGGCGACGGTTTTGACGATATCTTCATCGGGCGGGCGGGCCGGGGAAATACTGCGAGCTCCCTGGTGGTCGTGTTTGGAAAAGCAGGCGCTTTCGACGCCGCTCTGAATCCATTCGACTTCGACGGCAGCGACGGCTTTCGACTGCTCGCGCCCTATTCCTATTACGGTTTTGCCGGCTCGCTGAGCAGCGCGGGAGATATCAATGGCGATGGGTTCGATGACCTGTTGATCGGGAATTCGAACAAGCTGATTCCAAATCTTCCCAATGTGTCAGAAGTCTCCAAATCAGGTGGCGCGATGGTTCTTCTCGGATCGGCGAGCAAGATCGATGGAAGCGTTTTTCTGAGCGATATCGATGCATCGCGGAGCCTGAATTTCACAGGCCCCCTCCATGCAGGAGAAGGCGTAGCAGGGCTCGGAGATTTCAATGGAGACGGCCTGGACGATCTGCTGATCGGCGTCCCGAAGCTCGGCGGATATGGGAGCACAAAGACGGAGGGGACAGTCTATGTCGTGAATGGTCATCCGACCATCGCCATTGGGGACGCGTCCGGATTCGAGGGGAATGCAGGTTCGCGAGCTTTGGATTTTCCGATCACGCTCTCGAGCCCGCTCGATCACAAGTTGAAAGTAGTTGTCTCGATCAAGGGCGGGACTGCCACGCCTGGTGTCGATTTCGGTGGTGCGCTCCGACAGACGCTCACTTTTGCCCCAGGTGAAACGTCAAAAGTCGTCTCAATCTCCATGGTGGGGGATGAAGTTTTCGAGCCAGACGAGACACTCCAGGTGAAGATCAAGGCCAAGTCGCCGGACGTCCTTGTCGGGCCAGCGAACGCGATCGGTTCCATCTTCGACGATGACGTGGCTCCCGGCGTCATCCGTTTGCAGCACCTCGGCAGTCACGACGGCATGACCATCCCCGACGAACCGGGCGTCAGAATCGGGGATTTTAATGGTGATGGCTGGGATGATTTCGCCCTTGGAGAGCCGGAATCCAGTGTGAACGGACCCCGGTCCGGCGCCGTTTATGTCGTCTTTGGGACCGCCGCCGGGTATCCACACGGTCTCGACCTGAGCACGCTCGACGGGGCGAATGGTTTCCGTGTGCTTGGGCAGTCGGCGAACGAATCGGTCGGGTTGGTGCTTGCCAATTTGGGGGACTTGAATGGGGACGGCCTCGCTGATCTGAGCATTGGCGCTTCGTATGCGAGAATTGGGAACCCGGCCTACGTCATTTTCGGGACTTCCGGGGCCGTCGCGGCAGACTTCGATGTGACAACGCTCGATGGTGTGAACGGATTCCAAATCAAAGGTGTTGGTGGAGCGCTTACTCGAATCGGCGATTTCAACGGGGATGGCATTGCTGATTTCATTGGCCGCCCGTTGACTGACACCCTGCCGGTGATTTTTGGTTCGGATCATGCCTTTCCTGCGGTCTGGGATGTATCGGGTCTCGACGGGACGAATGGTTTCCAATTCAAGCTGGATGAAGAGCCCGATTTCGGGGTGGCGCTGGATGCGGCGGGTGACGTAAATGGCGACGGTTTTGACGATATCATCCTGGGCGTGCAATTAGCCGATGCGAATGGGAGCGCCAGCGGTGCGGCCTATGTTTTGTTCGGGGGTAACAACGCTCGTCCCGCAGAATGGAGCGTGGCAGATTTGGACGGAGTCAATGGATTCACCCTGGTCGGAGCAAAATCAGGGGACCGCGCCGGCCGTTCGGTGAGTGGACTCGGAGACGTGAATGGTGATGGATTCGACGATGTTATCGTCGGTGCCCCCTATGCGGGTGGCTTTGAGGACACGGTCGGGAAGAACTACGTCGTGTTCGGCCACGGGGGCATTTTCTCCCCCAGTGTCAATTTAGGCACTCTCGACGGAACGAACGGGCTTTTCCTTAAAGGGGAAGCTTCCGGTGACCTCGTGAAGCGTGCGGGCGACGTGAACGGGGATGGGTTGGCGGATATCCTGATTTTGGCGCCGGGTGCTGAGGTAACGATGCACGATGGTTTTACGTCCATCCAACAAGGGATCGATGGCGGTTCAGCTTACGTTGTCTATGGCAGCCGCGGGAGTTTTCCGAAAGCAGCCACGCTCGATTCACTTTCGCCGATGCAGCGACTTCGAATTGATGGATTCCCGGGTAACGCCGGCTTCATCTATTCGGTTGACAGCGCCGGCGATGTCAATGGCGATGGGTTTGATGATGTGTTGGTTAAAACCGGCGATGACACCGGCGCGACCAGGCAGGCGGTCATCTATGGATCGCCCGCGATCCAGCTTGGAGATCGCAAGATGACATTTACGGATATCGACGGTGATCCGGTGATCGTGAAAACCAGCGCCGGAACGCTGAATCGCAGTGATTTTCTCTTTCAGAAAACGGACGCCGGTCTCGTCCTTGAAAAGCTCGACCTCACGAATCACAGTGACCTCGCGGGTGAAACTCTCACCGTGAAAGCGAAGGCATCGGCAACGGGCGACGGCCGGGCAACCATTGGCACGATTGATGTCACCGGCCTCAAGCTGGCACACGTCAAACTCAAGGGAGTGAATGGAACCGTGGTCGGCGACTCGGTCGGCGGATCGAGTAGCGGGTTGATCATTGTCTTGAGTAGTAGCACAACCTTGACCATTCCTGTCTTCGGGGTTGAACCCATCGGCGACATTCTAAACCCGGCCGACTCCGTTGCGTCTGAAATCGATGCTCCGGTCACCGTTACTGATATCATGGCGGCGAGCGATCAGGCACTCATCGCACGCATCGCCAAAGTCTTGATTTCCAAAAAAGCGGAAGGGAGCGTGGCCGCGGGGGATGCCTTTGGCCTCGCCGCCGAAGAGATTGGCAAAGTGAAATTCGCGAAGACGAACCTGCCGCTGACTTCCACGACGAAAGACGACTTGCGCATCGGCGCGATGAATAACGACCTGCGGGTTGTCGAGGTGTGATCGCCCGAAGCTGCGCCCAACTCCCTTGTTGTTCGGTTGCGGATGGGGAATCGTCCGTTTGATTACGCCCGTCTTGGCATGAAAATCCCCAATCGCATTGCCGGTATTGAAGCCCTCGAAGGGCGGATTGCTCCGGCCACGGTTGGCGGAATTCCGCTGGAATTTCTCGATTCGAAAACCGGGATCGAAATCACCGGTGCCATGCCCGGAGACTATGCGGGTGAAGTCGTTACCGGGATTGGCGATTTGAATGGCGACGGGTTCGGCGACTTTGCGGTCGCGGCGCCGCGCGCAGAGGCAAATGGTGTTCGGAGCGGAAGCGTGTTTGTTTTGTTCGGAAGCGCGGACGGAGGTTCGAATCGGGACCTCAGCGGACTCGATGGCACACGGGGTTTTCGCATCGATGGCGCGAACGCGAATGACTACTTCGGTTCTTCGATCAGCGGCGCGGGCGACGTAAACGGCGACGGGGTTGACGACCTGATCATTGGTGCCCGACCGGTCGATCCCTACGCGTCGAAGCAGGGCTTGGCATACGTAATTTTTGGGAGGGGCGATGGATTTGCCGCCCACTTCAATGTGGCAGATCTCGATGGCGAAAAAGGTTTTCGGATCGTTGGCGGAGAAAGTGGGGACCGGGCGGGCTTTGCCGTCGGTGGCGCGGGAGATGTGAATGGCGATGGAATAGCGGATTTTTTGATCGGTGCGCCCGGAGCGGAACGGAGCCAGCCGCAGTCCGGCGTGGTCTATCTCGTTTTCGGAAAACACAGCGATTTTCCGGCACTACTGACGCTGTCGTCACTGACTGCGGATGACGGAGTCGAATTGAGGGGTGCAGACGACACCCAGTCTCTCGGACTTGCGGTGAGCAGGGCGGGTGACGTGAACGGTGATGGCACCGATGACGTGATCGTGTCGGGAGGCGGGACCGCACTTGAGTTTGTGATTTTTGGTCGGCCGGGAGGATTTGGTGCGCCGGTGGATCTCGGTTTGCTCGACGGAAGCAACGGCTTCGCAGTCCCAAATCTCGGCGGGTCAAATGGCTCTCATACTGTCGATGACGTTGGCGACGTGAACGGCGATGGCTTTGATGATATACTTATCGGCGTGGCCAATCCGACGGACGCCGTGGCCTCGGTGATTTTCGGCCGCGCAAACTGGCCGGCGATGCTCACATCCTCGACGCTGAACGGGAGCGATGGTCTTCGGTTCATCGCCAGTTATTCGCAATCGCCGGATTGGCGGGCGATCATCGATTCATTCAGTGGAGCCGGCGACATCAACGGCGACGGGTTCGATGATCTCGTTTTCGGAGCGAGCTTTCGCATCGGCAAATTCCGCTCGGACGGCGCTTTCGTTTACACGGGTCATGCCGGCTCGTATGAGTCGCTGGTTGATCTAACGAATCTCGACGATCCTCACATCCTGCGTCTCGCGGGACCGCATACTCAGGCCAATTCCGCCGTAGGTGCGGCGGGCGACGTCAATGGCGACGGGATCGACGATCTCATTGTCGGCGTCCCGTCTTTCCGTAGCGGAGACGCTGTTCAGCCGGATGGAGCTGCGTTCGTTTTCTTTGGAATCCCGACTCTGTCGGTGGCGAGCGCGCAAATACTCGAGGGTTCGAATGGAACGAGCGATTTGCTGTTTCCAGTTACCATTGCGGGAAGCGGGTTGGATCACGCGATCGACGTCACCTATGTGATCAAACCGAGAACCGCCGCTTATGGTTCCGACTTTGGCGGCACACTCACCGGCACGCTCCATTTTGACGCAGGCGTGACGGAGAAAAACGTCCGCGTTCCGATCCTGGGCGACTCCCAGTTTGAGGCGGACGAAACCTTCATTGTGAAGATTCACACCGCCGACAGCATTACCGTTGCGGGGCGGAAGGCGACCGGCACCATCGTGAACGATGATCTCGCGGACGGCGCGGTCGCGGTGCTGGACCTGAAACCGAATGAAGGATTCGATATCATCGATTCCAAGGATGGACAGTATTTGAGTGCAGATGCCCGCGGCGTGGGAGACCTCAATGGAGATGGTCTCGCGGATTATCTAGTGACGGCGATCGGGACCCATTTTGTCGGCGCGCCGCGTCCGGTAGCCTACTGCATCGTATTTGGAACGGCCGATGGAGTGCCGTCGCCTTTCGACGTGGCGACCCTTGACGGGACCAACGGTTTCCAGATCCTGTTCCTCGACACCTTTACCCGAGGTTTGGATAGCGTGGCGCCAATCGGAGATCTGAACGGTGACGGGATCGACGACCTCGCCATCGGTGCGCCCGAGGTGCGCTCGGGGAGCGGTGACTTTAGCTCGATCTATGTCCTCTTCGGCTCGCGAGATGGATTCTCCTCCGCGGTCGATGTCACCACTTTGGATGGGAGCGACGGCTTTCGCATCGACGGAGCAGTTCCCGGGGACGGTCTTGGATACGCCGTGAGCACCGCAGGCGATTTCAATGGCGATGGAATTGGCGATTTGCTGGCCGCACGGAGAACCGGTGGCGCGTATGTTGTCTTCGGGCGGGAAGAGGGCTTCCCGGCCACCTTTTCCGTGACTTCGCTCGATGGCGGAAATGGATTCCATGTAATTTCAAGCAAGGCTCCGCTGGGATCCTCGATCGGCGGTGGTGGGGATATCAATGGCGATGGGTTTGATGACATCGTGATTGGCCGTTACCTGGCGCCATTCGCCAAGGAAGCGGCATTTGTGGTGTTTGGCCGTGGAACAGGGTTCGCGCCGGAATTCGACGTCGCGACGCTCGATGGGCAAAGCGGTTTCAAGATCGTTACGACGGTGGACCGCCGCGCCGGAACGACCGTCGCGATCGCCGGGGATATCAATGGCGATGGCGTGGACGACTTGCTCCTTGGCGCCTATACGCGGCACCTCGACACCGGGGACCAGCTTGGGAAGGCCTACGTAGTCTTTGGCAGCAAGAAGGGCTTCTCCAAAAACCTGAACCTGGCCACGCTCGACGGGAGCAACGGATTTGCCCTGGTGGGCAAAAGCATCGACACAACCGCGAGCCCCGCCGGAGACATCAATGGCGACGGCTTTGACGACATCGCGATTTTCTCTCCGGTTTCGCTCAGTCCGCTGGACCAAGGAGGCTCGGGCCTCGTCGTGTTCGGAAAAGCGGGCGGATTTTCTCCTTCCGCGAAGTTGCGCCAGCTCACCGCTGCAGATCGCCTTCGCTTCGACGCTTACCCGACGACTGAATTCCTGGGCAATATCCGCGGAGCGGGCGACGTAGACGGCGATGGCTTCGACGACATCATCGTGACCTCGACCACCGAAAACCACCTCGTCTTCGGTTTTTCCGTGGGCGCTGTGACGTCAAACAAAGTGAGCTTCCGTGACTTCGACGGCGACGAAGTGATCGTCAAAACCAGCGGCGGTGGATTACGCATCGACGACCTGACCTTCAGCGAAACGGAAGCCGGGCGGGTCCTCGAAAGATTGGATCTTACCGGTAAAGATGAACTCCAGGGAGGATCGCTGAAAATCAAGGTGAAGCCCGGACCGACCGGTGATGGAAAGGTTATGTTGGGCGAGATCGACGCCACCGGCCTCGACCTAGCGAGCGTGCAAGTTCAGGGCTCTTTCACGCGCCTGCTCGCTGGCTCCGGCGCGGGTCCGGAGGCCGGGCTCGGACGGTTGGAGGCGATTTCGATTGGCACGCGCGACGTTCTCTTCCCGGCGCTCACACCGGAAATCCGTGTCGCCGGGCATCTGGGCGAACTGACCACGCAGACTCAGTTGCGCAGTATGCAAGCGGTCTCCGCAACCACCTTTGGACGCATCCACATCGGCTCTTCCCTGATCGATACTAATCTCTATGCGTCCGGCGCAGTCGATCCCGACACCGGCGCGCAGATCCCCGCCTTTGAAATTGTCGAGGCTGTTCGCCACATCGGGAGCACCAGCATCCTTGCGGGCTACGACGCCCATGGCTTGCCAGTGAATCCCGATGCCACCATCGGGAAGATCAAAGTCGGCGGACCGATCGTCGAAACTAATATCGTTGCCGGCATCGCCGATGCGACCTTCGATGGCTTTGGACGCAATGATACCGTCATCCCAGGCGGCGATTCGTCCGTTGTTTCCCGCATTGCCAAAGTAATCGCGCACGCCGTCCGCGGCTCGGAACCGGCGGGCGATCATTTTGGAATCACCGCCGAGGAGATTGGCAAAGTGAAAATCGCGGGAACGAAGCTGTCGTTGACCTCCGAGGCCAAAGACGACGTGCTCATCGACGCAATAAACAACGATCTGCGCGTCGTCGAGGTGTGATGCTGGCTCGCGCTTTATTACGGTTCGGCCGCGATTGAGGCTTTGGCGGCGGCGAGGTAATTGATGATCAACGTCTGGTCGGGAGCGGAGAGATTGGCCCGGCGGGCCATGCGGGCCACGGTATCGCGCCAACTGGTGAGCGAGCGGGAATCGAGCAACTCGAGAAGGTGGCATTCCGTGCAGCGCGTGGTGTAAAGTTTGTGGCCTTGTTCGAGATCGAGTATTTCGGATTTTACCTGCGCGACTTTGACCAACTCCGGTGTCACTGGTGGCGAGGTGCGCTCGGTGAACTGCGCCTCCATCTGCTTCCGCAACGCCAGCAACCGCGGGTGATCCGCGCACAGCTTGAGACCCATCTCAATCGCGGTCAGCGCGTGCACGGCGCCTTTGGCGAAACGGCGCATCCGGTCCGCGTCATCGCATCGGGCGCCGGCCTCCACGATCGCGCCTTCAACCTTCGCCTTGAGCGATTTGAAATCAGGATTCGCGGGCGCGAGTTTCAGACCGGCTCCCAAATGATCGAGCGCCGCGATGCCACGATGCAGTCCGATCGCCTGGCGCGCCTGGAGCAAGTGGATATTTGCGGCCGCCACCGCTGCCTTTACTTTCGCGCGATCAAGCAATGTGCCCGCGGCATCGCCTGTGGGTTTTGCCAGTCGGTCGGTTCCCATATCGATGGCGAGAGCGAGGCTCGGATAGCCAAGCTTCTCCAGCTGGGCGGCGGTCTGGCGAAGTTCCTGGATGGCAGCTCCCAAGCGGGTGGAAGGGGACGCGCGGAGGGTGATCGCGGCGTCAACCCGCGCGGACAGAGGCGCAGCGATGGCGGCCAGTGAAGGATCGATTGCTGCTGCGGCCAATCGAGCGCGCGCCGTGGGATAGTCCCCGTGCTGAAATGCTTCGGTTCCCGTTTCCAAATTCATCCATGGTGTCCGAGGGACGAGTTGCGCGGCCTCGGCTGGCAGCGTCACGGCGATCAGTGCGCCGTCGGCATTCACAAAACTTACAAAGAGGAGACGCCGAATCGTGTCGTGTTTGAGGACCGGAAACTCCTGTCCTTTCGCGGCGCCAACGAGATCCTTCCCTTGAAACTGCAGCATCTCCCCTCGCTGCAATTGGACGAGATCCCCGGGCGCAAGAGGGTCTGGCGTGTCGGAAAAGACCAGGGTCGGGATCGCGATGGGGATGAGAAGCCAGCGGCGCATGGACCAACGGAATCTTTTACGAATGGCGCCGGTCGCGAACGGTGGTGCTCATTTCGTCCGCACAGACCGGCGCCGTGAGCGAAGTCCCGTGATTAACGCGACGACTCCGGTCACCCACAGTGCCCCAGCAGCCGGCTCCGGGACGGCCGCGATCGCCACGTCATTGCCGTCGCCACCGACATAGCTGAGGCGAAACTGCTGCCCGCCCGTCGTGAAGAGTCCGCCCTCATCAATCTCGACTCCAGCGATGGCGAAATGATGTGGGCTGGTTCCGGTGATGGCGTCGGTGCCGTCATTGTCGAAAAGGATAAACGAATCGACACCGTCCTGTGGATCGTAGCCGATGGAAAGCGAAAGCGTGACAAGCCCGGCAAAAGTGGCGGTGCCGTTCACAATCAAGCGGTCGAAGGACGTGGCCGAATAGAGGTCGAAATGCAGAAGCGAGTCCTGGTTCAGAAAGACGCTTCCCACGGTGAGGGCGGCGTGCCTTGCCAATTCACCCGGATCGATCGTTCCGTCGGGACTCACAGTTATCGTCCGAATGGTGCTTCCACTGCCACCGAGTGAACCACCGGCCATGACCGCGAGGGCACCAGTGGAAGTGCTCGGAGCACCAAGCGTCCCCAGGATTTCAAGGCGGCCTTCGCGGATTTCGACCCCTCCGGTTGGCAGGATCGCGTCCGTGATCGTCAACACGCCGGCGCCATCTTTGACAAAGCCGGAAGCCAGCAATTCACTGTTGATCGGTCCGTTGATGGTTGCGTTGAAGCCGTTGGTGTTGATCGCGGCCTGATATATCCCACTGATCAATAATTCCCGCTCCGTCGTCCACGGCGCGGTGAGTTTAAGGACGCCGCTGGCACCGCCGTGGGTCGTCGCATTTAGATGAACGAGCGGGCTTCTGCCAAAGATTTCATCGCCAGCGAAAGAGAGAACGCCCTCGACATCCGTGTAGCCATTGTAGGTGTTGGCGCCCGTGAGCGTCACGTCGCCGACGGTGCGCAGCGAAGAGGGACCGGAAATCTCTCCAGCGAGCGTCAGCGGACCGCCGGAACTGGCGAACGTGCTCTGCCAGCCGTTGGTCCGCACGCCGCGAGTGAGGGTGAAGGCGTCGGCTCCCGTGTATTCCAGCATGGCATCGTTGATCACGATGTCAGAGCTATCGGCGCCAAGATTGGCGGCGGAGACGAATCGCAAGTTGCCGGAATTGATCGTGAGCGTTCCCGTAAAGGTGTTGTTTCCGTCGAGTCGAAAGCCGTCCGCCGCGGAGCTTCCGGTGCCGCTCAGCGTCAGTCCGTCGCTCCCCGTGATCGGCCCGCTCAACGTCAGAGTCGTGTTCGGGGCATTAAAAACTTTTCCCTCGATACTCCCGAAATTGAGTGGCGCGGAGATTGTTCCACCCGCGATTACTGTCCCGCTGGCGACGGTGAGGATGGCGGAGCCGTTCACGTCCCGTCCGAGGAGCGAATTGATGGTGATCGGGCTGCTCACCGTCGCGCCTCCCGAAAGGCGCACATTGTCCCCGGTGGTGAGCGCGCTGGAATATTCGCTGGCTGCGAGCGCACGAATGCCGGTCGTTGGATCGAAGGTCACCAGCGCCAAAGAACTGCTCTCCTCGAGGACGGCAAACGGGAGGATGCCGCGGTCGGTTGCAGTTGTGCCTGCGCCGATGAGGCTGGCTTGCAGCGTGGGAGCAAAACCGAGCGATGCCTTTCCTCCAATCGAATTGAAATCCTCGGTGCCGATAATCAGCGTTCCGCGGTCCTCCCGGAACAGGTCCGTGAAGTTCAGCGCGGTCGCCATCCCGCCCGACGATCCATACGGATCGGGCCGGACCAATACTTCGGAAAAGCCGGCGATGGTGAGAGATCCGGTCGATTCCGCGGAGGCAACGAAGGAATTGCCGATCATCCGAAAAGTGGCGCCGATGAGCGTCACCGGCACCGGTCCGAGCCTGTCTTCGACGCCCAGCGAGTTCGACAGGTCGATGGTCGAAGCCCGCGCTGTAAAATTGGTGCTGGAAAGCGCCGATCCTTTGTCGAGAAACCCAATGCTAGGGCCGTTGAACGGGTAGTCCACGGGTTTGGATGGGTCGCGATAAACAGCCGTCGGTCCCGAATACGATGAGGATCCGTGCAGCGTCCAAGCCATATCATCGGTGACGGAGATGCCGCCGTTTCCGGAGATCGAACCGCTAAACGAACCGCTTGGAAAATAATAGCCTCCGATCACGAGCGTGCCCGAGCCGAGTGCAACGGTTCCGCTGCCTTCGAGACTGCCGATCTGCGCGGTGGCGTTGGCCAGTTCCAACGTCGCGCCGCTCTCCATCTCGACCCGCGAAGTGCGCAGCACGCCTCCCGATCCGGATTGCAGCACGCCTTCATGAACGAGGAAAAGTGGGCTCGACGGGAAGCCTGCCTGATCCAGCAGCGTGAGTGTTCCGAAGCCGTATTTCTCGATCGTTCCCGGCGAACTCGCGGTGCTGCCGAACGCGAGGTCGCCGCCGCCATAAAAGCTGAGGCGGTTTCCGGGAAAGGAGACCGCTCCACCGCTGATCGCCGCCGCCGAGCCGCGTTGCGTAAGAATCGCCGCGTTGCCGATGTGGAGGATCTGTTCAGCCGTCATCGTAAGATCTCCCGTGCCGGACAATGTGAGGGTGTTCACCGTCGCGCCAGAGGCGCCGAGCGTCGTCAGGCCGAAGATGCGGACGTTTGCATCCGTCGGCGTGGCGCCGCCATCGGCCGGGTTTTGAATGAGGGGACCGGTGAAATACTCTGCGCCCCGCAGCGGGCGCACGCCGATCAATCCGGCGGCATCGAAGCCCTCATCGTAGGTGGCAAACGAATCGCCGGAACCTGTCGCCGTGTTGTCCACCACGGCGCGCGGCAGCAGTCCGGCCTCGAGTGCGGGTAGGATTTGGAAGACGGCGCGGGTGAAGGGCCCGCCGGGAAGACCGGCGAAATTATCCCCGCAAAAAGCAGTTGTCCGCCGGTGGCCGTGTAACTGGAAAACGATATCTCCACGGTCCCGCCGCCTGGCGTGAACAGCGTGATGTCGCCGCCTCCGGTCGAGAAGAGTGGTCCGGCGAGCTCCTGCACCGATTCCGTGCCATGTCCCAGGATTCGCAGGGCGCCACCGCGAATGTGCCTGACCAGAGTCCACAAGACGATCGTTTGATGCAGTTCCCGAATTATCCAGTTCCACCGTGCCTTCAGTGGAAACCGAGACGCCAGGCAACCTCCCAAAATCCGTGACGCGGACGACCCCGCGAATGGCGTTTACGGCCCCACTCTCAATGAAACCGGAACACTGTGATGGTCAGGCGCCATCACCGACTTTCGTGAGCAAACCACCGCTTTCACCGACGAGCGGCCCGTTCAGCACTGCATCAAAGCCATTGGTGTCGAGGGTCGAGACGCCGCGGAGTTCGATCAGCCGGTCCGTGATCCACGGGCCGTCGAGCCTCACTTTTGCCGAACCAGCCAGCACCAGTGAGCCGCCATTGCCCAGTGCGGTGTCGGATGAGAATGCGAGTCCGCCTTCGACCACGGTTGGTCCGAGGTAGGTCTTGGCGTCCGGGAGAATCACTCTCCCCGCACCGGTGATCTGCAATCCCCCGGGCCCGGTCACGGCGCCTGCCAAGGTGAGAATGGAGTTGGTCGCCGAGGTCTCGACTTTGGCCAGTCCGCTGTGCACGGCGATGTCCCGCGAGAGCGTGAGGGGCTGGAATCCGGAGAAAGCCAAGCCGGCGCCACTGCCGCTGGCATTGATGACGATCGGTGAGGTTTCCGGTCCCAGATTTTCGAGAGAAGAAAATGCAAGCAAACCACCATTGATGGTGAGCGGGCCGGTGAAGGTATTCGCCTCCTGGAGGAAGAGCGTGCCCATGCCGGATTTAGTCAATCCGCCGCTGCCGCCGATCGCGCCGCTGAGGGTGGACCTCGCACCGACAGCAAAGATGTTTGCCTCAGTTTGGTCGAAGTTCAGGGCTTGATCGATCGTTGTGTTTTGTCCCACCAGCAAGATCCCGCTGGTAATGATCACGGTTCCGCTGCCCCTCAGGGAGGCGCCTCCATTGAGGACGAGCGCGTTGATCGTGAATGGGGAGAATTCCACGGTAGTCGTAGCCAGCCGCACATTACTGGTCGCTGTCGCGGTGCTGAGCGAGGCGTATTCGCTGGCCGGATCGAGCAGGCGAATGCCGTTGGCGGCCGAATAGGTGACAAGCCCCGTGCCGTTTCCGGTCGCGGTCGCGTCGCCGATCGCATACGGAAGAATGCTTACCTCCGGACCAGTGCCGTCCCCGCCAATGAGATCCGTCGGTGACGACGTGAAAGTAATATTTGCGACTCCGACGCCGGCAGGGGCACCGAGGTTTGGTCCACGAAAAAGAAACGTCGCGCGTTCGAGCCGATCCAGCCCGGCGGCGTTCAAGTGCGCCCCAGCAGTCGTCGGAGCGGCCACGGTGATGGTCGAGTATCCCGTGGCGTGGATCGTTCCGATGTCCTCGTGGCTAGGGGTCGTGGCATTGCCCGTGAGCTGGAGGAAACTGCTGCTGAGATGCACGGGAGTTGCATCGCCCATGCGCCCGCCCGTCGGACCGGTGAAGGCGGTGCGATCATCCAGGATCAAGCTCCCGCCGCCTTCGATGCGGAACGCGAACGTGTCCGGGGCGGAGCCGAGGGCGCCGGCAAAAGCGATGGTGCCGGGTGTAGAGGTGTAGGCGCCGGGCATGCCGTTCCCGGTGCGTGTCTCGCCGGTGTGCGCGGAAGCGATTTGCAGGGTCAGGGAGCCTTCCCCGCGCAGATCGATCGCATGGGCGCCGGTGATGCTCGATGCGGGTCCAAGCGTCAAGTTCGAGGCTCCGATAAGGAGATCCGCATTGAGCACAATCGGCGTCGCCATCGACACGGATCCCTGCGAGCGCAGTTGTCCACCATTGATTGTGAGAGGTCCGGTGCCGAGCGCCTGTGCGTGCCCGAGCCGAAGTGTCCCGCCCTCGAGCGTCGTGCCTCCGCCGAAGGCGTTGTTGCCGGCGAGCGTTCGCACGGCGAACGGATTATTCCCGGCGACGAATACCAGCGATCCGGTGCCATCGATCGGACCCGACAAGGAGGAAAACGGACTTCCGATCCCACCGATCGTCAGAATGCCAGTTCCCAGATGGACGTCGCCCGCACCGGAAAGTCCGCCGACGGTGGCGTCGATTCCATTCAAGTCCAGGGCCGCGCCCGCCGAAATCGAAACGGATTGACCGGCCAGCGCGTAACCCGACCCCAGGCGCAGCGATCCTACGGCGATCAAGGTGAGGCCCGTGAAGAGCGTCGTGCCTTCGAGCGTCAGCATGCCAGCGCCCGTTTTCTGGAGGCTGGAGCCGTGAACTCCCGCGGTGAGCAGAAGGTCGCCTGTGGCATCGAGGATTCCGCCGCCGATGCCAATTCGAGAGTTCCACCCGTGATGGTCGACCCACTTCCATTGGCCTGGACGAGCACGCCTCCGCTTAAAATTTGCAGCACATGATCAGTGTCGAGCGTCAACAATCCGGCATCGAGCGTGAGGCTGCCGACGCTATTCAATTCGCCGACAGTCGTGACCTCACCGATTGCGAGAAAGTCCGCATCTATCGGGGTCGCTCCACCATTGACGGGGTTTTGAATGACCGGTCCGGTCGTGAATTGCGCTTGCGCGATCGTTCCGAGAAACATCGTCGTTAACGAGCATCCGCAAAAACTGGCGGCGGTGAGGAACACGCTTGCGCGTGAGCGAAGGTGTGGAACGGAACGGGAGGTCAGGGGAAGGAGCCATGCAACGCTAAACCTCAATGCTGGAGAGGAGAGCGCCTTTTTCCGGAGAAGGCAAGGGATAGTGCGCGCCCAAGAAGGGGGAGAGGACAGACTGCGAGTTTATTTCACGACCGCGCTCCTGAACGGCCTGTGACTTTCCTAATAGACCTCGATCAGACGAAAATCGCCGTTCGATGAATCGAGCAACAGATCGTCCGTCGGCCCGGGAGATAGTGTAATTTTGTGGCCCTGCAGCCTCACTTTTTCGATGTGTTGGGCAGTGAGGCCAAAATGGTCGTCAGTAGCACCGCTGCCAATGAGGGCGCCTTTGACCGTGATCTTCGCGATCTTCGCGATCATGCGGGGATTTCCCACGCCAATAGCGCTGTCATTGCGGCCGAACCCATCTTCGGTGGCATCGATGATGCCCGCCACGAGATCCGAGCTTTGCCATGAGCCGGTGACGATCACGGAACCAATGCTGGCATCAGGATTTGTCGCAATGCGCTCCGCGAAACCGGCGAGAAACTGCGCGCTTTGAACGTTGCCATCGACCTTGATTTTGCCGATTGCCATGGCGGCCGACTGGTGCGTCGGATTCATGGTTCCGAGGGCGGAGATCAGGACCGGGTCGCCGCTACTGAAAACGCTGCCTTTCACGGCCAGTTTTTGAATGCAGCCCCCGGACGAAATCCCGGAAAGCGTCGGCCCGCCAGCGATGCTCCCCCTAACTTTGACGGCATCGATATCACCCGCTGTCGAGATGTGACCGGTTAAGTTCCCATCGATGCTAATCTTCTCGATTCCCGCGCCGAGACCTCCAGCAACTTGAAGCTGACCGGCGAAGTTACCCTCGATTTCGAGCGAGCGGAGACCACCCAGAATCACGCTGTGAGAAATGTCGTTCGACTCGCTGGATGGGGGCGTATCCAATGGCCCAAATGAACCAAGCCGCAGTTGTTTGATTCCTGGATTGAGGGAATTTCCGTCGCCGGCCTGGATTTCGTACAGATTGCCTTCGAGGCTGAGCTTCTTGATATCAATGCCGCTGAGGTCGATGGCGCCGACATTCACCCGGCCATTCCCGCCCAAGCTTCCGGGTGAGGCTTTGATGCTCAGAGTGGTCCCGGCAAACACCGGCTGGCGCGAGAGATCGAGGACGTCCAGAAACGCACCTTTCCCCTCGAGTCGGAGTTGGAAGTCCGATGGAACGAATCGACCGCTGGTCGTTTTGATCTTCACCAAATCTCCATCGACATCGATATAAACCGCCAACTTACCGCTCTTGAGAATCGTTACCTCGCCAGGCTTTGGTTCGCCATCGCCATGGCTACCTTGCCCAAATACGATATAGCTAATGCCGGCATCCGCGCGACCATTGGGACTGGCAGCATAGGCGCCGATGATGACGTCATCGATGCCGTCTCCGTTCCAGTCACCGGCGGTGCTGACGGAAAAGGCAGTACTGCTGTCAGCGAGGGTACCGGCGATTTGGAAGCCATTGTTGCCGTTAAGATTGCCCAGATGGAGGTTGGCGTTGAAGCCGTTGGTTCGTCCATAGACGACGTAGGCGGCGCCCGTTTCACTGCCCGACGACAGACGAACGCCGGACGCGCCGATGATGATGTCGGCCAGACCGTCACCATTAACGTCTCCTGCGGCGCTAACCGAAATTCCGGCATAATCGTATGGCGCAGTTCCATTGAGGGTGAATCCATTGCTGCCATTGAGATTGGCCGTATTGATGTCGGCGTTGAAGCCTCGGCTTTTGCCGAAGACAACATGCGCCGCGCCCGATTGATAGCCATTGGGGGACGCTTCGCGAGCACCGACGACGACGTCATCGAAGCCGTCGCCATTGATGTCCCCAACACCGTTCACGGCGTAGCCGGCATAGTCGTAGGCGTTGGCCCCCGCGATGCTAAAACCGTTGTTACCATTGAGAGCGGTGAGAGCGAAGTCGGCGCCAAAGCTTCCGCTGTGTCCGAAAATAACGTAGCCGGCTCCGGAAGAGTCCTTGGTGGGCGAGGCGAGGGGAGCGCCAATGATGACGTCATCGAAGCCGTCGCCGTTGACGTCACCGGCGGCGCCCACTGAGGTGCCGGCAGCATCGCCATCTTCGACGCCCCAGATGCGAAATCCATTGCTGCCGTTCAGACTTGAAAGTGCGAAGTCGGCGGCGAAACCGAATTTCGAGCCAAACACGACATAGGCAGCGCCGGCGAGAGAGCCGCCGGCAGCTGCTTGAGGCGCACCGACGATAAGATCATCGATCCCATCGCCATTCACGTCCCCAGCGCGACTCACGGAGTAGCCTGCGGAATCCTGTGTGGCCGCGCCCACCAATCGAAAACCGTTGGTGCCATCGAGGGTGCTCAAGGCCAGCACACGGGGAAAGGATTCCTGACCAAAAATGACGTAAGCGGCGCCGGACCCGAGACCGTTGGCATCGGCCCCCATCGCGCCGACAATGAGATCATCGCGTCCATCGCCGTTGATGTCGCCGGCGGCGCGTACGGAGTTTCCCGCGATGTCGCCTTCGGCGCTGCCGACGATGGCAAAACCATCCGATTCACTGAGTGCAGCCAGATCGAGGGTGGGAGCGGACCCGTTGGCTCGACCGAAAATGACATAAACCGCACCCGAGCTATTGCCATTTGGATCGGCACCCGTAGCTCCGATGACGACATCAGCGATACCGTCCCCATTGACGTCGCCCGCCGCGCTCACGGAGTAGCCCGAATTATCACCTGCCGCTGCGCCCAGGATGGCTGTGCCATTGGCGCCATCCAGCGAAGCCAGGCTGAAAATGGAAGCAAACGCCGGTGCAATGCGGGCTTCGAGAGGTTCGATGACAGGCGACATGGATCATAAGCAGAAAGGGACGCCAATCGACGGCAGGAGCTCCCAACTGCCACAGCGTTGTGGTGAGCAAAATGTTGTCCACGGGCTCGAGAAAATGAGGTAACGCGATGAATAATCCCGAAATCATCGCGACGCGCCGAAACTCGGCGCGAACGAACGCGATTCACCCCTCTGTAAGTGCCACCCGAAGCCCTGCCGCGCGACCGAGCCGTCCTCAGTGCGTCATGGCGTAGAAGATGATGTTGATCATCAGCGGATACGCCTTCTTTTCCGAAAATTCCCGGAAGTAATACTCGTTTTCGCCCTCGCGCTCCCAGCCATCGCCGTTGTCCGTATTGTGACAGATCATGACGCAGAGGCGGCCTTTGTCGTCGAGGATGCCGCGGAAGTGCACCGTTCCCGTGTCGGCAAAACTGCGTTCCCAAGTGACGCCGGTGTATTGGCTTTCGGTCCCCGTCATCACGTTCGGGCACTGGAGATTCAGGTCATTCGGGAGATTGAAAACATTGTGGAAGATATCGTGCGTCCGCGGCAGATCCACGATTTCGCGATCGGGAAAGATGCGCTTGAGTTCGTATTCCAGACCTTCCCATTCCTCTTCCCCCCAAAAATCGTCGAACATGGCGAAGCCACCATTGAGGAGGTAGCGCCGCAGAGTGGCCACCTCTTCATCCGACAAACTAATGTCTCCAGGCTCGACGAAATAGATGAACGGATATCTGAACAGTTCCGGATCCATGATCTCGAGGATTTTACCGTTTGGGTCGACCTTGAGTGAGGTCATCTGCTGGAGGCGCCAGGCCAGATTTACATCGGCGTCCGGCCAGTCGGTGTCCCATGGGCCACGGGAGCGCCGGCCATAAGCGCTCGAATACCGTATGCGTACGAACGTGAATACGTCTTTTTCGAAACCAGGCTCGTTCTTCCACTCCGCCGTAGGCACTTGCTGACTCGCCCGCGGATCGTCGTAGTCATAGTTGCGCGGGCCGCGTCGAAAACGGAAAGGCCACTGCGAGAAAGCCGCCGCCACGGAAGCAAAAAGAACCACGAGAGCGATGAGCGTGAGACGCCGCTGAATCATGGGAAAGCACTTAAACACAAATCGGCGCCGGCGGGAGACCGGAATTTGGAAATCATCCTTGGCCGAGGATTCGCGCAGTGGCTGGGGAGGACTCACCGCGGGAGCGCTGACGGCCCAGGAGGCGCGTGACCGGCGATTGCGCCTTGATGGTGGTGAGGCGGCAGTCGCCTGCGGTGGGCTCAACTTTCAACGTTCAACGGAGCGGAATAGAGGGCGCGGCGAGACGCCCCGTCGGTCGGTGGTGCGGAGCCACTTCGATGTTGAAAGTTGGACGTTCAACGGCCCGCAGGGCGATTCTCGTTTGCGAGACTTCGTCCTTACTGGCCCGGCGTCACGACCCGGTAGTAGCGCCTGCTTCCAGTCGGAGTGTCGGGGATTTCCACCGGGCGCACCGAAGGTCCGGCAGGAACGTCGGCGACCTTTTGCCAGGTGCCCGTTTCGAGATCGTCGCGGAACTGGACCGTGTAGGTGCGGTTGGCCTGCGCCGTGAACCGGATGAGGAAGCCGCCGTTGCCATCGCTGGCGACGGTGGCGGTAAAGACGCTGGCCGGGTCGCTGGCACTCGTCCCGGCGTTGAATTCTGATAGGTTGTCCTGACCGTCGGAATCGGCATCGAGATGCGCGTCACTGGAATCGAGACGATTCAGGCCATGGGCGATTTCGTAGCCGTCGGTCATGCCGTCACCGTCGATGTCGAAAGGATCAGATTGATCCTGATTGACGTTGCCCGGAGTGGCGGCGACCGCGGACCAGTTGGCGGGATCATTGCCGATGACGCTCCGGCTGATGCGTTGCAGCGACGGTCCATCGCCATCCGCCGCGTCCGGCCATGGCGCGCCATCGGTGTATTCCAATTTATCGACGAGAATAAAGGGAGTGACCCCCAGGACTGCAGGACCAGGGTAGGCGAGTTCCAATTCCGCAGTGTCATTGCCGAGTTTCGACGAGTAAGGACCAAAGAGCACGGTGTCGGACGGAAGGTTGTAGGTGGCCCGGAATTCATCGCGGGCGTTGGCATCGGTCGCCGGATTGAAGCTGACCAGCAGTACGTAATCAGCGGGAGCCACGATCGTTCCCGCCGGAAACGTGAAATCCGAGCTGCCTTTCAGACGCCAGCCGCTGATATCGACCGGGTTGGTGGTGATATTGTGCAACTCAATGAACTCGTCGCGCGTATTGTCCACCGGTGGGGACACCGCCAAATCCGGCGGGTGATACATTACTTCGTTGATGATGATCGGACCCGTGAGGGGAGCCGCGTTGGGTCCGCCCGTACCGAGTCGAAAATCTGCGACGTCCGTCGGGTTGTCGCGGCCGAATGTCCGTGCGGTGAGAGCCCAGAATTCCGGCCGGCCCGATCCGCTTGGATTTCCCGTTGGCACCCGACCGAAGGAAACGCCGTCCGCTGCGGGACCAAAGGAAACTTGCGCGCGGTAACCGGTCAGAGCACCCCCGCCGTCCACAGCGGAAAGGATCGCCTCGTCGCCGGTCGAACTGAGGGAGAAGCTGGTGCCCGCGCCCGGCGTGGGATTGAATTGATTCTCGTAGAATACGCGGTAGCCCCCGGCGGGAATAATGGTGTCTGCGGGAATCTGATATTTTTTCAAGGCACTCCGATCGTCGCTCAGCCACCAGCCACCGAGATTGACGGGATTCGCCGTCGAGTTGAAAACTTCGATCGTATCTTCGAGGGGAGGAGTGGAATTGGACAGTGCTTCGTTGATAACGATCGGTGCTGGCAGCCAGTTGCTGGCACCGGGCGAGGACGTGAGTGGGAAGAGAACAAAGCTGGCCGAGCCATCGGGGAAACGGCCTTGCGAAACGCCGAGCGTCTGCGGTCCGAACGTAATCGAATCGATGATGGTCAAACCGTCGCTGCTCGAGAGGACGATCGATTCGCCGCCGGCATCGAGCTTGAAGTTCACTTGGTTGAATCCGGACTTTGAACCGTCGGCGTTGAACTTGGTGAAGTCATGGGCGCCGATGAAGGACAACGCCGGGATTTGCGTGACTTTGGGTGTTGCGGGCGCGTTTCCGAGCCAGAGATCCCCCAACGCGACGGGTTGATTGTCCGGGTTAAACAGTTCGAAGTAATCGTCACCAGCAGAAGGATCGGCCATCCATTCGTTGACGCGCAAATTCGAGGCGTCGGTTTGGAACGACGCAGCCGTATTCGTCGCCCCAGCCGAAGGATTGGTCAGCGTCCAGGGACCAGTACCGTTGGCGACCCGACCAATCGAAAGGTCCGTCGCCTGCGGTCCAAAGCTTATCGTATCCCGCAGCGCGCCATTCTCGATAAGCAGCACCCGCTGGCCGCCATTGTTCAAGGCGAAGCCCGTATGGAGCCCGGGTGCCGTAAACTCCTTGTCGGCCCACACGACGAGATAACCGTTGGCCGGAAGACTGGTTCCATTAGGGAACGTGAATTTGCCCGGTTGTAATTCATCGTCCGACAGACTCCACCCAGTCAGGTTGATGGGGGAAGCTGAGTTGTTCTTGATCTCGATGTAGTCGGGAAATGAGGCGCCGTTGGCGACGGCACGACGATTAGCGGCCATGACTTCATTGAGCACGACGTTGCCGGCGACCACGGAGGTGGACCCAAAGGAAAACGCGGTTTCCGCCGACGTGATCGACGGATGATTGTCGGCCGCGACGTAGGTGACGCGCCAAAAATAGGTCTCCCCAAACTTTAGTCGGTCGAAGGGGATCGACAACGATTGCAAATCCGTAGTGCTCGTCCCAATAAAGACGGGGTCGTTATAAGTACCGTCGCTGGCGCGGATCTCCCAACGCGAAGCGACATGGGGCTGAGGGTCGGGCGCGGCCGCATGCGCAAATGCGCTCGAGACGGCGTAGGCCGAGGCGTCCAGCGTGGCTCCCGGTAACACCGCCGCGTTGTCGGCCGGTGCCTGGTTGGTCGGCCGATTCGGTTTATAAAATATCCCCATGCCGGCCTGCTGATTGACCGAGGCGAAGCGCTGGACGGCAAAGCTGTTTCCGAGCCCATTAATGAAATTGAAATAAGTCTGTGGGGCGCCATTGGACCGAATGTAGGTGAGCGTCTGGAGATTCTCGGGATCGAGCAGCGTGTTATTCAGGAACCAAATGCGTTCCTTATATTCCGTTCGATAGGCCTTGATAAAACTGTCTTTGACCCAGTTGGGTCCGCGGGAGTTGTTGTTCGGGTTTCCGTTTTCACCGAGGTAGATCGAAGAAGTGGAAGAGGTGCCGTCACCCCGCCCATACATGGCATCGAAATCCCAGAGGAGTCGGACCCATCGACCGTTGTCGCGCCGCCAAAGGAAGTGATTTTGGGTGGTGTCGTCCCAGGGTGTCATCCAGTTGCCGAGGGCGAGAGACGTGAGTTCCGTATCCGTGTCCCAGTTGGCATCGAGCCACGCCTTCATATTGGCCGGATTCGGGTTGGGAGCCCTGGGTGGTGCATCCCCGCGGGCGGCCCACAGGCCATTGATGGTGTCGCGCATGGGCTTGGCGCCCTTCCAGGAATGGTTTTGCAGGGCGTAGGTGTACTCGATGCGCTGCAGTTCGGTCCACAATCCGGAGGCCGGCAGCGGCCATTCGTTTCCTGACCCGTAAGGGCCTTCTCCGCTTGTGTTTGGTGTGGTGATGAAGCCGACCGATTTATAATACTCGCCCGTCGGTTCGAGCGCGGAGCCGGGATGAAGACGTTGCATTCGCTCGTGATAGGCATCGAGCAATTCACCAGTGTATTCTCCCTGCTCGAGGCGCTGGATCCCGCCTTCGTTATTGTAATACCAATCGACATACCGGACCGACGAGATCGGCAGACCGGCCGCCTGATGCAGCCCATGGGCGGTGGAGAAATAATCGCTCTTATCCGTTTCGAAAATCGCCGTCACGTCCACGCCGTCCACATCGCGATAAGGCGCGAATTCGGGAAAGAACACCTTGTAGGACTTTCGCGCGGCACTGCGATTGTAGCGGCTGCCATGATAGCGAATCCGAATGTCACGCACCACACCGTCCGTAACCAGGACGCCGGGGACCGTGTCGTTCCAGAGCCGGTCAGTGGGCGAGACATAAGGAATTTCGCGGGGGCGCCCGTTGGTGTTTTCGGCGGTCACGCGCTTGGGACTGCCCTCGCAATCGAAGGCCATGGCCTGGACGCCGTTCGTACCACTAAAATACGGGGTGCCGGCGGGAGCGGCGGGCACGAAGACGTCGAGAATGGGTTTAAGCGAGTTGCGGGTCGGTGTAACAAACAAAGCGTGCCAGGGTTCGTGCGGGGCCGGGAGACGGACAACCGGATTGCCGGCCTGATAGACCGGCGGACCGACTTCCACGACTGCGGGATCATCGGCGCGGGGCGATACCGTTTCCACACCGTCACCGCGATCCGCCTGGATGCGGAAACGCACGATCGCGCGATTGGGAAAGCCGGGCAGGGTAGCCGTGAATTGGCCGTTTGCGGCGGCGACCATCGGTTCCACGATTCGTGCCTCGCCGAACGCGTTTATGTTTTCGACGAAATACTCGACGCCGACGGATGAGAGCGAGGCCGCACTCGAGAATGAACAGGTGATCTTGATCGGTTGCGAAGCGCGAATTAGTGCCGCGCCGTCACTGGCCTGCACTGCGGAAAAGGCGGTTACGACGGGTTTGGGGGCGGTGGACGTGATGAGGTTGGGCGCCCCGGGGGTTGGGAGATCGGCCAACGTCGCTCCGCCGATGGCAGGCCGAACGGCGACCCAATTCGCGGGGTCATTCGACAGCCCTGTCGCGCTGACTCGCTGCAACGAACGTCCTTTGTATTGGTAAGGCGCGAAATCAATACCGGTGAACGCGTCGTCCGCTCCGAGTTCGTTGGCCGAGATGGCCCACGGGAAATTGACCTGATAGCTCACGGAATCGACGGTGCCCCCCGCGGCATTGACGAGCGTCACGGTTTCACCGCCGTTGCTGAGTTTTCCACCGTACGGTCCGAGGACAGTCGACAGGCCGTAGACCGTTTTCAGGCGCGCGGGGTTTTTCGCGATCACAACATAACCGCCTGCGGGAATCGTGGTGTTCGCGGGGAAAGTGAAGTTGACGCCGCTCGAAAACTTCCACCCACTGACGTTCACATCACTCGCACCGGCATTGCGAAGCTCAAGAAACTCATGAACATCATCGTTCAAGTCTGCCGGGGCGTCCGTGTCGGAAAAGGTCGGATTTCCGTCCGTGTCGAAATGTTTTTTTTCAACGGGATGATAATGAATTTCGTTGATGACAACCTGGCCAAATGCGGGGGCAGCAAGCAGCAGAAGGGCGAAGATGAATGAGAGGGGGCGGGGCATGGAGTAGGGTAAACCAACGCGCCGGTGTGCCCGGCGAAGCGCGGAAGGTATCCTGATTCCGTCCGTGAGCAAAAAATCATTATCGCCGCACTGTTTTTGTTATTCGGTCGCCGATAAATCTGAGATGTGCGCGATCGGTGGCATACAAATTTGACCGTTCGTGTCTTGGCAGAAATGATCCGTCCGGTATCGTGCGCGGCCATGGCTCGGCGCAAGAATTCAAACAAACGACGTCGCAAACCCGCGCCCCGAAGCGTGGGCCGGAATTCCTGCCGGATCATCGTCCTCATCGATCAGGAACCACTCCGGCAGAAAATCTCTGTCGAGAGCCGCAAATTGATGGCGGCCCTCGACCGAGAGCGGGAAAAACTCCAGCAATTCGAGCGCCAGGATCGCCCCGCCTTTGATCGCTGGATGGCAGCCACTTTCGGAACTTTGCAAACGGAGTTGCGCGGACTTGGAGCGTCGGTCGCGGAAAAGTCAGAACTCGTGGGGGAGATCGAGGACGAGATGTTTTTCGGAAATTGCCGCAGTTACCACGCGGCCTGGCGGCAGGTGACAGAGCGTCGCGCGGCCATCGCCAATGGAACTTTTTCCGCACCAGCCGAGGACGAGGAGGATTTTGAAGATTCCTTCGGTTCCTCCGATCCGTTTGGCTTTGCCCCGGAAAACCATGACGACGCGGCGAGGGATTCCGGGGGAGATTCTTTGAGCGATCGCGAGGCGGAGAAGCTGTTCCGCAGTTTCATTTCCGAGTTCGCCGGTGTCGATCCGGACTTCCTCGACCCACGTGATTACGCGCGAATGCTGCGCGATTTCAAAGCCTCGGTTCTCGGGAAAAATGGGCCGGGAAGTTCGCGAATCGGCGGCTCATCACGATCCCACCGCCCTGGCGTCGGAACGGCGCCGAATCCGGCCCGGACACGGCTGAAGGAACTGTATCGCATCCTCGTGCGCCGGCTGCACCCGGATGTTCGGGCCGATGGCGATCCCCGCGTGACGGCGGTCTGGCACGAGGTCCAGGTGGCATATGCCGCTGGCGACGAAGCGCGTCTCGAGACGCTGCTCGCTTTTACCGACGTGCGCGAGAATCGCACCGGCGCACACACCACTTTGTCGCAGTGGAGGGCCGTGGTTGGGGAGCTGAAGGCGGCCATCAACGCCGTGCGCCGAAGTCTTCGGGTCGCGCGCCGCGATCGCGCCTGGAATTTTGTGCGGACGGAGAATCGGACTGAGCTCGAACACAAAGTGGCCGGCGAACTGGCTCGCGCCATCTCCAGGCAACGCGCGCAACTCACCGAGCTCGAACAACTTCTCGACCTGTGGTCGAAACCGCCCGTTTCACGCCGCCGGCCGCCGCGCGCGAAGTCCGGTCGCCCGTCCGCTCGCCAGTCAGAATTTCAATTCTGACCGATCAGTGTTTCCGATCGGCGGATCGACCTATTCGCCAACGTGGATTCCGGAACCGGAAGTGGAATCACCAGCCCGAAAGTCGTTCCGTCGCCGGGCACGGTCTGAAATTGCAAGGTTCCGCCGTGTGTCTCGAGGATGCGCATGGCGATGGAAAGCCCGAGACCGGTGCCGGTGGATTTGGTGGTGAAGAAGGGATCGAAGAGCCGCTCCTGAACTTCGGGTAAAATGCCGGTGCCAGTGTCCGCAACTTCGAGCACGATCACCGATTTCGGATCGCCATCGATCGCCACCCGATCCCGGCGTGCGCGCAAAATGATTCGCCCTCCGCCCTCGATGCTCTCGGCGGCGTTGCGAATGAGATTGAGCAGCACCTGTTGGAGCTGATGCCGATCCGCCCGGAACAACAGGTCTTCGTCGGAGCTGGTCTCCACGCCAAGTTCGATCCCCTGCCGGCTCAGGCCCGGCGCGAGCAATTCGAGCAGGTCGCGGAAGATTTCCCGTGGGCGGAGCAAGGTCATTTCCGGAGGTGCGGGCCGGGCGAAGAGCAGGAAATCGTGCACGACGCGGTTGAGGCGGTCGATTTCGTGTTCGATGATTTCGGCGTCGGTATGGGCGGAGGTCCCCGCGTTCAGTGTTCGTTTGAGGGTGAAAACGCGGGTCTTGATCGCGGTCAACGGATTGCGGATTTCGTGAGCCACGCCGGCCGCGAGGACGCCGAGCGAGGCGAGCTTTTCGTGCCGCTCAGCGAGGGCCTGGATTTCGATCAGCCGTCGGCGCAGCGGGGTGATCGTATCATGAAAAATCGTTGCCATACCCCAGGCGCCAGCTGCCAGGACGAGGATGAATCCCGCGCTAAAGATAACTTCGAGCCGTTGGAGAGATCGCTGACTCCGTCCAAGCAAATCCCCGAGCGCGGCGCGGTGCGCTTTGGCCAGCCGGTCGGCGAGAAAGAACATCTGCTTTCCGGCCTGATTGAGCTGACGAATTCGCGTGGCGGCGGATACCGCATCACGGTTCTGTTGTGGCCGGATCACCTGGGCCGCGGCACGGTAGCGGTCATATTCAGCATCGATTTCGGCGAGGATCGCTCTTTCCCGCGACGTCACGAGAGCATCGCGCTGACGGTCGATCCACGCGTTCAATTGCTCGCTTTCATCCTGAAATCTGTCCCATTCCGTCTTTTCGCCGCTGGCCTCGCAGGCGAGCAAATCCGAGGTCAAATTGACCATGTGCGATTGAAGTTCTCCGGCAATGCGGAAACTCTCGAACTGCGTGGTCGTGAATTGCCGTCGCAACGTGCCGAGTTCACTCCAGGCGGTGATCGCGGACCAGGCGGCCAGGAAGACAGCGACGCGATCGCCGCGCAAAAGAAGATCAACCGGCGGCGAAGAAGCGGAGTCATCTATCCGACAGGAAATGGCGGGAGCATGATCGCGCCGCGGTCTTATCCCGCCCGGAATCCCCCGGGATGGTTTGATTCGCGCCCTCCGAAGATTCGAGCAGCTGTCGAATCCGCTGGAGGAAGAGCGGGAGATCGAGCGGTTTTTCCATCAACTCGATACCGGTTTCGCGCGCCAGCGTTCGCTGGTCAGGTCGCGCCGTGATGATGATGACGGGGAGGGTGGGAGCAATGGTGCGCATGCTGGCGATGGTGCCCCAACCGTTGCGGACGGGCATGTTCATGTCGATCAACGCGAGGTCGCATGGGTGATGCTCCAGAGGTGGACAAGGCCTGCGCACCGTTGATGGCGGTGAGGACACGTATCCCTCCGTCATCAACACGCAGCGGAACCCCGCTCGCACCGCATCGTCGTCGTCGACCACGAGGATGGTTTTGCGGAGGAAACATCCGTTTTGGGGATTGGAAATGCCTGACTCATGGAGGTCGCAGTTTCAGGACTGACGGCGAACAGTCTCAAAGTCCCGGTGCTGCGACGGGAACGTAAAACTTCGACACTGTCCTTGGTAGGGGATTTGGGGCCGATTGGGAATAGGCGCTGCGCCTATGCGGGGCCGGGAGCCGATTACCGGTGGTTCGGAATTCGCAGTCCTTCGTTCAATTCGCGTCCACGGGGGACTCGAGCGAGTCCTTATCGCCGTGGCGCCGCTTTCGCCTCGGCGGTTGCCGCCGGGCGAGTTCCTCCATCAGTTCGATCTGCAACTCCTGCAACGCGAAGAGCCGTTGCGCCTGCTGCTTCAGGAGAAAGTCCATTTTCTCGTGCAAGTGCCGGATTTCCAGTTCGGCTTTGAGATTCACCTTGTAATCGTGCTCGCGCGCGCGCGGTCCTTCGCGTCCTTGCGATTCTGGCTCATCATGATCACCGGCGCCTGGATGGCCGCGAGACAGGACAGCATCAGATTCAACAGGATGTAGGGATACGGATCCGGTGCGCGCAGACCAGCGAGGATATTCAGCGCGATCCAGACGAGGAGGAACGCGCCGAAGATGATGATGAAGCGCCAGCTCCCGCCGAACTCGCGCGATGAAATCCGCGAGCGCTGGCCGCGCGTGAGTTGGATCTCAAACTCCGCGTCCACGTTTTCGGTGACGAGTTCGTGTTCGCGCAAGCTTTCCACCACGTCTTTCTCGAGAGTGGAAAGCTCGCCGATATCCTCCTCGAGCACCCCGCGCACATACTCCGCGCGGAACGGTGCCAGCGCGGCTTGGAGACAAGGCTGGCGTCCGCGAGTTCCGGATGTGCTTGCGTCGGATGAGCGCGGCGACTTTCGGACGGATGGCCGAGAGCGGAGTCGACTTCCTCAGCGGGAAACTCGCGATGCAGGATCGAGCAGGTTGGGTTCGGCATGCGTGGGACCATGTCAAACCGCGCCCGGAATGGAAATCTGCTTCGTCGCCGGACAACAATCGGGCCGGCGCCTCCCCGCGGACCGAATTCGTACATTGAAAGCAGTCATTTTTCCGTGCCGTTTCAGTGATGATATTCCGAGGCCGAGTTCGGGCGCGACTTTGCCAGATGAGCCCGGTGCCACCCGTACGCCAGCAATCCCGTGGATGCCGTGATGACGGCCAGAACGATGGCGGCTGGCACGGAAATGTTGCCCTGGGTCGGGGAGCCGCTGGTTCGTTTTCGTGTGTTCATATTAGGCATGCGTTCAACGGCTGCGGAGTGCGTCATTCGCGAACGTGCACGACCTTGCCGTCGGCGACGGTTACCTTCTCGATCCGCCCCGGCTTGTGCGCGATGGTCCACAAATCGGCGGGTTTGCCGCGAAATTCGATCGCTTCGCGGGAAACCGGCGCGCCGAAATATGCGAGCAGGAGATCTTCGGGCATGCCGAGCACGATCGCGTCATCGCCGAGCGCGCTGAGCCAGTGGTCGAGCAGCGTCGGATCACCGCCCGCATCGAGGAGCTTGATGAGAAAATTGCGGGTCTTGAGCTGACGCGGCTCGCGGGGATTGAGCTTTTCGATCTGTTCCCGAACGTACTCTTTGGAGACCGACCCGGTTTGCCGCCTGACTTCTTCGAGGCGAAGCATCTCGTCGAGTGGCAGCGATTCGGTGGACTGTTCCGTTTCCCTCGCCGGATGCCTGGGAGGAGACCGACGCGCGGAGCCGAACACAGCAACGCCGCCAGCAATCGGAGGCAGGTGAAGGAAGGCGCTTTCACTGGGTCTGTCTCGCTTGGGGCGCAAACGCGCCGTTCAATCGACGCCTGCCAGATCGGCCGGCAGTCGAACTTTGCCCGGCAAACGTTTTGCTTTCGGAAAGATATCGGAAATGTGGGTCCGCCCCGGCGCGTGAGCAGGGGACTCCAAAGCGAAGACAACCCCGGCGAGCAGTCGAAAGGTGTCCGTGGGTTTTGGCAGGGTCACCGCGACTTCGCGTCGAATATCCGACGGCAGCTCCAAGTTGCAGGCCATCGAGCCGGAAATCATGATGATCGGGACGCGGCTCCCCTTCGCGCGCAGCGCGCGAACAAGTCCGACGCCATCGAGGTGAGGCATCTCGTAGTCGGTGATAACGAGATCAAAATGGTGCGTTGCCAGGAGTCGAAGCGCCTCCTCGCCGTCGGCGGCGGCCATTGAGCGATAGCCGGCGCGAGAAAGCACCGCGTCGTGCCAGCAGCGCATTCCGTCGTCATCGTCCACGGTCAGGACAAAAGCGTCGCGGTGGGCCTCCTTGAGCGGCGATTCCCAGGATGAATTGCGAGAGGACGTGTGGTTCATGGGATGAAACAATTGAGGTTTTTTGTGGGGCGATGGCTGATGATTCGCATCGTTTCACATGGCGGCGATTCGCGGAATCGGCCTGGTGCCCGTCTTTAAATAGGCGCTTTGCCTACGGCACGAACCCACCCGCCCCGGGCTGATTGGCTCCCAATCTACTCGCTCGAACCGCCGCTGACCTGCTCGGTCTCCACGTAGCGCACGGCCTGACGGATCATCTCCGCGCTGGTGGCGAATTCGCAGCTTCTCCTTGATGTGATCGCGATGCACCGAAACGGTTTTCGGACTGAGGTTGAGTTGCGCGGCGATTTCCTTGGCCGTCTTGCCTTCGCCGAAAAGGCGGAAGACCTCGAACTCCCGATCGCTGAGTTTTTCCAGCGGCGATCGGCTCCCGCGCGGACGCGACGCCGGCGAAGGATTCGAGCACGCGGGCGGCGAGTTTTTCGCTCATGAAAGTCTGCCCGCCGAGCACACGGCGGATGGCGGCGAGGAAGGTCGGGCCATCGGCGTCCTTCATGACGTAACCCTTTGCGCCGGCCCGCAGCGTACGCTCGGCGTAGAGCGTTTCGTCGTGCATCGAGCAGACGAGGATGCGCAGCTCCGGGTGCAGCGCGGCGAGATCCTTGATCAGATCGATCCCGCCGCGCCCGGCCATCGTGAGGTCGGTGACGACGAGGTCGGGCTCCTCGCGTTCGACGGCGGCGAGCGCCTCGGGCACGCTGGTGGCGGTGGCGCAGACCGCGAGATCCGGCTCGGCATCGAGCATGAGCCGGTAACCGTTGAGCACCATGCGGTGGTCGTCCACCAGGAGGATGCGAGCTTCGCGCGGTTGCTTCGGTTCGGCGTTGGCGGCGCTCATGCGGGCAGGATTGACGCGGCAGGAAATACGCGTTCCGCCAGCGGGCGGCGAGCCGAATTCGAACACGCCACCGATGCAGCTCCGCGCGATGTCGCATGACCCGCAGGCCGATGCCGCCACCCGCGCTCGAGCGTTTCGCGCGAAGCCCGCCCCATCGTCATCCACCTCGAGCAGCACGAGCTATCCGTCGCGCTGTTCGAGGCCGATGCGGATTTCCGCCGGGCGCGGCATGCTTGAGCGCGTTGTTCACGGCTTCCTGTGCGATTCGATAAAGTGCACCGCCACCTCCGCATCGGCACGCGCACCGGCGCCGGGCATTCGAAGACGCAGCGCACGCCGGTCCCCTGCGACCGTGCCCTCGGCGAGCGCGCCGAGCGCCGCCATCAGACCGTCGTCCTTCAAGTCGCTACGGGCGCGAGGCCGTGGGAAAGCGAGCGCGTCTCCGCGATGGCCTCGCGAAGCTGCCGACCGATATCCTCGCCGCGTTCCGCGTTAGCGCGGGCGCGTCCGATTTCAGCGCGGCGACAGCCGCATTGGTCGCCATCGAGGCGGCGGTGAGCCGCTGGCCGAGGCCGTCGTGCAGGTCGTGGCCGATGCGCTGCCGCTCGCTCTCGGATGATTTCCAGAATCTCGCGCTCGAGCCGCACTTGCTCCGCTTCGCGACGCGCGCAGTCGTCGCAGCCATGGCGGAGAACGCGCGCGGAAAGCTTCGCCCACCTCGTCGCCGCCCGCCAGCAGCGACGGGCGCATCCGCCTTTCCTTCGCCAAAGTGCGCGCACACTGTCCGGCAGCCGCCCGAGCCGCGCGGCAAAGCCGAAATGCAGCACCGCCCACAGCGCGAAACCGAGCAGCGCCATGGCCGAAGCCATCCAGCCGAGCTGCGTGCGCGCGTCGGCATGCGTCGCGGCAATCGCCTCGGCCCGGTCGAACTCCAGCAGCACCCAGCCGGTGGCGCCCGTGTCGAGCCGGAACGGATGCGCGCTCAGCACGGTTTGCTCGTCTTCCGCATGTTTCACGACGGCCCGCCTCGCTGGGGTGATCAGCGCCGCTGCCTTGGCCAGCGGTGTCGCTGAGGCGGCCTGGCCGAGCAGGGTTCCCGTGCTGTCGGCGAGCACGCGCCCGTTTTCGTCCACCACCCCGGCAATTTCGAACTGCGGCAAATCGCTCATCCCCTCGGTGTCGGCCTGAAGAGCATCGGGCTGCGCGGTGGATAGCAGGTGCTCGCTCAAGTGCGCCAGACGGTTCCCATTCGAGTCCGCGCGCTGCCGAACTTCCGTGAGATGCCGGGCCAGATCGAGATCGAGGTTGAGCCGATATTCAAAGAAAGTCGCCGCCAGCCCAACGGCGAGCGCGAGCAGCGGGGCGGTGACGCGGATGGGCGGTGGAAAGCGCATGGCGGAACGTGTCGCAAGTGCTGATCAAAGTCTCGTGGTTTGGACCCGGGGCCGGGCGCAGCGCGCATGTTAAATCCCGCGTTTATCGAAAAGACCATCTACCGCTTCAATCTCAGCGGGGCGACGGATGTCTCGTCCTACACGGGCACGGTCGGCACGACGGGGAAAACTGTCGATCAATTGACGACGACGGAAACTGTGCTCAACGCCATCCGACCAATCGACAAGGGTCTGCACGTGGATCTCAACGCGGCCGGTGACAACACCGTGCAAAAGGTCGAAGGACTGACGGTCATTGATGAAAACACGCTCGCCGTGATTAACGACAACGACTTTGGCGTCGTCGGCATTACCATTCAGCCCGACGGGACTTTCTCTCTGAACCCGGACTACGTGCCGGAGCCAGTGGTACTCGGGATCATCCACGTCGGTCGCAACAACCGCGTTGACGCCAGCGACCGCGACGGAATCCCCGTGCTCGATCCGAATGACCCGAAGAAGACGCTGACCACCGGCAAGATCAACATCCGCCAGTGGCCGGTGAAGGGCATCTACATGCCCGATGCCATCGCGTCCTATTGCGTCGGCAGGAACGAATACCTGATCACAGCCAATGAAGGCGACGCGCGGGAATACATCGATCTCGTGACGGATCCGGTAACCGGAAAGGTAACGGAGGTACCATCCTTCGTGGAAGCGGTCCGTCCGGCATTCGCGCTGCGACGCCACGGCTCCCCCTGGGGTTCTGGTCCATCGACAAATACGCAGCCCAATATTCATAACGCACTTGTCGATTCACCCCACGGTGATTGTAATCTCGTTTCACCGTCCCGTTTTCCACGCAGCCCCTTTCGTTTTTTTCGACCTATGATTGCTCGACCCAAACTCACTTCACGCCGCATTCTCACTGGCACCATCGCCGCCGCCACATTCAGTACCGGAGCCTGGGCACAGACGGACGGTTCCTGGAACGTCAACAACGGGGGAGCCTGGAGCAACGCCGCGAATTGGCTCAACAACACGATCGCAGACGGTGCCACCGCGACCGCTTCGTTTGATTTCGACATCACTGGTGACCGTTCCGTCACGCTCGATACGAGCCGCACCCTCGGCAATCTGGTGTTTCGCGATACCGATGCCGGGACCAACGGTTGGACTCTGGGAGCGTCCAACGCGAGCGTGCTGACCCTCGACAATGGGGCGTCGCAACCCACGGTTTCCGTCTATCCGCGCAGCACCGGTTTCATCGCCCAAATTAATGCGCCCATCGCGGGAACGAATGGTTTTTCTGTCGAGGCACCGATCGGAACCGCGTCCCTGGCGTTCGGGACGGCGGCAAACACATTTAGCGGGGTGTTGAATGTCGGATCCGGGGTGACTTTGCGAGTGGGCAATGGTGGCTCGCTCGGCGTGGCAGACGTGCAGGGAACCCTGACGCCCGTTGATTTCACCGAAATTCAGGGTGGAGCGTCATTGAATATTAACGGGGTGAATCTCGGCACCGAGTATATCAAAGTGCAGGGAGCTGGCGTCGGTGGGATCGGCGCCATCTTCAACAGTGGTGGCGGTCAGAACAACGCGTTGCAGCAGGTGGAGATGACGGGTGATACGACTTTCGGCGGCAGCGGTCGGTGGGACATCCGCGCGCCCGGCCCGGCGGTCGGACGGCTGTACCAAAATGGCTTTACGCTGACGAAAACGGGCACGAATCAAATGAGCCTGGTCAATGTCGAAGTGGTCGGGGACGGCGACATCGTGGTCAATCAGGGCGTCCTGGCTATCGAAGCAGGCAGTATCGTGGAGGGGTCGGGTGAGATCACTCTCAACACCGGCACGAGCCTCAATTTTTGGGATAACGTCGGTTCATTCACGCGGCAAATCGTGGCGAATGGCGGTGCGATCAATCACACCAACAGCACCACTGCCACCATCGCGGCGCCCATCCGCCTGCAGGCCACGACCGATATTCAGCAAGTCGATGGCGGAACACTCAACCTCAATGGGAATATCACCGAAAGTGGTGGCAGTTTCGGGATCAACAAGATCAACACGGGCACGTTGAATCTCGGCGGTGACAATACATTCACGGGCGCCATCAACATGCCGGGCGGAACGCTCAACCTGCTGGGCAGTAACGACGCGGCGGGAGGGCTATTCATCACGGGCGGCACGGTCACCAGCGACGGCGCCTTGGGCGCCGATGCCGGCATCACGGTTTCCAACAATAGTTTCCTTACTCTAAATGGTCCGACCAACGCTGCCGGTGGATTGACGGTCACGAACGGAAACGTGGTCAGCGCGGGCACGCTCGGGGCCGATGCGGGGATCACAATCGTCAATGGCGACGTCACTCTCGATGGTGCGACCACCGCGGTCGGTGGGGTGGTTCTCACCGACGGCACTTTGACCAGCAATGACGCGCTGGGCGCGAATGCAGGGATGGCGATCACAAATGGCACTTTCACCAGCAACAACGTGCTGGGCGCGGATGGCGGGATTACGATCACGAATAGCGACGTGACCCTGAATGGCGCGACCAACGCGGCGGGTGGCATCGTGCTGCGGTCCGGAACGCTCGACGTGAACGCCGCCACGCAGGCAACCAACGGCACGACGGTCGAGTCCGGCACGCTGACCCTTGGGTCGGGAGGTTCGCTCGCCTCCAGCGTCATCGCCATCGGCGATGGGGCGGAGATCGACGTGAGTGCCGCGGCGGGCGGCTACACCCTCAACAACGGACAGACGCTGGCTGCGGGACACTCCGGTGCACCGCGGACTGATGTCACCGGCGCGCTCAATTTTAACGCGGGAAGCACGTTGCAGGTGGGAGCCATGGGCAGTGCTCAAACGATGAGCGTTTCGGGGAATGTCTCGCTCACCGACGCCAGGCTGGCGCTCGATTTGAACACTACCGCGGCGGGTCCGAACGATCTCGTGGCCGTCGGCGGGAATCTGTCCCTGAGCGGAACCAACACTGTCGTCATCAATCCGTTCGGCGGCGGACTCTCAGCCAGCAGCTACCTGATTGCCACCTATGCGGGGACACTCACTGGCGGGGCGCCCAACCTCACATTTACAGGTCTCCCGACGGGCACGCGGCAAATGTTCGCTTTTAACACAGGGACGCAGGGCGAGATTCTTTTCGTCGTCTCCGGTGCCGCGGCGGACCTCGTGTGGGCGGGTGGTGCGAATGCAAATGCGTGGGACGTCAACACCACCGCAAATTGGTTGAACGGCGCCACACCAGACACCTTCCGCAATCTCGATAACGTTACGTTCAACGACGCCGGATCGAACTCGCCGGCCGTCGCCATCACCGGCTCGGTCAACGCGGGCACGATCACGGTCAATGCGGCTCAGGATTACACGTTTGGCGGCACGGGCACCCTCGATGGGGGAGCCATCGTCAAATCCGGCAACGGCACCCTCACGATTACCAATTCCAACCACACTTATTCCGGTGGCGTCCAAATCAATGGTGGCGCGATCAGCGTGGCAACCCTGGGCAACGCCGGTGGTCCGAGTTCGCTCGGCAGCAAGCCAGCGATCGGCATCGACGGGGGAATGCTCACTTTCACCGGTGCGACCGAATCGAGCTCGCACGGCCTGGCGATCGGTTCGAATGGCGGCATGGTCAACATTACCGGCGGTTCGTCGACCTTGACGCTATCCGGCGCCATCTCCGGTTCCGGAGATTTGACGAAGAGCGGTCCGGGCACTCTCGTCTTGAGCGGTGCGGGAAGTCAGACCGGCGCGATCGCCATTAACGCCGGAGCGTTGAAGGTGGATTACTCGGTGGCCGATCCCACCGCGGCGGCAAGTGGAATTGTGGTGAGCCCGGGGACTTCGCTCGATCTCGTGCATAACGACGGAAGTTTCAATGTCGCCGCTGATATCTCGGGATCGGGACCGGTGACGATTGATCCCCACGTGACCGGTGCAGCCGCGCCGGCCACGGTCATGCTGGGAGGCGACAATTCTGGATATTCGGGCGCGCTGAATCTCGATCCCACGTCCGGTACTTTCCGTACCGGTCCCGTCGGTCAAGCCGGGTTGGGGACATCGACGGTGACGGTGAACTCGGGTGCGCAATTGTGGCTGGCGCCGGGCGCATCGGTGAATAATGAAATCACGCTCACCGGCACGGGATACGTCGAAAGCGACGGCACGGCCTCTGGTGCGGCGAGGATCGACGACGCGACTCTGGCTGGTCCGATCCACGTCGTCGGGAGCGCCAAAATCAGCGCCAACAACAGCACCGGCACGGTCGCGGGTGCCATCGATGGCGGTGATCTGGTGCTTGGCGGCAGCAATTCCGGTTTGCCGACGACGATCGTTCTCACTGGAAATGTGACGACGAGTTCGGTGACGGTGAATGGCGGAAGCACCGGCGGGGGCGCAACCACGGTCATCGTGGGTGATGGCGGTACCACTGGAAACATCGCCGGGCCGATCACGCTCACCGGCGATACCATGGTTGGGGCGATTGGTTTTAATCGCTCGGATAGCTACGCTCTCAGCGGGCCGATCGCGAGCGTGGGAGCCAACCAGGGTAACACCGCGATCCAGGTGGATGTGCAAGGGACGGGTTTTTCCACCAACGGCAATGCGATCACGATTGGCGGTGATTTTAATGTGGGCACAATCGTCCCGGACGCGGTCGCCACCATCGACTCGGCGACGTCGGTCCGGAACGTGAATGTCGGCCTCCTGAACCCGGCGTCGCCGACCACCAATGCCACGCTAAATCTGGTGGCCGGCGCGAATGTCACCGCGGCCAATATCACGGTCGCTCAAGGTGCCGGTGGTCAGCCGGATGGAAGCACCGACGGAGCGAAGGTGAACATCGGTGCGGGCACCACCGTCTCGATCGCGAGCAATTTCTTCATCGGCGATCTTCCTGGATCCGCGGGGGCGGTCACCCAGACTGGTGGCGACGTGACGGTCGGGAATGAATTCCGGCTCGGCCATTGGCCGAACAATGCCAGCACCTACGACATTTCCGCGGGCACCCTGACTCTGACCGGAACGCCGGCGCAGTTTCCGTATCAAACCGTCAATCCCTGGGAAACAGCGGGCGTGCTTTACCTGGGAATCGATGGCGCTGGCACGCTCAACCAGACGGGAGGCACGGTGACCGCGCCTGCCGTGGTGGCCGACAATCGTGGCGACACACCCTTCGGCATTTCCGCATACAACCTCGACGCCGGGGAACTCGTGCTGACTGGCTCATTCGGCATGATCAGCCGCAATCCCTCGGGGCAATTCAATTTCAATGGCGGCACCCTGGTGGCCGGGGCCGACACGGCCATCGACAGCAACGCCGTGCTCATCAATGTCGCAACGACATTCAACACCAACGGTCACGATATATCTCTTTACGGAAATCTTAATGGTACCAGTGAGATCACGATTTCTGGCAACGGATCGCTCACGATGCGGGACGGCGCGGTCGGCGCGGGAAACGTGGTCGGTGGTAATCAGCCGGGTGGTTCCGTGGGCAGCAATGATGTCACCGTCGCCGCGGGCAGCAGTCTCGTCTTTGATCGGGCGACGAGTGATTCGTGGTTGGGCGTGGTTTCCGGTGCGGGTGCACTGGTAAAAAGCAACGTCGGTTCGTTGACGCTGGTGGGTGGATCCACCCTGACCGCTCCCATCGCGATTAACGGTGGCGCGATCGTGAACGAGGGCGGTATTTCGGGTTCCGTGTCGGTGAACAATGGCGGCGCACTTTCCGGCACTGGAAACACCGGTGCCACCACGGTCGCTCCGGGAGGTGGCCTTCGTCCAGGCGCCGCGGCCGAGGATGGAGCCATAGGCACCCTGACCGTTTCCTCGCTGACGATGAATGGCGGCGATTTGCGCGTGGATATCGCAACTGACGGCATGAGCAATGACCTGCTCTCGGTGACAGGAACGGCGAACTACGCGGCGGCTTCCACCATCACTCCCGCTTTCACCGAGCTGCCCGTGGCGGGAACCTATGTCGTCGTCACGGCGGGAACGCTCAACGCCACCGTGCCGCCGACGGTCGGGAACACGGGTTCCCGATACGTCTTCAGCATTGATACGACCACGCAGCCGAACAACATCCTGCTGACCGTTTCGGGCAGTTCGAAATCACTGACCTGGACCGGCGAAACGGACGGCACGTGGGACGTTAATACCACGACCAATTGGAGTGACGGGGCCAATCCGGAGAAGTTCTTCAATTTTGATGCCGTGACTTTCGGTGATGCCGGAATCAATCGCGATCTCACGATCGCAGCGGGTGGCGTTACGCCGGCCTCGTTAACCGTGAACGCGGCCGCTGGTATTGATTACAGCCTCAGCGGCCCGGGCATGCTCCTCGGTGGGACGGGTATTTCCAAATCCGGAGAAGGGACGCTGGTGATCAACAATTCGAACGCCAATACCGGCCCAACGGAGATCACCGGAGGCACGCTGCGAATTGCCACGAATCAAAATCCGGTCGGCACCAACGACTCGATTAATGTTTCCAACGGCGGCACCTTTGATGTTGGCGGCCAGATCGGTACGACGGCAAGCGTGCGCTACAATTTGACTGTTGAAGGGAATGGCGCTCCCGGACAGGCCGCCATTTGGAATTCGGGCGCGGGCGTGGTGAACGACCCGATTTATCAATCGATCACACTTTCCGGCAATGCCTCGATCGGCGGCGTCAACCGCTACGATCTTAACGTTGCTGGAAATCAGGGCGTCGATTTCAACGGAGGAAGTTTCACCCTGACCAAGGTGGGTCCAAACGAGACCTGGTGGGCGCCGAATGCGGGCGCGACCGTCGGCGACATCGTGGTCGACGAAGGCTTCTTCGGCGTTCAGAGCAGCGAGAATCTGGGCGATCTGGACACATCGATCATTGTCAACGAGACCGGCAATCTGGTGACCTACTCGAACATCACGAACTCGAAGCCGATCGTGCTTAACGGCGGTTTGCTGGCCGCGAATTTTGAATTCGGCACCTGGTTTGGAACTGTCACTCTCAACGGACCGGGCACCACCAATCGCATCGGCATTCTTGCCGGTAGCGGTGGCGGAGGCGTCCTGCTGAGCGGGAAGGTGACTGGTGCTGGCGGATTCGAAATGGTGAACGGTGGTGAACTGGCGTTGCAAAGTCTGGAGAACGATTGGCAGGGTGAAACTTTGGTCAGCGCCGGGACGCTTCGCACCGAGTTCGGCGGCATCCTTTCGCCGAATACGACTCTCAACTTGAATGGCGGCATCGTGGATATCAATTTCTCCCCGCAGACGGTGGCCGGTCTGCGCGGAACGAGCGGGATGATTCAAGGAAGCGATACATTATCTGTCGTGCAGACCGCCAACACCACCTTCGACGGCACTATCGAGGGATTTACTTCACTGCGAAAGGCGGGCGCCGGACGTCTGACGCTGGGAGGCGTCAGTCCAACGACGGGCACGTTCACCATTGATGAAGGTCAGCTCGTCGTAAATGGAAGCGTCGCGGGCAGCATGGTGGCGGTGAATGCGAATGGCACGCTGGCCGGAAACGGCACCGTGGGAATTACCGATGTCAAAGGCGGCCTGGTCACGCCCGGTGACGGCATCGGCACACTCACGCTCGCGGGTCTTTCCCTGGATGGAAATGCGAAGCTGCGGCTTGAACTGGTTGATCCGGACACGGTCGGCGGGGGCGTGAACGATCTGCTCACGATCAACGGAAATCTCACGCTCGATGGCGTCCTCGAGATCATCACGCGTGCCGGCTTTGACGGAGGAACCTACCGCATCGCCGATTACACCGGGACGCTGACGAACAATACTCTCGAACTCGATCCGGCGTTCGCGGCGCTGTATCCCGGGTCGTTCATCGATGCGAACGTGCCCGGCCAGATCAATCTCATCGTCATTCCGGAACCCGGCTCACTGGCTACGCTCGCCAGCGGACTGGTGGCGCTTCTCGGACTGCGCCGCGTTCGAACGCGGCAAGAGTGACGCCCACCCGGCTCGAGATCGACGTTACGCCAGTGGCGACAGAAGAACTCTATCCGCTGCTGGGGCTTCGGCGAGGCGCTTCATTCAAGGACGACTGCTACGGTCCGCGCCGGGTCCGTTCGACTCCATGCCTTTCGCTTTGCGAAGCGGCAATCCGCTCAGGATGACATTGGAGCGCTGGTGGTCCAGTCGCTTAATTTTTTGGGTGGTATTCGCGCACGAAGTCGATGCACTGCTTCGCGTCATCGACGTTCGCGTCCCAGTCGTATTCGTATTCAACGGAGATCGGCCCGACGAAGCCCTGCGCTTTGAACTCATCGAGGATGCCGGGGACGTCGCTGACACCCGTGCCGAAGGGCACGTCGTGACCGCTCGGCAGCGGCGCATGCAGATCCTTCAAGTGGCTGCTCACCACGCGGCCTTTCAGAATCTTGAGGCAATCGACGGGCTTCAATCCGCTGCGCACCCAATGTCCGGTGTCGGCGCACGATCCGATGCGCGGGTCACGATCTTTCACCACCTCGAGAATGTAGTTTGGGTCCCACATCCGGTAGCTCGGGTTGTCGGGGCGCTTCGGGTGATCGTGAAAGCCGACCTTGATATCGTATTCCTTTACCAGCGGTTCAAAGGTGTCGATCGCGTCAACCGATTCCGTGTTGAGGACCCCGATCCCGAAGTATTTGGCAAACTCGAACACCTTTCGCGATTCCTCCGCGTTGGTTGACAGCCCGACGACGCCGTAGGCCACGGGCGTGATATTTTTCTCTGCGAGGTGGGCTTTGACTTCGGCCCACACTTCCTTGCTCGCATTGTGATCAAACTTCACGTCCGGTTTTTCCGGCGACAATTTTTGGCCGGGAAAGAACTCGATGACTTTTCCGCCCGCTTCGGCCGTCTTGTCGATGGCCTCGATCACGGAGAATTTGTTGAACGTCCAGGCCTGGCAGCCAATGACGAAATCACCGGTCTTCAGACTGTCGGGAAGCTCGGCTCGCAGGCCGGCGGCGCTGAGAGCAAGGAGCGAGAGAGAGGTCAGGAGGAACTTCATACCTCGGGGTTGTCCGTCGAAAGCGCGGGCGAAGTCAAGGCGCGTGACATTTGCCCAGCGAAATTGTGAGCCCTGAATTTCGGGTTTGGGATTCGGGCCGACCCTTGGCAAAGTCCGCATCCGCTGTGTTTTTTAAAGCCCTCGTCATTCTCATTTTGGCAGCCGCCGTCTTCGGCAGCGCTGCCTACTATACCTACGAGCTTTTCATTCGCCCGCAGAAGGAATTGGAAGCGGAAATTCGGAAAGGGCCGCCGCCGCCGCCGCCCGATCCCAGTCTGCCAGATTTTGCCAAGATCCAGTCAATCGATCAGGAAGGCGACAAGCTGGCAGCGCGGAAGGCATATGAGGGTTTCATCGAGCGGCACCCGCGCTCGAGCAAACTCGACGAGGCTAAAACGCGGTTGGGCGAGATCAACACGGAACTCTTTTTTTCCACCGAGCAGACACCGACCAAACAATTGTATATCGTGCGGCCGGGCGACGCCTTGAACAAGGTGGCCCGGCGCACGAAGACGAGCCCGGAGTTGCTCATGCGAACCAATGATCTGAAAACGATCAACCTGCAAATTGGTCAGAAGCTGTATTACACCCCCGCGACTTTCTCGCTCGAGATCAGTCTCGCGGAGGAGAGACTGACCCTGCTCAACGACGGAAAATTCTTTAAGCAATATCGGATTCGCAGTATTCCGAAGTCAAAAAAGCCGGATGGGAAACGGCCCAAAACTCCGCAAGAAGGCAAGGTCACGGATCAATTGGCCTGGGGACCGAGCGGTGGGCGCCTCATCTTTACCGATCCGGAATATCATCAGGCGAATTTTTGGATCAGCCTCAGCCTGGCCGGTTTCACGCTCTATTCTGAGCCCGAGAATGTTGCGCCCGAGACGATCAATAAGCCGCCGGGTGGCGGTCTGGGAATTGCCCCCGCGGACGCGGCGGAACTTGCCGTTCTGCTGAACAAAGGCGACTCCGTGGTGATTCAATAGCACTGTTTGACGATTCGATTTATCTCCATGAAAACGCCACCGCTGGATTTTGAAAAACCGATCGTCGAGATGGAACAAAAGCTGGCCGAGCTCAAGGCGCACTCGCGCGAACACGACGTGAATATCGATGCCGAGGTGCGGAAGATGGAGGCGAAACTCGAGGCGACACGAAAGCAGATTTACCTCAATCTCACGCCTTGGGAACGCGTGCAGATCGCCCGGCACCCGTCCCGTCCCTTCGCACTCGATTACCTGCAGCTTTCGTTCACGGACTTTCTGGAATTGCACGGCGACCGGCTCTTTGCCGACGACAAGGCCATGCCGGGTGGACTGGCGCGCATCGGCCGGCATACCTGCCTGGCCATCGGTCACCAAAAGGGCCGCGAGCTGAAGGAGAATATCCGTCGTAACTTCGGGTGCGCGAATCCCGAAGGTTACCGCAAGGCGCTGCGGCTCATGCGGCTGGCAGAAAAATTTGGGCGTCCTTTCGTCGCTCTCATTGACACGCCCGGAGCCTACCCAGGCATTGGCGCCGAAGAACGGCACATCTCGGAAGCCATCGCCGTGAACCTTCGCGAAATGATGATCCTGCGCACTCCGACGGTTGCGGTGGTGATCGGTGAGGGCGGCTCCGGCGGAGCGCTCGGCATTGGCGTGGCCGACCGTGTGCTGATGCTCGAGAACGCCTACTATTCGGTTATCAGTCCCGAGGGTTGTGCCGCCATTTTGTGGAAACATCGCAAGCATGCGCCCGAGGCCGCGGCGGCGCTCAAACTGACCGCCCGGGATTTGCTCGAGTTAAAAGTGATTGATGGGGTGATTCCCGAGCCTCTTGGTGGTGCACATCAGAATCACGCCGCCGCGATTGAAAACCTGCGTCTGGCGGTGGAACGGCAACTGGATGAACTCGCGAAGATGCCCCTCGAGAAGCTGCTCGCCGAGCGCTACGCAAAATTTCGGCGCGTCGGCGAATTTACCGAAGCGTGACCGCTTCCCGCCCGTCATCCTGAGGGCAACACAGCGGAGCCGAAGGCCCCGAATCAATTCTCGATCGTTGTCGGCTTCAACCAGCACGTTGCCGGAGCCACCAGCCAAAATCGCTTGCAAATCCGAAACCGACTCGAAGCCCGTTCTCCCGCTTGCAATTCCTTCGCCGCCAGATTACCTCTGCCGCCGCGATACCCGATGGTGTAATGGTAGCACAGGAGCCTTTGACGCTCTTAGTCTAGGTTCGAATCCTAGTCGGGTAGCCACTCGGAAATGCCGAACTCGGGTCAAATTCTATTTTGCAGGAGCGATCGGTGGCGCCCCTTCGATCCCGTAAAAGCGCGCGGCATTTCCGCCGAAGATTTTCGATCGATCAGCGGCAGAGGCGGCGGCGAAATAGTCGCGCACGAGTTGAACCGTTTGGGGATAAGTCGCCGCGAGGAGGCACACTGGCCAGTCGCTCCCGAACATCAGGCGATCCATTCCAAACGCCTCGGTCACGACATCGAGGAACGGTGTGAAGTCCGAGGATTTCCAGCCCGTATGATCGGCCTCGGTAACCATCCCGGAAACTTTGCAGCAGACATTCGGTGACCGGGCGAGATCCTGGATTTGCGCTCTCCACGGCTCGAGCTCACCCGCCTTGATCGGCGGCTTGGCGATATGGTCGAGAACGAATGGCTGATCCGGAAATTTGCGTGCGAGCGCGATGGCGGCGGGGAACTGGTGCGGATAAATGAGGATATCGTAGGTCAACCCAAACTGATGGAGCTCCGCAATCCCGCGCTGAAAAGTTGGGCCGAGCATGAACTCGGGATCGCGTTCATCCTGGACGACGTGCCGCACACCGCGAAATTTGGGCCGGCCCGATAGGGTGGCCAGCTGCCTTCCGACATCAGTCGCGCGCAAATCGACCCAGCCCACCACGCCCTTGATAATGGAATGTCGCTCGGCGAGATCGAGCAGCCATTTGGATTCATCAATCGTCTGCCGCGCCTGCACGGCCACGCAACCGTTCAGGCGGGCGGCGTTCAGGAGGGGAGCGAGATCGTCCGGCAGCCAATCCCGGTGCAATGCCGAGCCAGCCGGGATCCACGGATATTCCGCAGCCTGATATGACCAGAAGTGTTGGTGGCTATCGATGAGCATGAAGCAAGGCAGAGGTTAGCTAACTTCGACAATGGCTTTGATGACGCGGCTCTGTGGTTTGAGCCAGCTGGGGAAGACGTCAATCATTTCATCGAACGTAGCATGGTGCGTGATCCACGGCGCGGTGTCGATCTCTCCACCCTCAATCAGGCCAATGATGCGGGTGAAATCGATGGGCAGGGCGTTGCGGCTGGCCATGATGGTCAGCTCCCGCCGATGCAACACCGGTGCATGCGGAAAGGTGAGGTCCTGCTGGGTAATGCCGACGTAGACCAAGCGACCCGCAAACGCGCAACACTCGAGGGCGGTAGCCATGCTGTGATGGCTGCCCGTGGCATCGATGACCACATCCGCCCATTGCTGATTTGTCATCTCCGAGAGACGCCCCAGCGCTTCCGCCATGCCATCGGGCACGAGCAGGATGGTGTCGGGCACGCGCATTTTTTCGCGCACGAATTCCAACCGATCGGCATTCATATCCAAGACGATGGTGCGGGCGCCGGAGAGACGCGCAAACTCGATGACACTCAAACCGATCGGTCCCGCGCCGATGACGAGGACATGTTCCCCTGCGCGCGGTGCTCCGCGATTCACGGCATGGCACCCGATGGCGAGGGTTTCCACGAGTGCCAGTTGATCAAAGCTGAGTTGGGCGGACGGATGGAGTTTGCGGGCTGGCAGGCGATAGCGCTCACACAATCCGCCATCGCACATGACCCCCAGAGTTTTGTTGGATTCGCAGCAGTTGGTGTGACCGCGCCGGCAGGAGTAACAGCGCTGGCAATTGAGATACGGTTCAACCGAACAGCGGTCCCCCAGCTTCACATTCTCGACGCCCTCGCCGAGAGCCACCACCTCCACACCCAGTTCGTGGCCCGGAATTCGCGGGTAGCTGAAAAACGGCATTTTGCCGAGATACCCGCCGTAATCCGTCCCGCAAATGCCCACGCGATGCACCCGGACGACTGCTTCGCCTGGAGCCGGATCTCCCGGTTCCTTGATGTCGAGATGAGTGAACGACTCGGGTTTCGTCAGTTGGATCGCTTTCACCAGGCGAGGGAAGCGATTCCGGCGGGCCAATGCAAACTTACGGCGAAGGAGTGAGTTCGGGATTTGACGAGGCGGCGGCAACCCTATTTTGTTCCAGTCCGATTCCATGAATGTGTTCCCCGAGCGTGATTCGGATTCAAGGTGTTGATCACCAGGAAAATGCGTGGCGCCCTCGGGAACACATGTCCTATTCGAGCAATCGGCCATTCGTGATAAAACTTATATTCCGCCCTTGATCTCCAGAGTTCCCCTCCGATATTCGCCGCCGCGCTCCCCCTCTTTGCTCGCATTCCCATGAGTTTTCGCCGTTCCATTTTTACCATCCTGGCCTTCGGCTTCGCCGCCGCTGGCGCCTCCGCGGCGCCGCCCGTGGTCGATGATCCCGTTCCGGTTGAGGGGGGCGGGTTGCCCACCCGCGTCGACCCGCGCGTTCCCATTGGCAAGGCATTGATTATTCCCATCACGGCGACTGATGCCGACGGAGAGGTCCTCCAATACAGCGTCAAAAGCAGCAATCCCGCCGTCTTTGTCCGGGTGCGCACGGGTCTGCCGAAGCTCATCATGAACGTCGCGCATGCGGTTGGCAGTGGCATTGCCGGTGACCCCGAGTTCAGCGGAACCATGGAATTCGCCCTCTTTCGCGATTTTACGCCGATCACGGCTGACACCATCGCGGGTTTTGCCGATGGCCATTTTTACGATGGCCAGATTTTCCATCGGATTGCGAATCTCAATCCTGATGAGTTGCCCAATGGCAGCTTCATTTTCCAAGGGGGCGATCCGCTTGGAACTGGGAGTGGCGGGCCGGGTTTCCAATACGCCAATGAGTTCGAGCCAGCATTGATTTTCGCGGGCCGTGGTCAATTGGCGATGGCCAACTCTGGATCGAACCCGACAACGTTTCGCGGCACCAACGGTTCCCAGTTTTTTGTCACCGACGGCCATCCACGATTTCTGGATTTCAATCACACCATCTTCGGACAATTGCTGCGCGGCTGGGAACTGCTGCCCCAGCTGCGGACCGTACCGAGGTCCGCCAGCGACAAGCCGACGCAGGATGTTAGGATGGTGTCGGCGCGCGTGGCGCCAGATTTTAGCGACGCCATTCTCACCGTGAGTGCGATCGCGGCCGGCACTTCGACCATCACGATTACGGTCGAAGACGGGACGAGCGCGGCGGTGGTGAAAACATTCGTGGTCACGGCGTTCGAGGACGACCGCAATTCGCCGCCCTTTCTCCGTCCGATCGAGCCGCAGGTCGCGGCGATGGACAAGGTGGCCGAGGTGCCACTGCGAGCGGTGGATCTCGAACGCGATTTCATCTTTTACTCGAATCGTGTGGTTGCGGGTTCCGGGCAGAGCAACCAATCAGGCAATCCGGCGCTGGCTCTCGGGACCACAGGTTACACCGGCCTCCTGACTCTTGGAGTTTCGGTTTCCGAATACGACATGACGTATCGTGGATCAATCGATGGTTCGCCCGCAGGTGCCGAAGACATGGCACCCGCCGATATTGGGATCGGGGACCGGGCGCTCGGAGCGGAGGCGATGAGCTTTCGCGCCACGCCGGGGGAATTGCTGACGGGGCAGGTGGTGGCGACTTTCACGGACAGTGATCCGCGCGGAAACGCTTCCACCACCACGGCGACCATCCGCTGGGGCGATGGATCCACCCCTGCCTCGAGCGCGGGCGTCATCGAACGAGACAGTTCGAGGCCTGGCATTGCCCGTTTTGCCGTGACCGGTTCACACACTTATGAAAACCCAGGCGTTTATCCGCTGACCGTCGATCTGCAGAGCAGCGGCGGTGCGAAACACACCGTGCGTGGGCAGGTGGTGGTGACCACCGGACCTGTGGCTGCTTTTGGGATGGAAATCAACGCGGACGGAAAGAAAGCGCGCGTCAGTCAAGTGGCCACGTTTACCGATATGGAGCCCGGCCGGCCGAAAAACTACGACGCGGTCATTGCGTGGGGTGATGGCGAAGTTTCGAAAGGAGTGGTCAAGCGGGATAAAGGCGGTGGATTCAAAGTCATCGGCGACCACAAATACCTCGACTCCAAGGAATTTGCGATCGCGGTGCGCATCCGCAAAAACGACAATGCGGCCACCGAAATTGTCGCTCGCAGCCGGGTGCGCGTGACCGGATTCGCGAGCGAACCTCACCTGCCGCCGTTTTCTTTTTCCCATGTCATTGGCCAGTTCGGTCAGACAACCGACGCTTCGTCCAACACGCCCAAGAAACTCCGGGAAACCCAGGGCAATCAGACCTTTGTCATCGGCGAACTCGTGGTGCTCAATTCGGGAGACCGGAAGTCTCCTGCGGGCGGGATGCAGTTTTATCTGTCAGCGGACAGCGAATTGAACCTGACCCCCAGACAAATCGAAGACCCCCGCCATCCGGGGCAAATGATCACCACGCCGGCCGACCGATTGGTCACCATTGGCGGCATGTCGAATGGCAATCTGCAAGCACTCAAGCCGGGTGAGGGGGTTCGTTACGTCTTCGACAAATCAGCGAACGGAGATCGGCGCCTGCGGTTGCCGCTCGGTGAAAACGGTTCGTCGTTCAATTTGCTCGTGGTGCTGACCTACAATGATCCTTTGGCAAAAGCGCTCCCCATCAGCCGGGCCGTCGTTTTCGGACCCTTCAACGGCTTCATCGTGAAACCGGATTCGCTCATTGTTCGGGAGGCCGACGCCACCGAAATGACGAAAACGTTCACCGTTAAAATGGATCGCGCACCCGTGGCGAATGTCGAAGTCGCCGTGACCGCGAGCGACTCGACCCAGGTGGACGTTTCCCCGGCGAAGTTGACGTTTACTCCGACCAATTATTCGATCGAGCACACCGTCACCGTGACGGCCAAGGATGACAATACGGCGGACGGCGTGAAGTCGGTGCGCGTTACACTCGCACCCGCCGTGAGCGATGATGTGCAATGGAACGGAATCGATCCGGACGACGTAAACGTTAGCGTTCTCGACAAAGTTGCCACGCCATGAAATCGCGCCCGAATCTCTTGCAGCGTTTGTGGTGCCGGATTTTTTCGCGTCGTCCGCGCCCGGCAGTTTCTCCGAAGCCGCCGGCCGGGCCTCGAGCGTCACGTCGCCCGCCTGGGATCGAACCGCTGGAAGGACGGATCGCTCCGGCCGCGCTGGTCAGTCCCAACTCGATCTCCTTTACGGATCTCGACGGCGACCTCGTCACGGTCACCTTCTCCAAGGCTTTGTTCGATCTGGCCAAGAGCACGGCCGAGAATTCGCTCAACAGCATTTTCAAATTTTCGGACGGGACCGCACCCAGTACCTTCGATGAAACCGGTCCGCAGCAATTGCAATTGATCGACATCACGGCGGTGCCGTCGGTGCTGAACCCCGGCCCGACCAGTCTCGCGGCGAAGACGGACATCACCGTGATAGCGGTCCCGCGGGGCACTGGTGACGGCTTGACCAATATCGGGGCCATCGAGGCCAATACGGTGTCGCTGGGCCATGTCACGATCGATGGGGATCTGGGGCAGATCGATGTCGGTTCCGGAAGCGACGATCTGGCGCTCAAATCGCTCACCGTCGAAACGCTCGGCCGCTTCGGTGCCAGCACGCAGGTTGCGAATGCCACCGCGGCGGACGCTCTGGAAAGCCGGATTGCGGGAAAACTCAATAGCCTCACCATTGGCTCCGATCTTTACGGTTATGTGCATGTCGTGGACGGGGGCTTCAACAAGGCGCCCGGAAAAATTGGCGCGGTGAAGATCGGCGGTTCCCTCATCGGAAATGCGGCGGTTGACGCTGCGAGTAACAATACGGGCAGCATTCAAAGCGCAGGTGAGATCAAGAGCGTGACCATTTCGGGACGGTCCGTTTCCGCGAATCCGGCGGGAATTGTTGGCGGTGGAGGCTTGCGCAGCGGTGCGATCGTGGCCACCGACGTTGGCCGCATTTCGATCGACGGTGCCGTACACGGCGGTGCGGGTGTGAACAGCGGATCGATTATTTTGAGCGGTGACTTGGGGCCGCTTTCCATTGGGCAAGGCTTGATGGGTGCGGCCGGGAATGGTTCGGGGTCGGTTCAGGTGGCCGGAAAAATCAAGTCGGTGCATGTGACCGGCGACCTTCAGGGCGGCGCAGGATCGGGCAGTGCGGTGATTTCGAGCGAGAGGACCGTCGGCTCCGTAGTGATCGAGGGTGACATCCTGGGCGGCGGCACCAACTCGGCAGGAATCAGCGTCGGGAAGGACCTGTCGAAACTTCAACTGAAGGGCGACTTGCTGGGGGCCACGACGGTCTCCGGTACGGTCTTCCACACCGCCTTCATCGAGGTGCTCGAGAACGCTCGCTCGATCGCCATTGAGGGCGATGTCACGGGCGGTGACGTCGCCAATTCAGCCATCATCAGCGTCGGCGGCACCCTGGGCGGCATAACGGTGCAAGGCGCGATGCATGGTGGAGCCGGCGCCAATAGCGGTTCGATCTTTGCCGGCACGGATTTCAACCTCGAGGGTGACCTTCGGTCCGCGCAAATCCTGGGCGGTATGACCGGTGGAAGCGGACTTTCCTCCGGATCAATCATTGCCGGCGGTCCGATCAAACGAGCGGTCGTTGGCAGCTCGCACGTGATCTCGAATCTCGCGGGCGGGGACGGTATTTTTAGCGGCATCATTTGGGCGGATGAGGGAATATCTTCCGTCGTCGTGAACGGCTCGGTCACGGGTGGAGCAGGGGAGAACTCCGGCGCCATTCATGCCGGCGGAATCCTGGCCAAAGCGTCGATCAAAGGCCACCTCGCGGGCGGAAGCGGCGATTTGAGCGGCGCGATCGTCACTCATGGCGAGAAGAGCGATGCCGCCTCGATCACGATTGGTGCGGGGGTCGACGGCGGGGCCGGTGACGGTGCTGGTGGATTGCGGATCGAGGGCGGGTTGCGGAATTTGAAAGTCCAGGGACCGCTGACCGGCGCGGAAGTTCGAGTCGCGAACAACATCGGCAAGATCATGATTGCGGGCAATGTGTCGGACAGCCTCATTTCGGCGGCGGGGATTCCGATTTCCACAGATGTCGCGGGAAAACGCGCCGTCTCGGCGAGCACGCGCGCCATTGGTTCGATCAAGGTTCTGGGCAGCGTGTCCGGATCGCAGGTCCTCGCGGGATATGACCTCGAAGATTTCGCCGTGAATGCGGACGCCTCAATCGGTACGGTGCAGGTGTCGGGTAACTGGACTTCCAGTGACGTGGTCGCGGGCGTCGAGGACGTCAATGGCGATGGTTTTGGCCAGGCTGATGATGCGGTGATCGCTGGCGATGCCGATCACCCGGATCTGATTTCGCAGATCAGCCGGATCATCGTTGGCGGCCAGGTGACGGGAACGACCGGCACGGATGATCATTTTGGTTTTACTGCCGAGCGCATTCTCTCCTGCAAGGTCGCCGGTACCTCGGTCGCCCTCTCCAAGTCGGTCGGCGGCCAATCGTTTGAGTTGGGGCTGGACGCCGCCACCACCGTCCGCGAAGTCCTCCCCGCCTGATTTTTTTGCTGCCATTCCCTATGACCCGATCCCCACGTCCTGATTCCTGCATCGAAGTCCTCGAAGCACGCTATGCGCCGGCCGCGCTGGTGGTAGCCAATCCTCTGCCAGATATTGTTGCCGGCGCAGGCTCGACGACAGTTGTGGTCGAGCTTGGTCAAATGCTCGATTCGTCGATCGCGAATCCGAATCACACGTTCCTGACCTTTACGACGAACCTGGATACTGACCTCACCACGCCCGGGATTCAGGCCGGAGTCTTTGTAATGGAGCTTTTCGACGATGAAGCGCCGCTGACGGTCCAGAATTTCCTTCGCTATGTGCAAAGCCCGGATGCGGCCAAGGACTACATTGACACGTTCTTCCACCGGTCCGTTTCCAACTTTGTCGTGCAGGGCGGCGGATTCGACAACGCTTCGCCCGCGGAGCACATCGAGATATTCCAAAACGTTCATAACGAATTCTCCGCGGATCGCTCAAATCTTCGCGGCACCGTGGCCATGGCCAAAACGGCTCTGGGACCGAACACCGCCACGAGCGAGTGGTTCGTTAACCTCGCCAACAACAGCCAGAATCTCGACAATCAGAACGGCGGGTTCACGGTTTTTGGAAAAATCACCGATGCAACCATGCCGGTGTTCGATAAAATCGCGGCCCTGCGGACGGCGAACCTCGGCGGAGCTTTGACGACGCTACCCGTCCAGGGAGATTATAATCCCGACCCGGATGGCAATCCCGACACTCCGTCTCCGGCCCCCACGGATGATCAGTTGGTCAAAATCACTGGCATTGATGTCGCGCCTCCGCAGCCGGGCAACACCACTGGCCTGGCGTATCAGGTGATCAGCGTGACCGACGCTGACAGTGGGCAGATTTCCAATTTGATCACCACTTCAATCGAGGGCTCGAAGGTGACGCTGAATTACACTCCCGGAACGAGCGGCGTGGCCAATGTGACCGTGCGCGTCACCCAGGGGGCCGATTTTGTGGACGAGACTTTTGGCGTTACCATGAAGCCGAACCTGATCGGCAATATCGCCAGCGAAACTTTCAAGGACATCGTGGTCCAGGGAGATTTGGGGTCGGCAATGGTCACGATTGGCAACAACGGAGCGGCCTCGATTAATACAACGGTCAACGTCACCTTATATTTGTCCCTCATTGGGGACAATGATCCCAGCGGCACCATCGTCGATGCCGATGATCTCGTGATCGGCCAGCTCAATAGTCAATCTGTCGTCCTGAATGGCGGAGATGAGGTCAAGCTTCAGGCGACGATCACCAAGTCGCTCGACCTCGTTCCCGGTTCAGTCGATAACTATCGAGTCATCGCCAAAGTCACGCCCGCGGACGAAGCGTTGGCCAACGAACTTTTCACCGATGACAACGTGGCCGTTGACGGCGGGCAGCATGTGGTGGGCAATCAATTTGGAACCATCGTTGTTCAAGGAGCCAAGACCCGGGAAGTTCCCAAACTGACCTTCAACGATCCCGCGACGGGCCTCCCAGTCGAAGTGAAACTGAAAAGGGGAGTCGGTGAAATTGTTCGCGACGGAGACACCATGAGCGTGAATCTGGAGAACACCGGCCTCAAGTCAGTATTCAAGGTTAACAGTGCCGCGAACCTGGCGTTCGATGATGTGTCCGTTGCGGGCGCGATTGCTTCCGCCGACCTAAGCCTGGCCCATATCACCGGCAATATCGCCTTTAGCACGGGGGTGCATAAGCTGCGGGTCGGCGACCTGAGCGGCGACAACTTGCTCATCATCGGGGCGTATCCCAAATCGAATACCAACGCCAAAATCGTGCTCGGAGATGTTCAGGACCTCAGCCTCGAGTCCGACATGCGTATCTCCTCGCTCGAAGCGGTGCGCTGGATGAATACCGATGGCGCGGCTGACTCGATTTTCGTCCGCTCGCTCAAGAAGCTCTCGATCACCGGGGAAGCGGCCGGCATTGGATCGCCCGCCATTGCGGGCGACCTCCAAGCCGATGTCAGCGTTGGCACCAAGACCAAGGTGAAGAAGGTTTCCATCGACGGCACCTTCAGCGATGCCACCTTCAGCACCGTTCTCGCCAAGGTAGGGAAAGTGAAGATTGGGGCGATGAACAATGCCGGGTTCTTTGCCGGCACGGACGCTCGTCCCGATGCGCTCGACGACTTCGGCAAGGACGTCTCGATCAAGAAACTCGTCATCGGTGGCCAGGGCGTGGCCGGACCGGCATTCATCGATTCACAAATCGCCGCCGCGCGGATTAATTCGATCGTGATTGATAGCGTTAGCGTCTCCGATGAAGCGTCCGGGCCGTTCGGTATCGTGGCGGATCAGATCGGAAAATACGAACGCCTGGACGGATTTGGACCGCTGAAAAAACTCAAGGTCCCCGGCGTGCTCGATCCGCTCCCCAATCCGACGGAGGCAAAGTATTCGGTGACGATTCTCTAACCGCCCTCGTTGTCGGTAACGGCGGGGCGCGTCCCGTGCATGCCGCGCGGTGCTTCGCTGCGGATGGCCCGCGAAAACGGCCAGCGCAGACTCCGTCAATGCTCAGACGCCCCTTGCGCCGGCGTCAAGGGAGTTGCCAAATCCGCATCCGATTCGGGAATCTCCTGATCGTGACCCGGCGGATGCAGGTTTGCCAGAGCCGTAGTGCCTTTCATGGGGGCGTCAGCCACTGCAGAAACCACGCGCTCATCGTGGCGTAGAGTGGCATCGGAGTCGTCAGCACGCGGTCGTGCGTCCCGCCTTCGACGTCCGCCCAGCGCTTCTCGCGGGATCCAACGGCGGCGAACAGTTGACGTCCCCGTGAGGCGTCGATGAGCGGATCGACGGTGCCGTGGGCCATCAGGACGGGTGCGGTAATGTCCCGGGCCCATCGCACCGGGAGGATGGCAGCGGGATCGACTCCGCTTCGCCAATGAGCCACGGCTTGGATCGGTGAACAAAGAATCGATCCGAGCGGGCCGAGCAGGCCACGGGACTTGGCGCGCACCACCGCCGGAAGCGAATCAAATGTGCTCAACAGCACGATGGCGTCCCAGTCCTTCGGATGCCGGCTGGCGGCGCTGACGGCGAAGGCGCCGCCCATCGACATGCCGAAGAGCCCCGCGGGTCGGGGAACAAAACCGTGCTCGCGGCTCGCCTCCGCGAGGACGGCGCGGGCGATCTCGCCTTCGAACTCCGTCGCGCCAAACGTCTGCATCGTTCGCGGACTTTCGCCATGTGCGGGAAGATCCGGGATCACACAGCGAAACCCGGCCGCACAAAAGCGTTCCGCTATCGCGAGCATCGCCTCCTTCCTCCCGGTCCGCCCATGCAGCAGCACCAGCGTGCCGGTGATTTCTCCATATGGCTTCAACGTGAATCCCATGGCGGATAATTGTTCACGCACCATGCGCCCGCGTTCGGCCGATCCCGCTGCCGTGTCTGGTTCGACCACGAGATAGGGGAGTTGTCCGTCTTGGGTGATGGCTCGAGTAAACTGAATTCCGTGCGCCTCCGGTTGCTCCACCCACTCGCGAGTGTATTCGGCCAATTCGCCGCGCGACGGCCGGATGATCTGCCCGGCGGCGAACCAAACGAATCCGCCAGCAAGGGCGAATACGCCCGTAAGCACGATGGCGCTGCCCTTCCAAAACCGGGACGAAAAGCGGATCATGCCGTATCCTTAGCCGCAGTTAGCTGTTACGATTCGCACGAAGTCGGCGGTAGGTAGACCGGAGGTACTTGATCCCCTACGCGGAGTAGGCTTCCTGCCTGGACTAGGACAACACAAGATTGATTGGATGAAAAGCGTATTGGGATGCTCATGTGAACGTGGCTGGCGTCCGTGGAGCGGGCTATCAGCCGTTGCACAAAGGCCAGTTGAATTCGGAATTGTTCTGAAAAATGCCTCGGGGCTTGCCCCGAGGATTCCTTACTCGGCAACAACGATTCGGTGAAAAACGATGTGCTGCTATGGACCGGCGATTGGCGCGGGCGAGGGGAGGGGAAACTCACGAATCATCTTTCGGTCGGCCGCGCTCCAGACCCGCAGCACGCCATCGGCTCCACCCGCCGCGACCCAGCGCCCAGCCGGATCGCTGGCCACGGTGAAAAGAAATCCCTGGCTGCCGGACAAACGATCTCCGCCGAGGCGAATGGTGGTGTCGCCGCTGGCGGCCAGCACCGTGTCACTCCCGCCGACATACGTTACGGCCGAGACTTCGGCGCCGAAATCGTTGAGGGTGCTGACTTGTTTGTGTTGATCAACATCCCAGACCCGCAGCGAACGATCGGCGCTGGATGTGGCCAGCATCAGTCCATCCGCGCGCCAGCTCACGCCGAGCACATAACCAGAATGGCCTTCAAAGTTGGCCCGCGGCGCGCCGTCACTGACCTGCCAGATGCGCACGTTTCGATCATATCCCGCTGACGCCAGGAGGTTGCCGTCCGGTGAGAAAGCAAGTGCGGAAACCACGTCGGCATGAGGTTTTTCAATCGTCCGGACTAGTGTGCCGTCGGCGGTCTTCCACAGTTTCAATTCCCCGGTGCGGGATGGGGTGCCACCGCCGGTGGCCAGCAATTGTCCATCGGGAGAAAAGGCCAACGTCAGCACGCGATCGCTCAGCGTGGTGGAATCATCAATGGCGCCAATGACGCGTTCGAGCACCCAGGCCCGGTGGGGATTGATCTGGCGAAGATGATTGTCAGCCTGAATGGTCAGCAAGTCTCCATTCGGCAGATACGCCGCGATATTGGGGTCGACGAGCGGTTCGAGAATGGCACCATTCTCCATCGCGCACAGCAGTGTAGTCCCGTTCCGCTCGACCATTAGCGCCGTCACGCCATCCGGAGAAACTGCCAGCATTTGCAGTTCCGGTCTGGGCTGCGCCGCGAGCTTCTGGGCCGCCTCGAGCGCGGCTTGCGCTTCTATCGCGGCACTATCAGCGGTCACGGAAGCAATTTCGGCCGCCGCGCTGGCGGCGGCAGATTCGCTCGCGCGCCGGAGGCCCAGTTCCGCGTTGACCGTTGCGGCGCGCAGTTCCGCTTCCGCTTTTTCTATGGCCGCATCGGCCTTTTTTGCGGCATCCTGCAGCGGCTTGTCACCCGTGCGGGCAGCGGTCCTGGCCGCTTCCGCTTCCTCCTGTTTGCGAGTCGCCTCAGCGCGCGCCTTTTCCACGGTCACTCCGGCATGGCGGCCAGTTTCAATCTCCTTTTTCGACTGGTCGTTTGCCGCGTTAAACTGTGTCTTGCGCGCGGCCGCCAATAATTGGGCAGCCTGCAAATTCCGCGTCCCGGAGAGGACGCGAAGCGCGGCCGGATGCTCGCGCTCGACTTTGCGCTTTTCCTGGCCGTCGGCGGTATCGATCGCGTGGATGGCCCCGTCCGTGCCGCTCCACCAAAGCTGGCCGGCATCGCCGGGCGCAATGGCCGAAACGGGTTGATCCTGCAGCTTGAATTCGTGCAGCGGCGCGGGTGTTTCAAAGGGCGGTTTGGATTGCCAAGGCCAGATCCGCACGAGTCCGTCTTCGCTCGCGGTGGCCACCTCTGAGCCGCCCTTCAAAAACGCAATCCCCGTAATCGGCGACGGTGCATCCATCTTGAATACCGCGGCCCGATCGGGAACTGACCAAACGCGCACGGATTTATCAGCGGCCGTGGAAATCAGAGCGGTCGCGTCGGGCGAGAACGCGAGCGCGGTGACGGGCGTCGCGTGCTCTTTTAGGTTCACGGGCGCAAAAGTTTCGGGACCGAGCGCGCACAGCCAAACGGCGCCTTTCGCATCACCCACTGCCGCCCAATTACCGTCATCACTTACCGCCAGGGCCGTTGGTGGCTCGGGCAAAGGACCGAAATCGCGTCCCACGGTTGGCGGCTGCTTACGCCAGATGCGCACCGTGCGATAGCCGCCGGTGGCCAGGAGTTCATTCGATCCGAACGCCACGGACATTACGGCCTCACGATCCGCCACGATCCGTCCCTGCCACGGCTCGATCTGTGCCAATTGGGGATCACCGAGTTCGGCGATCACGTGGCCGGTCGCGAGTTCGCAGAGACCGACGCGATTGCCCCACGTGCTCGCGATCAATCGACCATCGGGCGAAAAAGCGACGGCATTGATCGGCGCCGAATCCGGAACGGTCCACTCGAGGGGTGTCGTGTTTTCGGCGACGGCGTTCCCCAGTGCACCTTCGTCAATCCAACGCTGCAGCACGCCCAATTGTTCCTGGGTTAATGCGGTCGCTTTGACTTTGTTGCCTGGCGGCGGCATCTCCAAATCCGGGTCGAGATGCGCGGACGCTTGGAAAATCAGGCTTTCCGCGCTCTTTCCAGGAATCACCGCCGGACCGCTCTCGCCGCCGGTGCGCATGAGCTGTGGTGATTCAAGATTCAGGTCCGCTTTCGATTTTGTCGCGTTGTGGCACGCGAGGCAGCTTTTTTTGAGGATGGGATAGACGTCGCGCGCGAAGTCGATTTCCGCTGCGTTGGCGGCAGCGGTCACGAGGATGGCGGCGAGCGCGTGGCGCAACAGATTCATGGTGCGGCGGTGGCAGTCGCTGGCGGCGGTGGTTCAACGAGGTTGACGGTGATCGCCTGCGTGACTTCCGCGTGCTTTCGATCCTTCGGCTGATCCTCGCCCTCGGGTTTGCATTTCACCACGCCGAGCGCGCGGATGACGAATGTGTGCCGTCCAGGTTTGAACGTATTGCCGTCCTTGTTCGCAAAATTCAGGGCCAGTTTCGCTTCGGTGGCGGAGCCGCCATCAAAATCCTGAACGCTGGGCTTCGCCATTCCGGCGAGACCGAGCGGCTTCAGTTGCCACTGACCCTTCACGTCGCCGGTGTGCGTGATCGTAACCGGGATCTCGAGTTGTTCGCCGATCGTCGCGGTCCAGTCCTTTTCCTCCGGGACCCGAATGGTCAGGGGCGCGTCCTCGTCCGCCACAGACATGGCCATATCGCACAACCGCGCGTCGAGCCGGACGTTGTCGATTTCGCCCGCGTTCCAGCGATACGTAATGCCGTGTGCTTCCCGCACCAGCTCATTGGCTGCGCCCAGAACCCGCAGGCGCCCGGTCCACGGTTTGGAATCGGACGCCGCGTGAAACGTCAGGCAGCCGGTCGTTTGCCCGGCCTCGATCACGCCCCGACCCGTAACTCCTTCGGGCAGACCTTCGACTCGCAGTTCAATCGGGCCGTCATATCCGTGTCGCAAAGCAGCGACGTGAAAGAAAGCGCTGCCACCGCGCCGCAGCACGGGCTGATAAGTGAAAATCTTCCGGTCTTCGTTCGCCGGAGATTCCGCGAGCGCGACCAACGCGAAATCCGGCACCTCGTTCCGAATCACGAGCCGCAACGGGGCCTGACGATGAAAGCGATCGGTGGCCAGCACGCGATACGTCGCGGCTTCGTCGGCAACGAAGCGCCCGACCGCATCGCGCGACCCGAGCCCCCACCACGGTGGTTTCGGCAAGTCCGGCTGGTCGTCAATTTCCGCAACCTTACTATTTTGCTCAGTGCCATCATCCGCGTGCGTGACTTTGTAAATCACCAGCAAAGGATCAGCTGCCCAGCCCTCGCGATCCGAAATAATGTCGAACCAGAATACGGCGTCTTTGTCGGCGTGAAACTCGAACCAGTCCTGATCGAGCTGAGTGCCGCTGATCACGCACGGAACCGAGATTTTTTGCGCCTGAGCGAAAGTGTCGTTGGGTTCGCTTTCAGCGATCATCGGCAGCCCTTCCTGGTTGGGAATCGTGCAGCTGGCCGGTGTGCGAGGCAGGGGAGAATTCGATCTCGAGCCGTCTGCGATGGCCAGTCGATAGATGTGCTGCGGGCTGCCAGCGAAAAGGTGATCGAAGACTTCGACGAAATACTCGCCGTTCGCGGCGGGCGTAAACTCGAGCGCCGCATCGCGGTCGTGCGTGTTCAACGCGCGTGCGATTTCCCGTCCCGCCGGATCACGGAGGACGATGGTCGGATTTGCGGGTGAATCGATCAGCTGCGCGAGGCAGTTGATCGCCAGCGCCTGGCCGGCCTTGGCGGAAAAGCGATAAACGTCGAAGGCTTCAGAATCAAAAACCCCCGAGACGGCACACGGCGGTGTGATTTCTTGCGCCTTGGCCCGGGAATGATTGTCGCCGGAATCCAGTGCTTCCGGTGTATCGCCAACGAAGAACGTGGTCGGCGTCGAGATGCCCGTGGGACCGATGGCTCGAACATCGTGCAGGCCGGGTGGGCAATCCGCTCCCAGCGCGACCCGAAACTTCTTCGCCTCGACCTTTGTCGCCGTGATTTTGTCTGTGTCGAAAAGCAACGCCGTCGAATTCGCCAATTCCGGGCCAGTCAAGGTGACTTCGACTTCCGTGCCAATTTGTCCGGACGGTGGATAGACGCTGTCGATCCGAGCAAATGGAAGCTGAGCCACGGCTTCCGAGCCCAAAAGGAAAACCAATGTCATCCTGAGGAACCACACAGTGGGGCGTGTCATTTTGTCGGGGATGAACCGAGGGAGGCGAATGGTGGCAGTGGGGAATCGCCCGCGAGGGCGCGGTCGAAGGCAGACGAGGGAGGCCGCGCTACCCGAAGCCGTCCGCGCCGCATTCCCGCTGGGTAGGGCTCGCGCCCTCGCGGGCCGTTTGCGGCGCCCTCGCCGGAAACATCCAACACCCCACACCCTCTGTTCATTGGCAGCGCAACGCCGGCAGTGGCTGCAATGGTGGCGCCGGCACGGCGCGGAATCGAAGGCCCCGGCGCCAACACCCGAACCTGCTCTCGTGAAGAATGCCCTAAATAGAAGCGCATCGGTTTTCTAAAACCTGCCACCACCCGATCTCGAAAACCCGGACATCGGCGAGGGTTTCCCGTCATCAGTGGTTGAACAAAAACTCCTTCGTATTTAACAGCGCCCACACGATGTCCTCCCAAGCCTGCTGCGGTTCGCCGGATCGCTGGGCCAGATAGTCTGACGCCGTCTTCATTTCCGCATCCGTTGGCAGACGCGTAAGCGCACTCATGTACACCGTTCCCAGCTTTTCCGAAACCGGGGCCGTGTCCTGCACCAGCGCGGCGACCCGGCCCGCGGGCGAACTCAATTTTTCCTGGATGGTCTTGGCGTTGAGCAGGTGCAGAGCAATGGCCAGACTCCCGTCATTGGCGCGTTCACATTCACACGCACTGGCATTGTCCGGCCGGCCGAAGACGGATAGGAAATAGGAGCCCGCATTGAAACTATCGTCCGGGAGCGCGATGGCACGGGTGCCCGGAGGCTCGCTGGGGAATTTGGTCGGCACCGCGGTAACGGCATCGATCGCGTCGAGCAATACTTCCGCCGGCAGACGGCGGGGATAAAAGCGCGAAAAATTCTGATGATCTGCCGCGTTGTACGCGTTCGTAGTGGCGGCGAGCTGATAGGTTGCGGAGTTGCAAATCGTACGGCACAACGCCCGCAGGTCGGTTCCGCCCTCGGTGAATGATTTGGCCAGCGCATCGAGCAACTCCGGATTGGTGGCGGGATTGGTGACGCGCAGGTCGTCCTCGGGTTCAACCAGGGCCCGTCCGAAAAAGTGCTTCCAATAACGATTCACCAGCACGCGTGCGAAGAAGGGATTCTTTGGTGAGGTCAGCCAGTCGGCGAGCGGTTGCCGGGGATCCTGTTCTGGAGCGAGAGCGAGTGTCTCACCTCCGAGCAGGGTCGGACGAACGGGTTTGTGGGTGCGCGGGTTTTCCGCCGAGGCCTCGCGCCATCGATGGTAAACTGCATTCTCCTGGGGCTCGGGGCTGGGCTTGCGCGCCAACGTGCTGAAAAACGCCGCGAACCCGTAGTAGTCCTGCTGGCTCCACTTTTCGTAGGGATGATGATGGCACTGCGCGCACTGCAAACGCGTCCCGGCAAAAAGCTGGGCGACATCCTGCAACTGCTCCGGGGCGGTGGCGACTTCGCGATACCACCCGGCGGGAGGATTCTCGCTCGGCGCGCCCGTGGCCGTCAGCAGTTCCGCAACCCACTCGTTGTAAGGTGTGCCACGCCAGATCTGATCACGGACCCAGCCGTGAAAGGCCACCGTGCCCGCGGCCCAGCGTGGATCCTTGCGCTTGTTCCGCAGGAGCGCGGTCCATTTGCCGGCGAAAAAATCGGCGTAATCCTCACTGGTGAGCAGGGCGTCGATGCGGCGCGCGCGCTTGTCCGGAGCATTGTCAGCGACAAACGCCGTGGCCTCATCCCCGGTTGGCAGCCGGCCCGCGAGATCGAGTGTCACGCGTCGGAGAAACGTCGAATCGTCGCAAATCTCTGACGGCGGCAGGCCAAGGGTTTGCAGTTTCTTCCACACCAGTTCGTCGATGAAATTGCGCGCCGGCGGGAGATTCTCGACCGGTGCGCCGAGCGGCACCGTGACGCGCGAAACGTCGACGTGTTCAGCGAAACGAACCATCACCGCCGCGTCCCCCGTGCGTTTCTCAATGTGCACGAGCCCATCCGGCGAAACCTTCGCCATCTCGGTATCGTTCGATTCGAAACGCGCGAGAGAAGTCACGTCGCGTTCGGAACCATTGTTGAGGAACGCCGTTACCCGGAGCGCCACACTGTCGTCCGGAGCCAGGATTTTTTCGCGTGGTGTCACTTCGATCCGCGTTACGCGTGGATCGGTGTCAGTCGGCCCGCGCATTCCCGCTTTCAGCCACGAGAGCAGGATTTGGTAATCAGGCGAACCGCGCTCGATCCGCGCGCCGCCTCCATGGGGCATCTCGCCGGTGGCCTTGAGGAGCAAGAGCGAGTGCTCCGGCGCGGCGGGAAAAACGCGGCGTCCGCGCGCTTCCACGACAATGTGATCGTAATCTTCGGTTGGTTCGAACCCGAGCAATGAAAGCCGGAATCCGTTCTGACCCTCGGATTTCCCGTGGCAACCGCCGCCATTGCAACCGTTCTTCGAAAGCACGGGGACGACATCGTAGCGAAAACTCGCTCCCGTTTCATTCGCGGACAAATATGGAATCGCGAGGCCCAGGCCAAGAGCGATAGCGACGAGGCGACAAATCATGCGCGCGTCAGACCAGTTCCGGCAGCGGCCGGAATTGCTCATCCACCAAGTAGCGCGGGCGTCCGCTGAGATCCGGCACTGTCGCCGTGCGTGTGTCGATACCGAGGTGATGATAGAGCGTGGCGAAGATTTCCTGAAAATCCACCGGGCGGCTGGCGGGTTCGCCGCCGAGACGATCCGTGGCACCGATGACCTGTCCGTGGCGCAATTCTCCGCCGGCCAGAGCCGCACAGGAAACTCGCGGCCAATGATCGCGCCCCCCATCCTTGTTGATGTTCGGCGTGCGCCCAAACTCACCCCAAACCACCACGGCAACGTCACGATTTAATCCGCGATCGTGCAAATCCGCCACCAGCGACGTGAGTCCGGCATCAAGCTGCGGAAAGACTTCGCGCGCTTGTTTGAAATTCCCGCCGTGCCAGTCCCAGCGATTGAATCCGATGGTGACACAGCGGACACCGGCCTCGACGAGCCGCCGCGCGAGAAGGAATTGCTCGGGGCATTCCGGGCCGCCGTCGTCGCGGCATTTCATGGTGCCGCGGCCGTAGCGATCCCGCGTGGTGGCGTCTTCCTTTTCAATATTCAGGGCATCGGCCAGCCGGCTCGAAGTCAGGACTCCAAACGCTTGTTGGGTGAAGCCGTCCATGGCTTCGATGGCACCCGAAGTGTCACATTCCCGGCGGAAATTATCGAACGACGCGAGTAACGCGCGGCGATCATTCAAACGCTCGATCGAGATGTCCTTGAGCACCATGTCGCCCGCGCCGCCGCCGTTTGGATTGAAGCACCCATACGCCGGCCCGACGAACCCCGGGTGCCCCGGATCAGCCCATTCGGCGTGACCCATTTTCGGAGACAACCCCACGAAGGGAGGCACTCCCTCGACGGCCGCCCCTTCGAGTTTCGACACGACTGCGCCCATGCTCGGCCAGCCGCCGGCGGGCGAATTGGGACGCGGGTGCCCGGTGAAACATTGATACGAAGCATGCTGGCCGTCGCTTCCCACCACGGAGCGAACGATGGAAAAGCGATCCATCATCGCGGCCATTTTTGGAAAAAGTTCGCACACCTCGATTCCAGGGACCTTGGTTGGGATCGGTGAAAACTCGCCGCGCACCTCGGCTGGAGCATCCATTTTCAAATCCCACATGTCCTGATGCGGGGGTCCGCCCGGCAGGAAAATATTGATCACGCTTTTCGCGCGGCTTCCCGAAGTTCCGTTCTCGGAGGCGCGTAAGAGTTGCGGCAGATTGAATCCGCCTAAGGCTCCAAGTGCGAGCGACCCGATGCGCAAAAACCCGCGTCGGGAAACGCCGTCACAAAAGTGGGTGGATCTGGCGCCCTGGATGGTAAGCATTGGTTAGGGAAAATCTGGCAGGTCAATCTGGGTGCGAGCGATTTCTTAAAGGATGTTTCTGAGGCCCATAAATTTATTGCCGCCAGGAGAAATGCAGTATTCGTGCGAGATAGAGCCCACTGTGGGTGCTTTTCTTCCTCAATGGTGAAGGAGAGGGAGAGGACGGCTGACGCGACAGGTGCGGATCAGGCGGCCTTGCCGGTCGACCCCCGCGTGAAAGCGCGTTGCAACAGGATGAACGCCAGCAGCAATGTGCCGACGGCGATTCGGAGCCACCATGAATTCAAACGCCCGTCGAAGATGAGCGCGGATTGAATGGTACCGAAAATCAGCACGCCCAGGAGCGTGCCGGCGAGGTAGCCGACGCCGCCCGTGAGCAGCGTGCCGCCGATGACCACCGCGGCGATGGCATCGAGTTCGAGTCCGGCTCCCATGGCTGGATTTCCAGAGCCCGTGTAGAGGGTCGCGAGCACGCCGCCCAACGCGGCGCAAAAGCCACTCACGGCATAAACGGCGGGTCGGGTGCGCGCGACAGGCAGGCCCATGAGGCGAGCCGATTCAGGGCTGCCGCCCAGTGCATAGATATTGCGTCCAAAGACCGTGAAGTGGGCGAGAAAGAATCCAACGGTCAAAACGGCCAGGAAAATCATCGCGACGGCGGATAGCGACGACCGCCCGCCGAGGGGCAGGCTCATACCCTGGACCTGTGTGTAGAACGGGTGGCTGATGCCGACCGATTGCATATTCACCACGAATGCCATGCCGCGCGCAAAGAACATCCCGCCGAGAGTCACGAGAAACGCCGGCAATTCGTAACGCTGAATCAGCCCGCCCTGCATCCAACCAAAGAGCGTCCCAATCACGAGGGCCAGTGCAATTATGGGCGCGGGATGCATGCCGCGCTGACCGACCATCGTGGCAATGAAGACCGTCGTGAAGGCGGCTACGGAGCCCACGCTCAGGTCAATTCCACCGGATAGAATAACGAAGGTCATCCCGACGGCGACAACGCCGAGCACGGCATTGTCGGAGAAAAGATTTGTGATCACGCGCAGTGACCCAAAGCCATCATACATGGCCGAAGCGCCGCCGAAGAGCGCGAGCAGCACAGCGGCGGTGGCGAAGAGCGGGATGAATTTTCGGTCCATGGAATAATTCAGGCCGTGGCTTTTCGGGAAAAGATTCCACCCACCTGTGCCCGAAAGGCAGGGGATTGCAGCAGGCAGGCAAGAATGATGACGATTGCCTTCGGCACCGGCGCGATGGCGGGCGGCATGCCGAAGTTATACATCGTGGTGGTGAGCGTTTGTATGAGCAGCGCGCCAATGATCGAACCAAGCAACGTAAAGCGTCCGCCAGTGAGCGCCGTGCCGCCGACGACGACGGCAAAAATGGCGTCGAGTTCCATTAATTCGCCAACACGCGAGGGATCGGCGGCCTTGATGTTCGACGTGGCGATCAATCCCGCGATGGCGGCGCACACGCCGGAGAACGCATACACGAGCACCTTGATGAGCCGCACCGGTGCGCCGCAGAAACGGCTCGCGGTTTCGTTGTCGCCTGCAGCCTCGATGAACAACCCAAGCGCGGTTTTGCGGGCGAGAAGCGTGGTGGCGGCAAACATCAGTCCGACGATCGCGACGGTGAAAGGGAGGCCAAGAAAGTGGCCGTTTCCAAAATACACGAACGCCGGATTTTCAAATGTAATCACCTGGCCATCCGGTGATTAACATCGCAATGCCTCGGCCAATTACCATGAGGATGAGGGTGGCAATGATCGGCTGCACGCGCAGGAACGTCACCAGCACGCCATTCCACGCTCCGAGCAATGCCCCCGCGATCAGGCCGATCACCAACACCACCACAAACGGCATCCCGGCGCTCACGATGAGCACCGCGGCGAGTGCACCGACGATCGCCATCACAGAGCCGACCGACAAATCGACGCCTCCGGTGGCGATCACGAGGGTCATGCCGAGGGAGAGCAGCATCACCTTCGAGCCCTGGTTCAAGACATCGACCAGCGTGCCGTAAAGATGGCCATCCTGGATGACGAGCCGGAAGAAGCCGGGCTGGAAGACGAGATTGACGAGAGCAACGCGGCCAGCGAAAGGAGCGGCCAGACCAGGCCGCCGCCGGTGAACCAGCTTTTGAGCTTCGCGAGGGGGTCAGCGGACATTCGGAAATGGCAGTAACATCCAAAGTCCGGAGCCAAACATCCAACGCCCAACATCCAACATCCAACTTCCAATGGGTTGCTCTTGAACGCCCCCGCGCGATTGGATGTTCGATGTTGGGTGTTGAATGTTGGATGTTCGCATTGCGGCTATTCGTGGTGCGGCTCGGCGATCATGTGAAGCACTTGGTTTTCGTCGAACTCGCCATCCAACTCGCCGATTTGTTTGCGGTCGCGCATCACGACGACGCGATTGCTCACGCGGACAACTTCCTCGAGTTCGGAGGAGATGAACAGGACCGACATTCCCTTTTCGCGCAGCGTGGGATCAGCTTTTCGATTTCGGCCTTGGCGCCGACGTCGATGCCGCGGGTGGGTTCGTCGAGAATGATCAGCTTCGGCTGCATCGCCAGCCAGCGGGCGAGCAGGACTTTTTGCTGATTGCCGCCCGAAAGATTGCGAATCGGCGTTTCCGGACCGGGCGTCCTGATATTGAGCGCGTGGATGTAGTTCTCGGCGACCTGGGTCTGCTCGGCGCGTGGGATGGTGCGCAGCGGACCGCGGCTGGCCTGCATGGCGAAGATGAGATTCTCGCGTACTGAGAGATGCGGGAAGATTCCTTCCGTCTTTGCGATCTTCGGAGCAAAAAGCGAAGCCTCGTCGGATGGCTTCGGCGGGCGTGCGCAACGGCGCGTTTTCACCACCCACGCGCACCTCGCCGCTATCGTGCGGATCGATACCGAAAAGCATCCGTGCCGTTTCCGTGCGACCCGAGCCCAGCAGGCCCGCGAGGCCAACGACTTCGCCTTCGCCGATCCGTCACATCGACCGGACCAACGCTGCCGCGCCAGGCCGATCGCACGGCCTTCCACGAAAGCTTCGTCGCTCCGGTACCGGCGCCGTCCGGAGTCTTCGGCGTGATGTTCGGCGTGATCCTGCTAAACATCGCGGCCGAGCATCTTGCCGAGCAGCTCGAGGCGCGGCAGTTCGGCCGTCATGTATTCGCCGACATACTGGCCATTGCGCAGCACCGTAAGGCGGTCGGTGATCGCGTAGATTTGATCGAGGAAATGCGAGACGAACATGATCGCGAGCCCTTCGTCGCGCAGCTGGCGGAGCACGGCGAAAAGCGCGGCGACTTCCTGTTCGTCGAGGGATGACGTGGGTTCGTCCAGGACCAGCAGTTCGCACTTCACGTCGAGCGCGCGGGCAATGGCGATCATCTGCTGGATGGCAATCGAACATGAACGCAGCTCGCGCGAGACATCGAGATCGAGCCCGAGGCGTTGCACCGCGCGCCGCGCCTGATCGCGCGCCGCGCGCCACTGGATCACGCCGAATTTCCGTGGCAAACGGCCGAGCATCACGTTTTCCGCGATCGAGAGCGTCGGGATGAGATTGACCTCCTGATACACCGTCGAGATGCCGACGGCTTCCGCATCCTTCGGTGACCGGGGATTTATCTCGCGGCCGTTGAAATGTATCGTGCCGTCGTCGCGCTGATAGACGCCGGTCACGATCTTTGATCATCGTCGATTTGCCGGCGCCGTTCTCGCCCATAAGCGCGTGGATTTCGCCCCGGTGGAGATCGAGTTGCACGCGTCGAGTGCTTTCACGCCAGGGAAGATTTTGGTGACGTTGCGCGCGGCGAGGAGAGGCGTGCTCATGGCTGCATCACCATGCCGGCGCCGTCTGCGGGCTGCGTGGCAAAGATGGTCGGTTCGATGCCCGTGGCAGTGTGATACCGTTCACGCACGGCGCTCGTGACCTCATCCGCGCGGTCCGTCTGCACCAGCGCGATGCAGCATCCGCCGAAACCGCCGCCTGTCATCCGGCAACCATAGACCCCGCCTTCGCGACCAAGCCTGCGGGCCGCCTTCACCACTTCGTCGAGTTCAGCGCAGCTCACATTAAAGTCGTCGCGCAGCGATTCGTGGCTCGCATACATCAGGGCGCCAAGTTCGTCGCAGTCTCCGCGCTGCAAGCACTCGACGGCGCGAAGTGTGCGTTCGTTTTCGGTCACGACATGCCGCGCGCGATGAAAAATGCGTTCGGGCAGCAACGCCCGAGCTTCCTCGAGCTCGCGCCAGCGTCGTGTCCCGCAGCTCCGCCACACCGAGCAGGCGGGCCGCTTCGTGACAATCGTCGCGCCGGCTGCGGTAGCCGCCATCCGAGAGTTCGTGGCGCACCATCGTGTTGATGACGAGCAGCGAGGCGCCATGCGTATGCATCGGCACCAGTGTGCGTTGCCGGGACTGACAATCGATAAGCAGCAAGTGATCGCGTTTGCCGAACGTGACGGCGAATTGATCCATGATGCCGCACGGTGTCCCCGCAAAGTCATGCTCCGCCTTTTGACACAACAACGCCTTTTGTTCCGGATCGAGGGTTACTCCCGCGAGCGATTCGATGAGCGTGGCGGTGGCTACTTCGAGTGCGGCGCTGCTGCTCAATCCCCCGCCCGCCGGCAGGCTCGCGCTCACCATGGCGTCGAAACCGGGCGTATCGATTCCGGCGTCGTGCATTCCGGCGATCACACCGCGCATATAATTGCTCCACGCCGGCGTTCCCGGTTTCACGGCTTGACTGGAATCAAAATCCGCGCCCGGCCCATCGAGCTGCGCGCTCCAAAGCCGGACGCGCCGGTCGGTGCGCGGAGCGCGCGGCGACGAAGATGCCAGGGTCGATTGCCATCGGCAGGACGAAGCCGCCGTTGTAGTCCGTATGTTCTCCAATGAGATTCACCCGGCCTGGCGCGAAGGCCAGATGGGTGGCATCGGCGCCGGTTCGTTCCCGAAAATACTCGAGCGCCCGCATCGAACCACCGCTCCGTCGCGACGTTTCGGCGGACGTTGGAGGTGAGATTGGAGGGGAGATTGGAGGGGAGGGGAGTTTCGGCGAAGTCCGCATGGGATTGACATCGGCGCCAGGTGGGGCAGCCGAGTCGGCAACCTTTATAAAATCGCCGGCGCCTTCGCCCACTTAAAATTTCCGGATTGGGAACGCATGGGCGCACCTTCGAGTTATTGAAGAATGCACATCGAGAGACTGGAAGAATGTCCGGCGTTGGACGCCAGGCCAGGGGGTCCATCGTAGGAGGGCGGCGGTCTGACCGATCAGGACCGAAGCCGAAGGCCGCCAGCCGGGGATGAATGCGATTCGGGCGTCCCGCCTGGCGCCTACCGAATGTCCATGGACGCCGGATTCGAGGATGACGCAACCAACATTTCCGGGTGGTTCAGGCACGATGCCTGAACCGGCAGGCAAGATGCCTACCCTACCCAAGGCACGCGTTCCGCGAGAACGATTGGCCGCTTTCGTCCGAGGAAAACGCCGCTGATTTTCATGGTGGAGAATACTTTCAGTCGGCGTATTGGGACGCCGCCGTTGCAAAAAGCGAGGGCGCCCTTCGGTTGGCGAAGAGCGCCCTCATGGAGCGGGTGGCGATAAGCCGAATTCTGTCGTGGATGATCATTTCTCTCACGCTGCTCGCGCAGCGCGCCCAGCTTTCGCCGGATGCGGCTATTACCCGAAAGCTGTCCCGCTTGCGCGGGACGGAGCCAGGCGGCTCATGCTTTCTGTTTTGCCTTGCACCACATGGGGTTTTTCGTGCCCCTCCGATTGCTCGGAGGGCGGTGGGCTCTTACCCCGCCATTTCACCCTTACCGCTGCGTCTTTCGACTCGGCGGCGGTTTGTTTTCTGCGACACTTTCCGTCACTTGTGACTTTGGCCACGAGCGCCCGCGCGTTCTACGCGGCATGCTGCCTGGAGGTGTTCGGACTTTCCTCTCCCGGCGATGAAGCCGGCAGCGATCATCTGCCACCCGGGGCGAAGATGGTCGAGGGGCGGGCACTTGTCGAGCGGACTTGGGCGAATCGAACGACAGGCGGGCACTGCCTGCTCTCAAATATCCCATTCATGCACCGGCTCACCGCTGCACTGATGTTCAAAATACGCGCGGGTGAGTGCGCCCATGTCCGGCCCGTACTTCGCGACGAACGCCCGTTGCCACGCGGCGCCATTCTGCCCGGTGATCATTCGTCGCTCGGCCACATCCAAAAAGCAGGCGATATCCGTCGGATTGATGCTGAGCGCTTCGAGGCCCTGGCGAGCGAGCGGGAGCAGGATTTCGAGCCACAGCCTGGGCGCGGAAATCAACCCGACGTCTGGCCACGAAAACTCGGCCGCGAGCCCATCGCGAGCGCCGGCGTAAAAGTTGTCGCGCGTTTGCTCGAATGGGATCCGCGATTCGATGGCGGTCTCGGTGTGTGTGAAGGCGTGGATCAGGCCGAAAAACAGTGCGGCATTGACGACGCTATCCACGAGACTGGGTCCCGCCGGCATCACCCGATGTTCGAGTCGGAGATGCGGCACACCGCTTTCGTCAAAGCCAATCAAAGGCCGATTCCAGCGCCAGATCGTGCCGTTGAGCAGGCGCAAATGGGGGAGTTTTTCCGTTGGCTCATCGGAGAGCTCGGGCAGCAGCACGGGGTAGTGGCCGATATTCTCGGTGAAGCATTCCAACAACGACTGGTGCGCATAACCGCGTCCGAGGGTCACCCGATGAAATCCGGTCTTGGTGCGGCTCCGAGTCGCAACCGCCTGTTCGAAAAGGGGGATGCGTGTCTCGCTCCAGAGATCTCTTCCGAACAGGAAGGGTGAGTTGGCCGTGACCGCGACGAGCGGACCCGAGAGAGCCACCGCGGCATTGAACGCCCGGACGGAATCAACCGCCGGCACCTGAAGGTGAACCTGAAATGAAGTCGCCGCGGCCTCGAGCATCAGATCGTGGTGTTCGGCTGCGAAATGATCGCGGCCGCGAATGTCGAGGGGAATGGCTTCGTCTCCGCGCAGCTTCAGCACCTGTTCGTTGAGCGCATGGAACCGCTTTTGTGGCGACATCGTCGCTGCGGTGAAATCCCGCTCCAGTGCACTCGGCAGAATTCCACAAAGCATCATGTCGAGTTCGAGACCGCGGGCGGCTTCGCGGCACCGCGCCCAAATGGATTCGAGATGGGTCAGCATTTCGCTGAGCGCCGCCCCACGCAGAGGCGCCGGCGGCGCGTTCAGCTCCACATTAAATTTGGAGAGCTCCATGACCACGAGCGGATCATCGAGCCGAGTTAGAAAATCGACGTTGCGCGGAGCCGGGCGCAGGTCATGCCCGACCAGCCAAGCCTCGAGTTCAAAACCGCAACGGGCGGTGCCATCCATGAACGCATGATCGCGAAACCATTCCGACAGGATTTGCGTCTCGGTGCGCACGCGCTCTTCGTAACACACGAAATCTTCCGGGGTGAAAGTGCTGCTGGAGATGGATTGCCCCATGCGAAGCTAATTGTCGGTAAACGCCATGCTGCCGGTTTGTGGAAAACTGAGCCGCTACTCCGCCGGTAGATCTTTGAAAGGGTTGAACACCTTCAACCCGGGGCGGCGGAAATCTTTGTCGTTGCCAGTGACGACCGTGAGATGATGCCGCCGGGCCGTGGCCGCAATGAAGCTGTCCTCAACCGGCATGCGCTGGCCGGCTTCTTCCAGCGCGGCTTTCTGCTCCGCCCAGACGTGCGCGATGGCGACGTTGAAACCGATGATCTTCCCCTCGAATGAATTCACAAGCCGCCGGAGCCACGCCTGCAAAGTGGCACGTTGAGCACCCCTTTTAGTTCGCACCCAAAATGCCAGTTGCCCGATGACGACCGCACTGGTGTAGCAACGTGGTTCCTCCGCTTCGAGCCACTCAACCACGCGCAAGTCGCCGCTGCGTTTCGCCGGCTGGCTGAGCACATCGGCAACCAGCAGCCACTTCACAGCTTGAGTTTCTTGGGATATTCCCGGCCGCGCGGCGGCAGGTCGTCCATCGGCACCGGGCACGCCTTCATCACCGCCAGCCAGCTTTCCCGCTTCCGCTTCACGCGCCGCAGGACGATCTCGTCCTCATCTTCATCATAAATGGCTTCAAATGCGTCGCCGCCCGCCGCCGGAGCGAGCGAGGCGGGAATCGTCAGCCGCCGTTTGGAATCGAGCGTCAGAATCATGGTGGGATAATCCCACGCGCTCACGGAAGGGTCAATGCCGCTCTGTCTCGTTCTCACGCCCCCTCGCGGAGACGGCGCATGCTCTCTTGGTCCTCCGCGAGCCACCCTTGGATTTCCTCCAGCGAAAACAAGCGCGGATCCGGCAAAGTGCCCTCCTCTACGGGGATGATGCGGATGAGGAAACGCAGCAGTTCCTTCTGCTCGTCGGTGGATCGTTCTGCCGTCGCCATATCAGCGCGTCAATCTCTCCCCACTTCCGGACCGCGCGAAAACGATGCGGAAGCCGAGCGCCGTCGAGCGAATGTCCGGCGAAAAAGACCACCGGCGGGCGCTGCGCAAATCGGAGCGGGTTCCGAGACCGACCATGCCGCCCCGCGCAGATATCCGGTCGCCGGGCCGTGTCGGATGACTGTCGGCGACCCATTCGGTGATATTGCCGCCTAGATCGAACAGCCCGTATCGTTGCGTCCCGTAGCTGCCCACCGGCGCGGGGCCGGTGTGTTTGTCACGATATCCCGCGATCACCGGAACCGAATCCGGCCAGCCCGCGTCACGCATTTCTTCACCGGCGAAATTGCCGATGTTGAGTGTGGGTGGATACTCGAATCCCCACGGAAAAATATTGGGAAATTCCGCGGCGCTCTTTGGATAGACGCCCGCAACGTCCGCGGGCAGGCCGGCGGCAATGCTCCATTCGACATCGGTCGGGAGGCGGTAAGCGTCCTTCGGACCAATCAAACCAGCCTCGCGTTCGCGGGCGGTCAGCCAGACGCAGAAATCCACCGCATCGTTCCAGCCGATGCCAACCACCGGATGATCGAGGGTTTGAGCGTATCCCGGAGGCGCGCGCCAGTCCTTGCCCGCGAGCTTGATCCATTTGCCGCCCTCATTGATGTCAAACTCCGGCTGGACCCAGTGGCCGGTGTCTTTCACGAAGGCTTCGAAATCGCGGACACGCGTCTCCCAGATGCAAAAAAGCACGCCTGGTGTTCCGGCAGGTGCGAAGCGTTGGCCGAGACTGTTGGTGAATGGCTCATCGGCAACCGGGGCACGTGACGCCGGATCCGCGACCCGTTTCTCGAAAAACGAGAAAGCCAGCGCGGCCGTAAGGGTCAGTGCACCCACGCACGCAATCACCAGCGTCCGCGTTCCCATTCGGACACCTGCCTGGCGGAGATCCGTGCGCATTTCCCCCGCATGCTGGTAGCGCTGCTGCGGGTCGCTCCGGAGCGCTCGGCGCACCACTTTATCCACCGCCCGATTGGCGCGCGTTCGTTTCGACGGCGGATCGAAAACGCCGCGCGGCACGCTGCCCGTGAGCATTTCGTAAAACATCGCGCCGAGGCTGTAGAGGTCGGCGCGGGCATCGGCGGCGCCGTCGCGGATTTGTTCGGGTGCCATGTATGCGGGCGTGCCGAGCACCGCACCCGTCATGGTGTGGAGGATCGCGGGGTCGGGCACATCGAGCAGCCGGGTGAGACCGAAGTCGGAAACCTTCACGCTGCCGCGCGCGTCGAGCAGGACGTTTGATGGCTTGATATCCCGATGCACGAACCCGGCCGCGTGCGCCACCTCGAGCGCAGCGCAGATTTCCCCTGCGATTGCGACGGCCTCCGGGACCGCGATTGGTCCCTCGCGCAGCCGCTCCTGCAGGTCGCTTCCTTCCACCATTTGCATGACGAAAAAATAGTGCCCATCGGCGGTCCGTCCGAATTCGTGAATGGCGACGATGTTCGGGTGCGTGAGCCGGGCAAGCGCCTGTGCTTCGCGCCGAAAGCGCTCCGCGAACTCCTCGTGCATGCTCAATTCGAGCGGCAGGATTTTGATCGCCACTTCGCGATCCAGCGAGAGCTGCCGCGCGCGATACACCGCGCCCATCCCGCCGCGTCCAAGCAATTCGAGCAGCTCAAAGCCGGGAAATTGCCCGGCCAGTTCCGCGATGGGCGGCGGTTCCCAGTCTTCGCTCGCGCCACCCGTGATCCGCGCCGGGGAAAGCGCGCGGCGTAAAACCTCGCGTGGGTTGAGGCCGCGCAGCGCGTCCGGGATGGGGCGGGTCGGTGGATCGAACGCCATGTCGTTTCACGCGCGGATCACGCGCCGCATTTCATCCCCGCTCCGCCGCAATCTTCCCCACGGGATCGCCTGATTGAGCCGGAGAATCATATACGGGGAAATTCCGGCGGTTACGAGTTGTCGAGCGCGCCGAGCAGCTCACGCATCTCCGCCTCGACCGTGCCGGAGTTTTCATCATCCAAAGTCGCCGCGACTCGATCGAGCAGCAGCTCGCGATAGCGCGCCCGCAATCGGAAGACGGCGACGCGCGCAGCGTTGATCGTCCAGCCAAGTTGCTGGGCAGCTTCAGCGTAAGAAGCCGCGCCGGAAACCGTCAGGCTGAGAAAGGGCCTCAACACTTGCATCGCCGCGCCTTGTCCGGCGGCGGTGCGTTCTGCCTCCAGATCATCCAGGGCGCCCTCGAGCAGCATCATCGCCCAGCGACGGTGGTAGAGCGTTTCCGGCGTTTCTCGCTCCGCCGGTTCGCACGTGAACCAGTCTTCTGCCGCGGCGGTATCGATGCTCAACGCTTCGGTTCCACCGCCGCGTTTCAGCGCGTGTTCCCGCTTGGCGACGTCGGCAATGTGATGCTGAAACGCGGCCAGCAAAAACGTGCGCAATTTCCCGCGTGCCGGCTCCGCGGCCGCCAGCGTGTTTCTTTCGATGAGAAACGCGAAAAAGCTTTGCGTGAGATCTTCCGCGTCCTGCGGCGATCGTCCCAGCCGGCGGGCGAAGGCGTAAAGCGGTGGCCAATAGTCACCGCAGATTTCCGCCAGCGCCGTCCGCGTTTGTGGATGCGTCGGTTCAGACGCCCGCGCCACCATGCTCCAACGCGTGGTGCGAAACGCCGCTGAATGCCCCAGGTTCTCCATGGCGCGAGATTGGCCATGAGCAGCCGTAAAGACCAGCATCAAATCGGGGGTGGGGCTGTAATGTGGGACGGCGGCATTTCGTAGGAAACGGTGAAACAGAATCACCCTCAGCCCAAATCGGCTGCATAAACGAACCCAGACAACTAACATGAAAAAGCCATCCCTGCGGCGAGTCGCCGCCCAATCCCTCAGTATCCTCGCTCTCTCCTTTTCCCTCGCCGGAAGCAATCTGGCAGTGGCTGGGGACCATCACGATCGTCATTCGCTGTTCCGGCATCCGACGCCCCATTTCCACGTCGTGCCGTCGGGTCCGCGGGCGCTCAGCCGCATTTATTCGCTATACCAGGCGAGATGGTGGCAGTGGGCCACATCCTTTCCCGTGGATGCGCACCCGCTCCTTGACACGGCGGACGGCAGCGCCGGTCAAACGGGTCCCGTCTGGTTTCTCGGCGGCGTCTTTGGCAGCGGGCCGGTGGAGCGCACGCTCACGATTCCCGCGGGCAAGGCCCTGTTCTTTCCGATCTTGAATCAAGGTTACTTCCTCACGGATGACACCGATACGGAGGAAGCCTCCCGCGAATTCACCAACGCGGTGCTGGACCATGTCGTGACCAGCTTCGCTGAGATCGACGGCAGGCCCGTGTATCATCTGGACCGGTTTCGCACCGAATCCGCCCTCTTCAATGTCGGGCCGCTGCCGGAGAATAATCTCTTCGGCCTTGATCAGGGGACAGTCATTCCGACAGTTGATGAGGGCATCTATCTGCTGCTCCTGCCACTGTCGCCGGGCGAACACACCATCCATTTCGGCGGCGAAGTCTTCGTCCCGGAAGACGTGCTCGGTTTTGAATACGGGTTCACCCAGGACGTGACTTATCACATCATCGTCGAGCCGCGCCGACGGCGGTGAGGGCGGCGCGGAAATGGGCCGAGCGGATCCCGGCCATGACGCGCTCCAGGATGAACGGTGAAGTTCGTGAGGGATCGGTTGATCGCCGATCCCTCACCGGATTTTCCGGTACGCGCGGAGCCGCGCTGATCTCGCAGAAACTGCTGGGCGGCGGTCCCTCGAAGTGCTGCAATTCAAGGTGTCCGGCGCGTGGGCGAAAACCCCGAATGCCGCGCGCAGGGCGCAACGAGGGCTGACCATGTCAGCACCAGAACATACCCCTGACATCATCGTCGAAGAGATTTACCGGGCCGCCGCGGCACTGCCGGCAGCGGTCCGAGCGGAGTATTTGCGCATCGAATGTGAAGCAAAGCCGGGGGTGCGGGCGCGGGTCGAGCGCATGCTGGAAGTGAAGGGCATCGGGGCATTGTTGCACCAGACACCGGAGGAAACAGTTCCGCCGGAGATCGAAGCGGAACTCGCGCGTCTGAAGCCGGAGGAAGGTGGCGAGCGAATTGGCCATTACCAACTGCTCGAACGGATCGGCGAGGGCGGGTTTGGCGTGGTCTGGATGGCGGAGCAATTCGAGCCGGTGCGGCGGCGAGTGGCGCTCAAGATCATCAAGCTCGGCATGGACACCAAGGAGGTCATCGCGCGCTTCGAGCAGGAACGACAGGCGCTCGCGATGATGGATCACCCGAATATTGCCAAGGTGCACGACGCGGGAGCGACCGAGTCGGGGCGGCCCTATTTCGTCATGGAATTGGTCCAAGGCACTCGCATCACGGAATATTGCGACCAGAACAACCTGCCGACTCCGGAGCGGCTCGGACTTTTCATCGAGGTCTGTCATGCCGTGCAGCACGCCCATCAAAAAGGCATCATCCACCGCGACCTCAAGCCCTCGAATATCCTCGTCACCGTGCACGACGGGGTGCCGGTGCCAAAGGTCATCGACTTCGGCGTGGCCAAGGCGACACAGCAACAGCGCCTCACCGATCTGACATTGTTCACGCAATTCGAGCAAATGATCGGCACGCCGCTCTATATGTCGCCCGAGCAGGCGGAGATGGGCGGGCTCGATATCGACACACGGAGCGACATCTATTCGCTCGGCGTGTTGCTCTACGAATTGCTGACCGGCCGCACACCCTTCGACCCCGAGGAACTGATGCGCAAGGGCCTCGATGAAATCCGCCGCGCCATCCGCGAGCAAGACCCGCAAAAGCCATCGACGGCGCTCCACACCATGGCCGCCGACGCACGCACGACGATCGCGCGCCGGCGACAGGCGGATGGCACGAAGCTGATCGGGCAAATTCGCGGCGACCTCGACTGGATTGTGATGAAGTCGCTGGAGAAGGACCGCGCCCGCCGTTATGAAACCGCGAACGGCCTCGCGCTGGATATCCAACGTCACCTCGACAATGTGCCCGTGCTCGCCAGACCGGTGAGCACGCTTTACCGTTTCCGCAGGCTCGTTCGGCGCAACAAGCTGGGCCTTTCGGCGGGCGCTGCCGTGATGGCTGCTTTGGTAATAGGGTTGATCGCAGCTATTTCGCAAGCGGACCGGGCCATACACGCGGAAGCCGAGCAGAGCCAACTCCACCAGCAAGCGGTAGCCAGTCTGAGGAAATCGGAGACGGAAGGGGCGAAGGCGGAAGCGAGCCGGAAACAAGCCGAGGCGGCGGCGGTGAAGGCCGCCGCAAATGAGTTGCAAATGCGTCGCTATTTGTATGCGGCGGATATGAACCGCGCACAGGATGCTCTCCGAGTGAACAACCTCGGCCGCGCGCGCCGACTTCTCGATGGGCACCGACCGACACCCGGAGGATTGGATTTGCGTGGATGGGAATGGCGCTATCTGTGGCAACAGTGTCGCAGTGGGGCCGTTGCCACCTTAACCCGGCACAGCGCCCGGGCCAGATCCGTCAGTTTCTCTGCCGACAGCAGGTATCTTGCTGTAGCATTCGAAGACGGTCAATTGGAGGTTTGGGATGTAGTGGATCGGAAAAAAATTTCCGCGCTCAAAGGTAATGCCCCCGTTCGCTTCGGTCCGCGCGGCTATACTCTGGCATTCGGTGGTCCTGACGGCATCGGGATTTACGATTTCACTTCCGATAAGCCACCGGCTATCGTCCGGCTTGGAGGGCGTATCGGTGCATTCTCATTTTCCCGAGATGGATCTTCCCTCCTGTGTCGAACGGGTTCCGGTTTTAAATTGGTGGATCTGGCGCAGTTGGAGCATGTCACTACGGGGCTGCCTCCTGGATTCATGGCATACCAACCTTCCGGCAACGTCCGGATCTCACCGGAGCGCGGCATCTATTGTGTCGAAAACTCAACTGGCAGGGAAAAGACCCTAGGGATGAATGGCACTAAGATAAGGCGGATTTGGGATCAATGGGCTGGTTGGCGGCGGCGGACGCCCGGCAGGGAGTGTTCGAGGATTTGAGCGCTGAGGTTTCGCATGGTCTGAAGGATGGCTTCCAGTCGCCGATGCTCGGCGATGGCGTCCCGATACAAGGGCGCCTGCTCCGCGGAGAGGGCGACGGTGACGGTCCGGGCTTTGACCTTGCGGGTCCACCGCCACGCGCCGGGCGGCTTGTGCATGACACTGCCTTGGGAGATCCAGCTGAGGGAACGGAGTTCTTCCTTGAGTTGGTCATAGCGGCGCTGGAGGGCAGCTTTTTCGGAGGGGGATAGGAGTTTTTGTTTCATGATTGAGTTCGCTTTGATCAATCGGAGCGTATATATACGTCCTCCCATGCGTCAGGCCACTCCTTTTTTCCACGCTTTCAAACATTTGCTCTTCGGGCGCGCCCCACGCTCTCTGGCCCATTGGTGTGCCTCTCCGGGACGTGCCGCCACTTCCCTCCATGAGCTGCGCGCCTTATTCGGGGCCATGATTCCCGATGCTCTGCTCGGCCCTGCCGCGAGCGGCGCGGGCAGCCGCCAGCGCATCTTCAGCACGGGCGTGACTTTCTGGGCCTTTCTGTCCCAGGTTCTTTCGCCCGACACCGCTTGCCGCCATGCCGTGCGCAAGATCCAGGCCTGGGCCAGCTTCGAGGGCCTCGGAACCATTTCCACTTCCACCGCCGCCTATTGCGGCGCACGGCTGCGTCTGGCCCTCGACGCGCTGCGCCAAGTCCACGAGCACCTCGTGGATCGGCTCGAAGCCAACGCTCCCTCCGAAACCCTCTGGCATGCGCGCAGAATCAAGATCGTCGACGGCACTAACCTTTCCATGCCCGACACCCCGGAAAACCAGGAACTTTGGCCCCAGCCCTCGGGCCAAAAGCCCGGCTGCGGCTTTCCCATGATGAAGCTGGTCGGGCTCTTTTCCCTGGCCAGCGGAGCCTTGCTGCGCGTGGCCGAAGGCGATCTCCACATCCATGAAAGCAGGCTCTTCGCGCGGCTTTGGCACGCGCTCGAGCCCGCAGATGTCATCCTCGCCGACCGCGGCTTCTGCTCCTTCTTTGCCCTCGCTTCCCTCCTGCGCCAAGGCGTTGATAGCGTTATGCGTTTGCACCAGGCCCGCGCCGTCGAGGCTCGCAAAGGCAAAGTCCTTGGCCCCGGCGACCGGCTCGTAACCTGGACCAAACCCGCCCAGCGCAGCGCCGCCTGGCCCGCCGCGGACTTCGCCGCGCTGCCAGCCACGCTGACGCTGCGGCAGATCACCCTCTACCTTAGCATCCCCGGCTATCGGACCCACAAAGTATTCTGGTTACCACCCTGCGGGACGCCGAACTCTACCCCGCCGAGGATCTGCGCGCCCTCTATGCGCAACGCTGGAGTGTGGAGCTGCATTTTCGGGAGATCAAAACCCTGCTGCGCCTGGACGTGCTGCGGTGCAAAACCCCGGCCATGATCGAGCGGGAACTCTCCCTCCACCTCATCGCCTATAACCTGGTGCGCTGCCTGATGCAGCAAGCCTCCATCATTCACCATGTCGATCTGAGTCGCCTGAGCTTCAAGGGCAGCCTCGACACCCTGGCCCATTTTGCGGACGCGATTCACGCCTTGCAGCACCGCCCCCGCAAGCAGGCCGTGATGATGGCAGAAATGCTCGCCATCATCGCCGCAGACCCGCTCCCCATCCGCCCCTTTCGCAGCGAGCCGCGCGTGAAAAAACGACGCGCCAAAAACTATCGCTTGATGACCAAACCCCGCCACCAAATGAGCCCGCTGCCGCACCGCAAGGACGGCGTCGAAATTCATCCCAAATCCGCCTTATCTTAGTGCCATTCGACCCTAGGGATCTTCCGTCAATCCGACAATGTTCTCGCATCCGAAATCATTGTCGGAAACGACATCGGGTTATACGGGATGGATATCTCGAACGATGGGGAAATCCTAGTTACCAGCACTGGTTGGGAGGATTCGGTCATTCGTATATGGGATACCGTGACATTCAAGCAGGTTAATCAACTCGATCGCCATACCGCTTGGATTTCGGAGCTGGTCTTTTCACCCGATGGTCGGACACTGGCATCTGCCTCCGCAGATCAGACCATCCGGCTGTGGGACACCGTGACGTGGCAGGAACTCGCGGTACTGAGAGGCCATGGTGACGAGGTTTGGGCGGTTACATTTTCGCCAGATGGCAAGCTTTTGGCGAGCGGTTCAAAAGACGGTGAAGTATTGCTGTGGAATGCGGAATCGCCCCCCGCTCCGGCGGGACGCAGCGACCTTCCGGGCGACGTGCTATTGGCAGATCAGATCCCGGGGGAACCGTGGATTCTGACAGTATCCAAAAGTGGTAACCGTTCCATCTGGAGTATGATTTCTCTTAACGAAGTGCGCCTGCCATCGAAAACCAAAGGAACGCCTGATAACGTGCCTATCAAACACCATAACCGATCACCAGATGGGCGATTTGAGGCGAGGGGCAATGCTAGTGGCATTGTTCGGCTAAGCGATCACTCTCTGAATCGAGATGTAACTCTTCAAGGTCATTTGATGGCAGTAGATGGTGTTGCCTTTTCTCCAGATAGCCGACGATTGGTAACGACATCGGGTGGAAGAGAAGCTGCCAAGATATGGGATCCGGAAACCGGGCAAGAGTTACTAAATCTCGTCGGTCGGGGTGTGAATCTCTATTCCGCTTCGTTTTCGGAGGATGGAAACACACTAATCGTCGGGTCTAGTGCCCCTGGCTTTTGGCAAATCTGGCGAGCACCTTCCTGGGAGGAGATTGAGAACGCTGAAGGAAAGGCAGGAAAATGGGCCCAAACGGCGGCTCCGGCAGTGATTCGACCCGCTCCAACAGAACTGAAATTGCAGGAACTCGTCGACCGAGCGCAGCGCGGAATGCCTCGCGCGGCTTCGGCCACGCCACTGGAAGTCCTAAATATCGAAGACCATCTCGCATCACTAGTAAAATCCGCTGCCCGAACATCGCAAAATTCTCTTCTGTCTCTCAAGATTGCGGTGCTGCAGCTGTGGCTCGGCAAAACTGAGGACTATCTCGTCTCATCGCAGCGCATTCTCAAAGTCGCAACCGACTCCCAAGGAGCCGACAACGCTGAGCGCGCGGCCAAGGTTTATTGCTTGCGCGCTTCCTCGGATCCGCAACTGCTGGAGGCCGCTCTCACTCTTGCCCTCAAAGCTGTCGCTCTCGGGCGAAATAAGGACAATCTGCCTTGGTATCAAATGACTCTCGGAATGGCCGAATATCGGTGCGGAAATTACGCTGCTGCCGATGCGGCACTCAAGACTGCGGCGGAGACTGCTGCAGACACCAACGACGAGAAATATCGTCTCTGCATTGAGGGCACTGCCGGGTTCTTCCGCGTGATGAACCTCATCCGCCAAGGCAATGTAGACGGGGCACGCGATCTTTTTTCCGCGACCGAGTCCAATATAAAGCCCCTGCCCGCGGACATGACATATGCCCTTACTGACCACGACGATCTCATCGTGTGGCTGTCCTACAAGGAAGCCAAGGCAATGTTGGACGGCACCGCGACGTCGGAGCCAGACACACCCGGCAAGTAGGTATTAACCGCATCCGATACGCTACATCTGGATTCGAACGTGCTCTCCTACCCGTAGGCAATGCGACTGGGCTATGCATTTGAAAAGGAGGTAGTAAAGTTGTTTACCGCCCAACAGGGCTTCGGCTCTCGCTATGGTTATCCATTAGGGTGCCCTGAGTTGGTTTGTTGGGGCTCGAGTGGGCCGTTGGTGCCTGTGCAGTTCATGGCCATGTCTCGCTATCGCCTCAACCAACCCGTTGAAGCTTGCTCAGCGCTCACCAAAGCTTCGGAGCTGGCAGCGGCAAAACTACCCAATCTCAAATCCGGCGACTTCGCCAGCGAGCGTTGGCACGACGATCTGATCGCCTACCTCCTGCTGCACGAAGCACAGGCTCTGATCGGCGAAAAGTAAGGCGGTCGAGCACGCTCGGATCGCGGGGTCGGTGCGTCTTCGCGAAGGGGACGGAAGAATGAAGCGCCGCGGCTGTAATGCTGCGACGGGTCCTTTCGTAGGAACAGGTGAGGCCCACACCCGGACGCTGGGGTAACCGCCTGCTTCCCATGAAACTATTCCTCCGCCTCTTCAACGCCGCGTTGGCTCTGGCTCTCGTCTTTCCCGCGATCCTCTACGCCCAAATCGCCGGGACTCTCGATCCGGCCTTCGATCCCGATGTGCCTCCGTTGGCGGACGACATTGACCCTTACAACGTGCGCGCGGCGGCGGTGCAGCCGGACGGAAAAATCATCATCGCTGGTAATTTTTCGAGGGTGGGCGGCGAGTTCCGCAGCAGCCTCGCCCGGCTTCATCCAGATGGCACGCTGGAGAGCACGACTACTTTCAGCGATGGTAACCCGGTGGGTTCCAGCATCTCCAGCGGCTCCGGGGTCTTTGCCGTGGTGCTGCAACCGGATGGAAAGATTCTGGTCGCTGGGGCGGGCGGTGTCAGCGGCATCCGGCTCGCGCGGCTGGAGGCGAACGGAACCGTCGAAAGCACGGCCACTTTCAATCCCGGTTCCGGTCCAGACTCCTTTGTCTACGGCATGGCCTTGCAGGCGGATGGAAAGATTCTCGTGGGCGGAAATTTCACGGCTGTGAATGGGCCGACGCGGAACTATTTTGCGCGGCTGGAGGCGAACGGCACCGTCGAAGGAACCGCCACCTTCAATCCCGGCACCGGTGCCAACGGCGCCGTCCATTGCGTGGCGGTGCAGGCGGATGGAAAGATTTTGCTCGGCGGTGATTTCACGAGCGTGAACGGCCTGCCGCGTAATCGCATCGCGCGTCTCATGCGGATGGGACCGTGGAAAGCACGACCACCTTTAATCCCGGCACGGGAGCGGATTTCGCGGTCCGTTGCTTGATCGTGCAGCCGGACGGGAAGATCCTGCTCGGTGGCTACTTCTCCACGGTGAACGGACAGTCGCGTAACGGGATCGCGCGGCTTAATCCGAACGGGAGTCTGGAGAGCACCGGAACCTTCAATCCCGGCACCGGAGTGAGTGGCGGCCCTTTCGACGTCGAAAGCATGGCCTTGCAGGCGAACGGAAAGATTCTGCTCGCAGGTCACTTCTCGTCCGTGAATGGGCAGGCGCGCAATGGAATCGCGCGGCTCAATCCGAACGGGAGCGTGGAGAGCACCCCACTTTCAATCCCGGCCCGGGTCCGGGCGGCGACCGGCCCTACGTCACTTGCGTCGCCTTGCAGTCAGATGGCATGATCCTGCTCGGCGGAACCTTCACGACGATCAGTGGGCAGCCCCGCAACAAGATCGCCCGGCTCGCCAACGATGGGATGGCACAGGACCTCACATTGCCGGACAGCGCTCGGGTGCAGTGGACCCGGGGCGGTTCGGCGCCAGAGGTCGCGCTGGTAAACTTCGAGCTTTCCACCGATGGCGGCGCGAACTGGAGCGCGCTCGGCGCTGGCACGCGCATCGCGGGCGGCTGGGAACGCACTGGCTTGAGCCTTCCCGCGATCGGTTCCGTTCGCGCTTGTGGTCGCACCAGTGGCGGTTACGGAAATGGCGCCGCCGGCATCGTCGAACAAGTCGCCACCTATTTGATCGCGGACTCACCGGAAATCGCGGTCGAGGATCTCGCGGGTAACGATCTCGCGAACGGAGCCAGCGTGACCATTCCGGCTGTATTGGGTGCGAACGCCAGCCGCACTTTCACGGTTAGGAATCCAGGGTCCGCTGATCTCACCGGGCTCGAGATTACCATCGATGGACCGGACGCGGCGATGTTCACTGTCACGGCCAGCCCTGTTGCGCCGGTATCATGGCCGAATGGCAGCACCACCTTCACCGTGCAGTTTGCTCACACGGAGGCTGGACCCAGGACCGCCACGTTGCATATCGCCAGCAACGACGCGGATGAGAACCCGTTCAATCTTATCCTCAATGGCCGCGATCCTTCCGCCAACGCCGATCTCGCCGACCTGGTCCTCAGCGCTGGCACCCTGACTCCGGAATTTGCCGCCGCAATCACGAACTACACGGCGAGTGTCCTCGACGACGTTACGAGCATCATAGTCACTCCGACCACGATCGATGCGACGTCTGCTGTGATGGTGAACGGAACAGTGGTCGCCTCCGGCTCAGCGAGCAATCCTATCGCCCTCAGCGCAGGGGATAATCTCATCACTGTCACGGTCACGGCCGAGGACGGCATGACAGCCAGGAGTTACACGACCGTTGTCACACGTGGCGGATTTGTGCCGGGGGCTATAGATACGAGCTTCAATCTCGCGGTGAACGGCAGCTTCATCCGGGCGGCGGCGCTACAGCCGGATGGAAAAATCCTGATCGTGGGCGATTTTACCACGGTCAATGGCGCGGCGCGCAATGAACTCGCCCGGATCGATGCAAACGGCGCCTTGGAAAGCACAGCCACCTTCAATCCGGGGACTGGCCCGAACGGCCCGGTCTACTGTGTCGCGGTGCAAGCCGACGGCAGAATCCTCCTCGCGGGCGCCTTCACCAGGGTCAATGGCCAACCGCGTAACGGGCTGGCCCGGCTCGGTGCGGACGGCGCCCTGGAAAGCACGGCCACGTTTAATCCTGGAACCGGCCCGGACAATACGATCGCGAGTGTCATCCCGCAGACCGACGGAAAGATTCTCCTTGCCGGTTATTTCAGCAATGTGAACGGGCAGCCGCGCAATGGAATCGCTCGCCTCAATGCGGACGGTTCCGTCGAGAGCACGGCTACTTTCAACCCTGGCACTGGCCCGAACGGCACCGTGTGGACTGTCGCGCTTCAGGAGGACGGGAAAATCCTACTCGGAGGTCTCTTCACCAGCGTGAACGGTCAGCATCGACGGATTGATGCGCACTTACATCGCTCGACTCCGCAACGACGCAGCCACACAGAGCCTCAGCATTCCTAACGGAGCGCAGGTGCAATGGGCTCGCGGGGGCGCCGCGCCCGAGGTCGCGGAAGCGAGCTTCGAGTTGTCAACCGATGGCGGCGCGCATTGGAGTGCGCTCGGTGCTGGAACGCGGACGGCGGACGGCTGGGAACGCATCGGCCTGAGTCTGCCGTCGAATGGCACCATCCGCGCCCGCGGCCGCACGACCGCCGGACTCCACATGGGCAGTTCTGGCCAAATAGAATCCGTCGCCGCATTTACCGTCACTTCTCCCGATGCCGATGACGACGGCTTGCTCGACTCGTGGGAACTCACTTACTGGCCGACCACCGTCGGTCACAATGCGGATGACGATTGGGATCACGACGGATTGAAGGAGTTGTTGGAACTCGCCTTCGGCCTGGATCCAACCGTTCCAGATTCCCAGAGCCAGCCGGCGGCGATCGTCGAAAACGGCTACCTGACGATGACGGTTATCAAGCGCCCCGGCGTGAACTACGAGGTGCAAAGTGCCGGCATGGTGCGGCTCGATGGACCTGATTCATTCAGCGCCGCAACGACTGTCCTTCTAATCGACGATGCGACAACGCTGAAGGTGCGCGATAGCGTTGCCTTCGGCAACACGTCTGCGCGTTTCCTCCGCGTCAAAGTGACGGCGGCACCGCAATGATAAACGGTGTTCGGCGCGTTGGTCTTCGTTTTGGGAGAAACTGTTCGGGATACGACCGAACGCGGGTTGCCCGTCACCTCTCAGATGGAACTCGCCTGGCAAGGAACGGGGATCAGGTGGGCGCAGCATCCAGGAAGATGACGCACTGAGTCCCCGCACCAGCGCGTGGTGCGATCGCAGCGTCGTCCGTTCATTCCCACTGTGCAGGCGGATTTAAAATCGCGATCTGCGTAATGCGAGGGCGCGGCTTTTCGTAGAAAGAGGCGTAACCATCTCATCCAACCGATCGAGCTTAACACCTCACCAGAAATCCCTGTATGACTACCCATCCTCTCTCGTCGCGGTCTTATGTATCGGGCAGTTTGCTTTTACTCTCCACTCCCGCAATCATCGCGCTCTTGCTGATCAGTCAGCCCGCGGCACGAGCACAAGGACTCGATGAGCCATTCTCTTACAGCAACGGACAGTTGACTTCGGTCTCCGGCGGCGCGTGGCGATTTTGGGACATGGCGGCTGGCAATGCGACCGTCGTCAATGGCGCTGCGCGATTCGATGGGTCAACCGATCTGATCCGGACCTTTCCCGCAGTCCTGACCGCGCCTGGCGCGACTGCGACCTTCTCATTCACTCTCAATATCGCGGAGGTGAGTTTTCGGAAGGGTTTCGAGATCGCATTCGTCCCCGCTTCCGCACCGTTCGGCCCTGCCAACACCAACTACGGGAATTCGTTGGTGCTGCAGTTCGACTATGATGGTGCCCCCACGGGGATGGCGGGGATCGGCGTCGCGGAAGGGCTGGGCAACGGCAACGTCAATTTTGTGCACGACGTCGGGTCTATGAGCCTTGGCGCGACGCATAGCATTGACGTCAGCTTATCGCGGGGAGGGACGAACACTGCCTATTCGTTTTTCCTGGATAACATTCCATTGCGCAACAGCAGCTTCGTATTGACCGATCCTCGCGCCATCAATGCGGTGGAAATCGATCAGGCCGGTTCCTTTGAGGTGGGAACGCGAACCGCTCTTATTGATAACCTGCGCGTCACTCCGGAACCTTCCACCTGCCTTTTCCTGGTCGCTGGAGGGATCCCTCTGCTGAACACCCGCCGCCGCCATCGCTTTCCCTGAATCGGCACCATTGAGTCTCAAAACGGCCTCAATCGCGCATCTCTGGTCCGCATTTCTTAGCGACGGCGGGACTCGAACCCGCACGGGAGTAACCTCCCAGCAGATTTTAAGTCTGCTGCGTCTGCCATTTCGCCACGTCGCCGATGCTGGAATTTACTCTGTAAAAGCTGATTTCAGAGGTTCCAAATGATCCGCCCGCTTGACCGTGTGCTACACTTTGTGCTACAGCTACGGCATGAAACGACACGCAACGCAGAGCGACAGTCAAAAGAGCGGAAATCACGGCGCCAGCTTTCGGGCTGTGATCGACTCACGCAAGCGCCGAATCGTCGGACTATGGCAACGCGGCGCGAAGTTTTACGGACAGATGCGAATCGACAACGGCAACGGCACCACGACGCCGAAACGCATTCCGCTTGAAGCCTCCAATCTCGACGAGGCGAAAGCGGCTCTCGAAAAGGCGAGGACTGAGAATCGCGCTGGCGATCTGCCGACGATTGGACACGCGCCCAAGTTTGCAGATTTCGCCGACGCCTACCTTGCCAGCGAAACGCTGCGGCAGAAAAAGGCACGCACGGCAGCGCAGGAGGGATTCGCCATCGACCGATGGAAGGCGCACCTGGGCGGCGTCCGCATCGACAAGATCACGCCAGCCATGATTCACAGCTTCCGAGACAAACGGCTCGCGGCAGGTCGGGCCGCACGCACTACGAACCTCGACGTGGTGGCATTGCGGAACGTGCTCAAATTGGCCGTGAATCGCGGCATCATTGAACGCTTGCCCGTCGTGCGGCAGTTGAAACAAAAGCCGCCAGAACGCCGCCCGCTGCTCACCAAGGCACAATTCCAAAAGCTGATCGACAAGGCGGAGGGCACCACGAAGAACGCCGACCTTTTTCGCTTCTATGTCCGATTCCTCGCGCTGACCGGATCGCGGGAAGTGGAGGCTCTAAAGGTGCGATGGAAGGACGTGGACGATGCGCGGCAGACGGTCACGATTGGAGCGGGAGGCGTCTCAAAAAACCACCGGGCAAGGACCGTGGATTTCTCGCCCGAACTCCGTGCGCTGATCGGAGAGATGAAGGCAACCCGACCACCAGACACGACATGGCTCTTTCCATCGCCACAACGGGGAGCAGCGGACATCCATGCGAAATCTCTGCGCGAATCTCTGCGCGCCGTGCGGACGAAAGCGGAATTGCCTTGGGTGGGATTCCATGACCTGCGCCATTTCTTCGCCTCTACCTGCGTGATGGCCGGCATTGATTTCATGACCACCGCGTCATGGCTTGGTCACAGCGACGGCGGCATCCTGGTGGGCAAGGTCTATGGTCACTTGAACGACACGCACAAGCGGGACGCGGCGCAGAAACTCACTTTTTTCTAGGCGGGTTGGCACGGGCTGTAGGCTCTCACGTCTGAGAAAACTGTCATTGGTTCTCAACGCTAGAACATTCTCAAAACTGAGTTTGACGGCGACTCTCAAAGATGAGAAACGAACGCCATGGGACAAAACTCTACGAATCTGCACGACTTCAACCAATGGCTCTCGTCGCTCAATAAAACCCGTGGCACCGGCTGGCGCTGGCGAAAGCGCGGGCTGATTCAGACGGTTGATATTTTTGGGCGCGTTTACGTGTCCGGGGACGAGATCGCGAAATTCGAGGCCCGCGCAACGGCTGGTGAATTCGCGAAGTCTGCAAAACCAGCACCGAAAGTCTATGAGGCCGCACGGCAAAAGCGCGAGCTAACAGCATCAGCGAAAATGGGAGGCCGCTCATAGTGACCGCGCCTACCCAACCCGCGCCGCTGACTCCCACCGATCGCGCAAGGCTGGCGCGTGCTCTCGACCGCCAGGAGATCCGCCACTTTCACGACGAGATCGAGCGTGAAGAGGAGGAGCAGCGTCTTGCCGAAATTCTCAAAACCTCAACCACAACCAGCCAGCCAAAAAACTAAAAAAGCACCGCGTCCCGATCGCTCGAAACGCGGCACAAAGTAGACAGGAATCCGACTTTGTAGCGCGAAACGGAGCAGAAGGCAAGGGGCACCCACCGACCATGAAATCATCAAAAATGACACTCGCCGAAGTTTGCGGCCCGGCCCCATCCGCTTCACCACTGGAGCGAGAGGTAACCGTCTATCGGAATTGCCGCGAAACCGAAGGGACAACGCGAACACTCGCGCAGTGCCTTGAGCAGATCCGCACCGACGAACATCTGGCAACGCAGATTGCAAAGCTCCGCCCCCTGTATTGGGTCGCGGAGGAACTACGTCTCAAAGTTACCGATGCCAAATCCAAGGCCGCGCATCATGCGGCGAAAGTCGTTTACGACGACGCAAAAAAGCAACTCCCAGCCATGACTCTAAGCGGAACATTCACACCGCGTAGCACGGAGGGGTTGCAAAGTTACAGCGGGGTCATTCAGGCCGACTTCGATCATCTGAAGTCTAAGGGCTTCGATGTCGCCGAACTAAAGGCCAGGTTCTCCGCCGACCCGCACGCCAATTTCGTCAATGTCTCTCCATCTGGCGACGGTTTGAAGGTTGGAATCTTAGTGGATTCCGGCCCCGAGGATCACACGGAGGCGTTTTTAGCCATGCAACGCTATTGGGAAACGACCTATGGCATCAAACCGGATGACCAGACCAAAGGCGTTTCTTGGCTCTGCTTCCTAAGCTCCAGACCCGGATCTCCACACCAATGCGAACGCCGTCCCGCTCGACTGGCGGGAGTGGCAGGAGCAACCCGACTATGTCCTCCCACTCCGCAGACCCTGCGGTCGCCGTCCCGGCGAAGCCCGCTTTTCGATGCGGCGGCCCAGCGTGCGCCCCAACGCCATCTCTCCGCGCACCCAGCCCCGCCGCAGAGAATCGGCCAGCGCTGCGCGGGGCAGGGGAACGCGCCTCTCGGTATGCCAGGGCGCATTGCAAACGGTCGTTGGTCCAGCGATCAGACGCCGACGTCCGGACCGCTCCGCTCCGGTCAAGGAGCGAATCCGGCATAACTCCGCTTCGCTCCGGCCTGACGGCACTTATTCCATTTCGTCCCTGACCTCCGCTCCCCGGCCCGCAAAGCGGTCTCTATGACTTTCCGTTGGAAAGTCGTGCTCAACCTGCCTCCGTTCTTCCTCGTCAGACTCGCACGGGTGGATTCATCGCAAATCCGCACTGGCACCATCGAGCCTATTTTGACGTTTCGCGCGTGGCACGTGCGCTGCAATCTCAAAAGCGGATAGTGTTGTTTTGTTGTTAATGAGTTATGGGAGCCGGGAAGTTTCCATGCTTCCCGGCTCTTTTTTTGCCCACATTTCCTCGGGCGCGGAACCGCTGGGCAGGGAGTGCGGCTTGACGCCGGGCGCAGGTCAGGAAAACGCCCCGTCATGTGCGGACGTTATCGACTCGCCGGACCGAAACGCTTTGCGGAGTTCAGCCAGGTCCGCCTTGGCGGCGAATTCCTGCCCCGCTTCAATATCACGCCGACCCAGGGAGTAGCCAGTTTTCCCAGGCCCGGAGGGGGCACGGTGCTTTGCCTTCAAGCCACAGGTCGCTGGCGACGTTCGAGATTTTTCGACAGGCTGCCTGAGACCACCATTATGTGTTACCGCTTTTTCGCATTCCTCATCTTTCTCACTGCTTCCAGCGTCATTCGTGCAGAACAGCAAAATGAAGGGGCGTCTCCCGATGGAGAGATCCGCTACGAAGCGAGATCGATCGGTCAAAATCTTGAAAGCGGCGCGGAAAAAGCGATCTGGCTTTCCGAGCGTGGTTCAGAGGATTGGGTCAAATTGTGCGAAACGCCGGGTTGGGGCAGCTTGGAAATGCATTTTTCTCCCGATAGCCATTGGCTGATGGTGCAGGACGGCGGCGCCAGCCTGGGCATTTCTCTCCGAGTCTTTGAACAAAAAAACGGAGCCCATTATCGCGAACTGATTGATCGCCACCTCGATGACCGCGTGGAACGACTGGCGATGGATCGAGCGCGGGCGCCCCGTGATTGGGTGAGCGATCATCGGTATTTGCGGGTGCTTGCCTGGTCTCACGACTCATCGACCGTGCTGCTCCGCCTTTCAGGACATGGAGGGGGCCCTTTCTCGATGCGGGGCTGGGTCACCCTCTACGATGTCAAGGCCGACACCTTCAGTTTCGACCTGGACAGGATGAACGAGGGAGCGATCAGGAAGGGACGATAGAGGTTGGCTCTCGAACGATTCGACCGCCTCAAACCGGTCCTGACCAACACCCGGCCCGCGGACTCGACAAAAGAACCGCTGACATCCGGCGCGGACAATGTTCGTATGAACACATGTCGAGCGATGCCTCCATCCATGCCCGCCTACGCGCCTCCGTCCAAAGCCGCCAGCGCGCCTGGGAAGCCATGCAGACGATCCGCCGGCTGATTGAATCCGTGGGCGAATGCGAGATGCGCGCCCGTCCGCAAACCCGCCTCGCTTCGACGCTGAAGGCGCAATCCTGCGCAAAGGCATCGGCCAGACGATCCTCAACCTGCGCCGCGATATCGAGCAACTCGAGAAAGTCATCGAAGGCGTCCGCCCCTTCCTTACCAATCCCGAGCACGACCCACGCTTTCCCCACGCACTGTTCGCCCTCAACCGCGCCGTCCAAAAAGCCCGGATCGAAATCAGCGACCTCCGCCGCCTCGTCGATTGAGATCCGCCGGCAGATGAATCCACAGCGGATCCTGACGCCAACGCGCTTGTCGCGGGCGGCTCGCGCGATACGCTCGCGTCCATGAAGACGTTCAGTCGTGCTCTCCGTTTCCTCACGGCATGCCTGCCATTCGCCGCCCTCGCCATTCTTTCCCAAGCGCAGACCGCCCAGGCGGCGCGCGCCGTTGCTTTTGACATCCGTCTTGACGGTAAGCTGGCCCTGTTTGGTGCCGCCTATGACCAGGGCGCCGCTCCCGATGTGGTGTGGGGATACCTGAAGACCGTCACCTTCAAGCGACATCCCAGCCACAAACTGGGCGCCAAAGCGGGATACATTGCCGACTTCACCGTCACCCCCGACAAGGACAATCCCCTCACTGCCACCCTGAACGGAGTCATCACCACTTTCCAGCGTGTATGGTGGCACGGTCGAATTGAAGACCCTCAAGCTGATCCGCGCCACCGCCGACACCGACGAATGGCAACTCGCCCCCGAGGAAGTCGAACGCACCTTCAAGCTGCGGAAGTAGAGATCTGCCACAACCGGACGGTGCGCTGGAAACGCCTCCGAATTCCAGGCACTTGAACTCTCGTGTCGCACCGTCGCGCCGACGGCCGGAAAATCGGCTTGTCCCGTAGCCGCAGTTTTAGTTTACATGTCAAAATCCAATACCACCGGAAATGAAAGGACCCTCAATGAAAACGCCAGCCACGAATACAGCAGCTCTCTTCGCAATGGCGCTCGGGGTGAGCTTCAACACCGTGCACGCCGACACCTTTGGCAGCGGCGCCTTTCAATTCACCATCGACTTCGTGGATGTCGGCGATCCCGGCAACGCGAATGACAGTGGAACGACGGGGCTCTACTTCTCGCCCCTTGGCGGGGTGGCCTACGAGTTTCGGATGGGCAAGTATGAGATCAGCGAGGACATGATCAACAAGGCAAACGCGGAGGGCGGGCTGGATATCACCAGGGACAGGTATTCCCGCGTGAACCAGCCGGCGGTGGGCGTGAGCTGGAACGAGGCGGCGCGGTTTGTGAACTGGCTGAACACGAGCCAGGGCTATTCGGTGGCGTATAAGTTCACCCTCAATCCCGGCGATGCCGGCTACTCGGGCAATACCGACCTAGTGCTGTGGACGCCGGGCGACGCGGGGTATGACGCGGCGAACCTGTATCGCAACAGCGACGCGCACTATTTTTTGCCGAGTGAGGATGAGTGGTATAAGGCGGCCTTTTACAGTGGAATCGGGACGACGTATTACGACTACGCGACGGAGAGCGACACGATCCCGACGCCGGTGGCGAGCGGGACGGCACCGGGGACGGCGGTGTATGGTGGAGGAACGCTCAATGAACCTGCGGACATCACGCAAGCTGGCGGGCTGAGCCACTATGGGACGATGGGGCAGGATGGGAATGTGGTGGAATGGCAGGAGACTTCTACCGATGGGTTGAATGATTTAGCGTCAATGTATCGCGGAGCCCGCGGTGGAGCCTATAACTACGCCGATGAATTATACCTTCGCTCCTCGGTCCGCCAATTCAACCGGCCCTATGACGGGAGCAACGTCTGGGGGTTCCGTGTTGCGAGTGTCCCTGAACCCTCAACCACGGTGTTGATCATCGGATCGGGATTGATGTTGCTGGCGCGGAGACGGCGCGCATCGTTTCCGCTCTGACCCTTTCGGCTCCGAACCGTCACGCCCGGCTGTCACACGGTGGTCGGGCGTTTTCGCTTTGGAGCGGCGAGGGCAGGGTCGTGAAGCCCGAAATGCGGCCAGCCGTGGCGAGTTGGCAGGGATTCGGTGGGCATTTGGTAGGTGAGTCGGCGATAACGGCAGCGGCGCTTTTCAGACGCAATGCATCATCGTGTCTGCCGCGTGTTGTGTGCTACGGCGTTGTGCTACATATCGCCAAAAACGACATCGGATGCTCGCCACAATCGGAAAAAGTCTGCCACGTCTCCGTGCTACAGTTTGTGCTACATTGAGCCATCGTCTGCCCGCAATTGACCGGGACAAGGAAAACGACCGGAAAGCCGCATGGATACTTAAGCGGATGGCGGGAAGAGCAACGCCGAGAGACGGTGAAAAACAGGCAGAAACCTAATTTTAAGTCTTCTGCTGCGTCTGCCATTTCGCCACGTCGCCGGACGCGCTGAGCCATACTCGGTTGCGTCGGCTCTCACAACGCGAATGATTTCGTGAACGACTCCACCCGCGGAGTGATGGGTGCAGGCGGCCAAAAGCTCAGGCTGGATCGAATCGTTGGCATGAATGCTTCTCCCTCCTCCTTTGGCGATGACGACGATGCCGATCCGGAGGCGAACGAGTCCGCCGTGAACGCTGAAGCACATGCCGACGAGGCTCCCGAGACGAACGAAAAGACGCGGGATCTTACGGCCTGGGATCAGCCGCTATCTGTGGCCGGGACGGAAACACCTCGGGTGCTCCCCGACGACGAAGAGTCGCCAGCGGAACGGCTCGTCGCGGAAGGGATCGAAGCGGCGGAACGTGAGCGTCGGCTGGCGGCGGATGAACGGGATGATAACGGTTGAAATTCGTGGGTTGTGAACCCGCAAGGATAAGATTGCGGCGAGTGTGTTGATGAGATTCCATGAGCAGAAATCAGCGTCGCCTTCCCACCCCACGTCGCCATGAATCCTCATCCTCGTCGCGGATGTTTCAGTCTCAGCGCCGGTGTTTTCCTGGCGCTGGTCGCCGTGTTGCCTGGCCAATTGCCTGATGAGCCGAAAATCGAGGAGCGTTCGGTAAAGGCGGACGCCTCCACGGTGGGAGCAGGGTTGGGAATGCTCGGTCTGGTGTGTGCCGGATCGTCGGCCCTCATGGTGCTGGTGATCGTGGTTTTTCGCCGGTTGACGCGTGGGGATGGCGGGATCGGGGGCTCGATCGCGTCATCCGAGATTTCGGGCGACGCGGGGGGCGAGTCCGAATCGGTGGCGACTCGAGTGATTGACGATGGATTCTGGATTGATGGAGAATTCGCGGTCGGCACCACCGTCATTTGTCGCTATTCGATCGGGGGGCAAAAGCACACCGTTGAGATCGCTCCGACGGAGGCCGAGAACAGTCGGTTTGTACCCACGGGCGCCCGGCCCGAAAGTGTGGTGGCCTCAGTTCTCTCGGCGCCGCCCTATTGAGCCAGCGGCGCCAGGACGCGGCTTTCCTGGCGATCCGGCGCCGGGAGGAGTGGCGCGATCGTACGAGTCCAGATGGCGTATCCATTCGCGTTCATGTGCAGGCGGTCATCGACAAAAAGGTCGGGGTTGGGCAGGCCGTCGGGACCCAGCATGGCGGAAAAAACGTCCACGAATATGATCCCGGGCGTTTCGGACGAATACTGAGCCACCAAGGCGTTGGCTGCTTTCACACGTTCGACCTGGCGCCACCGTGCGGGATTGCCGGCGATGGAAATGAATACGATCGGAACGCTTGGGAGTTTTTCGCGGACGGTTGCGACGAGCTTTTTGAAATCGGACAGCACTCGTTCGGGAGTCGCGCCGGCATCGATATCATTCGCCCCAGCATAAACGACGATCATCCGCGGGGCATGAGGGATGATGATGCGGTCCGCGAAATGAATCGAGTCGGGGAGCTGCGAGCCGCCGAAACCGCGATTAATGACCCGGTGCTCCGGGAAATCAGTGGCCAGCGTCGTCCATTTCCGAATGCTGGAGCTGCCGACAAACAGGACGGCATTTTTTGGCGGCGGAGCGATGCGATCCTGCTCCTCGAATTTAGCGATGTCCTTTTCCCATTTGGAAAAGTCATCCGCATGGATCGAGAAAGGTGCCGCGGCGAGGAGGCCGACCGCGACGATGTAATGGTAAATCGATTTTGGGGAGCGAGGCATGGTGGCGGGCAGAGCGCCGCACGATGTCAGTCCGCCTCCAGCCTGTCGATCAACTACGACGCGGATTCCGACGTCTTGGGGGCAGCCTCGGCGGCGGAGCGTTTGAAATGCAATTTCACCACCCGACGCCCATCGGTCTCGGTAATGGTGACCACGTAGTCCTCGATGCGGGTTTGTTCGCCCGTCAGCGGGAGGTGGCCAATGAGATGCGTGACGTAACCACCGATGGTGCTCACATCTTCGCTTTCGAGCTCGAGGCCGACCAAATCCTTGAGTTCGTAAAGTCCGAGCGAGCCCTCCACGTCGAATTCCGTTTCGCTCACTTTTTCGAGTTCCGGCTCTTCGGCATCGAATTCGTCCTGAATGTCGCCCACCAGTTCCTCGAGCACATTGTCGAGCGTTACAATGCCGACTGTGCCGCCGTATTCATCCACCACCAGCGCCAGGTGGGCGTGTTTGCTGAGGAAGAATGTGAGCAGCTTTTCGAGCGGCATCATTTCCGGGACCGGCACGATTTCGCGTGTGATCTGGTGTAGATCCGGATGGGGATCGCGGAGCAGGGGAATCAAATCTTTGACGTGAACGAGGCCCAGAGTGTTGTCGAGATGGCCTTCGCAAATGGGAAAGCGCGTGTGTTGCGATTCAAGCGCGAGGGCAAGGTTTTCCTCGAAGCTGTCTTCCGTGTTGAGAAAAACAACCTCGCCTCGCGGAGTGGTGATGTCGCGAACCACCAGGTCGCGCATATCGAGTGCATTGTTCAGGATCTCGCGCCCGATTGGCGTGACCTCCTTCGCCCTTTCACTCTGCGCCAAAATGAATCGGAGTTCTTCCTCGCTGTGGGCCAGTTCGGTTTCGCTGACCGGTTCGAGCCGGAAGACGTGCCTGAGCACGTAGTTCGCGGTGCCATTCAAAAACCAGATCGCTGGTTTGAACAGGGTGTAGAAGAACCCGAGCGGCCGGCTGACGAGGAGGGCGGTGCCGATGGACTTGCGGATGGCGAGCGATTTGGGAGCCAGTTCGCCGAGGACGATGTGCAAGAAAGAGATGATGCCAAACCCGGTCGCGAAGGCAATGGAATGAATCACCGCCGCTGACGAAATGCCCAATTTGAGTAGAAGCGGTTGAATCATCGTCGCCAGAAAGGGCTCACCGATCCAGCCAAGCCCAAGGCTCGCCAGGGTGATGCCGAGCTGGGTGGCGGAAAGGTAGGCGTCGAGGTGGGCGGTAACGTGCCGGGCAAAAGTGGCGCGCCGGTTTCCCTCTGCTTCCGCCGCTTCGAGCTGGCTCGAACGCACTTTCACGATGGCAAACTCTGCGGCGACAAAGAAACCATTCATGAAAACCAGAAGCGCCACCGCGGTCAGCTTCAGCAGGATGATTCCTCCCGAATCCCACTCCGTTCGCATCGCTTCGGAGGAAGCGAGGAAAACCGCCAGGTTCATATTCACAAAACGAAACGAGTCGCAGACCAGCGGCCTGCGACTCGAAAAAGGTTCAAACCGAGGCCGCTACCAACTCGATTTGGTAACGCCCGGAATGTAGCCGTTGGAAGCCAGTTCACGGAAAGTGATTCGTGAAACCTGGAATCGGCCAATGAATGCCCGTTTCCGCCCCGTGACCTTGCAGCGGCGGCTAAGACGAACGGGGCTGGCATTTCTCGGGAGCTGCGAAAGCGCCAGGTAATCGCCTTTCTTCTTCAACTCCTTGCGGAGCTCAGCGTATTTGGCGACGCAGGCAGATTTCTTTTTCTCGCGTTCAATCCAGCAGGTTTTGGCCATAGGTAAAAATTGGAGCGCGGACCGTAGCGGCAGAGTCCTGGTTTGCAATCAACAATTTCGGGAATTTTCACCCAACGCTTCGACCCCGGGACGGTGCACGCACTGGCGGAAATTTGGGGCGCCGGGACGATTTTCACGGCGCAGGCCTTGTCGGAGAGCCGCCGGGAGTAGGGATCGAAGGCCGGAAACGTCACCTGATTGATCGCCGCAAAGTCCACAGGCACGAAGATCTGGCCGGCCTGCACGGTCGTGGTGACGAAGGCGGTCGCTGATATTTGCGCTCGCCGGGAGGCGATGGTGACGCGGGTTTCGACACGATCTCCAGCCGTTCGGCGTCGAGCGGGTTGATCTCCACATAGATGGCGGCGGGATAGAGCTGGCGCAAAACGTCGGACTTGGCGCTCCGAGATTGCGTATGGCACTGCGAGGAGCTGCCGCGCCCGGTAATTAAGGTGAACGGAAACTCTGCGTCCGCTGGTTCCGGGTTTGCGAGCGGCTCGGCAAAAATGAACCGCGCTTTCCCATCGGGATGGAAGTATAGGCCATCTTCAAACAGCCGGCGCTCCGTCGAGAGGGATGAAGGTTGAAGGCGGAGGGACGAAGATTCGGTGGTTTCCGCTCCTCCATCCGCGTTCAGCGTTTTACTTTCCTCTTTCTCCACCAGCGGCCATTGGATGCCGCCGCAGGCATCGAGCATCCGGTAATCTGTGATGCCGGTGATGTCGCACGGTTGATCCCGTGAGAGCTCCTCGAGCAAGCCGAACACCGCCTCCGGCGACGACCAGCGGGCGAACATTTCGTCGCAACCCCAATAGTGCGCAATGCGCTTGCAGATATTGAAATCCGAAAGGGCGTGGCCGGGAGCCCGCGCAACTTTTTTCACCAATCCGATGCGCCGCTCGGAATTAATGAATGTCCCTTCCTTCTCGCCCCAACCCGCCGCGGGCAGGACCAGGTCCGCCCGCTGCGCGGTTTCGGTGGTTGGATACAGGTCCTGGACGACGAGGAAATCGAGTTTGTCCATCAGCTCGTTGTAACGATTCTGATCGATCCACGAATGCGCGCCATTGGTGGCTACGACCCAGAGGCCTTTGATTTTCCCGTCGGCGATCCATCAGCGCGAGCGCATGCGCTTTCGTGCCCACTTGCGCAAACTTGCAGTAGGCGTTTCCGGTGCAGGCGATAAACCCGCTGCGCAGGTTCGATTGTTCGGTCGTGAAACCCATCTTCTTCACGGTCTCGATGTAGGCATCGGGCACGTTTGGAATGATGAAGTTTTGCCAGACGGTGAGCCGCACTTCGCCAGAACCGTACAGGTCCGCGATTTCCGCGAGCCGGATCATTTGCTTAGGCGTGATCTGCCCGACGGGCACCGCGATGTCGACGTAATTCAGCCCCGGTTGCTTCTGCGGATATACGCCGACATGGCTGTGTGGCAGGTCCTGACCTGGGTATTGGATGAGCGCTGGATCGAAAGGCACCCGTTTGAGCTTGTCTCCTCTACGGCAAGACGAGTTACACGTTCCAGATGATCGAGGCCTATTTCCGGGCTAAAGAAATCGTCCTCCACTCATTGATCGATCTCGGCAAAATGGAAGCGATCAAGGAATTGGTGAAACTGGGCCTGGGCATCTCCATTGTTGCACCGTGGATGTGTGGCAAGGAACTCGATGAACGTTCGCTCGTTGCTCTGCCGCTCGGAAAACGAAAACTTCGCCGTCGGTGGGGCGTCCTTCACTGGCGCGGGCGCCGACTCTCCCTTGCGGAGGAGACTTTTATTGGACTATGCGAACAGGTGGCGATCCGGTTTGGCTGACCGGGTCGAGCGGCACGAAGAAGGTTCGGCTGTCCGGATTCTACAGCCCCTGAATAGTATAAAGGGACTCGAGAAAGCTCTCGTGCAGAGGCTTGAAGTCTCGTTCCCGCGCCGTGAACTCCAGGCGGAATTGTTCCCGACCCTTGGGGACGAAAACGATGGTGGTGATGAATCGTTGCTGATTGAGGAGATAGCGGATGGTCACGGCGCACGTATGCAGGCCATTGATCTGCAAGGGATCGACCGTCGAACCCAATACCTCGGGAGCTTCGGCCAAAGGAGGGAGTGACGCCTGCGCCGTCTTGATAAAGACGGCTTGGCTGCCCTCGGTGGCTGGCAGTTCCTCGCGCAATGTAACGCACCGAAAGGCCGCGCTCGCCATGGGACTGTCCTCGGGGACAGCGGTCAGCGCTTTGGCACTACCCGAAATCCGCCACTTCGATGGCGGAGTCCAGGACACGGGATTTTGGCTCGCAGTAAATTTTACGATCGGTGTCCTAAAGCCCTCGAGTTCGACAAATCCATGTCGAGGTGTAAAATCGACATCGGCGCCTGCCGTCATGGACATCGAGACGAGCGCTAAAGCGATCTGCGCAGTTGTCCGGCGCATTTTCTCCCAGCCCGCCATCCGATGCCCGCCGCTTCTGGCGAAATGCAGGCCGTAGTTAAACAACTGCTTGACGCATTCGGTCTCGGTCACCTGGGAATCCTGAATAACCTCAACGATTAATGATGGCACGGGTGTGGCTGGCCGTGATTCACGATCGTCACACCGTTCCGCTACTCCTGGTACCATCGTAGTTTGGCGTAGGAGACCAGTTGCAGCGATCCGGGAGGAGGACTCGTGTAAAACTTGCGGTCAAAATACCATTTCCGACGGGGGGGATCGTACACATTGCTCTTTCCCCAGCGTCCCGTGAAATGCTTGCTATGGAAGAGTTCGACCATCGACCCGTAATAGGTGAATGTCCTTCCGCTGCCCCAAGTTTCGAGAAATCGTGGGAAGTTCTCGGCCCCGCCACTGTAAGGATAACTATTGGTGCCATCGGTCGGAACGATTCCGGACACGATGGCGGCGTTGATGGTGGTCGGGGAGGCCACCCGGGAGCCCACGGCGGCCGTGCTGTTTGCATCCACCCACGAATTGGAGAGGACCATGACCGCATCCGCCAGAACGGCACTCGGCTGCCGTTCGTAACCAGTCACTGTGTTCTTTGTTGGATCGCCGCCAGAGGCATTGGAATTCGGCTGGGTTGCCCCCGTCGTTCCCGTGTTGTAGTCACCCTGGAGATAGAGTCCGAGATCGGTGGCTACCGTTAATCCACCGGGTGGCATTTTGGCGCCATTTTTGAGTCGAACGGCCCGCCGCAGTGAGCTGGAAGCCGTGTTGTCGGTAACATAGACAACACCTTTCAGTCCTTTCCCAGCCAGAGTTCCGCCCGAATTCATGGCTGTGTACACCTTGCTCATGTCGACAGAAATCAGGCGAACCGACTTGTTTTCACGATTGTCCTGGATGGTCTGACCAAGCGTTACCGCACTGGTATAGACATCATAGAGGGCTTTGCCGGTCCCCGTGCTACTGGCGCTAAGAAGTGTTCCGGCATTGTCGTAGATGCTCAGCACAGGATTTCCGGACCCGTCGTTATTGACGATTAATTTCACGTCCGCCTGATTGTAGTAACGCGAGCTGGCGAACGGATCAGTAAAGCCGGCGACCGGTTTTTCCAGTAGCTCTCGATAGCTATCATTGTTCGGATTGGAATCCGACGTATTCAGGATCGAAGGTTCGATGCCGAATGGATCCTGCTCCTGACCTCGGATTGGAGGAAGGTTTGAATTCCAGTGAGGAGAAGTCGGCGTCTCTGTTCCGCGCCTGGAATCTCCAGGAGCAAAATTGACTTCCCAGGAGTTGCCAAAGGTCACTTTGCTTTCGAAGTTGAGCGTGTTGTGCCCAGTGTAAAGGTTTTCGTTTGTGTGCACCCAGCCGGTGACATTGAAATCGGGTCCCGGATGGATTTCGAGACGGTCGGTGTAAAAGATGGCGTAGTTCCACGGGGAATCGAAACGCTTTTCAAAAATACGGTGGGAATTGACGGTCAGTTTGTCGGCCAGAGTCGGCAGGGTCACGGTGGCGGAGGCCATGTAGTAGTAGCTCTTGGTGGCGAGATTGCGACCATATGCGGGCGTCGGGGCCACTGTTGGGTCCATGGGGATCCACTCCGGATTCACGGCTTCGATCTTGTAGTTGGTGACGACGGTATCCGGGGGCGGACTGGGATTCGAGGCACGCTCGACCGAGAAATTTTCTACGTCTGGAAAGAGCGTGCTGGCCGGAACGGGCACCGCCGCCAGATCGCTGGTCGTTAAATGAACATTCGGGGTCGGGCGGGAGCGTTCCCTCCACACACCGAATGCATACTCAAGGACGCCATCACCGATTTCGCGGGCGTTGCGAAGCTGATTGCTGCGCTGCACATTCCGCGCGACGCCGCTGGTCAGATTCAGGGCTCCGAGGACGGCGGCCGTGAGTGTGACGAGCACAACCATGATGATTAGGAGTGTAGAACCGGAGTGTTCGCGTTTCATAGGTTTTAGCGGGAGTTCATCAACTGACCGCGCACAGGAACGGTCGAGTTGAGGAAAATATTTGCTGACTTAAAGCCACGGTTGCTGGTGGATCCGTCGGCCGAAGAAAGATTGATGGCAGTGACCATCCGCGCGTCGGGAGTTCCGCTTCCGGACATGGGCGTGCGGAATGGTGCGGGTGAGGTAATGGCATTGGCCATGACGACGTAGTTGGCGCCACGAGGACCGTAATAGCGAAGTTCGCCGTCCTCGACCAAGTAGGTGACCCGGTCGGCCAGGAAGCAGACGATATCGACTGGAACGGCCGTTCCGGCATCGTCAAATGTGGTCTCGACGGCAAGACTCAATCCTGTGGCCAGGAGGATGTTGCGGTTGCCGGAGATTCCGGGATCTCCCGCAGCGACGTCGACTTCAATATCGTGCGACGGAATCACCAGGCGCTGCCCCGGTTTCGCCTCATAGCCTCGAAGATTCACTTTGAGAGAGGTTGCCCCGGCGGCCGCCGGAGCAGTAATGCGGAAAGGACCACCGCCAAAAGTCAGGAAGGAGATTCCCGCGGCGGGTCCTTCACCAGCGACGTCGGCGCGGTTGACATCGACGAGTTTCGGAAGCGAAACTGAAGAGTGAAGATTGTGCTCGACGCGCAGCACTGCAATACGAGCCTGCTGATGAGCCACATTGATGGCGGTATTCTTGGCGAAGAGAACCAGCCCGGTGTTAAGGATGGTGTAAACGATTCCACCGAGCACGCCGACGAGACTCATACTCACCAAGAGCTCGACCAGGGTGAAGGCGGTGCGGCGATATTGTCGGAGGCTGCTTTTCATCGGTCAGAGGCGCGTGCCGTATTCATCTGCACGCTATAGAGGTTGTTCCGAAATTTGTAGTTGACCGTTACCGTGGCTCGATAGAGCGGCACCGTAACGCCGTTGATTACCGTTGAGGCATCCACAACCTGCTGTGTCATCCATCCTCGCACCACAACGGTGCCTGCGGTCGGATCTGTGTAAACCGGTACGGTCGGGTTGGCTTCCGTGCCGTCAGTCGTGGTGCCAAGCGCCAGGACCGTAGGGATTTGGGGCGGCGTGCTTTGGGGATTGAATGGCCCAGCGTTCAGGATCTCATCGATTCGATTTTGCACGACGGTGCTGGCGCCGGTTTGGAGGCGGGACAGCGCGGCGTTATGGTTCATGCGAATGAGCGCTTGAACCGAAGCGACGACCCCAAAGGCCAGAATACTCATAGCCACCATCATCTCGGCTAGAGTAAACCCTGCGGAACGAACCCGCGTACGACGAGATGGTGATGAGTTATCCACAGATTTTTCCATAAGCACCATAAATCGTGCCAGAGAAGGGGCGCCATAACACTCCTGTAAGATCGTTGGGGCGAGCCGGTGCGGAGACCGCTCCCCGTGTTGTTTCTGCGAATTGAGATACCAGGATTGAGAATGCATGGGCCCTGGGATCGGGAGGTAACTCCCGCTCCGAATTCGCGATCCGATCCGCAGTCGAACTTACGCGGCTGCCGCGCTATTGCAGGAACGGCGCCGAGTTCCGAGCCGTTTCACGGAATTCCAAGCTCTGGTCGATCCACAAATGAGCATGGAAGATCGACCGCCTCCCGGAGGAGGGCCTGATACTTGTGGCGGGGGATTTCCATTGTTCCGAAGGTGGCCAGGTGAGGCGTGTTCCACTGAGTATCCAGCAGGAGGAAATTTCGCGCCCGCAGGCGCTCGACCAGAGTGTGCAGTGCGACCTTCGAGGCATCTGTGACCCGATGAAACATTGATTCACCAAAAAACGCGGCCCCGATCGAAACTCCATAAAGTCCGCCGGCCAGGCGGCCGTCCTGCCAGGATTCCACGGAGTGGGCAAAGCCGAGCCGATGAAGATTGACGTAGCTTTCAAAAATCTCGGGACTGATCCACGTTTCCTCACGCCGCGCACACTCGTTCATGACCTCGCAAAATGCCGTATTTAAGCGGATCTCAAACAGCCCCTTTTTCAGCGTTCGTCTTAGGCCATGGGGAACATGGAATTGCTCGAGTGGTATGACGGCGCGGGGGTTTGGTGAAAACCAGGCAATCTCGCCATCCTCCATGGCCATGGGGAAAACGCCATTTCGGTAGGCGTGAATCAGGAGATCGGCAGAGATCACAGGTGGGCTTTGGTGGTGAGTATCGATCGGGATCGGAAGGCGAGTGTCCACTCGACGAAACCGTCGCAGGAACCCGGAATCCGCCGCTCGACACGCGCGATTCCAGCGTCTATCCACCCCGCGATGAAACAATTTCTTTTCTCCCTGATGATCGCGATTGCGAGTGTCGGCGTGGGTGGTTGTGAAAGTGATCTGCCGCCGGAGCCAAATCGGGAGAATCCGATCCAGCGTGGGATCAGCGGCCAAGGCCGTCTCGTGCAACCCAATCTCACCGACGACCTCATTGATCAGGGCCCTCCGCCTCCGGCTTCGAGCACCACCGTCGAATACTAGGATGGAAGGAGAGACACCGTCCCGGATCGTCATTCTCGATTTCGGTTCGCAATACACGCAGGTCATCGCGCGGCGCATTCGCGAGTGCCAGGTGTATTCGCAGATCCTCCCTTTCGACACCAAGGCCGGCGAACTCGAAAAACTCGCCCCGAAAGGCATCATCCTCAGCGGCGGACCGGAGAGTGTGTATGGAAAAAAAGCGCCTCATCCCGATCCACGGATCTTCGATCTCGGAGTGCCGATCCTGGGCATTTGTTACGGGATGCAGCTCATGGCGCATCATCTCGGTGGGAAAGTAGAGCATAGCGAGCGCCGTGAATATGGGCCCGGCCAGCTCGCGGTCGATACCGATTGCGCTCTCTTTGCCGGTCTCGGTGAATCGATCGATATCTGGAACAGCCACGGTGACAAGGTGACGAAATCACCGCGTGGATTTCGGTCCGTCGGTCGCACCGATAACTCTCCGCACGCCGTTATTGAGCATCGAAAAAGGAAACTTTTTGGGCTGCAATTCCATCCGGAAGTTGTCCATACGCCGCGCGGCAAGGAGGTTCTGCAAAACTTCGTTTACAAGATTTGCGGCTGCGCCATGGACTGGACGATGGGTTCATTCATTGAACAAATCTGCGAGAGCGTCCGCGTCCATGTCGGTAGCGATCACGTCATCCTCGGGCTGAGCGGTGGCGTGGACTCGAGCGTCGCCGCGGCGCTTTTGCACAAGGCGATCGGGGATCAGCTCACCTGCGTCTTTGTCAACAACGGCCTTTTGCGCGCCAACGAAGCCGAGGTGGTGCAACGTGTCTTTCGGGACAATTTTCATATCCGGCTCAAATATGTAGACGCGAGCGTGCGATTCCTGCGGCGGCTCAAGGGAATCACCGATCCGGAACGCAAACGCAAGGTCATTGGCAACGAGTTCATCCGCGTCTTCGACGAGGCCGTAACTTCGCTCGCCGCGCGTGGGCGGAAGTCCGGGGTGGGGCCGAAATACCGGTTTCTCGCGCAGGGCACACTGTATCCCGATGTGATCGAGAGCGTCGCTATCGCCGGCAATCCGGCGGCGATGATCAAGAGCCATCACAACGTCGGCGGCCTGCCGAAAAAGATGAAGCTGCGTCTCGTCGAACCGCTTCGGGAATTGTTCAAGGATGAAGTCCGGGCCGTGGGCGCTCAACTCGGGTTGCCCAAAGAGATCGTCCACCGGCAGCCATTTCCTGGACCCGGCCTGGCAGTGCGCATCCTCGGCGAAATCACGCCCGAGCGCCTGCGCATTTTGCGCGAAGCCGATACCATCGTGGTGAGCGAGATGAAGGCCAGCGATTGGTATTACAAGGTCTGGCAGAGCTTTGCTGTCCTTTTGCCCGTCCGCAGCGTGGGGGTGATGGGCGACGAAAGGACTTACGAAAATACGGTCGCCCTGCGCATTGTTGAAAGCCAGGACGGGATGACGGCAGATTGGGTGCGCGTGCCCTACGACCTGCTGGCCCGCATCAGCAGTCGCATCATCAATGAGGTGAAAGGTGTCAACCGTGTTTGCTACGACATCAGCTCGAAGCCGCCCGCGACCATCGAGTGGGAGTGAAGTCGCCCGGCGCGCCGCCACTGGAAGCACTTTCCTGGGAAAACGGCGCAGGCGACAATCCGGTGTCGATGATGAAGCCAGCGCACGTCCCGATGTTCGAGCGCCTGCCTTACTTGATCCCGTAGCGGGCGCGCAGCGGCGAGAATACTGCCGCTAATTCCGCGTTGTCCAAGGGCCGGTCAAAAATCAGGAACCGAGCGATCTCCCCATCGAACGACTCATGTCCCGGATGATTGGTCGCGTCGCGCTCCTGTCCCACGGCCATCTTCGAGGGATTCGCTTTGGGATTGACCGGAACCTCTGTGGAGGCCACGGGGACGGCGTTATTGACGAAAATATCCAGTTTCACCGTGTCAACTCCGGCTGCCATCCTACCGGCCACAATGGCAAAGTTTCCGGTCGCGAGTTTCGGCCCCAAGAGTTGCGGGTTGTTGGCGTCGAATCGGCCGAAGGTGATGCCGTTGCGGGCTCCCCACCAGAGCGTGTTATCATCGCGGAGGCAGCCCCAAAGTCCCTCGTAATTCCCGCCGTTTCGGAGATTGCCAAAAAAGGAGTTCACATCCTCCAGGCCGACCCGCTGCTCAAACACGGCGAGCACGGCCACCCAGGTGCAACCGTGGCCTTGCGTCAGCGGATCGAACGCGTCTTCGTCCATGCAGACGAGTTCCTGTTGGCGAAATTCCAGGGCGTTGTGGCCGTTCAGTTCCTTGATTGACGAGCGGAGCGTGGGCCGGCCTGAGCCCGGCTCTGTGCGGCCTTCATCGCGCGACACAAAGTCACGCCCCGCAAACCTCGCAACCTGATTTTGCCAGAGCGAAACCCGATCGCCGTCCTCGACCGTGACGCCTCGATCTGCATCGAGATCGAGAATCAGTGAGGCGTTTGGAAGCGAAGTGATCTGCTGTTCGAGCCAAGGCACGACTTTCTCCACCCAACGTGCCGCGTGCTCGCGCAAGCCAGCTCCACTAAAATGAACGCCACGTCCGCCATTCTCGCGAAGGTCACCTTTGATCATATCGCTGTCGGGCCCCTCGAGCGCGATTCCATCCTTCCACAGGGAAGCCTGCGCCGCGCGAATGTCAGAGGACGCCTCGTCTCCGGGCGCGTGGTAGCTTACCTGCGCGACAAACCATGGCGCGTCCCAACCGATTTCGCGGCGCGACTCGCGGATGATTCTTTCCAGTTGGTCGCGGTAGAGATCGCCCGGCAGCGTGCGGGTCGAGTCCTGCTGGTTGGCGTCGCTTTCGCCCTGGTGCCACAGCACGGCACGAAACCCGTGCGGCCCCAGTGCTTTCAGGCGCCCCACGAACATCTCGAACGCATCGCCTTTGCTCTCCCACCCGCCGCCCGGGAGCTGCTGCACGCGGCTGGTTAGCGTCGGCGGATTGGGGAATGGCGTTCCCCGCGGCAGCCATTCGCGCACGCTGGTGGCGCCGATGCCACAGGCAATGAAGCCAACCGGAACGTTGAGATGCTCGGCCATGGCATCGCCGAACGGAGGTAGGAAGCTGCCGCCATTGCCGCTGGCGCCGGGCTGTGGATCGTTCGCGAGCTGCCAGTGCTGGCCGTCAAATGTGGCCACCCTGCCGGTCTGCGTTCGCTGTTTTTCTTCGCCGTGATTGGCGGAATTCGACTGCCCAGCGACGACGAAAATTTCACCGATTCCAATGTGCTCGATGGCCGCATCCGCCAGCACTTGATCGCCCAGCAAGGCCCGAACTTCCAAACGATGCCAACCCCCGGCCGGAGCCTGCATCGTGGCTTCGAACACCGGGCCGATGAAAGTGGGTTCGAGCCGATGCCATGGATTCGCTTTCCGGCTGGCGAGAATCCGGGCCTCGACGACGAGATCTTTTAGCTGTGCGTGTTCGAGCTGGCCGCGAATCACGATCCGGCCTTGGTCCAGCGATTCCCGCTGGATCACTTGATAATCCAGCGGCGCGGTGAGTGTGAGCGCGCCGGCGAGCGATTCGGAGTGTGGTGCGAGCAGGAATGCGGTGAGCGCAAGGACGGGGAATCTCATGGTTTATCGGGGTGGCACGGTCCGATGGAATTGCGTCAGGACGAAGTCCACCAGTTCCTGGCATTGAAAAAACCCGGCCCACATGTTGTGCCCCTGCCCGGGCGCGACAATAAGCTGCATCTTTCCGCCCAGGGCCTGGTAGCGCTTTTGCATCTCGCCGGAGTTCTTCTCGAGCGGAACCACGGTGTCGCTGTCTCCGTGGATGGCGAAGAGCGGAACGCCAGCCTTCGCGAGCGCTTCGAGCCGGTCGATCGGATTGTGCTCGTTCAGTCGCGCCGTGAGTTCCTCCGTCGTCATCCCATAAGCACTACTCGCCTTTTCCACCCCCGGATAGCTGGCCAGATTGCAGACAGGATAAATGCCCGCGAAACCCGCGATCTTGTCGGCATTTTCGGCCGCCCACGCGAGGGTCATCAAGCCGCCGCGACTTCGCCCGAGCAGCACGGGTTTGGGTGCCAGTCCACGATGCGCCACCAGTTCATCACGGAAGGCGGAAAATAGCGCGCGTCCATCCGGGCTGCCGTAGGATTCCCCGACATCGATCCCCGCGACGGCAATGCCCGCTTTGGTGAACCGTTCGAAAAGCCATTTCTCTTCGGTGCCGGGCAGATTCGGCAAAGTTGGCCCGTACCAGACCCACGGAATCGTTTCGTTTGCCGGTGTTGCCTCGGGGAGAATGAGGAAAGCGATCCGTCCTTGCACTGTGAATACTTCGCCCGGCAGCGGTAGTACCTTCGGCGGCAAATCGGTGGCGCCGGCCGGCACGGGTGGCACCGCGGATTCTACGAGCACAGCTTTGTAATCTTCCGCGCCCCGCGCGACGGCGAAAGCGGCGATAGTGGTGCCAAAGATCAGCCTGAAAAGTTCCACGATGAAAACGGGAATTTGGGTTGCGTGAAAATGTAAGATTCTGAACGGGCGGTGCGATGAATCCAGCTCCGGGAACATCCCTTCAATCTTATTCTGGAAGCGCGGCCCTGAGAGGAGCACCATCCGCGACGACAGATGAAATTCGAGCGGATACAGAAACGAAAACGACCATGACTTGGGACGAAAAATACCGAAACGGCGAAGTTTCCTGGGACCGCGGAGGGCCATCCCCGCCAATGAAGGATTACCTGGAGCGCAATCCGGTTCGCGGGCGGGTGCTCGTGCCGGGCTGCGGCCGTGGGCATGAGGTGGCCCTGGCGGTGGGGCTCGGTTTGGATGCCCTGGGGCTCGACATCGCGCCGACGGGCGTGGCCGAGGCGCGTGCGCTGTATCCGCAGTTGGCGGAGCGATTCGTTGTCGGGGATTTTTTTGATCCGCCGGAAGAGATGCGCGGCGCCTTTGATGCGGTGCTGGAACACACGTGCATGAGCGCGCTGCCTCCGGAACTACGCGCCGACTACCGGCGTGGCATCGACCTGACGCTGCGGCCCGGTGGCTTGCTGATCGGCGTATGGTTCATCGATCCCGCGCTCGATCCGGGCCACGAGGGGCCTCCCTATCCTTTCAGCGTCCCTGACCTGACGGCGCTCTTCTCCGAGGGCTACGAAATCGTCGACGATTTTGTTCCGGATGAAGCCTTTGATGGCCGCGAAGGCCGGGAGCGGTTGCGCGTGCTACGGCGCATGGTGCGATGATGCTGGGTGGGCACGCCATGAATCCATTGGACCTTCCGTTGCCGCTATTCAGCCGGTGAGGAGTAGTCTCGCGCGGCGGGACGGAAGTGATCGAGGTGCGCGGCGCGGCGGATTTTATGGGCCGATGATTGGCACTTCGCAAAAGGTGAGTGCGGCGATGCCATTCGTGCCGTTGAGCAAGGTGTCCTGACTCCAGTTGACCTCTTTAAGATAGGTGATTGTTTTCGCCGCAGTCGGCTCTTTCAGTTTCAGCGTCAGCACATTCCCCGCGACGCTCCCCGAGGCGATTTTATCCTTTTCGCCATCGAGATAAAACTGCCCCGCCAGCGCGTCGGCCCAGACCACCGGCTGATCGAACTCCAGCGCGATCGTGTCCTTTGCAACGCTGCTGAAATACACCCGCTTGAGATTGGGTGGGGTGATCGATGCGTCAGGTACCTTGTTGTAGTTGTCCCGTTCGATCAGCGGTTGAATCAACCGTGCAAATTCCGCCCAGCCGGCGAGCGGAAAATGGCAGCCCCCGGGGGGACGAATGCCGAGTGTGGACATGATGCTCATATTCGAAAAAAGCTGCGGCAGCGTGCGCTGTTTCTCGCGCAACCGGTCGCCGTTGCCGTCGCGTCCACCCATGCTGCACGAGTCCGGCCAGATTTGAAAAACGTAGTAGTGCTGTATGTTCGGGAAATCCTGCTTCCAGCCCGCCGCCATTTCGACGAACAGCGGCTGGTAAGTCTCCCACCCATAGCCGCCGGTCGGTCCGTCCGCGCCCTGATCGTTTTCACCCTGATGCCAGATGATGCCGCGAATGCCGTGCGTGAGTTTCGCCTGCTGCACGCGCCACAGCATCCGCCCGTAAATCGTGCTGAGGTCGGTCGGCTTTTCCATGTTGCGCTGGTGCTGGTCGATGCGCGTCCCACCGACGGCTGCGTTGATGAGGAAAATCGGCACCTGCTGGCTCGCGAGCAGGCGCTTCGCCAGTTCCATGCCCCACCAGCCCAACTCAGCCTTCTCACCATTTTGCGCCTTCCAAACCGGCAGGCACCAAAGGTTGTCGTTCTTGTCGTTCGGGTTCTGCGAAGGCTGGCCGTAGCTTCGGATCCACTCGTTGGTTTCCGGTGGCGATTTCTCGCCGGTGTCCGTCGCGAGCGCATTCGACTGGCCGTCGATGATGAATGCATCGCCGCACACGAGATCGCCGACCGTTTCCAGCACCTGTGTCGCCGATGCCGAACTCCACTTTGTATTTGATCAGCCCCGGCTTGAGCTTCGCGGAAAGCGCATACGATTTGTCCGCGCCGACTTTCGCTGTCTCGGTCTTCACGAGCTTTTCGTCGGCGTAAAGTTTGAGGAAAACCGAATCCGCAGGGTCGGCCAGCGTTCCATGGTAAAAGAGGGTCCCTTCGCCCCTCTCGTCGCGTGCATAAAACTGTCCCGCCACCGGCTTCTCGTCGTTGTCCGGCGTTCGCTCCAACCACGGATCGCTCGTTGGCTCCGTAACGGCGATGTTCACCGATTCGGTGATTGGATCGCCGCCGTTGGTGATCGTCGCCGTCACCGTCAGCGTCCCGCTGTTCTGCGCGCGCTTGAGGATGAGTTTGCCAGGCGCGACTTCCTTGATCACCGCCAAGGGTCCCGCGCTCCATTCCGTCTTCAACTCATCCACTTGAGCTGCCCGCATCGCCGCGAGATTTCTCACTTGCGACATCACGTCGATCGTGGAGCGCCCATCCCACGTTCGCGGAGCCGTGAGGGTGACAATGGGATCGGGAATTGTTTCCTGGATCGTGATCGGAATGTCCTTCGTCTTCACCCCGTCCGGATACACCGCCTTGAATTGCAGCGTCGCCGCCGAGTCGCCCGACACGCGTCCCGCTTCGAACGAAAACGCAAAGCGGTCCACCGCCACGACCGTCGCTTCGTCGCCCCGTTTCAAACTCCAATACACCTTCAGAGCCCCGCTCGCCTCCGCGGAAAACACCACGCTGTTTCCCTCCGCCACCGTCGCCTGTGCGGGCGACACGGCGAACAGAGTTCCCGCCTGCACCACCGGCCCGACGAGCGTTTGCAGCGGCTTCTGATTCTCGTATTCCAGCCGCACCCAATCCGCCGAACGCGCCGCTTTCGCAATCCGCACCTCGTCGAGATCGCCCACGAAATCGTAGTTGTCATACCACCCGCCGAGCCACAGCCGCGCGGGGCTTTTGATCGCCAGCGGTGGTCCATCCGTCGCGTTGGTTCCGTCCATCAAGCCGTTCACGTAGAGGATCGACTCACCCTGCTGGTAGGTGTGCACGACGTGCGTCCAGTCACCGAGCGGGATGCCGGTCGCGCCGGACACGTTTCCGCCGGAAAAATAGCAGTCCATCTGCACGTGCGGCGGACTGCGAAATTGCATCACGACCTTGCCCTGCGCCTGTTCATTGCCCCACGCGACGACGGTGGAGTTCGGCTTCTCTGCGCGGAACCACGCCTCCGTGCTGTGCGGACTCGATCCCAGCGGATAATTCGGAATCTTGTCGCCGCCGAAAACGCCCGCCTTTCCGGGAAAATGTCGCGCCTTTCCGACCATCCCCGCAGTCACCGTGGTGCCTGTGTCCTTCGATTCCAACGTGCCGACTTCATCCTGCACCACGTCCCCGAGATGCCACACGCTCACGTAGCCGTTCGACTCATTGAAAACCGCCTTCCCATCCGACGCAGTCGCCGCCTCCACGTTGCCCCAAAAAACACGAATCATCTGCCGGGCATTGCCCTCGATCTTCGGCACGCGCACCCAGATGCTCGCCGTTCCTCTGACCGCATCCCATTCCTCGATCTGATACGCGAGCGGTGCACCCTCAACCGTGGCAAAGCGGACATCCTCGCCGTTCGGTTTCGCTTGCCGGAAATCGAACCAGTCCTTGTCCAGTCGCACCAACACAGGAAAGTTTTCCTCCAGTGCACCCGCCGGCAAGTTCGCGCCATCAGGCGTGGTGAGAAGGGCGATCGCCCCCGCGTGCTGCCAGACCGTGAATGCATCGGCCGCGGCCTTTTGCTGCGCTTCGGCCGGTAAAGAGAAGAGCATTGTGACGAGAGCGAGCAGCGCTGAAGTGCGATGTTTCATGGAGTGGCTGGTTGGGACAAAGTTCGAAAGTGTTGCCCCGTGGCTGAGATCAGGAGGGTAGGGAGCGAAGCAAGTTACACCAATTGTCATTGTTCTGGGGAGTTGCCGCTCCGGAGTCGCGGCGCTCGCGAAGGGCCTGTGCGGACGAAAGGACGATCCGCCCAGAAAGCCAGTTGCTCCACGATGGCGCTATTCGAGAGGCGCGAGGTTGGCGGTGTCGAGGTCAAGGCGGAGGACGTAGATTTGGCTGTTTGTGTCGGTACCCCAGAGGAGATTCCGTTTCGGGTCGTAGGCGATGCCGCAGGAACGGCCGTGGGGAAAATCGCGGTCGGTGCGATCGGACCGCCGGGTGAACGTATATTTCAGGTCGAGCGTGACCCAGCGGTTCCTGATGCAGTCGAAGGCGGGTGTCGGCGTTTGTTCACCGGCGTCGGTGAGGAAAGAGGCCATCAGAATGAGGTCGGCGACGGGGTCGTAGATGCACCGGTCGATATAGGCGAATCGGTGCGCGGATGCCATCCCGGGTGGCGAGAGAACGGTGACCCTCCCGGTGTTCAAATCGAGCGACCACACTTTGCCGTCGTAGGGGGCTTCGCCGTACGGCTTGCGGAACATGAGAAGGCGGTCGCGTTTGGAGTCGTAGGCGAGGGTGGAGTTGTCCACTTCGGCGCCCGGGAGCGGGTCACCAATGAGGGTCAATTCGTTCCATCGAGCGGCGGCGTGGTCGAAGCGGTGGACCTTTCCATTTTGCCCCCAGCACACGGCCCCGAGCGGCGTTGGTGTGAGAGTCAGCGTGTAAAAGCAGCTGTCGTAACACATGGCGGCAGGCTTGTCTCCGCGCCCGATCCAATCACCGAGGCGCGGATCATAGAGGTAAAAGTGGCGCGGGCGCCCGGCTTTCACCATCAGGTGGCTCGGCGGGTCATAGGTGTAGTTTTGGTAAGTGTGGCCAGTCATCCACGGGCGGAGGTTGTAGTTGAAGCCGTCAGGATAGCTGGTGTTGCTGTAGAGTTGGCCGAGTGGGAATTCGACGGGGAATGGGAGTTCCCAGCGGTTGGTGGCAAAGTGAAAGTGCGGGATGTCAGTGCCGCCATGTGCGCTATGTCCGCCGCTCCATCGGAGGTAAATGTCGAGATCGGGATCGAGCACAGCGGTGCCCCAGTCGCGATTGAGCTTCGGGCGGAAGGGCGGATCGGTGGTGATCCATCTGTTTGCCGGAAGAGCTTCCAGCCTGGTTTGAAATGCCGAAGCATCAGGGCGCGGACCCCGGAGGTAAAAATCGGGATGCAACGGGCCGGTCCGATAGGTGCGGCTGTCGGTCGGGACGAGATCGCCGCCGGTCCAAATCCGTCTTTCGAGATCGAGCGTCCACGGACCGTCGTGCAGGTCGGTATACTGGCCCCCGACATAGTCGGTATTGGCCGCGTAAGTGTAGCCACCCGTCATGGTGATCGTGCCATCGCCGGAGACCGCGAAACGATGATTCGCGCGCGGCGGCGGCGCGCCATCGGGATGGAGTTGGGACCATTTCCGCGCTGCCGGCTCGAAGACCCAAGTGTCATTCGTAAGATAGTCCATGTGATCGCCACCAAACAACACGTACAGTTTTGTTTTTGCGTCGTAGACGAGTCCGTCGGTACGCGGACGTGGATCGCAATTGATCGAGCGTGGCGCGGGCTCGGCATCGAGGGCTTCGGCGGCGAGTTCGAGCTGGATTTGCGCGTCGGCCATCGTGCGCAGGGCCTTCGGCGTAACAATCGCGAGCGGTTCGCTCAGGGGGCGTGCGGCGCGCTTGAGATGCGCGACCGCGCTGGTAATGGCTTCCTTTTCCGGATCGCGGACACGTGATTGTAGTGACGTGATCAGTGAGGTGAGCGAGCCGGATAGAGCCTCCGCGCGTGGTGCGATCTCGCGTTCCCAAAACGCGGCGTCGTCATCCTGGGGATGGCCCTCGAAGTAATAGTGCCGGACCCGCGCGCGGATATTCTTGGCCTCGGCACGGAGTGCCCATGCGGCGTCGTGATACGGTTGCAGCGGGTTGGCCGCTCGGAGTGACTCGTGAATGGATATCCACTCTCCGGCCACCATGAATCGTGTGTGCCCACATCCGTCCTCGGCCGACTGATCCTGTCCGCCAAAAGCAAGTCCACCTTCCGAAGGGCCACGACATTCCGCGCTCCAGAGGAGACTCTGTTTGAGATCCACGCTCTCGAGGCGATAAGGCTGGCCGCCGTCTGCCGCGAACGCAGGCAACACTGCGGTGGCGGCAACGATAAGGATGCCCGTCGTCCAAGATGGAATCGCGCGCATGAATGACTGATATCCGGGATCGCACGTTCCCACCAAGCCAAAGCTCGCCAGTGAGTTTCCTGCCGGCGGGCGACCGTCCCGTGCCAGAATCCGCGTCAGACGTGAGATCGGTGAATCATAGTGATACCAATGGCGCTGAGTCCAAGAGTCGGCGGTCACGTGGTCAGGAAGAACTCTCCCGGCGCGCTATGGGGTGAAGGCCTTGGTGGGTCCAGCGATTGTGACGAATCAAAAGCGTTCCTTGTCCTGAAATTCGTTGACGAAACTCGTCCTCTGCCGGGCGAGTTCCTGTCTGGTGAAAGGGACGAAAACAGCCGCTGGTTGTGGGAAACGCACGCGCCACGATTTGGTTTAGTGACTGCGGTAGTCGAGGAGCCATTGCACGATGAGATTGCTCCCCTGCAGATCCGGCACTACCGATCCAATCGGCGGCATCTGGCCCGGACCTCGCATGTTGATCCGAAGCAGCAGAACGGAATGCCCCGCGTCGCCCGGGGAAACGATCCGGCCGTCGCGCATTCCAAAGTCGCCGTGTTGCGGCTGTGCATTCAGGAGATGGCGGTCTGCCCACGGGAGCCACGGACTCAATTCCATAAGACTGTTGCCGCCGCCTTCCTTCATGTGGCAATGCGCGCAGTTCACTGCAAAATAGGCCTTCGCCCGTTCATCGAGCGGAGCAGTGAGGTCGCGGGGATTGACGAGGGCCGGCAACTCGGTGAGCGATCGGCGGCCATCTTTGGGCCGGGTAATCCCCAACGCAGCGAAATGTGCCAGTTGATGGCCAGACGGTGTATCGCGATTGAGTTGCGCTTCCGTGAGGCTCAGTGCGTAATTTGCGCCTCGCGCATGGCACATAACGCACTCGGCGCGGCTGGGGACCGACCACTCCTGGCCATTGATCATCAGCTGCCGACCCTCTTTTTCAACGAGAGTGGCGTCCATTTGCGCTGCATTCCACAGGAACGAATAGCCGCTCCAGTCGGCGTCCTGCTTGAGCAGAATTCGCGTCTCGATGCGGTGGGGCGGCGCGCTTTCTTTTGCGGGAAAGGATAGCGTCTGCGCCAGCACCGTGCCGTCCGGGAGCGTCCACGATTTCCACCCGCCCGCCGCATCGTCCGCCGGCGGGAGTTCGGCTGCTTCGTCGCCGGGCAACGCGAGCAGGCGCTCAGCAGAGGCGCCGTCATGCCATGCAGGGGCGTTGATTTCGTAAGGGATCACACCGTCCGCGGGAAGCAGGGTCGCCGTGTCGGAGAAGAGGCCAGTCTCGCTCAGTAGATGCGGGAACGGCTTCTGATCGGACACTGCGGGCGCCACCTCCAGTTTGGCGATGGCGTGGCCGAGATGGTCCGCAAGGAGGATGTCGCCCGCCTGGTTCGTACCAAAGCCCGCGATGGCGAGCGGCGTGTCGGCGAGTTCGCGATTCCACAGCAGTTGCTGGCCGTCGTGCTTCGCCGCCCACACCCGGCCCGTGCCGTAGTCGCCATAGAGATAAGCGCCGCGCAGTTCGGGAAATCGATTCCCTCGATAAACAAACCCGCCCGTCAATGAACGAAACGCTGCGTGATCGTGCTCGATGGTTGGCGGGGTGAACGGCGCCGGACCGCGCAACCGAACTGGCAGAAACTCCCGTGATCCCTCGTACGCACTCCAACCGTAATTCGCGCCGCGCTCCAGCAGATTGGCGTATTCGCGGAGATCCTGTCCATTTTGGCCCACCCAAATCTGCCCGCTCTCGAGGTCGCAGGTGATTCGCCACGGGTTGCGAAGTCCGTACGCCCACGTCTCCGGACGCACAGCAGGATTACTGATGAACGGGTTGTCCTCCGGCACACGGTAGGTTTGCCCCGCGGGAGCGCCGTCCACATCGATGCGCATTACTTTCGACAGCATCGAAGCCGTTTCCTGGCCTGCGTTGTCCGAGTCCGAATTTGGCGTTCCGTCGCCGCTGGTTACGTAAAGCATCCCGTCTTTTCCGAAGGCGGACGCTGCGCCGTTGTGACCGTTCGATGGCCACTCGATAATGGTCTTTGCCGAACCCTCGACGATGCGCCACGGAGCCTCACGCGCCATCGTGTAGCGGACGATTCGCGAGTGGTGTTGATCACCCGGTCCCTTGCCGTTGCAGCCGAGGTAAAAGAATCCGTTCTCTGCGAAGCGCGGGTGAAAGCAGATGCCGTAGGCCAGTTCGTCGTCGCCGGAGACCGTCATCAGTGTCTCCAGCTCGTTTGCGTCCGGCTTGTCCACGAATCGCTTCAGCACCGCGCGGTTTTCATCCCACGCATAATTTTCGATCACCACCATCCGGTCCGTGCCCGGCTCGCGATCGACGAAAACCGGACGTTTCACCGGCAGCTTGGGATACGCGGGGACCGCGACCATCGCCGACGGCGGTTCCGGCGAACCGATGAGTCGCGTATTCGTCCACTGCTTCCGCGTCTCCTCCGCGTCGGCCGAAGCCACGAGCGTGCAGAGGAGAAGCGCGTGGGTGACGTGGCGAAGCATCGGGGAAAGCAATCAGTTCGCGAATTCGACGGTGGTCACTTGCTCGGCCTGTTCCGTCGTCGTCACGTCCACGCTCGTCGTCTTTCCGTTGACACTCGCCTTCACTATGTAGGCGTGCTTCGGCGCTACTTGAAACGGCAGGATGTTGTTCAAGTCGGCGCTTTCATCCCGGCTCGTGCCCGTGAGGACCTTCATCGGATCGGTGGCATCCGTAACCGTCACATTCGCCGTCACCCGTTTGCCCTGCGCTTTATCCAACACACGCACAAGCAGGCGCACTTTCTCCTCCGCCGGTTTCGCAGCACCCGTGTATCGTTCCGTAACATTCACCGCTGGAACCCAGTCGATGTCTGGGTTCCAAACCAGAGGAAACGACACCCCCGTCTTCCGGAACGAACTTGCGTAGATGCGGTGCTCCGGCTTTGTGTCGTCCGCTTTCGACGCATCGCCTGCGAACCACCCGTGGTCGAGTCCCTTTCCGTCCGGTTCAGCGGCACCCACAAAATGCCAGTCGCTGTCCCACACCTCCACCCACGTGTGATTCCCGCGCATGTTCGTCCACATCGGCGTACCCACCACCCGCGCCGGGACACCCACCGAGCGGCAGGCATCCACCAGCAAAATGGACAAGCCACTGCAAGTCGCCAGACCGCTCGACATGCTTTCGAGCGCACTTTGGTCGGGCTTCTCGCGCTTCGTCGAGTAGCGGACGTTCACGAGGTCGAAGAGCTTTTGATTCAGCACCTGCGCGGCTTCGGCGGGCGTCTGGCAATCCTTCACCAGCGGTGCGGAAATCTCCCTGAGTTTGGCGCGTCCATCGTCACGCCGCTCGTTCAAACTCGCGTAGGGCAGCACGTCGTTGAGAAAAACTTCCTTTGGCACGGATTTCCCCCAGGGCGCATTCGCGAGGTCCTGATGCGCTTGTGCCACATGCTCGAGGAGGAACTTTGCCTGCATCGAAACGAGATCCCCGGGCGGCATGTTCTCGATCAGAAACTGCATGCTTTCGCGCTGCTCCACCGGCACCTCCTCCAGGGCTTTTGCCAGCTCCGCGTGATTGTCCCCCGCCGCGTCGAGCGCGGACTCCGTCGTCAGCGGCCACCATCTGGCCGCGTCATCTGCCAGAGTTGATCCGTGCAAGGTCACGATCGCGAGGATCGTTGGCAGAAGTGTCTTCATGGAGCGTCGATTGGTTTGATGAGAGAATCCTGATGAATCCCCCAGGTTTGCGGTTTCCCGTCGGGCAAGGTGAGCGACACCGTGCACTCAAAGCCTTCCGCGGTGGATTGCAACCGCGGCGGACTGAGGATCGTGGACGGTTCATCGGTGAGTCCCAACTCCTTCATCGCTGCCGCCCAGCGCCCGTGCTTTGAGTGAAAATCCTTCTGCGCGTAATACACGGTCTGCAATGCATCACGCACCGGCGCAGACGGATCACGCAGGAATTCCGACGCCTCGTCGTTGAATTGCACAAAACCCCACCGCTCCGGCCGATGCATATCCACCACGCCTTGTGGCGACCAAACCCAATTGTGCTCCGGGGTCTTCGGCACCTTCGCATAGGCTCCATCCTTCGCCTCGATCTCCCATTCCACCCGCGAAAACCCCACGCGCCACTGATCGCCGTTCTGCGGCGGTGCGGGCCGATGCGCGTACTCCGCCAGCACCTTCCACGGAATGGCAATTTCCACCGACCAGCCCTCGTCGCGATCCGTCGGATCATTAATCGTCCCTCGGACGTGCACCGCCGTCATGAGCCCCTGGATTTCCCAATCGTTCTGCGCCGAACCTCCGTCCTTGTAAGGCTTCGGCAGGAACAAATCCCAACCCGTGTTCAGCGCGTTCATTTCGAACTCGTAGTATTCGTGTGAGTCCCCATTCGGATCGATGAAAACCTCGAAGTCCGGATCTTGGAAAATCACGGCGTCATGCTTGGTCAGGGTCCCCCACACATGCGGCTCTTCGAGGTCCGCCGCCACGTAGAAAAACTGATCGTCCCACAGCATCTTCGCCCGCGTGCGCCAGCGGGGAGTCGGCTTTGCCGCACCCTCGATGTCCACAAAATCCTGCGTCCAGGCCGCCGCCGCCCAGGCCGCATCGTCCAGCTTCCCGTCAATCTTTGGTGCGCTCTTCGCCCTCACACACACGTATCCTGGCGGCACGATCGCGCGCATCTTCGCCATCCAATCCGGGAGCAGGACACGCGGTGCGTCGTCGGCACGACCCGCAGCGAGAAGCGGTCCGAGTGCGAGGAGAATAACGAACGGCTTCATCCGCGCCATCTTCCACCGCGCCGGGATGCTGGCAATGAGTTCTGTGCAAGAATACCGGCGATTCGAGAAGCCCGAGCCAGACGAAGCCGTGAAACAATCGGACGCGCCCAAGTCATCGTTCATTCGCCAGACGTTCTTTCCAACGTGCGACTTCCGTTTCCAGCAAGTCCCGCGACATCAGTGGGGCTGACTTTGGTGGTCCACAGCCGATTTGGTGCATCGCCGTTACGATCCACAAACGAATTTGTTTCGGCTGAAGGCGGTCAATCGCTCCGGGCCTCTGTCCGTGGTGGCGCTGGGTCGATCACCTGGCGCTTGATCTCGACGAGTTTGTTCAAGGTGGCCCAGCCGAGGAGAAGGTAGCCGCTCTGGCTGAGATTGGCCTCCGTCGCGGGCCCAGTGGTTTCACCGGCGGAGGGGTGGACGCCGTCCTGACTGATCAGCGTGCGATCCCAATCTTTCGCCCGTCGGGCGATAATTTCTCCGTGGAAATCCACGACCGGGAGCTTGTGCTGCGCGCCGAGTTTCCAGATCGCCTCGTTGTATTTCAGAGCGAGATCGGTTTTGCCGCGCAATGGCGGAATGGTGATGAGCACCGGAATGGTTTTGTTCGCGAGCAGCTTCGTGATAATGGTGTCGAGATTCGCGGCGAACGCCTCTGGAGTCTGGCCGGCCATCATGTCATTGGTGCCGAGGAGGACGCAGGCAATCTGCGGGTCATGATCGCGGATGATGTCGTCGAGCTTCGGTAGTCCGCCTTTGCCGCCCGCGAGGAATTGCGCCGTGGTGACGCCAGATGCAGCGGTGTGACTGCGACCGCCCGGCTGGTCATCGATCGAAAGCCAGACGCCGCTGGATTGGTCGCGCACGTCGGCCTTCATCCATCGGCAGACAGCGACTTGTTCCGGCGTGCGCTCCTTCCCGTAGCGCAGGTAGGCGGACCCCGGATTCGCGTAGGTAATCGAATCACCGAGCCGGAGCACCATGCCATCGTCGCCCTTGAACTCGCGCGTCACGACGCGCATCGGACCGATCCAATCGTAGTTTTCCTTCCGTCCCTTCGGCGTGCCAGATTCGGCCGCGGCGACCAGATTCGTGAGCAGCAGGGCGGCGGTGGTTGCGAGGAGGTGTTTCATGAAGGGATCGCTCATGGCGTCACGAGGCTGCGAAGGTCGGGCGCCTGTTCGTTCTCGGATGAGTGGAGGATGGTGCCCTGGTTGCGCCAAAATTCCTCGCCCGCGAGATCACCGAACCCGAGCCACAACCGTGGATGCATGTCGGCATGGTCCATCGGATCCTGGCCATTAACCGGCGGGAAGTTGCGCGTGATCTGAATGCCCCCGGGTGCGCGCAGATTAGCAAAGAACGGTCGGTGCACGGTCGCGTCGATAAATACGAATTCGCCGAAGGTGGCGTCGCCTTGCGTAAGGATGAGCCGGCCCGGCTTCTCCAGTGTGGCGAGCGGTTCGTCGCTGACGCTAAAGGCGCCCGATAATTGTGCCACGGGCTTCGGCGCGGCGGTGGTCTCGATCGTTTGCGAGAGCAGCCAGGCGGTGATATCGGCCACATCCTGCGGGGCGAGATTGCGCAGCCTGCACGCCACGTTCTCGAGATTCGCGCCCATGTCATCGCCGCGGAGCATACCGCCCATGAGGCCCCAGTCATCGGCTGGGTCTTGATAACTGGCATGGTAGTTGTCCTTGGTGAACGTTTGCGGTGCCGGAAAATCCGGAGCGTTTGGCGGACCCGGCACGCCCCACAATTCCCGGAACGGCTTCGGCGCATCACGGTTCGCCTGGGGATCGTAGAAATCGGCTCCGGCCAGAGATCCGGCCAGCGCCCATCCAGCGAAGCAATGGACGATAAGGCGACCGAGTCGCGGCACGATGGCGGTGGTCGATTCAGTGCGCATAACGAGTCAGAAGCGTCTTCTTGTCCTGAAAGTCGTGGACGAAACTCCGGGGGGAACAGGATCACCAACCGCGCCGGACGAGCCCGCGCAAAGCAGCGTGACGATCAGACGGCACAACGTCGTCACTCGTCGGCGAGGGCGTGAAGGGTTCCGTGCATCGAGCGCTCGATCGATGCGCCATCCGGGCCGCGAACTTTGGCGACCAGCTCGTAGCACTGCGTCGGGGCGAGCGCGGGGATGCTGAGCGTGACCGTGCGGGCGTCCGAGCTGAGACGCGCGGCGGCGATCTCGAGCGGATGTTCGTCGTAGTGGTTCGAGCCGTAGTTGGCACTGCGTTTGAGCTGCCAGATTCTCAGTGAGAAAGCGCCAGGATTTACGCTCAAAGGGTCGAGCGGATCGCTGAAGGTTACGCTCAGTTCGCCTTTCGCGCCGTGGACGGCGAGCGGAACGTGCGCCGGTTTTCCACTGCGACGGATGCGGTGGAAGCCGCCCGGCGATGTGGCATTGCCGGCCCACGCAAACATCCCGCACGTGTAGAGCGCGCCATCATCGGCGAACCGTCCGCGCATGATGCCGGTGGCAAAGGCGGGCATCGGCAACTCGCACACCGCACCCTGCCATTGGCCGTCAATTTCCTCGTGCGGCACGATGAACGCGCGGCCGGTGCCATAGCTGAGATTGAGCAGCGCTCCGCCGAGGGAGCCCCAGACATTCTTCGGCACCCAGACGAGCTCCGCCGGGCTGCGATCCTTCACATTCGTGATCCAAACCATCGGTTGTTCCATGGCGGAGTCCGAGGTGTCGGTGACATCGGTGAAGCCGAACATGTTCCCATAGAAGCCGCCGACTTTGACCCGGTTGATCCGGTTTTTTGGTGTCCAGAAACCCTCCTGGTCAGTCACGAAAAATGTGCCGTCGTCGTTGAGGCACACGCCATTCGCCGCGCGGAATCCGGTGGCAAGGATGTCGGTGCGGGCGCCGTCGGCACTGACGCGCAGGAGCGTGCCGTGTTGTGGCACGACGGAATCGAGCGCGTGTCTTCCAGACTTGGCGTAATAGAAATTGCCCGCCGCATCGATCTGGAGGCCCATCGCGAATTCGTGAAAGTGTTCGGTGACTTGCTGGTCATTGTTAAAGCACTCGACGTAGTCGATCTCCCCGTCGCCATTGACGTCGCGCAGCCGTGCCAACTGATCGCGGCACGTGACGAAAAGGTCAGGGCCGCGAAATTTCACCCCGAGCGGCTGGAACAATCCGCTCGCGATGCGCCGCCAGTGCAGGGATGCGGGAGCGGGCGCCATGATGCCGTCGACGCGCCACACGTCGCCATTCCACATCGCCACGACCGCGCCCTTTCCATCCGGAGTGAAATCGAACCCGCCAGGTCGCATCCAGCCCTGCCATGGATTCTCCACCGGCAGCGGAAATGTGTCCGCGACGAACGCGCCGTCCGCTTTGCCCGCTTCGGATGTCGTTACGATTTCCTGCGGCCATTGCGGAGGGCCGCCCTTTGTGAGCGGTGCAAGGTCGAGTGGCGCGGTGAATGTCTTTGCGAGCGCCTCGAGTGATGCGGGATCGGCGTGCGAGATGAACAGCCGCGTTTTGGCCTTGCCGGTGACTTCGGCGACCCAGAATCCGTCCTCCTGGCGCAGCTTGCCGTCGCCGGCAAGCACGACGTTCATCGTGTCTGGCGCGACGCGCACCCACAGCGGGCGTTTGGTATCCGCGACGTTCAGCGTGCGGGTGAATATGGGCGTCGTGCCGTAGTCGATCCAACCCGGTGACTCGAGCACGCGCGTGCCGGCGATGCGCGCGGCGACGACGGCTTTGCCTCCGTGCAAATACAAACCTTCGTAGTCAGCCCAGCCGGGCGGCAGCGGACCGTAGCGAAGCCCGTCCTTGCCCAGGATGCGCGCGGTGTCCTCCCACGCGTAGTAGGGAGAGGCCCAGCCAGGGCCGACGGGATTCACAAATTGCCGCTCTCCCGTGAGACTGGTGTGCGTGCCGTGACTTCCGTCAAAGGCGATGCCTTTCCAGTCCACGAAATCGCCCGTCGTCGCCGCGGCGACGCGCATCGTGTCGTGGTCGTAGATCATCCAGGCTCGGCCCTTGCTCACACCGCCGGGACCGTCATCGAGGCGGATGGCGATGGCCTTTTGCGCGATGTTTCCGGGAGCGATTTGGAGGGTCCAAAACAGGGCCGGGCCGAGTTCCATACGCTTGTAAACCGGCAGCGAGCGGTCCTCCTGCTCGGCATCCGCCCGGACGAGTCCCTTCGGCAGCGAGGCCAAATACGCGGGCGTGATTTCCGTGAACTGCGTCGGATTGTGCGGGCGCAGGAAGGTTTCGCGGATGTACTGAATCACCGCGTATTTCTGCGCGGTCGTGTATTGCGGCTGGGGCACCATCTGGCCAAAGCCCTTCGTGAGCGTGAGGAACATGGAGTACGGATCCGCACCGTTCTTGAAGGGTGCTTCGGCAAATCGGAGAGCCGTCGGCAGGGAGCCTGGTTGCTCCTTCGTGCCGTGGCAGACGACGCACAGGGTCGCGTAAATTTGCGCGCCCTCCCCAAGCGTCTTGTCGTTCCAGCCGCTCACCAGTTCCGCATGATCAGCGCGTTCCAGACGCCTGCATCCATGCGGCCTTGACAGTCACGCCCGCCGCCGGCTCGATAATCGGGCGCCCATCGCCGTGGTCCGGCGCATACGCAAAGTCCGGCGTATTGGCTCCGGCCCCACCGTCTCTGAAAAGGAGCCCGATTTCTGTATCCGGCAGCGCCCTCGACCAAACCCGTACGCTTTGAATTTTACCGTTGGTAAAGTCACCCGCGAAATCTGGTGCCGCACGTCCCACCTTAAAGACGTGGCCGGCTACGTCGGCCTTGGTGAAATCGGCTTTTTCCGCAACCACCTGTCCGTCCAGCCACAGTCGCGCAGTGCGATCGCGTACATTGATGACGGCGGTGTGCACCTCGCCATCGTTCACTTTTTCTCCGCCCGTCATCGCCCCGAGCCAGCCAATATCATAGACCAGCCGTCCGTCGCGGATGAACAGTGCTTTTGCATCCGGCGCCCATTTACCCTCGGGGGCACACTTGGAAAACAGAGCGCCTTCGCCGCCCGACTCAAACGTCGCCGCTGCCGTGTAGTCCGCACTGAGACTGATTTTAGCGTCGGGAAAATCCCCCGTTCCAGATTCTGAAAGCGCGGGGATTTCCTCCGGTCCGCGGACCAATTTACCGCCCGTCCACACTCGCAGCACCGGCATTCCATTCGTTGGATGCTCGATCGCCACGTCGTGTTCGGTACCATTTCGAAGGGGCACGGCCAGGTTCTTGTTCAAGCGAATCGCGCCACCAATCGGGGCGGAGAATTCCACGTGCAGTCGATAATTGAGCGGAAGCTCCGGAGCATCGATCGGCACGGCATCGCGCGGTGGTGCGGCGAGAGCGGGCGATACGAGGAGGATGACCGTTAGGAGGCGGAGGGGTGTCATTTGGGAGGAGCAGTGCATCGTCAATTCCGGAGAAAGCCGCGAAATAGACGGTAATGTCATTGGGATTCTCAGCCTGGAAATGCCCATGCTATCGAATCGAACGAAATCGAAGCTTAGGCTTTGATCGATCCGGCGATCCTCATTCCGGACTGGTGTTCCAGAGTTTCTTCAGCAACTCGAACGTCTCCGGATCGTACTGCTGCAACTCATCGCGGGTATAGGGAAAGAAGTCGTTGTGGGAGAAAAAGGCCTCCGTGCTCTCGGCGAAAAATTCCTGAGGATTAGTCAATGCGTAGGCCCGATCCATTCGCTTGCGCCCCTCGGAATCCTGCCGCTCGACCTGTTCATACTTGCCGCTCGCTTTCGCCTTTGCGTAGGCAGCCTTGATCTCCGGATTGTCGAAGCCCTGGGGCAGAATTTGGTCGTGATAAGCGTGGGCGAGTTCGTGCAGGGTGAAGTTCGGCATGCGGCGCGTCTCCGCTTCGAAATCGGGGGTGTCGGTGAACTCGACGCCTTTCGCCATGGCGGGGTCGCGACCATTATCGCGCAGCCAGTCGGCGCCTGGATGATACTCAGCGCGAGCTCCAGCGTTGGGGTACTTGGGGGAAAAATAGAGCGGCACTTTCTGCAACGCTGCAACTGCCGGCGACGGCACGACGCGGACGATTTCCTCGAGCTGCGCCTGGAGCAATTCGAGTGCGCGCGCCGTGACCGCTTCATTTTCCGGCGTCAGCAACTCGGGGCGGATGTGCACCGTCCATCCGGCGACGGTCCGGGTTTCGCGTTCGCCGCCGCCGTTCGCCGCCCGATCTCGCGCCACCGCTTTGGTGTGGATCATCTCGTGCGCCAGCTTCAGGCGCTCCGGCCAAACAAACGTCGGCGCGGTCGTTGGGTCGTAGCCCGCGAGATGCCCGGTCAGCCGCGTTTCTGGCTTCGTGTATTTGATCACCGTGTCACCGAAAACTTCGCGACACAGCGCCGCGAGCCCGGGATCGTATTCGAGCAGCTGAACTCGAGTGTGCACGTGATTGTGGTCGTGATCGTTCACGCGATTGTTGTCGAACCACGACTGCACACCCTCGGCGAAATACTCGTGATGATTGACCGACGCGTATTTTCCCTTCCACAAACCCGCTTTCATCGCCGCGTCGTAGGCAGCCTGCACCCGGCCGTCGAAGCTCGGGTCCACATTCGCCATCCCGCGCAAATGGATATTGTGCGCGAACTCGTGGATCAGGATGCATTCCTGAAAATAGGGATCGCCGGGATAGCCGAGCAGGTTTTCCTCGGCGGCAGTGCAATATGGATCGGTCTCGCTGCCGCCCGTACCGCGGGAACGGGCGTCGCGGTAATCCTTCGCGGGCAGATCTTCAAAGCCGGGTTCCTTCTCCGTGGCGAGCCAGGCAAATTCCGGCAGGTCAGTCGTATATTCATTCCACGCCATGAGGCAGAGCCGCGCGCCGCTCTTGATCATCGCGTCGCGCACGTCCGGGCGATTGGCAAGCATCTGATCCACGAGAAAAGCCGCCTCCTTGAGCGCATAAGGATTCACCTTCGCCGAAGCGACAATGGGAAAACCATGCGCGCTGACCCTCTGGGTGTAAAACGCCGGCACGCCATCCTTGTCTGGCGGATCAAAGCGGAAGCCCTGCACCGGCACCTCGCTCGTCACAAACGTTTCCGTTTTGTCATCGTGTCCCACCACGACGAATCGATGCCCAAGCGTGGTGGTAATGGTCGTGTCCTGACCTGGCGCCACCGAACCGTTCGGAACGCGCTCGGTTTCGGATTTTTGCCAGAAGACGTCGATGGGTTGCTGGCTGCCGTTGATGAATTGCAACTTCGGTCGCGGCCCGTCGCTCGCGAAAACCGACGCGACCGTTCCGGCACACCAGACGCCGGCAGTGAAAAGGATCGCAAGGTGCGCGGGGAATCGAGATAAGGACATGGACGCAATGCTACCGTGCGCGGATCCTCGCGGACAGCACGCACTTTTTCGGCCCATGCACGCGGAACAAACGGCGCGCGCCCAATTCCCCCTACTTCACGACCGCTGCCGCCGCCGCTTGCTGAAACGCGTGTCGCACGTCGCTGGCATCGCTATTCGGGAAGTTCGCGCGTTGCACCATTAGAACATACGCCACACCCTTCACTGGATCGATCCACGCCTGCGTGCCCCACGCGCCGCCGTGGCCAAAGCTGCCGGGCGAAAGCATCGAGGCCACGCCCTCGTGCGGCGTCCGCAGGATGCAGGTACCGATTCCCCAGCCGTAATTCGTCCCGTGGTTTCCGTAGGTGTCGTTTTGGAAAAATCCCGTCGGCAAATCACCGGTCTGTCGGGTCGTCAGAAATTTCATCGCCTCCGGGCTCAGGTAGCGATGGCCATCGTATTCCCCGCCGCCGAGCAGCATCTGACAAAATCGCGCATAGTCCGGCCCCGTCGAGAAGAGGCCGCCGTTCCCCTGCGGGGGATGGTCGCGCGTGCCAAAATCCGCCCGCGGCGGCACCGGATCGAGTTCACCCGTCTCCTTGTTCTTCGCGTAAGCCGTCACGAGTCGTTCGCGCTGCGCGTCGGTCGGATAAAACGTCGTGTCCTTCATCCCGAGCGGATCGAAGAGCCGCTGCTGGAGAAACTGATCGAAACTCATCCCACTCACCACCTCGACGATGCGTGCGGCCGCATTGATGCCACTCTGCGTGTAACTCCATTTCGCGCCGGGCTCATATTGCATTGGAGCTGCAAGCCAGATCGGCACCAGATCGGCCAGTGTTTTCGCTTGCTCCGCCGCTGGGCCACGCGCCTCGCCGAGCCCCGAAGTATGCGTCATGAGCTGCGTGATCGTCAGGTTCGCCGGCTGGCCCGATGGCGTCTTCAGGTTCGCAAACTCTGGGAGATACTTCGCCACCGGATCAGTGACATTCAGCTTTCCCTCGTCTTGCAGCATTAGGATGGCAGTGCCGGTGATCGGCTTCGTCATCGATGCGATCCAAAAAATCGTGTTCGACGTCATCGGTCGCTTCGCGGCCACGTCTGCCATGCCGGTGCATTCGAGATGCAGCACCTTATCCTTTGTCACCACGACCGTCACCGCCCCGGCGATTTCATTCTTCTCGATCATCTCCTGCATTGCGGCCCCGATCCCGGGCAGAGTGGATTCTGCGGCGACAAGAGTGCGCCCGAGGCAGACAACGGTGGTGAGCATGAGAGTGGCACGGAGATGGGAGGAGTAGTTCATGGGTTGCATGGGACTCATAGGTCAAATGAGACCCGTTGGTCCCATTGAGCGCATGATTTCATACATCATAATGCCATTTTGGTTTCCCATGCCGCAACCCACAACTCCGGAGACAGAAGGCGAGGTTCGATGACGCCAGTAGTTTCATCGCGGTTGCTTGAGGCGCGTGCGCGTCAGCTCCGGCAAATACTTCACCGGCACGGAAGCCTGCTCGAGCACCGCTTCGTGGAAGCGCCCAAGATCGAAAGCCTCGCCCAACTCCCGTTGCACGTCGCGCCGCAATTTCGTGAAGGCATTGCGGCCCACGAAATACGTCGAAAGCTGACAGGAGCCGAGTTTGGCGCGGATGACCTTGAGCCGCGCTTCACCTTCGCTTTGAAAGGCGTCCTCGGTGAGAAAGCGCAGCGCTTCTTCATCCGTCATCATCGTGCAGTGCATCCGGTGATCGAGGATCGCATTGCCCACGGCGCGCAGGAAAAACTTCAACTGCATCAGCCGCAACGCGAGGTCCCCGTCGCCATAGCCCTGATCCAGCATCATGCGTTCGGAATAAACGGCCCAGCCTTCCGCATAGACACCGGACCCGAGTACACGGCGCACGAGTGAGGGATTCCGATTCGCGTATTCGAGCTGCACATAATGGCCAGGATACGCTTCGTGGATCGTAAGCACCCGCAACATCTGCGCGTTGTATTCGCCGAGAAAACTTTCGATTCGCGCGGAATCCCAATCGTGGGGCGGGGGACTGATCGCATAGATGCTCGCCGCCGCGGCATCCAGGGGCGGCGCGGAATTGAGGAAGGCTACAGAGTTGCCGCGCTGGAACTCGGGCATCTCGATAATCCGGCACCGATCCGGATCCGGTAGGCGCAGGATATCGCGCGCTGAGATGAATTCTTTCAGATGAGTCACGGTGGCTTGCGCGTCTGGGGCCAGTTCCTCGGGTTGGCCGTGGTCTCGGCCCACTTGCTCGATCACGCGTAGGATCGTCTGCCGCTGCCCTTCGGCGTCATCGGGCGGCAAGGCCTCTTTCGGAAAATAGCGCGACCACAGTTGGCGCGCGATGAGCAGCATGTCCCGCCGGGTTTCATTGAACTGCGCCTCAGCCTCCGCCAGCACTTCGTCGGCGGTAACCCCGGCGTCGAGGACCAGCTCGAGTTTTCGCGCGAAGCGTTCCCGGCCGATCCGCCACTCGCCGGTCGAACGGGGAAGGAGTTCCTCTTCCAGAAAAGTCTGATGTTCCCGCAGCGCAGTGGCCGCTTTCTTCGCCACCGCCTCGATCGCGTCGCGCTGCGGCGAGACACCCACCAGGCGCAGGATCTCCTTTTCGTAGAATTCAATGGCACCCCGGTTCTGCTTGATCGCCGTCTCCGTGACCACGCGCGGTGGCTCGCACAGATTTCCTCGTGCAGCTGCGAGCATCGCGGGCACGAGCCGAATGCGGGCGATGGCATTCGTGATGTTGGTCTCCGCCGGCAGAGTCGATTGCGTCAGCAGCGCGTAGGCGCATTGCGTGGCGAGGTTGGTGTAGATGCGCGGATCGGTTTCAAACGGTCGCTCCGTTTCGTCCAACCACAGGTCGAGTTTCAGATCGTCGCGCAGGATTTCATAGTCTACCTGGGCCGGGCGCGAGAGCTGCGCAAAGTCCACCGCCTGGGGCAGCTGTTCCAGCGTGCTGCGGGTCAGCTCCAACCTCCGCTCGCGCGCTGCCGGGGAAACGTCGTCGAGTTGCTGATCGAAGCGGTGGTCACCCAATCGCGTTGCCCGCATCGGGCTGAACGGGAAATCCACCTCGAGGTAATTCTTGAAAAAATCGGTGAGCGACTGGTCGGCGTTGTTCTTCATGAGGGCGGCAGGTTTCGCCGGTTCAGGCCGAACCGTCGGAGCGGATTTCGTCGCCACATCGTCAGCGCCGAGGGCGGCCAGCGGCGCCAGCAAAAGCGTGGCGAGGGGAATGATACGTATCATCGGGCGAATTCATCGCAGGATCTCGGGAGGGAGCAAGCCAGCGACGCCTCCGGCATCGTGCGAGCGCAATTCACCTTCGGCGAAATTCGTCAATTCCCATCGGGACGCCGCGGTGGAGGCCCGCCGCGAGGAGGTCCGGGTCGGTACTCATCGGGCGTCAGTTTCCCGTCACCGTTTTGGTCGAGCGATTTCAGCGACTCCGTAGCCTTCGCGAGTTCCTCCGCATCAATCACCCCGTCGTCATTCGCGTCGAGCACAGTGATGACCGGTGGCGGCATTCGGCCAGGACCCGGACCGTCTTCCGGCAACCCACCTGGCGGACCGCCCCGGCGTCCAACGCCTCCGGGACCACCACTCGGCGGACGATCGCCTTTGCCAAAGCTCGGATCCGGACGGCCCCGCCACATCCGTGGGACGAACGGGAATTCCGCGGTGATGCAGTAGTAATACGTGCCTTCGGGAAATTCCGGTGTCACTCCGGTGCGCCCATTGCATTCGTCAAGGTCGCCGCTGTCCTTCACGAATTCGAAGTCCTGCGTGAAGGTCCCGTCGTAATTCCCGCCCGGCCCGCCGGGCTGTTCCGGACGGGCGCCCTGCTTGAGTCGGTAGCTGGGTCTCATTTCGCGAAGCGCGCTCTTCGCGTTTTCCTCGTTCGAGTAGGCCCAGCCGCTGTAGATGGGGAAGCCGTCTGCCGCCCAGCCGATCAGGAGCATCTTCTTCCCGTCACCGCCGAGCCGCTCGACCAAGCCGGTCGGCAGCGCGTGATAATGATACGCGCCGGTCGGTTGCACGTGCGCATGGTTTTCATCGAGGCCGAGATCGAGAAATCCCGTCGCCGCCTCGTAGCGCCAGCCGGATTGCGGATCATTGTTCCAGGTCTCCGCGGTGCCCGGCTCGAACGGCACGCCATTGAGGGCCACGCCCCACCACCAGCCGCCGTGCCGAACCGGCGTCTCCTCGACCGTAGGCTTCAGCGGCACGCGAAAGCGGTAGCTCTGCGGCGACAACCGGTTTGGATTGCCGCGCCGCGGAAACGCGCCCGGCGCATGATCCGGCCAGCCGTTCGATTGGATGATGCGGAAATCGCCCTCGACCGCGATGCTGACTTCGTTCTTTGGAGGCACGGTGTCCGTCGCCGGTCCTGGCGCTCCACCTCGGGGTGGGGGCCCGACCTGCGCGAGGTCGAACGCTGGCGAAATATCATCGTCCGCGAATTCGTCGTGACCCGGATGCGCCCGCAACGTCGCGACGGGAAGCGAGAGCGTCGTTCCAATCAGGCAGATCGACGGAGCCAGCGAGGGAGGGAACTTTTTCATTGTGCACCATCTCATATTAGCCCCGACGAGGATTAAAGATCGGACTGCGTCCACCGATTCCTCTACTACGAGATGCTGGCTGAACGATTTCAGCGCAGCGTCATTCATCGTTCAGGCCAAGCCACGTTGCCCATCATAAACAAATCTAATTGGAGCGCGCTGTCGGTTTGGCTTCCGCCGTCCGTCGCCGAGCAGACGCAAATCGTCGCCAAGCTCGACGCCTTGTCGGAAGAAACCCAACGCCTCGCCCACCTCTACGAGCGGAAGCTCGCCGCGCTGGCGGCGTTGAAGAAGTCGCTGCTGCACCAAGCCTTCACCGGAGAACTGTGACGAACGATAAAGTGAAATCATCGATTCCGACGGAGCGGCAGGGCCAGTTCCTCGCCTACATTTTTCAATACGGCGTGATCAACGGCTGCCCCCCGGCGGAGGCGGACATGCAGCGGTATTTTCAAATCACTGCTCCCACCGTGCACTCGATGGTGCTCACGCTGGAACGGCGGGGTTTCATCAGCCGGGTGCCCGGGAAGGCGCGCAGTATCGCGTTGCGGATTCTCCCGGTATCGTTGCCCGCCCTGAAACGCGTGCAGCGCTGATTTCTATACATGTCGTCCGGAACATGGATAGAAAAGCTCGCTTTCCTTTACATAACGGTGCGAACGTGATAAGAAAACGGCGTTTTTCTATACATGTCCGCTTTGCCTCCATTGCCACTGAAGTCCACATCCTCACTGGAAACCCGCGAAGTCTGGACGGCATTGACGGCTGCTCATCGGCATCTGGCGGAACTGAAAGGCTTGTGCGAGTCGCTGCCCAACCAATCGATCCTGCTCGAGACACTCGGAATTCAGGAGGCAAAAGACAGTTCGGAAATCGAGAACATCATCACGACTCACGACGAAGTTTTCGCGTCGCAACCGGACGCGGCGGTGTCTCCGGCTGCGAAGGAGGTGCGCGACTATGGGACGGCTCTGCGCGTGGGATACGAGGCAGTGAAGGCCTCGGGCCTCATCCGGCTGGAAACGGTGCTCGCCGTGCAATCGGAACTGGAACATAACCGCGCCGGATTGCGGACGCTGCCCGGCACCGTCCTGAAAAGCGAAGCCACTGGCCAAGTGATCTATGAGCCACCTCAGGATGCCCATGAAGTCGCGGCGCTGATGGGAAATCTGATCGACTTCATTCATGCCGCCGACGGCCTCGATCCTCTCCTGCGAATGGCGATCGCGCATCATCAATTCGAAAGCATTCACCCATTCTACGATGGCAATGGCCGCACGGGGAGAATCCTGAACCTGCTCATGCTTCAGCGCGAAGGACTGCTCGATTTGCCGGTGCTCTATCTGAGCCGCTACATCACCACGACCAAGCCGGACTATTACCGCCTCCTCCAAACGGTGCGTGAGGAAAACCGCTGGGCCGACTGGTGTATTTACATGCTGCGCGGAGTGGCGGTGACTTCGCGCAGTGCCGTGGCGCTGGTGAAACAATTCCGCGATCTCATGCTCGAAACCAAGCGCGGCCTCCGGGAGCGATTGCCGAAGATTTACAGCCAGGACTTGCTGAACAATCTTTTCCGCCATCCCTATACGAAGATCGAATTCATCGAGCGGGAGTTAAGCGTTTCCCGGATCACGGCGACCAAGTATCTCAATCAACTCACGACCGCTGGATTCCTGCGCAAACAGAAGATGGGCAAGACAAACTTTTACATCAACGAATCGCTCTTTGCCCTGCTGAGCGGCGTCTCCTTGGAAGCGCGATGAACGAAGCCGAAACACGCGCCGAGCACATCGATCCTGCGCTGAAGGCGGCGGGATGGGGAGCCACCCGAAACGCGGGAAGTCCGCGCGGCCAATGCTGGCGTTCACATCAATACTCGATTCAGCGCCAAGCAGCAGGTCTTTCTCGATTTTGTGCTCCAGCACTACGTCAGCGTCGGCGTCGAGGAGCTGGATCAGGAAAAACTGACACCTTTGCTCCGGCTAAAATATCACAACTCGATCGCCGACGCGGTGGCCGACCTCGGTCAGCCCGAGGAAATCGGAAGAACGTTTGCTGGATTTCAAAAGTATCTTTACGCGGAGAAGACGGCATAGCTGCTGGCCGTCCACCTTGTGATTCAACGTAATGGCGAAGCACGCTGACGGCGATTCCATCAACGCTGACGAGGAGCCGTCGTTTTACGGCGCCCGTCGCACGAGAGACTACTTCGGCAGGTCCACGAGGTCGGCGGGGAGGGTTGGAACATCGAGGGCTTTTTCTGCGGCCCGCAGGGTCTCGAGTTCGGCGACTTTGGCGGGTTCGGATTTCGAGACGTCGTTCTTCTCGTAGGGATCGGTGGCGATATTGAAGAGTTGAGGCGCGCTTTTGCCGGCCTGGATCAGCTTCCAATCGCCGTGCCGAAGGGACTGCCCGCCTTGTTTCGCGATGTAGATGGTGCGTAGAGATTTCGCCGGAGCGTTGTTTTTGAGCGTGGCCCATTGGTCGATGCCGTCCCAATGGAGATCAGCGTCCGGTGCGTATCCGGTGAGCGTGGCGATGGTGGGGAACCAATCGACGACATGCATGGGAGCGGTGTGCTTCCGTGGAGCGAGGACGCCCGGCCAGTTCGCGAAGGCACAGACTCGGGTGCCTCCTTCGTAGAGCGTGTTCTTCTGACCGCGCAGCGGGTCGTTTTCGCTGTTGAGCGGCGAGTCGCCGACATTCCCGACATAGGCGTTCTTGAGCGATTCGATGCCGCCGTTGTCGCTGGTGAAAACGACGAGAGTGTTTTCGCGCTGACCGGTTTGCTCCAGCGCGGCGATGAATTGCCCAACCTTCGCGTCCACCTGTGCAACCATCGCCGCCATGCGCAGACGGGAGTCCTGCTTCGCGTCGTCGCCGTGGAATTTCACGCCGTCGTAGAGCCGCTTGAATTCTTCCGGGGCATCCACCGGCGTGTGGACGGCGTGGAAGGCAACGTAGATGAACCACGGCGCGTGTTTTTCCTCGATGCGGCGGATCACTTCCGCGGCAATGAGTTCGGTGGCGTTTCCTTCCTCGTCGAGGAATATGCCGTCGCGGTGCCACGTGTCCTCGTAGGGTCCTTTGCGATACTTGTGCGTCCACGGATCCGCCGCGCCGGTGAGTGTGCCGTAACTGTGATCGAATCCGAACGCATTCGGTCCCCACTCGAGCCGCGAGCCGAGGTGCCACTTGCCCGCCTGGAAGGTGGCGTAACCCTTCGATTTCAGCGCCGACGCCAGCGTCACGGTCCCGAATGGCATTGCGCGCAGATTGCTTGGCGCGAGCGCGTGCGTCCCGAAACGGCCGGGATAACGACCGCTCATCAACGCCGTGCGCGTGGGGGTGCAAACCGGCTGCACGTAATGCTGATCGAGCTCGATTCCCTCGCGCACGAGCTTGTCCACGACCGGCGTTTTGCCAAAACCATCGTGCCAGCCAACATCGCTCCAGCCGAGGTCATCGGCGACGATGAAAAGGATGTTCGGCTTTTCTGGACTGGCGGACCGCGAAGTCGCAGCCAGGGCGAGCAGCATTAGGATGACGAGGGAAAGGCGATGTTTCATCGTGGGGAATTCTCCCAGCCAAACATCTGAAACAATCGCTGGCAATCCATCGCCTCGCTCGCACTCGCCCGCCGGCTGGTCATGGTAAGCGGAGCGCAGCTGGACTGTCTACCCGGACGCGCCGCCCAAAGGGTCGTGCACGCTACTGGCTGATGCGCAGTCGCATGTATTGATTAAACAACGCGCTTATGGGCGTGGCGCTGCGCCAGAGGAGGGTGGCGGTGCCATCGCCGTTGTTTGTTTCGGAGATAAACACGACGGAATCACCGCCATTCCAGTCCTCAAGATTGATCGAGGTCTCCGCCTCAAAGGTGACGAGGTTGTGGGCGCGGAGATTCTTCCGGACGCTGAGCGTGAGGTAATCGGAGATCTCCGCCCCGACGGTGAATGGCGCGATCCCCGCGGCCAAAGCACTGCTGACGTCGCTGGCATCCGTTTCACTGGTTCCGAGCGCGAATTCCGCGAAGGCGTTCAGGGAGTCGCCATCCGCATTCGTGTCGGGGTTACCCGAAAAACCAAGGGAGGCAGCACTTCCGGGCTTTCCATGCGGATCCATGCTGGCGGCCCAGTTCGTCGCGGCGCGGTGGTCCGGCACGGGTTGAGTTGGATTGATGAGCACGAGAGACGGGCCGTCGCCGTCGGCAGCGACCGGCCAGGGAAGTTCGTTGTCGTAGCTGAAGTTTTGAATATCTCCAGTCGTCTCGCTGGCGAGGACGAGACGCTCGCCGCTGTTGTCCAACCGCCCCGTGTAAACGCCGAAGGGGGCGAACCCGTAGCGGGCTTTGAAAGCATCGGCGCGCTGCGCGAGCACGATCCGGCCGCCCGCGGAAAGCAGGGTATTGTCCGGAAACGAGTAGTTGATGCCGAGGGTAAAGGCGACGCCCGTGAGATCGATCGGCTGGGGGCTGACGTTCATGAGTTCGACGAATTCATAATCATCACGGTCGCCTGATACCGAAGTCTCATCCGGCAGTGTCGGCTCGGCGGGACGGTAATTGAATTCCGAGACGACGAGATTCCCCGCATCGGCGGGAACAGAGCCAACGCTGTAGTAAGCGGTATTGAGCGCGCTCCATTCGCCGGTGGCACTGTTGTAGGAGCGGGAGAAAAGCCAGCCATTCGACGGCAGCAGAATTCGATCAGAAATATTCGTTCCTGCGCCGCCGGGCGGATTTCCCGTCAGGCGAAGGTCGAAGCTAATGTCCGAGCTGCCCCCGTCGTCCTGATGGACTTCCACGGCGATGATATTGTCGCCACCTTGGAAAACGTTGGTGGCAAGGGTGGTGCTGAGCTCGGCGTTGTCGCCGTCCGAGCCGGTCGCGAATTGGTCGAAGGCGGGATTCGCGACGAGGTTTTGCCGGGTGCCGTTGACTTCGACGCCGTTGACATAAATCGCAACGCCATCGTCATAGGTATAGGTCAGGGTGAAATCGCCGAAGATCGAGGGATCGGGAATGTTCACCACGCGGCGGAAATAGGTGGTCGCATTTTTTTGGACACCCGCCGTCGCCGGATCGGTATCGACAAAAGCGACCACGGTCGCCTCGTCGTTATCGCCGTAACCGAGTTGCGATGGACCGGACGCCCAGGCGCCATCGTTGAAACCGGCTCCCCGCCAGGCCGTGCCCTGATCGCTGCCGTCGTCGAGATACTTCCAGACGTCGCCGGTGCGCACGAACTGCGTTGTCGTCACACCACCGCCGTTCCCCATGGTCACGAGGGTGGCCGCAGGATTGATCGCTCCGCCAACGAGCCGGGGATCGAGCGAATGCGCGTAGTCGTCTGGATCGGCATCGCCCGCGCCGAACATGTAGTAAATCTGCGCCACGGTGGACGGCGCGCTCAACCGCGGCCCATCGCCAGCGGGCACCGAGCCTCCGTGCGGGATATAGGTCGGCGCATCGAGGAATGGATAGAGGCCGCGAGCTCGGAGTTGGGCGAGGAAGTTCGCCGTGCGCACCGGAAACCAAGAGTTGATGATTCGATCGTATTCGTTCTGCCAATTGCTGACCCCGCGCTGCTGTCCGTGCTGGTTCCCCCAGCGCGCGGATTCGGGCACGAGAATGCTGGTGTGGCGCACAGTGATTCGTTCGTAAATCGCGCGGGCATTCGCCGGAGTGAGCGGGCCGTCATTGAACATCGCGCGATGCGCCCGGTCGGCGAAGCGCAGCGCGTATTCGGGGCTTTCCTCGAGGTCATCCTGAGGCGCGGCAATACCGCTAAAGTCGGCGGTCTTGTTCGTAGTCACCGATGACTGCAGAAGCAGCGACCACTCGGAGTCCCACATGAAATATTTGTAGCCGCTGCGGGTCGGCTGGGTGTCGATGCCGCCGTAGTAGTTCTTGAACGGCCAGTCGTTGTTGCCGCCGTACCAGTTCACCAGCAGGTAATCAGCGATGTTGTTCGGATCAACCCAAACGGGAAAGGCGGGATTGCGCGAGCCGTCGGGATTGAAACCGCAGGTTTTGAGATACGCGGCATCGCGGGCGGCGTCACTGGCCGCGGCACTGATCTGGTTCACCTGCCCATTCATCGCATTCCAAAAATTCAGGTTCACGGAATCGTTGACCGGCGAGCCCGAATTCTGCCCCTCCCACAGATCGCGATTCGCGCCTGCGATGTAGCTCTCGGCGAAGCTTCCATCCGGGCGCTCGACGACGTTGTAAAGGCCCCAATAAACGCCGTTGATATAGACATGCAGATATCGGCCGTGAGAAGCCGGCAGCCCGAGCGCGAGAGCGACTTCACGACCAAACTGATCCCGCGCGTACTGAGGCTGTCCACCCGCGCTGTCCCACTGCCAGCCGTCGTTGGACTCCATACGGAAGGTCAGCGTGTTGAATTCCTGCGCCGCCCCGCCACCAAACATTGGGTAGTTCAGCTTTCCCGGGCCATCCGTTGGCAGATTGCTCGTGCCGAAATTGGATTTGAACAGCACGCGAAACGACTTTTTCGGGGTCAGCCCGAAGCCACGAAACGCGCCGCCCTGGATGCGAATCGCGCAGTTCTGCTGGAAATCGTTGCCGCCATCAGGCGCTGTGGGATCGATCAATTCCAGCGAGGTCTTTCGCTCCCAGGCTGTACCCGCGCTATTCGGGTTCGAATAGATTCCGCTACTCCCGAACATGTCCCTCGCGTCGATGGCGATCGAGAGACTCGGGACGGTTTTCAAATCCTGGCGGAGTGTGGGATGCGTCGCAGGATTCACGACGGCGGCGTTTCCGTTCATGCCGTAATAAGCGGCGTTCCCGCCCCAACTGGATGGGAGTCCCCAAACACTTTGTGTCGTCGCGCTCGTCTGCGTCACCACGTCATCAACGAAGACGTAGGTATGCGTATCGACATTCGTGGAAATAAAGCCGGATTTGTAGGCGATCGCCTTGACCGGCATCGTGCGATCCACGGTGATGGGTCCGGTGTAGATGGTCCCCTTCGTCTCGCTCGGCCAGGAACCATCGGTCGTATAGCGGACGGTCGCACCGGGGGTTGCCGTGGTGATGGCGAGCGTAAACGGCGTGTCGTAGAAACCCCGGTTCACGCTAAACTTTGTGTCGGCCACGAACCCAAGGATGCCAGGGCCATTGGCGGCTCCGGGGGTGGGAGTGAGCATGAAGCCGAGTTCGATTGGACTTCCGAAAAATCCGTAACTCACTCCTGCTTTCTGTGGTGGGTAATTGTTCCCGCCCGTTCCGAACGATGAGACCACGGTGACTCCGTCGGGTGCGACCAGCGCGACATAGTCGCCGCCGGCATTGAGGCTGAAATTCGTGTGCAATGGACTGCCGATGGTCGGCGCGCGATCCTTTGACGAAGCAAAGATAACTCGGTATCCATTGCCTGGGAGCGACACCGCCGGGACTCGCCACTTGGTCAGAGATGAAGGGTCGTCGGTGAGATACCAGCCATCGAGATTAACTGCGCTCGCCATCGGATTGTGGAGCTCGATCCAATCTGGCCTGTCGCCGTCCTCATCCGCGAACGTCGTCGCGGTATTGTCGGCGAGGACCTCATTAATGCGGACCGAAGTATTCAGCACCGTGAGGTTGAAGTTGGTCTCGATAAAAAGCCCGGACAGATCGGTCGCCCGCACACGGAGGGAAAGCACGGTTCCAAGGCCCGGCAGCGCTCCCGCGACGCGCAACGAGTTGCCGTCGATGGAGAAAAGTTCGTTGTCTGAGTCGCCCGCGCCGGCCACCAGTTCGTAAACATGTCGATCGGCGGCATTCGGATCGACGGTGGAAAACGTGCCAATTGCCGCCCCCACTGGCGCAGACTCCAGGACAGTATTCGAGGAAAAATCGACGCTCGTCGGCGCCTGCGCAGCTTCAACGTTGAGAGCGAACGTTTTGTCGAAACTCAGTCCGGTGTTGTCGGTGGTGCGCAGCCGAATGTCGTAGCTGCTGCCGAATCCCCCGAGCGTCGCCGCCGCGCGCAACTCGTTTCCGTTCGCCACGGCGAAGAGCGAGTTGTCCGGAAACCCTGCGGTATCGACGAACGTGTAGCTGTGCGTGTCGCCGCTATTGGGGTCGGTTGTCGAGAGCGTTCCAATCAGCGTGCCGGGCTCGGTGTTCGGTGCCAGATCCGTATTGCTGAGCGCAAGATCTGTCGGCGGGAGTGACTCAGCGGCGCCCACCGCGCGGAGGATATAGCCGCTGATCGCCGGATCGGTGCCATTGTTCACACCAGGCAGAATCCTGACCGTCTGGGTCGGACCGCCGGCCGTGAAAGTCCCGACGACCGAGCCGACGCCGCTGCGCGAGAAATCCTCCGAAATACTCTCCACCGCCTCGCCATCGCCGGCGCGCTGATTCCTCTCCGAGCAGCAGCCGCGCGTGTCACCGCCACCGATGATCTGAATCTGGTAGGTGCTCCCGCCGGTCAGTCCGGAAAGGTTGAAACTCCACGCCGCGCCGTTGAAGGCGTGACTATTCAATACCGTATTCAAGTTTTGGTCACCCGTATCGCCGCCGCCGTCGGTAAAGAACGTCCCCGTGCCAGTCGAGCTGACTCCGAAGTCCGCGCCTTGGAAAAGGATATTCTCCCCGCCTACCGTCACACTTGGACTGTCCGCCGTGGCACCGGCGTTTCTCGCTTCCACGAGTGTCCCATTCGTCCGAATCTGCGCCGTGGATGTGATATTGACCGACGGCTCCCACGAAATGGACGCGCCTGTGGCGATTTGGTCGAGGAAAACCAGCGCGAAGAAAAGGGCGATGGGTGGGACGGCGAATCGGAAGAGAAGGGGGATTATCATGAGGAGGGTCGGGGGCACTGCTCGGATCTATCGCTCACGCCCATCGGAAAGGATACAACCCGATCGTAGAGCGCGTGAGAAGGCCTGCTCTTGCAGCGCCCAACCTCTAGCGCAGGAAACCGGTCACGCAACGATCACGACCGGTGAGACATACAAATCGATCCCCACAAGGAAGCGCTGGCGTGGTTGATCAAGACGCGAATCGAAGTTGGCGATCAATCGCCCCTTGAGCGGCTAACCCTTATGGAAACCTGTGGTGGTCGCGGGAGCGGTCGGGCGGGATTTCACGGGTGGACGATTTCCGGGTCGCCGGGGCGGTGGAACGAGCGGAAATCCGAGACGTTCAGCGTGTAGAGTCGCGCCGCGCCGGCCTTTCGAGCGGCGACGAGATGGAGGTAGTCATGGATGGCGCCGCCACGCACCCCGCGCGCGAATGAGTCGTCGAAGGCGGTGAGCAGGTCGTTCAATTCGAGCATTGACACCGTGAGTCGGGGAGCGACCCATTTGCGCAGCAGCGACGCAGCTTCCGTGGCCGGAACGCGGATGGCGAGCCTGCCACCGGTGAGCGTGGCAAAGGTCTCGGAGAAGGTGTGCACGTGAATCGAGAATTTCGCCGAGAGAAGCAGGCTCCGACATGCCGCGTGGTCGGGATCTTCACCATCGAGAGCGGCCACGATGACCGACGAGTCGAGCGCCGCCTTCACTTCATTTTGCGGTGGGCCAGGATTCGATCCGTCCGTTCCTCACGTCCGGCCTTGATCGCTTTCACGATGTCACCCTTCTTCCGTGGTCCGCCGCCGCCGATCACCGGGAAGCCGTCGCGAATCTCGATCCGCACATCGTCCGCCTCGGGAATGGCTTCGAATTTTCCGGCGGAAGACTCGATGCGCAGCCGTGTCCCTTCGCGGAGGCCAAGGGCTTCGCGAATGACTTTGGGGACGACGAGACGTCCTGCCTTGCCAAGTGTGATGGTAATGCTCATGGCAAGACAGTTGCCACTTTTGATGTCACAGACAAGCGGCTTCTCACGCCGCGGAAAGCAGGTTTGTTTTGCCGTGTGGTGACAGCCTCGACTCGAAAAATGGTGCGGCCAGTGAGACAAAACGGTCCCCGGAAACAAGCGCTGGCGAGGCTGATCAAGACGCGAACCGAAGTTGGCGATCAATGGCTCATCGAGCGTCTGGCCATGGGCCACCGTAGCAACGTGAGTCGTCCCGGGGACTCGAATTGCCTTACCGCGCGACACGGATGCACTGTTTTACCCACTTCGTCTGCCAGACCCCATTTCCTTGTGCCATCAGGACAGAGTTCCCACAATTCTTACTCAGTTCCGTCGTGCGGGACGGCAAGAATATTCTCCAGACCCCTTTATTGCCAGGCACTTTGTCTGCACAGACCCCATTTCCTTGTGCTCATCAGGACAGAGTTCCCACAACTCTTCCTCAGTTCTGTTGTGCGGACGGCAAAAATATTCTCCAAAGCCCTTTTTCCCTTTTCAAAACACGAGCATGGCCGCTCGTTTTGTAAACGTTGGCCACGACGCGCCGCTTTCTCTGCCGCCGGATCATCTGGTCATTTTGTCCACGCCTCCCAGTTTCTCCGCCCCTATCAGAATTTGCACACTGCCCCCGATCGCTTCCCCTGACCCCTGTCAGAAATTGCACCCTGACCCCGATCCTTCATGCGCTTTCATTCGTTCGCGCTCTCGCGGCACTTGCACCGCCCGCGCTCGTTTTGCTTCAATACTTCGACTTCCGCTGTCAGAGTCGTCATATCTCCTCATCCTCTGACTTCTCCATCTCCTCGCGCCACCGCCCCGTCAACAATTTCCCCACGGAGCGTGGCGTCACGCTTACGCTCAAGAGAATAGCATATTGGATGCAAAGACATTTAGCAGGCAGAGTGACCGCGCAGGGAGCCGGCGGTTCAGCGGGCGGCTCGCTGCGTGGGCGCGATTGCCTGCACCGCGGGCGATTCGCTGACAGTTGCCGCGGCGGGACGCCGCCGCACTTCAACGGTAAGGTAGTTAGTCGCGGCGTTTCCAAACGAGCAATGCAATCACAGCGAGGGCGGCGATTCCACAAATCCACGGCCACACCTGCGCGCTGCGCTCAACGGCTGGAGCGGGTATTGGAGCAAGCGTGGACTTTGGCGTCGTAACTGGTGGTGCTTGCGCCTTTGTTGGCAGCGATGGTTGTATCGGCTGGCGTTCGGATTCAGCGAAAATGATGGGCTTCATCGCCGGTTCTGGCCCGATCTCCGGTGGTTGAACATCGGCGTATTTCACCGGGCGCCACTCTTCCTCCTGCGGATAAATCGCTTCGCCTAGATCATCGGTAGTTTCCATCGGAAGACCCACCTGTGGGATATGCAAAAGGTTGGGATCGCTCTTAACCCGGCGAAAGATTTCCGGTAGTCGGTCGGAATACTTCTCCGTAGCATCCACCGGACTCAGCGTCTTCGGCTCAAATTCGTAAATGAGCTTCTGATTCTTGTGCGTGATTGTGCCGTCCTTCGTTTCGTGGACGCGGCGGTTAATCAGCATTTCCTTGCGTCCATCGCCATTGATGTCCGCAAAGTAATACATCCCTTCCCACGACTGGGAGGTCGCAAGCTCACCGGCTGAACGACCTTCATCCAACATCAGCCGTCCTTGCTCTGGTTCTACTGCAAACACCTCGAGAGTTCCAGGAGCTTGACTCCCTGTGGAAGAAGCAAGAGCAAGAAGGCTCTCCCCCGGACTAATCCGGACGAAGATGCCATTGTTAAACTTTGTCGTCGTATAGAGTATATCCGTTTGCTCGCTAAAGTAATTGCTGCCGGGATATTGAAAAAGTTTGGTTCCAGCGCCGTTTACGATTTCAACAACGGAGTAGATGTGCCGCTTTTCCCGCGCTACTTGGTAACCAACGAGCCACGCGGTCTGTTCCCCACGGTAGGAGGAAGCATCCGCCCAAAAAAGCGGCTCAAATTCCGGCGTTATGGAGCTGCCGTCTTTTGGCCGTTCAACTGCTGTCTGTATCGCCTTGGCCGTCTGCTCAAGGAGCCGTGCTACAGGAAGAGGAGGCGCAGGTGCGGGAATCGACTTCTGTGCAATTGCACCTTCAATCAAGATTAGCAGCACCGCTAAAAGGGTATGCGACTTCATGTTCCTCGTCACTGCGCGAATCGGTTTCGGAATGGCTCAACATTGTTAATGTATTCAGTGTTGCCGCCTTGTGGGCAAAGGGGTCTGGTGGGCAAAGGGGTCTGGAGAATATTCTTGCTGCGCCCGCGAAGCGGGTGGCAACGCGGGAGAGTGTGCCGCCGGTGGAATAGACGGTTGACCACCGAAGACTGTGCCAGCTGCGTCGCCGTGAACTAGGATCCAGAACGGTCAGTCCGCGCATACGTGCAAGAAGGTGCTCAGTGGGATTAATCGGCATATTTGGACGGGACGAACGGGGTAAGACAGTGCTCCGGGCTGCACTCGAAATGCGAATTTATTTTCAGGTGGGCGCGTGGTGGGAAAAATGCCGCGGACGATATCTGATGAAGGCTTCTCGCGTGACGTGCCACGGGTCACTCGAATAGAAACCACCACGTTTCCAAGTGGGTTCTCCTCGAACCAGGTTCAATTCATGAAATCAATCACGTCCGTCACCATCGTCGCAACGGTCATCGCGTTTTCCTTGAGCGCCGCTCTGGACAACAGCCGAGCGGCCGACTGGCCTCAATTCCGCGGTCCGGGCGGCCTGGGCATCAGTTCGGAAACGGATTTGCCGACGACGTGGAGTCAGAGCGAGAACATCGTGTGGAAGACGGAACTCCGGGCCCGGGCTCATCCAGTCCAATCGTCGTGGGGCAGCGCATCTTCCTGACCTGCTACACCGGTTTTGGCGTTCCCGGCCGGTCAGACGGCGACATGGAACAACTCAAACGCCATGTGGTCTGTTTGAATCGGACGGATGGAAGAATTCTCTGGACCAAGGTGATCGCCCCGAAACTGCCCGAGTCGCTCAAGGTTCGCGCTCACGGTTACGCGGCCAGCACGCCCGCCGCCGACAATGAGCGGCTCATCGTTTTTTTTGGCAAATCGGGTGTTTTCGCGTTCGATCACGCGGGCAAACAACTGTGGCAGGCCGATGTCGGTTCGGAGGTTCACGAATGGGGATCCGCTGCCTCGCCGGTTCTTGACCAGGACCTGGTCTTCATCAACGCCTGTGTCGAAAGCGAATCTCTGGTTGCCTTGAACGCGCGGACCGGCAAGGAAGTGTGGCGGGCGAAAGGCATCATGGAATCCTGGAGTACTCCTTTGGTGGTGAAGACCGAGGGGGGAACGACGGAGTTGGTTCTTCCCATCAACGGCAAAATACTCGGGTTCGATCCCGCATCAGGCGAGCTGCTATGGTCCTGCGACACCGGTATTGGTTCGTACATGGTTCCGAGCCTGGTGGCGCATGACGGCATTGTTTATTGCATCGGCGGCCGATCCGGTGGCGCCCTGGCGGTTCGGGCCGGAGGGCGGGGCGATGTCACGCAATCGCATCGGCTGTGGACCAGTCGCAAACATTCCAACGTCTCGTCGCCTGTTTTCCACGATGGGCATCTCTACTGGATGCACGACAGTCTCGGCATCGCCTACTGCATGGAAGGCAAGACAGGCAAAATCGTGTATGAGAAGCGCGTCAAGGAAGGCGAGACGATCTACGCCTCCGCCGTCCTCGCGGACGAGAGGCTCTATTACATTTTCCGCGAAGGCGGTGGGTCGTGTGTCCTCGCCGCACGACCCGAGTTTCAAGAACTGGCCCGCAACGAGAGGCTCGATACCTGGAACATCAACTTCGATGGGGGAATCGTCCCCCACCAGGGCCAACTGCTGCTGCGCTCGGATCGATTCGTGTATTGCATCGGAAATCGATAGTGAGTGACCCCAATCGAGTGCGGTTCAACGTTACATCTGCACCGGCCCGTCGACGGCGAACGCGAGTTGCGGGGAGTTCATCAAGTCAGTAACCCATCAAGATCGCCCCCCCCGCGTCCAGGCCCCCCGAATTTGATTTAATTCACGAATTCGCAAATTGACGTTCAGATTTGCTTGTCCCCCAATGAACCGCGATGGACCCATCCTCCGACTCCACGTCTGCTTTAGCGGCTCTGCCGAGTCGCTGGGCGCGCGCCGTGGGGGGTGATGCGGATGCTCTGCGCGAACTGGGTTCCAGTTACTGGTATTGCGTTTATGTCTGGTGGCGACGCAGCGGGCTCGAGTTCGGAAGAGGCCGCGACGGCGACAGTTGCGAGTTTCACGCGCTGGGCGGGCACGAAACCGCCCACGAGCGAGGACAGCGGAGTGGGTCACATGCGGCAGTGGGTCTCGGACCGCCTGACGGAGCTGGCGGCGGAGGTGTGGGACGAAGATGGGGAGCCGGCCATCGCGGTCGAACGAGAGTGGGCGGAGCAGCGCTATGCCGATGAGCCCGAGGGTGAACCGGGCGCGATTTTTGATCGGCGATGGACGCTGACCGTACTGGAATTTGCGATGCAAGGACTGCGCGCGGAGTATGCGGCGCGCGCCCTGACGAAGGTCTTTACCGAAGCAGCGCCTTTCGTTGGGTTCGAGGGCGCGGACGAGGCGCATTACACTGCGGCCGCCGAACGAGCGGGCATGACGGTCGGCGCCATGAGGCGGGCGGTCTTCGAATTTCGCGCCCAGCACCACGATCTTTTGTGCACCATCGTTGCCGACACCGTGGTTGAACCGGCGGATGTCAAAGCCGAGATCACCGCGTTACTCCTGGCGTGTGATGTGCCAACCGGTCCCGACCGGGGCGAGGCGCGGTTACCCACGGCGATTCGCGAGTTCAAACCCGAGGAACTCCTCGCGCGCGCGATGAACACCGTGCACATGACCAGCGGTGGCAACACGGCCTGGACGGCGCCGAGTGATGCGGAAGTGGCGCGCCTTTTTCCACAGTACGAAATGCTTGGCATGATCGGGCGTGGCGGCATGGGGGCGGTATTCGCGCGCGACAGGTGGCGCTGGATCGGGAGGTGGCGATCAAGCTCCTGCCTCTGGAAGTGAGCGCTGATCCAAAATTTGCCGAGCGTTTTGTGCGCGAAGCACGGGCCATGGCAAAGCTTAGCCATCCGAGCATCATCTCCGTTTTCGATTTTGGCACCACGAGCGAGGGACACTTGTTCTTCGTCATGGAGTTTGTCGAGGGAGCAAATCTCTCGGAAATCATTCGCGGCCCCGGCTTGGCGCCGAACCAAGCCCTCGTCATCGCGGGCCAGGTCTGCACGGCGCTGGCCTACGCGCATTCGAAAGGGGTCATCCACCGCGATATCAAGCCGGCCAACGTGATGGTCAATACCGAGGGGTTGGCGAAGGTCGCGGATTTCGGGTTGGCGCGTTTGACGGGGCCGAATATCGAGCAGATCGGCCATACGGTAACCGGGACCGTCATGGGCACACCGGAATACATGTCGCCCGAACAGAAACACGGGGCGACGGTGGATCACCGCGCGGACATTTTCAGCATGGGCGTGATGCTCTACGAAATGCTCTGCAAGGAGCCGCCCCAGGGCGCATTCGACCCTCCAAGCCAGCGCGCGGGGTGCGATGCGGGGATCGATCAGATCGTGTTGAAGGCGATGCACCGCACTCCGGAGGGCCGCTACCAATCGACCGCGGAAATGAAGGCGGATCTGGACGCGGCCTGGCAGAGACAGGCGGCGGGGACGCCGCTTCCAGCCCGGCCTCACCATCACTTGCCCGCGCCGCGGACGACGTCCGTCCACCGGCCGCCCTACGTTCCCAGGCCACAGAAATCCCACGCCGGCCAGATCGTCACGTTCCTGGTGGCGGGACTCGTGGTTGCGGGCGGGATCTATTATCTGAATGACCGAAAGAAGTCGAACGTGTTGCCGGTGGCGAGTGATTCAGGGGCGCAGAAAGCGACCCAGGATCCCACACCTGTCAACGAACTCGATGGCGCGTCTGGTGCCAAAAAAACCGCGGACGCGTCCGCAAGCGCGTCCACAAAGGAAAATCCGCAAGGAGCGCCGGGCCAGCCACTATCCGGCCCGAAAGATCTCCTGGCCACCGTGGACGTGGCTCGCGACGCTGTTAATGGCCAGTGGCAAAAGATCCCCAAAGGGCTGCAGGTCAGGGGCGACGGTCAAAACGGGCTCCTGAGCTTCGATTACGTTCCGCCCGACGAATACGATTTCGAAATCGAGTTCACGATTCAGGACGGCAACCGCGAGGTTAGCCAGCTGGTGTCGCACCTCGGCAGCCCAATCGTTTGGAGAATGGGAAATAAGAATGGTGACCCGACGATTTTCAGCTTCGGCGACAAGCTTGATGGGCAACCCCCCGACGCCTCCGATCGTACGGAAGCGGTGGCGCGACTCCCGCGCCTCAAAGCGAACCAGCGTTATCGGAGTATGATCGAGGTCCGTCGCAATTCTCTCCGCGCCTTGCTCGACGGTGAAGAAGTGCTGCGCTGGACCGGAGACTTTAAGCGCCTGCAAATGGAAGATCTCGTCCCCCTGCCAGACCCTCAGAAGCTGGGGGTGGCAGTTTGGTCCAGCACGGTTCTTTTCCATACGGCGATCGTCCGGCCGCCGGGGATCACGACGCTCCCGCCACCGCCCGCGGTCAAATCGCCGACGGTCACGAATGTGGCGATCGCCCCAGCAGTCTCGGCTCTGGTGGCTGCGTCAAACGACCCGCGGCTCGTGCAACTGCAATCCGCGTTTGAGGCGCGCTTTAATTCCGACGTGCAAAAGCCCTACCTCTCGTCCATCGCAGGGCTGAACGAGAGCTATCTCGCCAACGGCCTGGCACGCATCCGCCCCGCCGCGCGGGCCAGGGGCGATCTCAATGAAGTAACCGCGGTGGATGCGGAAAAAGCCGCCATCGAGAAAGGTGACGCGGTGCCAGCGGTCGATGCGCCGGGCACGCCGGATTCGCTGAAAACCCTCCGTGCTTCGTACCGCACGGCGATGAAAAAATACACCGCCACTCGAAGTGCTGCCGCCGCTCAGCTCTACGATCTCTATCTGGTCTCGCTGGACGAGTACGTGAGAGATCTCACCCGCGCCAACAACATCGAACGCGCAAAAAGTGTGAAAGCGGTGCGGGACGAAATCGCAGCGATAAAATCCGAATTCGTCCGTCCGGCGGCGCCGGAACCGGGCGCCTCTGAGCCGGTCCAATCCGAAACCGGGTCGTCTCCGTCCGCAACGGCCCCCACCACCAAGACTTTCACCAACGCTACCGTACGCGAAGCCGCAGAGTGGCTATTTGCGAATGGTGGCAAATGCGCGATTTCGAAGGGAACCCTGGAGGGCAATGTGCTCGCGGCGCGAGGGCTTCCAGCGGGAAAATTCGAAATAGTCGACCTCACCCTCAACAAAAGAGTGTCGAAATTGCCGGCGCCCAGTGATGCCGATATGCAGATCCTGCGTGCGATCAAAACGCTGCGCGGAATCTGGGTCTATTGTCCCGGCTTGGGGGATGCGGCATTCGAATTCCTGGCTGACAATGATGATTTGACCAAAGTGTCGCTCGAAACTGAGGCACTGACGGACGGTGTGCTCTCGCATCTCGCTGCGACGCGCAAACTCGCCGATCTTTCGATCCTCCGTTCCAAGAATTTTACCGGCCAGGGTTTGAAGTTCGCGCGTTGGTTGCGGGTATTGACCGATGCGAACTTCGCCGGTTGCGCCATTAGCGACGAGGGCCTCAAAGAGCTGGTCGCTGCTCAGAAATTGCATTCGCTTTCCCTCGCCGGCGGCGCCACCACCGCGACTGATGCCGGTATTGCTTCGATCGCTACGTATCGCGATCTGAGTGACCTTACTCTTGATGGCTGCAAAGGCGTCACCGACGCCGGCTTCGCGGCCTTGGCCAGATTGAAAACGCTTCGCGTCCTGAGTGCGGCTCGCACCAACTTTGGCGATGCTGCCGCCGCTGCCTTCGCCGGTCATTCCGAGATCCGAAATCTCGTCTTGAACGAAACCGCGCTGACTGATGCCGGGCTCGCCAAACTCGCTTCGCTGAAAAAACTCGAGATTCTAAACCTTTACGGCACCAACGTGACACCCGCCGGCATCGAAGCCTTCAAGGGGGCAGTTCCGAAATGCCAGGTGCTCTTCTGAACTCCACCGGACCGGCGATCAGCCAGGCGCCAGGCATTCGAATACGTCTGGGTGTCCGCGGCCCGTCGAATGGCCCAACCAAACCGCCTCAACCGCTCTTCCAGCACCTCGTCGAGCACCGGACATCAGCCCTCCCAAAAAACAGGAAGTGAGGTGTGAACCGGGCGACGAGCGTTACAGCGCCTCGACGACAAAGTCGTCGAAGTAGAGCTGCCCGGTTCCCGGAAAAACTTCGATCTGCACATTAACGGTTCGGGAATACTCTTTGAGGGGGAATTCGTCTGTGATCATCTGCCAGCCCGGCTTGGCTTCGAGCTTTTTGTCGTTGTAAGTACTGCCCTCGTCGGACCGAATAAGTCTGATTTGGAACGGGCCCAGCGAGCTCCGCGACGTCAAAAAGCCGGGCGCAGTCCGGGCGCGAAATGATACCTTCAAACCCTTCGCTTTGCGCGGCACTGTCACGCTCTGGTAAAATGTTTGCGATCTCGAACCAAGGGTGACGCAAATCGAGCGATCCTCGTCAGCACCGGGCTGTTTGCCCGCCGTTGCCCCGAACGGCGGACGTTTCGGGGTCGGCGTCGCAGCGACCGGGGGTGGCGGCGTATCCGAGGTTTCCTCCGTGCCGGCCGGCTCAGATTTGAAAACCTCCACCTTTCCATCCCCCCGCCAATATTTGATTCCCTCGGTGAAACCGCCATTCCGAATCAGATTCTTCTGCGATTTCGAATCCTGGGCCTCGACCGGGGCAACGGCAATCCCGGCACAAACCACGATAAACGTTGCCAGTCTTATGATCATTGCTTTCCCGCGGTGCCTATCAAGGTCGCGTAACAACGGCAATCACAAAGTTTTACTGCGAGGAATTCTCGTCCGCGGGCCGCACCCGAGGGTCTCCCAACCACATGGCGTTCATTACGACAAAACGCTCTTCGTCGTTGACGGAGTAGGGATCGAAGCCGGTATCGCCGAAGGAGTGCTACGCCCCCCAAAAAAAACGCAATCCCTCTCGTCTGGCATCAATCGGTGCGACGAGCAGTTAGAATTGGTGATCTTTCAGGTCGTCGAGATCGATAAATTCGAGCGATGCGATGTGGGAGGCTTCGAGAACCACGGGCGGTGCGCAACCAGCTTCGAAGGCTTCCTGCCAGCGGCTCGCGCACAGGCACCAGCGGTCACCGGGCTTCAGGCCCGGAAAATCAAACTGCGGGGCCGGCGTGCTGAGATCATTTCCCGTGGCCGCGGAGAATTCCAAAAATTCTTCGGTGACGACGGTGCAGACCGTGTGGACACCGCGATCCTCACTCGTCATCCGGCAATAGCCGTCGCGATGGAAGCCTGTTATCGGATCGAAGCAGCAGGCTTCGAGTTTTCCGCCGAGGACATTGGTGAGTTGAGACATGAGTGAATCGAGCACGATAGGAGCATGCGTTCAATTCTGCACACCGCAGTCGTCGGGGGCAGGGGACTTCGCTCAGTCGATCCCGCGCAAGTCAGGAGCGCCCTATTTCAGCGCCGCGACAGCCGCTTTGACAGCCTCAAGATTCGGCAAATCTTTCGGAGTCGGCGTTTGCTCCGCATACTGGATGACGCCGTCTTTATCGATGACAAAGGCCGCCCGCGCTGCGCTGTCACCGATGCCGGCGAGGCCCTTAAAAACCACGTCGTACGCCGCGGCCGCTTCCTTGTTCAGATCGCTGGCGAGGGTGATGCTGATATTCTCCTTTTTCGCCCATGCTTCCTGCGCGAAGGGGCTGTCCACGGACACCGCGACGACATCCGCTCCCGAACCGGTGTAGGCGTTCAGCCCACTCGAGACGTCGCACATTTCCTGGGTGCAGACCCCGGTGAAGGCCAGTGGGAAGAAAAGAAGGACGGTCGGCCGGCCCGGGGTGGGAATCGTTACGTCGATGAGGCCGGTGTCGTTTTTCGATTTGAGGGTGAAGACGGGGGCTTTGGTTCCAACGGAGAGAGGCATGGTGATATTTATTTTGCGGTTGGGATTGAGAAAATGGTGAGTGAGGGTCATAAGCCGCCGCCTTTGCAGCGGCAACGCCAAATCGTTTTAATTCATGCACACCCTCTGGTGGACGCTCACCTTGATCATCATGTTCGTCGGCCTTATCGGCACGGTCGTGCCGTTGCTCCCTGGCACGACGATCATTCTCGCGGCGGCGGTGATTCATCATCTCGCTCTCGGTCCGGAACACAGCGTCGGTTGGTGGACGATCGGCGCCATGACGCTGCTCGTGGTGGCGAGCTACATCGTGGATATCATCAGCGGGGCAATTGGCGCGAAATACTTTGGCGCCACGCGCTGGGGAGCCATCGGCGGGATTCTCGGAGCGATTGTTGGAATCTTTTTTGGTCTGCCGGGAATCGTGCTCGGACCTCTGCTGGGCGTGCTCGGCGGGGAACTGCTCGGCGGCAAAGGCCTGCTGCCGGCTGGTAAATCCACCTGGGGCAGCCTGCTCGGAGCCACTGCGGGCATGGCTTCCAAGCTCGCCATTGCCGCCGCCATGATCACACTTTTTCTCGTCGTCGCGTTGTGGAAATGACCCGGCCCCATCGCCGCAACCGTCCAGTCATCGACTTTTTTCGCTCCGTCCGGTTGGCTGTTGGCCGTCTATGAACAGCAATCTTTTTTCCCTCGTTGATGAAGTCGCCGTGGTGATCGGCGCGACCGGTGTTTTAGGAGGTGCTCTGGCTGAGGGTCTCGCCGGTGCCGGCGCGAAAGTAGCGGTCTTGGGGCGCAATCGGGATCGAGGCGAGGAGCGTGTCGGGGCCATTCGGGCCGCGGGCGGCACGGCTGTCTTTGTTTCGGCAGACGCGATGGATCAATCGGCCCTCGCTTCCGCGCATGACGAAATCATCACCTCCCTGGGTTCTCCAACCATCCTGGTCAACGCCGCGGGTGGTAATGACCCGAAAGCGACGGTCACTCCGGAGCGCGATTTTACGTCGATTACGCTCGCGGATTGGCGCGCGAACTTTGACTTAAACCTTGTCGGCGGAGTGCTTCTCCCGTGCCAAACCTTTGGCCCCGGGATGTGCGAGCGCGGACGCGGTTCGGTGATCAACATCGCGAGCGTGTCGGCACATCTTCCCTTGTCCCGCGTAGTGGCTTATTCCGCGAGCAAAGCGGCCGTGCTTTCGCTCTCACAATTCCTCGCCCGCGAATGGGCTCCGAAAGGCGTTCGGGTCAACACACTCACGCCCGGTTTTTTCCCCGCGGAACAAAATCGGAAGCTTTTGTTCAATGACGACGGCTCGCCGACCGCACGCACGCAATCGATCTGGATGCATACGCCGATGGGCCGCTTCGGATCATCCAGTGAATTGGTCGGTGCCTGTATCTTTCTGGCCAGCCACGCCGCCAGCAGTTTCGTCACCGGAACCGATATTCGCGTGGATGGCGGGTTCCTGAGTCAGACCATTTGAGGCACCCGTCTGCGGGAGACCCACGCATCTTTTTGGATTCCTGCTCGCGACCCTTTCGGGGCGCCGATGGTAGCGTCTACGGAATGGCTGCCGCGGCGCGCACAAACAGGGTCCGGTCCGTTGCGCTGCGTGGGACGCGGGCGCGCATGGTGCGGATGCCGTCCACGGTGCCGAGATCTTCGTAGGTGACCCCGGCATCGCTCCACGAACCAGCGGCGAAGTTTGTTCGATGCTCGATGACGACGACGCTGTCCGTGGCCGCCGCGTTGACTTCGTAGGTGACGTAGAGGGCATCCGCATCTTCTGCAGTGATGTTTAGCGGAACGATAGACGGTGACTTTGCGTCGAGGCCGAAGACGTATTCGAGCATCGTGCTCAGGCCGTCGAAATCGAAATCGGCATACGGGCCGCCGATATTGGGATCGTCGCGTTCGGCTTTGGTGAACGACGCCATCCACCAAGTGATCCAAGGCGTGCCCGTGACCGTAACGTTAACCGGCATTGAAGTCGTCGAACCCCCGGTGTCGGTTGTGACGCGGGCGCTCAGGCTGTAGTTGCCGGGCGCCACGTCATCGACCGCGAGGCTGTAGGGCGCCGTCGAGTCTTGTCCCACCACCGTGGTGCCGGCCAGAAACTCCACTTTGATCACGCTGCCACCCGTCGTCGAAGCATTTGCCGTGATGGTGAAGGCAGCTGGAGCCGCGTACGTCGCTCCGCTGCTCGGAGCAGTGACCAGGCATGAGGAAGCGTAGGCCACAGACCGGACCTCGATAAATGCAACCTTGGCGTTCACCGCGTTCGGTCCCGGGGCAATGGTCAGGCGACCATCGGTCACTTCAACTTCGATCGCTCCCTGGGGCCAGGGTGCGTTCACCGTTGGTGCCGCATCCACAATTGTTTGATTCTCTGCCAGGAGATGATTGTAGCCGTCAAAATTGGATGGATCGCCGCACACGAGATGGACATGGTAACGCCCATTCGGCACCGCGAGTTCCCAGACCGCGTTGCCGGCCTTTTGCACGTGCGCCAGCGTGTCGAAACGCTGATCGGGCGCGGCTGGATCGTTTCGATCTCGAGTGTCCGCGGTAATATCCTTGTTCCAACCATAGCTTTGTCCGTTGCCCCGGTTGGCAAACGGGAGGCCGCCATCGATCAGATATCCGGGATGACTTGGCGCCGATCCGAGTTGGAAGTTGACGTTCACGGCGAAGGCCGATGCGGCGCCGGTGCTGACGGTCACATTGTTGAACGTCGCGAGGCACTGCGCGCCATTGTTATGCGCGGTCACGCAAAGACCGATCCAAGCCGTCGCCGGCATGGCGATGCTCGTCGAATCGATGTCAGTCCAGACGGCGCCATTGGCCGAAACGGAGCTGGTGAACACGTCACCGACACGACGGAGTCGGACCCAATAGGGCGCCGTGGTGTTTGGCCCGGCCGTGTGGTCGCTAACACCATTTGTCAGTGCGCGCCGTTGAAAGGCGGTTCCGTTGCCGGACGTCACCACCGTCATGGCGTGTTTCGAGCCCGCATCGAGCGATTCACGAATCATGACCCCGGCCTTGGCCCAGGCATCAGTGGGATCAACCCCGAGCACTTGCGCGACAATTTCGCCATCCCCGTAAAGTGGCTGATGCACGAACTGAAACGCGTCCGCATTGTTCCAAATATCGTCCCCGGAACCAACCAGATTAAATGTTCCCAATCCGTGTGATGCATCTCCAGGCAGGCCCACCCCGCCGATATCGACGCTTTGCCACGGAATCGGCAGGCCACCTCCGGTGACGGGGTCCAGGTCCGCGATCCAATCTTCGAGCAAGGCAACGGCGGATTGGTCGACCAGATTTTTGGCCAGCGGTGGCATTTTGTGCGGCCCCGTCGCAGTCGACAGGCGCTGATACATAATGGATCGGGCGAGGTTCTTCGGGACCACGACTTTGGCTCCGGAAATCCCGAGCGTATTGGTGACCAGACCGTTGACGATGCCGGCGCTCTCGAGTGGCGTTTCGATCCGTCCATCCCAAAACGCCTGGACCGCGCCGGGCCGATGGCAGTGGGAGCAATTTGCGTCGAGATAAGAACGCATGCGATGTTCGATCGGTTGGGTCGTGTCGGTAATCGCCGCGAACTTCTGCAACGTGTCCAGGGTTCCCTCGTTGATCGGGGGCGCGAAGTAGCCGACGTGATTGAGCGCGCGGAGTTGGTTGTCGGTCACGCTGGTCTGCGGATACACATAGTCGCGATGGCTTTGCGGTGTACTTAATCCAAGTACGCCACCGGATTGCGTGGTGTGACAGCTTAGGCAATCCTGGCGGCCGGGATAAAACCAGGTTTGAGTTCGGTTGATTTTGAAATGAAACCGGGCCGTCGCGGTCGTGCCGGCATTGTGCGCGGTGATCGCGACGCCGAAATAAAGTGTCTGGGGGAGGGCGAGGACTTTCGTGGCGAAAAGCGTCCAGGCGATTCCGTCGCGGCTTTGGTAGCCGGTAAAAGTATCGCCCTGTCGTTTCAGTCGCAGCCATGTATTTGGATACCGCACCAGCGGTTGTGGGGCCGGCGGGTAAATCGCAGCGGAGGCGCCGCCCGCGGTGTCGCGGAACTGAAATTCGTAACCACCGACGTTATTGTTCCGGGCGGCGTTGCTGGGGAAAACCATCGCCAGGACATGGCGGGCACCGGGAGCGAGGGATTCCCGCGCCATCAGACCGGCCTTGGTGTAAAGGTCGGCTTCGGTGAGCGACTCCACTCTCGTCGCGATGTCGAAGTCTCCCGTGCGCTGTTCATAAGCGAATCGAAACGAATCGGCATTGCCCCAGATATCCGCTCCGCCACCCGTGACTTCGTAGCCGTCATTCAATCGCGCCGTGCCCCCGGCGAGCGGCCCTCCGATATCGAGGCTGGTCAGTTCCGCCATCTGCACTTCCCCCGTGATCGCGACATCTTCATTGGTGCCGGCCTGCACGATGTCCGCGTCAGAATAATCGGGCCGCCACTTGTAAGACGCTCCATAAACGTGCCCCTGATCGTCTCGCACCAGCAACCGTGTTTCGAGCCGCCGGCGTTGTGCGGGATTCGTATCGTCGGTTGGCAGTTCGAAGTGCTTCACAAAGACCGAGCCCTGCGGAAAGGTCCACTCACCCGTTGGAGCGTAGCCGATCGTCTGGCCCGTAGGGATGCCGAGCCAGCGCGTCTTTTGCGCGCCGTCGCTCCAGAGCGGAGTATTAACGTCGTAGCCAACGAAACCCGTGGCCGGTGTGAGCGTGGCGAGATCCGCGAAAATTCCGGTTTGGGAAAGCAGCGCGGGTGGTTGCGCTGCCGTCGAACCCGAGCGGGAAAACTTGTAAATCCGCCCGGCTGTGCTCGAGAGCTGACACAGGTAGAGTTCGCTGTCGGCATCGATTCCGAAGCTCGACAGCCCGCGATAGTCGCTGCCCGAATTGGGTCCGGGTCCTTTGGGCAGCGTGCAAATGGCGACCTTCTGCGCCGGGGTCGTCGATTCATCGAGATACCAGATGGTGCCGGAAATGTTGTCGCCAAAAATATAGCGACCGCCGAGGTCCGCGGCGAATTCCGAACCCCGATAGACGTAGCCACCGATCACCGCCGCGCCGTCGCTGCGACCGTAGTCAATAATGGGACGCCGATTGACGCCGATGTAAGGGGGAACCAGGTCTCCGCCGAGTCCCTCGATCCGATCCCACTGAAAATTCAAGCCCCCGGGATCGGTCGGCTCGATGACGCTGACTTCTTCGCGCGAGCCGGCGCCGACGTCGCCAATGAAAATCCGATCGCTCACGGGGTCGTGCGTCATGCGATGCGGACTGCGCAATCCGAGGGCAAAAAACTCTTCGAGCACGCCGGCCTGCCCGACGAATGGGTTGTCGTTGGGAATGTAATAGTTCGCTGTGACGCTACCCGACGGGCTGTGGTTGACGGGGGATGGGATGACTGATGGCTCCGCCGCGCTGATCCACATCCAGCCGCAGAACCCCGCTGTGGAGACTGACATTGATGCGCTGGCTGTTCCCACCGTTCGCGTCGTCTCCGTTGGTGAGATAAAGAAAGCCGTTGGTCGGATGAAAAAACATTCCCCCGCCGTTGTGCCAGACCGAGCCTGAGACTTGATCGATAAACACAGTTTCGGACGCGGGATTGACCGTTCCGTTCGCATTCACGGTAAACCGGGAAAGCCGGTCCCGATTCGCCAGATTTGTCGGCGGACGTGTGGTCGGATTTCCCTGCACGGTGCCTGGGGTGACGTAGGTGTAATAGACGAAAAGGTACCGATTGTTCAGAAAGTCCGGGTGGAACGCGATGCCCATGAGTCCCGAGTCGTCCCATCCCTGGCACTGGTTCGAGAGATCGAGCATCAATGTTTTCGTCGAGGTCGTTGGATTCCGATCAAAGAAGTAGATGCGGCCTTCCCGTTCCCAGACCACGAGTTTGCGTTGCTGCGCCGCGGCTACGGGCATTTCCACCAGCCCCATGGGATTCAGGAAGGTCAGATTTGGAAACGCCAACACTGCCGACCAGGTCCCGGAAAATGTGGGTGCATTGGGCGGCAGGATGCCACCGTTGAAGGCGGCAAAGCTTGGGCGTGTGTTGAGTCCGTAAGCTTGTCCGAAAGATTGCGGAGGCAGCAGGAGCGTGAAAGTGAGGAGGAGCGATGCGAGGGTGCGCATGGGAATTATGCGTAGCAGGTTTGTGCCCATTTTCTGCGCCAGTGTGTGTCAAGATTACGCGTCAATCAAATGGCGGAGTCCGCTGCCGTTGTCACAGTCCGGGATGGTATCTGGCGCCGATCTGCGTTCTAGTGGCCTGATGTCCACGCTTTCCCGCACTGCTCCCGGTGGCACTCATCTTGCCGCCGCAGAGGTGAACGGCATTATCGCGCAAGCCTGCCCAGCCAAGGATTACAAACAGAAGCGAATTTTGCTCATCGTCCCGGACGGGACCCGGACCTGTCCCCTCGGACTGATTTTTACGGGGTTGCACGAGCAGATCGCTGGTGTCACGGCGGCCTTCGACGTGATGATCGCACTGGGGACGCATCAACCCATGAGCGAGGAAGCGATCTGCGATCGGCTCGAAATCTCGATGGAAGATCGCAATTCCACCTTTCGCGGAGTGCGTTTTTTCAACCATGAGTGGGATAATCCCGCGGCGCTCCAGCCGGTTGGCGTCCTCTCACTCGAAGAGACGCGCGCCCTCACGGGTGGGCTCCTGGAAATGGAAGTGCCGGTCAATGTCAATGCGCGCCTGTTCGACTATGATCAGATCATCATCATCGGTCCGGTTTTTCCCCATGAAGTGGTCGGTTTCAGTGGCGGCAACAAATACCTCTTTCCCGGGGTCAGCGGCCCTGAAGTTTTAAACTTTTTCCACTGGCTCGGAGCCATCGTGACGAACCCGATGATCATTGGCAACAAGTGGACCCCGGTTCGCAAAGTGGTCGACCGGGCGGCCGGCCTGGTAACGGTACCCAAGCTTTGCTTTTGCCTGGTGGTTGATCAGGGGCAGCTGGCCGGTCTTTTTGCCGGCGCGCCCGAGGAGGCCTGGGACGAAGCCAGCGAGCTCTCGAAGCGCCTGCATATAACCTACAAAGAGCGCGCATTTCATACCGTACTTAGCTGCGCGCCGAAAATGTATGATGAGCTATGGGTGGGCGGCAAATGCATGTATAAACTCGAACCAGTCGTGGCCGACGGCGGTGAGCTGATCATCCATGCACCTCACATTCACGAAATTAGTCTGACGCACGGGCACGTGATTCGGCAGATTGGCTATCACTGCCGCGACTATTTTTCCAAGCAATGGGATCGGTTCAAGGACGTGCCCTGGGGGACGCTCGCCCACAGCACGCATGTGCGCGGTCTTGGAACCTACGAAGCGGGCGTCGAGAAGTGCCGCATTCAGGTGACGTTGGCGACGGGGATTCCGGAGGACGTCTGCCGCGAGATCAACCTCGGTTACCGTGATCCGGCGACGATTGAAATTAGTGATTATGAGAACCGCGAAGAGAGCGGAATCCTCTGCGTGCCGAAGGCGGGCGAGATGCTCTATCATCTCAAAGAGCGTCCGGCATGGGCACGGGAAATGTAACCTGGCGGGCTATGGCCGCGTGAACAGGAGATGCGAGTCGCCCGCGTTATCGCATGATGCGATAGCCAAAACTGCGGACAGTTTTCAGGTGCTCCGCGCCCGCACCGAGCTTCTCACGAAGGCGCCGCATATGCGTGTCGATGGTGCGGGTCTCAATCGCCTTTTCATACCCCCACACTTCATTGAGCAATTCTTCGCGGCTTTTAACGCGACCGCCGGCTTCCAGCAGCGCGACCAGCAGCTTGAATTCGATTACGGTTAGCTCCACGGCATTTCCGTCCACCGTCACGAGGTGCCGATCCAGATCCACCAGGATGGGACCCGAACTGAGAATCGTTGCACGACGGCGGGAAGCGATCTTGCGATTAGGATCGATTGCACGCGCAGGACCAGTTCCCGGGGGCTGAACGGCTTGGTCATATAGTCATCCGCGCCGATTTCGAGCCCGTAGACGCGTTCCTCTTCGTCCACCTTGGCCGTGAGCATGATCACTGAGATCTCGGCCGTTCCGGGATCGCCTTTTAGTTGTCGGCAAATCTCAAATCCGGTGAGGCCCGGCATCATGACGTCCAGCACCACCATGGCCGGGAGGAAATTGCGGGCCTTGTTGAGCGTGGTGGGCCCGTCCTCCGCGGCGATCACCTGGAATCCAGCCCGGAGCAAGCTCTGACTGACCATGTTGACCACGTCATGTTCGTCGTCGGCGACCAGAATGCTCGGCTTAAGAGGGTTCACAAAGAAACGATTTAGTGAAGATTGGCGCCCACTGAGAATTGATTTCATGATGGTTTGATTGCGTTTCCGTCACAATCTGGTGAAGCCTTTGTGATGTGAGGATGACTCACACAAGGGCGGAACGAGTTTGCTTGCGCAGGTCCAATTTCTCGCCCCATTTCCTAGCTCGCCCCATTCTCTTTTGGGTTTCGGCGAATCCCAAACCTGCGACGCGTTTGGTGACGAAAGTGTCACCCTACTCTTTTTGACCCGAGGCTCCATTCCGGGCCAGCGTCGGACTGAAACGGAGCCATCTAGGCCCCTCCTTCCACATCCACACCACATCATGAAATACTGTTTGCAAATAACGTTTGTCGCTCTGGCCACGGCTTGGGCGGCTCCCTCCAAGGCGACGGCTGCCGTCGTCTTTAGTCCGGGCGACCTGTTAATCGGGTTCCACGCCACCGGTGGCCAGGGCGCCAACGATACCTATGTCTTCAATCTCGGGCTGGCCACCGATTTTCGGGATGCTACCAGCAGCTTCACGGTGACGAGCCAGCCCGGCTTCTCGACCTTGGGGGCTGACCTGACGGCAATTTTCGGAGCCAGTTGGTTCAGCCGCACGGATCTTTTCTGGGGAAGCTCGGCCAATTATTCAAACGCTCCCTTTGGTGCGGCTGTGAATGGCGACCCGACCCGAACCCTGTACGTGTCCCGTCAAGCCGGGGATGAAGGATGGGCAGGAATCAGCATGACTGACCGCAGCAATGCCGCCATCAACATGCAGGGTTTTCAGGTCGCTTTTGCGGGCAACGACGGAACCACGGACAGCATGAATCGGGGCGCTCAAATTCCGACCTCGCAAAACAACGACTGGGCGGAGTACAATCCGCGGGATACGAACGGCCCGACCGGGCCTTCGTTCCAATCCTTCAACCCTTCGATCGAGGCGACAGTCGGATCGGGATTGGATCTCTATCGGATTCTTAGTTCAACATCGGGAGCCAATCCAACGGGACCGGTTGGCGATGGCACGTACCTCGGCACCCTGAACCTGAACGGCGCCGGAGCAGTCGATTATCAGGTCGTCCCCGAGCCGTCATCGGCTGCCATTGCGCTGATTGGAGGCGCCCTTTTGGGTTTTGCCCGCCGCCGCCGGGCCAGGATTGTTCGTTAATCCGCATGCCACATCAACCGCACTTAGAAACCATCCACATCCAACCCTACAACCTCCACTAACAACAAATGAAACTAACTACAGCAATCCTCACGGGCGCCATCTGCCTCGTCTTCGCCGGCGGAGCTTCCGCCGACGTCACCATCAATATCACCGGCTCGACGGCCTTTCGTTCCGTGATTCACAATACGGTCCTGGCGGTCATGACCGGTGAAACGTACGCCTACACCGGAACCTCTTATACCGGTGCCAATCAGGCAATCATTAAGGGAACTGTCGCGGGCATTAGCGGTACCACCACGGTGCGGACCTCCTGGTCCGGTTCCGCGACCGGAATCAAGGATGTTGCCCAAGCCAATACGATCAATTTCCTGCCCACGAACACAGCGACGAGCGCTGGCGGCACGGCCGACGTGCCAACGGGAACCGACCCTGCGACGGCAAAATTCGCCATGTCGGATGTTTTCCAAACATCCACCATCTATACGAGCCCCGCGCTGACGAATGCGAACGTCGCAGTCATCCCGTTCATTTTCTGCGTCAACAACGGTGCACCTGCCAATCTGACGAATGTAACAGACCAATTGATGCAGGCACTCTACAGTTCAGCGTTCCTGCCGCTTTCCCTTTTCACGGGGGATGCAGCCGATGGGAAGCTGGTTTACGGGACGGGCCGCGATAGCGGTTCCGGCACGCGCATCACCGTGCTCGCGGAAACTGGTTATGGAATCTTCAAGCCTGTCTCGCAGTGGATGGGCACTGCCGCCGCGGGAGCAATCTCGACGCTGCAGTTTTGGCCGACCACTGGTTCCGGTGCTGACCCGAGTGTGGCGGGCAACGGTGGTTATACGAGCGGAAGCAGCATTCGCTCATTGCTGCCCAATACCAGCACGAACGTGACGGTGCTGGATCAGAATGGCAATGACGTTTACGGCACGCCTCAGGATCTTCTTGTACTTGCCTGGCTGGGCGAGAACGACGCGCTGACGGCCCAAACCAACGGGGCCAAGCTGCTCACCTACAATGGAGTTACATTTACCCAGGATAATATTCGGAATGGCGAATACACGCTCTGGGGCTATGAGCATATGTACACCACCTCTGGTTTAAGCGCCGATGAAAACGCTTTTCGTACGGCCATGATCAATGCGATCCCGGCCAATCTCGCTGGCGGCGGGATCGCCATCTCCACCATGAAGGTGAGCCGCGGTTCGGACGGTGGTCTGGTTGGTCCTTAGTCATCGTACGGCGAGGCTTCAGTTGCTACTAACGCCGGCGCTGACAGCGATGTCAGCGCCGGTTCGCTGTAAATCGAGATAAGATGAAAAAATTCCTGGGACTACTGCTGACCATCAATGCGGTTCTGATGATTATTGTCGGAACGGACTTTTTGCGCCCGCGCGTTGTTCCGATTGTTCCGCCATCCCCCCCAAGCCTAGTTGTGGCCGAGGAAGGGACCACAGCCACGTGGGCAGGCACTGAACAGGCCGATACATCGGGAAGCGATGGAGGGTTCGCTCCGCCGGTCGATGTGGCCGTGGATGGATCCTTCGCCGTGGGGGCGGAAACTGAAACATCCGATTCTCTCAAAAGCGAGGTTGAGGAACCGCAACAACGTCCAATTACTACGGTCCGCGCCGTTGCGGGAAGTGAACCAGCAAAGGCGCCCCAGCGCGATTATTCGTCCGACGGAACCGGAACTCGTTGCGACACAGCAGACCAAGCCGTCGCCCAGAGGATTGGCGGATTTGACCATTGGCGCGGATTCCGATTTCTCGTCGGTTTCCGATGCCGCTGCGGCCGCTCCCCTGGCGATGGGACCATGGGCGGGACCACTTTCCGCCAGATTGCCGATGGTGTTGCTCGACGACGCGGGACTTCCGTGGCGCAACGAGTCGGGGTCGACTCTGGCCCCGACTGCAGGTGCGGCTGCCTCCGAGGACGAAATTCAAGCGCGTTTGAAGAATCAGTTCATCGAGGACGTCGGCGGGCCTGATCAGGATCCCAATGATCCTGAATATGCGCGACGCTGGGAGGCGGCGGTCGTCGAGAGCGATAGCACATTCAGGGCACTTTACGGGCAGCAGGCATATATCGAGAAAGACATCGCCGCTGCTCAGGAAGCTTATCGTAACGCCGTGAGGTCTGGACCGTTTCTAAAGGAATCTTTCGGGTCCCACACATCACCTTCCATGTCGCTCGGCGTTCTTCCCTCGGTGATCATGGCACGGGACAGGGGGTGGCCTCGCCCCGTACCCAGTCCGGTTTTACCGACCTGGCCGGGAGTTGGAATGGCTGGGGGCTTTCGAGACACGGTGGTTGACGGCTATTCAGAGGGGCACCCTTCTCATCGTGGCCATCGGAATTTGTCTCGTGTGGCATCGAGGACCCGTTCCCCGTCCTTCGATCCCCAACGTCCTTGGCTTCAACCCCAGAGTGGCTTCCCGAATTCTGACCGCCGGCCCGATACGGCGAGCCGGAGCTGAGTGATCCGGAGAAATGGGGAGCACTCGGCCACGCCTTGATGGTCGGCGGTATTCTACAGCGAGGCGACCACCTGTTTCCGGGTGGCGGGAAAACTGGCTCCGGAAGATGGACGCTGGGCGTATCTTCAAGGCGTCGCCTGTATGCCGATCGATCCCGGTTTCGTGCCCTGCCGGAACTGATCAAAGGCGCGGAGATTGAGTGATCCGGCCAATCTCGCCCCGCGGCTCCGGGTCACGCACGCGCTGCTCAACCGCGGTTACCTGAAACAGGCCGAGCCTCTGTGTTACCGCGGCCATGATTGACCATGCCGACGAGCCATTGGTGCGGCTCGCCGCAGGCCAAGCTCGCCGCGGCGCGCGGGCAATTCGATGAAGCTCTTCAATCCCTCGGCCTTCACCGCCGCGAACCCGGCCACAAAGAAGGTTTCGCTCAAGTTAATGTCAGCAATTTTCGAGCGCCGCGGTGATGCGGCGACGGCAGCGAAACTCGGAGCACAAGCCGCCGCGTTGCCTCGCGATCAGCATCCGGACGACCTGTGTCTCGATGAAGGAATCTAGACGGTGGGGAAGGCACCTTGGTTGCTTCGTGCCGACCAGATGATCGAAGCGGGGCACGCATCGGACGTGGTGGCCTTGATGAAAAAATAGTCCGGCACAATCCGCGGTCCGGCACGGCCTGGCAGACACTGGGCAGAGCCTTTATCGCCGCGGACGATCATGCCGCCGCGGAGCGAGCCCTGGCGACCGCCGTAATGCTCAATCCAGGAGATAGCGAATCGAGCTTTCTGCTGGGTAAAAAATTACTATCTAATGGCGCATTATGAGGAAGCGGCTGCTCGGCTTGCATGTTTCCATCGAAGTACAGCCCGATCTCGCCGAGGCGCATTTCAACCTCGCACTGTGCCTGGAAGCGCTGGGGGATGCGAAACAGGCCATCGCCGAGTTCCAAAAGGCGATTCGCTACAATCCATATGTGCCTCGCTCCTTTGTGCGACTGGGAAAGATCCTGGTCGCCGAAGGGCGCGATATGGAGGCTGTCTCTCCGCTCAAAGACGCGCTGAACCTCGAACCTGAGCAAGCAAATCGGCTCAGGAACTATTGCAAGGCATTGCGGCGAGACTCAGCGAGGCAAAGCCGGGCCAGTCTTGGGATGATGTCCGGACACGGTTGCGGATGGCGCAATCGATAGGCCCAGTCGGCGCGATGCATGCGGGCGCCCAAGGACAAGTGCCACCGGGCTCGCAGGTCGACGCACCCGAGTTGCCGACTTCAAAAACCGAGGTGCTGTCCGTTTTTCCGAACCGCACGGAATAACTCCAGACTTGACCGGGTGGGTTTCGTTGGGCTCCGCCATCGCTATTGCGCGGAGCCCAATCAGCAACTTTCAGTGGCAGCGGTGTGCCGATCCGGCGGGAATATTTTGCGAGAACGTCAGGGAAGCATTGCTCAAGCTGTAACATCATGGCGCGAACGTCGGTGCTTTACGCGCAATGCTATGACCCTATTCAAACGTGAACGTCGATTGAACTGCTGCTTTTGCGGGAAGGAGACCGTTTTTCGAAAACCATTCATGCGGCATGGGAAACACCTCCTGGCCACTCTGGTGACCGCCGGCTTGTGGAGTATCCCGTGGTTGATCCTCACCCTGCGTTGGGTATTCGTCAGGAGTTGGCGCTGCAATGTCTGCCGGCACCGCTATCGGAGGGAAGCGGTTACCGTTCAGCCGTCAGAGAATGCGTGGCCGGCCGGCCTGCGGTCGGCACATCGAGTGCCCAAAACCTTCTAACGTCGTTTAATTCGCGGCGGTCGTAGTGCGTCTTCGGAGGTAAAGTTCTGCGCCGATTCGATCAAACTCTTGGGACGATGTGCGGGCTGTTCAGGCGTCCGCCGCGGTCGGAGTGACGGCACTCGCACTTGAATTACCGCGCGCCGCTTCCTCCTCCTTTTTCTTCCGCTCGTCCTCGTCATCCGAACCGCCACCGTCCGGAGCTCCCGAGCCGCCGCCGTAGCCGATTACTTCGACCGTGACAATCGAGGGCAATTCCTGGGCGGCTTGGTTTTGCGAAGGGTCTCGATGCGTCGGATCGTTGGTGGGTTTGTTGGTCGGGTTGTTGGCGTTGGGGGTCGCCGCGAGTCCGCCCAGGCTCGGTGCGCTGCCGCCCGAGCTGGCGGCGGGCACGCCGCTGCTGCTACCGCCGGAGCTAAAGTTTGTCGCGTTCACGACCTGCGCCGCGGCCACGTTAATATTACCGGAGGCGCGCACGCCCGCGTCGCCGGCATCAACGGTTCCAGCTGGAGCGATAAGATCCACGTTACCGGGTGGCACATTTTTCACCGTGGCGAGCACGCCGATGCCGCCGCCAGTGGCCAGTCCGGAAAGATCGGTCTTCACATCAGCCGTTTGCGGATCGATGAGGACGCGCGTCGGAGGCGCGGATTGCACGGTCTTCGATGAAGCGCCCGCGGCGATATCACCCTCGGAGGCCCAGATTACGATATCGCCGCCGCGGAGGGTGAAGATTCGGGAGGTGCCGACGATGACACTTTGATCGGTGAAGATCGAGATGGCACCACCGCGCTCGGTGAAAACGCCCTGGTCGAGCGCCTGGTTGCCCGCGACATCGAAGCCGACGACCAATCCGCCCGTGGGGCAAAGAGGGAAATGCTGACCGCCATTTGCGGTCTTGATTTCGCGCGAGGTGAGCGAGGATGTCGCCCTGTCCCGTGAGATGACCGAACAGATCGTCAATGGCCGCGAAATCCCGCGTCGTAGTTCTGGGTCGTGCTCGAGTCGCGACCGGAATCGCGCAAGACGCGGAAGAAGACCTGCAAAGCGAGCAGGTCTCTTTGCTCCGCGGTCAAGTTATCCAGTTTAAGCGGCGGCGCGCCGGCGAGGCGCTCGGCATTCAGTTCAGATAAAACATCGGAGACCGTGGTGGCATCGACGGTTTCGATGAACCGGTCGAAATCGACCTTGCTCCCGGCCAGTCCGTTGGCAAATCCGATGCCCGCGCCGCCGACGATGCTCGCGTCCATCGAAGGGGAGGAACGGATTGCGCGCGTTGCCGATGCGAGTCGATGCCCAGGCCCGTACCGTCGGGATTGTTGGGGCCGACCCCGAGATCGAAGTTGCGACCGGCCAGCACTTCGAGCGTGCCCGGCCCGGAAATCTGGATGTCACCCGCCGCGGGCTTCGCCTTCGTGGGGCTGTTCCCAGGCGCCCTGCGCCGTGACGCGCAGCGGCGAGCTGGCATTGTAGGCGACCATATCGCGACCGGCGGCGACGACGCTGATGTCATCGCTGCTCACTTCTGCATGTAGAGCCCGATGTCCGTGATATCGCGATCGGCGAGCACGCGGGCGGACTTGCCGCGAAAAGAGCGTCAGTCCGGCGATATTTCCGCCGTGCCGCGTAGAGATGGACCGGATTCGGGTCATTCGGCTGGAGCAGGCCGGGCGCATGCAACTGCCTGCTTGGTCTGCAGGGCCCCGAAATTGCCCGACGACGAGCCGGATTCATTGAACTGCAGGTCAACCGGCTCGAAGATGAGATCGTTGGTCGCGTTGGCGCTCGTTGGATCCTGCGTATGTGTCCCGACGTAGCTGAATGCCAGCGGACTCGTCGGTGACGGGATTCGCGGCAGGATCGGCATCGGAGAGATTGATCCGGCAGGCACCCAAGCCGGCGTTTTGGCCATGGAATCAGCCGGGTCGAAATGCCGTTGGGTTGCAGTCCATTGATCGCGCCCGCTGGCCACCAGCTCCATCGTGCCCGGTGGCCGATGGGAACAGGGTGAGATCGCCGGCCAGATTCAGGTCGCCGGAGAATGCCGTCGCCAGCAGTGTCGGGGCATCAGGCTGAGAGAGTGCCGAACTGGATCACACTCGCTCTCCGCCAGACGTAACCATGGGTGATAAGAGAGGCAGAGTTTGCGCGCCGAGCGTTGCAGCGCTCGCGTCAGCCAGATCTCCAGCAGCGGTGTCGCGGATCCGGGTCCGGGCAGGGTCGCTGCCGTTCCGCAGGGTCACGTCGCCACCCAGCGAGGAAACATTCACCGCCGCGTCCGGTGCATAGGTCGTGAAATAGGTTCGGTTCCAGAACTTGTTTTGCACGCCCTTGCGGCAGCAGGAAGGTATTGGCCACCGGCCCGAGGAGCACGTCGCCATTGGCGCCCACGTCGAAGGTGCTTTGCCCAGGAAAAGCGTGGTCGGCAGCCAGGTCGCGGTCGGGAGAATTTCGGGGATAAACGAGAGGATCCCGAGCGAAGGCGTGCGCGTCCTGTTGGTGTGGATCGTGTTGCCAGCGGCCAGTCGCCGTGACCGCGCTCGACGTAATAAACACCGCCGGAAATGTCGCGCCCGGCGCTGACGACGATGTCGCCGCCGCCGAGTTCAATCAGCTTCGAGGCATCGGGCCGACCTTTGGGCACGCGCGCATTGGTCGGGATGGCCGCATCGACATTGGCGATGTCGTGGCCGGCGATCATGGTCAAGTCGCCGCCACCGAGGGCGCCGACGCCTTCAAAGAAATTGGAGAAATCGATCCACCATGTGGTTGAGGCGTTGGGATTATTCACGGCGCCAAAGCCTGCGCCGATACCGACGGCACCGAACTGCCCCGTCAACGGATCGACATACCCGCGACGATACAGCCAATTGTTTGGGAGCTGGCGGGTCGAATCGGCGATCAGCTCTCCGGAATTGTTGCGCGTCAGGTGGATGATGTCGGCTCCGGCATTGATATTCACGTTGCCGCCGGCCATCGAGTACTGAACCGGATAATTCTGCTGCGTCGCTCCCAGATCCCCCTGGGGTGGAGGCCGCGTCGCGGTAACGACGGGTGGGACAAAATCGCCGGTGGTATAAAGCGTGGTCGGATCGGGTACGCGGGTGCCAGCTGTATAAATCGTGGCGAATTGATTGAGCAATTGCACGTCGCGCGCCGTAGAGATCGTGATGTCGCCCGAACCGGTGCGGATGGTTTGGAAATAGCTCAGCGATGGCGACGGATTGATGATCGAGGTCGTCGTGGCGTCCGGGCCGGGATTGTTGCCCTGTAGCAGGCCCGCGTTTTTTCCGAGGAGCAGCGATCCGGAACTGACCGCGTCAAGCGGTTGCACGCGCGCGAAATCTGCCGCGGTCAAATCCGCCCCCGCGGTGAGCCGGTAGCTCCAGGATTGTGTGTTGGCCGGCAGCAGCGGATTGTAGGCAGCGAGCGGCGCGGTAAACGACGACGAGGTGAAGCCGTCGTTGAGAGCGTTGTAGAAGACGAGGTTATCCGCCGCGCGCAGAGTCAGGACGCCCGCCGCGCTTTTCGGTCCAAAGCGGAAGGTGGCCAGATTCCAGTCATTCGACGGCGCGGAGAATTCGGAACCGAGTGTCAGGTCACCCGCGAGGCTGATCAGTTCCGCGCCGGGGACGATGGCGAAAACCGGATCGAGACTGGCATTGTTGGCCAACAACCGGTCGTGCATGGCGTCGTAACCGGCGGCAGGTGTACCGTCGAGGCCAACGAGCGTTTCGCCGTTTGCCCGCACGTCCGCCTGCACTGAACTAGTAATGGTTCCACCCGCCGGCTGGTAAAGCTTGTAGCCTTCCGCAACGATACTTGAAGCGCCGAGCACCTGGCCGTCGATCGCGGCGAGTTGCAAATCTGAGCCACTCGCGTTCTGCGGTGCGCGCAGATGCAAGGTTCCCGTGAAGCGCCCAAGCTGTTCGCTCGTAGGGGTGTGTTCCGCGACGCGGAGATCGATGGTTGAACCGGCGCGGATATCCAACAATGCCGTCGATGAAATCACGCCGCCGACTTGCGAGCCGGCTTCGAGGGAAACAGCCCCTCCCTTGCCGGCATTCGAGAATCGGTTGGCCGCTACGGTTAATACGGCGCTCGAGTCGAGCACGACGCTTTCGAAGGCGCGCAGATCGATCGTACCGCCGGTCATTCCCGAAGCGTTGATGGTTCCGGTCACCGTGATTGAGCCTGCGTCCGTCGAGAGATCGAAGTGGCGGGCGGTGGCCAGACCATCGACCGTGACATCACCGGTGCGGATGCGCAGCGCGCGGGTTTCGGTGAAGCCACCGGCGTTGAGCGTGGCGTTCAGTTCGCCGAGCGCGCCTCCGGGGACGGTGGCCACATCGATGGCGAATGAGGCGTCGCGCCCATCGCTTCCGCTCCCGCCCATGATTTCGCCTGCAAGGGTAAAGGTGCCCTGCGCCGCCTTGATGGAAATGGCGCCGGCATCGCCCCCTTCCGGGCGGGCGTCCACAGCCAGCGTGCCGCCCTCGCTGAGCATGACGGAACCCGCGTCCGCCATAAGCGTAATTTGCCCCCCGCCGGTGTAGCGTACGAGGTCGTAGAATTGCTTGGCGGTGCCGCCGACATCGAGCCGTGTCTCGGCGCGATTGCCGATCGTCACGTCGCCATTCATGGCCCGGAGAGTGAGCGATCCGCTCGGCAGCAAGATGTTGGTATTGGCTACCACGCTGGCGCCGGTCAGGGCCAGGGTTCCTCCGAGGCCACTGGCAAATTTCGTCTCCGTCGCGTCGAGCGGAGTCTGCATGGTGAGGGCGCCCGCTGCTTCGATCGATTGATTAGCCGCCGCTCCGGCTGCGATGACGGGAGTCGTGATTTCGAGAGCACCGGGGGTGGCAAAACTTCCGGTATCTCTCACGCGAATCCCCTCGCTGGCGTTCAACGCGACTTCGGCAAAGTTCCCGATCGTGAGTCGGTTCGCTCCCAGCGTGATCGTATCCGCAGTAAACGTGAGGTTGCCATCAAGCGGGACATTGGTGCCGGTCGCGGCTCGACCTGGCGCGTTGTCGAGAGAGATGTGGTCAGCCGTAACTCCAACCGTGCCGCCGCTGGTATTGAACCCGCGGATGGCTGCGGCGTGCAGGGCCAGACGGCCGTTCGCACTGAATTCCCCGGTGCCGTAGAAATCGATCGATGAATATCCGAGCAAGGAGAGCGTGCCTGAGGCCTGCGCATTGGCGAGCGCCTTATCCGAGAGGACCAACCCAGGATTGGCACCCAAATCGCTCGAGTTTTCAAACGCGATGCTGATTCTTCCCGAGGCGAGGTTGATCGCCTGGCCGGTGAGTTTCGCGTCGGCATCAAGTGTGGTGGCTGCGGTTGAATCCACATTGATGCTGCCACCGGAAATCCGTGCCCCGGATTCGATCATCATGCTGGGAAGCTCGGAATCGCTGACACCGGACCGGACGATTTGTGCGCGCGGATCGGAGTGAACGCGCAAGAGCAAACCGTCGCCACTCCCCGCCACCTCGGCGTCGCCGAGCAGAAGAGTCTGGGTCGGGCTCGTAACGATTCCGTGCGACTGCACGCGGGCGTCTGAAGCCATGGTCAGATTCTGGTTGGCCACAATGATCACTTCCGGGGCAGACAGCGGAGCACCCGCATTCGACACCGTTACGTTGTCGGTGCGCACCGAGATCGCCGTGCCATCGGGTCCCACTTGCCGACTGCCACCAATTAGAATGCTTTCCGCTCCCCACGATGAAAGCCGGGACGCGTTGAGCACAACCTGCTCCGCTGAGCCGGTGGTGCCCCGACCGCCGATGACCAGATCGGCGCTCGTGCTGATGTCGGCCAGGCCGGCGCGCGCTCCGAATGCCGCCTGCGCGGCCACCGATCCATTGAGCACCATGGCTTCCGTTCCACCGAAGATCACGTGACCTCCGTCCATGGGCAAACGGGGGGCCGGCAAATCCTGCGACACGGCGCCGGTCTGCAGGAAGCCATTGGCGGAGAAAAGCTGATATTCCGCGCGCTGTCCGGCCACTGCGCCGGGAGCGACTTCAAACCGGGTGGAAAGCGTCGGCACGCTTCGCCCGTCGTTGAGGTCATTAAACCGATAGCCGGCGACCAGGTTCGATTGGTCGGGCATTTGGAACGAAACCGGGGCCGCGGTCTGCGGGGTGACGAGAAAGGCGCCGGGCATGAGGGCGTAGCGTGCGGGGAGGAGGGTATACGTGCCTGCGGCCAGCCCTTCGCTCTCGCCGAGATAGACCCGGTCCCCAACGGAAAGTCCGCTGGTTGAAAAGCCGCTGTTTCCCGAGGCGAGATTCGTCGTCGCATCCGACCCATTGTTGAAGGGAGCGAATGGCGCGAAGTTCGACTGATAGCCGGGAATGACCGCAAACCGTTGCGGCACACGCGACCAATACACTCCCACTTCTGGCGTTTGCCCCTGGCTCGGTGTGCGCGCGCTCCAGGTTGCACCGCCAAAACTGACGAGGGTCCCGGCGGCGTAGTTGACGTCCACATTCCATGAGGTTGACGCGGTGCCGAAAATGTCTGTGGTTCCACCAATACCGCGCACGAACTGATAGGCAAACAGGTCACCGCCCCCCTGAAGATCGACCAGCGCGCCGTGGTGCATGGCGAGTGAACTCGATCGGAAGTTAATCGTCTTCTCCGGCACGCCGCCCGCCGTAATGTCCTGCCCGGTGGGATCGATCCAGGAAGTGCCGTTGGGATTGTAGCCGTACGGAATCAGCATCGCCTCACCACTGAGCGGGTCCATGCTGGAAACGGACGTCACACTGCCCGCGCCCAGGGCCAGCATCTGCGTGACGGCCACGCTGGTCCCGGTGAGTTCGCCCAGGGGCGCTTCGCCGGAACCATCCCAGCCGATATTAATCTGACCGATGGGCGCCCGGAGCGTTCCGTTTTGCTGAATCTTCGAGGCATAGACATTCAGTTGTCCGCCGGCGGAAAGCGGCAATTGCCGCGTCCCGGACGCCTCGATGGCGACACTGCCTGAACCCGCCGCGAAGACCAGCGGGGTCGCGCGGCTGATGGTCGCGTTTGCGCCCGAGTCGAGCGTGACGACGTTGCCTTCAATGCCGGCTACCGTCGAGCCGAGAAGCGGTGATCCGACTCCGAACCCGGCGGGCAGATCGGCCGAACCGAGTGTAACCGTTCTGCTGCCACTGGTGCTGGCAGCAACCACAACGTTTGGATCGGCCGCCGAAATGGTGAAAGGCACCGCCGTCGCCGGGTAGATTTGTGCCGCGCGGAGACGAATGTCTCCGGCGACGTCGAGGGTGCCGTCGCCCCGGATCTCTCCGCCATTGGCGATCAGGTTCACGTCACTGACTCCTTGCATGGACAAATTGCCGACATCGATCAGGTCAGCTTTCACCGTCAATGAACCCGAACCGGAGGTCGGGATGGGGTGGAAGACGGACGTGCCCGTTGCATCAGTCTGTGTGAACAGGCGCAGGGCCTGAATCTGATCCGGTTGCAAGGGCGTGCGAAACGCCTGCCCGAGCGCCACATGCGGGGCGGCCAGATTGACGTCTGCGTTCGCTGCGATGATCCCGCCGCGAGCCACCGTGAGTTCGCGCGCAGCATTGATCGTTACTGGGCCCGAGAAATCCACGTTGCCTCCCAAAGCGAGAGCATCAAATCCGCCGGCGCGGAAGTCGTTCACCGCGAAATGACCCATTTGCTCGAGGGGATTTCCCTGGGAGTCGCGCAGGACCTGACCGATCACGCTTTCACCCGCCGCCAGGGTCGGCACGGCGCCCGTTCCCTGGGTGACCATAAGGTTGAGATCCGCGGTCGTCCGCGCTTCGCCAGAAACATAGAAGCGGCCCGAAGAAACATTCAGGCTTCCGCCCAAGGCCGTCGGTCCGCCGGCGTCACCGCGGAGCGTCGCCTGCGTAAATAGTTCCTGTCCGCCCCTCAGAGTGATGGTGCCCGCGTCACTGTCAACGCGCGTTGGCACGCCGAGTGAGGCATAGAGCGGCGAAGTAACTCCGCTCGAACCGGGGACCAATTGCGAACCGATGGGCGAACCGTTGAGCGTGGCATCCAGTCCGAGATACGTGGGATGAATATCGAGTTGAGCAGTCGCGCCCGAGACATCGAGCAGCGACCCATTCGAGGCGAGAATATTGCCAGACACCGAGATCGAGCCGCCGGGCAGAACGGCGCCGGTGCGATTTCCAAATTGGTTGGGTGTCCGCACCGTCGCGCCCGCCGTCGATAACGAACTGGTCGGCCCGAGATGGACCGTGACCTGGGCGTTGAGGGCAGTCCCTTCCTCGCGAATCGGAAGACTGGAGGCACCGCTGACCGTGATACTCCCTCCGGGCGCCTCGACCGATCCGCGCAGCGATATGGTGTCGCCCGAAAATGAAACGTTCGCGCGCGGATCCGTTTTGATCTCCGCGCCCCGACCCATGGCCAAGTCGCCGCGCACCTCGAGCAGCGTGTTGAAGGGATTTTCAATCTGAAGTGCGTTGAACGCGAGGCTGACGGGTGTGCGCAGCGATTTCGGCAACAAAACGGTCTGTAGTTCGAAACTCTCACCATCCCCTGGATGCGGGATGGCGAGCCAGTTTTGTGCGATTGGCTCGATGACCGTGCCGGGGGCAATGAATACCCCGGGCGAATATTCATTCGGGATCCCGAGCGATTCGCCGATGCCGGACAGGCTGAATGTGGTAAAGCCGCCCTGACTGAAGAATTCAGGCTGCACGAGGAACGTCGCCGGCGTATCCGAGCTGCCGCCGATCTGGATCGACGATGCCTGAATGGCCAGCGCGCCGCCCGTGGTTCCGGAATAGCCGAGCAAAGTTGATTCGAGATTGAGGCGGCCGCCCCGCACCGATTCAATCGCGAGATCCTTCCCCGTCCTGATCGTGATCGCGCCGCCTGATCCGTAGGTGGGTCGTCCATTGGTGCCCATGGTCACGCCGCCCGAGACATCAACGATGCTGCCGGCGCTGAACTTGGACGAGTAGCTGTCGATCGTTATGGTTCCGCCCCTCGTTTGCAGTGCCAGCGTGCCCCGGGAGTCGATCCCGGCGCGATCATCCACCATCAATCCGGCGGTGCTTAGCGACGCTCCTGAGCCGAGGACAAATCGACCGCGATTGGGGTCCGCTGCCAGCGTCAGAGTGAGGGGGTTGTTAACGTCCAACAACAGAAACTCGGCGAGGGAAGGAGAAATGTTATATGCGCTGAATCTGAGGCTACCACCGGGCGCGCTCACGGTTCCCTGAATATCAATGTTCGCGCCCGCCAGCGTGATGGAGCCGCCGGGCTGGGCGTTGAGCGTAATGCCAGTCGGCACCACGATGTCGCCATCGGTGTTCTCGACGCTCAGAGCACCAAAGCCAGACTCGACGAGCAAATCCGGCGACAGGAAAACCTGCTCTTTGCGATCGGCACGCAGCGTGGCGGCGTTGCCCTCAGCGTCCACGACAAAGGGAGCCGCCGGCGTTTGGCTTGCATTCTGCCCGAAGGTAACGTTCGGCGGAGTCGGCGAGTAATACGGAACCACGTCTCCGAAGATTTCCGGGGCCTCGGGATTCTGTCCCTTAAAGGCCAGCGTAAGCGAACTGGGCAGGGGTTGAACACCGCGCTGGCGGGGTCCTGGGAGCGTCTCGCCGCGGAGTGTTCCATCGAGGGCCATCGAGGGCGCAGCAATGACGATGCTGCCGCCATTTGCTCCCTGGATGTAACTTTCCTCCCAATGCGCTCCGTCGAGAAGAAGCGGGTTCGTCCACGTCGTGGAGATCCCATACTTAGGATTATCGACGGTGAACTGTCCCGTATAGATACCGTCGTAAAGCATGTCGGGCGTCGCCTGTTCGATCGGCAGGAGCCGCCCACCGATCAGGACACGCGTCGTTTTCATCATGCCGGCTTCGTATTGCAGAAAGCCGCCGGAGACATCGATCGTCGAGCCGCGCTGCATGACCACGGACTCGCCGGCATTGAGCGTCACCGTGCCGCCTTCGACCGTGAGTTCACCCACAGTGCGCTGAATCAGGCCGACAAATCCGGCGGCATCGGCGAGCGGAGTGCCGATCCAATAGCGGCCATCCATAATGCCGGTGTTGCGGAGATCGACGTCAATGGTGAGGCCTCGGAAAACGCCATCGCGTTGCAAAGGCGAATCCGCGAGTTCGCTACCGCGCAACTCGACCGAGAGCGTGTTTTGCGCGACCGGCACCGGAATCGCAGTAGAACCAGCGACATTAATGTTAGCGCCGGAATCGAGGTAAATCTGCCCGCTGGTATAGATGAAATTATGGATCGGCGCTTTAATCTCGAGCCCGGTCAATTTCCAATTGCCGGCGCTCAGCGTGACGTCGGCCCCGGGCGCCAAAAGCGTTGCGTCCTCGGCAAAATGAATGGCGCGGCCGCGTGCATTCACCTGCGATTCGAGGGCGAGCTTGGTCCCGACCACGGTTTCGGGGTTATCCAGCTCGGGCACAACCTGGGTCACACTATTCGCACCAAAAGTTACGGTGCCGGTGGTTTGCGGAAAGAAGGGCGCGAAGTTGGCCAGGCCTCCGCTGCTGACGGAGTCATATTCCGCCAGCAAATCGACGCGGCCATTGAGCGAAACGGAAGTCGTGCTCGCGATCGCACCACGCTGCTCCACATTTTTGCCCGCCATCACGACACTTGCGCGGGGTGCATCGATCAGTCCGGAATTGGTGGCCGTTCCAGTCTTCGAACCTTCCGCGCCCACGAAGGTGTCGAGTCCGCGCAGAGTCGGATCGTCGGTCGAGTGGGCGGCGAATCCGACCTCCAGGCCAGCGGCGAGCACGGTCTGCCCGTCTGGTGTCGAGATTGTTCCGGCATTGCTCACGTTCGGTCCGATGAGTGAAATTCGGCCGCCGACATTGGCGGCGGTAGCCGGGGCCGTCAGGCGAGCCCCAGCTTCGACCGTGATGTCGCCACCCTGCTTGTTAAAATAGGAAACCGTGATTTCCCCTCCGCCGATTTTCGCGAGTCCCGCGTCCGTGAACTCGAGCTTCGGCTTTCCAGAATCATCAAATGTAAGCGCAAAATCTTGTTTCTCGTCGAGCCGCGTCGTCCCGGCGCCAGAATCCACCGTGACGTTGAGTGTGCTTCCCGGTACGAGCGAATCGCCCAGCACGTAGCTGGTGGCACCATCGAGACTAAAGCTCGGGTCGGTTACGCGCGAGGCGGAGAAAAGGAATTCACCAGTCGGGTTGTTCAGCAACCGACCGATTAGATCATCGTTAATATCAAGCGAGGAGGCGACGAACGAATGCAGATTCACCTGGCTTGACCCGCCAAAGACGATTCCGTTCCGATTAATCAGATAAACCGCGCCGTCAGCCTTGATGGAACCAAGAATCTGACTCGGCACACCCGATGGGTCATTGATTTTGTTGAAGGCGATCCAGTTGTTGCTCCCGTCTTTCGCGGTCCCGGCTTTCTGATTGAAAACAACGGTGGTCTCTTTCCCCACATTGAAGGTCTGCCAGTTGAGCACCGCCTGCGGGTCAGTCTGCTTGATAGTGACCTTGGTCTGATCGCCCGAAACTGTTTCCTTCGGCAGCAAAGCCCCGATCCACAGCCCCGGATTTTCGCCTTCCGCCGGTTGCGCGAGATCCTTCGGCACGCCGGGTGCCACCTGGAGACCGCCAATCTTGAGTCCGTTCGGCACCTTGGGCAGAGTCCCATTGTTCAAGCGCACATTGTTGGCTCCGTGCAGCGCGATGTTTCGAGCTGCAGCCTGCATCTGCTGAACGGCTTTGATCGACTTTGCCGTGCGGGCCAATGCTTCCCGGGCGTTCGCGGTGGCGAGTTCCTGCGCGGGCGACATGGTGGCCTTCCTTGGCGCGCCCGGACGCGCTCCGACAGACGTTCCTCCCCGCAGGATGTCTCCACCGTCCGCAGTCAAAACCGCAACCGTGCAGTAAATTCCAATACTCGTCGTAAGTATTGAGCGAATGCCGAAGTGCCGTCGGCCCATTGGGACGGGTTCTTTAGCTATACGTGAACGAGGTGAAGGCATGCGGGAAGGCGGCGATGGATCGAGGGGCTCCCAAAAGTCGGAGGCAGCAAATTATTATCAAGGGGCGGAATGTAACGTTTGCGAGGCGACACGCTGGCAGCTGCCCTCGTGTGGACACCTCGCGACCGTCAGCGTTTCTGGCTGCTGGGCGCCTTTGAGTCTTTTTTCTTTTCACTGTTCGCGGCGTTTGCGGCCTGGGCGGTAGCGGCGTCTTTGGCGGGGTCGGGCTTGATGCGCTGGTCGGCCAGCTTGTCTCCGTAGTCTTGCACCAGGTTTTCGAGTTTTACGCGCATCAGACCGGTGAATGGTTCGCGCGCGGTGAGTGCGGTGCCGAGTCCGAACTTTTCATACCGATTGAGGATTTCCGTTCCGACCTGATACATGCCCAGATTCTTTCGTCGTTGGTCCGCGACCACGCGTTCGAGTTCGATCTTCTCCTGGGCGAGTTTCGCCCGCTCGCCTTCTTTCTTTTGCGCGATGCCCGTTACTTCTGCATGCGCCGCTTTCCATTTATCGAGCGTCGCCTTTAATTCCACGATTTGGGCGACCTGGTTCTCGACCTTCTCCTTCAAGTCCGCGATCGCCTTGTCCGCAGCGTCCTTGTCCGCCGCCAACTGTTTCTGCAAGGCGTCGGCCCGTTCCGTCGCCGCCTTCATCTCCGCTTGGAGCTGGGTCTTTTCCGCCTGCAACGTGTCGCGCTCAGTCTGGAGGCTGCGGGCCTGGAGCATGGCGTTGCGCAAGCCTTCCCGCAGCTTGGCCTCCGCCGCATCCTGATCGGCCGCTGAGGCGGTGAGGGTCATCGCGGTGAGAATCGAAAGAAATGGAATGATGGTCTTGTTCATGATTCGCAGTGCGTTGAGTCAGCTTAGAATTTCCCCGAGATATCGATCTGGATGATGTCCACGCTCAAAGGTGGCCCGGTGACTTCATCGGCGCTCATCCAGCGCACGCCAAGGGCCACGTTCGGATTGAGGGCGACCGCCCCATAGATTGTATATCCCTTTAGATTTGTGCCTCCCAGACCGAAGTCAGAATCCGTGAAGGCATCAACCACGGCATCGCTCTCGACATAGCGATAGTTAACTCCGACTTGCCAATCCCAGCGCTTGGTGAAGGCCGCGCTGCCGGCTCGCAGGTTGACCATCCACGCCGTGTCGCCGCCGGTGAACGCGCCGATGTTGCCCACATCGCTGTTCGAGCCGCGATTGTTGACGGCGATAAGATCGATGTCGTGACCATTGAAGGCCAGGTTTCGTACCCACTCGCCGGTGAGCGAAATCTGGAACGGCTCCCAGCCATTGTATTCGAGACGGCCGGTCAGGACGAGATCGTGAAACGGCGTCGCGAGGCCGAAGTATTGGTACTGATTGGTGGTGCCGAAATTGTTGAGCGGGCTGGGGACGATATTGCGGATGGGGAAATACGTGTTGCCCTTTTGCGCAAACGACGGGCGCGTATCATCCGTGTTCCCTTGATCCGAGGAGTTGAGCGGCACGAACGGGTCTGAGAGCTGTCCTTCGACGTTGTCGAAATAGAGATAGGAAACTCCGAACTTGAAGTTGAAATCCTTGTTGATTCCCCAATCGGCGCCGATCTGCCCACCGTAGAGCCATTTGTCGGTGCTCTTGAATTTGGCCGGCTGATTGCTCGAGAAATTGAAATCCGTGTTGAAGACGGGGAAGACCCCAGCCACCAGGAACGGAACGAAGTTGCGCGCGACTTCGTAGCGGGCCTGAATCGCTCCGCCATCAAAGCCGATATCATCATCCCAGACGACGTCGGTGGTAAAAAATGGGTTCTCGAACCGGCCAACGGTTATGGCGAACTTCTCGTTCGGTGTGGGTCCGGTCTCCCACTTTAGAAAACCGCGATCGAGCCAGATGGCATACTTGGAAAAATTGCCGCCCTGACTCTGATTGGCGAGACCGAGACTTTGATTGGCCGAGACCGGGCGATTGCTATCACCGGTGGCGATGCGAACGCCGGCTGAGAACCCTCCACCCAAATCGGCATCCACACCCAGCCTGACGCGCAGCCGGAGCCGGTAACGGTTTTGATCGACGTTGAGATCAGGCGGAAAATTGACGCCCGGACAGATCGAAGGGCGCGCCGGTGTTAATGGAATTGAAATTCGGAAAGGCGCCGGTGTTGTCGTTGCCATTGGGAAACATGTCGCCTTCGCCGCGCACACGCACGTCTCCGAAAAGCCGGATGCGTGAGACCCAACCTGGGACCAGGCGCGGATCGGCCCAGCGCTCTTCTTTCGCCTGGGTCAGGACCTCGGCGCGCAGTTCATCGCGCAACTGCGCTTTGACCGTCTCCGGAATGTAGGTCACGCGCACGGCGTCCTCGGATTCAAAAAGGGGATCGATCATCGCGGCGGCCCCGCTGGCCTGCACGGTGGCGACGGCGCGGGCGACTGCCGTATCGACCACGGCCTGCTGTTCAGCCGCGGCCTGTTGGCGCGCTGCTGCTGTCTCCGCTTCCGCCTCGCGGATGAGTTCGTCGGCGTCTTCCTGCGGCAGCACGCCGCGCTCGACGAGTTTCTTGATCAGGTTGATGGCCAGATTTTCCGACGCGGATGGTTTCGCCGATCCCTCGGGGAAAAGTCCGGGCGTTTCGGTCTTGGCTGGTTCCTCGGGTTCTCCGACCAATGGTGGCGGTTCAGTTTGGGCCAGGAGCGGGGACGCAGAGTCCACCGGTTGGTTGTCCGGCAGAGGCAACGCGGCTTTCTCCCCGGAGACGGGCATGCCGGCGAAGGCAGGGGTTTGGGCAAGGACCGTGAGCGCAACGGCAGAGCACGAGGCGGCGAACGCGGGTCTAAGTCGCCGGGCAAAAAGAGTGGCTTCGAGAGGCATGAAAAAAGCGAGGAAGGGAAGGAAAGTGAGAGTCCGAACGGTTCCTAGTTCGGGCGGCGCGCCTTGATGCGGAGATTGATGGGCATGGGCATGCCTTTCGGTGGCGGTTCCTGGAGTTGGAGCCCCCGGAGGACTTCATTCCGGAGTGCAGCGTCCGCGGCGGGATCACCGGATTTTCCGTCAACCTCCACCCGGTTGACACGACCCGTCGGGTCCACCCAAATCCGTGCCATGATCTGCATATCGGCTTTGCGGGTGCTGCGGTTATTCCGCACGGCTTCCTGAATTCTTGATTGGACCTGACCGGCATACCAACCCCATTTGGATCCCCGGCGACCGCCATTTCCGCCGAAACGGGAACCCGCACCGCCGCTTCCGCTCAAACCAAATCCATCGGGCGGACCATCGCCTTTCAAGCCCGTGGAAAGATCCGGCGCGGGTGGGGGTTCGTCCTGCGGCTTTTCTTCCGGCTCATCGATTGGCGCTTGCTCGATCATTTTCTGCTCGGGTGGCGTCTCCTGCGGAGGTGGAGGTTCAATCTTCGGCGGAGGCGGTGGGGGCGGCGGAAGGTTGACCATCGTCACATTTTGGGACCGTCGCGGACCCTCCTCGTGCCGGCCGAGTTTCATCGCGCCCATGACAATGCCGCCGAGCACCACGACGCCGAGCACGGCGCTGAGGGCGCGGTGACGTTGGAAAAAATTCGGCTCGTCCTCTTCGTCGAAAAAGTCGCTCATTTTGTCGCGCGAAGCAGGTGGATGCCGCGGGGCCGGATCAGTTTTTCGCGACCTTAGTGGCGAGACCGACCTGGGTGATGCCAACGCGACCGATCACGTCGAGTACATCCATGATGGACTGGTATTGAGTCACGGCAGAGCCTTTCACCACCACCGGAAGTTCCGGATTCGCCGCCTTCGCCTGCTGCAAGCCGGACTCGAGTTCGGCCAGGGTCACGGGCACTGTGTCGAGCGAGATCGTTCCATCGTCTTTGATCGTAATAGACTTGGTCTTCGGCTCCGCGAGCGAAGGGGCCGCACTCGCCTTGGGCAGGTTGACTTTCAACCCCTGCACCGAAGCGGTGCACATGAGGATGAAGATGACCAGCAGCACATAGGCGAGGTCGAGCATGGGCGTGATGTTGATGTCGTCGTAGGGTTTTTCGTCCTGGACTTGCATGGTGTGAGGTTCCTTTCGGTTTTGCGTTGAGGGTGGTTAGGCGAGGACGGGCTCCTCCTTGTGTTTATCGGTCGGCAGGACTTTGCGACTCCGCTCCGATTGGGCGGCCGTGCCTGGCGATGGGTGTCCTTTTTCGTCGGAATAAAACTCGGCCATCTTGGCAATGAACTCGTCAATGAAGACGTGCATGTCGGCCGTCGCGTCCTTCACGCGGGCGAGAATGTAATTGTAGCCAAACAGAGCCGGGATCGCGACCGCCAGACCGGCCACCGTGGCCAGCAGCGCGGCGGCGATGCCGGGGGCGATGGCGTTCACGTTTACTTCACCCGCGGCGGCCACGGCCGCGAACGTGATCATGACGCCTACCACCGTGCCGAGCAGGCCGAGAAATGGGCCGCCCGAAATGCAGATGGTGAGCAGGACGATGAGCTTGTCGATACGCTGCTTTTCCCGCACGAGTCCGCCATCGAGCGCGGCGCGAATCGCCTGGATGGACCGCCCACGGAGACCAGTGAAACTGCGCTCTGCCGCGAGACGATGACGGATTTCTTCCGAGCCGATATGATAGATGCGATAGACGGAGGAGCGGCGCAGCCAGCGCTGGGTCTTGGGATCTTTGGCCAGGCCACCGAGCGTTTTCACTTGCTCCGGATCACCGCCATCGAGCGCGGTCAGATCGCTCGAGAGCCGGCTCCACGCATTCATGAAGAGTGCGTTCCCTTTCGACAGCGCGTTGAGGTAAGTCATCTTCGTCCACATCAGCCACCACGAACCGACCATCATTACCATGAGGACGCCGATAACCAGCCAGCCATCGAAGGTGAGGTTTTTGATGATGACCGCGAAGTGACTGTCGCCCGAGAGCCAACCTTCATCTGCCACCTCTTCGTTCCCGAAGGTGAGGAGCTTTCCTGCTTTGTCACCGCCCTGGCTAAAGGCCGCGAACTTAATCGCGCCAATCGGACGCGCGGCCGTCGAAATCTCGAGTTCATCGATCTCGCCATTGAATCCCGTCGCGGATTCCTCCGAGCCGTCGCCGCCCAGTTGAGCCGGTTGATCGAGCGCCGGCAGCCCGGCCGCCACCGTGGCGGCAGATTCACCATCGACATAAAGTGTAGTGGTGGCTCCTTCGGCGATCACCCCGAGATGATGCCAACTGTTCACCACCAGCGGTGCGGCTGCTGCGCCGCGCTGGCCGTTTACGTCGACATACGGAACGCCGTTATCGAGGCCGATGACGAATGATTTATCACCGTCGCGCCGGCCGAAAATCGCGGCGTTCGGAGCGAGCTCCATGGGCTTGATCCACGCGCTCCAGGTCAGCGCGCCGCCTTCGGTCCAGGCCAGGGATGGAGAGGGCGGAATCGTGATCGGCTGTCCGACGAACCGGGCTCCGGCGCCAATAAGGGAACCCTCAACGGTCGTGCTCGCATTCTTCGCCGTATTGCTGTTGCCGGTCGCGTCGTTGGGCGGTGCGCCGCGTTCGGCGAAGTGATAGACGAGCGCCGTCTTGGCCTCAAAGGAACCCTTCGGATCATTGACGCTCACGGCCTTCGGACCCGTGTTGCCGTAGTAGAGCCAGAAACTTGTCTGCGCTCCGGGCTTAACCTCCGGCACTTTCACCCAGACAAATGCTTCGTGGAGCAGCCCGTCGTAGCGCTCGATATGGTAGGGAAGCAGCGTTTTCTCATCCTCAGCGACGAAGCGAATATCGGTGCCGTCTTCCTTGGCGGCTTCGAATTGAAAATTGCCATCGTGCAACCGGACCAGAACGACGCCCGCTCCGATCGGCTCCGAGATGCCCGCCGCAGCCGTGTCCAAGGTTATTTTGTTGCGGACGGTCCAGGCATCATCCCACCAGCTTTTGGCGTGGGCGGGAACAGCCACAAAACCCAGGCTAAGTAGCAGGACGAAAACGGACCGGAGCGTGCGGAGCGTGGATGGATTCATAGTGATGAGGTGATGGCGGACAGGTTTAGAATTCGGCCGAGACGCTGAAGGAGACGAAGGGATCGCCCGCCCGGGTCTCGACTTGAGAAATGGTGGGCATGGCGACATCGATCGCGCCGAGCAGGTGGCCGGCCAGTTGCAGGCGGCTGCCGATTCCATAGCTCGCGAGCGTGAAATGATCCTGCTGTTCGGGCAGGGGATCGTTAAGCCGGAGAGCACCGAAATCGGTGAACAGATAAATGCGCCATTCGTTGGCCCCCCAGGTCGCCGGCAACCAGCTCAGCAGCGTCGGACTGCGCAGCTCGATCGTCCCGAAAATAGCACTATCACCCAGAACCTCCGCCTCCAGATACCCGCGCGCCGTGCCCACGCCGCCACCGGGAAATTGTTCGCTATTGACGAGCGGCTGATCCGTCAATTGCCCTTCGACTTTGGCGTAGGCGAGGAAGCCGGCGGGCAATTCATGCGTGTGCGAGAGATCGCCGCGCAGGACGACAAAATTAGCCCCCGCATCGAAGCGCGTATTATTGAATTCGTCGGTTTGAAAACTGCCCGGCGCGAACTGCTGCCGTTTGCTGCCCGCGCCTCGGAGGCCAAACATCAAGCTCAGGTTCAATTCGGTGATCGAGCCTTTCGGCACCCACGATGCGGTATAGGCCGCGCTTAGCGGATAGTAGTAAACGGGAGCCGAATCGGTGATGCCAGCCGTGGTGATGTCCTGATCGAAGTGTTTATAGTCGAGGCCGAAGTTGAACGACTGATAGAAATTCTTGCCCGGCGGCAGGGTAATGATCGCGCGCCCTCCCAGGGTCTCGCCGCGTCCCGCCGAGGCAATGCCGCCCAGGGTGCTGACGTTTGAGTCGGACTTGGTCCCGGTCGCGAGGAGGCTGAGCCAATCGAGGTCACTAAACCGCCAGATGTAGTATCCGGCATAAGCCTTCGCCTGGTCCGGGTCCTGCGGCGCCGTTTGAAAACTGGCGCCGATGGTGTGCCCGGCCTGCCAAAGGTTCGTGTAGCTGGCCGAGATACTAACCCGCAGCGGGCTGGTGTCGGCCGAATAGCGATTATTTAAATCGATCGAACCGTGGAGCGGAAATTTGTCCTTCACCGTCAACTCGACATCCACGGTTCCCGGTTCCGCCCCTGCCGTGAGCGACGGTGTCACCTGACGGTCAGGAAGTTGGTTCAGGGCGACGATATCGCGCGTGACCTTGTTGAAATTCACGGCTTGGCCTTCCGCCAGGGATTTGGCCTTCGCCTTGATGGCGCTCGGCAGAAAGTAGCGTGCTCCCTTGACCCGAAGCCGCGCCACATTCCCCTCGCTGACCTGTAAAAAAATGATCCCGCGCCGTCCGCTTTGAGGCGGCACCTGCACGCTGGCCGCCTGATAACCCTGGTCGTGATAGGCCTTCTCCAAGGCGGTGCGCGCCTGCTCGACATCCTCTTCGGTGCGCCCCGGGCCGAGGTAAGGATAGACGGCTTCCTCGATGGCGACGTTGGGAAACTCCTTCGCTCCCAGCACGCGATATTCCCGGATATAGATGCGCGGCACAGGAGCCTCGAGACCCGAACTCGCGCCTTCGGCAGCGGGTTGCTGTGCTGACGCGACGGAGGCGGCCCACCAAGCCGCAATGGCGAATGCGCCCAAGGCCATGGTCACGCCCCCGCGGCGCGAGACGCGCGAGGTGGGCGGCGTTTGACAAGGACGATGTGGAAGACGCATCGGGAGGCGACTGTTAAGATGCCGCACGATTCCCTGTCCATGTGGCGCTGTGGCGACGCCTTCGTGACAATTCGGTGACTTTCACCCAGTGCTCTGGCCCGGCTGGCCGTCGCATCTTCCTCTTTTTGAGCGGCTTGGGTGCAAAACCGCGAGTGCGCCCGGATGGGCTGCGAATGCGTTTCAGGCCAACTCAGCCGCTAACTCAACGTGAGCGGAGAATCGAAAGCCAAATCCTCGCACCGTTTCGAGATATCCGGCCGAGTCACCCAGCTTGCTCCGGAGGCGGCGCACGTGACTGTCAATTGTCCGGGTGGGCACAAACCCATTGTAACCCCAGATTTCCTTGAGCAATTGCTCGCGGGAAATGATCCGGCCCTGTTCTTCCATTAGCCGGCGCAACAGACGATACTCGATTGAGGTCAGGGAAACGGGTTCGCCCTGATTGGTCAACTGCTGCGAAAGGCGGTCCAGTTCGAGATCTCCGACGCGTAGCGAATTGCCCGCGTGCGGTTTGGTGGACCGATCCAGGGTTTTAACCACCCGCAAGGTCAGTTCGCGCGCGCTGAAGGGTTTTACCACATAGTCTTCCGCGATCTCGAGGCCGGTGAGGCGATCCATTTCTTCGCCTTTGGCCGATAGGAAAATAATTGGGATATCCGTGGTCGTTTCATCGCTCTTGAGGATGCGTCCCACTTCAATTCCCGAGATCTTTGGCAGGAGCCAGTCGAGGACGATCAGGGCGGGCAATTCCTCGCGGGCCCGGGTCAACGCATCGGCCCCATTGTAAACTTCGATGACGTCAAATCCGGCTTTGCGCAAGTTCAGTCGGACCAGGTTGACGACGTCAATTTCGTCATCAACGATCAGGACTTTCTTGCGGGGAACAGTCATAGGCGAGCGCATCTAAACAGATAGGTTTCGGGACTGCATGTGACGTTTTGCTGACAATGGCGCGACTTCCAGGTGACATTTGCCACCACCACCGCCGTCGGCTCCCGCATTTCAGTCACCCGCGCCAACATCCGGACGCGTCGGCTCTCATTCAAAACAGAATCTGCGGCCCTCGCTTACCCTTCGGCACTTCGCAACCGCAGAAAGCGGAAAAACTCGGCGCCTTCGCGGAGGCGGCGCTTCATGATGCCGAAGTCCGTCAACATTTCCCCGACCATCCGCGCAATGGGACGGGGGCGAAAGTAGTAGGCTTTGTAAAACTTCTCCACGGAGGCGAAGATTTCCTCGCGGGAAAGGTTTTCATATTCCAGAGCCGCCAACTGCTGACCGTGGTCATCGACGAGCGTGCGATCGTCCGCGAACCACCCATTTTCCTTGGCCTGGCGGTAGAGCTCGGTGCCCGGGTAGGGGGCGGCGAGCGAGACCTGGATGGAAAATACATCGAGGGCTTTGGCGAATTCGACCGTCTGGCGAATGGTCTCGGGCGTCTCGCCAGGGAGACCGAGGATAAAGGTCCCGTGGATGGTGATGCCAAGTTCTTTGCAGTTTTTCGTGAACTCCTGCGCTTCCTCGATCCGCACGCCTTTTTTGATATTATCGAGGATCTGTTGGTTGCCGCTTTCGTAACCGACCAGAAGCAGCCGGAGACCGTTGTCGCGCATTGTTTTCAGCGTTTCGCGATTCACGTTGGCGCGGGCGTTGCAGCTCCAGGTCAGACCGAGTCGGCCCAAGTGTTTCGCAATCTCGCGGGCGCGGGGTTGGTAGGCTGTGAAAGTGTCGTCGTCGAAAAAGAATTCCTTCACTTGCGGAAAAAGCGCGCGGGCGCGGGCCATTTCGCGGGCCACATTTTCCGGCGAGCGAGCGCGGTATTTATTGCCGCCGACCGTCTGCGGCCACAGGCAAAAGCTGCATTGCGCGGGGCAGCCCCGGCCCGTGTAGTGCGATACGTAGGGGTGCTTGAGGTAGCCGATGAAGTAGTTCTCGATCGTGAGGTCGCGTTTATAGACATCCATGACACTCGGCAGCTCATCGAAGTCTTGGATCATCGCGCGCTCGACATTGTGCACGACCTTGCCGTTGTGGCGAAAACTGAGGCCGGGAATCGATGCGAGCGGCTGGCCGGCAGCGGCTTCCTGACAGGTGTAGTCGAATTCTTTGCGTCCGACCCAGTCAATGGCCTCGCTGGCGGCCAGCGTCTCCTCCGGCAGGACCGCGGCCTGCGCGCCCACGAGACCGATTTGCACGGCGGAGTCTTGATTCTTTAAGGACTCCGCGAGACGCGCATCGCCCCGCAGGGTCGGTGCGCTGGTGTGAATGACTACGAGTTCATAGTCACGCGCGATGCGGAGCACGTCGTCGACCGTCAGATCATCGGGCGGCGCATCCACCAGCCGGCTGCCGTCGATGAGCGCGGCTGGCTGCGCCAGCCAGGTCGGATACCAGAACGATTTAATCTCCCGTTTCGCCTGATAGCGCGACCCGGCGCCGCCGTCGAATCCCTGCCACGACGGTGGATTGACAAAGAGAGTCTTTTTAAAATTCACGCGACGAAGACCAGACCTGGGTTCTTAACGAGCCGGGATGATTTCTGCGACGGGAATGAGCACGTCGGGGAAGGCGAGGGGACTGATGGTTTCGCCGGGGCCGTGACGGGTGACCTGGGCGTATTGGCCCTCGACCGGCTCCCGATGCACTTCAATCACGTCGTCCTTCAAATTCACGATCCAGTATTCGCGCACGCCGGTGGTGGCGTATTTGCCGAGTTTGCGCGTGCGATCGTAAGCGAGGCTGGAGTCGGAGATCTCGACAATGAGAAATGCATCCTGGCTGAACGGGTGCCGCCGGGAGGTCCGGTGCGAGCGCGGAACGAGCGTGAGGTCAGGGAGCGGTTCGGAGCGGTTGTCGGCTTCGACTGGATTGCCAGGCCAGATGAAGAATCGCCGCCGATTTTGTTCTCCGAGTTCTTCATTGAGGAGCGCAAAGGCCAGCGCATGGCGGCTCCCAATCGGCGACATAATTATGATTTCTCCGTCGAGCAGTTCGACCCGGTCGTCTTCGTGAAAGATTCCCGCCTCGCCGAGTCGATGCCATTCTTCGACGGTAAAGCGATAAGGCTCGGGTTCGGATTCTGCGGCCAGCGGCTGCTTGAGCATGTCTCCAACATTTCACTCCGGCCCGATACTGGCAAGCATGGCAGGGAGCGTTTCTCCCCGCGGGGCGCCTTGACGCTTCCGCAAACCCTCCGCTAGCGTGCGCGCTCTCATGAGAAAAGCTGCGCAAATTGCCCTCGTACTGCTGTCCGTTTCCGGCCTGCAGCAGGGAGCTCATGGTGCGATCGTTTACCGTTCCAATGAAGGTTGGACCGTCGAGGGCGATCCGAACAGTCTGACGGAAGTTGGCGCCACCGAATTGATGCGCCGGGCTGAGGAACTCGAAGCCGAAGGCAAATCAGGGGGGGCCTTGGACGCGTATCGCGCCCTGGTGAAGCGTTATCCGTTATCTGTGCTCGCTCCCAAGGCCCAGCGAAAGGTGGGCATGATTTTGGACAGTGAAGGCAATTACGACAAAGCCTTCGACGCCTACGCCGACTACCTCCAAAAGTATCAAAAGGGCGAGGACTTTGAATCGGTCGTCGAAGCGATGTTCAAGATCGCGAATCTTTTTCTCGGGGGAGAAAAGAAGAAGGTTCTAGGGATCAAGCTGGCCCCCTCGATGGAGCGCGCGCGGCAAATGTTTGAAGGCATCGTCAAACGCGCTCCCTTCAGCCGCTGGGCGCCGCTGGCGCAATTCAATATCGGCCAGGCGCTCGAGAAGCAGGGCAAATATCCCGAAGCCATTGCTGCCTACCAGGTCGTTACCACCCGGTATCGCGACGACGCCGTTGCTGACGACGCGCAGTACCAGATCGGTTATGTGCGATTGCGGGAGTTTCGCGAGGGCAGCTACGATCAAGCCGGGGCGACCAAAGCGCGCGAGGCATTCGAGGATTTCATCAATCGTTATCCGGACAGTGAAAAAGTGCCGCAGGCGCAGGAGAACATCAAACAGCTCGCTGGCGGCAGCACGAAAGGCCAGCTCGACATCGCGAAATTCTACGACAAGACGAAAAGTTACCGCGCGGCCGTCATTTACTATAATGATGTAATAAAGGCGGCACCTGACTCAGAAGAAGCGACTTATGCCAAGGCCCGTATTGAGGAACTGAAGGGCAAGTTTGGCGAGGATGCGCTGCGTTCCGCCCCGGAAAAGGCGGAGACGGGTGCCAAGGCTGCCGCTCGCCGAAAATTGCAGGCGCAGGTCGAAACCATTTCGCGTCCGGATTATGTCGGACCACCCGTGAAGATGCCCGAACCCGATGAAGTGGCCCCGGGCCGGCCGCGGTTGCGGACCTCGCCCCTCGATCCTGTGCCGGCGGTTGAACCGCCACTGCCGGGTACCGAGACCCTTCCCGACGCGAATGACCTCCCGTCGAATCCCAATTAATGAACAGACAGAGGTTTCTCCCGACGGTGCCCCCGGCATCGTTTTCCCTGGCGCTCGTCGCGCTCGTCGCACTCACCTTTTCCGGATGCGCCGGTTATCACATGGGCGCGATCAAGCCCAAACGCCTGGAGGGAGTCCACACGATCGCTGTCCCCAGCTTTACCAATAAGACGCTCGAACCGCGCATGGATGTGCTGCTGGCGAATACCGTGATCAAGCAAATCCAGCAGGACGGAACATATCAGATCACGGGGGAGGCGAATGCCGATGCCGTTCTCGAAGGGACGCTCGAGGAAATCGATCGCCGCCCTGAACGCAGCGTGCGGGGCAATGTCCTGCTGACCCGGGAATATTCCCTGATCCTCCGGGTGCGTTACCGCGTTTACGATCGGCGCACCGGTGTGGACCTCGAAGGCCGCACCATCACCGGGCGGACGACCTTTTTCGTGAGCGGATCGAATGCGCTGGTAGCGGACGTGCAACAGGACGAACGGCAGGCTCTGCCCATCGCCGCTGAAGATTTATCGGTTCGCTTGGTGTCCCAGATCGCCGAAGGCTGGTAAGAACGCGCACTGCGGTTTTCGGCCGCACCGTTCAGAATTAATTCTGCTGTGCTTTCTCTCGTCGCCACACCCATCGGAAATCTCGGCGACATTACCCTGCGGGCCTTGGAAACTCTGAAGGCGGCGGATGTGATCGCCTGCGAAGATACGCGCCATTCGCTGATCCTGCTGCGACATTACCAAATCGCGAAACCGCTGATCAGCTACCACGAGCACAATGAAGCACGGCGCACCGCGGAACTGATCGAGAAGATCGCCGCGGGCCAGCATGTCGCCGTCATCAGTGATGCCGGGTTGCCTGGCATTAGCGACCCCGGGCATCGACTGCTGCGCGCCTGTCAGGAGCGGGGGCTGCCCTACACCATTGTGCCCGGCGCCAGCTCGGTTCTGACGGGTTTGCTCGGCAGCGGATTTGAAGCCGGAGAGTTTTACTATGGCGGATTTCTCCCACCGAGGAGCGGGGGCAGGGAGCGTGAATTAAGCGCCGCCGGGGCTCGACGCGAGACGAGCGTTTTCTTTGAAAGCCCGCATCGACTGCTCAAAACTTTGACCTGCGCGGCCGAGAAAATCCCGGACTGCCTCCTCTGCGTCGCGCGTGAGATGACGAAGACTTTCGAGGAGTTTCGGCGCGGAACAGCTCGAGAATTACTGGAGCACTATCTCAAACATCCGCCGAAGGGAGAAATCGTCCTGGTCATCCGCGGGACCGGTTGACTTGGAGAGCGGGCGTTTGGCCGCTACTCCAGTTTGCGAATCTTGATATTGCGGAACGCGACCTCGCCGCCGTGATCCTGCAAACAAATGTGACCGGCACCCGCCTTGCCGAACCCGTCAAACTTTCCAAACTTCGACTTGGCGACCTTCTGGTTCCAATCGTCCGAGCCAATTTCGTATTCAACATACTTCGCGCCATTCATCCAATGCTCGCAGCGGTAGGTGCCCGCATCGGTTTTCTGGCACTTGAGGACAAAATGGTTCCACTCGCCGACCGGCTTGGTGGTGTCTTCTTTTGCGGCATAGAGCTGATACATCCAGCCGGCCTTCTGCGGATCGCTGCCTTTCACATTGTCCTGAATTTGCGCCTCCGGTCCGGTGTTCCAGGGCGGCCCATCGGTCTCGAGCACTTTGAACATGATCCCGGAGTTGCCGCCCTCGCTGATCTTCCAATCGATCTGCAATTCGAAGCTCTCGAATTTCTCCTTCGTCACGATGTCGCCGCCGCCGTGCCGCACCAGCGCCCCGTCTTCCACCTTCCACTCGGCCGGCAGCCCGTCCTTATTGTAGCCACGCCACCACTTGCTCGCGTCCTTCCCGTCAAAAAGGAGTTGCCAGCCGTCTGCTTTCTCGGCGGCGGTGAGGGTATTGGGAGCAGGCTCCTCGGCCCAGACCGGCGTGGCGAGCGTGAGGAGAAAAAGGGACGCGAGGGCTAATTTCATGATGGTCGATGTAGGGACAGTTGGTCGCAATTGCCAACTGGAAAGTAGGCCGGAGCACTTGGCCTGACCCGATCCGACCCGCTTCTTTCGTGTGGACGTGACGCAGCCGTAAAGCGGGCTACGGCAGGAAAAGCTTTTCCACAAATCCGATTTGGTAGGCGAGAAAGACGCCGAAGCAAAAACTACCCGCACCGGCAAATCCGCCGATATAACGATGCAGGCCGGCCGAGTGGGTCGCCGCCACGCGAACCGGAACGGCAATGGCAGCGGTGATCAACATCATGCCGGCAATGGTCCCGAGGCCAAACACCAGCAAATACGCAAACGCCCAGGCGACATTCCCGATCATGGGCAGGACGAGCAGGGCGATGGCGGCGGATCCAGCCAGGCCGTGGACCACGCCGATGATCATGGGCCGGATGCCGCGGTAAATGCTGGAATGGCCGAAGCGACGATCGAGCGGGGCGGGCGCGGAGGGGGGTGAGTCGTGCGAATGGTCCGCGTCATCGTGCCGGTGGCGGTGCGTCTGGCCAATGTTCCGAAACGAGCGGAAAACGTTCTGCAAATTGATCGTCCCAAGGATGATCAACATCAGTGCGACGGAGAATTCCAGGCTGAGCCCGAGACGCCGCGGTACCACGAGCCCAAACCAAACGATCGCGCCGCCAAAGAGGAGCACGGTGAGACTGTGGCCGAGCCCCCAAAAAATGCCGGCCCAAGCCGCGCTGCGAACACTGTTTTTTCGGCTGACGATGGTGGTCACGGCCATGACGTGATCGGCGTCGGTGGCGTGCCGCATGCCAAGAAAGAAACCGAGGCTGAGAATGGAGATCAGCGTGATCATGGAATAGTGGCGTGAGTTGGCGCGGCGCACCTTGCGAGAAGATGGGGAGGCAAACCAAGCCAGATTCCTTGAAAAAATGAGGCAATGCGCACGTGATCCGGTCGGACCTCGAGATGCAGGTCCGGAGCTCGCGCGTCAAAGCCGTCCATGATCAGCGCGTGCTGGCCCACGCTGATCATGACGAGACCACCTCCGCCACCGATCGCACGGAAATGATGACTTCGCGGCTCTCAAGGAAATTCCACGGGCGGCCGTTCCGGGCTGTAGAGCACGGCGAGATTGCGCGCCTGCGCCTCGATCAATTCCAGTTGCCGGCTCTTGGCCGGCCAATAGTCGCTGCAGCCCACGCCTTTTAGTGTCTCGAGCGCATCTTCGAATTTGCCCAAATGCCGTTGGGCCTCGGCGCGGAATAGCAACAGATCCTCATCGCCGTTCTCGGTCATCGCGATGACTCGCTCCATGTTGGCGATGGCTCGCTCGGACTGGTTGTGCCCGGGTTTGTTTTCAGGTTCGCGGAAGGCGTCATTTCCCCGCCACCAGGTTAGCACCCGCAGCTCGAGTTCCAGATCCGGATGTTCACCCAACCCGGCAGCGAGGGCGGCGAAACATCCTTCCTCATCGAGCGGTTCGAGGTGAGGCGCATCCGGCCATTGATCTTCGTGTTCCTGGCCCTCCATCTCCACGCTTCCGCCGCCCGAACCGATCATGGGCGCACTGTTTACCCAATAGTATGCCGCGCAACGGGCACAGCGGGTGATGCGCGGCACGCGTGGCATCATCGGCGCATCCATCCAGCCATCGGTCCACGTGATCGCGCCGAAAGTGTTGCCGGAAATGAGCTGAAAAACGCGCGCGGGCACCTGGCAATGGGGGCAGGCGATGATGATATCGGCGTCGGGAAGCATGAATGGGAACCATAGCCCCGGTTCTTGGCCAGGAACAGGATTTGCACCGCGGCGGGCGCGGCGGGCGCGGCGGACGAGAAGTGGACGAATTACCGCGAAATATCCGACTGGCCGAGGATGGTGAACTGATGAGCGTTCAGCACCGCGGTCGCGCATTCGTTGTCTTCGACGTGCAGGGCCAGGGCGGCTTTGCCCCGCGGCTGCGTCAGCAGCGCGTAGCTGCCGAAAATATTGCATTCGGCGGCGAGCAACGCGGCCAGCAAACGTCCGAGTTCGCTGGCGCCATTTGGTAGTTCCACCACCACGAGATCGCACAGCGCAAACGCCACCTGATGCTCGGCAAAAAGATCCTGCACCGTCTCGGGATCGCTGACCACAATGCGCACGATTGCCGTATCGGCGCTGTCCTGCACCGCGAGCGCCAGCACATGCACGTCCCGTTCATTCAGGAGGCGGACGACATCGAGGAGTTCGCCCACTTTATTGGGCAGAAAAATTGAGAACTGGGTCACGCGCGAGCCGTCCATCGATTCCTGCGTTCGCGTCGATCCGATCGGCATGCGCTTACTTGTAGGAGTAGATCAGACTAAACGACGAAGGCTCGCCTTCAACTTCCTCGATGCGGATGTAGTAGGGACCACTGGCGCCCGGAGCAAAGCCAGCCGCGGCTGTATGATCCCCGGCGTACGGTTCGGCCTCCATGTCTTGCCCGAGTTCATTGAAAACCTTGACCACGAGCTTCTTGGCCGGATCGGTCGCGGCCACCGAAAACCAGTATTCATTTCCCGCGTAGAGGTTCACCTGGATGAGCTTGGATTCGCCGGCTTTGATCGATCCGGTAAAGTTTCCATCACGCAGCTTGAAACCGTCATTGGCAAAAGCGCCCGCCAATTCGAGGACGCGCCGGCGGGCTTCGACCTCGGCATCACTTGCTTCGGGTCTCGCCTCCGGCACCATCCAGACGGCGAGAAGCAGACAGGAGTAGAGAAAGCGTTTCATTGATTGAGTTCGCGCCTGGAGATATCGCGTACCAGTTGCGTGGTTATGGTGTTGATCTTTTTCACATCAGCGGCCGTCGGCGCGTTTTCCGGCGCAAAACTCACCGCCAGGGCCAGCTCAGCCAGACGTTTGCGCGTTAATTTCACGGCGGGATCATCGCGGATTTTATCCGGCAGGGCGTCGAGCTTTTCGGTCAGGTAAATGACAATCCCGGGCTGGCGCAGCAGTCGGGCGGCATCCTTGGAGTAGTTGTCCATGACCTGACTGCTGACGGCCTGCGTGCCGCGCGCCCAGCCGCCGATGGTCACGAGCGGAATCAGGTCCTTGTCCTCGTTTTCGCCCAGCTTCAGTTTCACTTCGTTCTGGGCCGACTCGAGTTCCTCCTTGAGTTGATCCCACTGACCATTTTCCGCCCACTCCGCCAGGGTCTTGCCCCGATTGACGATTTCCTCTTTCACCCCCAGCGGTTTGGCCAGGGCCGTGATATCGCGCCCAATGTTTTTCACGGATTGCGCATCCTCCGCCTCGACGGCGATATAGCCGTCGGCGATCAGCGTACCGAGATTGAGCGCCATTTGCGGCCGGCTGGTGAAATTGGTGGGAATGGACGGGCGATATTTTGATTTCCAATCGAGCTTCCCGAGTTTGTTGATGGCCTGCATGAATTCGCCCGGCATCGGAATCGATAGCTCGTCGGTGCGCACGGCCGCAGCCATTTCTTCCTTGGTCAAGGCAATCGGATCGGCAGGGAGCAGCGCAGGGAAGCAACCCAGGATAAGCGCTGCGACCATGATGCGTTGAGGCAGAAACATGGGCGTAATTACGCGGAAGCCGAATCAGCTGTCGAGCGTCGAGTGGGGTGCATTTTGGTTCGTTCCTTGCCCCCTGCACTCGGCACTCGACACTACTCCCGTGCCGCTCGTAGCGTCCGCCCGTTTATGAGAGCCAAAGTCATCGTGATGCCGAAAAAGAGCATCCTCGATCCGCAGGGCGTCGCCGTCCGTGATGCCATTCGCCACCACGGCGTGCCCGGCGCCCAAACCGCGCGCGTCGGGAAAATGATCGAACTCGAACTCGAGGACACCACCACCGAGGCGCAACTCCACGAAGTCTGCCGCGACCTGCTCTCGAACCCGGTGGTCGAGGATTACGAAGTCGTCATCGAATCGTGAAAGCGGCGATCGTTCGTTTCCCGGGATCAAACTGCGATCAGGATTGCCATCTCGCGCTCAGTGAGCTCGGCGCCAACGTCGATTACGTCTGGCACAAGGAGACCTCACTCGGCGGCGCGGATCTCATTATCCTGCCCGGCGGCTTTTCCTACGGCGACTACCTTCGCTGCGGCGCCATCGCCCGGTTTTCGCCCATCATGAAGGCGGTCATCGACGCCGCGAACAGTGGCGCTCCCGTCATGGGCATTTGCAATGGATTTCAAATCCTGTGCGAAGCGGGCCTGCTGCCCGGCGCCCTCATCCGTAATCGCTCCCTTCATTTCATCTGCGAACACGTAAACGTTCGGGTCGAGAATTTCGAGACGCCCTGGACCCGCGGCGCCCGCACCGGCACGGTCCTGCGCATTCCCATCGCGCACGGCGAGGGGAACTACACCGCCGACGCAGAGACGCTCCACGTCCTTCATCGTCAGCGCCGCATTCTGCTCCGTTATTGCGACTCCCGTGGCGCCATCACCGACGCCGCCAATCCCAACGGTTCCGCCGACAATATCGCCGGCATCTGCAATGAAGCGCGCAATGTCTTTGGCCTCATGCCACACCCCGAACGCGCCTGCGACCTCCGGCTGGGCAGCGAGGACGGCCGTCTGTTTTTCGAAAGCATCCTCGCACACATCCAGACCCGCGCCGCGGCGTAGGGAAAGTAGCGCATGGCAGTGGTGCGGATTCGCACCGACCGGAAACCTCACCACAATGGGAACCGGCACCAACACACTATTATATTTTATATGACATATATTGTCTTATGTTATGGATATCCCGTTAGGGCTCTGTGATTTGTTGGGTTGTGAATAACTTGGGAACAATCTTCCGCTTCACCTTTTCCCTTCGGTGATCCCTCCGGTTTCAGAGGAAATTCGCCCGCTTTTCACGACGTCCGCGATTCTGAACGTGGCGGACCGCGGTTTTGCGCCTCGTGCTTGAAGCAATCCTCCGAGTTCGCTCCTTTTGTTCAATCCCGCCTCGACACTCGCACAACGCCGGACGAAAGGTTCGACTGTGAAATCGCGTATCGACGCGCTCGTCTCCCAGATCAGTCAGGTCATTGTCGGCAAAACGGATGTTATCCAGCTTGCCGTCGCTTGCCTGCTCGCCCGCGGGCATCTGTTAATCGAAGATCTGCCCGGTGTCGGCAAGACAACGCTTTCCCATGCGCTGGCGCGATCCGTGGGCCTTGGTTTTCGCCGCATACAATTTACCAGCGATCTGCTGCCGGCGGACATCCTCGGAAATTCGATTTTCGACCGGGAACGCCAGCAGTTCACCTTTCACCCAGGGCCGCTTTTTTCGCAGGTGGTGCTGATCGATGAGGTCAACCGGGCCACGCCGAAAACCCAGAGCGCCATGCTGGAGGCCATGGAAGAAGGCCAGGTCACCGTGGACGGTTATACGCATCGATTACCGGAACCGTTCTTCGTGATCGCAACGCAAAATCCGCAGCATCAAGTCGGTACTTTTCCTCTCCCCGAGTCGCAATTGGATCGCTTTCTGATGCGCTTGGAAATCGGTGTGCCCGGACGCGACGCCGAGCGTGAAATGCTTTTGGGCCGCGATCGGCGTGATTTGCTCAAGGAAATGGTTCCGGTGGTGACGACCGACGAATTGATCGATCTCCAGGCCGCGACTTGTGAGGTTTATGCTTCGGCCGCCCTGCTCGATTATTTGCAGGACATCCTCGAAGCCGGGCGGCGCGAGCATCGCACGGGGCTCTCCCCGCGGGCCGGCATTGCCCTACTCCGAGCTGCGCAGGCCTGGGCGCTCATGCAGGGCCGGGATGCCGTCCTGCCGGAGGACATTCAGGCAGTGGGCGAAGCGGTGATGGCGCATCGGCTGGGCGAAGATCGCGAGACGACGGAGGCTTTTGGCCGATCGCTGGCGCGCCACCTCCTCGAGACCGTGGCGGTGCAATGAGTTCCCCTGCTCCCGGCCAGGACGGGCGGCGTCGGTTGTGGGTTTATCCAAATCGGAACTTCGTGGGTCTGTGTGCGTTGCTCCTGGCCATGGGATATGCCGGCGCCAGCCAGACCAACGCCGCCGCCTACCTGCTCGGATTTACGATCGCTTCTCTCACCCTCATTTCCGGCGTTCACGCCTGGGTGAATCTGCGCGGCCTTCAGGTCGCGCTCGATCCCATCGCGCCGGCATTTGTCGGTGAGAAATTGCATCTGCGCGTGACAGTCTCCGGCGATTCGTTGCATCCGCGTCGCGGATTGAAGATTTCCGCCGCTGGTTCATCCCGGATGCGGCTCGGTGATGTTACGTCCGAGAATCCTCAAAATATCGAAGTCGATCTGCCCGCGATCGAACGTGGCTGTTATCATTCTCTCACCCTCGAGATTTCCAGCTTGTATCCGCTCGGTTTTCTGACCGCGCGTCAGTGCTGGGATCTGGCGGCGACGTTCTATATCTACCCAGCACCCGCGGGCGGGGCGCCACTGCCGGAGGCGCCGGCGCCAACGGGAAACGCATCCGACGGGCAACAGATTGAAGGTGATGATTTTGCCGGGGTGCGTCTTTACCGCACGGGCGAATCGCAGCGCCATATCGATTGGAAAGCGGTGGCGCGGGGGCAACCGTTGCTGACCAAACAATGGACCGGAGATGCGGCGGAGATCCTGATCCTCGATTGGGATCAGACGCTGGCGAGCGATGCGGAATTGCGCCTGAGCCAGCTGTCGCGATGGATCGTCGAGGCGGAGCGCCACAGGCACAAGTACGGATTGCGCATCCCGGGTCATAAAATTCCGCCCGGTTCGGGCGAACGACACTTCCATGTTTGCCTGCGCGCTTTGACCATGTTGCGGACGGAGGAATTGCCATGACGGCTGGCAGCGATCCGGCGCGAATTCACGGAAGCATCCCGACCGCGGCGCTGGCCATTGCTTCCATCGCCCTGCTGCTGGCGGCTTGGCCCATGGTCGAACGCGTTCCACTCTTTGCTTTCGCCATGTTCCTGGGCGCGCTCGTCGCTCGGGTCAGCATTCATCATTTCCGCACCCGATTGCCGCCGCTGTGGTCCAAGCTGCTCGTGCTGGGGCTGGGAATTGGCGGTGTTTACGCGGCCACCGGAACGCTGGTCGGCATCGGGCCGGGCATCGGCATTCTGCTCATTCTCGTCTCGTTGAAGCTGCTCGAACTGCGCAACGAACGCGATTTTCAAGTCCTCGCGCTGCTGGGCTGGTTTCTCGGTCTGTGCCGTTTGTTTTTTTCCCAAAACCTCATCAGCTGGATGGAAACGCTAGCCGTGAGTTTGCTCATCGTTACGGCGCTCATCGTCTTCCACGGTGGAGAGATCCGGCTCCGGGATGCCTTCCGGTCCTCGATCCTGCTGGGGCTGCAGTGCGTTCCTTTCATCGCCCTGCTCTTCCTGTTCTTTCCCCGCGCCTACACCGGCGTCCGGTTCAGCTTCAGCCGAGGGCTCTTCGGCGGGACTGGCATGGCGGACCACCTCGAACCGGGCAGTTTCTCGGCCATTGCCCAAAACGATTCTACCGCTTTTCACGCCATTTTTCCCGATCGTCCGCCGCCACCGCCCGAGCAGCGTTACTGGCGCGGTGGCGTCCTCTGGCATGGTGAAGGGTTGCGATGGACGCGTGGCAATGTTGGCGGTCGGGGGCGGGGGCCGCAACGTCCGCCCACCGGTGAAGTCTATCGCCAGATCATCGTGCTTCAGCCACATGGCGAAGACTGGTTGTTCGCGCTCGATTGGCCCATCGGTGACGTTGAATTCCGCGATGAACGCCAGGCGAACTACTACGACGGCGAATACTTCCGATCCGTCGAGTCAATCCGGCAGCCGGTGCCGTATGAGGTAACGTCCCTTGCCTCCTCCGATCCCGCGCCGCTCGGTGGCAATCGGGAGGCGGCACTCCAACCGCCGGCACACATTCCCCCGCGCACCGCAGCCCTGGCCCGCGAGTGGCGAAAGAAGTTTCCCGATGACCGTGCCTTCGTCGAGAACGCTCTCCACTTCATCACAAACGAAGATTTTGGTTACACGTTGGCACCGGGACCCTACAAATCTTCCGAGGGCGTTGATACCTTCCTCTTCGAACGCCGCCTCGGATTCTGCGAACACTATGCGGCGGCTTTCGCCACCCTCATGCGGCTCGGCGGCATCCCGGCCCGGCTGGTCATTGGTTATCGCGGCGGCGAGATCAATGAGACAAACAATCGGCCGCGGGTCATCGTTAAGCAAAGCGATGCCCATGCCTGGTGCGAGGTTTGGCTCGAGGGCAGCGGCTGGACCCGAATTGATCCCACGGCTGCCATTGCCCCCGACCGCTATGCGGCGAATCTTCAGGGTCTGCTCGAGATGCGGCGCACGCCCGATCCAGGGCAGCTATTGGAGGACGGCCCGCATTTGAAAGGCTGGAGCGGTGCCTGGCGCCGCACGCGCATGTTCTGGGACAACGTCAATTATCGCTGGGATGTGGATGTCTTGAATTATGGCGAGACGGAGCAGCACAATTTTTTCGCCTCGCTCGGGTTTTCTCAGCTCCATAGCGCCGCCACCATTCTGGTCGTCATCCTCATGTTGGGAAACGGATTGGGTGTCGTGGCCATTCTCTTGCGAAAACCGTGGCGTCGGCGCGCGGATCCCGTGGCGCTGGCCTATGATCATTTCTGCCGGCGTCTGGCTGCGGCCGGAATTGAACGCTCACCCACCGAAGGTCCCTTGGCCTTTGGGGAGCGAGCCGCGGCGCATTTTCCCAACCAGGCTGAAGTGATTCGCGCAGTCACTGATCACTACATCCGATTGCGCTACCGCCCCCACCCACCACCCGCGCGCGGCCTGCAGCAGGCGATCCGCCGCCTGCCCGAATTCAGTACGCCGGAAAAATGATGGCCAGCGGCCGCCGCTGGATTCCGTGGCGGCAATTGATCGCTGGTAATTCCGTCGCGATCGCCGCACCTTTTCTCTCATGACAACGGCCCAGCACAACTACGAGGTCGCCCAGCTCGACAGCATTGATCCCGCCCGCTGCCCCTGCGGATGGACGCGACGCGCCTTTGCCTCACCGGAAAACGACGTCGCCACCATTCACTTGGTCGAGATTCAGGAGGATGCGCGCGTTCACTATCATAAGAAGCTGACGGAGATTTATCTGGTCCTCGAAGGCGAAGGCTGGATGGAACTCGATGGCGACCGCATCCCGGTCAAACCAATGACCTCGATTTTCATCAAACCCGGCTGCCGCCACCGCGCCATCGGCCAGATGAAAATAGTCAATATCCCCATCCCCGCCTTCGATCCCGAGGACGAGTGGTTTGATTAGCGTGCGCTGATCGCGGTTATCTTATTTTCAGTGCCGGCGGAGCCAACGCTTTCCGCTCGCGCCCTGGCAGGAGTCTATCGTGTTCCATCGGAAATCATCATCCACATCCTGGACTCGCGAGCCCAAAGATCGAAACGTCAATTCGCTTTCGGTGAACGAGGCGATCGAGCATTACAACGCTTCGTTCGACTTCCTCGGGGACGGCGGCGCTCCACGCGATTTTGCGCGCGCGTTCGACCTCAATGAGAAAGCAGCGAAGCTGGGCTTGGCCGATGCAATCCTGGCCATGGGCTGGTTTTATCACGGCGGGCGTGGAGTGGCTCGCGACCTTTCATTGGCGCAGCAGTGGGATCGCCGCTCCGCACGGCACGGTGACCCGAGAGCCATGTTTAATCTCGGCCAAATCGCCTGCGAGACTGGAGACTATTCCGGCGCGCGACGATGGTTTCACCGGGCCAGCCACCACGGGCACATGCGCTCGATCTATTGGCTCGGCAAACTTGCCTGGCGTGGTCACGGGGTTCCTCGCGATCGTTCCGCTGCGATGTCCCTATTTCACCGCTCCGCCCACGCTCACGATCCGGAAGCTGTTCGAGTATTGCGTTTCCTGAGCCGCCCCAGGAAAATGCGTGCGTCATTTGTTCAATGATGCGTTTTGGTCATCACTTTCTGGCGCTCGGAACGCTGTTTTTCCTTACCGCCTGTTCCGCAACAGCTCAAAGGCAATCGGGAGCGCCAGGCGTCGAGCGTCCCCAATTTATTGCTACCGCTCGTGCATACCTTTTGCGAGACCGCCCGCACGTGCGCATCACCGAGCGCGCACCCATCGTTAGTTACCACGCTACATCCGTGGACGGCGTCCCATTCTGGCGCGTCGATTTCGAGACAGTCACTCTGGTTCCTACCGGCTATCGTGTCCCGCCGGGCACTCATACGGTTCACGTCGACTCCGTGTATCTCGACACACACGGCATTCCAACCAAACGATCATGAGCAAAGCTTCATCAAGGAAATGCCATCGGGGACCAGCTCGTGCGCCCAGCCCACTCGCAGCTTGCACGGCGAAATTCAACGGGCATTTTTCCCCAATGAACAGACCAATCAAAGTCGAAGCGCTTCCTGAATACCGTCTTCGCCTGACGTATCCCGACGGCGTGCAGGGCGTCATCGACCTCGCTGGCGACGTTGGGCGCGGTGTATCTGCGCCGCTCGCGGACGAGCCATTCTTTCGCACGGTTCACATCGGTCAGTTTGGACAGATCGCTTTGTCCGAGGACATCGAGATTTGCCCGACGCCGCCTACCACGAGATTACTCACACAGCCGCAACGGAACCATCTCATGCCTGAGGTTAGCCGGTTTTACGGCATCATCGTTCGTTTCTACTATCGCGATCATCCTCCGACCCACTTCCACGCGATTTACGGAGAATCCGGTTCCCTGTTAGGCGTCGCCTCGCTCTCTCCATGAAATGTCCGAATTGTGGCCTACATAATCCCCCGGAAGCGATGCGTTGCGACTGCGGCTACGATTTCAAGGATCAAATCATGGATGTCTCGCTCTTGCCCGGGCGACCGCGCATCCCGTCTCTCGCGGAACGTCGAACCAAAGGCCGCTGGCTTATTGGGATCAGCCTATTTCTTATTTTGCTCGGGCTCGTTGCAAACGTCTGCCTTCAACGGAGTTCGAATGCTCACATCCTTTGGATTGGTCCTTTTGTCGCAGGGCTCGGCTTGCTGCTCCGTGGTCTTAGCCTGTGCTTTTCCGACAACATCCACAGTTCTTGACGGACCCTCCACAAAATCGCGGCTCGAACCTCTAAGGCGAGCGATGGCCCAGCCTCCGAAAGCACCTGGTCCGGCCCCCTCCACCGCGCCCAGGACTTCGACCTCGCTTGGCGCCGCCCGCCACCCAGCGAGCCACGGATTTAGACTTCACCTCCGAACCCTGTCGCACTTGAGTGCTTCAAGAATGAAGCCTGCTCCGTTAGGCCGCATTCGTTCAGGCAAGAACGAGGATGCTGGCGTCCGGATCACTAATAAACGTGCTAATGAGAGCAACATTCGATCGCAAAAGGCTGGTGATTTGGCTGGTCGGGCAGTTCCCGACGCGCAGGAAGATGAACTTGGGCGGTCCTCCAAGCACCAGACTCCGCTGGTGGAAGTCCGAGTCTTTGGAAACGTAGGTGAAACCGTGCTGCTCGGCGAAGGACCAGATGATCGAATCATCGGTTCTGAGCAAGCCGTGCGCTTTGACATGCGAGGAGTTTGGAAAAAGGTCGAGAATCTGAAGGATGATTCGGTCGGACAGGTTCTCCTCGAGGAGGAGCTTCACGCGGCAGCCACAAAAAGCTTCCGTTCGCGGTCGGCGGCGAAGGCCAGGCAGGCCCGAATATCGTCACGGGTCAGCTCGGAGAAATCTGCGAGAATCTCCTCTTCGGTCATTCCGCCAGCGAGATATTCGAGCACGTCCTGCACGGTAATGCGCATTCCGCGAATACACGCCTTGCCGCTGCGTTTGCCGGGCTCAATGGTGACGATCTCGTGGTAGTCCATGCGGCGAACCCTATCTTCCGGGAGTCGTTGCGGCAAGATTCACCGCGAGCGGCGGCAAGTGGGGGCAAATTCGTCAGGGTGTGGGCAAATGGGTCCATCCGTGGGTTTGTGCATAAAATGTGCGGTCGTCGTTCAATCAACGGCATCCTTGCACATATGCGCAGACTGACCCTTTTTCTGCAATTGATGCGAAATCCGGGCCGCTGGCGCTCGATCCGGGTTCCGAAAGTGGCCGGGCTTTTTCCCTCAGCGGCGCCGGCGCCACGCGCAAATCCCAGCGGTGGCGAGGCCGAGAAGCCCGAGCGTCGAAGGCTCAGGCACGACCGTCCCGGTAAGCTGCACTTCGCCGACTTGCATGCTGTTCGCGGTGGTCTCGTTCTTTACGGTCGGGAAGACGACCAGATAACTGTCGAAATCCCCGCTGTTCAGAAAAAAGACGGTCTGGCTCGCGGCCGGGTCCAATGCCGCGGCCCCACCTGGCTGGCGGAGATCCGGGAGAGTGAGCGGACCGGAAGCGATCAGGGAGAAATTGCTCAGCGCAAACGAGGTGGCCCCCGTATCTACCGCGACGTTGGTACCATACAGCTCAAAGCTTGCGGGATCACGCTCCAGGGCGTCGTTCGACGTCCAGATGGTCATGCTGGTGACCACGGTGTTGTCGGCCCCACCCAGGGATGGAGTTACAATAAAGCCGGTGTTGAGTTTCGCGAAGTTCAAATACTTCTGGCCAACTCCATCAATCACATGATCCGGGCTCTCCGCCGCAGGCCAGTTGTTCACCCCAGCCGCCGTGCCGGCGATTCCGATGTTGAAATTGGTCCCATCGCTCATGCCACCCAAAGTGAAATCCCCGGGTGCAAAAACTGGGTCGGCGTGCACCAGAGCCTGGGTGAGGGCGACGGCGGAAAGCGACAGAATCAGACGCGTGGCAGTGTTCATAAGCTCATTGGGGGAGGATTGTTCGTGAGTTCCAGTGGCTTTTGGAAAATCGGCGGCCTCTTGACAAGATAATTTTTGAACAAAATGGCGGACCGCGTCGGTTTCGGCGCGGGATGCGATTTTCCCCATTGCTGTGCCGAACTGCGCCAAGAACATTTTACGACGAACTGCGCGAAGGGCGGCGGCGCAGCCAAGCTGCTCACGCTGGCCTAAATGCCAATGACTCGACCGGAGTCCCGGACACCATCGATCGACGGCTCGGCCTCACGGCGTCGCTCATCAATTTCTTCACCACCTATCCATCCTATCAAGTGACGGGAGCGGGCGTGACGGCAACGAATGCTTCGGACCTGCACTATGGCGCCCTCAGGGGCAAGCTCGCCGCCGCGGGCGCGGATTCGCTGGCCTTGACGGCAAGGACGGCGCGCAATGCCGCGGCGGAGGCCTCCTCGCGAGAGGACAGTTCCAAGACGGTGAAACCGCCGTTGAGCGGTGGCGCCCATGGATATCCTCCATCGACAACTCTGTCGTCGGCCGAAACACGGACTGGCGGCACATTCATGGATTGGGCTCGGGCAATACCGTCGTTTTGCCAGGGAGGGCTTAGGTTTCGGGAAGGTATCGCCGCGGCTCACTGGCCCATGCGAGTGGACTGGCGCCAACACAAGCCCCAAGAGGAAGCCAAACCGGCCACGTCTAAGTCGCTGGGATCAACCCCGAATCCGGACTTGTTCAACCACGGGTGCAGTCAGAGGCCCGTTCCTCGTTCTGCTGCACACTTGCTTGAAAAATCGCCGAAACAGACTCCGTCTGGATCTGCCTCCGCGCCCCTGCCGGTGTAAAATCTCAGGCCCTCCTTTTCTAGTGCTTGAGTCAGTGGCGAGTTGATAGGAACAGTCTGCTCGCTCCATAGTGGGTTACTGGGCTGCGGGATCCGAATCCGCCTGTCAAAGTTCCATGTGGGAAACAGGGACAAAACCGAAAGGGCGATCGTAATCGCCAAAATTATGATCCAGCGTCGCTTCATTTTTCTGCCGAACGCTCCAGATTAGTAACCCGGCGCTACTGATTTCCGATTGTCAACCAGAGCGCTATCGCCGGGGGCACTGCATCTGGTTTGTTGGGCGTTGCGATCGAGCGTGAGGCGGCGGCGGCGAGGCAAACAGAGAGCGGCCCCGAGGAGCAGCAGCGCGGCCGAAGCAGGTTCGGGCACGATCTCGACAGAGACACCATCGAGCAAGATGCCGCCCTGACTGCCTGCGCCGCTCAATGAAGTAAACTCGATACTGGTTGTGGTCTGGAGCGCCGTGAACTGTCCATCGAAGACCGTCCAATCCAGGTCGCCGGAGACCGAACTGCTGTGCGAAACGGTTTGATTCAACCGATCGCCGAGGCCGTCGAAGAGCCGAACCGTCGCCGAGGCGCCACCTGGTTGATTCACGTAGTTGTTCGCGTAGGCAAACGTGACGGCGTAGAGCAGGCCTGGAGTGGTCGCGAACGCTTGGGTGAGTTGGCCCGGCCCCGGCGAACCATCCAGGTCGATAGACTGCGTGCCCTCGAAGGCCGGGCCGACGATGAAGCCGTTATTGACGCTTCCCAAGTCCACTCCGGTCAAGCCGACGACCCACGGCAAAATAGTGTCCTGGCCAGCGGTAATGTAGATAAACGTGTCGGTCTCCGGGGTCTCAAAAGATCCGTTGATGATGGCAGCGTCGGTGGAATGGATCCCCGTGGCCAAGACCGCGGCGAGAACGAGGGACGTGTTTGCTTTCATATTTAGCTATGTTTTTCCGATTTGTTTTGTGTGCCGCTTCTGCCGGCGAAAGTCAATCGCGCTAGAAATGCCTAGACTTTATGGCTGCCGACTCTGTGAGCGCAGCGGGTTTTGAGAGCGGTGTGCGGGCGGGGATGGCGGAGCCGCGGATTACCCGGCAGAACAGAGCAGAGCCGCACGTGCGGGAGCATCGCCGCAGCGGCCGGAATTCATGGGCCCGCATGATCCGCAATTCCCGGTGTGAATATCCGCCAGCGCACGGTGAACGTCCGGTGTTGCCCGATGGAGAGTGGGGAAATGGGCGAGAGTAATTCGAGTTCGAGATAGTGCTTATCGGCCCGCCCGTGATCGTAAAGCTCGACCGGGAAGCCGGCGCCCTCGGCTCCGTCGGGATAGTTCCCCTCCTCGTGGTCCGCTCGTTGCTCGAAGACCTTGCCCTTCCGCCAAGCATGTATAACGGCTGTCGGCGCGTCCACGCCGATCTTGTAGGCGCCATCCGTCGTGGGCGTCACGCGGATCGTTAAATCACTGTGGCCTTGCACGTCTCCCAGCGCGGATTTGCCCCACCGATAAAACCCACGTTTGTAGGCGCTCGCTGGGTCGATGGGCATCAAGATGGCCTCCACGGCTGGGATCTGGGTGATGGTCCAGGCTCCGGCCATGAGTGGCGGGCCACTGACTTTCTCGAGAGTGGTGGTCGTCACAAATTCGCCGCCGGCGGCGAAGGAAAACTCGCGAACGATTCGGATTCCATTCTTCCCCACCGGGCTCTCGGTGTGAACGCGCGGCGGATTCTCCAGCACCTTGGCCTCGTGCCCGCTCTCCCAGGCTTCATCGGGCGGCCAGGCCCTTTCGAGGAAAAGAGGCCACTCGCTTTGGGGCGCCACCCACGACTTTTCGCCGCCGTAGTTTTTCCACCCATCCTGTTCGACCTGCCCGTCGGCCGCGACCCAGAGCCAGTTTTCGCCACCCACTTCCGCATAGCGCATCACGCGAGCGATCGAAGGAACGATCACGGCTTCGGTTTTGCCATCGGTCATCTGGAACGCCTCCCGTCCGCCAAACATGGTCCGCGTGACGGTGACCGGGGACGGTTCCGCCGCACAGGCTGCACCGAAGATTGTGCTGACGAAGAGAAGCGGGATGAGTTTCATTCAGAGTTGCGCGTTTCCGATCAACAAACCGGATCGTCAATCAGGCCTTCAGCGATTTCCACGGCTCTTCGCCGGAGACATCGACGCTGAATTCCCCGGTAATCTTCGAGGGCGTGAGAACGGCGAGAAACTCGCACTCAGAGTCGCTCAGATTGTAACAGCCGTGGACCACGCCGCGCGGAATGTAAATCGAATCGCCAGGCCCGAGGATGCGTGCTTCCTTCTCCAGCCACTGCTCCATTTCGCCCTCAAGGACGTAAATGATTTCATCCATCTCGGGATGGGTGTGAAAGGGATGCCCGGCGCCTTTGACGATGCGGGCGCGGCACAGCACCAACGAGTCGGAGTCGCCGAGGCCTTGCTTGTAATACCAATTGTGCCGTTTTCCATCGAGATTCTCCTTTTCAGTATCGGCAGGGGTGACAAAGCGGCGGGCGGAGGAGGGAGTGGACATGGTGGGAGGATTAGAACATCGAACATCCAACGTCCAACACCGAACATCCAATATGCTCCGCACTGTCGGCGGATCTCGCGCGGTTCACGGTTCCACCCTTTGAACGTTGGACGTTGAACGTTGGAAGTTGCATGTTCAGCCGACCGCAGGGCACGCCGCCATGGTTCTTCGCGCAGTTGGTCGTCGGCGCTTCTCTGCCAAGGACACAACCGTCCGGGCGACGGTCGCCTGCGGCGGGCTCGACTTCCAGCGTCCAACGCTCAACGTTCAACATCGAATCCGGCGGCGGCTCGCGGGAAATGATCCATTGGATGTTCGGTGTTGGATGTTGAATGTTGGATGTTCATTCTTTTCCCCGCTATGGCCACCATCGCACTCCTCGGCACCATGGATACCAAGGGCGACGAACACGGTTTCGTTGCCGAACAAATCCGCGCGCGCGGTCATCAGACGCTGGTGATCGACGTCGGCACGGATGGCGAGCCTCGACTTCGACCGGATGTCACGCGCGAGGAAGTCGCGCGGGCGGCCGGTCTGGATTTGGCGGCGCTGATCCAGCGGCACGATCGCGGAGAATGCGTGGCGGCCATGGCGCAGGCGGCGGCCGTGATTCTGGGAAAGCTGCAGGCCGAAGGAAAAATTGATGGGGTTGTTTCGCTGGGCGGCGGCGGAGGCACGGCTCTTGCGACCGCTGGCATGCGCGCGCTGCCATTGGGCTTTCCCAAATTGATGGTTTCCACGCTGGCCAGCGGCAATACCGCCCAATACGTCGGCGTGAAAGACATCGTGATGATGCCGAGCATCGTCGATGTGGCCGGTTTGAATCGCGTGTCACGCACCATCCTGACCCGGGCGGCAGGCGCGATTTGCGGAATGGTCGAGGTGCATCCACCTGCCGCCGGGGACAAACCGATCATCGCGGCCTCGATGTTTGGAAATACAACGGAGTGCGTGCAAAAGGCGAAGGCGATTCTGGAAAAGGCTGGCTATGAAGTGCTGGTCTTTCATGCCACGGGCACCGGCGGTCGCACCATGGAATCGCTCATTGAAAGCGGCCTCGTGGTGGGCGTGCTGGACATCACCACCACCGAATGGGCAGACGAACTCTGCGGCGGCGTCCTGTCCGCCGGACCGACCCGCCTCGAAGCGGCCGCCCGCATGGGGATTCCGCAGATTGTCGTTCCCGGCTGCCTCGACATGGTCAATTTTCACGCCCCGGAAACGGTGCCCGCTTGTTACGCGCACCGGCGCTTTTATCATCACAATCCCCAGGTCACCCTGATGCGGACCGATGCCGACGAGTGCGCGAAGCTCGGGGAAGTGCTGGCGGAGAAAGTCAATGCCGCGGAGGGCCCGGTAACGGTCTTGCTGCCGCGGAAAGCGGTGTCGGTGATCAGCGCGCCAGGTCAGCCATTTCATGATCCGGAGGCGGACACCGCCCTTTTCGCCGCGATTAAGGCCAATCTGCGCCCTGACATTCGCCTTCTGGAAATGGACTGCGAAATCAACGACCCGGAATTCGCCACCACCTGTGCCGAGTCGCTGCTGGCCCATTTGGCCGAATCGCAGGAAGCGTGATTTAGAAGCGGGCCTCCGGGATTGGGTGTTCGATGTTCGGTGTTGGACGTTGGGTGTTCGGCCGTCCCCGCCCCATCTTTCACCTTGCCGAAGTTATTCACCTGCCTTAATGGAACGCCCTGCGGCTGGGTCAAAGCAGGGCTGACGCTCTTGTTTTCTCGCCAGTTCCAGAGGCAACCGCGAGGACGATTTGGTTCGTTCGGCGAGTGCCTCCACCACAAGGGGTTGCGAAGGCTAACCAAGCATGAGTCCAACCGCACCCGCGAAGAAATTCGTTCGCCCTTGCCCGATCCGAGCCGCATCTCCGGTGGAGAAGCGACCCCTGCCGCCCCCCTGGGCGGCGGAGTCAACCTGCCCCGCGCGTCGAGTGACTGTCCGCGGAGCATTTCCACCATTACGTTAGTAAATCCATCTAAAATCAATGAATGACAATCGACAGCGTCGTTCGGGAGGCCGCGCGCGACGCGGCTCACGACGCAGCTCCAGTCGCCATCGCGACACCCCCCGCAGCGAAGCGCGTGCTTCGCAATCACCCGCCAGCCCTACCTTCTGGCAACGGATCAAATCGCTCTTTGGATTCGGTCCCAAAAAGAAAGCGTATCCGGTCTATCAGACCCGCACTCCGGAAACCTCGAACGAGGCACGGAAAAGCCCCGAACCTCAGGTCGAACGGACACCCCGCCCGACCCGGAAGCCCGAAGCCGTTGAAGTGACCACCCCGAAACTCTATGTCGGGAATTTGTCCTTTGACGCGGTGGAAAGCGATCTGCTCGACCTGTTTAACGGCGTCGGCAAAGTGCAATCCGCGGAAATCGTGTCGAATCGCGAAACCCACAAGTCGAAGGGCTTCGGTTTCGTTCAGATGACGACGGTCGATGAAGCGAAACGTGCGGTGGACGAACTCCACGACAAGGATTTCATGGGCCGGAAGCTGGTGGTCAGCGGGGCGAAAACGCCCGTGGATCGGGCGGCCTAGAAAGGCATCATCTCGATCAAAGATCAGCGGAGTTCGTCACAAGGCGAACTCCGCTTTTTTATTGGTCATCAACGTATTACCCTATTTCTTCTGTTCTTAGCGTGAAATCGACTGAGCCAATTCCTTTCTTCATACTCGGTCCCACGGCGATCGGGAAGTCTCAGGTGGCAGTGGAAGTGGCGGCGCGATTCTCCGGCGAAGTGATCGGGGCCGATGCCTTCCAAATTTATCGCGGACTCGACCTCCTGACCGCCAAGCCGGAGGCGAACCTTCGGGCGCGCGCTCCGCATCATCTGATCGGAGAAGTTCCCCTTTCCGAGGAATGCGACGCCGCCCGCTATGCGGAATTGGCCCGGGCGCGGATCGCCGAGGTGCAGGGTCGCGGGCGCTTGCCTGTGATCGTCGGTGGTACTGGATTCTACGTTCGAGCATTGACCCACGGCCTGCCGGATCTGCCGGGCGCCGATCTCGAATTACGTCGGGAATTGGAAAATACTCCCCGGCCCGATCTTTTGGCCCGGTTGAGGAAACTTGATCCCGTCTGCGCAGAGAAGATTGATCAAGCGAACCCGCGCCGGGTGATTCGCGCCCTCGAGGTGTGCCTCCTGACCGGCCGCCCGTTCTCGGAATTTCAGCCGGACACCGCGATGCCATGCTTCCCACTCCGCGGGGTCACGCTGACCTGTGACCGCGCTGAGCTGGCGCGCCGGATTGATGCTCGGACGGAGATGATGTGGACCAACGGGGTCGTGGAAGAAGTGCGCGGCGCGATTCGGAACGAAACTCCCGTCAGCCGGACAGCGGCGAATGCTATTGGTTTTCACGAGATCGAGCGCCACCTCGCCGGCGAGATGACCGCCTCCGAGTGCATTGCCGCCATCCAGGCCGCCACGCGGAAGTATGCGAAGCGGCAGATGACGTGGTTTCGGAAAGAGACTGCGTTTCCATCCATCGAACGAGCAACGGCGCTCGAAACGATCCTGGCACAGATCGAGCGCGGCGCCTGATGCGACAAGGCCAGGGAGCGCTATCGCAAATCGCTTCTCTTTGGCATTCGCGTCGCTGCGCCTTACGAATCCGCAGCCATCGCCTCGCCGATTGAATCGCGCCACGCGCTCTGAAGCTCCCCGAGCGCCCAATCGAATCGATCCTTCTCGCCAAGCGAAATATTCAACGTCGCCCCGCCCACCTCGCCGATTCGGCTGGCGGGCACGCCACGCATTTCCAAGAGCATCAGCACCGTGGCGGCATCGGTGGCCCTTGTGCTGATAATGATCCGACTTTGTGCCTCGTTAAACAGCGCGACGTCGGACCGTAATTCCGTCTCCAGACGAACCGCCGCCCCGATCGGACACTCGCGGTTCGACAGGCACGATTCGGCGATGGCAACGGCGAGGCCACCGTCGCTGCAGTCATGAGCACTCTTGATTAATCGGCTCGCGATGAGCGCCCTGACGGCATCGTGCACGGATATTTCGTGTTCGAAATCGACTTCCGGAACCCGGCCTGCTTTTCGGCCATGCACCACATGAGCAAAGTGCGATGCCCCCAAATCGTCGCCGAGGTGGCCGATCAAAATGATGATGTCGCCCGCGTCCTTGAAGTGCGAGGTCATCACATGACGCTCGTTTGCGATGAGCCCGACCATCCCCACCGTCGGGGTAGGATCAATGGCGCCCGCGGGACTTTGATTATACAGGCTGACATTTCCGCCGGTGACCGGAACGCCAAACGCGCGACAGCCTTCAGACAGACCATCAACGCATTCAACGAGTTGCCAGAAATTTTCCGGCTTATGCGGATTTCCAAAATTGAGGTTGTCGGTTACCGCCAACGGCGTGGCGCCGCTGCACGCCAGGTTGCGCGCCGCTTCCGCGATGGCGATTCGGGCGCCTCGGCGCGGTTCGAGCGCGCAGTAAAGGCCATTGCAGTCGCTCGTCGCCGCCACGATTTTTCCCGCCTCGCGAATCAGGAAAACCGCAGCATCAGATCCCGGTAGAACCACCGTGCCGGCGCGAACCATGTGGTCGTATTGACGGTAAACCCAGTTCTTCGACGCAATCGATGGGTGACCTAGAAGCTGGACCAGCGCTGAGCGAAGATCAGTCTCCGGTAAATCACCCAGCGGCGCGGGCGTCGACCGCGCCTTCGTCTCCCGCTCATAGACCGGCGCATCGTCGGCCAGTTTCGCAGCCGGAATTTCCGCAGCGACCTTCCCGCCGTCGAGCACTCGCATCATGCCGTCGTCCTTCACCTCGCCGACCTCAGCATAAGGCAGGTCCCATTTTTCAAAAATATCGCGTACCACCTGTTCCTTGCCCTTGTGGACGATGATCAGCATGCGCTCCTGCGATTCACTGAGCAGGATTTCGTAAGGAATCATTCCCGTTTCGCGCTGCGGCACTTTCGCGAGATCGATCTCGACCCCGGTGCCACCCCGGCTGGCGGTCTCGCAAGTCGAGCAGGTCAGACCGGCCGCGCCCATATCCTGAATTCCCGCAACCGCATCCGTGGCCAGCAATTCGAGACAGGCTTCGAGCAGGAGCTTTTCGCGGAACGGATCGCCGACCTGCACAGCGGGCCGATCTTCTTTCGACTCTTCCGTCAAATCCCGCGAGGCGAATGCCGCCCCCGCCAAGCCATCGCGCCCGGTCTCCGCACCGACGTAAAAGACCGGATTGCCGATGCCTTTGGCCGCGCCACGCGCGATCTGCTCGTGCCGCAGGACCCCCAAGCAAAAGACATTCACCAGCGGGTTGCCGTTGTAGCTTTCGTCAAAATAGACCTCCCCGCCGATGGTCGGAATCCCGATGCAATTCCCGTAATGCGCGATCCCCGCGACCACCCCCGTAAAAAGACGGCGATTTGTTTTCGCCTGCGCACCATCGCCGTGGATCGGACCGAATCGGAGCGAATTCAGCGAAAAGACCGGGCGCGCGCCCATGGTGAAAATATCGCGGATGATCCCCCCCACCCCAGTCGCCGCGCCCTGGAACGGCTCGACCGCGCTGGGATGATTGTGGCTTTCCATCTTGAACGCCACGGCCCAGCCGTCGCCGATATCGATGACGCCGGCATTCTCCTCCCCAGCCTTGACCAACACGCCCGGCCCGGTCGTCGGAAATTTTTTTAACTGCAACCGAGTGTTTTTATACGAGCAATGCTCGCTCCACATCACCGAGAAGATCCCGAGTTCGGTGAAATTCGGTTCCCGGCCGAGAACGACTTTGATCCGGTCGAATTCTTCGGTGGTGAGGCCGTGTTTGGCGATGAGTTCGGGTGTAATGGCTGGCTCAGACGACATGGGTCGGCGCAGCTAATCCGAAACCGCCCACCCCCGGCAAGCGCGAGTGCGGTGGATCGGGAAAATCACCGCGCGGTCCCGTTCACGGAGGCGGTGGGCCATCCGTGAGCAATTTCATCGGCCCGGCTTTGCCCGCCATCGCCGGGATCGGCTTGTTTTCGAGTTTGCCGAGATCGAGCAGAGCAGGACACGAATCATCGATCGTGAAATCGACGCTTACCCCCGCGCAATCGACTCCGTCCCGTGCGTCTGGTCCCCACTCGACTTCTGGTGCTTGCCATTTCTTGATGTCGTATTTGCCCATGAATTCCTCGGTCGAGAGAACCCGCAGTTTGTAGCTTCCCTTCGGGACACCGGCAAAAATCGGCCAAATAGATTCGCCGGACGACTCGGGAGTATACTGATCTGAAACATCCACCCCGTCGCGGAACAGCCCGATCGCATTTGCGCCGCGAGCATTCTCCGGCTTCAAAACGGACGCGTAAATGTGACAACCCTTTTCGAGGTTCGCCGCGACCGGCGCCATCCCGGCTTCCACTTCGATCGGGTCTGACAGAAAGCGCGCCGATCCGGCGACCAACGCTGAAAGCCGATATGTTCCCGGTGCAATCGTGCTGAAAATGAAACGGACCGGGGGTTCAACATTTCGATCAAAGATCAGGTCATACCCCGGATTACCCGGCGACCCTTCGCCCACCTTGATGAGTCTGATGAAAGCTGGCGCTCTGCTCACGGGAGGCGGGGGCATGGCATACGCGATTTCGATTGGGAGTTCGCATCCCGTAAACCGAACTCGAATCACTTCATCAAATGCCTGCGGCAAGACGACGTCAGCCTGCACCCACGGACGGTCGAAATGCATCCACGGATGCTCAAATTTTTTCTTATTTGAAATGCTGCCACCCCACGGATGTGCCGCAAAACGAATTCCGGGTCCGCGCTTGGCGGGATCCAGAAACTCGTCGCGTGGAATGGTCCCGAACCCCTCGGCGTCGGTCTTTAAGCTACCCATGCCCATGCCTGGGAATTTCGGGTTGATCATCGCGTAGGACACTTCGACCGAGCGCCACGGCTCATCATTGAGATAAATACGAACGCGCACCGGCGGTGCGGGCTCGATCGGATTAATCGTCTCACCCATTACACGGAGCACCCACGCGGCTCGTTCCGCATAGGTCGTGGAAGGACACTGTAGAATGCGATGCAGCGCGGGCTTTGTTTCGGGCCGGCAGAGATTTTCGAAGATTTTCAGTAGTCGATCGAGTTCGTGGAAAGGGGTGTCTTCACGCACGGCTCCATTTAGCAACTCAATGATGCGCGCTTGGGTCGCCTGCGAAATCGCTTTGCGTGGATCCGCATCCTCCCAATTGTAGGCTCCGCCGGGAATGAGAAACGCCGCGAGCGATTCCAGCCGCCAAGGCTGTCTCTCATGCGCCTCCCGGTCCAACTCGAGAACTGCAACCCCGGCTTGTGCTGCTTTTTCCGAACCAGAGGCCGCCAAATACGCAAAATCCTGCGCGCCCAGCATGACTACGTCGGGATCGAACCCGCACCATTTGAGCAAATCACCTCGCCACGTTTCAAAGGGTCTCCTTGCCTCGTGAAGCCATTCGGGCGCATGCGGCACAAGGAAGCTCACCCCGAGCGCCTCTGCCAAACGCCGCTCCCGAAGCAGGCCCATGAAAACAAACATCATCTTGTTCCCTTCGAATTGGTCTTCACCTGTTCCGCACGAGCTGTCCCACTGGAAACGCAATAACTCGCTCGCGACTTGTGTGTCCTGATCCATGAGAAACGCGCGGGTCAATTTATCGTAGCGGTCACCGTCCGCGGAGAGCCCAAGCGAGGGGCGCTTGGCCAGATCGGTCATCAACGCTGCGAACGGGCCCATTGCCCGTTTGAATTCGGCAACGCCGAGCCCCGCCTTCTGGCTAAAGCCGAAGTTTTCGGGCATCGGCACCGGATCCGCAGGAAAGCTCATTCGCGGCTTCCGCTCGGAGAGAATTCTCTTCACTTCGGCTTCGATCCACCGCTGGCACAGCGCGGGAAAAAGCATCGGAATGCCGATCGTGTTCCTTCCATCGCCAAGGGCGAGGCGGCGCAGTTCGGGCGTTTCTACCTTCGCGAGAGCGGTCCTTAGGACCGCTTCGAACTGCTGTTGCGTCCAGTTCTTCACCGACTCCCTTTCGCGATTGTCCGCGTGGACACTCGAGACGAAATGACCATAGAGTATCGCCAAGGTTGCGAGATCGTGTGGCTGCCGCGACGAACCGCCATACACTTCCGGCACCGTAGCCCGGATGAATTGCAACAGTTCAGCGCCGCGCAATTGATCGAGATCGACCGGCAACGTCACCCACTTTTCCGCCCGTGCTGGGGCGATTGCTCCCACGAGGAAGACGAGGATGGCCGGAAGGAAAGTTCGGAGTGTTTTCATGGTGCGGAAGGGTTTCGCCACTCGGTGCTCGCACATCTACTGACACCGTTACAGACGAACGCGAGCCTCGAAACCGTCTGGGATCACTCCCCGGCGGAAGGCGTGTTTACATTCCAACCCATGGCCCGGATTGGCGCGGTCGCTAAAGAATGCGGCGCCGCTCGTGTTCGGTGATGAACTCCCGGGGCGGCCGCAACGTCGAGATCGAGCCGGTTGGGAGGAAGCCGGTGCGTTCGTAGAGGCGGATGGCCGCTTTGTTGTGGTCGCCGACTCCGAGGCGCACGGCCGCGAAATTGGCGGCCCGCGCCCAGACCAGGACTTCCTCGATCAGGGCGCGACCGACGCCTTGTCCACGCATGCTGGGTGCGACCCACACGGATACGAGTGCCGCCTCCTCAGGATGATCCCAATGCCGGAGCCCGGTTATCAATCCGACATCCGACTCGCCATCCAGGGCCACGAACGTAGCCGCATCCGGATTTGCGAGCCGATCAATCCACCGCTGTTCGGGCAGGATCGTCTCTTCTTCGAGCGTGCGTGCGAACGCATCCGGTGCGTCCGCCAGCGCCGCCAAACGAATCCGCCGATACCGTTGAACTTCCGTGGGCTTGAGGCGTACGATTTGGCTCACCATTTCACTGGGAATCATTACGATCATTCGCTTCCCCACTCAATACGAGGGCAAGCCGTTCTGGCTCTGGCCGCTGATGATCCTGACCACGGTATTGACGATCTGGATGTTGCACCGCGAGATTTACAAAACCCATCTTCCGAGAAAGAACTCCCTGATGTCCCTCCGCGTAAAACTGCTGGCGGGCGAAAATCAGATGTCGGCACCGTTCAATCCCACTCCTGACCAGAACCATGATGACTCCTAACGCGAATGCTATGAAACTAATATTTGCTCTCCTGACCTCGACGGTTCTCATGCTGGGGCTCCGCTCCGTCAATGCCGCCCCAACGTCCCAGGGTCCGTCCGGCCACTGGGAAGGCACGATCAACCTGCCCGAAACGAAGCTCGGCGTTCGCATCGATCTCGCGGAGGCCGAGGGAAAATGGACGGGTGAGATTGATATCCCCGTCCAGGGATTGCGAGACTTCGTCCTCGGGGACGTGAAGGTCGCGGGCAAAGGGGTGTCGTTCAAGATGCCACACATTCCTGGCGATCCTGCCTTCGCCGGCGAACTGGCCGCCGACGGAAAAATCATTGCGGGAACGTTTACCCAAAACGCTCGCACTTTCCCTTTCGAGTTGACTCGCACGCAACAAGACCGCCGAGACCGGTGAGACGCCATCCAAGGGCGTCGCCGGAGAAGGATTCGCCGGCGTCTGGCAGGGATCGCTTCATGTCAACGTGATCGACTTGCGCCTGTTGCTAAAGCTCGCGGGGCTCGATGCCAAATTGTCTGGCACCATGGATAGCCTCGATCAGAATGCCAACGGAATACCGATCACTCGGGTGAACGCGACGGGAAAGCGTTTACATTTCGAGGTCGGGTCGATTGCCGGCACGTTTGACGGGACCCTCGCGGAGGACGGGTCTGACATTGGCGGCGAGTGGCAGCAGAACGGTCAGAAAATGCCGCTCGTCTTCAAGCGCCTCGAAAAGGCCCCGGACTTGAGCCGTCCGCAAGACCCAAAGAAGCCTTACCCTTACGTCGAAGAAGACATTAGGTTTACCAATGCAGAGGCCGGCATCGAGCTCGCCGGAACGTTCACCTGTCCGAAAACCAAAGGTCCGCATCCCGCCGTCGTGCTCCTCACCGGTTCAGGTGCACAGGATCGCGACGAGGCGCTGATGGGGCATCGGCCATTCCTCGTCCTGGCGGACCATCTCACACGGCAGGGAATCGCCGTGCTGCGTTTCGACGACCGCGGATTTGGCAAGTCGGAGGGTCGATTCAGTCAGGCCACCAACACGGACTTCGTATCGGATGCATTGGCCGCGGTCAGGTGGCTGAAAAGCCGTCCCGAGGTGGATGGGCGAAAGATCGGCCTCGTCGGCCACAGCGAGGGCGGCATTACGGCACCGCGCGCGGCGGTCCAGTCCCAGGATGTTGCCTTCATCGTCCTCCTGGCTGGCGTTGGCGTGCCGATGGAGGATCTGCTCGTGCGGCAGGCGAGCGATTTGATGCGCGTGATGGGGGCTGGCGACGACACCCTTGCGCGGCAAAAAAGCGCCCAGGCCGAGATCTTTCGAATCTTTCGCGAGGAAGGTGCCTCACCGGAAACGGAGAAAAAGATGCGCGCCGCGATCATGAAATCGGTCGAAGGCTATTCCCCCGACCAACTGCAGGCACTCGGCTTTTCCGAGGCGACGATCGACGGGCAGATCAAAATGATTTCCAGCCCCTGGTTTGCGGAGATTTTTTCCTATGATCCGCGCCCGATCCTGAAACAGGTGAAGTGTCCGGTCCTGGCGATCAATGGTGAAAAGGACATTCAGGTGGCCGCCAAGGAGAACCTTTCCGGCATAGCGGACGCGCTGAAAAGTGGCGGCAATCAGGAGGTAACCATCGTCGCGCTTCCCGGATTGAACCACCTCTTCCAAGCGTGCACCACCGGTGCGATATCCGAATATGGGCAGATTGATGAAACGATGAATCCCAAAGCGTTGGAGACAATTTCCCAATGGATCCGCGCCCAGGCGGGATTGTGATTGTGGGGACGCGTCCACCCGAGCCCATGCGAACTTTCTGTTAGATCAATTCCCGCGCGCGAACTTCGGCGTGCTGGCGGATGAGATCGGCGGTGATCTGTGCGGGGTCGAGGCCCGCGAATCGGATTCCGCGCCGGTGCAAGACACGGCTGAGCTCCCGCAGCCGCTGCCATTGCAGATGCCCCCCGAGCTGATCGTAGACATCGTCCGAAGTTTCAACATGGCCCTCGGAAAAAATGCGCCGCGCGGATGGCGGATGAAGCGTGTTCACGAGGAGCAAATGCTGCCGGGCCAGCATTTCCGTCGCGGTGGCGAAACTGGACGCCAAAAAGGGGTCATCGAGCGCGGTGAGAAAAACGAGCAAGGCCCGGCGCCGCAGGCGGACTTTGAGAAAGGCCGCCAGTTCCTCGAAATCGGGGGTCACCTGCTGCGGTTGGAGTGTGTAAAGCTGATCCCGGCACGCATCGAAATGCGCCTGACCGCTCCGCGCGCGCACGAAGCTCACTATTTTGTCGCGGAACGTGACCAACCCAAATTGATCGCCCTGCTGCTCGGCGGCCAGACCGAGGATCAGCGCGGCCGTAACGAAACGCTCAAGGGCGGTGCTTGATCCGTCGGGACCGACCTTGCGAGCGCTTAAGCGGGAGGCATCGACGATGACATAGACTTCATGCGATCGCTCGACCTGATGAACTTTGGTCACGAGATGCCGCCGCTTGGCGGAGGCTTTCCAATGCACGTCCCCGAGGCTGTCACCGGGCAGATAGGCGCGCAGTTTTTCAAATTCCCTGCCCTGCCCCGCCCGGCGCTGCGCGTGCATGCCCGTCATTCCGCGCCGCAGAAAGATGGCTGCGACGTGTCGGCGCTCGTCGAAGAGATTCGGATAGACGCGAAACTCCGTCGTCACCGCCTGGCTCGTGCGCCAGTTCCAGAGTCCAAACGGCGACGGCGCTTCCAGATAGGCACGACTCACCTCGAATCGACCGCGTTCCGTCGCGGTGACACTCCAACTCACATGCGAATGCTCGACGCCGGCGGCCAGACCAATGTCCCTGATCGCCGGCGTGGATTTGAGTTCGGACGGAAAGGCGAGCGCGGCCCGCAGGCTGAGCGCCCGGGGCGAACGGAAATGGAACTGCACTTCGAACTCGCCCGGTCGTCCTTTTTGCAAGCGCACCAGCTCGGGCATTTCCACCGTCAATCCATCGAGCTGATGCCGCGCGCGCCAACCATCGGCGATCACCACGACGAAGAACGCACTGATGAGCGCGATCAGGATCCACTGCCCCGGCGGCCAGGCCGCCAGCAGCGCGGCACTTGGCAACAGGACGAGCGCCGCCCAGGCGATGAGGTTGGTGCGCGGCAGTAACATCAATGCAATGTGATACAGACTCACCGCGCTACGGGCAGCGAAATTCGGGAGTCAATTAACGCTTCTCTGCCACCGCTGGAACATCACTCGGTGCATTGCTCCGCAGGATGATCACTCCTGGACGTGCTACTTCGGCGTGACGGTAATGCGGCCGGCTCGCTTGGTGGATTTGTCAAAAAAGCTGCCGCGAATACGGGGTTCCTTGATGGCAAGATTTGAGGAGAAACCGGGTTCGCCGCCGATGCCCGCCGAGATCTTGACCTTCTGGCCGGTCACCGGATGGATAAACGAACCGCTGACGATGCCAGCGTCAGATTTGATATTCAACTTCATGTTCAGACCGAGCACCACCGGGCTGCTCTCTGTGGCTGCGGCCTTGCCCGTGTTCCTATTGAGCGAGGCATCAAATTTGATTTCGTCCTGGAGGCCGCCGCCTTTGAGCCGGATACGGGCGTTCGACGTTCCGCCTGTTGGAAAGCCTGGCGGCACCGGACTCAAACTGGGCCGCGTGTAGCGGAATCCTTCCACCAGGGCGATCAGCGGTTGCGAGCCGCCAGTGCTGCGATTGCGCAGCCAATTGAGCGCGCCATAAATGCGATCCGTGCCGGTCTGCCCGCGCCCGGTGAAAGCATCACCATTGATGGAGCCCACCTGGCCGGAGCCTTTGCGCTTGATCTTGCGATTCCCGAGCGCATAACGTGGCAGAACCAGTCCATCGGTGGGCTGCACGCGTTGTTTGCCGACGCTGAAAGTGCCAAAGTCCGGCATCTTCGTCGTGAACCGGGCGCGACCTTTCTTGATCTTGATCCGCGTGAAACCGATACCTTCGGGCGCATCATCTTTCGCGGTTCCACCACGAGTCGTGAGCGAAGCGCCAGTGCCGGTTTCGCCCGGGTCGATGAATGCAATCACAGTGCCGTTGTCAGGAACGTTGTTGAGATTGGGTGGGAGAAATTGCAGCGTTACCGCCAGCGTTTCCGGGTTCGCACCTTCATCTTCAAACGTGCCAGTCAGCACCATGGCAGCGGGATCAAGGGCAAGACTGACGCGCAAGGAAACGAAATTTTCGCCGTCGCGGGCCTTGGCGATCTGAGCCTGCCCCTGATGATCGAACTGCACCTTGAACGGGTATTGTTCGTCCTCCCACTCGAAGCGCCCGCTGCCCGATCCGGCAAAGTCCAGATCCATGCGCAGACGAAAAACCCGCCCGCCAGGCGCGGAAAAGTTTCCGTAGTAGGTGCCGCGCAGGGGTGTGAAATACTGAACCGTCACGGCCGCTTCCCCTTCGAATTGCGGATCATTGCGGACATCACGCACCCGATAGCTAAACATTTCGGAAACCGTATCAGGCCGTGTCCGATCGACGGGCGTGAAATTGATCGATTGCGTCCCGTCGCGCACAGCTCGCGGCCCCACTTCGCCTTGAATGACGTTGGTGATGAAGAGTCCCGTGCCCGAATCATTGGCCAGCACGTCGATGGGAAACTCCGCGCCACTGATGGCAGCGAAGACCCGATCCGGCATCGGACCGAGGGTGGCGATGGATGTTTTAAAGGACAGAAATTCACCGAGTTTGGTCCCCGCGGCACTGGTCGCCTCGAGGCGGAATTCATAGTCCGTGGAAGCATCGAGGTCGGTCACCATCGCTTCGAGCGCGACGTCATTCGTGCCGTTGCCTACGTTTTCGATCGTGGTCGTCTGTTGGTTGGTGGCGCCAAGTTTGCGGAAGACAAAACGCGCGGTCGTCGGGGAGCCATTGGGATTCACGGTCCCGCGCAAGGTTGCGGTCGCGCCGGTGACGTCCATCGCCGGATCAGTGGCGACGCTGGGCAGGACGGCAGCCGTGGTGAATGTCGCATCGCTGCCGGTGACCAACCCACCGTTACTGTTGGCCGTCAGCCGATAGTGATACGTCTGGTTCGGAACCAAACCGGTCAGCACAACACTCACATTGACCGCGGCCGCACCGCTACCGGGATCAGGCACCACCGGCGCAATACTCCCATAATCGGTCGTCGCGCCATACTCGAAGGCCGCCGTCGTGGCGGAACCATTCGGATTCACCGTGCCCGTTATGGTCGCGCCGGTGGGTGAGACGCTCGTGGGCGCCCCGGTGATCACCGAGGCCGCGCTCACACCCGCGGTAAATGTCCCGTCCGTTCCGCTACTGGTCCCGGCGCTATTGGTCGCCGTGACCCGGAAATGATAAACCTGATTCGGGACGAGGCCGGTCAGCATCGCGCTAACCGCGACCGGATTCCGTCCGCCTCCCGGTGACGGCGCCACATTCACGCTCGTTCCATAACTGGTCGTCGTTCCGTATTCGACGACGGCATTCGTTACCGTCGAACCGTTTGGATTGATCGTCCCGTTGATCGTCGCGCGATCGGTCGCCAGGTTACCGGCGCCATTGGTCGTCACCGTGGGCGCGATCGGTAACGTCGAGAACGTCATGTCGTTTCCGGTGCCGGTGCCGGCCGAATTCGCCGCGACGAGTCGAAAATGATAGCTCTGATTCGGCAAAAGATCGCCAATGGTTGCACTCACCGCCACCGGATCATCGCCGCTGCCCGGTGCTGGCGCCACATCGACCGAGCTGCCGTAGCTCGTGGTAACGCCATACTCAAAGTGCGCGTTCGTGGACGCACCATTGGGATCGACAGTCCCATTGAAAGTCGCCGCGATCCCGCTGATCCCATTGGCCGCGCCCGTGGTCGCGACCGGCGGCGCAGTGGCCGGGGCGAACGGCGCCAACTGTTCGACGATGCCGGAACTGCTGTTGTTGGAACCCATGATGACGCGACCCCGGGCGCGGACCAGGCCACTGGCGGGTAGAGTCAATCCCGTCCGCTCCCAGCCCCCGGCAATGCGGGTGCCGGGTCCGAGCAGAGTCCAATTTACGCCTCCATCGGTGGAAAGTTCGAAGGAGACTTGCCCAAACTCCGGCGCCGTTCCGCCGCGCAGCCATTGAACGCGATTCGAGCTTGGCACGGTGAGAGATTGCGTGGCGATGTCGTTCAGCAGCCGCGCAAATCCATTGCGGGACATTCCGCCCACATTCGTAAAGAAGCCTCCCACCAGGAGCCCTCCGTCCCCCTGGAGTGCTGTGTTGAATATCGTGTTCTCCGACGCCCCGAACAATGATTGATCCAGGGTCCCATCCTGATTCAGGCGCGCCACGCCGCCACGGAACACTCCGTTAATGGCCAGGAAATCACCGCCCATGACAATCCTCCCATCCGCCTGGAGCGAGGTGCTGTAAACAAAGCTGCTCGCATCGGGATTATAAGAAAAGTCCGCCGAACCATCAGGATTGAGCCGCGCGATGAAATTTCGAATAAATCCTCCGACGGCAGTGAAAGCTCCACCGATCACGATTCTTCCATCCGACTGAATCGCCGCGTTGGAAACGCGGTTGTTGGCACTGGGATTAAAGGCGGGGTCCGTTGTTCCGTCCGCATTGAGCCGCGCGATAAACGAGCGGAAGAATCCACCAACACCGGTAAAGTCGCCGCCGATCACGATCTTTCCGTCCGGCTGGAGTGCCGCAGAAAAGACACTGTTGTCTGCATTCGGATTGAAGCCGAGATCCACCGTTCCGTCGGGGTTGAGGCGCGCGATGAAATTACGCGCCACGCCACCCATGAACGTGAACTGTCCGGTCACGATGATTTTCCCATCCGGCTGAACGGCCATACCAAAAAGGGCATCATTCGAGTTCGGATTGAAGGCCGGGTCAACCGAGCCGTCAGGATTGAGCCGCGCGATGCCATTGCGCGTCACTCCGCCCACCGAGGTGAAATCGCCTCCGATCACGATCTTCCCGTCCACCAGCACTGCCGCGGTGTAAACGACGCCATTCACATTGGGATTGAACGCCGGGTCCAGCGAACCGTTGGCATTGAGCCGCGCGATGCCGTTGCGCTGCACTCCACCCACGAAAAAAAAGTCGCCCCCGATCACGATCCGCCCGTCCGGCTGGATGGCCGTGCTGTAAACGACTGCGCTGACGTTGGGGTCGAATGCTGGGTCCGCATCCCCTGATGCGAAAAGGTTTGCGATCGACAGGCCAATGAGCAGCAGGATGGAAAAGAGCAGGCCTGCTCGCCGTGACGATCTCGACTTCGGGTGGAGTTCCGAATCGTTTCGAAGGTTAGATTTTGGAGAACGGATGAATTTCATGCAGCGGACGGTGATGGAACTTGCCGACTTGCAGCGGACGTTATGCGTGTGGGATGCGAGCCGAGATGCCAGCGCGGTAGATACGGACTCCGTTTCGTTTTGGCAACGGTGGTCGTGCGATCGGTAGCAATCGCTCCGTCCAGGCGTTCAGACGTACGGTCGCTTCTGTTCGGCGGCTGGCGAATTTACTGGAGGCGGCTCGGCCATCGGTCCACGGTTTTCCCATGCGCCATTTGCTCGGGTTCACTGCCGCGGGACTTGTCGGGGTGTTGTGTGCCTACTTTTTGCGACCATTGTCGTTCGAGCTGCCACCGGAGACGGACTCTACCGGCGCTCGAACGAGTCCGGCATTGCCTGTCCGGTCCGCCGTCGCGGATGCCGAAGGGGTGACTCACGCAGACGAAGCGCAGGATCTTCACGATTCCGCGGCGGCGGTCAAAACGGTGCTGGCGTCTTGGTCGAACGATCCTTTGCAGGCGCAGAGCGATCTCTACGAAATGTTGAAGATTCACCGTGCAGGATTTCCAGAATCTCACGCGCGATCCGCACGCTTTTAATGTTCTCACGGCACCGCTGGAAAACGACCCGCGGGCGAAACGCGCATTCGTGGACGGCTTGGCCACGCGCTGGCTGGCGCTGGATGAAGAAGCGGCATTCGCGTGGCTGGCTTCGAAACCGAAGGTGGTGACGTGGGGCGATGCGACCGCCGACTTTGCGGTCGAAGCATTCGCGCGGGTGCGACCCGGAGCGAATGTTGGATCACGTGCTGGCTCTGCCCCCGAGCGACGATCGCCGGACGATGGCGGCGGCGCTGATTCGCACGGCCGGCCAAACGGATGTGAAGCTGGCGAAGGATTGGATCGAACGTTTCAATGATCCGAGCACCCGCGCCGCGGCGGAACGCGGTTACCTGGAAGCCATGGCGAGCCTCGATCCGTTCAGCGTTTTGAACTCGGTCAAATCCCTGTCGGCGAGCGAAGCTGACGCCGTCTGGGATGCCGCTATCAAAGAAGCGGTTCGCCGCGGCGGTACCGTGGCAAAGGCGCTGGCTGAGAAAACGGAAAGCCCGAGCCAGAGAATGTCCATTGCTTTGGCGCTTCGCTCGACCGATCCCGAGGCGGCCGCGGAATTGATCTCGAAACAAGCGGGCCGCGACCCGAAACCCCCGCTACCAAGCGACGTCGCGTCAAAAGTAGCCGCGGAATTTGCCCGGCGTGACTTGGAAAAGGCACGAACTTGGGCGGATGCGCTACCCCCAACATTACGAGCAGAAGCGCTGCGACCCATCATGCTCGAGTGGGCGGGAATCAACCCGCACGCAGCCTTGGATTGGCTGGCGGCAAACGCGATCGGCGATGCTGCCGCTTCGATGCGGGCCAGCAGCGGCGAAGTATTCAAGGGATGGATGGAAACCGATGCAGTGGCCGCACGCGCCTACGCGGAAACGGTGCCACCAGGACCGACCAAAAACGCCATGCATGCCGCGTTGATCGCTGATTACTCGTCGCGAGGACGACCCGCGGAATCCGCCGCGCTATTCGATCAAATGACCGGGCCGGGAAGACCCAAGCTTGCCGGTGAAATCGCCTGGGCCATGGCTCGCAAAGATCCCGCCGCGGCCGCGGCTTGGGCGGCGGATTTGCCGGCGGATGAAGAACAGGCGGCCGCCGTCACTTCCATCGTGGAGTCGTGGAGCTGGACGAGTCCGGCGGCGGTGCTGAATTGGATAGCGGAATTTCCCGAGGGAGAGCTGCGCGATCGGGCGATTGGCGCGAGCATCAACCGTTTCGGATCGCTCGACACCGGCAGTTCGGCGGAGTGGGTGTTGCAGATCGGCGATCCATGGAAGCGGGCGTTGGCGGCGCAACAGGTTTTTACTTTCATGCGCGCTCGCGATCCGGCGGCGGCCGTGGCGTGGCTGGCCAGCGTGCCGGGCATCGACGAAACGGTGCGGAGAACCACGCTCCATGATCGTCAATGAACACGAAATCGCGTTTCATCCAGGTGATGACACTCGTCGCGGGTGCGATCTGCGGATTCCTCGCCGGGCTCGCGGTTTTCCAGCAACGACCATCCGCAGCGATCATTGAAAGTCCCGGCGCAACGACAGATGAATCACGATCCCGCGCCGAGCCGCGTGGGTTTTCGAATTCGGATTCCGAGGATATCGCTGCCGTTCTTTCGGCGTGGCAGGAACGGGATTCACTCCGGCGCGGACGCGAGACGAAGCGCGCGCTCGATCGCCTCAATGCGGATCAGCTCGCGACTCTCGTCGCACAAGTCGAAGCGCAGGTGAATTACGAAACGGAGCCGCTGTTGATTTCGCTTTTTCAAAGATGGGTGCGCGTTGCACCGGAGGCAGCGGCGGCGTGGGTGCGGCGCGCTTATGATCGGCAACTGGCTGGCGGGGGCAATGACGCCGACTCGGCGTTGGTTTTCAATGCGTGGTGCAAGTCGGATCCCGAGCGTGCGATTGCTCTCGCGCTCGAACGCCCGGAATCTGGGATGAGTTTTCCCATGGTGATTCAGGCCATGGGTGCAATTGGGAACGGCGATCCGGCGTCGCAATTGCAACGAGCGCTGACCATGCCGGAAGGAAAACTCCGGACGGGAGCGGTGAGGACTGCAATCGGTGAGTGGGCAAAGTCTGACCCTGCGGTAGCCCTGGCCCGTCTCGAAAGTCTGAATCTATCCACCGAAGCGCAGGGTCCCGCGCTCGCCTCCATCTTCACGGAATGGGCGGGGAAGGATGCCGGGGCCGCGCTCTCGGAAATTTCTCGGCGGATGGGTTCATCGGAAAACGGCTCGGATGCGGGGCTGTATCGTCAAGCGATTGAAATGGCCGCCGCCGCGGATCCGGATACAGCGCTCGCGCTGGCAGAGAAATTGGGTAGCGAATTTGCGGTTGCGGTTCTTCGGGGAATGGCGGCGCGTGATCCGGTCGGCGCTTTGCGGTGGGGCGAGGCACACGGCTTGGACTTGAATCCGGTAATCGCATTTGCGCAGCCGGGTTGGAGCGACGGCACCATTTTGGGCCGCGCGCTGGCGAGCGATCCGGCAAGGACCGTGGCGTGGTTGCGCACCCTGCCTTCCGGTTCCGATCGCGCGCAGTTCCTGCACCCGATCGCTCCCTTCGATGAGTGCGGAAGTCGCGCGCGAGGTCTTCTCCGAGCTTCCGCTTGAGAATCAATTGCAGGCCGCCGTTATCATGGGCCGAAAAGCGGCGGATTCCGGCGCGGACGAAACGATTGCGTGGGCGAAAACCATTGACGCGGAGCCTGCTCGCTTGCGGGTCATTTCAGAAATCGTGCACCACGCGGGCGGAGATACTGCCGAACGTCTCGATGGCATGATTGCACAATTTTCGCCGGGAGCCGATCGCGACGCGGCTCTCCGCGGTGCCGTGAGTGCCATCGACGGAGACGCGGCTCAGGCGTTGAAATTCGCCTCGCAAATTTCCGACGCCGACATCCGAGAGGAAACTTTCCGGCGAGTCGTCTCGAGATGGCTTGGTCGCGATGAATCCGCAGCGCGGGTCTGGCTGGCGGAGACGAACGAATTATCGCCCGCGGTGAAAGCGATGGTGACGCGGATGGTCGCGAAATAGCGGGTGCGGGAAGTTTCAACTCGCGCTCCTATTCGCCACGGCCAACTGTTTATCCATGCGTTCCTTGCTCAGATTTTTTGTCTCGGCAGCCATTGGAATCGTAGCGGCGTGGTTTTGCGAGTTTCGATCGGGACCGCACAACGTGGCCGAGTCGGCTCGGATTTCCACCGAAGCGACTACTTTTTCCCAAAACGCTTCCGAGGTCAGCGGCGAGGTGACGCCGCCCGAGATTCCGAGGATCGAGAATCCTTCCGCGGCGATCGAATCGGTTCTCGCATCGTGGTCGAACGATCCGTTGCAGGCGCAGAGCGATCTCTACGAAACGTTGGAGAATTTCACCGTGGAGGATTTTCAGAATCTGACCCGCGATCCACACGCGTTCGATGTTCTCACCGCTCCGTTGGAAAACAATTTTCGCGCCAAGCGCGCGTTCGTGGATGGGATGGCCGCGCGCTGGTTGGCGGTGGACGAGGAAGCGGCGTTCGCGTGGCTGGCCACAAAGCCGAAAGTCGTTCGGTGGGGCGTCCCCATGGGCGACTTTGCGGTCGAGGCGTTCGCGCGCGTCCGGCCCGAGCACATGCTGACTCATGTGCTGTCCCTGCCCCCGAGCGACGATCGCCGGACGATGGCGGCGGCGCTGATTCGCACGGTCGGCGAGACGGACGTGAAGCTGGCGAAGGAATGGATCGAACGCTTCGACGATCCGGGAACCCGCGCTGCGGCGGAGCGCGGCTACCTGGAAGCCATGGCGAACCTCGATCCGTTGAGCGTATTTTCGTTGTCGGAGACCGATACGGGCTTGGCGTGGGAAGCGGCCGCCACCGAAGCTGTGCGGCGAGGGAGCCAGTTTGCCATCGCCATGGCGGAGAAAGCGCACACCACTGAGCAAAAGATGGGCATCGCGTCGCTGCTCAGTTCGAGTGATCCCGCAGCGGCGGCGGAGCTGATCGCGGAGCAGGCCAAAACCGATCCGGCTGCCGTGCTGTCGTCCCACGTCGTGCCTTGGACCGCCTCAGTGTTCGCCCGTCGGGATTGGAATGCGGCGCGCGAATGGGCTGAGGCGCTGCCGCCGGAGTTGCGCGCGGATGCGCTGGCACGTGTGATGCCGGTAGCCGTGGCGGCCGATCCGCGCGCGGCCATGGATTGGCTTGCCACAAGGCCGCCTGCCGAGGCGTCGGAAACCGCTGCCGGAGTTTTTTCCTCCTGGCTGAAATCCGACGAAGCGACCGCTCGCGCCTATGCGACTGAATTGCCGTCGGGCCCGTCCAAAGATGCCATGCAGGCTGCGCTCCTTCATCACTTATGCCAAAATGGACGACCGTCGGAGGCTGCCGCACTTTTCGCTGACACGACGGGACCGGAGAGAGGAAAGTTGGCGGCTGAGATTGCCATGGGAATATTCCGCAACGATCGCGCCTCGGCGACTGCGTGGGCGGCAGCATTGCCGGCGGGAAAGGAGCAGACAATGGCGATCAATGCGATTGTGGATTCCTTAAGCGGCAATGATCCGGTGGCAGTAACAAATTGGATCGAGCAATTTCCCGATGGAGAAGTGCGCGATCAAGCAATCCGCACGTGCGTCAACAGCGTGGGCTCGCTCGATCCGGGCAGCGCCTCAGAGTGGGTGTTGCAGATCGGCGATCCGTGGAATCGGTCGATGGCGGCGAAGAAAGTTTTCGAGACGATGCTCGATCGTGATCCGGCGTCCGCGATCCGGTGGCTCACCGACGTGCCCGGGATCAACGAGACGTTCCGCCGCACCACCCTTCAGGACAATCAATGAACGCGAAAACATCGATCCTCCAGGGCATTTCCATCCTCGCGGGGGCTACCTGCGGATTCCTGATTGGGCGCGCGGTTTTTCATGATGAGCCGTCCAGTGGAGGCACGGGAACAGCCGACGCGGTGACATTCGGAGTCGCGATCGATTCCGACCGGCAGGCGCTTTCGCCCTCGGATTCCGCGGCGATCGGCGCGGTTTATTCGGGGTGGCAGGAACGCAATTCTCTCCGGCGCGGATGGGAAACCCAACGGGCGATCGATCACCTCGACGCGGGTCAGGTTGCGGCGCTTGTCGAGCGGGTGAGCGCAAGGACAGACTGGGAAATGGAGCCGTTGCAGATGGCGCTCTTGAAACATTGGGTGCGTGTTGACCCGGAAGCGGCGGCGGAGTGGATGCGACCGGTCTTGAATCGGCAATCCGCCGGAGTATTCAGCTCCACCGACGTGGCGATCCTCTTCACATGGTGCCGGGCAGACCCCGAGGGCGCGTTGGCGTTTGCGCTGGAGCATCCCACCGCTGAGACGAGCGCCAACATGGCGTGGCAGGCAATTGGCGTGATCGGAGAAGACGAACCGACGGCTGGACTCGAACGGGCCCTGGCGCTGCCGGAGGGGAATCTTCGGATGTCGGCAGTGAATGGTGTCATCAGCCAGTGGGCGAAGTCTGATCCGGCGGCGGCACTTGCCTGTCTCGAAACCTTGAATATTCCCGATCGCTGGCAGGTCGGGTCGCTTTCTCGCATTTTCAAAGAGTGGGCAGAGAAGGACGGCAGCGGGGCGCTCGCTGAAATCGCCCGCCGCATGAGCCCCACAGCGACCGGTCGGATTTGGCCCATGTATCGCTACCCCATTGAAACGGCTGCTGCCGCGGACCCGGCGGCGGCGCTCGCGGTGATGGAAACGATGCCGGAAACGATGCAGAATGGATTCGCACTCACCGTCCTGCGCGGGTGGGCGGAGCGCGATCCAGTCGAGGCGTTGCGATGGGGTCAGGCGCATGGGCTGGAACTGAATCAGGCCGCGCTTTTTCCGGTGAACGGGCGGAGTGAAACCAGCGTGCTGGCGCAGGCGCTGACCACCGATTCAGTAAAGACGGTTGCCTGGCTGCGTACGCTGCCGCCCGGCCCGGAGCGGGCGCATTTGCTAACCTCGTCGCTGAATTTCATGACTGCGGAGACTGCGCGCGAAGTCTTCGCCGAGCTGCCGGCCGAGAATCAGATTTTCCTCGCGGGTGATCTCGGCAGACAGGCGGCGAAACTGAACACGGACGAGGCGATCACCTGGTCGAAGAGCATTGACGCCGCCCCGGTCCGTTCGCGGGTTATTTCTGAGATCGTGAGCAACTCCAGCGGAAACACCGTCGAGCGTCTCGATGCCATGGTCGCGAACTATGCGCCAGGATTGGATCGCGATGCCGCCCTGCGCGGGGCGACTGGTGCAATGGTGAGCGAACCCAAACAAGCGATCATGTATGCGTCCCAAATTTCCGACTCGGACCTGCGCGAACAAGCATTCCGGCGGGTGGCGGCAAGTTGGCTTTATCGCGACACGGCGGCTGCCGAAGCATGGCTGGCGAATACCGACGAGTTATCGCCGGAAGTGAAGGCATTGGAAATTCGGAAGGCGGCCGAGCCTCGGAGGGCGACGGACAGACCGCGGCGGTAGCTTCGGCCCGGACTCGGACATACTTTGGAAAATGAGCCGGTGCGGTCGTGTCGATCCCCCAACCCATCGCGGTAGAATTTCCGAATGACACGGGATCAATTACTCGCCGCCGAGATCTTTGCCTACAGCTTCGACAACTACGCGAATCATCTCGGCATCGGGCATTTCCGTTTTGAAAAACACATGCCCGAAGACGCGCGAACCCTTGACGCGCGGTGAAGGAAGGCTGGTCGGACGAAAGACTGGCGCAGAATGCTCGCCGACATGGGTCACGCCGAAACACGTTCCTCACCGCGGCACGGTGACTTTCTCGAGGATCCGGCCGATCACTTCCCGGATGCTGACGCCTTCCAGTTCATACTCCGGGCGCAGTACGAGGCGATGGCCCAGGACGGGCTCGCAGAGGGATTTGATGTCATCGGGCGTCACAAAATCGCGACCGGCGATGGCAGCAGCGGCGCGGCTGGCAAGGAGGAGCGCCTGGGTCGCGCGAGGACCGGCACCGACCAATACCTGATCACTCGAACGCGTCGCGCGCACCAGATCGACCACGTAGCCGACGAGTTCTTCGCGCATGGTGATGGCATCAAACGCCTGTCGCATCTGTTTCAGATCGGCTGCCTGCATCACGGGCTCGATATTGCCCGCGGCCAGCATCGCTTCGGGAGCGTGGTCACCGAGCATGCGGTGGGCGAGTTCGAGTTCTTCCGCGCGGTCCGGGACATCCATGGTGATCTTCAACATGAACCGATCCTTTTGCGCCTCAGGCAATGGGTAGGTGCCCTCGTATTCGACCGGATTCTGGGTGGCGAAAACCGTGAAGTTAGGCGACAGCTCGTGCGTGTCGCGGTCGATGCTGACCCGGCGTTCCTGCATGGCCTGCAAAAGGGCGGACTGCGTTTTGGCCGGAGCGCGATTGATTTCGTCCGCCAGGAGGAAAGCCGTGAAAATCGGACCTTTGACGAGGGTGAATTCCCCGCGCTGCATGTCGTAGATATTCGTCCCGGTGATGTCGGCGGGCATGAGGTCCGGTGTGAATTGAATCCGGTTGTGTTCGCAACCGAGGACGCGGGCGAGCGTGCGCACGAGCAGTGTTTTGGCCACTCCGGGAACGCCTTCGATCAAGGCGTGGTGTCCGGTGCAAATGGCGATCAGCGCGTGATCGATCACGGGCGTCTGTCCGATGATGACTTTGCGCACTTCCTGCCGGGCGCGCTGGAGGGTGTCTTTGACGAAATCGATGGTCATGATTTTTCCGAGTTTGAAGGACGATGAAGGCCGCTGGCGATCGTTCGATACGCGGCGGCGATGTCGCGCAGACCCCGCGACTGGTGGGCGCGCACGACGGATTGCACATGCGCGCGCTCTTCCTTGGAGACATCACGCGGGCTGGATTTCTCCCATTCCTCCGCGCACACGCGCAAAATCTCGGTGGTCGGAATGTGGCGCCGGAGCAGTTTGACCAGACCTTCCTCGGCGTCCTTGCCCTCGATTTCCGCCTCGGTCTCGTCGCTGGCGGATCGCCGGGGCACCAGGGGACGGCATTCTTCCAGACATAGAGGGCGGCGAGAAGCGCGAGAATGGCAATCACTCCCCCGAGGCTGTATTTTCGGCCCAGGCTGGCGAGATTGATTGACTCGGAGATTCCGTGGTGTTCTTCGTCGAAGACGATTCTGGAAAGCGGTCCGGCGACCCATTCAAGCAACGTTGGCCGGCGTTCGCGGCGCAGCGCTTCATTGCTCAAGAAGTACGAATCCGAAATCAGGACGATCGCGCCATCCCCCATCTTCCGTTCGATGATCACCGGCTTGTCATCGCAGCGGTAGAGCACCTGCCACTCCGGTTTCAGGTTTTTGAAATACATGGCGCTATGCCAGGAAAGCGTGGGTTCCAGACCGAGCGCCAGGGCTTCGTCAGTGGCTTTGGCGGGCAGGTCAAATTCGCGCGCTCGCGGATCGCTGCGGACGGCGAAGTCTGCCCCCCAGTCCTTGAGCACTTCCGCAAAGGGAACACCACCGGGCACCGTGATCTGAAAACCGGGCACCGGCGGCTCATCCACATTGGGGTCTTCCGCGGGCGATGCAGAGACCCCGGGGGCCGTTCCAGAATCGGCCGTTGGAGACTCCGCCGATTCCGCTGGCGCGGCTTCCGTGGAGTCGGAAGGAGCTGGCACTGTTCCCGGCGCTGGCGTTGGTGGCGTCGCTGGTGCGGGGGCAAGCGGAGTGTAGTTCGGCCGCCGGCTCCAGTTTTCCGGTGTGAAGGAATAGACGAGGTGGGAACCGTTGACGAGCATCGCCTTCGCATGCGCCGCCTCCTCTTTACGCCAGCTCGCCGATCGCGAAACGCCCGCATAGATCATGGTCACGGCTTCCGGCGCAGGATGTTGCTCGAGCGGTCGATAGTTGCGCTCGACCTGGAACCGGCCGAGTTCCGAGAGGGCATCAAACAAACCCTTGGCGCCGAGTGGATCGGCGCGCAGCGTCGAATACGGCGGGTAAACGTCGCCCCTCTGGTAGCGCAAGTCCATCAGACGCGAAATGCCGGCAATGAGCCCAAGAATGGCCGTTACGATGCCGGCGATGATTAGCGGCCGAAGTTTCAGCATGCGCGAATGTGTTCAAGGTTCGCCTCGAAGGCGGAGAAATCGTCCGGGCGCACTTCATGCCGGCCATACCAGGCCCGCTCGAAGGCCAGCAAATTCTGCCCGAAAGCCGATAGCAAATCTTCACGCGTCCGCGCCCGCCGCCGCAGTTCGGTTTCGTAATCGCGGTTTGATTTATAGCGCGCGATACTCAGCAGTTCGCGTTCGCCGAGATGGGCGAGGCAGGCGAGCCAGGCGGCGCGCAGAGCGAGGGTCAATTCTCCCCCGGTCGCGTACTGGCGTGCCAGGGCGATCCATTCGTCCTCCGGCAGTTGCGAAGCCATTACTTCATCCGAATGCAAATCAGGCACAACGTTTCTGCGGGCTATGGCCACCGTGGTGTCACGTCCCCGTTTGAGAATCATCCGCAGGATCCAAAAGAGGGCGCTCCCGACAATCAAAACCGCCACCGCCAAAAGGACGTCGGGCAATGCGCGCAGCGATAAACCAGCGCCGCGAATCGATCGCTTTCCGAAAATTGCATTCCAAAACGCCTCCACGGTTTCTTGCATGGCCACTTTGATCCGCTTGAGCGCCCGAATCCCGCCATCCATCCAGCCCGCGAGCAGTCCCCCTCCGGAGCCCGCAATATTTTCTCGTGGCGCGCGCCACGCATACTCGCGGCGCTCCAGCACATCGGAAATGCGATCATCCAGTTTGCGAGCCAATTCTGGCTTCGGCGCCTCGACGCTGGTCGCATTCACCCCCAACTGCGGGGCCGATGGCGGTGCACCATCCGCAGCATGAGCCGAACGATCGAGCGTTCCTGCGACGAGCAGAAATGCCATCGCGACCACGGCGAGCGAGCGGGACGGAGCCGCTGACTGTCGCAATTCCACCAGCAAATCCTCGCCCGTGCGCAGGGACAGGCCGTGAAAACAGCGCACCGCGAAGATCGCCTTCCAGAGCGGATCAACGACCAGGATCGTGAGCCCGAGGGAGATGACGAGGAAGGTGCTGTTCAACATGGATTCGGGACTGCGCGAAAAGGCGGTTTCGAGCCCGAAGAACATCTTTAGGGCGGCCGGCATAAAGCCAAGCGCGGCGTTAATATTGATCCAGACGAAGAGGATGAAAATCCAGACGGCTCCCGACGCGCCATGCGCCTGGCCTGGCCAGTGGCGCGCCTGCGCCCAGGCCCGCGCCGCGATGGATTTTCGCTCGTTTTCATCGTCGGCGCCGTCACCCAAAATGCTCAGGTTTTGGCAGAAAGCCGCCACCCAGACGTAGGGAAGAATCACGTGCGCCGCCACGATGCGCAGTACCAGGCCAACTGGCTGCCAGAAGGTTTGGATCGCAATCATGCGTCCAATTCGTGCCCCCGTCCATGGGAGCGCCGCCCGACCCGTGAGCGTCGTCCGCAAACGTGCAGCAAAGACCGTTTGCCAGCATTTCATCCAGCCAAACATGAGGGACACCCCGAGCGCCGCTTCCGAAACATGACTGGGCGCATAAGCGTTTTGGGTCATGTCTGAAACGAAATAGAAAAGCACGAGCCAGAACGGAATGGCGCCCAGGAGGTAGGCTAAATAAGCCTCGATCGGTGTTCGGCGAAGGAGCCGGACCGCATCCTCGATCAAATCCAAAGCCGGCATGCCCGTCCGCAGGCGGCGACGTTCTTTCGAGGTCATGGCGAATCCCCCCACGTGGGCTGCCAGAGTTCGTAGGCGTGAAAGTCGCTCGGCACGGCGAGGAGAATCCGCCCCAGGAAATAAAAAGTCAGCCAGCCAACCACGATTCCCGTCCCGAATCCGGCCACCCGCCACAACGGTGCCATGCGCCAACGGGAGCGGCGTTTCTCCGCCGGATCCGACTTCTTCGCCAGGCAGCTCGCACAAATGATGCGCCCCTCATGCTCGACGATGCATTCGCGGCAATAGTACAGCCCACACACCGGGCAGCGAGCGACCGCTTCCCGGGTTTCGTGATGGAGACAGCGCTGCTGACTGAGCGTGGCCATTATCCTTCGACGGGCAACGCCGCCTCCGGCGGCTGGGTGGCCTCGATCAGGGGACGGAGCGTTTGCGACGCCTGGCGGAATGCGCGCAGCCGGGTAATTGCCGGCAGGTTTTTGGGGCCGTTGATGGTCAGGATCTCGACGATGACCGTTGGTCCGAGGAGAGAATTGGCCAGAAGCGCCGCGACGCAAACCAGCGCGAAGAATCCGGCGATGGCGCTGAGGGTCCAAAAGATGGCCTGCTCCGCGTCACTTGAGCCGCCGATGGCGAGCGTCGATAGCCCGGCGGTGGTGCTCAAAGCGACTACGGCGAACACCGTCCAAATGATATTCCACACCAGACGTTTGGCGGAAACGCGCGCCACCAGACCCTGGATATCCCGCCAATACCAGCGCCGATACGATTCGCTGACGAATCCGGATGAGACCTGCAGCAGGTGATCCGGCCCGATCCACAAAGATGACCTCCCGGAAACGCCCCAGCTCCGCACTTTCATCGGTTGGTAAATGGGCGTACTCGGATCGGTGCTCATCGGAAACGGGTCATGGCTAACCACATCAACGCGATCATCGCAATCTCGGCCGCGATCTGCAGCAGGCCCCCAATGATTCCTACGATGGCGGCCCATCGGCGCCGGCCCCGCACCAGGCTGCCGGGTTTTTTCCATCCCCAGATCGCCAGAAAGATCGCAGCCAAACCGCTGACAAAAAGGAACGGCCACATCATCCAGCCAATCAACAATGGAACGACACCCGTGATAAACGCCACGTTCCCCCACAAAGTGCGGGAGGTCACGAGGTTGCCTGAGCGATCGGCGTCCAGGCAGGCCGGACACACGTGGCGCGAACCGAGCGGCAGATCGCAAAGCGCGCACAGGAAACGCCCGCACTCTTCGCAGGCCAGCGTGGCCCGTTTCTCCGGATGGAAAAAACATCCGGCTTCACCTTCCTGAGCCTGCTCTCCGGATGATGTCGAGACCGGTAGCGGCGGTCGGGCAAAAGCAGGAAATATTTCCGCCGCCAATTGTCGTCCGCAAGTAGGGCACTCCACCATCGCGCCGCCAGCAAAGGCCGTTGTCTCCAGGATTGAAGAGCACCTGGGGCAGTGCAGGGTTCGAGGTTCAGCGGATTCCGCCACAGTCATGCGAATTAAGTTTGTCTCCCGGAGGGTCTTTGATCTTCACTGCGCTGCCGCTGCCGCGGCGCCCACTGCGGGTGCGGGCCGGCGGAAACTAAAAGACCCGAACCATCACGACAAGGCGCAACATGAATTGGTATTACGAATCCGCTGGTAAACAAAACGGTCCCGTTTCCGAAAGTGAACTCGACCGCCTTCTGGCCGAAGGGAAAGTTACCCCTGATACGCTGGTTTGGCGGGAAGGCCTGGCGGGCTGGGCAGCGATGCGCACGGTACGTCCGGCGCCTTCTTCGATACCGCAAGCCGCCGCGGCTTCACCCGAACCCGTTTCCCCGGGCGCGGAAGCCCCGCCACCCGGTTATATCCGCTGCACGCTCACCGGCAAATATGTTCCCCCATCAGAAGTCGTCTATATCGAGGGCAAACCCTATTCAGCCGAAGCCAAGCCGCGTGTCATGCAGAGCCTGCAGGACGGTGGTGTTCTCCCCACCAGCGGGCTCGATCGCACCGGCCCGGCTTGGGAACAGCGCGCACAACTCGGCATTTTTAAGGCCATCGTCGAAACGGTCAAAGCCGTGCTCATGACACCTGGAGCCGCCTTTGCAGGGATGAAACGGACGGGCGGGCTGGGCAGTCCAATCCTTTTCTGGTTGCTCACCGGGGGAATTGCCGTCGCGGTCAGCCAGGTTTATGGCCTGCTTTTCCAGGGAGCCATGACTGGGATCGGCGCCGCGCAGGGTGCACAGAATCCGCAAGCGGCGACCATAATGGCTTTTCAAACCGCCATCGGGGGCTTCGGTATCATCATCGCTCCGGCGCTGTACCTCGTATACATATTTCTCTATGCGGGGCTCTCCCACCTTTGCCTGATGATGGTGAAAGGCGCCAACCACGATTTCGAGACTACCTTCCGGACCTATTGTTTCGCGGTCGGCAGCGCCGGCGTAATTAGCCTGGTACCGATCTGTGGCGGCATCGTGGGAGGCGTCTGGGGTCTGGTGGCTTATTGCATCGGACTCGCGAAGGCGCATGACACCACGGGTGGCAAAGGCGCCGCGGGTGCGCTGCTGCCTATGTTGGCTTGCTGTGTCCTCGTCGCCGGAATCTTCGCCGTCATTGCCGTTTCAATCGGTGCGGCCGCGAGTGCCGCCGGTGCCGGACGTTGAGAAGGTGTCGTGACTCACCTCACCTGCGCCACTCCGCAGCATCCTGCGAGATGACAGCGCGCTTTATGGGGATTGCACCGGACAACTGATATTCCGAGTTTCGCTCGAGAAAGCGGTTGCGAGAAATCGGCGGTTTTTCAACCCTGATTCAAGGTCGCTCAAAACTCCGCCACGACCAACGAGTGAACGGCGAGCGGAGGCACGGCAACTTCGATCCATTCGCCGTCCTGAACGGGCGTGAGGTCGATGCCTTCCGGTTCGAGATGGATGCGTTTCGGCTGTAATTGGTGAAAGCGAACTTTGATCCCGGCGATGGGCACGGCTTCCTCGCGCAACGGTACATCCACTTCGGGAAGGCCGTGGTCGCTGGTGGTGTTGATCCCATTGAAAAGATGGACGACGAGGCGCTCTCCGCCGGCGTCCTTTTGCCGAAAGGCGGTGCTTTGAATACACATCGGTGCTTCGACGGCGACGGGTGGCGGCGTGCGCGCGGCCCATTTGATCGCCTGCGCGAATATGATCCGCTCGTAGGGGTAACCGTAGCTGTAGTTCGCGGCGTCGAAGCCGGCGGCCATGTAGACGACGCGGCCTTTGCCCTGCTCACCCATGACGACCGCCGGAACCGGGTTCTTGCCTTCCGGAAACATGAACATGGCCCGCTTCATCGGCGGGCGCGCTTCGCTCATCAACACCATCGGGCCTTTGAAACTGGCCTGCACACCGTTGGTGACAAGCTTGAGGCGCGGGTCCGCAATGAGGTCGCTCGTCAGGAGGTCACCCGCGCCCCAGCGCATCTCGGCGGCGCCTTGCCGGTTCGCCCAATATTGGTCATCCACGACGATGGCGAAATTTGCGTCGAGCGGGGCACGCTGGGTTGGCGCGTTGGGTCGGCCCTCGTAATCCACACCGAACAGGTCGGCGAGGGCGAAATTCGGGCGCGGGTGGCCGAGTTCATCGAACAGCGAAGTCTCGCACGTCGCCACCAGTCCTCCGCCGTTCTGCACGAACTCGCGGATGGTCGCGATCTGTTCATTTGAGAGCGCGGCGGCATTGGGAAGAATGAGCACTTTGAATGGAGCCAACCGGTCGCGGCGCAGGTCGAGATCGGTGATGAGCGTGATGGGTAAATGTTCTTCACACCCGACGCGAAAGACGCCGAGCGCATGCGCGAGAAAACGCTCCATGATTTGTCCTCCGGCATAGAATTGCCGCGTCTGTTCGCTCACGAGGAGCGCGGCCCACGGTTCCGCCGTGGTGCGGACGACCCACTTTTTCCGGCGGCCGATTTCGCGCTGCGTGTCATCACCAGCTTCCTTGCCGGCGGCCGTCGGCACGGCGAGCGGCGTGATTGAACCATTTGTCATCGCCTGCATGCAACGCACGAACAACTCGTGTCGCGGGAAGCCCGACGCGCTGTAGGGATTGCCATGCGACATGATGTATGGCTCGCTGGCGCCCGTGCGCCCGCCGGTGAGCGCACGGACATAGGCCGCACCGAATGCGGGCACGACGCTGGCGCCGAGATTCACTTCATCGAGCCACCATTCCTGCACGGGCGAATCGAAGAGAAGATTCATGCGCGCGGACATCACGCGCGGGCTGGTGAGAAAATGGCCGTAGCGGCCGGCATTCGTGGTCCAGGTATAGACGGCGGCCTCCGGATTCACCTGCCGCAGGCGCGCGTGCAGTTTTCGATACCAGTTCTCCAGCTTGGTGTCGGCCCAGAGCAGGTAGATTTTGTAGTCGTCACTCGACAGATCGATCTTCTCCGGGAACTCGCGTCCCGTCTCATTTCGATACAAGTCCACGTCGTAAGGCGTGAAATTGAGCTGGGTGTGATAATTCCCATCGAACGAGACGCCATCCACGTGATAGTCCGCGAAAATCTCGGCGAGATTCTCGATGAGGTAGTCGCCGTAGGGCGTGTTCAGGCTCATGCCGCGGAGCGCCGCGTTCTCGGGCTTGGTGAGATCGAGCGCCGGATCGAGCGCCGCTTCGTTCGGGGAATATTTCAGCCGCCATTCGGGATGTTCCTTCACGAACTCGATCGGGGCGTAAGGCGACACGCCGATGACGACGCGCATCCCGCGACCGCGCATACGGTCAAACGCCGTGTGCATCAGCGCGCTTTCCTTGGCATCAATTCCCGTACCGCCATCACGTCGCAGTGGAAAATACGGTTCCGGACCGCCGGTATGAATCACCGTCACCCCGAGCGCCGCGAGTTCGTCAAGATATGGAAACGTCGTTGGATTGGCGAAATCACCGAGGAACACCTTCTGCACGCCTTCAAAAACCCACGGGGCCGGTTCGATCGGCTGAAAGTCGCGGTCGGGCGTGAACCACTTCAGCGAGTCCGTGGTCACGGGTTCAGCGGCGAACGCGGAGACGCTGAGCAAGGCGAGCAATATCGAGCGAAGCATGAGTTGGCAGGTGTGAAGCCAGTAGAGTTCATCCCCGCGCGGTTCTTTGAAAATCACGCGTTCGAAATTGTCACCGGCACCAGCACGAAAAGAAAACTCCACTTCCGAATCGACGAGCGAAACCGGCTGGCGAGGCTGTTCCGCGTATTCCGATTGCGCATCTACGATTCGCCCGGAACGAGACTTTAATAGGTCATCCATGATTCGGAAAAACGCGCCCTTTACCCTCGTTGTTCTGTTCGCGATTGTTGCGGTCGGAGGCGAGCCGCCGGCTTATGTCCCGGCCACCGCGCATTACATTCTGCCCGAAACGACCAGCGAGGAGTCCGGATATTTTTCGCTCTCGGAATCGCTCGATGGCGCGATTCATGTCGGCACGGCGAAATACAACGTGAACTCGTTCCTCGTGGAATTCGACCCGCGCACCGGGCGGCAGCGAATCGTCCTCGACACGAACAAAACCTGCGGCCTCAGCGCCACCGGTTACGCGGCGCAGTCGAAGATCCACACGCGCAATTTCGTCGGGCCGAGCGGCAAAGTCTATGTCGGCTCGAAACAGGGCTACCGAAAGGAAGGCGACATGTCGGAGTATCCGGGCGGATACGTCATGACCTATGATCCGCGGACCGGCCACGCGGAGAACCTTGGCCTGCCGCTCGCCGGGCAGGGTGTGATCGATGTCGTTGCGGACGAATCGCGCGGACGCCTCTACGTGGTCACTTGCGAAGAACAGCATTGGATGGTCAGCGGCCTCGAGGGTGGAAATTTCCGCGAACTCGGCCCGCTCCTGACGCCCTATGCCTCGACACTCGTGGATTCACGCGGCGTCGCGAGCGTGCTGACGAAAGACTTCGAACTCGCGCAGTTTGATCCCGCAACCGAACGCGTGACGACGCGGCCGATTGTCATGGAAGATCAGCGGTGGACTCGCCGTGACAACTCGTCGATTCCGATATGGCAACTCGATCCCGATGGCCGCCACGCGTGGCTCATCCTGATGAACGACCCGACCCTGCTGCGAATTGATTTGCACAGCACTGGCGAGAATGTCGCCGCCGAGAGCCGGGGCAAGATGATCGAGGGAATTGGTCCCGACTCGCGGGGTGCGCTGACCATTCATCCGGACGGAAAAATCTACGCCCTCGTGCGCACGGACAATACGACTGGTTTCGGCACCGGCTACCTGCACCACCTCGTTCGCTACGACCCCGCACAAAATCGCCATGAGGACCTGGGTGTGCTCACGGTCAGCAACCCGGATTACTTCGACTGGTCGCCCGGCCCCGACGGCCAGCCGAAGCCGCACACGCACGGTTTTCACCGTCTGCCCGACGGGACGTTAACGCCTCTCCACGCGCACATGGCGCTGCTCGCGGCCCACGACGGAACCCTCTACGCGACGATCATCTACCCATTCACCTTGCTCAAGATTGACGGCTACAAAATGCCCGCGCCCGCACCGAGCGCCGGCTCCCTGTATCTGGATGCACTTGATCGCCAACTCGACGAATGCGCCTCCCGCCTGCCTGCGATTACGCAGCTCGCAGAGCGCATCGCGGAGCGGCACTTGCGCGGCGGCCTCGTCGGATTCCCGTGGATCGGCTCGACACTCGAGCAGGAGTTGTTCGGGCGTAGTGGCGGCTGGATGCACGTCGGCTTCGATCGGGGCTGGAAATCCGAACGCATGCCCGAAGAGCAGATGAATGACGTGGTGATCTTCGCCTGGGATGATGCGCCCAAGGACGGCCGATTTACAGCGGCTGCTTGATGAAAAAGCAAAGGGCCGATTCGTCGTCGGTTTCGGTTCGCGCGCGTCGCCACTGCTCGCCGCTCATGTCACTGCGTGCGACGCGTGGATCGATTCCGGCGGCGGCGAAAACGATCGTGCCGTAACGCTTCCCGACGGACGCCGGGTGGGAAAGACGAACCATTTCACCAATGCGGTCAACGGCTGGTTACTCATCGGCGAAGTCGTCGCCTCGCTCACGCGTCACGGGAAAACGCCGACGATGTGGAAGAGTTGGGCTACGACCGATGGTCACGCGTGGTCCGATCGATATTTCCAAAAGGCGCAGTTTCATGATGACTACCAGGTTTCAGCAATGGCCGCCGGCGAAATTGGACAGCGCTACATTGATCGCGTGCGCTATATGCTCGCGCGCCTGAAGAATACCGAACTGCCGAAGCTGCGGACAATGGCCGGCCGCATTGCTGACGAGCTGCGCGACGGTCGCAAAACGGTCGTCGCCTCGGCGGGTCACATGGGAATGAATTACCTCGGGCGCTATGATGACCGGCTTTGGGCTGAAAACCACGAGGTGCACGAAAATGTCGAGTCGCAGATGAGCGACTATGAGAAAAGCACTCCGGACGGCGCGCTCGTCCTGAGGCTCGGCGAATGGGGCCTGCATCGCGACGTGGCGGCTCTTTTCGCACGCAAGAAACAGCGCGTGATGCTTATCGCAGGAGAGAACCCGCGGCCCGAATGGGCCGTGCCGGCGTGGTGCGAACCGCGCATCGATTTTGGCGCCGCGTTTGGTGACGCCTGCGTTTGGATTGAAGGCTATCCGATCCCAATTTTGCCGCCTAGCGGCGTGATGCAGATCGCCGCTTACGAAATCGTGGATGTCGAAGTCCATGAGCGTCGCGTGCCTTGATCAAAGACGATCGTGGAGGGACTCCGAGCGAATGCGATGGGCGGTGCTGTTGCCGGCAGTTCTCGAAAGTGCCACGGGGATACCGCGGACCGAATGTCATCGGGATTAATCACGATCAGTTGGCCACTTTAACGCTCGCCGCCTGAGCGTGCGCTCTTTTAAGAATCCGGCCACATGCCGCATGAATTCGAACCCGCCGATCCAGCGTTGCTCGGTGAGGCCTCTGAGGGCGAGCCGATCCGGGACGCCACGCCGGACGCGGGCTTGACGTCAAATGGCGGGGACGGATGGGAGCCACCGGCGATCGAGGATGTCGCACACCTTTTTCCCCATTACGAAGTGCGCGCCGTCCTGGGGCGCGGTGACCTCGGTGCGGTTTACCAAGCCCGGCAGATCGCACTCGACCGCCTGGTCGCCATCAAGCTCCTTCCCTTGGAGATGAGCAGCGATGAGGCCTTCGCTGAGCGTTTCCGCAAAGAGGCACGCGCGATGGCCAGGTTCAGCCATCCCAACATCGTCGCGGTTTACGACTTCGGCACCACGGCCGCGGGGCATCTGTTCATCGTCATGGAAAATGTCGAGGGAGCGACCCTGAGTGACATCATCCACCGGCCGACTGAAGTGGTGGCTGGGATCACCGATCCCGGCTACTACCTGGCTCCTGAGCAAGCGCTTTCCTTCGTCGAGCAGATCTCCGGTGCGCTCGGCTTTGCGCATGCGCGGGGAATCGTGCACCGCGGTCTGAAGCCGGCCTGCGTGTTGATCGACACCGAGGGCCAGGCGAAGGTCACCAATTTTGGCCTCTCGACGCGTCGCGGCGAGGGTTCCGCTGCCGCCGTGGTGGATACTCCCGGTTACATGGCGCCGGAACAAGTAAATGGGACCGGTGGGGATCGGCGGACGGACATCTACCGGCTCGGGGTAATGCTTTACGAAATGCTCTGCCGCGAAGTCCCCGGGGAGGTTTTCGTTCCGCCGAGCGTCCGGAGCGGCTGCGACACGCGCGTCGATGCCATCATCCGTCAGGCGATCCAACAGGCCCCGGAGCGGCGCTACCAGAGCGTTCAGGAAATGCAGGCTGCATGTGCCGGCGTGCGCGCAGCGCTGACCGCGCCGTCATCTGTTCCCCCACTCAACCGACCGGCGCCGCCACCGCACGTCGCTTCGTCCGCGCCGGTTGCACCTGCGAAATCCAAGGTCCCACTTTACGCCGGGCTAACTGTGGCGGTGGCTGGGCTCGCATGGGCGTATGCGCATTTCACGCAGCCGACACGGCATGCAGGTTCGACAGACGCGAAGATTCCGCCCCCGGCGTTGCCCGCCGTGCCGGCGGAAACCAATCCCGCATCCATTGCGCCTCCGCCTGCCGAGTTGCCTTCGGGCGATGCGACTGCGGAAAACTCGACCGCCCCGGCGGTGCCGTCATCGGAAAATCCGACCGCATCGCCACATCCCCAAAATGCGGTCGAGAAATGGCTGGCGGAAGTGGATGGACCGCGGCAGGCCGCGTTCAAAAAGCAGGTGACCGAACCCTTCGCCGCAGGCGTCGAGGAACTGAGGAGCCGCTACCTTGCCACCCTGACTGCCGGGCAGGCCAAAGCCGCTGCGACTGGTGACCTCGATCGGGTGCTCATCTGGCAGAACGAGCGCGAGCTTTTTGAAAAAGCACAAACCGTCTGGCCCGACGACGCGAGCACGCCCGATGTCATCCGTCCGCTCCGCGCGGACTTCCGACAAAGGCTCGCTCAGCTCGAAAGCAAACGAGCGAATAACGCCAAGCCGCTCTACTCCAGCTACGATGCGATTCTGCTGCGGAACCTCACCCTGCTGACCCAGCGCGGACGGATCGAAGACGCACGGCTGCTGCAGAACAAACGTGAGGAGATTGCCCGATCCTGGCTCGAGACACCCGTCACGGGCCAATTACCCGACTCGCTGACCTTGTTGGCGGAATCGCTGGCCCTTAATCCAGCCGAGTCAAAACCCGCCAACAACGAATGGGTGGACCTTTTTTCCAGGCTCACGCCTGCCATCGTCGAAAAAGCCGGCCACGGTTGGCGCCTGGAGAATGGTGTTCTCCTCAGCCCGGCTAAGAAGTATTCGGCCCTTCCGCTGCCGGGCGATTTGCACGGCACCAGTTACCAAGTGCGAGTGAAGTTGCGTCAGATCGCGACCGCCCGGGAGACGCTTTTCCTTGGCCTCCCTGCCGGAGACCGCATGGTGGGATTCGATCTGGATGGCTGGCCCGATTCCGGTCGCCTGACGGTCATCTCTCTCGTGGATGGAACGTGGGGCAATAAACTGCCCGGTGCCACCGCCGGCAAACAGGTGAAGGACTTCGAACTGCACGATCTGGAGGTGAGCGTTCGCCTCGCGGCCTCGAATGTCACCATCACGACCACCCTCGATGGATACCCACTCTACGAATGGTCCGGCCCCACCGCCTCCCTCAGCATGGATTCGAATTGGGTGGCCAAAATCCCATCCGGTACCCTCGCCCTCGGCGCCTTCACCGACGACTGGGAGGTGTCGGAGCTGAAGGTCAAGCGGCTGGGGAAGTGATTCCACGCTCGCCTGCTCCGTGCTCGCTGGTAAGAAATCCCGGTCATGCCGGATGCAAATGAACCCAACGATTCTTCCCGGCCCAGCGATTCGTCTTTGGTGGATATGACCGCGCGCGCCATGCGGAGCGAACGATTGGCGGCCAGTGTCGGAGACGGTTGGGAGCCGCCTGAGATCGAGGAAGTCGCATTGCTTTTTCCCAGCTACGAGGTGCTGCGCCTTCTCCGGCGCGGCGATATCGGCGTGGTTTATCAGGCTCGGCAGACGGCGCTCGACCGTCTGGTCGCCATCAAGCTCCTGCCGCTGGTGATAAGCAACGATGAGGTATTCGCCGAACGTTTTCGCCACGAGGCGCGCGCGATGGCGAGGCTCATTCATCCAAACATCGTTGCGGTATATGATTTCGGCACCACGGCCGCGGGGCATCTGTTCATCGTGATGGAATACGTGGCGGGCGCGACGCTACAGGATATCATCCACCGGCCCGCTGAAGTGGTTGCTGACATTACGAACCCTGGCGATTGCCTCGCGCCCGATCAGGCGCTGTCCATTATCGAGCAGGTCTGCACCGCGCTCAGCTACGCGCACGCCCATGGCATCGTTCACCGAGATCTGAAGCCGGCCAAGGTTCTGATCGACACCGAAGGGCAGGCGAAGATCACCGACTTCGGCCTCTCGACGCGTCGGGACGAGGCTTCTGCACCTGCCGTGGTGGATACCCCCGGTTACATGGCCCCAGAACAAGTGAATGGCGCTGGTGGAGATCGGCGGACAGACATCTACCGGCTCGGAGTGATGCTTTACGAGATGCTCTGTCGCGATGTGCCTGCGGAGATTTTCGCGCCCTTGAACGCGCGGATCGGCTGCGATACCCGCATTGACGCCATCGTTCTCCAGGCGATCCAGCAGTCCCCGGAGCGACGGTACCAGAGCGCGCAGGAAATGCAGTCCGCCGTCGCCTCCGCGCGTGTTGCGCTGACGGCACCCGCCTACCTGCCCGCACCGAATCGACTGGCACCGCCAGCCCGGTTGACTCCAACGGCGCCGGTCGCGCCTGGGAAATCGAAGGTGCCTCTGTACGCCACACTCACCGGTGTGGTGGCGGCGCTCGCATTGGCGTATGCACATTTCACCAAGCCGACGGAAGAAGCCGGGTCGTCCCAAACCCAGATCCCAGTTCAATCACCGTCGAGCGCGTCAGACGGAACGACTCCAGATTCCCCCACTCCGCCTCAGCGCGACGCAACCGCGGTGGCAGCGAATGCGGTTCCAACGCTCACGACAGCTTCGAAGGCGACGCCGTCACGCGAAATCCCATCTGACTCACGACAACCCGAGAGCGGCGTGGAAAAATGGCTCGCGGACGTGGACGGACCACGGCAAGCCGCTTTTCAAAAGCAGGTGACCGAGCCATTCATCGCAGGCTTGGATGCACTGCGGAAGCGCTACCTTGCGGAGATCGATGCCAGGCAGGCCAGGGCCGCTGCCACCGGCAGCCTCGACCAGGCACTCATTTGGCACGCCGAGCGCGAGCTTTTGGAAAAGGGACAGACCGCCCTGCCGGACGCTCCGCCCGCGCCACCCCCCGTTCGTGCTCTCCGCGCGGAATATCGACAAAGACTCGCTCAGATCGAGGCCGAGCGGGCGAAGCGCGTGAAACCGCTCTCCGCCAGCTACGATGCGATCCTACGCAAAAATCTTATGCTGCTGACCCAGCGCGAGCGGATCGACGACGCGCAACGGCTCAAAGAGAAGCGCGAGGAAATCGCCAGGACCTGGCTGAACACGCCGGAAACCGATCAGTTGCCCGACCCGCTTCGCTTGTTCGTTGAAGCAGTTGCACTTCGTCCGCTCGAACCCGACGCCGGTGGTTGGGTCGACCTCCTTTCTGCGCTCACGCCAGCGATGATAGCGACAAGCGGCAACGGCTGGCGCCTGGTGGACGGCGAACTCCTCAGCCCGGACGGTAAATACGCCACGCTTCCGTTACCCGGCAAATTTGCAACCGCCAGCTATCAGTTGCGAGTCAAGGTGCGCCAACTCACGCCGAAGGATGCTTTTCACGTCGTCATTCCCGTCGGTGACCGCTTGACCGGGTTTGAATTGGATGGGTTTAAGGGAGAATACACCGGTCTTTTTATGGTCAATGAAAAGGGAGGCAAAGACCTGCCCGGCGTCGTCGAGGGCAAACAGGTGAAGGACTCCGCCCCGCACGATTTGGAAATCTCCGTCCGCCTCGACGGAACCAACGCGAAGGTCACCACGATGCTCGACGCTCGCCCGTTGTACGAATGGACAGGTCCCATCGCAGGTCTCAGCCAATACCACGGCTGGGCCACCACGCCACGCGGTTCTCTCGCCCTCGGGACCGTCGCCGGCGACTGGGCGGTTTCCGAGGTGAAGGTCAAGCGGCTGGCGAAGTGATCACCAAGGCCTGCAGGCTGGTTCGACGCAGGACGTGCGGCCAAACGACAGGCGCTGTGAGGTCCACGGAACGCGATTCACCGGCGCTTGATTTTCCGATTACGCCAGAATTTGGTGCAACACTTCGCCCGCCACATCAGTGAGGCGGTAGCGCCGGCCGTTGTGGAAGTAGGTCAGCTTTTCGTGATCGATCCCGAGCAGGTGCAGCATCGTCGCGTGGAGATCGTGGACGGAGACGCGGTCGGTTACGGCCCGGTATCCGATCTCGTCGAGTTCGCCGTAACGAACACCGGGCTTGATCCCCGCGCCAGTCAGGAACATGCCGAAGCCATTCGGATTGTGGTCGCGTCCGCCGTTGCCTTGTGAAACGGGCATGCGACCGAATTCCCCGCCCCAAATGACGAGCGTGCTGTCGATGAGACCCGTGCGTTTGAGGTCGGTCAGCAGTGCGTCGATGGGCTTGTCCGTCGCGCGGCAGTGGCCCTTGTGGTTGCCATTCAAGTCGCTGTGCGCGTCCCATTCACCGTCGCTATAGACCTGCACGAAGCGCACTCCGCGTTCGACGAGCCGGCGCGCCATCAGACATTTCGAGCCGTAGGAACGCGTCTCATCCTGGTCGATGCCGTACATCTCACGAGTGGCGGCGGATTCGGTGTTGAAATCCACGAGATCGGTCGCCTCCGCCTGCATCCGATAAGCGAGCTCGAAGCTTTGAATTCGCCCGAGTAACTCCGCTTCACCGGGGCGCGCTTCGAGATGGCGTTGATTGAGCTTGGCCATCAAGTCGAGCTGCGCACGTTGGTCGTCGCGGGTGACATCGCCCGGTCGCTTGAGATTGATCACGGGCGTGCCGCCGGAACGGAAGAGCGTGCCCTGATAAGTGGTCGGCAAAAACCCCGAGCTCCAATTGAGGTTGCCGCCTTTCACGCCGTCATTGTTTCCCAGCACGACATAACCGGGCAGGCTGTTGTTTTCCGAGCCGAGGCCGTAGGTGACCCAGGATCCGGCGCTGGGAAAACCGGGACGCGGGATGCCCGTATTGATTTGATAAAGCGCGGGGACGTGATCGTTCGACTCGCTGTAGAAAGAATTCACGAAGGCGAAATCGTCCACATGCTTTGCGACATTCTGGTAATGCTCGCACACCCAGGCGCCCGACTGGCCGTATTGTTGGAACGAAAAGGGCGACTTCATCAGCGGGCCGGGATTGCCGTTGAAAACATTAATCTCGATCCGCTTGCCGTCGCGCCTAGTCAGTTCCGGTTTCGGGTCGAACAGGTCCACTGCGCTCGGCGCCCCTTCCATGAACAGCCAGATCACGGATTTTGCCTTCGCCGGAAAATGCGCGACGCGCGGTGCCATCGGGTTGAGCGCATCCGGTTCCTCGGCAAGCAGATTGTTTTTTCCGAGCAAATCAGCGAGCGCCAGCATGCCAAAACCGGCGCCGGCTTTCTTCAAAAAATCGCGGCGGGTCGTAAAGGATTCGAAACGTCCGCAGTGTTGATGGATCGGGTTCATGGCGAAATGCGGTTCAGTCGATATAGATAAACTCGTTCAATCCGAACAGGGACTGGCAAAAGTCGGTCAACGCGAGGTGTTGGAGATCGGCGGCTGGTTGTTTGGCGTCGCGCTCAGTACGCGCGGCAATCTGCGCGGTGACGAAGGCGCGGGCATCCGTCAATTCGTCAGGCGCAGCTTCGCGGCTGAGGCAGAGTTGAAATGCCCGGCGGATCTGCGCCTCCGCTTCGCTGCCGGCTTCGGACTGCAGCCGCTGTGCCAGTTCCTCGGCGCGCGCTCGGATGAACGGATCATTCAGGAGCGCCAGCGCTTGCGGAGCCACGGTCGTGTTCATCCGGCGTCCACAGCTTTGCTGCGCATCCGGCGCGTCAAACGCCTGCATGAGCGGATACTGCACGACGCGTTTGTGAAACATGTAGATGGAGCGCCGGCGTGTTTCGGGTGTGTCTCTGGCGTCGCGCGGGTACGGGTGGTTGACGTTGCGCGCCTGCATGGCTTCATCGGGAATCGGTGGTTTGAAGCCCGGACCGAACACCGCCGGGTTGAGCGTGCCGGCGACGCTGAGCATTGAGTCGCGGAGGATCTCGGACTCCAGGCGCAGCGGGCGGCGATGCCAAAGCAGGCGGTTCTCGGGATCGATCTCCGCCGCAGCTTTGTTGAGCGCCGCGCCCTGCTGATACGTCGCGCTGTTCAAGATGAGCCGATGCAAATGTTTCACACTCCACCCGCTGCGGATGAACTCGCCGGTGAGCCATTCGAGCAACTCCGGGTGCGTGGGGAGTTCGCCGCGCGTGCCGAAATCGCTGACCGTCCGCACCAACCCTTCCCCGAAGTGATGCTGCCAGACGCGATTCACCATCACGCGCGCCAGCAGCACGCCGGCCCCGTGGTCGAGGTCGGTCATCCACTCCGCCAGCGCGCGGCGCTGCTGCGTGGTGTCGTCGCGGAGCTTGGAGTCGCGCGCGGTTTTCCAATAATCGTCCGCCGTCTTCCCGTTCGTGAGCACGGTGAGGAATCCGAGGTCCATCTTCTCATTGCGCGCCATGAAATTGCCGCGTTCGAAAAACCACGACTCACGCGGCTCCGGCGCAAAGTCGGCAAAGGCAAATGCGGTCGGCAGCGCGGTGGGCTGGCGTTTCGCGACTTCGTTGACGCGCGCATCGAGCTCGTTCCAACGGGCCTTTTGATCGTCTGGAAGCGCGGCTACGTATTCGCCGTCCGCGATTTCGAGTTCTTTTTTAAAACGCTTGGCCAGCTTCTTTGCCGTCTCGTCATCCGGTTTTTCGCGAAGCAGCCGCTTTTCATCGTCAGATATCTTCAGCTGGGCGATTTTTTCCGCGCGCACATTTTCTTCGATCGGCTGCCGCGCCTCCTTCAGCCACTCATCGCGTGCCTTGATGGCTCCATCAGATTCCGCTTTCCACGCGTCGATCTCCGCCTGATTCGCCTTCACCTCAGCCGGTGCCGCCAGTGGCACTTCCTTCCGGTCGCCACTATTGAAGATCCGCATCATCCGATAGTAATCGCGCGTCGGCAGTGGATCGTATTTGTGATCGTGGCAGCGCGCGCAGGCGAGGGTGAGACCGAGCATGGCCTGACTCGTCGTCGAAACCATGTCGTCGAGTTCATTGGCGCGGTTACGGAGTTTTTCCTCCTCCATCAAGTTGTCGGGCAGCGCAGCGTTGACCCCGCCTGCGATGAAGCCCGTTGCCGCGATCGCCTCTGGTTTATCCGGCGCGAGTTCATCGCCCGCGAGCTGCCAGCGCACGAATCGATCGAAGGGCATGTCCTTGTTCAGCGCGTCGATGACAAAGTCGCGGAAGTGATACGCGTTCGGCCGGTCATCGTCTCCTTCCATGCCGTTGCTATCGGCATAACGCGCCACATCCAGCCAGTGCCGCGCCCAGCGCTCGCCGTATTGCGGACGCGCCAGCAGCTCATCCACGAGATTCCGGAATGCGGATTGCGGATCGCGGATTGAATCGGTGACGAATGCTTCCGCTTGTTCAGGCGTTGGAGGCAGCCCGATGAGGTCGAAATAAATTCGGCGCACGAGGGTGCGCGCATCCGCCGGCGCTGCGGCAGAAATTCCTTTCGCCTCCTGCGCTTGCCGGATGAACGAATCCACAGGCGTTCGGATCCACGCCTGATCTGTCACTGCGGGCGGCTCGATCGCGCTCAGCGGCCGAAACGACCAATGCTGGCGATCCGCATCCGTCACTTTCATTTCCGATCGCACTGGCCTAGCCGCGATCTCTGCCGACTCCGGCCAATCCGCACCCGAATCGATCCAGCGTTGCAGCAAGTCGATCTCCTGCGCGCTCAACGGTTCGCCACCGCCTTTCCTCGGAGGCATCCGCTCGTCATCGTCCGTGGACGTCACTGCTTTGATCAACCTGCTGTCGTTCGCGTGACCGGCCACAATCCCGCGCTCTTCCGAATCGCCGCCCTTGAACGCCGCCGCTTTGATATCAAGCCGCAGCCCACCTTTCTGTTTCTCCGGCCCATGGCACTTCAGACAACGGTCCGCGAACAATGGCTGGATGTCGCGAGCAAAATCCACCGGCGCCGCGGTCGCAGAAAGCGACCACGCAGCGATCGCGGCCCAGGCGGCGTGGCGGAAAGTCATGGTGAGATAACCAACGAAGTACGATTTTGCATGACCCTCAATGCGATTCATCGCGTCCATTCCGCACGATTTGGCAGATCAGCCCACGTTGTCGACACCTCATCAGGGCGTTTGGGTGGCATCAAAAATGGGACTGTTCATTGGCCGCGGCTGGGGAGCACCGCACCACAGGCGCGCCGTAAAAACTCTTCGAATTCCCAGTCCCCGCTACCGCCGGTCTGGCGGGCGATGACGAGGTCGAGACTCGGCACAAAGGCGAGAATCTGGCCTCCCGACCCAGGCTTTTCGCGGGCATCCTCGGGAATGCCCGCGCCGCTGCGACCGCTCGCGGGATCGTGATGGGCGGGCAATTCCCAGCCATGGGAAAAAACCGTGGGGTTCAGCTTCCAACGCATTTCCGGTGTCTTCACATTGTGGGTCGGGGCCGCGGTTTGCTCGACAAACCATTGCGGAATGACCTGCGTCTCACCCCACCGGCCGCCATGCATCATGCAGTAGCCAATGCGCGCCAGATCGCGCGCCGACAGGCCGAGCCCGTGCGACGGATGACGCCCATATTTTTCGCCGCCGTCGTAATACTGAAACCACCACTTCTCGATCCCCAGCGGTCGGAATAGTGCCTCGATGGCAAACTGATCGTAAGGCTTCCCGGTCACGGTCTCGCAGACCAGCGCGGCATGCGCGAGAGCCTGGGTCGAGTAGCCGCATGCGGTGCCGGGATCGAAGGCCAGTTTTTCTGTCCGCGCGTCACCAGAGTGGCCGAGGATGTATTCCCATGAGCCATCGTTCGGCGCGCCGGTGGCCTCGGGACAAATGCCGGAAGTGTGATTGAGCAATTGCTTGACGGTGATCTGAGCCTTGCGTGGATCGCTGAGCGGCTGCGCCCAGGGGATGTAGTCGAATGCCTTGTCATCAAACGTCATTCGGCGCGGCGTCCGGCCCTGTTGGCTTTGCTCGGAGGCGATGGCCAGGACGGTCGCGCAGATTGCCTTTGAGACCGAGGCCACCCGGCGCGTATCGGTCGCCGCGCTGTTCCCGCGTTCGACTTGAAGAACGACAGTTCCGTGCCGAATCACGACGGCGGCAAACGGACGATCGTCTGATTCCAGCAACCACGCGCGCAATCCGGCGATCTTTGCCTTGTCCATTTCTCCGATGGCTTCGATCTCATCGTCCGTTTTGACCGCGCGCCAGCCACCCTTGGATTCTGGTGGTGGAAAATACAGTTTATCGAGCGCCTGATCGGCGGGCAGCGGCTGGATATCGCGAGCGAAAACGATCGTCGAAATCAAGCATACGGTCATCGCGGCAAACGGGGCATGGCGGGAAGTCATGGTGACATAACCAACGAAGAACGATTTTGCATGACCCTCAATGCAATAGATCGTTGCAACAGCCGCCGCGAACTTTGGGCACATCGCGAGGCGGTGGCGCATCCCACCTGGGACCGCTGGCGTCCCGCCGGCATTCAACAAGGGCCGGCGAGGACGCCAGCGCTCCCAGGGCCGCGCCATCCGAACAACCAGACAAGATTCCTGTAGGCTTTGGGAAATCGTGTTTTATGGAGGAGTATCGTGGAAGAGACCGCCGTTCGTCTGTCTCGGACGGATCGTTCCCATCTTCTAACAAACCCGCACATGGTCCGTCTTATCCTCGAACGATGTCGTTCCCGACTCGCCAACAGACAAAGATCATCGATGCCCCCGCCGACAATTCCACGATGGCCGTAACTGGATCGAATGAAAGCGCCATGCCTTCGCCGGCGTGGGAGACGATCGAACAGGTCTTTGCCGATCTGGAATCACCGTTGCTCGCGTATGCCCGGCGGTTGCTGGGTGATTTCGCGGTCGCGGAGGACGTCGTGCAGGAAGCGTTTATGAAACTTCACACCCAATTCAAAAAGGTGCTCACACCACAGCCGTGGCTCTACCGCACGGTTCACAATCTTGCCGTCGATCACCAACGCCGCACGAATCGCATCGTGCTGCTGGGCGACGCGAAGGACGGTGACGATTTGGCGAATGACGCGAGCGATGCCCAGCCAATGCCGGACGAGCAGATCGCCCGTTGGGAAGGCGTCGGGCTGGTGCGGTTGGTGTTGGAAACACTCGATGAACGGAGCCGCGAGATCATCCGGCTGCGATTTTACGAGGACCTTTCCTATAAGGAAATCAGCGGTCGCACGGGGCTGACGGTCGGACACGTGGGCTACCTCTTGCATCATGCCTTGAAAGCGATGGCCGTCGAACTGGAGAAAACGGAGGTGGCGCGATGAATCCTGATTCTCCACTGACTCCTCGCGAGGAAACCGAGATGCGACTCACGGCGCTGCTCATGGGCGAGCTTTCGAGCGAGGAAGCCGCGGCCCTGCGCCAGCAAATGGCCGGCGATGCGGAACTGACGACGTTGCACGCCCGGCTGGGTCGCGCGATGGAGCTTTTGCGAGAAGCGAGTGCGATCCCCGAACCGGCCGCGCCTCCGGTGCCTCTCCGCCTTTCTGACAATCGGCGGGAAAGGTTGCTGGCCCATTTCAAAGGCCCAGCGCCGCAGCGATCCGCGACCATCGTGAAGCCAAAACGGGATTGGAAATCCGTCGTGCCGTTGAGTCTGGCGGCGGCACTGATCGCACTGCTCGGAGGAGCGGTTCTGATCAATGCGATGTTTCATGGCACGGTCCTCGATCGTCGCTGGCCTCGGCAATCCCACGCCAAGGCCGGAGAGTTGGTTCAATGTTTTCCAAGACGGCACCATTTCGGGGGAAGCGAATGAGGCATCGACGGAAAATCCGATCGCCGGGCAGACCGCATTTCTGGAGTGATAGTGCGTCCGGCAAGGTCGCCGTTAACTCCGCCAGCGAGGGAGTACTTTGGGACACGCCTGCGCAGAGTGAACGCGCGCGCCAGCCCGCGGCTCAGCCGGCCAATGTCACCCCGTTGGCCACCGTGGCGCCGCCCGCTCCCACGATGCCTGGGGCCGTGGACTACAAGTCGGAGGCAAAGGGACAGGTGAAGCTCGCCGAAGCCGAAGTTTCGGTTCGTTCCGGCGCCAAAGCGGACGATGGCATGGCGAATTTGAACGGAGCGGTGGTCGACGGAACGCGATTCGCGCGGACAAAGCAACTGGGCAGTGGTCGGGCTGCTGCCCCGGATGAGGCGCCTGGAACATTCGCCTTCATCACTCCGAACTCAGAAACGAACGCTCCAGTGTCGGGACCGGAACCGGCTCTAAAACCGGCGGCGGAACCCAGTGCTGGGGCAGGGCTCGCCGGATTCGGCTCGGATTCCGGGATCACTCGGAAAACGGTGGCGGTGGCCGATGGCGAGGCCGCGAAATCAGACGGCCTCTTCGAACGGATTGATACGCTGTCCGCGGATGCTGCTACTCCCGCGACCGCAAGCGCGGGAGTCGGTGGGGGCGGAGCGGTCCTTGGGATTGAGCCCGCGGCCGTGGCTCCGCCGGTGGCTGACCCGCCGGCGAATGAAGATTTTCTGGCCAAGAATTTCAGCCGCGGAGGTCGCATGGCGGGTGCTGATAATAGGAGAGAACCCGTCGCCATTGAGAGCCCGGGCGAGGTTGCGGAGACATCACCAGATCTCTATTCGAAAATGGATGCCCGGTCCGGATCCAGAAATTCGTCTGGGAGCATCAATAAAGACTTCGGAATCGCCCCGGACGATGCCCTCCCGGCCATCGCCGTGAAGCCGGCGGAAGAGCCGAAGGGACTGAAGGATCAGGTCGCGCTCGGGTTCGAGATGAAGCAGCTTCCCGAAGCCGTCGATGAGTCCCGGTTCGGAAAGGAAGTTGGCCAGAAGTTGGCAGTGGTGCCGGATCAGGATCGCATGGTGCGCGGTCTCGAACGGGACGAGACGGCCAGCGGCGATACATTTAAAGCGACTGCGGAGGCGCTTTCAAAAAAGAAAGCTGGAGAAGGTGAAGCTGCCCCCACATCGGATCTCGCCGCCGTGGCTATCGATCGTGCGAAGAACAACACTTCCGCAGTCAATTTCGGCGAGACCGGCTCGCAGAGGCTCTCGGGCATTGACAACACCTGGGCCGCGCCGGTCCAAAAATTCACGCCGCCAGCAAAAGTGGCCGAGCTGGAAGCCGCCGCCTCGGCGGTAGCGAAACCGGAATCGCCGGAGGGTGAATCGCTGGGGAGAGTCCGTGAGTTCGATGTGGACGAACCGGTCAGCAGCAAGAGGGACGAGAAGGATATGCTTTTCGGCGGCACCGATCACTTCGAGGCCGGCAAGGTGCCTTATTTCCGCGATCGCGGATTTACTGACGCCAAACGTTCCCTCGTCGAAGCCGCCTCACCGGAGACTTCGGAACCGCTCGCGCAGACCGAATCGGAGGACGTGAAATCCACGATCGAGGGCATGAAAGCCATCGATCTGGCGGGCCACGACGCTGGGAAGATTGACGGAAAACAGGTCGAGGAGTTTGCGTTGGGCGATATCCCGCTCGTCGGTCGGATGTTCCGATCGAAGGCCGAATCTGCACCGGCGAATCTGGGCGAACCCGTCGCCGATTCCGCGCCTGCTCTCGCTCCCGCACCTGCTGAAAAACCCGCCGAGTTGGCCAAGCTGGAAAGTCTGCATCAGCAAATTGCGCCGAAGGATTCCGGCGACGACTCATCCGCTCCCAAACCCGCCCTGCCAGCTCCCGAACCGCAGCCGGAAATTCCGACGAGCGCGAATGCGTTCTCCACGTTTTCGCTCAATGTCAGTGACGTGGCTTTCAAGCTCGCCGCGGCGAGTCTTGAGAAGGGCCAGATGCCGGAGCTGGCGACGGTACGCAGCGAGGAGTTCGTCAATGCCTTTGACTATCGCGATCCGGAGCCGACCGCCGGTGCGCCGCTGGCCTTTGCTTCGGAACTGGCGCGTTATCCCTTCGCGCAGAATCGTGATCTGCTCCGGCTCTCGGTGAAGACTGCCGCCACGGGTCGCGAGCCGGGACGCCCATTGAACCTGGTGCTGTTGCTCGATAATTCGGGATCCATGGAACGCGCCGATCGCGTGCGCATTCTGCATGAAGCGCTCCGGGTCCTGTCCGCGCAATTGCAGCCGCAGGACAAGCTCAGCATTATCACCTTTGCCCGCACGCCGCGGCTCTGGGCGGACGGCGTGGCCGGTGACAAAGCCGGCGAAACCACGGCGCGTGTCAGCGAGATCACTCCGCAAGGCGGAACAAACCTCTCCGCCGCGCTGGACCTCGGTTACGACACGGCGCTGCGGCATTACCAGCCCGGCAGCATCAACCGCGTCGTGCTGCTCACCGATGGTGCCGCGAATCTCGGGGATGTGAATCCGGACGCGCTCAAGCAGAAGGTCGAGGCCAACCGTCAAAAGGGTGTCGCGCTCGATTGCTTTGGCGTCGGCTGGGAAGGCTACGACGACTCCGTGCTCGAAGCGCTCTCCCGCCACGGCGATGGCCGCTACGGCTTCATCAATTCACCCGAGGAAGCCGCGACCGAGTTTGCCGCGCAACTCGCCGGTGCTCTGCGGGTGGCCGCTTCCGACGTCAAGGTGCAGGTCGAGTGGAATCCGCGTCGCGTGACCGCGTATCGTCAGATCGGCTACGCGAAGCATCAGCTGACGAAGGAGCAGTTCCGCGACAATACGGTCGATGCCGCCGAGATCGGTGCTGCGGAATCCGGCAACGCGCTTTACGTCGTCGAGGTCAATCCAAGCGGCGAAGGCGAACTCGCCACCGTGCGCGTGCGTTTCAAAGTCCCCGGCACGTCCGACTACAAGGAGCATGAGTGGACGGTGCCTTATACGCCCAACGTTCCTTCGCTCGATCAAGCGAGCCCGGCGCTCCGTCTGGCGGGAACCGCGAGTGCGTTTTCTGAATGGCTCGTCTCCAGCCCGTTCGCGACGGAGGTCACCCCCGATCTGCTGCTCGGTCTGCTCAATGGCGTTCCCGCGGTCTATGGCTCCGACCCACGTCCGCAGAAGCTCGAGTGGATGATCCGCACGGCGAAAAACGTCTCGGGCCGATGACGGACATGAAAGCGAAAAACGTGTGGCGGACAAGGGCTGGGGAGCACAGGCGTCCCGCCTGTCGGCTTTGGCGTCCTCGCCGAAGCCATCGCATCACCAACGAATCCCGCCTCTCGAAGGCGACCAAGGACGGCGGTTTTTCGCGAAATCGATCCGTGATCGACGTTCGATGTGCCCAGCGGGACGCCGACCACGACAGGCGAGGACGCCTGTTCTCCCCAATCCGCGCTCTCCATTCACCCCTCTTATGAAAATCCAGACGCTCGCCTGCTCACTTTGGCTCACCGTTTTCGCTGTCACGTGCACTGCGCAAACTGCCGCCGAAATCAAGGATCCCGCGATCAGTGGCGGAGTCGCCGATGGAAAATTACGTCTCACCATCGAAGGACTGCTGAACGGACAGCCGGGCGACAAAGACAAGCTCATTTTCTCCACCGCGCTCCAGCAGTCGATCAAAGTCACGCGCGACAAGCTCACGTATCAAATCAACGCCACGCTCGACATTCTCCAGGGCGAACCGAAGGAGCTGCCGCTGACGATCTCCGGCGAGGGCGAGATCAGGCAGGTTGCCGGCGAGGCGCTGCAGGACTGGAGCGTTCGCCAGGAAGCGGACGGCACGCGCACGCTCATTCTTCGACCGAAGAAAGGCGAGAAAACCCTCACGCAGCTCGTCGTAACCATCGGCGCAGAGCGGGACCTGAAGGGATGGAAGAATCCACTCGCGACCTTCGCGCTCACGCCGCCGCAGCCCGTGCTCTTCAGCGGTTTCGTGAAAGTCGAGACGACACCGGAGTATGACATTCAGCCCGACGCGCCGAGTGGGTTGCTCCCCGTCGAAACAAAATATCTGCCCGAGGCAATGCGCGGCGAAGCGAAGCCGGATGAACCGGAGCCGCTGGCCTTTCAGTTCCACGGTTCGGCTTACACGCTGCCTTTGAAGATCACTGTCGCCGATCCCGAACTGCGGCGGGTTGTGCTGCGTGAATTCAAACTGAATGGAACGCTCGCCGACCAGGAAGCCGCCTTCACTCTCACCGCGACTGCCCGCGTGACAAATCCGAAGGGCGGCACCCTCACCTTGCTCGCGGGCGGACTCGCCCTCACCGAGCTCGCGCCCCATCCGGACTGGCGCATCGTGTCCGTCGATGGCCGTTTCATTCTCGTCTTTGACCACCCCGGCGACTTTCCGCTCTCGTTCAAATTTAACGCGGCGGTCCGGCAGAACGGTGCCTGGAACGCCGTTGATTTCCGCGTCGCTCCGAGCGCGCTCCAGCCCATCATTTTGCAAGGCCTCGCGGCCGATACGCAGTTTGAGTTTCCGGGCGCCGCGCGGCCAGAGCGCGTGGGCAATGACTTCGCGAGCTTTCTGCCTCCCGATGGCGCGGTGAAACTTTCTTGGAGAACCGCGGCCCCGGAGTCCGAGGGGAAGCTTTTCTACTCCGCCGAAATGCTTTCGCAGATCAGTGTCGGGCCCGGCCTGATCCGGCAGGTTGCGCTGCTCGACGGCAAAGTCATGCAGGGGGAACTCGAAAGCGTAACCCTGCTTTTGCTCGGCGCAGGCGAAGTCACGCGCGTGCAGGGCGATCAGGTGCTGGCGTGGAAAGTTGAGCCCGGCGCGAACGCCGGCGAGCGGCGGCTCGTGGTGCAATTTAATCAGCCGCAGAAAAACCTCTTCCGTCTCCTCGTGCACACGCAGACGCCGATCGGTGCCTTCCCGCAGACCGTTGATGCGATGCAGCTCCGGCCCGAAAACGCGACGCGCTTCGCGGGATATTTCCGCATTGTGAATGACGGCGCGGTGCGGCTCGAAGTCGCCGATTCCAAGGGGCTCTCGCAGATTTCGCCGGAGCAGTTTCCCGAGAGCGACGCGACCACGGCGGCCTTTCGTGCGCCGGGGGAGCAGCGATTCGCTTATCGATTTTCCGGCGCGGATTTTTCCCTGCGCATTCAGGCGGATCAAATCCTGCCGGAGATCACCGTCTCGCAAGTGCTCGCCTATCAACTCGGCGAAACGGAGTTGAGCATCGACGCCGAAATCGAACTCGACGTGCGCGAAGCGCCGTTGCGCGAATTGTTGCTGCGCGTGCCGCGCGGTTACGCCGTGGCGAAGCTCAATGCCGCGGGCTTGAGCGATTATTTTCTCCGTGATCTCGAAGACCCGGCTGACTCCGAGTTGCGGCTCGTATTTGCGCAGCCCGTCTCCGGCCGGCAAATTGTCCAACTGCGACTGGAACGCAATCAGGCGCTTGGCGCCACGGAATGGACGCTGCCGCGGATCGATGTGACCAACGCAAAATCCGTGCGCGGCCACGTCGCGGTTACCGCCGACGCGGGACTTCGCCTCACCGCTGAGCGAACGCAATTCCTTACGGAAATCGCAACCGCCTTCTTCCCGCGCAAGGTTTCGAACATCCAGGCGGCATTCCGCCTCAGCGAACCTGCATGGGAAGCGACCATGCGCATCGAGCGATTGCCACAATCCATCCAGGTCGACGCGTTCCATCTTTTCTCGATCGGCGAGGGCGTCGCGTATGGCAGCAGCGTTCTGAATTACGTCATCTCCGGAGCGCCGATCGCGGCATTCAAAGTCGAGCTCTCCGAGGAATATTTTAATGTCGAGTTCACGGGAAACGACGTCCGCAACTGGCAAAAGACGGACGGCGGATACATCGTGCAACTGCACACGCCTGTCGCCGGCGCCTACACGCTGCTCGCAACTTATGAGCGCCCGTTCAAGCCGCAGGGTGAAACGCTCGCCTTCACCGGCGCACGCCCGCTCGATGCCCAATCCGAGCAGGGCCACACCCTTGTCATCAGCGCGTATCAATTCCAGGTGAAGCCGGTGACGGTCTCCGAGGGATTGCTGCCCCTCGAACCCGGTGAAGTGCCGGCGGAATACCGGCTCTTTTTTGACTCCCCGATTCTCGCCGCGTATCGCTATGCCGCGCGGCCATTCAATTTGAGTCTGGCCCTCAGCCCGCTTGGTCCAGGGCGATTCGCTCAGCCAGGTTGTCGATCGGGCGGCGCTGACCACGCGCATTTCCAAGGAAGGCCAGGTGCTCACGGAGGCGCAGTATTTTGTCAAAAGCCGCGGCAACGCGCACTTTTCGGTGACGCTGCCCGCGGGGACGGAACTTTGGTCGGCAACGGTCAACGGCGCGCCGGTCGTGCCCGTGATCGACGGCGAGGCCAACCTGATCCCCCTGCCCCACCAGGCGGATCCGAATGCGGTGCTCACGATTGTGTTGAAATTGGCTGATCGATCGAAGGATGCCACACGCGTGAAAATCACGACACCCATCGTGGCTGCGCCCGTCCTGCTCGCGGAATGGAAACTCGAGCCTGACACGGCGCAGCGCCTCATTTTTCGCAAGGGTACGCTTACGCCGGTGGGCGGGGTGGCGGATGTGTCGGGATTTGCGGGTCTCGCGCGGATGTTTGGCAGCGGGGATGCCGTGCCGGCCCTGGCGACGTTGATCGCGGCGCTCGCCTTGATCGCACTGGCGGCGTTTGTCTGGCGGAGTGCGACGCGTGACGGTGTTTACAAATTCAGCGCGCGGCACTGGCTCGGGTTGTTGCTCGGATGTGCGGCTCTGGTGTTTGCATTCGTCGCCATGGGAGCGCTCGGGGAAATCGCTCAACGTCACACGGCGGAGATGCCGCGCGAGGTGGTTTTCCTCGCACCGGTACAGCAGGCGGGCCGTGCGCTGACCGCCGAGGTCGGAAACGTCGAGGACGAACTCTCCGTGCTCAGCGTGATTGGATGGGCCTGGCCCGCACTCTTCGCGATTCTGGCCTGGGCTTATGCGTGGATCGCCGGGAAGCAACGGTGGACGATCGTCGGCTGGACGCTCGTCGCGTGGGCGGCTCTTCGATTCCCGAATGGCGCCGGCGCATTCCTCTCGGTCGTCGCGCTCTTTGCCGTCTGGCAGATCGCCATCCCGGCCTTGAGAAAGCTTTGGCGAATGCCACGCGCTCCGAAAGCGACGCCGCCTCCAATACCCCCACCCACCACCGGTCCCGCTGCTGCGACCGCGGCGCTAATCCTGGCGTTGTTCGTGAATGGCGCTTCGGCGCAAGACGACACCGCGGCATTATTGCCGAAGGAGCCGCCGGTCGCCGAGACCGTGACGCAGCAGATTCGCGTCGAGGAAAAATTCGCGCTCGCGACGATGCGGATCCACTGGCAGGCGTTGAAAGGCCAGCGGCTGCCGTTGCTCTTCGAGCCTGCGGTCCTGACGAAGGTGACCTTTCCGAATACAGCGCTGAAGCATGTGCAGGTGACCGTTGGGGGAAAACGCGGCCAGCATCTGCTTGCGCTGGAAGGTGGCACTTTTGACATCGAGCTTTCATATCAGGTGCCGGTGACGAAGAAGGACACGGAGAGCGGATTCGTCCTGCCGTCCCAATTTGGGCTGGTGAATGAATTGACGCTCACGATCACCAATCTCGACGTGGATGTCGTCTCACCGCAGGCCGCGTCCATCGACCGGAAAGCGGTGGGCAAGGACACCGTGGCCCAGCTCGTTCTCGCGCCGGTGAACGATAGTTGGATCGGCTGGAAGCCGCGGAGCCGCGACGTCGCGCGGGAAAAGGCCGTCTTTTACGCGGAGCTAACCCAGCTCTACGCGCCGACCGCGGGCGTCATCGAGGGGTTGCATCATGCCGCCATCCGACCGGCACAGGGCGAACTTGGGGATCTGGTCTTCGATATTCCGAAAGGCACGACCGTGACCGATGTCATCGATCCTGCGACTCTTGCTCCCGTCAAGGAGAACGAGAAGGCGCTTGCGTCCATCGTCTCGCAGTGGCGATTCGATCCCGACGCCGGCAAATTGCGGGTGAATCTCGCGCCTCCACAGTCGCGCCCATTTTCGCTGCTCATCCGCTCGCAGATTGCCACGGGGCCGCTGCCACTCGACGCAGTCGGTCGGGATTGTCGCGATCGAAAATGCGGCGGGTCAGATTGGCCTGCTCGGCGTGGCGACCGGCAACGAAGTTCAGCTCGACACCGTCACGGCCGCGACGCTTTCGCCGATCAATCTGGAGGATTTTCCCGGCAATATTGCGCCTGTTCTCGCCGGACAAATCCCCGGTCTTACGGTCCGGCGCGCCTTTCGCTATGCGGATGTCAAGGCCACGTCGGAGATCAAGGTTTCGCCCGTCGAGCCGGACGTGCGCGTCGAATCGCAGGACACGCTTTCGCTGGGCGAAGATCGCTCGCTTCTCGCGAGCAACGCCACCGTGGAGATCACGCGGGCCGGCATTTTCCGGCTGAGCTTCGCGCTGCCCGCCGGCATGGATGTCGAGTCGATCACGGGTCAGGCCCTGAGCCACTGGACAGAACTCAAGACGGACGCCGAACGCATCATCACGATGCATCTGCGTGGGCGGACGGAAGGAAAGCAGGAGTTCGCCATCAGTCTGATCGGACCGGGAGTGAAAGCCACGAAAGCGTGGGTCGCGCCGCAACTCACCTTTCGGGAAGCCAACAAACAGCGCGGGACTTTTCTTGTCGTGCCGGAGCAGGGAATGCGCCTGCAGGTGACGACGCGCGACGGTGTAACGCAGCTCGATCCGCAAAAATCGGGGATCAAACAAAAGGGCGTGCTCGCCTTTCGCATCCTGCAAACGCCGTGGAGTCTCGCTGTCGATATCGAACAGGTCGATCCGTGGGTGCAGGTAAGCGGATTGCAGCATGCAACCGTCGGCGAGGCGCTCGTGAAAGTGACCGCGAATCTGCTCTACCAGATCGAGAACACCGGGCTGAAAGCGTTCCGCGTGATGCTGCCGACCAATGCGGAGAACGTGAAGTTTTCCGGCGATCAGGTTGCTGACTTTTTGATCCCGTTGAAAGTCACGGACGAAATGACCCCGTGGGATGTGAAGCTCCATCGGCGGGTGATCGGAGAGTATTTGTTACAGGTGACTTATCAGGTGCCGTTGCCGGCGAATGCCGCGGAGACCACGCTGTTTCCCGTCATGGCGGATGGTGTAAATCTGCAGCGCGGCTTCGTTACCGTGCAATCAGGTGGCCGGTTGCAGGTGCGTGTCGATGCGATCCCGCCAGCGTTGCAAACCGTCGAATGGCAAAGCATCCCGCGCGCTTTGCAAAAGGATCTCACCACTTCGTCCGCGAGTTATGCCTTTCGCCTGGTCGAGACCAATTTCCGTCTTCCGCTGAAACTCGAACGCCACGAAGCGACCAAGCTCCTGCCGGCGCACGTGAACAACATCACCTTTACGTCGGTCATCTCTGACAGCGGCACCATGCTCACGGAAGTGCGTCTCGAGATTTTGCCCGGCGACATGCGCCTGCTCCATCTCACCCTGCCAAAGGACGCGCAATTTTGGTTCGCGTTCGTGAACCAAAATGGTGTGTGGCCGTGGCGCGAAGGCGACGAGATTCTCATCCCGCTCGAACAGCAATCACGCACCGGCGAAGCCATTCCGGTCTCGCTCTTCTATACCAGCCAAATCGGCGATCCTGGACGCACGGCGCTCGATCTGGAATTGCTCGCGCCGAAGTTCGAGCTGCCCCTCGAGAACGTCACCTGGAATGTCTTTCTCAACCAAAGATGGGAACTCAAAGATTGGACCGGTTCGCTGCAAATGCAGCGGGAGCAAATCGTCGGGCGCCCGGCGGCCGTTGATGTGCAGACGTATTTGCAAAGCGAAGCCAGTCAGCAGCGCGAAAAGACCAAGGCCGCGGAGAAGATGCTCGCCCTCGGCAACAGCGCGCTTGAAGAGGGCAATCCCCAGCAAGCCCGTCGTGCCTTCGAATCCGCTTTCGGCCTGAGCCAGGGCGATAACGCATTCAATGAAGACGCTCGCGTGCAACTCCACAACCTCAAGCTCCAACAGGCCATCGTCGGTTTGAACGTGCGCAACTCGACGGTGACGGGGACGCCCGACGCCCTGGCCGGCAAGCTTCGTGGCGGTACCGGGAAAGCCGCCAACTACACCCAGCAGGACGCGAAACAAATCATCGACCGCAATACCGCGGACGAGAACGCCGCTTTCAGCAAACTGGCGGAGCGACTCATTCAACAGCAGGACGCGGCCCTGGCCAACCCGGCGACGATTCGAGCCAGCGTCCCCGAGCAAGGCCGTCTGCTCACCTTCAGCCGGAGTGTCGCAGTGGACCATTGGGCGGACCTGCGGATCGGACTCGAAGCAAAAGCCATTCAGACTGCCTCGTGGTGGACACGCCTTTTGATCTTGGGCGGGACCGCGTTGGTCCTGGGGTTGTTGGCCCTCTCCGCGCGAGGGTTTAACCGCCGTCACCCAGCTGCCACTCAGCCTTGAGGCCGCCATCGCCACGAGCCGAACCAAAACGCAAACCCGACTCTTCTTCTTCTGAAATTGCGCCGCGGATAGCGATAGCCCAAGCGAAGGGCATGGATCGCGGCTTCCGGAATCCTTTCAAGCGTGAACAATGGAGCACCATGAACGCGCGCATCCTGATGCTCTTGGCGGCTCTCGCCACTTCCGCCACCTTATCCGCGGAACCACCTTCGCCGGCCACGCCGGGAGCAGATCGAATTCTGAATCCGGATGGCGCACCGGCGCACGATGATTTTTTTCCAATCGCGGTCTGGCTGCAATCCCCGCGCAACGCTCCGCGATTCAAGGCGGCGGGGATCAATTTGTATGTCGGGCTATGGAGCGGCCCAACCGAGTCTCAACTTTCTGAATTGAAAAAGGCGGGCATGCCGGTGATCTGCGATCAAAATTCGATCGGCATTGCCCATCTGGACGATCCTCTGATCGCAGGCTGGATGCACGGCGATGAGCCCGACAACGCGCAGGAACTCGGCAAAGGCGGGGGTTATGGACCTCCCATACTGCCGGAGAAAATCGTCGCGGAGTATCAGCAAATGCATAAAGCAGATCCGTCGCGACCGGTGCTCTTGAATCTTGGACAAGGCGTGGCGTGGGATGATTATATCGGACGCGGTGTACGCCGAAATCATCCGGAGGACTATGCGGCCTATGTTAAAGGATGCGACATCGCCTCGTTCGATATTTATCCAGTCACCCACACCTCCCCGGACATCACCGGCAAACTCGAATACGTGGCCCGCGGTGTCGAACGATTGTCCGAATGGACGCACGGCGAAAAGGGGGTCTGGAACTGCATCGAATGCACTCACATTAGCAATCCGGGTGCGAAAGCGACGCCCGAGCAGGTGCGCTCCATGGTTTGGATGTCGTTGATTCGCGGTTCACGTGGGCTGATCTATTTCGTCCATCAATTCAAGCCGGTCTTCAAGGAGGCCGCTTTGCTCGATGACCCGGAAATGTTGGCGGCCGTCACGGCCATCAATCGACAGATTCACGAACTTGCTCCGGTGTTGAACAGTCCAAGCATTGACGACGGCGTCGTCGTGGAAACGTCCGAACCCGAATCACCCATTGCCGCGATGGTAAAGCGGCACGACCGCGCGACCTACGTCTTCGCGGTGAATCTGCATGGTGAACCCGTCAAAGGGAGCTTTTCACTCCGGGATCGCGCGGTCGGGAATGACGGCGCGGTGCTCGGCGAGGCCCGACGCGTTGCGTTGGAGCAAGGCCGCTTTACCGACACCTTCGCGCCTTACGCAGTGCATTTGTATTCGATTGCACCGGCCGGAAACTGAGGCGCCAGAATGTTCGACACGGTCGATGGCTCCGATTTCCCGAGCTTCGCTAATCGAGCAAGGTGACTGGGGCTCCGTCAGACAATGGTCGGTAAAACTCCTTTTTGAAAAGCCGTCACGCGCTCTTGCTTCCCGCTGGTGGTTCGCATGTGATGATCTCACCGCCGCCGATGACATCTCCAACTGATCCCATCTCATCGGCCGTGGACTCGATCTTCGAGTTCATCCAGCGCACGGCGGAACCAGCAGACGTGGGGCGTTCCTGGGTAACGATCGACGACGAGAACAAGCCGCAGCGCGATCCGAGCGTCTTCAATGGCGTAGGTGGGATCAGCTTCTTCCTCGTGGACTACTATCGGCAGTCGGGTCGGCCCGAGGCGCTGACGCTCGCCCAGGACGCGATCGATTGGAGTGTCGCATTTCGGGGAAAGCACTACGTGCGCGGGCTGCATGTGGGGAAGACAGGCGTGGCGTTGGCGGCGCTGCACAAATCGATCGGGCTCGGTGAAGCTGCGATCCCTGGGTACTGCCTGGAGAACGCTCGCCTGATCCTGCGAGAGCCACCAGGTCCAGTCACGGATCTGCTCGGCGGTGAAGCGTCGAACGGTCTCTATCTCCTCAAACTCTGGGCACGCACGGGGGACGACGAACACCTGCGCGGCGCAGAACGCTGCGCCACGTGGCTCGAGACGAAGATCACGCGGGATGCGCTCGGTACGTATTGTCTGGTCGATCCCGACAACGGTCTCGGCGGTTTTCCGCCACGCGTTTTCCTCGGAATTGCGCACGGCATCTCCGGCGTCGCTCACTTCCTCGCCTGTCTGGCGGAAGCAACGCAAAGTCAACGGTGGGCTGATCTCGCGCGGGAGTTGTTCGACACCGTTGTCCGCTACGCGCAGCCGATTCACGGCGGACTCAATTGGTCGCCGTGCATCGACAATCCGGGCCTCGTGCGCTGCCAGTGGAGTCATGGCGCGGCGGGCATCGGCCTCACCCTGTTCACTGCCCACCGTGTCCTTGGTGATGTCCGTTATTTCGAGAGTGCGGTGGCGGCCGCCGAAGCCACGTATCATTACGGCGATTTTCGCCAAAACTACACGCAGTGCACGGGCCTGGCGGGTGGTGGTGAACTGCTGCTCGAAACCTACCGCGCAACGGGCGACGCGGGCTGGAAGCAGCGCACCCGCGAATTCGCGTTGCAGTGCCTTCACTACAAGGAATCGACTCCTGACGGCGATGCCTGGCCGACGGATGGTCCCGGACTTTACTCCCCGGACTTTGACTACGGCGCTTCCGGCGTCGGCCATTTCCTACTACGCGTGCTCGATGATGGGGCCACACCGCTGCCCCTGATGTGAGGTTGGAAACGATCGGTTTCCTCTGCGACAAAGCGGCAGTCGGTCTCGGCGATGTCAACCGCCGTCGGTTTTCCAATTCGCCTTAAGGGACTTGTCGATGACGTCGATGATTTTCAGAAAGAAGGGTCAGCCTTGGGCCGGGAGTGGAGGAGGCGGAGTGGGCTCGGCTTTCGGTTTCTGGTGAAAAAAGCCGCCGCTGCCGAAGCTCTGCCAGCCGGTGCGCAGCCAGCGAATCAGGGCCAGGGCGAGCCAGAGCGCCCACACGAGCATGAAGAAGCGATACCACCAGATGGAGATGGAGATGCAGCCGGGGTGCGGGAGGAGTTCTCCACACCGGGCCTGGAACCAGACGAGCGTGCTGGCGCTCGAACCGTTTCCGGTGATGAACATTTCGGGGCGGCCGAGCAGACCTTCGCCGACGGCCATGATCAGTATCCCGAGCACGATTGCCGTGAGCACGATGAGGAAAGCTTGCAGAATGTTGTAGATGGTGTTGCCGAGGTGCTGGAACGATTCGGTTCGGCGCCACGCGAGAAAGAAATGCCAGCCGACAACGGTCAGCGCGGCGGGCAATGGGACCTGCGTCAGGCCAATGACGAGCATCATCCATTCGAGCGCATGAATGGGCGAAAGCGTCATGCGCCCGAGCGCGAAGGCGGCAAGTAATGAACAGATGAGAATGCCCCAAAAGCGAACGGCGGGGCCGCGCAGCGGTCCGTGCGTCCACAAAACCCAGCGATCTTCCGGCACGCTTATCGAAGTTTGGATATTGGCGCTTTCGACCGGGAGACGGACTTCGCCGGCCTGAGCGCGGAAGCCGAGTTCGACATTCGTTTTCCATCCGATGCTCACCGTCTGCTCACCGGGACGGACCGGGATGATGAGTTTGCTGCCGTCCTGTCGCACGGGGATGGCTTTGCCGTCGTGCGCGAGCGAGGTGATCTCAGCATTGGCGGGCAGCTCGACGAGGAAGTCTTCGCCGAGGCTGCATCGGAGGGAGAGAGCGAGAGTCGACGTACGCTGGCGTTTGCCGAGAGAAACGTCATGGGTACCGCGGCTGACCGTGACCGTGGCGCCGGCAATGGCTTCGGGCCGGCTGACGGCGAGGGCCACGGTCTCGCCGGGCCACGGTTGCCAGAGCGGGACGAGATCGGGATCGCCGGGTTCGAAGACGGGTGCGAGGCCGCTGATCTCAACATTCCAAACCGGTGAGGCGACGAGATACCAGCGTTCGACCCAGGTGTCGTCGGCGCGCGTGGCGAGCTTGATTTCGTTCGCGATCTCGAGGCCGCCCTCCCAAGTGAACGACTCGTCCTGCGCGCCGAGCCGGACTTCGATCGCGCCGTTGTTCACGACCGCGTTGGATGACAGGACGTTTTCGCCGGGCAGAAGTGGGACGCGCAAAACGATGGCTTTGCCCGCGGGCGAAAGGCGTGTCACCGTGGTGTGGACCTGCCAGATGAGGCCCAACTCGAGATGGCGATCGACGAGAGCGACGGTTTGAACTTCCTGCCGTTCGTAGCTCGCAGCCCCTCCACCGGCTTTTTCCTTCCGCGCAAAAAAGACCTGCGCCTCGGGGACGCCGTCGGGTTTCAAGCCGCTGACGGTCCATTCCGGTGCGTCGATTTTCACCTGGTGCGGTTTGAGCAGGAAGCTCCATTCCCACTCGGTGACATTCGCCAGCGAACCTTCCACGCGCACGTGATGTACGCCGGGCTCAATTACGAGCCACAGATATCCGTCGTCACGGCGCAGGGCCACCTCCGGTTTGTCGTCCACGAAAACGGAGACGGGCGACCACGCGGGCAAACGTCCGGGGAGTGGGACGCCGGTTCGGATCGCCGCGTGAATCTCGGCCTCGATGACCAGCTTGCGATCGGTGAGAGTAAGAGAAACGGACGGGATGTCGGCGGCAGTCGGGTAGGCGTCCGACGGCTCGAGGAGGCGTTCGCGGAGTTTGTCGAGAGTGGCCTGGTCGGGAATTGGCGTGGGAATGGAGAACACCGGAGCCGCGTCCTGGCGAGCGGCGACGGTGGGTGATTCAACTGAGGGCGGAACCGCTGTCTGGGCCGAGGCGTTCGCGAGCAGGCAGCCAAAAGCAATGATCGCCGCGACCGTCGCCTTTGCTTTTGGATGGAAAACGGTTCCGCTGATTTTTCGCACGCCAAGCAGGACGGCAGCGAGGGCGAGAAGCAACGTGATTCGCAAAACGGTGAGCACCCGTTCAAGAGTGACCGAAATGAGCACGGGGTTCACGTGCTGGGCCGCGGTCACGGGGCCATTCCAGCCGAAACTGACTGTGCGCCAATTCCACTCGGGCACCCCGGGACCGGTCTGAATGCGAGCGCTGGCATCGTAGAGGAGGTTGCCTTTGGCCCCGGCCGATTTCTGCATTGGTTTCGCGGAACCAGTGGTTGCGTAGCGATTCGGTGAAGGTGCAACCGGCGCGCCCGGAGGCGGCGGCGGAACATCGGCTTGCGGTGGCTCCGTTGCAGCATTGGCGTTGACGTTGGCGTCGAAGTCCACGGACTGGGCATCGGCGCGTTGTTCCATGGGATATAAGAATCCCCCGACTTGGCCCACGACCTCCAACTGCGGATACAGCGCCTGCTGCACCTGTCGCGCGATAAACGGCACCAGCGCGAGGACGAATGCGGCTACCGCCAGCCATTTTCCTATGGCGAGCAAACGCCTCCCCCACCCCGCTGGCACGACGCGTTGCAGAGCAAGCGGGACGAGCAAGATGAGCCAAAGGTAACGCGGCGCGCCGACTTCGTGATAGGAAAGTCCGAACGCGACGAATGCGAGCACCGCGGCCCTGATTCCCCACAGCCGGAAGACGGCGAGGGAGAATATGAGCAGCAGGAAAAGATCGAGCAGTGTCCACGCGGTGAGCCAGTCGCCGCTCACCCAATCCGCCCCGAAGAGTGCAAACAACCGCCAGCCGGGTGGGAGATTGAGCGTCACCCGAAGCGCGTCGGCGTCGGTTCGCCAGCCCGTCGCTGGGAGTTCGCCCGCGCGTGGCATGCGGCCGGTGGCTTCGAGGTCGAGATTGCGGGTTCGGATCTCGACACCGGGCGCGTTGTTCTGCGGATTGAGCGTAATGAGCTGGCCTTCTCCCCCGCTGCGCACCGAACCGAGATCTTCGCCCGCCGCCGCGTCGAGCCGCCAGATCTGCTGCATGGCGCCGGAAATCTGATCGCGGAACGTGAATCCACCTCCATCTTCATCCAGCCACCACTCCCGACCGATCGCGAGGCCCGCCGGCTTTTGATCACCCATGCCTCGCATGCGCTCCTCGATCTGAATCGGCACCGAGGTATCCCAACGATACACCGGCAGCGCCCGCCACTGGTCGGGAAAGGTCGTCTGCGATACGTCGATCGACGGCGGGCCGACGATTTCCACGATGCGAAACTCTGGCTGCGCATGAAAAGCGATGAGTTCCTCCTCGACCGCCGGTTTTGCTCCCTCCGCGTAACGGACTTCTTTGGGGTTATCGAAACGGAACGCATCGAGCCGTACCGTCCATTTGCCCGCGCGGACCTGTGCCTTCATCCGGCCCGCGTCATCGATCGAAACCGGGATCGGACCTTCCACGGCCGCCAGTTTCCAGCCTTCGGGCAGTACCGTACCCAGATCCTCCTCGCGACTTTTCCCCGAGACGGTCAGTTCGATTTCCGTCCGCAACCAAAGCGGTATGCCATCCTCGAGGGCCGCGTAGAGTTTTACGGCGAGAAAATCCTTGTCCGTTTCCTCGGTCGACCCGTCGCGCTTCAGCCACAGAAAACCTTCAGCATCCCAGACGGGCGCGTCCACCGGTTGGCCATCGATGATCAACGCAAGGATGCCGATTTGCGGCGGAATCGGGATGCGCTGCGGCACGGCGTTCCAGCGATATGCACCCTCGAGATGAACCGTGCCCTGCCCCAGGCGTACCGCCGGCTTTCCCTCGTGCTCGACCACGGCGATCGGCGCGCCATTCGTCCTCACGTCCATCGGCCAAAGCTCCGCGCTCCCCGGTAGCGGCACCCAGGCCTCGTGAAAGACCGTCACCACGACATCAAACTTTCCGCCATTGGCGTCCACCTGCAGGCCCAGGCGCGACGGCCAGAAACAAAGGTGCTTTTTCGGATCAGAATAAGGCGTCGGGCAAAGCCGATGCTCGTCGTTCCAAGTCGCCCACCCTTCCCATGGCTGGAGAACCTCAGGAATCGGTTTGTCTTGCGCGAAAGCATCAGCCCCGAAGGCGACAAGCAGAGCCGGGAGGAGGAAACGCACATGCTTCATGCGACCGAGAATGCACGGTTTGTCCCGGCGACGGAAGCGCCATGAAAAACTGTCCGAATGCCGGACCATTGGCGCAAACAAATCGGCACCGTGGTGATGACCTACGATGGCAGCGCCTTCGAAGTGGAGTTTGCCGACGCGCAAGGCCGCGCCTTCGCCCTGTTGCCCATCCCTGCGGATAAGCTTCTGTTACTCCACGATGCGCCATCAACAGTCGCGGCGTAGGCCATGATCAATCGACTCGGTGGTGTCGCGTTGATCGGCGACCTGCGGCGCGCGAAGTGACGCGCGACGACTTGGCCGCAGCGGCAATCACTCGCTGATCAAATCGTTATTGGGGTGGTTTGATCGATTAGCGGCGCCGCCCTTTCGTGATTAACCTTTGTCTTTGCGCCCGCAATTTCCGATGGTGGCGCCACTCAAACCGATGAACTTCCATCCTGTCCCCCGCATTGCGTTCCTTGTGCCGATCCTCGCGAGCAGCATCGCTGCGGGTTTTGCGGACGACGCGAAACCCCTCGCCCAGCGTCTCAAGGCTGAACCCTTCGCCATCATCCACGAGGCGTATGTGGATGGCAATTGGGAGCTGATTGTTGCCAATGCAGATGGTTCCTCGCCAGTCAACCTCACCAAAACGCCGAAGGAGAATGAGCATTATCCGCAGGTGTCGCCGGATGGTACTAAAATCTGTTTCTCCGTGGATGAAGGCGAGGGCCGGGAAGCCGTGCGCAGTCTGTGGATCATGGATCGCGACGGCGGGAACCGAAAGAAGCTGGCCGACAACGCACGCGAACCGTTTTGGAGCCCGGACAGCAAGCGCCTGGGATTTCTCCCGCAGGAGTATCCGAAGTTTAACGTGATCGATTATTATACGAAGGGGATGAGCTTCTACGATCTGGCGACCGGGACCGTGACGCCGCACCCGAACAGCGCGAACCTTCATCACCTCTACAACCCGGGATTTTCCCCGAATGGCAAATGGATCGTGTCCACCGTGCATGCCGGCATGGGCTTGGATCATGCCATCCTCTCGATCGAGGCGAACGGGAACAAAATCATCAATCTGAAGATTCCCGGCTGCCGTCCGTGCCTGAGCCCGGACGGGAAGCAGATCGCCTGGGGTTCGGGCGATCATGAAATCGCCGTGGCGCCTATCGATCTCGACTCGGATGAACCGGTGGTCGGAGCAGTGGCGGCTGCACATTCAGGACAACACCAATGAGACTTATCACGTGGATTGGTCGCCCGACAGCCGGTATCTCACGTTCAGCCGCGGCCCAGCTTCCAAGGGTGATCCTGACAAGACGGGCACCTTCCAGGCCGCCTGCGAGATCGTCGGCGTGTATGCGCCGGGCTGGAACATCTTTGCGGTCTCCGCGGAGAAGTCAGGCATTCTGAATCTTCAAACGGCCAGAGAGGCCGATGTGGTGCAGATCACCAACGACGGCGCGAGCAACAAAGAACCGGACTGGTTGTCCACGAGCGCGGCAACCAAGAATACGGCGCATGCGGCGGTTCATTCGAGCTGTCAGTATTGACCGCGGGTACAGCTCTTGTCGTGGGATGTGATCAGGAGAAATCCGGCGCTGGGGCGAACGCCGGGGAGTCGATCGGAAGTGATCACCCCATCCGGCACCACGATGATTCAAGTTCCCGGTGGTTCGTTCACCATGGGCAGTGCCAAGGGCAACCCCGACGAGGCGCCGCCGCATCAAGTCACGGTGAGCAGCTTCCTGATGGACAAGTTTGAAGTTACCGCACGCGCAATATGCCAAGGCCCAGTTGCCCAACCCTTCCCACTGGCAGGACAACCCGAAGAAACCGGTCGAGCGCGTGCGCTGGCGCGATGCCAAGCAATATTGCAATGAGCGTTCGCTGCTGGAGAGACTGAAGCCGTGCTACAACGAAAAAACCCTGGACTGGGACTGCGATTATGTCGGCAAATGGTTATCGCCTTCCTACCGAGGCGGAATGGGAATATGCGTGCCGCGCTGGCACCGACGGGCCTTATGATTTCGGCGGCGCCGACAAGCTGCGGCAGTATGGGTGGTTCAGCGAAAACGCCGGGGAAAAGACCCATCCCGTCGGTCAAAAGAAACCGAATCGCTGGGGCATCCACGACCTTTATGGAAATGTCTCCGAGTGGTGTGAGGACATTTACAGCCCGACCTACTATCAAAACGGAGTCCCGCGGCCGATCCCAACCGGCCCGGCGAACCCGGGCAACGATGTTCAGACGCGTGATCCGCGGGGGCAGTTGGAAGTCCAGCGCGGACAGTGCCGCTCGTCCGCGCGCCAGGGGGAAAAGACCGGCGACAGCGATGCGTGCTTTTCCACCGACTACTGCGGCTTCCGCTGCGTCCGCCGCGTCGACGGAAGCCGAGCTTTCAGCCCTCAAGCCTCGGTAACGCCGACGGCCTTCGCCCGCTTCGTCGAACGGATTCAGCGACATGCTTTTTCATACCTGGCCGTTCCTGGTCTTTCTGCTGGTCGTCCTGCCGGTGTTTTTCGCCCTGCACAAAACCCGGCTCTGGCTGCCGTGGCTGACGGCCGCCTCCTATTTTTTTTACGGCTGGTGGAATCCGTATTATCTCCTGCTGGTCGTCTATTCCACGCTCCTCGATTTCGGTCGTGACCTTTATGGATCATTGTCCACGGTGCCCGCGCCGCCACCAGAGGGGCGATGTCTCCTGACACGTGGCGTTCGATGACCGCGTGCTCAAAGTCGCCTTCGTCGGCGCCGCGACCGCGGCATTGGCGATCCTGGTCCTGGCGGTGTGCGGCCCGGCCACGCTACGTCCGACGATGACCGGTGCGGAATTCCTGATCCTGCTCATGGCGCTGGGCGCTCTCCTCGGCAGCCGCCGAATCTGGCTGCTGATCAGCCTGGTCAATAATCTCGCGCTGCTGCTCTTCTTCAAATACGCGCGGTTCCTCGTTGCGAACTTGAACGCATCTCTTGCTGCGGTGCATCTCCCCCTGACACTGGCCGATCCCGTCCACGCTGATGCCATTCGGATTCGAGTATCTGCTGCCGGTGGGGATCTCCTTTTTCACCTTCCAATCGCTGAGCTACACCATTGATTTTTACTTTGGAAACGTGCAGCGCGAACGCAACCTTCTGCGCTTCGCCACCTTCGTCTGTTTCTTTCCCCAGTTGATGGCCGGACCGATCGAACGCGCCCGCCATCTTCTCCCGCAGTTTCAGAAATTCCCGCGCTTTCCAGCTCCAAAATTTCACGGACGGCGCATCGCTATTTCTCGTCGGCTTGTTCAAGAAACTCGCGCTGGCCAACTACCTCTCATTGTATGTTGAGCGAGTCTACGAACACCCGGAGACCAGCAGCGCTTCGGCCTCGTGATTGGCAACGGTTGCCTTTGGGTGGCAGATCTTTTCGACTTCAGCGGCTACACCGACATGGCGCGGGGGGTGGCGCGGCTCATGGGCTTTAATCTGATTCTGAATTTCAACAATCCGTACCTCGCCACCGGGCTGGGCGATTTCTGGTCGCGCTGGCATATCAGTCTTTCCACCTGGTTTCGTGATTATGTCTATATTCCGCTCGGGGGAAACCGCCTGGCGGGTGGATGACGCTTCCGCAACCTGTTCCTGACTTTCCTCATCTCCGGGATTCTGGCACGGCGCAGATTGGACGTTCATCATCTGGGGTGCGCTGCATGGGCTGGAGTGATCGCCACGCGCGAACTCGAACGCTCGGAATTCTACCGGGAGCGCGTGCCCAGGTTGGTGAAACAGGCTGGCGTCTTTCCTTCGTCTCCTTCACCTGGATTTTCTTCCGGGCCGAAACGTTGCCGGAGGCTTTGCTCATTATCCGACGGATCGCGACTGCCGGATGGGGCACGTCCAATGTCCCCTTGCTCATGGTTGCACTCGTCGCGTCCGTCTGGAGCTATGCGTTCCTGTACGAATCGAGGTTCCGCGATTTCCTGAAAACCGGACCCGTCCGTGTGGGGCTTGCCGTGGCCATGGTTGTTTATCTCTGCCTTTGCGCCTCCGGCGGCGGCGCCTTCATTTACTTCCAATTTTGAGATGGCTGACGAACCCAAAGTAGAACATCCGCCTGCCCGCGATCGCCAGCCCCTCATGGGCGATGTGCCGTATGGCGCGACCGAAATGCGGCTCAACGCCCGACAATGGCTCGCGACATTCGGCCTCCTCGTCGTGATCGTCCTGGTCACGCCGGTGATATGGGAAAAGGCCGAACACTTTGACCCCGGACCCAATTATCGCATCCCATTCGACCTGAGCCGCGATTACTGGCTCTATGCGCGATGGATCCAAAGGGCCACCGGGCCGAGGAAGGTGATCGTCCTCGGTGATTCCGTGGTCTGGGGTGAATATGTGCGACCCGAGGGCACGTGGTCCGCCTATCTCAATCGGGAAACGGATTCAGGTCTGCAGTTTATCAATGGCGGCGTGGCCGGCTTGTTCCCACTGGCGCTTGAAGGCATGGTCCAGCACTACGCGACGACGCCGCCGAAACAAAAGATCCTCCTCGAGTGCAATCTCCTATGGCTAACCAGTCCTGAGGCTGATCTGAGCGCAAAAAAGGAGGAACATTTCAATCACTCACGGCTGGTGCCCCAGTTCTTTCCGCGCATTCCCTGTTACCGGGCGGACGCCAATGAGCGCATCTCGGCCGCGATTGAGGTCCGCAGCGATTTTCTGGGTTGGATCAATCATCTGCAGGATGCGTATTTCGCGCAGAAGAGCATTCCGAACTGGACCCTCGTCGATGATGGCGGCGACCCGCCTGAGTACCCCAACGCTCGACGAAATCCTTTCCGCCAGATCACACTGACCGTTCCGGCCGCCCCAGCGGATGACCCGTTGCGCGGTCCCGAAAGCAGCAGGCATAAACCATGGTCCACGAGTGGCGTGGGAACGACCCGGTTCGAATGGGTGAGCCTCGAGCAATCACTGCAGTGGGCCGCCTTTCAGCGAGTCGTGCGCCTGCTTCGGGAGCGGGGAAACGACGTGTTTGTTGTCATCGGTCCCTTCAATGAATCCATGCTCGCGCCGGACAATCGCGCTCCCTACGTCGCCATCCGCGACGGCGTGGCATCGTGGCTGTCTCGTGAAAACGTCCCGCATGCCAAACCCGATCCCCTTCCGAGCCTGCTTTACGCCGACGCGAGTCACCCATTGACCGAAGGCTACGAACTCCTGGCCCAGCGGGTCGCGGCCGATCCCGCGTTCCGGCAATGGATTCAAAACGCGGACCCGCCGGCGCATTGACGAGCGGTTGCCACACGTCCAAACTCAATAGTTAGCACACCGAAAGCGCCGAGATATCACGCCAGATCCAGCCCACGCAAAGTTCCGGTGGAAGAAGCGAAACGGTCAGTTTCGAGGCCGAGGCGTTGCAACATCGAAACGAAAAGATTCGGCAGTGGGTAGTTGCTATCCTGGTCGAAGGCGAGGTGTTGGCCGTGCTTGAATCCTCCGCCGGCGAGCAGGATCGGCATATTGGTATTGTTGTGGCTGCTGGCGTTCCCGAGGTGTGATCCGTAGAGGATCATCGTTCGCTCCAGCAGGTTGGAACCGTCTTCTTCGATCGCCTTGAGCCGACTGAGAAAGTCACCGAAGGCCTGGAAATGTGCGGACTCGACGGCTGTGAGTTGCTTGATCTTTTCGGGATCCATCCCGTGGTGGGAAAGGTTGTGGTAGCCTTGCGAGACACCCGGAATGTTCTTCGGAGCTTCGGTTGGGCCGCCGATCGCGTAGGTGATGAGCCGGGTCGAATCGGTCTGAATGGCTAGTTGGGCCATGTCATACATCAACCGCGCCCGGCCGATGATGTCCTGGTAACCGGAAATGTCCCTGGGCGGCTGGTAGTCGACGGCGGGCTTCGGGCGCTGCTCCCAAGCTTCCGCTTTGACGAGCCGTTGTTCGGTTTCGCGGACCGCGGTGAAATACTCGTCGAGCTTGGCGCCGTCGCGATGGCTGACGCGCTGCTGCATCCGGCGCGCCTTGTCCTGCACCATGTCCAGCACACTCTGCCCTTCCTTGAGTCGCTCGACCTGGCGTGCTTTTTCCTCCGGGCGACCTTCGAGGAACAACTTCGCAAAAACGCTCGATGGGCTGCTTTGCCCGGGCACCGGAACGCCGCTTCGCGAGACGGACAAGCTGTTTCCGTAGTCGCTCAAAGGCAGGTAGGCGAAGCGCGTGGCGAGACCGATTTCCATGGCCGCCAGTTGATCGATAGACTGGGAGTTCTTGAAGCTGGCGCTGCCCGGGTGGGGTGCGGCGGTCAGGTAGGATTTGTCCGCTGAGTGACCACCGTCGACCTCCGGGTGTGACGTGCCGGAAATCACGGTGAAGTCGTTGCGAAATTCCTTCAGCAATTCCAGATAGGGTGTCAGCTGGTAGTCCCGGCCTGATTGTTCGGGGACGAGGTTCGGCGCGTGCAAACCGAGCCCGAGACCGATGGCCATGAGGCGGCGCTTCGGCGGTGCGGCGGCCTCGACTCCGAACGATTCGAGAATGGGGAGGCACAGGGCGACTCCCGTGGCGCGAAGAAAGGTCCGGCGCGTAACGCCAGGTTCGGAGTTCATGGAAACACTCTCGTTCGTTTCATGGGCTTTGGAAGGTTTTGCTCTGGACGATTTCATGGATCAGCGTTCGAAAGCCGTAGTGCTCTTGCTTCAATTTGGCGACGATCGCCTCGACCGGTGGACGATCGGAAAATCCGAGGCCGCGTCCGAGCGCATAGGTCAGGAGTTTTTCGGTGAGGCAACGTGTCGACCTGATCCTTATCCGCCAGCAGCAAACGCTTGTAGTCGCGGACATCAGAAAACTTCCGACCGTCGGCCGTCTCCCCGGTGCAATCGACGTCCGGCCCTTTCCGATAGCCAATGTATCGATACGGATAGCGCGGATCCTTTTCGATCCAGTCGCCCGCGCCGACGGTCCGATAGAAATCTCGCGCCCCCCCAATTACATCGAAGCCTTCGAGCGCGAAACCGGGCGGATCAATTTGCCGATGGCAGCGTGCGCAGGACTTGAGGTTTCGATGTTTGTCCAGTTGCTCGCGAATCGTCGTCGCACCCCGGATATCCGGCTCGAGGGCAGGAACACCCGCCGGTGGCGGCGGCGAAGGCCGGCCAAGAATGTTGTCGAGAATCCAGACGCCGCGTGTGACCGGGGAGGTCGTCGTGCCGTTCGCGGTGACCTTGAGGACGCTGGCTTGCGTGAGCAGCCCGCCGCGCACGCTGTCCGGCGGGAGGGAAACTTTTTGCAACGCCTGCCCCGTGACGCCGTCGATCCCATAATGTCTCGCCAGGCGTTCGTTGACGAAGATGAAATCCGAATTGATGAAATTCGCCAGGCTCAGATTCGCCTCGAGGATCTCCTGGAAAAAGCGATGGGACTCCTCGACCATCGACCGTTTCAACAGCTCGTCATAGTCCGGATACAACTTCTCGTCCGGCAGCGTGAAATCGATGTCGCGGAGCTTCAGCCACTGGCCGGTAAAATCTTCCGTAAAGCGTTTCGACCTCGCATCGCCCAACATTCGCTCCACCTGTTGGCGCAGGACTTCCGGCTCGCGCAGGCGTCCCGCGCGGGCGAGCGCGAATAGTTCCGCATCCGGCATTGAACTCCACAGAAAGTAGGATAACCGCGAGGCGAGCGCGTGATCGCTTACTCTGTCGTCGCCAGGTTCTTCGAGAAAGAGAAACTCGGGTGAACAGAGCACTCCTTTCAGTCCGGATCGGAGCGCTTTCTCGAAAGGATTCCCGGCGTCCAGCGATGATCGAACCAGGGCGAGAATCGGCTCCAGATCCTCCGGTCCGCACGGGCGGCGGAACGCGCGTGGCAGCAATTCAACCAGGATTCGCTCAGCATCCGCGAGCGTCCCGGATTTCGGATCTGCCGAGCCAAGAAGCGCGACCCGGCTGGGCGGCGGCCATGGTTCGATTGGTCCTTCGATTTTGACGTCGCCCACAAACAGCCCGGGGCCGTCGTAGTGATCCGGATCCGATTGTCCGTGGACTGTGTCGAACGGGTAGATCTCAAACGTATCGCTGGGTTCGGTCAGCCGGTCGACGATCTCGATGGTGCTCATGTCGCCGGGCGGGATATCGAAGAAGCCGGCGATGTGTTTGTCCTGCAGCCCCCAAACGCCACCGTAAACGAGCATTGTCACCGGCTTGTCCGTTTGCACCGCCTTGGTTTGAATGCGAACGCGATACCTTCCGGGACCGGGGTTGTCGAATTTGCTCAGCACCGATGGATTGTAGCCCGAATTGAACAGCACGACTCCGTCATCGGTGACCCGGACGGTCTTCGTACCGTCGGTTCCTTTGATGATATCGCGGAGGTTGATCGTCGTGGAAACGCGTCTCGGTTCCGTTTCCGGTCCAAAGACCGAGTCGAGCACCACATCCGCAGTTTCCAGATAGCCCTGCATCTGCTCGGTGGAGACCGAAAGCGCTGCGCCGATATTGTCGAAACCGTGGGCGGACGCATCTTCGGGGAGCATCTCTTTCACGAAAACTTCGATGCCAAAAAGATCGCAAACGGTGTGCTCATATTCCACCCGGTTCAGCCGACGCAGGACCACTTCGCGCTGCGTCTGATCAGCGTCGGTCAGGAGAGTCGCCAGGAGGGTTCGGGCTCGATCCCGGTCCGCGGACAAAGGTTGATCGGCGTCCTTTGGCGGCATTTCTTCTCGCGCGATGCGATCATATACGGCGATCCACTGGCGCATTCGATCTCTGTTGGTGAGATCAGTCGAGACCTTCTCGAGATTCAGATCGCCCTTCGATTTGTCTGCGTCGTGGCATTCGTAGCAGTGATCTTCCAGGAAGGCCTGCAAGGCAGTGGGCCATTCCGTGCCCGATGCCGACTCCGGCAGAAATTGGGAAAAGGTGAGCGACAAGATCAGCCCAAAGCACAACGGAATCCGGCGCGTTGTGATGTGCTTCGGCCAGATCATTTGAATGGTGCGATGATCCTGTGGCTAAGAACCGCCGTCAATGGGTGCTTCCATTTGCAGGGCGCCGCCGCATGATGGCGGGGCCGCCCATTCGTTCCCTCCCGTGAAAGCAAACATTCATGTCGGCTCTGCCGCTCTGGCGCTCACCCAAACCACGTCTTTCACCTGAATGTCCGCACAGGGCTCACAGCCTCGACCGCCTCCCGACCGCATCTGAATCAGCGCGAAAGCCAAAACCATGAGCCCACATCATATCTCGCGACGGGACGCAATGAAACTTGGGCTGACGGGTCTGGCCGCTGTTGGAGCCAGCGGCCGCCTGGGCACGGACGCTAAGGCGGCTGCGGTAAACCCACCTTCGTCGCCGGTGTCATCGCATCCTTTCCTCACCCCTGCCGCCGACTTCGAAGACGTATCGCGCGGAAATCCCAAGCCTTTTACGTTACAAGGCGATGCGCTCGTCGAAGCACGGCTGACACCGGAAACCTGGCGGCTCGAGATCACTGCTGATGAAACGCTGAATGAACCGGTTCAGCAGGCGGCCGCAATCGCCCGGGCCTTAACTCTCGCCGACGGCACGGCGCTTACGCTCGCCGCACTTCAGGAGCTGGGGAAGGAGCACAGCGTCAAATACCTCAAGGCGATGCAATGCCTGAATATATCCACTCCGCTTGGACAGGGTTTGTGGGAAGGCGTGCCTTTGCGCGACGTGCTGCGATTGTGCGGAAAGATCCACGACGTTCGGCGGATTTATTACTGGGGATTTCATAACAACGATCCAACGCAACTCTTTCGGTCATCGCTAAGCTATACTCAGGCGATGGAAACGCCCCCCGGCGAGCTGCCACCCTTTCTCGCCTATCGGCTCAATGGTGAACCGATCCCGTTGCCGCGGGGCGGACCGGTGCGCATGATCGTTCCGTGGGCGCACGGATTCAAATCGATCAAGTGGCTTCAGCAGATCGTTCTCACTAATGACTTCCGGGCCAACGATACCTACGCAAACGCCAACAATGATCCGGAGTCGCACCTCAAGACGGCAGCGTACCTTGACGCCGGCTCCGAACGGATTCCCCCGGGCCAGGCGGTCATCGTCAGCGGACTTGCGATTTCAGGGCTGTCCGGATTACAGCGCGTCGAGTGTGCGTTGCGCGCGCTCGACGCCAATCCCGGCGAGGGGAACGAGGATGATCCGGATGGGGAACGAGGCCTTTGGATCGCGGCGCAAATTGCCGATCCGCCCGCGGACTGGAGCACCGTTCTGCCACCCGGTGTGTCCGCCAGGGACGTACTCGGCTTTGATCAGAAAACGGGGCAGCCGAACCACCTGGCCGATGCGCTACAGCATGGTTTCGTGGTCCGTGACGCTGAAAGATCTCGCCCCCGGCAAGTATGAAGTCCGGGCTCGCGCGGTGGACTTAAATGGCTTCGCGCAGCCCGAGCCGCGTCCGATGCAAAAAGCGGGCAAGAACCCTGTCGAATCGCGCCGCTTCGAAGTCGGTTGATTCGTCGCGCGCACTGACGCGCACGCTTCTCATTGGCCACGTTCCCACCTATGATCGCGGCATGAGATTCCTCGTCTGCTCCATCCTTTGCGCTGTGCAGGTTTTGATCACCATGTCCTCTCGATCGCTCGCTGCCGACAATCCGCTCCACCTCACCCTGCGCTCGCGCCCGGAATCAAAGGCGGGCGCTTTCGTCGTCACCGAAAAGAAGGCGCTGTGGGATCCAAAGAAAACCGCGCTGATCGTCTGCGACATGTGGGATGATCATTGGTGCAAATCCGCCGCGCGCCGCGTCGCCGAAATGGCCGGTCCGCTCAATGAGGTCGTCAAACAGGCCCGCGCCCGAGGCGTGTTCATCATTCACGCGCCGAGCAGCGTCACAAGTTTCTACCAGGACACGCCACAATTCCGCCGCGCCCAGGCCGCGCCCTTCGCGAAAACGCCAGTGCCGCTCGCGACCGCCGAGCGCTGGGGCACAACCTGGTGCTGGCCCGATCCGAAGCATGAGCGCGTCCTGCCCATCGACGATTCGGACATGGGGTGCTCTTGCGTGGGCGCGAAGTGCACCATTCGCGAAGCCTGGACCCGGCAGATCGCCACCATCGAACTCGCCCCCGAGGACGCCCTGACGGACAATGGCCAGGATACCTGGAATCTCCTCGCCGAGCGCGGCATCGAGCACGTGATTCTCTGCGGCGTGCATCTGAACATGTGCGTCCTCGGCCGTCCCTTCGGCATCCGTCAGCAGGTGTATCTGGGAAAGGAGGTCGCTCTCATGCGCGATTTTACCGATACCATGTATAATCCCGAGCGTCCGCCCGGGGTTGATCATTTCACCGGCAACGAGCTGGTGATTGAACACGTCGAGAGGCATTGGTGCCCTTCGTTCACCAGTTCCGACATCACCGGCCAGCCGCCCTTCCGCTTCAAGGAATCGGGGTCGTCTGCCACGGTTCCGTGAAGCCGGACGTGGCAGCTTTTTTTGCGCGCGCGGCGAGGCACGCGCCAAATTATTCGCAAATCGTTGGGACAAAACCGACGCGCGGCGACGCTTTATGAGGCGTAAGATGCCTCTCTTCGCGTGCAATCCACTCCATCCTCCGACGAATGGCGCAATTGGCTCGCTATTCACGCGGCCAAGCTCCTGCTTTACGCCCGCCAGCAAACCCGCACCGAAGCCGACGCCGAGGACGTGCTCCAGGAGGCGCTTATCGAGTCCTGGCAAAATTCCCACGGACGTGAGCCTCTCGTCGGACATGTCTTTGCAACCATACGCCGTCGCGCCATCGATCTCGCCCGGTCGGCGGATCGCCGTTCGCGTCGCGAGCAGGCGGAACAACCGCCGGAGTGGTTTGCCCCGGAAATCGAGCCGCGTGAACTGCAACGTTTGCTGGCCGAAGCCGTGAAGAATCTGACGCCCATTTATTGCGAGGTGATCACTCTGAAGATTTGGGGTGGTCTGACCTTCCAGGAAATTGCCGACGCCGTTGGCGTGCCCCTGAATACCGCGGCCTCGCGGTATCGGCACGGGCTCGAGGAATTGCGTGGCGTGATCAAGGAGGTCTTGCCATGAGCGACGACGAACTCGAACGCGAACTTGCGGGACTGTCTCCCGCCGGACCGCCTGCCCCATTGCTCGCGCGGTTGGAGAGTTCTCCGCCTCAGCGGCGCACAATCGTGCGTTTTCCATTCTGGGTTTCTGCCGCTGCGGCGGCGGCCTGTGTAGCCGCTTTCTTCGCGATCCGTGATCAGGTGCCCGGTCCCGTTGCTGAGCCCAGTGTCGCGTATGCCGAGACTTTCCACCCCGTGGAAACCGATCAGTTTCTCGTTAGCGCTCAAGATCTCGGTGTGGTCGAACTGCAGCCCGGCCAACCCTATCGTCTCGTTCATTGCGTGTGGGCAGACCGCGAATCCTTTGCCAGCGATCGCGGTCAGTCACGCCTCGAAGTTCGGCAAGCGCGCGAGCAGATCGTCCCTGTTGCCCTCGAAATCCTTTAATCACCACCTCATCCATCCTATGAAAATCCTGCTCACGCTGCCCGCATTGTTTGCTCTCGCCGTCCCGCTCTCTGCGCAAAATATCGATTCCGACTCTTTGCTAAAGGTCCAAAGCCCGGATGCCGGGCCAGACCACGCGGAGATAACGATCGACAATAACGGGTCGCGGGCGACGCGCGTTCTCCCCGCCGGCGACGGACGAGCTACTCTCGTGCTGGATCACGATGCGGCCGAAGACGCGACTCCGAAGACGTGGCTGGGGGTCGTGCTCGATGAAATCTCCGACGCCGTTGCCAGCCAGTTGCCACTCGATCCGGGAACCGGATTGATCGTCGAGTATGTCTCTCCCGACAGCCCGGCCGCGAAAGCGGGACTGCAAAAACACGATGTCCTGGTCCGGCTCGACGATCAGGTGCTGATTGCACCAGTCCAACTCCAGACGCTGATCGCCAACCGCAAGGATGGCGATACTGTCGAGGTTCATTTTCTCCGCAAAGGCCAACCGCAAATGGTCACCGCCACGCTGGCCACGCAGCAACCCAACGAAGGACCGGGCGATCGCCAGGCAACGATCAATCTCTACGGGGTAAAAATGGATCTCGATAAATTGATCAACGATGCCCGGGACACCGTGGGCTCGGTCATCGTCAACAAGAAGACCGTGTTTGTCGGTCCGGATGGCAAGCCGGTGACCATCGATAGCGACGAGATCAAACAGAAGACACTTGAGATGCTGCAGAAGAGCGGTTTGAACGACGAAATCCTTCAGCAGGTAAAGAAGGCGTTGGCCGAGGCCCAGGACCAGGTGCGGCGCGCAGAGGATCAGGCTCGCGGCGCCGCGGATCAGGCTCGCCGGTCCGCCGAAGAGGCGGAGAGGGCGGCGCACCGTTCGGTGGAGGAGTTGCAGAAACATCTCCAGAAAAAGTAGGGCGAAACCGACCGGCCTTGATCGCTGCGGTTGGGTTGCACCGAGCGCCGCGGTTTTTGGCGATAGCGCACTGCAGGGCGGCGTGCAGGCTCGATGGTGCCGTCATGGCGGGTCGCCGGGGAATTCCCCGCCCAAGGGGAAAACAATTCCTGCGTGGCGTTTCGCGAGATTGTGGATTGGAGCCGCATGGGCTACCCAACTCTCCAACGCCATGAGCGACACCGACCAAGACGAACAATTCTACCGTGACACCGAACGGATCGCATTTCCGAAACTGGACGATCGACAGCTCGCGTTGCTGGAGCCGCTGGGCAAACGAAGAGTTGTGCGCCGAGGCGAGATGCTTTTCAAAGCGGGACAACGCGATCTCGGGATGTCCGTGATTCTGAGCGGCGAAATCGAGGTCTTTGAATCACGTGACGGTCATGAATTGATGCTCGCCACCGGTGGACCGCGCGATTTTTTGGGGGATGTGGCGGCTCTCAATGGGACTTCCGCACTCGCCAGTGGTCGCGGGAAAGCGGACGCCACGGAAATTCTCGAAGTTCCCGCTGCGGCGTTAAGGCGAGCACTCGCTGAATTGCCCGGTGTGGGTGAAACGATTGTCAATGCGTTCATCATGCGCCGTGAGCGTCTGCAGCGGGATCGCGAGTTCGCCGGATTACGCATCGTGGCGCACGGCGATTCGCGGGACGGGCACCTGCTCCACGATTTCCTTGATAAGAACCACGTCCCGCATCGGCTCATTGAGTTCGAGAGCGAAGACGGCCGTGCTCTCTGCGAGCGACTGAACGTTGTCAGCCGCGATCTGCCGGTATTGATCGCCGCCAACGGTGCACCGTTGCGGCGCCCGTCGCTACGGGAGGTGGCGCAAGTCGCCGGGCTGCTGCGACCACTCGCGCACGGCGACGAAAATGAAATCTTCTGCGATCTGGTGATTGTCGGTGCCGGGCCGGCCGGACTCGCTGCGGCTGTCTGCGCCGCGTCGGAGGGCTTGAAAACCGTGGTGCTCGAGAGCTACGCGCCGGGTGGGCAGGCGGCCTCATCTTCACTCATTGAAAACTTCTTTGGCTTTCCCACCGGTATCAGCGGCGGCGCGCTGACCAACCGTGCGCAACTTCAGGCTTTTCGTTTCGGCGCGAAATTCTCCACCCCGGCCCAGGCGATGTCCCTCTCATTCACCGATGGTGAACACCGCGCCGCACTGCAAGTCGAAGGGTGTCCCGCCACGCTGCGTGCGAAGTGTGTAATCGTGGCCACCGGCGCCGATTACAATCGCATCGAAGCCGAGGGACGCGAAGATTTCGAAGGCGCCGGCGTTTACTATGCCGCCACGGCGATGGAAGGAAATCTCTGCCGTGGCTCGACGGTCGTCGTCGCCGGCGCTGGCAATTCCGCGGGGCAAGCCGCGATGTTCCTTTCCGAATGCGCGCAGAAAGTTCTGCTCGTGATTCGCGGCGACAATCTCGCCAAAAGCATGTCGAGCTACCTGTCGTCTCGTGTGGAGGCGAAGGAGAACATCGAGATTCTGCGCCACACCGAGATTCGCAAAATGACCGGCGGAAAACGGCTCGAAGCGGTCGAGTTGGAGAATACGCAAACGGGCGAACGACAAACGGTGCCAACGCCTGCGGTCTTTTCCATGATCGGCGCAAAGCCATGCACGAAATGGCTGCCGCAGGAAATCGAACGCGATGAAAAAGGGTTCATCATCACCGGCCCCGCCGTCGCTGGTGCGCCCGCATGGCAAGGCGCCGGCCGCGCGCCGGGACCGTTGGAAACCAGCCGACCCGGCATTTTTGCCGCAGGCGACGTCCGCTCCGGCTCAGTGAAACGATGCGCGGCCGCCGTAGGCGAAGGCGGAATGGCCGTCGAGGGTGTCCACCAGGCACTCGGCACCTACGCGTGACTCGCATCTTCGCCTCAGCGAGTGGATCGCGAAGCGGTCGTGCCCGGGTGAGCAATCTTCGCGGGCTGGGCCGACCTTGCCGATGCACGTCAAAAAAGAGTGAGCTGAATTCGTGAATCCATTGTCGCAACTTTTCCCTGAAAAGGGCTACCGACTGGGAATGAATCTGCGTCCGCTCGATGTGGATGCTTTCTTCGCACCGCGGCATGGTCGCCGGATCCTCGAACAACGCGAACGACTCCTCGTGGAGACACCCGAATTCTATCTGGCCGCGCGGCCGAAAGCCGAGCGAGGTCTCGAACTATTGCACCATTTTTTGCGGCGCTGGATCCCGCCAGAATTCCGGCTTCTTCGCCAAATCGGTTCGGCAGTGGAACCTGACATTGTTTTGCTGCACCGCGAGCCATCGGGGAACTGGCTCGTCGTGGCCGGTTGCGTGTGTTTTCCTACGATGTGGAGTTTGCCCGAAAAAATCGGCACCTCGCTGTTCGCCACGCATGACGTTGTGCCCGGCTTGAATGTGCAATTGGGTGCGCGGATCGATCAGTTCCTGGATCGATTGTCGAAGGCGGCCGCCTACGGTCGCGAAAACTGGGGATTGGCGGCCACCGACGCACTCGATCAGCATCCCCGGCATCGCATTCCGGAAATCCCGAAAGACGTGTCGTTGGATCACGTCTGGCTGCGCCTCGAAGAGCAGGCCCTCGTTGGTTTGGGAGAGAATTGGGTGCTCTTCGGTATCCGGGTCCGCCATCTGCGACTCGATTCGCTGGCGGAGGACCGCGACCTCGCAGGCAAACTGGCTTTTGCACTCGAGACGATGACCGAAGCGACGGTGAAGTATAAACGCCTGACGGATTGCCGGGCTTCGTTGATCGAGAAATTGAACTCAATGGCCGATCCCTCGAAGGATACGTCTCGGTCAGTTCATTAAGGCTTCTCACCCCCGGCCGAGCATTGAAAGCTTGAACCACCCACCCGGGGGCGCCGCGAGCACCCGACCGATGCTGGCGCGGAGCGTCCGCACACGCCGATCCTACTCGCGAAGATCACCACTTTTGGTGCGTTCATACGTTCCCAGAGTGCAGCGCAACTGATCGCCGAGCACGAACGGAAACAGTGTCTCCGCCCCACCGTCGCGCGAGACGAGTTTGCGAGTAATGAGGTCGCTCACGCCGGGCGCGGTTTGTCAAAGCGTTGCCCGCGTCCCTTCGCCTTCGGCTTTCGTCCTTTCCAACCGACGCTTTCCTCTGTCAAAAAGCGGCAATCACATGAAGCGTCGCGCAGGCATCACGCCGGAGGCCAAGCGAGCTTCCAAAACAGACCCGATTCCGAAACACGGAAGTCGCTCGGCGTGTCACGGCTTGCGCTCTGCGCCACCCCTCTTACTGGCGCTAACTTTGCTCAGTTCCCTACGCGCCTTGGCGGAGGAGTCCGAAGACCGATGGTGGCCGGTGCAAGCGCTCCCAAAAGTTTTAGTTCGAACGGAAAATCAGCAACAGTTTTCGGAGCCACGAAATGCGCTCCAGATGATGGTGCAATCCGTGGCGGGGCTGGCCGCCAAGGCGGTGAATGAAGGCCGGAGCAATGAGATGGTCTGGGTCAGCAACGGAGATGGAGATCTGGAGAAATGGCGCGTCCGGCTGCTTGCCGCGCATCCGGATTGGGAGAAGCCGGGTGTAATGGGGCCCTGGGACCTGGCGGACCGCTACGTACGCCAGGGCATCATCAAGGGATACATCCTTTACCGGCGAGACCAGTCCAAGGGCGGAAACAATACATACCGCCCAGGGATGGACTGTTCGGTGAACATCGCCACGAGTTTGTCGGGACTGCTGGATGGCATCATCGTGGACGAGGAACTGGAACCGGAGGCAAAAGCGCACGGCCTGACGCTGCTGTTGGATGTTCGCGACAAGACCCAGAAATGGTGTTTCCAGACCTACAAGGACCGCTTCAACCGCCGGATGCTTTGCACTCAAGATCCGCGAAAACCTCACGCTCGCGACCTCGCCATCGCGCAAACGGCTTTCACGGTTTTTGGCAAAGGCGAACCGACTCCGTCCGCGATGGATTGGCTTGAACCGCTCTCACCGATCCTCGGCTGGAATGGCGGTGACGAGTTCGAAACCACGGACCTGTCCACCAAGTTTGGCCACATCCAGACCGCCACCGACTGGTGCATGAATTTGCCCGTCCTAATGGCCGGAACCGAAAAGCTTAAACTTTCGAGAGTGAAGAGTCTCGATCCGGAAACGATTGATTGGAAGGACGCACGCAGCGCCGTCAGTTTCATCTGCTCGGATGGTGACAATGTGCAGTGGCTCCAAGGGAACTACTTTGATTCCGCAAGTTATTGGGGTCACCCCGAACGCGGGAAGATTCCGTTCGGCTGGTCCGGCTGTTTCGATCACCTGGCGCAGTTATGCCCGCAGGCCATCGAGTATGCGCTGGCCACGCAATCACCCAACGACTGCTTCATCGAATGGGGTGGCGGATATTATTTTCCAGACCGCTTCGGTCTCAAGCGCACGAATCGCTGGGACCTGCTCGCCCGTCAGGCTCAGCGCACGTGGGAACTGATGAAAAAAACAAATACGCGAATCATCGGCTTCAATTTTGCGGACCTCAATTCTCGCGGCGCACAGAAGGCCTGCGAAGTCTTTGCCGGCCAGACTGACGGACTCCTGGCGATTCTCGCTTTCCAATACGCACCATACGAAGGCGGGGCGGGCCGGACGTTCTGGGTCAAGGATCGTAGTGGAATCGAACTGCCTGTGATCGCCGCCCGCTACTCGATCTGGGAGAATGTGAACGGCCGCGAGCGCGCCGGCACGCCGGCCAAAATCGCCCGCGAGATCCGGCAGACTGTGGAGAAAACGCCACCAGACCAACTTCCGCGATTCGATTGGGTGATTGCGCATGCGTGGTCCTATTTCAAACACGCGCCCGGAACCGACGAAAACAGCGAGAACATGCCCCAGGAGAAGGCGGTTGCCGAAGGAGGGGTCCGCGGCTATTCGCCCGCCGTTTGGTGCGCCGCACGACTATCACCTGCTGTTCGCATCATCAGTCCCGAGGAACTGGTCTGGCGCATCCGTATGAAACACGATCCTTTCCAAACCAGAAAGCTGATGAGCAAAATCCGATGACGTTATAGCGATCTGAGATCAGTTTCGTTTTCTGACCTGACGATTTCCATAAAAGTCTGGCGGTGCGGTTTCGTTCATTTGAGTTCGCCCTTCTCAATTTGCGTGGCGAGCGCCGCGGCGGTTATGTCCATGACGATGCAACCCCTCATGGTCGGGATGTCAGTCTTGGCGTTCTTATAGCGGGGCAGAGCAGCCCGAAAGGCCTCCTGGTCGAGGAGACGTAGCCCAAGAAGACCGTAAAGCTGTCCTGCTGGCGTGGCTTCGGTGAGGAGTTTCTGGCAACGGACGACCGGTTCGGGCAGCTCGAGGAGCTGCCGAAATGCCGTCTCCTGCCGCGACGGTATGCCAGCGAACCCGACACCGCCGACGGTAAAACGCTCCGCCGTCTTGACGGTTTTATACGCCTCTTTTGCGAGCTTGTGTGCTGTCCAGTCGGGGGCTCCTGCGTCTGCAAGTAAAGGAACCGCGACCACCATGAAAAGCAGTGTCTTAATGGCTTTCATTGAAGGATGCGCGTGGCGACACCAAAGCAAGCGAAGCCGATGCCAAGGTCAACTGACCATTTCCCTCAGGGTTGGGAGACATTCTCATGGCAAAAGTCGTCCAGAAAATTCTTCGCTTCACTGCGGACGGTCTCCTCAAAATTGCTCGTTGTAAGCGACTCATAAAAGAAAAAGGGTCAGTCCGCGCATTTGTGCAATAATCGTGGGATCCGTGACCGGGATCACCTCCCGCTGATCCCCTGGCACACCACGTGAGAGGCGCGCCAGGATACTCCATGGGAATTTGGCTGGCCATGGTCGAGCAGTCTTCCCGATGCCCCTACGTTCAGTCAATGGCACTTTTGCACATATGCGCGGACTGACCCCGTGTGCCGTGGCTCAGAACGTGGAGACAGGGAGGTGCTGCCCGGCGCTGCAGCTGAGCGTGGCCAAGGAGTTAAAAGCTTAGGAACACCCACGGCTCGCTCTGTTAGATGGGCGTCACACCCTTGTCGAGGCCTGGTCGATCCGCGGAAGCCATAAAAGACACCTTGGGCTAAGTCCGGCACTCGCCGGGCAGTCCGGATAGGAGCTTGTGTCGGAAGCCACTCTTCCGATCCCGCCAAGACCTCGGACCTGTCTGCACGCGAGGGTCAAACGAACTCGATCGCCCCGCCGTGGTCGCCGGTTCGGGGGGTAAAATAAACCCACCGCCGACTCCCCAACACACCACCCCGGGCCCCGCGCGGCCCGGCCCCCACCCACCCCTAACCAACGTCCAAACTAACTCGAATATCTTACTTCCAATTGACAACCCTCATAGGCGCTGCAGCGCCTGGTTGAGGCCGCTTGTTGTAGGGTTGCTGCTGCGACATTGTTGAGTGCATGAATGGCGAAAACCGCATAGAACGACCGTGTATGACGAGAGACAACCGCCAAGACACAACCCAGTAAGAAAACGGATGCAAGCTGGGTGGCCAACGCCGCGCCTGATGGGACAAGGTGAAGAAAGCACCAGCCAGGAACGTGAATGAGAGCAAAGCAAGCCGCGCTAAAGATGACCGCGAGCGCGGGACGGCGGAAATGCAAGACCCCCAGAAGGAATGACCTGAAACTCAACTCCTCCACCAAAGTCGCCAAACCAAATCCTCTCGCCCAAAAAGAAACCTCGTCATAGCGCGGGTGGAACTCCTGACCCTGCAAAAAAACGCCCGCCAGAACGCCAGCGGCTGCATACCCTAGCCCAATGCCAATGCCGAGGGCCAACGACCTCCACGAGAACCGAAAGCCGAGAGTGGTTAGGGGGGTGTCGGCTCTGCGGAAAGTCCAATAAAGCGGAAGGCCTGCAAACACGATGAAGCGAGCCGACTCGTGCAGAACGAAGTGTTGCAGCGGGGGCATCGCCTCGACGCGCCGATAAAAGAAGGCGACGTAAAGTGACCACAAAGCAAAGAGAGCAATGAGGAATACCCGAAGAACCTGCTTTTCGTCGCGTGGCATTTAAAAACGGCGTGTCGAGCGGCCTAAGACCCAAGCTCAGCGACCCGGCCCGCGGGACGCAACGATTGCAACCGCGATGCGATGGCCGGGTTAGATAAATCAAATAATCAATCCCGGACGCAACGAACAGATTTTGCGTGAGAAACAGGGCCATCGAAACGGAACGCTTTTGTTTTAAGTGGTTTTTCCCCGGGGCCACCATAACTGAAGTTCCATCCCCAGGCTTTACCCTCCTCACCCGTGGGTGTGGATGTCCACCAGAAACCCATAACACCCAGGACGTCATAACCATTATTTCTGCGAATACCTGCCGGAAGCGCGTTAAACCCGCTGCTGTTAGTACCGTTGCCGTCTTCCGTCCAGCCACTGGCGCTTTTCAGGGCTTCGCCGGCCTTGTCCATTCCACCGAATTTAGTCACCAGCATAGACCATTCGCTATCCGTTGCTAAATGCCAACCTTTGGGGCAGGCTTTTTTCGCTGCTTCCCAGGTGTAAAGCAAGCCAAGCTCTTTTCGATTGCTCTCTTTGTCATCATAAGCGTAGCTCCCCTGCACTTTGTAGTTCAGGTTTTGGGCCATCCAGGTAACCGTGGTGCCAGTCAAAGCATTTTTAAAGCTGATCGTTTTATACGTTTGCCCATCGCGTGAGTCGGTAAAGGTGCCGGTGGATTGGGCAATTCCAGCCTGTGTAAAAAACAAGGTGGCAAGTATGGTAAAGATGTACTGTTTTATCATATTTGGTTCGGTTTGTACGCCTGATTAGTCGCCTAACATTATATTGGGCGACAAATGTCGTCTTTAATTACGACATTTGTCGCCCATCTCGGAAATGAGGGCGTGGACATCGAGCCTTTTGGCAGGGCGATGAGCGGGAGGGCAAGAGGCATGGAGGGTGAAGCTCGGAGCATCGGGCTTGTGGGATGAGTTGGGCTTGGCTGAAGCATCAGGAACGACGCGCCGAGACGAGGGCCAGACACGCGCCGTGGGTTCCTTTCGCTTTCAGGGCCACGTTAGAATGAAAATTGGCAGAGGATGATTAGATCATGGACGGAGCGCGGGCAATGCTTTGATTTCAGATTCTCTCAGGCTTCGGGAAGGACAGAGGACAGGACGAGACGGAGGACGAAATGCGGGGTTCGGGTCGTAAATCGCCATGGACGGACTATGTGCAAAAGAACACATGCGCGTCAATCAAAAAGACGATGGACAGGGCTTGGATGGAAGGGGTCGCATTTCGCGGAAACGTGAGGAATCGGGTTGCCGAGGTCCTTAACGTGAATTAATAATTCGCCGTGCGCCGGAACATCCCCGATTCGACCTGGGCAGAACTCCGAACGGCTTACGCTGCCGGCATCGGCTTGCGGGAACTGGCCCGCAACGCCGGAATTCCATCAGGGACGGTGCTTTCCCGCGCCAAACGGGAGGGATGGACGCGCCAGATTCGAGAAGCGAAGGCGCTCGTGGCGCCTCAACCGCAAACAAACGCAATCACGCCGCTACAATCAGCCGCCTTGTCCATGAAGGAGCGCGGCCAGCGGCATGTGGAGAGCATGGCGAACCTGACTGCCCGAATCATGCCGCACGTCGCCGGCATGTCGCCAGAAACAGCTTTCGAGAGAATAGATCGAGTGGAAAAGTTCGATCGCGTGGCCCGGCGGACGTATGGACTGGATGGTAACAAGGAATTCGGAACCGGACTGCTTGCCATCCTTCTGTCCATTGACCGGGCAGGCGGTTCTGAGCAAATCGCCCAAGGTGACGTGACAGACAGTTGAGTGACATCACGACAGTAATCACAAGCAATCGGGTGCTGCTTCCGCTGACCTGGGAGGGCACGCGCGTGACGCTGAGGCGGCAGAACGCGATTCGTTATTCGCGCAAGCTCGGGTAATCGCTTGTCAGATACTTGCCGAATAGACTGCGCTTTTGGAGCAAAGAAAAAGGGTCAGTCCGCGCATTTGTGCAATAATCGTGGGATCCGTGACCAGGATCACCTCCCTCTGATTCCCTGGCACACCACGTGAGAGGCGCGCCAGGATACTCCATGCGGAATTTGGCTGGCCATGGTCGAGCAGTCTTCCCGATGCCCCTCCGTTCAGTCAATGGCACTTTCGCACATATGCGCGGACTGACCCCGTGTGTCCGCCCGTGTGCTCCGCCTTCGCACATATGCGCGGACTGACCCCGTGTGCTCCGCCAGTTCCAGAACTTGACGAAGACGATGCGCTTCGGGTCGGCAAGGTCTGTAATGTCGAATCCCATGTCATCGGTCACAGTGAAAGCGAGGAAGCGCCTAACGACCCCAATATAGCGACGGGGAGGGCGGCGCGGAACCTGCATGGTGGGCGGAAAGGTGGCGGCGGAAGCAGGTGCCGTGACGCCCGGAGCAGTTCGCTTAGCGCCTGCTTAGGCGTATTGTGTTGCTTGGTCTCGAACGTATAAACAATCTCCTTGAATCGTCGAATGTCATCCGGCGACGACACCCGAACGGAAAAGCCAGTAGAAATATCGGGGATGGAGAAGTAAATCGTCTGCTGTCCCGATGAGCCCCGCGCAAGAACCAGACTCGTAGCGTAGTCCGCGCAGCGTGCCTCTGCGATGATTGAGAATAGCGTCGCCCTGTTTCCTGCGGGTTCTGATGTCCGCGGGATCATAGGGCACACCCACAACGGCACCGCTGCGATACTCAATCTCAAAGCCGGTTGCGGTGTCATGGATGCTGCCGATTACGACTGGGTTATCGCCGATCTGCTTCGGTCAGTGTGAAGGTCGTGGGCGCGCGGAGCGTGCTGCCGTCGTAAAAGGTGATATTCTTTACAGTGTGTGGTGAGATCGTCTCCGTGGGTTGTGACACACAGCCTGCCAGGAAAAACGGAATGGTAAGCGCCAATCGTAGCATGACGTTCGGATCTGCGCCTAACGACCCCATCTAGCGACTGCGGAGGGCGGCGCGGTAGCTGCATGGTGGGTGCAAAGGCGGTGGCCGGAAGCAGCTACCGTGACGCCCGGAGCAGTTAGATGCCACGAGGGCAGTGTTCGGCGACGGTTGGATTGGAGACTCAGCCGTGTCCATGAGTGGCGTCGTAGTGGAAAAAGTATAGAACGCAGGATACGCTCGCGACTAGAAATAGAATCTGGATGGCTGAAAGCGCGATGAACTGCTGGCGAGTCTGCCGCGTGACAGCGATGACGGCGTGAACGACAAAGAAGGCGATGAGGAGCCAGCCGACAACTGCCTCGTAGTGATCGCGCTGCTGCCAAGTGTCGTAGTGGCCGTGAACGAGCGTGAACGCGACTCCCGACGCGGCGATAAGTGGCGCGAGATACACGAGTTGAAGGCGGACAAAGAACTCGCTCTCTCCTGCCTCAACGGTGATGTCAGAGAAGGCAGCGCACAAAACGCCTGCGAGTAGCCAGAGCCCGGCAAATACTGCGATGCGTTTCGTGAGCGACATTTTCAGAAAGCGTGCGGGGAGTCGCCTACAGGGAGTAGGCTTCATTTGTGAAGCGATAGAAATAGGGCTTCATTTTTGCAGCAATGTCCGGCTGAGGTCAGAGGCGTAATGGATGACGGCAAGGGTCTACATCCCAGAGGCAATACGCGCGCCGATGCCGGGTTCTTGTCCGGCAGCATGCCCGAGCGCCGGACCATTGGCAAGCCGATGAACACGGCCCAGAAAAAGCCGTTGCCACCAATGAGTCAGGGGACATACGCGCGGTATCGACCTGGCATTTCGCGGACCCGCGCCGCGAAGATTTCGGCGATCTCCTGAAACAGTCGCGCTTTTTGAGCGCGTGAGAAGACAGATCGATCCAACAAGCCCTCCTCGTGAGCCACCTTTGGCGGCTGCATCGCGAATTTTTTGCGAATAGACGCGCTTTTGGGCGTTCTGCTTGCCCGTCCGTGCGGGTCCGGATTTTGCCGCCAATCATGTCCGACTCCCTTGTTTATCAGCCATTCAGAGTATTTCGAGCAAATATCCCCGGCGAGAATCGAACTCGCATCAGCGGTTTAGGAAACCGCTGTTCTATCCATTGAACTACGGGGACGCTTGACCGCGATCTCCATACACGAATCGTCGCGGAATTGAAGGAGCGAATTGACCATCTCGGCACGCACAGAAATGCACTGGCATTTTCTGCGTCTAACGATGGAGATGGCGGGCGATTGTTGCCGGTCGACCAGGACGCTGTTCGTTCCTGTCGCGTGCCGCCGTGGGGGCGATCTGAACCCTTCACCCCGCGCTGGCCTTCCATGGCGTTTCGCGCCCCAGCATTTTTCGAATAGAATTCTGACTCGAAAGTCGACGGCGCTTGCGGCAGGTGTCTCGTCTCCCATGCTTCACCGGACACTTTATTGGCTGAGCGCGGCGGCGATTTTTCTCTTCGCCTGCTCCGTGCGCATCGTCGTCTGGCATCCGGCGGAAATCGAGCCGGGCTTCGACGAGCAGATCTACACCCAGTATCTCGACCAGCTGGAAAGTGGCGGATTCGCCGCTTATCCGGAGGTGGTGCGGACTTACCTGGTCGAGGTGAAGAAGGCGGAGTTTGTCTATTTGCCGCCGCTGCGAATTGGCTATCTCCTACCCGCCTGGACGCTCGAGAAAATCACGGGATTCAGCAACTACCGGTCATTGCGCCTGGTTTCCGCACTGGCCAGCTGCCTCTTCGCTCTCACTGGATTCCTCTTTGCGCGCCGCTGGCTCACACCGGGAAAAGCGCTGGCCTTGCTCGCCCTTCTGGCCTGTGCGCCGCTGCAAATTCATCTCGCCCAGTACGCATTCATCGACGCGCTCACCGGTCTGTGCGCTGTCCTCACCGTCGCGTGTTTGTGGGAAAGTCTGCAACAGGCGCGCCACGCGGGCTGGCTGACGGCAACGGCGAGCAGTTTCTTCGCGCTTTGCTGCACCGAGCAGGAAACGGCGGTCTTCGTCGGCGTATCTCTGGGAGTCGCACTCCTCGCTTCCCGGCGCTGCGGTTTTGGCGAGACGCGCTGGCGGCAATTCGTGGCCCTCACGCTCGCCGGTCTCGCCGCCCTGATCACACTCGCCTTGCTCTCCGGCGGCGTGCGCCCGCTGATCGATGCCTTCGCGATTTATCATGAACGGGCGCAGACGCTGCCTATTCCATCATCACCGGTGACGGCCCGTGGTATCGCTATTTGTTGGAGTATCTGCTCATCAATCCGCTCGTCTTCCTCCTTGCCGTCGGCTTTGCACAGCGCGGACAAACTGGCGGCCCACGAAATGTTTTCCTGCTCAGCTTCATGCTGATCACCGGCGCCGTCATGACCAGCATTCCCTTCAGTATGAATGTCCGGCAGACCGTGATGTGGGATTTTCCGTTGGCGCTTTTCGCCGTCGAAAATGCCGCTGTTCTGACGACATCGTGCCGTCGGCGGAAGGTGTGGGCCGCGGCCTTGATCGCGCTGGTCTGCTATTCCGAGCTTCGCCAATATGGCACGATCTTCCGGGGCCTTTACGACACGGACCTGCGCTTCATGCTAAAGGCCGTCCGCATTTTGAAGTAGCTCCGGAATCACCGCAGGCCCGATTTTTCGACCTATATTAACGGCGCGGCAGGAGAATCGGCTTCCATGTCGGACCGGATGGTGCCAGTTTCGTCGGCACCATGAAAACGTTCCTCTCCCTTCTCATGACCGCGGCACTCACTTCGATGGCTTTCGCCAAAGACGGCTGGCTGGACGATATGGAAAAGGCCATGGCGCAGGCCAAGGCAGAAAATAAGAAGATACTCCTCGATTTCACCGGTTCGGACTGGTGCGTCTGGTGCAAGAAGCTCGAAGCGGAAGTCTTCAGCCAGCAAGAGTGGAAGGATTACGCGGACAAGCATCTTATCCTCGTGGAACTGGATTTCCCGCGCAGTTTCCAACTGCCGGAAGCCACGAAGAAGCAGAACGAGGAACTGGCGAAGAAATTCAACATCAGCGGCTATCCGACGATCGTCATTACCAGTGCGACCGGCAGAAAGAAGGGTGAACTGGGCTACGTGGAAGGTGGTCCGAAGGCGTTCATCAAGGCCTTGAAGAAGGTGGATTGAAGCAGACGCCCCCGTGCGGGCGGAATCGATTTTCCCTTGAGTGGCCGCGCCGAAGCATGGCACCTCATCCGGCCATGGTGGCGCTCGGTTCAATAATGGTGAGGTCTCCGCACTCATCGGCGACCAGCACTTTGGCGCTCATCTTTTGTTGCGTAGTGAGCGTATCCGAGAGCGTCAGTTTCGCCGCAATACCAAAGCCCCCCGAAAATCAGCAAACCGGTAATGGTCGTATCCGCGGCGATCAGCATCGGCGGGATGCCGATCCTATTGTTCGCACGACGATCATCGATCGACGACGGCCGTGGGCGCGAGGACGGCGTCTTTCATTCCGTGGAGCAGTTTCTTGTCCGCGGGGACGACGGTGGCCAGGGCGCCACGCAATTCTGCTTTGCCATCGATCACGAAATAGTAGGGGCACAATCGAATCCGGCCGCGCAACGTTTTGACGTCGCCGCTCGCCGGGTCGAAGTAGGGCTGTTCGACCAGGCGGCCTTTGTGGAAGCGCTGCAGGAGCCACGGATGATGCTCGAAGTCGGCCAGAGCGCGATCGATCGCGGCTTTCCATTCCGGCTGTGGGAGGTCGGAGCCGATGCTTACACTCCGGCTCCCCCAGCCGAGTTCGGAAAACCCGCTGATCTTTATGACGAGATCACGCTGCTTCTGGCTGAACTGGGCGAGTTCCTCCCAGGTGTTGATCTCGAGCCCGGGCAGCACGGCGTGCTGTGGGAGCGGCGTGGGGTCGAGCACCCAAGTGTAAGGAATGTGATTTTGCAGGGCCAGGAAGTGGCGTTCACTCAGTTCGCGCCGCCACAGCTCCCGCAATGGTCGCAGCCAGAAAAGCGCGAACCATAGTTTTTCCTCGAGGAATGCCTTGATGGGTGGCGTGAATGCGCCGGGCGCGCAGGAGCGATTCGGCGGGAAGATTGGGAGGTCGAAGAGTTCGAAGAAGCGGTAAAACGCGTCGGCATCGGGCGGCGGATTTTCCGCTTCGTGGACGGTAAGTGCACCGTCCGTGACCCGCGCCAGCCAACGCATTTCCGGTCGATAGGTGGCGGCCTCATTGGAAACGACGATGCGACCTTCTGGAACGATGCATTGGAAGCCGTCGATCATCCCTTCGGCGCCGCCGATGATGTCGTGGGTGCCGAATTGCGCGTAGGTTCGATTCAGCCATGCCGTCAGTCCGATTCCTCCGGGAACGGTGTCAATTTCGGCAATGGCGAAACCTTCCTCCGTGAGAATGAGATCAGGCCGAATCACCAGCGGAAGGTCGGAACGCGTTTCTTTGCGGCGCCCCGTTCGATCAGTTCCGGCGGTTTTCCGCGGTCAAGCAGGCTGGCAATCCAGGCCGGCGCTTTGCCCGTCGCACTGAGGTGGTAGAGCTCGTTGCAGGCGCGCTGGAAGATGAGCAGCCGGTGACCCAGCTTTTCGAGCTGACCGAAGAGTTTTCGATCAATCTGAAAGGGCTCCGCGGCGATGAGCCACTCTTTGTCGGCAAATAGCCCTTCCGCGGGAACGGCATTCTGGATGGCGGAAAGTCGGTCGGCGGGATCGAGCATGCGGCTGGTAGGGTTATCCGGGGAGTCGGAATGGAATCACGAAGGGCGCGAACATCACGAAGGCAATTCCCTGATCGTTATTCCGTACCATAAGCGTCATCTCAGATCAGTTCCTTGCCGGAAGATGATCGGAACGCTTTTCACCCGCTGCAAGTGTCTTTCTTCGCGCCCTTGGTGACCTTCGTGGTGAATCTCAGATCAGAATCTTTAGCGCCTGGCGGACCAGATCTTCGCTCGTATGGCTCGGACCCGCTTTCTCCCGCGCCTGCTTCACGGCTTTGTGCGCTTCGACCTGTTTGTATCCGAGCGAGATGAGCGCCAGGACGGCGTCATTCAGCTCGATTTCCTCCGGAGTTGGTGCGTGCGCGGCACTGGCGGCTTCCCACGCGGCGGCGATGCCCACCTTGTCTTTGAGTTCCACGATGATCCGTTCGGCGGTCTTCTTCCCGATGCCCTTGGTTTTGGCCAAAAGGCCGGCGTCACCATTGATCACCGCCGCTTTGAAATTACCCACACTGATCCCGCTCAACACGTCGAGCGCGGTCTTGGGGCCGATGCCGCTGACGTGCGTGACGAGCAGTCGAAACAAATCGCGCTCGGCGGTGCTCATAAAGCCGTAGAGGACGTGTGCATCCTCCCGGACTTGGAGATGAGTCAAGACTTTGATGGCGTGGCCGGGCGCGGGGAGCTTGTCGAAGCTCGAAAGTGGAATGAAGACGTGATAACCGACGCCATGCACATTCATGACGACATGGGTCGGCAACGCTTCGACGAGAGTTCCTTCGAGAAAGGTAATCATGCGCCCCGGAGATTGAAGCGTCGAAGGCATCGTGGCGACGTTCCATTTGCGCTTTTCCTGGGGTTGATCGCGGGAATTCCCGGCGGTTTTGCCGTCGAGGCCAAGGCCGTTGTACCCGACCAGGCCAATCTCAGGGTCTGGTTGGAACCGAAATTCATGCACGCTCCGGTGACGGCACCCATCGAGGGAGCCCAGAAGACGGTTCTCGCGGCCGGGGCTATTTCAGAGACCGATCATGCCGTGCTCACGAAATCGGCCTTCGAGGCCCTGGGTCTGACCTGGGATGAATTCCGCCGCCAGACGCAGGCCAATTCCGCGGCCGACCTGGCCAGCATCACCCCGCAATACGAACGGAATTCATCCAAAGTCATCGTTTATGCGGTGCTGGAATCAAAACGTCCCATCGTTGCCTCTGCCGTACTGGCACCGGGTTTTTTAGAGACTTTTAAGGATACGCTGGGCGACACGGTGCTGGTGGTGGTCCCGAACCGGTTTACCGCCTTTGTGTTTCCAAAGCTGGCCAGCGAGTTTAGCGCTTTCGCGCCGGTTGTCTTTCGCGCTTACCGTGGCACAGCGTGGCCCGTCAGCGTCGAAGTGTTCGAAGTGAGCGCGCGCGGCTGGAAATGTGTCGGTGCTTACACCGATCCATAAGAATTCTCCCTAAATCCGACTGACATCCTGGGATTAACCACTTTCCCCCGCGAAACTGCGCCAATTTTTCCCGGTTTTTGGCAAAAAATCTTAGTGAGAAGTGCCTGATCCGTGGTACTCTGCGCGCCCTATGTCTATTCCGAGAAAAACCGCCTTCTCCCGTCGTCTCCCCGACTTGGTGACTGAAGAATTGGCAGCCGCGCTCTCCTCGCGGACGACCTATGAGTTCAAAAATCTATTCGAGGTGGTTTATGAGAAACTGCGGGCACGCAACGCCACCAGCGGTGGGGAAGAAATGTTGCGGCTGCGTTCCTACGAAAAACTGCAAAATCTCGTAGCTCGCGGAATGGTGAAAAAGGATGGCAAAAAATACAAGGGCATCCCGAAGCAACTGGCGACGCTCGAGACCACGCCGCCTCCGGCTCCGGCTCCGCGCACCGTCCCTGCGTAAGTTCGCGCTTTCAGGGTCATCCATTTTCCAATGATCAGCGATTACCTTCCGGTTCTGCTGCAGGTTTTGGTCGCGGTGATTTTCGCGGCTTCGGCGCTGGTGATCAGCGTCTTAATGGGGAAATCCGGGCAGCGCAATCCGACCAAAGATTCCGCGTATGAATGCGGCATGCTGCCGCAGGGTCCGGCTCAGGCGCGCTTCAGCGTGAAATTCTACCTGGTGGCGATGCTCTTCATTCTTTTCGATATCGAGATCGTCTTCATGTACGCATGGGCCTCGGTCTATCGCGAGTTCCTGGCGCTCCATGGAACGATGATCTTTTGGAGCATGCTCGGCTTCGTCGGAATCATCACCGTCGGTTACGTCTATGCGGTGCTGAAGGGCGCCCTCGATTGGAAGCGGAACTAGAGCGGTTAAGGGAATGTCATCGCCGTGGCGCGATGTCAGTCTCGGGTAGGGTGGGCATCCTGCCCGCCTCCCCCCCGAACGAACTTCCCGATCCAGAGGGGACGACCGCGACGCAAGATACGTCGCTCGGCGGGCGAGACGCCCACCCTACCGGAGACCCAAATGCCGCGCCGGGGTGGCTACTGTTTACTTTAAACCGCTCTAGAGATTCATCGAAAATGCTCGGGTTCCGCCGCTGGTCGATGAAGGCAAGTCAGAACAAATCGAGCTGTTCGTCAGACGATCCAGGTTCGTTGGATGGTGGCGGCTCTGGCAACGCGACCTGGAGGGATTTGGCCATGCGGCACGCTGACGCAGGCGCGAATCCCTCGAAGTGATTGGCGGTATAGACAAAGCCTTGATCGACCTCGGGCATCGTCGCTCGAATTTTTTCCGCCCAATTCTCGAGGCTCGCATCACGAGGCCAGACCAATTCCCGATAGTGAAAGTTTCGGCTGCCATCCGCTTGGTATTTGGACTCGAGATCACCCAGCAAACGCACCGCGATAAAATCGGTGGTGCGAGGCAGAAACTCGAAGGCCGCTTCCTTCGCGTGATCGAGATTCGTCACATCGGTCCAGGCCCAGCATATTTCGTGATCTTCGAGCAGATGAATGATGCGCGGGAGATGCCATCCACCGTCGCGAAACTCGATGGCAAAACGGAAATCCCCGGGCAGACTGCGCACAAAATCACGCAGCGCCTGCTCATCGTGTTTCAGCGTGAAGAACGGCGGGAGCTGGATGAGGACATAGGCGAGCTTCGGCCGCAGCGGTTCGATCCCCATCAGGAATTCGCCCAGCAATTCCTCGCTCTCGCGCAACTTGCGCTCATGGGTGATGTCCCGGGACAATTTGAGCGAAAACGCGAAGTCGTCCGGCGTCGCTTCCAGCCAGTGTTCAGTTACGTGCGGCGCCGGCGCATGATAAAAGGTCGAATCGACTTCGACCGAAGAAAAGCGCTGCGCGTAAAACGGCAGCCAATCCGTTTGTGCCAGGCTCTCGGGATAAAATGGACCGCGCCAATCGTCAAAACTCCACGCCGTGGTGCCGATCTTGATTTTGGAGAGCTCGTCCACAGTCGAGATGACCATACACGATGGTTCCGCGTCGGCTACATCCGCGTCGGCACGTCAATGCCGAGCAACTCGAGACCCTGTGCCAGCATACGCCCGGTGACGTCGCACAGTGTGAGCCGGCTGGATCGTATCGCACCCTCCGATTTCAAAACCGGGCAGGCTTCAAAGAACGAATGAAAAGTGGACGCCAGCTCGTAGAGACAATTCGCGAGGAGATTCGGCCGGTAATCATCCAGTACCGTGGGCAGTACCTCACCGAACTGGCACAGCTTTTTGACCAGCACGAGTTCCGCCGGTTCTGAAAAAGAGAGGGCCAGTTCCGGATCCACACGAATGCCTTCCGCATCCGCCTTGCGGAAAATCGATTGGATGCGCACGCAACTGTATTGGAGATACGGCGCCGTGTTGCCTTGGAGGCTGAGCATTTTGTCCCAGGAAAAGACGTAATCGCTCTGCCGGTTGGGCAGCAGATCCGCGTATTTGAGCGCGCCGATCGCAACGACGCGCGCGATTTCGCGCTGCTCAGTTTCCGGTAGTTCAGCATTCTTCTCCGAAACGATGGCCAGCGCCCGCTGCTCCGCTTCATCGAGCAGATCGGAGAGGCGGATCGTATCGCCGCTCCGGGTGGCGAATGGCTTCCCGTTCTCTCCCAGAATGGTCCCGAACCACACATGCGCCAGATCCACCGCGACTTCCGGGTGCCAGCGCCGAAAGATGGCGAAGAGTTGGCGAAAATGGTGCTGCTGGCGCCCGTCAGTGACGTAGATGATTTCGTCCGGCGACCATTCCCGCAGGCGATATTGCAGCGTCGCGAGATCGGTGGTGGTGTAGTTCGCTGCGCCATCCTCTTTGCGAATCAACGCCGGAATCGGCACCCACTCGCCATCGCGTTGAATGAGAAACGGGTCCTCCTTTTCTGGCAGCGACTGATCAGAAAAGACGCACATGGCACCGTTGCTTTCCCGTGCAATTCCACGCCGCTCGAGTTCCCCGACCACATCCGCCAGCCACGGATTGTAAAAGCTTTCACCGAGCGTCACGTCGAACGTCACTCCGAGGCGCGCGTAGATGGCATTGAACTGCGTTTCTGAAAGCCGCTGCATTTCGCGCCAGATCCCGAGATTTTCCTCATCCCCGGATTGCAATTTGACCAGTTCGGCTTTGGCCGCATCGCGAACGCCCTCTTCCGTCTGACAGCGCGCATTCACCGATTTGTAAAGCCGCTCCATTTCCCCGGTCGGATCACTTTCGAGGCGCGCGCGATCGAGATCCGTCTTCCAGCCCAGCAGCAACATGCCAAACTGCGTGCCCCAATCGCCGATATGATTGTCGCGCACCACTGCGTGCCCGATGAAGCTCGCGATTCGAGCCAGGGCGTCGCCGAGTATGGTCGAGCGGATGTGACCGACATGCATCGGTTTCGCCACATTGGGTGAGCTGAAATCGATCACCAGTTTCCGGGCCACCGGCGGGACCGGCACACCGAATCTTTTGTCCACCGCCAGCCGCGCGAAATGCATCGCCAGCCACTCAGGCCGGAGCCGGAAATTGATGAAACCCGCGCCCGCGATTTCGAGGGGTTCGCAGTATTCCGCGGCGTCGATGTGGTCGATGATCTGTTGCGCGAGTTGCCTTGGGTTCATTCTCTGCGCCTTGGCCAGGGTCATGGCCACATTGGTTTGATAATCACCGAACCGGGCGTCCGCCGCCGCCTGGACACGGCCGCGCAACCCCTCGCCCAAATGGGCCAGGGCGGGGTTTAGTTTTGATTCGAGAAGCGTGGCAATGGTGTCCATGGAAATCAAAAACGCGGACGATCGCTAACCGGCGCCGCATTCCAATCATCTTCTTCTCCCTCTTCCTCTCCTTCTCCTTCCTTCATTCATTCCTCACTGAGTGCAAGGGAGAGGAAGTCGTCGAAGGCTGCGTTATGCGGGCTGCTCCTTGGGAGAGTTCCCGAGGAAAATCTGGTAGATATCCTCAGCGGTCCCCGCCGCGCCCAATTGCTCGCGGACACTTCGATCGTTCAGGAATTTCGCGATCGCGGCCAGGGTACGGAGGTGGGTTTGAAACTGATCTTTCGGCACCACGAACAGGACGATGTATTTCACCGGCGCATTGTCGAGGGCGTCGAACTCAATCCCGCCTTCCGAGCGGCCGAAAGCCGCGACGACTTCCTGGACGCGATCCGAGGACGCGTGGGGAATCGCAATGCCGAACCCGATGCCGGTGCTCATGGTCTCCTCGCGCTGGCGCAAGGCGGCCAGCACCAGGTCCCGATCCTCAGGACGGATCTTTTCCTGGGCAATCAGAAGTTCAATGAGTTCGACGATGGCTGACCATCGCTCGCTGGCTTGCATCTGGGGGATGATGCGGTTGACCGAGAGTAAGTTACCGAGATTCATTCGGAATAAGAAGGCCCCGGAGAGCGAGGCGGCCGGGACTCTGAACAATGGTCACGGGTCACACAAGCGGTTTTCTAGCGCCATATTTCGCGCCCCTCAATCCTCGAAACCGCCGTCTCCAGACGGTTTCGCGGTTGCCGCTCCTCGCAGCGTCTGCTCCCATGCGCTCCCATGAAGATCCTTCTCGCGGGTAGCGAACTGACTCCCTTCGCACGCACCGGCGGCCTCGGCGATGTGCTCGAAGCCCTACCCCGTGCGCTCGCTCAACGCGGTCACGAAGTGAGCGTCGCCCTGCCCTGCTACCGGGCTTTCCGTGAGGATCCACGGCTCGAGCCGCAGGAAACTGGAGTGCGTTTCACCGTGCCCTTGAAAGATGCCATCATGACCGCGGAGATTCTCACCCTGCGCACACCGGATGGCACCCAGGTCTTTCTCATTCGCAACGATGAGCTTTTCGACCGACCGGGAATTTACGGTGAGAGTGGAGTCGCCTACCCGGACAACGCGCGGCGGTTCATTTTCTTCTCGAAATGCATCATCGAACTGGCCCGGCGGATTTCGCCCCCGCTCGACATCATCCATCTCCACGACTGGCAGACGGCCCTGGCGGCGGTGCTGATGAAGGATCGCCGTCTGCCCTTCAAATCGGTCCTCACGATTCACAATCTCGCTTATCAGGGCAGCTTCTGGGCCTGCGATTTTCCCGAGACGAACCTGCACGGCTCGTATTTCAGCGCCGGCGGAGTCGAGTTTTATGGGAATCTGAACCTGCTCAAAGGCGGCATCCTTTTCGCCGATGCCATTACCACGGTGAGCAATCATTATGCGCAGGAAATCGTCACCCCGGAAGGTGGGGCCGGACTGCACGCGGTCATGCGTGAGCACGCGTACAAGCTGACCGGCATTCTCAATGGGGCGGATTATCTGGAATGGAATCCGGCCGCCGATTCGCTCCTGCCGAAGAAATACAAACCCACGAACCTCGCGGGCAAGAAGGCATGCCGAGTCGAGTTGCTCAAACACTTCAAGCTCGCCCCGTCAGCCAAGGGCCCGGTCTTTGCCATGGTGTCGCGATTGGACGAGCAGAAGGGCCTCGACGTTCTGCTCCCGGTCATTGATCGAATGCTTTCCGGCGACGCACGACTCATCATCCTGGGCGAAGGCAATTCCGCTTTCGAACGCGAACTGATGATCGCCGCCCGGCGCCACCCGGAGCGCTTCGCCTACCAAAAAAGCATGGACGACAAGCTCGCGCACCTCACCCAGGCCGGCGCCGACGTCTTCCTCGCTCCTTCGCGCTTCGAGCCGTGCGGTCTGACCGCCATGTATGCACTCAAATACGGCACGCTGCCTTTAGCCCGAGCCACGGGCGGGCTCTTTGAAATCGTCCAGGATTTCGATGCCAGTGCCGACTCGGGCACCGGATTTCTTTTCTACGACTACTCGCCGGAGGCCCTGTGGGATTGCATCGTTCGTGTGAAAGGACTCTTTCGCGACACCGAAACGTGGAAGGGTCTTGTCGGCCGCGCGATGGCCGCGAACTTCTCCTGGGAAAAATCCGTGTTGGCCTACGAAGACGTCTATGCCCGCCTGCTCGGCGTTCCGCGATAAGCGCGGACATCGCTCCCCATGCTGCCCGAGCTTCGCACTCCCCTTCCCGGGCCGCGCTCGCGCGAACTCGCAGCGCGTCTCCGGCGCTGCGAGTCACGCAATGTCACTTACCTCGCCGACGACTGGCCGATTTTTTGGGAGCGCGCCGAAGGAACAAACGTTTGGGATGCCGACAGCAATCGTTTCCTCGACCTGACTTCCGCTTTCGGCGTCGCCGGACTCGGGCACACGAATCCCGCCGTGCGTTCTGCCTTGGTCGCGCAATCCGCGGACTTGATGCACGCGATGGGCGATGTCCATCCCACCGAGCGCAAAACGGAACTCTGCGAGCGGCTCAGCGCCCTCACCTTCGAGCGCTGGGGAACCGGCCCGGGCAAAGTCATCTTGGGAAATTCGGGCTTCGAGGCCGTCGAGGCGGCGCTCAAAACCGCCTTTCTGCATCGTGGAAAGTCGGGCGTGCTGGCCTTTACGGGCGGGTACCACGGGCTTGGGTTTGGTGCCGTCACGGTCACGGGTCTGCCCTTTTTTCGCGAACCGTTTCGTCCATTGCTCAAGGATCTCGCCACTTTTGTCCCCTACCCCGCTGGCCCCGATACCGGCCTCGAATCATTGCACGATCAAATCAATGCCACCCTCGCCCGATCGGGCATCGGATGCGTGCTCGTCGAGCCAATTCAAGGCCGCGGCGGATGCATCGTTCCTCCGCCGGGTTTCCTGCCGATGCTGCGAAAACTTTGCGACCGGCACGAAATCCTTCTCGTGCTCGATGAAATCTATACGGGATTCAATCGCACCGGCGCACTCTTCGCCTGCGACCACTCCGGCGTGATCCCCGATCTGATCTGTTTGGGAAAAGGACTCACTTCCGGTTTTCCCCTCTCCGCCTGCATCGGAAAATCCGAGATCATGGATGCCTGGCCGGTCTCGACCGGCGAAGCACTCCACACCAGCACGTTCCTCGGTCATCCACTAGGTTGCGCCATGGCACTGGCCTCCCTTGATCAACACGCCAAACCGGAAGTCGCCACCCAAGTCGCCGCACGGGGATCATTTCTGAAAAATGCCTTGTCGCAGCTACCAGCGAGCCGAGTCAGTTGCGTGCGCGGCCTGGGCCTGATGCTAGGAGTCGAACTCCTCACTTCGAATGGAAATCCCGACACCGAAGGCGCGATCAACGTGGTCAAACGCTCTCTGGCCGATGGCATCATTTTGCTGGCCGACGGCCCGGCTAGCAATGTCCTCAGCTTCAGCCCTCCCTTCGACATCTCGCGCGAAGAGATCGAATTCGTCACCGCGGGTTTGGCCCAGAGCCTTGCTGCCGCGTCCAAGGGGGCAGTTGGCAGTTAGCAGTTTGTGTGAAGTTGGCGCTTTGCACGGGAGGGAATGGGCAGCGCCCGCGCCCCCGCATGTCCGGTTTGGCGCCCCGCCAAAACGACTGTCGGCACCGGAATCAGTGATCACCGTTGGGTGAAGTTCGGGCGGGCGGCATTTTCGGCGAGGGCGCCGAAAAAGCATGCGAGGCGCGTGCGCTACCCGGACAAAACTGAACCGCGCCGGGTTAGGCTAGGCCGGCAGGGCAGGCTCTGATTAATTCCGCGTCAACGACATCCTGGACCGGTTCGCGCTGCTCGATCCGGAAAAGGCGGAGCTGGTGAAGCTGCGTTACTTCGCCGGATTCACGCTCGAAGAAGCGGCGGAAGTGCTCGGCATCAGCGCTCCCACGGCGAAACGCTATTGGTCGTACGCGCGCGTGTGGCTTTTCCGAGAGATCAACCGCATGCGCGACGGGACTTCTGGATCGTGAAATCCCGCGACGGCTACGGTTTGCCCCGATCAATGCCTTCCCGGACGGTGTCGAGAAATCGATCGCGATACTTTGAATAGAACGGACCTTTTTTGTCCCGGCACATCACGACGATCAGCTGTTCTTTTCGATCGATGATGAAGAGGGCACCCGAGGCGGCGGGATGCCCGATTTCATCGGACCCCGTTGACCGGTCGAGGCCAATGCCGCCTTCCCGCGTGGTGTCCGGGCCGAGGACTGCGGTCAGTCGCTGCGGCAACATTTGCTCGAAAGTTTTGGAGGAAAAAAACTCGAGATCTCCATAGACGCCACCGTTCAGGAGCATCTGCGCGATGCGCGCCATATCGAGGGGGATGCTCTGCGCGTCATTGTGCGCGCCGACGACGTCGGTGTGCTCGCAGCCCAGCGGCTCGAGCAGATGGCGCCGGTAAAATCGCGGCAGGGCCTCCCCGCTGACTGCTTCAATGACTTTGCCCCCCAGCATGTAACCCTGAGCGTTGTAATCCCATTTCTTCCCGACCTCGAGCAGCGGGAGAATGTCCGCCACCTGATCTTCATAGTCGGGTGCTTCGCCATCCCAGAGCGGCCAATCACCCAAACCACTGGTATGCGTGTAGAGATGGCGCAGCGTCAAAGGCGGACCATCGCGCCGGTCGCGGAGTTGCGGCAGGAACTTCGAGACGGGATCATCGAGCGAAACCTGTCCATTCTCGACCAGCATCATCATCAGCGTGGCCGAGAGCGTTTTCGTGATGCTCGACATCCAGCACGGGTTGCTGACTTTCATCGGGCGTCCCTCCTTCTCGCCGTAGGCTTGATGCAGCACGATGACGCCGCGATGCACGATGCAGACCGAAAAAGGCTCTTTGCTTTCGGCCGCCCATTCCTGCAGCACGCGATCGATCTTTTCCGCAGCGTCCGGCTTCATGCCTGCCGCCTCGGCTGAGCCGCGTTGGACCGTCATCTGAGGTCGGCCGTGATAGTGCCGCGGAACAATCACTGGTGGGGCATAAACAGGTCCAAGGTCGAGCAACCGACGTTTCTGGTCCACCCACCATTGCCGCTCGTCAGCGAGCGGATCAGCGTTCGTTCGCGACGATTCATCCGCTCCCGCTGGCAGCAACGCCAGACCCGCAAACAAGCGTGCCACCGCCGCATCACGGCTGAGAGCAAACACGGAGCGATTGCCACAGATTTTGGCGACCGGCGCCGCCGAACGCTCCAATGTCTCCACGGGCAGACCCGTCCAATCCGCCTGTTCCTTCGCGTCCATGGCCGCAAACGTACGTCCCATTTTCATGGCTTTTGCCGTGCGGAATAGAGTGATCAAACGCCGTACGGGGAGTCCCGATTTCGGTCGCAGTTCAACGACCGCGCCATACGGACCCGGTTCTTCCGCAGTCTCCACTTCGCGATGGAGTCGATCAAAAAAGTGGGTCGAAATCTCGTAGGGTCCGAGAAAACCGATGGCGCTTCCGGGCGGGAAGAAGCTGGCTTTCGGGAACGCCGCACCATCAAAAAGAACGCCCTCAAAACGAATACCTCCGCGCAGAAATGCCAGCGCATCGGCTTTCGTGACCGTTTCAGCACGGGCGAACTCTGATCCTGCCAGCAGGACAAGAAGAGCGAACAGGCAGGAACGCGATGGCATCACGTCCCTCTAATCGATCCTCGCCGCTTGGGCGAGCGTCACTCTTGCTTCCGAAATCCGGGGCCGGCCGGGTTACAGTTCGGCTGGCGTCACGACCTGGTAAAAGCGTTGTCCCGGTGGCGACGCATCCAACGCTTCGATGACGGTTTCCGAGGGTTGTGCCGGCACATCCGTCAGCTTCGTCCACGTCGGATCGCTGAGCTTGTTCTTGTAATGAACCGTGTAGGTTTTGCCCGCCGTCGCCGTGAACTCGACCACCACCTGGCCCGCTGTGGAGCCAGGAAGAACGCGGGCGCTGAGAACACTTCCGGGCACCTGAGGATTCGTTCCAGCCGCATACTCGGCGCCGTTGGTCTGACCATCGCCATCGGCATCGAGCGCAGCGTCATTCGGGTCATTAGGATTGAGTCCGTTGGCCATCTCCCACTCATCGGGGATCCCATCCATGTCGGTGTCAGCGAGCGCCTGGACGTTGGCCGTCCCGGGTGTGGGAGTGAGCGAGACAATGGCACTGGCTCCATCCGGGAAGCGACCTTGAGCGATTCCGGAGTTTTGTGCCCCAAAGGACACGGCATCGAGTTGCACGCCGGCGCCCGAGAAAACTCCGAGGCTTTCGCCCGCCGGGTTGAGCGAGAAATTCACGTGGCCCGGCGTCGCGCCATTGTCGTTATCGGCGATAAAGTGCCGCCACCGCGCGTTGCCGCTTCCACCGATGAAGCTGAGCGGCGGGATGAGGTATTTGTTTTTGTTCGTCAGTTGGTCGGTGAGGTAGTTCCCACCCAGCGCGACAGGCTGCGCCCCGCTATTGTAGAGCTCGAAGAAACCAGGCGGAAGGACTGGATTGGCGAGCCATTCGTTGAGCTTCACCCCCGCAATGCCGCCCAGCGCAGCCGCACTATTCAGAGCGCCACGAGTCGGAACCGTGAGCGCGAAGGGACCGCTGCCGTTGGGCGTGCGACCGATGGCAAAGTCAGGGATTTGGAGTCCGTAGCTCACGCTGTCGTGCAGGCCACCACCGACGGAGAGCTTGTTGAAGAGATAGACACCGCCGCCAAGGGCCGGCAGGGCGAAACCGGTGTTGGTCGCTGTGGGGACGACCAGCGGATCGCAGTCGATGACGAGGTAGCCGCCTGCCGGAACGCTTGCGCCGTTGGCAAAAACGAACTTGCGAGGCGTGACCGTCTCATCACTCAGGCTCATGTCGCTGACATCGATCGCCGTGCCGCTCGGGTTGAAGAGTTCAACCCAGCCGGGGCCGCTGCCATTGATCGGCAGCACTTCGTTCAGCACGAGTACGCTTTCGCCCCCGCCGGAAGTCGATTCGGCGTCGAGTTTCAACCCAAACGTCACGTCACTACTCGTTTGCGCCCCGGCTCCGTGTTCCTGATGGACAGCCACACAGAGTACATTGTCGCCACTCTTAAGATTTGCGCCGTTAAAAGTCAGTGTCTCAACCGAAGCGTTGGTCACATTCCCCGTGGCGATGGTCGAGAAGGTCACGGGCCCCGCCGGCATGCGCAGCCTCGCCGGCAAATTGGTCGGGATGATTTCCTGGCCGTTGAGATAGAAGACTGCGCCATCATCGATCATTACGGTCGCCTTCAGCGTTACGCTGCTGAGCGGGCCGGAGTAGTTGAAATGGGTCCGGAAGTACGTCGCGTTGAAGGGGCGGTTTGAATTGCCGGTGTCCGCGGGGAGCGCCGTTTGTTTCGTGAAGCCTTCGCCATTGTTGAGCGCGTTATCCTCGATGTAGAGAAGCTGCGGCGCGTTCGTCCAACTCGAGTCATTAAACCCCGGCGGGATGAAATCAGTACTGTGGTCGATTCCGTCGACTGCGGTAGCGCCACGATTGGTTGACCGGGATGAGATTCACCGTCGTCACGGTTCCGCCGCTCACGCCGGGGTTCGGGCCGCCGGGCGTGGGCTGGTTGAAAAAGGCGATGGTATCCGCACCATTCGGTGTGCGGCCTTCGGAGATGTCGCTCGTCTGCGGACCGTAAACGACGCCATCCACAAGATTGAGGGCGGGGTCGAACAAGCCGATCTCACCCTGCTCGGAGGCAAGCTTGAAATTGAGATGATCCGGCCCCTGTTCCTCGTCGTCATCCGCCTTGAGATAGAGATAGCCGCCCGGCGCAATGAAGGTTAGCTGCCGGAGCTGATGATGCTCCGGCCACTCGACAGGATTGTCGCTGATGTAGCATTTGCCGACGTTTACCGGCAGCGTTGCGGTGTTCATTAGCTCAATGAAATCATTCGGAAAAAGCGCAACCGTGTTGGCGAGCCATTCGTTGATTTTCACTTTCGACAGCGTGGCCTGTGCAGCGACGATATTCGCGGCGCCAAGGGTCGGTCGGCACATGTCCCAGGCGCCATCGGTCTCGCGGCGCCCGATGGACACATCCGGAATCTGCGCACCGAAGGCAACGCTATCCGCGATGCCCCCACCTGCCGCGGCCGAGCGGGTGAGCGTGACCGTCTCACCGGTATCGCCGAGACCGAAACCTGTCTTCGGCTCCGGCACCGCCGCCGCATTGCTGGCATAGATTAAGAGACGGGCGCCGGCAGCGAGCGTCGTGCCATTGGCGATGGTGTAGCGGAATGGCTCAGACGACGTGTCGGTCAGGCCCCAGCCCGAGAGATCCGCGGTTGCCGTGCCAGCGTTGTGAAGCTCGATAACGTCTGGAAAGGTGCTGCCGAAGCTGAGCGTCTCCGTATTCTTCGCCAGCACTTCGCTGATCTGCACGAGCGGCGCCGGCCCCGGCGGCACGTAACCGGTATCGACCGTCCACGAGACGCTTGAGATGCGCGCATCGCTATCGAGCGCCGCATCGTCCTGGTAGAGACCCGCGTCGTTCTTTCCGATGACTTCGAGCGTCTGCACGCCATTGCTCAGCCCGGAAAGCGATGATGGGGGCGGTGTTCGCGGTCTCCGCGCTCCAGGCACCGCCATTGAGCCGCCACATGTAATGGGTCCACCCGGAACCATTCGGCCACGTTCCCGCTCCAATCGGGATGCTGTTGCCGGTCATGCGCGTGCCGACGGTGATGCTGGCTGTGGTCGCGTTTGTTGTACCCACCGGCGCGCCGCCGAGACGCTGACGCCAAAGTGTCGCACGCCGCCCTGGTCCGAGCCGTTCGGTCCCGTGCCGATCGCCGGTGAACCCGGAAGCAGGCTGAACCAGTCGCGCATCACCTGCGCTGACTCGAAGGTGGTGAAAATCGTTTCCGACACATCCGGAATGTACTTCAAGCGCGGATCGACGACGGAGTTGCCACTGCCTGGCCCGGTCCAAGGAAACGGCAGAATGTTGTTGTTGAAGGTCACAATGCTCGTCGGCGCGGGTGTGTAGGAGCGCGTGAGCGCCTCGGCATCGACGATGATATTTCCTTCCAGATAGTCGCCCACGCCTTGCGCGATGCCGTCATCCGCTACATTGACGACGCCCGATCGAGTCTCCGTTCCGCCGGTCTTGTTGGTGTGGACGATGGTGTTGTTGAGAATCGTGTAAAAGTTGCCCGGCTTGGCGGTGATCGCCTGATCGCAATCGAAGATGATGTTCCCCACGATCGTGATTTCGGAGGTGCTGCCGCTGTCGTCGCCGCCTGAAATGGCGGCTCGAGGTATCGGGCGAGCCGTTCTTGTGGCAGTGCAGGAAAATGTTGCCTTCGACCCAGGCGTCCGTGCCGTCGAGGTCGAGGATGTCGTCTGTCGCGCCGGTGAAGACGTTATTGTAAAACTGAATGATCGGTGCCCGGGCGATTGCCGCCGGTGAAGTCCACGATGTCGTTGTAGCCGCTGGTGTTGCCGAAGAAGCAATCGCGGATGATGCCGTGCCCGCCCGCTTTCACGCCGCCGGTGCCGTGCACGAGTTCAAAGGCGAGCCGTGGAGGTCGGGGAAAATGCAATGGCTGACGATGAAGGAGCTGCCGTCGAGGTGGAGGTAGGAAATCGGCGGTGTTGCCGAAAGTGAGATGGTCGAGATAGACGGTCGCGTTCGTGCAGAGGATGCAGGGCGAGCCATTGTTGAATTCAATATGGGCGTAGGCGATGCGCGTCTCGGGCGATCCTGCACCGCCATTGATCGGACATTGCCCCACTCGTAGCCGCGCCGGCGTGCGGGTGAACCGGATCGGCGCCGTCTCCGTGCCTTCGGCGAGGATTCGTCCGCCGTTGGCGACGATGAAATTCGCTCCCGGACGCGAGATAGACGGTGGTTCCCGGCTGGATGGTCAGCGTGACGCCGCTTGGCACGGTGAAGGATTCGCCGTGATCTGGTAAGGCCCGGCCTGCGGCAGTCCAAGTCGTGTTCCGTCGACGGTGGTGCCCGGATTCGTTGACCACGCTGCCATCGTCGTACCACATGTCTACGTGGTGCGTTCCGATCTCCGCACTCGTTCCGCGTCGAAGGCCTGGACGAGGACGGCGTTGATGCCGGGCTTGAGCGCAACGTTTGAGGCCGGCCAATCGCCGATGCTGGTGGTGACGCTGGCGACGTCTGTCACTTTCCACGGCGTGTAGGTGGCCGCGACACCATTCACTTTCACGACCGCCGTGGCGTGCAGTCGGCCTTGCCGCCAGCGATCGTCGTGGAAGTCGTGTGTGGGTAACCGTTCATGACCGCGGCGTGCCACCCGTCGTCGTCGACGATGGCGAGCGAGATAAGTGGCATACGCTCGCGATATAGGCGTGCGCGGGTTTGGAAGGTTCTTCATCGCGCTGTTGACCTGCGCAGCGAGCACGACGCCCAGTGACGGATCTCATCGACCAAAGCGTTAACTTCGTCGGGACTGAACGCGCCGTCGATCAGCCGGTTCAGCTCATCTAGTAGATCGGGGCGAAGCGGGATGACTTATGAAGGAATTGCATCATCGCTCGGGCCGTTGGAGCCGAGTTGTCGCTCCGTGTTCACCATGCGAAAAAGCCCGTGCGTTGCGTCGGGCCGGGAACGGCGTCGCCCTGGCCGCAGATCGTAGTCGAGATCGTACGCGATGAGGTCCGCGCGCGGATCGTTTTCGCCGAAATAGACGTAAATAATCGTCGCCGTCGTCCGGTGTAAATGTTCGTCTCACTGTTATCGACGATGCGCTTGGACGGCGAAGAAACGCATCCACTGCCGCACGTCGGCCCGCGCTTCGAGCACGCCGGCTTCGTACCCTGCGTATAGGTGGTCGTTGAAGTCGTCGCGTCGGGGTGCCCTTTCGAGAGCGTCGACGCAGAGGCCGATGAGGTCGCTCCAGTCATTCTCGCTGTCGTTTGTTTTCTTAAACAATCCGGCTCATAAGAGGCCGGGATCCCGGTGCCGAGATAGGAGAAAGTCCGCCTGCTCGCGCGTCTGCGCAGTCGAGTCTGTCTGCCGCCGATAGATATTACCTGAGCTGTCGAGCGGGTAATGGTGATCGGCAAACTCGCTATTCTGCACCTCATTGGCGACATAGAAGCCGAAGGAGGGTGAGCCGCCGCCGGTCGGATCGACACTATTCACCCGCACCTGCGCCTGCCGCGAGTCCGGGCCGGTGAGCCCGGCGTCGCGGACCAGCGCGCTGCCGAATAACTGCGAATGCGTGTTCTGCGTGTTGAGATTCAGCGAGGTCAGGCCTTTCCAAGTGTCGTCATTTCGGAACGAGACGTTGTAGCTCTGCGGCAGGTGCGAGCGGCTGCCGTGGCCGCGATTGCGCACGCCGGTGAGATAACGCAGGTCGCTGCCGGTGCCATCCACGGTGATCCACGTCGCATTCATCTTCGCGTGGCTGTAAGTCTGGTCGCTGGTCGGAAATGGCGCCGCCGGCGTGTTCCGGTTGATCTGCGTCAGCTCCGCCTTGTCCGCGGCGCGCATCACCATTTTGTAAAGCGGCATCGCGCCCGCATAGACCGTGTCATCGACCTGATAGAGGCAATTCTGCGTCTGCCCGAGCGTGCCCGTGTAATCGCGCGCCGGCGCCGGCCACGTCCGCGCGAGACCGCCGTCGCTCACCGAGAAATAGAACTCCACGATCGTCCCGTCCGCCTGCGCGGGGAGCTGCGCGGCGAAGATGCCATCGCCTGCCAGCGCGTCATCGTGCGCGCCGTCATCGTACATCGTCGTCGCATTGAAGCAACCGGCACCATCGTTGCGAAAGTGGACCAGCACGGTCGGGGCGAGTCCGTAATCATCCCGCACGCGGCAGGAAACCGTGACCATGTCGCCGGAGGTGGGCACGAGTGGAAAGTGCTGCGCCAGGTCGATCACCGGCGCGATGTCTGTGGCGGCCACGGAATTTGCCACGCCCGGCGTGCCCTCCGCCGCGGTGCTCGCGGCCCAGTTCTGGCCTTGTTGTTGTCGAAATTCGCATTGATCAATTCGAGCGATTTGCCGCCGCCATCCGCGGCACTTTACCAGGTCCACCCGCGATGGCCGTAGTCCGGCAGTCGTCCCGGCGGCGTTCCGCCCAATCGCCGTCATCGGCATACTGCACCTCATCCTGGTTCCCCCGAGCGCATCGGCAAGCGTCACCTTGTTCGCGCTATTCGAGAGCCGGCCCGTCCATCCAGTGGAGGCCACATAGTTAGCTACGGCTGGATACTTCGCATGAAAAGTTGCCGGATCGGCGGCAACGACAAGGTAGCCCCCTGCTGCGATGCTCGTTCCATTGGGAAACGTAAACGCGACGCCGCTGCTGAATTGCCAGCCGCTGAGATCCGCCGCCGACAGGCCGGTATTGTGCAGTTCAATAAATTCCTCCGCCACATTCTCAGATGAAGGATGATACATAATCTCCGAAATGACGACATCCGCCGGGGCGGAACTGGCCAGACCGATGGCAGCAGCGAAGAAGTAGGCGGGGAAGTATCTCACAATAACTATTTTAAAATGGGGGTTGGGTTGTCGGGGGACAGAGCTGCGGTGGGGTCGCCGCATCGCAATGAGAGTGCCCAAGATCGTCGGCTGTTTGGAAAAGCGCAAACGCGTCTTCAGTACGGCCTCGGTTTTCGCCGTTCAGACACCGTCCCTTGAAGGTGCGGAAGTCCGTGACGACACGTTTACCCAGACCATCGTCGCCATTCCTCCAACAATCCGTGGAGAATTGCAGAACTGTTGAGTCCCTCGCTTCGAGTGAGCATTGATCGCTCGGATTGGGGCGATGGAGTGAGTCAGAGTCGGGGGACGACATGCTGGCGGCGGAATTTAGTAGGATTCGGGCGCGGGCATCAGATTCATCGCTATCTGGGGTCGGAACGAGATACGCGGATTGCCGATCGCGGCTCCATATCGGGATGAAGCCGACAGCCAACCCGTCGCGGGCGAGTTCACCGAAAATCACAACGGAGAGGGCGGCCTGAAAGGTGAATGGAAGCCAATGGGAACGGGGGCACATTTCCAGTGAGGAGGGGGTTGCTTCGGGCATGGAACCCCCTACCGGACAGCGCAGCACTAACATCAGCCGCCTCGCTTTCCTTACGACCGCGTTATTTGCCGGGGAGCCCCACCGGGCGACGCCACCGAAGAGCAGGCCTCTTACACCAATTCGACCACGGCTGCGCCAGTGCTTCTCGGCAAACAGACAACGAATTGCGTCCAGGATGGATCGGCGCTTTCGCAGCGAATCTCACCGCCGTGAGCCCGGGCCAATTCGCGGGCCAGGCTGAGTCCGAGCCCGCAGCCCGGTTCGTCGGAGGTATGTTCCGAGCGGAAAAAACGCTCGAAAAGCCGTGCGCGATTTTCCGGCGGAATTTCCTCGCCGGTATTGGCGACGGAAAGCTCCCAGTTTTTGCCGTTCGGGTTGAGACGAACTTTTACTTCCCCGCCGGGATGATTGTATTTCACGGCATTATCCAGCAAGTTGCTGAGAATTTGCGAGAACCGCGTCGGGTCCACCAGGGCCGGCGCGGAAGGAGGAACCTCGCACTCGACTGACACCGCCCGGCTTTCGGCCACGATGCGGGCATCTTCGACGCAACCCTCCGTGAGTTCAGACAAATCCTTCTTCTTGAGATCAAGTATAAGGCGGCCGGCATCCGCCCGCGCGAGCAGGAGCAAACTCGCGGTAATCGAGGTAAGATGGTGAACCTGCTCGAGCAGTCCGCTGACCGCCATGCGCGTGTTCTCTTCCAGCTCAGGGGAATCAAGCACGGCTTCGATGCTGGCGCGCATAATGGTGAGTGGCGTTTTTAATTCGTGTGAGGCATCCGCGCTGAACCGCAATGCCTGCCGATAACTGCATTCCAGCCGGTCGAATGTGGCGTTGAGCGTTCTGGCGAGACGCGCAATCTCATCCTGCACCGGCGGGACGGGCACCCGGTGATCCAGTCGTTCCGCCGTCACCAGTTCCGTGGCCGCCGTCATGTCCACGACCGGGGCCACCGCCCGGGCCGCAATCCACTTTCCTCCCCACCAGGCAAATATCAGCGCCAGTGGAAACCCAGCCAGGAAAGCAAGCAACAGCGCGTTGCTGAGACGCTGAACTTCCATCGTCGGGGCGGCAACCAGGAAAGTCACTCCTCCGTCCTCGGCGACCAGCAGGCGCAGGGATTCAGCCCCGAACCGGATTCCCGTCAAGCCCGGTCCGACCCGCGCGAAGCCGGGGTCAGTAATGTTGGAGGTGCGATAGCGAACCTGATCGCCCGTGCGGATCTCCATATAGCGCATCGGTTCCATGACCGGCATCCATTCTGCGATTTCGGTCGTGATTCGATTCCAGTCGAATTGCAGGCCCCCGTGGCGACTCAGTTCCGTAAAAAAGTGATCGCTCTCGGCCCGGAGATCGGCATCGAGTCTGGCAGTCGCTCGATGGCGGACCACTACGATCCCAACGGCGCCGCAAAGGAGCAGCGAGGTGGCCACCACGAGCATCGACCACAGCGCAATCGTATGGCGGAAAGGCGCGCGCTTCATACGGAGGGACGCAAGACATACCCAACTCCCCGGACTGTTTGGATCAATTTCACTTCGTGACATTCGTCCACTTTTTTCCGCAATCGCTGGATGTAAACTTCGACCACGTTCGTACCGGTATCGAAGTGCCATTCCCAGACATTTTCGATCAGCTGTGTGCGGGAAACCACACGACCGGGAGTTCTCATAAGATATTCAAGCAGTGCAAACTCGCGCATGGGAAGGTCGATTCGCTCCCCGGCCCGGCTGACTTCGCGGGAGACAAGATTCATCGTCAGGTCTTCAACTCGCAGCAAAGTCATTCCCTGGCTGGCAGCACGTCGCGATAATGCCACCACCCGGGCCACGAGTTCACTCATGGCAAATGGTTTGGAAAGATAATCGTCCGCTCCGAGCATCAAACCTTCGACGCGTTCGGAGACCTCACCGCGCGCGGTCACCAGGAGCACAGGCGTGGACACGCTTTTCTCGCGCAGAGTTCGCAGCACGCTCAGTCCATCGCGTCCGGGCATCATGACATCAAGAACCAGGGCGTCGTAGGGTGTCGCCAACGCCGCTTCAAGGGCTTCATCCCCGCGGTGAAACAGGTCCACGGTAAATCCTCCTTCGCGCAAGGCGGCCCTGATGTGTTGGGCAACTTTCTTTTCATCTTCGGCGAGGAGAACGCGCATGAGATCGATAGACTGAGCGACAGGCGGACAATTAATCACGATGAAATTAAAAGGCCATCCGTATAACGGTAGCAGGGGCCGAATTCTTACAGCGGCGTAAGATGCGCGCCGCTCAAACACCGATGGCAGCCCTCAGTCACAGCCTGATTCCAAGACCACGGGCTAAATCGTCAGTCCGCCGTTCATCGCCTTTGAACTTGAGCCATCCGTTACGGGTTGCTTTCTTCGGCCTCACCTCCCCGCACCCACTCTCATGCTGATCGTTCGCCCTTTCCTCACGGTTCTCTCCTGTCTTCTTCCCTTGACACTCTGTGCCGAGGAACGACCAAAACTCCCGTCACCCCCCCCAGCCCCGGAGCCTCCGGCGACCGTAAAGTTGCCGATGGAACCCCAATCGGGCGAGACGATCGCACTCGTGGGAAACATGCTGGGCGAACGGATGCAGTATTTCGGGCACTTCGAAACTGGGCTGCATCAGCGCTTTCCGAAGGCAAAGCTTCGGCTTCGCAACCTGTGTTACCCAGGCGATACGCCTGGATTTCGCCCGCAGGCCGGTCAGCCCAATCCCTGGGCTTTTGATGGTGCGGAGAAATTCCACCCGGAATTGGCGACGCATTTTGGAAAGGGACACTTCCCTCGCCCGGATGAATGGCTGCATCTCGTCAAAGCGGATACCATCATCGCCTTTTTCGGATTCAATGAATCGTTCGATGGCCTCGAAAAGCTGGCCAACTTCAAGGCCGAACTCACGGCTTATGTCGAACACCTGAAATCGCGCGCGTTCAATGGAAAGTCAGCGCCCCGCATTGTTCTCGTCACACCGATCGCCTTTGAAAACCGCACTGCAGATTACGACCTTCCCAATGGCAGCATCGAGAATGCGCGCCTGGCGGCCTATGCTCATGCCGTCCAGGAGGTGGCTCAGGCGCAGGGCGTGGGCGTCATCGATGTTTTCACGCCCACCAGTGAATGGTTTGCCAGGCCCGGGTCAAAACTAACCATCAACGGCTGCCATCTCTCGGAGGAAGGCTATGCCCGGCTGGCGCCTGTGCTCCTCGAAGCGCTCTATGGCCCACAAGCAACCCGCTCAACCGCTCCCGAGCAGGCGCTCAGAGACGCGGTCTCCGAAAAAACGTGGTTCTGGTTCAATGACTTTCGCGCGCTAAACGGCGTGCACATGTACGGGCAGCGCTGGGAACCGTATGGAAATAAGAACTACCCGGAGGAAATCGAGAAGCTGCGGGAAATGACCGCGCTGCGCGATCAGCGAGTCTGGGATGTCGCCAGCGGGAAAACCAACCTTCCGCCCGTCGTCGATGAGCAAACACGGCCTCTTTCCGAAATTAAGACCAATTTTAACAAACCAATCACCTATCTTTCGCCCGAGGAGGCACTGAAAACCTTCACTTTGCCGCCTGGTTACAAAATCGAGTGTTTTGCGTCCGAGCAGGACTTTCCGGAACTCGAAAAGCCCATGCAAATGTCCTGGGACAATCAAGGCCGGCTTTGGGTCGCTGTCACTCCGAACTACCCACACTATCGTCCCGGCGACGCCAAACCGAACGACAAGCTCCTGATTCTTTCAGACACCAATGGTGACGGCAAAGCGGATCAGTGCACAACCTTCGCCGACGGGCTCGAGATTCCCATCGGATTTGAACTGGCGTCCGAGGGCGTCTATCTGGCCCAGGAGCCGAATCTCGTCCTGCTCAAAGACACGGACGGAGACGGTAAAGCGGACACGAAGGAAATTCTCATGGGTGGCTTCGATTCGCACGACACCCATCACGCCATCTCGGCATTTTGCGCTGATGCCTCCGGGGCATTCTATATGTGCGAAGGACGCTTCCTGCATTCGCAGGTCGAAACACCTTATGGTCCGCAGCGGATGACGGATGGGGGCGTCTGGCGTTTTGATCCAAAGAGTTGGCGACTGCAACGCTACAGCCAGAGTGATTACAACAATCCATGGGGCGTCGCATTCGATCGCTGGGGACAGTGTTTCATTAGCGATGCCTCGAATGGCTCGAACTATTGGGGACTCCCGGTTTCCGTCAAAGTTCCACACGGCATGGAAGTCGAAAAGGAAGGCGAATTCACGACGTCCAAAGTCCGGCCCACGGCCGGCACCGAGTTTGTCTCGAGCCGCCACTTTCCCGATGAGGTCCAGGGTGATTTTCTCATCGGGAACTCGATTGGATTTCTCGGGATCAAACAGCACTCCGTGCGGGATGACGGGGCTGGTTTCACGGGAGAGCTGCGACAGAATCTCCTGGAGTCGACCGATCCTAATTTTCGCCCTGTCGATCTTGAGTTCGGTCCCGATGGCGCATTGTACGTGGTCGATTGGCATAATGCGCTCATCGGACACATGCAACATTCCGCGCGGGATCCAAATCGGGATCACACTCACGGTCGTATCTATCGCATCACCTATCCCGCGCGGCCGCTGGTCAAAGTTCCCCTGGTGGCAGGCGCTCCGATGGCCGACCTGCTCGAAAACCTGAAACTGCCGGAGTATCGGGCGCGTTACTGGACACAGCGTGAATTGCGCGGGCGCAAATCTTCCGAAGTATTGCCCGCGGTGAAGCAATGGGCTGCGGCGCTGGATCAATCCGAGGCGCAGTTCGAGCATCATCGCCTCGAAGCCTTGTGGGTGACTTGGGGACAGCATGAAGTGGATCCGGCATTGCTCGAAGCCTGCCTCACCTCGAGCAAGCCGGAAGTTCGAGCTGCCGCGGTCGAAGTGCTACGCTACGCCCACGCCCAAATCCCGGACAGCACTTCGCTGTTTCTGCGAGCGGCCCGGGACGAACATCCGCGGGTGCGTCTCGAGGCGATGGTGGCGGCTTCGTGGCTGGACAACTCGGAGGGCGCGCGGGTCCTGGTCGAGGTGATGCAGAAGCCGATCGAGAAATGGATGGGCGCGGCGCTCGAGGCCTCGATGTGGACCCTGCGCGACGACCTCGAACGAATCGTTGCCGCGGGAACGATCAAGCTCGCGAACTACCCCACCGCCGCCGGTTATCTATCCGGCACCTTGAAATTTGTCCCAAAGTCCGATACCCCGGCCGAGCCGACGACAAAGCTGAGCGCAGCCGATCGAACCTTGTTTGACCTGGGTCGGGAGGTTTTCGCCCGTGATGCGCATTGCGGGACGTGCCACCAACCAAACGGTAAAGGCGTCCCGTCTATCTATCCGCCTCTCGAAAAGAGTGAATGGGTCAATGGCGATGATACCCGGCTTATCAAAATCGCGCTCAAGGGCTTGTGGGGACCTCTCGAAACGGGAGGCCAAAAGTTTGATCCCAGCAAGGGCGTTCCCCCGATGACACCCTTCGCAGGGTTGTTGAGCGATCGCGAGATCGCAGGTGTGCTAACTTACGTCCGCAATAGCTTCGGGAACGCATCTCCGGCGGTGCAACCCGACATGGTAGCCAAAGTTCGCGAAGCCACCAAAGACCGCCAGAATTTTTACATGGTGGATGAGATTCTGAACCAGCATCCGTTTCCAACCGGAAAGAAAAGGTAGAATTATCTTTACGGGACTTGCGGCGTAACGACGCGGTAAAAGCGAGTCTTGCTGGTGGACGAATCCGTCACCATTTTGGTGCCGTCGCTCGCCTGCGTGGGAAGATCCACGAGTCGTTGCCATTGGCCGCTGCCGAGGCTATCGCGCACCTGCACGGTGTAGGACTTGCCCGCCTTCACGGGAAAGGTGATCTCTACGTCAGCACCCACGATCGCAACGACAATATCCAAAACATCCGTGGCCAGGTTGGGGTCAGTGCCGGCGGCAAATTCTGCGGCGTTGGATTGACCGTCTCCGTCGCGGTCCAGATCACCGTCGGCGGGATCGAATCGATTGAATCCGTTCGCCAATTCCCAGGCATCCGGCATGCCATCCCCATCGCTATCGAGAGTGGGAGTCTGGCCCGCATTGACTGCTCCGGGCGTGCTCACGGCGGCCGACCAGTTTGCGGGCTCGTTGCCAAAGGCCGTGCGATCGACCCGTTGCAATGTCGATCCCTGCCCATCGGCCGCTGTCGGCCACGGCGCATAGTCCGTGTATTCAACGCGATCGACGAGAATACGAGGAATCTGGTTGCCCACGGCCACCCCGGGACGGGCCAGTTCGATCCGGGCCGAGAAATTTGACAGCTTGGGCGCATAGGGACCATGAAGTGGCACGGATGTGGAAAGCGAATGCGCCACACGAAATGCCGCTGCCATCCCCGCATCGTTCGGGTCAAATCCGACAACAATTAAATAGTCGCCGGGGAGAATGGTCGAGCCAACGGGAAACGCATAATCCGCGGCGTCCTTCAATTCCCAACCCGTCAGATCAATTGCGCTGGTCGTGACATTGTGCAGTTCAATAAATTCGTCACGGGAATTGTCCGCCCCGGCCACGTCCGGGGGATGATATGAAATCTCATTGATAATCACCGGCCCAATCTCTGGACCTGCGTTTGGCAGCCCGAGCGTTCGCGCGCGCTCGGGAAAGAAATCGCTCCCCACTGACGTTTCCACGCGACCGAATGAAACGTCCTCAGCCGCGCCACCAAACTTTACCTGGGAACGAAATCCCGTGAGCGTCGCCGCACCATCGACGGCGGATAGAATTATCTCATCTCCGAGTGAACTCAGAGCAAAGGTGTTGGGTCCCGTACCAAATTGGCTTTCATTGAGGACCAGCAATCCACCAGCCGCCACAACCGTACCGGATGGGATCCGAAATTTTTTCGGATTCGATGGATCATCACTGAGCCACCATCCGCCAATATTCACACTCGCTCCGCCTCGATTTCTGAGTTCGACGGCATCCTCGAGGGGCTCAACCGAGTTGGTCAGGGCCTCGTTAATAACCACCTCCGCCTCCTTCCAGTTGCTGGCGCCTGGCGATTTCGTCTCGGGAAACGACGTCAACGTCAGGGCACCATCCGGGAAGCGCCCTTCCGACACGCCGAGGCCTTGCGCCCCAAAATTGACCGAGTCGATCACGTTAGTCCCGTTTTCAGCCAGAACGAGGATCCGGTCACCACTGACACTGAGCTTAAAGTTCGCGTGATTGCCGCCGTCGTTTTGACCATCCGCTTCGAACCGCGCAAACCAATTTCCCGCGATGTAACTATGAGGCGGAATCTGCGTGATGGCGGAACCCAGAGTGTCGCTCAACCACAAATTGCCAATCGCCACTGGAGAGGAACTGGAATTGAAGAGCTCGAACCAATCCTCCCCATTGCGGGGATTAGCCATCCACTCATTCACTTTGAGGCCCGCGTTCGAGCCCAGCGAGACTGCGACATTGGCACTACCAGGGCTTGGTTGAATCAGCGTCCAAACCCCAATTCCGTCAGCGACCCGACCAATCGGCAAATCGCGCGCTTGCGGCCCAAAAGTCAAAAAATCGCGCACATTCGTTCCCTCGAACAGGGCCACCGCCTGACCGTTTCTACTCAAGGCAAATCCGGTATGCAAGCCGGGATCGGTGAAATTCGAATCGCACCAGACAACCAGGCGACCGGCTGCCGGAATACTCGTTCCCGCTGGAAAAACGAATCGCGCTGGATTGGTAACGTCGTCACTCAGGCTCCAACCAGATAACGAGACGGGAGAGGCGGTGTTGTTGCGAATCTCGATGTAATCCGGATTGCTGGCACCGTTGCCAACCGCCCCGCGGTTGTCGGCCATGATCTCATTGAGCGCGATGTCGCCACCATTTGTGATCACAGTTCCCGTCATTTCGAGGGCAAAGACGATATCCGAACTCGAACCACTGGTTTGGTGAACCTCAACCGCAATGACATTGTCGCCCTGGACCAAAAACGGCCGGGGATCAACCCAGGCCCAGGTGTTGGTATTGGCGACCGCGTCCGCGAATTGAAAGGATGCTTCGCCCGGGCCGCCGTTTGAAAAGGCTGCGGTCGTATAGTTCGCCTGCTCGTTCATGAAATAGCGATGCACCTTTTGGCCGTTGATCCAAATGACGCAGCCGTCGTCAATGAGATGGCGAATCCGCACCGTTGAGGTGGCGGGATTGCCGGGAAAATCAAAATGCTTCCGAAAATAATAGGCGCGTCCAGCAGGTGTCAGCGTTCCAGGGGCGGGAAGCGTCGTTCGGATGGGTTCCTGCGTGCCGTCGTTTTCCAGGGCCAGAGCGCCGGGGCCAGCCGCCCAGGCGCCGTCATTGAAATTTGACTGCGCCCACGTGCTGTCGCTGAACGTGGATGTATAATTGTATTTCCAGGTATCATCGAGCGCGATCAGTGTGATTTCGCTGGGTTGAGGGCCAAAACCAAATGCCGTCTCCGAGGAGGGCGGTGACGGATGATCATTGGCATCGAAATAGGTGACACGCCAATAGTAAGTCTGGCCGAATTCGAGTTCGTTAAAGGGAAGTGGAAGCGAGGTCAGATTGACGGTTGTGCTGACGTTGTAGACCGGCTCCGCGTAGGACCGGTCCGCCCGACGAATCTCCCACTGCGTTTGAGCGTGCGCGTGCCCGCCCACTGTATTGCCGCTGGAGTGCGCATAAGCGGATGCCATCAGGGTCATTGGCGGGACGACGCCTGAACCACTGACCGGGGTCAGATTAATCGGCGCCAGCGGTGCCTGCCAGGAGCCAGGATTGCACTGAGCATTGACGCTGCTGAATCTGCTGTTCAACCAACTCACGCTCGGAACCGAAATCCCATTGGCTGCGGCAATCTGCTGGACGTTCGCAGGAGAAAGGAGCGTATTGTTTAAGCTGAATAGGCGCTCTTTGTATTCGCTCTCGTAGGCTCTGAGAAAATGGTCCTTAAACCAGTTTGGTCCGCGAGAATTATTGGAATAGGTGCCGGCGGCATCATCCTTTCGACCGGCAAAAATCGAGGAGTCATAGCCGCCATCACCCCCGGATCCACCGTTCATTTCGTTGTCAAAATCCCAGGGCATCATCGTCCACTTTCCATCCGGTTGAAGATAGACGTAATAGTTGTGGAATTTGTCGTCCCAAGGGGCACACCAGTTTCGAATTGCGAGATAGGTTAGCATCTTGTCGATGTCCCAATTGGCCGCCAGATAGGCTCGGAGATTATTGACGTTGGCCGGCACATTGACCTGGGAAGTGTGGTTGGCACCTCCATAGTTGCTCGGATAGCTGAGCAGCGACCGATCACCGCGGGCCGCCCAGACGGCATCAATCATCGATTGGAGGGGTACATTGCCGATCCAATCATTCAACTGCGATGGAAAGCTGTGAATGTAGCGATCCAGGGAACTCCATACCCCGGTGGCAGGAAGCGGCTGACCATTGGCCCAGCCGTACGGGCCCTCGTTTCCGTCGAGCCCCTTCGATTTATACACGATGCCCAGACCATCATAGATCGGCGGATTCTGTGGATGCGCCAGCTTCTGCTCCTTTTGATACTGGCTGATCGTTTCCTCATCGGAATCCGAAATCTCACACCGCTGGGTCACGCCCTCACCATTCTTATAGAAGTCCACGAACTGCGCGTAAGCGGCTGGCAGTCCGGCGGCGCGCACGAGGGCCATGCCCAGGATCGCTGTGCTTCCCTTCTCGGTCACTAAAATGCGCTGCTTCCCGTCCATCAACCGGGATGAAGGAAAACCGAATTTCCACGAATTCTTCCCGGAACTTCGCTGATACCGGCTGCCATGGTAGCGCGCCGTGATGTCGAAGACCGCGCCATTGCGCACGAACACGGCGGGCACAATCCCATCCCAATGCGGCTGCCCGGCGCTGGGATAGTTGACGGGATTGTAATCCTGGTTCGGAGGGTAATAGCCGTCTTTCGGATCGTCGCGAGGGTAGCCGTTGCTGGTCACTCGCCGCGGATTCTGGGAAATATTGCTGTCCAAGTTGGCGACATTGGCATTGGAAATGAAAAAGTCGTAAATCGGTTTGGATGAGGTCCGAACGGGTTCGACAAAGTAGCCGTGCCAGGCTTCGCGAGCGCCGCCGGTGCCAATCGGAGCAATTTGCGGATCGTCCGGTCGCGGCGAAACAACCTCGATTCCAGAGCCTCGGTTCGCCCGGATTCTCCAACGAACAATGCTCCGATCGATCTGTCCTGGCACCGGAGTGTCGGTCGCGTAGCGGTCGCCACCCACGCTGTGCATGTTGATCGTCGAACGGGCTTCGCTCGTGGATTCGATATTATCGACGAACCATTCAAGCTGCACCGAACTCAAGCTGGTGCTGCTGGAGAAGGCCGCCTCGACATTGACTGTCTCACCGCTGCGGATGATCGACGATTCGTCGCTGGCCTGCGACACGGAGTACTCCACCACGACCGGCTTGGGTTCCGCGCGGATTTGTGAATTAGGCGCGGCCGGAGACGGTCCTGGGCTCAAAGGTGAAGCGATCCAATTCGCGGGGTCATTGCTTCCGCCAGCAACGCTCACTCGCTCGAGGGAACGGCCTCGATATTGATACGGAGAAAAACTGATACCGTAGAAAGCGGACCCTGCCCCGAGGGCGTCGGCACTCACCGGCCACGGCGATTCGGATGAATAGCTGACTGAATCGACCACATTTCCGGATGCATTCTTGAGCTTGATCGTATCAGCGCGATTGCTGAGGACACCGTTGTAAGGTCCGAGAACATTCGCGATTCCATACACCGTCTGGATTCGGGTGGGATTTCTGGCAATGACACGATAGCCCCCGGCCGCGATGACCGTTCCGGGCGGAAACGCGAACGTGACGCCGTCATCGAGGTGCCAATTGGCAAGATCCACGCTGGTCGGGCCGGTGTTGTAGATTTCCACGAATTCATGCACGTCATCGGTCAAATCGAGAACCGGATTTCCCGCCGCATCGAAGGCGGGTTCTTCCACCGGATGGTAGTGGATTTCGTTAATGATGACCTGCGAAGAGGCTGCGACAACTCCGCGGAGCAGAATGGCGGCAATCAAGGGTAGAACGCGGGGGATCGGCACTGGCAATCGGGGCTGTGGCCGCGGGGGCGGCCGGATTGAAGCGCAGCCGTTAGCGCGATATGGGAAATTGCGCAACCCGTCGAATCCGGTACAAATCCCCGGCCAAGTCGCGGTCAGGCCGCGCGCATTACGACGGAGACAACCGGGAAAAGGATATTTCAGAAGCGCTTCCGGAATCTCGGGACACGATTCCCGGACCGAGCCTATGCTCTTACGTTCATCATGAACCTGTATGCAGTCCCTGCTCCGAGTCACTGATCACGGTCTCTACTGTGCTCCGGGCGATTTCCATATCGACCCTTGGAAATCGGTCGATCTGGCCGTTACCACCCACGCGCATTCGGATCACGCGCGGCCGGGATCCGGACACTACCTGTCTGCTGCGACTGGGGCCGGCGTATTGCGGGAAAGACTGGGAGCCGCAGCGCGGATCGAGACCTTGGAGTATGGCGAGAGTATTCAGCGAAATGGGGTCAGAATCTCGCTGCATCCGGCCGGTCATATTCTGGGATCAGCGCAAGTACGGGTCGAGTATCGAGGCGAAGTTTGGGTGGTCAGCGGCGACTACAAAACTGAGGCCGAACCGACCTGCACACCTTTTACGCCGGTGCGGTGCCACACATTTATTTCCGAGGCGACATTCGGTTTGCCGATTTACCGGTGGCGACCGCAGACGGAAGTTTTCGCCAACGTCAACTCCTGGTGGCAATCCAACCGTGCCAGCGGGCAGACCAGTGTTTTGTTTGCCTATTCCCTGGGCAAAGCACAACGGTTGCTGGCCGGCATTGATCCGACGATCGGACCGATTCTCGTGCATGCCGGCGTGAGCAAATTGTTGCCTCACTACGAGGCGGCGGGAGTGCGACTACCGATCACCGCACCTGCTGACGCGGAGACGGTCCGTGCGGCCAAAGGCGCCGCGCTGGTGATCGCTCCCAGCGCCGCCGATAATTCAGCCTGGATGCGAAAATTCGGTGACATCTCGACCGGATTTGCTTCCGGGTGGATGCAAGTTCGCGGAGCGCGCCGATGGCGTTCGCTGGATCGCGGCTTCGTGCTGTCAGACCATGCGGATTGGAACGGGCTGGTATCGGCCATTCGCGCCACCGGGGCCGAGCGGATCCTGCTCACCCACGGTTCGACCGCGTCCATGGTGCGCTGGCTCGGCGAGAATGGATGGGACGCCGACAGCCTGAGCACCCATTTCCATGGAGATGGCACCGCGGAGCGAACGGACGGATGAAGCGTTTTACGGAATTGTTCACCGAGCTCGATGAAACGAATCGGACGAATGAAAAGGTTGCCGCCCTGGAGCGCTACTTCCGCGAAGCTCCTGCGGCCGACGCGGCCTGGGCATTCCATTTCCTGGCGGGACGAAAAATCGGCCGGGCGGTGAATTCGACCGCGATGAGATCCTGGGCCGCCGAGGAGGCGGATCTGCCGGCCTGGCTGGTTGCGGATTGCCACGAAGCGGTGGGGGATCTTGCAGAAACCATCGCCCTCCTTTTGCCCGAACCAGCGACGGACATCACTCTGCCGCTCCACGAACTGATCGAGCAGCATCTGCTGCCCCTGCGCAATTTGCCGGGAATGGCTGCGCGCGAAATGCTCGTCGGAACATGGCGCCGCCTCACTGTTCGAGAGCGGTTGGTTTGGAACAAACTCATCACCGGTGGATTTCGCGTGGGCGTTTCCCAAACGCTCGTCGTGCGGGCGCTGGCGGCTGCGGCGGGAATCGAACCCGCGGTGATGGCTCACCGAGCGATGGGAAGCTGGCAGCCGACCGAGGCGGATTTTCGCCGCCTCGTGGACCGCGCGGCGAACACGCCCCCGGATGTGGCCCGGCCTTACCCGTTTTTTCTGGCCTCTCCTCTCGAACAAACTCCGGAGTCGCTCGGCCCCATTCACGACTGGCAGATCGAGTGGAAATGGGACGGAGTCCGCGCTCAATTGATTCGGCGGCGCGGTGAAGTTCTGATTTGGACGAGAGGCGAGGAAATGGTCACGTCAGCCTTTCCTGAAATTACGGACGCTGCGGCCGGGTTGCCAGATGGTACGGTGCTCGACGGCGAAATACTCGGGTGGCGCGACCACCGACCGCTGCCGTTTGCCAAGCTGCAGCGGAGGCTCAGTCGGAAAATGGTAACAGCAAAAATGCGGACTGACATTCCGGTGATATTCCTCGCGTATGACGTGCTCGAATCCAGCGGCGAGGATTGGCGTGGCCGACCGCTTGAGGAGCGCCGCGCACAATTGCAATCGATTGTGACCGAGGCGCGACAATTGAGGCGATCGAACCTCCGCGCCGCTGAAATTGGCTCGACCCCTGAGTTCCCAAATTTTTTTGAACCGGCCCCACCCGCTCCGGTGGCAATCGAGTTATCGGAATTGCTCGAAACTTCCACCTGGGAAGGACTCGCCGTCCAGCAGAAGGAGAGTCGCGATCGGCTCGTCGAAGGCGTTATGCTGAAGCGGCGTGCATCGCCCTATGGCGTGGGTCGAGAGCGCGGAAATTGGTGGAAATGGAAGATCGATCCACTGGCCATCGATGCCATTTTAGTCGGCGCTCAACTCGGCCACGGAAAACGGGCCAGCCTTTACACGGACTACACGTTCGCGGTTTGGGACGAGGGCGAACTCGTGCCGGTGGCCAAGGCTTATTCCGGGCTCACCGATGAAGAAATATTGGAAGTCGATGCCTTCGTGCGCTCACATACCCAGGGCAGGTTTGGTCCCTTGCGGATGGTGACACCGGAGCTGGTCTTCGAACTCGCATTCGAGGGAGTCCAGGAATCGACCCGCCACAAATCCGGTCTCGCCGTCCGGTTCCCGCGCATGAACCGCTGGCGACACGATAAGAAGCCGGGCGAGGCGGACACCCTGGAGAATTTGAGGCAATTCCTGCGAACGTAACCGGGCTGCGAGTCCCGCTCACAGTTCGATTCCGAAGAGACGCGAGACCAGGAACGGAACGATAACCACAGCCCACAGGACGTAGAAACCGAAAATGGCGAGCGTCCCCAGACACCCCCGCCCCAGCCGACCTTCGAGGGTATTGCCTCGCATCTCTCCCCACCAGAATCCGGCGCAAGGTGACGCGATGCAAATCGAACCAAAGAGCACGAAGAATCGGCCCCCTTCATTTCCCAAAAAAGCGAGTCCGAGCGGCGCGAGCGCCAAAGGAATGATCATCCAAGCCAGCCACGACGGGCGCTTCTGCCCGTTCATCGAGCTGGGCGCGCAATGTTTGGCCGAATGCTCCGGCGGGATCGTCTGAGAACCGTCATGGACCGGATCGTATTCGGGCACCGGCCGGTGTCATGCGCATTCACGTGGAATCGGCTGTCGTCCAGCGAGTCGCGAAAGCACCACTGATCTCCCTCGGCCCGGAACCGGGTGGAAGAATACTGTACGATTTTGCTTCTTCGCGTCTTGCCAGAACCGCAACGATCCCCCTAGCCTCCACCCATGGAAGACTCCCTTCGCCTTGTTTCGTTCTTGCGGGATTTAACCGACGAGGAACTGACGTCCTTCGCCGGCATGTTGCGGGTCAAGGAAGTGGCACCGGGTACGCGCGTCATCGAGGAAGGCACGGAGGTCGATACTCTTTATATTGTGTGCAGTGGCGTGGTGCACGTGCGCCGTCTGTCCTCCAAGCATGAAATGCTGCTCGGGCGCCTGGGCGTCGGCGCTTTTTTTGGCGAAATCAATTTGTTCGATCCGGGAGTCGCGACCGCGAGCATCTATGTCATGACCAACAAGGCAACGCTGGCCTACATCGACTACGAGAGTCTGCGGGCGTTCCTGAGCGAGAATCACGAGATCGGCTACAAAATCGTTTCGAGCATGATGACCGAGACGGCCCGACGACTGCGCAGCGTCAGTTCGCGTCTCGTCAATTCCGTGTATTGGGGCACAGGGGGCGCCGTGGCGAACGAAGGGAAATAGAGCGCGGGGCGCATGAGGGAGGCCGAGCGCTACCTGCCTATTGGTACACGGCATCGCCCTTTTTCGGCGAGCCGCTCACAATATCGGCGATGGCGAACGGGCGTCGTTTGACTTCGCCCACGGCGACCACGCCCGTTTCAACCCCGTTGGAAATCGATTTCAAGGCGATGCCCTGCGACGGCACCACGGAGTCTCCGACGTCGATCAGGACAAATCGGCTCTCTTCATTCACGAGCGTGATGGTACCGACAAACAGCGGCCGCGGCGCCGGCGTGGCCGGAGCATTCTTTTCCGCTTTCTCCGCTTTCTCGCCCCTGCTTTTCGAGCCGGGCAATTTCAGCTTTTTCAAGGTCGCGCAGCTCGCGAGTGCAGTCCCGAGAACGATCAGCGTGAGCCAGCTGGGAGCGCGCAAGCAACGTAACAAACGGAAAGTCATGAGAGCGCTATCGTGGACCACTGATCCCCTGCCCCGCAAATTGCTTTTGACGCGGAGGATTCTGACGCCATAAGTTCCGCGCGTTTTCCTCGTGGAAACACGGTCAGGTGGCTGAGTGGTCGAAAGCGGCGCTTTGCTAAAGCGTTGTAGCCCTTAAAAGGCTACCCAGGGTTCGAATCCCTGCCTGACCGCCATTCCGTGCTCACCCACGGCGCGGGCGGCGGCGCGCGCGGAGCGCGATGCCAGCCAGCCCTAGACCGGCCAGACCGAGCGTGCCCGGCTCGGGAACGACGACGATATCCGTGTAGATGAAATCGCTCGCGTAAAGCTGGCCGTTCTGTGGCGGTCGAAGTATCGGAAGTTGAGTGAAGGCGCCCCCTGCATTCACGATCAGATTCTCAGCATTGTTCCCGTCGGTGAAGGTCGTCTTGAAATCGTCGAGGACATCCCAGCCGTAAACCACATGTCCGAAGACCGTGAATCCCTCGTTTTGAAGGTCCAGATTTCCCGAACCCGCCGTTCCCGTGTTATTATCCTTCAGATTGACGAACCACGAAGAAGTCGCTGAATCCGGATCACCCCCGAGTTTAGCCATCGTGATGGTTCCATAGACGTTGCTGTAGAACGGCCCGGTCGAAAACTCGTTCACGATGGGAGCGAAGGGCTCGACATTGGCAATCTGCGCCGACGTAATCGGTGCCGTGGAAGTGGGATCGTCGATGGTGAATGCCCCTCCCTGCAAAACGAATCCCGGAGGCATGCGATGGACAAAGGTATTTTCGTAACGGCCGCTGGTGACGTAATTCAGGAAATTCGTGACGGTGATCGGCTTATCGTCGTCGTAAAGTTCGAGACCCAACGTTCCGAGCGGCATGCGAATCTCCACCAGCGTCGCAGCAAACGCCGAACTGCCGACGGCCAGGAGCAAAGGAATGATCCGTTTAATCATGGGGAAGAAAGGGCGCGAAAATTCTGGGCCACGGAACAATGGAATAAGCGATTATCGAGACCGCAACCACAAAACCATACAGCATGCGAATTCGAAAGCCAGCCCGTCGCGTTGGTGCTTCGCGCCAAAATCTTCGAACCGAGGAACCAGAATTACCGAGCGGCGCAGCGTGGAATCAATCACGGAAATTCTCCAGGAACCAGCGATACGTTTGGATCAGCCCCTCACGCAACGGAATGACGGGATGCCAACCCAACTCGTTGATTCTTGCGCTATCGAGCAACTTGCGCGGCGTGCCGTCGGGTTTGGTGAGATCGAAGTCTAATTCCCCGGAATACCCAACGACTTCGCAGATGAGTTTGGCGGCTTCCCGAATACTCACGTCTTCGCCACAACCGACATTCACAATCTCAGGTTCGTTGTAGTGTTCGAGCAGGAAGCGACAGGCAGAACCCAAATCTTCGACATGAAGGAATTCCCGGCGCGGTGATCCGCTCCCCCAGACCACCACTTTCTCCGCGTGCGCGATTTTCGCATCGTGGATCTTGCGAATCAACGCGGCCAGGACGTGTGAATGGTTGAGATCGAAATGATCGCCCGGTCCGTAGAGATTGGTCGGCATCGCCGAAATGAAGTTTTTCCCCTGCTGGCGCGCGTAGGACTGGCACAGTTTGATGCCCGCGATTTTTGCCAAGGCATAGGCGTCATTCGTCGCCTCCAACGGCCCGGTGAGCAGCGCGGTTTCGGGAATCGGCTGCGGCGCCATCCGCGGATAGATGCACGAGCTTCCCAGAAAAAGGAGTTTGCGGACATCGAATTCTGCCGCGGACTCGATGACATTGTTCTGGATGCGAAGGTTCTCGAGCAGAAAGTCGACGGGGTTATCGATGTTCGCCTTGATTCCGCCCACTTTGGCCGCCGCCTGCACGACGACGGCCGGGCGTTCGCTCTCGAAAAACCTCCGCACCGCCTCACGATCGGTGAGGTCGAGTTCGGAGCGGGGCCGCGTGATGAGTTGACTGAATCCATGCGCCTGCAGTTCCCGCAAGATGGCGCCTCCGGCGAGGCCACGATGGCCGGCGATGAAAATGGGGTCCGTTTTTTGCACAGGACGAAGGGTAACAGGGGCAGGTTCCGGGTCGAAAAGCCAAATCCCGTATGCCTGGCGGCGATTTCGTCTTTTTCCGAGACCTGCTTCCCGCTTGAATCATCGGTCGTGCCGCGCACTCGCTCCCGCCTTCCAATCCTGAAGACCTACAAGCTGGCGATTGGAGGCAAGTTCCCCCGCGGCGAGAGCGGCCGCGTGCTGGCGGCGCACAGTCAGGACGGGAAAACCCATCTCGCAAACTATTGCGCTGCATCGCGCAAAGACTTTCGCGATGCCGTGGTTGCGGCACGAAAAGCCCAGCCCAGTTGGGCAAATGCGACCCCGTATCTGCGCGGCCAGATCATCTATCGTGCGGCGGAGATGGCAGAACTGCGCCGGGGCGAATTGACCGGCGAACTGACACGTGCCGGGGCGAGAGACGCGGAGCGGGAAGTCGATGCAGCGATTGACCGCCTGATTCACTACGCGGGCTGGGCGGATAAGTTCGCACAAGTTTTCGGCACCGTGAATCCGGTTGCGACACCGCATTTCAATTTCACCGCCCCCGAGCCGACGGGCGTTGTGGTGGCCCTCGGTCCGGATCTCCCTTCGCTGCTGGGCATCGTTTCCGTAGTGGCCCCGGCCGTGGTCGGTGGAAACACGGTGATCGCGCTTGCCTCGGAAAGATTGCCCCTCGTCGCCGTAACCCTGGCCGAGATCCTTGCCACCAGTGACCTGCCGGGCGGTGTGTTCAACTTGCTCACTGGCTCGCGCCATGAACTGGCTCCCCACATCGCGACCCATTTGGACGTCAACGCCGTCGTTGATGCGGCCGGAGATGCAAAAATTGCCGGGATATTGCGCGCTGGCAGCGCGAGCAATTTAAAGCGTTACGTGGCCCGCAGCCTCAATCGTTCGGCATGGTTCTCGGTGGCGGCTGACAGTCCCTATTGGATCCTCGACACGCTGGAACTAAAGACGGCCTGGCACCCGATCGGGGTCTAGCGCGGTGCTGAGCACTTCCGGTTCCGCGGCGCCATGGCGGGTGAAATCAGGACTTCGCCACGTCGAGACCCTCGTCGGCATCAATGTAGTCGAACATGGTCTGGATGTCGTCGCGGCTCGAAAACCCGCCTTCCGCTTTCCGCTGGACGAGGCGTTCGCTGATTTCATCGCGCCAGCCACGCTTGATCATGAACGTATTCCAGACCCGGATTTGCTCGTCGTCCGGACGGTGTCCGTGATCGAAAATCCAGGACAGAATTTCGTCGTCGGCTCCACCTTTCAGAGTCCGGTCTACCACCGCCGCGTAATCGATGCGGAGAAATTTGCAGCACGTCTCATCAAAACCCCGGCCCAGGTTCTCGGTGTAGTCCGCAGGCAGATTACCAGCGGCGTGCAGGCGGATCTTATCGAGCATGCGAGCGATGTAAACAATACCGCCGGTGGTATGACGAGGGCTGCGAAGGAGCGCGACTTTCATCTCGCCACCATAGGGATCGAACCATTAAACGACAAGGACATGCCGACCGGATCCTGTCTTCTGCCCCCCTCCTCCGCGAGTTTCTGGCACGTCCATCACGTCGGCTGGTCACGTTGATAATGAGAACGATCCTGGTGATTGATGATGATGAGATTTGCCGCCAGCCAGTCTGTGTTTGGTTGACGCGAGAGGGTTGGAACGTCCTCGAGGCGTCCGACGGAGACATCGGCTTGAGCCTGGCAATCCAGCACCGACCCGATGTCATTCTGTGCGATCTTTTAATGCCGGGCGTGAACGGCTACCAAGTGTGCCGGGCCGTGCGCGACCAATTGGAACTGCGACACACCAGGATCATCGTGGTGACCGGTCGCGATTATGCGGCCGATCGGAAAAGTGCGGAGGAGGCCGGGGCGGACGACTATCTGGTGAAGCCACTGGCTTTCGATAATCTGGCCAAGGCGCTCGGCCGCATTGCTCCTTCGATCACCACGGAACCTCGCATTGGCAGTGGTGTCGCGGGCCCGATGATTCCCACCGAGGGAACGCTCATCAAATTCTGGGGCGTCCGCGGGTCGATCCCGGCTCCAGGCCCGGCCACCGTCGAATTTGGCGGCAATACTTCCTGCGTCGAAGTCCGAACGGGGGGGCGCCTAATTATCTTCGATGCGGGCTCCGGGATACGCCCACTTGGGCTTTCGCTGCTGAAGGAATCCAAGGGCGCGCCGATGGAGATCGTCCTCCTCCTGACGCACACCCATTGGGACCACATTCAGGGCTTTCCATTTTTTGTTCCGGCCTACGATGCTCGCAATCGGCTACACATTCTGGGCTATGAAGGTGCCAAGGCCGGCCTGGCCAACACGCTGGCGGGCCAGATGGAAAGCCCGTACTTTCCCGTGGCTCTCGATGAGATGCCCGGGAACATCGAGATCGAGGAATTGAAAAGCATGCATTTCAATATCGGCCCGCTCAAGGTCGAGGCTTGCTTCACGAATCACCCGGGAGTGTGCGTCGCTTACAAACTTTATACCGACGATGGCACCGTGGTTTACATGCCGGACAATGAAACCAAGAAAGGCGGCGTCTCAGCGACCAGTGGCGTGCTCGAGCCGGACCCATCAGAAGCGGCCATCGCCCAATTCATTCGCGGGGTCGATGTCGTGATCATGGATAGCCAATACACGGCGGCTGAATACCAGACCCATATTAACTGGGGACACGGTTGCGTGGATGAAGTGGTCCGGCTGGCGGCCTCCTCGAACGTGAAGCACCTTTACCTTTTCCATCATGACCCCGCCCATGATGATGACTGTATATCGCGCATGCTCGATCATGCCCTGGACCTGGTGAAGGATATCGGTTCGCCCATGCGCGTCAGCGCGGCGCGCGAAGAGGAAGAAATTCAAATGCAGGTGCCGCAGCCTGCCGGTCACCAGAGCGACAAGAAGTAGCGCGACTGGCCGGCTCAGCGTTTTGGCAGGCAGGCTCCAACCAGGAGGCCAACGCCGAGTCCCACCAGTGCGCCAAAGCAGCCGAAAAAAATGCTCATAAGTGCAACTTTCTTAAGCAGGTAATCCCACGGAGGATGCGATCCGTTGGACAGGGGCGCCAGGACGGTCGCGAGCATGTAGATTTCCCCCACCACAAAGCCCCCGATGGAAAAGGGTTTGGTTACATTACGTCCACGCATGAGTTGCCGAAATAAAGCGCTGTGGCGCAGATGTGTCGAGGGAGGCGGAAAGAAAGTTCGACTGTCTGGAATCGGGCACTCGCGATCTCAGAGGGCGCCACTGAGGGTAATCGCAGTCGGTAACGGATGCGGGCCGTCACCGCCCAGCTTCGTGTCGATTTCTTCGAGGCGACGAATGAGGTCAATGACGTCACGGCGGGCATACGGTCCTCCAGCCGCAGCGCAGAAATGGGTCCGGCACCCAAATGGACGCGCGTGATAGATCAGGCAACGACCGTGGGCATCGAGCATCGGACACGCCCCGTCCGCACGTTTTGGCAGCCGGGTTCTTCCTGAGGCGCGCCATGCCCGCGCTGCGACAACCGATTCGCCGCGCGTGAGGAAAGGAGTCCGGCCGGTCAGTTTGAAATGGCAGCATTCCGTGCGGCGCTCGCAGGCGCGCTCGACTGGACGCGCTTCGAGTTCCGCATAGATGGCCGCGACTTCCGCCAATGTTGTCGCAGCATCCTGTCCCGGGGGCTGTCGCTTCATGAGTTCATGAGCGCGAGCCGCGGAGCGCTTTCCGTCGACCACGGATTTTGGGAAAACTGATGGACTTCCAAATCACTCATCCATTTCTCGCAGAGTGCACAAATCTCGGAGACGTCCAAATCCCAGTGGTGGGGGCGGTAGGCGTCAAGATTCCCCGCGGCGAGCGCGAAGAGACGATACGCAGGCTGAAGGCGCCGCCCATCCTTGGGATGATCCGGGCGGGCGGCCTGCTTTTGCAGGTGAACAAAGGCACCGGCCAGCTGGATCAATCCTTTGAAAAAGGCGCCGTCCGGCGAGTCGTTTTCGAGCCAAAGATTCTCGAGCACATCGTGCGCATCATAGTAGCGCCCATCATTAAAACACGCGAAGTAACCGAGATACCGCCGGTCGAGATCAGAGGCCGGGCTACTGGGGAGTGTGGCCATGAAGGCGGTGATTCGTTCGTTTTTTTTCATCGCGGGCCGGCGAGGGCAGACTATTCTGCCGAAGCCTGTGCATGACAAGATGCGTTTGAATCTACTGGCGTGGCCCGCCATTTCCGGCTTGTGACCTGGGGGGGATCCTCGGCGTTGATCGCGCTTATCTTCACCGCCCTGGCTGCCGGCTCAGCCATTCTTTCGGGCATCGAGACCGCGCTGTTTTCCCTCCAGCCGTTTCACGTCGATCGCCTCAAAAAACGGCACGGCAGTTTCGGCACGCACCTCGAACGCTTGATGCGCAATCGACGCCGGCTCTTGAGCGCCATCCTCTTCGCGGATTCGCTGGTGAATCTTTCGCTCATCCTGGTCGGCATGTATTTCCTCACCGAGGTGGCTGGTCTGACCTGGCCGCTCTGGGGAGTGGCGCTGGTCCTTTTTGCCGTGATCGTGGTCGTCTGCGATCTCATTCCCAAGGTGTTCGCACTGGCGGACACCGATCGTTTTGCCCGGCTCGGCGTGAGAGTGATGACGGCGCTGATGCCGCTCTGCGAACCGGTGACCCGAAACTTGCAGCGCCTCAGCGACCGCTTGGCGGACGCACTGACGCCCCGCGCGTTCGCACCCATCCCGTTTTTGAGCGAAGATGAACTCGAGACGTTGGTCGAATTGAGCGCTGAGGAAGGGGCTCTGCAAGAAACGGAAAGCGAGATGATTCAGGAAATCATCAAGCTCGGGGACAAGACCGCACGCGACTGTATGACTCCGCGCGTGGACACTTTCAGCGCGACGGATGACTTGAAGAACGAGGAATTGATTCCCCTGCTCCAGGAGCGCCGCTATCGCCGGGTCCCGATATATGGCGAGACTCCGGATGACATTCTGGGAGTGCTCGACGTGCAGGGTTTTTTGCTCGATCGCTCGAGCCACTATACGGAACACCTTACACCGCCATCCTATGTGGCCGAGACCATGATGGCGCTCGACCTGTTGCGGAGTTTCCTGCGCCACCCGGTTCAGATCGCGATTGTCGTGGATGAACACGGAGGGTTCGAGGGCGTCGTCACACTCGCGGATTTGGTCGAGGAAATCATCAGCGACGCGGTGCCGGCGGGAGCGCGCGAGCTTTATCTGGAATCGGCCGGCAATGAGCGCTGGCTGGCGAGTGGCAGTGCGCGCCTCGATGACATCAACGAGGCACTCGGTCTGGCGCTCGAAGAGGAAGGCATCGATACGATCGGTGGGCTGATTCACAATCGGCTCGGAGCACTTCCGCGCACCGGCGCGCAATTGGAATTCGGGCCCCTGCGGGTGGCGATCCGGCGCGTCTCGCGCCATCGCATTGAAGAATTGCTCGTCGAACGGATCCCGGATCACTCGACCCGGGTTGGCGATTCAAATCGCCAGGAGGACGGACCATCATGATTTGGATGATCGTGGTCGGGTGCCTGGTCATTTCGTTCGTTTTCTCCGGGATCGAAGCCGGTATCCTTTCGGTCAATCGCGTCCGTCTGCGCCATCGAGCCAAGCTCGATGAACCCGCGGCCTTGCGGCTTAGTCGCCTTCTCGCCAAACCGAATCGACTTTTGCTCACCGTTCTGGTGGTAACGAACCTGGCAAATGTTTTGGCAGTCACCCTGGCCAGCGGCGAACTCGTGCGTTTGTTCGGCCGCAGCGGCTACATTGTGGCCTTTGTCGTGTTCCTACCCGTTTACATGATCGGCGTGGAATTGCTCCCCAAGTCGCTTTTTCGGCGCTTCCCGTACCGTGCTCTCGCTGCGTTGGCGCGTCCCATCGAGATCGTGGATTTCGTGCTCAAGCCGTTGCAAATCGTGGGTGGCGCATTGTCCTCGGTGCTCCTGGGCAAACAACCTCCGGATCAAAAGCGGCTCTTCGTGGCGCGGGAAGACTTTAAATACCTCACCATCGAGACCGAACGCGCGGGAGCGCTGACTCACCTGGAACGTGAGATGATCCATACGGTGGTGGATTTTCGTTCCGTGATGGCCAAGGACGTGATGTTGCCCATGGCTGAGGTGCAATCATTGCCGGCCAGCACGCCCGTCCAGGAGCTCATCCGGCAGCACCGCGCGACGAATCTGGATCGCTGGCCAATCCGGGGAAATGGCGGTGCGATTACGGGACTGGTCAACGTCCTCGATGTCGCGCTCGATCTCTGCCGGCACCCGGAGGTTGGCGATTATCAACGCCGCATTGTGAAGCTCGCCCCCAATGAACCGGCTTTCACCGTCCTGCACAAATTGCGGGCGGCCCGCAGCACGATGGCGGTCGTGCTCGATCCTGCCGGGCCGCCTTTGGGTATCGTCACATGGGAAGACCTGATCCGCCGCCTGGTGAAAAGCGCGGCGGCCTGAAACGCTCCCGGTTAAGGTGGACCGATGCCTGAAAACTTTCGACCCGGGCTCTTACCAGTCAGAAGACCCATCGTTTTGGACAATGTCGGCCATGCGGCGCCATCGTGATCTCGTGGTGAAACTGACACCTAAAAAATTCCCATCGAGACGCCCGAAAATAGCCCAGCGATTCATCGCTGGGATCAGCAGCGAAAACCGCCGAAGCCCCGCGGGGGGCGAAAGAAACGCCACGTTGATATACACATGCTCTATCGTCCCGGAAGGGACTCACTTTATTGCCGCCAAAAAAACCCACCGATAAATCGGTGGGCTATTTACTTTCGCCCTGACGGGCCTGGCGATTGATCCCTCTCGTATCATTCCAAATCCCGCGTAACGAAAGTCACCTCGTGCTTTTTCAGGAACCTCTCGATCTCCTCCTTGAACGTCAAGTAGCTGGACGGATTTGGCCACCGAGAGCGTGGACGGGATCGAAAGGAGCACGTGTAAATGGTCCGCCGCGCCGCCGACGGCCAATGCCTTCATTTTGTTCTCGCGAGCAATGCCGCCGAGATAGGGCCAAAGACGCGATTGCAAGTCCGGTTTAATGAGCGGGCGGCGTTCTTTGGTGGCCCAAACGCAATGCATGAGGCAACTGACGAGGGAGTGCATGGTTAATGGAAGTAGTCGGGAAAACTTGCGGGTTCAATTGGCGGTTGTCCGCAGTCCCTCAGAGACACCCGAAAATAGCCCAGCGATGAATGGCCGGGCTATTCTCGACGTTCGCCGCGGTAGCGAAAGGCCGGCTTACAAAACAGCACGACACCGTTTGATGGACGCGGGAATATCGAGCCACGCGGAGTCATCCCCCGCGTCACGACGCCTCCGTTGTCCAACCGGCCGCGGTGACACGCCGCGGATTGGGACATTCGTTTTCGTGCGCGAACTTTCGTCGTCAATCGCGCTCCACGCCCCGCGCGTCGCAGTTGCCCTACGGAGGACAGTTCGTTTTGCCAGTCGCCTTTTTTCCGTTTGGAAATGGATCGAGCAAGGCCGCCTCTTCTTCGTGCGCGACCGCGCGCGCATCCTGGGCAGTGGAATTGGGGTGCGGTCGGTGCTTAAGCCGCGGAGTCAGCACACCGCGGCGGAGATCGGTTTTTCGGTGGCTCGACATTTGCATCACATCTTCGCCGCACACCGCGCGACTGTTTCCGCGCCGACAACGGTCTCCTGGCGCGAAGCCCCTTCGATCAGGCTCAGCATGCAGAGTTTGTTCACGCTGCGACAAATGCCGCCGGACGCCTCATGCACAATGGCGAGCGCTTCCGGTGTGAAAAGTTCCGTCATCCGACCCGCGGTCATGAGTCGAAATTTGATGTATTGCGCCGCGTCCTCGAGACTCAGCGCTGCAAGCCGCGCCCGCAAATAGAGTCGATTGCGTAGCGAATCGTAGCTCGGATGCGAAAGTCGACTGAGTAGGCGCTCTTCGGCAAACATCAGGCAGGTGGCCAGCTTGCGCTCGGGGACTTCGAGGTTGCTGATCGTGCGCACGATGTGCAGGCAATCCGCACTAAGGAAGTGGCATTCATCGATAATGATGACCAGTCGCAGACCCCGCTGATGAAGATCGATAATCTGATTGCTGAGCAACTTGACCAGATCCTGGACGCTGGAAAATCCCACCGGCAGCGCCACTTCGAGTTCCGACAGAATCTCACGCAAGAGCCCGGTCTTGCTCATCCCGGGAGTGACGAGCACCAGAATCGGCCGGTATTTCTCGGTATCCAAATGCTGCAGGAGCAATTGCGTGACTAGCGTTTTCCCCGTGCCGCTCGGTCCGGTCACCATCCCCAGCGAGGCCTCAAACTCGATCGCAAGCAGCATGTCCCGGAACGCTTCGGCGTGGCTTTCCGTGCGATAAAACACGCCGGGATGCACGCAGTCGGCAAATGGATTTTGGCGCAGTCCGTAATAGCGCAGGAAATTGGTCTCAATAATCATCGGCGCACCCGCGACAGACGGGTTGGCGCCGACGAGATCATCGAGCGACCCAACGGAAGATGAGCCGGCGAATGCGGTGAGGTCGATGGGATGTTGCATGGTCGAAACGTTCATAAGCGATGTTCGGAGTGCAGGATGGCGGAGCGGAGATGAAACTGATCGGGCGGAGTGGTCGGCGGAACGAGGCTGGCTGCGATTTGCATAAAGCGTCGCGCGTTTTCGCTATGAGGCTGCGTGAGCAGCAGCGGGCGGCGGGCTTGATTCGCCAGCTCGAAAAGTGGATCGCGTTGAATCCAACCGACAAACGTCGGCGAGAATTCAAGGAAGCGCTGGGAGCAGCCGCTCACCCGCGTAAACGTGGCCTGCGCTTGCACGCGATCTTCGGCCAGATTCACCAGCAGACGGAGATCGTCCCCGATGCCCAATTCGCGCGCCGCTTTGATACAACCATAAGCGTCGAGCGTTGCCGCCAGATTGGGAGTCGTCACCACGACGCAGGTGTCCGCCATGCCGAGGAATTGTAAGACCTGCGGAGAAATTCCCGCGCCCGTGTCGAGAATCGCGACATCAAAATCACCGGCCATTCCCGCCAGCTCGCGGCCCAGGCGCCGAATGTGTTCGGGATCAAGCTGCGCCAGCCCGCTGACTCCGGATGGACCACAAGCCACACGAATTTGTCCCGGTCCGGTCGCCAGGATATCGCGCAAGGTGGCGCGACCTTCCACCACATCCAGGAGCGTCGCCGCGGGCGTGACACCGGCATAGACATGCACGTTTCCGAGGCCGAGATCCGCATCGCAAAGCAAGACCCGCGAACCCTGCCGGGCAATCGCCAGCGCCACATTGATCGCCATATTCGTTTTACCGACGCCACCCTTGCCACTCGATACCGCGATGACCCGCAGGTGGCGTTGTTTTCTTTGGAGATCGCTCCGGACGGCCTCGATCGGCTCAAAGCGGACAAAAAGCCGGTCGTGCAGTTCGACCAACAGATTGAGCGAATGGGAAGGGATCGGTTCCGCACCCAGCGCGTCGCTCGCACCAGGAAGCCAGTCAGCGAGTTCACGTTGGATGAATTGGATGCGACCCGGTTCGAGGCCAGTCAGGTGCGCCGCACTCGAGATCGACAGGAAGGGCGGGGACGCGCTCATCGGCACGAATTCCCCCAAAAATTGAGGTCCGATCGCATCAAACCGCGACATGTAGTGGACGAGATTCCCATTGACCGCCATTAGTAGTGCCTCCATCCTCGGCGTCAAGTACACGCTCCACTTGGCTTTCGCCTCGATGATGTCTTCCATCCAATACCAGTGCGCTCATTGCGGAGAGCCGATCGAGCGTGACGCCGTCACCGCAGGCGGCCATCACACCTGCACGGCCTGTCACCGGTCGTCGCCCGTCCCAGACGTCGCGCCTCCCGCCCGCGACGGTGCCACTTCTCGTGTGCGCGAACCGGCGATCATTTCGGTCGAAGTGAAGTTCCGCTGCCCGGATTGCGACACCAAATATTCCGCCAATGTTGAGATCTCAGGTTGGTTCGCGACGTGTCTCAAATGCGGTGCCACGCTGCGAATTCCAGCCTGGTCTTCCGGCCCGAAAACGCGCGCCGCGGATACGCCTGCACTCGTGAAATTGACCCCGGACGAGATTGCGTTTTTGAGTTCGGGAGGAATTGATTCGGGAAATGAATTAGTGCCCGTTCGAGTACCCCATTGAGATGGCTACTCCCAGCAACTTTCGGGAAGAAATCTGCCGCGCTTGTGGAGCGAAGATGTCGATTCCCGCGGGGACGCGAAAGCGAAAACTGCAGTGTCCGAAGTGCCGGGAAATCGTGCAACTGGGTGCGGAGGAACCAGCGCCGAAATCCGATGAAGTGACCCGCGCGGATCTCGAGTTGCGCATTCAGCAATTGGAAGCACGAGTCGCCGCTCTGGAACGCACGCAAGCTGTCCCGCCTCCAACCGACGAGCCAGCAAAAGCTCCCGAAATCACGCCGATCCCCGGACACCTCAAGTGGGTGCAGCCCATCCCGAACGGCTCGGGTGACGACACCAAACGAACCCAGTTCGCCGATTCCGGCGCCGCGTCGGACGAAATCCTTCGCCACAATCTACGTCTTCTCGGAGGCCGCCGCATCACCATCAAGGCGCCTCCGGGTGATCCGATCGCCAAACGCACGGCGCGTCACTTTGACGATATTTTTCGGCGCGCGAATTGGGATGTGAAAACCGCCACCGAAGAGCCGGATTATCCGGAATCCGGCCTTTTCCTCGCCGCGGGCGCATGTCCGGGCCCGCGCGAAATGACTTCTGCTTTCATGGCGCTGACCGCGGCGGGAGTCCGCTTCGAAGCCCTGCTCGACCCCGGCCTTCGCTCCGACGAAGTCGTCCTCACCGTCGGTCCCAACACCCCAGCGAAAACTCCGCCCGCGGTCGAATGGCCGCTCTCGGCGTAAGCGCAAAGGAAACGCGGAAAGCGGCCACAGGAGGGAACAATCTGATCGCACCACCTCGCGAACGGTCAGATCGCCGGTGCTGCCGACGAGCAAGCCGGCAAGATCATTACCTGCCCCGCGACTCAACCTCAGCTTTGCGCCGGCGGCTTTGAAGGCATCGATCTGCGCGGCGACGAATCCAAAGTGATCCGTGGCACCAATTCGAATGAAGGCGGTGATCACCGGCCAACACAGCCAACGGGCTCCGTCCCGCTCAATCCCGGATCCCATCTCAACCGGGTAGCGCACGCGCCCCCGCGTGTCGTTTTCGGCGCCCTCGCCGAAAATTCGTGAAACGCGACGACGCACGCAAAGGTGCGGGTGTCCCGGCCGCTGGCCCGCTCCCCGGCGAGGGCGCCGGGCACAGCACGCGAGGGCGCGTGCGCTACCCTTTTTCCAGTGCGCCTGCATCGTTCCCGTCACCCCACCTCGCGAACGCGCAGGTCGTCATTGGCGCCGACGAGAAGGCCGGCGAGGTCATTGCTCGGTCCGCGACTCAGCGTCATTTTGATTCCGGCCGATTTGAAAGCATCGATCTGCGCCGCGACGAAGCCGAAGTGATCGGTGGCATCATCGCTCGTCCCGCTGGCGGCGCCTTTGATCGTGATCGACGCAATGCGCGCGATGATGGCGCTGGCACCGGCGATCAATGCGTCGTCGTCGGTGCCGAAAAAGCCGTCGTCTCCGGCCTCGACGCCGGCCGCCAGATTGCTCGCGGTCCAATTGCCCGACACCTTGACCGTGCCCATCGCGCTGTCGCTGCGGAGGGTGCTCCCGGAGACATCGCCTTTGATCGTGATCGAGCTGATCTCGCTGCTGACATGCAACCCGGCGTCATGCATGCCTTCGCTCAGTTGGAGTTTCTTCAGCGCCCCGATGATGTCGCTCTGCATGAAACCGCCGGGAAGCTGTGTCTCCAGACCGCGCGCGCCGAGCGACCCGGCTTTCAAGCTTTTGACGGCGGGTTTCTTCTCCCCGCCACTGCCGGCATCGATCTGCCCGAGATCGCCTTTGATGCTCACCTTGCCCAAATCGATGCCGCTCGCATCGATCGCGCCGACATCCACCACCCGATCCCCCATCTTCGCGACGCGTTTGGATTTGATGCTCAGATTGGTGCCCGCAAATTCCGAGTCGCCGCTGAAATCCACCAGCGCGAGCTGCGAGCCGCTCCCCGTCGGCACGATCGTAAAATCCTCCACCTTCAGCGCGCCCTTGCTCACTTTGATCGTCACCAGCTCGCCGTCCACATCGGTGAAGGTGGCCTTCCGTTTTCCAGTCAGCAAAACGTCATCGTCGAGGATGGTCCCGGTCCCCGTGGCGTGATCGATGACGACATTCACCCCGCCGGAAAGCAGCACCGAAAAGGTCTCGATCCCCGGCTCCACCACGGTGTCGCCCAGCACCTCGACCGTGATCGTCTTCGTCGTCTCGCCCGGGGCGAACTGGAGCGTGCCCGGTGTCAGTGCCGTGTAGTCGGACCCCGCGATCGCCGAGCCGTCCGCGCTCGCGAAATTCACGCTCACGGGCAGGGCCGATTCCGCGCTGAGGCTGACCGTAAACGTCATCGTGCTCGGGCCGAGATGACCTTCCAGCACCGTCACATCGTCGATCGCTACCGAGGCGTCGTCGTTCAGGATCGTGCCGGTCGCGGTGTCGCTCGCGATCGTCGCGTTCGTCGGCGTCGGAGAGCACGACCGAGAAGTTTTCATGCGCCTCCACGCTCGTATCGCCGAGGACCGTCGATCGTGATCGTCTTCGTCGTCTCGCCGGGCGCGAAGGTGAGCGTGCCCGAGCCTGCCACCGGAGCGGTGAAATCGCTCCCTGCCGCTCGCGGTTCCGTCCGCGGTCGCATAATTCACCGTGACGGGAAGTGCCGAAGCCTTTTCCAGGCTCACCGTGAAGAGGAACGGCGTCGTGCCGCTGTCGCCTTCGAGACCGTCGGCAGGGCCGGCGATCCGAAGCGCCGTGTCGTCATTGAGGATCGTGCCCGTCGCCGTTCCCGTGCCGATCGGTCGCGCCCGTCGCCTCCGAGAGCACGATCGAAAAGCTTTCGTGATCTTCAATGCGTCGTGTCGCCCAGCACATCGACCGTGATCGTCTTCGTCGTCTCGCCAGGCGCGAAGGTCAGCGTGCCCGGCGAGCGCGGTGTAAGTCGCTGCCGGCCAGCGCCGTGCCTTCCGCCGTCGAGAAACTTCACCGTCACCGGCAAGGCGGAAGCTTCCGAGAGGCTGACGGTAAAATCGCCGGCGCTCGTTCCGGCATCTCCTCCTCGACGAACGCTGGCATGGAACCGCTGAGGCGGATGGTCGTGTCATCATTGAGGATCGTGCCCGTCGCGCTGCCGTTTCCGATGGTCGCCCCGCTCGGATTCGACAGCGCGACCGAAACGTCTCGTGATCCTTCGATAGTCGTGTCGCCGAGCACTTGACCGTGATCGTCTTCGTCGTCTCGCCGGGCGCAAAGGTGAGCGTGCCGGACCTGGCGCCGTGTAATCGCTCCCGGCCAACGCCGTGCCATCGGCACGTGGCAAAGTTGACCTCACCGGCAGCCCGGACGCCGCCGAGAGACTCGCGACGAAGATCAGGCTGCTCGTCTTCGATGTCGCCTTCGAGCACCGAAACGTCGGCTGAGACTGAGCAGCCGGCGGCGGCGTCATCATTGACGGATCGTGCCGATGGCCGTGTCCCTCGGATACCGTCGCTCCCGAGGCATTGGAGAGCACTGAGCGAGAACGTTTCGTCGGCTCTCGAAGAGCGCTGTCGCCGAGCACATCGACAGTCACGGTCTTGCTCGTCTCGCCCGGCGCGAAGGTCAGCATCTGTTGCAATGCGGTGTAATCGCTGCCTGCCAGCGCCGTCCCATTAACCGTCGCCACATTCACAGTCACCGGATTCGTCGCCGCTGCCGAAAGCTGACCGTGAACTCAACGCCGTAGAGCCCGAATTTCCTTCCACAGCCTCCACATCGCGACGCTCAGGGCTGCACTCTGCCCCTGGCCAAAGACCACGTAGCTCGCCCCGGAGCTGGAGCCGTTCGGGTCGGCACGGTAGCGCCGATGATCAGGTCATCGATGCCGTCGCCATTGACGTCGCCCGCCCCGCTCACCGAGCGGCCGGAGCAGTCCCCAGCCGCGACGCCGCTGAGCTTGAAGCCGTTGCTGCCGTTGAGCGCTCGAGAGATCCAGGTTCGCCGCAAACCCGCTGCGCCTCCCAAAGACCACGTAGCTCGCCCCGGAGTAGGAGCCGTTCGGGTCGGCACCGTGAGCGCCGATGATCAGGTCGTCGAAGCCGTCCCCATTGACGTCGCCCGCCCCGCTCACCGACAAGCCGGAATTGTCACCGGCCGCGACGCCGCTGAGCTTGAAGCCGTTGGTGCCATTCGAAGCGTCGAGAGATTCAGGTTGGCCGCAAACGGCGTGCTGCTCCCAAAGACCACGTAGCTCGCCCCGGAGCTGGAGCCGTTCGGGTCGGCGCCAGTAAGCGCCGATGATCAGGTCATCGAAGCCGTCCCCATTGACGTCGCCCGCCCCGCTCACCGACAAGCCGGAGCAGTCGCATGCCGCGACGCCGCTGATCTTGAAGCCGTTGGTGCCGTTCAAGCGTCGAGAGATTCAGGTTCGCCGCAAACGGCCGTGCTGCTTTCCGAAGACCACGTAGCTCGCCCCGGACCGTCGCCGTTCGGGTCCGCACCGGAGCGCCGATGATCAGGTCGTCGAAGCCGTCGCCATTGACATCGCCCGCCCCGCTCACCGAGAAGCCGGAGATGTCACCGCTGCGACGCCGCTGATCTTGAAGCCGTTGGTGCCGTTCAAGCTCGAGAGATTCAGGTTCGCCGCAAACGGCGCGCCGCTTCCCGAAGACCACGTAGCTCGCCCCGGAATCAGTAGCCGTTCGGGTCGGCACCGATAGCGCCGATGATCAGGTCATCGAACCCGTCCCCATTGACGTCGCCCGCCCCGCTCACCGACCCGCCGGAGCAGTCGCCGGCCGCGACGCCGCTGATCTTGAAGCCGTTGCGCGCCGTTCAAGCGCCGAGAGATTCAGGTTCGCCGCAAATCCGCGTCGCTGCTCCCAAAGACCACGTAGCTCGCCCCGGAGCCGGATGCCGTTCGGGTCGGCACCGCGAGCGCCGATGATCAGGTCGTCGATCCCGTCCCCATTGATGTCGCCCGCCCCGCTCACCGAAACGCCGGAGATAGTCACCCGCCGCGACGCCGCTGATCTTGAAGCCGTTGGTGCCATTCAAGGTCGAGAGTTCCAAGACTCGCCGCAAAGGGCGCGCCGCTCCCGAAGACCACGTAGCTCGCCCCGGATCGGTCGCCGTTCGGGTCGGCACCGTAAGCGCCGATGATCAGGTCATCGATCCCGTCCCCATTGATGTCGCCCGCCCCGCTCACCGAAAAGCCGGAGTAGTCGTCGGCCGCGACGCCGTTGATCGTGAAGCCGTTGGCGCCGGTGAGGGCGGAGAGTTCGAGGACGGCGGCGAAGGCCGGCGCGATGCGGGCTTCCAGGGGTTCGATGGAGGAATGGGTCGGTTTCACGAGACTGGATGGTTGGTTGGAATCGAAGGATTGAATGATGATGAAACTGCGGATTGGGAAATGCGCGCCGGCGAAATGGATCACCGGCGCGCAGGGCAAGTAACGCGGGGCTTGCCCTCCCTTCCTTGCCGCCGCAGCCACGGCAGCCCGGCCTACAGCAGCGTCACGGCGCCAGTTTCCGGCGCACGAGCCAGCCGGTGACGGCTCCATCCGAGTCATACCCGTAACCGGCTCCAAACAGGTTTCCGGCCGGATCGGCGGTGATGGCGCTTCCCCCCGTATCCTGATTGGTGGCCAGGGAAAACTGATCCGTCGTCGTCCATGCACCCCGGATCCCTTCCGCGTAATCCACTGGCGGGAACCGAGTTGGCGAAGCCATAGCCGCACTCGTGGACGTTGCCATGCCGATAACATGGACGTTGTTGCCTGGGAATCGATCGTGATCCCCGCTGCCCCGGCGTTACTGCCGGCCGGACAGTCTGAAATCGATCCACCGTGCTCCATTTGGTTCCGCCGTTGGTTCCTTTGCCGGACAATGACCGTCTTCCCAGTTTGTTTCCAAACCCGCTGACATAGACATTCCCGGCGCTATCGGCGGCGACTCGAACGCGTGCGATTTAAGTTTTTTGCCATACTGGTAAGTGTCCACGACCTGCCAGGTGCTCCCACCATTGCTGCTCTTGCGCCACCGTCCAGTAAACTCGGCACCTCCGCCGACCACAAACACGCTGGAGCCCACGCAGGCGACCCCGCTGGCCCCTCGGCGTCCTAGGCCGATGGTTCGTTGTCCGTACGCATCGGATAGGAGAAAGTCGCCGACGGTGGACCATGTCATCCCTCCGGGCGTCGCAGCTCCTTTCCGAATCAGCCAAGCGCGAGGGGCTCGTGGTAGGTGAGGTTTCCTTCGTCCATTCCAGACCTACGTAAATGTTCCCGCTGGGATCGACCGCAACGTCCCTGGGAGTCAACGACACTTGCTCGTAAGTGGGATGCTAATACTCATCCAGCGTCTCCCAAGTTTCGCCACCGTCCCTGCTCCGGATGGTCACCCATTGTGGTGTATACGTTGAAATGTTCCCGGCCTGATTGGTCCGCCGTAAACGCCGGCCGCGACCAGATGGGTCTTGCCTCCAGCGACATTGGCCGCAGGCGATGCGTGTCGAAACTAGCGGCGAAGGGTCCTTCGGGGCGCCGGGACTGAAGATATTGAACATCGGCCGGATAGTCGACCACGGTCTCCACGTCGTGCCCGGAGTCGCTGCTTTTCATGATCACCGCGTGATACCGCTCGGTGGCGTCCACCATCGCGGCGAGGTAAAGATGTTCCCGGCGCCGTCGGACTGGTCGAATAAACTCTTTCGCCGGAGTCGCCCCCGCGTCATCCACCGTCTCCCAGGTCTGGGCGTGAATGGCGCGGCGCTGGCGCAGAGCGCCACGCCGAGGGTGAGGAGCAATCGCGACGCTCGCCGCGTGGCGATCCCGCAGGACGACTGCGCATGTGTGGATTTCCGGCTGGTGTCGAGGCCGCCCGCTGAGGCAGCTTTCATTGAGTCGATGAGTTTCATGGTTCCTTTCGGGTTTGGTTTTCGTGTGTTGGATTGACCGGGTTCCCCGCCTCGAAAGTCTGTTTGCATCCTTCGGAAGAACCCCTTCACCTGCTCATGCGGGTTTCGGGCAGAAATCGTCCAACTTTCTCAAAGAATCTTTTCGACATGCTCCAGCGCGATTGCCGTCCGGCCGTTTGCCAGAGTCGGGATGGATCATCCCGACCCGCCATTCCAACTTCTACCGACCCCAGCGAACCTCATCCCGGCGGCGACGGGGCACACCCGTTGGCGGGCGATATAACCCTGTCCGGCTTGATGCGTGTTTTTGGGGGGCCTATTCCCAGGGTAGGCGCGCGTGCTTCGTGCCAATTCTGCGCTCGATGACTGAACACCTTCGGCGTTCGCGCAACGCGAACCTGTCAAGTGGCCTATTTCGTTACAGGCGGACTAACGCTTTGTTCTTTGAATTTCTCCGCTTCGGCTTGGTTGAAGTCAGCGAGCTTCTGTTTCCATTCGGCAGCTTGATCGGTTTTCCCCGTGGCCTCGTATAGTTGCACCAGCCACTGGAGATTCTCTTTCAAACGCGGTCGTTCGTCGTAATAAATCCTGTCCTCGCGCTGTTTCATCCCTCCGTAGCCGGAAAGCAGCAATGGCTCGGCTTCCGCATACTTTTCTCGCCCGAGCAGGGTGCCGCCCAGGAGGCTCTTGGCGATGAACGTGCTCACATGGTCAGGGAGTTTGTTTTCCCGAATTCTTAAGCATTCGCGAGCCGATGGCTCCGCATCCGCAAAGTCTCCGGTATTCAGAAAATGCAACGTAAGGGACGCTGCGACGCCCGCCACGAAGGGATTCTCGTCGCCACCGAATTCATTCCCCATCTCCACCGCCTCGCGAAACATCTTTTCGGCTTCAGGAAAATCCCCTTTTCTTTCGAGCAGATGCCCCAGTTCGTGAAGGCATCTTGAAGTTTCTTCCACCCGCGTATCGCCATCTATTTTCCTGGAAATCGCCAACGCCTCGCGAATCGAAGTCTCCGATTCGCTTCAGTTTACCCTCTTGACGAAGCGTTTCCGCCAAGTTGCGGAGGCAGTTGCGAATACCGGGTGCTCATCGCCAAAAACTTTCCTGTAAATCGCCAGCGCCTCCCGAATCGGAGACTCCGATTCGGTGAATTTACCAAGGCCACGGAGCGCTTGCGCCAGGTTGAGCAGGGATTCGCTAACGGCTGGATGGTCGTTTCCGAGTCTTTCTCCGAATCGCCAACACCTCTCGATGGATGGATTCGGACTCCGCTGCCGGCCTTGCCAACCGACGGCCTGAGACAGTGCCAGAAGTGACGACGCGACCTGTGGATGATCGTTGCCCAGCAGTTTCCGATTCATGGCCAATGCCTTTCGGGCCATGGCTTCCGCATCGGCGAATTTGAATTGTTTGCGGAGATGAATTGCTAGAGAGGTCAAAGTGTTGGCAACGTCGGGATGCTCCTTGCCCAATAATTTCCGCTGCATCGCGAGTGCGTCGCGAAGCATTCCCTCCCCCTCCCTTCCACGGATCAACGAAGCGAAACACCGACGAGCGACTTCGCTACATCCGGATGTTCGTCGCCGTGAAGTGCTTTGCGAATTTCGAGTGCTTTGCGGAGCATTGGCGTTTTCAGCCTTGTCTCGATCTGCTAATTCCCAATAGACGTTGCCGATTAGGCTTCGCAATTCCGCCTCGACCTCCGGCTGATCTTTCAAATCGTTGCCGGCGCGCTCGGCGGTTTTGTCCAGAATCTCCCGCAGCATGCGTCGTGTCGCGGCCCAGCGCGACCGATGGGCCAACGCCTGCGAGCATTTCTTTCAGAAATTGAGCGACCTGACGGCTCTTGTCGGCTTCAATTATCGCATTCTTTTCCTCGGCCTCGGCCCGTTCGCGCAGTCCCGCCTGCTGCGCTTCTGCGGCGACTGCCCGCTCGCGGGCATCCCTTTCCTTGAAGAACATCCACGTCGAAATGCCCAGACCCGACGACGAGCGCCGCGACACGGCGCCGCGCCGCCGCGAAGGCGAGTTTGTTCCGCCGCACCATCCGCCGGAAGCGGTAGAGCGGCGCTGGGCGGGCGGGCCTGCACCGGCTCGCTTTGCAGGTGGCGCTGGATGTCCTGCGCCAGACCGTTGGCGGTCTCGTAGCGGCGGGTGCGATCTTTCTCGAGCGCCTTCATCACGATCCAGTCGAGGTCGCCGCGGATCTGGCCGATGAGCTTGGCGCGGTCGGTCTGGCGGTGCTGCGCGACGGTCGTGCGCAGTCCGCGGCCATCGTGCTCACGAAGGTGGAGGGCTTCTGCGGCTCCTGCTCGCGGATGACGCGGCGCATTTCGTCGAAGCCCGGCTTGCATCAGCTTCTCGGGATCGAAGGGCGTGCGGCCGGTGAGCAGTTCGTAGAGCAGCACGCCGAGGGAGTAGATGTCGCTGCGGGTGTCGATGTCCAGCCCGCTCATCTCCGCCTGCTCGGGCGACATGTAGAGCGGCGTGCCGATCATCTGCTCGAACTGCGTGTAGATGGTCAGATCGGTGAGCCGCTGCTGCTGCGTCGCCTTGGCCACGCCGAAGTCGATCACCTTCGGCACCGGCACGCCGTCGTGCAGCGTGACGAGGATGTTCGAGGGCTTGAGGTCGCGGTGGATGATGCCTTTTTGATGCGCGTGCTGCACGGCGTGGCAGACGGCGATGAAGAGCTCGAGCCGCTCGGCGGTCGGGAGGTTCGCCTGATCGCAGTAGTCGGTGATCTTGATGCCGCGCACCAATTCCATGACGAAAAACGGCCGGCCCGACTGCGTCGCGCCGGCATCGAAAACCTTCGCGATGTTCGGATGATCCATCATCGCCAGCGCCTGCCGCTCCTGCTCGAAGCGGGCGATGACTTCCTTCGTGTCCATGCCCAGCTTGATGATAACAAAATAGT
>CAWCSW010000021.1:0-842117 GCA_963798345.1 uncultured Verrucomicrobiae bacterium | reverse complement strand
ACACGCGAGCAGGCTCGCGCGGGATACTGGACATGGAGCGTCTCCTCCCAGAGCGTTCAATACGCCCGGCGAGCTCGCCGAGCTGGACCCGAGCGAACCTGACCGACTGACGAGTCAGTCTGCAAGTCGAGTTTCACCCGGCGTCCACGAGGGGTCGAGGGACGGCGCGAATCTCCGATGAACGGTCCCAGAACCCCCTCCTTCGCACCACCGGACCTCATGACCAGCTCGCTGATCACCGACCTGCCCAAAGGCATCGTGCCCTCGGTCGCCAGACCGGCCGCTCCGCGGATGATCGGCGAAGTGGTCGTCGACCTCGGCTTCGCCGACCGCGAGACGGTCGACGAGCGGTCGAGCAGGCGCGCGCTGCAGGGCCGCCCGACCGGGCTGGTGCTGGTCGAGCAGGGCGTGCTGCGCCACGACCAGCTGGCGCGCGTGGTGGCCGAGCGCTTCGGCCTGGACTACGTCGACCTGGCGGTCTACGACCTCGACATGGGCGCGGTGGCGCTGCTGAACGCCGAAGCGGCACAGCGCTACCAGGCGGTGCCGATCGGCTTCACCGACGACGGCACGCTGCTGCTGGCGATGGCCGACCCGACGCAACGTGCTGACGATCGACGACGTGGCGATGATGACCGGCCGCCGCGTGCGCCCGGTCGCCGCGTCGCTCGAGGACCTCAACCTGCTGCTCGCGCGCCTGGCGCGCATGGACGACTCGATCGAAGCCATCGTCGAAGACGAAGTCGAGGGCGACGACGAGGACGACGTCGTCGTCGACGAGGCCGACTCGGACGCGCCGATCATCAAGCTGGTCCACTCGATCGTCGCGCAGGCGGTGCAGCTGGGCGCCTCGGACATCCACGTCGACCCCGAAGAGGGCGACACGCGCGTGCTGTTCCGCGTCGACGGCGTGCTCGCGCCCGCGGCGACGGTCAAGCGCAAGATGGCGATGCGGCGTGGTCTCGCGCATCAAGATCATGGCCGACCTGGACATCTCCGAGAAGCGCGTGCCGCAGGACGGCCGCTTCGCGCTGACCGTCGACGGCCGCCGCGTCGACATGCGCGTCGTGACGCTGCCGCTGGTCTACGGCGAGGGCGTCGTGCTGCGCATCCTCGACAACGGCGCGACGATCGCCGGCCTCGACTCGCTCGGGCATGCCCGAGGACGCCGCCGAGCAGCTTCGGCGCGGCGATCAAGAAGCCAAACGGCGCGGTGCTCGTCACCGGCCCGACGGGCTCGGGCAAGTCGACGACGCTGTACGCGGCGCTGAACGAGCTCAACGACGGCGACCGCACATCCTGACGATCGAGGACCCGGTCGAGTACCGCATCGCCGGCATCAAGCAGATGCAGGTCGACGCCGAAGGCCGGCGTGACCTTCGCGTGCGGGCTGCGCTCGATGCTGCGCGCCGACCCGGACGTGATCATGGTCGGCGAGATCCGCGACCCCGAGACCGCGCAGATCGCGATCGAGGCGGCGCTGACCGGCCACCTCGTGCTCTCGACGCTGCACACGCGCGACGCCCCGAGCGGCGCTGGGCCGCCTGATCGACATGGGCATCGAGCCGTTCCTGGTCTCCTCGGCGGTCGACTGCATCGTCGCCCAGCGCCTGGCCCGCCTGCTCTGCAAGCACTGCAAGTGAGCCGTCTGACGCGTGCTGAGGCGCGGGCTCGCCGACGTCACCGACGACGTCGCCGAACGTTCGAGGCGGTCGGCTGCTCGCGCTGCGGCGGCACGGGCTACCGCGGTCGCGTCGGCGTGTATGAGGTGATGACCGTCACCGAGCACATCCGCGCGCTGATCCTCGAGAAAGCGTCGGTCGACGTGATGGTCTCGGTGGCCGTGCGCGAAGGCATGCGCCGCCTGCGCGACGACGGGCTGGAGAAGGTCCGCACGGCGCGACCTCGATCGCCGAGGTCGCGCGCGTCGCCGGCTCCTAGAACCCTCCGCCGCTTGCGGGCGGCGGTCCCGGGAGTAGCTTCGGCGCGTGAGCCCGCCAAGCAGCTCACCGTCGCGGTCACAGGCCCGACCGGTGAGATCGGCATCCCCTTCGTCACGGCGCTCGACGGCCTGAGGCAGGTCGGCCGGATCGTCGCGATGGCGCGCCGGCCGTTCGAGCCCGAAGCGCACGGCTGGAGCAAGGTCGAGTACCAGCGGGGCGACGTGCTCGACCGCGACGCGGTCGACGCGCTCGTCGCGGGCGCCGACGTCGTCGTGCACCTGGCGTTCGTCATCGTCGCCGGCAAGGGCAGCCACGACGCGAACGTCAACGGCTCGCGCAACGTCTTTCAAGCCGCCGCCGATGCGGGCGCCAAGCGCGTCGTCTACACCTCGTCGGTCGCCGCGTACGGGTTCGACGGCGATCGCGGTGGGGCGGACTCGCTGCTGACTGAGGATGTCCCGGTGCGCGGTGGGGATCGTCACCCCTACTCGGCGCAGAAGGCCGAGGTCGAGGCGGTGCTCGACGAGTCGCTCGCGAAGTCTGCGACGGCCGCGTACGTCTTTCGCCCGTGCATCGTCGCCGGCCCGCAGGCCCCGATGCTGATCGACTCGCTGCCGACGGTCGACCTGCGGGGCCGCATCCCGGGCGCGATCCGCTACCTCTTCGATCAGGTGCCGGTGCTGAAGCCGGTCCTGCCCGATCCGGGCGTGCCGCTGCAGCTCGTGCACCACGATGACGTCGCCGACGCGCTCTGCGGCGCGGTGCTCGGACGCGGCGAGGCCGGGGTCTACAACCTCGCCGGCGAGGGCACCATCACCGTCGCCGACCTGGCGCGCGAGATCGGCTGGTATTCGGTGCCGATACCGGACCTCGCCGTCGACGCGACGGCCGAGATCGTCGCGCGGCTGCCGTTCCTGCCTGACACGGCGAGCTGGGTCGAGGCGCTGCGGCGGCCGGTCCTGATGGACACGAGCCGCGCGCGCAGCGAGCTCAAGTGGAAGCCCGCGCACGACGCGGCCGACACGCTCCACGCGATGGTCGCCGCGCATCGCGACGACCTCGAAGCGGCCACGCAGCGCGGCGAGTGAGCTTGCGCGGCGCGTATCGCGCGAGTGGCGCCGACCTGCCGTGGGGCGACCCGCTGCCGGCGCACACCGGTGTGCGGATGGAGGGCTACTTCTGGCGCCTGACCGATCCGGCGACGGGCCGCGTCGTGATCGCGCTGTGCGGCGTCAACCGGGCGCGCGACGGGTTCTGGTCGACGCTCGGCCTGGCGAGCCATCCGAACGGGTTCCTGCGCACGCTCGCCCATCCGGAGGGGTGGGCCGACCCCGCGGCGCTCGGCGCGCGCGCCGGCGACGCGTTCGTCGGCGCCGCCGACCGGCTGACGGTCGATCTCGGCGAGGACGCGCGGCTCGACGTCCGCGTCACGGATGCCGTCCCGTGGCCGCGGCGCGCGCTCGGTGGATCGAGCGTCTTCCAGGCCGTCCCAGCGCTGAACCAGTACTGGCATCCATGGCTGCTCGGAGGGCGCGCGCACGGCAGCGCGGTCGTCGGCGACGAGCGCTGGGAGCTCGACGGCTGGCAGGTCTACGCAGAGAAAACTGGGGCGCCGGCGGTTTCCCGGAAGCCTGGTGGTGGGGGCAGGCGCAGGGTTCGACGGTTCCGCCCACCCCAAACGCCGCCTGCGTCGCATTCGCCGGCGGCAAGATCCACTCCGGCCCGCTGCGGACTGAGGTGACGGCGGTCGTCGTGCGCCTGCCGGACGGTCGCCTGCTGCGGCTCGGCGACCCGCTCCTCTCGCCGACGCGCGCGCAGGTCACCGACGAGTCGTGGTCGTTGCGTGCGCGCGGCGCCCGCTTCAGCGTGGAGATCGAGGGCAGCTCGCCGCTCGGAAGCGCGCACGTGCTGCCGGTGCCGCTGCCGCTCGAGCGACGCAACGTCCCGGGCGCGATCGAGCACCTCGGGGGCCGCATGGACGTGATCGTGCGCGACCGCGGGCGCGAGCTGTGGCGCGGGTCATCGCGGCTGGCCGCGCTCGAGCACGGGGGGATCGAGCGCGCCGTGGCGGAGACACGCCGCCGCGGCGCCGCCGCATTCGCGGCGGACGCGGCGCCGCTCTAGGACCCGGCGGCCCGGACGCCCATGGACGTTCGTCCGACCCGCCGCGCCGAGTGGCAGTCCGGGCGCGACGAGCGGGCCGTCCGGCGCTCGCAGGCCGCCGCGTGGCTCAAGCGCCGGGCCGTCATCGGCCGAAAAAGGGAGCATGGCCGACGCGCCCGTCCAGCCGGCCTCCGCGCTGCCCGATGCTCGCTTCCGCGGGCTCGTGGAGGACCTCCCCGCAATCACCTATATCGCAGACTTCGTCGGCGCCTTCACGCTGCGCTACGTCAGTCCGCAGATCGAGAGCGTGCTCGGGTTCACCCCCGAGCAATGGCTCGAGGACGAGGACGCCTGGGTCAACGCCCTGCACCCGGACGACCGTGACCGGATCCTCGTCGAGGCGGAGGCGTGCATCGCCGCCGCGCAGCCGTTTGACTTCGAGTACCGGATGTTCGCCTCCGACGGCCGCATGCTGTGGATCTGGGAGAAGACCGCGATCCAGCGTGACGAGGACGGTCACCCGCTGGCGGTCAACGGCGTCATGCTCGACGTGACCGAGCTGCGGCGCACGCAGGAGGCGCTGCTGCACGAGGCTGAGCGGCGCGTGAGCGAGCGCGAGCAGTTCGAGGCCACGCTGCGGCGTCAGGCCGACGAGCATCGCCACCGCGCGCTGCACGACGAGCTGACCGGGCTGCCCAACCGCCGCCTGCTCTACGAGAGCCTGCACCTGCAGATGGAGACCGCCAGCACGGCCGACGGCTTCGCGTTGCTGCTCGTCGATCTCGACCGCTTCAAGGAAGTCAACGACGTCCTCGGGCATCAGAGCGGCGACGAGCTGCTGTGCCAGGTCGCCGAGCGCTTCGGGCGTGAGGTCCGTGAGCAGGATCTGCTCGCGCGCCTGGGCGGCGACGAGTTCGCCGTGCTCGTCAGCGGCCGCAACGGCGCCGAGGCCGGCCTCGAGATCGCGCGGCGCCTCAGCGGCGCGCTGGATCGCGAGTTCCTGCTCAGCGGCGTCCCGGTGCACGTCGAGGCGTCGATCGGGATCGCCCGCTTCCCGCATGACGGCCGCGACGCCACGGCGCTCGCTGCGCTGCGCCGACTCTGCGATGTACGCGGCGAAGGACCTCAGCACCGAGCTCGAGCTGTTCGACGGTGAGCGCGACCATCACAGCCCGACGCGGCTGAAGCGCCTCGGCGAGCTGCGCCTGGCGCTCTCGCGCGACGAGCTCGTGCTGCACTACCAGCCCAAGCTGCAGCTGGAGACCGGCAACGTCGTCGGCGTCGAGGCGCTGGTGCGCTGGCATGCACCCGGTCCAGGGCCTGCTGCCGCCCGGTGAGTTCGTGCCGCTGGCCGAGCAGACCGGGCTGATCAAGCCGCTCACGAGCTTCGTCCTGCGCACCTCGTTGCAGCAGCTCAGCAGCTGGCAGCGCGCCGGCCACGACATGACGGTCGCGGTCAACATCTCCGCTCGCAGCCTGCTCGACCCGGACTTCCCGGCCGAGGTCGGCGCGCGTGCTGAGCAGCACGGGCATCGAGCCCGATCGGCTCGAGCTCGAGATCACCGAGGGGACGATCATGGCTGATCCCAAGCGCGCCGCGGGCGTGCTGCGGCGGCTTGACGCGCTCGGCGTGTCGCTGTCGCTCGACGACTTCGGAACCGGCTACTCGTCGCTCAGCCGGCTGCGCGAGCTGCCGATCGACGAGATCAAGATCGACCGCTCGTTCGCCGCGCGGATCGAGGCCGACGATCGCGACCTCGCGATCATGCGCTCGACGATCGAGCTCGGTCACAACCTCGGCTGCCGCGTCGTCGCCGAAGGGCTCGAGACGGCAGGCGCGATGGACTGCGTCACGTCACTCGGCTGCGACACCGGCCAGGGCTTCCACATCGCCCGGCCGCTCGACGCGCAAGCGCTGACGGACTGGCTCAGCGAGCGCTCCGGCGGCGCCTAGGCGTCCGCGGCGGGTCACGGACCGCATGCGAACGGCCGCCACGACGTCGGGCGGATCTATCGGAACGCCCGCTGCAAGCGAGCGTCATCGGCTCTAGCGGCCGCGGCGACCGCGCCGACGGGCGTGCCGAGGCGACGGTCTTGCCGCCGCCGCTGCTCGCGGTGCTGCCGCGCTTGGTGCTGCCCGAGCGGGGCGTGCCGGCCGGCTCGCCGTTCGAGCGGCCGCCTTGTGCCGCCGTGACGACCGCCGCCGTCCGCCGCCGGCCGTCCGCCGGCCGCCGTTGCCGCGGCCGCGCTGGCCCTGCTGCTGGCGCCGTCCGCCGCCGCCGCCACCGGCTGCGACGAGCACATGACCGGATGCCGCGTACTCGCGCTCGAGCTCCAGCTCGCGCACGATCTTCGACATGTCGGCGGCGTGCTCGCCACCGACGAAGGTGATGCCGATGCCCGTGCTGCCCGCGCGGCCGGTGCGGCCGATGCGGTGCACGTAGCCCTCGCGGTCCTCGGGCGGATCGAAGTTGATCACGTGTGAGATGCCGTCGACGTGGATGCCGCGCGCGGCGACGTCGGTCGCGACGAGCGTGTCGACGCGGCCGGACTCGAACTGCGCGAGCGCCTTCTCACGCTGACGCTGGCTCTTGTCGCCGTGCATCGCGAGCGCCTCGTGGCCCTCGTTGCCCAGGCGCTTGACGAGCCGGTCGGCGCCGCGCTTGGTGCGGACGAACACGAGCGCGAGCTCGTGCTCGTCGCTGCGCAGCTGCGTCGAGCAGAGCGTCGATGCGCTCGGTGCCCTCGACGCGCAGGAAGCGATGCTCGATGTCGGCGGTCTTGTCGACCGCCGGAACGTGCTCGTGCGTGACGGCGTCGGTCGTGTACTCGCGGGCGATCTCGCCGGCCTCGCCGTCGAGCGTCGCGGAGAAGAACAGCGTCTGGCGATCCCGTCGGGCACTGCGCGACGATGCGGTCGACCGGCGGGCGGAAGCCCATGTCGAGCATGCGGTCGGCCTCGTCGAGGACGAGGATCTTGACGTGGCTGAGCGACAGGTCGCCGCGGCGGATCAGGTCCTCGAGCCGGCCGGGGGTGGCGACGATGATGTGGGCGCTGCGCGCCTCACGGGCCTGCTTCTCGATCCCGACGCCGCCGTAGACCGCGCGCACCTTGAGGGCGCGGGCGTGGGCGATCGGGTAGCTGGCCTCGACGATCTGGGTGGCGAGCTCACGCGTAGGGGCGAGGATCAGGGCCGCGGGGCGACGGTCGGTCGCCTCGATGCGGTCGGTGATCGGCACCATGAAGGCGAGCGTCTTGCCGGATCCCGTCGGGGACTTGGCGAGCACGTCGCGGCCGGCGAGCACGTCGCCGATGACCTTCGTTCTGGATCGCGAACGGCGCGTCGAAGCCGCGCTTGGCCAGGGAGGCGCACACGGCTTTGGACACGCCGAGGTCGGCGAAAGAGGTTTGTGACATTGGGAAACTCCTGAGGGCGGCGTCGTGCCGCGCTGGTTCGGGGGAGACTGCCTGACCCGAACCGCTTCAGTGAGCGGGACCCAAGCGAGCTGCCTCGCGTGCGACAGGAATGTCGCGACGCAGCCTCCAGGGTAGCGGGAGGGACGAGACCCCCGAGGGCGAGCCGTTGCAGGCCCCCGGGAATCACCTCCTCCTGGTGCTGCGGTGCTACGAGTTCTTGACGGCGCCCTTGAACTTCGCGCCGGCGCTGAACTTCGGGGCCTTGCTGGCCGCGATCTGAATTTTCTGGCCTGTCGCGGGGTTGACACCCTGGCGGGCGCCGCGATGGGCGACGGAGAACTTCCCGAACCCTGTGATGGCGACCTCGCCGCCACCGGCCAGTTCCTTCTCGATGCTTTCAAGCACTGCGTCGAGAGCTTCGGACGCGCCGCTCTGCGAGAGCCCGGTCTTGTCGGCAACTGAGCGCGCTAGATCTGCCTTATTCACCTGCGGAACCCTCCTCGTGGGATCGGGGAAAGCGCGAGCGTATGGGGTCTCTCGGTCGGAAAGCCCGATGGAATGGGGAAAACCCCCGAAATTGCGCCCACGACGACGCTCACGGGACCGCTTTGAGGGCCGGATCGGCCCGAATCTGGCGCTGCGAAAGGCGTTTTGCCTGCCCGCGCCTAGACTCAGCGCCATGTCGAGCGCCACGATGACAGCCCCTCCGGCGCCGGCCCGGACGACGTCCAGCCCGTCGCCAACGAGACGCGCGACCGCATCATCACCGGCACGATCACGGTCGTCCCGTTCGCGTCGCTGATCATCGGCGCCTGGCTCGCCTGGCAGAGCGTCTTCTTCTGGAGCGACCTGTCGTCTTCGCGGTCCTCTACACGCTCACCGCGCTCGGCATCACCGTCGGCTTCCATCGCCTGTTCACGCACCGCAGCTTCGCGACGACCGGTCCGCTGCGCGCGACCTTCGCGATCCTCGGCTCGGCCGCGATCGAGGGGCCGATCATCTGCTGGGTCGCCGACCATCGCAAGCACCACGCCTTCTCCGACCAGCCGGGCGATCCGCACAGCCCGCACGTCGATCACGGGCAGGGCTGGCGCGGGGCGCTGCGCGGGCTGCTGCACGCGCACGTCGGCTGGCTCTTCAACCACACCCAGCGCGGGGCCAGCAGCGCTACGCGCCGGACCTGATCGCCGACCCGGTGATCAAGTGGATCGACCGCCTGTTCGTCGTCTGGGCCGTCGGCGGGCTGCTCGCCGCGTTCTGGCTCGGCTGTCGCGATCGGCGGCACCTGGACCGCCGCGCTGACCGGGCTGCTGTGGGGCGGCGCGATCCGGATGATGGTGCTGCACCACGTCACCTACAGCATCAACTCGCTGTGCCACTTCTTCGGCCGCCAGCGCTTCGACAGCGACGACCACTCGCGCAACCTCGCCTGGCTGGCCGTCCCCTCGCTCGGCGAGGCCTGGCACAACAACCATCACGCGTTCCCGACGTCCGCGGCGCACGGCCTGCGCCGCCACGAGGTCGACGTCTCAGCGCTCGTCATCACCGGGCTCGAGAAGACCGGCCTCGCATGGGACGTCGTGCGCGTCAGCGACGAGCGGCAGGCGAAGAAGCTCGCCCCATAGCGCCGTCGGTGTGTTCGCGGATCTCGTGGCGGCCTGGCGCGCCCCGCGGGCAGGGTCCGTGCTTGCGCACTGTCCCCTGCCCGCGTGACACCCCATGCATCCACGATCTCTCGCTCAAGCGTGTGGCCAGCGATCTCCGTGTGACCGCGCTCGCCGGGCTGAAGTCTGCGGTTGTCGGTTTCCGTGTGGGTTAGGACCAGTGAGTGGCCCTAAGTGGCCTGACGGTTCTCAGCGGCTGATGCCGGCCTCGGACGCGGCGCGTGCGCTGGCCGGGTACTCGCGCACCCGCAGCGGGAGCGGCCGCGCGCCGCCGATCGCCGTCGTCAGCACCTGGTGGACCGAGAGCCGGCCGCGCTCGAACCCGAGCGCCGCGCCGACGTTGTGCAGGCGCCAGACGCGCTCGCGCTGCTCGCCGATCTCGGCGACCGCGAGCTCACGGTGCGTCATGATTCTGCGCCCAGCGACGCAGCGTCTCGGCGTAGTGCGGGTCGCAGCGACTCGTCGTCGCAGGACCTCGAAGCCGGCGTCCTCGAGCGCGCCGAGCACGACGCCCTGTGTGTGCAGCTCGCCGTCCGGGAAGACGTAGCGCTCCGAGAACGAGCCGAGGCTCCGGGCGACGCGCACCGGGCGCACGATCCCGTGGTTGAGGAACAGCCCCTCGGGCGCCAGCAGCTCGCGGGCGCGTGCCGAAGTACGTGGGCAGGTTCGCGCGGCCGACGTGCTCGAACATCCCGATGCTGGCGATCTTGTCGTAGGGCCCGTCGGCGACCTCGCGGTAGTCCTGCAGCCGCACCTCGAGCTGGTCTGAGAGCCCGGCCTCGCGCGATGCGCTCGCGCGCGAGCTCGCGCCTGCGCCTGGAGATGGTGACGCCGACGCCGCGTGACGCCGTACTCGCGCGCCGCGTGGATCAGCAGCGAGCCCCAGCCGCAGCCGATGTCGAGCAGGCGCTCGCCTGGCTGGAGCTCGAGCTTGCGGCAGACGAGATCGAGCTTGCGCGTCTGCGCCTCGTCGAGCGTGTCGTCGGGCGAGCCGAAGTAGGCGCAGGAGTAGACCATCGTCGGTCCGAGCATCCGCGCGTAGAAGGCGTTCGAGACGTCGTAGTGGTGGCTGATCGCCTGGCGCGTCGCGCTCGGCGCTGTGACGGTGCCCCTCCAGGCGCGCCTCGACCGCGGGCGGCTCGGGCTCCGGGCGGCGCAGCAGGCCGAGCCGCCGCACGGCGCGCAGCGCCGGCAGCGCGTCGCCGGCGCGCAGCGGCGCGTGTCGCCAATCCTCGGTCAGCGCCAGCGCGCGCTCCGAGATCACCGTCGACGTCGAGCTCGCCGCTCACCCAGGCGCGCGCGAGACCCAGCTCACCCGGCGCGCGCGCCATCCGCACGAGCGCGTCGGGGTGGCGCACGCACCAGCGTCGGCGGCGCGTCGCCGTTGCGCGACGGAGCCGACGGGGGGAGCTCGCTGCCATCCCAGAAGCGGAGGGCGAAGGAGCGTCCATCAGGGGCTCGCTCGTCGAGCCGCTGAACCAGTGGGCGCAAAACAGCGGCGACCGTGTCCATCACTCGATCCTACGAAATGACCACATCCGGCACATCACAAACAGCGGCGCGCGCACGATCGCTCGTGCGCGCGCCCGCAATTCCGCGCGTCAGACAGTGCTGACGTTGACGGCCTTGGGACCCTTGTCCCCGGCCTGCGACTCGAAGGTGACCTTCGCGCCTTCGGCGAGCGTCTTGAAGCCCTCGCCGTTGATCTCGCTGTGGTGGACGAAGAGGTCCTTACCACCGTCGTCCGGCGTGATGAAGCCGAAACCCTTCTCGTCACTGAACCACTTCACGGTGCCACTTGCCATCTGATGCTTCCTCCTACGTTGCGAGTACTGCGAACGCGGAGGTGCTGCGAAGCGACGACTGCGGGCGCTGACTCTGTAATCACCGGGGCTCGCCCCGGTCCTTGAAGCTGTAGAAGGTACCGTCGAAGGCGATGCCGCGCCAGCACCCCTCACGAGATCGTCGAGGACGGCGTCGCGCGGCAGGTCCCGACCGGGCTGTCGAGAACGTCGAGCGCAGCCTCGCAGCCGACCGTCAGCGGCGCGAGAACTGCGCGCGCAAGGACCGCTTCGAGACCGAGGCCGAGGCGCGCTCGTTCGCGATCATGCACAACCCGGGGAAGGGGCCGCGGCAGCAGCCCTATTCGTGCGAGGTCTGCGGCGGCTGGCACCTGACCTCGCGGACCGCCGGCTAGCCGGTCGCGAGCGCGGCGCGCTCGGAGAGCCACTCGCCGAGCGCTTCCGGCGGGAGCGGGCGGCTGAGTCCGAAGCCCTGGGCGACATCGCAGCGCAGCGCCGTCAGGCTCGACATCACGGCGTCGGTCTCGACGCCCTCGGCGACGACCTGCAGACCGAGATGCCGGCCGAGGTCGATCGTCGCCCGGACGATCGCCGCGTCGCTGTCGTCAGTCGCCATGCCGATCACGAATGAGCGGTCGATCTTGATCTCGTCGAGCGGCAGCCGCTTGAGGTACGCCAGCGAGGACTGGCCCTGTGCCGAAGTCGTCGAGCGAGAGCCGCACGCCCATCGCGCGCAGGCGCTTCAGGCTCTCGATCGTGCGCGCGGGGTCGGCCAGCACCGTGTCCTCGGAGATCTCGCACTCGAGTCGGTCACCGTCGACGCCGGCGCGCTCCAGCGCCGCGCCGATCGCGTCGGCCAGCCCGGCGTCGAGCACGTCGGCGCCGGAGAGGTTCATGGCGACCGGCATGTCGATGCCGGCATCGGCCCACGCGCGGTTCTGCGCCAGCGCCGCGTCGATCACCCAGCGGGTCACCGAGCAGATCAGCCCGGTGCGCTCGGCCAGCGGGATGAAGTCGACCGGCGCGAGCAGCCCGCGCTGGGGATGCTCCCAGCGCACGAGCGCCTCGACGCCGGTGACGAGCCCGCTGTCGCAGGCGACCTTCGGCTGGTAGTGCAGGACCAGCTCGTCGCGCTCGATCCCGCGGCGCAGCTCACTGGCGAGCGCGAGGCGGTCGGGCGAGTAGGGGTCGCGGGCGCGGTCGTAGGTCGCGATGCCCGTGCCGCCGAGCTTGGCCTCGTACATCGCGACGTCGGCTCGCCGCAGCAAGGTCCCGAGATCGCGGCCGTGGTCGCCATGGAACGCGACGCCGATGCTGCGCCGAGCTCGATCGCCACGCCACAGAGGTCGTACGGCCGCGCCAGCGCCTCTTGAAGTCGGTCGGCGAGCTCGATCGCTGCTGCGCGGTCGGCAGCTCGCAGACCAGCACCGCGAACTCGTCGCCACCGAGGCGGGCGAGGACGTCGGCCGGGCGCAGCGCGTCGCGCAGGCGGCCGGCGACTTCGACGAGCAGCTTGTCGCCCTGCTCGTGACCGAGGGTGTCGTTGATCTCCTTGAAGCGGTCAAGGTCGATCAGCAGCAGCGCGGCGAGGCTGCCGAACGCGCTGCGTCGCGCATGACGCGGGCGCCGTCGGCGTGCAGCTGAGAGCGGTTGGGAAGCTTGGTGAGGTGGTCCTGGCGGGCCTGACGGCGCAGCCTGCGCGAGGCGCTCGCGACGATCCGAAAGAGGCCGAGCCAGAGGATCAGCAGACCGCCGACCAGCAGCAGCGTGAGGATCAGCACGTCGTGCGAGATCGCCGCGGCGACAGGCTTGTACGGGAGGTACAGCTCGAACACGCCGTTCGGACGGCCACTGCCGCTGCCGCCGACGCTGAGCGGCACGTAGACCGACAGCATGCGCGCGCCGTGGTTGTCGTCGTGCGTGCCGCGCGCCATCTCGGTCTCGACCTCGCCGGCCAGCGAGGCTTTGACCTCGTCGGGCTCGCGCTCGCCGATCTGCCCGTGGTTGCCCGCGTAGACGACCGTGCCCTGGTCGTTGTAGACCTTGACGATGGCGGCGCCGTTGCCGGTGAGCGGCTGCTTCAGCGTGCGGTCCAGCTCGGCCGCGCGCTTCGCGCTGACCGGTCCCCGCAGATCAGCGGGCGCCAGCGCGGAGGCGGCGCCCGTGCGCGCCATGACGACCGCCAGGCGCTTGGCGTCTCCGATCGCGCGGTGTTCGATTCGCTGCGCGAGGACGCTGCCGACGACGACGCCGAGCGCCGCCAGCGCAACCAGGCTGAGCAGACTGAAGCGTCCCAGCAGGGAGAGACGCGCGACGCGCTGACGCATCTGAAAGGTGTCGGCGCGCAGCGCTGGAGGCTTGAGCGGAAAGCTCGACCCGCCCGCCGGGGGCCTACGCCCGGGCGTTCCAGCTGGCCAGCGCGTTGGCGCCGGCGCTCGGCGCCGCGGGATTGTCACGCAGGCGCTGCTCGCCGTAGGCGAGCGCGCCGATCGCGGCGAACAGGACGAGCGCGAAAGCGGGAGTGTCGACGCCGGTGAGCGAGCGAGACGGCGAGCGCCGTGGCGACGATCGCGATCAGCCCGACGATGTCGTTCATCCGGCGACGCGCGAAGCCCTCATCGGCCGGGTTCTGCTGGGGGTATGTGCGGTTCATCGACATAGAACTACCTTTCGGCGCAGGCCGGCGGTCGGTTGAGCGGTCTGGACGATCGGCCGAGTGGTCGCGCGGCGCGCTGAACGGCGGGGCTAGGGCGTTGTGTGGCCTGCGACCGCTTCTTCGATCTGGTCATAGATGTGATCGGCGCCGATCGCATCCAGCAGTCCATCAAGACGCAGCTGCCTGCGGACGGCGTCTTGCAGCCGGCAGAGCTCGAGCGTCACGCCGCGTTCTGCGAGCTCCTGTCGGACCTCCCCGAGCTGGGCCGATCCGGTGAAGTCGACGTCCGCGATCGCGCCCGCGGTGAGGATGATCCGCGCGGGGGGCGGATCGGATGCCGCGAGATCGAGGAGGTCATCGGCCAGGCCTGCGGCGTTGGCGTAGTAGAGGTTCGCCCCGAAGCGGTAGACGATCACGCCCGGAGCGGCCTGCGCGCCGCTGGCGACCGGCCACGGACGAAACTGCCCATGTCGTCGGGCGCGAGCACCGAGTTCGGTGGGCGGTAGCTGTGCCGCAGATGGACGATCACGGAGAGCGCCATCGCGAGCAGGATGCCCTGCTGGACGCCGGCGAGGACGACGGTGGCGGCGGTCACGAACGCGACCCAGAACTCGATCCGCCGCCGCCGCCAGGTCTCGCGAAGACCGCGCACGTCGATCAGGCGCAGCGCGATCAGGAAGACGACCGAGGCGAGCACGGCGTTGGGCAGATCCGACAGCGGGCCGGTCAGGAACAGCAACACGACGAGCACGACGAACGCGGCCACCAGCTGCGCCAACTGGGAGCGCCCGTCGGCGTCGACGACCATCGCGGTCTTCGTCGGGCTGCCGTTGACGACGAACGTGCTCGACAGGCCGGCCGAGAAGTTCGCGACGGCGAGGCCGACGAGGTCGGGATCCTCCTCGAAGCGGTCGCCGAAGCGCGAGGCATACGCGCGCGCGGTCGCGGCGCTCTGGGCGAGGACGACGATAAGAAGCGAGACCGCGGCGCCCAGCAGCGCGAGCGCGTCGTGCGCCGAGACGTTCGGGAACCCGAAGCTCGGAAGGCCGCTCGGCACGGAGCCGACGGTGGTGACGCCGTGCGCGGTCAGGTCGAGCGCCGAGCTGGCGACGATCGACCCCACGACGGCGATGAGCGCCCAGGGCACGCGCGGCGCGAACCGGTGGCCGAGCACGATGAACGCGACGACGGTCGCCGAGAGCGCGACGGTCGTGAGGTCGGCCGCGCCGAGATCGCCGACGACGCCGGAGATCTCACGGATCGCTCCGCCCGCGGGCTTGGACAGGCCGAACATCCCGGCGAGCTGTGCCGCGGCGACCTCGATCCCGACCCCCGTGAGAAAGCCGATCAGGACGGTGCGTGAGAGGAAGTCGGCGAGGAAGCCCAGGCGCAGCAGGCGCGCGGCGACCAGCAGCCCTCCGGCCAGCAGCGCGAACGTCCCTGCGAGCGCGACGTACTCCGGCGTGCCCGCGACGGCCATCCCGGCGAGGGTTGCGGCGACGATCGCCGCCGTCGCGGAATCGGCGCCGACGACGAGGTGCCGCGACGACGCGAACATCGCGAAGGCGACCAGCGGCAGCAGGATCGTGTAGAGGCCCGTGACGACGGGCATTCCGGCGATCCGCGCATACCCCATGACGGCGGGGATCGCGAGCGCGGCGAGCGTGACCCCGGCGACCACCTCGCCCGCGATGCTGCTGCGCTCGATCGGCAGCAGGCTCTGAAACAGTCGCCGTCGCGGCTGCGGTCGATCCGCGCCCGCGACGGCGTCCTGCGTCATCAGCGCTACGGGTCAGCCGTTGAGAACCTTGGCCTTCTCGGCTGCGAATTCCTCGTCGGTGAGGATCCCCTGCTCATGGAGCGCGCCGAGCTTCTTGAGCTGGTCGATCGGGTCCTCGGCGGGCGCCGCGGCGACCGGGGCCGGGGCGTACTGCTGCGGCGGCGCCTGCTCGGCGTACTGCTGCGCGTCCTGCTCGGCCCACTTGTTGCCCTGGCGGCGCTGCACGCGGCCCGAGACGGCGGTGGCGGTGCCGGCCACGACCGCGGTGCGGGTGGCCATGCGAAGGAGTCCTGGCATGTCGTGTCCTTTCGGTGTTGAGAGTTCGGGTGGTTAGCCGCGGGCCTCGGCGGCGTCGAGCGCTGCCTCGAGGTCCGCGATCGGAATCCGGCCGCTGGCGACGAGCTGAGCGCCGGAGTTCAGGAGGGCGTGCGCGAACGGCGCGGCCCAGCTGTTCTCCCAGACGAGCAGCGCGGCGCTCGTGCCGGGCTCCAGGACGCTGGCGGCCTCTTCGAGGTCCTCGTCGCTGAAGAGACCTGAGCTGACGCCATCGAATTCCGCGAACGCGTCGGGCAGGTCGCCGAGCTCGATCGCGGCGATCGAGCCGTCGTCGGCCTTGGTCAGAAAGACGAGGTCGAGAATGCGGACGAGGCCACGATCGACGAGGTCGAGCAGCAGCGGCGCTGCCTCCCCGGTCGGCTGGCCGTCGGCCCATTCGATGACGATGTAGTCGACAGGACCCAGGGCGAGTTCAGTCACAGGGGTTTCCTTCCGAGGTCGTGCGCCACGTGGGCGCGGTGTGTGCGCCACGGTGGCGCAAGCGGATGCTGAAGATCGCACTCTCGCACGCCAAGGCCCCAAGCGGCGACCACGCCACCTGCCGCGTGCCGTAGGTTTGCGCGATGCGGCTGCGACGCACCCCGACCGGTGAGGCTCGTGAGGCCCCGGGCGCCGGCGCGGAAGAGGTCCTCGAGATCCGGGCCGAGGACCTGTCCGGCCTGTTCGCCGCGCCGCGCTGGCTGCGCGACCTCGGCGTCATGTCATGGCTCCTGGTCGGAGCGTTCCTGGTCGTCGGGGGCGTCGTCTGGCTGTTCGCCCTGACCTCGACCATCACGGTCCCCGTGATCGTCGGCACGATCGTCGGCGCGGTCGCCGGCCCGCTCGTCAACAAGCTTCAGCGCCGCGGCATCGGGCGTGCCGGGGCCGCCGTGATCGTGATGCTGCTGGTGATCGTGATCGCCCTCGCGATCCTGCTGCTCGTCCTCGGTGGCCTGATCAGCCAATCGCCGAGCATCAGCAGCTCGATGAACAAGGCGCTGGACCAGATCGACAGCTGGCTGAAAGACCTCGGCATCAACAAGAGCGGCGTCAAGTCCGAGCTGAAGCAGGCGGTCCCGACGGCGGGGGGCGGGCTGATCGGCGGCGTCGTCGGCGGCATCAAGGAGCTCTCGTCCGTCGTCCTGCTGGTCACCTTCTCCGCCTTCAGCGCGTTCTTCATGCTCAAGGACGGGCCGTCGATGCGCGCCTGGGTCAACCGTCACATGGGTGTGCCGCAGGCGGTCGCCGCGATCATCACGAGCGACACGCTGCGCGCGCTGCGCCAGTACTTCCTCGGCGTCACGATCGTCGCGGCGTTCAACGGGATCGTCGTCGGGCTCGGCGCGTGGATTCTCGGCGTCCCGCTCGCCGGCACGATCGCGGTCGTGACATTCGTCGCCGCATACGTGCCGTTCATCGGCGCGTGGGTGGCGGGCGCGTTCGCCGTCGCGCTCGCGCTCGCGGGCGCCGGCGAGACCGAGGCGCTGATCATGACGGTGATCGTCCTGCTCGCCAACGGGCTGCTCCAGCAGATCGTCCAGCCGATCGCGTTCGGCGCGACGCTCAGCCTGAGCCCGCTGGTCGTCCTGATCGCGACGATCGGGGGCGGCTGCCTGTTCGGGATGGTCGGCCTGATCATCACCGCGCCGCTGGTGTCCGCCGCGGTCAAGATCAGCCACGATCTCGCCGTCGCCCGCGACGACGCAGCCGACGGCGCCGCCACGGGCATCCCACCGCCAAGCGCCGGGCCGTCGCCCGCCGTCCCCACCTGACTTCGCCTTACCACCCACTACGGGAGACACCCCATGCCGATCCACAAGCAGTCCAAGCCCGCTCGCGAGGCCGTCGAGGAGCAGCTGTCCGCGAGCGCGCTCGCCTCGATGCAGCTGGCGCTCGGCCAGCCGGCGCCGCGTCATAACTTCCCGCTCGTGCCGATCGACCCGGACGTCGCGGCCGCGGTGATCCGCGACGAGCTGATGCTGGACGGCAACGCGCGCCTGAACCTCGCGACGTTCGTGACGACCTGGATGGAGCCGCAGGCCGAGCAGCTGATGGCCGAGTGCTTCGACAAGAACATGATCGACAAGGACGAGTACCCGCAGACGGCCGAGCTCGAGAATCGCTGCGTGAACATGCTCGCCGACCTCTGGAACGCGCCCGGCAGCAGGGCGTGGGGTGCTCGACGACCGGCTCCAGCGAGGCCTGCATGCTCGGCGGCCTGGCGCTGAAGCGCCGCTGGCAGCACGATCGCAAGAAGGCCGGGAAGTCGACCGAGAACCCGAACCTCGTGATCGGCATCAACGCACAGATCTGCTGGGACAAGTTCGCCAACTTCTTCGAGGTCGAGCCGCGCTTCGTGCCGATGGACGGCGAGCGCTTCACGCTCGGCGTGCCCGAGGCCGTCGCGCTTTGCGACGAGAACACGATCGGCGTCGTCGCGATCCTCGGTTCGACATTCGACGGCGCGTACGAGCCCGTCAGCGAGCTGTCGGACGCGCTCGACGTGCTGCAGAAGGAGACCGGGCTCGACATCAAGATTCACGTCGACGGCGCCTCCGGGGCGATGGTCGCGCCGTTCATCGACACGCATCTGGAGTGGGACTTCCGGCTGCCGCGCGTGGCCTCGATCAATACGTCGGGCCACAAGTACGGGAAGGTCTACCCGGGCGTCGGCTGGATCATCTGGCGCGACGAGGAGGGCCTGCCGGACGACCTGGTCTTCAAGGTCAACTACCTCGGCGGCGAGATGGCGACGTTCGCGCTGAACTTCTCGCGCCCGGGCGCGCAGGTCGTGGCGCAGTACTACGAGTTCATCCGGCTCGGGCGGGAGGGCTTCACCGCCGTCCAGCAGGCCTCGCGCGACGCGGCCATGGGTCTCGCCGCGAAGATCGACGCGCTGCCCGAGTTCAAGCTGATCACCGACGGCAGCGCGCTGCCGGTGTTCGCCTTCACGACGTCGGATCAGGTCGAGAACTTCGACGTCTACGACGTCTCGCGCCGGCTGCGCGAGCGTGGCTGGCTCGTCCCGGCGTACGCGTTCCCGAAGAACCGCGAGGACCTCAACGTGCTGCGCGTCGTCGTGCGCGACGGCAACGTCGACCTGCTTGATCTGCTGTTCGAGGACCTCGTGCGGCTGGTCCCGGAGCTGCAGTCGCAGACGAGCCCGCTCGACTCCCAACACCAGTCCTTCCACCACTGACCCGTTTCTCCGAACAACGCTGGGAGGCCCGGCTGTTCGCAGTCGGGTCTGCCTGTTTCGCGATCGCGGCCCTGCCCGGCTTTGCCGGTCTGGTCGGGGTCGACGCCGACAATGCGACCTACTTCATCGGGTCGCTGTGCTTCACGGCGGCCTCATTCACGCAGTGGTTCCTCAGCGGCCGACACGCTCAGGGTCGCTGGAAGAGCCCGGCGTGGAGCGACTGGTGGGCGGCCGCGATCCAGTTCCCCGGAACGCTGTTCTTCAACGTCAGCACGCTGGCCGCGCTGATCGGCTCGGACGACGTCTGGCGCCCGGACGCGCTTGGGTCGGTCTGCTTCCTTGTGGCGAGTCTGCTCGCGATGCAGGCGACGGTGATCCGCGACCGCCTCTGGGATCCGACCTCACGCACCTGGGAGACGGCGTGGCTGAACCTGCTCGGCTCGGTCGCATTCGGCGTGTCCGCGGTCGCGTCCTACGTCGATCCGGACTCCGGCGAGGTCCGCAACGCGGCGCTGATCAATCTCGGGACGTTCCTCGGCGCGCTCTGCTTCTTCGCCGGCGCGCTGCTGATGACGCCGGACCCGCAGCCCGAGCCGCCCGTCAGCACGCGATCGGCTTGAGAACGTCCGCGTAGGTCTGGGCGAGCTCGTCGATCGCGGGCCCGAGCTGCCCGGAGACGTCACCCGAGAGCCCTCCTGACAGCGCCGCCTTGGAGACGGCCCTGGCCTGCTCGGCGAACTTCTCGTTCGCCTTGCGCACCTGCTCCTTGGCGTCGGGGTCGAGGTCCGCCTGCGCGTCCTTGATCGCGCCTAGGTCACTGACGATCGCGCTGATCGCCGCGCTGACCTGCGGAACGCTCTTCAGGTCGGGCGTGAGTCCCTGGAGCGTCGTGACCTGGGTGTCGATGTCGCCACGCGCGGTGCAGACAGCGGCCTTGGCCTGACTCTGCTTGGCCTTGGCGGCCCCGTCATCGCCGCCGCAGCCGGCGGCAGCGAGCGTGACCGACAGGATGAGCAGGGCGACGGCTTGGCGGACGCGCATGCGCGGCATTATCGCGCGGGCGCGGCGTGACGCTCCTGCTCGTACAGGCGCGCGGCGAACTGCCCGGCGGGGTGCTCGCGCAGTCGCACGACCTCGCGCGCCATCGCGGCGGGGAGGACCTCGAGCGGGGGCAGCGGCGACCCGTAGGCCGCGGGCATCAGCACCGCGGCGCTGAGCGCGCCGAACGCGAGATCAGCCGCCGTGAAGCGCGCGCCGGTGAGGTAGGCGCGGCCGTCGCCGAGCATCGCGGCGACCTTGTCGAAGACCTCGTCCACGTGCCGCAGCGCCGTCACCGCGCTGTCGTCGTCGACGCCCAGGTAGCGGCGGATGAAGGGATCGAGCATCCATCCGAACGCGCCGAACGCGCGCTGCTCCCAGCGCGGCGTCCCGGCCAGCGCCCACGGCGCCAGCTCGCTGACGACCGGCAGCGTCCCGTGATACATCCACAGGCGACCATCGGGCCCGAGCCCGTCGTCGAGCCAGGCTTCGATCCGCTCGGCCTCGACGCCGGCAGCGCCGGCCGGGTAGAGCCGTCGCTCGTCAGGGACCTGCTGGTCGGTCCAGCGCAGGATCGCCGCCGAGTCGCCGATCGCCGTCCCGTCGCCGGTCACCAGCACCGGAACCGTCCGGCCACCGCCGGCTCGGCGCGCAGCCGCGATGTGAATCAGCTGGATGTGCGGCTGCTCGCGATAGGCGATGCCGGCGCGATCGAGCGCCCAGCGCGCCTTCTCGCAGTAGTGGCTGATCGGGATCGTTATAAGGCGAGGGGCCATGCTCAGTCCTGAAGCATGACCCCTCGCGGGTCCCCCGGTTGTGGAGATGGCCGTCCTACTTGGCGATCAGCGGCGTCACCGCGGTGAGCACCTGCTCCTTGGTGAGCGCCGGGTCGAACGCGTTCGGCGCCGGCTGCTGTCCACGCAGCAGGCGGATGACCGCGGCGTGGCGCGCCTCGATCTGGACGATCGATCCGGCCGCCGCGAGCACGTCCTTGCTCTTGATCGACGGGCCCGCGCCGTTGTAGGCGCTGACGCCGGTGTCCTCGAGCGTCTGGGCGAGCTTCAGGAAGCTGCGCTGATCGGTCATCGGGAACTTGAACTTCGGTGACGTGACGGGCTTGCCGCCGAGCTTCTTGATCGTTCCCGGCGAGCGCGTCGACGTGCTGCTGCTCGGCGTCGCCGAAATCGCTCGCGATCTTCATCGCCTCCGAGCCCAGCTTGAGCTTCTTCGCGCGGCGGTAGAAGTCCGCCTCGAGGTACTCGAGCGTGAGCGCGAAGTTGAGGATGTCGAGGTCGCCCATGTCGCTCTGCGCGAACGCGTTGCGCAGGAACGGGGAGACCATGCCGGCGCCGTAGACGGCGCCGGCGGCGAGCACGCCCTTGATCAGGAACGCCTCGCGGCTGACGCCTTCGACGCTGACGGCGGCGAGCTCGGGTGTTGGATCGGCGCGATGGCTGTGTGGTTCATGGTTGTGGTCTCCTAGCTGACGATGAAGGGCTGGACCGCGGCGAGAACCTGCTTCTCGCTCGCGGGCTGGGCGAACGCCCCGTTGGGCGTCGGGCTCTTGCCGAGCAGTCGGTTCAGCGCCGCGGCATGGCGCGCCTCGACCGAGTGGATGCTGAGCGCGGCGGCGAGCACGTCCGGGCTCTTGATCTCGGCAGCCTTGCCGAGGTAGGCGGCGGCGCCGAGGTTCTCGACCGTCGCGGCGAGCTCCAGCACGGCCTTGCGGCTCTCCAGCGGGAACTTCGTCATCGGGGCTGCGACGGGGGTCCCGCCGAGCTTCTTGATCGTGCCCGCGAGCGCCTCGACGTGCTGGCGCTCGGTCTCGCCGACGTGCTTGGCGAACTCGAGCTCCGAGCCCTTCAGCAGGCCGGAGTCGATCACCTTGGCGTAGAAGTCGGTCTCGAGGTGCTCGAGCGTCAGCGCGTAGTTGAGGATCGCGATGTCGCCCGCGGCGCCGGCGGCCGTCGTCTTCGTCGTTCCGCTGGCGGTCGCCGCCGTCGATGTGTCGTCACCGCCGCATGCGGCGAGGAACGCGACAGCCGCGGCCGCGCCGCTGCCACCGGCGATCTGGAGAAAGCGGCGGCGCGAGCGGGCGTCACTCGCCGGCGGCGTGATCTGGGGTGTCTCAGGCACAGTCGTTCCTCTCGGTCGGTCGCCCGAAGGCGTGATGCCCTCTTCAACGACGCCGATGGCGAACTGGATGTGTCGAGACCGCGAGAGGCGCTCAGGCCGGTGTCAGCGTCCAGCGCAGCGCCGTCCAGGGCGCGGCATCGAGCGCGTCATGCAGCGCGCGCTCGTCATCGAAGCGCTCGGTCAGCCGGCGGGCGCTGAGGCCGACCGTCAAGCCGCTCCACCGCGAGCGGCCACGGGTCGAGCGTCGCCTGCGTCTCAGACAGCCGGCGCGAAGCTGATCGCCGTCCCGTCCACCGCCGGCAGCTCGCCGCCGGGCCAGCCATGGCAGAGCCGCAACGACAGCGCGTCGACGCAGAGGACCAGCGCGGCGGCGCGCTCGACGTCCTCGCGGCGCACGCCGAGCAACGCGATCAGCCGGTCCTGGAGCGCCGCCTGGCCCTCGAGGTAGGCGGTCACCGCGGCGCGCTGGGCCGGCTCGAGGAAATCCGCGCTCAGGTAGATCGTGTGCACGTTGCGCCCGTGCATCGAGACGAGCAGCGCTGCGAACGGATCCTGTGCGAGCAGCCGTTCCGGCGCGCCGTCCCAGATCGCCAGGCGCTCGTCGAACGGGGCCTCGAGAAAGCTCGCCGCGCGGCGCGCCGCGGGGTTCAGTGGCGGCCGCAGATCCCAATCCGACCAGGCGATGTCGTGCTGCTCGGCGCCGAGGCAGACGCTCTCGTATGGGTCAGGCGCGGCGAACTGCCCGTTGCCCCAGGCGCGCGCGAGCTGACCGGACAGCAGCGCGTGCGCCGGCTGGGGCATCGCGAGCCAGCTGTCGCCGTCGTCGCGGATCAGCATCCGCGCATCGTCGCACCACTGCCGCGGGCGCTGCGTCCCGAAGCCCGCTGGCGGCTCCGGGACCAGCAGGGACTCGTCCGTCAGCTCTTGACGGCGCTCTTGAGCTTCGCGCCGGCGGTGAACTTCGGCGCCGTCGTCGCGGGGATCGAGATCCGCTCGCCGGTTGCCGGGTTCACCCCCTGCCGTGCGCTGCGCTGCGCGACCGAGAACCGGCCGAAGCCGGAGATCGCGACTTCTCCGCCCGCCGCGAGCTCGGCTTCGATGCTCTCCAGCACCGCTCCGAGCGCCACCGACGCCGTCGTCTGCGGCAGGCCAGTCTTCCCTGCCACCACCTTTGCCAGGTCGTTCTTCGTCATCGACGACCACCTCCTGGATTGGGGACGGAGTGACGCTAGGCGCTGGCGCGGTCGGAACGACCGCGCCAGCGCGAGCGGCGTGCCTAACTGCAGGCCGGCGGCGCTCCGAATGGGTAGAACGACGTCTTGTAGACGTTCCCCGAGATGCAGCTGCCGTTCGTGGGATCGTCCAGGTAGACGAGGTCGCCTGCGCCCGACGAGCGCGGGTCCGGGCTCTTGCCGTTGTTCACGACGACATTCTTCGTCACGACGGTGTTGTTCGAGGTCCCGAACCCGAACGGGTTCTCGACCACGCCGATGCCGACCGTGTCGTTCCCGGTCACGACGTTCCTGCGGATCGTGATGTCGTCACCGCCGACATTGAGGATCCCGCTGCCCGACGGCAGCAGCTGGAGGTCGTCCTCCAGCGGGATGCAGCCCGGCGAGCCGGTCTGGTAGTCCGGCGGGTCGCACGTCGGCGCGGGCAACGAGTTCGGCAGGTTGTTGCGCACCACGATGTTGTTCTCGACGACGCGCCCGGTTGGTCGACGTCGTCGGCAGTCCGGGAAGCACGATCACGAAGACGCCGATCGTGTTGCCCGTCAGGACGTTGTTGCGCACGTACGTGTCGTCCGTGTCCTCGAGCTCGATGCCCAGGACGCCGTTCGTCAGCACGTTGCGCTCGACGCGGATGTTCTTGTCGACGCCGACGTAGATCGTCGCGTCGTCGCCGCCGCCGCCGGAGTTGTGATCGACGAGTCCGTCACGCGAGCAGCGCGGGAAGATCCCGTACTCGCCGTTATTGAGGTAGCTGCCTCCGGTCACGCGGAAGCGGTTGACGCCCATCAGGAAGATCCCGGTGTCCTCGGCGTTGCGGATCGTGAGCCCGTCGATCGTGAAGTCGCTCACGCCGTAACCGGTTCCGCAGTCGGGCGGGATGTTCGGCGCCGGGCCGACGGTCAGGCCGAAGTCATGGCCGGAGGCGTCGATGATCGCGCCGCGGCTGCCGCGGATCGTCAGGCGGCTGGTGTTCACGCGGACGGTGTCGCCGGCATAGACGCCGGGCCGCACGATGATCGTGTCGCCCGGCTTCGCGGCGTCCACCGCCGCCTGGATCGCAGCCGTGCTGCCCGTCGGCCAGACGGTGATCGTGTTCCGTGGCCGCCGCTGCCGCCCGCCAGCGCGACAGCAGGGACGAGGAGCAGGACGGCGCCTGCAAGCGCCTGCGCGAGTGCGCCTCGTTGCAGAAGACCCATGGGGATCAACTCCTTTCAAAGGAGTGAGATTTCGCGAGCGCGAGAAGGCTCGCGCGGGACATGTCGAACCTACTCCGGTCCCGCGGCTCCGCGCGCAAGGCTCATCTATTCGTCCATTGCCGCCGATAGGCAGGTCGTGATGCCCCATGACACCCCGCGGCGCCGCTCCCCGGCTGGCAGCCGCTCTCCTCGCCGTGCTCAGCTTCGTCGCCGCGCTCGCGTTGCCCGCGGGCGCGCTTGCCGCGGGCACTCCGAACATCAGCGCCACGACCTCGAGTTCGTCGGTGCTGTTCGGCTCCCCGTCGACGGTGACGATCACCGCCGCGAACCCCGCGGGCCAGCCGTACGGCTACAACCTCGCGTTCCGGGCCGTGATCCCGGCGAATGTCACGTATGTCGCCGGCTCAGGCTCGCCGGCGCCGACGAGCGTGCTGACCAATCAGCCGGCCGCCGGCCAGACGACGCTGTTGTGGCCGAACGTCTCGGACCTCTCGGCGAACTCCTCGAACGCCGTCAGCTTCCAGGTCAACCACTCGCAGGTCGCGTTCACGATCGGCAGCTCGTTCTCCATCACGGGCGAGGCGACGATCAACACCGACCCGCGCGACACGACGCAGTTCAACGCGACGACGGGCGTGCCGGTCGCCGGCCTCCTACACCGGCTCGGCGACATCGACCGGGCGTGCAGAGCATCTCCGCGATCAAGGTGACGAAGACGGGCGGCGGCTCGCTGCTGCGCGGCGTCCACGACCACCAGACCACGTACACCACGACGGCGACCAACAACCTCGTCAACTCGACGACGGGCGTCGTGCTGACGGACTACCTGCCCGCCGGGATCGAGTACCTCGGCTGTGGCGGCGCAGGCGCCGACCACACGACCAACGCGCCGACGAACCCCGGCTCCACGCAGGAGTACCCCGGCTCAGGGCCGATCGTCGTGCCCGTCGTCGCGGGCTGCGTCGCGCCGAGCACTGTCGACACCGTCACGCTTGACCCCGACGGCGCCGGGCCGCTGCCCAACGCGGTCTACACGCGCCTGCAGTGGAGCCTCGGGACGCTCGCGGCCGGCGCGGTCGTCAACCGCCCGTACCGCGTCGCGATCCCGCTGCGCGAGAACACCGACACGCTGGACCGGCGCCCGGCCGACCGCGGCATCCGGCAACCAGGCCACGAACCTCGACAACAACTCCGGCGCCCGAGACCGACGACGAGCAGGCGCTGACGAGTCGCGCCGACGCCACCGGCAACTACAACGGCGTCACGCCCGTCAGCGACGCGACAACGATGACGACGATCTCCGAGGACCTGCTGATGGGCAAGTCCGCCTCGTCGGGGTCGCTCGTCGCAGGGCGCCGACGACGACCTGGACTCTGAGCTTCTCGACCGGCGAGTACCGCTACTCCGAGGGCGTCACCGTCACGGACACGCTGCCGAACGCCTACTGCCCGCTCGGCCCGATCAACTACACGACCGCGAACAGCCTCTCCGACGCCAGTGCGCGCCGACCGGCGCGTAGCCGTCGGTCCCGTACTCATCGGCGACCGAGAACGCCAACGGCACGTACACGATCATCTGGACCCCGGCGTCGATGGCGAAGCTCACGCACGCGACCGTCAACGACACCTGGACGATCACGTTCCCGACCAAGACGCGCGCGAGCTACCAGAACGAACTTCAACGACGCGGGGCCGATCCTCGCGAACGACAAGACGAGCAACGCGGTGTCGCTGGCCGGCGTCGCGCTGCCGCGCTGCACCGCGCCCGGCGCCGCCGACTGCAACCCGACCGGCCCGCGCATCGACTCACGACAACCCGCTCGCGCGCGCCGTCACCGACGCCGCGAGCGCCGGCCAGGTCGCGCCGCAGCCGAACATCGACAAGCAGATCGCCCAGTCGGGCACGAACTGCGCGGTCGCCACGTACACGAACAGCACGCCGAGCTACGTCCCCGGTGACCGCGTCTGCTGGCTGCTGCACGTCAACTTCCCCGGCGGCGTCGACACCGCGTCCCAGCGCGTGACCGACTTCCTCCCGCCGACTGCCGCCTACGAGGCCGGCTCCGACACCGCGACGCCGGCCGAACACCGTCAGCTCGACGTCTCGACTCGACGCTTCGGCGCGCAGGGCGTGCTGTTCTGGAACCTCACCGGCGGCGACGTGCCGACCGGCGGCCAGGTCTTCGAGCACACGATCTCCAGCGTCGTGACGCCGAGCGGCCAGCTGGCGCCCGGGCAGATCCCCGGCAACCTGATGAAGTTCTCCTCGTCCGACACGCCCGGGGCCTCGTTCCCGCTGCGCGACCAGGTCGACTTCAACCTCGCGATCCCCGTGATCGGCCTGACGAAGGGCGTCCGGCAGGTCAACTGCCGGCACGCTCAACGGTCGCCAACGTCGACGGCGTCACTGTCCAGGCGGCGACAGCGTCACCTACCGCGTCGACGTCACCAACACCGGCACGGCGACGCGGTCAACACCGTCGTCTGGGACCTGCTGCCGACCGAGTACGACTGCGCGACGATCGGCGCGATCACGGCGATCAGCGACAGCGGCACATGCGTCGACGCGCCGTTCCCGGCGCAGGACCGGATCCAGTGGAGCTTCCCGCTGGCCACAGGCGGCGACGAAGACGCTGACCTACAAGGTCTTGATCCCGACCAGCGTCGGACCGAACCGGACGCTGATCAACCACGCGGGCGTGCGCTCGTTCCAGACGCTGTCGAACCTCGGCACGTTCTTCACGTACACGCCGGCGAGCAACATCGACACGACCAACGCGACACCGTCGAACGTGCCGGCCGCGGACAACTTCTCGAACGTCATCACGCGCAACGTGACGATCGCCAAGGCGGCGACGACACCGGTCGACGGCGCGAGCAACACCGCCGCCCAGGCGACGATCGGCGAGAACATCACCTACACGGTCACGACCGTGATCCCGCAGGGCACGACCGTGCCCGGCAGACTTCAAGATCGCCGACGTCGTCTCGGCGCGGCAGGTCTACCAGGCGGGCTCGGTCGCCGCGACGCTGAACGGCAGCCCGCTGCCGGTCGGCTGGGCCACGAGCGAGGCCGCTTCGACGCCGACCGTCACCGGTCCCGGCGGTGGCTACACGGCCGTGGGCAGCGACACGACGATCGTGATGACCTTCATCGCGCGCGTCGCGGACCTCGCGACGAACACGCGCACCGCGGACGAGCATCACGAACACCGGCGCCGCGACGTGGACCGACCCGGTCAGCGGCGCGCAGTCGCGCACCTCGAGCGCGACGAGCATCCAGATCGTCGAGCCGCTGATCACGCAGACGAAGACCGACAGCGTCAACCCGAGCCGCGTCGATCCCCGACCAGATCGTCACGCTACACGCTGACGACGACCAACTCGAACGCGACGCGCGTCTCGATCGCGCACGACACGACGGTCGTCGACGTCGTGCCGGCCGGCCTGACGCCGATCGACGTCGCCCCGGGCAACCTGCCGCTCGCCGACGGCGCGGTCGTGCCGGGCACCGGCGGAGCGACCTGGGACTCGGCTGCGCGCACGATCACGCGCGCGGCGTTCGACCTCAACCCGAACAGCAACGTCGTCATGACCTACCGGGTCGAAGGTCGACAATCCGGCGGTCGCCGGCAACACGCTGACCAACACCGTCGACCGCGCGGACGACGAGCATGGCCGGCGCCGTCACCGGCTGAGCGCACATCGCTCTCGGCCTCCAACACCGGCTACCTGTCGTCGCGCCAGCGACACGATCCGGATCGGCGGCGCGACCGTCGTCAAGACGGCCGACCGCACGACCGCGACGGTCGGCGACCCGGTCACGTACACCGCCGTGGTCACGGTCCCGGCGAACATCAACCTCTACGACGTCACGCTGCGCGACACGCTGCCCGACTCGCTCGACTACGACGGCCTCGTCTCCGCGACGTGCACGAGCGGCTGCGTCAGCGCGCCGACCAACATCACCGTTCAGACGTACACGCCGACAGTCACCGCCGGCCTGACGAACCTGGCCTGGGACCTCGGTGACCTGACCGCCGCGGGCACGGATCGCATCGTCACGATCATCTACAAGGCGCACGTCCGCGCGACCCACCGCAACGGCGGCGCGAACGTCGTGAGCGCGCAGACGATCGTCAACTCGGCGAAGGTCTCGTCGGACCTGACGAACACGAAGACGTTCAACGCCGCGGTGATCCCGACGATGTTCGACGACACCTCGCCGATCAGCGCCGCGACGGTCACCGTGGTCGAGCCGGCGATCAGCGTCAACAAGAAGGTCTCGGTCTCCGGCGGCGCGTACCTCGACAGCGCGTTCGCGCAGGCCGACGACAGCTTCAGCTACCAGATCGCCGTCACCAACACGGGCGACGTCGCCCGCGTACGACGTGCAGGTGACCGACCAGCCCGACGCCGAGCTGACGGGCGTCACGCTCGCCGCAGGCGTCGTCCACGACCAGCGAACACCGATCCGTGGACCGCGGCAACCCCGCGATGGCGTGGACGATCCCCGGCCCGATCGCCCCCGGCGCGACGGTGACGCTGACATACACCGCCGGCCTGATCGCGGTCGCCTCGCTGCAGCGACGGGCAGACGATCGTCAATACGGCGGCCATGCCGCACTACTTCGGCGTCCCCGCGCGACGCGCGGCGCGCAACCCGACCTGGGTCTTCCGCGACTACACCAACGGCGGCTCGGACACGGTCACGGTCACGCTCGACTTCCCGACGCTGACGATCGCCAAGACGACCGGCATGCGCCGGCAACCCGGAGACCGCCAACGTCGAAGTGGGGGCAGTCGTTCCCCTGGCGCGTCGTCGTGACGAACACGTCCGCGACCGCGATCGCCAAGACGATCAACGTCCACGACCTGCTGCCGCCGAACTGGAGCTACAACGCCGGCTCCGCGAGCTTCAGCGCCGGCGGCGCGATCGAGCCGGTGATCACGCCGCACGCGGCCGGCGACGACCTCGACTGGGCCACCGGGCAGGACCTCGCCCCTGGGCGCGAGCATCACGCTGACGTTCAGCGCGACGCCGTCGCTGCAGGCGCTGCTGCGTCTGCACCCGGTCCGGGCGCGAACGTCAACAAGGCCGACACGACCGCCAAGGACGAGGCCGGCAACAGCGGCAACGCCGACGGCCCGTACGCGGCCGGCCCCGACCCGGCGACCGCGACGATGCTCGCCCCGGTGCTGAGCATCGCCAAGACGCCTGACGCGGGCGCCGCGACCGCCGGCTCGCCGACGAGCTGGGCGATCGCCGTCACCAACACCGGCTCCGGCGTGGCGCACAACCTCACCGTCACCGACGTGCTGCCCGCCGGCACGACCTACACGCCCGGCGCTGCGAGCATCGCGCCGCTCGGCGGCTTCACCGAGACGTCCGTGCTCACGAACACTCCGGGCCTCGGTCAGACGACGATCACCTGGACGATCTCCAGCATCGCCGTCGGCGCGACGAGGACGATCACGGTCCCCGTCGCGACGGACCCATCGCTGACGTCCGGCACGACGCTGACGAACAACTCCTCGACCTCCGCCGTGGACGCCCCGACGCTCAGGTCGGACCCCGGCTCGCGGATCATCTCGACATCGGCCGATCTCGAGGCGACGAAGACCGGAACCGCCAGCGGCATCCCCGGTGGGCCTGACCTCACCTACACGATCGGCGTCATCAACCACGGCCCGTCGGTCGCGCGCAACGTCACGCTGAGCGACCCGCTGCCGCCGAACGCGACGTTCGTCAGCGCGACCAATGGCTGCACGCAGTCATCGGGAGTCGTCAGCTGCGCCGTCGGTGACCTGGCGGTCGCCGGCACGTTCGGCGCAGACGTCGTCATCTCCTACCCGGCCAGCGCCACCGGCTCGCGCACGAACACCGTGACCGCCGCGTCGCCGACGCCCGACCCGGGCCCGAGCCCGAACACGGCGTCGGTCACGACCACGCTGAATCCCTCGGCCGACGTGCAGGTGACCAAGACTGCGTCTGCGCCGACGGTCAACAACGGCGAGGACTTCAGCTACACGCTGGTCGTCAAGAACAACGGCGTCTCCGATGCCGCGCAACGTGTCGGTCAGCGACCCGCTGCCGGCCGGGACGAGCTACGTCTCCGACGACGCGTCCTGCACCGAGTCCTCCGGAACGGTGACGTGCGCGCTCGGCCTGATGGCCGCGGGCGACAGCGCCACGCTGCACATCACCGTCAAGGCGACGAGCATCGGGACGAAGCTCAACACCGCGACCGTCTCGACGACGACGCCGGACCCGATCAGCTCGAATGACTCCGACAGCGCATCGGTCACCGTAAATCCGACCGCTGACCTGAAGGCGACAAAGGTCGCTCCGGCGACGGCGAAGGTCGGCGACACGATCACCTACACGATCGGCGCGACCAACCTGGGTCCTGACGATGCTGCGAGCGTCACGCTCAGTGACGTGCTGCCGGCGGGCGTGCAGTTCGTCTCCGCGGACGCGCCGTGCGCCGAGGCCTCAGGGACCGTCACCTGCTCGGTCGGCGGACTCCCGAGCGGGGACTCCGTCACGCGCGACATCCGCGCCACCGTGCTGCTGAGCGCGGCCGACTCGACCGTCTCGAACACCTCGACGACCGCGTCGCCGACGAACGATCCCGACCCCGACAACAACGACGCGACGGACTCGACCGACGTCGAGCCGCTGGCTGACATGCAGATCACCAAGACCGCCTCGGCGCCGACGGTGAACAACGGTGAGGACTTCACGTACACACTGGTCGTCAAGAACAACGGCGTCAACGACGCGGCGAATGTCTCGGTCAGCGATCCGCTGCCGGCGGGCACGAGCTTCGTGTCGGCCGACGCCCCATGCGTCGAGGCTTCGGGAACGGTCACCTGCGCGCTCGGCACGATGGCGCCGGACGCCGTCGCCACGCTGCACATCACGGTGACCGCGACGAGCATCGGCACGAAGGTCAACACCGCGACGGTGTCGACGACGACCTTCGATCCGGACAGCTCGAACGACAGCGACAGCGCGTCGGTCACGGTCGAGCCGACCGCGGACCTGAAGGCGACGAAGGTTGCTCCGGCGACCGCGAACGTCGGTGACACGATCACGTACACGATCGGCGCGACCAACCTGGGTCCTGACGATGCTGCGAGCGTCACGCTCAGTGACGTGCTGCCCGCGGGCGTGCAGTTCGTCTCCGCGGACGCGCCCTGCGCCGAGGCATCAGGAACCGTCACCTGTTCGGTCGGCGGGCTCCCTAGCGGCAACTCCGTGACGCGTGACATCCAGGCGACCGTGCTCGTGGGGGCCGCGAACTCGACGGTCTCGAACACCTCGACGACCGCGTCGCCGACGAACGATCCCGACCCCGACAACAACGACGCGACGGACACCACCGACGTCGCCCAGGACGCCGACCTGCAGCTGACGAAGACCGTCGCGCCCGCCGCGATCCTGCGCGACGGAACGACGACCTTCACGCTGACGGCGACGAACAACGGCCCGTCGACCGCGGTCAACGCCACGCTCGTCGACACGCTGCCAGCGGAGCTCGAGTTCGTCTCCGCCGACGCCGGCTGCGCCGAGGCGTCAGGTGTCGTCACCTGCGATCTCGGCGACATGAACAGCGGCGCCGTCCTCGCGCGGCAGATCGTCGTCAAGGGAACCACGAACGGGACCTGGACGAATATGGCCACGGTGTCGACCGATACGCACGACCGCGATCCGTCCAACGACAGCGCGTCCGCCGACGTCGTCGTCGGACCGCGGTCGGAGCTCAGCATCACGAAGACCGCGCCCGCGACCGTGCCGGCGGGCGGCGAGATCGCCTGGACGCTGAAGGTCACCAACAACGGCCCCGACGACGCGACCGGCGTGAGCATCAGCGATCCACCGACGTGCTCGAGGTTTGGATAATTCTGCGAGGCAACACTGGCCAGCGTCTCGCGAATGGTGTGCTCGCTGTTGAAGCAGGGGGTGACAACGGAAAGTTTTGGCAATTCGGGCATGACTGAGGGCGTGGGAGGGGAATCGATAAACCAATTTCGGCGCAAGGCGAGGTCGAGCTTGAAAGCTGTTACTTTGCGCTTTGCCGGGAGAGGAGGGATTGCGTCAGGATTTCGCGCCTGTGAAAATTCTGATCGATCACCATTACCCCTTCCTGATTGCCCATGGCGGATTGCAGGTGCAAGTCGAGCAAACCTTCAAGGCGTTGCGAAGCCTGGGCATGGATGTCGAATACCTCCGGTGGTGGGACGAAACGCAAACGGGAAATCTGATCCACTATTTTGGCCGGCCCTCGCCGACCTACGTTCGAGGGGCACACGAAAAGGGGATGCGGTTCGTGTTCACCGAACTCCTTGGCTCGACCGGCGCGCGATCGCCGTGGACATTGCGAATTCAACGGCTCTCCAATTTCGCCTTCGAACGTTGCGCGCCCCGCATGGTCGTGGACCGGATGTGGTGGGAGTCCTACCGGCTCACCGACACCTGCATCGCGCTGACGGGCTGGGAGGCGCACCTCATCCACTGGCTGTTTAATGCGCCGTCGGAGCGGGTGCACGTGATTGGCAACGGTGTCGAACCGGAATTTCTTGAGCCGGTAGCCAGCGTGCGCGGAAAGTGGCTGATCACGACGGCGTCGATTCTGCCCGTCAAACGAATCGTGGAAACGGCCCAGGCCGCGGCGGAAACGCAAACGCCGTATTGGGTGATCGGGCGTCCGTTTTCCAAAGATGACCCCTATTTTCACGCGTTCCTCGCATTGCAAAGTAAATACCCGGAAGTGATCCGCTATGAAGGTCCGGTCAGCGACCGACGCCAGCTGGCGCAAATTTACCGCGAGGCCCGCGGATTTGTGATGCTGAGTCAGTGGGAATCATTGAGCATTTCAGCGCTCGAAGCGGCGGCCTGCGGTTGTCCCTTGTTGCTCAGCGATCTGCCCTGGGCGCATTCGGTTTTCGGTGATGCCGCCACCTTTTGCCCGTGGAATGCCGGGCTCGAAGAAAGGAAACGGGTCCTATCTCGCTTCTACGAAGCAGCGCCATCGCTTCCCGTGCCGCCGAGGCCGCTGAGTTGGCAGGAAATCGCGGAAAGTTTGCGGTCATTGTATCAACGACTTTTGGACAGCAAATAGATCGGCGCAGCGACGCCCGACCGCCTTTTCTCGCGCGGGCGAAATGCAGCCCAGCGGATTCGCCGGCGCAAAAAGATCGAAGCGAGTCAGTGCGGCTCTGCGGCCGGTTCGGGGAGGGGACGCGCGGGAGTGGGGTTGCGATGTTTTTGGAGAAACAGGTTTCTCCATTCCGCGCGCAGCCAGTGAAAAGCACCGCGAATGAAAAGCCGGACGGAGGTGCCATCGGGGAGAAATCCGCCCACCAACAGTTGATGCCGGGCATTGCGGGCGCCGAAGACACCGGCTGCCCGCCTTTGTTTCCCGAGCTGGGCCAGCCGCCCATTGTAGAAACTCATGATCGCCGCCACCACGCGCCCGGGGATGCCGTCAAAGGGGAAACTCTCGAATCGCACGGCTGGATCCTGATAGACCTGCCGCACTGGTCCGAGGTGATAGCTGGCTATATCCATGAGGAATGCAGCGCCCATCAGTTCCGCGTCACCGATGTAGTGATACTTGTCGCGGTAGATGCTCTCGAACCATGCCCGATGGCAGAATTGGAAGCGTTCGTTGTAACTCGCGAGGTCGGACGCGACATCCTCTCCCGAGAGCGACCGCGCGATGAGGGTCGCGGCGCCCTGGGTCGTGAAGGCGCAAAAATCCAGACCCGAACTGTAGAGCGGATCGATAAAACTCGCCGCGTCGCCGACACTGAACCATCCGTCACCCGCGATCTTTTCCGAATAATAAGCGAGCGATGAATAGGCGCGCTGATCGCCCGGAATGGCTTCGGCCTGCGCCAAAATCTCGCGCCCGACCGGATGCTTCCGGCACTGTGCGAGCAAACGTTCCGCGATGCTGGCACCGGGGGGCGGTTCGAAGAGACGCTGGTCATAGACGAGCCCGATACTGGTGTCGCCGCCCTTGAGCGGAATGATCCAGCACCACCATCCATCACCCATCAGATGGTTGGTCGCCCAGTTGCGCCCGGTGGCGACGGAATTGGACCAACGCAGATATTTGACCCTCAACTCGAGCCCATCCCAATCTTTCGCCCCGGTAAATCGCGCCCACATTGAGCTGATCGGATGCGCATCGTTCTTCCGCCAATGATCAAGCTGACGCGCAATCATCGCGACTTTGCCGCTGGCGTCGATGACCCAACGCGCCCGCACCTGCCGGGTCTCGCCCGCAAACGCCACCGCGACTGAATTCCCACCACCTTCCGACAATTCGAGCTTGGCGACCTTTGCTGGACGCCACAGTTCGCAGCCCGCGGCGACTGCTTCCGCCAGCACATGTTCGTCGAGCGTCGCGCGATCGACCTGATACCCTCCGAGCCGCGAATTGTATTTCGCGCCGATTTCCGAACCTTCGTCGAAGGCGTCGCCCGAGCCGTGGGCAAACCACATTCGCAGCCCTTGTTTGGGGAGCTGGTGATGGCCGAGATAGGTCGAAAGTCCGAGCGTCTTGGCCAGGAAGCACGAACTCACCTCCGTCGTCGATTCCCCGACTTTGCGATCGAAAGCCGCGCCTTTCTCGACGATCAAAATCCGGGCCTGCGGAGCCCGTCGTCGCAGGAGCAATGCCGTTGCCGCGCCGGAAAAAGCGCCGCCGATGATAACGGCATCGTAAGAGAATTCCATGGAGCGCACTTCTACGCGATATCCCGGCGGCAAGCAAAGCTCCCGGGCGATCACCCGGCACCGGCCGTTTCGGGCGAATTGGCGCAAAAAAACCGTTTGCCCAGCTTGAACCGCCGGACTACGGTCCGCGCTTTCCAAGCAAAGGAGTCTTAGCTCAATCGGTTAGAGCGCTGCCCTGTCACGGCAGAGGTTGCGGGTTCGAGTCCCGTAGACTCCGCCATTTCGCCACAAGCTGCGAATGGGCCTCCTTAATTCATCTGCGGGCGATCTCGCGAACTGACTTTGGAAGGCGATTTCCATGTTATGACGCTTTAATGACACTTCCGCCCTTGGTACCACTCGCTGCGGGAGTTGGCCCACATGAGAACGGTTCTGCGGCGCAGGCAGGGGGCAGAAAAGCGCGTGTAAGGCCGATCGGGGCTCTCCCGATCATCTATCCGATAAAAACCTACAACGATTGAGGAATCCGTATGCAAGGTTCCCTGAATCTTCATCCACGGTGACGATGTTCGGCTCGGGGACGCTTCTGTTTTGGAGGCGAGAATACTCCGGACCAACTGCCAGTTTGTGCGATTGGCCAGCTCTTCCCAAAACGAGGGACCGCCACGATAGCGACCAAATCGACTGTAACCCTCGATTTCGCGCACCCTGGTCTTGTTCAACCAAGGGTGCAGCCAGAGGGCTCCTTCCTCGCCTCCGTTACACCCTTTATTGTTCGACCTGTGTTCATTGCGTCTGGATTGCCGTCAATATGGACGCTTTCACAGACGTGTCCTTCTCTTCGCTCGCAATGCGGCGAAGTGTGGCTGTGAATTCCTGCCGGGAGAGAGGCGGCAAGTGGGGGGCGATCTTGGGGAAAGTGGCCGATACGGTGGACGCGAACTCCGCCCTAGCCTTGGCGGTGTAGCTCTTCCGCTCCGCCAACACAACGAGAACGCCCTGGATCATCTGGGCCATGCCACTCTTCATTTGTTCAAGTCCCGCCATGCGAGTCGGGTAGGATGGGTCCGACTTGTCCAAGGTTGGCAGAAACTCATCAAGAAGGCGAAGCTCAACGACGACTGCTTGGAGCATGAATCCCTGCATGCGGATAATGTCCTCGGCGAAGACCGGCGCTCTGCTGTGGGCAGCAAGGTAGAGTTTCGATATCCCGTTGGCGGAATCAACCAAGTCGATGCACGGCACGAGGCGCTGGTCAAGCGGGAGCGTTCTGTTCACGAAGAATCCGAGATTGTCCGGATTCGTCAGCCTATCGACGACGGGACACGATTTCGGACTTGTGGTCCTGGGGAGCCGCTCGACTGGTAGCGTTTGCATTGTGCGGAACACAACCTGGTAGTCGGGCGTCGTCCAAGGTCGGTCGGATGCTGGAAATCCCAGGTCCATGTACTCGACGGGCGTGAGGCTCACATCCTCTTGGGTGGTGATCTTACGAGGGGCGGGGGATCGAGAGCAGGATGTGCCGAGGACAAGGGTCACGGCGATGAGTATGGCGATGTGCTTCATTCTATCTCCTGCGGTCGAACGTTCAGAATAACCGGGCCGGGAGGTGACGTTGATGAGCGAAGCGAACGCGCGACGTGTTCGGGCTCCGGGTCATCCGTTTGTGTCTGCCCAGCATGGGCGCGTTGCAAAACGGGTGCGAGTCCCGTGTGTCAGAGGCTCGTTCCTCGCTCTGCTGCGCTCTAAATTTTGAGGCGTCATTTCGTTGAGGTTGCCTTCGGTTTGGGGACTTTGCCAAGGATGTCTTCGTCTCCGAAAATCTTGCCAAGCTTTCCGACCCCGATACTCCAACTGAAGCGATCCACGTCAATGCCCGGAGTAATGTATGTCCATCCTTCCGTTCTTTGGGGGTGTTCTGGTGTCTCGCCTTTGGCGGCATCGAGCACGGTGTATTCAAGCGGCGCAGTCAGCCAGACGCGAGCAATGCAAAGACGGTGGGCGCCACCTATCTCCTCGAGTAGAAGGTGATAACCGACCCATGAAGTGGCTATTGCGGCGACCTTCGCGGGAAACGGTTGACCAGGAGTTAGCTTGTTGTCCGACCAGAGCTTTTCGTCCGCTTGGCTTGCATGCGAAAAGCAGAGGACGCTCGCGACAAGAAGGATGAATGATCGACGATTCCAGGGACGGGTGCAATGACGAAACAGCTTAGCGACCCGGCTCCCAAGACGCTTGGCTTGCAAACGATGGCGCCATGCCGGGTTCGCTGAAGCGCATGGTGTTTTCATGTTTGGGATCGCCAGAAGTATATTCCCTTCATGTATTGGCGAGTGAAGTAGTATCGACTGATTGTGGTTTGATCAGGTTTATCTGGGAATACCAGCAGCCCATATGATGGCCCGATACCGCCCGTGGATATGAAGATCTCGATGGAATCGCTTCGCGTGGATACTCCTTTTGGTTTGAAATCCCCGATCGACTGAGGCCACGTATCCTTTGGAATACTGGTATCATTCGGGTATTTGTTGAGGAGTATCCGACAATCCGAAACGAGGGCATTTCTATCCTGTATGGCCGGATAGCGACCAAATGAGCGAGTGATGCAAAAGTCCCATGCGAAAAAGCCGACGATCAGAGCGACAAAGACAACGAGAAGGAAGCGACGCATTTGACGATCTAACTTCGTTCAGCATCCACGAAGCGAAGCAGCGTTGGCTGTCTGAAATGGTGTGCGCCCAGCATGGGCGCGTAGCAAAAGGGGTGAGAGTCCCGTGGGAAAGAACCGGAACATGAAAACATGAAATGAAATCACCAATTGAAGCCGACTCCGGGAGGATAACCGACAGGGGGGACGAAGGCGAGATGAACCGGAGCGGAGCCTGGCTGAACCGGTTGGCGCCGAAACCTGGTCGTCAGATCGGACCCGCCCGGTACCGACCCGCACGCGGGGTGGTGTGGGCGCCGGGAGCTAATCACTCCCGGGGAACCGCCTAGGCGTTGCGGGTGAATCGGAAAGGGCGTTCATAATGCGATCGGCTCCAGTAATTCGATACGGTTGCCAAACGGGTCGAAAATGTAAATGCGGTGGTAGCCCTCCAATGGCTCGTCGCTGACGACCGCGACGCCCGCCTGCTGGAGATGCTGCGTGATGGCGTCGAGATGCTGAACGAGAAACGCGGGATGAGCCTTCTTGGCCGGGCGGAAGTCAGCCTCGACGCCGAGGTGAACGCGCAATGTGCCACTCTCGAACCATGCGCCGCCACGCTTGGCGAGATTGGCAGGCTTGGGGACTTCGGTGAGACCGAGAATGCTGACGTAGAACTCACGAGCTAGCGCCTCCTGTCCGGCGGGCATGGCAAGCTGAACATGGTCTAAGCCGTAAACTCGGAAGTCAGATGAGCGCATAGATGTCCGTTCCGGGAAAGAGCGTTGCGGTCCAGTTCATAGAGGACGTCTGGACAGTGTTCTTCGTTAGTGTGGCCGTCGCTAAACGCGACTGACCGGAAGCTGTGCCGCTCGTAGAAGCGGCGCGACGCTGTGTTGGCTTGGAAGGTGTAAAGGCGAATCAGTGACCCTAACTCCTGCTTGGCGCGTTCGAGTAACTGGCTGCCGATGCCACGGCCAACGACAGACGGATGGAGATAGAGTTGGTCGATCCAGTCGAATTGCCCGTCGTGTGAAAGAGCCATCATGCCGATGGGTTCGTTAACGGTCGTAGCCACGGTGACGCTGCCGGTGGGAATCAACACGTCGGCGACCCACTGCCGAACCTCAGTGTCCGAATGGGCAAGCGGTGCGAACGGGAGAAAGGTCTTCCGGGATGCCAGATAAACGTCCGCCACGTCTGGCACATCTGACGAGGTTGCTTGACGGAAGACGACATTCATTGGCTTTCGTTCTCGGTGTGTGCGAGCAACGCCTTGTAACGACCCCAACATAGGGGATCCGAAGTTATTCGTCCGATGGGGAGCGGCGTCCGTGGGCAGTGAAGAGCGTCGACGACCGGTGGCGGCGAAAACCCAAGTCTCACTTGCAAAGTTCCGTAAGGGTTAGGCGTAATCATCGTGATAAAATCCGAATCCGGTAAGTCAAAGTGCCAATACCAAATCCAACGATGGTCGAAAATAGCATCGTGCTGACATCGAACCAAGTGTTCCACTTCGGCGCATCATGTGTGAGCAGGCCGGACGCATCCCATAAAAGAATCATGGGATAATTCATAAACCTGTAAACTGACCAAATCGGCTCACTATAAGAGAAAATGGTCTCAAGCGCTAATACAATCGCATAGACAGCCAGACAAACTATTGCGGACCACATTCCCCATTTGATGGTCGGTGCGATAGACATAGCGAATTACGCCTAAACTTTATGGCTGCCGACTTTGTGAGCGCAGCGAGTTTTGAGAATAAGAGCGGTGTGCTTGTGGGGGTGGCGGAGCCGCGGATTACCCGGCAGAACCGTGCAGAGCGGCACGTGCGGGATCACCGCCGGAGCACCGCTTTGTGCAGTCAGAGGCTCGTTCCTCGAACTGCTGAACCGCTTTTTGTTAGGCGTTGCGGGTGTTGGGATAAGACTCATTCGAGGCTGACGGTAATCGTGATGAACGGAAGGCAGAGAGAAACGAGCGCGAGGGCAAAAAGAAACACAATGATGAGCGTGGACAAACCCGCAAAAGCGATGGCTCTGTCTGTGGTAACAGATGAACGGGATGTAAGCCAATATGCGGCAAAGAAGAAAGGAAGCGCAATGAGCAGCACCCACCACTGGAGATGGAGAAAGAAGTCCGTGAGAAGAGGCATCGGTAGGCCACCGAAAATGTGACCGAAAATGTTCTGGAACAGGCCCCCCAAAGCAACAGTGAGGACAGCAGTGAGTCCGACTGATGCAGAGTAGGCCCAAATCGCGAGTTTCATTGTCTTCCGTTCACAGGAAGCGCGGGTTAGGCCGGATTTGGGGTCGCATGAGATATAAGCTCTCTCAGGGACGACTCTGTGTCACGTAGAACCTTCGCAAGCTCGGAAGGTCGCCAAGAAGCCATGAAAAGATCGGTCTCGATAGGGGTCTCCGCGTCCGTTCCAACCGCTTTCAGAAGAACCTCTGCCTGCTTGTATGCTAGCGAAGCTGTCAACGGTTCGACGCGCGCTACCCAGCGCGTGACATGCCCCACGCCGCAGTCGAAAGCGTTGTCTTGGCAACAGGCAGCAACACAGTGGACCTCGCACCATCTGAGAAGATCAGCTAGGGGAGAATCAATAGTTACAGTCCGGGAAGATAGCATGTGCGGAAAAAGGCGTGTGGGCCACAGGGAGTAGGCTTCATTTTTGGAGCGATAATAAATAGGGCTTCATTTTGCAGCAATTCCCGGCTGCGTTTAGCGGCACCGCGGACGATCGCACGGTTCTACACGCCAGAAACATAACGCGCGCCGATGCCGAGATCATGTCCGGCAGCGTGCCTCAGCGCCGGACCATTGACAAGCCGATACCACGTTCGTGTAGAGTGTGATCGCGTGATGTAAAAGACGCGGTAGTCCGGGGTTCCCGCCAGGACGCTTCAGAGCCCTGTTCCTGTCCGCTGTTCCTCCCACCCGCCCCAGCGGCCCCATTCTCGGATTTTCCCAACCCGGCTAAGAACCGCACGATAACGTTCGTCTTAGCGGGTATGAAATTGCTTTGTTTTTTCGCCGTCGTGCTGCTGGTCAATCCCGTCACCGGTTTTGCGCTCAGCGCGCCCATTGGGCGCGACATCAATTTCCCGAAGGACTACGATCCGGCACAGGCCGCGGCGATTCGCGCGGTGATTGGCGATGAACGGTTCAAGTTTCTCGGCGGCATCGTCAGCAATTGGGCGCCGGATTTCGGGACGCGGCTGAGTTTCACGGGCGATGCGGCGTCGCTCAATGAGTTCATCTCCGCGCTGCGGAATGTGCCGGGCATCGGCTTCCGCTTGATTCTTTATCAGGGCCGCAACGACGAACTGCGGCACGACAGCGCGTGGCAGCTCGATTTTTCCCAAGCCCGGCCGGACCAGCTCACCATCTACCTCAACCTCAATGCGGAGGGCTTCGACTTTGACAAATTGAAGCTCCCCGACTGGCCTCCGGCGGTGCGGGAGTGAGAACTGCGGCGTGACGTCCAAGCGATAGAGACTCTGCGTCTCGGGACAGTTTGCAGCTAAAACACATCATCCCCTAGACTCTTCCCCCGCTTGCCGTCCACGGCGGACATCTGCCCGCGCAGCACGTCGATACTCGCTTCGCTATCAAGATTTATCCGGATCAGGCTGTTGGCGTCCACACAGCGGAACTTACCGTTCAGGTGGGCATATGAGTGCGGTCCCGTGCGGAGCAGGAACGGCCCTCCCATCACCGCACCGAGCTTTGGCTTCTCCCAACGGCTTCCCCGCTTGTCCAGTCGTATCTGGACATCGCCGTGAATCTCGCTGATGTGCATCGGGTAGCGGCCGCCAGCGTTAACGGGCCTCGCAGCCGTTAGTAGCGCGGCAAAAGAAAGTCCGAACATGAGCTGTCTTGTTTTCATAGGTTCCTTTTAGTGACTTCGCTTGTGATAATCCGAAGCTGTGTCCGGACTGGGATCGAATTCGGCATAGACTTTATGGCTCTTGGCCTGCGGTGGCCTGACCCCCGGAGGGCAAGATTAAGGTGAGGCGCCAGGTTTCTGTTCATGGGTCGCGACATTTCCAGGTTCTGGCGTGGGCCGCTGTCGCCCCCGTTCGTTACCCTGATACTCCCGGGCAACAAAAATGATTCCTGCACGGAGGGGGTCATGCGCAAAGGCATTCCTGAATCCCGAGGACCGTCAGTATTCGGACGGGCGTCGGGGCGGGAGAGGATCTGTCACTCAAATCCGGAGGATTGAATGGCAGCAGTGCCCCCGCCATACCGGGCATTGTGAATTCCCAGCTAACCGCGTCGGGAGCGGCGCAGGCAGCTCATCACCCCGATGGCGAACGATAGGGCCACGGAGGGCTCAGGCAACGCGACGATGTCTGTCTGCTCGGTAATCCAGTCGGTGTAGAGGCTCAGGCGCGAGGCTCCGCTGAGTTCGCCGTAGTCGGAGTTGCTGATGGGATCGCCGGTCAGGCGGGCGCGGTAGCTGGTCACGCCGACCAGATTGCCCTCCCAGAAGACCGCGCCGCCGCTGTCTCCAGGCGTGACGTTTCCCTCGAACTCGGTCGGTATGGGATTCGATTCGGGCGTGGAATTCGTGGAGCCATCCGGGCGGTCGAAATCAGCGAACATGGAAGTTTCCACCAAGCCGAACGTCGGCCCAAAGCCGTCGATCACATTGGTGAATCCGCGCAGCGTGCCCGGCAACCCATTGCCCCCGGTCAGCCCCGTCCCACCCTGACCCCAACCGACCCAGGTGGTCGTCTGTCCCAAAAGAATCGAATCATCGGTTAGGTGAATCATCAGCCCCGGAGCGACGCCGGGGACCTCAGAGCTCAATTCCAGCAATCCAATATCGTCGGCGTCAGAGCCGAAAACCCAACTGGGAAAAGTGATGGCGCGAATGACGGAGTAACTTGATCCCCCCAACGAAAAGGAGCCGTTAGTTTTTAAGAATGCGATGTGGCTGGCGGTCAGAACCCAGCGCCCGCCGATATAGGTTCCCGAGCCATTTAGCCCTTGGCCGGAGACCTGCCCAACCGAAGGATAGGCGGCCCCGAGATCCCGGTATTGTTGATCCGTGACCGGCGCATCGGAGGGATCGAGAATGGTGGCCGCTTGGACCACCGCGTTAATGCAGAGGAAACTGATGGGCGCGACGAGGCGGAGGTTCATGGAGGTGTTGACCTCTGAGCGGCCTCATCACCGAGAGCCAAGTCAGTCGTTGCAGGTGTTGTCATTGACGTGCTGGACGCAGACGGTCGTTCGTCGAGAGCAAGGAGCCAAATTCGCTGCGGGAGGATGTCGGATATCGGTTCCGCCCGCAAGCCCAAGCGGGAAAGCGCGGCCCTCGGAGGGGTGAGTCTGTCGCGACCCGCTACCGTCGCCTTTCGAGTATCGGTTGTTTTGCTTCACCGTCCACCGGCTCCCGCGCCCACCAATGACCGTTAGTCCAGACGATGCAAGTCCCACCGTCGATGATTTTACCTGTCGTGGCGTAGTCGTTGCGCTTTGCGAGGACGAGGTTGGAACCCGTGTTGGTCAATCTCATCGTGACCATGACCTCGTTAATCGAAAAGTAGTCTGTGGCGGCTTTCGCGATGTAGCAGACCTTGTCGCGATCGCCGTCGCAAAACCACTTTCCGACGAGGGAATCCTCCAGTACTGACTTTAGTGCCGTTTCTGTAGGAGGGGTTGCCTCCTGGGCGAGGAGAATCGAGGAAAGGCACAAAAACGCTGCTGCTGCGACCGTTACCGCGAGGGAAGGAATTTTAATGGCCATAGGGAGACTTTCTCCGGGAGCCATGCGTAAAGCAAGCAGTCCTCCGGAATGACCACTCACAAGCAGAGGGGAGCGACGATGTCGCTTCCACTCGTTGAGTGCGTGATCGCAACATGTAAAAGTCGCCGAATTATGGAGTGCACGCCAGGACGCTTCGGGACCGCGTTCCGGCACCTGATACTCCCGATGAATAAAAACGATTCCTACGCGGAGGGTGTCATGCGCAAACGCCATGTCTCGAATTCACGTCAATCATCGCCCCCAGGATTCAGGTTACTCTCGCACCTTGAACCTTCATTATCAGGCATCCGAAATTCCAGTCCCTGAGGAGGCGGCGGGAGGTGCCTGATCGACGTTGGATTCCGATGAGGCATCAAGCTTTTCTGTGACCCGCAGGTGACGAACGACGAGTTCGTCAATCTCAAGACGCCGGATACGGGCGCGACCGATGGCAAGCCGACCAATAGCGATCGCGCCGACTGCCAAGGCGCCCACTGCGAGCGCCCCCGCGGCAAGCGAACCAACTGCGAACGCGCCTACTGCAAGCGAACCAACCGCGCTCGCACCAACCCGGACAATGCTCTGGGATCGTCGTCGCATAAGAGTGTGGTTAAGGGTCGCAGTGAGCGCCTAGGCTTCATGGCTGCCGACTCTGTGAGCGCAGCGAGTTTTGAGAATAAAAGCGGTGTACATGTGTGCGTCAGAGGCTCGTTCCTCGCTCGGTTGCACCCTCTATTGTTCGGCTGCAATTACCTCCTCGGGCTGGAATACACCGCAAAAACACCGGCGAATCCGCCGGTTCGGGTAACCAAAAACTTAGGTTGTGTCCTGAACCGGTAAATAGTGTAGAGGAAAGAATCTGAGATCCATTTAGGACTGGGCAGTTGATAGACTTCAATAGATATTCTCTTTTGAAGTTTTTCCAGATCGGCAGGTGTCCAATCCCGCTTTTTCAAACCGTCTAATCGCAGGTTATACTTCCCGCGACGGAGTTCATGTAAGATCTTCCTCATGGCAGATGATGGCGCCGCGTTTACATCGCTTACGGAACATAAAAGTAAAAGCAACGAAGGCAAGAGTGTGCGTGAATAGAACATAGTGTATCGTAATCGCCGACCCGGCCCCAGCTCAGCGCTACAGCCCCTGGTTGTCAAGCGTTTCGGGTGGCATTGGATTGATTGAGTGTGGCACTGAAAATCGGAAGTGCTGAAGGGCGAAGGCAAGCGACAAAACTGGTTTCAGAACGTCCGCGGCGCTGGCAAATCGTGGGAAGCGCTCTCCGCGGATCGACGAGGAGGCGTGGAACGGTCTGGGCAGACTCCTTGGAGTTCGCTCTACGACTGGGGCAACCGGGTCGTCAGATCGGAACCGCCCGGTACCGACCCGTACGCCGGGTGATGTGTGAGCTGGGAGCTAATCACTCCCGCGGACCCGATTCGGCGGCATTGCTGGAAAATCGCGCACGGGCATCGGTCTGCGACGGAAACGTTTCATGTGCTGCAATAGTAAATGCCGGTTGCGAGTTTTGTGTGCGTTGCAATTGGCGAGTTTGTCGGCTCAGGGTAGTCGAGCGGCTGGACTAAGACGCCAACGCGGTGCTGAAACCAGCGGGCGGTAACGATGAAGAAGCTTCGGCCGTAGCGCCAAGTCTCGACCGGCGCGAAGGCCCGAAAGGACGCGGGTAACATTTTGGGATCGACTGGTTCCCCGACCTCGTCGGGTTGAGAGCTCGCAAGCCGCGCTGCATCGGCGAGCAGAGTAGTCGCGCCTATGGAAGTGACCGTCCGCTGTACGTATGCTTGTTCGTCGCGTCGGCATCCGGCAAGAAGCGCAAAAATGGCAACACAAATCAGAGAGCGCATGGCGAGGCACCTAACGTTCAACCGAGCGTAGGCTCCACTTTTGCGGCAATGCTCGGTCGAGTTCAAACGGGGCATGGATGAAGTTAATGGCCACTCCCTGATCATGTCCGGCAGCGTCCCCGAGCACCGGACCATTGGCAAGCCGATACCACTGATCTGGTTTATGGAGGGTGTGTCGCGTGATGTAAAAGAGGCGGTAGTCCGGGGTTCCCGCCAGGACGCTTCAGAGCCCTGTTCCTGGACGCCGGATACTCCCGGCGAATAAAAACGATTTCTACGCGAATGCTGTCCTGCGCAAAGGGTATGTCTGAATCCGGGCCAACTGCCAGTTTTGGAGATGGCGCGAATGAGGGACCACCGCGACCACGAAGAATTCGTCTGAAAGCCTCCACTCAGCCGACGTTGGCCTTGTTCAACCACGGGTAGCCAGGGGGCTCGTTCCTCGCCTCTGCTGCACCCTTTGTTGTTCGGGCTTTGCATTGTCACGGTTTGGGAGGAAGCCCCGCAATCAGAGCGCGCAGGATGATGGCGGTGTCTTCATCCGGGGTTTCTCCGGTCTTCGCTTCCATCGCCCCAAAAACCTTCCCTTCGTCCGCGCCAACTGCTTCGACCACCTTCGCGGCTTGTCGCATTTTTGCTATGAGCGCGTCAAATTGCGCCCGTGTCGCTGCGGCAGGCTCGTGCCCTTCCACATAACAGGCGCCATCGAATGACTGCAACCTGTCGAGCAAGGGGAGCAAAAGCCGGGTTGTGTAATGGCGTTTGGGGGTGTCAACGGAATCATACAGGCAGTCGCCCAAAAACAGCACGCGATCCGGTAGAATGAACATAACCGATGAATCCGCCGCGTGATCGCCCCCCACATGCGCAATCTGGCACGTCACGGCACCCAGTCGAAGCTCAAGCGAATCGTGAAAGATGATGCCAGGTTGGGCGATGCGTATGGATCGAGGCGCGGGCAGTTCGGCTTTGATGTTTTCCGCGCCTCGTAAGGTTTGTTCGCCAAGCGCGATGGACTGTTCAAGCCCCGCATCGCTCCAGTCCCGTTTCGCCAGATCCGCGAGCTTCCTGGCCGTCAGGCTCTGCACCGCAACCGGTGCGCCGATTTCTGCCGCGCCGAATACATGATCCCAGTGCCAGTGTGTCAGCCCGACATAAGTGGGTGGGGGGATTCCCTTTTCAGTGAGTTGGTTCAGGAACCCGCGCGCATGAGCGTCCGAAGCGCCCGCATCCAACATCAATGTGTTATTTGCCCCAACCACAGCGCACAAGGACGGACGATCCGGCTCCGCAGGCGGCATCCAATAAACGTGTTCACTGATTTGAAGGAGAGTCGTTTCGTTCACGTTTCCTCTAAGTGCGAATGCCGCGTTCACATTTTCGCCTAGACCTCAAGTTCAGCGACTGCGGAGGGCGGCGCGGCACCTGCATGGTGGTCGGAAAGGCGCGGCGGAAGCAGCTACCGTGACGCCCGGAGCGGTTCACCGGAGCCGATAAATGTTGCGGTCATTTGTCTTGTGCACCTCAGACTTGGACCAGCGTCTTGAAGCCGCCGTATGCCATGCGCTTGCAGTCGAAAATGGCTTTTGATTCGGTGCCCATTGCCGCGATGCGCGGGTCGGCCATGATTTTCTTGTTTGCAGCATCTCGATGCTTACGCGACTCGAATACAGCATAGGCGAAAATGACGACTTCGTCCGGTTTGGACTTCGCAAGCTTTGGGAAGGCGAGCATGTGCTCGACCTCCATGTCATCACCGACGCATTCTCGGTATTCGAGAGCACCATGCTCGCGCCAGAGTTTTCCCGCCTTGGTGGCAACCCTTTTGTAGGCGGCGAGCTTGTCTTTCGGAATGGAGAGGACGAATCCATCGATGTATTTGCTCATAGTATGTGTTTCCTGATTGTTGGTGTGATAGGGTGCGGAAAATTGCAGGTAGAATTAACGCGATCGACGCCTAACGACCTCAATATAGGGGATCCGAAGTTATTCATCCGATGGGGAGCGGAGCCATTGGCCAGCTCGACGACTCAGCGGTGAATAACTTCGCCCGACCCGGGTCAAAAGGGGCGGGGACTGCTGTCATGGTGGTCTTCGCTTGGTCTCCTTTGGGCTGGGGTGGGCTTGGTTCTTTGCGTTAATTTCCGCTCCGGCGAGCAAGGTCTTCTAACGACCCGTCGCCCGGTACTTTTGAACCCCGGGACGACTTTGAGCTTAAAGACCGGCTCGTCGGGCGGACCGACTTTGACCGATGGGGAGCGGCGGAAAGGCGGCGGCTGGGAGCAGGTGCCGTGACGCACGGAGCGGTTCGCGGCGCCTGGGCGGACTGAAAATCATAACTCACTTGGTCAATGGAATTGGAACCTTGCTCCCGTCTGGGTTCAGCTTTCCGAGCAAATCGAGGAATTCCGCTTTGCCCATTCCCCCCTCTACCCGTTTTAAGACCTTCCCTTGTGGATCAGTGATGATCGTGGTTGGCGTGGCAACGACACGATAACGACTCACCGTTGCGGCCGCGTTAGGATCATCCACGTCAATCATCACAGGGGTGAACCCTGCTTTGACCACAGCCTCTACCTGCTCATCCGCCCAGACGTTGCGTTTCATGATTCGACAGGGAACGCACCACTTGGCGGTGAAGAAGAGGATAATGGGTTTGCCGGATTGGGCGGCTTGTTGTTGAGCCGAGGCGTAGTCTTTGGCCCAAGTGACGTTGTTGGAGGGGACGTAGAAGGAATACCATGCGTAGCCGAGGGAGACAACGAGGGTTACACGCCAGAACCAGCGCCACCACCAGAGAAACTTGCCTCGATGCGGCTGTGATGCGGGGGCAGTGGACGGTGGTGATTGGGATTGTGCGTCGTTCATGGATTTTGCATATCGGTAATGCTGCCTAGATTCTCTGGCTGAAGCTCCTGTGTAGCGCAGCCCTTTGGACAAGAGGCGGCGTGTCCAGGGCTTTCGTGGGCAATCCCGCAAAAGCGGGACCTATCCAACCATTGATGATTGCCCAAAATCGTGGAATCATCGACTCTTTCCAACCCCGTCACTGACGATGGCAACGTTCCACTCCCCAGAAACGTGACGCGCGCCGATGCCGTGATCATGCCGGTAGCGTGGCGGCGTGGAGGACTGTTGGCAAGCGCATGCTGAGGGTCACACCGCAGGGTCGGGCTGGAGTGAGAGTAACTTGGAGACCCTTATTCAGGAGGCGGCGTTGTCATCGGTTGGTGTTGGATGGCGGTGGGCAGACGGTGATGCCTCCTTGGCGACTAAAACGAGTCGAAACTCACCGAAATCCTTCCCGAGGATGAGCTTCATTGGGACGATGGAGATGAGCAAACCGGTCACTCCTCCGAGGGGCGCGACAACCAATTTGATAGTGTCGGCTTGAAAGCCAATTGCACCCATGATGAAGCCGATGATGTAACCTACAACCGTGCCGATGAAGCATCGCAGCAACGATCGCAATGAGGTTGCGCCAGAGGTAAGATAGCCAGATTCGGGCGGCTCGGCGCCACGTGATTTCAAGTTCCATATGTTGTCATTAGTGGATGCGTCGCATGTCGATTAAGCCAGCGGAGCTGGTGCCAAGGGGGTGAAAAAGGAGTGGGATGTTGGCATGAGAATCAGTGTCGGACTTTTAGAACGTTACGGCGAGGAGATCGCCGGGGTGCTGGGGTCTTTTGCTCGGCTGGTAGAGAGATTGGGCGACCAGACTAGGGGCGTAAAGATCAGCCGACAGCCGGGATTGTTCAACCACGGGTGCAGCCGGAGGCTCGTTCCTCGCAGCGCCCTTAATTGTTCGGCAACGTTCGGCGATTCGTATTCATCGGGCGGTTCTTTGGTCTTCCAGTGTTCGCGCCGTCGAAAGCCGGTGCCATGGGTTCTGCGATTGGTCGGCATTTCGGATGGAAAAGCAATGCCGCCGTGACCGCGACCGCAAACGCCGAGCTGGCGCGGGGATCCCCGCCCGCTGCAAACACCACAATGTCCCACGCCCCATGAAGCACGATGCATAAACCAATGCTCCCGGTGGCGAGGCGGACAACTCCAAAACCGATCCCACCGAAAAAGGCGCCCGCGCAATGCCATGACCACAGGCCATATTGGAGATGCAGCAAGGCGAAAAAGATTGAGGTCACAATGATGGTCTCCTTCGGTCGCTTCTCGGGCTCCAATTGAAAGGGGTTAGGCGGCTGATTCCTCATTTCCAAACCTCCCACCACCGCACAGCATAGCGGTCGAGCGCCCTTTGAACCGATGGAGCAGCATACCTCCGATAGAGGCGAAGCCCCATGCGCACACTGCGCCGCTCGAACCAGGTACATCGGGGAAACCCCTCCATCGAATTGGCCAGCAACAGCGTCAGCAAATCCTGATGCTGCGTGCCGCTCAGGGAAATCGCCTCGCCGGTCTCGCGGTGTTGCACGGCAGGGCTGCGGTCCTTGCCCAGGTCCTGGAAAAAGGCTTCACGGCGCATCATGCAAAACAGCCAGACCAGCGACTCCGCCTCCTCCCCGATCAACCGCTGCACTTCGCCGCGCCGGGCGAGCGGCAGCGCCTTCTCCTCGTAGTGTTCGGTGCTGTAGATCGAATGAAACAAACCGGCGTCACACAGTGCAGGCCGGGATCCCCACTCCACCAACACCTGCCGGGTGCCCAGCAAGTGGTCGAACAAGGCACGGCCCGAATGGGGCATTCCTTCCGTGTGGGCGTCTCGCAGGAAACGGAGGCGATTCTCTAACTGCTCATCCATAACTGTGCAAAGCCGGCTAACAGGGAGTAGGGTTCATTTTTGCAGCAATGCCCGGCTGAGTTTAAAAGCGTCATGGATAACCTCAATGTTCCACTCGCCGGAAACATAACGCGCGCCGATGCCGAGATCATGTCCGGCAGCGTGCCTCAGCGCCGGACCGTTGGCAACGCGACAGCGAGAAACTCAATGATCTCGGAGGGCAAAAACCTCGACGCCAGCGCCGCGGCGGAAGGCCAAAGTCCGACCATCGCGGGCTCGGTGAACGGTCCAGAGGGAACGCTCATTCTCCGGCGGTGTCCAACGGAGGCTGCCGGTCGCGTTACCCAGTTCTTTTCGGGATTGAGGTGGGACCGGCCTCCCGCTGAGGCGCTGGATGCAAGTGGCCACATTGCCATTGATCCGCCAGCGAAGACCACCGAGCGCAATCTCGAGCGGATCGGTGTCTTCGATTTGCAGCGTCGTGCCGTCCAGAGGACCAATGATCTCGCGAATGAGCGCCCCTTGGTTGTTTTCGATATTCCATATCGTAAACCGCCCGAAGTCGTCGTCGCCCTCCGCAACCCAGAGCTGGCCCATTCCATCCACCGCAAGCGCGCGGATATCACCCAGCGCCTCGGGGTCCCAGGGTCCTGATTCGCCCCGTCCACCGAGTTTGCCAAAGCTCGTGGTGAAATCTTCAACCGTATTTGCGGATCGGAGTTGTACTTGGTGCGACGCGCCTCCGAGAGCGGTGTAAATCGTAAGATCGCCGGTTTTCATGGCGTCACCCACCAGTGTCAGTGCCGTGATGGGTTCACGCTCGGGCAGCCAGCGCGTCGTGCTCATCATCACCCACGGCGGCTCGTGTTCCATGAGGAAGTAGGCGAGCCCATTGCCCGCGATCGCTGCCACGCCGAAGTCGATCGGGCGTTCCACTCCGGTCGCCGGATCACGCATTGGAGTCGTCGAGAAAGACATCTGGCCTGGTTCCGGCCCGGTGAGTGTCGTGACGTAAACCCCGGTTTTTGCATCGAGCACGGCGACGAATTGCTCGGTTCCAAAGGTCACGTAGAGCCGACCATTATCCGCTGCCAGTGAGTCAGAGCGGTTGATCTTCGTTTTATCGTCGCCCCAGAGCGAAGCGATCGCGAGATCTGTCTCCGCGCGGCCCTCCCATGGAAGGGGTTCGCCGGTCACACCATCGAGCCGATAGATTTTGCTCCCGTCTGCGTCGGCCAACACGAAAACGATTCCATCGTCCGCGGCGAGCGAGCGCACGCCGCTCAGTTCTGGCCCGTGATGGTGACCCCAAAGCGCGTGTCCATCGGGAGAGCATCCCACAACCTCAAATCCAGTCCGTGCCCCACGCCAGCCGAGATAAACCGAGTGTTCATCGGCAGCCACCGCGCACGGCGGACCGGCATCACCGCCGGCAAACTTACCGCCGAGCCCGCTACCGATCGTCATGAGCGGTTCGAGTTGCGCATCTCTCGGGGTCTGCCGCGAGCACGCGGCAAAAAGAAAGGCAACGAGCACGATGCGATACATCGCCGACGGTTCTCCGCGATTAAAGCGAGGTCGGTGGCGTGGCGGACGGTGATTCCGGTCGGCGCAACGAATTACCCTGCGATGTCACCGCGCGAAAGCGCGCCTCGTACTGTTCGTGATTGGTGCCCATGAGCCGGTCCCAAACGTTGAAATACAGCCCGTAGTTTCCGCGCACAAACTCGTGATGCATCGTGTGATTGGTCGGAGTGTTGAGCACTTTGCCCGGCCATGTATCCATCAACCAGCGTGGAAAAACCTCGTAACCGGTGTGCCCAAAAACATTGTACGTCAGCTGCCAGCCCATGAAGAGCATGAACGCGAATGGATGCATCGGCATCACGATCACCGCGAGCGGGAAGATGCCTGCCTCGACTACGGCTTCCGCGGGCGAAAATGAATACGCAGCCCAGGGCGTGGGGTTGTGGGAAAGGTGGTGCACCCGGTGAAAAAAACGGAAGAGCCGCCGATGATGCATCAGCCGGTGGGTCCAATAGAAGTAGGTGTCGTGCAGCACGATGGCGCAGAGAATCGAGAGCCAGAACCACATCCACCCGTGCGTACTAATCCGCCAATACATTTGCGTCCATCCGGCCCGGGCCGCGAGCATCGTCCCCGCGCCGACCATTCCGAAAATGATCACAGAGGAAAGGGAATACCACATCTCGCGCCGGACCTCACTCGAGGCGGGCAGGCGGGCAATGATTTTGCGGTGAAACCACCGGCGCGGAAACAGCCGGTAGGCCAAAAACCAGGCCAGTCCAGCGGTCAATAAATAGCGGAGCACGAGGCCGAGCGTCATCGCCACACTGAGTTCCGTGAAATGTGGAAAACGAAACCAGGGCAGACTTGAATCGAGCATGACGGAAACGAGTTCAGGCGCTGTCCGGCGGTGTTGATTCGACCGTCGGAGCGGTGAGAATGGCGTGCAGCGCGCGGAGAAGTTTGTCCGCGCTGTAGGGCTTATCGAGAAAATATTTTACGCCCAGGCTCTGCAGGATTTCCTGCTGCTCTTTTTGCATGTGCCCGCTCGAAACAATCGCGCGCACATTTGGATTGAGGTCCCGCAATTTCGAGACCAATTCAATGCCATCGACTTGCGTCATCGAAAGATCCGTCAGTACTACGTCGATCTCGTCACGCCGATCGATATAGAGCGCGAGTGCATCCGAGCCGTCTTCGGCGGTATGGCAGCGATAACCGTGGGATTCGAGCGTATGGACCAGCGCGTCGCGAATGGCGGCTTCATCATCGACCACCAGAATCAGCTGGCCGCTGCCTTCCACCAGCGGGGGATTTGCTTCCGACATGTCTTCCCCCCTGACTCGCGCACGGCAGGGAGAAATACTTTGAAAGAGGTTCCCTGACCCGGCTCGCTTTTCAGGGTCAGAAACCCGCCATGACTTTTCACGATGCCGACGACAGTGGCGAGGCCAAGCCCGGTGCCTTTCCCCGGCTCCTTGGTGGTAAAAAAGGGATCGAAGATCTTGTCCATGATTTCCGGTGACATGCCGCTGCCGGTATCCGTGACGCGGATGGCTACGTGCGGTCCGAGTTGCGCCCCCGGATTCATGCTGGCGAAATGCTCGTCCACCTCGACGTTTTCTGCCTGCAGCTCGATGAGCCTTCGTCCGACCGTTCGCTCGGAACCCACCGGAGGGGACAGGATGGCGTCACGAGCATTGACAGAAAGATTCAGCAGTACCTGATGCAGTTGGGTGGCGTCTCCCGTTACCTGCCAGAGGCCGGGCATGAAATCCGTTCGAATCTCGATGCTACGCGGAAACGTCTGCGACATGATCCGGCTCAACTCCGCCAACAAATGTTTCGGCTGCAGGGCCAGGCGTTCACCTTCGACTCCCCGGGCAAACGTAAGAACCTGCTTCACGACTCCCGCGCCGCGCGCGGCACTGGTTTCGATGATTTCCAGCATCTGCTCGGCGCCTGGTTCCTTGACGTCGCGCCGCAGCATTCCCACGGCCATCATAATGGGGGAAAGTATATTGTTGAGGTCGTGAGCGATGCCGCTGGCCAAAGTCCCGATGGCCTCGAGTCGCTGCGCGCGGAGGAATTGCTTCTCGAGCTGCCGCGCCTCGGTGATGTCCGTATTGATGACCAATATTCCCTGCGGTTTTTGATCCGCTTCCCGAATGAGCGTCCACCGGCTGTTGACGAAGACCTCACGGCCATCCTTGCGTTTCTCCTCCATCGAACCAATCCATTCTCCGTACTCGAGCGTGGCGGAATAGGCTTCGTCAAATGCGCCCTGGTCCTTGACGAAAAGTTCGGTCACTGACTGGCCGACGATTTCGGGATCCAGCCAGCCGTAGAGCTGTTCGGCTCCGCGACTCCAGAATACCACCCGATGATCAAGATCGCGGACCATGATGGCGTCTGACGCCAGATCGAGCATCGCGGCCTGACCCCGCGCGCGCTCCTCAGCTTCGATCAGTGCGGTTCGATCCATGTTAATAACCAGGACGCCCGTCCCGCCACGAAACGGGATCTCCATCCAGGTGCTTTCCACTTCGAGAATCGTGCCATCCTTCGTCCAGTGGCGCTGGCGCAGAGTCTGGCTCGAGCGGGCGGCCGGTTCCTGGCGAACCTTTTCCCGATAGGCGCGAATCTCGGGTTCGTCCTCGGGCGGCCGAAGATCTTCAGTCGTCATCCGCTGAAATTCAGCGCGCGACCAACCGTATTGCGCAATGGCGGGATCGTTGACCGCGAGGATTTGCAGCGTCTCGCTGTCAAACACCCACATGGCCAGCGGATTGCCATAAAAGAGCAATTGGAACGTCGCATCCCGGTCGATTGAGGCCGGATTCGATGGAGCGAGATGAGAAGACATGGACGCCGTATGAAAGGAGCAACTCCGCTCCATTCATAACCCTCTCCTGCGCATCCCGAAAGTCTCAATTACCCACCGTAATTTCCGGCGCCGTTCGAGCGTTTTGGCGGGAATTCGACCGGTGGCACCTCATTCCTCACCCGGGGGCTCCCGTTAAAGCCCCTTAAAATACCCCTTGGCCGGAACCGCTCGCCCTCCTATTCTCCGTGTTTCCATGCAGGAAGACATTCAGAAAGCCATCGATTCGGGAAAACTTACCGCCGCGGCTGGTGCCGCTCTCAAAAAACTGCCACCCGGCACGTGCGTCATGCACAAGAGCTGGGGCTTTGGCCAGATCAGCGGCTACGATTTCATCCTGAATCAGACCACCATCGATTTCCGGGGACGCAAGGGTCACCCGATGCAAATGCAGTATGCCGCGGAATCGCTCACGCTCGTTGAGCCTGGGCATATCCTCTCCCGAAAACTGCTCGATCTTTCCCAGGTCAAAGCGCTGGCCAAGGAAGATCCGGTGGCGTTGTCGCGCGTCGTTCTGGAGAGCTTCGGCGGCAAAGCGACCCACGATCAGTTCGCCAGCGTGCTGGTGCCGGACGTCATGGCGGAATCGGCGTTTAAGAAATGGATCGAAACGGCCCGCAAAGCGATGAAGGCGGACGGGCATTTTGCCATTCCGACCAAAAAAGTTCTCCCGTTCGAGTTGCGTGATGGTCCGATTTCGCATGCCGATGAATACCTCGCAAAATTCCAAAGTGCGCGGCAGTTGAAGGATCAAATCGAAGCCCTCGACCTCATCGTCAAGCACGTCGCTGAGTTCACCGATGCACCGACGACGTTGCGTCCAGTGATCGAGGCGGCGAATGAGGCAGCTCGAAAGAGCATGCGCCTGCACACGAGCCAGGCCTTGAGCCTGCTGCTGTCGCGCGATGAATTGATCGAGAAAGTCGAAGGGCTCGAGTTGGGACCGAATGCCCCCACGGTCGGCGCGCTCCTCGTCGAGGAGCAGCGGGATTTGCCCACCCTCTGCAATGGGGTTCCGGCGGCGAAAATGAAGCGGGTGCTCGCGGAACTGCCGGCCGCATTTGGCGATGATTGGCCGGCCAAGGCGGTCACTCTCGTCTTGCGCGGCAAGGCTCGGGTGGTGGCGGAAACCGCACGCTTGCTGGTCGAGCGGGGTCGCACCGATGAGCTTTCCAACGCGATCAATCGTGCGCTGAGCGAGCATTCGATTACGACCGACGCCCTTCAATGGCTGTGCAACGAACGGGAAGGTGCGCTGGCGGATCTGGTCGATATCCGGGTCCTGCACGCATCCGTGTCGGCACTCGAACGTGATCAATTCAACGAGAAGAAGGATCGCAAGCTGCACGACCTGCTGGTCAACGATCAGGATCTTGTGCCCGATCTCATCTCGAACGCCACCAGCGAAGAGTTGCGCGACACCATGCGAAAGCTGCTTCTGACGCCGGTATTCGAGGAATTGAACAAGCGCTCGCTTCTCGGGCGCATTGTTCGGATTCGTCCCGAATTGCAGTCCATGATTACGGGAGACGGGGCTTCCGAAAAGAGTGAGAACGACACGGGTTTGATCGTTTCGTGGGAAAGTCTCGAGCGGAAGCGCGCGGAGTTTGAAGATCTCGTGAAGCGAAAGATACCCGAGAACGTGAAGGAGATTCAGATCGCGCGCAGCTACGGGGATTTGCGGGAGAACTTCGAATTCAAAGCGGCCAAGGAAATGCAGCGCGTCCTGGGGCGGCGCCGGGCTGACATGGAGCGCGATCTCGGTCGCGCCCGTGGAACCGACTTTTCCAACGTCGATACGAGTGCCGTGAACATCGGAACCACCGTGACCCTGCGGGAAATCGGCAATGGCCAGATCGATGTCTACACGCTTCTCGGTGCGTGGGACACGGTGCCCGAAGCAGGCATTATCAGTTATCAATCCGCCCTCGCCGCCGCGCTCTTCGGCAAGAAGGTTGGCGATGAACTCAAAGCTCCGACCGAGCACGGGGACCGGACGGTCGTCGTGGAAAAAATCCAGCCCGCGCAACACAAACCGGCTCCTTTCGTAGCGCGAGAGCCGGTCGAAGCGACACCGGAAGAAGCGTCCGTTTAACCAGGCGTGTAGTCCGGCGGCGGACTCTGCCTTTGGTAGAGCCCGCGGACCCGCTGCCGGCGTCGAAAACGAACTCGCTACCGTCCTCCGCCCGTGGCCGAACCGGTGGTCAAACGCCCGGCGGAACCACCGCTCGCGCCCTGGATTTTGTTCTTCCGCAGTTTGTTGCGCACATCTTCCACTTCGGGTTGAGCAATCGTCAGGCTCTCCTCGATGCCCTTTACTTCCACGGGTACCGCGACGATCCGACCGTCGGGAAGCATCATCATGCCCTCGGGAATAACGCGATTATCAAGCACCTTCGCCACGCCGTTCACGACGTAATACGCGACCCCGTTGTTCACAATGATGGAGTCAAAGACGAGTCGGTGCGGTGAATCCTTGCCTTGGGTGGAAAGCGCACCAGTGGCCAGGACGAAAATCGAGACGAGAGCGGCAGCGCAGGTGGAGCGGAATTTATTCTTCATGGCGGTTTCGCATCGAATCGTCCTTGGAGGCGTGCTTCAAGGCGGAAACTGATTGCCTTCGCTTAACGGCCCGGCTATTGCACGCCCCGCATTTTCGAGGCGACGGCGCGGCTCTTTCGTCGCGGTTTCCACTTCTCGCAGTGCGTGCTCAATCTCAATTCATATTACTTCCATGTCCCTGACCACCATCGTTGCCATCCGTGCCCGCCAGATCCTTGACTCCCGTGGCAATCCAACCGTCGAGGCGGACGTCGAACTCGCGGGCGGAGCCATCGGCACGGCGGCCGTCCCGAGCGGTGCCAGCACCGGCGAGCACGAGGCGTGGGAATTGCGCGATGGGGTGAAGGACCGGTATCTGGGCAAAGGCGTGACCAAGGCTGTGGCCGCCATCAAAAAGAACATCGCCGCGGAACTCGAGGACGTTGATGCCTGCGACCAGGTCACTGTCGATCAGATCATGCTGGCGCTCGATGGGACTCCCAACAAATCAAAGCTCGGCGCCAACGCGATCCTGGCCGTATCCCTCGCTACGGCCAAGGCGGCGGCCAATCAACTCGGCCAATCATTGTTCAAATATCTCGGCGGACCGAATGCCAAGGTCCTGCCCGTGCCGATGATGAACATCCTCAACGGTGGCGCACATTCGGATGCCCCGATCGATTTTCAGGAATTCATGGTCATGCCGGTGAAGTTTGCCACCTTCAGCGAAGCACTGCGCGCCGGAACCGAGATCTTCCACGCTCTCAAGGGGGTCCTCAAGGCGCGCGGCCTGTCCACGGCAATCGGCGACGAGGGCGGCTTCGCTCCGAAGCTCGACAGCGCTTATGACGCGCTCGAAACCATCGCGCAGGCGGTCAAGAAGGCCGGATACAAACTGGGCAAGGAAGTCTTTATCGCACTCGACGTCGCCAGCTCGGAATTCTTCGACGCCGCGAAGAAGCAGTATGTTTTCAAAAAATCCGATGGTTCCAAGCGTAGCGCGGCCGAACTCGTGGCCTACTATCAGGACCTCCAGAAAAAGTATCCGATCATTTCGATCGAAGACGGTTGCGCCGAAAACGATTGGGACGGCTGGAAAACGCTCACCGACCAGATGGGCGCCAATACCCAGCTCGTCGGCGACGATCTGTTTGTCACCAACGTCGAGTTCCTGCGCAAAGGCATCGAGCTCGGAGTCGCCAACTCGATTCTGGTCAAGGTGAACCAGATCGGCTCGCTGACCGAAACCCTCGACTCCGTCGAACTGGCCAAGGAGAATGGATATACGGCCGTGATTTCGCACCGCTCCGGCGAGACCGAAGACACCACCATCGCCGACATCGCGGTGGCCACCAACGCCGGTCAGATCAAGACCGGATCGCTGTGCCGGACCGACCGCGTCGCCAAATACAACCAACTTTTGCGAATCGAAGAAGAATTGGGTGACAACGCCGTTTATGGCGGTAAGATGCGGCTTTAATTTCCGTGAGCATCCGCACCGGCGAATCCCGTCCCCGCCCGTCTGATGGAATCTGGTATTCCCTCAGCAAGATCATGCTCATGCTGATCGTTCTCTCGGCGGCGGTCCCGTTTGCCTACTCGTTTCTCCCCGAGGTTTCCAAACGCCGGGAACAGCGGACTCGCATCGAGATGCTGACGGGAGAAGTCGAAAAGCTGCGCCTGAAACTCGCCCGCAGCGAGCGGGAGGAAAACATGCTCCGGAATGACCCCGAATACATCGCCATCATCGCGCGTGATAAGTTGGGTCTGATGAAGGAAGGCGAGAAGATCTATCGAATCGACCCGCCCAAAATCGATCCATCGTCGTTACGGCTGAAGAAATAGAGCTGGGCGGAGGGTGACTGGTGATCGGAGGATGGAGGGAGGAATGGCTTCCGTGAGCGCCCAACCGAATCTCGCCCTCGACGGTTCCGTATGTGTTGTTTGAGGACGAGAAGGATTTGGGCCGTGATTTTCCTGTGCAACTCGTCCGCGCGCCGTCTTCGCTGCAGTGGGAGAATGAATCTGAAGGACCTGTCGCGGCCAGTCTGCCTCCCCATTCAGCGTGCATCGTTTCCGCCGATCGCAGTGCGTGCCCGGCAACCAATTCGTATAACATCCGAGAACGAGAACCTCACGCGGTCCGGCTCACCGTGGCGATCTCTGGATCGGTTGGGCCGATGCTTCGCGCCACTTCGACACCGATCACGCACACGTCGTCGTCGAACTCGGGGCGCTGGGCAAAGGTCCGCACCTCGGCCAGGATTTCGGCGATCGGCCTTCGAATTCGGTTCCCAAGTTGCAGGCCCACCACTGTGCCGAGAATGGTAAACCCCAGCGCCGTGCTTGGTGCCATGGGAATGTAGATTCGGCGAACGCTGGCGAGTGCCTCCATTCCGGTCGCCCATCCGATCAGCGAGAGTGCCCCGAGACCTGTCGTCAATAGGGCACAAACGAGGCTGATTCGGTGAAAGTTCATGGGGAAATCATCCGGAAACCCAACATCTCAGACCGGGATTGATCCGTCGAGCGATCACCGACAGCCCGGTGCGTCTGGCTGGTGCCGCCGAGCCGGCGCGGGTTACTAAAATCCGCATGTTGGGTCTATTCAGAGCGGGTCGTTCACGTTCGCACCTGGCGGTGAAATGCGACGGAGCGGTGTGACGCGGGCAAGTGATTGCATGCGGATGGGCCTCCGGGCCGAAATCGCGATGCCAAAACACTTGCGTCCGTCAGTCTCGGGCGCCGATAGTCCGGGCCTTTTTTCAAAGCTGCGCATGCAAACTTTTGGCATTGGTCTCGCGGGATTGGGGAATGTTGGAGCAGGTGTTTTCAAGCACCTGACGCACAACCGCGCCCTCCTGCGGGAACGCCTCGGGCACGAACTGGAAGTGCGTCGGGTCGCCGTCCGAGACACGGCCAAAGCGCGGTCCGTTCCGGTTCCCGCTGAGATGTTGACCACTGACGCGGCTTCCGTGCTCGATGATCCGGCGATCCAAATCGTCGTCGAGCTGATGGGGCAAAAGGAAGAGAGCCTGCGCTTCATGCTCGGCGCCATCGAGCGGAAGAAGACCGTCGTCACGGGCAACAAGGCGCTGCTCGCCGAGCACGGGAAGGAGATTTTTGCGGCGGCGACGGAGCACAAGGTGCCGGTGTTTTTTGAGGCGGCGGTGGGCGGGGGCATCCCGATCATCAAGTCGATCCGCGAGGCCTTTGTCGGCAATCACATCCAGTCCATTCACGGCATCATCAATGGCACCTCGAATTACATCCTCACGCGGATGACCGAAGCGGGCCTGGGCTTTGGCGACGCGCTCGCGGAGGCTCAGGCTGCGGGTTATGCCGAGGCCGATCCGACGCTTGACGTGAATGGCGGCGATGCCGCGCACAAGGCCATCATCCTGGCCTCGCTCGCCTACGGATTTTGGGTGCCGGCAGATTCCATTTTCGTGGAAGGAATCGAAGAACTGACAGCGGGCGACATTCAGTTCGCCGGCAAGCTCGGCTACACCATCAAGCATCTGGCCCACATCAAAGCCAATGCTTCGAGTGCGATCGAAGTCCGCGTGCACCCGACGCTGATCCCGAAGGGGCACGTTCTCGCGAGCGTCAATGGAGTTTTCAATGCCATGATGGTGCGCGGTGATGTGGTTGGTGAAACGCTCTTCTATGGCCCGGGGGCCGGCCAGGATGCCACCTCCAGCGCCGTCATTTCCGACATCGCTGAAGCCGCCGATGCACTCCTTTCCCCGCGGCGCAATCTCGGCTTCATGCCGCACGGTCTTTACGGCACCTGCCAGCCGATCGACGAAGTGGTCTCGGAGTTTTACCTGCGGCTCTGTGTCGAGGATCGGCCCGGAGTCATCGCACAGATCGCGAACATTCTGGGTGAATTGCAGATCGGCATCTCCTCCATCCTGCAGCCGGAGAGCGAGGACGAAGGTTCAGCCGTGCCGCTCGTACTGATGATTCACACCGCCAGCAACGGCCAGATGCGCGCGGCTGTTACGCGGATGGCCGAGCTTGCTTGTGTTAAAAAGAAACCGCAGCTCATCCGGGTCGAGCACTTTGCGTGAAAGGTGCCGGCCTTGCCGCTTATCAATTACTTCGTTAATCTCCAGTTATGACCGCGGACCAAGTAAAGACGCTTCTCCACGCAGCACCGTTCGAGCCCTTTAGTGTGCATCTCGCGGATGGTAAGTCATATCTCATCGACCATCCCGATTTTGCCATGGTGACGCGTGGTGGACGGATCATGATTGTTGCAATTGCGGATGATGCCGCTGCGCACGTGGATTTGATGCTGGCTACGCGCTTGGAATCGCATTCGCGATCGGGTGCCCGGGGTTCGGAAAATTGAGCACTTTGTCACCACTTCACGACCGCGGCGTCATCGCCTGCTGGCGCGACTATTTGCCCGTTACTGACGCCACGCCGGTTGTCTCGTTGAATGAAGGCAGCACCCCGCTCATTCATTCACCCAAGCTCAGCCAGCGGGTGGGGCGTGGGTGCGAGGTGTATGTCAAATACGAGGGTCTAAACCCGACCGGCTCCTTCAAGGATCGCGGCATGACGATGGCCATCTCGAAGGCGATCGAACGCGGAGCCCGCGCCGTCATCTGTGCCTCGACCGGGAATACCAGCGCCGCCGCGGCTGCTTACGCTGCGCGGGCGGGCATCACGTGCATCGTTCTTTTGCCGGCGGGAAAAATCGCCCTCGGCAAGCTCGCCCAGGCCTTCATGTACGGGAGCAAAGTTGTCGCCATCGACGGCAATTTCGACGACGCGCTCCGCCTTGTCCGCGAAATCGGCGAGACCGAGCCCATCGCCATCGTTAATTCCATCAATCCTGACCGGATCGAAGGACAGAAGACCGCCGCTTTTGAGATCATCGATATCCTCGGTGACGCGCCTGACCTGCACGTCCTACCGGTTGGTAATGCCGGCAACATTTCCGCCTATTGGAAGGGCTACACTGAATTTCACGCCCTCGGAAAAGCGACGCGCCTTCCGCGCATGATTGGTTTTCAGGCTGCGGGTTCCGCGCCCATCTACCACGACCGAGTAGTGGAGAACCCCGACACCATCGCCACCGCCATCCGCATCGGGAATCCTGCGAGTTGGAAGGCTGCCATCACTGCCATGCGAGACTCGGGTGGCTGCGTGGATATTGTGACTGACGCCGAGATTCTCACGGCCCAGCGCTGGCTGGCGGCGAACGAAGGGATCTTCGTCGAGCCCGCCAGCGCCGCCAGTATCGCTGGCCTGTTCAAGTGCCACAGCGATGCTCGCTGCCCCGTTTGTCCGTTTGCGAATGCGGTCGAGGGGAGTCGCATCGTTTGTACGGTCACGGGTCATGGATTGAAAGATCCGGATGTGGCCAAGGAAAGCATCAGCAGCATTACCACGGCAAAAGCCGAGAAGTCCGCGATCCTGGATTTACTCGGTAGCTAGAGGTGTCCGCATTCCGCGTCGTGCTGAAGTCGGCAAACACGAGGCGTGTTTTCGTCCTGATGTTCATTGCGAGGTCTGACTGGGAAACAATCCGCGCGCCTTGCGACCGACGGCGCGCGTCTCACCAAGGCCATGGTTTGCCATTGATCGGTTTTTGATCCAGACGGCGCAAAGCGCCACTGGCCTCGGGGGTGCCAGTGGCGCTTGCGTTGGGGGCAGGGCGGGGGAGTTATGGGGGCAGTTGGGGGGTGGTTCAGGGGACAGGCATGCCTTCGAGGATCCCGGCGATGATATTTTCCGACGCTACGTTTTCCGCCTCGGCCTCATAGCTGACGGCGATGCGATGACGCAGGACGTCGTAGGCGAGATCCTTTACATCCTGCGGCGTGACATAACCACGCCCCTGGAGGAAGGCATGAGCGCGGGCCGCGAGAGTGAGGCTGATGGTGGCGCGCGGCGACGCTCCGCATTGCACGTAACCGTTCAGATCGATGCCGTAGGGGCGCGGATCGCGCGTGGCGAGGACGATATCGACGATGTAGTCCTTCACCTTGTCGTCGATGTAAATGCTGCTGACGACACGGCGGGCATTGATGATATCTTCAGCGCTCACGACCGATTGCACGTCCCACGAACGCTCGGCGACCGCCATGGAATCAAGGATCGCGCGCTCTTCGGTGCGGTTTGGGTAATTGACGATCACCTTCAACATGAAGCGATCGACCTGCGCTTCCGGCAGCGGATAGGTGCCTTCCTGTTCGAGCGGGTTTTGCGTGGCGAGGACGAGGAATGGATCGGGCAGGCGATACGTCTCGTCGCCGAGCGTGACCTGACGTTCCTGCATGGCCTCGAGCAAGGCGCTCTGAACTTTCGCGGGAGCCCGATTAATCTCGTCGGCGAGGATGAGATTGGAGAACACGGGGCCGTGTTTCGTGCTGAAGGAGCCGTCGCGCGGATTGTAGATCATGGTGCCCACGATATCGGCGGGTAGCATGTCGGGTGTGAACTGGAGTCGCTGAAAATTCAAACCGACTGCCGAGGCCAGCGTTTTGAGCGCGAGCGTCTTGGCCAGGCCGGGTACGCCTTCGAGGAGGATGTGACCGTTGCTGATGAGGCCGACCATGAGGCGATCGACCAGCTGTTCCTGACCCACGATGATGCGGGCCATTTCGGTGCGCAGGGGTTGTACCCATGTGGACGTCGCGCGGACGGATTCGTTGATGGCCTGAATGCCAGCGTTGGGCGTCCCGGTGGCGGGTGTGGGAATCGGAGCCGCCGGTCTCCACTGCGGTTGCCGATTGACCGGACTGTATTTCGGCCCGTCGAGATCGGCATCGGTGCGGGCCGGAGGATGAGGAATCGAGTTTTTCATGTGATCTGGTTTTGGTCTTGTTGATGTCGAGGCACCGGAATGATGCCGTGCACGAATAGACCTCCCCATCGTGGCGCCGACCTTTCGCCTCCATTACATGACTGAAAGGTTGGGTGATGGGTGGGATTCCTTCGGCACACTCTCGAAGTCAGACTCGACGGGCCTAAAGGCGCTGTCTGAAGGCATGCCGCCGCGTCTCAGCAAAAAATCGATCGAGCGCGGCCCGGGAAGGATTTAACCGCCTGAATCCCGGACGGTGATCAGTTCTCCGCAGATTTGCTCAAAAACCAACCGCGACGGCCGAGTGACGTGAAGGAGGAGGAATCACCCGCGCGGACCTGGCGATAAGCGGACGATCGAATTCCGTGGGGACCGGTCGCAGACGTCGCAGCATGCGTGGAGAGCCATCCGATCGCAAGGCCAGTTGGATCGAATCCCGCGTGTAGCCGCTCTGGCGCACCGTGCGGGCATCGACGGGCACTGGAATCAGTACGGCGCAATGGGCGCACGTGCCTGCTTCGCCGCGCTGAGATTCCCGGGTCACATTGGGGCCCGCGCATACCGGGCAATCAAAAAGAATGTCCATGATGAAGCGAGCGAGCGATGGTCATGAGTGTGAACACCGGGCCAATCAGAGCAGGATAAATGCCTTGGGCGCTCTCGTGACCGGTCACCCGTTTCACTTTCTGCGTCTATTCGCCTGTTAAAAGGGGAAGAAGAAGCAGGGTGAGAGTGAGAAGGAGACCCGCGTTAGGTCGCTCTCCGATGATCACTTACAGGACGGCGTCCCGGGTCAGCGAGCCATTGACCAGGCGCATCGTTCCAAGGGGATTCCCGTTCTGCAGCTCGGGTGGTAGCGCGGCGGCGGGCCAGGCCTGATAACAAACGGGCCGCGCCCAGCGCAGAATCGCGGCGGTGCCGACGCTGGTGAAGCGCACGTCCGTGGTGGCCGGATACGGGCCGCCATGATTCATCGACGGACAAACTTCGACCCCGGTGGGGAAACCATTAAAAACGAGACGTCCCACTTTGCGCTCGAGCAACGCGATCAGATCGCTGGCCGCGGCAAGTTCATCATCCGTGGCGTGAATCGTGGCGGTGAGCTGGCCTTCGAGGGAATTCACCAAGGTTCCGAGTTCGGCCAGGGAGCGTGTGGAGATCAAGAGCGTGCATGGCCCGAAGACTTCCTCGTGCAATTCCCGGTTCTGCAAAAATGTTTCGGCATCGGTCACAAAGGCAGCCGCTTCGCCTTGCGTGCGTTTTTCATCCGCTTCATCGGCCGATTCGCCGACGGCCGTGACGCCCGCCGTCATCGCCACGGTATCGAGACCCCGATCATAGGAATCGCGAATACCGGCGTGCAGCATGGTGCCGGGAGCAACCTTGGACACGGCCTGTCCGAAGTCGGTCACGAACTGCTCGAACGAAGGACCGGCGAGGCCGAAGACCAGTCCAGGTTTCGTGCAGAATTGGCCGACACCCATGGTCACCGATGTGCGCAGGCCTTCAACGATTTGCGGGCCGCGTTCCGCGACGGCACCGGGAAAGACGAGCACCGGATTGAGGCTGCTCATTTCCGCAAACACGGGGATGGGTTCCGGACGGGACGCAGCCGCGTCGAACAGCGCACGGCCCGCCGCCCGCGAGCCAGTGAATCCGGCCGCGCGCGCCTGGGCATGTTTCACCAAGGCGACGCCGATCTTCGCGCCGGCGCCATGCAGCATGGAAAAGACGCCGGCGGGCAATTGGCATTTTGCGATGGCCCGGTTGATCGCGCTGGCGACCAATTCGCTGGTGCCCGGATGAGCGCTGTGTGCTTTGACGACGACCGTACAACCGGCCGCGAAAGCGCTGGCCGTGTCGCCACCGGCGACGGAGAAGGCGAGCGGAAAATTAGAGGAACCGAAGACGATCACCGGGCCGATGGGCTGGAGCATCCGCCGGATATCGGCCTTGGGCAAAGGCTGGCGGTCCGGTTGTGCCGTATCAATGCGGGCATCGCACCAGGAACCTTCGCGAACGACTTCAGCGAAGAGTTTGAGCTGGCCACAGGTCCTTCCGCGTTCGCCCTTGAGCCGGTCCAAGGGCAGTCCTGTTTCGCGATGCGCTCGATCGAGCAAGGTGTCGCCCAGCTCCATGATTTCCTCCGCGATTGCCTCCAGAAACGTCGCTCTCTCCGCGCCGCTCACTTTTCGATAAATGGCGAACGCTTCGTTCGCCAGAGTCACCGCGCGATCCACATCGGATTCATCGCATTGATGGAATACTGTTGGGAGCGCCTCGGAGGTAAGGGGACTGATGGCGCAGAAGTCGTCGCCTTTCGGTTCGACGAGCGTGCTGGCGATGATGGAGCGGCCGTGAAGTTCGGTGGAAATCATGAGCGTGGGAGAATCGTTAACAGTGCGGGATGCGGACGGCTCAATCAAGCGGTCAGGGCCTTGGCGACGACGGCAGCGGTGCGCGCGAGATCATCGGGCGTATGCGCGAGGGACAGGAAACCCGCTTCAAATTGCGAGGGTGCGAAGTAAATGCCTCGCTCCAGGCATTGATGGAAATACCGGGAGAATGCATCGCGATCGGCGTCCATGGCGTCCGAAAGTCGGTGGACCTGATGGGAAGTGAAATAGGTGCAGAACATCGAACCGATGCGGTTGAAGAAGTAATCTTTGCCGGCCTTCTTCAAGGCCGATCTGGTTCCATCCTCGAAGGCGGCACCGAGTTCTTCGAGGCCTTTCCAGCCATCGAGTCGTTCGAGTTCACGCAATTGCGCCAGACCTGCCGCCATGGCCAGCGGATTCCCTGAGAGCGTGCCCGCCTGATAAACAGGACCATCCGGTGACAGGTAATCCATGATTTCCCGTCGCCCACCAAAAGCGCCCACGGGCAGCCCGCCGCCGATCACTTTTCCCAAGGCGGTCAGGTCGGGCATGACACCGCAGATTTCCTGATAGCCGCCGCGGGCGAGCCGGAATCCGGTCATGACTTCATCAAAAATAAAGACGGTGTCGTGCTCCGTGCACAGGTCGCGGAGCAGTTCGACAAAGCCCGGTCTCGGCAGGTAAAGGCCGGCATTCGCCGGAACGCTTTCCACAATGACGGCCGCGATCTCCCGGCCTTCGCGGGCAAAAACTTCCTTGATGGCGGGTGGGTCGTTGTAGGGCACCGTGATCGTCAGGTTTGCGAACTCCACCGGCACCCCTGCGCTGTCCGGGCGTTCCGTGCGTGAGGGCGCCGGAGCCGGCTTTCACCAGCAGCGAATCCACGTGTCCGTGGTAGCAACCCTCGAACTTGATAATCTTCGAGCGACCGGTGAATCCGCGCGCCAGACGCAAGCATGACATGGTGGCCTCGGTTCCGGAATTCACCATGCGCACCTTTTCCACCGACGGCACCCATTCACAAATGAGCCGCGCCATTTCGACTTCGTAAGGATTCGGAATGCCAAACGAAACGCCGTGCGCCGCGCCGTCCCGCACGGCGTCGAGCACGACCCGCGGTGCATGGCCGAGAATGGCGGGACCCCACGTTCCGACGTAATCGATCAGTTCACGACCATCCACATCCCAGATGTGTGAGCCGGCTGCTTTCTCGACAAAGAACGGTTCACCCCCGACGCCGCGAAAGGCCCGCACGGGAGAGTTCACGCCACCGGGAATATAACGTTTGGCTTCGGCGAAGAGAGCGGAGGAGCGAGTGGACGTGGTGGCGGAATTCATGCGAGCAGGAGCGTTGCCTCCCGCGGCGAAGGATTCAACCCCGGCGTTGCTGCCTCGGCTGCCATTCCGAGTGGGATGCGCAAACCCGGGAAACTCGGCGCCCGCACTCAGCTCCATTTTCCTTCCGCTACCAGATTTGACAATGTAATGGGAGTTGCGCCGATGGGAAGAGCCCTGGGCGCAGTGGCCGGGCTCGGAAGAGGTTGTCGCCACATCGCGGAATTGCTGAGGTCTAACGGGCTGCTGGTTGGGTGCCTCGCTTGACGGGGAGGTTCTAAAAATCTACTCTGCTGCCGTGAATTATCGCGAGCGCATCAGCATCGACCCGCGGATCCGAAGCGGTAAACCTTGCATCCGGGGCACGCGGATCACGGTGTCGGACGTTTTCGACTATTTGGGTGGCGGAATGACGGTAGCGGAGGTGCTCGACGATTTCCCGGATCTCACTGCCGACGACATCCAGGCATGCTTCGCCTTTGCGGCGGATCGTGATCGCCGCCTGAATGTCGTTCCGCATGAAGCTTCTCTTTGAAGAGAATCTCTCACCCAAACTGCCCGGGCTGGTGGCGGCGCTTTTTCCCAACAGCACGCATGTCCGTGACGAAGGCTTGATGGGCCAAAGTGATGCGGACGTTTGGGAGTATGCCCGTGCGAATGGTTTTGCAATCGTGTCGAAGGATTCGGACTTTCAGCAGCTCGGCGTGCTCCACGGTCATCCCCCGAAGGTGGTGTGGCTTCGCATCGGTAACTGCACGCGAGACCAACTCGTCCGGATGATCACAGGACATGAAGGAGAGATTCACGCGCTGGACGCGGATCCCGTTGAGTCGATTCTCGTCCTCTCGTAGTGTTGACCCCGCATCGTCAGGCTCAGCTCCGCAGTCCGTAAAAGGAAGGGTCTCGTTGTGGAGTTCCGAGTGGGAACCGGCAGACGACGGTGGTCACAGAGTCTCGAGCAAATCCTCGAGCCGGTTTTGGCGCTGGCGGGCTTGAGCGTAGAGACGTGCGAATTTGGGGCGAGGTTTGACCGCGCGGCCAAATTGTGCGGCTGGAACGGGCAGGCCGAGTTTTTCCAGGACGACAATGGCGGCGCCACGAATGGAAGCTTCCATTTCGTCGTTGGGATGAACGTTTTGGCCCAGCACATCGGCGAGGCGCTGGAGTGCTTGTTTCGAGTGTTGAATGCCGCCGCTGACAATGAACTTCGGAGCTTGCGCGTCCTCGGCCAGGAGCACGTCGGCGATGCGCGCGATGCGCTGATATCCCGCTTCAGTGATGGCTTGGTAAAGTTCCACCGCGGAGGTGTATTGGCCGAGACCGACGATGGCGCCACGGGCCTCTTCATTCCAACGCGGCGCACGCTCGACCATCCAGAACGGCAACACATCAAGGTTCGCGACCGGACCGGGGCGGCGCGCGAGTTCTTTCTCGAGCGTCGGATCATCCGGCAAACGCAGTTCGCGGACGCACCAGGCGCGAAGGTTGCCAGCATTGCTCACGGCACCGCCCACAAGGAAGCGGGCGGCATCAACACGATAGCAAAACAATCCAAAGGGCGCCGTTGCCTTTTTGCCTTCGCGCATGATCCGCAGCGCGGCGCTGGTGCCGACGTTAATGGCGGCCAGTCCGGGGCGAGTGGCGCCGGAGCCCAGATTGCTGGCGGCGCCATCGCCAATGGCGGGGAACCACGGCACGCCGCGCAACTCCGGAATGGCGTTGGCGAGTTCGCCGGCGACGACGGTCGGCTCCTCGCCGAGAGGCTGAAGCTGATCCGGCGAGAGATCAAAGCGATTGAGCAACGCCGAGTCCCATTCGAGTTTCGAGGGATTGAATAGGCCGGTTCCCGTGGCCATCCCGAGCGCGCAGTTTGCCTCGCCGATCAGAATCTTCTGCACCCATTCGGCGGGCGACATCCAGTGCTTGACGCGGGTGAACAGTTTCCGATTTGTGCGCTGAAGCCAGGCGAGTTTGGCCGGCCAAAACGAAGCTCGGATCATGCACCCGGTCCGGGCATGCACCCTTTTCTCGCCGAGTTCATCGCGTAATTTTGCGGCATCCGCGCGGCAGCGCGCATCGGCCCAGGTGAGGATGCGCGTAACGGCTTCGCCATTCGCATTCGTGCCCACCAGGCTGTGCCAAAAGCATGATGTGCCGATGCCGGCGACTCCACGGCCATGCAATTCTGGGTCCGTCCGGTAAATGCGCATGGTTTGCTGGAGACATTTTCGCACGGCATACAGGACAACGTCGGGTTCCAGTTCCGCCCCGCCATCGGCGCTGGTGACGAGTGGATAACTCTGCTGCGCGGTCGAGCGCTCGATGCGGTCGGCTTTCAGATCAAACAGCGCGGAGCGGGTCGAGGAAGTGCCAATGTCGAGGGCGAGGATGAGGCGGGAATTCATCGCGACGAAAAGGAATCCGGAAGCGGCGTGGCGGACGAGCTTTATTGCCGATGAAGGCGCGGCGAATTCCTGTCATCGTGAGCGGAGGCGCGCCGTGCCGGAATCGAACGCCCCGGCGCCAATGTCGATGGATTCGTTCTACCGATCGATTCTGCCGGAACGGATGGACGTGAGGACGCGTTGCGACATTGGAGCCGGGTCGTGCGACTTCGCTGCGCTCCGCTCACGATGACCAAGCAATGCTCGCGGTCGCAGCAAACCGCATTCTGTCTACTGCTCACGGTGCAAAATTTCGCCGGGTTGTTCGACTCCGTTACCCTTGGCCCACGACGAAAGTGCGCGTCTAGGTTTCTTTCGCCACCGGGAAGAGCAGGGAATCCACGTAACGGTCGTTGCATCGGCGCAGCCGACTCACCAGGGTGCGACCAATACCGATGAGCAGCTTCACGGCGGCACCAGGATAGACTCCCGCAATGGCGCCGAGCGCGGCTTTGGTGATCTTTAGCAACACGCATCGATCGACGGCAATGACATCGGCGGAACGGGGCCCCGCATCCGCCAGAGACAGCTCGCCAAAAAAGTCTCCTGACTCCAGCACGGCCATTTCGATTTCCCGCTCGCCGGCGTGGTGGATAACGCGGCATGTGCCTTCGAGCAGGATGTACATGCAATCGCCCGGATCATCCTGGCGGACAACGTGGTCGCCAGATTCGACTGTGACAGGATCGAGCAACTCGAGACATTCGTTGCATTCCTGATCGGAGAAATCCGAAAACAACACCTTACCGCGCAAGCGGGTGCGCATTTCGTCGATGGTCATGGGTCAGGGCAAAGTCGGCCGTCGCGAAGGTTGATGCGTCGAGAACACTCGCTCGCGACGTCTTCGCTATGGGTGACGACTATCAAGGTGGTCTGGTGCAGAGAAGCAATCTTTTGGAAGAGTTCGAGCACGGTCCGAGTGCTGGCGCTGTCGAGATTTCCGGTCGGCTCGTCCGCCAGGAGCAGCCGCGGTGAACCGATCAGGGCTCGCGCAATTGCCGCTCGCTGCATTTGGCCACCGCTGAGCTGGTGCGGAAAATGTCCGGCCCGGTCCTGTAAAGCGACGCGTTCGATCCATTCCTCGGCGGCGGGGCGAATCGTCTTTAACGCTTCCCCGTGGAGCAGTCGCGGGAGGCAGACATTCTCGAACACGGTCATCGTCGGGAGCAGATGAAAGAATTGAAATACGATGCCCACGGTGTGCCGGCGATACCTGGTCAACGCCTCCTCGTCTGCGCCTTGCAAAGCGACGCCGCCGACTTCCAACTCCCCTGCGGTCGGTGTGTCGAGCCCGCCCAGCAGATGGAGGAGAGTGCTTTTTCCGCATCCGCTCGGGCCGGTGATGGCGACAAATTCGTGCGCGGCGATCTCAAACGAAACGTCGTCGAGAGCGGAAACTTGGTTGGGATAGCGGCGGGTAAGATGGCGGGCCGTGATCAAGAGTAACCGGGTGAATAAGAACGATTGCGGTGGGGCGATGTCCGCTGGACTATGCACGTCCTCGATCCCGCTGTCAGCCTCGACTCCCATTGCGATCCTCGAAAATCCGCGCCCCCATTCTTGATCGAATTGAGGTCATTGCCGAGTCGGACACCTGGATCGTGGTCAACAAACCCGCGGGTCTCGAAGCGCACCCGAGCAAGCCAAATGGCCGTCTGACCCTCTGGGATGGGTTGCGCGAATTGCTGGCGTTTGAAATTGCCAACGGAGGACAGGTGTCGCTGATCAATCGGCTCGATCGCGAGACGAGTGGGCTGACGTTGGTGGCCAAAAGCCGGGCTGCGGCCCGCGACCTGTGCCGGGAGATGGAATTGCGCGCGGTGGAAAAGGAATACCTCGCAATCGTCTGGGGCTGGCCGGAATCCGACGCCTGGACGGTTGAGGCCGCGTTGCGACGGCGCGGGGAATTCCAACCGTCCCCGATCCACCTGATGCAGGCGGTGCATCCGAATGGTGCCAGCGCCCGGACGGACTTTCGCGTCGAGAGTCGCTTCACGATTGAAACGTCCGCGGGGCGGCAATTTGCGCTCGTGCGCGCGTTCCCCCGAACTGGACGCATGCATCAAATCCGCGTGCACCTCGCGCATTCCGGGCACCCGATCATCGGTGACAAAATTTACGGTTCGGACGCAGGCTGCTATTTGGAATTCATCGAGACCGGTTGGACGCCGGCGCTGGCCGCGCGGCTTTTGATCGATCGTCAGGCCTTGCATTCGACCGCTCTGAGACTGCCTGCACGTGGCCTCGAATTCTGCTCGCCACTGGCGCCGGACCTGAAACGCTTCCTTTCCGCCGCATCCTGACCATGGATGAGCCCGGAGAATTTGCTCGCCGGAAGCTTCCTCACATTCCTATTTATCGAAATCATGAAGGTCATCGCCAAATGCAATAACTACTCCGGCTGCCTGGTTGCGTATCGCGGGGAAAAAATCGAGCTCGCTGACGGCGCGCCGCTCGTGTGCCCGGAATGTGGAAAACCACTCGCCGTCGTGAAGGGCGGTGCTGGGGCCGTGGCGATGGTGGCCGCCGTTGTCGTGGGTGTGCTGGTGGTCGCTGCCGGCGCCTATTTTGCCGTGAAGGCTTTCAGAGGCGGGGGTGATAAACCCATTCCCTCGAGCGAAGTTGTCGTGGTCGAGAACCCCGGGGAGACCCCGGAATTGGAAAAGCCGGTCGAAACTGAGCCGCCGCCTGCTCCCTCCGACATCGGCGTACCCGCTCCGAAACCTGCCACGCCCGAACCCAAGCCAGTGGGAGACAGCAAGCCGGTCGCCAGTCCCAGAATCGACAATTCCCCGGTAACCAAAGACATCAAATCTCAGGTTATTGATCGGATCGACGTGATGCCGGATCTGGACAAGGCGCAGAAGGACAAGCTGGTGCTGAGCGTCGAGAAAGCGCGCGACATGCGCCGCATCGTGGTAGTGCCCTTTGGCTCGGGGCAAACGGCGCTCGACGCGAGCCAGCAGGCCGAAGTCCGAAAGATAATTGATTCGGCCGAAGTCATGCATTTTCGAGATGACCTGACCGCGGTTTTCGTGGTGCTGGGATTTGCCGATCCGAAGGGCGACGAGCAGAAGAATCTCGCCATTTCCGCTGCGCGCGGAAAGACCGTGAAGGACTTCATTGTGCGCACGTGTGGCGTCAAGAATGTCACCCACAGCCTTGGCATGGGCAGCTCGACTTTATTGGACGAAAACGATCTCGAAAAGAATCGCATCGTCGAGATCTGGGCGGTCCTCCCGTAGTTTTTGGTTACCGCGAGGAAAACGATGCAGTTCGTCGTCCTGCGCGGCCTGCCCGAAGCGACCATCGAGATCTCGGGCGACGAGGGCGTGATTGGACGTTCGCCAGAGGCCACCGTCGAACTTCGCAACCCTGAGGTTTCGCGACGGCACTGCCGCTTCCGTCGCGACGGTGAGCGTCTGGTCATTGAAGATCTCGAGAGTTCGCGCGGAACTCATTTCAATGGCATGCGCATTACCGAGCCGACGACGATCAACCCCGGAGAGGAATTCGCCGTTGGACCTGTCACCCTGCGATTTGTTTCGCAGGCGGCCCCGGCGGGAAAACCTCTTCCGCGGGCTGCCTCCTCCGCCCCGGAGAAACCAGAACGTGCCGGCGCACTTCTAGTGAACGGAACCCCGGCCGATCGTATTGAAATCTCGGGCGAACTGACCATCGGGCGCGACGTCGGATGTGAGGTCCAGATTCAGGACAGTTCGGTTTCCCGACGGCATGCGTTGCTGCGTGCCCTGCCCGGAGGCGGATTTTCTGTGACCGATTTGCAGAGCGCGGGCGGGTCATTCATCAACGGGCACCGCTTCGATGAACATATGTTTACCGTTGGCGACCGCCTCCAGGTCGGCCCCCTTTTTTTTCAGTTTGATGGGTTGGCTCTGGTGAGCGTGGTCAACAGCTCCGGCGGCAGCCTTCACGCTCATCAGGTGGTGATGCGCGTTTCCGAGCGTTCCCTTTTGGAAAAGCTGACCGGGCGACCCGGTCAGGCCAACACGATTCTCGATCACGTATCCATCATCGTCCCGGCCTCGCGCTTTTTTGGCCTGATCGGTCCGAGCGGTGCGGGAAAGTCATCATTGCTCAATGCACTCGCCGGGCTGCGAAAACCCGAGGGCGGGACGGTACAGGCAGATGGGCAGGACGTTTATGCCAGCGGCGAGCCTCCCGCTTTCGGTTTTGTGCCGCAGGACGACATCGTCCATCCCGAGTTGACTGTGCGTCAGGCCCTCAACTTCGCGGCCCGTTTGCGACTCTCGGCTCGCACACCGGCGAATGAGATCGAACGCCTGATCGCGCAAACCATGGACCAGCTGGGCTTGGTTCAACGGGCAGATCTGCCCATCTGGCGCCTTTCCGGCGGCCAACGCAAACGGGTCAGTGTCGCGGTCGAATTACTCGCCAAACCGTCGATTCTCTTCCTGGATGAACCGACTTCCGGCCTCGATCCGGCGACCGAATTTCAGCTCATGAGTCTGCTCCGCGACCTCGCGGATACCGGCTGTACGATCGTGTGCACCACGCACGTGATGGAAAATGCTTATCTCATCGATCAGTTGGTGATCCTGGACGCCGGGTGTCTCGCCTTTCAGGGGTCCGCCGCTGAGGTGCGCGAGTATTTTCACGTGCCGAAGTTGACTGCGCTCTATGATGAACTTGGGAAGCGTCCGGCCAAAGAGTGGCAGGCGGCATTCGCCGAGCGACAAACGGCGGCCGAACCCGAGCGAGTGGCGGAGCTGCCGCCGTCCGTTGCAGCCACGACGCGACCCCGCCGCGCGTTTTCACTTCCGATTCTGCTGGCGCGGCAATGGACGATCCTGAAGGCGGATTGGTGGAACCTGCTCATTCTCCTTGGGCAGCCCATCGTCATTGCCGCTCTCGTGTGTTGGGCGACCAACGAGCGCGAGTTGGTCATGTTCTTCGCGTATCTCTCGACCCTGTGGTTTGGTTGCAGCAATGCCGCACAGGAAATTGTTCGGGAGATCGCCATTTATCGCCGCGAGCGGCTCGTTGGCGTGGGCGCACATTCCTATTTGACCAGCAAGTTCCTATACCTGATCGCGATTACATTCGCACAAGCGGGCCTGCTGTACCTTTCGATCTTGTGGTTTGAGCACGGTCGCGACGGCTCGGTGCTTTTGCAATTGGCCGCGCTGGCCGGCACCGCCACCGCGGCGGTCGGCATCGGTTGCACGATTTCCGCCTTCGCGAACAGCGTCATGCAGGCTGTGACCGTCGTGCCGCTCGTGCTCATCCCGATGATCATCTTTTCAGGATACGTCATTAAGCCAACGGCCATGGAGGATCCGGTCCACCGGGTCAGTCAATTCACCCCTGGATTTATGGCCCAGAAGGTTATGGATACGAGCTACATCTACGATCGTGACCTCATTGGAGACATTAATTCCGACCACTTCCAGGCGCTCCGAAATCTCGATGCCAACGATCCGGATCATCGCAACGAGCAGGATCGCTATGTCAATCTGAGACCGGCCAACGTCGCCATGGGCGGCCACGCGTTGTGGACCATTGTGACCTATTGGTTGGCGTGGTTTGGCTTGCGACGGCGCGAGCGGCAATAAGTTCCGGCTGGGAGGAAACGCCAACGCGTGCGAAATCCGAATTTCCGAATTTCACCCCGGCAGCCATACTGGCCGACTCACCATGCCATCATCACCACAGTTCGACTCCATTGAATCCGCCATAAAGGACATTCGCGCCGGGAAAATGGTCATCGTGACGGATGACGCGGATCGCGAAAACGAAGGGGATCTCGTGATGGCGACCGAGAAAGTGACGGCGGCGGCGGTAAACTTCATGGCCACTCATGGACGCGGATTGATTTGCTCACCGATCACCGAAGAACGCGCCGAAGCCCTCGGACTCCAACGTATGGTGACGGATAATCGAGAGACCTTTCGGACGGACTTTACGGTGAGTGTCGATGCGGTGAGTGGGATCACTACGGGCATCAGTGCTCAGGATCGTGCCCGCACCATGGAAGTCCTCGTCGATCCCAAAGCGACCCCGCGCAGCCTGGTGCAGCCCGGTCACGTGTTTCCGTTGCGCGCCAAGCCGGGCGGGGTGTTGCGGCGCGCGGGACACACCGAGGCCAGCGTGGATCTGGCGCGCCTGGCTGGTTTTCAGCCCGCAGCCGTGATCTGCGAAATCCTCAATACCGATGGCACTTCCGCTCGACTCAAGGAACTGCTGGCCTTCCGCAAGAAACACAAGCTGAAGCTCTGTTGCATCAAGGACCTGATCGCCTTTCGCCGGATGTCCGAGCGATTGGTCGAGTGCGAGCAGGTCATCAACATGCCGACCGACTACGGTGATTTCCAATTGCACCTTTACCGTTCGCTCGTTGATGGCGTGCATCACCTCGCGCTCGTCAAAGGCACGATCTCGCGCTCCAAACGCACGCTGGTCCGGGTTCATAGCGAATGTCTAACGGGCGATATCTTCGGCTCCCGGCGATGCGATTGCGGGTCACAGCTTCATCGCGCCATGGAGCAAATCGAAAGCGTCGGGAATGGCGTGCTGCTCTACATGCGCCACCACGAAGGCCGCGGGATTGGCCTGCCGGCCAAGATTCACGCGTACAAGCTGCAGGAGGAAGGTCTCGATACCGTGGAAGCGAACGAGCGGCTTGGCTTTGCGCCGGAGTTGCGCGATTACGGGATTGGCGCGCAGATTCTGGTCGATCTTGGCGTGCGCAAAATGCGATTTTTGACCAACAATCCAAAGAAGGTGGTCGGCCTCGAAGGCTACGGGCTCGAGATTGTCGAAATGGTGCCGATCAAGTCCCCGCCCAATCCGCACAACGAAAAATATCTGGAAACGAAGAAGGTGAAGATGGGCCACTTGTTGTAGGGCCAAGATTCTTTCCAATCCTGCTCCTGCTCACTATCGGCTTTTGGCCGACGGACGATGAGGAGTACGAGTAGGAGCAGGAGGATGAGGACGACAACGATCCACCCCTCACCCGCACTTGCACCCTCGACGAGGCGCGCTACTCTCCGCGTCCCGCAAACCATGGCGTCCACACTTCCATCCCGTCCCCGACAAGTCGGCAATGCCTCCACCATCGCCATCGTCTCGAGCACCTATCACGATCAATACGTCAAGGGACTGATCGACCATGCGCGGGCTGAGCTGGCGGAAATCGATCCAGACACGGAAACGCGCGTGCTGGAAGTGCCGGGTGCATTTGAAATCCCGCTGGCGGTCGCGCAGGTCGCCCGGCAGGTGGACGTGGATGCGGTGATCGCATTTGGTGTGCTGATCGAAGGCGAAACCGAGCACGCCTCGATGGTTGCTCATACGGTCACCGATGCCCTGATGCGGATCATGCTCAGTTCAGGCACGCCAGTGATTCATGAAGTACTTTTGCTCAAGAATGAAAACCAGGCGCGCTCGCGCTGCCTCGAGGATCAGATCAACCGCGGCACGGAAGCCGCCCGCGTGGCCATGCACATGATCCAAACCATGAGCCATTTTCCGCGCGGTTAGGTGATCTGTTTAACCGATGGGAAAACGCCGCGAAGGCCGTGAATCGGCCGTCCAATTCCTTTACCAAATGGACATGCAGTCCTCGACGATCGGGGAACTGCTGCCGCATTTTTGGAATCTGCGCGTGGGGCCGGCCGGCAAATGCAATGTTTCGCTTTCCTCGCGCGAATACGCCGAATCCTTGATCCGCGGGGTGGTGCAGCATCGCGAGGAGATCGACAAAAAGATCAGCAGCCTGGCGCAAAATTATTCACTCGAGCGCATCGCGGGTGTTGATCGCAACGTGCTGCGACTCGGAGTGTATGAGCTGATTCACTGCTCCGAAGTCCCGCCGGTCGTGATTATCAACGAGTGCATCGAGATCGCGAAAAAGTTTGGATCCGATGAGTCCGGCCGCTTCGTCAATGGCATTCTGGATCGGTTTCGTTCCGAACTCTCCCGCCCTGCACGCGAACCCGCCGCACGCCCTCGTTGATGGCCCTAGGATTTCTTTAAAAGCATCATGCAGAAATTCACCGGGCGGCCGGTGGATTGGGATGAACTCGAAGAAGCGCTCATTCGCTCGGATCTTGGTGTGCCGATGACGACGCGCATTCTGAAGGCGCTCCAGGCGCGCACGGAAAAGATGACGGCGGAAAGCGTGGTCGAGGTAGCGCGTGAAGAGATTTTGAAAGTCCTGCCGCGCGATAATCTGATGCTGCGACCGCTGGCTTCGAAACCGAAAGTGGTGCTGGTGGTGGGCGTGAACGGCACGGGCAAGACCACTTCGACCGCCAAGCTCGCGTATTTTTTGAAACAGAAGGGGCACACCGTGCTCCTGGCCGCGGCCGATACCTTCCGGGCGGCCGCCATTGAACAACTCGGCGTCTGGGCTGAGCGCATTAGTTGTCCGATCGTCCAGGGCCAATACAACGGCGATCCGGCGGCGGTTTGTTACGAAGCGTATCAACGCGCTGACCGCGAGAATATTGAGTTCGTCATTTGTGACACCGCGGGCCGGCTCCACACGAAGACGAATCTCATGGGCGAACTGGCCAAGGTGAAGCGCTCCCTGACCAAGTGCGACCCGAACGCGCCGCACGAAAGTTTGCTCGTTGTCGATGCCACCACCGGCGGAAACGCGCTGGCGCAGGCGCGCGAGTTTCAGCAGGCCGCGGACTTGACCGGCATCATCGTGACCAAACTCGACGGCTCGGGAAAAGGTGGCTGCGTCATCGCGATCCAAAACGAATTGACCTTGCCCACGCGTTTTGTCGGCACCGGTGAAAAGCTCGGCGATCTGGCGTTCTTCGAGAGCCGGCAGTTCGTCGAGCAGATGCTCTGAAACTTAATCCAACAGCGTCATACGGGAATAGATCCGCGTTCAGATACGACCGAGCCTTCCGCAGCTATCGGAGCGGTCCAACGAGCACCATGCACCCCGCGAAAGCGATCACCGAGGCGCAGCACGTGTGAGCGAGCGCTATAATCGGGATCATGAGGACAAGGGCGATCAAGCGTGTCCCGTCTCTGTGTTCCAGCCGTTTGCAAATATCGCCTGCCGTCATTGCTGAACACGCTAACGTGAGCGCAGCCCATCCGAACAGTGGGGAGATGGCCGCGATCCCCTGCAACGGCCGGGGAATGAGAGTGTTCAGCCTCGATTCCAGGGAAACCATCAGCAAAACCGTTACCAGGCCACACAATGTCGGTCCAAGGATGCAAAACCAGCGGATGAATTTGCGGCGTTGTTCGGTGGTCATTTTCCGGCGTGGGAGAAAACCACTCTCCGCTCCGCTCCACGAGCCGTAATCTTCAGTAGCGGGCCGAGCTCGACCGTCGGATCGCATTAGATAAGAAACGACGCGGCTGGGCAGCATCGACTCCACGGCGCGGTCGCGCCGAAGAACCCGAAGTGGATTTGCCATCTTTGGAGAATGGCGCTGGATAATATGCCGAACCGGAATTCGCATTCCTTTCGCGTGGCTGAATCATGGCCGGTGCCCGTATGGAAGGATTGAATGGGAAGGTCTTACCCTGTGAACTCACCGCCGTTCCCGCAATGAACACGATTCTCGCCCTATTTATCCGCGCGCTTCGCCAGGAAGCACGCGGGAAGGCAGCTTACTGGGTGCGCGTCGGATCGGCCATGCTACCCCTCGGACTGGTGGTTGTGACGTTCATAGCTACGGGTTGGTCTGGAGCCACGGGGAAGATGGCGTTTGAGATGGTGGTCCGTGTGGATTTCATATTGCTGGCCCTGGTAGGGCTGCCGCACTTTGCCTCAGCGATCACGGAGGAAAAGGAGGCGCAAACGCTGCCATTGCTCCGCATGGCGGATGCCGGACCGATTGCCGTGTTGCTCGGAAAATCAACCAGCCGTCTGTTTTCCGTCGCTTTGGTCGCCGGGGCCCAGATCCCCCTCCTCATTTTCACGATCACGCTCGGTGGGGTGAGCCTGGGTCAGATCGAGGCGACTTTGGTGACGATGGGCGCGCTCGTCTTCGTGAGCGCGAACGTCGGGCTCGTCAGCTCTACGCTCTTTTCGCGGACGCTTTTTGCAACCGTGGGTTCGGGAGCTTTCCTGGCGGTGCTCCTTTTCGGTGGTCACGTGATGAGCGCGTGGGCGACTGCGTCGGGGGCGATTGCCGAATTGGGAGCGACGTGGCGGGAGCTATCGCCGATCGTGCGAGCGGACCATGTTCTGGCCACTGGGTTTCCCGGACCGGTGTTTGATCCCGCGGCTAGTGTGCTTCTTGCCGTTGGCACGATGTGTTTCCTGATGGCGTGGCTGTTCTTTGATCGATTCGCCGATTCGGTGCCATCGTCGGAGTTAACGAACTATCGGTGGGTGCGGATTCCGCGGCGACTGGCGAGGGTCTGGGACGTTCCGATTCTGTGGAAAGAGTTTCATTTCGTCGCCTGCCTGTGGCTTCGGCCGGGGTCGCGCGTGATGCTGTGCTTGCTGGCTGCAGTGCTGGTGTGGACGTTCGGGAACCGGGCGATTCGGATGGACTTCCCGTTTTGGTTGCTCGTGGTGATTGGGAGCGAATGGTTGCTGGAACTTGCAGTATGTGCGGGGAAGATCTTTCGCGACGAATTGCGCGCGCACACGTGGCCTTCGCTCGCTGGAGTGCCGATGACGGTGGGGCGGATTGTTTGGCAAAAGGTGCTCGGCTGCGTGGTGGCGACGTGGCCGCAATTGCTCCTGTGCGTCTCGCTGGCTGGCTGGGAGATTTTCTCCACCTCGAAACTCTTCTGGCCGAACCTCGGTCTGGCCGTGACTTGGTGGATCCTTCCCACGGCGACGATCATTCTCGCCGCCAGCACTCTGCTCTACGTCACGGCGTGGCTTTCGCTGAAACTGGATAGCTTCGCCTTACCGTGGGCGATCCTGACCGCGATTGTGGGGACGGCTGCGGTGGGCGGGCTGTTCGTTTTGTTTTTCCAGGAAGCTTCGGAAGCGATGGCTCCGTTCGCATTGGCGTTCCTCGTATTCGTGATGCACGCGGATATCGAGGATCGCCTCGAGGTTTTGGCGGGTACTGGGGGTTGATGCGCAGATTGGTTCTGTCGAGTAGCGACGTCGATGTGGCCTCTGTGCGCCCAACGGTGATTGCGCTCTGTGCAATTCATTCGGAGCACTGAGAATACCGCGCTGGTTTGAACCGCATTCGATTAATTTCTGCGGCGATTGAATCTCCGCCCGAAGCGGATCAACGCGTCGCCATCGGCGAGATTCTGGTGGGTGAGGCACAATTCTCGCGACACGCAGATTCGCATGATCCTTTTTTCGTGCCCTGAAATCCTCGAAGCCCGCATTGCACCGGCGAGTTTCCTCGTTTCATCCACTGGACTGATCGTCACGGATACGACCGGTGCCAATGCCCAGAATCTCGCGATCGAAATCGATGCGCAAATCGCCCTGGATTCGGATGCCGCTTTGCTGCTGGCTCCAGGTGACACGCTGGCTTTTGACGCGAACCGCAACGGTCAGATCGACAAGACCGATCCTCTGCTCGTCCAGGTCAAAGCCGGGAGCGCGATGGTTTTCCTGACCGATCAGAACAACGATCTCGTTTTCTCGCGCACCGAAATTTCGGGGCTGGCGGTCGGCGATGGATTCGATGGCGTGATCAAGACGGACATTCACGGGCCAATCGGCACCTTCCTCTCGCCGGCAAATGATGTTCCGTTTGTGGGCAACAGGCTCACCCTGCAGACGGGATCGATCGCCGGACTGAGCGTCGAGGGCGCGGTCGTTGGCGACATTGCGGCGGGTGGAAATGTCACGAACGTCAGCATCGGAAAGCCGATGCAGGCGGGAGTTGATGTTCCAAGTGTGGATCAAATTCTTACCGGGAGTCGGGCGGCGAACGAATCGTATCAATTCGGTCGCGTCGACGGTTCGGTCAGCCCATTTGTACCAACGGCACCGGGCGGGAATATCACGGACGTCACGCTGGCTCGCGGGGCGACCGAGATCGCGGCGGGTGACGGTGGATCGAACCCTCTGGGGATCGGCTTCCCCGGCGGATTTATCTCAGGCATCAGCATCGGCGATCAATTCAGTGGCCTCCAAATTTCTGGAGGCGCCGGGGGCATGGGGACGAATGCAAACGGTGGTGCGGGCGGCAGCGTTTCCGGAATCTCAATCCACGGGATCGTAATCACCGGTGAAGTCGATATTCGTGCCGGGGCGGGCGGAGAAGCTGGGACCGGAGGAATCGGAGGAGCCGGGGGGACGTTGTCGGATCTCCAGATTTCCGTTCCGACCCTTGCGGGCGATGTCACGCTGGCCGGCGGAGCCGGCGGCGCCGCGGCGATTTCGGGTGGCAACGGTGGTATCGGTGGGGAACTTGCCAATATCACTCTCAACATCTCGAACGTTCTCCGGGGAGATTTCATCGCGGATTCCGGAAGCGGTGGAGCGGCGACAATCAATGGAATAGGAGGGGCTCAAGGCGCGATGTCGAAGATCAAACTGACCTTCGATTCGGTCCAAGGTCGCATCTTCATCGGCACGTCGTCTCAGGGAGGATCCAGTGAAGCTGGCGTTGCAGGTGCGGGCGCGGCGCTTTCCGATTTCGATTTGACCGTCAAATCGACACTTTTTGGAGATGCGTCGATCTTCGCCGGGCAGGGAGGGACGAGCAACGCTGGCGGCGGCGGCGGTGTCGGCGGAATGCTCATTCATGCCGATTTGAAATTGGCGAACGTCCACGGTGACTTGACACTCGGCGGTGGCCAGGGCGGGTCCACCAGCAACAACGGCGGAAATGGCGGTGCGGGAGGCAGTCTCACTGATGTCTCTGTCAATGCGGCGTTCATATCCAACTCGCTCACCTTGCAAGCGGGGAGCGCGGCTCGCGGAACCGATACGGGAAACGGTGGTGCCGGCGGCGATCTCTCCCAAGCCGTGCTAAAGGTTGGATCGATAGGCGGAGAAATCAATGTCCATGCGGGAGACGGCTCACAGGCGGGAAACACGTTGGGAAACGGCGGCAGCGGCGGGTCGGTGAACGCCGTTAAGATCACGGTCAAGGGAGCAGGCGGCGGCTTCAACATTTCATCCGGGAGCGGTGGACGCGGCCGGGGCACCGGGTTCGGCGGAGACGGAGGCGGGATCGACGACGTGAACGTCAAGGCGGATTCGATCCGCAATGGGATTGTGATGGGCGCCGGAGCCGGTGGCACGACTGACAACGTCGGTGGTGCCGGTGGTGATGGGGGATCGGTCGGCCATATTTCGATCGCAGTCGCTGGAACCGTGGGCGACAGCGTCCAGATCTCCAGCGGGAACGGCAGGAACGCGGGTTTGACAGGCGCCGGTGGCGTCGGAGGATCGGCTCAATTGATCACATTCTCGGCGGCTGATGTCGGTGGCGAACTTCGCGTCACGGCCGGCAATGGAGGAAATGGGGGCAATGATCAGGGGATGAACGCCGGGAGTGGATCAGGCGCAAACGGTGGTTCCATTTCCAACGTCGTCCTCTCGGTGGCGCGCACTGCCCGCGACGGATTGATCGTCCGTGGAGGCGACGGCGGGAACGCCCCGGATATCGGCAATGGTGGCAGCGGAGGCGGGGTCAGCAATATCGAGCTTCGCGCCCGAATCGCGTCCAATGTTACAGTGGTGTCTGGACAGGGAGGCAATGGTGGTTCGGATTCCGGCAACGGTGGTAGCGGCGGAGACGCGACCGGTGTGAATCTTTCAATCAATACCATAACCGACGGTGAGGTCAGGATCATCGCTGACGACGGAGGATCAGCGACGGCACCCGGCGCGATCGGAGGTCAGGGCGGCAACGCGTCGCGCGTCGCCCTCAACGTCCAATCTGGAATCGTCAACGCGATGCTCGTCGCAGCGGGAGCAGGCGGAAATAGTGATGCCGCGGGTGCCGCCGGTGGCGTGATTGAAGGCGTGACGTGGAAACTCGGCGCCAGTCTCTTCATCAATGACGCAAGAATCGATGCGGGCGACGGCGGAAATTCGAATGCTGCAGCCGCCGGTTTCGGGGGTGCGTTGATGAACGTAAAGATCACCAGCGCGGCCCAACACGTCGCCGGCGTGAACATGAACTCCGGAAATGGCGGCGACTCCGATGGCGGTGCGGCGGCTGGGTCGGGCGGAGAACTCACCAATCTTACCGGAAAATTCTCCAATGCCGTCGGCGACTTAAGCATCATCGCGGGGCGTGGTGGCGACAATGATGATGGGGCGGTCGGTGGATCTGGCGGTACCGGTGGCACTACTTCAAAGGTGAACCTCACCTTGAGCGGCGTCCCCAATGAGAATGCGGCGGTCAGTGTCCGGGGAGGATTTGGAGGAGATTCCCAGCTCCAGACCGGCGGCGATTCCGGAAACTTGGATGCCATCAAGATCAAGGATTCTCGCGACGCAGGCAGGATCAACGTGGGGGTTCGTGCTGCTGGTGACGGAGGACTCGCCGGTGGCAACGGTGGCACCTTCGGCAAAATCTCCGTGAAAGCCTCAGGCAGTGAGCTTGTCCTGCTCGGCGGTGACGGCGGTACCGCCTCCGCAACCGGTGGCGTGGCAGGGATTGGTGGCTCGGTCGGCAACAGCAAAGTCACGGCCCATGTCTTCCAGGCGATCGCCGGAAACGGGGGGAGTGCCCCCCTTGGAACGGGCGGTGAAGGGGGTGCGGTTCACGACTTGAATGTCAAAAATACCCTGTTCGCCCGGCAAATCCGCGCGGGAGCCGGCGGCGACGGAATGATCGCGGGCGGCGACGGCGGCGATGTTATGAACGTGAAGGTCTCGGGCGACATCGGCGATTTCTTCCTGCCATTTTCTTCGGTGTTCCCGGGCATGGGCGGTTTGTTCGTCGGCACGGGAGGCACCGGTGCCACCGCGGGAACCGCCGGCAGCATCTCCGGTGTCACGGCGGCCCGCATTGCTTCGATCCTCGCGGTGAACGACGCCACCACGGCCGACAGCCTGACTGCCGCCAACGCCGTCGCTGCGATCACCTCGCTCAAAGCCAACGTCATCGGCGCTGATCTCAATGGCGACGGCATCTTCGCGTTCACCGATGTCGGCGGCACCACCGCTTTCGATCTCGGCGTGGGTGACGTCGGCATCGACGGCATCGTTATCGTGCAATCAGCCGGCCTCCCTGGCGGCGGTTTGACTCCCACGCCATTGATCACCGTCATGGTATAGTCGTTCCCAAGGGGTAACGTTTGGCCTCACGGTGCCGTTGCCTTGGGGAGCGGGGACGGGATAAATGGAAGGGTGTTCGCTGTTCCATTCAACGACTGCGTGTCGGGTCGCCCTTTCAGATCTTGGAGTTTTTCTTCTCGGTCACCCCAGGCGCTGCACCGGGCTGATTTGCTTGCGAGCCGTTCGGGCTTTGGATTTCGCGTCACCGGTTTCAATCCACTCGCGGTGCGCCTCCATTTCTAGGCATGCCTGCGGTTTCGATCATTCTCCCGTTTTTTAATCGCGCGCATACGTTGCACCGCTGCCTGACGAGTATACAGGCGCAGACGTTCCAGGATTGGGAGTTGATCGCGGTGGATGATGCTTCGACCGATGGCTCTGCTGCAGTTTTAACCGAGGCTTGTGACGCGCGTATTCGATTGATTCGCCACGAGCGCAATCGCGGACCGGGTGCCGCGCGCAATACAGCGCTGGCGGCGGCGAAGGGTGACTTTATCGCGTTGATCGATTCCGACGATGAATGGATGCCGGGCAAGCTCCAGGCGCAGATTGGGAAATTGCGCGCGGGCGAATGCGATCTTTGTGGATGCGAATACCTGCTGGTCGATGAGAAAGGTGAGCGGCGCGTTTCACTGCCGCCACCACCATCGTCCTGGCGCGAAGTTCTGCACACGCGATGCGAATTGGGGAATGGGACGACGCTCGTCGTGGCGCGGCGCGTCGTGGATGAAATCGGTGGTTTCGATGAAGCGCTGCGGCTTTACGAGGACTGGGATTGGGTGCTGCGTATGGTGCAACGTTTTCGCTACGACGTGGTCCGCGAGCCGCTGGCGCGCATCCACTTTTCGGGCCTCCGCTCCGCACGCAATTTTGCGGACGGCGCCGAGCATTTTCTGAGAAAGCACGACGCCGAGCTGGCCACCGGCGGAGAGGAGTACCGGCGTCGTCTGCGCGCGAAGCACTTCGAGTTCGTGGCCGCGAGTGCCTTCGAGAATCGTGAGTATTTGCTTGGCTGCCGTTACCTGCTGCGCTCCTTCGCGGAGTGTCCGCGGCAGAATCCGGCCCGTCTCGGCGCCTTGCTGCTCGCGCCCATCGATGCGGCGTTTGGGACTTCCCTTATCCAGCGGGCGGCGGCGATGGTCGGTGGTCGATGAAGTTTCTTTTTCACTCCAGCTTTGCGCATCTGGTGCTCGATCCCGCCGAAACGCGGGTCTCGGGTGGAGCAGAGTTGCAGGCAGCGCTGATGGCGCGCGAACTGGCGCGGAGGGGGCATGACGTGGTGCTGGTGAGTGCCGATCACGGCCAGCCGGACAACCGCGTTTTGCAAGGTGTCCGCTCGCGACTGGGTGGACGGTTTCAGACCGGTGGACTGGCCGACACATTGCGCGCGATGCCGAAGGTATTCCGTATCATTGGCGAAGAACGTCCTGACTTTTCCTTCATCTACGGCTGGACGACGTGGCTCTATTTTCTGCTCTGGCCAAGATTCCGCGGACATACTCGGCTGGGTTTTGTCTGCATGCTCGATACGGAGGTGAATGGCGTTTTCCGGCGGGAAAATCCGGTTCGGGGAGCGCTCTTTGAGCGCGGAATTCGGAGATCCGATGTGCGCTACGCCATCACCCATTACGAGGTCGAGTGCTTCGGAAAGATGGGCCTCGATTGCACGCTCTTTCGTCCGCTAATCGTGCCGCGCACCGCTCCGTTCGCAGGCGGCAAAGATATTGATTTTCTATGGATTGCAAGGTGTCAGCCGATCAAGCGTCCGCACGTTTTCCTCGACCTGGCGGAAGCGCTGCCCGAGGCGCGCTGCGTCATGATCGCGCCAAATGAAAACGCGGAACTTTGGACTTCGATCGAACAACGGGCGGCATCGTTGCCGAACGTAGAATTTCGGGAGCGGGTCCCTTATCATGAGGTGCAACGGTTTTACGATCGCGCGGAAGTTTTTGTGAACACTTCGACTTGGGAAGGCTTTCCCAATGCTTTCATCCAAGCGGGGCAAGGCGAGGCGGCGATTCTCTCCCTGGCGATCGATACCGATCATCTGCTGACAGAATTTCAGGCTGGCGTCTGTGCCAACGACGACCCAAAGGCATTCATCGAGGCGGCGCGGATGTTTTACCGAGATGCAACGCACCGAAAAACGATGCAGCAAGGGGCGGCTCGTTTTGTCGCCGAGTGGCACGACAACGATCGCAACGTGAACGCTTTTCTCGGCGGGCTGCCCAGATGAAGACTCGCGCTCTGCACATCATTGACAGCTTCGATCTCGGCGGCGCGCAGACTTCATTGCTCGGCTTCCTGCGGACGGCGGATCATAATCGTTACGATTTTGAGGTGGCGTCCATGCACGGACGCGGAGTTTTCTGGGATGACTTCATTTCCCTGGGAATCCCCGTCCACTCATTGTCCCCACGAAAATGGCTTCCGCTCTATATTCCGCGCCTGATCGCACTCATTCGTGCGCGCCGGTTTGATATCGTCCACTGCCATCTTTTTGGAGCCAACTGGATTGCAAAACCGATCGCCGCTCTGTGCGGTGTTCCGGTGCGAATCAACCATGATGAGTGCAACGACGCGCTCCGTCGCGAAAGCCGGACTGCCCTTGCCATGGACACATTCACGAACCGCTGGTCCACCCACATCTGCGCTGTCTCGCATTCCGTGCGGGACTTTTTGCTCGAACACGAAGGAATAACGCCGGAGCGCATTTCGATCGTTTACAATGCCATTGACCTTGATCGTTTCACGCCGCCCGCGGATCGATCTGCGGGCAAACGTTTCGTGGTGCTTGGTATCGGTCGACTCCACCCGCAAAAGAACTTCGCGCTCTTTCTCGAAACCGCGCAACGACTGTTGGCTCTCCATCCCGAGGTGCAGTTTCGACTGGCCGGGACCGGGCCCGAAGAGGCGATGTTGCGAGCCAGAGCCAGTGAACTCGGTCTCGGAGGCTGCGTGCAATTCCTCGGACACGTTCGAGAGACACGCATGCTCTACGCGGAGGCCGACGCGCTGCTCCTCACTTCGCGGTATGAAGGTACGCCGCTGACCATGCTTGAAGCCATGGCGACGCGCCTGCCTATCGTCGCGACCAACATTGACGGCGTGGCGGAAATTCTTGTCGATGGGCAGGACGCCCTGCTGGCTTCGCCCGGACCCGATCCTCTTGCGGCGGCGCTGGACCGCTTGATTCGCGAGCCAGCCACCGCGCAACGAATCGCGGCTGCGGCGTACGAAAAGGTCTGCGCCCGTTTTTCTGCCAAAGCGATGGCGGCTGAAGTCGAAGCCGTTTACGACCGCTGCCTGCACCGATGAATCCGCACTTTGTGACGCGCACGCAATGCCCAGCCTGCGGCTCGACCACTGGCGCGGTCCTTTACGAGCAGCCGTTCACCGAGTCGCTGATCCGCGACTACCTCGTTTCGTTCTACGAGCCGCAGGGCGGGGTCGAATTTGCCTATCTCGAGGGGGCGAACTTCACGCTCGTTGAATGCGCCGACTGCGAAGTGATTTATCAGAAACACATCGCCAACGATGATCTGATGGAACGCCTTTACGATCACTGGATCGATCCGGTGAAAGTCTTCGCCGTAATCGATGGCTGCCAGCCCCCGGGTTACTTCATGGATCTGGCCAAACAGGTCGCGAATCTCGTCGACTATTTCGGTCGCCCCGCGCGCGCCATTTCGTGCCTCGATTTCGGCATGGGCTGGGGGCATTGGTGCAAAATGGCGCGGACATTCGGCTGCGAGGTGGCGGGCGTCGAACTTTCGAGCGCTCGTATCGAGCACGCGAAAGCCGCTGGTCTCACCGTTTTGCGCCCGGACGATGTCGCAGAGCGGCAGTTTGATTTCATCAATACGGAGCAGGTTTTCGAACACATTCCGGAGCCTTTCGAGATGCTGGTCTCGTTGCGCCAATCTCTTAAACCGGGCGGTCTCGTTCGGCTTAGCGTCCCGGACGGCTGGGGGATCAAGGCGCAACTTGCGCGCGGTGACTGGCAGGCGGCAAAAGGCTCCGCGGCGTCTCTCAACGCGGTCGCTCCGCTCGAACACATCAATTGCTTTCACCATCACAACCTGGTCCGCCTCGCCGAACGCGCCGGGTTTCGCGTCGTCAACGTTCCTGACCGGCATGCCTCATCGTTGCTTGACGCAGCGCGCGATCTGATCAAGCCGATCTATTATCGGCTGCGCCGTCGCGGCGCCGCCGCCATCCATGCGACGCCGATGATAGTTTCGTGAAACGGCGGCGCGATTGTGCTTCGCGCGGAATCTATTTTCCGCCCGCCCACACCACCGCTTGCTTCAAGATTTTTTGAAAATCGGGTTGATCATGCGCCCGCGCATCGTGGCCGAGGGTGATGCCGACGATTCGCGACTTGGGATGTTGCACGATGAAAACCTGCGGAAATTCCTTTCCACTTTTGGGGCTGGTCGCTGTCGCCAGCACTTCGATGGGGTTACCGGAGGGATCGATTTGGTAGTTGTAGAGCTCGTCAATAATCGGAAACAGCGGCGAAACGTTTTCGGTGACGGGATGGGTGGCGGAAGTCTTCTTCACCTCGAACGGACCGAGGGCATCGTGTCCGCGAGTGCCGCCCCCGACGACTTCCTTGTTCCACTGCGGGAAGTCATTCCACGCATACCAGGTGCCGGGATGGAACGGGATGATGCCCTTTCCGGAGTTCGCAAACTCGATCAGTGCCTTCCGCGTCTTGCTCGAGACGGGCTGATTCGCGCTCCAGACCAGCACGTCCACGCGATCGAGAATCTCGGGCACGCCATTCGCGTTTTGGGTGAAATCGACCCAGCCGGCGACATCTGCCAGTGTGGCTTTGTCGGTCTCGCCGAAGAATTTCACGAAGTCATGCGATGATCCGCCACCGACGAGCAAAACTCGCGGGCCTTTGGCGGGACGCTCGGCCGGGGGCTGGGGCACCGGATCGTTGAACTGTGGCTTGAAATCCGCGTCCTCGTCTTTTGGTGCCACCGCAGCGGTCGCCGATGCCTTCGTCGCGGCTGCGGCCGTCGGCTTTGATGTATTCGGGTCCGCCAGTTCCGCCGTGATGGCCAATGTCGTGGGTGCGACCTCGCCGCCGGGGCTTTCGAGAATGATCTTTTGGATTGGAGCCGTGTGTTCGAGCGTTTTGGTGAACCAACGCAGTTGATGTCCTTCGACGAGACCCTCGGTCAGTTTTGAACCGGGCACCGCCACTTCTCGAATGTAGTCTGCGAACTCGACACCGTTCTTGAGGTCGAAGGTCTCTTTGGCTCCACCCGCAAATTCGACCGTTACCTTCATCACCGTCTCCCCTTCGCGTCCATATGGATAGCCCCAGCCGGCGACGCCTCCGAGGAAATGGAGCCGGTTTGCTTTGAAGTTCCCCACCGGCACCTCAACGCGTTGCGAAAACGTGCGGGAATAGGCATCGACCGGGCCGCCCTTCAGCACGATGGCGTTGTTTGGCACTTTCCCGGGCGGAACAATATTGAAAGGAATGCCCTCGACCTGGACGGTGCCTGTTTTTGCGAATCGCAGCGTTTCGAAATCAGGTTTCGGTGCGAGATACATGCTACGGCTTGTGTTGGCCGTGAAAGCATCCCGCAGATCGAGCGTGCGGAAATTTCCGCCATCGACACTCTGCATATAGGCAATGATGTCGCGTAACGGTTCTCCGCCCAGACCATCAAATCCCTCTGGCATCAGCGAGCGACCGGTATTGACTCGGCTCTTGATGTTGGCCGTCTTCACTTCCTGCAAGCCAGCCAGGCTCTTCAAGGTGATGCTGGATGGGTTTTCCGCTGTGATGACGCCGCTGTAAATCTGGCCGTCTTTGGCTTCGATATTCCACGTGACAAAGCTCGGGTCGACTTCCGCGTTTGGATCGACGATGGCGCCGAGCAGTTCGCCCGCACCGTGCGAGCCCATGCCAGTCAGCCCGGGACCGATGTCGGCTCCGGCCCCGTCGAACTTATGGCAGATGGCACAGGTCGCGGTGAAGAGCGCCTTGCCGGTTTCCGGGTTGCCGGGTTGTTCGACGATCGGTGCCAGCTTCGCAATGGCTTCCTTCTTTGCCGCCACCATCGGGTTCAATTGATCGAGAATTTCGGTCGCTCGCTTCGCCACCACCTGGTTTGGATAGGACCGGAGCCGGAAGGACGTGGCTGGCCCCAGATTGGCTGCATTTACTTTCTTGGCCTGTATGGCTTCGAGAAAGGCGTTGGCCCAATCGGCGCGTTTGAGCAAGGCATCGAAGGCAGCGGGTTGAACATCCGGTGGGAGATTGTCATAGACGGTCGCTATCGCCGTGCCGACGGGAGTCTCGTTGATTTCCGCCAGCGATCCGATCAGTGCGCGCTTGAACTCGGAGGAACCTTGCGCGCTCAACTGTTTGGTCAAGGTGGACAACACGCCATCCACTTCGCTGCTCAGTCCAATGAGGCTTTGCGCGGCATTGATCCGGGCTTGGTCAGATGCCTTCGTGTCGCTCAAGGTGAGCGCCAGGCGGCCGATCAGTTTGGTGATTTCTGATTTGAGGGTTCCGGCCTTGTCCCATTTGGCGGCCAGGGGCAGGGCGCTCGCGCTGGCGCCGCTGGCCAGCAAGCTGGTCAACGCGGTGGAAAGCTCCGGCGTCAGCGGCGGTGGATTTTTCAAATTTCGCGACAGCGCATCGAGGACGGCGATCTTGATTGGGTCCACGCCGGCGGGTTTGGCGGCGAGTGCGATTACGAGTTTGGTGGCATCGTCGGCGGAAGAAATATCTTGGGAAAGTTCGGTCACCAAGGGCGCGACTGCCGCGGCATTCGAGCTGTCGAGCGCAGAGACAATGGAGGCGATCGGATTCTGTGCCGCCGCGCCGACCGCTGCACTGCGTTGATAGTCATCATCGAATTTCGGCCAGGCATCAACAATGGCCCGAGCGATTTCATCGCTTATGGGCTGGGCTCCCAGCGCGCGCAGGGCGGCCAAACGCACATGGGCGTCGGGGTCGTTCAAGAGCGATACGACTTGCTGGCCGAGCCTGGCCGCTTCGGCGACGAGGGCCGCATTCGTCCGCACCGAAACGTTTTCGTCTGCGATCGCCGCCTCGAGCATTGGAGGCTTCAAGGCACCAGTCGCCAGCGTCGTCCAGATGGCGGCGATCTTGGCGTCGGGTGTCCATTTGGCATCCCAATTACCGGTCCACTGTTTCGCATATTTTTCCGCGATGAGCCGCGATGCGGTCATCCGGACACTTCGATTTGGATGGCCGATTGCCGCAACCAGCCCGTCGAAGTCAGCCTTGCTCAAATCCGGCACTGTCCAGCTTCTTCTGCTGTTTGTGTTCGATCTTCCAGATGCGGCCGAAGTAGTGATCGCGATCCGGGCGGACGGCGGCGTTCACATTGTTGTGATCCGGGCCGCGGGTGTCGTTGTGAATGACGGCCTGATTGTAGAAATCCCCGACATACATCGAGCCATCCGGCCCGAGCGCGCACTTCGATCGGGCGCCACCACATATCTTTGCTGCGGACGAATTCCGTCTCTTCGCGGCCCGGGAGTTTGGCGGCTGTGTAGCTCGAACCGTCCGGCTTGAGGCGAGTGTGATGGATGACGTTGATCGTCGGTTCGGTGCAGAAATAATCGCCGTTGTATTCCGCCGGCCACGCGCCGCCGTCGTAAACCACGCAACCCGCCGCCGCGGTGAACGATCCCACCCAATCGATCTGCACGTAGGGAAGCTGATCATAGTCGATCGAGCGGAAAGCTTTTTGGCGAAGGCTCGACGACATGGAAGCTCGTGGTGTTACCGATTTTTCCACGCGCCAGTGCGTATTCGGGCAGCACCGTTTGCATGAGGAGCTGGCCGCTCGTGGGCTGCGTCCACATCACGCGATTGTCGCCGGTGATTTCGAGGCCCCACGTGTTGCCGCCTTTCGAGGAGTATTGCTCGATCGCCGAGCCATCCGGCTTGAAACGCACGACGCCGCTGCCGATGGTCGGCATCGATTCGCCCTTCGCATTCTTCACGCTCTGTGAGGCGCTGTAACCGTGCGTCGCGTAGATCCAACCATCCCATCCCCAGCGCGGGTTATTGATGACGGCGTGCGTGTCGCCGAGTGCCGAGCCCGGTGTAAAGCTTTTCGACTTTGTCGGCCTTGCGATCGCCGTCCGTGTCGCGCAGCCAGAGGATGTCCGGCGCCTGCGTGACGATCACGCCGTCCTTGTAAAAGACGAGGCCGGTGACGAGATCGAGCCCCTCGTAAAAGATTTCCTTTTTGTCCATCACCCCGTCGCCATCGGTGTCGATGAGAATGCTGATTTTGTCCTGCGCCTTTGCGGTCCTGCAGCGCCGGCGTTCGGATCGATGCCGCCGTGATCCTTCCATTCCTTGCCGCGGTAGTCCGGCCGCATGCCGCGTCGCGCCATTCGGATACTCGGGCGTCTCGGCGACCCAGAGCCGCCCGCCGGATGCCCAATCGAAATTCATCGGCTTGTTGATGAGCGGCTCGCTGGTGACGAGTTTCATCGTGAAGTCCGGATGAACTTCGAGCTGCCGCGAGCGTGTCCGCGGGCTGCTGCGGTCCGCCTTCGGGATAGGTGAGCGCGTCGATTTCCTCGGGCTTCGTGCAGAATTCATCGAGATTCGTCCCGCTTGCCCGCCCACGAAATTCCGCGCAGCAGGATGGCGCGATAATTGCGGCAGCTCGAAGGTTGAGTAACTGATGCCCGGGAATGCTGACGAACGCGCGATACGGCTGCGTGCCGCCCCCGCGGTGGTTCTCATAGACCCACATCTGCGGCTGGATGTCGTAGATGTTCACCTTGCCGCCTTCCGCTGGCTTTTTGCCCTCCTTCACCTTCGGCGTGTAGCTCGTCGCGAGCACGCTCGACCTCCGGCGATGATGTCCATGTCATAGTAAATTTCGTCGTCGAGATGGAAATTCGACGCGCCTTTCGTGATCGGGTGTCCGCCGCCGATGTATTGATTTTCCGTGAAGTAAAGGTCCATCGGGCCTTCCTTCCATTTCGTCTGCCCTTTCCCACGCAGCCGCCGATGGATCGCCTTCCACCAGTCGGCCTGATTCATCGCCACCGAAGCGCGTGTGGATCACCACCAGCCCGCCACCGCGCTTGATGAATTCATTGATCAGTTTTCGCTGCTCCGGCGTGGCATCACCGCCTTCCTGCGCGTAGACCACGATCACGTCCGAGTTTCGAAACTGTTCGGCATTGGGCCAATCCATGGCTCCGTCGGTCGTGGCGCCGCGCTCGGCCAGCAGTTTCTTCCAGTCATTCATGAAACGCTCGTGCTCGTGCGCATTGGGACCGTGCGTTTTCTTTCCGCCCCGGAAAAACACACGCAACGGCGCGGCGTGCAACGTCAGGCTGCTGAAGGCGAACAGGGCGACAAGGAGGGAGCGAAGAATCTGTTTCATCGGGAGGTGGGTCGAAAAATGGGGAGCAGAGCGAGGAATGTTGGCGAGTTCTGACGAGATGGAAAGCAATGGATGCGCGGGTTAGACCCGCGCCGGGGAAAAGTCTTTGCCGGAGGCGGTTTTTCGATTGGTTCTGGTGGGTCGGTCGCGTCCGTTGCGGCTTGGCGCCCCAAACTGAGTCGCGCAGATTCGGTCTGCGACGGCAATTGCCCGTCCGGATGACAACCGGAACCGCGGGCCTTCCGTCCCCGCCGTTAACCTGACCATGAGCAAATCACAGCAGACACTTTCCGAGACGCACATTCTCGGCGATCGGACTCGGGAGTGGAAAGTCAGTGCGGGTGATTGCCCGGCACTCGCGCTGCATCACATCGCTCATGTCGGAGTCGCCGACGCGGTGGCTCCTTATGAAATGGTCCGCATCGACCTGAGCGGCACCTATCTGCTCTCGTGCTCAGGGGGCCGGGGACGCATCCTGCTCGATGGTCGCTGGCAATTGTGCCGGGAAGGTTGGGCGTGTCTTGCTCCGCCGCACGCCATGCTCGCTTTTCGATCCGAACCTGATTCGCACTGGCATTTCACCTGGGTCCGATACCAGCAGCCTCCGGATCAAAAGCCGATCATGTCGTCGTCGTCGCCAGCACTGGCGAAGTTTGCGGCCGAGCCACTCCGTCACGCGGTGCTGGGCCTTTACCATGAAATCCACGAAACGGAAGCGCCCGCGACCGTGACACACTGGGTGGACATCATCCAGACCTACGTCCTGCGGTTTGCCCAGCCGTGGCAAACTGACGACCGTCTCGGGCACCTCTGGGAGTATGTGGCCACGCGCCTGCACGAACCGTGGTCGCTCGATCGCCTTTCCGAGCGTTGCCACCTGAGCTCCGAACATCTGCGGCGTCTGTGCCGGCGCGAGCTCGGTCGCAGCCCGATGCACCATGTGATCTTCCTGCGGATGCAACTCGCGGCCAAACTGCTTGCCACCACCGACGACAAAATCGAGACGATTGCCACCGAAGTGGGTTACGAAAACCCATTCGTGTTCTCGACGACATTCAAGAAGTGGGTGGGCTGGCGTCCGAGCGAATACCGCTCCAAGCGGCGGTAGGTGTTGGTCTGATCCGTTGATCGAGCCCGCCGCGATTGGCTAAGAAGCATTGCGAGTCAGTATTTGGTGAATCCAATCGCTTTTGACCCATTCGAGAACGGACCTGCCTTTTGTGTCCGTGATATTGGGGCTGACACCCCACTCGAGAAAGGCCTGGAGAATTTCGGTCTGCGCCATTCGCGCCAGTTCCAACCCTGAGCCGCCGCGGCCCGTATTTTGCACTGCAAGGTGAAATGGCGTGGAACCGGGTTTGTTTCGGATCGCTGGGTCCGCGCCCAAACTCAGAAGACACTTCACTGCGGCTGCACATCGGGTGCGGACCGCGCGGTGGAGAGGTGTCGCGCCGTTTTTGTCTTGCGCGTCAATATCGGCTCCCGCGTCGAGCAGCAGGCGAAGCATCGCAACCTGTCGTCGGGCGTCCCAGGATGGGCTCTCCAGAGAGCCGTCAGAGGCGTAGTGAAGTGGTTGGCTCCGACGACGGTTTCTGGCTGCGGCTGGATCCGCCCCGGCAGCCAAAAGCGTCCTGGCGATCTCCACGCGATAGCCGGCGGCGGCGATATGCAAGACCGTGTCGCCTGCATAGATCCAGTGCGCGATTCTCGATTCGAGTCGGTCCTCTTCGGCACTGCCGTGCGAGATCAGGGCTGGGTCAGCAGCGAGCAATTCGTCCACTTTCGCCGGCTCATCATCGAGTATTGCCGCGAACAACGATTGGATGGCGGTTGGGATCATCGCTTTTGGAAATGATAGGGCGTGCTCTGAACGCGGTTACTCTCGTGCGACAGGCCTCCAGTGTGAAGTCCAATGGGGCGGATGAGGGATCGGCGCCGTGCTACGCCGGTCATTCCACAAATGGCTCGAATCGCCGTCAACTCCGGGCGATTCTCGCTGGCAATGTCCGCTTTCCTCCTCTGTTTCCGCTCGCGCCCGTCGATTGCTTTGATTCCCGCGGCGGTTTTTCTCTTCGCCTTTGCGTCGCTTGGGGGATGTTCAACGAACAAAGATGACCAGGATTTTTTCGAGCGCGGCTGGTTGTGGCCGCGCGATCTGGAAAAGCCGGACCGCCCGGTGACTCCGCGCGAGAAGGCGGATCTGCGGTGGGGGATGATCAACCCGTTGACGAATAGCCTCGAGCGAATGAGGGCACGGCTCTTGACTGAAAACTGCGCTTAATTCGTGATGCGGGTTGGACGCAATACCTGTACAGGGGAGCCTTCGGCGACGAACGCGGAGCGCGGAGGGCGGCTCAAGCTTTTGACAAAGGGATCGCCGTAGAGGCTGGCGACGTCGCAATCGAGCCAGCTTTTTTGGACCGACCAAACCCGCCACCGAGGGTGTTCGACCGCATACTCGATGGTCCCGCCGTCGCGCTGGCGCGTGTAGCCCCAGTAGTGTTCGAAGATGAATTCCTCTTCCGAGCCAGGTCGCATGGGACGTGCGTCGCCTTTCACCGTGACCCCGAGTCGCTGCCAGCGGCCAAGGTATCGCCACGAAAAATCAAATTCGCCCCGATCGATTCGATAACCCATCGGGCAGGCGAGATAAGGTTCATTGTAGATCCATTTCGCGATGGCGGCGATGGCGCGACGCGGAACGATTTCACGGATGAATGTGACGCCCCTCCGCCATTGGCCGTCGACGAAACGCCGTACGTAAAACCGCAGATTCACCTCGGGGAAATCGCGATGCCACGGAATGGGAATGCTGAGAAGTCGCGTGTCGAGAAAAAGAAACCCAACGGCACTGATGACCGCGCGACCCTCCCACAAGTCCAGCTCCGCACCCGCTGGAACGAGCGGCGCGAGCACCTCGGGATCAATTTCGTAGTTTAACATCACGAGCGAGCGCCACTCGGCAGTGAGGAATACTCGGCTCATGGTTCAAGGGATCAGGCAGAGGATTTCATCAACCGCCCACGCCAGCGGGCACCGCTTGATGAAGCGTGACCTGGGTGAAGGGAATGACCCAGCCGTTTTCATTCGCCGCCTCGACGAGGAGACGATTAATGGTGCGATCGAGCGCCTCGATCCGGGCGGCTAGGTCACCGTCAAAATCAGCGAGGATGGCGTAGTCGAGCGAAGAAGCGCCCGCATTGGCAAACTCAACGCTGAGGTTTTTCAGCTGATGATGATCGATCTTTTGCAGGAGGCCCGTTTCGACTTTGCGCTGAAGGATCAGCGGGATCTGAGTCGTACTGATTGCCTGGTGCTGATAATCGAGACCGAATAGCACGCGAATGCGGAAGTTCTTCGAGAGATTCTCCGGATCGAGCGCGAGAAAGGCCGGGACGGTATAGGTCTTTCGACTTCCCCCGAGCAGCACCAGTTGCACCCACTCCGGCGTGAGTTCAACGACCTTGCCCCGGGTGTTGTCGGTCAATCGGACCCAATCGTTTCGCTCGCACGGAAACCATGGCGTATCGGCATCTGCGCGGCGTGAGATCAGCCCCATGAGATCGTGCAGTGGGAGGCGGATGCGCGCCCCTTCAAAGGCGGGATTCGAGAGTTCCGTGTAAATGTTGATCGTGCGCACTTCCCACGGAATGCCCTGGTAAACGACACGCTCGCCCTCGCGCACGGGGCCAAGGTTTAGCAGCAGTTTGGCCTGCTCGTAGAAGCCAGGGAGCACATTCTTGCTGCCCCAGGCGAGTCCGAGAAAAAACAGGATGGCCAGGCCGAGCAGAACCCAATCGCCCGAGGCATACAGCACGGCCAGGGAGGCCGATGCTGCGCCGAAAATGCAAAGCAGATAGTAGAGGATATCAAGCAGCCGAATGCCGAACGATCGCCGTACCTTGCTGCGCAGCGCGCGAATGCGCAGCACATACCATCGCGCCAGTCGCATGAGCACGAAAACGAAAAGGAAGGCGAACACAGCCAGCAAGAGATTGCGGCCGCGGCTGCGAAAAAAGGCGGCCGTTAGTTCGCGCAACGTGCCAAAAATGGTCTGTTTGGTGACCAGCTTTTCTTCGAGCTGAAACTGAGCAACCGACAGGTCGTTGCGGACCTGGGTCAGTTGCTCCTTCCAGACACCGGTCACCTCGACCAATTGAGCGAGTACCGGGCCATCGGGTAAGCTTGCTATCATCGGCTCGGCATGCGCAATGGCCTGCTCGATCGCCGAGGCCCGCTTTTGGAACCGGGAAATCTCGAGACGCAGGTTTTCGATCTCACGGGGCCGGGACGTCAATTCCTTCAACTCGAGCACGATCGGTCGCAGCAGTTGTTCGAGTTCTTCGCCGGTATTGAATTTGTCCGGATCGCGTGCCGTGACCGTGGCCCAGTCCATGCCGGCGGCGACGGACTGAAAGTCGGTGCGCAAGTCCTCGGCCTTTTGTCGAAGTGATTCGATCTCGGCCCCGATCGCCTTTTTCTGTTCCTCACCCGCTGCCTGCGCCAGCTCCGCTCGTTTCTTTTCCAACTCGGCTTCCGTCACACCCAGATTGGTGGAGATCGCCCGCAATGCCGTGACGGATTTTGGTTCGCCGGGAGCAGCTGTGGATTCGGCCGATTCCGTTTTGTTCGCCTCCGACTCTGGGACCTGTGAGATTCCGTCTGCCGCGAGCACCATCACGGCGGCGAGGATGAAGCGTCTAAGGAATGCGAATGGCATGACGGTCGAACTGCGAGAACCTGGGGCGATCACTGGGGACGGCAACGCTGGAGCGGGGGAGGTGGGCAACTCCGTTTTTGCGAGCGGTTCAGGTCGCCGCAAAGGCCGCGGCCTAAGGCGAGAGGTTTGGGATTCGATTGCGACATTATGGGTGACGGCCCCCGCCATGCGCAACCGGTCGGTGACGACTGGCGGGGGCGGGCCAGCGCAGGCTCGGAGAAACCGTCGCAAGTTTCCATGTCAAAACCGGGATTCGCCATTGCGCCGACGCAAGACCACTTGACGACAGCGCTCGCGAGGGCTCTTTTCCGCGGTCTCTGGTCTCCCCCGTGGTAGCAGAACTATGATTTCTATTCCCTCTCAACCGCAGATTGCCCCGAGCCGTTGGGCGCTTATCGCCTCGCTCTGGTTGCTCCTCCTCGCGCCCCTGGCCAGAGCCGTGGATACGGTCGGAACGCTCGACGAATTGCGGGCACTCGATCCAGCTTTGGCTCCGGGAGCGGTGACAGTGGCCGGCTACCGGGTGGCGGGTGATGGAGGCGGCGGAAGTTTTCAGTGGGACGCCGCCGAAACGCGCCCCGACGACGGCGGGCTTTTCATCGCCTCAAATCTTGCTCCGACCGGACGGTGGGCTCGCGGCATCGCGGACATTTTAACGCCGCAGATGTTCGGCGCTGTGGCGAATGGAGTCACCGATGATACGGCAGCGATCCAGGCCACTCTGGATGCGCTCGGGACGGTTGCGGTGGATACGATTCGCTTTGAACCCGGAACCTATATTCTCGGAACGACTCGGCCGTTTGTTTATGCGCAGGAGAACGGCAAGTTTATCCTGCTCGATCTCGGCCGAACGACGGCATTGACGGGGCGTTCGATTCGTCTTGTCGGGAATAATGCCCGGCTGCTTTCGACGGTCTCGCCACGCCAGGCGCCGATCTTCTACGTCGAAGCGTCATTTCAAAGCCTGGACGTCGAGGGAATCACGTTCGAGAAATCGTCCACGCCCGTTAAGGACGTCGAAGAGGGGCGCTCGGACGGACTATTTTTCACGAGCTATGATCACCGGAGTATTGATCGAATCAGCATTGTGGATTGCGTCTTCGTGAATTGTCACCGCTCATTCACGGCGGGATTTCGTTTGGGGACCGCGACACGTGGGAAAATCGCCAAATTCATCGTCAAACGGTGCCAGTTCCTTTACCCATACGGAGCGAACGTCATTTCCGGTGCTGCGGCCTACAGCGGTGGGCAGATGACTCACGGCGGTCCTTGGATCGATACGATGATTTACCGAAACTGTCTGTTCGATGGTGCATCCAACGGTCCCCTCGATGTGGCGACGTGCCCGGGAAAACGGATCAAGGATGGAGGCCACTTTGGGGGCCCACTGCATCTGATCTTTGAACACAACACTGTTCGACATTTTAGCGTCGAGGGCTTGTTCAAACTTTCGGAACCCTATTTGGGACACGGCATCACTTCTTTTGTCATGCCTCCGGAGGATGATTCGACGCCCGCGTCATTCCTGGTTAACTATCGGGACAGCGACTACCTGCCGGGAACCCCGATGTACGCCCAAGGAATCGGATATCTGACGGTCCGTGCTTTCAACCCCGTGAACCGGGAATTGACCGTGACCAATCCAGGCGGTGCGGGGAATCTGCCTCCGGGTTCGAACACCCCCGATCTCGCGTTGCTGTTCGACCTGAATCACCCCGTTTTTCCCATGTATTTGACGGATAATCTGTTCGATGGAACGCGGCCCGAGGGTTCACCGGCGGACGTCGGTCGAACCGGTCCGGGGTTCCCGGGAATTTCCGTGATGGACACTCCCGCCATCATCCGGCGCAACACAATCATCGGGTGCCGGCAAGCCATTGCGATCTATGTCGGCCAGGTTCCGGGGCTCGATTTGGGAGCGGGCACGCAAATCGTCGATAACACGATCGTCACTCCGCCCGATCCGGATGAGGTCGGAGGAACTGTGGTGGGAATCTCCATTCGGTCGGCGGATTCAGTGATCGCACGGAATGTGATCGAATCGGCGGCGAACCACGGGTTCACCGGGATCACTATCCGAGGCGATCGATGCATTGCGTTTGGAAATGAGATATACTCCCAGGTTCAAAGTTCCAACAACGTCACTTCGAACCTTCGGTCCACCGGAATCCTCCTTTCTCAGCCCGGCATCAATTCGGTGATTCATGCTAATCACACCGCAAGGCTTGACGTGGGGGTTGGTCCACCATGGGGGGACGACACGCGATTCTTTGCCGTCGGGGACATCTTCAGCACTTCCGAGGCGCGTCCGGTGGATATGACTTCAACGACCTCGCTTTTGGAGAATAGCGAGAAACGCGCGCTCAAGAAATTTGTCGAGCAAGTTCTCCGGGACGGGAACTAGCCCGCATAAATCATGGAACCGAGAATGATCGCGCGCGGCGGCGGATGGAGGCGGGATTTTGGCGGGAGACGGCGCATCAGGCCGCCCGCGACGCTCGTTGGGCTCGCTCGGCAGGTTTTCTTGCGCGCGGAGGATCGATTTTGCCTGCCACGCCCAGCGTCGGGGCGCGCCGCTCCCGACGCTCGCTCCGCGCGATCGTTTGCCCGACTGGGTTTTCTCGTGCACTTAGGCTCAGGAGCTTTCCACCGCGGCCAACCGTTGCTGGCATTGCGCGAAGAGCCCCTGGAGCGGGAAGGCCGAGCAGAACTGCACATACACCCGCCGCACGCTCACCCGCACTTGAGCCGCCACTTTCAAGAGCCGCAGCCGCAACGTGCCCAGCGTGACTCTCGCCATCGTGCTGCCCGCCAGACCCCAGGCGCGCAGGCGCTCCAGGAGTTGATAGGCAAAGCCGCTCAACCACAGCCGCATTTGATTGCTGCTCAGCCAGTGCGTCGAAGTGCGATCGCACTGCATGTCGAGGGTCATTTGTTTGATGCAATTTTCCGCCTGTCCCCGCTCGCAATAGAGTTCTTCATAGAGCCAGCGGCCCTCGCCTTCCAGCAGCACCTCGCCCGCGGCGGCGCGGGATGCACCTTACGATAGTAATCCAAAAACTGCGCGCTCAGCTCCAGCCGGTTGAGCGTCGAAGGACTCGCCAGCGCAAAGCCCCGATGCTCCTCACAGCGCCGCTCGGCCCCGAGCACATCGACCTTCCCAGCCGCTGCCGCCAGCAAAGGATCACGTCGCAACTGCGCATGATCATTCAGATCCTCATAGCCTAAAGCGAGCGCATAGATGCGCTGCGCAAGCAGCTCCTCCACTGAATGCTCGATGAGCTCCGCCCGCCGCCGGTCCACAAAGCAGCGCGCCAGCGTGCGGGTGAGCCCCAACCCCGCATCGACCTGGCGCAAAAGCAGCGCCCCGCCATCACTGCTGAGGTGGCCGCCGGAAAAATCCGCCACCACTTTCAGTGGACCGAGGTCTTGAAAAAGCAGCGCCTCACTGAAACACTCTGTCTGACGGGCGTCGGCGGTTGGTTCGGCTGTAAGTTCTTTCACACCAACTACAACCGCCCCGCCGCCGCGTCCGTCGCTTCTTTTTGATGATTTTTGCGGGCTAGCCGCCGCTGGACTCAGCGGACGAATCCCTGGCCCTTGAGCCAGAAACGGAGGTCTTTGGCCCAGGGGTGCACGTCGTCGGGTGCCACTCCGTTTTTTCCCTGGCTCAGCCCGATCCCATGAGGTCCGCGGGCGAACACGTGGAGGTCAAAGGGGACCATGTTCCGCCGCAAGGCGATCGCGAACTCGAGCGAGTTTTCGACTTTCACCGCGGGATCTTCCCATGTGTGCCAGATAAAGCAGGTGGGTGTATCTTTGGTCACCTGTTTTTCATTGGATAGGTTTTCGATGAGGGCTGGTGACGGATTCGGGCCGAGCAGATTCGCGCGCGATCCTTCATGGGTGTTCGGTCCCATCGTAATGACAGCATAGCAAAGAATACCCAGGTCCGGCCGCGAGCTGAAACGTTCGACGGGGTCGGCATCCGCGGGGTTGCCGGCATCGAAGTGAGTCAGGAGCGTCGAAGCGAGGTGTCCTCCGGCGCTGGAACCCATGATGCCCACTCGATTTGGATCAATCTTCCACTCGGCGGCTTTGGCTCGCGTCAGGCGCACGCTACGGGAGGCGTCTTGTAGCATGACTGGATGCCGATAGCCATTCGACCCCAGACGATACTTGACGACGAGGGCGGTAATTCCCTGCTCGGTCAGCCATTCGGCATATCCCGCGCCTTCGTGGCCTGCCAGACCACCGTATCCACCGCCTGGAAAAACCACGATCGCGGCGCCCGTCGCCTTGTCGGGAGCCGGCAAGTAGGGAGTTATGCTTGGTTTGTCCTCATCTTTATCGCCGAGCGCTCCGGGCGCTCCATTTGGCCACAGCAGAACCGCTTCCCCGGGCGCTGCGTGGACCGGTAGGGCGCAAAACACAAACGCGGAAAGGAAGGCTGCAGTCCGAGTGTTCATAATTTTCATTTCGTGAATGGTGGCGTCTCTTTCTCGCTCACGGAAGGAGCCCATACCTTAATATTGGACAGCTTTCCGGTATCGTCGAAGGATCCAAAACCGATAAAGCCCGAGGGGAAGGTTTGGTCGCTACCCTCCATGATTGGCACCTTCATATCGTCAAAATAAACTCGGACCGTCCCATCGCTCGCTTTTCGATCGATGCGCACATGATGCCACTGCTCGAGACCCCAATTCACGCCTTTGGTTGTCTTTTCCGCAAACTTGATTCGCGGGGCCTCGTTCACGATGAAGCAGTTGTGCGCGTGATCGTCAGCCGCCGTGGCGATATGAGTGTAATAGAACTTCGTCGGAGTTTGAAACCCATAGACGAAGATCATATCGCGATGGCCGTATTCTTTGCCGGTTTGCAGACAATCCGCTTCGATAATGACGTCTGTAAATGCTTTGTCCTTGAGCAAGGCAATGTTCACGGGTGACCGCACGGACGGTTCGTATATGCTCTGCTTGACCAATTCGAGCGCCGGTTTGTCACCTTCGCGATTGATGATCCAGGCGTCCGGATCAGAAAAAACAAAATCGTCGATCGCTCCCGGACGGGCGAAATCTGAAGCATAGACAAGTTTGTAGTCACTGGGAATGCCGGCGGGATTCTCGGCCCGGGTGGAAGGCGGGATAACCGCCAGCGCCACGCCCATGGCGAGAAGGCTGGGCGTTCGCCGGAAGGACATTTCTTTCATCCTGTGACCGAGAACTACACAGTTGCTGGCACGACAAACGGCTTGCGATATTCCCGGGTCAGGAGCGCATCGGCTTCCGTGTTTCCAATAAAGCGCTCGGTCGAGGGATCCATTTTCAGGAACTCGCCCAGGGTCAATTGGTCCTGTTCGACGGCGACTTCATTGGCTTCGAGATGTGCGATCAATCTCGCCAGCGAATCGAGAGCTTCCTGATTCCCCTGCATCTTCTCCTGCATGATTTCCGGCGAGGATTTCTTCCCGACCAGATAGGAAATGTTTCCGGTGTGACAGAGCGCGCTGGAAATATGTCCATCGAGGATTTTACCGTTGAGGTCGGATGGCTTTCGGCTGCGCACGGCCGCAATGAAGTTTTCGTAGTGGTTTTCGGTTTTCGGACCGTCCGCCACGGGGCTGTCGCGGTTGAATTTCCGCATCTCCTGCCCGGATTCGTCGAAGACGATGGCGTCGTTGTAGTTTGGGCAAAGGATATGGCCCTTTTCATACTGCACCATCACGCCGATGCTGGCTCCGCGATATTTGTCCATTGATTGGAACCCGTTTTTTCGGGAAGTCCGCGCACTTCGAAAATCAACGGTGCCTTTTCGTAGTCATGAAAAATGAACATCGAATTTGGCGTCTCCCCGTCATCCACATATCCAAGTCGGCCGCCGACGGAAAATACCTTGGGCGAGAGGGCATCCTCGCCGAGAAAGCGGCGGGCGATATCCATTTGGTGAATGCCCTGATTGCCAAGATCGCCATTGCCGGTATTCCAAACCCAGTGCCAATCGTAGTGCAATTTCTTCCGGTGAATGGCTCCGTTCGAAGCCGGGCCGCACCAGAGATCAAAATCGATTTGCTCCGGAATCGGCAGTGGTCCTTCCGCCTGCCCGATGCTGGGACGCGGCTTGTAACACAGGCCACGCGCATACTGGATTTTGCCCAGAGGTTCGTCCTTTAGCCACTCGAGTGCGGCGGCAAGACCGATGGCCGATCGGCTTTGCACGCCCATTTGGATGATGCTTTGGTGAGTGTCCGCCGCCTTAACGAGCTGTCGTCCTTCCCACACATTATGCGAGACGGGTTTTTCGACATAGACATCCTTTCCGGCCTGCATTGCCCAGATACGCGGCCAGGGAATGCCAGTGATTGGGTGTCGCGATGGAGATGGCGTCGATGTCCTTGTTTTCCAGCAGCTTTCGGATGTCCTGATACGTCTCAACTTCCGCGCCCTTTTTCTGGAGTTGGTCCTTTCCACGGGCGAGGACATCCGTGTCCACGTCGCACAGCGCCACGAGCCTGACGCCGTTCTGGCCCAGGTAGCCTTTGATGTGGTCGTTGCCGCGCCCGTTGAATCCGATGACGGCCACCCGGATATCGGAATTGGCGCCGGGTGATTGGGCATAGGTGCGCGCCGGCAGTGAAATCGCGGCGGCCGCGGCGATGGACGATTTAAGAAATGTGCGTCGATTCATTTGAGACATGGCGTGGAGCTAGGGGTTTTGTTGAATATAGGTGGAATAAGCTTTCTCGATTTTTGCCTGATCAGCCGGGCCTTCGTGGATCCAGATCCGGTATTTCAAAGTGACGGATTGGCCGCTCTTGAGCGTGAAATCGCCGGATCCCGCCGGAAGATTGTTGTCCATCTCGTGTTCACAAAATGGATTCGCGGAAAACAATCCGTAGTCGCGGGCGTGCCAGCGCGTCGGTGCTCGCGGATTGGACGAGTGCTCCATAAAAGCGATGTCGTAGGTCTTGTCATTGATGGGACCATACATGGCGACCCATTTGGCCCGTTTACCCCACACGGCGGAATCTTTGCGCCCTTCGCTGTCAAGGATGTGTCCCTGGCCGACTTTACCTTTTGGTTGGTTCAAGCGCATGGATTCGGCGATGCGCAGACCCGCTGTTCCTTCCTTCGTGTCTCCGAGGACGACATCGGCGGCCCCTGCAGTGAGTGTGACGTCGAAATCGAAAAGCCGTTCGTTTGGGCCGGGATCATAGACCCGGAGCGTTTGGACGCTGGTGAGCGGGATGGAACCATCCGGAGCCACCCAATTTTGTGCCGTGGTGAGCACTCCCACCTCGGGTCCACTCTTGGCTTCGACGATCTTGTCGTGTTGAATGGTGCCGACCGGATGCTTGGGGTTGCCATTGTACGACGCGTTTTCACCCCAGAAATCGATTCCGTTAACCAGACCGTGCGAAAACCAAAATGAGCGATGATGAACGTGATCGTGCTCCTCGCCTTCCACGTTTTCCATTGGCCAGGCACGAGTCATTGGGGCCTGATTCGGTCCGATCAGCGGCCAGTAATAGACGTGCGGGGCGCCGACGAATCGGTAATCGGTAAAATGTTGTCCATCGATGTCGATGCGGACGCGGTCCTCGAGTGGCGTGATGGTAACGTCAGCGCGTGCGGCCAGCACGGAAGCCAGGCCGACAATGATCCATAGGTAGCGGGAGAGGGAACGCATGGGAGGAGGGGAGAATGGCAAACAGAGAACCGGCTGTCGCGCGGTTTGTTTGGGGGCATTGGCTGAAGGCGCGGAAAATACCGCACGATCTCCAGTGCGCGACAAATTTATCGCAGGTGCTTTTCGATCAAGGCCGCGACGGCGGCATCCGTTCCGGCAGCGGCGGCATCACCGGCGATGTTTGTCGCTGCGACGAAGGCCGCGCCGCGGGCAGGCGCGACCCACATTACTGCAAACCAACTGTTATTGGAACCCGTGTGAGAAAGCGTTTCGCCGGCGGCCCAGGCGCGTTTTGCCACGGCCCAACCCATGGCGTAGTCCTGGCCGTCCGCAGCCGTGTGCAATTTGGCAAAACTCTCTGCGGAGAGGAGTGAGGGACGGGCGTTCGCGCCGCCAGCATGCCAACCGGCGTAGCGCGCAAAATCAGCGATCGAGAGATGCACGCGCCCGGCGGGTGTGATCGCGGGAGGGTTGTCGGCCATGGGTCCTGGCGGGATGGGTTTGATCTCGTCGCCCGAGCGGGTGTGACCCCAGGGCTGAATCACTCGGCCGGGTTTGCCGGGTGCTCCGAATCCTGCGGATTTCATTCCCAATGGGTCGAAGAGGCGTCGCGTGAGCAAGGATTCAAACGGTTCCTTGGCAACATTCTCGAGCATGGTGCCGGCAATCGCGAAACCCTGATTGGAGTAGATAAATCGTGTTCCAGGCGGCGCCTCCGGTGGTCGGGTCACCAAACCGCGCACGAAGGCCATCCGTTGTTGTTTCGGTGAGGCCTTCTGCTCCCAAGCCGTTTTCCAGAGGTCCGATGGCGCACTGCCCGGCGCGCCGGAACGATTGGTCAACAATTGCTCCAGCGTGACGTTGCTCCATTCGGGATCGATCTTTGTCTTTAGGGAAGGAATAGCTTCGGCGACCGTGGTGTCCCACCGAATCGAGCCGTCTTCGACCATCATGGCTGCCAGCGTGGCGGTCATGGATTTGGTGCACGATCCGATGTGCCAGAGATCAGTTTTGGTCGCCGGGGTCGGATCACCCTCCCGTCGCACTCCCACCGTTCCGAGACTGACGATTTCTCCGTTGATTACTGCCGCCGCGGTCAAGGCGGGCAGGTGATATTTGTCCCGGATCGGTTGCAAGAGGGTGCTGATATCGTCGCCGGTCTCTTGCGCTGGCAGGCGGCCCAGGATGGCACAGATCAGGAAAATCGAATTACGCCACATTGTGCGTCAGAATAGATTGAGTCGACCGCCGTTGGCGATTGAGAAAGCCGGCGAGACCCTGGGCGGCCAGGGCCACAGAAGCCAAATGATAGCCGGAGAGCGAGCCGGTCAGGCGTGGAGTATCCCGGAAAAACTCGTGCCCGAAACGAAATACGCCATAACCAGGTAGAGGTGAAAGTGCTGGCCGGTGAGCGCGTGGCGCCGCCGGAGGAGCCAGAACACTACGAGAGCAGTGAAATTAAAGAGAATCTCGAGCGGAACGCTGGGCCAGCGCGGAGTCCCCGCGGCGTCACGGATTGTCCACCAGCGTGAGGGCTCGCAGATTTGCCCCGGACAACACCCGTGAAGCAGGCACCCGATTCGTCCAATGATGATGCCGATCGGAACGACCATGGCGAAACGGTCCCCCGTGGCGTTTTTGTAATTTAACAAGTGCTTGGTCGGTTCGACCCCGGCATAGCCACCGAGCGGCGCGCCCAGGATCGTTTTTCCCGTCGCGAAGATCACCCATCGCTGAGATGAATCCCAAAACATCCAGCGCTCCGCGGCCAGATAGACAAGTTTGGCTCCGAGAAACGCACCCAGCATTGCGGCTGCATAAATTCCCAGGAGCTTTGGTTCACGTTGACCCCGGCGCAGCCAGATCGCCCCCGTGACGATCACCCTTGCAGAAAAGAAGGATTTGGTAAGCAGTCACCGCGTCAAAAACGGAACCTAATTCGCAGGCGCTCGCGACCTCGGCTTAATGCAACAATCCACCGTTTTGCATGGCGACACACCCGCCGAACAAGACGACCATACCGATGAAATAATGGCTGAACGCGATGGCGGGGGTGAGCAGTGCAACATAGATCGCGAGGGGGATGCCCTGCTTTCCTCGCTCTCTCAGCAGATCGAGCGCGAGCGTGATCGAACAGCCCAGGATAAGAACATACCAGCCGATCTGCATCAGCCCGAAATGCGTAATTGCAAACACCTCCTCGAAAGATTCCGATACTCCCGAGGCCGGGCGCGCGCCCTCCAATACCCTGAACCCGACCACCATCACCACGCCGACGGTTGGGGCCAGAAGGCAAAACCAGCGAATGAAATTGCGCCGTTGTTCGGGAGTCATGAGTGGCGTTTTTCGGTGTCAGTAGCCGATGTGGAGATCAGTCGACCAGCAGATAAAAGCGAGAGCAAACGATAATTCGTCAGGGCAGCCAGAGTGACCGCCGGGGTCGGATCACGCTGCCGGCCCACGCCGGCCGTTTCCAAACCGACGATTTCTCCGTTGACTACTGCCGCCGCAGTTAGAGCGGGCAGGTGATATTTGTCCCGGATGGGTTGTAAGAGGGCGCTGATATCTTCGCCCGTTCCTTGTGCCGACAGGCGGCCCAGCATGACAAAGATCAGGAGAATCGGACTACGCCACATCGTGCACCAGAATGGTTTGGGTTGACCGCCGTCGGCGTTTCAGAAAACCGGCGAGACCCACGGCGGCCACGGCCACAGAAGCCAAATGATAGCCGGAGAGCGAGCCGGTCAGGCGTGGAGTATCTCGGAAAAACTCGTGCCCGAAACGAAACACGCCATAGCCCATGAGGTAGAGATGAAAGTGCTGGCCGGACAGGGTATGGCGCCGTCGGAGCACCCAAAACACGACGATAGCAGTGAGATTGAATAGAATCTCGAGCGGAACACTGGGCCAGCGCGGAGTTCCCGCGGCGTCGCGGATCGTCCACCATCCAGACGTTTGGCAGGCCTGCCCCGGACAACAGCCGTGGAGCAGGCATCCGATGCGACCAATGATGATGCCGATCGGAACGACCATGGCGAAACGGTCTCCCGTGGCGTCTTTGTAGTCCAGGAAATGCTTGGCCACTTCGACAGCGACATAGCCACCGAGCAAGGCGCCCAGAATTGTCTTGCCCGTGGCAAATATGATCCAGCGATTTGGTGAACTCCAAAACATCCAACCTTCGGCGGCCAGATAGACGACCTTGGCTCCAAGGAACGCGCCCAGCATCGCGGCTGCATAGATGCCAGGCAGCCTCGGGTCCTGGCGACCCCACCGCAGCCAGATCACCCCGGTCACAATGAGACCGCAGACGAGAAGGAGTTGGTAGGCGATCACCCTATCGAGAAGGAACAATCTTTGTTAAGAAAGATATGAGATCGCAACACACCCACCGAAATACACCGCTAATGAGGCGCAGCAATGGCTAACGAAAATAACTAAAGTCATCATTATGAAAAAAGGCGACCCGTCGACGCTTGGATGTTCGCGGTGTCGCTGCAGGTCGCGAGCAAGCGTGATCGAACAACCGACGGTCAATACTATCCAGGCGGTGAACGGAGAGACCGCGGGGAACTCCTCGAACCCCGGCGGAAATGCGGCAAAGTTCGACGGAAGGAAGAAAACAACGTATCCAAGTGCCAAAAGAGCACCGAAGGTCGGGGCCAGAACGCAAAACCAGCGAATGAATTTGCGCCGTTTTTCAGGAGTCATGAGTGGAAGATTTCAATGACAGTTGCAAAAGTGGTGCCCGATCGACGAGCAGATAAATGCGAGATCGAGCAGCATTCGGTCGCGCCAGGCTGGGTTGATTCGGCCGCACGGCCCCCCTTGTGACCTTCTTCTCGCTCCTCAAGGCATTTCTCTGATAGCTCCTGCGAGAGACACACTGACATGATCCTACCCAGCACCAAACCGGCATTTTCTGAATCCCTGTTGAAGCAGACCACCAGCCGGTGTCCGAAGTGTCACGCAGCCGTGCCAGCGGAGGTCTGGCGGCGAGCGGAAGGAAAGCATGAGACCGTTTGGCTTCGTCGCCGGTGCCCGGTGCACGGCGTGGCGGATGGCTGCATTAGTTCGGATGCGCGGTTTTATTGGTTGGCTCAGGGTGATCCGCAAAATGCGTGCTGCCAGGCTGCGGGCGACGGCGGGCGCGAGGGAACGCTGGGCCGAAACGCGATCACGACTCAGACCGGTGAATGTGAAAAACTTTCCACCTGCCTCGCTCTGATCGAGATCGTGCAATCATGCAATCTGGCGTGTCCGACGTGCTACGCCGATTCTCCGGTGGGCGCCTCCGGCTCGCGGCTCGACGCCGTGCCGTTGGTGGACTTGCAGCAGCGGATTCAGGGAGTCATCGATCGGAAGGGCCGGATCGAAATCCTCCAGCTTTCCGGCGGTGAACCGACGCTGCATCCGCAGTTCTTCGAGTTGCTCGAATGGGCGCAGGCGCATGAGTCGATCGACTATGTGCTCATCAATACCAATGGCGTTCGCATCGCGAAGGATGATGCGTTTGCGGAGCAACTCGGGCGCTCGTTTCGCTACGGCGGGTTGCAACTCTATCTCCAGTACGATGGTCCGCAGGAAGCGGGGCAAAAAACGCTGCGCGGAGTCGATTTGCGAACGCTGCGTGAGCGCGTTGTCGAGCGATGCTCGCATGCGCACCTTCCGATTACATTGGCCATGACGGTGACGCGTGAAAACATTGATCATCTTTGGGAAGCAATTCGCTTTGGTCTGCGCTGGGAGCACGTTCGTGGCATTTCCTTCCAGCCCATGTTCGGCAGCGGACGCGTGCCGGATGCCCTTCCCTCGGAGGCGGGATTGAACACGGCGGACATTATTCTGGCCTGTGTCGAGCAAAGCGGCGGGATTCTCGACTGCGACGCGTTCACGCCTTTGCCCTGCGGCGATCCCAACTGCGCGACCATTGGCTATCTCATCAAGACCGAGGATGGAGTCCGATCGATCGGAGACTTCGTCGATTTTTCGCAGGTGCAGGAATTCCTCCAGAATCGCGTTCGCTATTCCCTCGAGGATCTCGCGCAATGCGGCTGCGAAAGCGAACCCCTGGGGCAGATGCTGCACGACTTCGAGGTGAACGAGAACCGGATGTTTCGGTTGTTCATCAAGCCATTCATGGACGCCTGGACTTGGGACGAGGATCGGATCGATCGCTGCTGCACCCACGTCATTCGCCCCGATGGCGTGCTGGATTCGTTCTGCCGCTACTACGCGAATCGGTGATTTCTGACGCGGACAGTCGGCGGACGCATGAACTCAGAATGCATTCCTCTGCGGCTGGAAATGGGATCCTTATGGGATCGTTACTTTCACGATCCCCTGTGAGCGATCGGTAAACGTGACTCGCAAAACCACTTCGCCGGAGGAGTTGAAGACCCGGGATTGAGCTGGGCTGCCGGCGACGGACTTCAAGACCACCAATGATTTCACCGTCCTGTTATCGATGATATCGCCTTCGCGAAGAAGTGCCCGCACGTTGCCGTCGGTGCCAGTGCTCCAAAGGCCTCGATCATTCGCCTTGCTCACCGTTGAATCAGGAGACGAGACCGCGGCGGTGAACATCGGTCCGGGCATCCCTGGAGGATGTGCAATCGAGATGAATGTTTTGAACGCGCCGCCATTGGTATCCGGAGCAGGCATACCCTCACGGGCGATCAAAGTGATGTCTGAATCGTTCGCGGTCCAGATTCCTTGATCGTCAGCACGGGTGGCACCGGTCAGGCTCGCCATAAATGATACCTGTCGATTACCGGCGCCGATGGGATCCTCAAATGAGGCAAACGTGGCTTCCGGCGCCCCGGGCGCGACCTGTCCCTGGGTTACAATGCGGTTCAAGTTGAAAACTTCGTCTTCCATGAAGAGCGCCTGTTCGTTTCCGCCCATCGTGGTGGCAAGGAAAGTGAGGGCGGCTGTGTCATTCTGAGTAGGCACTCCAAAACTGCCAAAGGTGAGGTTCGGCGGATCACCTGGCACGGCGATTCCGGTGGCATAGGCAAACTTCGCGTCACCAAATTCATTGAGCGTTCCAATCGCTTGGTTGCCGAACCGCGTCGTAACGCGAATGGCGACGGAAGAGTCTCCGTTGATGTCTCCGACTGCGCCACGGCCCTGACCCAGGTTGTACGCCCCGGGCTGTAAGGCGCCAAATGTTTTCACGGTTTCCTCGGCACGTCCGGCCACATTGATGATGTCGCCTTCACGTAAAAGAAGGTGCGCTGCGGTGGTTCCAGCCGGGATGCTCCATACGCCGGAATCGTTAGCTTTCGTCACCGACCCCAGTCCGGCGCTTCGTTTGAGCAGGCCGGTGAAGTAGGTCGTCGCGGCCGGGAGCGAAATCTCATTGAGGCCGCTGCCGGTCATCTTCGGCGCTTGATTGGGCGAGATGGCGTGTTCGCCGAGACTCACGTTGAGGATCCGCTTGAGGGTGGCACCGTCCGCCTCGGGGACCGTATTCCCCGTGCGTGCCAGGATCACAAGGGATCCAACGGATTTCAGGGACGTTGCAATGAGCGCTGTCTTGCTGGCTCGCGTGACGCTGCTGCCTTTCAGTTGGGCGAGAAAAACGACATCGCCGTGTTCATTGAAAAGTGGGTCTCGGAACGAGCGAAACCGAGCGCCGCCGAGGATGGGTGGCGCATCGCCCTGGGCCGCGAGCAGCATTGGAGCTTCGTGCGGTCCTGCAAAAATAGCCTGCCCGGTCGAACCCGGAGCCCTCCATTTCCCGAGGAATGCGACGTGACCTTCGTCGTTGATTGATGGCGTGCCGAAGCTTAGCCACCTCGCCCCAGCGGGGATCGCCGGACTTTCACCGGCGCCGGGAACGGCGCCGCCCGTGGCAAAGGGCAGGGAAACCAACGGATCGATGAGTGCTTCAATGCTCCACGTTTGTGTGGCGGGGCTGGCGTCGCAATTTCCGAGGGCGTCGCACGCGCGCACCTCAAAGGTATGTTCGCCATCTAATAGGTTCTTGTAGGTAACGGGGCTGGTGGCCGGTGCGAAGCCGTCGCCATCGAGTTGCACTTCAAACGTGGCGTCGGGTGCACCGGATGTGAATTCGAACGTAACGAAGTTGCGGATGGAGGAGTCGGCCGGACCAGCGGTAATCGCCGTGTCGGGGGCCGTCGTGTCGATGGTCACACCGGTGGAGGACAAACCGGATACCTCAGAGTTTCCGATCAGGTCGCGGTAACTGAGTGTTACCGTGTAGGTACCATCCAGAATGGGGTCCCCGCTCGAGATTTCTGGCGCGGTTTCCGGTGCGGCAGGATTGAAGGCGAAACTATGAATGCCTGAAGTTTCCAGTGCCGAGGAAAGGGAGAGCACGGTGGTCGAGGCTCCATTGCTGAAGGTTAGCTTGACTGACCCGCTCGCCGCAATTTCCGGCAGGGAGAAGCTGACAGCAATCGGTGTGGTCGTTATCGTGGAAGATGCTGGCGCCGTTAGCGTCGGCGTGAGTGTGCGGGTATCTACGGTGACGCCAATAGATGCGTGAGCTGCCGCGGGGTTTCCGAGGAGGTCTCGATACTCGAGAGTCACCGTGTAGGTGCCATCGGGGATGGCATCGCCGCCGACAACTTCGGGGCTATCAGTGGGCGTGGTGGGATCGAACGAAAACGTATGAGAACCCTGAGCCTCGCTCGGTGCCGCAAGGTTGAGTGTTCTGGCCGAAGTTCCGTCGTCGAAAACAAGATGCACCGAGTCGGCCCGGGCCGCTTCAGGAAGGGAGAAGCTGACGGGGATAGGTCTCGAGGTGGTGACAGAAGGCGCCGGACTTGTGAGTGTGGGTGTCAAGGTGGTGGTATCGATAGTGACATCCGTCGTAAAGGCGGATGCCATCGCGTTACCGGCAGCGTCCCGATAGCCAATCGAAACTTTGTAAATACCGTCAGGAATCGCGTCGCCAACGGCAATATCCGGCGAAGCGGTTGGAGCAGAGGTGTCGAATAAAAAGTCGTGCGCGCCCTCGCTTTCGTGCAATGAGGAAAGTGAAAGCACGCGCGCTGACGTTCCATCGTCGAAACTGAGTTGAACCGACCCGCTCTTCGCTGCCTCGGGTAACGTAAACGAAACCGTGATCGGATTCGTGGAGATCAAGTTGGACTTTGGGTCGGTCAGGGTAGGCGTCAGCGTTTGGGTATCGACGACAACAGCAACTGTGGAGGCGGATGCCATCGCGTTGCCCGCCATATCCCGATAGGCCAGCGAGACCGTGTAGGTACCGTCCGGAATGGCTTCACCGTTGGCGATCTCGGGCGCGGCACTCGGAGCCGCCGGATCAAACGAGAAGCTGTGACCGCCTTCGCCCTCCTGCTCTGAGGCGAGGGTGAGCACACGCACTGATGTTTCATTGTCAAAATTGAGCCGAACCGAACCGCTCATCGCTGCTTCGGGAAGGATGAACGAAACTGCGATCGGACTGGCGGTCACCGTGGCCGATGCGGGCGCCGTCAGGGTGGGGGTCAGGGTGCGGCCATCGACATTGACATTGGTCGATGAATCTCCCGCGACGGGATTCCCGAGCGAGTCCTGATACGTCAGCGTCACTTCGTAAGTGCCATCCGGAATGGTATCACCGCTGGCAATTTCAAGCGCACTATTCAAATTGCCAGGATCAAATGAAAAACCATGGGACCCCATGGATTCAACAATGGCGGAAAGGGTAAGTAGCTTTGATGAGATCCCGTTGTTGAAGTTCAATTTCACGGAACCAGCCAACGGGGCTTCGGGTAATGTAAAGCTGACTGCGATTGGGTTGGCAGCGGTCGTGGAAGAAGCAGGTGACGTTAGAATGGGCGCAAACGTTTGAGTATCCAGTCTCACGGCCGCAGAGGAGTCAACAGCACCCGCATTTCCCTGTGCGTCCTGATAACTGAGCGTAACGGTGTAAATGCCGTCAGGAATGATATCGCCATTGGTGATTTCGGGCGTGGAGCCCGGATCGGCAGGATTGAAAGTAAAGCTGTGGGAGCCCGGCGTTTCGACTAGTGAAGAGAGATTGAGCACGCGCGGCGCGATTCCATTGTCGAAGGTCAGCTTCACGGAAGCATCCATTGCCGCTTCGGGGAGAGAGAAGCTCACGCCAACTGGGTTGGCGAAGATGCTGAAGGGCGCCGGCGAATTCAGCGTGGGCGTGAGGGTATTCGCATCGATGGTTACATTGGTGGAAGATGCCGATGCCACGTCGTTGCCAGCGGTATCCTGATAGCTGAGTGTCGCCGTGTAGGTGCCATCCGGAATGGCTGAGCCACTGAGGATCTCCGGGGTGACACTTGGATTGCTGGGATTGAAGAAGAAGGAGTGGGAACCGGGAGTCTCTACAGATGGCGATAGAGTGAGCACTCGCGAAAAGATGCCATTGGCGAAATTGAGCTTCACCGAACCACCGAGCGCTGTCTCCGGGAGGGTGAATTCAACCGCAACGGGGCTGGTCGAAAGAATGTCGGAAGCTGGCGCCGTCAGCGTGGGCGCTAGAATGGTCGTATCGATCGTGACGTTCGTCGAGGTAGCGCCAGCGGCGACATTTCCAAATTCGTCCTGATAGCTCAAAGTGGCGGTGTAGATACCGTCTGGAATCGTTTCGCCAGTGATGATCTCGGGTGATGCTGTCGGGTCAGCTGGGTTGAAGGAGAAGGTATGGCCACCTGACGTCTCTGTTAGAGTCGCGAGAGAAAGCTCCCGCGAAGACGTGCCGTCGTCGAAGGTTAGCTTCACCGAGCCGTGCAAGGCAGGCTCCGGAAGGGAAAATAGGACGGCGACCGGACTTCTGCTGAAGCTGGAGGGGGCGGGGGAAGTTAACGTCGGCGGTAGCGTATGGGCGTCGAGGCTGACATTGGTCGCCTGCCCAGAACCCAAACCTCCCGTATCGTCCTGGTAGCTGATCATAACCGTATAGATGCCATTTGGAATGACATCGCCGGTTGCAATCTCGGGCGCGGCAGCGGGATTTGCCGGATCAAAACTGAACTGGTGATGACCCGCCAACTCCACCAAATTTGACAACGACATGTTGTACGTGCTGACGGCGCCGATAAAGCGAATCTTCACTGATCCGCTGAGAGCATCATTTGGCAGCACGAATTCCACATTCACTGGGGCGATCGACACCGCATTCGCGAGCGGTGCCAGCAACTGCGGCGAGGCGGTGGTGTTTGGGTCGCCCTCGTAGCGCACTACCGCCATGGAATCGCCGGAAGTGCCAGCCAATACGATCTTGCCGTCCGCTTGCAGCGCTACCGACGCACTGGTTTCGTCGGTGCCCAAATCCGTGATCACTATTCCTCCACTGCCGAAAGTCGGATCAAGCGTTCCGTCTCCGAGATAGCGCACCACCGCAAAATTGATCGGATTGAGCCGACCACTATATCCGCCCACAACGATCTTTCCGTCGTGCTGCAATACCAGGTCTGTGGCGTATTCCCAATCGCTTTGGACGGGAGTGAGGGCGACGCCCCTGCCCTCGTTAAATGACAGGTCATAAGAGCCGCTTGGACTAAGCCGAACCACGGCGAAATCAAACCAAGTGCCGCCGGAAAATGCGTTTCCGGCGATCAGTATCTTGCCATCATCCTGAATCGCTACTCCATATCCACTGGAATCATTTCCATTGATGTGGAAGATCCGTGCTCCAGTCCCATTGAAACTCATATCCGGCGTTCCGTCAGTATTGTAACGCAAGACGATAACGAACATGTTGGCGGTGGAACCGACGGCCACGATCTTGCCATCCGATTGCACGGCGACCGCATTTGCATATTCCCCGCCGCCGAAGTCTGTCAGGACAATACCTGTCCCATTAAATTTCGTATCGAGTGATCCATCTGAATTATAGCGAATCACCATCGCTGCGTCGCCGGTGTCGGTGGATGTTGTGTATCCCGCCACGATGATCTTTCCATCGCCTTGGAGCGCAATTCCTGCGGCACGATTTCTACCGGTGCCGCGCGAAGTCTTTACCATTCCGGTGCCGTTAAGAGTCGTGTCAAGCGATCCGTCGGCATTGTAACGGGCCAATGCGATGTCGGATGGGTAACCTCGCTCTGAAACTCCGGCAACGACGAGCTTCCCGTCGTCCTGAATGACGACACAGGTCGCCGTATCTTTGCCGCCAAACGAGGTATTTACTTTGCCGGTGCCATTAAAGGTTGGGTCCAGTGACCCATCGGGATTGAAGCGCGCCACCACGAAGTCCGACCTGTTGGACGCGTAGATATCATTGGTCCCGACCACCACGATTTTGCCATCATTTTGCACAGCCACGTCATACCCCCCAGTCGTTCGAGTAGCGTTGAAGTTTAATTTTACGAATCCAGTCCCATTGAATGTGAGGTCCAAATCTCCGGGCGCAGCCGATATCGGAGGCACAATGATGGCCAGAAACAAAGGAACCAAAGCTCGGAGCAGTGCATTCATGATGGGGTGGGGTGATACATATGAGATCAAGCCTGGCCACGGACCGGAGCACTGGCGAGGGATCGGGTTGCGATTAACTACCGAGCGCCTGTTTACTCCGGTGCGGCCGCGGCGCAATGGCAAAAATCTGGAGCTGCGTGGTGAACTGTCGACCGAATGGCCGCGCCGCGGGGTTTACAAATAGCGTTACACTCGAAACAACGCGCCCATCCTTTTCCCCAGAATCCGGCTGGCGGCGAAGATGGTGATGCCGAGGAAGGCCATGGCCCAGACGCCCAAGGCTGAGGCGACGAAGCGGCCTTCACCGAGGATCTGGAACAGCTCATAGATGGCCTTGGTGATTGGATAGTGTTGCTGTTGTTGGGCGAGGATGAGGGAGTCGGATACTTCCAGCATGGCGAAGGAGAAGGCGAGCAGACCACCGGCGAGGATGTTTGCTGAAATGAGAGGCAGGGTGATCCGGCGCAGGGTGCGAAGCGGCGGACAACCCAGATTCTGTGCGGCTTCCTCGAGGGTGACGCTGGTTTGCTGCAAGCCGGCGACCGCAGCCCGGACGACATACGGCAAGCGTCGCACGGCATAGGCAATGACGAGCAAGAGAGTGGGATCCACAGATGGATTCAGGAAATCGAAGGTTTTGCCGTCCTGCGTCATCGAGAGGTAGCCAAAAGCCAGAACCAGCCCCGGCACGGCGAGCGGGAGCATGGCCAGGGTGTCGAGGATCGAGCGGCCGGGAAGCCTGGTGCGCACGACCACATAGGCGATGGCGATCCCAAGCAACACATCGATGAGCGTCGCCGCGCTGGCGTATTTGAGGCTGTTGATGATCGAGGGCACGGTGAGGTAATGACCGAGCGCGCTATGATAGTGATCGAGTGTCCACTCCGTCGGCAGCACGCTGCGATACCATTCGCCCGCGAAGGAAACGAGGATCACGCCGAGATGCGGCAGCAGAGCGACGAAGATGATAACGCCAAAGGCGAGGGTGCACAGCCAGCCGGGCAGGGGAGACAGCGGATGCGACCCGCCGGCAGTTGTGGCTCGGGCTATCATGGCGTGGCTCCGATTGCCAAAGAGCATTTTGCTCATGGCATAGATGAGCACGGTGCTGACGAGCATCACGACGACCAAGGCGAACGGAAACGGATTCCCGGCAATTTCCTTAATGCCATAGAAAATCTGCACGGGAGTGGTGCGAGCATAGTCGAAGATCAGCGGGACACCCAATTCGGTGAACGAGAAGATAAAGACGATGGTGCCACCTGCGAACAGGCCCGGCATGATCAAAGGGAGTGTAATCCGGCGGAATTTCCGGAACCCGGTGCAGCCCAGATTCTGCGCGGCCTCCTCCATGGCGGGGTCCACGTTGGCGAGGGCGGCGGTGACGTTGAGGAAGAGAATGGGGTAAAGATGCAGGGCGTTGAGCGCGACGATGCCCCAGAACTGTCCTGCCCCGAGCCAGTCAATCGTCTGATCCGCACCGAGGACGCCGAGGTGGGTGAGCACGGCATTGAGCGCCCCGGATTGGCCGAGAATCTGCCGCACGCCGATCGCGCCGACGAACGGTGGCAGGATCATGGGAACGAGCAACAGCGCCGACAGCGGCTTCTTGGCCGGAAAATCAAATCGATCTGCCAGCCACGCGAGCGGCACGGCAATCAATGTGGTGAAGAGGGTGGACGCGACTCCGAGCAGGAAGGCGTTTCGCAATCCCTCCACGTAAATCTGGTTGCGGAAAACTTCCGCGACGAAGGCGAAAGTGAATTTGCCGTCTGCATCGATGAAGGCGCCGCCATGGCCAAAGACGATCTCCCCGATGGGCCACAAAAAGAAACAGGCGAAAAAAGCCGCGGTCAGCAAATAGACCAGCCACGCGATGGAATTCGGCATGAATTATTTGCGTAGCGGAGCGAACGCTTGCCGTCACGGCTTGAGTTCCCGGACCGCAGGCTTCACGCCGGGACACCCCGTCAATCATCAGCGTTTCGGACGCTTTTTCCGTCGTGCGGCAGGCGGGTCCGGGGGCTTTTGAGTTGGAGGACGCGTCAGCTGGAGTAATTTGGTCGGCAGCGGTGAGTCGAAGGAAACCACTTTTCGAGTCGCCGGATGCGTGAATTCGAGATGACAGCAATGCAGAGCCAGGCGCCGGATGGGGTCGGTTTTCGCACCGTATTTTTTGTCGCCGGCAATCGGGCATCCGAGTTCGGCCAGTTGGGCTCGCATCTGATGACGGCGATCGGTTTCCGGTTCGAGCGCCAACCAGGAGCGGCGCCCGTTACGCGCGAGTTCGCGATAGCGGGTCACGGCTTTGCGCGTTTCGGAACCTTCCGGCACAATCCGAACTTTGAATGCGCCGCGTTCATCAAGAAAGGATTCGAGCACGCCTTTCGCGGCGGGCGGATGGCCCTCCACGACCGCTTCATAACGCTTCCGGCTGGTGGTCCACGTGGCGCGCAACTGATTCTTGATCGCTTCCGAGCGGGCGAAAACCATGAGTCCGGAGGTTTCGCGATCGAGCCGCTCGATGGTCCAGGGCCGGTCCGTGCTTTGATGTTTAACCGCGCGCAGGTAGTCGGCGAGCTGGACGGAAACGGTGCGCTCCCTTTCGCCCGGGGCCGCGACGACGAGCATGTTTTCCGGTTTCTCGACCACCAGAATCGATGCGTCCTCGAAGACGAGCTTGATATTCATCTCGAGCACCGCGCGCGTCCCGGAAAAGCGGACGGTGCGCAGCGCGACCACATCACCGCGCTTGAGCGGATGATTGAATTGCGACGTCGGAGCGCCGTTGACCGTCACGGCCCGAAACTTCAGCCAGTTCCGCACCTGCCCTTTCTTCTCGCTCGACCACTGGGCAAAGAGAAAAGGCAGTAGTTCGGCGGGTTCGCGAACAGTGATGGGGTCTGGCATGCGCGGCAGCGACGGCGGTTCGAAAGACTCTGTGCGGGGTGAATGCGACGGTTCGGCTAGTCGGAAAGCCCGGTGTCGCAGGCGAAGAACTGCACGTTCAGAGCCGCGAGCGGTTCCTTCATCGTTTCGATTTCCGCCGCCGGACCATGCACCTCCAGGCGCGCGAGATCCGCCATGGTCAGCGCTTGCTCCAGCAACTCGCGGACATTGGTCAGGTGATTCAGCGCGGCGGCGGCGTTGGTGTAACCCTCGCGGCAGAACGCGTGGTCGCCGTCGATGGTGAATTCATAAAACAGACAGCCCTCTTCGCGGCGCGTTTGTTCGACGAATTTTGGCCACGTGGCCTTGAAGGCCTCGAGCTGGCCTTCGTGAATTTTGAAATACGGGTGGAGGCTGACAAAGCGGGATAGGCGCGGCATGGTGCGATGCTGGAGCCGCCATCGTGACGATGGCAAGGCTGCGCTACGCACCAGGCGCAGTGCCAACGGAGGCATGGCCCGTCGCTTGACCAGCCTGACACCACCAAAATTCGCCTACTTCTTCTTGCCGAAAACCTTCTTCAAATTGGCAAGCCCCTTGACTGCGATGTCATCGCGTTTGGGTTCGATCTTCCGCCAGATGGCGGCCGCGCGGGCGATCACTTTGACGTCCGTCGTGAAGCTCTCGATGACCACGTCGCCCTCGTAGCCCACTTCCTTCAGCGCGGAAACAATCGGCTTCCATTTGATATGATCACCGCCCGGCGTTCCGCGGTCGCTGCCACAGGCGTGAAAGTGCGCGAGTTGTTTGCCCGCCTTGCGGATCGCGTCGGCCTGGTTTTTTTCCTCGATGTTCATGTGGAAGGTATCGAGGTGCAATTTGACGGCCGGGCTGCCGACGGCCTTGATCAATTTAAGGCCTTGATCGCAGGTATTCAGGAAATCGGTCTCGAATCGATTGAGCGGTTCGACACACAGGAGCACGCCTTTCTTCTCCGCGTGTTTGGCCAGCGCCTTCAGGTTCTTCACCACCAGATCGAAATGCACTTTCTTGGTTTTGTCATCGTGCGCGCCCGTCAGGCCGACCACGGAATAGAGCGGTCCGATCACGCGCGGGCAGCCCAGCTGGGCGGCCTGGTCGATGATCGCCTTGATGTAATCGCAGCCGACTTTTTGTTCCGCCGCCGACCCGCGCAAATCGCGTCCCGGTCCCATGCAGGCACACACGCTGCCGATGGCGAGACCCGCTTTGTCCGCGGCCGCCTTGACCTTTGCCGGGTCGATGTGACTTGGATCTTCGATTGGTATTTCCACCGTCTCGAAGCCCCATTTTTTGAACTTGGGGAAGAGCTGCACGCTCTCGTTGGTGAAGGGTGAGGTGTAGAGAAAGCTATTGAGTCCGAAACGCATGATGGTGTGTGGGTGAGGGGTGAAAAGGGAAGGCGCGCATTTCGCCGCGCCCGCGCGGATGAGTCAAGCGCGCGACGGTGACATCGTGGTGATGGACGGCCTTTTCTACGGAGAACCGCAGCCACTGGGATCGAGAATGTTTGCGGGCGCCGACGCCCGGCAACTGCTGATGGCTTTGCTCCATGAGATCAATGCCGCGCCCTTGATTGACGTCGATGCCATGGGGCGTGAGAAGGTTCGTGTCATTCATTCCGAGTGGGTGAGGAGCGAGACTTTATTCGGCGTTCGCTTTGTGGGCGTTCTGGCAATCTTGGCAACGCAACTGGGTAGAGCGCCCCACGCAAAAACTCGCGGTGCAAGGAGGATGATCCCGGCTGGTGGGCAGCATTCAAAGGGGGATAAGAATCATCGTCGGCACGGGTGACGGCGGAGGAAGGTACTCTTCGCGAACGGCAGGAAAATCGAGGCGGGAGACGTTCATGGGGGTACCCATATCCAGGCGCTGGGCGAGCCACCGCAGCCGCACCATCGTCGTCTGCCGCACGATGCGGCGATTTGCGCTTTCCGAGGATCGCTGCGCGCCAAGGCCGAAAGATCCCTTTCTCTCAATCTGTGCTCACGCAGGCCGGAGGTAATCAGGCGTTCCGCTTCCGCCTGCCCGTGCGTTTTCAGCTCCGGGCCACGGTCGTTCTGACCGGCCGATCAGTGCCGGATCAGATCGGCGGCAGCCTGTTCCAGCAGCCACTCCCGAAATCCCTCCCGCCCAAAATTCCAGCCGCGCCGAAGGGTTGATTGCAGACTTTGACCTTCGAGTTCAGCACACCCGCACTGTTTCTCCCAGGCATGAAGTAGTCAGCCGGTCTTGGCCACCACCCCTGTGAGCGTCGTCAGAAAATTGCGCCGGCCATCAACATCGGCAGAGATGGGTTCCCGCCGATCGCCCCGGCACATCACGTGATAAGTCGCGCCCGGAAATTCGATTCGGACTTCGCGTGGCATGGCCCTCTTCTCGAGTCACGATTCGTCGATGGCAAGAATATTCTCCAGACCCCTATCCCCTGCGGGCAGAGTGTGCTGGATTATCCTTGGAGCAGCATCGCGGGCGGCTACGCGCTGCCGGCGGCGCGGCGTCCCCGATGGCTGGCGGCGCAATCGGCGCTCCCGAGATTCTCCATGTGGCGGACCGTGCGGCGGGGCGGCGCCGGCTGATCGAGCGGCTCGACCGGCGCGCGGTGGACGAGGAAATGGAGCGATGCGGAATACCGCTGTTGGAGCCGGAGGCGGACGCCCGGATGAGTCATCTGCGGCGCGGCTGGTATTGGGGCGGCCAGGCGTTTTGCCGAGCGCGCCGCTGCCCGGAAAAGCCTCTTGGGTTATGCACCCTGACCCCTTGCTCCTCCACTATTCGGAGCCGAATTGGACTTTTTGCAGTTCCATCCAAACCTTTCCCACCATCACCTCGGCCTCGATTTTTAGCAGCAGACGGTCGGCGTCATCGGAAATCCAGGCCGTGGCCCGTTTGAATTTCTTGTGCGACTCGAGCTTCATGTCTTTTGAGATCGCTTTGAGCCGGATGCCCAGTTTGATCGCCGGACGTTTGTTTCGGCCAATTTTGACCGTTTCGCGTCCGAGCACATCAATGTCGGTCAGATAAGCGCTGGCGGCGGGATAGGTCACAAAACGGATGTCGTTGCCTGGTTCGAGCGGCAGGCTACGAATGAAAAGCAGCGCACTGTGCATATCGAAGAGCGGTGCGAATTTGAATTTCTTGGTTTTGCCGGAATCCTTGTCCGCCGGCTTTGTGTCGCGCGTTCGCTCGGCCGCTTCCGGTGTGAAAACGACAGTCGTGATCCGCGATTCATCGCTGTAGGTTTCCTGCTGCACCAGCTTGACGGGCCGCAAGGTTTTCGGCTCCACGAGGGAGGTGCTGTCCGAATTCATCTTCCACAGCGCCCGGACGGCGCCGACGCTCTGGCCGGTGACGTGCAATTCGAGCAAGCCCTCCTTCGTTTGCGAATACATTGTTTGCACCGTGGCTGCGGTCAGCGCGCTCCAGCCGAACGTATAGTCGGCGGTCAATGGGCGAAGCGGTGGAAAATTACCCGGAGTGGGTGGCGTGAGGGTCTTTTGCCAGTCCTCGTCGGCCAGCAGGCGGCCGGCCCAGAAGAGGACGAGCACAAAGACGGCCAATCTCATGGGGTTGGAAGGGCAACCGGTTCGATGGCCTCGGAAAGCATCCATCCGCGGTCGTTACCCGGCAGTTCGCAGTACACCCAGTTCCCGCGCTGGCTAAGCACGTGCACGCGACTGCCCGCGGTAAAGGCGCCCGCGAGCCCTGCACTTTCCGCGGCACCGTAGCGGGCTTCCGCTTTGGGCACCACGACGATGGCGGCCGGCCGGTCGCGGTTGGTGTGCCAGACTCCGACGCTGGCGAAAATGGCGAAAAACCCTCCGATGATCGCGAGAAAAATCAGACCCGGCGATGCCCGGCGATTCAGCGCCCACGGCACGGCCAGAGAAAGGATCAGAATCCATGCACCTACGGCGCTGATGGCCGTCCAGGCTTTGAGCGGCAGGATGCCGAAGATGTCATCCGTCCAACCGTGGGCTGGCACCTGGGAGCCGAGTTGATCGCGGAGGAGGTGTAGATTTTCGCGTGCTTCCGTATGATAGGGATCAAGCGCCAGAGCCCGCTCGTAATCCAGCGCCGCCCGGCCGGGATCATCGAGCCGGCGTTCGGCGTTGCCGAGATTGTAGAAAAGATTCGCTGACCATTCGCCCCGCTCGACCTGCTGGCGATAAAGCGCGCGAGCTTCGGCAAATTTGCCTTCGTCGAACAGTTTGTTGGCGTTTTCAAAATCGCCGGCCCACGCAGGAATCAGCGTTACGACGGTCAAAAAAAGCGAGAGCGCCAAATTACGCATGGGAGGAAAGGAGACGTTCCACGGCGGCCACAACGCGTTCGCGATCGGATGCCGAGATCGAGCGGGCCGCGGGGCCGGCGCCGGCGTACAGAAGTTCCGCGCGCGCATTGAAAATTTCGTCCACATCAGCGGCGCTTTGTTCATCGAGTCGGTAACGCGTTCGGATGACATCGGCATCCACGCTCGCGGGATCGACCCCGGTCCTCAGCGCGGTTTGGATCTGCACCGCGCGTGCGGCGGTTTCATAGAATTCGGAAGCGTCGGTCGTCCGACGCAAGGCGTGGCGCAGATGATCGCGCTCGCGGCGCCATTGTGCATCGCGCGATAAGGTGGGATCGCGCCGCGTGACTCGCACCGCGATCAACCCAAGCAAAATGGCCAAGGGGATGAGCTGAGCGACGTAGAAGGCGCGCTGGCGAAAGATCGGCGCGAAGGACGTTTCCCGGGGACCCGTTTCATAAATCAGTCCACGAAAATTCGACCCCGATTCCGCGGGAGCAGGTGTGTCGGGATCGACCTTCGGTGCGGGTGCGGCATCGGCGATCGCGGGCGCCGAGGGAGCCGCGGCGGGCGCGGGGGCACCGTCCACCGTCAGGGGCGCGGGTTCGCTTGGAAGAGCGACGTATTTCCCCTGGTCGGGATCGAAGTAGGTGAATTCGAATCGCGGCATCTCCCGTTGCGTCGTCTCGGGAACGACCGGCATCTCGAATGTCTTGGTTCCCTCCAGTTCGGAGTTCGCCGCCGCCTCGAAATTATTGGACGCCGGGTAAGCATGCCAGCCCTGCGGATTGACCAGGGCCGGCGCCTGCACGCGATCGAAATTACCTTTGCCGGAAACAGTCATTCGCATCGTGATGGGGTCTCCAACCTTGACGTGATTCGGGCTGCCGGTGGCGGTAAACTTAAACTGCCCAATGGCACCCGAGAAGCTGGCCGGGCGACCGGCGACGGGCAGTGGTTTCACGTTCAATTCCACTGCGGGTGCGCGCGCATTGTATCGTTTGCGCTCGGCGAAGGCGCGTTCGAAAAACGGATCGTTGAAAAAGGATTCGAAGGGGTCGTTCGAGCGGCGGCGCTGGCGCGGCACTTCGGCGACAAAAGGAACATCCGCGGGACCAAGGGTGATTTTGCCCGCCTTGCTGGGGGTAATCAGCGTGCGAAAGGTGACGATCTTCCAATCCCGTCCGTCGCGGAGGGCCTGCTGTTGCCGGGGTTCACCCATCTTTTGTTTGGTGAATCCTTCTCCCACCAGATCCGGCATTTGCTCCAACTCAGCGGCGATGCGCGCATCGAGATAGAAATTGATTTCCACCGGCACAATCTCGCCGACGTAAAGCTCGCGCTTGAATGGATCGATTTCGCTAAAGGCAATCTTGGTTTCTCCTTCGCTGACGCTGCCGGTATTCTTCTCCGCTGTGAAGGCCACCGGCTGCGTTCGCAGTTGTTGGCTGCCGACTTTGAGGTCGGTGGCGGGAATGACGTAATTTCCGGGTTTTGATGGGACCACCTGATAGACAAACGTCGTGCTTATGCTCTGCACCAGCCTGCCATTGGTGAACTCCATGCGACGGTTGGTCGAGGGCCCCAGGTAGCGAATATCCAACCCGTCGACCGCGATATCCGGCGGATCGAGGTCGCTCCCGGAATCCTCGTCGATTTGAATTTGATACTGCAATGCATCACCGACCGCTACGGAGCGATGCGTAACGGAGGCGTTGACCGAAGCGGCTGGCGAGGTCGCGGCGAGCGCCGCCAAACCCAAGGCGATCACGAGGGCGATCCAGGATATTGAGCGGCGATGCGAAATCATCGGGTTACCAGTCTTTCAAGACACGCTGGGATCGTGCGCGTTCACGTGGGTCGAGCAATTGCACTTTGGTATCCTCGCCCTTGAGTGATTCGAGCAAATCCTTGGCCTGTTGCGGCGTCATTTTTCCTTCGGCAGCGGCTTGGGCGTTGGCGGCTTCCTGAGCCGCGGCATCATTCTGGGGTTCGCTGCCCGGCTGTGCACTCTTCAATTCGCCCTCCTTTTTCTCGCTCTGGTCGTCCATGGGTTCGGGGCGCGATCCTTGATTGCGGTCCTTTTGCTCCCCATTTTTGCCGGACTGCGGTTGCTGGCTTTCCTTTTGCTCGCCGTCCTTGGGTTTGCCGGAATCGGATTCCTTTTCTTCGCCGTCCTTTTTTTCGTCCTTCGGTTCTGATGGCTGATCCTTTTCGGAATCTCCCTTGTCCCCTTTTTGTTGATCCTTCGGCTCCTGCGGTTGTTGCTGTTGGTCGGATTGATCTTTTTGGTCCTGCTGCCCCTTGCCCTGCTGGGACTGTTGATCCTTCTTTTGATCCTGGCCCTGTTGATCCTGATTCTTCTGCTGCTGATCCTGTTTTTGGTCCTGTTTCTGTTGGTCGTCCTTCTTGTCCTGTTTGTCCTGTTTGTCCTGTTGCTGTTTTTGGTCCTGCTTTTGTTGTTGCTGCTCCTGTTCTTTGAGCAGTTTCTTCACGACATCCCGGTTGTAGATGGCGTTCTGATTCTCGGGCTCGATCTTGAGCGCTTCCTCGTAATGCTGAAGCGAGCTTTTCCACTCCGCGATTCGCTCGGGGCGCGCCTGCTTCGCCGCACCGCGCTGGAAAAGGGTGTTGGCCAGATTGTATTCCGCCATGGTGCGCAGGTGCGGATCGGGTGAAGTCAGAGCCCGACTGAAGGAGCCGAGCGCTTCTTCGTATTTGCCCGCTTTGTAGGAGGCGCCGCCAAGGTTGAAGGCGAGTTCCGGCGAGTCGGGCTGCCGTTCGAGCTGGTGGGAGAACTGCTCGATGGCGCCGGTGTAATCTTTTCGGTCGAAGGCCTCGACCCCGGGGTTCACCGCGCTGGCCTGGCCTGTAAAAAGAAGGAGAAGGAGCGGAAGAGGGAGAAGGAGATTCTGCCGTCGCAGGGTCGGTCCGCGCCGCCGTTCGCCAACGAGCACGGACGAGGCGAGCAGGATTACCGCGGCCGTGAGCGGCCATTGATAGCGCTCGATCGGCTGCCGGGATTGACGGGCATCGATTTCTTTTTCGGTCATCTTTTCGAGGCCGCCTTCGACGATTTTTGTCATCTCAGGACGACCGCTTTGGAGGCGAATGTAGAAGCCACCCGTCACCTCTGCAATTTTCCGCAAACGATCTTCATCGAGACGGGATTTTACGATCTGGCCGTTCGCGTCCTTGACGAACTCGGTGCCGCCGGCGCCGCCCGAAATCGGAATCAGGGCTCCCTCCGGGGAACCGAGGCCGACCGTGAAGATCCGGACTTCGCCCTTCAGTTCCTCCGCGGCTTTCACACCATCCGTATCGAGTTCTTCGCCGTCGGTAAAAACGATGAGCGCACGATTGTCGCTTTCCCCTTTGCCAAAGGCTTCGACCGCAGTCTGAATCATCGCGGCAATATTGCTGCCACCCTGTGGAATGATTTCCGTATCGATTTCATTGAGGGTGCTGAGCACCGCCGCATAGTCAACCGTCAGGGGCGCCTGCAGGAATGCGCTGCCGGCAAAGGCAATCACGCCCACGCGGTCACCGCCGAGTTCGGCGATCAGATCCTGCGCCGCGAGCTTGGCGCGCGTGAGGCGGTTGGGAGAGACGTCAGTGGCCAGCATCGATTTCGAAGTATCGATCGCGATGATGATGTCGCGTCCCTTGCGCTTGGTCGTTTCCCACGTGAAACCGATACGCGGCTGCGCGAGGGCGACCACGGCGCCACAGAAGCCGAGGACGAAAAGGACAAAACGCAGGCGTCGCTTCGCCTGGCTCACACTGCTGGCCAACCGATCGAGCAGGCGCGCGGCCACCAGCTTTTTTACGCGTTCCCGCGCGCGCCGTTCATTGGCGAAGAAAAGTCCGATCAAGACCGGAACCAACAACAGCAGCCATAGGAAGTATGAAGCGCCGAAGGTCATGGCAGGCGTCTCCAGAGGGTTTGGCCGAGCACCATTTGCATGGCGAGGATGCCCGTGCCGATGCCAACGAAGAACGGGAAAAGCTCCCGCACTTCCTTGTATTGCGAAAGTGTGATCGTTGTTTTTTCCAGCTTGTCGATCTGCTGGAAGATGTCCTCGAGCGAGGCGGAGTCAGTGGCACGGTAGAATTGCGCGTCGGTTACCTTCGCGATTTCTTTCAAGGTGTCCTCATCCACCGTGACGCGGACCTTTTGGTAAACCTTGCGCCCAAAAGGATTCATCATGGGCATCGGAGCAAAGCCGCGCGTGCCCGCAGCGATGGTATAGACCTTGATTCCGAGGGCTTTGGCAGCTTCCGCGGCCGTCACGGGTGTCACTGAACCGATGTTGTTGTCGCCGTCGGTCAAGAGCACCACGATCCGACTTTTCGAGTCGCGATCCTTGAGGCGATTCGAGGTTGAAGCGATGGCGGAGCCGATGGCCGTTCCATCTTCGACCATACCAATCCGGACGCGCTCGAGGTTTTTCAAGAGCCAATCGTGGTCGAGGGTGAGTGGGCTGACGATATAGGGCCGGCCGGCAAACGCGACGATGCCGATGCGATCATTCGGGCGCGCCTCGATGAATTTTTCGGTGACCTGTTTGACAGCTTCCAGGCGGTTGGCGCGGTCGTTTCCGATGGTGAAGTCCTCGGCCAGCATCGAGCGTGAAACGTCGAGCGCGAGCATGATGTCGATGCCACTCGCCTCCACATGGCTCAAAGTTCGGCCCTGCTGCGGACGGGCCAGCGCCACGATAAAAAACGCGAGCGCCAGCAGGAGGAGTGAAATGAGCAGACGACCGGCCTTGGCCCGTTTCTGCCGGCCAACTTCCCGCAAGGGAATAAGCGATGAAAATACCACGGCCGGGGCCGCCCCGCGCGCGCCCTGCAACATGCCGAGAAAGGGCAGCGCGAGCAGGAAAAGGAGAATCGAGGGATAGGCGAAAGCGAACGTTTCCCACATTAGGCCCGTACCCCCTGTACAAATGCGATGGCGCTGCGGAGCAGCTCGCCGCTGTCATCGGTCGTGGCATTAATGTCCGCGAATTTGATCAGGTCCGCGTGTTCGAGAAAATTCGCCAGCAACGCCTTTTCATCGTCGGTGAAGCGCGTGGTCTCGGAGATCGAAGCCAGGAATTCCGGCGAGGTCTGCCGCGTTGCTTTCCAGCCATATTGCGCGGTGATGAAAGTGCGGAGGACGTCGGAGACCTCGACGCTGAATCCGTGCGGCGGCATCCGATCGAGCTGGCCGCGCAGCGCATCGAGATCCCGCAGCGCCGCCTGGCGCGGCGTGGGCGGAGGTCCAGCCGGCCGGCGGCGAATCCACCGTACCACCAGCCAGACAAGCACCCCCAGCAACACGGCGGCCAGGATACTGGCCACGATCACCATCCACAACGGGTACGGAAAAACGTCGATTGGACCCGCGATATCGCGGATCTCCGGCAACGGCTGGGGCTGGGTCGGGTTCGGCGGCTCCATCTACGCGCGCAGCATGAGCCGCCGCTCGCGCGTGCGGAAAAAGGTTCGCAGCGCCGGCACGTAATCGCGGTCGGTGCGGAGTGAAATGGTATCGATACGTTTGCGGCGAAAATCCTGGAGTCGTTTTGCCGTCCGGGCATCGACGTTTTCGAGAAAGGTATATCGCACTTCGCGATCCCCGGTGTTGATCTCGATTTGTTCACCGGTCTCCGCGTCCTCGAGCGTGAGCCACCCCACGTCCGGCAATTCTTCCTCCCGCGGATCAATGATGGGAATCGCGATGACATCATGCCGCCGGGCCGCTGCCGTCAATTGTTTGGAAAAATCCGGCACCTGAAAATCGGAGATGAGAAACACCACCGAACGTCGATGGAGCACGCGGTTCATGTAATCGAGCGCCTCGCCCGGTTCCGTGCGCCGGCCACGCGGTTCAAAATAAAGAATGTCGCGAATGAGCCGCAGGGTGTGCGCGCGACCTTTCTTCGGCGGGATGAAATGCTCGACGTGATCAGAAAAGAGAATCAGACCGACCTTGTCGTTGTTGCGGATGGCGCTGAAAGCCAGCAAACAAGCCACCTCCGCGGCCAGCTCGCGTTTGCTGAGTTCGACGCTGCCAAATTCGCCCGAGGCGCTCACATCCACCACCAGCATGACGGTCAGCTCACGCTCCTCAGTGAATTTCTTGATGAAGGCCTCACCGCGCACTTCGCCCAGCCGGGCCGTCACGTTCCAATCTATGGAACGCACTTCGTCTCCGGGCTGATACTCGCGCACTTCCTCGAAGTTCATCCCGCGGCCCTTGAAGACGCTGCGATACTGCCCGGAGAAAGTTTCCGCGACGACGCCGCGAGTCTTAAGCTCAATGCGGCGGATTTTTTTGAGAATGTCGCTGGCGCTGGTGGCGAGAGGCATGTGAACGGTGACTAGTGATCTGCGGATGGAGGCGTTTGACGCCGCGATTCGGCGTGGCTGCGGTAGTCCGTGTTGGGGGCATTTTTGCAGAAGTCGTCGGCACGATCGATCATTCGGCTGAGCATGCCACCGATTGCTTGATAGCGCTGATCGAGGTGGTCAAATGTCTCCTGGGAAATGTAGCGGGCATCAGAAGCGTCATCGAGCCACGATTGCGTTTCGTTCGCTTCGCCGAGGGCTTCGTCGATTTTGTTGATGAAGACGGCCTTGTAGCGCCGACGCGCCCACGCCTCCGCCACCATTGCTTTCACGGCACGGGAACTTCGCCGAATTTGATCCACAAGGGCGTAACGCTCCTCGCGGGGAAATGTCTTCGTCATTTCGCAAATCTGAACGGCGGCTTCCCGCGCCGTTTGGTACACTTTGAGGTCGCGAAAAGAACGAACGGCGCTGCTCATTCTATTCTCCGTTTACGGTTCACCATTCACAAGTCTCCCTCACGGCACCGGCAGTCCCGCGAAGATTTTGTCGATCATGTGCTCGCTGGTCATTTCCTCCGCTTCGGCCTCGTAGCTGACGATGATGCGGTGGCGGAGCACGTCGGGGCCGACGCTCTTGACATCCTGCGGCGTGACGTAGCCGCGGCCGCTCATGAAGGCTTTGGCCCGGGCGGTCAGCGTCAGCGCGATGGTGGCGCGCGGACTGGCGCCGTAACGGATCATGCCTTCGAGCTGCAGGCCATAGCTGCCCGGATCGCGCGAGGCGAAGACGACATCGACGATGTAGTCCTTCACGCGGTCGTCGATGTAGATGGTGTTCACGATGTGCCGCGCGCTGCACGATGGCCTCGGGCTCGACGACGCGCAGCGACGTCGAGATTCGGAGTGCTCGTGGCCATGAGATCGAGGATCTTCCGCTCTTCGACCTTGCTCGGATAGCCGACCCTGAGCTTGAGCATGAAACGGTCGAGCTGCGCTTCGGGCAGCTGATAAGTGCCCTCCTGTTCGAGCGGATTTTGCGTGGCCAGGACGAGGAACGGGTCCGGCAGGGAGTAAGTGGTGTCGCCGAGGGTGACCTGCCGCTCCTGCATCGCTTCGAGCAGCGCGCTCTGCACCTTGGCGGGCGCGCGATTGATTTCGTCCGCGAGGATGAGATTGGAAAAAAGCGGGCCGTGCTTGGTAGTGAATTCGCCGGTGCGCGGATTGTAAATCAGCGTGCCGATGAGGTCTGCGGGAAGCAGATCGGGCGTGAATTGGATGCGCTGGAAGCCGGTATGGATGCAGTTCGCGAGCGTTTTGACGGTCAGCGTTTTCGCCAGACCGGGCACGCCTTCGAGCAGGACGTGGCCATTGGTCAGGAGGCCGATGAGCAGCCCATCGACCAGGTAATGCTGTCCCACGACGACGCGGGAGATTTCGTCCTGTAACGGCTTGATCCAATTGCTGGCTTCTTTGACTTGCTGGGTGAGTTCCTGTGTGGACATGCGGGATCGCATCTGACCGCGAAAGCACGGTGACGTTCAATTCGCATCACCATCGAAAAGAGGAGGGCCGGAGTGTCGTGACCAGTTCTGTCCTGCCAGACGCTGGAAGAGCGAGCGATCACGGTGAACCGCGATCGATGATGGCACGGACGACTTCGTCCACTTCGACGGCTTTCATGCAGCGGAAGTCGATGGGGCACTCGCGGAGGAAGCATGGGCTGCAGGGGACGCGATGACGGAGGACGGTGTGGCCGGAACCGAGGGGGCCGGTGAGGGCGGGTTCGGTCGAGCCGAAGATGGCGACGACGGGGATTCCGAAGTTGGCGGCGAGGTGCATGGTGCCGGTGTCGTTGGTGAGGAGGAGGGCGCAGGCGCGCAGTTCGGCGATGAGTTCAGCGAGGGAGGTTTGGCCAATGCGATCGACGACCGGGACGTTGGGGACGGCGGCGAGGATTTCGTCGGCGATGGGGCGATCTTTTCCGACACCGAAGAGGTGCCATTCGCAGCCGGTCTGCTCATGCACGCGGCGCATGGTCTCGGCAAACCGTTCGGGCAACCAGCGCTTGGCGGGACCGTATTCGGCACCGGGGCAGAGGCCGAAGCGGGGGGGATGGTGAATGGTGATCGGTGAACGGAGGATGGTGGCGGTCACTCCATCCTCGATCGTCTGATCACCATTCACCCTGTGCTCTTCCAAACGGGCGCCGATGAAGCGTGCAAGGGCGAGGTAGTGCTCGACCTGATGCGGGGGTGCTTTGCGGGGCTGTTTTTTCGATTTCTTCTCCCGGTAAATTTGATTCAGCAACCATGAACGGCGGTGGCCGGGATAGCCGACTCGGCGCGGGATGCCGGCGAGCCAGACTTCCAAGGCAGTGCGCAGGGAGTTGGGGAAGATGATGGCGGCGTCGAATTCGGCGGCTTTGGTTGATCGACGGTCAACATCAATGGAGCCGGGTCGCTCGACTTCGGCGCTTCGCGCGTTCGCTCGCGATGACCGCAGTCTTTTCGCGACGCCGAAGACCGTGTCGCGAGGTTCGATTGTTATGACGGCATCCACTGCGGGGATCGCTTGCCAGAAGTCGGCGAGTTTGGCGGGGGTGAGGATGGTGACGTGTGCGTCGGGGCGTCCTTGTTTAATGGCGCGGACGGCGGGAACGCTCATCACGGCATCACCGAGCCAATTGCTCGCGCGGATGAGAAGGCGAAGGGGTTGGAGAGCATTTGGCTCGAAACCAGGCGGGTAGGCCACGCCGCGCTTGTAGGTGGCGAGCAGGAATTTCGGTCGCGGCAGTTTCCAGCGATCGTGCACCCAAAACCAATCCTCGGGTTGCATCCGAATTTGCTCCTCGAGGATTTGGTTGAGCCGGGCCGTGACGACATCGATGCCGTCCTGTTTGGGGAGGGCCTCTGGCTGGAGGAGGACGCGCCAGCGCCCGGGCCCATCGGTGTGCACGGCGGCGGCGATGAGGACGGCGCCGGATCGCTGGGCGAGTGTCGCGGCCAGCGTTGTGGTTGACGCCAGTCGGCCAAAAAAGGGGCACCACAATCCGGCATCACCGGCATGCTGATCGATGAGCACCCCGACGGCGCCGCCGCTGCGGAGAAACGCCGCTGCTTTGCTAAAGCCCTCTTTTCGTTCAAAGAGCGCGAGTCCAAGACGCGAGCGATCGCGACGGACATCGGCGTCGATGAGCGGATTTCCGAGCGCCTGATAGATCGTTCCGACTTGGCATTGGAAAAGAAAAGGGGTGAGTTGCGCGAAGAGTTCCCAATTGCCGAGATGACTAATGACGAAGACGAAGCCGCCCTTTTTCACGAGCTGCGCGTCCATGTGATTGAGGCCGTCAACGGTGATGACGGCTTCCAGCTCTGCCCGCGAGAGGGTCGGTAGTTTCAGACTCGCGAAAAGGTTTCCGCCGAGCATGCGGAAATGCGCGCGGCCAATGGCGGCCAGTTCACGCGCTGATTTTTCGCGCCCAAAGGCGATGGCAAGATTGTGCAAAGCCAGGCGCCGATATTTTCCCGTGATGAACCACGCGACCGCGCCCAGGGTCTCGCCGAGACGAAATCCCGCCGCGAGCGGGAGGGAGCGGACCACCGCCGCGAGAGCGCGGTAAAACGCGAAGACCACGCGGTCCATCAGCGATTCTTCCAATAGACGGCTTTGAGCGGATGCTCGTCGAGCAGGTTGGATTGGATGCCGCCGAGTTTGTCGCCGTCGTAAAACTGAATGCCGACATAGTAATAGAGCGGGCAGATCGGCATATCCTCCGTGACGAGGATGCGTTCGGCTTCGCCGAAAATGTCGAATCGTTTTTGCTTATCGACCTCCTTGGCGGCGGCGGCGATCAACGCGTCGTAGCGGGGATTGCTCCAGCCGGTGCGGTTGTTGCCGCCATCGGTGACAAACATGTCGAGGAACGTGTTCGGATCATTGTAATCGCCGACCCAGGTCGAGCGGGACAGATCGAAATCAATTTTGCTTTGCGATTGCAGATAGACCGTCCATTCCTGCCGCACGAGTTCCATGCGCACACCCAGGACCTTGAAAAAGGTGCTTTGCAGCTCGACGGCGATATCCTGGTCGAGATCGGAGTCGGCCCGGTACAGATAACTGAAGCGCGGAAATCCCTCGCCATTGGGGAAGCCGGCATCCGCCATCAATTGCTTCGCTTGTTCAAGATCGCGGTCGTAGCTCGGCGGAGGAACGTAGCCGCCGCCGGCCCCGGGTGGAGTAAAGCTGGTGGCTGGTTCCTCGCCGGCGCGCGTGATCTTGTCGGTGAGCAGTTTCTTATCGACCACCAGGCAAAAGGCCTTGCGCACGCGAACGTCATCAAAGGGTTTGCGGAGGACGTTGAAGCGGAAAAAATAGATGCCGAGGAACGGTGCGGCGTGGAAGTCCGGGCGTTTGCGGAGCTCCTGAATGAGCGCCGTGGGCGTCAGGCTTTTGTCCACCATGAGATCGGCGATGCCGGTGGCGTAAAAATTGAAAGCGGTGTTGGGCCGGGAGGCGGAGAGGATGTCGATGCTCTCGAGTTTGACGGCGTCCTTGTTCCAGTAGCGGGGATTCTTCTGCACGCGCACGCGGTCGAACAGGCGCCAGTCCTGGAGCGTGAAGGCGCCATTGCCCATGAAGTGTGCGGGGTTGGAGGACCAGTCGGAATGTGCTTCGACTGTGGCGCGGTGGACCGGGAGCAGCGTGGCAAAGGCGCACAGATCGAGGAAGAAGGGTGTCGGATTCTCGAGCGTGACTTCGAGGGTATGGTCGTCGATGACGCGGATGCCGACCGTCGAGAAGTCCCTGGTTTTGCCGGCATTGAAATCGCGCGCGCCACGAATGTAGTGGAGCTGGTAACTGTATTCCGCCGCCGTTTCCGGCGTGAGCGTTCGCTGCCAGGAGTAGGCAAAATCGTGCGCGGTGACCGGGTCGCCGTTGCTCCACGTGGCTTCGGGACGGAGATGAAAGGTGTAGGTCAGGCCATCGGGTGAAATCTCCCAACGATCCGCGACGCCCGGCTGGGCGGTGCCGGCCTCGTCGTAGGCGGTGAGGCCTTCATAAAGCGCATACATGACGCGGCCCGTGGCTTGGGCGGTGCACATCGCCGGGTCGAGGAGTTCGGGCTCGGCCCCGTTGATCATGACCAGATCGGCGCGGTCAGGCCGACTGCCGCACGAGGCGAAAAGCAGAGTGGCCGCCAAGGCGCTGCCGAATCGGAGCGACGACGCACGGCTCATAAACGAATCGAACGGAAAGCGGGACACATGTCCGCGACTGTGCACAAAGCGCGGCGGGCGTCCAAGGTCTTCGCCGCTGGGAAATTGATCGGGGATTAGAACCAGCCGAGCAGGTTACTGCTGCGGCGCAGGATCTTCCTTCGGGGCCGAATCCGGAGCTGGTTTCGATTCCGGAGTGGCGTCACCCGGACCAGCGGGCGCATTTTCCCCAGCCGCCGGTGCGGGTGCGGGGTCCGCTTGAGCCCCGTCGGGCTGGGCAGCGGGCTGATCGCTGGCCGGAGCCGGGATATCCGAGGGTGCCTTGGATTCCACCGGTGGCGTTCCGGCTGGCGGGACCTTTGGCAATCCTGCTTTCGACGTATCCGATGCATCCGCCGGTTGCCCCGGAGGCGGCGTGGTCGGAGGAACGGATTCTTCTGTCGGAGCCGGAGTTGCGGAGGCGGCGGAAAGGATTTTCTGCGCGTTGCTCTTCGCCGTCGTCTGGCGCACGTAACAGAACGACAGGGTCAGGGTCAGGATGAAGAAGATGGCGCCGAGCCAGCGCGTGACCGTTTGCAAGACATTGGTCGTCTGGGCTCCGAAAAGATTGTCGGTCATGCCGCCACCGAACGCCGCACCGAGGCCTTCGTTTTTCGGGCGTTGCATGAGCACCAGCAGAATGATCAGCAGTGATACGAAGACGTTAATCACCAGCAGAATATTGATCAGGATCGACATGAGGGCGCGGAATATGGGGGGTGGGCTGAGCCTTGTAAAACGGAAGTTTTGCCAGACCGGAGAGCGGAAACCGGAGGGCGGAGACGGGTCAGAGCGCAGGAATTCCGCCGGAAACAAAGGAGCCGGGAGCCGCGCCGAACCAAGCGTCGCGACTCCCGGCCATGAGGGAATGGGACCCTACAATTCGGTGACGCGCGCAACCGAACGAAAGCTCACGGACGCCTGCCGTGTGTTCACGTTGGCCAGATAATCATCAAGATATTGCGCGGATTCCGCGGCGGTGCGGCCGAGTTGGGTCTCGAGACCCAGTTCGTCCGCGAGACGACGGAGGACCGGCAGAGCCTCGGGACGCTGGGTGTCCGCCAGCGCCTGCACGGCGGCCAACCGGAACACGGGACTGGTCTTCGGTTCGCGCGCCCATTTGGGCAGCATTTGCATCGCCACGTCCGGATAGAAACGGGCGATGCCGTAAAGCGCGTAGTGGCGGGTCCGGGGATCGCCATGGAGAAGTTGATCCTGCCAGAAAGCCCATTCGTTGCTGGCGCCGATGCCGTAATACTTCATCGCGGCCGCGCGACAAAGGGGCTCGATCATGGCTTCGATTCGGAGCTGCGGATCGACGGTCAGCGCAATCGAACTGTCCGGAATTCCGACCTCGCGCAGGACGCCGAGCGCGGAAATGATTTCCCCGGTTTCCACACGAAAAGCATCGGTATCAAAGCGGCTCTTCAATTCCCCGGCCACGGGGGTGAACTTGCATACGGCGCTCAAGGGCAGATTCTCGGTCAGGGCCAGAACCGCCGTCTGGATGGCCTCATTGGAGATTTCCGGATGCGCGGTCAGGTAGGTGAAAAGCTTTTCGAGCTGCGGCATCCGGCCGTGGCTGAGCTTGTAATTCTGTTCGGTGGTTTTGTTGCCCGTGCGTGTCGGCACGGTGGGCAGCGTCAGATCGCAAGTTTGGCCCGGCTCCATCTGGAGCGCCGTGCCCCGGGAAATTGCCACGGTATTCAATCCCGCATCGAGCATCTGCCCGGCATCGACCTGAACCGTCAAAGACTTCTGGCCCCCATTGAAGAAGCGCGCTTTCACCGTATCCCGCCCATTGGCGATGAATTCGGCCTTAATGATTCCCATCTCGGCGCCGGTTTGCAACTCGACCAAATCTCCGTGGCCATCAGGTCCAGCACCGGCCAGACCGGAGGGTGCCGGCACAGTGAAGCTGGGGGCCGGTGTGCCATCCGGATTCAAGAGTGGCTTCGCGTCCGGACTCGATGGGCTCTTCAGGGACGGCAGGGTCAGCAACGCCATGGCGCCCATCGGATGGGACGGCTTCATCATGGCATGCCGCATATCGGAGAGCGCTGGCCACATGAACGGCGCACCCACCGCGAGCACGGGAGCAAGAACTGAACAAACGGCTTTGATCTTCATGGAGACCGCTTCTCTGAGCATCGCCCTTGCCACAGAGGCGGAATTCTTACGGCGGGTATCTGGAAACGCGGTTGCCGTTGTGAGTCGCCCCCCAAGCCGAATCCCTTGCTGACCTCGGATTCACGACGCTTTGTTCACAAATGACCCCGGAAACGTTCGTGCCAAATTCGTTGCCGCATCCCGCGTGGCCAACGGTGCCATTACTTTCGAATGCGAGTCCGCCATTCCCCGGGTGAAGTCCCTTCCCAGACATGAAAGGCGCGGAAGAACGAGTTGGCGTCGGCAAAGCCGAGCAAGAAGGCGGCTTCATTTAGTTCGACCGTGCGCTGTTTCAGATAATGCCGGGCCAGTTCACGGCGGGTGTCTTCAACGAGCTGTTGAAAGGTGATGCCTGCGTCCGTCAGGCGACGCTGAAGCGTGCGTGTCCCCAGGCCGAGCTCTTGAGCGACATCTCGCAGCGTCGGTCGCTTCCCGGCCAATGACCGCCTGAGGGCGTCCTTAACCTGTTGGCCTACATTCACGCTCGCGTTCCGTGCGCTAAGTTCGGACTCCAACTGCGTTCCAATTACCGTCACCAGTTCCTCGTTGTAAGTCACAAACGGGCGGTCGAGATCACTGCTGCGAAACACCAGCGCATTGCGGTCCGCCTTGAACCGCACAGGACAGCCAAAATGGCTTTCGAGCATTGCGCGATGCCTGGCCCGCCGGGTCAGTTCCAATCGGAGTGGGGTGATCTCGCCATCGGTGCCGCGCCGACCCACATTCAAAATCCAGGACAGCCCTACATCGACCATGATGTCGGGCTGAGTTTCCCTGGCTTCGATGAAGAAGAATTCCACCGATGTTTCCTGCGGCTTTCGGTTGACCCGAATCTCCTCCGGGCACGTCAGTTGTTTGTAACGAGCGAGTCGTTGCAAGGCATCACCGAATGAGCGGCTGCAAACACCGGCGATTGCCACCGGATGACTGCGTTCGAATCGCAATTCGGTGCCCAACTTTAGCCCCAAACCGGGATCTGGACTCATTTCGGCAACGCTCCGCCACAGCGCGAAGATTTCCGCCGTCGTGACGTATGTCCGCTCGGGTTGGAAAAGATGGGCGGGTAATCCCGCGCGTCGAAGCAATGTCAGCACGTCTATCTTCTCCTCGGCGAACCGCTGCGCCCAGGCTCTGGTGATTCGAAAGCGATCAGTCATCCGTATGACGCGCGAAGTTAGCGTCCTCCGAAGCCAGGACTGATAGTTTTCCCCTCGGATTTGCCATCAATTTGATCGGCGACTGATCTGGCGCGTGCGGTAGCGAAGGGCTTGATCGGTTTCACGGCCACGCCACCGTTGAAGCCAGGTCCCATCGCGATCGTTACGTTTTGCCCGGCCACCGCCTTGTCGAACTCAGAAAGCCGTTCCGGCGATTCCTCCTGGATCGGGGTGCGGAGAACAGCAGCCAGCTCATCGACAATCCGATGGATCCGCTCCGGTTCAAAAAGATTTTCGTTCAGGTCCGACAAGTGCGCCGCGCAGGCGGTTTTGAATGATTCGCATTCATAGACCCGCTCCAAAAAGCGGTTTTCGCCAGTCCACGGCTTGCGAATACTGAGGTTTTCGCGCTGCTCCTCCGTTCCGCGCGGAAACTGGCCGAAGGCTTGGTCTTGATCCCAGGGGATGAAGAGAAACTTCTGCGTCTTTGGATGCAGATAGACGTAATAGTTTTGGCCGGGGCCGAGAATGCCATCCAGGTCAGTCAACCAAGTGGTGATCGCCATGTAGCGGGCGAAGTTTTCGATATCAATATAGTCGCCGAGTTTCGCGGAAAAGTCGCTTTCAGACGCCGTGGTGGCAAATTTGCTAAACTCGATCACACGCTGTTTTTGCTCCTCAGTGAGCTCGCCTTTTGGGTCGTAAGTTTGATTGTAACTCGTCCAGTCGTCACCGAGGTCCGAGAAGAGATTTGGAGTCACGGGCTTAAACAAGGCTCCATCTTTTTCCCCGAACGTTTCGCGAAGGAAAGCGCTGCCGACGTAAGCTGACTCAAAACCAAGGACAGCAATGCAACCGCAATCGTGAGTGATTTATAAACCATGGGTTCTTACTTCGCTTTGACGTTGTAACAATACAGCGTGTCTTGATCCCGAATGTAGAGCTTGCCGTTCGCGATGACTGGATGCGCCCAAGCCGGTTTGTCCGTGCGATCGGGCTGATCGAATCGGCCGCGCTCCAGGTACTCCTTGCGACTGGGTTCAATCAAAACGATCGGCCCTTCTTCCGTGCGATAGTAAATCCGGTTATCGGCGAACGCGACGGAACCTTTGGTGACGCGGCGTTTGTCGCGGTCCGCCTCGTTCCACAGGACCTCACCCGTCTTGAAGTCGAGGCAGGCCGGATAGCCGCCGCCATTGCCGCCATTGGCGCCGAATAACGCACCGTCGTGCAGGATCACGCCGCCGTGATGGTTTTCCATGGACTTCGAGAACCAAACCTCCTCCGCGTCGAACTCACCGCTTTCTTTCTTGATTAGCCGAACCAATCCGCCTCCCGCGCCATAGGCCGAAGCAGCAAACACCTGGCCGTCGTGATAGATCGGCGTGGAGATATTGATCCTCATCCCATTGGCGGGCCGATCGTAGCGCCAAAGCAACTTGCCATCCCCAGCAGCCACTCCGGCAACGGTCTTGGCCAGGAACTGCACGTATTGGCGCTGGCCGCCAAAATCGATGGCGATAGCCGACGAATACGCAGCGCCGGTGTCGGGCGGGGCCATGCTCTTCATTCCTGCTTCGCCTTCCGTCAATTTGCCGTCGCCATCTGTATCCAGTTTTTGCAGCGCCACGGCAGCGTTCTTGATCTCGGCTTCGTCAATCGTGTCGCTGCCGTCGGCATCCAGCGCGGAGTTGGCTTTCGTCATCTGCATGATGCTGGGCCCCCTTCGGCGACGGGGCCGGTCTGTCTTGTTGCCGCCACCTTCCCTTTGGGGACTCACCTCATCCTCGGAAATCTTCCCGTCCTTATTCTTGTCCAAACCGCTGAGCACCGTCGGCGCAGCTGCGATTTCGTCCGTTGAAATCTCCTGGTTCCGGTCTTTGTCGAGAGCGGAGAGAACGGGATCATTCTGCATCGCGCTGGGGCCGCGCCTGCCAAAGCCACGGTTCTGCGCCGTGCCAGAACCTGCGGGGTCCGGCACAAAGGCTTCCCAGATTGTCTCGCCGCTGTGCTTGTTCAGCGCGACCATGGTCGTCTTCTCTCCACCGGCTGTGCAGATCACTTTGTCGCCGTCAATGAGGGGGGATTCCCGAAAACTCCACATCGGCATTCTCCCGCCGAAGTCCTTCATCAGATTTCGTTCCCAAATCACCTTGCCGTCAGTCGCTTGCAGGCAAACCAAATTCCCCGCCAGACCCATGACGTAAAGCCGGTCCCCATCCACGGTCGGAGTGGCACTCGGACCCTCTTTCGATTGCGGCCAACTTGTGGTGAAGGCCGGTGCGATTCGCACGGCCCAGATTTCCTGGCCGTCCTTCTCCGAAAGAGCCCAGACGACCTCGTCGCCACCGCGATGGCTCATCCCATAAATGCGCCCATTTGCAACGGACGGAGTGCTGTCGCCGCCGCCAAGGCCGGAGATCTTCCAGGCGAGAGACGGGCCTTCTTTCGGCCACTCCTGAAGCAAGCCGGTCTCTGGGGAAACGGCGGTGCGGTCCGGCCCTTGCCACTGCGGCCAATCAAACTGTCCCCATAGCGGGTTTGGCGCGAGAACGGCGACGGAGAGGGCGAGGGCGATTGTTTGATTCATGTAATTGTGCTGTTCTCGTTATCGAGCTGAAAGTGTGGCGGACATGTTTGGATTCTGACCCGCGCTTTCGATTCAGAGTAAGCCACATGAGAAAGCTGTCACTCGCCGAACACGCCAATCTACTTGCTGATCGCGCCAATGGTCGGACGATCGGAATGACTGCAACTGAACAGGTCGAAGAAACGCCTTACCGATTTTGCAGGATCACCGCGTTCGCCGCGCCCGCCGCGGTCTACCTTTGTTAGATGTCGATCACCGATCGACGTTCGAGAATGGGAACCGCGGCGGGCGCGGCGAATCCGGAGAGGGCACGGACCCCAGAGCGCCGCTGTCCACCCCGATCCCCGTCATTGGATGTGAGGCCGTGCGAGTGGTTTGCCGTGGCACGGGTTTTTCGTTGTGGGCGGGTTTGTCCGTCGGGGTTTAACCGCCAGAAAAACTCTTGGCTCCGCAGTCGGGTGCCCGCAGGCTGGCTGAAACCATGGAGACCTACTCTGATCTCATCGAGCGTGTCCTGCTCATGGATCCGCTGCTGGATAAACTGCAACCGGCGGACATCTCGAATCGCGACCTTTGGCGACGCATCCGCGAGGCGGACGACACGGAATTGGCGGGTGGAAAATCCATCGGCGATCCCGAACTTTTCGCCCTGGTGCGTGGAGGGGTGAATTACGCGCTCGACGATCTCGACGGCTGCCACGCTTTTTTTCAGGATGCTCCCGGCGATCTCGCTGCCTATTGGCACGGAATGATGCATCGCCGCGAAGGCGATTTCGACAATGCCCGTTACTGGTTTCGCCGGGCTGGGCAAATGCCGTTTTTCGGTGCGCTGCACGGGAAAGCTGCGCCGTTGTCCGACGTGGTGGCGCGGCAATTGAGCTGGGATCCGTATCTGTTCACGGGTCAATGCGAGCAAGCGCGGTTTGGGGCCGTGGAGCTCAGCGACGAATTGGCGAAACTCCAACGGGCGGAATTCGACGTGGTCTTTGACTACACCTGGCGTCAGGCGAAGGTGTCGTAGCGTCGGCGGCTCGGACGCCGATAAGAGTGCAACCCTTCGCCCAAAGGACGGCAGGGTACCGGCAAGGAGACCCAGCCAGCACCGATCCACCATTTGAGGCGCCGGTGGATCGGCACCAGCAGTGAGCCCAAGCTACTTAACTTCGGGTATTTTGACCGGACCAGGCGGAATCTCCGGAGACGGCAACCGCACCAGCAGCCAGGTCTGGGTGTCCTTGTCGCCAAAGTGCACGAAGACGCTGGCGACGTCGTTTTCGAGGCTGCTGAAACCCGTCTCGTAAACCGTCTGTGTCGCATCGCCTACATGCCAGGCGAGCCGCTGGGTTTTCTTGTCGAGCTGGCCGATGATGGGTTCCTCATCGCCGGTCAGGGCGTTCTTGTAGGCCCCGGCCAGAATGCCATCTTTATCCACGCTGAATTGCATGAACATGGTGGCGTCGCCTTGCTCGACCTGCGTCAGCGCCCAAACGCCGAGAGGCAACCATTCCTGCGGTTGTCCCTCGGGAGCGGGTTCCGGCACCGGAATTTCTTCCAGTGGAGGTGTCGCAAGTTGAATCGCGGCCTGACGAGCGGCCTCGGCGGAGCCAGCGGGTTTGCCGTCCACGTAGTAGGTATCACCCTCGTAGATTACCGTAGTCCCCGGGTCATAAACCACGGGTTGCTGTGCGATGGTATTGCCGAAGAAGGCGGTCGCACCGGCATAGGCGACGGGCTGCCACCACCACCACGGCGAAGTGTTCACACTAATTCCGACCGCGGGACCCGGGCGCCACCAAGCAGAGCCCCACCAGTGGTCGTCGAACACATCGTCCCAACGATCCTGCCGTCGGTCCCAAATTTCGTCGGCGCGATCGCGGCGATAGTCCCAAACGTCATTGCGCCATTCCCGGTAATCGTTCGAGCCGTAATTGGCGGCCCATCCGGGCTGGTTATAGTGCTTATTGACGTTTTTATACTTCGTCGTCCGGTTGACGTTGATGTTGTTGATGTGGTTGCTGTTGTTCTGCTTCCACTTGTTCCATTGGTTCTTGTTGTTATTTTGAACGTTTTGCCATTTGTCCGGGCGATTTGGGCGTTCAGGACGATTCGGTCGGCCGGGACGTTTGTCGATATTCGGACGATCTCCGGGGCGGTCCGCCCAGTCGGGGCGATTTCCATTCCCGGGTCGGTTGCCATTTCCCGGTCGATTCGGCCTGTTTCCGTCACCGGGCCGGTTCCCGAAGTCCGGTCGATTCGGGTTGTCGCCGCCTCCGGGACGATTCGGTCGATTGCCGTCACCCGGAACCTTACCCGGCAACGTTGTCGGCCGATCGGGCCGGTTGCCGTCACCCGGAACTTTGCCCGGCAATGTCGTCGGACGGTCCTTGCCGCCACCTGGACGGTCTTTGTCTGGCCGCATGCCCAGGAAGTCGTCCCCTTTGCCCCCTCCCGGCTTGTCGGGAAGTTTGCCCGGTTTGGTCTGCGGCTTGTTTCCAGAGAGCTGGTTTCCCGGCTTGGCCTCCGGACGCTGGAAGTCCGGTTTTTTATCGGGTTTGTTTTTCCCGCCATTGCTGGGCAATTGCGCCGCCCCGCCAGACGGTCGCTGCGGCTTGGCGTCGGGACGATTGGCTGGCTTCGTTTTGGCCGGCATATTGGAGCCACCTCCAAATCCGCCACCCCCAGACGGCTTTTTGGATGATTTATTGGCCCCGCCGCCGCCACCACCCCCGGACGGACGAAACGAACCACTGCCGCCCTTGGGCTTGGAAACTTTGTGCCCTCCTCCTCCGCCACCGCCTCCCTTTTTCGCCACCTTGGCGCCACCGCCGCCACCTCCTCCTTTTTTCCCTCCCCCTTTGCCTCCTTTCGCGAAAGCGGATGGCTCCAGTGCCAGGACACAGAGCGCCATCAGGAATGTTATCAATCTGGTTTTCATAATGCGTGTCGGATTCGGTTTTACTGACCCGCGGCGCGGACCACAGCGATGGGATCGATGTTGGGGAGCACTTCCCCATCGCTTTCACGATTCATGCTTTCCCAAGTATATTTCTTGTCGTCGATGTAAGTGATGACGTGCTGCGCAGAGGAGAGCGTGCCGTCGGGAGCGGTGGCGGTGAAGGTCACGAGCCATTTGTTGGCGTCGCGTTTCCAACTTCCTTCGCCGAACCCACCTTCGGAATCAAAGACCCAGGAACGAAGGCCGCCCGCGACCGGATCATAGCCAATGACTTCGGTAGCTTCCATCGGCTCGTCTTCTCCTTCGCGTGTGACCGAGATGGAACGACGAAGGAAGTGCTGATTCTTGGTCCAATCGACGGACGTGGAAACCTTGACCCCGGTTCCGGTATCCGTCCATGAACCCACCATCCAGCTCAGGTCTTCGAGTGCGGACGCCGCGGCATCAACCGGCGGCAGAGTCGTTTCATCGAGTTCCGAGATGAGCCATTTCCCGTCTTTCTTGACGTAGCTGCAAACGTAACGCGTGGTTTCATCGCCGATCGTCGCGAGACCTTTTTCGACCAGCACGTCCGGGGTGAGGAAGCGCGCCGATTCGACGCGCGCGGCGAGCGTGGCGCCCTTGTTTTTGCTGAAAAATGATTTGAGATTCTCGACGATCTCTTCGCGACCGGAAGCGACCGCGCCGGCGTCCGAAGTGTATTCTGCATCTTCCGCATACATGCCGGCCAGCGCCTTGGCGTCTCCTTTGTTGAAGGCGGCCACATAGGCATCGTTTTGGGAGTTGGCGGCTTTCTCCGCTTCAGTGGGTTCTTTGTCCTGGGCCAGAGCGGTTCCAGCCAGGACCATCAGGGCGAGTGTCGCGTGGACGAATGAGGTTTGTTTCATTGGGATTAGGGTTTTGGGTGATATGGAAATTGTGACTGAGCGTCAGTTGCTTCCGACGCTCTCTCCTTGTTGGATAAGGATCCGGCGGACTTCGGCGATGGCTTGAGGGTTTTGGTGCGAACTAAGATTCGAAGTAACGACCAACTCTGACCGAGGATCGCCTTCTTCTGTAATGGAAAGCACTGCTCGGGGCATCGAGTTGTTCCCGCATGGTGGAGGCTGAATACGGATATGGATATCCGTTCGGATGGCTGCAAGACCAGAATTGGTGATCACCGAATGATCGCGAACGTGCGGCCGTCTGGCCTCGAGGTTTCCCGCGCCAGCACATCTTTAAAAACGCTCACCGCGTGGTGCCGCTTCTCGAATTGTCCCGTTGCCGTTGCGCTTGCCTATTTGATTGGCGGCTTGCTCTGCGCCTGGGCGGCATTCACGGCCGCGAGCGCGGGGAGGTAGGCGTTGTAGCGGGCAAAGAGCGTCGTGAAATCGCGCCGCAACTCTTCGGTTGCACGGCGCAGGGCGGAATCGAGATCCATCGCCTCCTTTTGGCTGACCTCGCGAGAAGCCTCGGCCCGTTCGGTCAGTACATCTGCGCGCTGTTTGCGCCGCTCTGTCAGCAGGGTCTCGTTGCGAGCCAGTTCCGCGGCGATCAGATCGCTCGGCGGCGCCGCCTTGAGGGTGCTTTGCTGCTTTTCCAGCCGGGCAATACTTTGGTCCAAACCGGTCAGCACTTTGTCGCGCATCTGATTTGTATGCGTGGTCACGCGCCGGTTTTGTTCAAAGTCTGAATTGCGTTCGAATTCCGAGCCCCACCAGCCGTCCCCGGTCTTGGTGTAGCGATCGTAGTCCTTGTGCGAAGGAAGCGATTTCTCGAGAGCGAGAATTTGCTGCACCCGCTTTTCAATGCGCGAATCGAGGGCTGCCAGCAGCTTCTGTTTTTGTTCGGGCGTCAAATTGAGCGTCGGTCGCCGCAGCTGCTCCTGGATGTCGGCTCGCTTGCGCTGATAGTATCCGATATTTTTCCGCAGGGCCTCGATGGTATTCGCCTTAAGCCGGGCGACTTTGGTTTTTGAATCCTTGCTGTCAGCGATGTTCGCCAGTCCGCCGATGATCTGATCCAGGCGATCCTCGATGCGTTTATCCAGCGCCTTGATTTCGTCGAGGAGAAGGTCAGCGCGTTGTTCGCGAGCCTGCAGAGCGGTTTTTTGGGGCGCTGATTGCGCGAGCAGCGGCAGGGGAGCGAGGAGAAGGTAGAGCAGTTTTTTCATTGGGAAGTGAGTGAGGGGAAGGCGGAGTTTCGGTCCATTTAACCATTCTGATCAAGTTTCGCTTGAATTGACGAACTTGAAAACTCCGGCCGCGGCACCGACGACGAGGTTGCCTCAAAAACATGGATTCAGATTTCTGAGACGTTAACAAGTCGCGTCATTCGCCACGGTCGGCGGGCGTCCGAGAATATTCACGAGGGCGTCGCAGGCTGCGCGCGCCGCCGGGCGATTGAATGTTGGTGGTTCAGAACGCCCAGCTCACCGCGGCGCGCACCCGGTAATCGGGAACGATTTGCAACGCGGAATTATCCCGTGAGACCGGCACGTCGAGCTCGACCTCAGCGCTGAAACGGTTGCGCCAGGTGACGGCGATCCGCGGCCCAAGAAAGATATTTGTCGAGGCGGTGTCGTCTGCCGCCACGCCGCGGAAATCGTCCTTTCCCTTGGTTTCACCTGAAACGATGCCATGAATCGCCAGGGTGTAATTGGGCTCATCGAGCAGGTAAACGCCGGGACCGGCACTGAAGCTGAAGTCGTTGGCGAAGCGGTAATCGAAGGAGCCTTCGCTGCGGATCGCATATTGCACGTCACCGGTCAGAAACACGCGCTTGTATCGTAAGTAGAAACTGCCGCCGATGATGCCATCGACCGAGCCACTGCCGAGCGTAAGATCGTGACCGTGAACGGCACTCTCGGGAAGGGCGCTCTCGTGGTCATGCTCATCTTCATGGCCGCCATCGTGGTCAGGTTCTCCTGCATCGTGGCTATGCCCCTCCTCGGCTTCCTCTCCGATGAGGTCGCTATCGCCTGTCGGCAGCTTAATCCCGCCTCGGACCCTCGCCTGGAAAGTAAAGTCTGTGCTTTGGCGAATGATCGGAACGTAGTGGGCGAGCAGCGAGATGTCGCCGAGCCCGGAGACGTTTCCGTTCTGGATCCCGGTATCGGTGGTGCGCCGGAAGGATCGATAGATGAGCGGCACGTTCAACTGGAGGCCGAATGACGGCCGGAAATTGTAGCCGAGGTAAAGTTGCGTGATCGAGCTGTCCATGAATTGGTCGGCTGGATTGTCGATTTCATGGCCATCGACCTGGATGGTGTCGAAGCTGGTGAATTGTTCGGCGGCTCCGAAGAAGACGCCGGCCCGGGGATCCCACGGGTGATTGGGAATGGCGCAGCCGCAAAGGTCGCAGGCGGCCGTGCGGGCTGTAGTAAGGCTGATTGATAAGAGGGTAAGAAGGCAGAATGAATTGATTTTCAAAGGACGTGGGAGAAGGAATGGAGGGCCGCGCGACGGCGCGGCGCATCCGGGTGAATATGGGCTCGGCACGTGCGAGAGGCGCGGCTCAAGCCGGAGAAACAGGGTGCGGGAGGGAATCAGCAGCCTCGCGGCGGCGGAACCCGTGGGGCCTGATTTCGCGGTGACGCTAAATCGGACTCACTCGTGAAATCTTGCGCGCCGTTCGGAGGAAAAAGCGAGGCCAGCGGGGGCTCGTAGAAGAGCTCGAGCTTTGCGACAGCAGGAGTTCGGTCGTGCTGCTTTTCCTGTTCGCGGCCGGCTTCGATTTTTTGGCATAGCCCGCACGGATGGCTGCCGTCGAAAGTAACCTTCACCGCCTCGATGAAGGCCACCTCGCGCGAACGTTCGACGAGCATGCTCGTCCAAGCCACCGATTGCAGCACGACCCAGTGCCCACCGGCGCTGACGAGCAGCGCAAGAATGAGCAAGAGCCGGCCAGCTCGATGGATTAGGGTCGCCAAAACGCAGCCGGTTTATGCGGGGAACGGCTTGGTGTCAATGGGCGGCGGGAGCGCAACTGCCTCGCGAAGAATCTGTAGGCGAGTCACTTCGTCAGGGATACGGTCCGGCGATGAAGTGTATTGCCGCAACGGTTCTCGCTTTCGGAGCTCTGCTGTCGAGTATCGTTGCCGAGGAAGCGCGCTATCGCACCTTCACGGCTGATCCGGCGGAGGTTCATATTTTCTGGCTCGATCCGGCTGGACGACGTTTCGGACAGTTGAGCCAGCTGCAACACTTCCTGACCTCGAAATCTTATGAGATCAAAATGCTGACCAACGGAGGGATTTTCGAGCCGGGCGGGATCCCCAGCGGGTTATTGATCACCGATGGAAAAGAAGTGCACCCCATCAATCTCGCGGACGGTAAAGGGAACTTTTTCCTCAAACCGAATGGCATCCTTTATATCGATAAGTCCGGCGCGCACATTTCGTCCACGGCTGCTTACGTTGCTGCCTCGCCTTCACCTCGAGTGGCCATCCAGTCCGGCCCACTGCTGGTTGAAAACGGGCGTATCCACCAAGCATTTCAGCCGGACTCAACTTCGCGGCTGCATCGGAATGGAGTCGGTGTTCTCGCCGACGGCAAATTACTCTTTGCGATCACGGAATTTGGGCAGTCGCACTATCCAAACCTTTACGAGTTCGCCGGATTCTTTCGGAAGCGCGGCTGCAAAGACGCTCTGTTTTTGGATGGCGACCTTTCGCAAATGGAAACCGCGCCGATGAGAAAACTGGCGCCGGGGAATTTCTTGGGCTCGCTAATCGCGGTCTTTGCCAAACCGGACACTCCCGCGGAGGAATAATGAAGCGCAGGGGCGCCCCAAGGAGCGGCGATTTGCAATCGCCGAACAAAGGCACACGCGCGCAGAGCGCACTTCGCTTCCGGATGGTTGTCCATCCGGCGGAGACTGTTTGCGCTGCGCGGTGGGCACGTCTGCGATTACAAGTCGCCGCTCCTTGAGTGTCGTTCCATTCGTCGCGTGCGGGGCGATTCTCGTGGATTCAATCACGGCCGAGAAATCTTCCGCCGCGACCTTGTTTGATATTCCCGAAGCTGCTTCGGTAGCGGCTCTTTCCATGTCCGCCCACATTTTACTCCCCTCCCGCGTCGCTGTTCTGTTCGTTGCCGTGGCCTTGACCGGTCTCCCCCGCGCTGCTCGTTCAGCCGAGATTGAAGGTGCAGGTGCCACCTCGCATGCACTCCAACCGGCACCGCGCGTGCCAGAGCCCGCTTATGCCAAGTCGTCCGACGAACCGATGATGGCCATGAAGAAGTTTCAGATCCCGGCCGGATTCACGACGTCGTTGTGGGCCAGCGAGCCGATGCTCGGCAATCCGGTCGCGTTCACCATCGACGAGCAGGGCCGAGTCTTTGTCTCCGAGACCTTTCGCTACCGCACGAGCGTGCTCGATATCCGGCATTACATGTTCATGCTCGAAGACGATCTCGCCTCGCGAAATACCGACGATCGCATCGCTTACACGAAAAAGAACTTTCCGGATGACTGGCAGAAGCTCGAGGTCGAAACCGAGGTGGTGCGTCTCTTGCAGGACACCGATGGCGATGGGCGCGCAGACAAGGCATCGCAATATGCGGCGGGAATGTCGACGCTGCTTGATGGCATCAATTCCGGTGTGCTGGCCTTCAACGGCACGGTCTGGTGCACGAACATGCCGAACCTGTGGCGTTTCACAGGAATCACCCAAGACGGCGCGGCGGAGACCCGCGAGTCACTCAGCTTTGGCTATGGCGTTCGCTATAGTTTTACCGGGCACGACATGCATGGACTCGCGCTCGGGCCCGATGGGCGGCTCTACTTTTCCTTCGGCGACCGCGGAGCTTACGTAAAAACGAAAGAGGGCAAGACGCTGGCCTATTCGGACGAAGGCGCTGTCTTCCGCTGCGAGCCCGACGGCTCGCACCTCGAAGTGGTTTATCACGGCCTGCGCAATCCGCAGGAACTCGCCTTCGACAATCACGGGAACCTGTTCACCGGGGACAATGATTGCGACATGGGCGATCGTGAGCGCTGGGTTTACATCGTCGAAGGTGGCGACTCGGGCTGGCGCGTGGGTTGGCAGCATCCGCCCCTCGGCAAGGAGCACGACATGTGGTTGACCGAGAATATGTGGGAACCGCGCAAAGCGAACACGCCGGCCTATATCCTGTCACCGATCATGAATATCCCGGACGGGCCATCGGGCGTGGCGCACTATCCCGGCACGGGCTTGCCGAGCCAATACGAGGACGCTTTTTTTGTCTGCGGCTTCAAAGGTTCGAGCGCGCGTTCCGCCATCTCGTGGTGGAAAGTGAAAGAGGAAGGCGCCAACTTTTCCGTCGAGAAATCACCCGCGGCCTTCGTGGACAATGTCCAGGCGACCGACGTCGATTTCGGACCGGACTCGAAGATCTATTTTAGCGAATGGGGTGAAGGCTGGGAAGGTACGGGACGCGGACGCATCTTCCGCATGGAAAACGCCGAGGCACTCAAACAACAGGCGGCGCAAGTGGCCGAAGTGCAGCGTTTGATTGGTGGAGAACTGGCGAAAAAAGACAGCGACGAGCTGGCGGCGCTGCTCGGGTATCCCGACCAGCGCATCCGCTTGCGTGCCCAATTTGCGCTCGCGACCAAGGACGATGCGGTGCGGCAATTCCTGACTGTGGCGATGAAAGGAACCAATGAGCTTGGGCGTCTGCACGCGATTTGGGGGATCGGCCAGATCGCGCGGCTGGCTTCTTACAAGACTCCCGATTCGGGTTTAAAAATCGTTCAGCCACTGGTCGCGTTGCTGGTGGACAAGGATCCCGAAGTTCGCGCGCAGGCGGCCAAAGTGCTGGGCGATTCCGCGGACACAGCGGCCGAGGAAGCGCTGACCAAAGCCTTGGCGGATGAGAGTGCCCGGGTGCGTTTTTTTGCCGCCCAAAGTCTGGGCAAACTTGGAAAACCGGAGGTTGCCGAATCGCTGATCGGACTCCTCCGCAGCAATGCCGATGAGGACGAATTCATTCGCCACGCGTGCATTCAGGGATTGATCAATTGCGGGAATGGCGAGGCGCTGGCGACTGCGGCCAAAGATCCATCGAAGAGTGTGCGTCTGGGCGCTTTGATCGCCTACCGCCGGCTGTTGAAACCGGAGGTCGCGCAATTCTTGAACGACCCCGAACCGTATCTGGTGATCGAAGCGGCGCGGGCCATTTCCGATGCGGGCATTGCCGCAGCCTATCCGGAACTGGCCGCGCTACTGAGCGAGCCGACGGACGATCCGAACCTCATGCTTCGAGTTCTAAACGCAGCGTATCGCGCCGGGACCCCCGAGACGGCGGGGGCACTGGGCAAGTATGCTTCCGACGATGTTCAGCCGGAAAAACTGCGCCAGGAAGCTGTCGATTTCCTCGGTGCGTGGGGTCAGCCTCCGGCCCGTGATCGCGTGGCTGGCGTCTATCGTCCGCTGGCCCCGCGGGCTGCGGCACCGGCCGTGGCGGCTTTAAGCGCGGCGCTGCCGAAACTTCTCGCCGGGAAAAGCAAGGCTGTCGCCACTTCAGCGATCGCGGCGGTCAATGCCCTGGGAATCAAGGATGCTGGTTCGGCGTTGATGGCGATGCTCTCGCAGAACGATGTGCCGGCCAGTGTCAGGGCCGAAGCGTTGAAAGCGATGGCGGCCTTGAAAGATCCGAAGTTGGAGGCGGCCGTTAAACTCGCGATGGCAGACAAAGACCCGGCGCTGCGGGTGGAAGCCATCGGCATCCTGGGAAAACTGAACCCCGACGAAGCGGTGAAAGATTTCATCGTGGCCTTTCCGAACGCCGCGACGCCGGAGAAAAAGCAGATCATCGATTCTCTGGCAGGCATCCAGGGAGCCAGAGCGGACGCGGCCATAGTCGCCTTGCTGGGGGATTTGAAAGCCGGGCAAATTCCCGATGACGCAAAGCTCGAAGTTCTCGAAGCGGCGCGCAAACGTGATTCTGCCGAGGTAAAGGCGAAGTTGGGTGAATATGAAAACAGCCTGCCCGCGGGCAACCTCCCCGCCCAGTTCTCCTTCGCCCTCGCTGGTGGCGATGCGGCAAAAGGAAAGAAACTTTTCGAGGAAAACGCCGTCGCGCAATGCGCCCGCTGCCACAAGGTGAAGGGCGTTGGCGGCGATGCCGGGCCTGATCTCAATGGCATCGCCTCCAAAAAAGATCGGTCTTACATTTTGCAATCCATCGTCGATCCCAATGCCCAGATCGCAGACGGTTTCCAAAGCCTCATGATGACGCTGGCCAACGGCGACATCAAAGTAGGCATTGTCAAGAGCGAGACGCCGGAAACGCTAACCCTGCAGATGCCCGTGCCGGATGCGAAACCCGAGGTGGTAAAGAAGGCGGATATCAAAAGCCGCGAGAATGCACCGAGCGGCATGCCGCCGGGCATGGGTCAGATGCTCAGCAACCGCGACCTGCGGGACATCTTGGAATACGTGGCCTCGCTCAAACAGTGACCGGCAATTGCCGATGATGGGGGTGTCCCCAAATCTCGGACCGCGCGATGGGATCGTTTCCTAGTTTTCCAACCCTGCTCCTCGGCGGGATAGTGTGGTATCTCGCGACGATGGCGATTGGGATCCTTCTTGATCTGCCATTGATGAAAGAATCGCGACGGTGGCTGGCGCGTCCGGGAATGAAACTCCTCGCGCTGGTCGTCGGGGTTACTCCGGCGCTCGCCATGATCGGACAATGGCCCCAAAAATTGCTTCAGTCAGTCGGCTTCGGTTCCTGGATCTTCGGAACGTTCGGATTCTGGATCGGCACCCCGATTCTGGCCGGCCTCAGTGGCTCCTGGCTTGCGTTGTCACATTCGTACAATCCGCGGGCCCGGATGTCGTCGGCCATCGCCATCTCGCTCGTGATTTGGCTCGGCAATGTTTTTCTGGTGGCGTGGCGATGAACTCGCGGACAAATCCGCGTCATCCTTTCCGCTAGGCGCTGAGCGAGTGGCCACCGGCACTCGAGACGAGGAGAACGTTGTGCAAACCTTCCATCGAGGCACGAATTTCCGCCATTACCCGCGCTTCGTCCTCTTCCGAAGGCGGCTCGAATCCCATCATGACAAGCGCGGACTCTTGTGAGATTCGCCGCAGTTCCGCGCGCGGATCAGCGCCACAAATGACCACGGGATTTCCGTTCACGCGGGCGGCTTCGAGCAGCCTGGCGATTTGCTCCGTGGCACGGGCGGCGGCGGGTTCGTCGGCGACGGTGAGCAAGAGCCGCACACTGTGATTTCGCCAGGCCTGATTTTGGGTGAGCAAATGCGCCAGGAGCAGCATCAACGAACCGTTGCGCCCCCCTTTCCACCAAAGGTCGATCGTACCGGTCGGGGCGGAGAAGACGCGATTTTCCCGACTGGGATAATACACAATGAGCAGGCTGCGCTGCATGCCGCGGATGACCCGCAGGATCCGGCAAAACATGGACCGCTGCTCCGCGTCCTCGGACCATCCCAACAGGACCGTATTCGGACGCACGCCACCGATCCCGGAACATTGCAGCAGCGCCTGGATCCCTTCCAAAAGGTCTTTGTCCACGACCACGGCGGAGAAGGCATCCAACTCTTCCGTCTCGATATACTTGCGCAGGCGATCTTCCTCCGTCTGCCGCTTCTCGAGCAACGCCTCGACTTCGCCGACCAGCACTTGCGCGAGCGTGATCACACCGCGGCCGGCGGTCAGCCAGCTGCCAAATTCTGCCAGATGATTGCGCTGCCACGCGCCGCCGCTCAACCCGAGTATAATCGGGCGCCAGTTTTTCGGATGATAGCGTTTGTCTTCGAGGCGGAGGAGGGCGGTGCGAGCCTGCTCGAAAGCGACGCCGCTGCGGACATCGCCCCAAGCGGCCTGCACTTCCATGCGTCGAATTTTCCAGTGCAAACCCGCCATCGCGAGAATGGCCGCCACCGACCAGAGCGGTTCCATGAGCAGCATCACGCTGACGCAACCGATCGTTCCGAGCAAGGCGGTGGACCAATGGCTCAGCCGAAACGACGGCCGATAACTCGGATTACGCGTCCAGGATTCATAAAAGCACGCGAGGTTGATGGTGCCGTAGGTGACCATGAAAAACATGGTGATGATCGGCGCGATGGCATTGAGATCGCCGAGGAAGATGCCGAGTTGGGCAATCAAGAAAGTTAGTACCGTGGCCCGCCGAGGCTCATTACTCGCCCCGGCACCGCGGGCGAGGGGACGCAAACGGGGAAACACATCGTCGCGAGCCAGGGCCTGAAGAATTCGGGGCGCACCCATCATGCTGCCGAGCGCGGAAGAAAGCGTGGCGGCGAAGATTCCGGCATTGATCAGCGCCGGGGACGCCGAGATATCCAGCATCACGAAGCTGTTGAGTTGCAAGGCGCCTCGCGGCCGGCTCGCGGCGAAAAGAAACGCCATCATCAAATAGATCGCCGCCGTGACGCCGATCGCCGCGAGCGTCCCGGTCGGAATGGATTTGCGCGGGCTGCGCAGATCACCAGACATGTTTACCCCCGCCATGATGCCGGTCACGGCTGGGAAAAAGAGGGCGAACATGGTGAAAAATCCGTGATTGCCCAAATACTCGGGCTGCAGATTGGCGTGGAAGTTTTTGCTCGAAAGATCGGGCACCGCACCGGCAGCGAAAGCGATAAGCGACACGACGAGAATGGCCAGGATCCCGAATTGGACCTTGATGGTCCAACCCGCGCCGATGAAGACGCAGACGAAGACCACGGCGTTAACGATCGTGCCGGCGGCCAGAGGCGAGAGGCCTGAAGTCGGAAACAGATTGAGAAAGGCCTCGGTGAACCCAATAACGTACATCGCCACTGACACCGCCTGCGCAAGAAAGAAGACCACTCCGATGGCACCCCCGAATTCCACGCCGAGGCTTCGGCTGATGAGATAATATGCCCCCCCGGCTTCGACCCGGGTGTTGGTGGCGATGGCGGCGATCGAAAGCCCGGTCAGCGTCGTGATCAATTTGGCTCCCAGAACGATGGCGATGGCTTGGATGAGGCCTGCTTCGCCTACAACCTGGCCGAACCGCAGGAACATGATCACGCCGAGAATGGTCAGCGTGCTCGGTGTAAAAACACCGCCAAAGGTTCCGAACTTTGAGTTCTCCGGAGGATTGGACGGCACGCTACTCATGGCGAACGACGGTCGGCGCGAGGATCGGCGCGGATTGGCCGCGGAAATTCGGATGAACGAGAGCCGGGATCGGCATGCAAATGGCGGGGTAGCAGCGCAGCAGGCGGTTGCACGCAAAGCAAACCTTCAATTGCCCGCGGTCGCGATGCGCCCGTCCGCGCGTCCCGGCAAATCCGAACCATTCGGGACGCCATGCCGATTCGCCCACCATTGCCATGAATTACAGATTGATCCTCGAATCTCGGCCGATGACGATGTTGAAAGCAACCGTCAATGATTGGCTGGAAGACAAGGCCCTGCGCCTGAGCGCCGCGCTGGCGTATTACTCCATTTTTTCCATCGCCCCGTTGCTCATTATCGCCGTCACGATTGCCGGAGCAGTCCTGGGGCCCGAGGCGGTCAGGGGGCAATTGGACGATCAATTGAAAATCTACATCGGCGACACGTCCGCGGCGGCGGTGCAATCGATGGTGCAAAGCGCTTCCAAACCGTCGGATGGGATTGTTGGAGGCCTGATCGGATTCGCCGCGTTATTTCTCGGTGCTTCCGGAATTTTCGCGCAGTTGAAGGATGCATTGAATACGATCTGGGAAGTGCGTTTGAAACCCGGCGGTGGAATCAAAGCCTTTGTTCGTGAGCGCTTGTTGAGTTTCGGCATGGTGTTGGTGATCGGATTCCTGCTCCTGACTTCGCTCCTGGCCAGCACGGCGCTCGCAGCTTTCAACGGCTATATCGGCCGCGCGCTCGGAGTACCTCCGGTCGTGCTCGGGATCTTTGGCTTCCTGCTTTCGTTCAGCGTGGTCACCACCTTGTTCGCATTTATTTTTAAGGTGCTTCCGGATGCCGAAATTGAGTGGCGCCACGTGTGGATCGGCGCGGCAATCACTGCGCTCCTGTTTGAAATCGGAAAAGTCGGGCTGAGTATTTATCTGGGCCGGGAAAGCACAGCCTCGAGTTTTGGGGCGGCCGGATCGATCGTTCTCCTCCTGCTCTGGGTTTACTACACGTCGTGCATCCTGTTTTTCGGAGCGGAGTTCACGCAGGTCTATGCCCGGGCGACGGGTCACGTCATTCGCCCGGCTCACAATGCCGTCGCGGTGGCCGGCGCCGAACGAACTCGCGAAGGGCCACCACCGCCTGAACTGAGCTGGAAACCGATGGCGGCGACGCGGGTAACGCCGACGCGTGAAGGCGCGTCATCTCCGGTAGAACTGTTCAGCGCGTCGGACGGTCATTTCCCCGCGCCCGCAATTCCGGAGCCCGGCAAGAAGCTTCGTCACTCGCCGACGTTTCAGCTCGCGGTCGTGACGGCGGCGACCTTTGTCCTCGGACTGTTGTTGAACCGACGGGTGTCGAACTAGGGCGCTCTCGTTTCAACGCGGAAACGAATCGCGCCTTCCGCGGACACGATCAGCGAGACGATTGCGCGCCCACTTGATGAGGCTGGGTTTGGCCAGATCGAGGGCGAATTTCAAACCCGCCACCAGCAGCGCCGCTTTTCCGGCGGACTCCTGCTTTTTCGTGACGAGCGGACTGGCTCTGCCCTGATCCTTCGATCGACGCGCGGGAATTTTTGAGAGCAGAAGTCCCAATACCGCCGCACCCGAAAACCAGGCCAGGCGGTTGCGGTTTACCGTGGCTCGGAATTTTTTTCCGACGTCGAGATCCGCTCGCAATCCGACCACACAACCGGCAATTTGTGCGCGGCTCTGGGTGAGTTCTGCGACTAGGGCTTTTTTGCCAGATTGTTCAGCCATTCTTTGTCCTTTCTCAGTTCCTCCAGCGTGAATTCGAGCATCGGTGCCTTGAGCCGCTTCCAGGCCAGAAAGAGGATGCCGGCGGCGACTACGAGATGGAGTAGCGCGGCGGCACCCATCACCCAAAGCCACGCCTCGCCGCCTCCCGCCGCCGCGGCGATGGCAAAAACGATCGTAATAACCACGAACAAATACCCGAAGATCGACAAGACTCCGGCGGCCAGTGCCAGGCCGAGGATGATGGCGTAATGGACGGCAGCCTCTTTTCCCTCGACGCCTGCCAGAGCCAGACGGGCCTTGGTGTAACCCGCGATTCCCCCCAGGAGCCGGCTCACATGCGCGACGAAGCCCGGGTCTCCGCCGCGGGCACCGGGCGGGGCTGAGGTGGAACTCACGTCGCTCATCGGGCGGGGCGACAAGTGCCGAAACGACGGGCCGCGCGGGGGCATTCTCTGGTCGCCGGCATCAGTGGGTTTTCTTCGGAGTTATCGATCATCTACATTCGTCGGTGGCGTATCGACCGCCACACGCGGTGCGGATGTAGTGGAACGCCCGCGCCATGGCGAGCCTCGGTTGTGAGGAGGTACGTCCGACTCAAAATGCGCCCTCGAACACCGATCGATGGCGACCCTCCTGATCGTCCTCCGGAAACGAATGGCATGAAAATTCGAGATTCTGTTCTCCGATCGGCGATGATCGCGATCTACACTTTCGGCATGTCGATTCCGAGCGCGTCGGCAAGATCGATCAAGTGTTCCTGCTCCTGCATGATGATTTCGCGCAAGACTTCGCTGAGGGCAAACTCGCCCATGGCCTCGGCTTGCATGATGCGTTCGCGGTACGCTGCGATCGTCGTCCGCTCGTTATCCAGATCGAAGCGAAGCATCTCCTTGGCATCGGACGAGATTTTGACCGCCTTCGGTTTGGCAACGGGCGTGCCGTTAAAGTAGTCAATCTGCCGGGCAATCCGTAGTGCGTGATTGAGTTCCTCGCTCGCGTGCACCTCGAGTTCTTCCGCAATTTTGTTGTAGGCGGCACCTTTCAAGGTCTGGCTGTAAATGACATAAGCGATGATCGCCTGATATTCACGGGCGAGATCCTCATTGAGGAGTTCGATCATGCGCTCGCGGGAAATGGGTTTGGAATTTCTCATCTCAACCCACATCGGCCCGGGACGTTCGTTGGACGTATCAGCCGTAAGGCGAATCGGACGGTGCCGCGGCCCGAGCGATGCTCTCTCAGTGATTACTACCACCATTCGACGGTGGAGAGACGATACCCAGTTATCGAGATATGTATTCGCTGTCTATCCTGCGGCCACCATGCCGGCACTTGGTGCCGGGCTCATTCGCCACTCCTTTATGACCAGCCATCCGTCGAGAACGAGAGTTCTGGTTGCCGAAGACCACCAGCGGTCCCGGGAGGCGTTGCGCACACTGCTCGAACGGAAGAACTATGAGGTGACCGCAGTCGACAATGGCGACGATGCGCGCGAGGTGCTGGCAGCGTTCGATGCTCCGTGCATCGCCGTGTTGGATTGGATGATGCCGGGCGCGACGGGGATTGAAGTGTGCAAGGCGCTGCGCAAAACGGCCACGAACCGCTACATTTACATCATCGTGATCACCTCGCGTGATGGTGAGGAAGACATCACCGAGGCGCTGGCCGCCGGGGCTGATGATTTCATTCGCAAGCCGTGCGGCGTCGCGGAACTTTTCGCCCGGGTGCGCAATGCGGAACGGGTCATCGGCTTGCAGCAGGGATTGGCGCGCCGAATCGAGGAATTGGAGTCCGCTCTGGACCGGGTGCGTCAACTTCGGCGTCTCATTCCGATCTGCATGTATTGTAAAAAAATTCGCAATGACACCGACTACTGGCAGGAGATCGAAGTTTATATTCGCGAACACACCGGCACAGATTTTTCCCACAGTTTGTGTCCGGAGTGCATGAACACCGTGATGCGTCCGGAGGTTTTGGGGCAGTCGGTGCAGCCGTCAGTGTGAATCCGAGTGGCGGCGGTTCTTACTTCGACGTACGAAACTTTCTATTCCGCCTCTTTCCCCGCCTCGTGGCCACGGTCTCTGATTTCGTCTCCGATCTTTTCGCCGATTTCGGATACGGATGCTCCAATATCTTTTGCTGCCTCCTTGACCTTCTCACCGACAGCCCGCGCTTTGGGCTTCAGATCTTCGATAAGTGCACCAGCTTTGATTTTCGCGTAGCGCGCACGTTGTTCGATCCGGTCCGCGCGCAAATCCGCGGCTTTCTCCTTTGCTTCGGACTGTTCCTCCCCTTCCGTAGTGGCGGCGCGACCATCCAGTTTCGCGATCTTTCCATCAAGATCCGCGAATGCCTTTTCTACCAGAGCTTCATTCCCGGGCGTGGCGTCTGCCGCGTAATCATCGACTGCTTTGCTAAGCGTGGCGGTTTTGGAGGCGGAATCGTTGCGGGTGGTGGCCTCGGCCTCGGCAACGTCGTGCTTGCGGTCGCAGGCAGTGAGCAGGCCGAGGGCGATGGCGGCTAAAGTGAACAGGGTTCTCTTCATGTCAGGAATGAAAGTGGTCGGTTTAATGGAAAATCAGGTCCCGGGCGGGAAGCAAACCGTCGTGACCAGGACGCCTTCGCGTTCAACCCGGCGAGCGACATGGCCGCCGTTGGCCGCGATGGTGCGATCCGCTTCCCACAGGCCAAGGCCGTAGCCACCGCGTTTGGTTGAGACGAAGGGAACTCTTCCCCAGCAACTCGGATCGACCTCGGGCGAGCATTTCTCGCGAAAGGCGAACGAGATTGTTTCCGGGGTTGCCGTCGCGGCGAGGCGGACGTGGCCATCGCCAAAATCTTTGGCATTGGCGAGGAATTCGCGGAACGCCTGCGAAACGGCAATACCATCCACGTTGATCATCTTCTCCGATGGCGGGGTGGCGGTCACAGAAAGCTCCAAATTCAGGGTTTCAGCGTGATCCTGGCAGATGGCGACAAAATCGGCCGCGGTGAAAGGCGTGGGATCGGGCGTTGGCTCGGCGAATCGCGCCGAGAGCGTCCGGAGATCCGATGCCAGTTTACGTACCTGCGCTCGCATCCGTTTCACGGAATCCACCGCTTCAGTTTCGTTGACCAACTCGGACAAAAGTGCGGCCTCGAGGTCCAACCCGTTCAGGTGATTGCGTACATCATGGGTGTGTTGCCGAACAAAGGCTGCAAATTTTGGCCAGAGTAGTGTCGGCTCGTTTTCCATCGAATACGGTAATATAGCTGCGAATCGTACTTCACCGCCTCTAGCGGTTGCAGGTTCGTCGTAGAATTGCTCGCTGTTTTCAGGAGGTGATCGTGTCAGCTGGGTTACAGACCGTGTCGCTATTCAATACACTGAGCACAAGAGATTTTGAAGGCCTACAGAGGGAAACACGAAATGGCATGGCATGGGCATTTGTGGGTGGGAGTCCTAAAAACTCCAAACGAACTCTCAACGACATGTTATACGAATTTGATCATCATCACATCAAGCGCTCCTCGCACCCCGACCGGGATGAACTTACGGACGAAGAGCTGATGGCTGCGGTGAAAAAGCAGGATCAGGACGCTCTCGCGCGACTCTACAGACGCCATCGCCCATTGCTCCGCACGATCGTGGCTCGCGTGGTAAACAATGACCACGACGTGGATGATCTGCTTCAGGAAATCTTTCTCGAATTGTGGCGCATGGCCGATCACTACGACGAGAAAAAGGGCAAGGCTCTGGGTTGGATCGTTACGCTTTCCCGGCGGAGGGCCATCGATCGGCTCCGCAAAAAGCAGTCCTACGCCCGAGCCGAGGAACGTTTGCGCGAAGAGACGGCACGAACCCCGGACTCCGGCATCCACAACGGCGTGGAAGAGGGAGTGGTGGCGTCCGACACGGCGGAAATCATGCAGAAGGTGCTCGCTGATTTGCCCGATGCGCAACGTGACGCTTTGCACCTCGCATTTTATCGGGGCTTGAGCCAAAGGGAGATCGCCGCGAAGACCGGAATACCGTTGGGCACGATTAAGACGCGAATCGAGCTTGGGGTGCGAAAGGTTCGAGCACGAATCATCTCGATGGGGGGCATGGCCGAGTGGTCACCCGCCCACGCCGCCTAAAAATAAACAGGTAACTCCATTGAGGGCTCGGGGGCGTTGAAGCCTCCGAGCCTTTCCTTTCGCCGGACAAACCGTCACTCCGTGCGTGTGCTGGCCAGGCCAAACCGCTTGAGCTTGGCGTAAAGAGTCGGTCGATGAATCCCCAGGATCTCAGCCGCCCGCTTTTTGTTCCCTCCCGACTTTCGCAACGCATCGATCAGGGTTTGTTTTTCAACCTCCTCGAGGGTTTGCGGCGCCGGGGCGTTTGGTGGCAAGGCGGCGGGCGTAAGTTCCGGATTGCGGATCTCGCGGGGGAGAAAACGTGCTTCCAAAGTCGGTCCGTCCGACAAGACCAGCGCATGCTCGATGGCATTTTGCAATTCGCGAACATTTCCCGGCCATTGGTAGGCCCGGAGAAGTTCCAGCGCGTCTGCCGTGCACTGAGGAGTCTTTTTTCCGAGCTGCTGGGCGAAACGCCGGAGGAACGTGTCGGTCAATTTTGGCAGGTCTTCACGCCGTTCGCGGAGTGGGGGAATTTCAATTTCGAAGGTCTTGAGGCGAAAGTAGAGATCCTGTCGCAGGCGCCCGTCGCGCACTGATTCAGCGGGCGAGCGGTTGCAGGCGGCGACCAGGCGGAAATCGGCCGGAAGATTTTTTCTCGTGCCCAGAGGTCGAAATTCACGCTCCTGCAGAACGCGGAGAAAACGGGTTTGTAACTCCGGGGGCATGTCCGTGATTTCATCGAGAAAGAGCGTGCCACCATTGGCCTCGGCGAGCATTCCGGGGAAGGCGTTGCTGGCGCCGGTGAACGCGCCCTTGGCATACCCAAATAACTCGGCCTCGATCATGTTGGCCGGAAACGCGGCGCAGTTCAGCTTCACCATCGGCCCGTCCGCGCGCAGGCTCAATCGATGAACTTCCGTGGCGTAAACTTCCTTGCCCACACCGCTTTCGCCGGTGAGCAGGACGTTGGCCTCGCTCGGAGCCACCCGGGCGATCATTTGCTCGACTTCCCGCATTCGCCGACTGATGGCCACGGGCGCGAGTTTGCGTTCCGCGGCGCGCAATCGTTTTTGCAGTTGCTCTTTCTCCTGCCGCAAAATAACCGCCTGTTGCATGAGTTCCCGCTGTTCGAGCGCCCGGCTGCAGAGGCTCAGCAATTCTTCCACGGCGTAAGGTTTGGCCAGGAAATGGAACGCTCCCATCTTGATAGATTCGATGGCATTGGCGATCGAATCGTTGGCCGTCAAAATCATGACGGGCATTTCCGGAAATGACGCCTTGACCTCGCGGAGAACCTCGAGCCCATCCGCGTCCGGGAGCCCGAGGTCGAGGAGCACGAGATCGGGTCGGATTTCCTCAATCTTCTTGCGCCCCTGGGCGGCGTTGGCGCACACGTGCACGGTATAGCCGTGCCGCTGTAAGACGGCCGACAGCGTCGCTTGAATCGTCCGCTCGTCGTCGACGACGACAATGGAGGGCCCGGGGGGAGTCATGGCCGTGCAGGTGCCGTCCAACCATATGGAAACCGTGCCGCCTTGTTGGCGCGCCGCCCCTGCGCCCAGCGCAGGAAAACAATTCTGCCCACGGACGACAGCCCATGAGGCAGCGTACCGCAGTGGGAGCGAAGAGAATTCGGCATCGAGAGGTGGAGAGTTGCTTTTTCGACTGCGGAAACGCTCAGATATGAATGGGCAAACCGATCGCCAACAGCTTTTTCATTGGCGCTCGCTCCACCTCGCATCGAGGAACACCGTCTGAATCACGCTGACGAGCGCCCGGATTCCGAATGTTCCAGGGTGTCAGGGAAAACCGAAACGGAATTTCAGAACGAAGTTTTGCTCGTTGGGTATGTTGGCAATCACACGATATTTCCATGAACGCTCTCAAAGCCACTTGCACCATTGATTTCGAAGCACAATCTCCCGTCCCGGTCATTCTCATGTTACGAGCGCGGAGCGGGCCGGCGCAGTGGGTTTCGCACGAGAGCTATGAGATCAACCCGTTCACCTCGGTCATCGAATACACGGATCTCTACGGCAATTTGTGCCAGCGAGCGATTATCCCCGTGGGATCAACCACAGTGGCCACGGAATGCACCGTGGCCACGGCTGAACAGGTGGATGTGAATTGGGAGGCGGGTTTTGTGCCGCCCGAGATGCTGCCGGAGACCGCCATCCATTTTGCGTTGCCGAGCCGGTACTGTCCGTCGGATCAGTTGGGCGACCTGGCACGTGAGATCGTCGGCGGCACAACGCCCGGGTATCCGCAGGTCGAGGCGATCCGGTCGTGGATTCACCAAAACGTCGAGTATCGCTACGGAACAAGCACGCCGGCCACGACCGCAGCCGATACCGCGCAGAGCCGGAAGGGCGTCTGCCGCGATTTTTCACACCTGGGCATTGCCCTCTGTCGCGCCTTGAATATTCCGGCGCGCATGGTGGTTGGATACACCCCGAACCTCACCGTGCCGGACATCCACGCCTGGTTTGAAGCATTCGTCGGTGGACGCTGGTATGTATTCGATGCCACTCACGAAACGACCGCGGGCAATCGCATCGCGATCGCATTTGGCAGCGACGCCACCGATGTGGCATTCGTCACTCCGTTTGCCCCGCTGAACCTGCGACAAATCAAGGTCAACGTCGAGATCCTGTCGAATTCCGCGACCGATCGCTAAACCAACCCCGTGGATGTGTCCAGTTGCGCATCCGAGGCCAGGAGGGGTGGACGTTCGGTAAAACGTTCCGTCCTGACACTGACTTCCATGCCGATGTATTCGGATTGATCGCCAAAAAAGGAGCCGACAATCGGCATGACGCCACGGGGATGATTGCTGACCCCGGTTACGACATGTTGGGCCGAGGTTTTTTCTCCGAGGGTTGGGTCATAGCCGACCCACCCCGTGTGCGGGAGATAAGCTTCGACCCAGGCATGCGTTGAGGCGCGACCCACTTCCGAAGCCGAGCAGTCGAGATAGCCGCTGACAAATCGAGCCGGAAACGTAAGCAAACGCAACGCTTCGAGCATCAGGGTCGATAGATCGCGACATGAGCCCATTCTTGTACGCAAGGTTTCCGCCGGGCTTTGCACACCGCGGCTTTCCCGCCGCGAATAGCTGATGGCCTTATGTACTTCCTGATTCAGGCGCACCACGATCTCTTCCGCCGTGCAATTGGAGCAAGGAAGTGCAATTTCCTCCAGCCACGCTTTCACGGACGGCAAATCCTCGGGGAAAGTTGTGGTTTGATAGGCGGTCGCGACGATGGTTTCGGTGAGAGCGTAAGTCGGTGGATACGCGGGAGGCTTCGCGGATCCCGAATTCTCGACGGGGAGCGGCAGCGTTTGACGAAGGATTACGCGATTCACGATATGAAGATCCGTAGCCGCTTCGGAAAACTCGGCTGTCGCAACAGAATTACCGAAGACATCGCGACTCCAGGCCACGGCAGCCGGAGGGTTGATCTCGAGTTTGATCTGTTCGACGCGGGAATCGTGGCCTTCCCGGGGGCGCAGAACGATACGGTGCGGGCCGAACCTTACCGGTTTGCGGTAATGATAGATCGTGGCGTGCGTAATTCTAAGCCAGCTCACGGTGCATTCCCATTCATGCCGATCAAGAGACGGGCGTGACCCAAAGGAGCCAGGTCACAAACGACGACCGGGCATCATTCAACGGTCACAGATTTCGCCAGATTCCGAGGTTTATCCACGTCGCAGCCCAGATGAACAGCGGTGTGATAGGCCAGAAGCTGGAGCGGAATCGCGGTTAGAATGGGGCTGAGGTAATCCGGGCACGAGGGGAGACCAATGAAGTCATCGGCAACCTTCTCCAATTTGCCGCAACCTTCGGTTCCCACGGCAATAATTGGCCCTTTGCGCGCTCTGATTTCCTCAATGTTCGAGATGTTCTTTTCCAGCACGGTGTCTTCCGGGGCAATGACCACACTTGGCAATTCGGGAGTGATGAGGGCGATCACGCCATGTTTGAGTTCGGCGCTGGGGTGGCCGCTGGCATGGATGTAGGAAATCTCCTTCATCTTGAGCGCGCCCTCGAGGGCAACGGGATAGTTATACTGCCGGCCCAGGAACATCATCGCGTTGGCTCCCGCGTGCTTGATCGCGATTTCCCTAATGTGCTCATTGAGGGCAAGAATGCGTTCGACCTTTGCCGGCAGCGCCTCGAGTTCATCGATCAGGCGCAAACCATCGCTGGTGCTCAGGTGGCGAATGCGCCCGAGCAGGAGGGCGATTAGCGTCAGAATTGTGACCTGGCTGGTGAACGACTTGGTGGCCGCGACTCCGATTTCCGGACCGGCATGCATGTAAACTCCGCCATCGCTTTCCCGGGCGATCGTCGATCCGACATTATTGCAAATGCCCAGCGTGCGATGCCCTTTGCGCTGGCTTTCGCGCAGGGCGGCCAGCGTATCCGCGGTCTCGCCGCTTTGGCTGATGCAAAAGACGAGGGTGTCTTTGGGCATGGGCAGATTGCGGTAGCGAAACTCGCTCGCAAATTCGATTTCCACCGGCACGTGGGCGAGCGATTCGATGATGTATTCGCCGCACATCGCTGCGTGGCAGGCCGTGCCGCAACCGGTGAGGATAATGCGCTCGATACCGCGCAACTCGTTGGGCGTCATATTCAGGCCACCCAGCTTGGCGCCGGCCTCCTCGCGCGAGAGTCGCCCGCGCATGGCATCCTGAATCGTCGCGGGCTGCTCGTAGATTTCCTTGAGCATGTAGTGCGGATACTCGCCCTTGCTCACGTCCTCTTCGCTAAACTCCACTTTGCTAACTTCATAACCGCTCGCACCACCGAGCAGCGAAGTGATTTCAAACTCATCCGCGGAGAGCGTCGCGATATCGTAATCCTTCAGATAGATTGCTTCCCGGGTATGGGCCACGACGGCACTCACGTCGGAAGCAAAGAAGTTCTCCCCTTTGCCGACACCCAGCACCAGTGGGCTGCCCCGGCGGGCGCCCACCATCACGCGGGGAACGTCGAGGTGAATCATCACGATCCCGTAAGTGCCGACCACCTGTTTCAGGGCCGCGCGCAGGGCTTCCACCAGACGTGCGCGTGAATGGTCGCCGCCCGCGCGTTCATAGTGCTGGCCAATCAAGTGGGCCAGGACTTCGGTGTCGGTTTGCGAATGGAAGACGTGACCTTCCCGCGTGAGTTCCTCCCGGAGAGTGGCATAGTTTTCAATTACGCCGTTGTGGCAGATCACGAGTCGCCCGCTTTGATCCGTGTGCGGGTGCGCATTGGCATCGGTCACTCCGCCGTGGGTGGCCCAGCGGGTATGGGAAATGCCGATCGTCCCCGCGGGCGGATTTTCGCGGACCAATTCGGCCAGGTTCGCAATCCGGCCAATGCGTTTTCGCAATTCGATTCTACCATTCGCGATGGTGGCGACGCCGGCAGAGTCGTAACCGCGATATTCGAGCCGGCGCAGTCCATCCAGGAGAATGGGGACTGCTGCTCTCGAGCCGATGTAACCGATGATGCCGCACATATGGATGAAAAGTTCGCTGTTGAGAGTGATGGTTGGATGCCGGGGCGGACCTTTGCAGAGCCGGCCGGGATGGGCAAGCGGTGGTAAGTGCAGGAAGCATTCCTCCCGGGGGAAACTCACGGGTTGCCGGAGGACTTCGGTCGGGAGACTCTCGCCGGCCCATGCGATATTTCGTCCTCTTCTACCTGGCGTTGCTCCGCGTCGATTCAACCGGCGCCGAATGGCGGGTCGTGAAACGGACACCCCTGGCCGTTCCCGAAGGGCTGGAGGGGGTGAAAATCGATGTCGAGCTTGGCAACGCGCGCGGAGAGTTACATTTCGTCGATTTCGCCCCCAAGACTCACACCGTCGCGGTGATGGATGATCCGGAAAAATCGTTCGATTTGGCCAGCGCAGCGAAGAAGCGCGGCGCTCTCGTGGCCGTGAATGGAGGATATTTTCACCCGGACCGGACTCCCCTCGGATTGGTAATTCGGCAGGGTCGAGAGATTCATTCGCAGGAAACCGCGAGTCTTTTGAGCGGGCTGGTGGTGGCGACGGAAAACCGAATCTCGCTCGTGCGCGCGGGGGAATTTCGGAAATCGAAGTCGGTGCGCGAGGCGTTGCAAGCGGGGCCATTTCTCGTCGATGGCGGACGGGCGGTGAAAGGTCTGAATGCGACGCGCTTCGCCCGGCGAACCTTCGTTTTTGCGCGGGAAAACGGCCGCTTCGGTCTGGGAGTCAGTGGGGTGATGACTTTGGCGGAGCTGGCGGTAATTCTGAGCGCGCCTGACCTGTTTCCCGAAAGTCGAATTTACCGGGCACTGAATCTCGATGGTGGCTCGTCCACGGGACTTTGGATCGGTGGAAGCAAGCCGTTGTATCTGCGCGAGGGTAGGGACGTCCGAAACTTTCTCGGCATCGTTCCGCGATCATCCAATGGTGGCTAGGCGGCGCTTGGGTTACAGATCGCGCTATCGCCCCTCTCGCTGGCCATCCCCGTCTCCGCAATCTCTCCATCACATATGGACGTCTCACGGCCAATTCCACGAAAACCTTCGCCGCGCTTCCCCGACTGTCCAAGCTCCACATCGAAGATCAAATCCACGAAGGGGAGGTTTGGCTGTCGGCGGCGAGTCAGGCGGCTATGAGTGCTGCCTTGCCATCCATGAGGCTCGAACTTCAATGACCTATAAGCAACGGCCTCCTGAAGTTTCGTTCCGGCGGAGCCCGGAATGAAACTGGCTGTTGGGCAGGGCCTGTGGGAGAAGGGCGGGGCGCGGGCTGAAGAAAAGGCTTTTGGGCTTTTGTGGATGCGGGTTGGCGGGCGGTGGCGCGTGTTTTCTCGCTGCGATCGAGCAGTGGGGCCCTTGTCTATTCTTCGGAGGCGTCTTCGGTGGCCGGGAGATCGGGGAGATCCGTGTCGCGACCGCCGGGGTTTTGAATGACGTCGTCCGGGGTGAAGAGTTTGCGGTCCGGGCCGGCGGAGCGGATTTCGAAGGCGAGCCGACCACGCGGGTGGATGAAATACGGTGTGCCCCAGCGATCGCGCAGACGGCCGTCGGACGAGAGTGCGCCGTGCGTCGGCGGCAGGACGACGAGCTTCATCGGGTTGCGGCCCGTGAGCACGCGCGCGAGGTCGCTGTCGTTGCCGATCGGATGTCCCGGCCGCCCGTGAAGCGCTTGCAAATACTGGCGCAGCATCGCGTGCAGCGTGGCGACATCGTGCTGCGCATCGAAGCCGGGCGCGTTGAGTTCCCCGGCGAGGGGTGAGCCACGGGTCCGGGCGGATTGTTTGCGTGGGGTGGAAGCAGACGGGAGAGTCGAAGGAATCGATCCGACAACCGGCTCGGGCGAGACACTGTTGCGCGCTGGCCGTTCGACGGTCAGCGCCAGGGGCGGGAGCGGGGCGGGCGATTCACGCGAGATGAACCACCCGACGGCCGCAACCAGCAGGGCGACGGCAGTGCTTCCGATGGCGAACAGTCGGGTACGATTCACGCGACAACGCGCTTACAAAAACCCGAGCGGTGTGCCGGTGCCGCCGGTACTGAAGAAGTTGCCGATGTTTGGCAGCACGAGGTGCAGATCGCTGCGCGGCACGCCGAACCAGAGCGCCAGTTCGGCGAAGTATTCATCGACCGAAACTTCGGGGATGAGCCGGCCGCGCTCGACGTCGAGCGGGTTGTCCACGTAGAGCTGCGGGTATTGGCCGTAGATGCGTTTGCCGTTCACGGCGCCGCCGACAACAAAGTGGTTGCCGCCCCAGGCGTGATCGGAGCCGTCGTTGTCGGTACTGAGCGTGCGACCGAAGTCCGACGCGGTGAAGAGCGTCACGTTGTCCTGGAGACCCATCGCGGCGAGGCAATCGTAGAAGGCCTTCACGGCAGCATCGACCTCCGGAAGCATCTGCGCCTGGTTGGGGATGACGCCGTCGTGGTGATCCCAGCCGCCGTATTCGATGAAAAACGTCTGCCGCGACTGGCCCATCGTAGTATGGCCGGCGATTGCCTTCGCGACCATCTGGAATTGCTGGGAGAGATATGAGTCGGGAAAGGTAACGCTCGCTGGCAGCGTCACGTTCACCGCGTTGTTGAAAAGTGTGTAGGCATCGAGCGCGGAGATCTTCTTCGCATTGAAGGCCTGGCTAAGCAGGTGCTCGTATTGAAATGCCAGCTGTGAATCGACGGCGTGCGTGCGAATCGGCACGGTGCTCCATTCATCCGTATCGCTTGGGTCGTAGCCTTCGAGGCCAATCGCGCCGTCGGTGCTGACGGTGTATTCGAGGGTGTTCTCGCCGCTCTGCCAGATGTTCGCACCGGTGAGCGAGATGTTCATCGAGACCGTTTGATTCGCATTCAGATCGTGAATCAAATCGGCCGCGCGTCCGGCCCAGCCTTTCGCGGAACGAATGTCGGGCGTGGAAGTGTGCCACTGCTCGACCTGGTCGGAGTGCGAGTAGAGGTTGATCGGGAAACGCTTCGCGCCATCGTCGGAATTGTAGTCGGCTTTGGTCACGCGCTCGACGAGCGTGCCCACGTTGGCGACGAACGCTGCGCGGCCCGCTTCAAACAACGACTGAATGCCGGGCAGTCCGGGATGAAGGCCGAGTGTGACGCCCGGCGAGCCGAGCGGGTTGATCGGCAGGAGCGCGCTTTGCGGCAGCGCGATGCCACCGCGCGCACTTTTGTATTCGGCGTATTCAGCGGCGCCGCGCGGAACGAGCACGTTGAAGGTATCGCAACCGCCGGAGAGGAAGAGGCAGACGAGCGCGCGGTGATCACTCGCGGGCGCGGCGGCGGCGATGTTGCCGGCCAGCTTGAGGTTGAGCAGAGTGTTAAGGATCGGCATCGCGCTGATGGCAGCGCAATTCATCCGACCGAGGAACCGACGACGAGAGATGAGGTGTGACATGGCGGCGGGTTATTTGAGGATGCCAAATTCCGGCGACGTCGAGATGAGGTAGATGGCCATGTAGACCCGCTCCTTTTGCCACTCCCACATATCCGGGCGGATGGCTTCGACCGCTTCGCGAATGACCTGATGCTCTTCCTTCGGCAGCGTGCCACCGGTGAGCAGCAAGTCGAGCCGCCGCATGAGCTCGGGCACATCGTTCACGAGCCTCATTTCGTTTTTGAGCACGGGCTTGACGAGTTTGCGCCGACTGGCGCTGCCCCAGCGGTTGAAGCCGCCGCGCAGGGCCCAGAAATAGTAATTGGGCACCGCGGTCGCGGTGACGGCATTGAGGATTTGGAACTCGGGCGCGACGAGGGACGCGTCGTTCACCGGGCCGGCGGGCGCGTAGCCGGGCTTGAAGAAATTGAAGACGTTCGGCGCCGAGAGCGGTTGCTGGAAGTGAATCTCGTCGAGGTAGCGCATGTCGTAGACACCATTGGCCGCGTGCGCGTGGAGGGCGCGGACGAGGTTCGCCGTGCGCAGATACGGCTCCTTCATCTTGCCCGAGTTCGCGGTGTTCATGAACTCCGGCTGGCGCGCCTCGTCATCGAGCAGGATCGCGCGAACAACGGCTTGCATATCGCCACGCACGCCACTGCCGTTGTTGACGAACTTCGACGCCACCCGCTGCACGTAGGCTGGTGATGGATTCGAGGTGACGAGCTTTTGGATGAGCTGCCGGCAGATGAACGGCGGGCAATTCGGGTGGTTGAACAGCATGTCGATCGCCGTATTCAGGTCCGCCAATGCTGCCGCGCCAGTGTCGCCCTGCGTCTCCGGGTCGAATTCCGGTCGCGCTTCGATGACGACGCCGTTCAGCAGGGACTTGCGAGTCATGTCGTGGAACTCGTCATACATCCGCATCGGCACGGTGAAGTTCTCCTTCGAGTAATAGAAGTCGTCCGCTTTCTTCCCGCCAAAGCCGAAGCCGGTCATCACCTTCGCCATATCCTTGATCGCGCGGTTGTCGTAGCTCTGAACCGGCTCGTTGCTGGCATCGAGTTTCGGCGTGCCATCGAGGTTCAAATCGAACAATCCGATCGAGAAAAGCTGCATGACCTCGCGCGCGAAATTTTCATCCGCATAGGTACCTGCCGCGGGGTCGCCCTTCTCGTTCCCGAGGTGGTTGAGGTAGGTGCCCATGCACGGGTGCATCGCCACGTCGAAGAGCAGCGTGCGGAAGTTCCCAAACGAATCCTGCAGCAGCGTGTCGTAGTAATTCATCATGCCGACGGGCTCGTTCCAGAGATCGTCGAGGTGATCGGAGATGACGAAAATCTCGCTCAGCGCGAAGCCGACGCGTTGGCGCAGCGGGTCAGCGGACGGCGACTGACTCATCGCCTGCTTCCACCACGAGAGCACCTTTACGTCGCCGCCCACGCCGTTCTTTTTCGCGCGTTCCATGCGCTGGATGAGCGGCTGCTGGAGTCCGACGGGCTGGGTGAACTGCGCGTTGATCCAGTTGGTGAAGCCGAGCCGCATGACCTCGTTCACGTTCTTGAAATCCTGATTGGGTCCAAACGCGGCCTGATTCAGAAAGCGAATTGCTTCTTTCGCGCCTGGCAGTCCGTTGGCATTCATGAGCGTCACCGTGGCGGATTGCTCGTCCGTGTCCACGCTCGGTGTGTAGCCGGCGCCCGGTTGCAGCGTCACCACGATCGTCTTCGTTGGCAGACTCATGGCGACGTTTTTCGGTACAAACTCGAGCCACGCCTCGCGGTCGCCGTCGGGAATGGAAATACTCGTCGCGGTCGGGCCGCTGTAATCGGTCCCGGCGACTGCGGCGCCGCCGATGGCAACGTTCACCACGAGCGGTCCGGTCGTATTCGTGCGGTGGACGGCGACGACGCCCGGGTCCGGCCAGTCCTGCTGTACGCTGCCATCGATCAGGATAAGAGAGACAGTGTCCGGATCGGCTGCACAGGCGATGGCAAGCGGCGCCAGCGCGCCGAGCAGCGGGAGAAGCAGGCGGATTCGGGAAGATGACGTTTTCATGACGAATCGCGGTTTGGGGACGACAAGGAAGCGCGAGAAATGCCGGACCGAAGATTTATTTCCTCAAAGAGAACTTTTACTGTGTCACGGCATGCCGCCTGTCGCGGGAGTGAGATTTCGGCAATCAGTTGATCGAGCACCCATCCGTACGATTTGTGAGTCGCTGGCTTTTACCTGAACGCAAATGGGCGTCTCCCTTGACGTCGGTTTCGGGCGATGACCATCGAGGAGGAAGGGAAGCGGTGCCCGACCGGGGAATCCGATACGATGCCCGCGCCGCAATCCGGAGCGTCAATCACCGGCTTCTGCTCCGACACGAACCCCGGCATTTTGCGGCTTAATTGGGAGATGAATCGAGAACGCTGAGCCTTCCCCAGGGGCGCTTTCAACGGTGACGGTTCCGCCGTGCGCATTGGTGATGGCGCGCACCAGGCTGAGGCCGAGGCCGAGCCCGCGCTGGGCGCGGCTCCGGTCTCCGCGGTAGAGCCGCTCCCAAATGCGGGGGATTTCATCGGGGGCGATACCCGCGCCGTCGTCTTTGACGGTGAGGCAGGCTTCGTGCGGACGCCGTTCCGCGGTGATTTCGACGCGACCACCGGACGGCGTGTATTTGATCGCGTTGTCGAGGAGATTGACGAGCACCTGACGCAACCGATTTCGATCGGCAGATAGAACCGGATCGGTCGCCACGGAAGGAGTGACGGTGATCCCCTTCTCCTGGGCCACAAACTCGAAAATCTCGATCACCTCAGTCACCAACCCGGCCAGATGGACCGGTTCGAGGTCGAGTTTCATCAAACCGGTCTCGGCTTCGGAAATGTCCATGAGCGTGTTCAGCATGGTCAGCACGCGATCGGTTTCCTCCATGGAATCGAGCAGTGCATCGCGGCATTTCCCGAGATCTGATTCGGCTAGAAGCGCCGCTTCGGCCGTCCCGCGAGCGCGGGCCAGAGGGGTGCGCAAATCGTGCGCCACGTTGTCGAGCGCCTCCCGCATCCCACGAATCAACGCATCATTTTTTTCGAGCATCGTATTGAAGAGACGCGCGAGTTGTCCGAGTTCGTCGTCGCTCCGCGGCTCCGGCATGCGCTGATCCATGCGACCGGTGGCGATGACGTTTTGCACCGCCTCAATGAGGTGCCGAATTGGGGCCAAAGCCCGCCGCGCCATCCAGGCACCGCCGGCGACGCCGAGGGCGACCGCGATCAAGGCGACCCAGCCGAAGACGCGCCGAAACTCGCCCAGCAACGCTCCCAATGCCTCGGTAGTCTTGCCGACCTGGAGCATCGCGCCACCGGGCAACGGCGCGGCGGCAATGATCCAAGCCGACTCGCGACCGTGCGCGGGCAACAACAGCCAGCGCAGTTTCTCCTCATCCGTCATACCTTCGAACTCGTCGAAATGGAGATTCGCGCCACTTGGGAGGTTGTAGAAAAGCACGTCATCATTCCGCCCGACAACGCGCACAACGAACAATTCCTTTTCGCTTCGCGGCTGTGCCGCAAAGCGGCTCATGAGTGCGGGCAAACTACCCTCGAAATACCAGGCTCGATAGACATCAAGCTGGGTGCGCACCACCTCGCGCTCCTTGTCCTCGATGGCCCGGTAAAGCAGAAAATACGCGGCTAGGAAAAGCGCGATGGAAAGCGCGACCATCATGACCGCGAACCAGGCGTTCAACCGCAGCGCAAAGCTGTGTCCGTCAAGTTTCATCCGCCCTCAATACATAACCAAAGCCGCGCATCGTCTGGATGAGCTTCGGGGAAAAATCGCGGTCGATCTTGCTCCGCAGCCGGCTGACGAGGACATCGACGAGATTGGTTTTCGGATCGAAGGCATAACCCCACACGTGTTCGAGGATGATGGTCTTCGAGACGACACGCCCCGCGCTCCGCAGGAGGTATTCGAGGAGGGCAAATTCCCGCGCCTGGAGTTCAATCTTGCGTCCGCCGCGCGTGACCTCGCGGGTAAGCAAATCGAGCGACAAATCCGCGTAGGTCAGCGTGGTCGGCTCCGCGCTCTCCGTCGAGCGGCGAACCAGCGCCTGGACGCGCGCCAGCAATTCGGAAAAAGCGAATGGCTTGGTGAGATAATCGTCACCTCCCGCGCGCAAGCCGCGCACGCGGTCGTCCACCGAACGTTTGGCACTGAGAATGATGACCGGTGTCTTGACCCGCTGCGCCCGCCAGCGTTCGATCATGCTCAGTCCATCGAGACCGGGCAGCATGAGATCGACGATGGCCGCGTCGAAAGTGCCGTGCAGCCCGAGGTGCAACCCGTCATCACCACGTTCCGCCACTTCCACCGTCGCACCCGCCTCCTTCAATCCTTTCCCGATAAAATCGGCAATTTTTCGATCGTCTTCGACAAGCAGGATGCGCATGGGAGACCACGTTAGCGACGATTCCGGAACGTTTCGAGTGTGGAATCCGAATAACCCTTTCGGCGTGGCAATAATTCGGCGTCCTGGGCCGGCTGATCGCCGTTCTTTCCGGGCGTATCCCTTTTGTGGCGCATCAGTGCCGCGTATTGCCAATCTCTCAAAGCACACCGTCGAAAACCTGCTCGTGGTTCAGGAGAGGGATGCTAAAAGGCTTCGTGGACTTCTCCCGCCTACTTCCATTGTGCCTGACGAGTCTCGCGTCGCTCAGCCATCCGGCTGGGATGCAGGCTGAGGTCGGGGATCCCCAGATCCGCACCGATCATCCGTGGTATCCCGGCGAACTGGCCTGCTCGACATTCGACCGCCTCTTCGCCACCCAGGCGGAACAGTATGAGCGCATGACCGGGGAACGACCCGAAGGCGAGGTCGGCAAGGCGCTGGCTTCATGGGCGTGGCGCAATACGCACTATGCGCACGGCGAGGAAGGCGCCGAGGACTTGTGGGGCGAAGGATTTCGCAAAGGCGACCTGCGAGCCCGTGAATACTGGACGGGGCTATATGCGCAGGGATTTGGTTTGTGCGGGACGACGCACTCGCAATGGACGGCGGAGATGCAGATGCTGCTCGGGCCGGTGCGTGGGCGCGGGCTCGGCGTCGAGGGGCACAATTCATTCGAAGTCTTCCTGACCGGCGATTTTTACGGGGCCGGGAAATGGGTTCTGCTTGATCACGATATTTCGACGGTGGTGTTTGGCGCCGACGGGAAATCGTTGCTCTCCATTCCCGAAGTGAAAGACGACCTGAAGCGGCTGACGGATCGCGGATTTTCGCCGGATAAGCAAAATGGCTGGCTCGTGTGTGGGCTGCATCCTGCGGACGGATCCGTGTATCAAAGCTATTCCACGGCCGAGTATCTCGCGGGATACGCGGGCCCACCACCCATGGTGCATTTAAGGCGCGGGGAACGGTTGCGGCGCTATTTCCAACCGGGCCTGGAGGATGGGAAGACGTTCGTTTTTTGGGGACGAAATTATGGAACGGACGGCATCCCAGGTCCGGAGCGTGCGGAGACGTGGGTCAATCAACCTGAAGCCATGCATGGCTCGCGTGATGGTGCGGGTCACCGGCCGGGGCAGGCGCGGTTTGCCAATGCCGTCTATCATTACGCACCGGATTTCCGCAGCGGTGACTATCGCGAAGGGGTGATGGACGAAGGCGTGGATCATGTGACGTTCGATTTTACGACGCCCTACATCATCGCGGCGACCCCACCGAACGACACGGCGTGGGGCATTTATGATGAGGGGTGTCGCCAGGGATTGGTCCTGCATGGGAACGCGCACTGCGCCGTGGCAGTGTCGGTCGATCGCGGACGAACCTGGAGGGACGTCGGAGAATTCTCTGACGGGATGGACCTGACCGACGAAGTGAAGGGACATCGGCAGTATCAGCTGCGTTTTAGCGCGGGAGCGCCGGCGCTGGCGGATTCCGGCCTGGCAATGACGACAGTATGTCAAGTCAACGGGGCGACTCTGCCCCGGCTCAAGAACGATGGGACGACGGTGAATTTCGCGGCTTCGAATCGCGCCGTGGTGTCAGCGGGTCCGAATATCGAGCAGGCTAAGACGCAATGTAGTCGCAGGTGCATTTGGAACGCCGCAGGTGACGCTCGAAGTCGCCTCGCCGCGACATGAAGTGATCACGGAAATCCATGCAGTGGCGCACATGGCCTCGAGCAATCCCCCGTCCCCGGAGGTGAAATATCAGATCGAGTTTTCGAAGGATAATGGTGCCACCTGGAAGCCCATCGTGAAGGATTGGACCATCACGCGCCGCGGCCCGGAGCCGGAGGATTTTTGGTCGCAAAGTTTTTGCTACGGCTCCGTGGAGATTTCCGGTACGGATGCGCGCTCGGCGCGGGTTCGCTTTTCCAACGATGGTGGCAAGAACGTGCTGCGGGCGGAGGCGCATCTGGTCTATCGCACCCCGGAGGGCGACGGTACGCGAGTGACTTTCGACTGGATGGAAGCCGGCACCGAGCGCAGCGAGCAGCATGTATTTTCGCCGCAAAACCGTGAGCCGTGGAAGATCCCAACCGGTCACGACGTGCAGACGCGGCGGGTCGAATTCGAGCCGGTGATTCAACCCTGATCTTTTCATCGTCAATCTCGTGGCCGGTCGCGGGCCGCCTCAGTCCGAACACAAAACGGTTCTTGATTCCAGTCGTGATGGAGCAAAATACGGCGGTCGCCAACAGTACGCGGGCGGATTGCCACCACCCGATCTTCTCCCTACTCTCACTCACCATGAAATCCCTCCTCATCCTTCCTCTCCTTGCCGCCGCCGCGCTCCTGACCACGACGGCTTCTCTTCATGCGGAAAAGACCTCACTCTTCAACGGCAAGGATTTTGACGGCTGGGAAGGTGACACCGAAAAAACGTGGCGCATTCAGGATGGCGCACTCACCGCCGGCAGGCTGGAGGAAAACGCGCCGCGCAACGAATTCCTGGCCACGAGAAAGGACTATCACAACTTCGATCTGACCCTGAAATTCAAGATCGTGGGCACAGAAGGATTCGTAAACTCCGGGGTTCAATTTCGCAGCGCCCGAATCGATAATCCATCATACGAAATGAGCGGCTATCAGGCGGACATCGGCGATCCCTCATGGTGGGGCTCCCTCTATGACGAATCGCGCCGCAACAAAGTGCTCGCACCATCCGACATGACCAAAGTCGCACCGGTGCTCAAAAAAGGCGATTGGAACGAGTATCGCGTCCGCTGCGAAGGCCCGCACATTCAGCTTTGGATCAATGGGGTGAAGACGGTGGATTATGTCGAGCCGGACGAAAAGATCGCGGCCCAGGGTGGAAAAATCGCGGTGCAGATCCACGGCGGCGGCAAGACGGTGGTGCAATTCAAGGACATCGAAATCGAGGAGTTGCCCGAGGCAAAATAATATCCATTTTTCGAATCCCCACGGTCTCCGTCATCTCGTTGTCGAAGTAGAAAGAGAAGGAGAGGAAGAGGAAGAGGAAGAAACAGACCGCCCTTGGGAGCGCTCGATTCCATAAGGAATAGGCGGGTTAGCGATGCTTGCCGCGCGACGCGACGTGGGCGGCCCAATCCCCGGAGGCGACCTGCTGCTCTGCGGTCACGGGCCATTGGTAAAAATACATCCAACTCTCCGTCGCCGGCTCGACGAGTCGCACCACGCGGCGGACGAAAGGTGATGTTTCCGGCGTCTCGCGCTCGATTCCCTCGTATTCATCCAGCACTTTGATCCCGCGCGGAACCTTGATCCGATATAGCTCCCCGATCACCGTGTCCTCGGGCCGCTCACTCTCGATCACGCCCGGATACTCGCCGAGATCGAAAAGCCGCCCGCTCATCCGGCACACGCCGACAAATTCAAAATCACCTTCGACTCCCAGATCCTTCTGCGCGCCGAAGCTCGTCATCAGCGATCCGTAGAAAGCGATAAATTTGGGATCTGCCTCGGATGACGATGCCATGGGTGAGACGAGCGTGAATCGAATTACGGCACGCGAACGATCTGAAACGACTGGCGGTCGAACCAGACTTCACCTTTCCGGCCGCGCATCTCAGCCACCAGCACGACTTCGCCGCCATTGGCGTCGAATTGGTAGCTGGCATTTTGCCAGGCCGTATCACCTTGAGCCGCATTCTGCCCCTGGCGATTGCCACCGGAAATCCGAACTCCCGCACCGGTGCCGGAACTGGCCTCAGCGGCCTCCAGACCGGCGGTGCGCAATCGTCCCTCGAATCGATACTTGCCCGCCGGCAATTGCAGATTCTTGCGCCATGAAGCCGTGGTGTCGCCATCGGCACGGATGTGAAACGTCGGCCGCCCGTCGAAATCTGGTTCATCGATCTGCGCGGCGCCGCCTTCGACGCGCCAGTTTTGCGGCTCGAGTTTCGCGACGCCTTGCGCATCAAATTTCATCGGTCTCGGGATTTCGCTGAGTTGTTTCCCGATGGCGGTAATGCGCTCCTCGACTCGTGAACGCGCATTGGCAATCTGCCCTTCGTAATCCTTCGCCCAATCCGGGTTCGCTTTCTGGAGCGCGGCCTGGATTTCCTTTCCGACCTGGGTCACGCGCGCCGGCCAATCGATCGGCACGAGCACCTGATCGTAAATCAACTGCGTTACCTCAATGAGCCGCGCTTTCCATTCCGGATTGCTGAGCACGGCCTGTCCGACCATGGCTCCGGAATCGTGAATCACGGGGAAATTCGGGTCTCCAAAAGTCTGGTCCATTCCGTGGCAAAAAAAGACTGCTTTGCCCGTCGGCACGTCAAAATAGAAACGGAAATTGTTGTGGTTGAAATTGTAGCCATCCCAATGCGCGAGGATGGATTCCATGGCGAGGAAGTTCAGGAATTGATCGACATCCAGGACGGTCGCGATCTTCTCCCAGCGCTTCTTTTCGTCACCCTCGCGGCACGCTGCAATCAGTGCTTTCACGTTCTCGCGTTGGTTTTCGTCACCTTGATCCTTTTCGGCATTCTCGCTGATGTCCGAAACGAATCCGCCGTCGTAAAGATCACCGGAGGGATCCGGGAAAAACTTGGCCAGGAAGTCGCGGTTGAACGCCTCCTTCACGACGTAAAGGCCGAGGTCGCGACCGTGCCATTTGACAATGGCGTGTGAGCAACGCGAGGCGGGGACGTGCGCCTTCCGGCACATCTCGCCGGCGATCTTCTCCATCAGGAATGTGCCGTCCTGAGCGCAGTTGTTCAGGTGCATTTTCTCCATGCCATGGAATGGCTCCGCGCCTTTGTATTTTCCAAAATGCAGCGTCAGCCCAGGTTTCCCGTCGGGTCCCTGAAACGAACCAGCGGAGCCTTTCAGTTTCACGGCCACATTTTTGTACGTCTTGCCACCCTCCTCGACCATGGTGACCTCCGCGTAGCGCCGGTGATCCCGGTTCAGAAACTCCCATTCCTCGTTCTTAAACTCGAAGGTCAGCGTCGGGATCTGATGTTCGGCGAAAAATGCGTCAATGCTTTTGGCGCGTTTCTCGGGTTTGGGCACTTCCTTCTTCGCCGGGATGGCGGCGACCGCTGCGGGTGGTGGCTCGGCTTGCTTCGAGGCCTCGCCAACTCCGGTCTTGCCGCGAGCCGATGTTGCCGCCCCGACGATGATGGGCTCCGAATTGACGGCAGGGGCAAGGTAAAGCAGACCGGCCACGGCGAGCAGCCCAAAGAGAAGGAAATTTAGGTTCGCCGGGAATCGCGAAGATCCTTCGGAGTCAGGTCCGGATTCGGGCCAGGGATCGTTTTTCACAGGGCAAATTAGTCGTTTCGAATCCGGCATGTTGCGGTTTTGAATCCCGGCGGATGTCGGATTCTTAGCGGGCGGTCGGAATTTTCGTTGCCGCGAAGTGTAATCCAGCACATGAGGCGGTCCTCACTGCGCAGATACAATCTCCTTTCCGACAATACCGGCGCGGCCCAGCACGGATAGGTGAGACCGGGCACCTGCCACCGGGCCAGCTCCTCACATTTCTCGGGATTCGGTCGGAAGAGGCCCAGCAATCCCGCCTCGCCGAGGGCGATCATTCTGCCATCCGCCAGAATCGCCGAACCGCGGCCAAAGACCTCCGGTTCTTCCCCGGGCGCGACTTTGCCATGCCCTCCGTTCGGCCATCCCTCGGGTCGATCCCACATCACCTTTCCGGTGGCCAATTCGACGCAACGGAAATGCGCGTCCGGTTCGTTGCGGCCGGTAAAAGCGTAGAGAAAGCCGTCGTCGAGCACGGGCGTGTCCAATGAATCTCGAGTTGGGTGCCGGACCAGACTTCTTCGAGCGATTTGCCGTCGGGCTGGACCCGCAATGCGACCGATCCGATGCTGTAGTAGGCGGAGGAAATCAGGATGAGATCCCCATCCACCACTGGCGTCATGGCATTGACTGATGAATCCTGCCGCGCGCGAAACCACCGGGAGAAATTGACCGTGCCATCGTCAGGATTGACCGAGACCAGACCCTGCCGGGTGCAGCAAATGATCTGGCGCCGCCCCTGAATGGTGGCGGCCACTGGAGTGCAATAGCTGGCTTGCTTTTGGAAAGCCGGATCCGCTGGATTCCAGGACACCAGCCGCTGGCCAGGCCACCCAGTCATCGGCACCCCGGTCCAGCTTTTCTCACCGACCGACTCCCAGAGCGTCCGCCCCGTCGCGGCATCGAACGCGACCACACCGGCGTTCGGTTGGCCGCCCACTTGCACGATGAGCTTTTCGCCCTCGAGAATGGGTGAACTTCCAACACCAAAAAACGCTTCCGGCACATTGAAGTCGCGTGACGTGTCGCGCTTCCAAACGACGGCGCCCGATTTCAAATCGAGGCAAAGGAGCACGCCCTCGGCGCCAAACGTGTAACAACGATCGGCCGTCAACAACGGCGAGCAGCGGGGTCCGTTATTGTAGCCAAACGGATCGCGAAACGAGCTCGGATAGGCGTGCTTCCAACGCGGCTGACCAGTGGCCGCATCCATGGCCTCGACGATTTCCTCGTCGCCCACGCGATGATGCAGCACGAGCCATCCATCGCGCACGCTCGGCGCCGAGTACCCCGTGCCAACCTTGCGCTGCCAAATCAACGCCGGCGGGAGCGTGTCGCGCAAACCGTTTTCCGGTGAGGTTTGATTGCGATTGGGCCCCATGAACTCCGGCCAATCGCCGGCCACGGCCGAAAGCGCTACCATGGCAAGGAGGATGGCGGAGAAAAGAAGAAGAAACGAACGCATCACGCACAGGACTCAAGCAGCAGGGAACTGAACATCCAATGCTCAACGTCATCCCCGTTGGCAAAATACGCCGACTCAGGGGGGAATCACAACCTGATCGCATCAACCAAGATACGATCAGCGCCGCACCTCCTCTAAAGCGTCAAGGGTTCTTGTGGCTATTCGCCTTCCGGTTCTTTGCCGACATCGCTCTGACAACAACAGCCGCCGCTAAAGCGAGAATTCCAAGTAACGCGGCAATCTCCAGCGGAGACGTCGGCCCAGAATCAACCTCCGGAGGCCCAGGCTTGGGCGCAGGTAGCGGAACTCGAGCTTTCCGAAACATTGTTTTAACCTCCTCGTCCGTAAGCGCGGCCATTTCCACATATCCATCACCACCCCGGAGAACAATGTACCTCAGGAAGCTTCTCGAACGTTTCGACCGTACAGGCACCGTTCGAACCATAATGATTCGGCTTTGGGCGTCTTGCGGGAGAGCTACCGGTTGCGATACGAAAGCATACCGATCTCTTAGTCGAGGACGTCCCGCAGATTGATGATCTTGTTCGGCTTTGTCCAATGGAAATACCTCTTTGATTTGCTCCCAAGTGGTTACCTTCTGTCCGGGGTGGAGCGCTTGCTCGTAGAGACCAATGGCGATTGCAATGTGGTTAACGTCCATTCCCTCCGCGGATAAATACGATTCGCCCTCAGCGTCGAGAAGTGCGAACATGTTAACGACGCTCACTAGACTCGTTTGCTCTCGCAGCGGGGACAGGTGATCACGAGGTAGTGCCTACACGAAGCAGGCTCCGATTTTAAGGCAATAAAAGAGGACAGGGTTCAGATCGGAATCCGAAGTGGGAACGCGGGAAGGCGAAGGAGAGGAAGAGGGAGAAGACGAGTTAGAGTTTGAGATTTCCACCCCCGGATTTCGTGCCCCAGGGTCAGATCATTCAAGGCGCGGGGTCCCGGCGTCGTCATGCATCGTTGGTCAACAGTCTGCCGCATTACTCCAGCGAAATGATAATACCGGGATTGCCACTCCCTTTGCGAGGTGCCGGTAACCGTGTCTTTGATTTGGGAATTGAAGTCTGGCGATCCCTTTTGATGACGCGGTCGATCCAAGCCCGATCCGGCTGAAACGCGAGGCTGGTTAGGTTTCGTCTCCAATCCGCACGAATTTTGGCCTGGATACCGATGAGCCTGCCGTTCTGGTCAAGAAGCGGCCCCCCGCTGTCGCCTTCTCGCGCAGGAGCGTCACTGGAGACCATCATTGCGCCGTCAGTCAGTTGCTTAACCGCGGTGATGTGTCCGGCCAGACACGCCGGCTTGAGCAGGAGATGTTTGTCGTCCAACAAAGCGGGTTCTGAATTCCCCACCGCAATCACGGGCCCGCCAATCGCGATCGCATCCCGGTCGGCCCAAACAAAAGCTTCCGCGAGTTTGGCGTCGACGTGCAAAAGGGCGAGGTCGAGGCAGGTTCTCCGATCGGTGACTTTGGCCACGACCCGGGGAATTCCGATTCGGGCGGTATGACCGTCAAAATTAACCAGATAATTGACGGGGTCGCCGACACAATGGGCGGCGGTCAGAAAATAGCCGTCGGTGGCGATGGCGCTGGCGTGAGCAAGAGACAAATACGACGAGCGATTCGGTTCCGGCGGGAATTCAATGGCCACACGCCGGCCCCGGATGCGCGCCGCCCCAACCGTGACGCCGCTGACGAGCGTGGCGGTTCGGCGCTGGAGATAGATGGTGAGCGGTTGACCATCCACTCGAGCGCGGGAATAGGGCCGAAACGATTCCAACCGCTCGCGATCCGATGTCCGGGCGGGCTTGAACAACGCGCACCCCGTCAGGAAGAGAATGGTAGCTGAGGCGAAAATCGATAATCGGAGCACAGAGTGAAAGGCGCGCGGCGGCCGACCAATCTCAACGAACGGCGCAGACAGTGAAAACGGCAGCCAAATTGGTAAGTGCCGTTTCGCTCGGACCTGTGCCAGCCGCAAAACTGGCGATCCCCGCGACCTCGCTTCGTGGGTCAGACGCGTTGGTTCGTTGCGGACCGATGTCGGCGTGAGGCTTGATTACTACCGTTAGTGCTGGCGATCGACTTCGGTCTTCCCGGGCAAATGTCGGACGATGAAGACGGATTGCGCGGCAACGACGCCGACGAAAGCACCAAAACCGACGAGGGCAGTCTGCATCCGGGAGAACGCCCGCAGCTTTTCCGTTTCGATTGACCGCCCCACTGCGGACTTGGAGCCATAGCGGAATGCCATTGCTTCCCGGTGCGACACCAGGCCGACCGGAAAGCTGATGAGATATCCCAGAAAGGCGCAAACCACTGCAGTCACCACGGTCGACACGAGGTTCTCCCGGAGTAATCTGAAGGTGCTCATCTTTCGGAGCGCGCGGCGGGACCGCTAATCGACGATTTGGCCGGGGAGCGGCGAAACCATCTGGCCGGGGAGCGATCGAACCACCTGCCCCGGCAAAGGCTCAATTATTTGCCCTGGCAAGGCGCGGGTGATTTGCCCTGGCAAGGGTGGAACCATTTGTCCTGGGAGAGCACGCACAATCTGGTCCGGGAGAGGTTGTTCAATTTGTCCCGGGAGCGTTTCCCCCGCCTGCCCCCAGAATGAACCTATTTCGGGGCTCGGCAACGAAACGGGGAGGGGCGCTGGGCGGGGCGCTGCGAGGGTTTGAATCTTTCGGGCTGGCGTCGATTGAACGGCCCGCACCTGCTGCTTCGTTCGCGGCAAAACCGATTTGACGGCAACAACCGCCTTTTTCGCCGCGCGGTTTGTGCGCGCAATCGGTAGTTCTTTCGCAACGACGGGTGACGCCGCCACACCGATGGCCAGCGCCAATAATACGTAGATTTTACGGAGAGATGTTTTCATGGGTTCAGCGAGCTGCTTTCGACCGTTAAGTCACAGGTTGGAAATTAGCCAGAGGAGCCAGCGCCTGTCACGATTGAACATCAAAGCGATTCCACCCCCTCGCCGGGGCGGTTTCGTGTCATTTGCAGACCGGCGGGTGGGGACACTGCCTGCCATCCATGAATCCATCGGGTTCACGCGCGGCAGGATCCCGACGGGTGGCAAGTACACCTTACCCTCCGGCGCGCTTCAGATCGATCGCCTTCTTGATCGCCTCCTCGCGAATCGCCTGCAGTTTCTTGTACTGATCCGGGTTGAGAATTTTCTGCACCTGCGGCGCGCTTTCGGCATGAATGGACCGGAGTTGCCGCAGCTTCTGGAAACCGGAAAGGGACGTGTCCTTTTTGATCGCTTCGAGTTTGGGAACTTCTTCCTTCAGAATCGGAAGCATCTGGCCCTTTTGTTCCGGTGTCAGTTCGAGCTGTTTGGCCAGTGATTCGAGCTGCGCTGTGGGGTCAGGTGCCTGGCCGGGAGCGGCCGAGAAGAGAGTCATGAACGCGCAAAGCGAAGCAACGGAGGTCAGGATGGTGGATCGCTTTTTCATGGGAGCGAAATTCTTTGTCACCGGCGGGTCCGACGCAAGGCGTCGTTCCGCTGACCTCGCAGTTCGTGCCAGCGGGAACGCCGATGGAGCCTTCTGAGGCAATCGTAAGCTAGCCAGCGGACGGCGGGTGATAACCCAGACCCGCGAGCAGCATGCTCACCCCGATCGAAGCCACGATGAGTCCCATGAGCCGCGTCACCACATTCATGCCGTTCTGCCCGAGGAAAGCCACCAGCCGATCGGAGAATAGGAAGCAGACATAAGTCGCCACGCAGATCACCGCGAAAGCGGCCAACGAAATGGCGATGTGAAGCCAGCCCCCGGCCGCAAAATTCATGGCCGTGGCGATGGTGCCCGGACCGGCAAGCATGGGGATGGCGAGCGGCGACACAGCCACGCTGAGTTGCGCGTCCTTGCTATCGGCCACGTCTTCGTCGCTGGGCTTGTGCGAATGGGCGCCCGAGCCCTGGAGCATGTGGTAACCGATGACGAATACGACGATTCCGCCCGTGATCCGCAGCGTGCCGAGCGAGATACCGAAGAGCTTGAACAACAGATTCCCCGCCAGACTCACGACGACAATGATGCCAAAGGCCACGATTAAACTGCGCAGCGCAACCGCGCGTTTCGTCGCCGCATCGTCCCCTTCAGTCAGGCTGATAAAAATGGGGGTATTGGCAACGGGATTCATGATGGCGAAGTAACCCGCCAATGTCGTTCCCGCCAAACCGAGTGCAGTTGTAGTATCCATCGCCAATGTCTTATAGGTCAGTGAAAAAGTCCGGGCAATCCTGCGATTCGAGCCGCGGAGCGGCCAGAGCCTGGATAGGCGTGGTCGAGCCCGGCGAGGCCACGAAAAAAATGAAACAGGCGCCAACCGCAGCGGCGCCGAAACAGGAGCGCGCGGAGGAAATTGGGAAAGCGCGAGGACGACCGCACAAACCCGCCGCGCACGATGCTCGACATCGTCTCGGCCTGTCCGCTAGCGTCCCGCGCCATGAGCACCCCGGATAATCAAGATCCCACGCCGATCATCGGCGCCGAAACCGACATCGCGCCGCTCGGGCGCGGCGGTCCGAAACCGCCTCACGAACAAACCGCAGACGAAGATGTCGATCCGGTCAAATGGGACGCCATCGCCAACACGGCCGAATTCAAGGCGCTCATCAAGGCCAAGTCGCGTTTCATCGTGCCGATGACGATTTTCTTCCTCGTCTATTATTTCTCCCTGCTGGTGCTGGTCGGGTATTTCCCGGAAACGATGAAAGCGAAAGTGGGACCGGCCAACCTCGCCTACGTCTTTGCCTTCTCGCAGTTCTTCATGTCGTGGGGCGTCGCCTACGCCTACACGCGGGTGGCCGCCAAATGGGACAAGTCCGCCGCTGACCTGCTCCAAAAGTTCCTCCATCGCTAATCTCCCGTGGCTACCTTCATTTTTCTCGCCCAAACCACCGCTGCGGCGCCGCCGCACACCGATCTTCGCGCGCTCACGATGTTTCTCGTCTTCGTGGCCGCGACGCTGGCCATCACATGGTGGAGTGCCAAGCGTTCGACCGGAACCAGCGCCTACTTTGCGGCGGGCCGTCGCATTACCGGCTGGCAAAATGGTCTCGCCGTGGCCGGTGATTACATGAGCGCCGCGAGTTTCCTCGGCATTGCCGGAATGATCGCCTTCAGCGGTTACGACGGTTTCATGTATTCGGTCGGTTTCCTCGTCGCGTATCTCACCGTGCTCCTCATCGTGGCCGAGCCGCTGCGCAATGCCGGCAAATATACCATGGCCGACGTGCTCGCCTACCGGCTTAGCCCGAGACCCGTCCGGGCGATGGCGGCCTTGAGCACGCTCACGGTATCCATCCTTTACATGATCGCCCAGATGATCGGCGCCGGTGAGCTGATCGGCCTGCTGGTTCCCGATCTCCCCTTCCAGACCGCGGTCATCGGCGTGGGCGTGCTGATGATCGTCTATGTCGTCTTTGGCGGCATGCTGGCCACGACGTGGGTGCAAATCATCAAGGCCGTGCTGCTGATGAGCGGTTCGATTTTTCTCAGCGTGCTGGTGATGAAGCACTTCAACTTCAGCCTGACCAATTTCTTCGACGCAATTTCTCACGTTACCTACCACGACAAAGCCGGTGCGGAAGTGACGCGCAATTTCCTGGACCCGGGCCTGAAATTCGGAGCATCCGTGGACAAATGGGGCCCGCTCAATCTGATTTCCCTCGGCCTCGCGCTCGTTTTTGGGACCGCCGGACTGCCGCACATCCTGGTGCGCTTCTACACAGTGCCCGACGCGAAGACCGCGCGCTCGAGCGTCGTCTGGGCCATGATCATCATTGGCGTGTTCTACATCATGACCACGTTCTTCGGATTCGGCGCGGCCACCATTCTCACCCCGGAAAAAATCGAAAGCAGCAACATGGCGGCTCCACTGCTGGCGAAAGTCCTCGGTGGGGAATTGTTCTTCGCGTTCATCTCGTCAGTCGCCTTTGCCACGATTCTGGCCGTCGTCGCGGGTTTGACCATGAGCGCGAGCACCAGCTTCGCGCATGATTTCTATACCAACGTTATCCATCGAGGCACGGAACGGCGGGCGGGTGAGGAAGTTCGCGTCGCGCGCATCACCGCTTTTATCGTCGGTGCGATTGCCATCTTCCTCGCGATCAAGCTTTCCAAACTCAATGTCGCCTTCCTGGTAGGTCTGGCCTTCGCCGTGGCCGCCAGCGCGAATCTGCCGGTGATCGTGCTTTCGGTTTTTTGGAAACGATTCAACACGACCGGTGCGGTCTGGGGACTTGGCGGAGGTCTCATCTCGAGCATCGTGCTCATCATCCTCAGTCCTTCGATCATGGGCATCGATCCCGAAACGGTCGTGGCCGCCAAGCGGCACCTCATCCAAGCCAACGCGATCTTCCCGCTGACCAATCCGGGCATCGTCAGCATCCCGCTCGGGTTCATCGCCGCCGTGCTCGGCACGCTAATGACACGCGAACCCGAAGCGGAAGCGAAGTTCACCGAACTCACGGTCCGGGCCAATACGGGCCTTGGCGCGGAAAAAGCCACGCCTCACTAACCAACGCCGTTCGCAGCTAAATTTTCCGCCGAACGCGCGAGACCGATGACAGATTAAATCGGTCACGGTTTCACCACGCGCACGTGGCCGAAAAGCTGAGTGTTGCCAATCGGGTTCGGCGACCGCCACGTCTCGATCGCCGTACCGTCGCCTTGATCAATCGCGGAAATGCGCACACCGGGCAGCGGCCACGAGGTGAGATCCGTCGAGAACTCGACCGCGTAGTTGACGTCTTCGGCTGCGGCGAGCACGCGAAAGGTGAGGGTGACGTATTCGCCCGGCGTGCCGTCGACGATTACGGTTTGCCGGCCACTCACCGGCAGGGGCGCGAGTGAATTTTCGCCCGGATCTCCAACCAGCTGGTATTCAGCGAGCGCACTGAGGCCGTCGCGATCGCCGTCATCGAGCGGCCCGGTGACTCCATGGTCACCGGCCCACGAGTCGAAAGTGGGCCGGTCATCACCGCCCGGCGAACCACCAGCCACGACGCTCGCGCGCCAGCTCGAGGCCAGGTTGTCGTCCAGAGTGAGATTTTCCGGGAAACGCCGCACGAGGCTGTATCCGTCTCCATCAGGCGAGGTCGGCCACGGGGCGGTATCGCCGTAGGTAAAGTCCCGGATCGCCGTCCCGATGCCGTAGCTGAGCTTGATCTCTTCACCGGAATTCATCAGCGAGTAGCTGCCGTAGGAACCGGCAATCGCCCGCCCGCTGCCGTAGCGCATGTTAAAGGCGTCCACATTTTTTACGACCAGAATGCTGGCACCGACCGCCAGCATGGTGCCCGGAGCAAAATCAAAATCGATGCCCATGGTAAAGCGCACGTCGGTCAGATCGATCGGCGCGGCGCTCACGTTGCGCAGCTCAAGATACTCGAAATCTTCCGCGGTGTAGCTCGCGGCGAACTCCGCTGCCGGGCGCGTGCGCGACCTGGCGGATCTGCGGCGGCGCATTCGCAACGAAAACTGAATTCTGGGCTCCCGGCGTTGGGTTGAACGGCGTCACCCCGCCACCCGAGCTGCGCCATGAACCACCGAGATCATTGTCCAGCGCGGGATTGAGCAACTCCATGGAACTGCCACCGCCCTTGGCCGCGGTCGGCCACGGAAAGCCTGCGGCATAATCCACTTGGTCGATTAAGGCCGCGCTCGCATTACGCAATCGCACACGGTCGCCGCTGTTCTTCAGCGTCCCCGTAAAGACGCCGCCCGGCGCAGAACCGAACTGGGCTTGGAACGCCGCGGCGTTTTCCGCCACGACAAAAAAGCCGCCTGCGGGGATGCTCGTGCCGGCGGGGAACACGAACGTCACGGCATCCTCGAGTTGCCAGCCGCTCACATCGACCGGCTGCGCGCCTGGATTATGAAGTTCGATGAACTCCGTCGCCCGGGTGTGGTCGGCGGGATCGTAGTTGATTTCATTGATAACCACCTGCGCCGGAGCCGCGGCACCAGCCAGCAGCACGATCAGTGTGGTTCGGAGGAAATGGGGAATCATGACGGGGAAACCGCAAACTGGCGTCGCATCCTCTCACGGGCAAGGGAGTTTGATTTTCATCTTCTGTTGGGCTGGATTTGGCATCTTCGAGGAAGCCGCCGCGCCCAGTCCCCCAGGGAAGACCGATCTTAAATCGGCGAAGGAACCCATCCGGCGAAAACAAATCCCCAATTTGGTATCGCTTCCAGAGACGACGTGTGCGCGGCGCGCAGCATCCACGTCGGCGATTGCAAATCGCCGCTCCTTGCGCGCAACCTTCGTTTCGAACGCGTGATCGAACATCTCTACTTCCATATTCCGTTTTGTCCGAAGCTGTGCCCGTATTGCAGCTTTTACGTCGAGGTCGGCTCGGCGAATAAGACGACGGAATTCCTCGACGCGGTGCTGCGGGAGGTGGAAATCGCCGTGCACGAGCGTGAGATCCGTCCACGCACGATTTATTTTGGTGGCGGCACCCCGAGCGCGTTAACCACCGCGCAACTGGATTACCTTTTCGACGGCCTCCACGCACGTCTGGACTTGAGTCGGCTCGAGGAATGGGATCTCGAGGCAAACCCGGCCACGATCCGCGTAGACAAAGCGCGGATTCTGCGCGATTCCGGCGTGACCCGGCTTAGCCTTGGGGTGCAATCGTGGAATGATGCCTTGCTCAAAACACTCGGGCGCGTGCACGACGCGGCCCAGGCGGAGGAAACCTTTCACCTGCTCCGAGATGCCGGATTCGAGAACCTCAACATCGATCTCATGTTCGCCGTGCCCGGCCAAACACTTGCGCAATGGGAAGAAACGCTGACCCGGACGCTCGGCCTGCGCCCGGAACACGTCTCGTGTTATTCACTCACTTACGAGGAGGACACCGAGTATTTCCGCAAGTTGACCGGCGGTCTTTACGTGCAGGACGTCGAACTCGATGCGCAACTTTTCGAAACCACCATGGATCTTCTTCCCGCTGGAGGCTTGCACCAATACGAGATTTCCAATTACGCCCGGCCCGGATTCGAGTCGCGGCACAATCTCGCCTACTGGCAGGGCCAGGATTACCTCGGATTCGGACCGAGCGCATTCTCAACGGTCGGTGATCAGCGCTGGAAAAACGTCGCGGACACCGCTGCCTACACCCATCGCGTTCTTCACGGCGAGAGCACGGCGGCAGATGAAGAAACGCTGAGCCCCGAAATCCGCCGATCGGAAGCGGCCGCCTTTGGCATACGCATGGCCGCCGGTTTGCCGACCGAATTCCTCCGCTGCTGGCGCCCGGACCTTAATGAATTCTTCGAGCTGAAATTGATCGAGGAGGCAGGCGAAAACACGCGCCTCACCCGCCGGGGCCGACTCATGGCCGACACCGTCGCGCAAGTATTCGTATGAGCTCGTCATACCAGGGCGGAACGCGGCGATGAACCGCGGCGGACGCATCGGGCACGGGGAGGAGAGGGAACTGAACAATGTCTCCCGCCGCGCTCGCCGCGTCCGCCGCGGTTTTCCTTTTTCCCATGTCCTGCTTGCCGACTGATTTTGACGTGATCGTTGTCGGCGGCGGACCGGCGGGTTCGATCTGCGCGGCGATGTGCGCGAAGGGGGGCCTGCGGACTTTGTTGCTCGAACGGGCTTTGTTTCCCCGCGAAAAAGTCTGCGGCGATTGCCTGAACCCGACCTGCTGGCCGGTCCTTGATCGGATGGGTGTGGCTGACGCCGTGCTGGCTCTGCCACACTCCCGGCTAACCGAAGTCAGTTTCATCGGAATCGACGGACGGACATTGTCCATTCCATTACCCGCGACCGGGCGTGGTGAGATTGCCGTGAAACGCAGTCTGCTCGATTCGGTTTTGCTCGAGCACGCCCGCAAACTTGGAGCCGACGTGCGGGAAAATTGTGCCGTCACCCAGATTGATCCCGGTTGGACGGTCCACGTCGGCGCGGAACCGTTTTCGACGCGCTGGCTCGTGGCTGCAGATGGCCGGAACTCGACGGTGGCACGCGCGCTCGGCCTCTTGCCGGCTCCCTCTCGCGATCGCGTCGCGCTCCAAACTCATTTGCCGGCGCCCGCGGATTTTGGCGCGCGCGTTGCGATGCAGTTTCTTCCGGAAGGCTACGCTGGAATGGCCAGCGTCGGGAATGGCGAACTGAATCTTTGTCTCGTGGCGAGACCTCCGGATCTGGAGAAAGTGAAGCACTGGGCCGCAAACCGCTTTCAACTCCCGACCGACAAGGTGTGGCGGACCATCACGCCTCTCGCTCGCCGCGCGATTTCACCGCGGCACGACCATCTGTTGCTCATCGGTGATGCCGCTCGAGTGGTCGAGCCATTCACCGGCGAAGGGATCGCCTACGCGCTGAGGACCGGCGAACTTGCGGGTCATCATCTCCTGCAGGGCGATCTCAGAGGCTTTGCTCAGGCGCAACGCCGATTGTATCGCGGACGATTGTGGGTCAACGATCTGGCGCGGATGGTGTGCCTGCGGCCGCCTCTGGCGAGCTGGCTTTTGCGTCAGCCGCGGGCGCTGCGATTTTTGACGTCAAAAGTGGTCGGAGCTGGAGGGTGATCCGGTGGAGCTAGGTCAGCGGATTCGGGCGGGCGTTTGGGCGCCAAGGGGCACTTCGGACTTGGAGCCGGGACCCGCGACATCGCTCGGGAAGACTTTGGGGAGAAGAACGAGCAGCGCGATGACCACGGCTGCGATTGACGCCGCCAGAACGCCGCCCGCAGCGACGTCCTTGGCTTTTTCCGTCAGGTGATGAAATTCGAGCGAGACACGGTCGGCGAGGAATTCGATCGCGGTATTGAAAGCCTCCGCCACCCAAACCAGACCGATCGCAAGGGTAATGGCGCACCACTCGAACCGGTTCAAGCCGACGAGCAGTCCCGCCATAACCACAGCCACAGTCGCGCCCGCGTGGATGCGCGCATTCCATTGAGTGGCCACCAGGGTGCGCAGCCCGCGCCCCGCGTAACCGAAACTTGCCCAACGACCGGAAATACCAGAGCGCTTGGGCGGCACGGTGTTCATTGCCGCGTCGGGCCGCTACTTTTTCTCCGGGAAAAAAGTCGGCGCCTCTTCGGGTTTGGCACTCGCTTCGGCACCGGTTGGTGATTCCGCCTCCGCCTTCGGTTCCGCAGCAGATTTTTCACTTTCCACCTCATGTTCACCTTCGACGTGAGCGCGCATGGGTTCCTCACCGGGCAGTGGATGTTGTTCGCAGGCGCTGCCCAGGAAGGCCAGCGCGCAAAGGGCGGAAAGTGAAATCCATTTCATCATAAGCGGGCGCGAGGCTACCGGCGGATGATGATGCTGCAATCCAAAATCAGTCCCCACGATAGCTGCACCGCGCGGTCGGCGTCTCATGAATCACGATCTCTGCGAGTCCCGGCAATTGCGGTGCGAGCCGTTTCCAAAACCAGCCGGCCATGTTTTCGATCGTCGGATTCTCCAGCCCTTCGATGTCATTCAGGTAACTGTGATCCAGCATTTCGACAATCGGCTTCATGGCCCGGCCGATGAGGGCGTGGTCATAAAACCAGCCGGTCTCCGGGTTGGATTCGCCTTCGACGGACACTTCGATCTTGAAGCTGTGCCCGTGCATCTTCCGGCATTTGTGTCCTTCCGGCGCGCTGGGGAGCGTCTGCGCGGCTTCGAAGGTGAAATCCTTGGTGAGTCTTACTTTCATGAATCCCGGCTTTCTAAACCCCGCGCGCCTTTGGTTCCCAGATGAACTTGTGCATCTGCAACTGAAAACGCACGGGCAGACGGTCCTCGAGAATCCAATCCACGATCGCGACCGGTTCGATACGATCGAAAATCGGTGAGAAGAGCACGCAACCGCATCGTTCAACGAGGCTGTGTTCGCGCACCTGAGACCGGGACCATTCGTAATCTTCCCGCGAGCCGATCACGAACTTCACTTCATCCCGCTGCTCGAGCAGCGGAATATTTTTCCATCGGTTGCGCGCGCATTCGCCGCTCGAGGGCGTTTTCAAATCCATGATCCGATGCACACGTGGATCGATGGTTCCGATGTCGTGCGCACCGCTGGTTTCGATCAGCACCGTGCGTCCCGCGTCGCAAAGGGCGGTCATGAGCGGGTGCACATTTTTTTGCAAAAGCGGCTCACCGCCGGTCACCTCGACCAGGGGGCAATCGAACGACAGCGCCTCGGAGAGGATCTCTGCGACCGGCTGTTTCCGCCCCTCGTAAAAGGCATACTCGGTGTCGCAGTAACTGCAGCGCAAATCGCAGGCCGTGAGCCGGATGAAGACGCAGCGCCAGCCGGCCCAGGAACTTTCACCCTGGATCGATTCATACACCTCATTGATCTTGAGCGTCGGCGTGTGGTCGGACATGCGGGGCGGCAGGTTCGCGCACGACTTTCCGCTGTCAAATTCCTTCGCGCCGCGCAACATCCGCGTTCTCACGCCGAATCGTATCGATCAAAAACTCGCCGCAAATAAGGCGCTGGGCATGGCGTTCGGTCACGCCGGAGTGGACGGCTCCCTCATTCTCGACAGCCACTACGGACTCTCAGCGACGATTGGAAACACCACGTTGGCAGGCTGAAATTGCACGCCGGCGGCGCAACGCGAGCAACGGCACAGTGAGCACGAGAAACGTCAGCGACGAGGGTTCCGGCACCACAACCCCGCGCAGGGTCAGCGTCACCGGGGCGAGGGCGCCGTCAAAGCCGCTCGCATTCTGGCTGCGCGGAGTCAGCGCGATCGATTCGTCGAAACTCCCGATTTGATCGGTTCCCAAGCCAATGCTCAATGGAGCCAGGCTCTGCCCGGCTGCGACGCCACTGAAAGGAGCAAAGCCCGCGAGCGTGAACGCCGGTGCGTTGGCCAGGAAGCTGCCAGCGAGCGAATCGGCGGGACCAGCCGCACCGTTGTTTAAACTAAGTTGCGCCTGCGGCATCGTCGCACCCAATTGGACCGTGCCGAAATCCAGGGTGAATGAATTGCCGCTGCCGGTGAGTATCGCGCCTCCGGAATCGAAAAGGTAGATGGGCTGCGCGAAATTGTTCACCTGCACCGAGACCATAAACTCGACCGACCCCAGATTCGTTGTCCCAAGGCCGCTCGTCCCGGTTCCATCCGAGACCATGTCGAAGAATACGCTGCCGGTCTTGTTGCCCGCAGTCGAACCTTCGATGCTCACCGCCAGCACGCCGCTGGAATCGCCCGGCGCGAGCTGGCTGAAAGCGCCGGAGCCATTGGCGGCACCACTCGCGGCACTGAACGAGGCGTTGAGCGCTTCGGAATAGCCATCATTAGCCGCGGCATTCATCACGATCACATTGGCCTGGGCGGTGTCGCCAACATGAATAATTCCAAGATTCACCGCGCTCCCCGCCGGCTGCGTCGGTTGCGCCAGACGGAAAACATTGCCGCTCACGTTGACGGTCTGCGCGGCCAGCGGCGTGAGGCCGAGCCCGCTCGTGCCCGAGCCATCGGAAGTCAAGGCGATCGGCACACTCCCGCTTTTCGCGCCGGCGCTGCTGGTATCGATGCCCACCAGAAGGCTCGTGCTGTTCACTGCCCCGGGAGCAAGCAACGAAAACGAACCAGTGGCTGTGGCGTCGCCCACCGGAACGCCAACGGTTCCATCGAGTCTCTCGGAAAAATTGTCATTGGCGGCCGTATTCCCGATCGAGATCGCCTGCTGCGCGATGTCGCCGACGTGGCGATTCGTAAAGACCACCGGCTCCGGGGTGTGCGCACCCGCCTGCGCGAGGCGATAGACGGCACCGGTCAGATTCACTGTTTGCGACGGCAGCGCGGTCAGGCCGAGCCCGCTGTTGCCAGCACCATTGCTGACCAGCGTGATCGTCGCCGTGCCGTTCTTCGTGCCGACGGTCGCGGTGTTGAAACCCACGAGGAGACTCGTGTTATTCGTTGCACCCGGAGCGAGCGCCGTGAAAGCGCCGCTGACCGTGACCCCGCCGGTCGGACTGCCGATGCTGGCGTTCAGAGTCTCGGAGAATCCGTCATTCGGCACGTTGTTCATGATGGACAGAGCCTGGCTTGGCGCGGCATCGCCGAGGTGAAAATTGCCCACGTTCACCGGCTCCGGCGTGTGCGCGGTCGGATTGGCGAAACGATAAACGGCACCGGTCACGTTCACCGTTTGGGCAGTGAGGGGAGTCAAGCCCAGCCCGCTCGAACCAGCCCCGTTGCTGGTCAGCGAAATGCTCGCGGTGCCATTCTTTGAGCCCGCGGTGCTGGTGTTGATGCCAACCAGGATACTCGAGTTGTTCGTCGCGCCGGGAGCGAGTGCCGTGAAGGAACCGGCCGTCGTGACTCCGCCAGTCGGAAGGCCGATGCTCGCGTCGAGCGCCTCGGAAAATCCATCATTCGGTACGTTATTCGTAAGCGTGAATGCCTGGCTCGGCGCCGGGTCGCCCACGTGGAAATTGCCGAAGTTCACCGGCTCAGGGGAGTGCGCGGTCGGACTGGCAAAGCGATAGGCGGCCCCGGTGATCGCCAGCGTTTGATCTCCCACATTGTCGAAATTGTTCAGCAACCGCACGGCCTGGCCGGTCAGCGCGCCCGCACTCGTCGCGGTGAACGTAATGCTCCGATCTCCGCTGTTCGCGCCGCGAGCGATCGGGCCAAAGTTCGCCGCCGTGACCCCGGTGCCGCTCAGGCGCCCGTCAGTGATATTGCCACCATTTACGTTCGTCTGAATGGCGCCGCGCAGACTGGGCCCGCTCGCGCCGACATTGCCGATTTGGTAAACGCGCGTGGTCACATCGCCCACGTGCACGTTTCCGAAAGCGAGGCTCGGTGTTGCGGTCGCACCATTGGCGATGTTGCCGGTCAGAGTCTGCGTGATAGCACCGCTGGCCAGGATTTGACCGGCGCCACTGACGTTTGCGCGAGGATTGAAGCTGTTGCCCACGCCGAAGCTCGCGTTCGTGTAGTCCCCTTCGACGGTGAAATTATTCGCACCGAGATTAAGACTGCCCGCGGTCGTGCCGTTGTGGATCAGGAGTGCCGCCCGACTCCCGCTCGCACCGGCGCTTACATTCAGGACGCTGCTCGCGTCAATCTGCACCGTCCCGCTTCCGGAAAATCCATTGGCGAACGCCAGCGTCCCCCCGGCGCTCCGGATGAGACCGGCATTGGCCGGACGAACATTCACCGTGCCAAAACCAAAGGCCTCACCCGCCGCCGTGTTGATCAGCTGCGGGGCATTGAAGGTTCCGTTTCCGAGTTCGATCTTTCCGGAGTTTGTGATCGTATTCGCCGCCGCGAAAGTACGTCCGGCGAGAATGCGCAGCGCCCCCGAGTTCGTGGTCAGCGTGGTTTCGAGGGTGTCGCTCGAACCTCCGGAGCGAAATACACTTCCGACGCCGCTCAGCGTGATGTCGGCTTGGTTGGTGACGACGCCCGCTCCCGTCGTCGGCAGGTCGAGTTCGGCTCCCGCGAAGATGCGCCAGACGCCTCCCGTGAGCGCATTGCCGCTGTATTGCGTCACGGTCGCGCCGCTCAGGGAAAGGGTGCCCGTTTGCACGTTGACGTTCCCCGTATTGTGGAAAGCGACACCACTGCCGATGATGAAATCGCCCGTGCCGGTGTTGCGGGTGAAGGTGCCGGCGTTGTTGATGACGCCGCCGCCTCCATTGTCATAAACGCCATCCGAACCGGTGTTGCTCTGGGCCAGCACCGTGCCGTTGTTGTTGAAGGTCGCGCCATTGGAAAAATAGACCTGCGTGGAGCCGCTCAGCGTCGCCGTCTGCCCGGCCGCCTGGTTGAGCGTGCGCTCATCGAAAAACACAAACGCATTGTCCATCAGGATCCCGCCGTTGGCGTTGGTCGTCCCCGTCCCGCTCATCGTCCCGCCGCTCCAGTTCAGCAGTCCCGTCGAGCTGATCGTCCCGGAACCTCCGAGCACGCCACCGCTCAAGGCGAGACTGGCGGCCGTCGTCGCCCCGTTGAAGTTGGCCGTGCCGCCATCGATGAGGACGTTCGCGACCACGCTGCTCAGGAGATTGGCCGTCCCACCGCTGAATTGCGCCCGACCGGTGCCGGTGATGTCCGAGCCGGCCGCAAGATTGAAGTCGCCGGAAAACTGCACGGTTGCTCCTCCGGAGACGTTGAAGTCACCCGTGGTGCTCCCGCCGTCGCCGCCTTGCAGCGATAGCGTGCCGGTCTGCACGTTGACGTTCCCCGTATTGTGGAAAGCGACACCACTGCCGATGATGAAATCGCCCGTGCCGGTGTTGCGGGTGAAGGTGCCGGCGTTGTTGATGACGCCGCCGCCTCCATTGTCATAAACGCCATCCGAACCGGTGTTGCTCTGGGCCAGCACCGTGCCGTTGTTGTTGAAGGTCGCGCCATTGGAAAAATAGACCTGCGTGGAGCCGCTCAGCGTCGCCGTCTGCCCGGCCGCCTGGTTGAGCGTGCGCTCATCGAAAAACACAAACGCATTGTCCATCAGGATCCCGCCGTTGGCGTTGGTCGTCCCCGTCCCGCTCATCGTCCCGCCGCTCCAGTTCAGCAGTCCCGTCGAGCTGATCGTCCCGGAACCTCCGAGCACGCCACCGCTCAAGGCGAGACTGGCGGCCGTCGTCGCCCCGTTGAAGTTGGCCGTGCCGCCATCGATGAGGACGTTCGCGACCACGCTGCTCAGGAGATTGGCCGTCCCACCGCTGAATTGCGCCCGACCGGTGCCGGTGATGTCCGAGCCGGCCGCAAGATTGAAGTCGCCGGAAAACTGCACGGTTGCTCCTCCGGAGACGTTGAAGTCACCCGTGGTGCTCCCGCCGTCGCCGCCTTGCAGCGATAGCGTGCCGGTCTGCACGTTGACGTTCCCCGTATTGTGGAAAGCGACACCACTGCCGATGATGAAATCGCCCGTGCCGGTGTTGCGGGTGAAGGTGCCGGCGTTGTTGATGACGCCGCCGCCTCCATTGTCATAAACGCCATCCGAACCGGTGTTGCTCTGGGCCAGCACCGTGCCGTTGTTGTTGAAGGTCGCGCCATTGGAAAAATAGACCTGCGTGGAGCCGCTCAGCGTCGCCGTCTGCCCGGCCGCCTGGTTGAGCGTGCGCTCATCGAAAAACACAAACGCATTGTCCATCAGGATCCCGCCGTTGGCGTTGGTCGTCCCCGTCCCGCTCATCGTCCCGCCGCTCCAAGTCAGGCGATCGTTCAAAGTTAGATCGAAATTGCCGGTGAGCGTGCCCACAGAAATCCCAAATTTTTGGATGACGATATTCTGATCCAAGTCAATCGTCCCGCCATTGTTCAGAACCGCGTCGTAGGTAAAGCCGCCGTTGCCATTGTTCGGAAAGAAGGTGTTCGGCGTCCAATTTGCGGCGTCGCCCCAAACGCCGCTTCCAGCGTCCCAAGTGGAAGTGATATCCGCGGCCCGAATGGCGCCCGGGAGACTAAGGAAAAGCAGAGCCAGACCGATGCCTCGCCCGGCGAGGTTCCAGAGAGGCGGGTTGCTAACGATGGAACGAGCGACGGGACGAGGGGTTGCCATGGGTGTGTCAGCTGTCGAGGGTTTTTTTTGGGAAACGGGCACGAGGTAGCGCGATTGGTTTGGAAATGTTCACGCATCGAACGCCGCTGGGATTGCGAAACTTTACCCCGAAGTCAATGATCTTCGGCGTCGGCACCCCCTCGTAAGCGGCAGTGCCTCCGGTACGATGAGCACCGGAACGGGTGCGTTGGCCGTGCCGAACTGTCGTTGGATCGGTTTTTTCTTCGTTTGCTTTCTTCCTACGCCGCCCGAGCGGAAATGTTATAGGAACCCGGCAGAATTCGCGGTTTTATAATGGACCGACGGACTCATCTTCGACTGGAGGAAGACGCAATTGTAGTCATCCAGGACTTCGACCGCGGCGTTTGCGCGGATGGACACCGGGCAGCCCGCAGTCGCATTTTCCAGGCAAGCAACTGTCTCGGCCGTGAACGACTTTCCGCTGTCAAATTCCTTCGCGCCGCGCAACATCCGCGCTCCCATGCCGAATCGTATCGATCAAAAATTTGCCGACCTGCGCGCCGCCGGCCGGGCCGGTTTTGTGGCTTACATCAGCGCGGGTGATCCGAATCTCGCTGCGACTGAGTCACTGGCCGTGGCGTTCGATCACGCCGGAGTGGACGTCCTCGAACTGGGCGTCCCGTTTTCTGATCCACTGGCCGATGGCTTGGTCAATCAAATGGCCGCCATTCGGGCGCTCAAATCCGGCACGACCGCCCACGGCGTGCTGGACACGGTCGCGCGCATCCGTCGCGCATCACAAATCCCCATCGTGCTCTACACCTATCTGAACCCGATCTACCGGTACGGGTTCGCGAAGTTTCATCGCGATGCGGAAGCCGCCGGTGTGGACGGCTTGCTCATTCTCGATCTGCCGCCCGATGAAGATGCGCAGAACGCGGAGCTCTCCATCGAGACGAAACTCCGCCGCATTCGCCTCATCGCCCCGACGACGCCACCCGAACGGATCTCAAAACTGACTGCCGACGCGAGCGGCTTTATTTACTACGTGTCGCGCGAGGGAGTCACCGGCGAGCGGGCCGAGGTGGCGGCTTCGCTGGAGGAAAATGTGACCGCAATCCGCAAAACCACCTCCCTGCCTGTCGCCGTTGGCTTCGGAATCTCGACCCCGGAGCAGGTGAAAATCGTGGCGCAGTCCGCTGATGCGGTGGTCGTCGGAAGCGCAATCGTCAAACAGATCGAAAAGCATGGCGAGGATCCCGATTTGGCGGAAAAGGTGTCAGATTTTGTTCGCCCACTCACCGCAGCCAGCAAAATCCACTGAGGAAATCCTCCATTTCCAGGGCTTTTACGCTATTCCCGCTTCCCGCCGGAGCTTGACCTCTGAAAATGCGGACGCCTAGCATGCGTCGCTCGATCACCATCCGAAGCCCACAACCACCTTGGACTTAAAAGACATTAAAGACCTCATCGCGCTGATGAGGAAAAATGAGCTCTCCGTTTTTAAAATGGAGCACGAAGGCTTCAAGATCACGCTCAAGCGCGAGAATGATTACCACCCGCAGGTGACCGGCCTGCCGTTGCCGCCCGCGTCGGAAGCCGCCACCGCCCCGCCCGTCGTCCCCGGCGGCAAGCCTGCGCCTTCCACGCCCGATCCCACCAAAGAGATTACATCACCGATGGTCGGCACCTTTTACTCCGCACCCTCCCCGGAGGCAGGGCCTTACGTTTCCGTCGGCCAGGAAGTCACCGAGGACACCGTAGTGTGCATCATCGAAGCGATGAAAGTGATGAACGAAGTCAAAGCCGAACGGCGCGGAGTCATTGCCGAGATCATCGCCGACAATGGGAAACCAGTTCAATTTGGACAGGTGATGTTCCGACTCAAATAAACCCGTTTTATGAGCGATCCCACCACGCCCCTGCCGTCCCTGACTCAGCCTCAACGGGAGGCCATTTTCGATCTCCTCCTTCTCGCCATGTATGCGGACAGCTCGCTGAAACTAAGCGAGAATGAGCGCGTTTACGAAATCGTCTCCGGCCTGGGCTGGAATTCGTATCAGGGCCCGAGCGAATATGCCGAACTGGGAACCGCACGCGTCCGGGCTGCCAGCGTAACCGAGGCCGCCACGCGGGACTTTCTCGAAACGCTGGCCGGACGGCTGGAAACGTCGGACGCGAAAACCTTCGCCCTCGCGGTGCTCACGCGTGTACTATCCGCTGACGACGATTTTGATCCGGCGGAAGAATCATTCTATCAGGAAGCCCGGTCGGCCTTCGGTATCTAGGCCACGATGTTCAATAAAGTCCTGATCGCCAACCGCGGCGAGATTGCGCTCCGAATCATTCGCGCCTGCAAGGAACTGGGAATCAAAACCCTGGCCGTTTATTCCGAAGCGGACGTCGATTCTCTGCACGTCCAACTGGCCGACGAAGCCATCTGCATTGGCCCGCCCTCGAGCCGCGATTCTTATCTCAAAATCGATCGCATCATTTCCGCGGCCGAAATTGGCAACGTGGATGCCATCCATCCCGGCTACGGATTTCTCGCGGAGAATGCGCACTTTGCCGAGGTCTGCGCGAGCTGCAATATCAAGTTCATCGGGCCGCCCCCGGAGGCCATTCGCGCCATGGGCGACAAGAATATCGCCCGCGCCACGGCCCGCAAAGCCGGTGTGCCGGTCACTCCCGGCTCGGATGGAATCGTCGAGAGCGAGCAGGAGGCGCTGCGCATCTCGAAGAAGATCGGTTATCCCGTCATGATCAAAGCGGTGGCCGGTGGCGGCGGCAAAGGGATGCGCCCGGCCCACAACGATGTCTCGCTGGTGCAGGGTTTCCACGGGGCCCGCATGGAAGCCGAAAAGGCTTTTGGCAACGCCGGCGTTTACATCGAGAAGCTGATCGAAGATCCGCATCACATCGAATTTCAGGTCATGGCCGACAGTCACGGAAACTGTGTCCATATTGGCGAGCGCGACTGCTCGATGCAGCGCCGGAATCAAAAGATCATCGAGGAATGCCCTTCGCCGCTCATGACCGAGAAGCTCCGGGGCAAGATGGGCGTGGCGGCGGTGAAGCTTGCGCAGTCGGTCAACTACGAGGGCGCTGGAACGATTGAGTATCTCGTCGATGACAAGAACAACTTCTACTTCATGGAGATGAACACCCGCATCCAGGTCGAGCACTGCATCACCGAAGAGGCGTATGGCATCGACCTGGTCAAGGAGCAGATCAAGATCGCTGCCGGCGCGCCGCTCTCCCCTTTCGTGCGCAATGCGAAACTAAAATATCACGCCATCGAATGCCGGATTAATGCCGAGGATCCATTCAACAATTTTGCGCCCAGTCCCGGCACCATCGATCTTTACTACGCACCCGGCGGCCGCGGCGTGCGGATCGATTCACACGCCTACGCCAGTTACACGGTTCCACCGCATTACGATTCCATGATCGCCAAGGTGATCGCCATTGGCACGACGCGACAAAATGCGATCGACCGGATGCGACGGGCGCTGGGCGAATACCTGCTGCGCGGCATCAAGACCACGATCCCGTTTCAGGACGCCATCATGCGCGACCCGGACTTCGTCCGCGGCAACTATAACACTGGATTCGTGGCGCGGTTTCTCGAATCCGGGATCGCAAAACTTCGGCAGTAGGACTCGACCCGGCCCAAAAGAAACGCGCGGCCATCATCGAGGACCGCGCGTTTTTTAAGGGATTGCCCTCGGGGAGAGAGCTTACATCTCGACTTCGACACCCATTTGCCGGGCCGTGCCGGCAATGATTTTGGCCGCCGCCTCGTCGCTGCGGGCATTGAGATCCTGCTTCTTGCGCTGCACGATTTCGGAAATCTGTTTCTGCGAGAGCTTGCCCACTTTGACCTTGTTCGGCTCCTTCGACCCGGACGCGATATTGAGCGCCTTCTTGATCAACGCGCTGGCCGGCGGCTGCTTGGTGATGAAGGTAAAACTCTTGTCCTTATAAACCGTGATGACCACGGGCAGGATATCACCCGCCTGCTTCTGCGTGGCGGCATTGAACTCCTTGCAAAAGGCCATGATGTTGACGCCTTGTTGACCGAGCGCGGGCCCGACGGGGGGGCTGGATTGGCGGCTCCCGCGGGAATTTGAAGTTTGATTTGTCCGGTAATTTCTTTGGCCATCGGAATGGGGTTTTTGAGTAGTTGGAGCTGAAGCTAAGGGGTTGGAGGAATTATTCGACGTTGCGCTCGACCTGCCAGTATTCGAGGTCCACCAGCGTATCGCGACCGAAGATGCTGACTGACACCCGCAGTTTTCCGCGGTCCGGATCGATCTCTTCGACGACGCCATTCTGGTTCTGGAACGGGCCATCGCTGACCTTGACCACTTCGCCGACTTCGAAATTGATCTTGGGTTTGACGGACTCCTCGCCTCCACGCACCTGGGCCAGCAGCGCATCGACTTCGCTTTGACGCATGGGGATGGGCTGTGGCGGACGGCCATCACGCTCCTTGGTGCCGGCAAAGCCGATCACACCCGGCGTGTCTTTGATGAAATACCACGTCTTGTCCACGAGCTGCTTGTTCTCATCGAGCAGGAACATGTTCACGATCAGGTAACCCGGGAAAAATTTGCGCGTCGTTTCGGTCTTCTTGCCCCGCTTGATTTCGGAAACGCGTTCCGTCGGCAGGACCACCTCGAAGACGACGTCAGACATTTCTTCCGTCTTGATGCGCTTGTTGATGCTCTCGAACACCTTGTTCTCCTGCCCGGAGAGCACCTGCACCACAAACCACTGATTACGTTTCTCGTCTTCGGTCATACAAATGCGTCGGTGGTTAGGCAGGCAGCACGGCTAGCGGGCGAGATGGGTCAACCCTTTGGAAATGTTCAACATCAGGAAGTCCCAGAGCCCGACGTACCCGGCGAGCAGGATCATCGCGATGATCACGATCATCGTCGAATCGGTAAGTTCCTTGTATTTCTTCATCCCCTTTTCCTTGGGTTCCCAGGGCCACGAGCTTTTTTGAGTTCGACCGTGACCTCGTTGAAAAATCCGCACGCGGTTCCGGTAGGCAATGAGAGCGATGACGGTCGCAAGCACGACCACCCACACGAAAATGGACAGAGCCCAACTTCCGTTGATGAGGTAATTGTTGAAATCCATGAATTAATTACGCACGGCAGGAGGGAATCGAACCCCCAACCGGCGGTTTTGGAGACCGCTGCTCTACCAATTGAGCTACTGGCGTAAGCGCTGCGTCGAAAAGCTGGCTGGGTTGAGGTGGGTTGTCCACTCCCACCTGCTTCCCGCCGCTCAGGCGCGGGAAGCGAGCAGGGAGTCGAAACACCGGGGATCGATTGTTACGCCGTCGACGATCTCGGCGATACGACCGGCACCCACGGTCCGGCCGCCTTCGCGAATGGCGAAGCGCATGGTCTTTTCCATGGCCACCGGCGTGATGAGTTCGACTTCGACCGAGACGTTGTCGCCGGGCATGACCATCTCGACACCTTCCGGAAGCTTGACCGAACCGGTCACGTCCGTGGTGCGGAAATAGAACTGCGGGCGATAGTTCGAGAAGAACGGCGTGTGACGGCCGCCTTCTTCCTTCGAGAGGACGTAGATCTCAGCCTTGAATTTCGTGTGCGGCTTGATCGAGCCGGGCTTGGCGATGACCATGCCGCGCTCGACGTCGTCCTTCTTGGTGCCGCGGAGCAGCAGACCGACGTTGTCGCCGGCACGCGCTTCGTCGAGCAGCTTGCGGAACATTTCGATGTCCGTGACGGTCGTCTTCGCGGTGTCGCGAATGCCGACGAGCTCGACTTCCTCCATCTTCTTGAGGATGCCGCGCTCGACACGACCGGTGGCGACGGTGCCGCGACCTTCGATGTTGAACACGTCTTCGACCGGCATGAGGAACGGCTGATCGATCGGGCGATCCGGCAGCGGAATGTAGTCTGTCCACCGCTTCCATCAGGTCGGCGATGCACTTGGCGTCGGCGTGATTTGGGTCGGCGGCCTCGAGCGCCTTTATAGCCGAGCCTTTGACGATCGGAGTGGTGTCGCCGGGGAATTCATACTGCGTCAGCAGATCGCGGATTTCCATTTCGACGAGGTCGAGGAGTTCCGGGTCATCGACCATGTCGCACTTGTTCATGAAAACGACGATGGCCGGGACGCCGACCTGACGGGCGAGGAGAATATGCTCACGGGTCTGCGGCATCGGGCCGTCAGCGGCGCGAGACGACGAGGATCGCTCCGTCCATCTGCGCGGCGCCGGTGATCATGTTCTTCACATAGTCGGCATGCCCGGGGCAATCGACGTGCGCGTAGTGGCGCTTCTCGGTCTGATACTCGACGTGAGCGGTGTTGATGGTGATGCCGCGCTCTTTCTCTTCGGGAGCCGCGTCAATTTCGTCATACTTCCGCGCCTCGGCGAATCCTTGCTTGGAAAGAATGGTGGTGATCGCCGCGGTGAGCGTGGTCTTGCCGTGATCGACGTGGCCGATCGTGCCGACGTTCACATGCGGTTTGTTGCGTTCGAATTGCGCCTTAGCCATATCTGGTCAGGTGGGTAGTTGGTGTTGTGGTTTTGGTGGTTGAAAAGACCTTCGTCTCGGAAGGTGGAGCCTGCGACCGGGATTGAACCGGCGACCTCATCCTTACCAAGGATGTGCTCTACCAACTGAGCTACTCAGGCGCTCTGTTTGCGGCGACCTTGCGGTCGTCAAAAATGTGGCGCCTTGTGAGGGCCTGAGGGCGAAAACGCCCGAACCGACCCAGCAGACGCGCGGGCGATTCAGGCATATGTCATCCTCAGATTCTCGAAAAGCGGGCCGCGAAACTATCAACCCCCCTCTGCCTGTCAAAGGGTTTTACCGGGAATTTTCCCTCTGTGATCAAGGATGAAAACTACGCCGCGAAACTCTCGCTCGTCACTGTTTCGTCAGCCGGCCGAATCCGAAACAGAACGTCGACCACGTTGCGAATAAACTGCTCGTCCGGCATCGTCTCGATGATCTCGCTCGGAAACGAAACCCGCTGGCGTACATGCGCCGCCAGTTCGCGGAAGAGGTGCACTCGTTCGTCCGCTTCAAATTCATCCCGCCGCATCAGCGCCTGCAGGACGACCCGCGCTTCCTCCGGCGAGGTCCGCTGCCGGAGGCGCGCCATCAAGTGCGGGTGATCACGCAGGGAATTGTATCGACGTCCCAGGAGTTGTTCGAGATCCGGTTCGGCGGGAAGGCGATGGTGCACCACGATGGTCCCGGCGGCGAGATCGCCCAGACGTTGCCCTTTTCGACTCAGCAAACAAGCCACGCCCCCCACGAGGTAGCAGGCGGGCAGGAGATCCACGAACCGTACCAAATTGCGCATCAGCACCTGGTGAAACTGCAAGCGCAGACCATCGGCATCCATGACCCGCAGGCGCAGCACTCGCTTGCCCACGGTCTGCCCGCGCCATTTCCACTCGAGCAATACGCCGTAACCGGTCGGGACGACAAAGATCATGACCCAGAAAAAAGCCATCGCCAGATCACCGTTGATCCATCCGAAGGAGAGCGCGCCCAGGCTGGAGATCAGGATCAGCACGATCGAGACCAGTAAATCGAGCGCCCAGGCCAGGCAGCGCGTGACCGGTCCCGCCAGCTGATACGAAAACGAGATTCCTTCCGGCGTGCGAATGCGCAGTTCGCCCGTATTCATGGCACCGCCTTTTTCGGAGATCGACGCCAGTCCCGGGTCAGCAGCCAGGTCAGCGCCACGAGTTCGCACAGCCCAAAGCTGATTTTGATCCAATACGGCAGCCGGGGTTCGTGGTGTTGTGAAACGAAGCTTTCCACGATGCCAGCCCAGACCAGAAATACCGCAACGCCACCGATCAGCGTGGCCACATCACGCCCGACGTGGCGGAGGCGCTGTGCGAGCGGAGCCGGATTGCCACGGCCGAGCAACGCCCTTCCCAACACCAAACCCGCCTGCCCACCAATCATCACCGCCGGCAATTCGATCGAGCCGTGCGGAAGCAGCCAGCCCAGCAGAAACACGCTCTGCCCTGCCATGACGTAATCCACGGCGATGAGGCCGACCATCACGCCGTTGTAGAGCAACAGGATGAGCGTCCCGATTCCCCACGTCATCCCGAGGGCCATCGCCTTGATCGACACGCCAATATTGTTGACCATCAGCGAACCGGCGAAGCTCGAATACGATCCCGCCAGGCGATCCTCTTCCGCACCTTCCTCCTTGGCCACGCGATCGGCCGGATCCCCATTCAGCGAACTGAATTGAGCCGGAAGCAGCGCCGACTTTGCTTCATGGTCAAGAGCGACCGCAAATCCGCCGAATACGGCCCCGATCAGCGTCACCAATAAAGCGAGGCCAAAAGCCCACGATTGCCGGCGAAAAGCGGCCGGGAATTCTTCGACGAACCATCGCCACGGCCGCCAACGCACCCCACGCTGACGCGTTTCGTGAACCTCCGCATAGGCACGAGCCACGAGGCTTTCAAGGTAACGCCGCAATTCCGGTTCCGCCGAAAACGTGGCGATCCGCCCGAGATCGGCCGCCACCTTTTGATACAGAAAATGGAAACGCAACGTTTCCGCCAACGGCCACTTCTTATCCGGCTCCGCGGCGATCCGATCGAGACGTTGCTCGAGTTCATGCCAGGCGGGACGTTCGCTTTCGATAAATCGCGGCAGGTCAATAATCATGGCGCGGGCTTTTGGATTCAGTCACCGCATTAACGCGAGCCAGCAGGAACAAGACGTTGAAACTTCGGTGTCATGGCGAGTCCAACGAAGTGCCCTGCGGCCACCCGACAGTCAATGTCCGATCAGCTCACAACGACATTGACGAGCCGGCCCGGGACCACGACGACTTTTTTCACCGTTCGGCCCGCCGTCTGTTCGACGACTTTCGACGCGGCCAGGGCGAGCGCCTCGATCTCCGCCGGGGACGCGTCTTTTTTCACCACGACCTTGTCGCGAACTTTGCCGTTCACTTGCACGGGCATTTCGATCTCATCCTCGATGAGCAAAGCCGGATCGAACTCGGGCCACGGTTGATCGGCCACCAATCCGGTGCCGCCGAGCCGAAACCAGAGTTCCTCCGTGAGGTGCGGGGCAAATGGATTCAGCACGCGCACGAGGAGAAGCACCGACGCGAGGGGCCGCGGTTGCGCACCGGTGAGCGCGTTGGTGCAAACCATCATCTGCGCGAGGGCGGTGTTGAAAGACAGTGTCTCGATGTCATCGCCAACTTTTTTGATCGTCGCGTGGACCACCTTGTTGAGCGCTTTGTCGGGGTCAATGTCCTGAACCTTCCCGCTGACGTCCCATGCGCCCGACTGATTCTCCTCCATGGCCAGCCGCCAGACCCGGGCGAGAAATCGCGCGATCCCTTCGACGCCATTCATCGACCACGGTTTGCTCTGCTCGAGAGGTCCCATGAACATTTCATAACAGCGCAAGGCATCGGCTCCGTATTCGTGGATGACATCATCGGGACTGACGACGTTCCCGCGACTCTTGGACATTTTCTGGCCGTCTTCGCCGAGGATCAGCCCCTGATTGACGAGCCGTTGAAACGGTTCCGGAGTGGACAGATGGCCGAGATCGAAAAGGACCTTGTGCCAAAAACGGGCGTAAAGCAGATGCAGCACGGCGTGCTCGGTGCCGCCCACGTAGAGATCCACGCCGCCCGGCCGCCCGGCGTTCATCCAATATTCCTCGGCCTCCTGGCCAACAAACCGTTCCGAGTTCTGCGCGTCGCAATATCGCAAATAATACCAGCACGAACCCGCCCATTGCGGCATGGTGTTCGTCTCCCGCTTAATCGAGGATTCCGGCACGCTGGCGCCTTCCATCAACCCCGCAGACGGAAGCGGAAACGAACCGGAAGCGGCTCCCGCGGCATCCCTGGGTACCGGATGATAGTTCAACCACGCGGTCGCTTTCGCGAGAGGCGGTTCGCCAGTGCCAGTGGGCTTGAAATCGACCAGTTCGGGGGGCGTCAGCGGCAATTCGTCTTCGGAAAGCGCGCGATGTTTTCCACCCTCCCACAGGATCGGAAAGGGCTCGCCCCAATAACGCTGCCGGCTGAAGAGCCAGTCGCGCAATTTGTAGGTGATCGTCTTTTCGCCCAGACCCTGTTCTTCGAGGCGGCGAATAATCTCCGCCTTCGCCTCCGGCGTCGGCAGTCCGTCGAGCGGCCCGCTATGAATGGCAAAGCCATCGCCCACGAAACACTCGAGGGGTTCCGCCTCGCATGGACTGCTTCCGCCCAGGCCCAGCCGCGGTTCTGGACTGACAACCCCCCGGATGGGCAAGGCGAACTTGCGCGCAAATTCCCAGTCGCGCTCGTCGTGCGCGGGCACCGCCATGATCGCACCCGTCCCGTATCCGAGCAGCACGTAGTCGGCGATCCAGATTGGAATACGCTCGTTATTGACCGGATTGATCGCGAAAGCGCCGGTAAAAACGCCAGTCTTTTCCTTGGCCAGTTCCGTCCGCTCGAGGTCCGATTTTCGCGCCGTTTTCTCCCGATACTCCCGGACGTCCGGCCATTGATCCTCGGTGACAATGCGATCGACCAGTCGGTGTTCCGGCGCGAGCACCATGTACGTGGCTCCGAAGAGAGTATCCGGTCGCGTGGTGAAAACCGTGACGCGTTCGGTGGTCCTGTCTGGTTTCAGGTCTCCACTCTCCGCGATCGCGAAATGCACCGCCGCCCCTTCGCTGCGACCGATCCAGTTTCGTTGGAGCGCTTTGATTGATTCCGGCCAGTCGAGGCCTTCGAGTTCATCGATCAATCGCTGGGCATAAGCCGTAATGCGCAACATCCATTGCCGCATCGGTCGCCGCTCCACCGGATGGCCCCCGACTTCACTTTTGCCATCGATGACTTCCTCGTTCGCCAGCACGGTGCCGAGCGCGGGGCACCAATTGACCGGCGCTTCGGAAACGTAGGCGAGTCGGACGGAATCCGGGTCGCCGCCGGCGTAGGTTGCGATCGGTTCCGCACGATTCGTCCGCGGATTGAACCAGGCGTGATAAAGCTGGAGAAAGATCCACTGTGTCCAACGAAAGTATTTTGGATCGGTGGTGTTCACCTCGCGCGCCCAATCGTATCCGAGTCCAATGCGCTGCAGCTGCTCTTTGAACTTCGCCACGTTTGTCGCCGTGGTGATCGCCGGATGTTGTCCGGTCTTGATCGCATATTGTTCTGCGGGCAATCCGAACGCATCCCAGCCCATCGGATGCAGCACGTTGAATCCGCGCATTCGTTTATAACGACCAATAATGTCCGTGGCCGTGTAACCCTCCGCATGGCCCACGTGCAAACCGGCGCCGCTGGGATAGGGGAACATATCCAGCACGTAGTATTTCGGACGCCCGGCATCGTAGCCGGTCTCGCCCGGATTGGGGGCGTGAAAGGTCGCATGATCGGACCAGTGGCGCTGCCACTTGGTTTCGAACTCGTCGAATGGATACGGTTTGCGGCGCTCGGCGGTCATGGCGAAAGGGCCGCGAAGTTCAGAGTTCACCCTCGAAAGCGCAAGGCTCAAAGTGCCGCCATGCCACGGCTCCTCATCGCCACGAAAAACGCCCACAAGACGGAAGAAATTCGCGCCATCATCGGGCCGGATTGGGAGATCGTGGATCTCACTTCCTTTCCCGAAATCCCCGCCCCTGACGAGACCGGCGCGACCTTTGCCGAAAACGCCGCGATCAAAGCTCTGGCCGCCGCCGCGTCGTTCCCCGGCCTGTGTCTGGCCGACGATAGCGGTCTCGAAGTGGATTTGCTCCAGGGCGCTCCCGGCGTGCGATCCGCGCGCTATGCCGGGCCCGGCGCGACCGATGGGGACAATCGCTGCAAACTGCTCGCCGAGTTGGGAGGAAGGGAGAGCGCAGCACGGTTCCGGTGCGCGATGGCGCTCGCCTGTAACGGGGAGATCCTGGCCATGGTCGAGGGAACGGTCCAAGGGCGAATCATCACGAAAGAATGCGGCGTCAGCGGCTTTGGATACGACTCGCTATTCGTTCCGGAGGGCCGGGAGCTCACCTTCGGCGAGGCATCGGACAGCGAGAAAAATACGATCAGCCACCGCGCTCGGGCGTTCGCGCAAGTGTTGCCGATTCTTGCGGAAGTCCGGTTCCGTTAATTACTTCCCGTAACTCTGTCTAAACTCGCTCAATTCGCGAACTGAGCCATTGGCAAAGATCATCAAATTTCCACGGCCATGCGAATCTGCCCGTTCGATGAACCACGGTTGAGTGGACCATTTGTATGGCGTGTTTGGCTTGCTATCGAATGGCGTCGCGATGTAGTCGATGCGGGCGTTCTCGGGCTTGTTGAAATCCACGCCTTGCAACCCATATTGAATCGTCGGACAAATCCAAGTCTCACGGGAAATGTTGTACGGAGCCAGCGCTTTGATCCACGCTCTGTCGTACTCGCGTGATCGAATAAGCGTGGTATCAATTTGCGGCCAGCATCCATCACGAAGGATATACCCGCTCGCTCCCACGTAGAGGTTTTTCAGGTTTGCAATACAGCCGGCTCGCTGAGCTCGACTCCGAATGCCCTCTACCACCGGAAAAAGCATGACCGCCAGTATCCCAATTATGACGATCACCGTCATTAACTCGATCAGCGTAAATGCTGACTGGCTACGCGACATAACAGCGACCCATGCCTCAGGGCTGGAATTGGGCAACGCGCCAATTAGCGCTTAGCCGCCGCTGGTCAATGATCCCAGGTTGCCGAGAGATCCGGTCGCTCCCGCGCTATTGGGGTCCGCTGACTGCTGAAAGCCATCGACGAAAAAGTTGAACGATTCCGCAATTTCGACGCTTCCATCAGCCGCAAAATTTCCCAGGAAAAGGTCAAGGTGGGCAGTGCCTTCGATTCGCTGAACGGATCCGGATCCGATTCCACCGCCGCTCACTTCCGCTTCCATTTTCCCAAGGGCCTGTCCGACGAAAGTCGATGTAGCCGTCCCACCGCCCGTGCCAGCCGCGACGGTGGTAGTACCCATACTGAGCGTGGTTTGGGCATCAATGATGGCACGAAAGACCCCCGTGTCCGGATCTCCGATTCCGACAATCGAACCGACAAATACCTCTCCATTTGTGAAAAAGCCGATGGAACCTTGCGCAACACCCGTCTGCGGTGCGCTAAAGGTAAATAATCCGAGCGAGTTTACCGTCAAGGACGTGTTGGCCGCAACGCCGTTGACCGGCCCCAAATCAGGCAGCAAAACTCCAGAATACGTTCCAACAATGGACGTAAGCCCGTCTTGACTGTCGAACGGCCCGCCGCTGAGCGCCCACGCCTGGGTCTGGATGAAGACGAAACTGAGGAGCAGGGAGAGAACTTTTTTCATGATTCCGGAGTGAATCCCCTCCGAATCGGCTCGTCAAATGTTTTTATCAGGAGTTTTCGCCACAGCACTGAATTGCCTTGGAGTCTTGGAGAAATCGGCGTTTCCATCCGCCTGTGAAAGCCCCGTTCAGCCTGTTTTTGGCCCTGCGTTACCTCAAACCCAAACGCACTTTCGTGTCGATTATCACGCTGATTTCGGTGCTCGGTGTCGCCTTTGGGGTTTGGGCCTTGATCATCGTTATTTCGGTGATGACTGGATTCGACCAGGAATTACGGCGGAAAGTGCTCGGTTTCGACCCGCATCTGCTGGTCACGAATGAACGGGTGCTGACCGTGTGGCGACCCATCGACGAGGAAATCAAGCGCACCCCGCACGTGGTGGCGACCGCACCCTTCGTCCACGGCCCGGTCATCGTCGAATTTGCTCACCACCAATTGACGCCAAAAATCCGGGGCATTGATGTCGAGGCCGAGTTGAAAGTGACGGACTTGAAAAAAGCGATGATCCAGGGGGAACTTGATCTCGACGGTGACAAAGTCGTGATCGGAAACGAGCTGGCGATCAATCTCGGTTGCGGCGTGGGTGATGTCATCACCGTCTATTCACCCGGGAATATCGGAGCCATCATGGAAGAACTGAACAAGGCGGAGAAGGATGGAGCCGACTCAAAGACAGTAGCGGAACTGCGTGAACTTGTCGTGCCCCAGGAACTGACAGTCACGGGCATCTTCGAAACCGGCCGCTACGTCTATGACTCCGAGATTCTGCTCGTCCCGCTTTACATCGGTCAGGAACTCTACGGTCTGGGCGACGGTCTCCATGGCATTTCGGTCCGCGCCGACGATCCCTATCACGCCCCCGAAATCGCGAGCGAACTCGCCCAACAACTGCCCGCCGGCCTCTCGATCTACACCTGGATCGACCTGAACAAGCAGCTCTTCGATGCCATCCGACTGGAACGGAACGTAATGTTTTTCATTCTGATGATCATCGTGGTCGTCGCGGGCTTCGGCATCATGAATACTCTGATCACCGTCACGGTGCAGAAGCGGCGCGAGATCGGAATCATGAAAGCGCTCGGTGCCACCGCCACGCAAATCGTCTGGGTGTTCATGAGCCAGGGACTTTTCGTCGGGCTGCTCGGCACCGGTCTCGGCATCGTCACGGGACTGATCACGGTACAATTCCGCAACGGATTCAAGGATTGGCTGGCCGGCACTCTCGGAATCGAAATCTTCCCGCGCGCCATCTATCAATTCAGCGAGATCCCGGCGGAAATCGTACCGGGAGACGTGCTGCTAATTAGCGTGTGCGCCTTTATCATTTGTGCCCTGGCCGCGCTCCTTCCAGCGTGGACGGCGGCCCGGCTCGATCCCGTGAAGGCTTTGCGCTACGAGTAACGCGGATGCGGGCGGATGGCCGCGAATTCATTCGGCAACTCAGACTTTCCTTAACCATACGATTCGCTCATTTGTCGTTACCGATGAAAATCCGCACGTCACTCGTTCGCGTTCTGTCCGGCGCTGGCCTCTGTGTTTTCGCCTATGGGAGCGAGATTACCACTGACGCCAAAAAAGTTGTGATCGATCCGGCGCCGTCCGATCCGCTGATCGTCCTCGACTTGAAATCCAGTTACGTGGCCGAAAGCGACTTCGAGCGCGGCGACGGGTCCAGGGGCGACGCCTTCGCCATCAATTTTCGTTTTGGCTATCGTATCCCGGTTTCCGGGCCGCTTTGGGGCGGCTACGAAGGTTCGCACTGGTATTTGCGCGTGGGGGCGGAGTATGGACGTTTCGATTTCGACAACGAGGGCGGACTTCCGATTCCCAATACCCTCCAGGCCTTTTCCGGAATCATAGCGCTCGAGTATCTGGTGAAAGGACGGACCGCAATTCTGGTCGAAACCCAACCCGGCGCGTACTTCGAGCACGACATTAACTCTGGAACATTCGACGTTCCGACCAAGGCGGTCGGCGTAATCCGGTTAACCAATTCTCTTTTCGGCGTCGTCGGAGCTCGCTATTCGGCCTTGTCAAATTATCCCGTCGTTCCGGTAGCCGGAGTCCATTGGCTAATTAATGACCAGTGGACGCTCAGCCTGATTCCACCGGATCCCCGGCTGATTTACGCGCCCTCCAAGGGCGTGGAATACTGGGTGGGCGGGGAACTCGTCGGAGGTTCATTCAAAACCGACAACCGCCAGGTCGAGCGCAAGCAAAAACTCAGCGGAGCCGTCGTGACCTACACGGATTATCGGGCCGGGGCGGGCGTCACTCTGAGCGGGGATCGCTGGCTTCTCGAATTCGCCGGCGGCTATTCGTTCCAACGCAAGTTTGATTATTACCGCGCGGAAGAGGGCTATAAAACGGACGAGGGCGCTCCCTACGCTACCGTCGCCATGCGGCTGAGTTTTTAACCATCGATGACCCATGCCCAGCTTTGATATTATCTCCGAGGTTGATGTTCAGGAAATAGACAACGCGATCAATCAGGCCCGCAAAGAGCTGGCCTCGCGCTTCGATTTCAAGGGCTCAAACGCCACCATCGAATGGAACGCCCGGCAATCGTGCATCGAGCTAAAAGCCGAAGATGCCGCCCGCCTCAAGAGCCTGCACGAAATCGTCGTCGGCAAACTCGCCAAACGAAATGTCGATCTCCGCAACGTGGAACGTAAAGATCCCGCCATTTCACCGCTGGGTCACGCCACCCAGGATTTTGCCATTAAACAGGGCCTCGACGGCGACAAGGCCAAGGAAATCATCAAAGCGATCAAGGCCCGCGAACTCAAAGTGCAATGCGCCCTGCAAGACCGGCAAATCCGGGTCACCGGAAAGAAGAAGGATGATTTACAGGATGTCATCGCGTTCTGCCGTCAGGCTGACTTCGGAATCGGGCTCGTCTTCAAAAACTTCCGCGATTAGCGGGGAGTCGCTTTCATTCGGTTTGCCCTCTACAAATTTCGAGTTCTTCATAAAGCCGACACGGAAATCTTTAATAGGTTATGAATAGACTGCCCATGGGGGAGCGGCTCCATCGCGGGTTTGATCACGAATGTATTTTAGCTCTCCGTCCTCGGCGATGAGCCATGTATAAATCCATGCTCCTTCGACTGTAGAATATCTCTGTAAAACGCCATATCGTCCCTCGCCCGATTTGTAGGTGGCTAAAACGCAAAGCTTCTGTTCGTTGGCTTTGGTGATTGCAGGTTGCTGATCGCTGATTTGGGAGGGCGAGTGAGGAGGAGGAACGTGAGGTGAACTGAGAAATGGGAACGTGAAGGGATTCTGGCCGTCCATTCAAGGCATGGTGCAGCTTGCAGCGACGCACTGGATTCTATTCGGCCGTGCAAGGTCAACCGCTGCGGATTTGAGCATTGTCAATAGGCCCATTGCCTCGGGTGAACGCCAACGGCGTTCCAGCGCCCTGCGCGGCTACATTCATTCTTACTCCGCTTTCGTTTGTCGTTAGCGTTTTGACAGCGTGCTGGCGGGCGATTGCGATTTCCCGAGAAGTTGCACGTAGTCGCGGAGGATTTCCTGGGTTTCACCGAGCAGAATGTCCTTCGCGGGCAGGTCTGGTTCGGCATCGGCGTCGCCTTCGTCAGAAGGTGTCGTGAGCGCGGACGCGGCAGCGGCTTTGTCACTGGCTTTGCTCGGATCTAACGGTGCCGGCAGACCCGCGTCGCTGGCATTCTTGAGCGTGATTTCGTAAGTCGTCGGTGTGGTTTCCGGATGTGCGATCCGGGCGGCGTGACGCGCCTTGGTGCGGGCTTTGGCTTCATCGCGCTCGCGACGGCGCTCCGCTTCATTGAGCGAAACGGATTTCGTTGCGCGCTTGCTATCCACCAGGGCGAGATCTTCGTGCTGCCATTGGAATTCGTCGTCGACCGCCATCCGGGCCTTGGATCGATCACGCAGTGACGCGACAAAGGGCCGGGCGAGATCGAAGCGGGGATAGGTCGCGGTCGGCACGGTATCAAAGGGAAGGGGATCCTTCATGCCGGCCTCGCTGATTTCGTCCGTGTCGGTAAATGAGGGCAGGACGATGTCCGGGGTCACGCCGTGGAGCTGCGTCGAATTTCCGCTGGGCCGATAGAATTTGCTGATCGTGACTTTCAAAGCGCCGAGATCGGTTTCTCCGGGCGCACCGTTGCGTTGCATGATCGAGGCGAGGGGCAGCATGGTTTGCACGGTTCCTTTGCCGAAGGTGGACGAGTCGCCCACGATGAGCGCGCGTCCATAGTCCTGCAATGCGCCGGCGACGATCTCCGAAGCGGAGGCGCTGAAGCGGCTTGTCAGGACGACGAGCGGACCGCCGTAAAGGGTCGCGCCGTCATCGTCCGAATTAATCCGAACCTGTCCCGAGAGATCCCGTGTCTGCACCACCGCGCCCGACGGAATGAAGAGACCGGTGAGATTGATCGCCTCCTCGAGAGAGCCCCCGCCGTTGCGCCGGAGATCGAGGACGATGCCCTGCACACCTTCGTGCTCGAGTTTCTCGATGAGCCGGGCGACATCCGCCGTGGCGGAGGGTCCGCTCGTTCCGTCGGTGCCATAAAAGGCCGGCAAATCAATCACGCCGAGGCGCATGCTTTTACCATCCTCCGCCGGAAGATCCACGATCTGAGCTTTCGCCTGCTGGGCTTCGAGATGAATTTCGTCGCGCGTGATGGTGACGGTTTTGCGCTCATCATCGGCGGCGCCGGCGGGAATAATGGTCAGGACCACGTCACTGCCCTTCGGGCCCGCGGATCAAGTCCACGGCTTGCGGCAAGGGCAGAGAGACGAGGTCAACGGGCTCCTGGCCCGGCTGATTTACGGCGACGATACGGTCACCGATTTTCAGTTTTCCACTGCTCGCAGCGGGTCCACCGGGCACGAGTTCGCGGATTTTGCAAAAGCCGTCATCGCTCTGCAGGGTCGCGCCGATGCCCGCGAGCGAGAGATTCATCGCGATGTTGAAACTCTGCAATTGCTCCCGGCCCATATAATCCGAGTGCGGATCATAGACGTGCGCCAGGGCGTTCAGGTAAAGCTCGAGCACGGCGTCCGGGCTGAATTTATTCATCATCTGCACCTGGCGGTCGTAACGGCGGGTCAAGGTTTTCACTGTCTGCGCGAACTTTTTGTCGGCGAGTTTGTCCTGCAATACTTCCGCGCGGAGCCGTTGTTGCCAAAGCGTTTGGGCCTCGGCGGCATTGCGTGGGCGAGTGGCGTTTTCGCGATCGAACATAAAATGATCCTGGCCCGTGAAATCGAATTTCTCTTTCGAAAGTGCTTTCGCCACGAAGGCCGAGCGCTCTTCGATCCGTTCGAGGAATCGATTATAGATCACGTGTGCCGGTTTCGTGTCGCCGGCCAGACGGGTCGCTTCCGCCAGGTCGGGGAGGAAGGATTTGAATTCGGCGATGTCGCTTTGCAGAAACAGCTCACGCGAAGGATCGAGCGTGTCGAGGTAGCGATCGAGAAACTTCGCCGCCAGATCATCGTCCAGCTTTTGATGGGCGAACTGAGCTTCCTCGAGTAGCTGCGCAGTCAATTGCGTGACTTTGCCTTCCGTGGTCGGCGCATCGAGTTTCAGCCCGGGACGGAGCGCCCAGACCGAGGCGGAGGTAATGAGGGCAACCCCGAGCGCGGTGAGCCCGATGAGAGAGCGGTGAATCGATTTCATAATTTGGAAAAGTTAGCGGTGGAGGGACAGGAATTGGACCGAGGCCCGGCGGCATGATGCGCCGCCGGGCCGGGGACAGGGGATCAGCTCTTCACGCCGATCAGTTCGACTTCGAAGATGAGGGTGGCATTGGGCGGGATGTCGCGTCCGGCGCCTTTTTCGCCATAGGCGAGATCGGCAGGAACGAAGAGTTGCCATTTCGCGCCGCTCTTCATGAGCGGGAGTGCCTCGCTCCAGCCGGGGACGACTTCGTTCACCTTGAACGTCGCCGGCTGGCCGCGCTTGTAGGAGCTGTCGAATTCCGTGCCATCGACGAGTGTGCCGCGGTAGTTGACCGTGACTTCATCGGTCGGCTTGGGCTGCTGGCCGTCGCCTTCGGTGATGACCTTGTATTGCAGCCCGCTCGGCAGCGTCTTCACGCCGTCCTTGGTCTTGTTCGCGGCCAGGAATTCATCGCCTTGCTTTTTCGCCTTGGCGCCGAGTTCTTTTTGCCGGGCGGCCATCTTTTCCATCATCTCTTTTTGAAATGTGGCGAGCGCCTCCTGCTGCTCCGCGGCGGTGAGCTGGGCGGCCTCGCCAGCAAAGCTTTCTTTCAGCCCAGCGACGAGCGCGTCGATGTTTACGTCCACGTCGTCGTGCTTGAGGCCCGAGCCGATGTTTACGCCGATGCTGTAACCGGCTTTGTCTTTTAGATCCTTGAGGACCATTTTGTCGTCCGCGTGGATTTGCACGGTGAGCGCGGCCAGGGCCAGCGGAAGGATGGATTTGATGTTCATGATGAGTTTGATGTGGATTTGGATTTGGAGTTTCGCGAAGCCGTCCGGGTCACATGACGAGTCCGGTTTCATGTGCAGACCATAGCGGGCCCTGTTGTCCCGAACCTTTCGCCCGCATTACATCGGAGAAAGGTTTCGCGACCCCGTCTCGCATCGAATTCCGCCAGATGGACCGCGCAATTCTGCCTGGAGGGCACCGCGCCGTCGGCCCCGGAGCGGGTGGTCCGATACCCGGCAAGCGCCGACGGCGCGGCGCCCTCCAACGGAGCGGACTACGAAACGCTGGGGATGATCTTCTCGACTGCGTCGCTCGAGACCCATCCGCTGCGGCCGTCGCTGGTGCGGATGCGAGGGAAATCGCCATGGCGGCTTCCCGCGCACACGAGGTCGCCGGTCTTGAATTCGAAAGTGCGGCGGCATTTTGCGCCGGGGCGATGTGGGCGACGGGTGGAAGCGCCGACGATCACCGCGCGATCCAGTTCCGGCCAGCGCGAGGCCGACGGTCGCCGCGGCGAGGATGGCGAGCGCGCCGAGGACGAACCCGCGACGCGTGCGAGGCCGCGGAAAGTCGTCGGGAAGCATGCGCGTGCCGAGCAAGAGAGAAGAACAGGAGCAGGGAGATGCTCGCGAGATCGCCAGGCCATTGAAGCTGGGCCAATGCGCGGGGCGTTGCCACGCGGGAACGCTCGGCGCGGGGACGCCGGCCTTTTCCCGCGCGGTGCGGAGATTCTGCGCGATCGCCGGGTCGCGCGGCGCGAGCCTTTGGCGCGCTCGTAGCCGAGGATCGCGGGACCGAGATGGCCGGCGCGCTGGTCCGCATTGGCTTCATTGAAGAGCGCGGCGGCGGAGACGGCGGGCCATTCCGCGGCCTGCACGGATGCAGTCAGCCGCGAGAAGCCGCACGCCGCACACGGCGACGAGCAGCGTGTGTTTCGCGGTCCGCCGCACGCTTTCAACCGCTTCATTCGCCGCCAGTATTCGGCGCGATGACGCAGGGACATGAGGAGGATTTTCTGTTCTTCGGGTGACAGGTATTTCATGATTGGGGTGGGTTCGGGTTGGGTTTCTTCGGGTTTCATAACCGGGCGAGTTGGTGGAGTTGGTTTTTGACGAGGTCGCGCCACTGCTGGAGGTCGGGCGCGGTGAAGCGTTTGCCCGAGTAGGCGATCTCATCGGCGGTCTGGAAGACGGCGCGGACCTCTTCGCCGTGGCCGTTCAGGCGCGTGCGGATTTCGGGAATTGTCACCTGGCTCGCGGGCGACGTGCCATTGCGCGGCGAGGCGTTCCTGCAAGGCGCGGCGGGCGGCGTCGAAGAAGCGCGGCGCGTCTTTCGCGGCGAGTCGCGGCGTCCATCGCGGCGACCGATTCGCGCACCGCACCTTGCTCGGCGGCTTCGCGCTGCCAACGCTCGCGGATCACTGTCGCGGCGCGGCGGAATCCGCGGACGATTCGGCGCCGATCGCGAGCGCGGCAAGCATCGCGGCATTTACCGCGATGAACCACGGCTGGAGCACGAGCGGGCGCAGGCTTGCGATGGCGTGCGCGGGCACGGTCTGGTCGGCGGCCAGGCCATCGGGAGATGTCGCGGGCGCGGCTTCCGCGGCAGCGGCGCAGCTGGCTCGTCGCAGCAGCGCGCAGGCTGTGCCCTGCGCGATCGTGACCGGGATCGCGTCCGTCCCCTTCGTCACATAGGTCCCAGCCTCCGGATCGAAGTAGCTGAAGCTCACCGCCGGAATTTCCTGCCACGCCCGCCGTCACCGGCACGATCGACTGCTCGAAGGTTTTCGTCCCGGAGGTGCCGCTGCTATCGGCGGGCACGAAGTTCGCGCTCGGCTTGTAGCTTTTCCAATCCGCGCTCGCCGCAGGCCGCCGCTGTTGACACCGATCGAAATTGCCGCGGCCGGTGATCGCGCACTTTCAACGTGAGCGGATCGCCGGTCGCGCCGTTCGTCGCCGAGGCTTCGCTGCTCGACGTCGAATTGCCCAACCGCGCCGGAGAAGTCGGCGGGACGGCCCTTCGCGGGCAGCGCCTTGATTTTCACGACGTCGCCATCCGTCTGGAGCGTGAGCGGTTTCTCGGTCATGCCGCCGAAGAAATCGTCGAAGAACGAGTCGTCGAACGGCGAGTCACCGAAGGGCGAATTGTCGCCGAAGAAATCCTGAAACGGATTGCGTCCGCCGCCGCTCCGCCGCTGGCCGCGCTCCTTCATGCGCACCATCACGGGCAGTTCGAGATTGAGCGGGTAATCGCCGGCTTTCACCGCAGACAGCGCGCTGGTCCAGGTGACGACGGTGTAAGGCACGCCGTCGATCATCCTCGCGCGTCTGCTCGGGATGGTCGCTGAGTTTGTTGAGCGTGAAGGCGTCGCTGCTCAGCACGGGCAGGCCGTTGAGCGACGCGGAGACGCCGGCGCGGAAATAGGCTTTCACTTCCACCGGCACGAGTTCGCCGACGGTCAATTCCTGCTTCGGCAGAACCACGCGGAGAAAGGCGGACTGGTCCCTGCGCATCGACGGCTTCGATTCGCGCGTTGATGTCTCGGCGCGGGAAGTTGCGCGCGGCGCTGTGGCGAAGGCGCGCGCTGCGTCTGGCCGCCCGCGCCTTTGTCCACGCGGAACGCGATGGGCTGCGTGCTGCCCACACCCGTCGCGGCGATGGCCGGAATGGTGAAGCTGCCCGCGCGGTTCGGCGTGACCTGGTAAAGTGCGTCACGTTCGAGGTGACGGCGCCGTTGATCATTTGCATCGAGCTTTGCTGCCCGACCGGCATGATTTCGAGGCCGTCCACCTCGCGGCACTTGTGGTCGCGCGGATTGCGAACCGTTGACGGTCACGGCGAGCTGCGCGGATTCGCCGAGCCCGATGCTCTGCGGTCGAAGCTGCGCGGTGATGTCGCCGTGTGCGCGGCCCAGGCAGGCGCGACGAGTGCGGTGAGCGCAGACGCGCCGGTGCAGGGTGAATGGGAGTGATGTGCGTTGTTCATGGATTACCAGTCTTTGAGGGTTTTCGTTTCGTTCGGGTTCGCGCCGGCGCGGCCTTGCGCGGAGATGGCGGGGACTTTGCGTTCGTCGCCTTTGAGCGCGTCGAGGAGCTGCTTCGCCTCGGCCCTGGTCATCTGGCCGGGCTCGCCGCGCTCATTCTCGGCGGCGGCCTGGCGGCGCTTGGCGTCCTGCGGCTCTCCGTTGGCGGCTTCGGCCTCGCCTTGGGAAGGCTTCTTCGCCGGGTTCACCGGCTTCGGCTGCTCGCCTTTTCCGGTCTTCGCGTCGGCCTGCGTTGCTGATCCTTTTGTTCGTCGCCGGGCTGCGGTTTGCCGTCGGCCTTTTGGTCCTTTGGTTCGTCCTTCTTCGCGTCGCCGGGCTGATCTTTGGGCTGGTCCTTCTTTTCCTTCTCCTCGCCCTTTTGATCCTTCGCTTCGTCGGGCTTTTTCGGTCGTCGCCAGCTTTGGAATCCTTGGGCTCATCCTTCCGATCATCCGCGCCGCTTTGCTGGTCCTTCGCGTCGTCTTTTTGATCTTTTGCGTCGCCCTGCTGATCCTTGGAATCCTTCTGCTGGTCTTGATCGCCAGCTTTCTGATCCTTGGAATCGCCCTGCTGATCATGGGCGTCCTTTTGCTGATCCTTCGATTCGTCCTTTTGGTCCTTTGAATCCTTCGGTTGATCTTTGGCGTCGTTCTTCTGGTCTTTCGAATCGGCCTTCTGATTCTTTGATTGATCCTGCTGATCTTTGTTCTGCTGATCCTTGGAATCGCTCTTTTGAATCCTTGGACTGATTCTTTCTGATCCTTCTGGTCCTGGTTGTTCTGCTGATCCTGCTTCTGCTGTTGATCCTTTTGATCCTGTTTCTTCTGCTCCTCCTGCTTCTTGAGCTGCTCGATCTTCCGCTGCACGAGGTCGCGGTTGTGCTTCGCCGCGGTGTCATCGGCGGCGATTTGCAGTGCGGCGTCGTACGACTTCACCGCTTCCTCCCAGGTCTTGATTGTCTCCTGCGGATTCTCCTTTTCGGTCTTCTGGCCGAGGCGGTATTGCGTGTTGCCGAGGTTGTAATACGCGTCCTGCTGCACCGCCACCTCGTCGGTGTTCAGGCTTTGCTGGAAACCGGTCGCGGCTTGCGCGTAGTCGCCCGCCTTGTAAGCCGCGGAGCCGGTATTGAACTGCAACTCGGGCTTCGCGGGCTGCTTCGCCGCGGTGGCGGAATACTCCTCCTGCGCCTTCGTGAAGTCGCCACTTTGGTAAGCCTGCTCCGCGCTCTGCGGCGTGGCGGCCTGCGTGCTCGCGACACCGGCGAGCAGCACGAGCGCCGCCGTCACCGGCCGCAGCCCGGGCGCGACGCTTCGCTTTCACCGGAGCCGGCGCCTCCGGCACGGCGCGCACCTTGCGGCGATTGCCGATGAGCATGCTCGGCGACGAAACACGCCAGCGCGGCGAGCAGCGGCCAGTAGAAATTTCTCCAGCGGCACCTTCGCCTGGCGCGAGCTGAGATCTTCGCGGGTGAACGGCGCGAGCCCCTGCTCGTAAATCGTCTCGAGTCCTTCGGCCTGCGCGCCGAGCGGCTGATACATGCCACCCGTCGCCTCGGCGATCTTCTTGAGCGTCGCATCGTCGAGGTGCGACTTCACAAATTCGCCGTTCTCATCGCGGGCAAATTCGACGCCGCCATTTGCGCCCGGGCACCGGCACGAATTCGCCGGTCGAGCTGCCGACGCCGACCGTGAAAATCTTCACGCCATTCTTCGCCGCCGCCTGCGCCGCGGTGATGCCCTTCGCCGTCGAGATCTTCGCCATCGGTGATCAGCACCAGGATTTTCTCCGCTGTCGTGCGCGTCTTGAACACGGCCTCGGCTTCACGAATGGCCGCGGCGATATTGGTGCCGCCGCGCGGAATTACGTTTTCGTCGAGCGCATCGAGCGACTCGCGGAAGGCGTCGTAATCCAGCGTCACCGGGCATTGCAGAAAGGCATTGCCCGCGAACGCGACAGGCCCACGCCGTCGCCGTTGAGTTTCGCGACCAGATCGGTCACGCCCATCTTCGCGCGGGTGAGCCGGTCGGGCTTCACGTCCTGCGCGAGCATGCTTTTCGACGTATCCACGGCGAAGAGCAGTTCGAGTCCCTTGCGGTGTGTCTCCTGCCACTCGAAACCCCTCCTGCGGACGAGCGAGCGCCACGAAAAGTAAACCAACGCCGAGGGTGAAGAGCGCACGCTTCACCCGCCGGCGCGGCGCGGAGATCGAAGAGGTGAGCTTGCCAGCAGCCGCGCGGCGGCGAATTGGGTGAGCGCGGCGCGCTGCGCGAGATCGAAGCGGCGAAACTGCCAGATGAGTGCGGCGCACGCGATCGCACCTGCGAGGAGCCAGAGAGGTTGAGCGAATTGCATAATTGAGTCGGATGGTGAAAGTGGCGGTGCGGGTTTTCAGTCGTGAGTGCGGACACCACTGCGATGCCGTTGCTGCGATGCCTTCAATTGACTCCCCGAACCTGACCCGCCCCTTTCCCCTCAATTACAAACGTGAAAGGTGGCAGTGCTCCGGGTCTCGCCGGAACATGTTTGTTCAGATCGATGACGACGTGGATCGGTCTCCCGCACGAGAGATCGTTAGTGATCTTGCGCTCGCTGGTCCGCAGCTGCGGAGCGGCGCAAATCCGGCTAGCCGCGTTGGCGGCCAAGCCCCACGCGCGCTTATTTCGCCGCCGCCGCGGCTGCTGCTTGGTGCCGGTTTCTCGTGCCCTCGCCGGGTTCGACCACAGCTATTCAGGTCCGGGCGGCTCTATGGCTCGGATCAGAGGATCGTGCGGCCTTTCGCGCCGATCGATGGCAGGATAATCTTTCAGCGGTAATCAATCGTCCAGCGAACGAGTTTGCCGTCTACGGGAGGTGGCGGAAGTAATCGCCTCCGCCCTGCCGTCGCATCACTCGCCGTGATAGCCGCGCCAGATCCAGACAAGCGTATCGGCCAGTGTTTGGTTGAAAACTTTACCGTCGCAGTGGCGGGTGGAGAGGCTGAAGACGAAGCGCTGGGGGTAGCCCTTCGCTTTCAAAGCGGCGGCGGTCCGCTGGCCGGCCATGACCCAATTGTGATGCGTATCCTCGGGGTCATTGGCGCGGAGATCATTCTCCGAGACGTGCGTGAAAATGCGCAGCGGCTTCTTCTCGCTCGTTTCGATGAGCTTCATCCCCGAGTGGTATTCCCAGGCGCCGAGCGGATACTTCGCTTCCTCCGCGGCATCATCGTCCTGCTGATCGACGAATGTACCGGAGTAGGCGATAATCCGGCGGAAAAGATCCGGTCGGAACCAGCCCATGGTCAGAGCCGCGGCGCCGCCGGAACTGCATCCCATGACAGCGCGGCCCCATGGATTCTGCGTGAAAGCTAGCTGCGGATAAGCGGCTTTGATTTGAGGGTCGGCCAGCACCGCGGGTAACACTTCGTCGTTGATGAACCGAGCCAGCCGGTCGGACATGGTATCGTATTCGAGGCCGCGCTCGCTGTTCTTGCCATCATTGCCGCCATTCTCGACGGCGATGGCGATGAATGGCGGGAGACTGCGCTTCGGGTCTTTCGAAATCGTAAGATTGTCGAGAGCATTGCGCACGAGATTCATCTGGCCGGGTCCATCGTGAATGATGAGAAGCGGCGCCGCGGTGCCGTCCTTGTAGGCCGCAGGAATATAGACGGAAATCTTTCGTTCAGTACGCACAGCCTTCGTTTCCGGCTCGAGCGTTTTATCGTCACCGGGGAAGATTTTGCTGTCGGCGAGCTTCATCGTGAACTCGAACATTTTCCCCTTCGGATTGCCGAGGTCGGTGAGATCCTTGTCGGTGGTGTAATCGGGACCGACGGTGAAACTTCCGTCGCCTTCCGAACCGGGATTCTCGGTGTAGGATTCGACGGCCCGGGTGGTCGGAGCAAGGAGCCCCGCGAGGGCGAGCAGAGGAAGGAAGACAGGGCGGGATGTTCGGAGGGCGTTCTTCATGGGCGACTGGTTACGCACAACCCCTCCGCGAAGCAATCACTAGGGAAACGCTGCAACGGCCGAGGGGCGATTGGGAACGTCCATGACCATACCCGAACTCGCGAGCGCAGCCGACAGCCCCCGCCACGGGATCGGCGAACGAACAACCGCCGCTGGACGACGGCGCTTACGGCAGGCGGCGGAAGCGCGTGTGGTCGAGACCGACGCCGAGACCGAGCAGGCCAAGCGCGGGGATCACCGCCCAGGCAAAAAGCTCGCTGTGATGTTCGAATTTCTTGAGCTGATGGGTGGTCTTTTCGAGCCGGTCAATCTCGGCGTAAATGCTTTCGAGCGATTCGGTGTCCGTGGCCCGAAAGAATTTTCCGCCGGTCTCGTCGGCGATCTTTTTCAAGGTGTCTTCGTCGACATCGACCTTCGCCATCGCGAGGCGTTTATTGCCAAAGGCGTCGGTGACGGGCACGGGCGCCTCGCCGCGCACTCCGGCGCCGATGGTGTAAACCTTGACGCCAAGCGCTTTCGCAGCCTGCGCCGCGGTTTCGGGCAGGACTTTGCCGGCGTTGTTTTGCCCGTCGGTCAGGAGCACCACGATCTTTGATTTGCCGGGCTGCTCCCGCAGACGATTGACGCTCGTGGCCAGGGCGGAGCCGATGGCGGTGCCGTCTTCCACAACGCCGATTTGGACGCGATCGAGATTTTGCTCGAGCCAGTCGTGATCGAGGGTGAGCGGGCTGACGAGATAGGGCGCTCCGGCGAAACCGACGAGACCGATGCGGTCATTCGGTCGCGCGTCGATGAATTTCGAGACGACAGATTTGACCACATCGAGCCGATTGGCAGGTTCGCCTTCGAGTTTGAAGTCGAGCGCTTCCATCGAGCCTGAGCAGTCCATGGCGAGGATCATGTCCACGCCGCTGGCCTCGACGGTCGAAGTGCTGCGGCCGAACTGCGGGCGGGCGAGAGCGACGATGAGCAGCGCAAGCGCGAGAAGGTTGAGAGGCGCGAACCATTTGCCCGCGCGGCTTCGCGTCTCGCGCGCTACCTGTCGCGCAATGTCGGCGCTGGAGAATTTGACGGCCGCGACGGGACCACGCCGGCCGCGCAGAAGCGCGAGCAACGGCAGCAAGGCCAGGAGCCAGAGGAACGAAGGATAGAGAAAACGGATCATGGTGAAGGGTGGGTTAGGCGTTGGTGGCGATTGATCCGGTGGGCGGTTCCGGAGCGGCTTGAGATGCGATGGGTTGTTTCGTCGTCGCCCTGGGTTTTCCGATCGCGATGACAAAGGCGCAGGCGCTTGAGTGCATGGCCTCCATCTGCTCCAGGTCGAGCGACCAGCGGGCAAACTTGGCCAGATCACAATGCTGGAGAAAATCTGCAAGGGTGTCCCGGTGCGCGACGAGGGGGCTGTCCTCGAGGATCATCAGATCGTGCAGGAACTCGCGCGTGGTGCGGTGCGCGGCCCGCAAGGGGAAACATTCTTCGATAAACAAGCGTACGACTTCGGAGACGGCCAGGGAGTAGGCGTGGGCCTGCTCGGGCTCCATCAGAGGACGGAGTTTCGCGAGGTTCTCGAGCGCCAGTTCATACGGTAGTTTACGGTGCGGGCGTCGCAGAAACGCCCAGGCTCCGAGCCCGAGGCCGGTCGCTGCCAACGCGCCCACCGTCCAGGCGCCCCAGGGAAACGCGGCCGGGATATGAATCGGCCCGCGGATGTCGAGGATGTCTTCCTCGGGTGCGGCGGGTGCACCGGTGGTGGTTGACGGACCGGCGACCACCGATTGGGCGCCGGGGGCTGTCGGCGGGGCGACAGCCCCCGGGCCCGGCTGCGGCCCAGCCAACGCGGTCAGACTGATGAAACTGATCGCGATGAGGCCGGCAGCCTTCTCGGGGGAGAGAGGAAAGCGATGGGGATGGATATTTTTCATGAGCGTTTGCGGGTGCGGTTTTTGAAAAAGGTCATCAACCCGGAGACGTAGGGCTGGTCGGTGGAGAGGCGGAGCGAATCGATTGCTTCGGCGTTGAAAGCTCGTTGGAGTTGGGTCGAGCGCGCATGGGCGAGCTCCATGAAACGCCGGCGCACGACTGCGTTGCGCGTGTCCAGCTCGATCAACTCTCCGGTCTCGGCGTCTTCGATCGCGATGATGCCAAGGTCCGGCAGCGTGTTCTCGCGGGCGTCTTCAATCGGCAGCGCGACGAGATCATGACGACGATTCGTCTGGCGAATGGCGCGGCGAAAATCCTCCGACGATCGCCAACCCATCTGAAAATCCGAGAGCAGGAAGACGATGGCGCGGCGGTCGATGACGTCGTTTACGAAATCGAGCGCCTGGACAATATCGGTCCCGCGCCGCGCGGGCTCGAAGCCGAGCACTTCGCGTACGATGCGCAGCACGTGCCGGCGGCCTTTGCGCGGAGGCACGTAAAGTTCCACTTGGTCGGTGAAAAGCAGCAGTCCGACCTTGTCGCTGTTCTTGATCGCGGAAAAGGCGAGCACGCTTGCGATCTCCGCCGCCAGCTCGCGCTTGCTCTGCACGCCCGAGCCAAAATTGCCGGATGCGCTCACATCAACCATGAGGAGCAGGGTCAATTCGCGTTCTTCCACAAACTTTTTTACGAATGGTCGTCCGGCCCGCGCCGTCACGTTCCAGTCGATCGATCGAACCTCGTCGCCAGGCACGTATTCACGCACGGCATCGAAATTCATGCCACGACCTTTGAAGACGCTGTGGTATTGGCCAGCGAGCGTGTCGGTCACGAGCCGGTTGGTGCGGATTTCGATTTGTCGCACCTTCTTGATTATTTCGCGGGTTTGTTCGGAAGTCATAGCGAGACTAAATGGCTGGTTGAATGTGGTGGCGCGTGGAGGCGCTTGGTGATTGCCGTCAATAGACCGCGCCGCCGTGGCATCGACCTTTCCCCGGCATTACATGCATGAAAGGTTTGGGAGCCGCTGCATCACTCCCTCAGCCGAGAGTCTGCGCTCGCGTTCGCAGAAGTTTAACAAAGCCGGCGCAGTCGTCCGCACCGTTACCGGTCATCGTCCGACAGACCGGATATTGTCAGGAATTCATCCGCAGCATTGCCGCCGCTGGAACCGAAAAAATCTCCCTCTCCTTCCTTTCTCGGGAAGAGGACGAGGGCGAGGAGGAGGAGGGCGGAACCGGAAAAGTGCGGGCTATTCCTTCGCCGGCGCCGTCACGTGATGGGTGAGGGCCTTGTCCGTTGGGGTTCGGAAATAGGCATCAGCCCCCACGGCAATCCAATAGGTGGGAATCAGCAACCAGCCGAGGAACATGGTAAACGTGAAGGCGAGAATCGCGACGACAGGTACTCCGGCGAAGAAGAAGAGCGCGAGCATCCGGTGACCCTTAAAGAAATGTCCAGCGCCGGGAATGACGCTTAAGACGGCCGCAGCTACATCGCGCGGATCGGTTTCCAATTGCCAGCGCTGTTGCTGGCGATAACCGCGAACCCAATCGCAGCGAGGGCACTGCGATGGATCGTTTCCCAACGGGGAATCGCACAGGGGGCACCGAGTGAAAGTCTCGGGCTCGGATTCGGTGGTGGTCGAGGTTTGATCGGTCATGGCGGGGGGAATGATGCGTCGGGACCAATCTTTTCGGGTTTGCACCGCGGGTCAATGCTGATGGCAGGGACGATCGATGTTTCTCACTTCCATGCCGCGCGCCATTGTTCGGGAGTCCAACGGCTTTCGTCCATCTCGATCAGGTCGAAGTCCGTCACGACCCGCCCATCGTCGGGGAGTCCGTATTCGCGAATCATGGCGGGAATGAATTCATCCGTTTCGTCGTCTCGCCAACCCCGTTTGCTCATGAAGCTGTTGTAAATGAGAATCTGCTCGTCGTTCAGTCGACGGCCATGGGAATGGCACCAGGACAGGACGTCGGCGTTGGTGTTCCCAGCCAATACCTGCTCCCGGACATCCTCGTAGCGGACTTCGAGGTATCGGCACGTCCGTCCGTCGAATCCATTTCCGAGCATCGCGAAATAGTCTGCCGGCAGCTTTCCGATCGCATGCACGCGGATTTTCGAACACATGCGCGCGAAATAAAAGAGTCCACCGGTCTTTTCGTAACAACTGACGAGGCCATCAATTTTCATGCGGAAATCCTGGCGCCAATTTTCGCACTCTGTCGACCGTCCATTTCCAGACTTGAAGGTTGAAAGGTTCGTCTGGCATGCGATGAAACGGGTCCATTTTTATATGAGTGATTCTGTTCAATGGGTCGAAAGCACATCCTGGGAGCTGCCGTTCTTCGGTTTGCCGAGCCGTATACCATGGCCCGCCGACGTCGAGGCCGCGAAAGCCAACGAAGAACCGTTCGACACGGACGAACTTTTGCGCGCCATCGACGTGCTCGGGCCAGATGCCGGTGATCCATGGACCACGTTTCGCATGGCTTCGGCGACGTTCGATGAGCTGGCTGAAGCACTGGAAGATCACGAGTTTCCGCGGGCGGCGGAGTTGCTCGAAGAGGTCGAGCGATTGCACCCTGGAACCGGGTTCGTCGCATTTCACAAGGGAATCGTCGCGCGCCAGGACGGCCGGTTCGAGGAGGCGATCGGACACTACGAGGAAGCGAGCGGGAAGACGCCGCAGATCGGCGTGATCTGGTTGCATCTCGGAACGTTGCTGGCGCAGGAAGGGCATCGAGACCGGGCGATCGAAGCTCTCAATCGCGCAGTGAAACTCAACCCGCAGGACCAGGCGGCGCTCGAAGCGCTGGCAAGTTTGCGGGCGGCCGTGAAGCTGCTGCGCGACCCGAAAGATCCCAAGAGCGCGGTCTATGTCGACCTGCCGACCTTTCGGAAAATGGGCACGCAACAGCTCGGGCAGATGGCGAATGATCATAAGGCCCTGATGGAGTTCGGCGACTTTCAATTGCGCAATAATCTCGCGCCCGAGCTTGGAGTGCAGGCATTCGAACAGGCTGCGCGCTTACAACCGGAGGATCCACGCACGCTCACAGCTCTGGCTCATGCCTATCGGGCTGTGGGGCGAAAGGAGGAGGCGATAGCGACGGCGCAAAAAACAACGGTGCTGCGTCCGGGAGCGCCGCAGGCGTGGTTAAGTCTGGCCCAGGTCTGCAGCGGGCTTGGCGACCGGGACGGTGAGCGGGCGGCTTTGGAAAAAATGCTCGAACTCGACAAGAACGCGCAGCCGGCGCTGGCGATTCTCTTCGGCCTGAATGCTGGGCCGTCGGCGGAGAAGGAAAGCAAGCTCGCGGAGTATGCGGCGAAAAATGCGGCGCCGATGGGTTACCTCCTCGCCAGTGGTTCCGCGCGCGATCGTGGTGATTCCGCACAAGCCGTGCAGTGGTCGGTTAAAGCCTTCGAACTCGATCCCGAACGCGAAGAGGTTTTGCTGCACTATGCGGCCATGCTCGGCGACGCGAAGGATCGCGGGCGCCTCGTTTCGCACATCGAACCCGCGGTGCAGGGCGGAAAGTATTCCAAGCGGTTGGACTGGAATTTTGCCCAGGCGCTCAAGCAATGTGGCCGGGCTCAAGAAGCGGTGCAGGTTTTGGTGGCGGCGGCTTCGGCCGAGGGTACGCCCCAGGACTTCCAGCAGGCGGCGGCCAGCACGATCGATTTTTGGACCGGACGACTGGCGCAGAGCGAGACGGCTTTGGCTCTGAGCAAAGTCAACACCATTGCGCGGCCTGTGGTCATCTCGCTCGACGGCGAAGACGGCGCGGTGGTTTTGCAAGCCGGCCAGCAAATTCCGTGTGAAAACCGTTTTCCGTGGCGAGTCCGACTGAACGGCCAGGGCGAGACCTGCATTTCGCTCCAGCAAGGCCAGAGTGGTTCGGGCCGCGAAACTTCGCCGCTGGGAACCTTTGCCGTGAAAGTCCCGCCGATCACCGGTTCCGCGCACTCGATTCAATGCCTGCTGGGCGTCAATCCGCAGGGTCATTTGCTTTTCAAGGCAGTGCAGAACAATCGCGAACTTCCGGTCACCTGGACGGCGCCGACCATGATTTGAATGGATGGCACTGAGTCGCGTCCCATGCCCGTACTGAATGCCGACCATTTACCCTGCTCGATCCGATTTCCCATACCTATGAACCGCTCTCTCTCGATTTTGGTCACCGTGACCTGCCTTCCCCTTTTCCTTGCCGGGTGTCAGACTCCTGGTCAAACCGCGTTGCTGGGAGCCGGTGTTGGCGCGGCGACCGCGTCCGCGACCGGGTATTCTGCATTGAGAGGCGCGGGCATCGGTGCGGCCGCGGGCGCGCTCGTCGGCGTGGTGGCGCAGGATCAGCGGCGTCGCGCCTACGCAGAGGGTTACTACGCGGGCCGCGGCGGCTACCCGATTGCAAACCGGACCAGCCGGAGCGGTTATGTGCGCAGCCCGTACTCACCCTATAATTTGATCGACGTGCGAGGGATACCTCACGGAGCACGCGTGGTCGATCCGTCGACAGACAAGATTTTCATCAATCCGTAGTTCCGTCGGCCGCGAGGTCATCCGGGCTGAGGACTCCTGTTACGAGCCGTACGAGGCATGGAGTATGGCCTCTGAGCCGTTACCAGCGTGCCTGTTGACCCGGACCCTCCTGCTCCGCATAGTGCGCGGCCCTTTTCCCGACTGCATCCATGCCGCTCACTCGCACCCGTAATTTCTGCATCATCGCCCACATCGATCACGGCAAGACGACCTTGTCCGATCGACTGCTGGAATTCACGGGGACGATTCAAAAGCGCGAGGCGCAGGAGCAACTCCTCGACGCCATGGATCTCGAGCGCGAGCGCGGCATTACGATCAAGTCGCACCCGATCGCGATGAGCTATCAGGCGAAAGACGGCCTGACCTACAAACTCAACCTCATGGACACGCCGGGGCACGTGGATTTCGCCTACGAAGTTTCGCGATCGCTCGCGGCATGCGAAGGCGCGCTGCTCATCGTCGATGCGGCGCAGGGCGTCGAGGCGCAGACGGTGGCGAATGTCCATCTGGCCAACAAAGCAAGGGCCTCACGCTGATCCCGGTCATCAACAAGATCGACCTGCCGAACGCCGACCTCCCGACGGTGCATCGGCAACTCGAGGACATTCTGACCATTCCCGCCGACGAGGCCATTCACGCGAGCGCGAAGGCGGGCCTCGGCATCGAGGATATTCTGGAAGCGGTCATCGCGCGCATCCCGCCTCCGAAAGGTCATTTGCACCACGCCCTGCGCGGGCTCGTCTTCGATTCCACCTTTGATACCTATCGCGGTGTCATCATTTATATCCGGGTCGTCGACGGCACGGTGAAGGCAGGTGATCAGGTAAAGATGATGGCCACGGACCGGAGCTATGAGGTGAAGGAAGTCGGCATTTTTCGCCCCAGCAGCCCAAGTTCGTTGCTGCAGGATAAACTCGGCCCCGGCGATGTCGGCTATGTGATCGCCAACATCAAAACGACGAGCGAGGTGAAAGTTGGCGACACCCTGACCCATCGCAGCAACACCGCTCCGAGCACCGCTGCCTGGTTTTCAGGAGATCCAGCCGATGGTCTTTTCAGCGGCATCTATCCGATCAATACCGCCGACTTCGAGCATCTCAAGGCCGCCATGGGCAAGCTCCAACTCAATGACGCGGCCTTTCAATACATGTCCGAATCCAGCGTGGCGCTGGGGTTCGGTTTTCGCTGCGGTTTCCTCGGCCTGCTGCACATGGAAATCATCCTTGAGCGGCTGCGGCGGGAATACGACATGGATATCATCGCGACCTATCCGTCGGTCATTTATGAAGTGGTGAAAACCAATGGCGAATTGCTGCTGGTGGATAATCCGGAACATTTGCCCGACGGCTCGGTGATTGAGGAGATCCGCGAGCCGATCGTGAAGTTGCTTCATCATGATCCCGAATGAATACATTTCGGCGATCATGCAGCTCATCATGGACAAGCGCGGCGAGGTGAAGCACACCGAGTCGCCTCGACACCAAGCGGGTGATGCTAACCACCGAAGTGCCGCTCAATGAGATTCTGGTGGATTTCGTGGATAAGATGAAGTCGCATGACCCGCGGCTATGGCTCCATGGACTATGAACAGGCGGGCTACCGCGCCAGCAAGCTGGTCAAACTCGACATGCTGGTGAACGGCGAGCCCGTCGATGCCTTCAGCTCCATCGTCCATCGCGACAAAGCGGAAGGCCGCGGTCGTGCTCTGGCAACCAAGCTGAAGGAAGTGATCCCGACCCAGCTTTACCAGGTGGCCATCCAGGCGGCGATCGGCGGCAAGATCATCGCCCGCGAATGCGTGAGCGCGATGCGCAAGGACGTGACGGCCAAATGCTATGGCGGTGATATTTCCCGCAAACGCAAACTGCTGGAGAAGCAGAAGGAAGGTAAGAAACGGATGAAATCCATCGGCCGGGTGAATATCCCGCAGGAAGCCTTCATCGAAGTGCTGAAGACGAACTGAGTTGTTTCATCGTCTCCTTGTCCTTTCGTCCCAGGTCCCCGATCAGCGGTAGAGCAGGTACTTTTCCCGCCGCTCCTGAAACGCTTCCCGGTCGGCAGCCCACAGCGCCTTGATTTCGTCGCGGGACCTTCCCGCTTTGATTGCCTCCAGAGTCGCGGGATGACAGAGCAGTTTCGCCATCTGCTCAATGTTAACATCCTTCGCGTAAAGTCGCTGCATGGCCGTGGCGAGAGTGATCCCGAGATCAAGTGGACTAAACGTTTCTCGACCCGTGATCACAAATTGAACACCCCGGCACTCCTTTCCGGCAAACACGCTTCCGGACGGAGTGAATCGTGTCGGAATTACGCGAATGCCGTCGAGCCCGGCGGCATTGATCGCTGCTGCCAGCTCGGCATCGTCGATGTAGGGTGCCCCGAATAATTCAAACGGGCGGTCGGTTCCACGACCCACACTGACCTGGCAAAACTCCAGCAGCGCCACCCCGGGATACAGCGTGGCGGCGTTGAGATCGCGCATGTTCGGCGACGGATTCGTCCAGGGAAGCGCGGTGGCATCGAACCACAGGCCGCGGGTCCAGCCGGCGCACGGAATGACCGTGAGATCGACGCCTTCGGCCCGTTCCGCGGCAAACATCCGGGCCAGTTCGCCGACCGTCATCCCATGACGAATCGGAATCGTGTGCCACGCCACGAAAGTCCGCTCCCCAGTCGGCATCGGCCCTTCGACCCGGGCGCCGGTAATCGGATTCGGTCGATCCAGGACAAAGACCTTCTTCCCCGCGTTGCGGGCGGCAATCATGCATTCTCCGAGCGTGGAAACATACGTGTAAAAACGGCACCCGATATCCGCGATGTCGAAGACGAGCGCGTCGAGTCCGGCCAACTGCTTCGGTGTTGGCGCACGGTTGTCGCCATAGAGACTGTAAATCGGCAGGCCGGACTTTTCATCGCGGCTGTCGCCAATTTTTTCGTCACGGACGCCGCGAATGCCGTGTTCCGGACTGAACAAGGCAGCCAGCCTAACTTCCGGCGCCTTTTGGAGAAGATCGATTGTTGAGTGACGCTCCCGGTCGATGCCGGTTTGGTTCGTGACCAAACCCACCGTCAATCCTTTCAAGGGCGCGAAACGGTCGCGCACGAGAATATCAATGCCGGTCAGGACGGGCGAAGTTTCTTGCTCACTCGGATGCGAGGGCGCCAAGTCAAAGGCGCCTCCGGGTTGCCAGGACAGGGCGTTAGGCACGTGCGTGAAATTGAATCCGCGCACACTCTCCGCGGCGAGCGTGCCGAGCGTGCGACGGAGTGGAATGACGTTGCCGCTCTCGGTAGGATGATTCCGATTTGAGAGAAATATGACGAAGGTTTGGGAAAATGGATCGATCCATAAGGAAGTGCCGGTCCATCCGGTGTGGCCGAAACTACCGAGGGGGAACCACGCTCCGCGTGGTCCCGAGTAGGGGGAGTCGATATCCCAGCCAAACCCGCGTCGCGCCGCGATGCTGGGCGGAGTTTGGACAGCAGTCATGAGAGCAAAAGTTTCCGGCTTGAGAATGGATACGCCGTCCAGCGTTCCCTCTCCCAAAAGCATCCGGGCGAATCGGGCGAGATCGGCGGCCGTGGAAAACAGTCCGGCGTGGCCCGCGACTCCACCCATGCGGCGAGAGGTGGGATCGTGCACAATTCCGCGGAGGTATGCTCCATCTGCTTTCGTTGTCGGTGCCATCCGCGGTGCCAGTTCCGGCGGTGGAAGGTAAGTGGTATCTCCCATTTTTAACGGCCGGAAAATTTCCGTGGCACAATATTCGTTGAGCGAGCGTCCACTAACGCGTCGAACGACTTCGCCGAGCAGGATAAAGTTGATGTCGCTATAGCGCAGGATTGATCCGGGTGCATTCGGCAATGGTTCCGAACACGCCTTGTTAATCGCGCCTTCGATCCCGTGCCATTCCGGCGTTCCCGAAATCCCTGGCCTCAATCCCGAGGTGTGTGTGAGCAATTGCCGAACCGTAATCGCTTCTTTTCCCGCTCCGTGAAACTCTGGAATGTAGTGACTGACTGTTTCTTCAGGATCAATCTTTCCCCGCTCCACGAGTTGCATGATCGCAGTTGTGGTCGCGATGACTTTGGTCAATGAGGCCAGATCGAATATGGTGTCCTCAGTCATCGCTTCACGTTCCGGCGCCAAGGCGCGACTGCCAAAAGCGCGATGGTAGGCGATCCCGTTTCGCTCGATCCAAACTACGCCGCCCGGGCATTTTCCGTCGCTGATGGCCAGCGAGACAGCCGCTTCGATTTCCTGCAGTTTGTCCGCATGGAATACCTCCTTGATTTTCGGGTCGGTGTCCGCCGGTTCCGCAAAGCCGATCACTGTGGCGAAGGCGAGCGAGAACCAAGTGGCGTAAGGGATCCGTTTCGTCATGACCGATTGATTACGCTTGGAAACCGTTCATTCGTCAAATCCGCGGCACGCTCCGCCCTGGTGGTGGAATGTTGATTGACGTCAAGGCGTGCGAAAAATGGTTCGCCGAAAGGTTGAGGAGCGGCCGGTTGAATCCACTTACCGTCAATGCTTCTCGCTTGAGTATGGCCTTTCCGGCGACAGTATCGGCAGCCTCCCATTCGCCATGAAATCATCCCTCCGTACCGCCATCTTTACCGCCGCCTTCAGCATTGCGTCCTCGACACCGTTGTTCGCGGCCGATTTCGTCCCGGATCCTGGATTCATCAGCCTCTACAATGGCAAAGACCTGACCGGTTGGCAGTATGGTTCCGATGATCGGTTCGACGGTAAAACGGAATCAAGTGACGGACGCTACACTGCGAAAGGCGATTCGATCGTGGTCAATCCGCAGAAGGAGGGTGGCCAGCACCTTCGGCAAATGTGGACAACCCAAAAGTTTCCCAAGGACTTCATTTTAAAGCTGGAATTTCGGGCGGGTGTGAATGCCGACAGCGGTATATTCCTCCGCGAACCGCAGCTCCAATGCCGCGACTATCTCGTGGCGGGGCCTTATAAGGAATTGAAGCAATACAAGCCGCAGGAATGGAACGTGATCGAGGTGACGGTGAAAGACGGCGTCGCCCACTGCACCTGCAATGGGGAAGTGCTCGAGGCGGCGCTCAAGCTGCCGGCGACAGGGCCGATCGGGCTCGAAGCGGATCGAGGCGTAATGGAATATCGCCACCTCCAGCTCAAGGAATTGGAATAGATCGCTCCGCGGCGTTCATGCGAATGTCCGAGGCGGGGGATTCCACGTGATGAAACGCATCGTTATTGTCGGTGGCGGGTCAGCGGGTTGGATGACGGCGATCGCAATCGCGAGCCGTTTTCCGGAAAAGCGAATCATCGTCATCGATCCGAAAGCGATGAGCCCGATTGGCGTGGGCGAAAGTGTGACGGGGGTGGTCATAGCCTTTGTGACGGATCCTTTGCACGGGCTGAGCAAGGGCGACTTTTTCCGGTCCTGTGATGTTACCTTCAAGACGGGCATTTGGTATCGCGGGTGGCAAGGCTCCGGGACCGAATATCTGGCGCCGATCGATTCACCTCCCAAGTATCTAAGGCACCAATATGTGGGATACACCGAGGAGTTTTATGCCAGCGTGGCGGCGGATGGAGCTCGGCTCGGCGATATTCAGCTCTTCGCCCAGTTGATGCGGAGACATCAAACGGATCACTATCGAAATGCGGATGGCAGCGTGAGTGCGGATGCGGCGCTGGCGTCCTGTCACTTTGACGCCCTAAAGTTTGGAGCCTGGCTGAGACAGGCGGCGGTGGCACGGGAGAATGTCGAACACGTCGATGGAGTAATCGAAACGGTCAACCAAAGCGCGGAGAGTGGGTTGCTCGAAAGCGTGCGCACCACCGACGGCCGGGATATCGAGGGCGACTTTTTTATCGATTGCACGGGTTTTCATCGCTCGCTTCTGGCTCGGGTCTTTGCTCCCCGATGGATTAGCTATGCCCAGCATATCAAGGTGGATTCAGCGATCCCGTCCTTCGCGGACTACACGCCCGGAGAATCGCTCCCCAGTTACACCATGGCCACGGCAATGCCGCATGGATGGATGTGGCAGATCCCGACGCAATCCCGGTTTGGTAGAGGTTACGTGTTTTCCTCGCGCCATGTCAGCGACGAGCAGGCCGTGAGCGACTTTCGAGCGGCTGGCGGCCAGCCTTCGGAGAGCCCCCGAATTCTGCGTTTTGAACCAGGGCGCTTTGAGAAACAATGGGTGAGAAATGTTTGCGCGATTGGTCTGGCCGGCGTGTTTTCCGAACCGCTGGAAGCAAGCACGATCCACGGGATTTATGCGCAGATTCGCCTGTTGACCGAGTTGTTCTTGCCGGGTTGCACGCGTGATTCGTTGGAGTCGATGGCCGGTCAATACAACCGACTCGTGTCGGCGGCCTACGATGATTACGTCGATTTCATTAGTTTTCACTATCACACCGGAAGGTCAGACACCGAATTCTGGAGCGACTACCAAAAGCCGGAGGCGATGACGCCACGGAATGAGGAACGCCGGGAGGTTTGGCGGCATGCGTTTCCAAAACGCGAAGACTTTTCCCCTCACCATACGGAACGCACCGGTCTGACCACCGGGCTGGTCATCTGGGCGCCGATGCTCTGCGGAATGGGATTGCTGAATCAGAAATTCGCCCGGCGGGTGGTCGAGTTGAGCCGCGTTCCCGATCAATTGCGCGAGAATGTCCGCCAGTATATCCAGAGTCGAAACCGCATCCTGGCCACGGCTCTGAGTCACGAGGAGGCAATCGCCTATAACCGTGCCCAGACGTGATGTCGGGTGGCGAAAATCCGCGGTTTACTTCATCCGATCGAACGTCTTTTGGAGAAGTTCGAGATCGCTGGCATTGTCGACCTTGGCACGGGCGGATTCCACCCACTTCCTTTCGAGGGCATTCTTGGTTGGACGATCGCTTTGATAGAACACGCCGAAGACGCCGGGGAAAGGAAGGTTGGCCAATTGATAAGCGGCCATTTCATCCGTGATGTCGTGTCGACCTTCGTCTTCCGGGGTTTCATCCCATTTTTTCTCGTCGATAACCTTGAATTCGCCACCCTTGCGCGGATTCCCGGCGTCGAACACGCCCGGATAGAATTCAACGCATTCGGAAAGGCATTCAATCACGGAGAACCCCTGATGATCCATCGCGCGTTCGATCATGGCGATCATGTGATTAACCTGCGTGGCGTGAGTACGAGCGACGAAGGTGGCGCCCGCAGAAATGACTTTCTTGATCGGATTAACGGGCTGGTCGATGGCGCCGGTCGGGTCGGTCTTCGAGCGGAAACCAATGGGTGAAGTTGGCGATGTCTGTTTTTTCGTCAGGCCATAGACGAAGTTATCCATGATGACGTAAGTGAGATTGATGTTCTTGCGCGCTCCATGCTCGAGGTGATTGCCCCCAATCGAGAACGCGTCTCCATCGCCACCAAAGAGGAACACGTGGAGGTCGGGGCGCGCGAGGCTGACGCCGGAGGCCAAGGGGACGGCCCGCCCGTGGATAAAGTGGCCGCCGTGAGAATTGACGAAATAGGGGAAGCGCGACGAGCACCCGATGCCCGCGAGCGTGACGATGTTTTCGTGCGGGAGTTGGCGCCTTTCCAGGACCTTGTAATAGGCGGCCAGGACGGCAAAATCTCCGCAACCCGGACACCAGGTGGGGTGATCGGCCGTGAGGGCCTTTTTGGTGAGTTTCTCCCGCTCCGGTTCGAGTGTGGCTTCGATTGTGGTGCTCATCGAGTTGTTATTTGAGGGCTCCTTCGAGGATTTCGCGGACTCGATAGGTGAGGCCGTCGGTCTTAGTGAGACTTTGAATGCGGGGATCGCAGTAGCGGGCGCGCAGGATCATGGCCAATTGCCCGAAACCATACACGCCTTCGTCATTCATCTCGACGACGACGATGCGTTTAAACTTGGCGAAGATTTTTTCGAGACCTTCGGGCAGGGGATGGACATGCCTAAGGTGGATGGCACCCATCGATTCACCGCGTGCGACCGCAGTATTGACGGCTTCGTGAATGGGGCCATAGGTCGAGCCCCAGCCGACGAGAAGCACTTCGCCCTGCTGGTCGCCGTGTACTTCAGGGAGCGGCAACTCTCGCGCCAAGGCGCGAAGTTTTTCGCGGCGCTTGGCAGTCATGGCGATGTGTAATTTGGGGCGTCCAGTGGGATGCCCGAACTCATCGTGTTCCAACCCGGTGACAACGGGGTATTTTCCGCCCAGCATCCGGGTGCCCGGAGGGGCATGCCGGGTGGTCGAGGTGAGGGGATAGGGTTTGAAATCGGCTTCGCGCGGCGTCAGGTCCGGATGCGGATCGACCATGACGGACTTTAGATCGGGTTCGTCAAAGGCCTGAATTCGCGTGGCCAGGGAAGCGTCGCTCAAGATGAGAACGGGTGTGCTGAATTCGCGGGCGATTCGGGCGGCTTCGATGGCAATGTAAAAGCAGTCTTCCACGGTCGACGGCGCCAGGACGACTCGTGGGCTGTCGCCGTGCCCCCCGAAGATGGCTTGGTAAAGGTCGCTTTGCTCGACATTGGTTGGCAGACCGGTCGAAGGCCCGCCGCGCTGAACATTGACGACGATAAGCGGGATTTCCGCCATCGAGGCCCAGCCGACGGCTTCGGCTTTCAAGGATATGCCTGGGCCGGCACTGCCAGTGATCGCCAGATAGCCGGAATAGGAGAAGCCAAGTGCAAGCGAAACGGCGGCCAGTTCATCTTCCGCCTGAACGAAGAGTCCGCCGTATTTGGGAAATTCCGAGCGCAGAATTTCCATGACCGTTGACCAGGGAGTGATTGGGTAGCCGGCTCCGTAGCGGACACCCGCCGCGATCAGGCCGTAGGCGAGGGCCTGATTTCCATCCATGGTCAGTTGCGCTTTTCCGCTGTGATCGCGCGAGGGCTCGAACTCGTAGCGCGTCGAAAGAACATTCCCGACCGGAAACGCGTAACCGGCCTGGAACGCCATGAGCGCCGTATTGGAGATGCTTTCGTCTTTGCCCCGAAATTTTTCGCGAATCAGGCCCTTCAATTTGTCGGTGCTGAGATCAAAGATTTTCGCCACCAAGCCGAGCACAAAAATGTTTTTGCCCTTGTCTTTCGCAGTGCCACCGAGGGCTTCCACGGTCAGACCCGTGATGGGTATTCCGACATAAACAAAGCGTTTGTCGTCGAGGTCGGGCTGGACGTGATCAGAATCGTAAAGAAGGACGCCGCCCGTTTTCAGAAAGCCGATGTGGTCCTCGTAACTGTGCTGATAAAAGGCGACGAGGAAGTCCGCTTCGTCACCGGCGGAAAGCACTTCACCAGTGCCCATCCGAACCTGGAAGATCGAAGGTCCGCCCGAGATGGTGGACGGGATGGTCATGTAGGTCATGACGTCCTGGTCACTGCGACCGGCGAGACGAGCCAGGAAAGCGCCGGCGCTTTGGATGCCATCCTGGGAGTTTCCCGCCAGCCGGATAACGGCGTCGCGGATGCTTTGCGGTCGCAAATCGGCGCGGCCAGTCGAGTCAGGTGGAGCCGCTGCCGGGTCGGGCGATTCAGTGGGTGTGATCACGGGGAAGAGGGCCGTTTTACTAGGTCGGAGCGACGGTTCTGTCAATGCGCAGACATCCTTTCGGGCCGCGGATGTGATCCGAGGGGTCAGTTTCGTTCCCGGAAAAATCGAAAACCTGACGCCGCGCTCGCTTGGGCGAGCACAACGTCAGGTTTCGTGGCCGAGGGGGGAAACTGGAGTGAGACTGATTCCTTTCGCTTACTTTATCCCAAACCGCTTGCGCATCGCTCCCAGGCCGATGGTGGACAGACCGAGCAGTGCAACCGTCGCTCCGCCTTCCGGTACCGATGAAACCGTCAACGACGCGAGGTAGAACTGGTCGGCCGTCCGTGCACTATCGAAGGCAAAGGTGAATTCCTTTCCCACAATGCTCAGGTTATCGATGATACCGGTCCCCTTCGGCAACAGAGTCGACCCGCCGTTAAAGAGGAAAGTCGCGCCATTAAACCAATTGGTGACATTGTGTCCTTCAGCGCTCAGCCCGATGGCAGTCAGCTTTACTTCCTGATTGAAAGTAATCGTCAGCTTCTCGCCGGTGGTGATGTTGTCGTCACTGGTGTCGAGATTCGGAGAGGTGCTGCCGCCGTATTTACTTTGATAAACGCCCAGACCAGCACCGTCACCGCGAGGTGAGTCCCAACTCGCCTCTTTATCTTGAACCACGGCCGCCGCGTTGCCATTAAAGGTTCCGGTCGCCTTCGCGGTGAGTCCGCCAATGGTAAACGTCAGATCACCGTTGAAAACCCCGTGGACGACGTCGGAACTGGTCAAATCGCCTCCCGTGGCGGCGACTCCGTCAGTCGGCAGGAAATCGAGCGCGTTCCCGCGTCCCAGTTTGTAGAAGTCGAAATTAACGGCGGATGCGGAGTGAAATCCGGCAGTGATAAGGATCGGAAGGAGGATGGATTGTTTTATAGTGAGCATATTTTCTGTAAAGGACTGCATTGACCATATCGACATAGCAGGTGATGTGCCGATTTTCGCCGAGATCTGGAGGACGTAAATGCAATATCCTGCGAGACAAGAAGTTAGCATGGCAGTATGAAAAATATGGAGAAGTGTAAAAATCCACCTCAATTGAAATAGTGTAAAAACTTCCGACAATTTACGCCTTCAGTCCTCGACGCCACGTCAGCCCCATCGAACTTCCAATTTCCCGTCGGTAACGGTCGTCACTGATACCGCGCGATTCCACGCGGAAGATTACGAGGAACAAGTTGAACCTTCCCAACGCATGGGTTCAACTCCCGCCCCGTTTTCGCCCAACCTTTTAACCCGAACCATCAATCCATGCTTTCCGCCGGCATCGTCGGTCTTCCCAACGTCGGTAAATCGACGCTCTTCAACGCTGTGACCAGGACGCGAAAGGCGCAGGCCGCCAATTATCCGTTCTGCACCATCGATCCGAATGTCGGAGTGGTGACCGTTCCGGACCCCCGGCTCGAGGCCCTGTCGAAACTCAGCCACTCGAAAAAGCTCATTCCGGCGGCGATCGAATTTGTCGATATCGCCGGCTTGGTCAAAGGTGCGAGCGCAGGTGAGGGACTTGGGAACCAATTCCTGAGCCACATTCGTGAAGTGAATGCCATCGTGCAGGTGGTGCGGTGTTTCGAAGACGATGACATTCATCATGTGACCGGCTCAGTCGACCCGGTGCGCGACATTGAGGTGATCAATACCGAGCTCGTGCTGGCCGATCTGGCCTCCGTGCAAAAGCGTGTGGATCGTCAGCAGAAGGCGGCCCGGAGCGGTGACAAAGCGGCGAAAGCTGAGCTGGCGGTCGCAGAAAAGTTGATACCGCATCTCGATTCTGGAAAGCCGGCCACGACGCTCGACCTCTCAGATGAGGAAACGAAAATCACGCGGGAGTTTTTCCTGCTGAGCGGCAAGCCGACGATCTTTGCCTGCAACGTCGCCGAAAGTGATCTGGCGAATGTCGCGGCGTTAGTTGAAGCGGCGGGTGACAATGAAGGCGTGACACCGACCGAAAACGTCGAACTGACGACGGCGGCGCGCTTCGTGCAGGCGGTGCAGGATTACGCCCGTGCTCATTTCGCGACCGAAGCGGTAGTGATCAGCGCGCAGATTGAAAGTGAACTTAGTGAATTGAGCGAAGCGGAGGCGACCGAATACCTGCAGGGACTGGGCGTCGCGAGCAGCGGCGTCGGATCGCTCATCCGTGCTGTCTATCATTTGCTCGGACTGCGCACCTATCTAACAACGGGCGAGCAGGAAACCCGCGCCTGGACGATTCGCGCTGGTGACAAAGCGCCGCAAGCCGCCGGCGTGATTCACTCCGATTTCGAGCGCGGCTTTATCGCCGCGGAAACTGTTCACTTCGACGATCTCATTACCCTCGGCTCGCATGCGAAAGCTCGCGAAGCGGGGAAGCTTCGGATCGAGGGAAAGGAATATGTCGTGCAAGACGGTGACGTGATGGAGTTCCGCTTCAACGTGTGAACAAATATGGCGAAGCGAAAACAAAACATTCGCGTCCGAGAAGTGACGCAAAAAGATATCCCCGAACTCGTGGCGCTAAATCGGGCGTCTTATCCGACGCTGGCCGAAGACAACGTTGTCTGGGGTGAAGGGCATTTGCGCAGTCATCTGCGAGTTTTTCCGGAAGGGCAACTGGCAGCCGAAGTGAATGGGCGACTGCTCGGCGCCGCGTCGTCCCTCATCGTCGATCTGGGACACGACCCGCTGCGACCGCACACCTGGGCTGGAATCACGGACAGCGGCTATTTCACGAACCATGAACCAAGGGCCGACACGCTCTACGGGGCGGATGTGTATGTGCATCCCGATGCGCGCGGGATGGGTGTGGGCGCGGCCCTCTATGAGGCGCGCCGCCAGCTCTGTCGTCGGTTGAACAAACGGCGCATTCTCGCCGGTGGGAGACTCTGGAATTACGATGAGCACGCCGCGGAAATGTCGCCCGAGGAATACGCGCATCGGGTGGTGGCGGGCGAATTCCGCGATTTGGTTCTCAGCTTTCAACTCCGCGAAGGCTTTGTTCTCCGTGGCATTATGCAAAACTATTTGCGCGATGCGCGGAGCCGAAATCACTCGAGCCTGATCGAGTGGCTGAATCCAGACTACAAGCCGGCGCCCGAGGGCAGCCGCAAGATTCGCCTCGCCTGCGTGCAATATCAGATGCGGAAGATCAAATCATTCGCGGAGTTCGCGCGGCAAGTTAGCTATTTCGTCGATATCGCGGCCGATTATCGGGCGGATTTCGTGCTGTTCCCGGAATTGTTTTCCGTGCAGTTGCTGTCGCAGACAGATGCCTTGACGCCGCAGGAAGGCATGCGGCGGCTCTCGGAATACACGGGGCGTTTCACCGATCTGGTGAGCAAACTCGCGGTGAAATATGGCCTGACGATCATCGGCGGAAGTCATCCCGTCCGGGAGGGAGAGCATTTATATAATGTCAGCCACATTTGCCTTCCGAACGGGACCGTCGTCTCGCAACCGAAGATTCACATTACGCCGAATGAGCGAAAGTGGTGGGGCATTTCCGGCGGGCACACTTTGGGAGCAGTCCAGACGCCCAAGGCCAAGATCGGTGTCCTGATCTGTTATGACATCGAGTTTCCGGAGGCGGCGCGTTACCTCGCGGACGACGGCGCGGAAATCATCTTTGTGCCCTTCTGCACGGACAATCGGCAGGGTTATTTGCGGGTGCGTTATTGCGCTCACGCGCGAGCAATTGAAAACCAGGTCTATGTTGCGTTGACCGGCAACGTCGGAAATTTGCCGGACGTCAACAACATGGACATCCAATACGGACAGGCCGCAGTGCTGACCCCTTCGGATTTCGCTTTTTCGCGGGATGGTATCAAGGCCGAAGCGGATTCGAATGAGGAGACCTTGCTGATTTGCGATTTGGACCTGGACGACCTGTATCAATCGCGCGGCGCTGGGACCGTCACGCCGCGTCTGGATCGGCGGCCGGATCTCTTCAAGCTCGTTGCGCGGTTTAACGAGAAGAATTTTAGCAACGAGCTCACCGACGGTCCATTGGGCGATCAGGTGGACATGTCCCGTGTCGAATGGGACGATCCATCGCCTCCGACGGGAACGAAAAAGTGATCGTCCGGGGTCAAGACCTGCGAGTTTGGCATAATCTCATTTTGCCAGTGCGATCGAACAGCGTATTTATGGATGTGTCTCACCGACCATTCCTTATGAGTTCCATCAATCGTCAGTTCCTTCTGAGTGTCCGCATCGCAGTGGCCGCCTTGGTTTTTCCCGCGTTCGCCTCCGCGGACGAGTTGGAGAAGCCGGCGGCGGTGAAAATCGACCCGACGCCTGTCACGCAGTCGTCAAATATGATTAAGAGCTTTGCTCCGGTGGTGGAAAAGGTGACGCCGAGTGTGGTGACCGTGGCGACAAAGAAGAATATGCCAAACAACGCCGGGAAACGGCGCGGCCTTCCATTCTTCAACGATCCGATGTTTCGCAAATACTTCGGGATTCCCGACAACGAGGACGAAAAGGAAGAGGGCGGTGCCCCGGACGCGGGGAAGGGGAAGGGTGGCATGCACAAGGAGGCCATGGGTTTGGGTTCCGGTGTGATCGTGAGCCCGGATGGACTTATCTTAACCAACAACCACGTGGTCGATGGGGCTGACGACATCATCGTTTCCATCGCCGGCGATCGGAAGGAATACACAGCGACCAGGGTCGGCGCGGATGCTGCCACTGATCTCGCCGTCCTGAGAATTGAAGCCAAAGATCTGCCGGCGATCACATTTGCCGACAGCGACAAAGTCCGGGTCGGCGACATTTCGATTGCCATCGGGAATCCCTTTGGGCTGACCCAGACGGTTTCGATGGGTATTGTTTCGGCGCTGGGCCGGAGCAACCTCAATATCCTCGGCTCCGGCTACGAGGATTTTATTCAAACCGACGCGTCGATCAATCCCGGCAATTCCGGTGGTGCGCTGGTCGATATCGAAGGGCGTCTCATCGGCGTAAACACGGCGATTTTCAGTCGCACGGGCGGGAATCAAGGGATCGGATTCGCGGTTCCGGCGAACCTCGCCCACACGATCATGGACAGTCTTTTGAAAGATGGGCGGGTCGTCCGCGGATTTCTCGGCGTGAGGTTGCAGGAGCTCGATGAAGATCTCCGCGGAGAATTCAATTTTAAAGATGGCGACGGTTCGCTGGTGGCTCAGGTCGAGCCGGAGAGTCCGGCGGCCAACGGTGGGGTCGAGGCGGGCGATGTGATCATCGCGCTCGATGGCAAGCCCGTCGAGAACACGCAGAACCTGCGGATGCGCGTGAGTAGTATGGCTCCGGGGACCAAGGTCATGATTAAGGTCATGCGGGAAGGAAAGGAAAAGGAACTGGCGGTGGAACTCGGTGAATTGGATGCGAAGCTGCTCGCCGGCGGTCCCGCTGTGGAACCTGAGGCGACGGCGCCCGATGTCCTGGATGGCGTAACCGTGGGGAACATCACTGACGAGGTCCGGCAAAAGTACGGCATTCCGGAAAAAGCAAACGGCGTGGTGGTCGAGAGCATCGATGAGAATTCTCTCAGCGCGCGGGCTGGGATTCGCGTCGGCGATGTTGTCCACGAGATTGACCGTCAGCCGGTAAAGACGGCGGATGACGCCGTCGAGATGAGCAAGAAACTCATGAGTGAAAAGCAGGTGCTGCTGCGGGTTTCGACCCGGGGCGTTTCACGCTTTGTGGTTGTGAAGGAAGAGTAATCTCCCTCCGTCGGAATCCGGCTCGCGCTCTTGCCCGGTCTTTTCGGACTCGGTCAGGAGCAGGAGTAGGAAAAATATCAAAGCGCCTGACCGGCGGCATGTCCGCTGGCCCAGGCCCATTGGAAATTGTAGCCGCCCAGCCAGCCGGTCACATCCACCACTTCTCCGATGAAGAACAGCCCTGGCACCTCCCGAGCCTCCATCGATTTCGAATGGAGCCCTGACGTATCGACTCCACCGAGCGTTACCTCGGCCTTGGCGTAGCCTTCGGTGCCGGATGGACGAAAAGGCCACGCTTCGAGGGCGTGCACGAGGTTATCCGCTTCGCGACGACGATAGTGAGAAAGCGGATGGGAAGGCGCGTGGAGCGCGCACCAGGTCTCCGCGAAGCGCCGGGGCCAATGCGCGGCCAGCATTTCCAATGCTGTCAGGTTGCGGGATCGCGATTCCTGGAGCAGGCGCGGGAGATCAAGGCCCGGTAACAGATTGAATTCGAGGGCATCGCCGTCACGCCAAAACGATGAGATCTGCAGAATGGCGGGGCCACTCAAACCCCGATGCGTGAGGAGCATTGACTCTGCAAATTCGACTCGCCCGTGGCGGGCGATTACCGGGAGAGATACTCCGCTGAGCGGCTGCATGTGCGGGCGGAGCGAGTCGGGAAAGGTCAGGGGGACCAGCCCGGGACGGGTTTCCGTAATTCGCAGGCCGAAATGCCGCGCCATGCGATAACCGAAATCGGAGGCGCCAAGTTTGGGGAACGACAAACCGCCGGTGGCGATGACGACGGAATTGGCCTCGAGAATTCCAGCCGATGTCTGCACGCGGAATCGCCCCGCTTTCTCCACCGTTTCGACGCGGCAATCACAAACGATGCGCACGCCTGCGGCGGCACATTCAGCGAGCAGCATTTCGATGATTCGGCGGGAGCTCTCGTCGCAAAATTGCTGCCCGAGCTTTTTTTCATGGTACCGGATGCCGCGGGCCTCGACTCGATCGATGAAGTCCTGCGGCGTGTAGCGGGCGAGCGCAGATTTGCAGAAGGCAGGATTTGACGAGATGAACTGGTCCGGCGACGCGTTAAGGTTCGTGAAATTGCAGCGGCCTCCTCCGGAAATCGCGATTTTTCGACCGACCTGGGAATTGTGTTCGAGGACCACCACCCGGCGCCCCCGCTGACCGGCGGTGATGGCGCACTGAAGGCCGGCCGCACCCGCGCCAATGACGATCGCATCGAAGTGATCGGGCGTCGGATAATTAGACGCGGACATCGAAAATTGGAAAAAGGCGAAGCATTGGACGGCGAAATACCATGGACGGCGCTTTTGAGACGCCTTTTTTTGAACGATCATACGGCTGTCGGCGTCTGCTCTCCCGATTCAAATCCAACGTTCGATCGCGTCGCCCTGGCCATTCCGGGAATATCCGGTCGAAGTTAAAGCTCGAATCCCGCCACCTTCATGGGAGGCTCAACATCCGAAACCAAAAACTGATAATACCAAACGCACTATGAAAAAACTCCTCACCCTTCTCGCCACCGCTGCTCTCGCCGTCAGCGTTCAAGCCGGCGAGTACCCCGATATCAGCATCAACGAACTGAAGAAAGCGATCAGTGAGAAACAGGTGACCGTGATTGATGTCAATGGTTCCGAGTCCTACGGCGAAGGCCACATTCCGGGAGCCATCGATTTCACCGCCAAGAAGGCGGACCTGGCGAAAGCGCTGCCGGCGAATAAGGACGCGCTCGTCGTCGCTTATTGTGGTGGACCCACCTGCGGTGCGTACGCCGCCGCTGCCAAAGCAGCCAAGGAACTTGGTTACACGAACGTCAAGCATCTCTCAGCCGGCATTTCCGGATGGAAGGACGCTGGCGCTCCGCTTGAGAAAGCCAAGTAAGCGCTCCTGATTGGCTGTCCTAAAGGCGCCTCCTGCGAACGAGCAGGGGGCGCCTTTTTTCTTTTTCACCCAACTGTCCTGCCGGATCGCCCGAGTCCGGGCTTGCCGCATCGGATTGCATGCGGACGACAAAGTCACTACGCACGGGTCGCCATGACCCGACCCCTCTTCTTCCTCGGACTTACGATCCTGTTGACTACGAAGTTTTTTGCCGACGACGTCCGACCAATTCCGCCGCCAGGATTTCCGGTGCTTCCGGAGGATCGGCGCGAACTCGAAACGAGTGTCGCCGGATTGCAAGCAGCGATCGCCGAGTTGCGGAAGAATCGCTCGGATGAGCTTCCGAACGTCGAAATATACGCGAAGGCGGTGGATTGGGCGCTGCGCTACGATGAGTTTTTCGATCCGAAGCAGATCGGCGTTGCACGGGATCTGATCAAGCGTGGTCGGGAATTCGCGGAAGCCTTGGGTAATGGGAAGGCGCCCTGGAACTCGCAGACGGGGTTGGTCGTGCGCGCGTATCGTTCGCGCATCGATGGCTCCGTGCAGCCTTACGGGCTCGTGCTGCCTGCGGATTGGAAGCCGGGTGACGGGAAAAAGCGGTCGCTTCATTTTTGGTGTCACGGACGCGGGGAGAAACTGAGCGAGCTGGCGTTCATCGACGATCGGCTGAAAAACCAGGGCGAATTCACGCCGGAGGGCGCAATCGTCTGCCATCTCTACGGACGTTTTTGCTGCGCGAACAAATTCGCGGGCGAGGTCGATTTGTTCGAGGCGCTGGCTGACATCCGGAAACATTACGCCGTTGATTCCGACCGATTGGTGATCCGCGGATTTTCCATGGGCGGCGCCAGTACATGGCAATTCTCCACGCACTTCGCGGGCATGTGGGCCGCGTGTGCGCCAGGAGCCGGTTTTGCCGAGACGGCGGAATTCTTTAATGTGTTCTCGCCGGGGAAAACACCGCCGCCGGCATGGGAGCAGACGCTGTGGCGGTGGTATGACGCGACGCTTTATGCTGCGAATCTGGCGAACACGAAGCTCGTGGCCTACAGCGGTGAGATCGACAAACAGAAGCAGGCGGCTGACATCATGACGAAGTTTGCGCAGGACGAGGGGATCGAGTTTCCACACATCATTGGCCCGCAAACAGCCCACAAGTATCACCCCGATGCGAAGCCAAAGATCGAGGCCTTCATCACAGAGGCGTTAAATGCCGTGCGACCGGCGGTGGCGAGAAAAGTCAGCTTCACGACTTACACACTCATTTATCCGAGCATGGAATGGGTCGAAATCGAGCGGATGGGAAAGCAGTGGGAAAAAGCGCGGATCGACGCGGAACTCACGGATCACGGAGTGCAGGTGACGCGAATCGAGAATGTGGATGCTTTTCGCGTGAGGTTGCCGGCGGCTGCGTTTCCCGGATCGGCCACACCTGCGGTGTCCGTCGAAGGTTCAGAGATTCCGTTCTCGAAGACGAGCAGGGACACGTGGTCGACGACCGTACAGCGCGCCGAATCAAAATGGGTCGCCAACACCGACAGCGACGCGAAGCCTTCGCTTTCCAAACGTCCCGGACAATGTGGACCGATCGATCACGCGCTCATGCAGCCATTCATTTTTGTGGAGCCGACCGGCCAGCCGTTGAACGCGAAAGTTGGCAAGTGGGCGAAGGGCGAACTCGATCACGCGAAGAAATTCTGGCGCCAGGTTTTCCGAGGCGACGCGCCGACGCTGGAGGATGGCGAAGTCAAAGCGGACGATATCGCGCAGCACAACCTCATCCTGTGGGGCGACCCTTCGAGCAACTCTTTGCTCGCGAAGATCATCGACAGGTTGCCGATCAAATGGACGAAGGAGCGCCTTGTTTTCAACGGCGAAACGTACGATGCAAATACGCACGCGCCGGTGATGATTTTTCCGAATCCGCTGAATCCCGAACGCTACGTCGTGATCAATTCCAGCGTCACGTTTCGCGAGGAAGCTTTGCTGAACAATTCAGACCAGACGCCAAAGCTGCCGGATTGGGCGATCGTAAATCTCGAGACACCGCCAGGACCGAAGTGGCCCGGAAAAATTGTGGCTGCGGGATTCTTCGACGAAGACTGGAAGCTCCTGCCGGACCTGTAGTGGCGCTTCTGCGGAGCGCCAGGCGATTGCCAACCAACGCGTTTCGGCGCGTCACAGGAGCGCCACTACACAGCGCCGAAGCGCCGGTGCCGCCCGTAAAATTCTTCGATGGCCGCCTGGAGATCGTCTTTCCCGAAATCGGGCCATAGCTTCTGTGTCACCACTATTTCTGTGTAGCTCAGCTGCCAGAGGAGGAAATTGGAGATACGCATTTCGCCACTGGTGCGAATGAGCAATTCCGGATCGGGATAGACGCGGGTGTAAAGATAGCGGCTGATCAATTCCGGATCGATCATTCCGGAATCGATCTGGCCAGCCTGGACATCGCGGACGATGGCCTGCACGGCATCCGCGATTTCGACGCGCCCGCTGTAGCTCAGGGCGAGAATCAATGTCAGAGCGGTGCCGCGCGCGGTGGCGGCAATGGCCTCGTGAAGTTTCTGCTGGCACGAAGGGGGTAAATCCGTGAGCCGCCCGATGGCTTGGAGGCGAATTCCTTTCTCGATGAGCTCCGGCGTTTCCTGCTCGATGAAATGCTCGAGCAATGCCCATGAGCGCGGAGATTTCCTCCTGGCGGCCGATTCCAGTTCTCCGTGGAGAATGCATAGACCGTCAGGAATTCGACGCTCTAGCTCGGCGCAGCCCTCGATGACCTGGCGCAGCGAATGCCGCGCCCGCCTCGTGGCCCTTGATGCGTGGCAGCCCGCGTTCCTTTGCCCAGCGCCCGTTTCCATCCATGATGATGGCGATGTGACGCGGCGGCGGCTTCATCTTCAGAGCACGATGGTCTGTTCGCGATTCGGGTCCGACGCTCGCGATGCGCAGCCTGGCGCCGGTTAGGTCCGCGAGTCGCTGGGCATAGGCGCGGGCATTCTTCGGCAGGTCCTTCCACGTCTTGCAGCCTTCGGTCGGCGTTTTCCAGCCAGGCATTTCCTCGATATAGACGGGCTCGCACGCCGCGAGATGGCTCGACATCGCCAGGCGGCACGTCGAGGGTCTTGCGGCCGAGTTTGTAGGCGGTGCAAATCTTGATTTTTTCGAGCGTGTCGAGGCCGTCGAGATTGGTGATCGCGATGTCGTCGATGCCGTTGACCATCCTGGCGTAGCCGTGTCGCCACGGCGTCGAACCAGCCGCAGCGTCGGGCGCGGCCGGTGGTGGCGCCGAATTCGCGGCCCATGCCGTGCAGCAGGTCGCTGAACTCGGCGTCCTCGGTCGGGAACGGTCCTTCGCCCACGCGCGTGGTGTAAGCTTTCATCACGCCGACCACGCGGTCCATGCGGTGCGGCGGCACCCCCGAGCCGGTGCAGGCGCCGCCGGCCGTGGTGTTCGACGACGTCACGAACGGATAAGTGCCGTGATCGATATCGAGGAATGTTCCCTGCGCACCTTCGAAGAGAATCTCTTTCCCGCCTTCAAGGCATCGTGGAGATAGACCACCGTGTTCGCGACGAACGGCGCGAGTTTCTCTGCCGCGGCCTGTATTCGGCGAGCACGTCTTGGAAATTCAACGGCTTCGCGCCGAGGCCTTCAGCACCGCGTTGTTCTCCTTGATGCGCAGTTTCAGTTTTTGCGCGAAGCGTTCCGGCTGCACGAGATCGCCCATGCGCAGGCCGACGCGCGCGGCCTTGTCGCCGTAGGCCGGGCCGATGCCGCGCTTGGTCGTGCCGATCTTGTTGTTTGCCCTTGCTGCGCCTCGCGCTGCTCGTCGAGCACCGGTGATAAGGCAACACGACGTGCGCGCCGTCCGAGATGAGCAGGTTTTTCGGCGTCACCTTGATGTTCCGGCTTGCGCAGGCCGGCGATCTCGGCTGCCACCGCCACCGGATCGATCACTACGCCGTTGCCGATGACGCACATTTTCCCCGGGCGCAGGATGCCGGAGGGAATGAGGTGCAGGACGTACTTTTTGCCACCCACGATGACCGTGTGCCCGGCATTGTTGCCGCCTGCGAGCGGACGACGATGTCCGCCTTCTCGGTGAGCAAGTCGATGATCTTGCCTTTGCCTTCGTCGCCCCATTGGGCGCCGACGAGAATCGTGTTTGCCATGAAATGAAGTCTGGAATGAGTGGGTGAGGTTGGCCGTCTGAGCGGTCGGGGAGGGCGATAGTAGAAATCGCGATTTAAGCGGCAAGGAATTGTTCGAGGACTCGTCGCGGCGAATCGATGGGCGCGGCCCTGTAGAGATTTCCGGTCCCCGCAGGCGTGGCAAATCTCGGAGCGAAAGGGAACAAAAGTGGACCGTGAAGGAATCGAACCTTCAACCTAGTGATTAAGAGTCACTTGCTCTGCCAATTGAGCTAACGGTCCTCGAAAACCGAGGCGCTGATCGTAGGAGAGGCGCCGCAAGTCTCAAGCGGTTTTTTCCGCGTTCGTTCGCCCGGTGCGCGCCCGCACGGATATTTCCGTCGCCGTAGAGGATTCAGAGCCGATGTGGGCGCGGTCTGTGCTCAATCGGCATGACTGAGCCCGTATCTCCCATTCGATTTTTGACTCATGCAACATCCACGCCTGCTTGTCGTTTCCGCGAATCCTGTCTTGACCTCCGCTTATCGGCAACGATTGCAACGCGTCGGGGTCGTGGTCGAGGTGGCATCGGATGGGGAATCAGCACTGACGGCTCTAGCCAAAGGCAGTCCGGACATGGTAGCCGTGGATCTGGTGCTGCCGTCTCTTGATGGGGTCGAACTCGTGCGGAACGTTCGGGCGCAACCACAATTTAATGGGCTTCCAATTGTCGTGATGCCGACAATCCATCACGACCTCATTGAGTCCGCTCAGGCTGCCGGGGTCACTCGTGTCCTGACACGCGACAATCATCCCGCGAACGAATTGGCCGATCTCGCCCGCTCCGTATTTCGGCTTCCACTGCCCCTTGGAGTCGTGCCACTCCCGTCCACGCTGCCCGCCCGCACCATGGGGTTGACCGCGGAAATCCGAACCTGTTTGCAGAATCTCACGCGCGATTCGCGCAATGTCGGTGAATGGAAACGACTCTTTCATAAGGTTCATCATGCTGCGGAGGCGGTGGCGCTGGGGCAGGAACGGACGCTCTCAAATTTCGCGTTTGCCTTTGAAGCCCTCGTCAGTGACCTGGCGGCCATGCCGGAGCAGAGCAATCCGTCGGTTTTACGCACCCTGAGCCAGGCCACCGATTTCCTCGCCATCCTGCTGGAACGATCAGATCGGGGGGAACTCGATGAGAAGGCCGCGGCGAACGTGCTGGTGGTCGATGACGAACCGGGTACGCTGCAGTTGATCGGCGCTGCTTTAACGCTGGCGGGACTGCAATCGAATACCGCGCAATCACCAGCGGAAGCAATCAAACTGGCCTCGAGTCAGCGTTTCGACTTGATCTTCATGGATGTCGGATTGCCGGAGATGAGCGGATTCGAGGTGTGCAGTCGCATCCGGATGACCGACGGTCATGATCAAACACCGATCGTTTTCCTCACGGGAATGGCCACATTTCACAATCGTGCCCAATCAAGCTTGAGCGGAGGCAACGACTTTATTGGCAAGCCGTTTCACGTGCTCGAATTGGGGGTCAAAGCCCTGCTCTGGTTGCACCGTGGCCGCCTTGGACTTGCCTGAAAATGATGTCACAACTGTTACGAAATAAGGGTGGCGCGGGGGCATCACCGCTGTAGCATTAAATCTGTTCCCACCACCCACCCGCAACTCGGAAAACTTTATCAGATTCACCTTGCGCGCCCCCGAATTATAAATACACCAATGATCATGAACGCTTCCGCCCGGAAACTCCCCCAACTGACGGCCGCCGCCATCGGCTGCTGTGCCCTGCTCGGCGCCTCTGCAACCCACGCTCAAGTGACCGCAACGACCGATCCGGTCGGATTCATCACGCTCAATGTCGCCGGCACTGGCGGCGGTGGTGGAACGAGCGCCATCTCCTTCACCGGCCTCGGCATGACGCGTCCGGTGGAATATCAGGGGAGCGCGGAAGCAGTTGGTGCCAAAACTTTGACGGACAATCAGGCGGCGTGGACAGACAACCAGTTCAATGGCGTCCCTCATTATGTCGAAATCGTTTCCGGGCCGGCTGCAGGTACGACTTACGATGTTACCGCGACGGATGCCGCCAGCAAGACGATCACGCTCGCCCAGAATCTCGCTGCGGGGGTCGCAGCCGATGTTTCCTTCAAGGTTCGAAAGCACTGGACGATCGCAACAGTATTTGGCGCCAGTAATGAAGCGGGTCTGCAAGCTGGCGACGCCGCCACAGCGGACTTGATTTTGATTTTCAACGGCACCGCCTATGACCGGTATTTCTATCAGACCGGAACGGGCTGGCAGAATGCCAACAGCCCGGGCCCGGATGCAGGATCGACGGTGATTTATCCGGAGGAAGGAGTCCTCCTCAGCCGCAAGCAAGCGGGCCCCGTGAACGTTGCCTTGATGGGTGCGGTCAAGATGGGGCAGACTTCAGTGCCGATTTTCACGGGCATCAACATTGTGGGCAATGTGTACGCCGCGCCGATGACACTCGATTCGAGCAAGCTTTACACCGGGGATCCCGCGACTGGTTTGGCCTCGGGGGACGCGACGACGGCTGACCAGGTGCGAATCTACAATAGCGAAACCGGCGGGTACGATGTCTATTATTACCAGGAAGGTGGATTTGGCTCCGGTTGGCGAAATGCCGTGAAACCGACGGTCGATGCCAAATCGACGCCCATCCCCGTCGGGGTTTCGGTTGTGATCAAGCGTAACGGCGCAAATTTCAACTGGACCGCTCCCCAGCATCCCGCCTCGTTGTAAGTCGATTTGTGGCGGCGATGCCGCCCAGACAGCATTAATTCCCGTAACAGGTGTGTATCCCTGATGCATAAGCAGACTCTTAATTTTCTCGCCTAAGACAAATGCGCGTACTTCCTCCTACCAGACTGAAAATTGCAGCGAGTATGTCGTTGCTGGCTCTGTTGGTTTCACCGCCCGCCACGGCGCAGCAGCTTTCGGCCACCACTGGCGCCGTTGGATATATTACATTGGATCTTGTGGGTCCAGACATCGCGGCCAACGGGATTTCGTTTCTTGGGTTGGGAATGCGGCGTCCCGTCGAATACCAGGGGAATGCCGAGACGAAGGGGGTGAATTTCCTTTCGGACGATCAGGCAAACTGGATAGACGATCAGTTTAATGGTCCCGGAAAAGATTATTACGTCGAAATCGCATCGGGCAATGCTGCGGGCATTACATACGATATTAGTGATACCATTGCCTCATCGAAGAGAATCGTTTTAACGGAAAATCTCTCGCCCGACGTTTTGGCCGGTGTTTCCTTCAAGATTAGGAGGCATTGGACGATCGCCAGTATCTTTGGGCCCAACAATGAAGCAGGGCTCCAAGCGGGAGACGCTTCCACCGCTGACAATATTCTGATTTTCGACGGAGTTGGCTACAGCGTTTTCTATTACCATCCGGGTGGTTTTTTCGGCACGGGATGGCGCAACTCACTTGCCCCTGGCGATGATGCTGGCGGAACCGTGATTTTTCCGGACGAAGGATTGATTTTGAAACGGCGGCAGCCTGGCACCATCGGCCTTCCGTTGATGGGCGCGGTTAAGACGGGCAAAACGGCCATCCCCGTTTAAACCGGACTCAACATTATCGGAAACGTGTATGCGGCGCCGCTGACGCTCGCGTCCAGCAATCTTTATACGGGTGATCCCACAACGGGCTTGGCCCGCAGGCGAAAACACGACGGCCGACCAAGTTCAGATTTTCGACGGAACAGGTTACAAGGTTTACTATTATCAGACAGTTGGATTCGGTCTGCCGGGATGGCGTAATGCGAAATTTCCACAGGACGACGCCAGCGCCACTCCAATTCCCGTGGGTTCCTCGGTGATTATTAAGCGAAAAGGTCCGTCTTTTTATTGGATTGCACCCCAACATCCCTCCTCTCTATAATCTCCGTGCCAATTTCCTGTTTCTACCATGATCAAAAAAACGCTTCTCGCACTCGCCGCCGTATTCCTGTCCACTCCGGTTTATGGTGCGACTATTGTTTGGAACGCAGCGAGCGACGCCGGGCTGTCGTTGCCGAATGGTAATATGCTCCCAGTCGGAAACCTGGTTCGGATGGGTATATTTGATATCTCAGACGCGCAGATCCAGCAGAACAAATTTGATCTCCTGTTTTTGGACTCTCACTTTATGCAGCTGGGTGAGGTGCGGATTGGTGACAATGTTGGTGGCAGTCCCGGTTATTGGGCGGCCAGCAACAATGTTGACACGAAGCCGTCTGTCTCCAATCTCGGCGGGAAGCAAATTATGCTATGGGGATTCGCGGCGCCCAATCCGGCCTCCAAAGATGTGGCTGCGACGCTCTCCAGTGCCACCAATTACGGAATCTTTTATGCCGACAAGAGCCTCCTTTCGAATTGGGCCGTTCCGACCGATCCCGAAGATGGAATACCGGGTGTCACCACCATCGATTTGGGGAATCTGACGGGTGCGGGTGCTCGAAAATGGCATGTTGACGGCAGCCGCCGTAATCGTCGTCGGCGGCACCCCGCCGCTCACGGCCGCAAATGGATTGCGCTCAATGCACCGAACGTTTCTCTGTCTTCGATCCCCGAGCCGACAACGGTCGGACTGTTCGCTTTCGGTGGGCTGGCCCTCTTCGGTCGTCGGCGCCGCTGCTGAGCGCACTCTTCGGACCACTCGTCAAAAATTTGTCAAAGGCAAGCCAACGGCTTGCCTTTGTTTTTGCCGCCAACTAATCTTCTTTCATGCCCCAATTCCGGTATGTCGCGAAAGATGCGGGAGGAAAAATGGTTGATGGGATCGTTACGTGCAATGACCGCGCCGCAGCAATTCGGCAGGTCGAAAATCAGCGTTACATTCCGATTAAAATCGAATCGCTGACGACCGCTCCGTCGCCGGAGAAGGACAAAAAGGCCGAGCCGTCTTCCGCCGAGGCTCGAGCGCTCGGAGCGGGCAGCAAACAAACCTTGGGGCACGCGCAATTGCATCTGTTCACCGAGCAATTGGCACATCTGCTCTCGGCCGGCATGACACTCGACGAGGCGCTTGGAATTCTGGTGCGGCGCATGAAACACCCGCGTCTGGGGGGGCTTTCCAAATCCCTGCATCAGGCGTTGATCGATGGGAGGAGCCTATCGCAGGCCATGCGAGATTTCCCCCGCATTTTTAGTCCGCTCTACGTTAATATGGTTTCAGCGGGAGAAGCATCCGGGGCTTTGGCGGAAATTCTGCGACGTCTGGTTATTCATCTCGGCGACATCAAGAATTTGCGCGATCGCGTCCAGCAGGCCCTGGTTTATCCGGCTCTGCTCGTGGTTGCCGGCATTGGTCTGATCGCTGTTTTCATGACGGTGATGGTTCCGCAGCTGGAAAAGTTTTTCAGTCAGACCAAGCAGGAACTTCCTCGGGCGACGAAGATCCTGCTCAAGGCCAACGAACTACTGACTCACTATTGGTGGGCGGGAATTCTGGGGATCGTTTGCATCGTCGCTCTCTTCAGGATTTTGACGCGGACCAAGGAAGGCCGCCTGGCTTGGGATGGGTTTGTCTGGAAACTGCCCGTCTTTAGCTTGCTCATCCATTATCGTTTTTACGCGCAGTTCGCCCGCACGCTCGGAACCCTGATCGAAAACGGAGTAACCCTTTTGCGCTCCCTCGAATTACTCGAAGAGATTTCGGGCAACGAGTTTGTCCGCTTGAAAATGGTGGCCGCCCGGAAAGCCGTGGTGGATGGCGCCAATCTCTCCGTTGCCATGAACGAGCAGCGCGTGTTTCCCGAGCTTTTCATCGACATGATGTCCGTTGGCGAGCAAGCGGGGCGCTTTGGCGACACCATGCAGATCATCGCCGACATTTATGAGCGGGAGCTCGACAAACAGGTAAAAACCGTTTCCGCGCTCATCCCACCGATGGTCCTTTTGGCGATCGCGAGCATCGTTGGTCTCGTGGTTTATGGCATCCTCAGTGCTGTCTTCGGCCTGACGAAGGGCTTGCATGGAGGAGTGCACTAGCCTAGGTGCTACCGCGCTCGCCGTGCGGCATTCGCATGACTTCCTGCATTCTGCGCCTCACTTTATTTTCCTTCCTCGGATTGATTCCGCTGGTGTGCGGTTCATCGTTGCGTGCACAGGATCTGGCCGTACATCCCACTCCCTTCTCGGTCTGGATTGATTTCGAGGCCTGGACCCGTTCGAGCAGCCCGAAGCCGGCTCTTCCGATTTGGATCGAGTCCATTGCACGGGAGTCCACTCCCGCCTCGTCGGGACACCCCGCGAAAACCACGTTTCGGATTCGTCTCCGCCGGTTGACGGCCCTGACCAATGAAATCACTTTGCGCCTGTTCTACACAGACGTGCCCGGAGCCAGGCCGGTGGTCAGTGGATGGACAGAGACCGGGATTCAGCCCTACGATTCGCACGCGCTGGGCGTTGGATTGAATCTCGCGACTTCGGAAACTTTGCTCATTCCAGCGGCCGACCTTGATTACATTGACGTCGAGGCGAATGGCGATGGTTCCAATCTGCGCGGCGTTTTCCTATCGTCGGTGCAAAAACATGAATCGCGACATGCCTTGGATTTTGGACCGGGTCTGGTGCTCGATGATCCGTTCGAGCGGATTCAGGTGCGGCCGCTGCCCGGAAGCGATTCCTATCTTTTCGGCCGCGTCCGAGCCTTGCTCGACAGCGCCGCGGTGAAGATCGAGCCACCCCGTGCCTTGCAGGCTTCGTATGAATTCGATCTCGATACGGGACCATTGCTGGCGGTTTGCACGTTTGAAATTCTCAACGCCGATCCGACCGACCCGCTTTACGTCTGGATCAATGATCGTCGGGTTGGTCCCATTTCCGTTCAATTCCCGGACCTCGCCGACCCGGGTTTTCAGGGCGTGTCCGAACCGTTGCGCGACGGCATGCGCTTTCGGTATGCGGGTTGGCTGCGTGGCCAGGTGATTCTTCGTGGGCCGCTGCTGACTGGGGGGTTGAATAAGATCACTTTTGGGTTAAGTGAAGACTCGACTCCCGTCGCCCTGCGCGATGTCGAGATCCAGTTGAAGTATCCTTGGAAACATCTCGATTATGAACTCCATCCCTAAATCATTCGCTCGTCCCTCCGCTCGCCGCCGTGCGGGTTTCACGCTCCTGGAAATCATGTTGGTGGTCATGATCATCGCCCTGCTGGCTGGTGTCGCCATTTACAATATGGGTGACATGTTTGGTGAGGCGCAGGAAACGACGGCCAAAAGCAATATCACTACCTTTGGAACCGCGCTTTTGACGTACCGGGCCAAAGCCGGTAACTATCCCTTCCACGGCGCAAGGTTTGGAAGCTCTCCGGACTCGTCCGGCCGGCGATCCGCAACCGATGAGTTGGAAACAAATGATGAAAGAGATCCCTTTGGATCCCTGGGGTAAACCCTATCAATACCGCCGTCCGGGAACACATAATCCGGATGAATACGACCTCTTTTCCATGGGCAAGGACGGTCAGTCGGACACGGCTGACGATCAGCAAGATGGGTGATGTTTTCGGAGACGCCCAGGAGACGACGGCACGGGCGAATATCTCGACATTCAACACCGCTCTTTTGACTTACCGGGGCAAAGCGGGGAACTACCCTTCCACGGCGCAAGGTTTGGAAGCGCTCAAGACTCGACCTTCTGGCGATCCGCAACCGATGAGTTGGAAACAAATGATGAAAGAGATCCCCTTGGATCCGTGGGGTAAACCCTATCAATACCGCCGTCCCGGCACTCATAATCCGGATGACTACGACCTCTTTTCCATGGGCAAGGACAGTCAGCCGGACACGGCTGACGACATCGGCAACTGGAAGCCAGCCAGCTAATCGGCCAATATCACCCTAGCCGCTTGGCCGGGCGGGGATGACGCGGATGCGGCGGCGGTCGTTGGGGCTGGCGGGTTTCGGGCCAGCAGCATTCTGCTGATTGGCCGTGGGCGGAGTGGGAACGAAATTCGTTCGCGGTCTCGGAACCACTACTTGTGAGGGTGTCCCGGTGGACGGTCGCCGAATGAGGCCGCGGGCATTGGCTACCGCATTGCCGGGAGCGTTCGGTGGTGCTGGCGCCCGAATTTCGAAGTCCGCTTGATTGGGCTCGAATACGCCGGGCTCATTTCCTTTCTTCACCACCGCCTTGATTAGTTTTGGATCCGAGGCCCACTCGACTTTCACCAACCGAATGCCTTCGTGCACATCGTCGAATCCTTTGAGGACGAAACCCTCGTTCTCGGCGGATGACTTTGCGCGAACGGACACCCAAGGCACATCCACGCCATTTTCCGTCAGATTCGCGACGCCCGACAAGTAGTAGGCGTCCGACCAATTCTGCTCGTCGCCCTTTTCCGGGGCTTTCGGAGGCGTCGCGAGCACGAAAGGGGATTCCTTTTTTATCTTCTCGTAGCGACCTGCGGGGAACGCTTTCGGAATCGCCGAATCCTCGCCGCCCAGCAAAGCGGATGGCAGGATGAGCAGCGTGGCGAGAGTGCAGCGCGCGGTCATGGCGGAAAACTGGAGCCGCCTCGTGGGCCTGTCAATTTTTCGGCTATTGCCCAAGGTCGTTGTGTCAGCTCGGTGCATACCATTTCGCGACGGTGAATTTCCCGCGCATCTGTGTCTTATCCGTTGGATCAGTGCTCAGATCCGCGTGTTCGAAAACAATAAAGCGATCCGGAGCCTGGAGGTCCTCCAGGAAGCCGACCAGATCCTCCCATTTGCTCTTGGTCTCAAACTTTACCGTGACGGAGGTGTAGGTGGGTTGGGAAGCGGCCGTGCCGAGATCCGGACTCTCGATGACTATATTATGTTTGGCCGCAATGTCCTTGATCACAGTCCGCAGGTTATCGGGCGCTTTGAAACGGTCCTCGAGTTTGGGCTGGGTGCTATCGAGGAATTTTTCCCGCGCTGTCCACAAATCCCGCTCCGCCAGAAGATCCTTCATCGCCGTGAGGTTGGCCGTGCTGCTGGCTCGTTCCTGTTGCAACTGCCGGAAATGTTTAACGAAGACGCTGCCGAGGAACAGATTGATCAAAATGAACGCAATCGTTCCCACGGCCATCGCCAGGATCCGCTCTCGTTGGGTCATTTGGTGAATCATAGTGGCACGCCGGAAATTTCAAATTCCGCCTCTTCGTTCTCGCCGATCCTGGGCTGCGGAGCGTTGAGCGTGAACGGTTTCAGCCCCGGTTCCGATTCCAACTTCGATCTGAATTGATAGAATGCGTTCACGGGCGCCTTGCCTTTCAACTGCCAACCCTTCGCATCGACACGAATCAAGGTGAATTTCACGTCGCTCGAGGGCCGGTTCTCGTGAAATACGCGGGTTAGCTCGACGAGAAATCGCGTCGGATCGATGGCGGGCGCCATGGTACGCCAACGGGCCTGTTGTGCGGCGGAAGATTCAACCAGGGGTTGCGTGCGCGCCATCTCGATTTCGAGCTGGCGGACTTGCCGCTTTTGCCAGGCCAGATACATGAACGCACCTGCCACCAATAGGAGATAGGCGGCAGCCACGACCTGCAGGCGTTGCTTCAGGTTCGCGGTTTGCTCAACCCGGCGTCGTTCGATTCCCCAGGAACCTGGGACCAGGTTGATGGCGGATGTAGCCGCCGATCCGTCGAATGACGCCACCTCGACGGGCTTCCCAAAGTATTCGGCCAAATGATCGCGCAATCCGCCGCACGCTGGCGCGAGTCGAATGCCGGTAAAATCCGTTGGGACGCCAGCCATGTCCGCGTTGAGCAGAAATGCCGGCAATTCCGTTAGCAAGGGTTCTGCTTCCGTGCTCGGGAGTGAAGTGGCGAAGCTTAGTTTTCCCTGCTCGGCGACAGCCACGACCAATTCACCGTCTTCCGGCCAGAGGCAAAGATATGATCCCTCTTCCGGACATTGGGCCGCCACACGTTGAGCCTGCACGGTTACCAATTCCGGCAGACAGGATCGTTTTCGTAAGGGCTCGCACAGCCTTTCCAGTTGCTCTGTATTCGCCGCGACAGCCACGACGGTCGATTCGTTCTCGGTTTGGCTGACGATCTCAAAACCACTCGAAACCTCCTCGAGCGGATAGGGCAGCGTTTTCTCGAGTTGGAGTTCGACCATCCCCGCCAGTTCGTCCCGGTCGATGGAGGGCAGCGTCATGCGCTCGAAGACGGCGGCATGGCACGGGAGTTCCAAGTGAAGCGTTTGGGCCGGCTGCAGCGGCGTGGCGGCTTCCTCGAGACTTTGGCCGGCGTGAGATTCACCACTGGGCAGCGTCAGCCTCCAGCCCTGCGCCTCGGGCGCCAGCACGGCCGCGGGAGAGGATGTTTTTTTCTTCTTCATTCTTTCCAAAGCACGATGGCGGGACTGGCCCCGCTTTTTCGGGCAACGACTTCGACTTGTCGAACGATATCCACTGAATGGCCCTCGGAGATAATCCGGACGGTCTGGTCCTTCTGCACTACCAGTCCGCTCAGCATTTTCATCTGCTCCGGGCCGAAGCCCAGGGCGTTTCCGATTTCCTTCAACGTTTTAAATTCCACGTCGTCGATCGTTCCATCCACGCCATCCCGCCCGCGCCTGATTTGGAGAAACCGTGCGATTCGTGGCTCGCTCATTCCCGGCAGCAAACGCAGCGTCGCTTCCGTCGCCGCGCTCAGATCGATCTGCCCCTGGCTGTAAATGGTGACTTCATCGCGCCATCCCGGCACCGCGAGCAGCGGTTCCATCCCGGCGACTTCCTCCATTTCCTCGATCGACTGAAACGGCCGGTTGGCCGGATGATACGTCTCCTCGTCCTCGGCACCATTCAGGCGCTTGACGTTGTCACCATCGGTCCAGTCGAGCAGGCAATCGATCAGGCGATCGCGCTCTTGAAACGTCAGCCCGTGGTATTCCAGCCAATGCCGGAGAATGTCTAGTTTCCGCGGATCTTCGCCCTGCAGGAGATAGTTGATATTCAATTTGCCTCCTTCGCCGATAATCCGAACCCGGTATCCCATTTGATCATTAAAGGCTTCTTCGAGAATCGGCGTCTTTTCCGTTACCATCGGGTGCAGCGCGATGGCCAGCCCGGAATGAGCCATCGCTTTGGCTTCGAGGGCGCGGTTGGAATCACCCGCCCGTTTGAGTTGCACCACCACCACATTGACATAGGCCAGCACGGCGGCCGACAATACGAAAAGCGCCCACAAAACCAGCAGCAGCGCCGATCCGGAGGATGAAGCACGAGGCACGGTTTTCATTGTTGGACGAGGGATGAGGCCAAAGTCATGACTGCCGTGCGTGGGATTGAATCCTTCGTTTTTCGGATGGTGACGTAGACGAGCAAGGGGCGGGTCGCTTGATCGGTCCACCGCTCGATCTTGGCATTCAGGCGCGGATCGAAATAGCGGAATTCCAACTCGGCCACGTCCGGGAGGAGTGTCACCCAATTCACATCGTCGTCGCTGCCCTCGACGGGGCGTCGTCGCAGACCGAGATCCAAAACCTTGGAATCCTTGGCGCGCGCCTTGAGCATTAGCGTCGTGCGGAATTGACCATCCGCGGCTTCCGTGAGAATCCCCGGGCCGGGGCCGGATATCCATTGCATCTCATCCCTGGATACTCCTTTGAAGCGATAGGCCGTGCCCAGAAGCAATCCCTGGCCGCGGGGCGGGATGTTATTCAATTCCATCTGCAGGTAGCTGAACAATGCCGTCAGTTCGTCCTGCTCCTCGACGCTTTCGGTGGTGGTGGCGATGGCGTCGAGACTGGCCGAAAGAAAGCGCTGAATGCTCAGCGCGAGCAGCATCATAATCAGCACCGCGATCATCACCTCGATGAGAGTGAAGGCCTGGAGGGCGGCGCGCCGTCGTGCCTCCGCAATGCGGGTGGAGTTCCGGCAACCGCACGTATGGTAGCAACGAGGTTCGTTCATCGCGCTCGGGGGAAATGGTAAAACTGAAGCGAGCGCGACTGTGGGGCGCCGTCCAGTTCCCACTCCAGTTCGAGGTTGACGAGGAAGATTCCGCGAATGTCCTCCTCCTTTTCATTCTTCTTTTTAATCTCGGTGCGCGTCGTCTTGAGCTTCATCCCCTCAAACGCGCCGTTATACGTGTCTTTCGAAAGATCTTCGGTCGAAGAGTCCGAAAGCGGTACCGCGCCGGCTTCAATTTCTGCCATCCGGTTTTCGAGAAATTGCCGCGCCCGTTCCTCGTCCTGCGTGATGATCTGGCCGTTAATGCAATTATCCACGCTCCCCGCCAGCGCCAGCACCGCGAGGGCGAAAATGGCCACCGCGATCATGACCTCGAAGAGAATGATGCCGCGTTGCGATGGGCATGCCGTCGTCTTCATTTCGCCTCCATGGCAATGAGTTTCCCCTGTCCGGTCAGTGGTTCGAATTCCGCGATCCAGTGTCCGTCCTCGGCTTCGTAAATAATCCGCACTGGCTCGCAGGCGCCACTCCGCCAAAACGCCCACTCGACCGGAGCTTTCTTGAGCAGGGCGGCCGGACGTTCGAGGGTGATGGTGCCCTTCTCCGGATAGCGGAGAATGGGCAGGGCTTCCTCTTCCTCCGGAGTCATCGACTTATCCGGCACCTGGATGATTCCTTCCTTGTCCCAAACGAGCGTGACTTGGTGCTTGCCAGACATCGCGGCGTCCTGCGCCTGACGCGCAAATTTCGTAAACTCATCGTACGATTTCCGCATTTCGTCCTCGGCGAAAATGCTCTGGATACTCGGGACCGCGACGAGCAGCATCATGAGAATGATCGCTACGGCGAGCATCACCTCGAGGAGCGTAAAGCCGGCGGGACGGTGTTTCATGAGTGCCCATCAAAATCACCGACGTAAGGAAAAATGCCACTCGTTAGTTGGCCGATCAGGCCGCCTGACAATTTTTTGACAACTCCACCGCCTGTAGGCAGGGCGCAAGCAGGTGAAAGACCAGCGCGGCGGTTGGATAGATGGCGTGACGACGAATTTGTCGGACCAGAAAAGAAGTAACCACAAATTGGGATCCATGAGGAATTTGCCGGCCGCGAACGCGCGTCTGGCGGGTATTGACAACCATTGTCGTCACGGAATCTGCTGCTCGTTTGCTTCACTATCGTGAGAGTTTTCCATCCCAGCGTACTTGCGTCCCTCGTCTTCGTGACGCTGGCGGAAGGCGCGCAGCGGGGCGTGATCGATGATCCTGATGGCTATGTGAATGTGCGTCTTGGCCAGAGTGTAGATTCCGAGGTAATCGCGAAGGTGAAGCCCGGAGAGATGTTCACTTTCGAGAGCGAAGGCGACGCCGACTGGTGCAAGGTCGCGCTTGCCTCGGGCCAATCCGGCTGGATGCACGCCAGCCGCATTCGGCTCTATTTTACCGAGGAGAACCTGCCGGCCCCGGCGGAGGAATCCGATGGTTTGTCGGAGATCGATGAGTTCGCGCGCGCACGCGGATTCGATTACGCCGTGGTGACCCGTGCGGCGGCGAGTGGGGATGCAGATGCGCTCAAGCGATTCTTCACCATTTCGAACGAAGTTGATGGCGCGGCCGCGGAATCGCACTGGGGAACTCCGACGGCGGTCTATCACATTTTGGGCGATGAAAAGTTTGCACGGTTTCTTCGAGCCCAGCCATTGCCGTATCGAATGATGGTGCGGAACTCGATTCTTGCCGATGGCCTCAGCTTTCCCCCGATCCCGTATTTGCGCCGACATTTTCCCGAAACGACCAAGGCTTTGTTCCGGCGGGAGATTGTAGGTTGGACTTCTCCCGACGAGCGCTATGCGATCCGCAAAACGTTCTCTGACGAGTTTGATTTGGTTGGGTCCAAGGTCGAGCGCGCGGAGCTGATTGACCAATTGACCGGTCAGGTGCTTTGTGACCTGACCCGTGATGATATTGGCGCAGGCCCTGATCGCGAAGGCGATATCCTTTGGTCGCCGGACTCGAAGCGATTCGCCAGTCTTTCGAGTGACTTGACGCCTCAGGCCGGGAACCTTTTCAGCAAGCCGCGCCCTGCGCCGCTGAGGAAGCAAACCGCGGTTTATCAGGTCGTCGGCGACAGGTTTGAGCGCGTCGAGTTAAGCTTAAATGAACCGCCTGGACCCGACCGTGACGCTGAGATCAAGGGCGCCATCCTGGGACACGAATACACCGAACCCGTCAAGTGGGAGACGACAACCGTCCTCGTCCTTGAACGGCACGAATACTACGAAAAGCTCGTACCCACAGCGATCGGGGACGTTAAGTTCGAGTCGATTCACGGATTTGGTCGATCCTATCAAATCACGATCACGATTGGATCGGACCGAAAAGCTTCGATCGCCTGGAGGCTCCGTGACGACCAACCATGATTCCGCGAACCCGCGTGACGACTGCCTTCTTCGCCCTCCAGAATCTGACGTTCATGGAAGCACACGGGTTGAAGAAGCCGCAAGTGAAGCGCCCTCAGATCTTGCGAATCGATCTCGACGGCGATGGCCGAGAGGAGGTGCGGATCAGTGGAACAAATTATTTCACCAAAGGCGGCAGGATTCCGCATCGTTCGCCCGCCGGCAGCTATCCCTTTGTACTGCTCCGTCGGGTCGTTGGCGGCACCGTTCAAAGAACACGCATCGAAGGTGAGTTTCATCCCGATGGATTTGTGAGAACCTGCACGGTCACTGCCCCCCGGGGCCCGGCACAGGAGGAATTCTAATTGCCCTTGCGTCTGAAGCCGAGCATTCCAATAGTGGCTATCGCCAGCAGGCCCGCGGTCGACGGCTCGGGCACGGCCAGAAAATCACTTAAGACTACGTCGGTCGGATCGAACGCGCTGCCAGCGCCGTAGTTTACCTGAAACGATCCCAAGCCATCATTCGTCGTCAGCCGCCCGCCGCTGGCGACATTGGAAAACGCGCCGAGCAGAGTCTGATTTGAATCGAGCACGGTGAATGTCTGCAAATCCGGTGTGAAGCCATTGATCAAATTCAGCGCCAGCGTGCCTTGGAGAGTCAATGCCACAGTTCCCGTTTCGCTCAATAGGTCGTACTGAGTTCCTTGAGTGGCGCCGCCAATTTCGATCTGAATTAGGGACGTGGACGTGAGCGTGAGATCGCCAGCGATCGCCAGGCTTCCCGGCGAAAGTCCCGGTGCAATCGTCCCGGAATTGCTCACGTCGGCGGCGATCGTTCCGGTGCCTTCCAGCCGGCCGGCCGCGATGGTGATCATTTGAAGCGAGGGCATGGTTGAGACGTTGACCGAGCCGTTGTCGAGCCGAGTGACGCCAGCGGTCTGAGTATAGCCATTAGGGATATCGAGAACGCCTCCGCTTATTGCTTCCAGAACCCCTTGGTTGGAAAACTCGCCGGCTGAATCGTGAGGGTATTGCCGGTGACCTGGCTGGAGATGAGGCCCTGGTTGGTCAGTGCCATGGCGCCGCCATACTGAAAGGTACCGCCGATCTGGGCCGCGCCGCCGAGGCCGGTTTCGGTGCGGATGACAGCGGTGGCGCCGATGGTGAAAGCGCCCGGGTTGCCGTCCATCTCCACGTTGCGGGTGCCCAGATTCGCGCCTTCAAAGAGGATCGTGCCGGTGAGAGTTTGGTCCGGTGCGAAGCCGAGGCTGCTATGAATGCCGGAGAGGTGCGCAGTGGCGAAAGTGGTGCCACCCGCGATCTTGGTGCGGCCACCGGTGGCCGACAAAATGAGGTCGCCATTGACCGTCACCCCGGTCAGCCGGTTGGTGCCGCTGGCGGCCGCGAGCAGCGTTTTGCCATTGGCGAAGCCGAGCGTGCCGCCGCTGAGCGTGCCGCCGGCCATGTCCAGGAGCCGGTTGTGTCGTCGAGGGTCAGGGTCGCGGCGGTGTTGTCGAGCGTGCCGGTGATATTGACCAGGCCACCGGCCGCGTTGCTGAAAGTGCCGATCCCGCCGGTGGCGTCAAAAGTGCCCCCGAGGTTTATGGTCGAGGTGGCATCCAGGCTAATGGTGCCGGTGTTGGTCCAGGACTTGGAGGGGGCGATGGTTAAGATGCCGCCATTGATTGCCTGCATGAGGCCCGAGCTGGCCAGCGTATCGGGCTGGACGGTGAGGGTATTGCCGGTGACCTGGCTGGAGATGAGGCCCTGATTGGTCAGTGCCATGGCGCCGCCATACTGAAAGGTACCGCCGATCTGGGCCGCGCCGCCGAGGCCGGTTTCGGTGCGGATGACAGCGGTGGCGCCGATGGTCAAAGCGCCCGGGTTGCCGTCCATCTCCACGTTGCGGGTGCCCGGATTCGCGCCTTCAAAGAGGATCGTGCCGGTGAGAGTTTGGTCCGGTGCGAAGCCGAGGCTGCTATGAATGCCGGAGAGGTGCGCAGTGGCGAAAGTGGTGCCACCCGCGATCTTGGTGCGGCCACCGGTGGCCGACAAAATGAGGTCGCCATTGACCGTCACCCCGGTCAGCCGGTTGGTGTCGTTGGCGGCCGCGAGCAGCGTTTTGCCATTGGCGAAGCCGAGCGTGCCGCCGCTGATCGTGCCGCCGGCCAGGGTCCAGGAGCCGGTTGTGTCGTCGAGGGTCAGGGTCGCGGCGGTGTTGTCGAGCGTGCCGGTGATATTGACCAGGCCACCGGCCGCGTTGCTGAAAGTGCCGATCCCGCCGGTGGCGTCAAAAGTGCCCCCGAGGTTTATGGTCGAGGTGGCATCCAGGCTAATGGTGCCGGTGTTGGTCCAGGAATGGGAGGGGGCGATGGTTAAAATGCCGCCATTGATTGCCTGCATGAGGCCCGAGCTGGCCAGCGTATCGGGCTGGACGGTGAGGGTATTGCCGGCGACCTGGCTGGAGATGAGGCCCTGGTTGGTCAATGCCATCGCGCCGCCATACTGAAAGGTACCGCCGATCTGGGCCGCGCCGCCGAGGCCGGTTTCGGTGCGGATGACGGCGGTGGCGCCGATGGTCAAAGCGCCCGGGTTGCCGTCCATCTCCACGTTGCGGGTGCCCGGATTCGCGCCTTCAAAGAGGATCGTGCCGGTGAGAGTTTGGTCCGGTGCGAAGCCGAGGCTGCTATGAATGCCGGAGAGGTGCGCAGTGGCGAAAGTGGTGCCACCCGCGATCTTGGTGCGGCCACCGGTGGCCGACAAAATGAGGTCGCCATTGACCGTCACCCCGGTCAGCCGGTTGGTGCCGCTGGCGGCCGCGAGCAGCGTTTTGCCATTGGCGAAGCCGAGCGTGCCGCCGCTGAGCGTGCCGCCGGCCAATGTCCAGGAGCCGGTTGTGTCGTCGAGTGTCAGGGTCGCGGCGGTGTTGTCGAGCGTGCCGGTGATATTGACCAGGCCACCGGCCGCGTTGCTGAAAGTGCCGATCCCGCCGGTGGCGTCAAAAGTGCCCCCGAGGTTTATGGTCGAGGTGGCATCCAGGCTAATGGTGCCGGTGTTGGTCCAGGACTTGGAGGGGGCGATGGTTAAGATGCCGCCATTGATTGCCTGCATGAGGCCCGAGCTGGCCAGCGTATCGGGCTGGACGGTGAGGGTATTGCCGGTGACCTGGCTGGAGATGAGGCCCTGATTGGTCAATGCCATGGCGCCGCCATACTGAAAGGTACCGCCGATCTGGGCCGCGCCGCCGAGGCCGGTTTCGGTGCGGATGACGGCGGTGGCGCCGATGGTCAAAGCGCCCGGGTTGCCGTCCATTTCCACGTTGCGGGTGCCCGGATTCGCGCCTTCAAAGAGGATCGTGCCGGTGAGGGTTTGGTCCGGTGCGAAGCCGAGGCTGCTATGAATGCCGGAGAGGTGCGCAGTGGAGAAAGTGGTGCCACCCGCGATCTTGGTGCGGCCACCGGTGGCCGACAGAATGAGGTCTCCATTGACCGTCACCCCGGTCAGCAGGTTGGTGGCGTTGGCGGCCGCGAGCAGCGTTTTGCCATTGGCGAAGCCGAGCGTGCCGCCGCTGAGCGTGCCGCCGGCCAATGTCCAGGAGCCGGTTGTGTCGTCGAGGGTCAGGGTCGCGGCGGTGTTGTCGAGCGTGCCGGTGATATTGACCAGGCCACCGGCCGCGTTGCTGAAAGTGCCGATCCCGCCGGTGGCGTCAAAAGTGCCCCCGAGGTTTATGGTCGAGGTGGCATCCAGGCTAATGGTGCCGGTGTTGGTCCAGGAATTGGAGGGGGCGATGGTTAAGATGCCGCCATTGATTGCCTGCATGAGGCCCGAGCTGGCCAGCGTATCGGGCTGGACGGTGAGGGTATTGCCGGTGACCTGGCTGGAGATGAGGCCCTGATTGGTCAATGCCATGGCTCCGCCATACTGAAAGGTAGCGCCGATCTGGGCCGCGCCGCCGAGGCCGGTCTCGGTGCGGATGACAGCGGTGGCGCCGATGGTCAAAGCGCCCGGGTTGCCGTCCATCTCCACGTTGCGGGTGCCCGGATTCGCGCCTTCAAAGAGGATCGTGCCGGTGAGGGTTTGGCCCGGAGTGAAACCGAGGCTACTATGAATGCCGGAGAGGTGCGCAGCGGTGAAAGTGGTGCCACCCGCGATCTTGGTGCGGGCGCCGGTGGCCGACAGAATGAGGTCTCCATTGACCGTCACCCCGGTCAGCAGGTTGGTGGCGTTGGCGGCCGCCGAAAGGACGCCCGTCCCGTTGGCGTTGATCGTCGTGTTACTGATCACTCCGCCATTAAGTTGATATGTCCCGGCCGTAAGCGAAATCGCGCCGGTTGCAGTGAATGTCGACGCTGTATGATCGACTGTGGCGTTGGCGGAAGAGATCACCAAATCCTCAATGGTGATCGGAACTGCAAGTGTCACGGTGTAAGGCGAACCCGTTGCGCTGATGACCGCATCGTAAGCGGCGAAGCCGCCATTGCCATTGTTCGGAAAATTGGGATTGGAACTCCATTTTGTTGAATCATCCCAATTCCCGCTCATCGCAGCATTCCAAGTGGACGTGAGATCTTCCGCGTGGAGCCCAGGGAACTGGGCACAAAAAAAGCGGCGCTTAAAAAGCAGCCGCCCGAACGCAGGCGAGTGAATATTTTCATGAATAGGAAGCAATGTACTCGCGCCCGCGGGCGATAGATAGGAAAGAAAATCCAGAGTGTCCTTGTAAGGATAAAGACGACGTCCATCGAAACAGGGGTCGGTGGCGTGTCTCAAAAACAAAAAACCGGGACCCGGCCAGCCTGGCTCTTTGGTTTCTGCTGGCGATACGGCTTTTCCTGATCGGTTTCCTCTGGCCGCCCCAAGTCTTTCGGACAGGCGCGCTTTGGCTGCACCGGCGAGATTCCTTTTCAGCAGAACTCGAAGCGCAATCCGTTAAGTATAAGTCCGGAGAACGCGTAAGCCCCGGCTCACACTCGGCTGGAGTGATTACGACCGGCGGCGAGTCAGTGCGCGCTGACGTAACTCGCTTTAATGGCATTATTTCTGATGGGAAATGCGATACCTTGGGAAGGCGGCCCTCAATTGCTCTGCTTTCCCTCGCCCGTTTCATGATCCGCATCGTTCGCGTCTTCCTTTTCGTCCTCGGCGAGTTCGCGCAATTCGTCGGCTGAGGGCACGTAGAGATCCTCCGCCCATTCGTCCTCGGGGATTGTCGGGATGCTGCCGGTGAACGGACGGAGAATCTCCAATTGTGGGACCACGCCCGGAAGGGTGGGTCGGCTCAGTCGATTTGAAACTGCCGCGTGGCGGCGTTGGCGCCAGTTTACGAGGTCACGGGCGCATCCGAGAGCGAGGATCTGCGGAATCCAGGCGTCATCAAGCGCTGGGTTGGTGCGGCGAAGCTCGCGTTTCACGTATCGATTTCCGCGCCCGACTATTTTGTGCACTGGGGAAATTGGGGTGTCGTGGCGCACGACCGCGAGCAGCGTTGCCACCCACCAAAGCGTGAGCGCCGCGACTCCTGCGCTGGCCACCGGTCCGAGTGGCAGGACCGTCAGGAACTGCAACGAGATCTGTCCCGCGAGGAGCAGTAACACAAATCCAAGCACGACGAGCACGGTCAGTCCGCCACCGTTCGGCTTGGGCAACAGTTTGGCAGCTACCGCAAAGAACACGAGCCCGATCCCGATCAAAAGTCCCTCCTGAAGGAGTTCGATGTTTCCCGTCAGGAAGATATCGACGATGACGAGTGCGATACCGCCCAGAAAAAGCACGGGCGTGAGAAAGCCCATCAATCGCCAGAGGATCGGTTTCGGTCGGCGAGCAGGCTGTTGATCCTCGAACTCGTCGGCGACGGCATCCTCGAGAACTTCCCCCGGATTGAAACCATCCTTCGCGTGCGCCGCTCCGTGCTTTTCCGTGTCCGTTTCGCGACCGGCCGGAAACAATTCTTTAAGGACCGCTTGTTCGTAGGGGCGCAGTTTTGATTCGTTCCCGCTTAGTCGTAGGTAAATCTTCGAGGCACGTTTCTCCGTCGGGTCGGGTTCGCTGTGGATGGACAGGACGCCGGCCGCCCGCAATCGCGCGAGGAATTGCGCGAAACAATTTGGGGCTCCGGACGCGCCCGCTATCCACGCGAGCACTTCCGGTCGCTGGGAGGCAATATGTTCCGTGAACCATTCCCGGGTGGTGCGCGGTGGGATGAATCCACGTTCACGAATTTCGCCGGTGGCATAAATCAGCCAAAGCAGCAGCGCGCCAAGCGTGGAAGCGAGAATCGCTCCCACCCGTACCGCCGGGCGCCAGAGCTCGATGGCCGGTGGCCAGCCCGGACGCAGATAATCGCGGAGGACGGTGACGCGATAATCACTTTCCGGGGTTGCGATTCCGAATGGGGCTTTGGGATTTGGATCACTCCAGCCCTCATCGTGGCGGAGGGTGTAGTGCAGTTCTCGGGGTCCGTCCGCAGGGAACTCGGGAAAAACAATATCGTGATCGAACCGATACCGCCGATCGAATCCATGCGCCGCATCTCTCCACGCCGCGAGCGTCTGTTGCCAGCGGGTCAGATAGTTCGGAAAAGTCCAGATGCGATCGAGCCGGATGGGTCCCGCGGGAATGTCCCAGACCGGAGCGATCGCGTTGCGCAGGTGATATTCGATCCGGAAATCGAGCGTTTGATGATCCCAATCGGGTGCATCATCCATCTTGATCCGCCACGATAGCTTTCCATTCCGGACTTCGTATTGATCCACGTTTCGATCATCACCAGCGGTCAGATCCCGTTCCGTTTCGCCGTCCTTCCGGACGAACCGGGCCAATTCGATTCGTTGATCGACTCCCGGTGCGAGCTTGCGTTCGAGGACTGACATTCCGCCCGCGAGTTGCACGGAACTCTGCTCGACCACATACACCGCTCCGGAGTCATCGAGATGCGCATCGATGTCGAAGTGCTTCCAATCGATTTGCCAATCCGCTCCCGGCGCGACACACGCGGTGGCGCAGAGGGCGGCGGCAGCAGCGATGGATCTCATTTGATTTTGGTGTGAGTCGCCGGGCGGGTGGGCGGAACGCTGATCACCATTTTACCAAACCACGAATCTCGGTCGCGAACTATATGCAGGAAGTGTGTCGGTCATCACGGTCACGAGATCGTCAGCATCGCAACGAAATGCGGATTCAAGACAGAAGTTTTTCGAGGATGTTTTCGTACTCCCGCGAAAACCGATCGCGCCAGCCGAGCCCAAGTGACTTTTAGGAATAGCGCGCGCACGTTCAACTCGGCAAAGTCTTGGCCAGAAATCTCGAATGACCTCCGGACTTTTGCCGCTCGCCCTGTGCGTCGCTTTGGCCGCCTCGCCATTACGCGCAAAGGGGGCGGAACTGGCGAAGCTCCACGTGCCGGAGCAGTTCACCATCGAGAAGGTCGCGGGGGCGCCGGCGGTTAAATTCCCGATGTTTGCCGCCTTCGATGATCACGGGCGGCTCTTTGTCGCGGAGTCGTCGGGTGGCGATCTTTATGCCGATTTGACCGAGTTAAAAAGGAACTGCCGCGTCAGCGTCCTCGAAGATCGCGATGGCGATGGGAGCTTTGAAATGGCGCGCGTCTTTGCCGATAACCTTGTGTTTCCCATGGGTCTCGCCTGGCGCGACGGTAAACTCTTTCTCGCGCAAGGTCCCGAGGCGGTTGCGCTCGAGGACACGGATGGCGACGGACGCGCGGACAAACGCACGACGATTTTGGCCGGATTCGGTCACTCCGACAACGGCAGCCTCCACGGCATCATTTTCGGCCCCGATGGGCTTCTTTACATGACGGTTGGGCAGCCCGACGGATATCGTTTCAAAAACGCACACGGTGAAGAGATCTGGGGACGCACGGGTGGATTGATTCGCTGTCGCGCCGATGGTTCGCACCCGGAAGTTCTAAGTCGCGGGTTCGAAAATCTGGTCGAGATCGTCTTCCTGCCGACCGGGGAAATCATCGGCGATGACAATTGGTTTCAGGTGCTCTCGGCGGGAGTCCGAGATGCGCTGGTTCATCTCGTCGAGGGCGGCAAGTACCCGCGCATGCCGGACAACGGTTCGCCGTTGCCCCGAACGGGTGGCGATTTACCAGCGCTGTCGAAATTCCCTGCGGTTGCGTTCAGCGGACTGATGCAGTATCGCGGCTCGCAGTTTCCGGCGGCGATGCGCGGCAATCTGTTCGCGGCACAGTTCAACGCGCGCCGTGTCCAGCGCCATGTTCTCACTCGCGATGGATCGAGCTTTCGCAGCGAGAATATCGACTTCGTGACGAGCGACGATCCGGATTTTCATCCCTCCGATGTTCTGGAGGTGGACGACGGCAGTATGATCATCATCGATACCGGCGCGTGGTACGTGCAGCATTGTCCAACGGGAAAAATCCGCGACAGCTACGTGCCGGGCGGCATCTATCGGGTGCGTTACACGGGCGCGCCGGAAAAGACCGACGAGTCGGTGCAACGCCTTGATGCGCAATGGACGGAAGGATCAGAAATACTGCGCGAGAAACTGTTGAATGCCGATGCTGACGTGGCCGCGCTCGCGGCGCGAATTCTTGGGTCGCGAGCGGATCGCGCATCGGGATCGCAACTTGCAGCCTTGTTGAAACACGACGCGGCGTCGGTCCGCCTTGCGGCCGCGGAAGCGCTTTCTCACTGTGGAGATGCGGCGGCATTGCCAGCGGTGTGGGAAGCGTTGCCCGGGGCGTCTGATCAATTTATCGAGCACGCGCTAATCATCGCGGCACTGCATCTCGCCGATGAAAAGGCCCTGCGGATGGCACTCGAGTCGCCGCATCTCCGTGTGCAAAAGGCCGCGCTGCTGTTGCTCGATCAGGCGCCGTATTCTGCGCTCGATCAGAAAACGGTCATGGCGCGTCTTTCCACGGACGACGCGGAGTTGCGCGAGACTGTTCTCGAGATTTTGCGCGGCCACGTTGAATGGGCGGATGAGGCCGTGGATTATCTGCGTACGGCACTAAGCCAGCAGGCAGGGACCGAGGCCGAGGGGCCGCAGTTGCAGCAACTCATCATCGCGTTTCAGGCGCAGCCTTCGGCGCAGGATTTGATCGCGGAATCGCTGACCAACATCAACCTTCCGCCGACCCGCCGCGCCATGCTGCTTGATTTGCTCGCGCAGACAGGATTGGGCGAGATTCCCGGGCCGTGGATAAAGGCGTTGGGACAACTTCTGGACAGCGATGCTCCCGAATTGCGTTCGGCTGCGGTCAGAACGTCTGCCAGTTTGCAAATCCCTGAGCTCGATGAAGACCTGGCGACGATTGCAAATGACCGGACCGCTCCCGCCACGCTCCGTCTCGATGCCCTCCGCGGAATTGTTCCGCGACATCCGGCGTTTCCGGCCCTCACGCTCGACTTCCTCCGCGAGCAACTCGCGCCGTCGCACGACGCCGTCACGCGGCTCGCCGTGGCGCAAGTGCTCGCGCGAGCGAGATTGAACGAAGCCGACCGCAGTGCGCTGCGTGGCATCGTTGGCGAAGATCCGCTCGTGGCGCCACTCTTGTTTCCCGTTCTCGCGGTGACAACTGAACAGCAACGCGCGCAGCTCGCGAAATACGAGCCGCTGCTGACCGGAGGCGATCCGGCGCGTGGACGCGATGTTTTCGCCGGCAGAGTCGGGTGCATCGTATGCCATCGCGCGGGCCAGGAAGGCGGACAAATCGGACCGGATTTGACGAAGATTGGAGCCGTCCGCTCGCGGCGAGATTTGATTGAATCGATCGTGCTACCGAGCGCAACCTTCGCCCAAGGATACGAGCCGTATCTGGTCACGACCAATGACGGATTGGAAATCGGCGGCATCGTTTCGCGCCAATCGGCGGAAGCGGTCTTTTTGCGCGCGCCCAGCGGCGCCGAGCAGCGCCTCCCGCGCAAGCAGATTGCGAAAATCGAACGCAGCACCGTCTCCGTCATGCCGCCGGGCCTTGACCTCGCGCTGAGCGCCGAAGAGTTCCGGAATCTGCTCGCCTACCTCGAAAGCTTGCGGTGAGGCCTGTCTGAACCCTGCGCGTCGGCAATCGCCATCAAGGCGCGCACAAACTCGTTGGTTGGCCCGATCTCGCGCCTTCGAGCGTACCTGAGTCGCGAGTTTTTTCGTTCATTACGGCTGCTGAAGGAAGACGTGAACGCGAAGGAACGTGGGAGGAGAATTGCGGATGGGCGCGACCGCGGCTTCCGTGACGATTTCAGAATCTTGATGTCCAGGCGACGGTCGAATCGAGAGAACCCGCGTGACGGTTTCGCTGGAATTGTTTGCATGCCACGTGACGAGGTCCCGCGACGTCTCGGCTACGATTTGCACTCCGGTGGTGTTCTTTCTGCGGGTGTACGCAATGGTGACGTACTCGCGACCGTCGATGCTAACGCGCCCGAGCTCTGGCGTGGCACAGCTCTGACTATCGTTCGGGTCGGTGGCAAAGGCGTATTCCAGCAGATTGCAAACGCCGTCCCGATCCGGATCGGCGTCCGGTGCGAGGGCAGCACGGCCGGATTCCGGACCGAATGCGGTCTTGAGGAAACTTCCGAAGGCTATGGCTCCGGCGGGCGGGGGCACGCTGCCCGCAGTCTGAACCGTCAGGTTGAGTGAATTGCCGGCGTAAGCGCGGCTGAAGGTGTAGCCAAAGTTGTTGGTCAGACCCTCCACCGAGGAGAAATCACCGCTGCGGGACGTGAAGTTGGCGATCTCGAAGACCGAGTTCACATTCTCGGCAAACGGAGAGACCAGAATTACCGAGAGCGTTCCGTCCAGGGTGGCGTTGCCCGTGACGCGGAAGGAACGGTACCCGGCGCTGGCGTCAGGCGCACCCAACGTCAGTTCGAGGCGCCCCGATCCGCTTTGCGTGTAGTTGTTCAGCAGGTCGAGTTTGCCGGATTCAATCTGTACTATCCCCGTGCTGTTGAAGGACACGGGGTTATTGACGATGGTCGTCGTCCCGGCGCCGCGCTTGATGAAGGTCCCCGCGTTCTCGATCCGGTAGTTCGCGCTGCTGAAGTTCGGCGAAAAGTCGCCCTCGCCATCGACGAGGAAGACGCCGCCCGCGGCGTTCTCGATCCGCGCGCTGAGGTTGCCGGTGTTGCGCCCGAAGAGTACGCCGTCGCCCGTGTAGTTGAGCGTCCCGCGGTTCTCCAGCACCCCGTCGATGAACTTGCCGTGTCGTCGTCAGGTTGCCCACGCCGCTCGGGCCGATGATTACGCGCCCGCCCGCCGTCAGCGTCCCCTGCTCGAAGGTGAATGTCCCGGTCACCGTCAGTTCCGAATTGTTCTCCACCGTCAGCCGTCCATCGCCACGAATGGTGACATTGGTTAGGGTCCGGCTGTCGGCCACGGCCAGCGTCGAGCCGTTGATGTCCACGGTGCTCAGATTCGGTGCCGCGCCCGCCTCAATGCTCAGGCTCATATTGTTGAGGCTCAGGCTGGTGAGGGCAAAGTTTCCGCCCGCCGGAATGCTGTGGGTACCGCCGAAGAAGGTCAGTGTGCCCGCACCACTGAAGTCGCCACCGAGGGTCGAACCGCCATTGAGGCGCAGCTCACCGCTCTCGATCTGCACCAGGCCGGTCGTGGAGAAGAAGACGGGATTATTGACGATCGTCGTCGTCGCCGCGCCGCGCTTGATGAAGGTCCCCGCGTTCTCGATTCGGTAATTCGCGCTGCTAAAATTCGGCGAAAAGTCGCCCTCACCATCGACGAGGAAGACGCCGCCCGCGGCGTTCTCGATCCGCGCGCTGAGGTTGCCGGTGTTGCGCCCGAAGAGTACGCCGTCGCCCGTGTAATTGAGCGTCCCACGGTTCTCCAGCACCCCGTCGATGAACTTATTGCCGGTTGTCGCCAGGTTGCCCACGCCGCTCGGGCCGATGATTACGCGCCCGCCCGCCGTCAGCGTCCCCTGCTCGAAGGTGAAGGTCCCGGTCACCGTCAATTCCGAATTGTTCTGCACCGTCAGCCGTCCATCGCCACGAATGGTGACATTGGTTAGGGTCCGGCTGTCGGCCACGGCCAGCGTCGAGCCATTGATGTCCACGGATGCTCAGATTCGGCGCCGCGCCCGCCTCAATGCTCAGGCTCATATTGTTGAGGCTCAGGCTGGTGAGGGCAAAGTTTCCGCCCGCCGGAATGCTGTGCGTGCCGCCAAAGAAGGTCAGTGTGCCCGCACCACTGAAGTCGCCGCCGAGGGTCGAACCGCCATTGAGGCGCAGTTCACCGCTCTCGATCTGCACCAGGCCGGTCGTGGAGAAGAAGACGGGATTATTGACGATCGTCGTCGTCGCCGCGCCGCGCTTGATGAAGGTCCCCGCGTTCTCGATTCGGTAATTCGCGCTGCTAAAATTCGGCGAAAAGTCGCCCTCACCATCGACGATGAAGACCCCGCCCGCAGCGTTCTCGATCCGCGCGAAGAGGTTGCCCCCGTCGCGCCCGAAGAGTACGCCGTTGCCCGTGTAATTGAGCGTGCCGCGGTTCTCCAGCACCCCGTCGATGAACTTGCTGCCGGTCGTTGTCAGGTTGCCCACGCCACTCGGAGCGATGATTACGCGCCCGCCCGTCGTCAGCGTCCCCTGCTCGAAGGTGAAGGTCCCCGTCACCGTCAATTCCGAGCTATTCTGCAGCGTCAAGCGCCCATCGCCGCGGATAGCGAATTCGCCATGCGCCGCGACGGTGCCGCCGTTGAGCACGGAAAGAGTACGTCCATTCAGGTTAAGAGTCTGCGTGCCAGTCGCGCCGCCGAGACGGAGCAGGGACACCGTCGGATTCACGTCGAGCGTCACCGTATATGTGCCGTCGAGTTCGATGACCGCCACGTCGTCCGGACCTGGCACCTGGCCATTAAGCCAATTCGACGCCACGCTCCAATTGCCACCACTGGCATTCGTCCAGATACGCTCGGGCGAGGGCACGACGGAGATCGTCACGGTCGCCGGCCGGCTCGTCTGGAACGTGTCCGTGGCGCGATAGGTGAACGTTGCCGTGCCAGTGAAGGCCGCATCCGGTGGAGTGTAGGTGAAGGTGCCGTCGCCGTTGTTCGCCACGCTCCCGGTGCCGGCTTTGGGCTGCGTGAAATCAAACAAGCTGATGTTATCGCCCTCGGGATCAGTGTCGTTTGCGAGCACATTGCCCGTGGTGACCGGGATGCCCTGTGGCGTCTGCGCATTGTCCGCCACAAGCTGCGGCGCGCGGTTGGCCTGGTTGACCGGCGTCGCCGCGGTCACTTCTCCGAGGACAAAATTACCGTTCCCGTTGGATCGGCCCGGCCCGTTGTTCGGTAGCGAAGGATCTTGCAAGGCTTCCAACCGGAACCCGGTCACGTCCCCACTCACGCCTTTCAGCCTCACGGTATAAGTCGTCGCTGACGGAATCAGCCCGCTCACGAGCACAGATTTATCCGGCTGCACCGCAAAGGTCTCACCGCCGGTGCCGGTAACGGACGTGACGTCGAGCACCGTCCAATTCGCGGTCACGTCACCGCCATTGGCCAGACCGTCCGCAAATTCGCTGCGCGGGTCCGTCGTCGCGGAGACGCGGAAGCGTCCGAGGAAATGCTCGGCGCCGAAGTTCTGGATGAGCTTGACGACAAACTCCGTGGCTGGGGTCGCGGTCAAAGTTCCGGCCGTTTCCCAAACGATTGTTTGGGCCGCAACGGCTCCGGCGATCGCCCAGCCGTTCGAGTCAGTGGTGGAACCGTCAATCGTTGCGGCGGGGGAGAATCCGATCTGGGTGACAGTCGCCGTCGCGTTTTGCAACGGAATGTTTTGATCCACTGGTACAAACACTACCGTTTCGCCGATCCCGTCGAGTTCCTGAATGCGGGGGCCACCGGAGGCAAAGTTTCCGAATTGATCAAACTCCGCACGGAATTGTTTTCCAACAAATGGCGCACACTGGAGTACTGCGCGCACTGGACCGAAATAGGGGTTTGTGCCCGGTCGGTACGTTGCGAGCAGGGTGAACGGGTCCCCCGTATTTAGCCGGCCAAAAAGCCGCATCTCCGTGAATCCACGTTGCGCGGAGCCAGATCCGCCCGACGCATTGAAATCGTCCAGCGCGAAAAGGCGCGCACCCTCAATGCGAAGAAAAGACGGAGATTCCCACTCGACGAAATGGGTGAAGCCTGCCGGATGCCCGTCGGCGAAAAGGGCGTTCCCTGGTTCCACGCCGGTGCTCGCGCCGAACATGTTTCCCCCGGACGAACTCGCGATGAACCCGGAACTGCCTGTCACCGTCACGCCGGTACTGACATCCCAGACGTCATCGGTCATTGGGCCAAAAGGCGGAACGACATGGAGCAAAGCGTCTGCCGGCACCGCCTCGAGACCGCCGTCAAACATTGTGAAGGCGAATCCGTCTTCACCCGAATAGCCCGCGTCAGCTTGATAAACAACGCGGCGTTCGAGATCTGTGACGTCCGCAGGCACCGCGACGATCTGGGCGCCCGCCGCGCTCCCCGTGAATTGGAAAAGACTCCCGTGGGCCGGCAGGCTGAGAATTCGAGCAGTCAGCGGATTGTTGTCCGGGTCGGAGCCCGGGAGTACCAGCAACAGCGGCGTTGCATCGATCGCCGTCGCGTCGAGTCCGCGCTGCGTGAGTGGCGCCCCGGGCTGGACGCGCGCGGTGCCGCCACTCAAGGTGCCATTTCTCCCTGCCGGTGAAGAATCCAGCAACGAGAGGCCCTCGTCTTCGTCCATGCGCCAACAGACCGCCAGGCCGGGCTCACCACTACTGACGCGGCGCCCAAAGGATGCAGCAATTTCCTGCGCCGTTCGTGCGTAATTCCAGATCCTGAATTCATCCATGAGTCCCTGGTAATGCCCAAGCGCCGTGCTCAACTCAGTGCCTGGATGCACGATGCGCGGACTCGTCAGTCCCGTCCGCACCGGCACGCCGTTCACATAGAGCGTGGGCTGCTTGTTTTGATAGACAACCGCGACGTGGGTCCAGTCGCTCACCGGCGTGTCGAAAACGAGCGGGGAGGGGAAGTAGTTCGCCGCGTGTTCGACGACGGTGAATCCGTTGGTCCCGACCGACAGCCCCGCCCCGGCATTCGGATCGCCGCCGAGCTGATTTGTGCCATGCGTCGGGAACACCGCAAATTCACCAATGCCCTGACTCGACGCGCCGGTCGTTCCCTCTCCACTGCTGCCCCGCACACGATTGGGCCGCACCCACAGCTCCATGGTGAAGTTGTCCGTGATGCCCGGGAGAGTCGGGCCATTCGCCGCGTCGTCGGTGCCATCAAAGAGCAGTCCGCCGGATTTTGGGAAAAGGAGATCACCCGCCACCGGTCGATTGTTGTTCCCTACGCTCACATTCACCGTCGCGGTCGAGGTGAGGTTTCCTGGGTCGCGGATCGTGTAGGTGAATGTCGTGCCGCCGGAGAAACCACCGTTCGGGGTGAAGATTAAGGTGCTTGAATCGGGCTTGGTTACGACACCGCCGGTTGCCGGTTGCGTGAAACTCTCCAACGTAAGGGCCTGATTTTCCGGATCGGTGTCGTTGGCGAGTAGTTCCGTCGCGATCGTAATCGTGCGGGCCTCACCCGCGTTGATGAGAATGTTGTCAGGGTTTGCGATCGGGGGCAGGTTCGGTGTGTTCGGGAAGGGATCGACATCGTCGCGCAGTCCGTCTGCATCCGAGTCAGCCAGGAGTGGATTAGTCCCACCAGCCACTTCGGCCCCATCCGTGAGGGTGTCACCGTCGGTGTCGGCTTTTGCGGGATCAGTCGCCAAGGCTCGCTCCTGGCCGTTGGTCAAACCGTCATGGTCGAAGTCATCGCTGTCGAGATCGGCCACGAATGGGTTCATTCCCCGATCGGCCTCAAAGCCGTTCAACCAACCGTCCCCGTCGTCGTCGCCAGAGCGCGGGCGAAGATCGAGCGTGATTTCGGGATGGATGTAGTCCACGAAGCCCGCGCGGCTTCCGCGCAGTTTGAAGACCGCTGCGGTCGCATCGACCGGGAGCTGGAGTTGAGTACTAGTTTGGGTCGCGCCGGCGGCGACGTCGGTCGCTGCATCGTCGTTCAAGGCAAAGTGCCATGTTTGCACGCCGATCCCGGTTTCATAATTCACGATCGACGTGAGCATCTGCCCGGGAACGATCTTCGATCCGGGCGTTGGCGTCACGCCGGTGATGGCGGCGGTAGTGAAGGTGGACACCTTGCCCGCTGGCGGAACGGCGATTCCGCCGATGTCACGCCAGCGATTGCCCGCCACGTCGGTGAGATTTGCACCAGCGGTCAGGGTGTAAGAGCCGCCTGGAGTCAGTGCCACCGGCAGCTGCACGGTAAGCATCGTATTGTTCAACTCGAGGAGAGTGGAAAAGGGAACGGCAGCGCCGCCCGGTCCTTTGACGCTCAAATTTGGCGCCCCCAACGTGGCCGGGTCCATTGGCTCATCGAAGACCAGCGTAAAACCTGTGGTCCAGAGCGACTGCTGTGCAGATGCGTTTGCGGGCACGAGACCAAGGAGTTCGGGCGGGCGCAAATCCGGCAAACGAAAAGTCCGCGTCGCCATCCGGGTCAGGTTGGCGGGATCGGTCGCCGTGACCGTTGCTGTCACCAGCCCGCCTTCCAGCGGCGCGGTGGCGAGAGGGAAGTTAAACGTCGTCTGGTGGTTTACATTCGGAGGACCGCTGCCCGGCTGAGTCTGAGTCGCAGTGACCGTCCCGGTCAGGGTTGCTTCGAGGCTCGCTGCGCCGCTGTTGTCCGACCACTCCACAGCCAGCGCCAGCCCGCCGACGGGATCGAGAATCGAATTTGCCGCGGGATTTTCGATCGCCACATTCGGCGGGGTGCCGTCGGAGACCGCCAATGCAAAAGATTGTTCTCCCGTGCTGGCCCCGCTGTTGTCCGTGGCTTGAGCGAGAATCGTGACTTTCGTTCCGGGTACAGCCGCGGCCGGTACGGTCGTTGCCACGTTGATCGGTGACCCGGCGGTGATTTGCAGCGGACGCACTGCAGCGCCGGTCGCGGCCGCGCGCAACTCCGTCACCGCGCCATCGTCAGTGGCGCTCACGCGGACGTTAAATGGCGACCCACTGGCCACCGGCCCCGTCACGGGATTCAGCCGCTCGAACACGAGCTGCGGCGGCTGATTGGCTTGCACCGGAATGTTCAGCAGGGCGAATGGACCTTCGTTTCCGAAGCGGTCGATGGCGATCGCGCGAATCGAAATCGTGCCGCTCGCGGGAAGCGTGAATGGAAGCTCCAGGATCCCTGGACTCGTCACGCCGATGAGGGCGAAGTTCGCGGTCAGTCGCACCCGGACGCCCGGCTCCGCAGCCGCCAAAACAGTCTCGAGGTTGATCGTCGAGCCCGCAACCGGCGCTTGATTATTCTTGATCCGCAGGGTGGCGATGGTCGGGCCGATGGTATCGAGCGAGGAGAATGAATGCACGAGCGGTTGGCCCACGGCAAAATTACCGGCGATGTCTTTCACCCCGGTCACCGTGGCCGTGAAAACTGCGTTCGGCAAAAGTTCGACCGTCGGCGTGAAGACGAGCACGAGACCATTGACTCCGAGACTGGTGGTGCCGGCGATATTGCCCGCCAGCCCTTGCAGGATGATCGAAGCGCCAGCCTGAATGGGCTCATCGAAGGACAGGCGAACAACGCTGCGCACGTCCACCTGCTCGGCATTGTTCTCCGGCGTGAAGGACAGCACCGTCGGCGGTGTTCCGTCACGAGTGGTGAAGCTCGCGCTGAAGAGCGCGGCGAGCGGACGTCCGACCAGGTCACGTGGGCCGCGGTTGGTGACGGCACCGACGGCATTGATGAGGTCGCCGTCCACGACGATGACCTGATGCGTTTTCTCACTGGCCAGTGGCGAGGCGGGGACGAGGAGGAGGCGCCGCAGAGCCGTTTCTCCCGCGGGCGCGGTCAGCGTCAGTGTTGCCGGAACGATTGCCCCAGTGTCCGCGCGGCGGATAAATATTCCGCTATTCTCCACGGTCGCCGGGTCGAGCGCTTCGCTGACCAGAAGTTCGATGGCCGTGGTGGTGCTCACCTCGGTGGCAGTGTCTGCAGGTGTGATTTGGACAACCGTGGGGAATGCTTCATCGAGGACGATGTCACCGAGATTCACGGTCTCGTTGTTCGAGGTCACAATGGCGTCGCGGCGCGCGATGCCGCCGGCGCCCGCATTCGTTATTTCCAGGTGAAATCCGCCGACGGGAATCGGTGCCAGTGAGAACAGTCCGTCCGCTGCAGTGCGGAAGTTGATGCGGCCCGGGAGCCCACTTTGCGACATGAAAGTGGCGAGCACGTCAGTGCCTGCGGCCGGCGTGGTGCCATCCGCGCGCACGATGCGGCCAACCACCGTGCCACTGGCGCTGAGCACGAGATCGCGTGTGACCGTTTCGCCGTTGGTGGAAATGGTGACCGTTTCGCTTGCCGCGAGCGCTTGCGAGATCGCGGCCAGTTGCGTTTCGCCGGCCGGGATATTGCCGAAGGTGAATGTTCCCGTTCCGTCGGTTATGACGTTCTCCGTCTGGCCGGAGCTCGACTTCGGCATCGTGCCGCCCGGAACGGAGATCGGCTCGCTGCCGATTTTCACGGTGACCTGCGCACCTGCAACGGGCGTTACTCCATCACCCTGGAAAACTACTCCAGTGATCGAGCCCGTGCCGCGCAAAGTGAGCGAGAGCGTTTCCTCCGCACCTTGCGATGCAAGCAATTTAAACGCGCCCGCCCAGCGTCGGGTGAAGCCCACGGCCCTTGATTCTGCAGTAACCGCGTAACTCTGCGGACTCAGCTCCAGGCTGTCGAAACGCGCCTGCCCTTGGGCGTCGGTGTCCACCGCAATGATCTTGTTTCCGACCGGGATGCGCACCGTTGCCAGAGCCGCGGGCGTCGTGCCATCGGGTTCGAATACCGTAACCGTCAGATTGGCCACCGGCGCGAGCGCGACGTTCACTTCAAAAAGCGCGGCCGTCGCAGGGAGTGTGGTCGAGGTGGAGCCGCGCCCGTGGGTGAGGGGATCCTCCGCACTGATGGTCAGTGCCCCCGCCGGGGTGCCGGGAAATCGGAACGCGCCGTCAGGGCCGGTCGTCACAGTGCGGGGCGCCACAAACGAATCGCTGTGCGTGAGCGTGACTCGGGCATTGGATACGTTGCCGTTTCCGAGCGCATTCACCACGCGACCGAAGACCTCGCCCAGCGCGGTTTCGACGAGATTCACCACGCGGGCCTCCCCATTGAAGGACAGGGTCACGTTCACAGAACCAGTGCGGCCGGTGACGGCGTCGGTTGCGAGCAGACGAAAAGTTCCGAGCGGGACATCGGGAAATACGAACTGCCCCGCGGCATCCGTGGATGTGAAGGCGAGTGCACCGAGGGCGACATTGGCGAAGGCGATGGGCGTCACGCCGTCGAGTGCCGTGAATTTCCCGGAGACGGTTCCCGTGCCAGCAAGCGTGATCGTTGACGTGGAACTCGTCCCGGCCTGGACGCCAAGGCTGGCTCGCCCGGCGATGCGCGTCAGGCCGGTTCCGAGGCTGGCGCAGGCACCGTATGGTCCCTCGAAGACATTGGAAAAAACGACCTCGCCGGACGCATCGGTCGTCCCTTCGAATCGTTCCAATGGGTAAGCGCCGCCTTGCATTTCCACCGCCGCGCCCGCCGCCGGCGTGCCATCGCCGCGCAGCACGAATACATGGGCGTCGCCGCGGCCGAGCAGGCGCACGATCACCGCATTATCCTGCGCCGGCAGCACGGTGACGGTTGCGCGACCCGTGGCCCCGGTCGATTCATCCGTCGCGGTGACAGTATAGCCGACGCCGGCCCGGCCTTCGTTGTCGATCGCGGGCAGGGTGAACGTGCCGGATTGAGTGGCAAAGCGGCCGTCCGCACCCGTCGGAATGACGAAATCCGGGCCGAAACTGATTTGCACTTTCACGCCGGCGCCCGCGGGTGTGATGCCGTCCGGCAAGAGAACGAGACCGGAGAGACTGCCGTTGGTTTCGCGCGTGGACGGAAACTGCAGCACCACGTTCGTTTCGTCGGGCGCGATCGTCGTCGTGCGCCCACTCGTGCTGATGACAACCGGGAAAAATGGCGACGACGCCTGCAAGCCCCAATCGCCGATGAGCGCCTGGCCATCGAAGCTGAACGTACCCACGGCCGGGTCGCTGTCGCGTTCGCCGCGGATGACGGTCGTCGGCGCGCCCGTAAGCGTCGGTCCGACGCCGGTGAGCCGCACCCGCGCCCCGATTGGCACGCCCTGCCCATTCTTCACCACGCCGCCGATGGTGCTCCGTCCGAGGAATCGCACGTCAGCCACGACCGTCTGGCCATCGAAACCGAGTGCGACGTCTTTGGTGAAGCCCCAATCCCCCGGATTGAACGTCGCTCCTTCGCCGTTAAGCAGCGGGTTGTTGACGCCGGTGAAAGCGGCGAAAGCTTCGCCGATGGTGGCAAGAATTTCGTCCTGGCTCCCGTTGATTAGTGATTTCGCCGCGGCGTCTCCGTTGAACGGATCTTCGTGGGGCGGTGCGGGTGAGCTGAGATCGTATTTTTTCAGGGCCAGCCCCGCAAATTCGAAGTCGCCCTCCGCATTTGTATAGACCCAGAAAAAGCCGCCCACCTGTGGGATCGCGACGTCAACGTTCGGCACCGGATTTCCCGCGGAGTCGAGCACCCGGCCGATGATTCGCGCGGCGGCGGCGAGACGAACGATGACGAAGTTCTCGGCTCCAGGCAGCACGTTTACCGTGCCGCTGCCCGTGCGCGGAAAATCGATCCCCGCCGCCGGATCGCGTTCGAGCGCGGCGGCGATCTCTCGCTGGCCGGTCGGCACACCCGTCAAGGTGAAGCGTCCGAGCGCATCCGTTCGCACCAGCGCTGCTCCGCCGCCGACCAGCGCGTTCGCGACGGGAATGCCGGTGCTGGTCTCGACGCGACCCATAACCGTGGCACGAGCCTGGAGGGTGAGATTGACGGTGTTGACGGCACCGGCCGCGGCGAGAATGTTGCGCCGCTCACCCTTGCGCTTTCCATCCGCAGAAAGAGCGACCAGGTCATAGGTGTTCGCCGGAACCTGATTCGCGTGCCAGTAGCCAGCGCTGTCAGTCGTGGCCGACGCGACGACGGCGCCAAACTTTCCGGTGTTTGGGTCGAACCGCCCGACGAAGACCTGTGCACCCGCGTGTGGCGTGCCATCTGGCTCGGAGACGCGGCCTTGCAACTCCGTGAGCACGGGTACGCTCGCGCTCAGGACGATGGCAATTTCTTTCGTCTCGCCGGCCGCGTTGATGACATCGGAAATCGTGCGCGTGAGGCCGGAGGCACTCGTCGCCTCGACGCTAAACGTCCCGAGGGGCACGCCGAAGAAGGCAAATCGTCCCGAGCTATCCGAGAACACCCCTCGCCCCAATTCGCGCGAAGTGGGATCGGGAAAGAGATTCACCGCCGCGTTGGCCACGGGTGAGATTCCGTCGGACGCGAGCACTTGCCCGCTCACCGTGCCGCGTCCCCGGAAACGCAGAGCATACACGGCGGTTGTGCCTTCGCGCGGCCCACCGCTTTCAACGAAATCGCGCACCAGCGCTCGATCGAGACCTTCGGCTTTGGCTATGGCCTGCGGGAGGGCGCCGACGGCGAAATCCGCGAGCAGGGTATTCTGCACGCTCGGCGAGGTGGCGAGTTCGAGCAATCGGTCGCGATCCAATGCATCAGCGTGGGTTGATTCGAGCAGCGCGGCCACCACGTCCTTGGACAGCCCGGAAGTGTCGGTTGCGGAAACCGAATACGGAATTCCCGCGAGGACGAAGTCGAATTGGAATTCGCCATTGGCGTCCGTGAAGACCTGTGCGCTGCGGGCAATCCAAGGCAGGCAACCCGAGAGGCCGGCCTCCACCTCGTCGTAGTAGGTCAGAGTTACGGGCACCAACGCGGAGAACGAGCCGTCGGGGCGAATGACCCGCCCGCGCACGGTGATCCCCTCGACCAGCCTCGAGTGCACGGCCACCGGCGCCGAGGCCAGCGCATTGCCCCGCGCATCCTTGACCGTCGGTGCGGTGCTCAGGGAGCGGGGGATGAGTGCCCCCACCGGCTGCCGCATCGTGAGCAGTGCGATTCGTCCTCCGGGTTGTATTTGCACGGCGGCGGCCTCGTTACCGCCATCGAGGGTGTAAGCGGTGGGCACATTCGCCAGCGATTGCGTCATCGGCTTGCTGAACAACACCGCGAGAACATTCGCGTAGTTCCGGACGGGCACAGGATCGCCGGCCTCATTGGTCGTATTTGGGCCGAAGCACGGCTTCGATGGACGGCCGACGAGCACTTCAGCGTCCTGGCGCACCGCGAGCACCGAGGGCGGCATTTCTGTAAAATCCGTGCGCTGCGCGGCGAGTGTACGGTCCACGGTTCCGTCGCAGTTGTCATCAATCGCGAGGTCAATGCCCGTGCCGGTCGCGTCGTAGCTCAGGCACGCGCCGGCGGCAATGTTGTCCAGCCGCCAGAGCAGCTCCGTCGCAGTGCCGTCCGGTCGCACCAGCACCACGCTGGTTTGGAACGGTGACGTGATTTCCGCGGCGAATTTCCACTCGAAGCGGCCAGCGTCCGCGGCGGCCAGCCACGCGCCGGCCCGTCCGGGATAACCGAGCGCCTTGGCCAGGCTGCTCGTACCGAGTGTCGCCCGTTCGCTGGTGGATTTTACAAGATTCAGCTCGTTGGCGCTGGGAGGGGGCGTTTGAAAATCACCCACACTGACGGCACCGAAAAACCACGTTTCCCCGCGTCCGGCGAACGTCTGGGCGGCATCAAGCAGACGGGTGGTGGCAAAGCCTGGGTTGGCGTCCTCGATCGCCCGCATCATTGCCTGGCGCCATTCGAGCCCGGCGTTGGTCTCGCGCAAAATCTGATCCCATCCGGCACTGAAATCGCGCGCTCCCTGCCAGTCGAGGAGGAGTTCCGGCAGCACACGGGCGAGCGATTCGCCATAGCGCACCCGCTGGCCGGCTTCGGCGAGTTCGAGGGCTTTCTGTTTGAGATATCCCGTGCTCACCCGGAGCACACCGGGCGGCGTCTGCCCGGCCTTTGCGACGCTGAGTGCCTGGCCGAGCACCCGGTTGGCCGCGGCGAGAAGATCGGCCGGCAGTTCGTCCACGAAGTTCGGCAGCACCAGCGTGTCCGGCGAGAGCGCCACGCCGCGTTCGTCCACTCCAGCGTGGAGACGGAAGCGACCGACCAGCGAATCGTCGCTCGTCGTAATGTTCGAAAAAGTGATCGCACCGGTGCGTTGCGAGCGGATGCGGAACGTCGCCGTCGCGGTCTGGCCGGGCAGGATCGTGCCGAGTTCGACCGTCTCGTCGCTTTCGAGAATCCCGCCGCTGATGCTGTTGTTGTTGAGCGTCACATTCACCAGGTTCGCGGGTGTCTGCGACGTATTGAGGATGGTGACGAAGGCCTCGTAAGGCTCGCCCGCGCGCGTTGTGCGCGGATGCGCGAAGGCAAAGGAGAACTTCGGATTGCGCACCAGGACGCTGCCCGCGGCGCGCCCAGCGATCTTGACCACCCCCGCCGCCAGCCCCTCGAGATCCGCCGTGAGATTGAGGTCCATGAGGTGCAGCCCTTCCTGCAACCCTTCCACCAGGAATTCGCCCTGGCCCGTCTCTCCCGGGTTCAGTCGATCGATATCGTCCGCGGTGCCGAGTTTTCCATCGGCGCCGGGTTGGCGCACGGGCTGCACGGGTTGAATCACCGCATTGGGTCCGACGCGCGCAAAACGCAGCGGATCATCGCCCGGCTGTGCGTACGTGCCTGGCACGTGGTCAGGACCGGCGGGGAGAACCAACTCGGCATTGACATTCTTCACGCTGAGACCGGAGCCGGCGGGCGCTCCGTTCTCGGTAAAAATCATGACGCTGAAGAACTGGTTGAGAAATCCGATGTTGCCGGGGATGACCATCAACGCGGGGATTGGTGGAATGGTTAGTCGCACATCAGGACCGCCGTCCTCGTCCACGGCCTGAAAGTTGATGCCTTTGACCTGAACATCCAGTTTCGCTGTTTCGAGCTCGGGCGGAAGCACGACTCCCTGCGACAGTTCATCATTGATGTCCGCCGCCTGCTGCAACCGCTCCTCGAGTTCCGCGGCCGGAATGATTTCCGTGTTATTCTTGAACGCCGGCGCGACGACCGGGAACTTTACCGGGATGGTCACCCCGTCCAGCACAAATCCGATCTCGAACTCGACGGCACGGAAATTCTGCTCATCGATGACGATCCCTTTTCCCTGAATCTCCTCGAGCGTCAGCGGACGCGAGGTGACGCGGGAAATCAGCACCTCGTCGAAAACCTTCACCGGCACGCTGCCGGCATTCCCTCGAACAACGTCGCCCCACTCGTGCCATCGATGAGGCGGATGCCGTCGAGCGAGTAATCGCCGACGAGATTCAGCGGCGGCAACAGCAGCGGTTTGTTCGGTTCCCCGACCAGCCGGCGAGCTGGAAACGAAGGTCCGCGCAGCGTGGCTTCGAGGAACGAACCCGCCGGCGCTGCGAGCCCGCCCGAAAGCTGCGCAGAGATCGAACCAGCAATCCCTTTCGGGACGGAGAGCACTGCTGGCGTCACATCGAGCAGACGCCCGGCGACCTTGTATTCGAGCGTGGTGAGCGGACTCGTGGCGAATGCCGAGGTGAAGGCGACGATCCACGCGATCACCCGGGCGGAAATGCGCGCGTTCATGGCTGGTCAAGGCCACGGAACAACAGCTCCGTGTTGCGGTTGTGCTGCGTCTGCTCGATTAAGTCAGGGAAGGAAAAGTCGCCGAGCGAATTGAGCGTGAAGGCGGTCTCGTCGCTGATGGCGCCGAGTGAGAGAAGGACGCCACCGACGGTGTGGAATCCAAGGTAGCCACCATCGTTCTCGAACATCTTCACCGTCTCTCGATACTCGTGCGCGGCGCCCGGGTCGGCGAGTGCGTAGATCAGGGTGAGGAGGCCTTTGCCGCCGCTGTAACCGAGACTGTAGGCGTTATAGACACTGAAACTCTTGGCCAGCAGGCCCGAAGCAGGAAGATCGAGAAAACCACCGCCAGCGCTAAACCTTCGAAAAACCTGGCTTTCCAGGCCGACATTGCCGGCCCGGAGACCGAGCTGTGTTGCGGCGATCGATTCCCCGGCGAGCGCACCGGCAAAGCTGAGCGCGGAGTCGGCAAACTCAATGCCACCGGCCAGCCCCAACCCAAGCCGCGTCGGTTGGTCGTCGAGGTGGAGTTGGTGAATGAGGATGATTTTAGCGAAACCGAGGCCGGCGCGACCGATGCCCCGGAAGCTGCCGAAGCGATCGGCACGAGTCATGGCAAAGTTTTCGCGAGCTGCCCGGATGGCTTCCCTTTTCGGCACGAGCAACGCGCTTTGCACGGGTATGCCGAGGCGCCCGAACGCGAAGAGAGAGCGTTTGGCTGCGCCGGCGCCCTCGAGACGATTGAGGGCTTCGCCGGCTTTGACAAAGGCGGCCTTGCCAATCGGCAAGTCGTGAATCTCCTCGACGAGTCGAAGCGAGTGTTTCGCCAGGTCGAGGACGTCGGTAAAGTTCCTGAGCACGGCCTGCTGTTCGCTCGGGAAAAAGCCTGCGACGTTCTTGAGCAGCTTCGAAGCGACGCCGATTGCCTTTGAGTTCTTCGAGACGGAGAATTCGAATCCTTTATCGCGGATCGTAGAACCGATGTTTCCGCCGGTGCCTCCAACGAATACAGCTTTCCCAGTGTCGCTCGCAAATCCCTGGTTGAGGATCGAGTCGTGAACGAGTTCGACGATCGAATATGCGCGCGTTCCCTGCGGGGTTCCGGGTTTAGTGCCGCCGGGGTCGACGAAGCTCGCTGGATCGCCGTTAAATGCAGTGTAAAAGGCGCGGCTATCCGCGTAGTAATCCGAGTCGCGCTCGAGGAAGCGGCCGAGTACCGGATGGAGCGTGCGTTCACCCATGAAATACAGGCCGGTTTCTTCGTCGAAAAACGCGCCCTGAAACTGTAATATCCCGCAGATCCCGGAGCGCGCCGCCTGGGTCCCGCTCACCAGGCCGATGTGCTCGGGCAGGCCGAACATTCCGTAGCGTGTGAATTCGGCAATGGCGCCAGTTTCATCGAGATAGCCGCCAATCGAGCCGGTAAGACCCAGCAGCGGGACGAAGTTCTTCAGGCCCTGCCCGGCCACGGCGTGCTGTACCGTGACCAGCGCGTCGTTGAGATAGATGAAGCGGGACAAAAGCACCGGCTGTCCCGCAACGACCTGATATTCCTCAATAAGCGCGTCGTCCTTCCAGGCGTAGCGCCATTCGCCGGGCACGCACTTGTCCGGGGGGCCAGTGACGGTCTTGCCCACAATGCGTCCGCGGCCGTCGCGTTGGTAAACGACGGTTACGCTCAGATTGCCGCCTTCGAAACGCTCAACTCGTTCCAGGTAGCCGAACGGATCGTAGGTAAAGTGCGCTTGGAATTTCTGCGGTACGCCGGTGAGATTCACCCAAATCGGCCCATCGCTGGCGCTGCCTGAGTCGTTGTTGACGAGCGCGTCGCCGACCGTCGGGATAATTGTCCGGGCCGATCCACCGCCTGTGACTGCATTGGTCCAATCAATCTCGCTATTCGCATCGTAATCAACCCCGGTGATTGACGTGAGAGAGGTCGCGGCCTGTGAATTCGGCGCAGAGAAAAGCACACCACTGAGGCGCATCGCTTGCGCGGTTCCCTGCCGGAGAAAGACGTCGCTCGCGTTCTCGTGCCGGCGGGTCTCCGAGAGCACGCGCCCCCCAGGCGTGAGCGCATAGTCAAACCCGGCGACGATGCCCTGCTGATTACGATATTCGATGCCAGTGACTCGCGAGGCAGGATCGAAAGTCCATCGGATTTCACGACCGTCGGTAAAGTGTACTCGCTTCGGCTGATCAAGATCGCGCCATTCGATCTGATCGATGCCAACCTGCTGCACGGCGGTCGGCAGTCCCGTGGCATCGGGCGCGTAGGTGTGCGACCAACCGGACGGATAATTCTCGGATGCGATCCGCGCGAGATGATCCGCGACGACTGACCAAGTACCGAGGGGCGTAGTTTCCGACAGGACGCCAGCGTGGTGCGAATAGGTGTAGTTGATAAACTGACCGCCACGGGTGATCTGCGTGACGCGGCCGAGCCCATCGTGGGTAAAGGTAACCTGTCCGGGTCCGACCACGGCTGACATGGAGCTGAGCCGGCCGTTTGTGTAGCCAAGAATGTGAGCCACGCTTCCTAGCTTCACCTGCTCGGGAAACATAAGGCTATTGCGGGCCAGGTATTCCTCGTGCGTGCCGTCGGGATAATCGACCTTCGACGGCAGCATTTCGGCGTCGTAATTGTAGGTTACGCCGCCTTTTGTATGAACGGTCAGGTCGTTGTTGTAGCTGTAGTTGACAGCCGTGCCGTCAGCGAAAGTTTGGGTGAGAGGCAGGCCGGTGGGCGAGAAAGTCCGCTGTGTGACGACACCATCCGCGTCGGTTTGTTTTTTCACGTACCCGAAATCGTCGTACTCGATGGTCTGCGTAATGCCAACCGGATCTGTGTAGCTTTTCAGCCGGCCCATCGAGTCGTAAGCAATCATCCTGGTCAGAGTCGTTCCATCAAGGAGTTTGGTGATCCTCTGCTGCGGTTGGCCGGAGGTCGGGTTGGAGTCGGCGAACGTCGTTTCAATCGCCCCGCCGAAAAGACTGATCTTTGTTGCGAGCCCCGCTTCGTTCTTTTCGACAAGGTTGCGCTCAATACTGTCGATCGTCACGCGGCGGGTCGAATTGTCGGGGAAATATTCGTATTCATACGTCGCGCCGTCGGTAGTAACAGTGTGGACGCGGCCGACGGAATCGTAGGTGAAGTCTTCCGTGAGCAAGAGCCCCGAGGCGTCAGTCACTTTGTGTTGCTGCACCTGCTGCCCGCTCGCGTAAGTGAATGTGTGGGTTGCGCCTTGCGCAGTTTTGGTCGCCAGGCGGCCCTGAGCGTTGTAGCCAAATGTGGCTGTGACGCCCTGCTCAGTAACCGTTTTAGGGCGCGAATTTGCATCGAAGGTTACCGAACTGGAGAGGCCAGGCTCCTGAACGGACTTCACCCTGATGCCGTCGTACTCGAGGGTCGTGGTGACGCCGTTGCGAGTGGTGGTTTTCAACCGATCCTGAGCGTCGTATGTGTAACTGACGAGCTGATCGGGTACGCCCGTTTCGATGACATCAACTTGATCCAATCGACCGGGGGCCGTCGCCGAGTATGTGAAAGCGTGGCTGTATGAGCTGCCTCCGGCAGAGACCTCCGTTGAATTCGTGACACCGGTGCTGGCGTCGTTGGCGAGGTTTACGCTCAGTCCGCCGACAGACACTCCTCCGAACTGGCCATTGCCAGCAAAGCTCGTTGTGGCGCTGATGCCGCCAAGGGAGAGCGAGCCGACCTCACCGACCGCACCGCGGGTAAAACTGGAACTGACAAGCCCGCCCAACTGCATCCCGCTGGGCCGGCCGGCGCTGTCAAAAAGAGCCGTGCGCCTGAAGGTCACGCCGCCGTCGCTCGTCATTTCCTCGGTGAGGATCCCTAATTGATTGAACTTCGACGTGCGCACCTGGGAACCGGTGGTCACGGTGACGTCGCCCGGCGTCGCGCCATAGGCGTAGCTGGTTTGGACACCCTCATCATTCACCCGATTCATGACCCGATTCCACGCGCTTCCATCGAACAGATCAGTCAGGTGCGAACTACCCTGTTTCGTTTCGATGATGTTTCCGCGAAAGCGATACACGGGATTGTTCGCATCATAGATCAACTTAAAACCGTTGGCCGGGTCACCAAACGAGGTAAGCTGTCCCTCCTCGTTGAAGACGATATCTTTTCCGGCAATCTTTGTCGCCTGCCCAAGCTTATCCACGCCGATCGTCGTGCCGGCGGCACCGCCGGGTGCGACAGTCGCCATTCCGTTCGGCTGCGCGAAACGGTCGGCTGCCGTTTTTGCTGCCCCGGCGTACGTTGTCGTCGCGCCATCGATGGTAACACTCTGCACGATGCCGTCCGCATAGACAATTTTCTGGCCGGGAGCGTTGCCACCATTGTCGCGGCTGATGGACGTGAGTTGGTGCGGAGGATTCGGATCGTACCCGTAAATCGTGTCTGCGACAGTTCCCTCGACCTTCGTGAGGTTCCCGTTCGCGTCGTAGCTATACTTTACCTTGTCGGTGCCATGGATCGCCTGGGCCATCAGGCCGAGGTGCGCGTTGTTCGTCAACGGAACGTCTTGTCCGAAAACAAAGCCCGGCGACGCGACAAAATCGTAATAACCAAAAAGAATCGTCTCGCCGCCATCGCCGGTGACTTTGTCGAGCCGACCGTCGGCCCGATAGGACAGGATCATGCGGCTTGCCTCATACGGAAAAACAATCTTCTCGAGACGACCATCCGGCCGGAAGAAGTGCGTGTTCCAGTCGTATCGACGAGCACGAAGACGCCGTCGCTGAGCTTGAGCATCATGTCGAAGGAGCCGGGCGGCGGCTGATAGAATGATACGATCTTTCCGGTGAACCCGAACTGGGCGATGGCTGGATCGGCTTCGAATGCCGGTCGCAGCGGAAGATTGTTCCGGAGCGGACTAATCAGTCGGAAGAGCCGCAGATCACTGCCGCCGGTCTGGATCAACACATCACCGGCGAGACCGACCGCGTCGCGCTTCGGGTTGTTGGGGTCGCCGTAAATCGTCATTGGCAGTGCGAAGCCCGCAGCCGAGCTGGGAATCTCGCACAGCCTCATGCCGAAGTTAAAATCCCAGCCGGGGCCAAATACTCCCGCCGAGTGTGTGCCGCTCTCATAGGTTCGGTGCAAATCGATCGGCTGGCCCGCTGTTTCGATCAGAAGGTCAGACGTCTCATTCTTAAACTCACCTGACTGGACCGACACGCCGTTTGGTCTTGGGCTCGCGTCGGTCTCGCCGGGGTTGGGGGAGTCGAGGAAATTTGCGCAGAAGGAAGGAAAGCTGCGACTCACACCTGAGGGTGAAGCGTTTGCGAGGCCCGGTGATTGCGTGATCAGCGACCCGAGGACTTGCGGGTTGTCGGCGCTCTCGATTGACACACGGAGTAGATCGCCGACCTGGACAGCCTGGCGCCCGCCAAAGGTCTGGAGATCGGTCAGAGTCGCGGCGTCGATTGCGTCCGGCGTCAGGATAAACGGCTGCGAAAGGTACACATTGTAAAGCGGACTGTTGACGTCGTCGGACATTCGACGCGCCACTTGCGCCGTCACCATCGGCTGATGCCCATCCACACCCGCGCTGCCCGGTGAGTCCGTCAGAATTACCGGCGCATTATTCGTCCCGCGAGGTGGAAGCCGCAAACCACGGGCATCGGTCGCGTCAATCGCGAGCCGAATTTGGCTGCCCGCGTCGCCATTGGCATCCACCCGCACGTAGAAATAGCGTTCCGGCGGCGGGGGCTGCGCGAGCGCGCCGGGAAATTGCGGACCGAGGCTGCCGAGTCGCGACGGTAGTAGAAAATCCTCGGACAACGCTTGCGCCAGAATGTTGTGCTTGGTCGTTTCATCGAATACCGGAAGGTCAAACGCGTGAATCAGCGGCACGCCCGGAATGCGCAGCATCGCAATTGGTGGTGGCAGCAGCACGCGCTCGAGGACACCGCCGCTTGAACCGGTGAGTTGATAGGGCGTGACACCCAAGTTGCGCCCGAACGAACCGATCGGCGCGGCGAGAATGATCGCCGGCGATGAGCCGCCGAGGCTGGTCAGGAGCGCGTTGTCCACGAGCTTGGCCTTTGAAATCACATAGCTGGTCGAAGCAGTCGCCGCGACGTAGTTTCCTCCCGTCGGCTCAAATGCAGTATCGTCGTCGTTCCGGGCGGGAATTGAACGGACTCGACCAATTGCGGCGAGAGCGGAGTGGTGACGATGTCAAAGATGAGGACGGCGTTGCCGCTCGTGACAATCGCCGCCAGCGGCACGGTTTTCGGCCCGGTCGGAGTCGCGACGCGGACATCGCGATCAATGATCACGCGCAATGGATTCTCGCCGCCTCCAATCCCGTTAACGGCCGAGAACGGGACGCCACCCGGGTCGTTAGGGCCCCCAATTCCAATAATTTCCCCACCGAGCAGCACGGTCTGGTATTTCGACTGCGTTCCCGAGCTCACGTGGCGCAGCACGGCGCAAAGCGTGCCCGTTTCACTGTCGAAGTCGAAATCATTTAAAAACGTTCCGGGCGCCAGCGGCACGGTGAGGTAGAGGCCGAACACCTGATTGCGTGACGGTTTTGGCAGCTTTTCGCCGAGATCAACATAGTCCCCATCCTGATTGAGATCCTCGCCGGGCAACTCCCCGCCAGTCGGCGCAAATTCGTCAATACCTGCGGCAAGGTTGAACTTGAGATACGAGCCCAGGATGAACGCCTGCAGATTGATCGCCTGAATAAAGGGCCCCTCCGGCGTATTGACCGCGGCCCAAATAACGCCGCGGTCGATTTTCAGCTTCGTGATCGCAGCGGCGAAATCCACGTTGGCCAGCGACGCCGCCACGCGCGTGGGATTCGCTGGATCGCTGATGTCAATCACCCACAGCCAAGAGCCAATCTCCTCAGACCCGAGGAGTCCGCCCGTGACCACGGCGAGCGATTTGGTCTCCGTTGGCATGCCAGGATGCCGCTTGAACGAGAAATTCTCGATTACTGCCAGAGCCCGAGGAAACGGCGGCAAACTGAGACTTCCGGATTCCGCTGCCGGCAGCAGGTCGGTACCCTGGCGGAAGATCGCAAGCCGCCCATCGTCCGCCCCCAGTCGCTCGATCACGATCGTGCGTGGTCCCAAGTCGGCGACGGCGGCGATCGTGCCTTGCGTCACAAAGTCCTTTTTCAACGTCGGGGCGGTGTGGAATTCCTCCGTGTACGGAACGAGCGGGTTGCCACTGAGATCCGTGATGGCAGAGGTGAAAATCAACGAAATGTCTTCGCCCGCCATCGCACCCGACACCTCCACGCGAGCACTTAGTTGATCAGCGCTCATGTCCACCACCGTCCCGAGCGCGCCCGATTTGAACCCGTAGCCAGCACACACGGAGTCGTCTCTGCCGTAAGGCTGATCGCCTCGCTAAACTTCACCAGCACTTCGTCACCAGCTGTCACGGTCGCTCCACCACCGGGAAAAACCGAGAGCACAGTCGGCGGCGTGGTGTCGTTCGGATCACTGGGCGTGAGGTTGCCCGGCGGCGTCGGGGGCTCGGGACGAAATTGCAGCGGGAAAATGAACTCGCGCTGGTTGCCCGCGGCGTCGCCCACCTTCACGTTGAGAAAAACGATGGCCGGTTTCTTCACGCGGAACGTGAACTCTGTGCGCACGGCGTGTGTGGCGGTCGGCTGAGTAAACAGTTCCATAAAGGACACGTCCGACACATCGAGGGGTTTTCCGTCCTCCAGCGACTTCGAACACGGTGTGGTCACCGGGGCTCCGGGCGGACATTTGATCCAATCTGAAGAGATCGTCATCGGCACACTCGCGTTATCAATCGTATTCACAAACACGGACACGGTCTGATCCACCGGGAGAAATCCCTGCGCCTCGATGGTGGCGAATGGGGCCAGCTTGTCGTCCGGGCCGCTGCCGGGCGCGGGTTTGGTGAATGCGATGTTGGCATGGCGCGGTTCGGCGGGGCCGAACACACCAGCTGTCGTCGCGGGAGTTATGGCAACTTTCCCAGGAAAACGAAAGCTGAACGCCTGCATGGCGACCGCGTCGAGTGGACCTTGAATGGGCACTTGGATTGCGTAAAAGCCAGCTCCGTTCGCGCGGGTCACGAATGCCCCCCGACTTAGACCGGCGCTTTGGTCCTGGAAAAAGGCGGACACGATCGCGCCGGGCACGCGATCGAAGTTGTGGGCCGCCACATCGGCGACGGTCGCGTAATCCTTTGGCTTCGTGCCCTCGGGCACGGCGATCACGATCCCGCCGATAACCGCCACCGTTTTTAACACCGCGAACGCCATGAACGGCACGGTGGCGATCTGGGCGCCCGGCAGCGGTGGTACAGGTGGAATCGCCCCATCGAATGGCGGTGATGCCGTGCGGACCTGCCCATCTTTGAATGTCGCCTTCTCCACGACATTGAACACCTGTGTCCCGTCGATCACTTCCGGTTGGGCGATCGTAAACGGCACATCTTCGGGAGCCATGCCGGGGGGCAGGTTCAGCGTCGCGGGATTGACCGGAAACGCAAGGTGCACGGAGTGATTGAGCTGAGGCTCGGCCGTCACCCGGACCCCGCCAACGAGAGCAGTGTCTGGCGGCACGACGCTTTCCACCAGGGTAAGTAATTCGGGCAATCCCACGCTTTGGACAGAGAAAACGGTGCGCTCAGGTACCGTGTCCGGATCAACGATGACTCTGACCGGGCCGCCGTCGGTTTCGGCCTCGAGAATTCCGCCCGCTCGAAACAGGCCCACGCGGCCATCGTCGAACAGCTGCCGCGCGGCCGGTAAATGGACGCGGGTGCCATTCGCGTTCACGAATGTCGCCGAAACCAGATCTGCAGCGTCTGCGCGAATGTGCGAGGCGAAGCTGCCGTCCACCTTTGAGAGGACGGTTTCCACTTCATTGGTCGCTTCATTGACCAGGACGACTGCGACGCCGGGGTCAGCCGTGCCTGCCGTGCCCGCCGCGACTACTCTTGATGTGTCGCCGGGAGTGTAGCCGACCAGTTGCGAGAGCACCGACGCTGGTACGTTCGCCGCGCCAGGTTCGTAGATGACAAACTGCGCGCTATCCGGTCGCGGGTATCCTTCGCGACCGTAAAGGTAAATACGTTCGCGCCTTCGAGTGGAAGATTCGTCTGGTCGGTAATCGTTAAGGCAACTTCGACCGTGTAGCTTGCCCCGGCAGTCAGGGGATTCGTTGGAAGCAGTGTCGCGGTGGTATTCGTGATGTTGAGCGAAAGCGATGCTGGCACCGTGGAGTCGGCGGTATCGCGCAGTACGACGCCGCTTTCGGCGAGAGTCGCTGGATCGATCGGTTTGCTGAATCGAACCGTCACCGGAGTGACCGTCGGGACGTTGGTCGCCCCGTCAGCAGGAGTGATGTGCGCGACCTTCGGACCGGTCGGAACGGTGGAAAGATCGGCGTTTTCGACGTCGTCAGGAGGGCTGACGTCAATCGTTATCTGGCCTTCATTGCCGGTGACGGGATCGAAGGCGATGAGCTGCGCTGGACCGGCAGGGGCAAGAAGAAAGAAATTTCCGTTGTTGTCAGCTACCGCCACCCAGGGCTGGTCCTCAATCCGGACGCTTTGACCAGCGCCGGGAGCCCCGCCCGTTCCACTCACGGTGCCGGTGACCAGTTGCAGTTCGGCTGCGACTTTCAGGAGGAGATATTGACCAGGGCCACGAATACCCGAGAGCCGCTTGCCGGTCGTCGGTTCGTTGCTGGTGAGCAGGCCGGCCGCGTCGCTCCGGAAGCGTGCGACGGGAGCCAGGCCGTATTCACCGCCTCCGATCACCAGGCGGGCGAGCACATACTTCGCATTGGGTTCCAAGGCCTCGAAGCTCGTTTCGAACACGGCGTCGGGTTCGAGGTTGGCCACGTTCAGTTCGACGGCTTTGATGACGGGTCCGCTGGAGAAAACGCCCGCATAACTTGCCAGCCGCAGGGGGCGAAGTTCAGCGACGGTGAGATCGGTCAGCGCCCCGGATGGAACGGTGATTCGCATCCCGTCAGCGCCGAGCGAGCCGCCATCGGCGTCGAGAACTGTTCCCGAAAACAGGCTCGGCGCCAGCACATCGACTTTGACCGATGCATCTGCCAAATCCTGTGAGCCGAACAGCAACTGCGGCCGCAGCGGAAATTGGCCAAGCAGCGTGGCGGGATTCGCGTCGGCAGCTTGCTGATACGCGAAGAGGGTAGTGTCGTAGTCGGGTGTCCGCAGCGTGCGGCTGTCGCGAAGGTGATACGTTTCCTCGACGGCAGCGTGAAAGACCGCGCCGCTGGAGATGAACGCGGGGTTCGTGAAGGTGACTGAAGCCTCGGTCGTGACGCGGGTGGGATCGCTGCTGGCGGGCAAGACTGCTGGATTCACGATGCCGCTCGCAGTCACCGCAGCCACATTTACGGGAATGGCAGCAGCGGCCGGCAGAGGCGATCCAATCGCTGGTGCGCCGGGGGCGTTTGGAGCGGGATCCGGGGTGACGAGCACATAACTTCCTGCGTCTTCGATGACTGCCGTGGCGGCAGCGGGCGCCAGGGCGATCCACTGCAACGCGCTTTCATCGAGCCGGGCGAGCATGGTTCCTGAGGGCAGTTCCGCGCCGACCTGAAGAGTTGCCTGTCCGGGTTCAGCGGGAGTTTCGGGCAGGTCGAGATGGAACGCACTCACCGGACTCCAGCCGCGGGGTAGTGGGAACGGAAGCGACTGTGTTCCCAAGACCGTCACGGCCGCGGAGCCGGCTTGCGTAAATGCTCCGGGCGCGAACTCGACCGAGACCGTTCCATCATCGGAAGCTACCGTTGCTCCCTGGATCGGCGACAGTGTCACGCGGAGGGCATTCGTTTTTTGCAGCCAGGGGTCCGGCAATACGGAGACGGTTCTTTGACTCAGGGTGGCCTGGCGCCAGACGTCGAGATACCCGGTCCGTGAGAACTTCCACGTATGCAACCCAGTGCCCTGTCCGAGGGACGCAAATCCCGATTCGGGATCACTCGATCGATTCTGCGCCGGGCCGCTAGGACCGGATTCCGAGATTTGCACCGCGCCAAGCGGGAGTCCGACATCGTCGAGCGTGCGGGTTCGTGCCAGCGAAAAGGGTGTCGCTGGCAAAACGCTAATGGTATGGGTGACGTGGCCCTGCGCACCGGCCGGATCGGTGACTGTTAGTCGGGCTTCGTAAAGACCCGCCGCCGCGTAAGCGTGCGAACTCAGGGCCGTCGTCGAAGTCGTGCCATCTCCAAAATCCCATAGATACGTGAGAGCACCGCCTTCGGGATCGCTCGAACCGGTTCCGTCAAAATTCTGCGTTTCACCGACCGCCATGACCGCCGGCACCTGCGCAACCGCCAGTGGATCCCGATTAAAGACCCCAAACGCCTCGAAACTATATCGGACGTGGACGGCGGCCGGCCGGCGGAAAGTGAGCGCGAAGGCGACGGATTGTCCGGCGCCGAGCCCGCCGGAGATCTGGGACAACAGATCGAGATAGGCTCGTTGATAAGGCGGCTGTCCCAACGCCCCGAGTCCGCTATCGAGACTTACGGTGCTCAAGTCCCCCGCACCGTCGAAGCCGACGGCTAAATGGAGTGGTGGCGATATCGGCCGATCGCCGACGTTCTTCAGCGTAAGCTGAAGAGTTGAAATGAGCTTGCCCGAGTTTCGATCAAGTGTCGTCTTTTCGGAGACAACATTCACTGTCGCGCGCGCTCCCAGTGACGTCGGATCGACCGCGCAAAGTGACCCTAATGACAGCCATCCCAGGACCATCGGTAAGCAGCGACGGAGCAGGCGGGACGGCAGGGCTTTCATAGGGTCTCAGATCGAGGGCGGTTAAGGCGGGCGCTGGCGCTTTCTTAAAATAAAAACAAGAATGGCACCGCTCACGGCCGTGAGCACGGAGTTCGGTTCGGGCACGACCAGCAGGTCCACGTTATCCACCAGCACCACGCTGTCGTTATTGAGGAAGTTCAGATCAAAAAGATCAAATGCCGGAGCGGCGTTGGAGGCATGATCGAAGATGCTAAGAGTAAAGCGCATGAATCCACTGCCGACCGGGCTCGGCGCAATCATCGCATCGGGGTGAACATTAGACAGACCATCGGAGTTTAAATCGAATAGATCGATGGCAGAGCTAAAACCCGTGTGGTTGGGAATATCGAGTTCCGCTGGCGTGTCGGTCAGGTAAAGGGTCGCAAAAAATGTGTCGTGCAGACCTCCGCTTCCTAACTCGTTTGACAGCAAATTGCGGAAATCAAAGCTAAGCGTCAGAGTTCCCGGCGGCGTAGGAACGACCTGATACAAAAGCGTGCGCTCGGAGTCGGTGTCGGTCAGCACCCCTTGATTCCCGGTGGAGAACACTGCGCCGAACGTTTCCCAATCGGTCAGGCCGTCGTTGAAAGCCGAGTTCTTAACCAACGAGGCATGGGCCGAAACGATGGCCACGAGGGCGGTCAGACCGATGGCGGCAAAAACATTCTGGCGCCGTCTGTGGAAATCGTGGAATTGATCACATTCCATAAAGCATGACGGCGAGACCACGCATGGACGCCTTTTAGTAGGTTCGGGGAATCCTACACAAGCGCCAAAAATATTTTTCTTGACGGACAGGGGAACGCTGTTGCTGCCCCAAAGGCCACCGTTTCGGAAGATGCCTCAAAAAAACGGCGCTTGACCAAACCAACCTGTCAGTAATTTCGAAGCGATTGGAGCCGTTGGCGGAGCGTTGGCCCGGCGAGAACCCGCCCACGGCGGCCGAACTCGCGGATCAGTTTCTGATGATTTTGGAAGGGGCCATCACGCTGGCGAAAGCGTATCGCGACTGGACGCGGATTCCGAAAGCGATCCGGGCATATCGTAAATCGTTGGAATCAGCTGTAGCTGTGACGAGCTGAGGGGGCGCATTTTTTTAACCGAAAAAGATACCAACCAGTTGGTATCCACGAAATCAAAGCCAAACTGAAGCCATGCAAACCATAGCTGAAATTGAACCAAATCCAGTCGCCCATGCCGCTTCCCCGTCACCGGCGCCAAGAACCCAATCCCGATGCTCTCAACCGTCTCCTTGGCCAGATGGTCGGTGACCTCGGTGCAGCCGTGAATGGCGCGCTCGTCGTCCTCGGAGATCGCCTGGGCCTTTATCGCTCGCTTGCCGAGTTGGGCCCCGTTAATCGCCCTGCACGACACCGTCGGCCCCCGAGCGATTGGCGATGCGATCAATCGTCTCGACGCGCAAAAAAAGGAATCGGCGTGTTAACCACGTCCGATCCTACTCGTTCGCCGACTTGCGCCGCGCTCTCGAAGCAGGGGTTCCGGGGAAAAAATGCCGCGCTTACCGGGATTTTCGGCAAGTAGCATTAACGCGTTGCTCTTTCCCCGTTGAAGAAGCTCGCCGTGTTCACCTTTTCCGACCGCACGGATCGGTTCCGGTTGCGGGGCAGGGGTGGAGTTGATTTATGGTGCCGTAGCCAATGCCGGCTCTGGGGAAAAATCTGCTTCGTTCTTGGCACCCTTGGTCGGCGAGGACTTGCGTCCATTCCCGAGACGTTCGAGGGCGAGGTAAATGACCGGCGTGATGTAAAGTGTGAGAAGCTGCGAAAGGATCAACCCTCCGACGATCGCTATTCCGAGGGGACGGCGGGCGTCGGATGCCAGGCCGAGGGCGATGGGGAGCGTGCCCATCATGGCCGCCATTGTCGTCATCATGATCGGGCGAAAACGGACCAGGCAGGCCTCGAAGATGGCTTCGGCGGGTGGCTTTCCTTCCGTTCGCTGCGCTTCCAACGCGAAGTCGATCATCATGATCGCATTCTTTTTCACGATGCCGATGAGGAGCAGAATGCCGACGAAGCCATAGACATTCAGTTCCATCCCGAAAAGATCGAGAGCGATGAGTGCGCCCAGTCCGGCTGACGGGAGGCCGGAGAGAATGGTCAGTGGGTGAATGAAGCTTTCGTAGAGGATTCCAAGGACCAGATAAATTACGAGGATTGCCATCACGAGCAACAGGCCGAGACCCTGCAGGGAGGATTGAAAAGCCTGGGCCGTGCCCTGGAAGCTGGTGGTGATTCCGGCGGGTAAATCAGCCCTGACCGCAGCCTCGATTTTGGCAATCGCCTCACTGAGCGAGATTCCGGGCGCCGTATTGAAGGAAACCGTGACGGCTGGGAGCTGGCCGAGATGCTGCACGGTGAGCGGGCCGGCGGTCCGTTCCAGCTTCGATACGGCGCCCAGGGGCACGAGCTTGCCGGTGTCCGAGCGCACATAGAGCAGATCAAGATCGCCGCCTTCACGCTGAAATTCTGGCAACACTTCGAGGATCACCTGGTACTGATTGGTGGGAGTGAAAATTGTGGACACCTGCCGCGCGCTGTAGGCATTTGCGAGAGCGTTCTCGATTTTCGCAGCGCTAATGCCAAGGGCACTTGCCTTATCGCGTTCGATGGTCACGAGAACCTGCGGATTGGTGATCTCGAGATCGCTGGTCACGTCCTGCAACTCCGGGATCCTGCGCATGGCTGCTTCGACTTTCGCCGCCGTGTCGTAAAGCTCCGGGAGATCGGGCCCGAAGAGGGTGTATTGATAGAGGCTTTTCGTTAGCTTCCCGCCGATGCGAATGGTCGGCAGCACCTGCGGAAAACAGCGCAGACCAGGGACGCGATTTAAGTCACGCCGGAGTTCGGCCACGACCGCCTCGGCCGGCGGGCGTTCTCCGTGCGGTTTAAGGTTCATAAAGAAACGGCCGGAATTCGCCGTCGAACTGGAGCCGCCAATCCCGATCGAAGACATGAACCCATCGACGTAGGGTTTTTGCTCGAGCACCGCTGCCGCTTGTTGCTGCAACTCGGCCATTTTTTCAAACGACACCCCTTGCGCCGCCTCGGTCAGGACAAAGATCTGCCCGTTGTCTTCATTGGGAATGAATCCCTTGGGCAGCGCCCTGAAGTAATGCACCGTGCCGACGACGCTCCCCGCGGCGATGAGCAAAACGATCACGCGATGGCGCATGGCAATCCGCAGCGTTCGCTCGTAGAAATGCAGTACGGCTTGAAAGACGCGTTCCGTTCTCTGGTAGAACCAGCCATGTTTTTCCGTGCCGCGTGGTTTTAGGAAATACGCACACAACATGGGCGTCAGCGACAACGAGATGAACCCGCTGATGAGAATGGCCACGCTGATCACGACGGCGAATTCGTGCAGGATCCGCCCGAGAATGCCGCCCATGAACAGCACGGGCAGGAAGACCGCCACGAGCGAGAGCGTCATCGAGAGAATGGTAAACCCGATCTCCCGCGCACCGAGGAGGGCGGCCTGCATGGGAGGCTCTCCCTTCTCAATGTGGCGTACGATATTCTCGAGCACCACGATGGCGTCATCGACGACAAAGCCCACCGCCAGGGTCAACGCGAGCAGCGAAATATTGTCCACGTTAAATCGCAGCAAAAACATGACCATGAAGGTGCCGATGACCGAGAGCGGCATGGCGAGAGACGGGATGAGCGTGGCGCGCAGACTGCGGAGAAAGACAAAGATCACCAACACCACCAGCACGATGGACAGAACGAGCGTGAATTCGACTTCATGCACGCTGCGGCGGATGGACAATGACTTGTCCGAGAGCACTTCGAGATTCACCGCCGGTGGCATCTGAGCGCGGAATTTCGGCAGCAATTCCTTCACCTTGTCCACAATTTGCACGGTGTTGGTGCCCGGCTGCTTTTGAATGGCCAGGACCACCCCCCGCACGCCATTGTACCAACTCGCAATCTTGTCGTTCTCGACGCTGTCGATCACCCGGCCGAGTTGTTCCAGTCGCACGGGTGATCCATTGCGATAGGCGACGACGAGCTTGCGGTAAGCGGCTGCATCCGTGAGCTGGCCGGTGGCCTGGACGGTGGTGGCCTCATGCGAACCATCGAGAATGCCGGTCGGCAGGTTGACGTTTCCGTTTTCGACTGCGCTCCGCACCTCATCGAGCCCGAGTTGCCGCGCCGCCATTTCGCGGGGATCAACCTGCACGCGTACGGCATATTTTTGCGAGCCGTAGATCGAGACCTGCGCCACCCCGGAAATCATCGAGATGCGCTGCGAAAGAAAGGTCTCGGCGAATTCATTGACCTCCGAGAGCTTCAACGTCGGCGACGTGACGGCCAGATACAGGATGGGCTGATCCGCGGGATTTACCTTTTTGAAAGAGGGCGGACTGGGCATGTCCCGCGGAAGAAGCTTCTGCGCGGTGGCGAGGGCCGCGGATACATCCTGGGCCGCCGCGTCCAGGTCGCGATCGAGGGAGAATTGGAGGGTGATCGAGGTGGTTCCGAGCGCGCTCGCCGAGGTCATTGAGTCGATGCCAGCGATGGTCGTAAATTGCCGTTCCAGCGGAGTGGCCACCGAGGAGGCCATGGTTTCGGGACTCGCGCCGGGAAGGCTCGCCGTGACCTGGAGGGTCGGGAAATCCACGTTCGGCAGGTCGCTGACCGGTAGCTTCTGAAACGCAAACAATCCGAAACCGAGAACGGCCAGCATGATGAGTGTGGTCATCACCGGGCGGCGGATGAACGGATCAGTGAGGGTCATGAGCGGGGCGCTTTCATCGCCGTCTTGGGCGCGGCCTCGGGCGGATTGCCGGGACCGCCGTCCGCAGGCTTTTCGATCACTTTCGCGCCGGGAAGCAGCCGCGATTGGCCGTTGACGACCACCCGTTCTCCAACATTTACGCCGTCGGCGATCACGGTGTCCTGGCCCACCGTGCGTCCTGTCTGAACCGTCCTTAACTCTGCGGACGCATCGTCCTTGACCACGTAAACAAAGGCGCCGCTCTGGCCATTGCTGACCGCGGGCGCAGGCACCACCGTGACTCCGCGCTCCACATCGAGGTGCAGCAAGACATCGACAAATGCACCCGGCCACAGTGCGTGATCTTTGTTCTCGAAGGTGGCTTTGAGCAGCACGGTGCCCGTCGCGGCATCAACCGTGTTCGCGATAAATGTGAGGGTGCCTTCAGCGAGCGTTTCGCCGGTCCGTGAATCCCGGGCGGTGACGGCGATGCTGCGATCGGCCATCGCCTTCCGGACGCTCGCGAGATCCTGCTCGGGAACGGAAAAAGCCACGTAGATCGGCGCCAGTTGCACGACAGTCGTCAGCGGCTCGTCGTCCGCGAGCTTGATAAGGTTGCCCGGCCGCACGCGGATCGCACCCGTGCGCCCGTCGATCGGCGACTCGATGGTGGTGTACCCCACCTGCGTTTCCGCAATGAGCACCAGCGCCTCGTCGGCCTTCACCGTGGCGTCTGCGGCTTCGGCCAGCGCGCCCGCCCGCTCGAGCTCCTCTTTGGTGCCGACGCCTTTTTCATCAAGCAATTCCTGCCGCGCCAGTTCCCGGCGTCCGTTTGCCGCCTGCGCCCGATCGCGTGCGAGATTGGCGCGTGCCTGAACGAGTTGCGTATCGTAAAGGCGGGGCTGGATGGTGAAGAGAAGGTCCCCGCGTTTTACATCCTGACCTTCGTCAAAGCTGACGCCGATCAGTTCGCCCCCCACCTGCGACTTGATCGCGATGCTGGCGATCGACTCGACGTTTCCGATCGCGCGCAGGTTGATCGGCACATCCTTCTGTTCGGCGCGTCCCGTCTGCACCGGCACCGGAGGTGAGTTGGAGGATTTATCCTGCGCTGCGGAATCATTCTTCTCACTGCAGGAAGCAATGAGAAAACCGGCGACCAGCGGAAGGATCGTGGGAATCTGGGACGTCCTCATTTGCGCTGACTTTCGGATTTCCTTCCACGGGGTGCGGTTTCCGGAGGGTCGAGAAAAATGGTGCTCAGCGTTTGCATGGAGCGATGAATCTCGGCGCGCTGCGGGGCCGAGAGCTTGCCGATGGGACCCGATAAATACGCCTCCGCGGACCGAAGAACCTCTTCGTATTTCCGGCGGCCGCTTGTCGTGAGTGAGAGCGACACCCGCCGCCGGTCGGGGCTGCCAATTTCCCGCGTACACAGTCCGGCTGCGACGAGTCCGTCCACCAGTTTCGAGACCGTGGGCAGTGGCTGGGCGAGGAACGTCGCCACATCGGAAAGCATCACGTCGGTGTTGCGTCCGATAAATGCCAGCGCCCGAAACTGCGCCACGGAAAGCTCCGGGCTGCTCAGGGAGCGGACTTGCTGGCGGATGACGCGCATGAGATGCGGCACGGCCTCGAGCACGGCCGATGCGCACGCGCGAGCAGGGAGCGGTGATTGCTTCACAAGCTCAATAGTTGCAAATGGAAACTAATGCGCAAGGAAAGACTCTTCCCCCCGGCGCCGACGGTAAGTCTTTTCCAGCCGAAAGCGGCCTGACAGGGTCGCTCGCACCTCCGATCCACCCACTATGAAATTCACGCTGATCTTTTTCCTCACTGCGCTCCCGATGATCGCCGCGGAATCGCTGCCGTCCGGCCCCGGTCTCGCCGCGCAGTATCCCGGCGATGTGGGCCTCGAGCTCGATCCGCGGGTCGTGCAGGTGGAGAAGTTCGAACAGGCGGATGTCGCGACGCTGGCGGCGCAATGGGAGGCGGTACTGGCGCCGGGCGACATGAGTTTCACCGCTGATGTGCCGCCGGGCAGCGCCGGGCATCAGTCACTGTTGATGGATCGACAGAGTGGGTCGGGCGGCTCGCTCTATCGCCGGCTGCAAAACGTGGCGGGTGGTTTCGGATACGACCGCATCTTTGCCCGCTACTACCTGAAATTTTCGGAGGATTGCGCGGAATTGCATCACTTCGGGACGTGCCTCGGCGGAAACTTCCCGGCGACGCCGTGGCCGAGTGTGAAGGCGGGCCTTCGCAACGACGGTGCGAAGTCGTTTTGGTCGGGGATCGAGCCATTCGGCAAGGCGTGGACCTGGGATTTTTATACCTACTGGTGCGAGATGCGCGGGAGCCCACCGCGCGGGCAGACGTGGGGCAACAGCTTCATTCATGATCCGAAGCTCGCGGTGGATAAAGGTCGCTGGATTTGCGTCGAGCAGATGATCCGCATGAACGACGTGGGTGACACGAACGGCGAGCAGGCGCTGTGGCTCGACGGCAAACTCGTCGCGCATCTCGGCAAGGGTTTCCCGCGTGGGCGCTGGACGTTCGACAAATTCGAGCCGGGCCAGGGAGGTGACGGCGTGCGCTGGAATGATGCGCTCGGCGACCGCGAGCATTTCGACGTGCCGGAGGGCGGCGCGCCCTTTGACGGCTACCGCTGGCGCACGGTGCCCGGGCTAAATGTGAACTTCGTATGGCTCTACGTGTATGCGACGAAAGAAGGCCGCATCCGGGTGAATTTCGACGACGTGGTGGTGGCGACGGAATACATCGGTCCGCTCGCCCCGAAGAAGTGAGGCGGAGAAACGTTTGTTTCCGACTCACCAAAGAAAAGTCGGCCACCGTGTTCAGCTTCCAATGACAAGACCAACCATGAACCAATTTTTGATCCTGGCGGTGTTATTCGCCATTTCCATGTGCGGGCCAGCGACAGCCGAACCAACGCCTGCGCCGAGCAATGTGGGTGACGCGGAGTATCCGCGCATCGCGTCCGATCTGCGCGTTACGTTTCGCCTGAAAGCGCCCAATGCGAAGGAGGTCAAACTCGAAGGCGGCGCGGGGCTCGTGAAGGAGCCGCTCAAAATGGCGCGCGGCGACGACGGCGTTTGGACGGTGACCACGCCACCTGCCGTGCCGGGCTTTCACTACTACTGGTTCACGGTGGACGGACTGCGCGTCAACGATCCATCGAGCTACGCCTGGTTTGGCTGGGGGCGCGAAACCAGCGGCATCGATGTGCCGAAGGCGGGAGTGGATTTCTACGATGCGAAGCAGGACGTGCCGCATGGGGAAGTGCGCGAGCGTTGGTATTTCTCGAAGCTCACCGGCAAGTGGCGGCGGGCCCATGTTTATACGCCGCCGGGCTACGAAAAGGACACACAGGTTCGTTACCCCGTGCTCTATCTTCAGCATGGCGCGGGTGAGAACGAGCGTGGCTGGGTGGAACAAGGCCGCGCGAATTTCATTCTCGATAACCTGATCGCTGCGGGCCGTGCCAAACCCATGATCATCGTCGTGGACACGGGCTACGCCGCCTACCCTCAATCCGATGAACCTTCGTCGCGTCCGCGGACGGCCGGACCGACCGGCGCGTTCGAGGAGGTCATGCTCACTGAGCTAATCCCCATGATCGATGCCACGTATCGCACACTCGCGAACCAGAAGAATCGCGCCATGGCTGGCCTTTCGATGGGCAGCGGCCAGACGCTCAACATTACGCTCCGGCATCTGGACAAGTTTGCCTGGATTGGTGCGATGAGTGGTCCGCCGCGCGGAGGCTTTGACGTGGCAACTGCGTACGATGGCGTGTTCCGCGACGCCGACGCCTTTAACAAAAGGGTGAAGCTCCTCTGGTTCAGCGCTGGCACAGCTGAGGAGCGAATTCACGCGAGCACGGTGGCGATCCACGAGGCGCTCAACCAGGCGGGCATCAGGAACGTCTTCTATTCCTCGCCCGACACCGATCACGAATGGCAGACGTGGCGGCGCAGTTTGCACGAATTCGCGCCGCGATGTTTCGTCGAGGCGACGGCGTCAGTACAATGACATTGGCGGATGCCATCATCACCCTTCGTTCAAATCGTCGAAAGCTCTCAGCCTACTGCCGCTGGAAGTCTAACCACATAATATCCAGCACGCTCCCCGCCGGGCCGTCCATTTTGACCCGCACCTGCTGTGGTGCGTCCTCCGCGTTGGCTGAAGGCATCGGAAAGAGAAACTCCTGCGGTCGTCTGGTGGCCGCCGGTCCCGGGGACAGGGTTTGATGAGCAAGCTCCTGGTCGCCCGCGAAAATACGGACCGTAAGCGGTGCGCTCCCCTGGGGCCACGCGCTAAGCTTCAATTGCCCGAAATCTTGCCGTCGGATGCGGTCAAATCCGATCCAGCCACCAGGCTGAATGCGGGCCACGAGTCCGCCTTGATCCAGATTATCCTGCGCGGCGGCGTTTTCGCTGCGGTCGAAACACGCGGCACGCTGGCGCCGGCTGCGCACCATCACCTCGGCCGAGCCCCGCAGCGGCGGCAGCACGCCGGCGCCCTTGTCCGTCGTGCTCGCGGTCAGGACCATCACGGTGTTTTCTGCGCGCCCAAAGCCGCCCCTAATTTGTGGGACGGGTGCTTTGCCCTCGGCGGTGGATGGCAGCGTCGTGATCTGTCGCTGCGCCAGTGATAGGACCCAGTCCACCATCAGCGCCGCCTCCTCGGGCGAGTGCTGCGGATGCGGTGGCATCGGCAGCGCGCCCCACACCCCGGCACCGCCATTGATGATCTTTGCCTGCAATTTTGCCCTCGCGCCCGGATCCGTTGCATACCTCGCCGCTACGGAAGTGTAAGGCGGGCCGGCGCTTTGCTCTGTCGCACTGTGACACGCGAAACAGGTGGTGCGTTTCATGAGGGCCAGACCGGGATGCAAGTCTTTCGTCTCCGCGCGATCGCGCTTTTCCAGTTGAATCAACAGGCGATCAGCTGACACCACACCATCCTCGGCGTCCGTGGCGTTCACGTTCCACGCGATTTCATTTCCCTCCACAAATCCGCCGTCCAACGGAGCGGTAAACTTTACCCGGGGTGCTTCGTTTCCTGCCGCGACATTCACCAATGCCGTCGCCTCGGTGCCTTGCGCATCCGTGACCGTGAGCGTCACCGGCCACAGGCCCGCTGTGGTGAAAACGTGCGCGGCTTTGAATCCTTCGGCCTTTTTGCCGTCGCCGAAATCCCAAGTGATTTTCAGATCCCCGCCGTCCGGATCGCTCGAGGCGGTCGCATCGAAAGACACTTCCAGCGGCAGCTTTCCGGCCGTGCGGTTCGCACTGAGCAACGCCTGCGGCGGGCGATTCCCCCGGCGATAAATCACGCGCGTAATCTGGCTTTCAGTGTTGCCCGTCCAGAGGTCGCCACACTCCGCGATGTACAGGGCGCCGTCGGGACCGATCTTAAAATCGGCGGGCCGCTTGAACGACAGACCCTCCAGCACCCGCTCGGCTTTGATCAGCTTCCCCACCTCATCGAAGCGTGCCGCCGCGACCCAATTGCGCATCCATTCACCGAAAAGATAGGCACCTTCCCACTCATCCGGCAGCCGTGCCTGCCCCGCCGAATCCGGCTTGTGGTAAATCACGCCGCCCGTGATGCTCCGCCCGCCACTGCCCACAAAGGGCCACTCCTTTGAGGCGACATTGCCGTAATAGAACACCGCGGGTCGTGACGGTGGAAGCTCTCTCAGGCCGGTATTGGCTCGACTGTCGTTGATGATGACTTTGGAGAGGTCAAAAAACTCTCCGGAAGGCTTCTGCGTTTTCGGATCGAAAGGACGCCATGGAAGGTTGGGACCGGAACCATACGGCCAGCCAAAGAACCCCGGTTCGCGCGTCGCATTCAGCTCATCGAAGCCCTCCGGCCCCAGATCGAGTTCCGTGCGCACATTGCCACCCACCTCTCCCCAAATGACCAAGCCCGTCTTGGCATCGCACGTCACGCGAAATGGATTTCTGACTCCAAACGCAAATACCTCTGGCCGCCCTTGCTCCCCGTCCATGAACAGATTGCCCGCGGGAATGCCGTAGGTTCCGTCCGGCTTTGGTGTGATGCGCAGAATTTTCCCCCGAAGCTCTTTGGAATTCGCGGCGGTGCCCCGCGAATCGCGCCCCATGTCTTCCGCATGAACCGCCGGCACATCTTGCGGCGGAATATTGTCCCCCACGCCGACGAGCAGATTGCCCTGCGCATCCCACGCCAGCCCCGCACCGCAATGATATTGTTCGTTGCCGCTGCTCAGTGGAATGGCCAGCACCTCGCGCTCATCAGTCAGTTGTCCGGCCGCGAGCGTGTACCGGGCCAGCACCAGCCGCCCTGGCCCTTCCGCGGGTACGCGAATCGTGTAGAGGTGACCACTCTTCGCAAAATCCCGCGCCAGCGTCAGTCCGAGCGCCCCGGCGTCCCCGGCCGTCGAGGCTGGAAAATCCCCGACCGTCACCGTCCGCCCTGACGCCGGCTCCCACATTTTCACCGCACCCTTCCGCTCGATGAAAAAAACTCGACCGTCTTCGGCGATGTCTAATTGCAGTGGATCACTACACGCGGCGACCAGGACTTCCTTTTCAAAGCGGGACGCATCCTGAGCGAGGCTGATCGATGGCAGCAGGGAAAGTAACAGGAGAGGGGACAGACGGTGCATGCCGCTTAATAATCGATCACCTCCGTTGGTAACGGTTAAAACGGTACGTATCATTCTCAAAAATAGATTCGTGGGGGTCATCGCGATCAAATGAGGTCAGGAGTATGGATTCGTCCGAAAGGGTCTTTCCTCGTAGGTAAAGAAATCAAAGTCTGCCGATGCGACCGTGCCAGCCATATCCTGGCACGCCATGCCAACGAAGGCGCCGGTGAAACTCGGCAGGCCGGGCGTCGTGGCTTCGTCGGAGAGGATGCTCGCGTCAAACTGTTGCGGCAGCCAGCGCCAGTCGCTGTCCACGCCCTCGACGCGATAGGCGAAGTGCAGTCGCTCGTAATCAACTTCGACGCGCAGATGCACCGGTTTGCCGGCCGGAATGGCGAATGGGCGGTGTGAAGGCGTCGGTCTGCGCCGAGTCGGGCAGGCAGGACATCACGCGCAGATGTTTGCCGAGCGTCTCGTCGTGCGAGAGGTAGAGGTAGTGGAACTTCGCGCTGTTGTAGTAACACGACAGGCCCGCCAGTTGCTGAAAATGTTCCGGCTCGAACTCGACCACCGTGGCCGCGCTGAAACAATGCGACTGCTGCCGCCGCGCGACCAGTGACTGACGGAACAGGCTGCCGATTGTCTCGCGGCCGAACAGCCGCAGATGACCGGGGCGCGCGGTCAGGCTGAAGATCTCCTCGGGCCACGGCGTGCGCAGCCACTGGAAATCAATGGGCAGTTGCGGCGGAGTCGAAATCGTCGCGCACGGGCGAAGCCGGGAAGGGATGCGCGGGCAAGCGACGGCGCGGGAGTTTCCATAGTCGGAATCCCTTGTCCGTCCAGCGTGCGCAGCCAGTCGTCCTCGCCCCACACCATTTTCTGGATCGCCGTTTCGCGTCCGAGGGTGCAGCGGCCGCGATTGCGCAGCGGCCGGCCGCAGAGATAGACCATGTAGGTTTCGCCGATCTGCGTTTCGACGAGATCGGCGTGGCCGGTGCGCTGCAATTCCGAGTCGGGCCGATGCCGCGCGCTCAGGATATGGCGTGTCGGGATGCAGTTCGTAAGGGCCGGTGAGCTTTCGCGAACGGGCCAGCGTCACGGCGTGGCTCCAGTTCGTGCCGCCTTCCGCCGTCAGCAGGTAATACCAGCCGTTGCGCTTGTAGAGATGCGGGCCTTCGGTGAAACCCAGCGGCGTGCCTTTGAAGATGTTCTTTCGTTCGCCGATGAGTTTGCGTTCCTTGACCGAGTATTCCTGCAGCACGATTCCGGCGAAGCGATTGTGTCCCGGGCCGATGGTCCCAGAGCATGTTGAGAAGGTATTTCCGCCCATCGTCATCATGAAAAAGCGACGGATCGAATCCGCTGCTGTTGAGATAAACCGGGATCGGACCATTCGCCGTCGATGGTTGGGCTCGTGACTAGATAATTGTGGAAATCGCGCAACGAAGCGCCGCTCGCGCCGCCAACAGACGTCCGGCCGAAGCGCTTTACGTCCGTGTAGATCAGCCAGAACAGGCCGTCCGCGTAGGTGAGGCACGGCGCCCAGATGCCGCAGGAATCGGGATCGCCCAGCATGTTGAGCTGGCTGGCGCGGTTGAGCGGGCGCGTGAGCAGCCGCCAGTGCACGAGGTCGCGCGAATGATGAATCTGCACGCCCGGGGAACCACTCGAAGGTTGAGGTGGCGACATAGTAGTCGTCGCCAGCGCGCACGATCGAAGGGTCGGGGTTGAAGCCCGGCAGAATGGGGTTTCTGATATTGGCCATGGTGCCTATGGCAAGACGCGTGGTTGATGATTTCGGATCAGATGGATGGTCAGTGCCGTGCCTGCCTCAAGTTGGGCGTTCCTGCCAGCCCCGCGTGAGTTTGTAAAAATGCAGGCAAACGAGGACCAGCGAGGCGGCAACCACCGTGGAGCCAGCGAAGGCGAACACGATGCCGAACAAGGCCCGGTCCGTTTGCTCCACATTGGCCTGATAGCCAAAGAGCGCGAGCATCCAGCCCGTCAGGCTCCCGCCCATGGCATTGCCGGCTTTGAGAGCGAACAGGTGACCGCCGCAAAACATCGCCATTGCCCCCTTGCCCATGGTGCGGATGCCGTAGTCCACCGTGTCGGGAATGGTGGAGAACAGCAGCGGCACGAACATCATGTGGAAAAAATTAGACAGCATCGTCATGCTGAGTGCCTGAAAGATCCATTCGCGTGGCACGAAAAACAGCAAGGCATTCATCACGATGGTGCCGCAGAGGGCCAGCTTCATGACCTTTACCTTGCAGTGGAAGCGAATCAGGCGGTTGGCCATTATGGCTCCGGCGACTCCCGCGAGCATGGTCAATCCCAGAAACAGCGAAAGCAGGTTGCTGGTTTTGGCGAACGTTCCCGTCAGGTTGTTGATGAGGTAGTAATTGACGAAATAAGGCTTGGCCGCACTCTGCATGGCACCGCGCGTCATGATGATGAGCGTGGCCAGGGCGATGATCAGCCACTGTGAATTGGTGAACATGGCCTGCACGTCTTTCAGGGCGTTTCCCTTGGGCAGGTTCTCATCGTGGTAGACGTGTTCTTTCGTCAGAGCGAAACAGCCGAAGAAGCAAAGCACGCCGATGATAGCCATCACGATCATGGCGAGAGGGATTCCGAGCTGTTGGTTGTCACCTCCCAGCAGCGAGGCCAGGGGGAAGATGGATGCGGTGACGAGAAAGCCACCGACCATGGCCATGGCGAAGCGCCAGGTTTGCAGATTCGCCCTCTCTTCGCTGTCATCGGTCATCACACCGCCCAGGGCGGAATAAGGGATGTTGACTGCGGTGTAGGCCGTCATCAGTAGTGCATAGCTGATATAAGCGTAGACAAGTTTCGTACCCATGTCGGCACTCGGTGTGATAAACGCCGCGACCGCAAGGATACCGTACGGAATTGCGACCCAGAGCATCCAGGGACGATAACGACCGTGCTTCGACCGGGTGCGGTCAGCGATGCCGCCCATGATCGGGTCGGTCACCGCGTCGAAGAGCCGCACGACGAGCATCAAGGTTCCGGCGGCGGCGGCGGTGATGCCGTAAACGTCGGTGTAAAAGAAGAGCAGGACGTTGATGACGGCCTGATAGACAATATTGCTGGCCGTATCACCGAGACCGTAGCCGAGTTTTTCCCTGATGCTTAAATTCTGTTTGGCCATTCTTTTTGTTTCCCGTTGCGGCGCGTCCGTTCGAGGTGCTTTTCGTATTCCTATCTAGTGCGCCCACGCCTCCCCTTCCGGCGTCCGGCGCCAGGCGAAATACGCGTCGAGCACCGCGAGCGAGTCGGCGCTGGGCACGGGGCCGGGATAGGCTTTGTCGTGGAAATACATCACCGGGTGCGCGCCTTCGGTGAACGCGGGCCACTTGGGCACATCGGGGCCGTTCGGGTCGCCGTGCTTGGCAAAGTTCGTCCAGTAGCTGGACATTGTCTCCGAAACAGAAAAGTCTGCGGGCCTGAGTTTTGGGTCGTTGCGATCGAGGGTCTGAAAGACGTAGGGGACGTCGATGCCGTGCGGTGCACCGTGGTCGGCCTCGGGGGATCCGGCGGGATGCTCGGCGTGCTGATCGAAGTAATAGGAGAAGACTTTGGATTTCCCAGTCCCCGCCTGCAGGGATGCCCAAGCCCATGTCTGCCAGCCGAATGCCGCGTCGCGCATCAAGTCGCGCGCGGTCTTCGGCACCGAAACCTTGCCGACCGGGTAGGCCGCGAGGAGTTTTTCGGCGAATGGACCGTAGCGCTTTTGCGTATTGGCGATGAATTCATCCGGCTTCTTTTCCCGGGAGAAGCTCAGGCCCTCATCGGAATTGTAACCCACGAGGATGTCGACGTCGTTATAGTTGCCGGCCTCGTAGAGTTTGTGCTGATCGTCGGGGATGATCCAGCCGTCGACGATCGGCCAGCCCGCACCGCTGCCGAAACCGGGGGGCAGCTTGCCCGGAGGTAGCTGGCGCAGGTCGGCGAGTGAGGATGCGCCGGCGCGCTGGGCAAAAGCGATGCCGGCTTGTTCAGCATCGGCGAGGAGGTGCATGTTTTCGCCCGGGTAGGTGGTTTCGCGAGAGGGGCCGAAGGAACCACCGCTCTGTGAAATGGCTCCATGGAAAAGGCCCTTGGCCTGCGGCGAAGCGCAGAGCATGCTGACGGCGATTCCGCCGGCGGACTCCCCAAAGATCGTGACCTTATCCGGATCACCACCGAACGCCGCGATGTTCTTCTTCACCCACTGCAGACCCGCGATCATGTCCTGCAGTCCGTAGTTTCCTGAGACCTTTTGCGGCGACTCGGCGCTCAGCTCGGGATGGGCGAGAAAACCGAGCGGGCCGACGCGGTAATTAATGCTAACCAACACCACACCCTTCCGAGCCAGGTGTTCGCCGTTATGCACGGGCGTGGAAGTTGAGCCGAAGGAGAATCCGCCGCCGTAAATCCATACGAGCACGGGCACGCGGTCGTCGGCGGACTTTGCCGGTGTCCAGATATTTAGATAAAGGCAGTCCTCGCTCACGTTGCCTTTGCCATCCCCCTGATAAGGATCCGGCGCAAAGTTGGCAGCCTGGTGCACCCCCTCCCATTTCGCGGCGGGTTGCGGCGGGCGCCAGCGGAGATCACCGACTGGCGGTGCGGCGAACGGGAGACCCTTGTAAACAGTCAGGCCGGGTTCGATGACGCCCTGCACGAGACCGTATTGGGTCATGACGGGCGCAGCAGGTTGCTGGGCGAGGCCTTGTGTGGCGGTAAACAGTGCCAGCAGCACAGTCGGTATAGAGTTCTTCATCTCGAGGAGTCGATTAGTAGATTCACTTTGCGACATCACTTAGATTCAAAGTGAATGATTTCAGCGGGTTCTCCTGCGCGTCGAGAAACCGCGCGCAAAAATCCGTGGCGCCACCGCCATTGATGACCGCACAACGCACAATATTTGGCCCCTTCTTGAGCGTGAGGCGTTTGGAAACACCGTCATCGATGACAGTCTGGCGGTCACCGTAGATGCTAATGACTTCCTGCCCATTCACCCACCAGACCGAAGCGGCGTTGGAGCCGATGGCCAGGCGCACGCCCGCAATTTCCTCGGGACAGTTGACGATGGTCACTCCCCAGAACAGGACGTTGGACGTTGGTTTGCCGAGGGCGCGGGCGAAGTGATAAAGGTTGACGTTATATTCCCTGGTGTCCACCGCGTGCCAGGTGAGTTCCGCGCCGTCGACCGTCACCTTGTCGCCGTCCTTCGGAACCACGGTGAGTTGATCGGGAAAATACTCCTTCTTCACCGCCGCCTGCACGGCGCTATCGGTGAGGCCGTTGACAGGGATCGGTTCGAGGATCATCCAGCGTTGGATGAAGCCGTTTGCACCAGGTGACTTTTCGATGGTGGTCGGACTCGCGAGTGTGGGTGTCGAATCGAAACCCTCGCCACGGCTGGCGGTCGTATGAAACACCGAGCCGGCCAGAAAGGCAAAGGCTGGTAGAAGGAGGGCGCGACGCGTTAGCATGAAAGTATGGATGTGGGTCCCCGAAGGTCGCATCGGCGTCAGGGCGTTTTGAGGAGCCACCGTTGTTTGTCGCTGTCAGGATTGAATTTCGAGAGGGTCGCGAAACTGCTGCCGATGGCTGAGAGTGCGAGGGGTTCTTTCGTGTTTGGAACCGACTTCGGGATGATGCGCCAGCTTCCGTCCGTCAGTTGATCGATGCGCCAGAGTTGTTCGGGCTCACCGGTAAAAGCCGGCAGCGAAATCAGCTCGCCGTCCGCTGCGGCCGCGAGCGCGCGATCGGTGCCGGCGATCGTAATCTTGAAATACGGCGAACCAGGATAGCCGCCGGCATTGGGCACAGGTGCGATCGTCCACTTCTGCTGGGCCTGACAAAGGTAATTGGCCATGCGGAGGCCAATGTCGCCGGTTGGCCAGTTCGTCGAAACCTGCGTGATGTCCTGTGGTGGAATTGGGACGCCGGTACCGCCGAAGATTCCACGACCGCTTCCGCCAGGGGGCCTGTCTGGGGTGCCGGGTCCACCGGGTCCGCCAGGTGCAACTGGTCCGCCAGGTCCGCCGAATCCTGGACCTCCTCGTCGGCGGGCACGCCGACCACCGACTGGCATTCCTTCCACCGCCAGTTCGAGGGCCGTGCCGGTGCGGGCGGATTCGATTTCATAGGTGCCTTCCGTGAAGTTCTCGCCGGCGATGGGCCAGCCGTCCTTCCAAAGCAACGGACGGATGTCCAACGCGCTGGCGCCGCCACGGTCCAAATCAGCTTCATAGTGCATCGAGAACTTCTGCACGCCGTCTCCCAGGTCGATCAGACCGAAGTGACCGGGACCGATGAAGCGTCCGCTGGAACCGAGCATTAGCTTCCCACCGCCCCGGATCATATCGATGCCCTCGTGATCGAGGAATGGACCGGTGACCTTTCTTGAGCGACCCACGCGGATGTTGTAGCCGGATTCGGCGCCGCGACAGCAACTGCCGTGGGTGGCCAGGAGGTAATACCAGCCGTCGTGATGGATCATAATTGCCGCTTCGCAATTGATCGCGAGGTCAACGGGTTTGGCGTTCGGATCGACGCGTTGGCCGGTCTTGGGATCAAGTTCAACCAGTCGGATGTATCCGAAATAGGAACCGTAAACCAGCCACAGCCGACCGTCATTGGGATCAAGTAATACGCCTGGATCGATGGCGTTGCAGTCCTCAGTGCCGTCCGACGAAGCAACTATCCCGCCTTCCTCCCATTTGTAGTCCGGCGATTCCGGATCGAGCGACTTGCTCCAGATCATGTTGATCTCAGCCCGGGGCTGACCTCCGACGTTCCTGGCAATATACAGGTAGTAGCGGTCGCCAATCTTGATGGCATCCGGGGCCATGCCGCGCCGCGCCGGTGTGGTTCCGCGACGCCAGGTCCAGCCATCATCGGAGACGAGGCAGGAGCCGCCGGTGCCGAAAGTGTAGTATTTTCCATCGCACTCAACAAGCGTGGACGGGTCGTGAATCCCAACGTCGCCTTCGAGTGCCATCGCGGGAAGACGGAGCGAAACGATTGCAGCTAGAGTGAAGAGTTTCAGGGGGGACATGATGAGTCAGTTGCTCCGAGGCCGCCTGGCACTGGGATCACCGGTCGGCGGCGGCGCGTGATCGGTTTTGCTGGGTGGTCCGAGGATCTCGGTGAATATAGGTTTCAGGCTGTCGGCCCAGGCTTGATAGCCACTCAAGCCGGGATGTAGCTTGTCCTTCGAGATGCCCTCGAACAGTTTGCCGTCCTGGTCCGCCAGTTTGTCATTCACGTTGAGGTAACGAATCTTTTTCCCGTCGGCCATTGCGGCCAGTTGCTCGTTGATCCTCTCAATCGTTGGTATGACCGCCATGTTGTCATTCCTTGGAAAGACGGCGGTGAGAACAATAACTGCACCCGGAGCCTTTTGCTGGCAGACGTTCACCAGGGCCTTCAGCCCGTGCGTGATATTCTCCACCTTGGCGCCGTCGCCAGAAACCGTCCCGACATTGTTGGTGCCTGCGAGCACGACAATGATCTTTGGATTCACTCCATCGAGTTCCCCATTTTCCAAACGCCAGATCATGTTTTCAATCCGGTCCGCGCCCCAGCCAAAATTAGCTGCGTTCCAGCCGAAGAAATTCGTGTTCCAGTTTGCGAGAAGCTCCGGGTAATCGGTCGCGCCCCAGCGCCGAGTGATGGAGTCGCCGAGGAAATAGACATCGATGCCGCCCTTCCTGGCCTTTTCCAGCAACTGCTCGTGGGCTCTCTGCGAATTCCGGTCCATTCTCGGCGCAGGCCGTGCCGTCATGGCATTGAAATCGTCGTTGGGTTGGGCGGCGCAAGCGAAACTGGTGCCCAGCGCCGCCGCGAGAAAAGCTTCGATAAGTGCGCCTGGGTTGTTCATGATTTGCACGAGCGTGGCAGGTCGGGAACGCCAGGTGTAAATTGCACGATCATCATTTGGGTTCGGATACCGGATGACCCAGCAATGAAAGCATCGTCTCCGCATAACGCTTTCCCAATTCCCGGTAACCCGCCGGATTGAAATGCAGATGGTCTCGCCGGCAGGTGCAACCCGCCGAGGAAATGACGTGCGCAGTGGGAAGGGTTTCGGGCAACGCGGCGATGATTTGGTTCATGCTTGCGCAAGCGCCCTGTTGATCGGCGTTCACCAGTTCGCCGGCGAGCAGCGGCACTTCTTCCGCCTTGAGATTCAGATCAGTGATCAGGTTGTCGTAAATACCCTTTACCTTGGCCGGCCATTCCTGGTCGTTCGTGTTGGACTCGCCCTGATGCAGCAGGATTCCTTTGATGACTCCATCCTGCTGGGCGGCCTTCGCCAGATCGACGAGGTACTGATAGGGATTGCCGTTGTAGGTGGCGATTGTGCCGGTCATCCATTTGGGTGCAGTGTCGACGTACGATTGAAATGTGTCCTTTTCGAACAGCTCGATCTTGCAGCCACCGATGGATACATTGACGACGCCGACCTTGATGTGATGTGGAAGCCGAGAAACCAGCGTTCGGCCAAAGTAGTCTGCCGGACAAAGCCCCGCTGGCGGACGGCACAGCGGAGGCACAGCCTGATACCAGCTGCCCTTTATTCTTTCCTGCATCGGAAAATCGACCGCCGCCAACATCTGAAAGCGCTCGTCCACGCCCGCCTTATCCTGCTCTTCAATCCCCGGAAAACCCTCCATATTCGACTGACCGAAGCACAGGAAAATATAGAAGTTTGTGTCCTGAGCGTCGGCCGGACACGATGCACAAAATAGCAAACTCAGGAGAGAGAAAAAGTGCGTAAGCTTCATGGTGCGCCTCATTTGAAGTAGAGTGGCAACGTCTCCGTCAGGTAATGCCGGGCATTCATCCAGGTGTGGCCACCGGGGGTAGTGAAGCTCGTGTGCTTAATGCCTTTTTCTTTGAGGAACGCCTCGAACTCGGTGGCAGGTTTGTGGAGAAAATCCTCAGTGCCGACTCCCATCCAAAGCAGTTTCAACTGTTGATTGGTTTCTTCTGGTTTGGCGGCCAGTTCCCGGAAATAGGTTTGGAATACTTCCGGGGTCAGGAAAGCGGCGTAGGAGCCGATGTAGGCGAATTTGTCGAGGTTCTTGAACCCGGCGAAGAGCGACTGGCCGCCACCGCGGGAAAAGCCGGCAATCGCCCGCTGGTCGCGTTCATTGGCAACTCGGAAGTGGGATTCCACATGGGGCATGATGTTCCCCACCAGCTCATCATTAAACTTGGCATACATTTCGGCGGCCTGGGGCGACGAGGGGTTGGGTGCCGGCATCATCATATTGCCGTAAGGCATCACGATGACCATGGGCACGGCCCTCCTCTGGGCGATGAGATTGTCCAGGATGACATTGGCCTTGCCCACTTTATACCAGGTCTCCTCCGTGTCCGTGGTGCCGCTCACGAGGTAAAAGACGGGATAGTTTTCGGTGCTCTCACGATACCCTGGCGGGGTGTAAATGAGAAGCGGCCGCTGGCCGCCGAGGGTCTTGGAGACATAGGTACAGTAAGTCACCTCGCCATGCGGTACATCTTGCATCGCGTAGGGGACGGACTCATTGCCCGGGATGTCCACCAGACTGGCCTTGAATCGCTCGTTGGGGAAAAGGTACTGATTGGCCGGATCAGCGACGGACAAGCCATCCACGACGAAGTTGTAGGGATAGAGATTGGGCTCCACGGGGCCGAGCGTGATACTCCAAACGCCTTCGCCGTTGTTTGTGAGCGGTTGTTTCCCTTGGATGAATTGACCACTGAGTTCGACCTTTTGGGCGTTCGGGGCTCGGATAGAGAAAGTGATCGTGCGATCAGCGTGCACGATGGGTGATTCGACGGGTTGCGGCCTGGGGCCTTGTGCCAGTGCGAATGACGTTAGGGAACAGGCGGCCGCAATCGCGTAGAAGAGATGGACGCTCACCAGAAGGAGGAATGTTTACTCAAAGTGAAGCTCACGGAGTCGCGGGCTCCGTGGCCAGCTTGATTACGGCATCGAACGCGGGCTTGGGCTTGCTATCGCCATCGAAAAGGAGCGGGCGACCGCGGCTGCGCCAGGAGTTCGCATCGTTAGGGCCCCAGAAGGTGACTAATTGCAACGTATCGCGATGCTTGAGGAAGGCCCGGAAAACCCCGACATAAGCGTCAGTCAGTTTCTTATCGGCTTCCGTGACGAGGCCGCCTTCGGTGGCGGCAGCGTTTCCTGCGATGTCCGCTCCCGTTCCGCGCTGGCCTCCCATGGCTCCATTGATGTCCAGCTCGGTGATGTGGATGGGGAGGCCGAGGGTTGCGATCTCGGCGAGAGACTGATCCATCGTGTCAAAGGTGACCGCAACATTGAGATGAGCCTGTGATCCGATGGCCATCACGGGCACTCCTTTTTCTTTAAGCTGCTTGATTAGGGTGATGAGTTTTTGGCGTTTCTCCGCTTTTTCCAGTCCGTAATCGTTGTAGCGGAGGATGGCGTCGGGATCGGCCTCATGAGCGTATTCAAAAGCCTTCTCGATGAAATCCGGTCCGATGATCACGGACCACGGAGACTTCCGCAGGATGTCTGGGCCGTTGTCGGCGATGGCCTCGTTCACGACGTCCCATACCTTGACCTTGCCTTTGTAGCGGGTCATGACGGTGTGAATGTGCTCCCGCATTCTTTCGAGCAACTCTTCCCGCGAGGCGCGAGGCCCATCGAGGTTGAATCGCTGAAAGCCACCAAAGCCGCCAAATCCTCTTCCACCCGGACCACGTCCGGGTCCGGGCGGTGCATCTGGTGGTGTGGCGGCGGGCGGCGGCGGAGCAGCGTCCGTTTTGTCCTCCGCACCATCGGGTTTGGTTTCCTCGCTGGCTCCCGGCGGCAAATGGGTGCCGGCAAAAACCCAGTTGGGCGTTTGGCTATGCCAGACCAGCGTGTGGCCCGCTATCTCCATGTTGTTATTAACTCCAAACTCCACGAAAGCGTCAGCCGGTTCGAAGTTGTAGCCGTCGGCGCCCTCGCGTGGATGAATAAGCTGCCACTTCATGTCGTTCTCCGCCGTGATTTGGTTGAACTGTGTCTTAACGAGGGCAATATCCTGGCCGACTTGCTCTGCGGTCCGGCGGAAGCCGGCGGTGCCGGTGGCCACGCTGCGATTAATCGCCGTTCCGACCTTGAAGCGATCCTTGAAAGCGTCCTTTAGCGTGACTGCTGTTTCGGCGGATCTGGCGTTTGTGCCAACTGCCAGCAGCATCGCTATGATGAGGCCGCTTCGTAGATTGTGATTTGAGTCTGGGGTTTTCATTGTATCCGGGGTTGTTGGTTTCGCGGCTCGTGCCGTCATCCGTCGTGGCGAAATTGCCAAGGGTCGGGCTGTTGCGACTTGCCGGTGCTCAGGGCGATAGTCTTATTTTGAGATCCTTCACTGGCGCGCCCTCTTTATCGAGAAAGCGCATGGCCCCCTGCCAGCTATTCTGTTCGTTGATGACCTTGAAAACGATGACGTTGACGCCCTTTTTCAGGGTGACCCTTCCCCTTGTCCGACGTCGAGCTCGAGAGGGCGCGCGTCCTGGAAGGCGTAGATGTCCTTTCCATTGAAGTAGATGCGTCCCTGATCATTGCTGCCCACCGCCATTGTTACGTCGGGCATTTCCCTGTCGCACTCGATGTAGGTGACCATGTAGCCCGCCGCGCGGTCGTTTTCGGACTTCAATATGGCGTTGAAATCGAAATACTTGGTTGCGGCGGTGATGTTCTTCCAGGTCAGTTCCTTCCCGTTGATCGTGACCTTGTCCCCGGCCTTGGGTTTCAGAGCCGCCTCGTTCTTGACCTGTTCCTCGAGGAGCAAATCTCCGCAAGGGCGCCCCGCGGGCAGGGGCAATCGGGGCCAGCATGACCCAATCCCGGATGTAACCATCCGCGTCGGGTCGCAAGGCGTCCGCCGCCTGCAGATTGGGTGTCACTAGCACGGACAAGGCAAATAGCCCGATGATGTTAAATAGTGTTTTCATAAACTGTCTCCGTCGAGATTGCGCCTGACCGGCATGGTAAAATGATCTGACCTGGTTACTTAGTGGGGGCGGGTTTTTGCACGGGCACGGTCACTCCATCCTTCGGGGGTGTGGTCAGCGTTTGGAGAAAAGCCAGAATGTCCGCGAGTTCCTGCTCCTTCAACAGCACACCGAGGGGCGGCATGGGCGAAATCCCCAGGCTCTCAAATCCCTTGGCCAGTTTGGCGTTGGGCTCCACGAGGCTTTCGAGGATGTAGTCCTTGTCGCTGCGGACGGCGATGCCATCAAGGATGGGCCCGATTGCGCCGCCCTTGCCCCCAACGGTATGGCAGGTGGCGCAGGCCGCCGTGGGGCTGTTGAAGAACAAATCCTCGCCGCGCTTGGGATCGCCCGCCGCGACCTTTACTTCGTTTTCACCCACGCCGGACACCTTGTGGATGCGCCCCAGCAGGGTGAGGGCGTCGTTCAGGAAGGGGTCGTTGGTATTGGCAGGAATGCGCGGGAGTTGGGCGACGACCGTCTGGATTTCAGGGATGGTCGGGAACTCGGCTAGTTTCACAAAGGCCACCTCGCGTGTGAGCAGATCCGGATCCTGAATCACGGCGACTGCTGAAGAACAGCTGGCGTCCGGCGTCGTTCGCGGGCAGGGCGCGAATGGCGTTGCGGCGAAGGGCGGGATCCTTGTCCAGCAATGCCTTCTGATGCGTGTCCTTGTCGAGCGCGCCGATTCCTTCGAGCGCCCAGAGGGCATGGATCGCGCCTGTTGCCGCCAGTGCCGGAAGCCACGCGCTTTTTCAGCGCCGGGGCGGCGTCCGTCATCTTGTTGTCCACGATCAGGCGCTGGGCGGTCAGGCTCCAGAACTGGTTGCCGCTGTCGAGCGCCTGCGACGAGTTCGGCGGGCTTCGCCCCGGCGAGGGATTTGATGGAGCTTTTCGGACCATCCTTCCAGACGACGCGGTAGATGCGGCCGTGGACTTGGTCGCGGAGGTTGTTCTCGGTCATGTAGGCTCCGCCCTGCCCGGTGGTGGCCTCGATGCCCGCCGACCGGACGCTCGGCGTCGGATTGTGCTGAATGATGAAGCTGTAAAAATCGATCACCCAGACGGCGCCGTCCGGACCGACATCGGCGAAGATCGGCGACATCCATTCGTCCGTGCTGGCGAGGAGATTGAAGCCATCGCTCGCCTTGTAGCCGCCGCCATCGTGCTCGAATATCCATGATGCCGATGAGCTTGGCGGTCGGCTCCGTCACCAACGCCTTGCCCTGCAGGCGCGCGCGGAAGCGCATCGCTGACCATGAACGCGTGTCCCGCCGCCGCCGTGTAGCCGCCGAAGTTATCCACCATGCGGACGTTCGGTGTATTGGGATGCATGCGCATGCCCGGCGCCATCGACCTGCGCGGACGGAATGCGGCGAACCTTGGCGTTCGGGCGCATCGTCGCATCGGAGCCGAGTCGGTAGCCTGGACGAAACCCGCCACCGCGCGCCGGCGTCCGAGCCATTGGCTTGGGTCGGGTTCAGGATGTGCGCGGGCAGATAGCCGTAGAAGGTCGGGTTGCCATTGGCCGTTGAGCCGAAGACATCGCCATAGGCGTTCTGGCCAAAACCCCAGGTGTTGTTGTTGAACTGGTAGAGGAATTCCAGGGCGGACCCATCGGCTTTGAAACGAAAAATGCCCTGGCCGAACTGGAGATCCTTGCCGCCGACGTTGCCACGGAAATTCGAGTAACCCACCGCACCGTAGAGCCAGTTGTCAAAGCCGCGGGCGAGATTGCTCTGCATCGCGTGGGTGTCGCCGGTTCCCCAGCCCGGAAGGATAGGCTTCGCGGACATCGGCCTTGTCGTCCCCGTTGGTGTCCTTGAGGAAGAGCATGTGGCGCGCTTCCGACACGATGATGCCGCCGTTGACGAACACCAGCGAGGTCGCGAGGTTCAATTCGTCGGCAAAGATGGTGAACTTGTCGGCCCGGCCGTCGCCGTCGGTATCCTCGCAAATCTTGATGTCGGCCTTGCCTGGCTCGCCTTCGGCCACGAGACCGTGGGGATAATCACGCGCCTCGATCACCCAGGCGCGTCCGCGCTCGTCCCACGCCATGTAGATGGGCTTTACGACGTCGGGTTCGGCGGCAAAGAGTTGCAGCTCGAAATCCGCCGGCACCTGCGTGTAGCGCATGCTGTCCTGCGGGTCGAGCGGAGCCTGAAATTTGACCGGCTCCGGTCGGCGCTCGTAATTCGGCACCTCGCCCGGCAGGCGCTGCAAGGGAGGACGCGAGGCGAGGTAAGCTTCCCAGGCTGACTTGGCCTTTTTGCTGACGCCACCGAGAACGGCCTTCGCGCAGATCACGCATCCGCCGGGCGCTTGCCATCGGTGTACTTGATCAACCCGTTGCCCGCCTTCTTGAAACTGTCGAGCATCTTCTGCTGGGCCGCCCCGACCTCGGCATCGGGCATCACCTGCACCACCGCATCAAAGTGTTTCAAATAGGTGTCCGTGAGATTGGTGACATCGGCGAGATGATCAAAATAGATCGCCTCGGGTGCCAGAGTCTGGCCGGGCAGATAAACGTAGTTCGTCCGTCCGCCGTCCCGCGCCGGGGACCAAATCCACCACCACCACCGCCGGCGCTGACCGGGCCGAGATAGAGGACATGGAGCGGGCGAGCCGGGGCGTCCGCGGCAAACGTGTTGAGGACCATTAGTCCTCCCGTCAATAGAATCAGAATTTGTTTCAGGCTAGTCATGAAAGAATCAGCAGTGTCGTGGGGATGCGAAACTTCAACCGTGGGGATGCGGATTGTTACTTGGTCGCCGGTTTGAAAATCAGCTGGGAGAAATTGTAGAGCGCCTTCTTCCAATGATTGAAGTCATGAGCGTGTGTCATCCACATGCCAGATGTGCGGCACGTTCTTCTCCTTCAGGTAGGCGTGGACGCCCTGGCTGATGCGAATCAAGCCGTCCTTGTTGCCAGCGGAGATATAGAGGAGCTTCATCTGCTTGGTCGCCTTCTCCGGGTCAGGCACCAGCTCCGCCGCCGGCTTGGTGTTCGGGGCGGACGAAAACCCGCCGATCCAGGCAAAGGTGTCGAGGTTGCCCAGCCCGAAGTTCAGCGACTGCCCACCACCCATCGAGAGTCCCGCCAGCGCGCGGTCTTCGCGATCGGCTCTTCACGGAATACTTGGACTCGATGAACGGGATCAGGTCGCCGAGCAGGTCCTTGTCGAATTTCGCAAAGGCCGGCGCGGTGGCCATCGCATTCGGCCCCGGCCCGGTCGTCCGGCTGCGCCCGGCCATTGGGCATGACGATGATCATCGGCACGGCCTTTTTGTCGGCGATGAGGTTATCGAGAATGATTTCGGGATGGCCGCCGCGCCGCCATTCCTCTTCGTCACCGCCAATGCCGTGCAGCAGATAGAGAACGGGATACTTCGTGTCGGCTGAATAGCCGGGCGGTGTATAGACGAGCGCCTTGCGTTTGTTGCCGACGGACTTGGAGTCATACTCGACCATTTCCAGCTTGCCGTGCGGCGATGCCCTCGCGCGCCTTGTCGAAGCCATCCGGAGGATCGGGGAACGCCGCCTTGTCATCGGGACCCAGCTCGATGGGACCGCCAAATCCGCCGACGCGCCTTGCGGGCGTCCGGCTTGGGCGCGTGACGACTGGCTGGGTCGTGCCTCCGCTTCGCGTTTGGCGACGATTTCCTCCTTGGCGAAGTCTCCGACCGCGCGGGTCAGCTTCATTTCATTCCCCGAGATCGTGCCGGTGTAGGTGATGCGAATCTCGTTACCCTGGAAATCCAGCATCTCGACGAACGACACCTTGTCGCCATCCACCTTGCCTTCCTTCAATTCGGCCTCGCGTTTCCGGTCGCCAATTTCCGAGCTGGCTTTCCCGGTTAGCTTGTTGCCGTCCTGCTTGAGGGTGATAGGTATATTTCTGGCGGCCCGATCTGCGAATCAAACTCCGCTTTCCAGATTCCCGGTGACGTCCTCTTTGGCGGCGACCGACGGGCTTTCCTTGGTGGCGGTGAGCGCTATCGCTAGTCGGCGACTGAGGCATTAAAGACCAGCGGCGCAAACTCGCGCAGGCTGCGCCGCCAGGATCTGCCATTCGTGGGCCGTTTCCGGAGAGACATAGTAATGACGCTGTTGATGCCCGCTGCCTTCAGCGCTTCGACGTTCGCCTTGGGATCGCCGCCGCGGCGGCCATTGTTGCCGCCGACTTCACGGCTGCCGTAGCTGACGAAGACGAGTTTGTTCTTCTCCTTAAACGCCGCCAGATCGGAGATGTCATCCGGACTGATGCTCCCGCCGCTGAAGAGGCCGATGTGCGAGAACGTATCGAGATGCTTCAGCGTAATCGTCTTGGTTTCCATGCCGCCCATGGAGAGGCCGGCCATGGCGCGATTGGGCTGATCGGCGAGCGTGCGGAAGTTGGCATCGATGTAGGGAATCAACTCGTCCACGAGAACGGTCTCGAAGGGCCTCGATGTCGAAATTTCTGAGGCCGCCGATCCGGGTGTCGTTGGTCATGCCATAGGTCATCACGATGATGAACGGCTTGGTCTTCTCTTCGGCGATCAGGTTGTCCATGATCACGATCGGCGCGGCCCTGGGCACCCCAGCCGTATTCGTTCTCGCCCCAGCCGTGCTGCAGATACAGAACCGGATAGCGTTGATTCGAATCCTGTCATAGCCCGGCGGAGTGTAAACGAACGCGCGGCGCTCCGACTCGGTGCTTTTCGAGTGGAAGAAGATTTCGCGCAGTTGGCCGTGGGGCACGTTCTTAAGCGCGTAAAAGTCCTGGTCCTTGGCGGGCACCTCGACGCCGCTGCCCCAGCGACCTGGCGCCGAAAAAATACAGGCTGTTGGGATCCGGCACTTCCGCTCCGTCGATCTTGATGGATGTAGTAGTGAAAGCCTTCGTCCAGGGGCCGCGTGTAGCCGGTCCAGGCACCGTCCTCACCCTTGGTGAATTCGCTGCTGTCTCTGAAAGTGCACGCCGACGCTCTTGGCCTCGGGTGCCACGATGCGGAATTTGACGCGGCCTTCGGAGTTCACTTGCGGATACTCCTTGCCCGGCTGGTTGGTCGATGCCGGTTTCCAGTCGTCCGCCGGAGGTTTGTCCTGGGCCAGACAAAGCTGACCGAAGAGAAGGGAAGCGCAGGTGAGGAGGGTTAGTTTGGTTTTCATCTAGTGTTTTGTGGGGTGGATGGAGCTGGCATTGGGAAATCGACTTGGATAATGAGCGTCAGCGAACTGGCGAGGGCCCGCGCTGAGTTCTGTCGCTCGCATACAGGGCGCGAATTTCGGAGGCGGGCAGCGCCCGGCTGAAGAGGCAAAATTCGTCCATCGCGCCGCTGAAATTCCGGATCATGGCCGGATCGTTGTCCGGGAATCCGCGGGCATTCCAGTTCCCCAGCTCGGCGGTGCCAATGCGAAAAGGTGGATGGATCTTGAGCGCCCTCTCACCCACGAGTTGTCCGTTGACGTAATGCGACACTCGCTTGGCGCTTCCATCGAGCACGACCGCCACATGCAGCCACATGCCGAACTGCTCCAGCGTGAGCACGGAAGGACTGGCCACGATCTGATAATTGCCCGCACCCGGACCGATCACCGTCAATCCCAGCACGCCATCATTGCGAATGAGCCAATGCAGTGTGCCCGCCTCGAAACCGTCGCACATGAAGAGTGAGTTGAACTGCCGATCCAGTCCCTGGACACGCACCCAGGCCGCCACGGTCAACGATTCGAATTCGCCCGGCATGCTCAGGCGGACGCGGTCGCTCACGCCGCGAAACTCGAGCGCTTGTTTCGTCGGCCAGCGGCCCTCGACCCATTCGCACCCGACGATCGTGCCGTCGGGCACCGCGGAACTTCCGCTGCTCGTGTTGCGGAGGCGCCAGTCTGAGGGCGCGGCGTGTTCAAAGTCGAAATGCACGAGCAGGGAAGGATCTTGATCCAGCCGATGGCTGGCGGCGCGCCACTGATCGTAGCGCGACGAATCCGCGGCGACGGACTTATCCTTCAAGTCGAACAGCGACGCGAACCTCGCGACATTGGCGGTGATCAGACGGGGTGGGCGCGAACCCTCCGCCACGGCACCGGCGCCTTCCTGCAAACTCTGCTTCGCGGTGCCGATGGCGGGCAGGAAGTCCACGCTGCCTTTGAAGACATGCAACTCCGTTGTGCCCACCTTCACGTCGAGACCGAACACCGTGCCCAGATCGGTCACGTTCATTTGCGGAGTCGCAATCCGAAACCCGCGCGCTTGCGGCGGCACCTCGGCGGTGAGCCGGCCTACGCGGCAGGAAGCTTCGCTGGGTGAAATGATCTGAAATTCCGCCGGCCCCTCGATGACCACTCGCGCACCGCTGTAAAAGACCACCTGGGCCAAACCCGATTTGAGCCGCAGCCAGCCCGGGTCCAGCGGTGCTCCCAGTCGCGGGGCTTCGTCGCGCGGAACTCCACTGCGCATCCACCACGCGGTTCAGCATCGCGACCGCCTTGCTCGTCGCACTCATGCGCTCGCTCTGTTGCCACCCGCGCCAGCCCCACCATCCGGTGGCCACAATGGTCAGGCATGCGGCCAAAGGCACGGCCCAACTGAGCAGTCGCCTTAGCTCCGTGCTCTCCCGGTTGAATCGGGACCACGTTTTGCGGCAACGCGTGAATGCCGCCCGACGGAGAGACCTCAGCCACCTGCGGTGTCGTGGCGGCGAAGAGATCCGGATCCGAAGCCAGTCGCGCATGCAACTCGACGCGGAGAATGTATTCGTCGCGCGCATCGGGATGCCTGCGGAGCAATTCGTTCAACGCCCACGCTTGTTCGTCCGAAGCCGAGCCGTGGCAGACGGCCGCCACCGCGTCATCGAATTCCGCGCGAAGGAAAGCCCAGCGTCACGTTGTGGCTCCCTCCGGCTTCGCCGCGCTTCTCGATGCAGGCCTGCAGAGCCAGGCGCACCCGCTGCAGCATCTTGTAAGTGGCCGCCACGGTGCGGCCGGAATTCGTCGCCAGATTCTCAATGCCGTCCCGCCGGTAATAATAACCTTCCACCAGCGAAAGCTGCTCCCCGGGCAGCTTGCCCAGGCACTTTTCCAAATGCCCCAGCCGCCGATCGAACTCCGGCCGCAACTCCTCGCGCCGCTGCGCCAGTTCCTCGGCCAGCCCGCCTTCAAGCAGGGCCTGCCAACGCTGGCGTCGTTCGATCCATTGGCGGGTCTTGTTCAGGGCAAACCGGCAGGCCCACGGCGTAAACGGCTGGCTCGAATCGTAAGCCTCAAATTTCTCCCAGAGCGACCAGTGCCGTCTGCTGCACGATGTCCTCTGCGTCCGCCACATTCGGCACCAGCGCCGCCACGTAGCGAAAGATCTCCCGCTCGCTGCGGAGAAACAGCGAAAGAAACCGCTGCTGCGCCGCCGCGGGATCTTCAAATTGACGCATTGGATCTGGTGACATGCTCCGGGGTGTAAACCTACTTCCTGCCAACCGTAAGTTTTGGACAAAAAATTTCAGAAAACTTCCGCATCCGGGAGTGAAAGGGGAGGAGCGTGGCAGTTCGTCCTGCTGGCCGGGGAGCAAGGTGACTCCGATCAATTGGCTGAAGGACGTGAATCACTTCTCTTGAAGGGTGGCCTTCAACCGTTGGTCGAAATAGTTCCCCTTGCTTGTTTCTCTGAGAAACTCCACGATTTTCGCACTCGAATGCAGTGGAGTTCCTCTCGCCGTTCGGTTTGTGGCGGGGCTCGCGACGTACGAGCTGCACTCACCTGGCATGTCTATCCCCATTAACAAATCCCTCGAGTCCTGGCAGGTTGGGGTCAGTGGCAGGTTGGGTCATCAGGTTGGGGTCAGGGTGCATAAGACAAATCGTGACAGCGCATGGCTTGGACGCTTGAGCTCTTGGGCATGGCACGCAGTATCCGCATCGAGTTTCCAGGGGCGTTCTATCATGTCATGGCGCGCGGCAACCGGCGCGAAGCGATCTTCTTCGGCGACGAGGACCGGGAGTGGTTTCTGAAGACCCTGGGCGAGGCGTGTGCGAAGACGGGCTGGCGAGTGCACGCCTGGGTGCTGATGGACAATCATTACCATCTGATGATGGAAACGCCCGAGGCGAATCTGGTCGAGGGGATGAAATGGCTGCAGAACACGTTCACGCGGCGCTTCAACACCAAGCACCGAAGCTGGGGCCGGGTTTTCGGCGACCGCTACAAGGCGATCGTGGTCGAGGGGCGGGCGCCATTCTATTTCGAAACCCTCTGGGATTACATCCACCTCAATCCGGTGCGGGCGGGAATCATCCGGCCCGGGCACGGCCAAAGCGTGCTGGATTACCGCTGGAGCAGCGTGAGTGGTGGCTATGCGTTGCCGGCGAGCCGGCGCCCGCGGTGGCTGGCCGCGGGAGAGGCGCTGGGAATGTTCGGCCTGCCCGACAGCGTGGCTGGGCGGCGGCGGTTGGTCGAGCGGCTCGATCGGCGGGCGGTGGATGAGCACATGGAACGCTGCGGAGTGCCGCCGCTGCCTGCGGAAGCCGACGCGCCGGATGAGCCATCTGCGGCGCGGGTGGTATTGGGGAAGCCAGCGGTTTGTCGAGAGCCTGAAAACGTTGGTGGAAAGCAATGGGCGGAGCCAGCGTTCGCGCGGGTATCGTGGGGCGGCGGCGCGGCGCAGTCACGGGATGAACCGGGCGCAGGCGTGGTTGGAGGAGGGGTTGCGGCGGGCGCAACTTCCGCCGGAGTCGCTGGCGAGGCTGCCTGGAAGCGACTGGAGGAAGGTGGCCATCGCGCGGCTGATCGCTGCGCATACGATCGCGAGCCATCAATGGTTGGCGGAGAATCTCGCGATGCGAAGCGCGGCCAACGTGAGCCAGTTGCTGCGCACCAAGGGCGAGCAGGAGGAGGGAAAGCATTTGCCGACCGCCCTGCGCCGCTGGATACAAAAGGAGCGGGCTACCGCAAGGCACACAATTTGATTTATGCACCCTGACCCTTTTTATGCGAAGCCGGGCTTGTTCAACCACCGGTGCAGTCAGAGGCTCGTTCCTCGCTCTGCTGCACCCTTTATTGTTAGACGGTTGGTTTATTGGAAATTGTTTCATACTCGCGCCTACTTCGCTCCCAGACTTCGAGTGGACATGTGCCAACAACCTCAAATTCTTCACCCCAAGCGGCGTCCCAAAGGATGATGCTATCAGGCAAGTCGCGCTTGATGCCCCACATAGACCCGATGCCCTCATCGCCGAAGAAGACACAGGAGGAAACAAAGTCGTGTGGAAACTCATCTCCCGCTCGGAGAAAGCCGTTGAAACTGACCAAGCCGTTCTCTGTAAAAAGCGGCCAGAAAAATTGGGCATTCGTTGGCCCACGGAATCCGTCGAAAGCGAGATAAAGCTCGCGCAATACGGGAGGAATCGCCTGCCCGAGTTCCTGCTCCGCTCGTTGCAGAGCGTCCAGTGTCGCCGGTGCTCCAAACGGGAAGCCGTCGAACCGTTCTTTTACTTGTGCTGCGAGGTTCATGCGTGTTGTGCAGTGTCGGCTAACGCCAATATAGGAGATCCGAAGTTATTCATCCGATGGGGAGCGGAGCCCTTGGCCAGCTCGGCGACTCATTGGTGAATAACTTCGCCCGATCCGGGCCAAAAGGGGCTGGGACTGCGGTCATGACGTGGTCTCGGATTGCTTTCCTTTGGGCTGGGGTGGGCTTGGTTCTTTGCGTTAATTTCCGCTCCGGCGAGCTAGGTCTTCTAACGACCCGTCGCCCGGTCTTTAAAGCCCGGGACGACTTTGAGCTTAAAGACCGGCTCGTCGGGCGGACCGACTTTGACCCCTGAACGACTCGCTCAGAGGAGGTCTCTTTGCACGATGAGACTCTTCTATATTGGCGTCGCAGGGTCAAGCGCCGGTCCGCCACCACCGCCGCCAAATCAACCTGCCGTGTCCACCCGGGCTGATCGATTCGCTCGGCCCTTCACCCTCCGTTACCGATGCCTGTTACCCTCACTCCTGTTCCGCCCTTCGATCTGGCCCTCGGGCTCGATCGTTCCGATCGTAAAGTCGATCTGCACCTGATCGAAATCGCCACCGCTTGCCAGCACCGCCACCAGGTGGCCACCACTCCCGAAGCGCTCCAAGACTGTGGGGAGGTTGGGGTCAGGGTGGAATGGCACTAAGATAAGGCGGATTTGGGATCAATGGGCTGGTTGGCGGCGGCGGACGCCCGGCAGGGAGTGTTCGAGGATTTGAGCGCTGAGGTTTCGCATGGTCTGAAGGATGGCTTCCAGTCGCCGATGCTCGGCGATGGCGTCCCGATACAAGGGCGCCTGCTCCGCGGAGAGGGCGACGGTGACGGTCCGGGCTTTGACCTTGCGGGTCCACCGCCACGCGCCGGGCGGCTTGTGCATGACACTGCCTTGGGAGATCCAGCTGAGGGAACGGAGTTCTTCCTTGAGTTGGTCATAGCGGCGCTGGAGGGCAGCTTTTTCGGAGGGGGATAGGAGTTTTTGTTTCATGATTGAGTTCGCTTTGATCAATCGGAGCGTATATATACGTCCTCCCATGCGTCAGGCCACTCCTTTTTTCCACGCTTTCAAACATTTGCTCTTCGGGCGCGCCCCACGCTCTCTGGCCCATTGGTGTGCCTCTCCGGGACGTGCCGCCACTTCCCTCCATGAGCTGCGCGCCTTATTCGGGGCCATGATTCCCGATGCTCTGCTCGGCCCTGCCGCGAGCGGCGCGGGCAGCCGCCAGCGCATCTTCAGCACGGGCGTGACTTTCTGGGCCTTTCTGTCCAGGTTCTTTCGCCCGACACCGCTTGCCGCCATGCCGTGCGCAAGATCCAGGCCTGGGCCAGCTTCGAGGGCCTCGGAACCATTTCCACTTCCACCGCCGCCTATTGCGGCGCACGGCTGCGTCTGGCCCTCGACGCGCTGCGCCAAGTCCACGAGCACCTCGTGGATCGGCTCGAAGCCAACGCTCCCTCCGAAACCCTCTGGCATGCGCGCAGAATCAAGATCGTCGACGGCACTAACCTTTCCATGCCCGACACCCCGGAAAACCAGGAACTTTGGCCCCAGCCCTCGGGCCAAAAGCCCGGCTGCGGCTTTCCCATGATGAAGCTGGTCGGGCTCTTTTCCCTGGCCAGCGGAGCCTTGCTGCGCGTGGCCGAAGGCGATCTCCACATCCATGAAAGCAGGCTCTTCGCGCGGCTTTGGCACGCGCTCGAGCCCGCAGATGTCATCCTCGCCGACCGCGGCTTCTGCTCCTTCTTTGCCCTCGCTTCCCTCCTGCGCCAAGGCGTTGATAGCGTTATGCGTTTGCACCAGGCCCGCGCCGTCGAGGCTCGCAAAGGCAAAGTCCTTGGCCCCGGCGACCGGCTCGTAACCTGGACCAAACCCGCCCAGCGCAGCGCCGCCTGGCCCGCCGCGGACTTCGCCGCGCTGCCAGCCACGCTGACGCTGCGGCAGATCACCCTCTACCTTAGCATCCCCGGCTATCGGACCCACAAAGTCATTCTGGTTACCACCCTGCGGGACGCCGAACTCTACCCCGCCGAGGATCTGCGCGCCCTCTATGCGCAACGCTGGAGTGTGGAGCTGCATTTTCGGGAGATCAAAACCCTGCTGCGCCTGGACGTGCTGCGGTGCAAAACCCCGGCCATGATCGAGCGGGAACTCTCCCTCCACCTCATCGCCTATAACCTGGTGCGCTGCCTGATGCAGCAAGCCTCCATCATTCACCATGTCGATCTGAGTCGCCTGAGCTTCAAGGGCAGCCTCGACACCCTGGCCCATTTTGCGGACGCGATTCACGCCTTGCAGCACCGCCCCCGCAAGCAGGCCGTGATGATGGCAGAAATGCTCGCCATCATCGCCGCAGACCCGCTCCCCATCCGCCCCTTTCGCAGCGAGCCGCGCGTGAAAAAACGACGCGCCAAAAACTATCGCTTGATGACCAAACCCCGCCACCAAATGGGCCCGCTGCCGCACCGCAAGGACGGCGTCGAAATTCATCCCAAATCCGCCTTATCTTAGTGCCATTCGGGTCAGGGTGCATAAGACAAATCGTGACAGCGCATGGCTTGGACGCTTAAGTGAATGAGGAGGGGGTCAGTCCGCGCATTTGTGCAGGATGACTTTTCAATTTCTGACGGTGGGTGAGGAAGGCGAACGTCCATTTGTTCCGGATGAGGCGTCATCTTGCGCGCAGACGGGGCGAGGGTGGTTGAACAGGCGCGGGGCTTTCGCGATTGTACTTGCGCGGCCCTCCCGCATCCATCTGCCAGACGGCGTGGATTCGTGGCGCGCGGCGGTCGGGAGCGATTGATTGCTCCCTTGGGACGCGGCGCGCCGGGCGGTATGCACACGCGCCGAATGATTTGGGCACGGAGCTGAGTGCGGCCAAATGGAGAACGGACGCCACTGGCGAGTGGGGCAGGTTGCGGTATCGCCCTGCGCATGCTCCTGTGCATCTTCCGCGGGCTCCCTCCTCTTTCATGTTCCGTTTTCATTCCATCATGCTGTCGGCCGGGCTGGTCCTCCTCGCGGGCATCGGCCGTGCCGACGTGTTCATGAATGAAATTATGTATCAACCGGCGGGCATCCCCGAACCGACGGAGTTGGAATTTATCGAGTTGGTAAATTCGGGATCCACCGCGGTGGACGTGAGCGGCTGGCGTTTTGACAAGGGAGTGGATTTTACGTTCCCGGACGGAACGATCATGCCGCCAGGAACCTTTCTCGTTGTGGCTTCGGATGTCGCGGCCTTTGCCGCAGGAAATCCATCGGTGTCGCCGGTGATCGGAGGTTGGATGGGAAATCTTGGCAATGGTGGGGAACAGGTTCGGCTGATCGATGCCGGCGGCCAGACGGTTGATTCGGTAGCTTACGCGGATGAAGGTGATTGGGCGTGGCGTGTCCGGGAGGCGACTTTCGGCGGCTGGGCCTGGGTGAGTCCGGCCGATGGCGGAGGTCGCTCCCTCGAGCTGCGGAACGCCGCAGTCGATCATGACAATGGTCAGAATTGGGGAAGTTCGCAGGTCGCTGGTGGCACACCGGGGGCCGTCAATAGTCTGGCCAGCAATGCCACAGCGCCGTTGATCTCGAAGGTGAAACATTGGCCGGCGGTCCCGACTTCCGCCCAGCAGGTAACGATCTCGTGCGAACTGGATGACGAATCGACGGCAGAGCAATTGACGGCAAACTTGCTCTGGCGAGACGCAACCGCCGTCGCGGCCACGAGTTTTCAATCCGTGATCATGTCTCCGGATGGCGGAAAGCGCTTCGCTGCCGTTTTGCCACCCCAGGCCAGTGGAACCATTATCGAGTTTTTCGTTTCAGCTTCCGACGGCACGAAATCCCGGACGTGGCCGGCGCCGACGAGTGAGGGTCAGACGGCAAATTGCCAGTATCAGGTGGATAATGAAGCCACGATTTCCACCGACAGCTACTATCGGCTCATTCTGACGGCGGCGGAAAATGCCGCGTTCGAAAGCACCCCGGATTCGAGCAATCGGCAATTCAACCAGACTCTGATCATCACCCGCGGTGGCGACGCGACCGTGCGCTATCAGGCTTCGATGCGAATTCGCGGGAACAGCAGCCGTGGTTATCGATTCCGTCCCTACCGGGTCAGCGTACCGAGCGATCGACCCATCGACGGCGTGACGGGCTTTAACCTAAATCCGAGGTCCCCGTACTTGCAGTTTTTGACTATGCGGCTTTTCGAGGCCGCGGGCTTGCGCGCCACCGACGCGATCCCGGTGGAACTGCGACGGAATGGCGTCGAGGAGACGACTGCGACCGGCTCGACGCCGGATTACGGCAAGTGGGTTCGCGTCGAGGATTACAACACGGATATGGTCAAAAAGCATTGGCCCACGGCGAGCAGTGGAAACATTTACAAAAAGGGCCGGCCGGATCGCTACTGGCGCAGCGCGGGCTGGACAGTGCCTTCGTCCGCGGATGGTGTGCTCGATGGTTGGACAAAGCAAAACAACGGTGCGGCAAACGATTGGTCGGATTTGACGGGATTCTTCGGAGTGGTTCAGACGGCGGCGGCTCCTCATTTTCCGGGTTCGCCACCTGGGGACGTCGCGGAGTCGACCGGTGCGCAATTGCGCGACACGGGTAACTGGAATGGTACAGCGTTTTCCGGTAGTGAACTGGCCTTGCTCGGAACGGTGGCGGATCTCGATCAATGGGCGCGGTGGCTTGCCGTGATGACCATCATTCAGGACAACGAGACCAACATTTCCAACGGTCAGGATGACGACTACACGATTTATTTTTTCCCGTCGTCGGACGGTCGGCGGCGCGCGGAACTTTTGCCCCACGATCTGGACACCGTGTTCGGCCTGGGCGATTCGCCCCTCGATCCGGATTCGCGCGGTCTCTTTGATGCGACTTCGGAGAGTTTCGTTTTCCGGCCATTGCTCCCGCTTCTCGGCAACGCAACGACTCCGGGGAATGCGACTTTTCGCGCGAAATATTTGCAGGCGATCCGCCAACTCTATGGATCGGTTTTTGATGCCGACAACTCGACCAATCCGTATCCGGCGTTTTATGCCTTCGTCGATAATCAGCTCGGGGAATGGGTGCCGCCGGCCGTTCGCGATACGATCAAAAATTTCGCCACGGCGCGCCAGGCTCATCTGTTGTCCTTGATCGGCGCCGGTCCCATTGCGCCGCCGGCGCCAACTTCGGTGGGCACGCTGAACAGCCCCCATGGCGACGTGATGATTCACGAAGTGCTCGCCGACAATCTGACAACTCTGAATGTCGCCGGCACCACGCCGGATGTGATTGAACTCCGAAACGTGAGCGTTTTCCCGTTCGACCTTTCGGGTGCCAGTATATCGGATGATCCAGCGGTGCCGACGAAACACGTTTTTCCGGCGGGCACAGTCGTTCCGGCCAACGGGTTTCTGGTTCTATATGGTTCGGTGACGGGCATGCCTCCCCAGCCGAATAGTTTGCCTTTCGCGCTCGGCAGCGGTGGCGAAGGGGTGTTCCTCTATCGTTCACCGGCCAATGGCGGCACGCTGATCGACTCGGTCGTTTTTGGCCCCCAAATCGCTAACTTTTCGATCGGCCGCACCGGAGCCAATCTCGACACTTGGACGCTATGTGCTCCGACGATCGGTGCTGCCAACGCCGCCATCGATTCGTTCGGGTCGGCGTCGTTCCTGCGCATCAACGAATGCCTCGGCAACACGGGTTACATAGTCGATGGCGACTTCATTGAGCTCTATAATGCAGCGAGCCTGCCCGTACCGCTGGGCGGAATTTCGGTTACTGACGATCCGATTAATTTTCCGGCGCGCCAAAAATTCCCCGCCCTGAGCTACCTGGGACCGAAGTCCTTTTTGCGGCTCGACGCCAAGGGCTCGAATGCAACTCCGCTCGACGCCGCAGAACTGGCATTTGGAATCGACGGCACCTTTGGGTCCGTCGCGATTTTGGGAGCGTTTGGAACGCCAATTGATCAGGTGCCGGTCGTGGCGCAAGTGCCTGACGTTTCGCGCGCGCGGATTCCGGATGGGGGCGATAATTTTGGCAGTCTCGTGTTGCCCGGATCAATGCCGACGCCAGGGCTGCCCAATGCCGCGCCCGCAGAAATTCTGGCCCTGATGAATCAATTGCGGATCACGGAGATCATGTATGCTCCGACCTCGCTCGAATTCATTGAGTTGCAGAATGTTGGAAGCACTCCACTCGATTTGTCCGGGGTGCGTTTCACCCGGGGCATCAGTTATGTTTTCGCGCCGGGGACCACGCTGGGCGCCGGCCAGATGATCGTGATTTGCGAAGACCACGACGCCTTCGTGGCTCAATATGGGGATTTGCCCAACCTCGCTCCGGACGAGTTTGGCGGCACGCTCGATAACGCCGGCGAAATCCTGGCGCTTCAGCCGCCGCCGCCCTGGGGCGTCAACATCTTGAAGTTTGAATATCGGTCCGATTGGTATGCGCTGACCAATGCGAATCATTCCCTGTCTGTGGTTGAGCCCGCGCTGACCGCGCCGGGTGATTGGGGTCTTAAATCAAGCTGGGCGCCCTCGTTGCAGGAGTTTGGCACTCCCGGAAATCCGGGTCCGCCGGTCATCACCAGCCCGCTCACGGTGGTCGGGCGCCTGGGCGATCCGTTCTCGTATCAGATCGTCGCGGCGCGAAATCCGACCGGCTATGGAAGTCAATCGCCGCCGGCGGGATTGCTGTTTGATGCGGCGACCGGAGTGATTTCAGGCGTTCCAACCGAGGCCGGCATTTTCCCGGTGACGATCACCGCCTCGAGTAGCTTCGGCGCGGACACGGAAACTCTGAATTTCATCATCGAGGCAAGTGGTCCGATGACGGGATTGGCGTGGGAACCGATTGCGTCGCCCCAAAAGACCGACGTTCCGTTTGCCGCTTCGCTGCGCGCAGTGGACGCTCAGAGTCGAACCGTCGTGAGCTATCAGGGGGCTGCGAATCTGTCCGCGGAAACGACTTCGTCCCCGATCATCGTGACCGAACTCGACACCGACACCGTCGATTATTTTGAAATTCAAAATGTGTCGCCGACTCCCGTGGACCTGACGGGCTGGTTTGTGGCGGTAAATGCGCCGTCGAATGGTCCCAACGCCGTGAGCACTCCGACCGGTGCGTTGCCTTCGATGCTCGCGCCAGGGGAGGTCCTGTATCGGACGGATCGCGACACCGATGGTGAGGACTACTACGGCGTCAACATCGCGTGGCCCAGTGGTAGTTGCTGGGTCATGATCGTGGACAACCTCGGCGTGATTCGGGATTTCGTGGCGGTCGGCTATTCCGCGGCAGAGATCGCGGCCATGAGCATCGACGTCAATGGATTGACCCTGACTCCCGGAAACAATTGGCTCGGCGATGGAGTTTCGTTCGCCAACAACAGCTCGTCGCAGGTCTTGCTGCGCAGTGGCAATCTCGATCACGACGACGCCACGGATTGGTCGTGGCAGCCAACGCCCGCTCAATTCGGGACGCCGAATGCCGGCTTGACCGTCCCCTTTGCGAACACGAGTCCGCTGACCGTTTTCCCGATGGCCCCGCTGCAGTTTCACAACGGAACGTGGTCGGGAGAGATTTCGCTCGGCCCCGCGGCATCGGGCGTCCGGTTGCGGGCGCAGGACGTGGCGGCCCACTTTGGTACGTCCAATCCCTTTGATCTCGAACTGCCGCCTCAGCCCGTCATTACCAGCCCACTCTCGGTCCCGGCCGTGATCGGTCAGACTTTCAGCTATCAAATCGGCGCGTCGAATTCACCTTCCTCCTTCGGCGCGGCTGGGCTCCCTGACGGCCTGGCCATCGACGACAACACCGGTTTGGTCACCGGTGTGCCGACCGTTGCGGAGACATCGTCGATCACCCTGTTCGCCAATGGCGCGGGCGGCACGGGATCGGCCATGCTTACGCTCGACGTTCAGATGGACGCCGATGGCGATGGCATGGGTGATGCGTGGGAAATGGCGCACGGCCTATCACCGGAAAATCGAGACGACGGGATTCTCGATCTCGATGGTGACGGTCAGTCCAACTTCGCGGAATGGCTGGCCCGGACCGGCCCCGACGATAGTTCATCGCAGTTTCGTATCGTGAGCGCGGGAAGAGTCGGCGCGAACATCCAGTTGGCCTGGCAGTCCGTGTCCGGTGTTCGCTATCGCGTGATGACCCGGCAAAGTTTTGCCAGCGGCAATTGGATGAATCTGACACCGACGCCGGTGGTGGCATTCGGATCGACGACTACGTACACGCACGTGGGTGGCGCCACCGACACGGCTCGCTATTATCGGGTCGAGATTGTTCCGTGATGCGGCTTTCCTGCGCGCCATCGGGCGGTCAACTTCCCGGCATGAAGTTCGCCGTGGTTATCTCCAGCTTTTGTGTCGTGTCGCTTTTCGGTGCGGACGCACCCCAATGGGGCGAAGCCTGGACCAGAAACATGGTCTCGAAGGAAACGGATCTTCCGGCCACGTTTGATCCGGACACGGGAAATAACATCAAATGGATGGTACCGCTCGGAAACGAAACGCATTCCACGCCGACAGTCGCCGATGGGCGCATTTTCATTGGCACCAATAACGCGCGGCCCCGCGATCCCCGGCTGACCGACGACCGCGGCGTTTTACTGTGCCTCGATGAAAAGGACGGCAGCTTTCTTTGGCAGCTGGCCGTTCCGAAGCGGACAGAAGACAAGTATTTCGATTGGCCGAACACGGGCATGTCGTCGTCACCCACGGTCGATGGTGATCGCGTTTACATCGTGGACAATCGCCACACCGTGCTTTGCCTTGATGTTCACGGAATGGCCAATGGCAACGACGGCGCGTTTCAGGACGAAGGCGCCTACGCAACCCCTCACCAGGCCGAACCACCGGAATTCACGCCGGCGTTCACGGCCCGGGAGGCAGCGACTTTTCAGCCGGGCGCGAAGGACGCCGACATCTTGTGGGCGTTCGACATGCCGTCGCAGGCCGGGATCTGGCCCCACGATGGAGCGCATAGTTCGATTCTCGTCCACGGCGACTTTCTCTACATCAACACCTCGACCGGCGTGGACAACTCGCATCAGGTCATCCGTACGCCGGGGGCGCCAAGCTTGATCGTGCTCGACAAAAATACTGGTGAGCTCGCGGCCCGTGACGAGGAAAACATCGCCCCCAATATCTTCCATGCGACGTGGTCGTCGCCGTCACTGGCGAGAATTGACGGCGTCGAGCAGATTGTTTTCTGCGGCGGCGACGGTGTGGTGCGCGGATTTGCGCCGGTGCGAGAGCGCGCGCCGGATGGTGCAGTACAAAGGTTGCAAATGCTTTGGCACCTCGACTTTGATCCGGAAGCGCCCAAGGATGACATTCATCGCTTCCTGAACAACCGCCGGCAGGGGCCATCCAATATCTATGGGATGCCGGTGATCCATGGTGATCGCCTCTTCGTCGCGGGTGGCGGAGACGTATTCTGGGGAAAAAACGAGGCCTGGTTGAAATGCTATCGTCTCGGTGGTGAGGGCGATTTGACCAGCCGCGCGCTGCAGTGGAGCTATCCGCTTGATCGTCACACGCTCTCGACTCCAGCCGTTCACGACGGACTGGTTTATACTGCGGACGCGAGCCGGAAGATTCATTGCGTCGACGCGGCGACCGGCGAGGGCGTGTGGGTCCAGGAGACGAAGGGAGATTTTTGGGCCTCGCCTCTGGTGGCAGATGGCAAAGTCTATCTTGGCTCGCGCAAGGGCGACTTTTGGATTCTCAAAGCAGGACGCGAAAAGGAGGTCCTGGCCGATGTCGATCTCAAACGCCCGATCAGCGCGACGGCGGTCGCCGCCAACGGCGTCATCTATATCGCCACCATGGAACGCCTCATCGCCATCGCGAACGACTCAAAGTCTGCGCCGTAGATCAAAATCGGCAACACCTGAAGCGCCTTCGCTTGATCCGTCCAGCGTCACGCTCGGTTGCATTCGGGAGACGGCCGAGCCAATGAAGATATGTCGTCCTCGGTCGTGGCCGGTCACCGAGGGCATTTCAGTGCAACTTCAGGATCGCTCATTCAATCGATAATTCGGTTGTGCGGACCCGTCGGAAAGCGACAGCCTTCAATGGCTCGCCGGGAGAACATGTGAAGTTGCAGACGTAATAGTCTCCGTCCAACTCGTTTGCCCACTGGGACGAACCTGTTCCTGTCTTCCGAAATGTAACACTCAAAATGCCGCCATGAACGAAGTTGGCGTCGGCTGATGCGAATTTGGCATCTGGCTCACGGTCATTGTCCTTCACGTGGAGTTGGTTGAATGGCGTGGCTAGATCGAGTTGCTGCGCGGCTGTGTTATCTCCGTCACCACTAATGCGAAACACTTCCAGGGTTTGGTATCGATGGTGGTTACCCCAGCGACCGAGGACGACAACACATCGTTCGTCCCCTTCCAACGGGTCTCCTCCAGCGCCCACCCATCATCGTCGGCCACTTCCTCGCGGGTGGCTATTGTGCAAATGGTCTTACCACTCGAAAGCGTGACGAGTCGTGCACCGGCCGAATCCACGCGGACAGCGTACGTGCCTTCAGGTGACGGATGATCCGCTCCCGCGCATGGTAATGCGTGAAGAAGAAGACTACTGATCCCTACTGCCGTTGAGACGGCGAGTTGCGCGCATAACATGTGTCGAGTTGCTTTTTGGACCCGGATGGGTGTGCGATCAGCTTGCTCCCTCACTATTTCCGCGCCTCGGGCGTAACGTTGAGTTTCACATTGCGGCCGTCGCGATCGACCACAACGGCCACTGGCTGACCGATCTTCACGGCGTCGAGCGCGTAGGTGTAGTCGTAGATATTCGTGATCTTCTGCCCGCCGAATTCCACGATCATGTCGCCGCCTTGCAGTCCGCCTTTTTCCGCCGGACTGCCGCCGCGGACGCCCGTCAACTTTACGCCTTTCACTTCGGTGGTGTAATCGGGGATCGTCCCGAGATAAGCGCGGAGCGTGTCGCGCGAACTGCCGGCTGGCGTCGCTGCGCTCGACGCGCGCGAACTCGGGCGGGTCGTCACTGGCGACCAAATCGAGCATGAGGTCTGGGCAAATTTCGCGATCCGTTCGAGACCCTCATAATCGAATTTCTCGGCGGTGTCGGTGGGGCGGTGATAGTCCTCGTGCGCGCCGGTGAAAAAATTCAGAACGGGAATGCGCTTCGGGTAAAAGCGGTGGTGTCCGTGGGCAGATACGGATCGTCGCCGGAGCGCGAGATTGAACCCGGCGGCGACGTTTCGTTTCTCCAACAGCTTGCGCCATACCTTCGAGGAGCCGACGCCCTGAACAGTGAGCTTGTTTTCCGTCAGGCGCCCGACCATGTCGAAATTCACGTACGCCTCGATCTTGCCGATCGGCACCGGCGGATTTCGCTACGAAGGCCGCGCTCCCGATGCAGGCCGATTCCTCGCCGCTCCAGAATGCGAAAATGATGCCCGCGGCGAAATTTCGCCGGGATGTTGCCTGCTCGCTCTTCTGGCCAGCGACGCCGCCAATTCCATGACCAGCGCCACGCCGCTCGCATTGTCATCCGCGCCCGGATGCACCTGGCCCTCTTCGCCGCTAGCGCGCCATGCGAACTGCCCGCGTTCCGTGCCCGAGATGATCGTAGTGCGCGCCGATGAGGATGTATTCATCCGTGCCGACCGGCGGCAGCGCGGCGACCACATTGCGCGTCCGCTTTCTTGATGTGCTCGATGCCGAGTTCCAGCGATTTCGACCTTCACTTTCGGCACTTCGAAGCCGCCTTCCGCGTGCGGATTTTCCTGGTCGAGACCGGTCTGCAATGTCCTTCAGCTTTTTGCCCGGCCGGCGCGAGCAACACATCAGCCACCGCGCCGCTGATCGACGCCGCCAGGACGCCGCTGCCCGCCAGCGCGCCATCGCCCGTGAGCGGCAGCAGTTCGCCGGCCTGCGGCGAATTCGGTCCGGTCACCACGAGCACTGCTTTCGCGCCGCGCTCGCGGGCCATCATCACCTTGTAACGCAGGCCGGCGTAGCGATTCAGCTGCGCGCGCCGCGCCGCATCCACGCCCTCGGGCACGTAGCGCAGGATGAGCACGATCTTATCGGTCACGTCGAAGCCGTCGTAGCTGTTGTAACGCGCCGCCGCCGCCTTCCGGAACGCTAAGCCGTATCCGGCGAAAACCACGTCGCCTTCGACTTGCCGCGTTCTCTGAAAAGCGAGCGGTCGGAAATCATCGTTCGACTGTGAACTCAGCGGTTTGCCGACCCTGGCCGGTGATCGTGAGCGAATTGCCGTCCGGGTAAGATGCTTCGCGCCGGCGTTGAACTGAAATGGCTGGTAATACGAATCGCCGATCGGCTGCAGCCCGACTGCTTTCAAATAATTCGGCCATTCCTTCGGCGGCGGCCTTTGCACCTTCGGATCCAGTCATGCGTCCTTCCCGCTCCGGCGCTCGCGAGCCACGCCACTTCGGCTGCGATCTCGCTGCTGCGAAATCGGTGCCGTGAGATTTCCCAGATGATCGCCCTGGGTGGCGGCAGAAGACTCGTTGGAACTGGATTTCGCGGCGCGGATGAGACGGTGGGCTCCGCCGGGATCGAATTCCGGGCGGCGGGCGCTTCGCCAGTGCGCGTCGAGCGCCGCCTCGTCATTCCAGTCCGCCAGGCAAAGTTGCGAACTCTTGCCTCGCTGCCCGGTCGGCTGGTCCAGGCGAGCCTTTTGCCATCGGGCGAAAAGACGGGCAGGCCATCGAAGCCATCGGTGAATGTCACGCGCACCGGCTCCTTCGCGCCGTCCGCATCGACGACGAACAGCTCGAAGTTTTCGAAGCCGAGCTTGTTCGAGGTGAAGATGAGATACTTCCCGCTCGGGTGATAAATACGGCGCCCACGACATGCATCTTGAAATCCGTCATCGCGCCGCACGTCCGAACCGTCCGTCTTCATCGTGAAAACATCCGCATTCATCCCGCTCGCATCGAAGCGCCGCCAGACGATCCGCTGGCCATCGGGGGAGAAAAACGGGCCGCCGTCGTAACCGGGCGAGTCGTCAGCCGGCGCTGATTCGAGCCGTCGGCGTTCATGAGGTAGATGTCGCCAAACCACGCCGGATCCTTTTCCAGCCGCGCCTTTTCCTCCGGCGAAAGTTCGCGCGTGTAGGCATCGCGCAGCGAGTAAAAGACGATCTGTTTTCCGTCCGGCGAAAACGCACCCTCGGCATCGTAGCCCGGCGCAGTCCGTCAGCCGCTTCATCTGCGTCCCGTCCTGCTTGCGCGGAGAAGATGTCCATCGCCGGATCGTAGTCCCAGGAGTAGCGCCGCTGTTTTACCCGCTGGCGCGGAATTCGAGTTCCGCCTTCTGTTTCGCCGCCGCTTCGGGATCGAGATGCGTGGAGGCGAAGAGCAGCCGCGACGTCCCGGGCTGGAAAAACGCGCAGGTCGTCTTCCCCTGCCCGGCGACACGCGCGCAGATTCACCGAGAGCAGATCGAGCAGATAGATCTGGTAAAACGGATTGTCCTCGTCGCGCTCGCTTTGGAAGACCAGCAAATTGCCATCGGGATGGAAATAACCTTCACCGCTGCGCTTGCCTTCGTAGATGAGCTGGCGGGCGTTGTGGAGAAATTGCTGTTCCGAAGCCGTCTCCTTTTCAGCAGCGAAGAGCGGTGCCACGAGGAGAACCAGGAGCGATAACAAAACTGGAGCGGTCGAGCGCATTGAGTGGACGATGGCGCCGCGCCCGGTCGCTCGCAAGCGATTCGACGTGAAGCGTGTTCAGCCAGGGCGGGAAACAATTTGGTCGCCTGTCCTATCGCGCCGGAGTCGGAAAGGATTGCGAAGGTAGGACAAGCGTCGACCTTTTGGCGCGCAAAGTGACGACCATCCTGGTCAGGGCCGCATTTGCCTTCAGGTATCTACCAGTGACAGGCGCCCGGAATCCGGGGTGGGAAGACAAGCTGGACGCCTGTCGCACCTTCTAGCTACCCCAGTTCTTCACCCACTTCTCGTCCGCCGTGATATTCGTTTGCCCAGCGGTGGACCATAGGTCGAACGAGGCCGAGTTGTAGCCCTTCTTGTCCGTGGGCCGGTCGGTGGTGGGGTTCTTTTTCAAATCGTCCAGGTATTTCTTTTCCGCCTTCAGGCCGATGGTCGAGTAGCCGTAGCAATTGCCGAAGGGATCGCTGATAAATTTCACCTCGGTGGGCTGTCCTGTCTGCTTGTCCTTCTTATAGTTCAGCCGGTTCGGCACGAACCAGATGTAGCTCTTTTCGCCCTCTTCGGGCTTGTAATCAGGATTCCTTTCCGTGTCACCGGTCAGAGCCCGATAAAGAACCAGATTCGCATCTTCGTACCGCTTGCCGGAAGCGCCGCTGGTCGGATTTCCGTCGATCCGCGCATCGAGTAAATCGGAATCTTCATCGCTGGGGTAGCTTCCGAAATCCGCCTTGTAACGATCGCAGCCCTGGCCCATTTCGGTGATTTCACCGAGGGCCTTGGTCTTGGCGGCTTTGTTCTGAACATAGCCGGCGGTGCCGACAATGAGACTGGTTAGAATCGCGATGACGGCCATGACGGTCAGCATCTCGATCAAGGTGAAGGCGTGCGGGGAGGAACGTTTCATAGGGCGGAATTTACGAGCCTTTTTGGCGGATGCCACCGGAGTTTCGTTACTGATTCTGGAGTTCTTGAATGATGGTGATCAGCGGCATGAAGAGCGCGATCACGATCGTTCCCACGATTAAAGCCAGAAACACGATCATGATTGGTTCGAGCAGCGAGGTGAGTCCTTCCACGGCGTTATCGACCTCGTCGTCATAAACCTCGGCGATCTTCAAAAGCATCTCCGGCAACTGACCGGTTTCTTCGCCGACGTCCACCATGGAAATAACCATCGGCGGAAACACGCCGCTGGCCTCGAGGGGCGCGACGATGGATTCACCTTCCTTCACCGCGTCGTGCACCTTGGTCACGGCATCGGCGACGATGGCGTTGCCGGCAGTATCGCGCGTGATATTCAGGGCCTGCAAAATCGGCACGCCACTGGTGACGAGAGTTCCGAGGGTGCGGCTGAAACGGGAGATGGAACTCTTGCGGGCGAGATCCCCGAACAACGGCGCACGTAGTAAGATGCGATCAATCCACCAGCGGCCTTTTTCGGTCCGGGCGATCAATTTATAAACGATGATAATGCCGACGATCACCGCGACGATGGCCAGAAAGTTACCCTTCACCACGTTCGACGCGTTAATCACCAGCTGCGTCAAGGCGGGCAGCGGCTTGCCCTGAAGCATGTCATTAAAGATTTGCTCGAACTTCGGCACGATGAACGCCAGCAGGAACATCATGATGCCCATGGCGATGACCAAAACGATGACGGGGTAAGCCATGGCGGAGACCACCTTGTTTTTGATCCGCTGGGCTTTCTCCTGGAATTCGGCCAGACGATTGAGCACCAGCTCGAGCACACCGCCGAGCTCACCCGCTTTCACCATGTTGACGTAAAGTTTGTTGAAGATGCGCGGATGCTGCGACATCGACTCGGAAAAGGTGCTGCCGCCTTGGACAGCGTCGGCGAGCGAATTGATGGTGTTGCGGAGAACCAGATCCTTTTCCTGTTTGGCCAGAACCGTGAGACCGCGGAGCAAGGGCAGACCGGCATCGATGAGCGTCGCGAGTTGGCGGGTGAAAATCATCAGCACCTTGCTGCTGACCGTCTTCCGCGAGAAGAGGGTGAAGCCGCCTTTCTTGGCTTTCGGCGCGGAGGCCGCCTTCATCGCTTTCTTTTGCTTCTTGTCGGCCTTCGGCATTCCTCCTTTCCCTTCTTCCGCCACATTCGTGGGGAAGTATCCGGCCTGTCGGAGCTGTCCGACAGCGTCGTTTTGATTGGCGGCTTCCACGACGCCGCGAGACTCTTGTCCGCGAGCGTCGAGCGCGATGTATTCAAATTTGGCCATAAGTTGGGGGTAGCTGGAAAGAGGTTATAGGGGCAGGGGAAATAAGCGGCACCCCGAGCGGATTGTCGATAAGGAATTCGCCGGTGCGGAACACGACGAAACGTTTTTTCGACCAAGGACGAACTCCAGGCTGGGAATCGTGCCGGACTGCGTCAGTGGACGGAAATGATGAAAAGGAAAGTGGCGGACGCCTGCCGCAGTCGTCATTCATTGTCGGATTTTGGATTGTCGGTCTCGGTTCCGCCCGATTGGACGAGCCCGGCCACTGCGTAATGGCCTTCGGTTGTGACGGTGACACTCGGAGTGCGATTTTGATGCGCGAACTCGTCGTAGATCGGCTGCAATTCCTCCCAGAATTCCTGCCATTGCGGATGCTCGGCGCGGAATGTCTCCCAAATCTCGCCTTCCATTCGTGCCGGGAAAATATGCACGGGAAATTCGGTCGTGCCGTTCTTCCGGGCATCGTCAGCGATGACGTAGAGCTCGTCGATCGCGTCATCGCCCAGCGCCAGACATCCGACGCTCATATTGCTGCCGTGTATATAGATGTCACCGCCCGGATGTTCCGGGTCGGCATGGTGGCGGTCAGCGGCATTTGGGTAATTGAGGCCGAGGGAAAGATGGTAGCTGCTTTGCGGATTAAAAACTTTGATTTCGTAAACCCCCTCCGGCACCTGGCGATCGCCCTCCCGGCGCTTCGGTCCGGGCTCACCCGATTGGGCGACGACGCGAAACGTCTTGAGCAGTTTCATGGGTTCATCCGCGGGTCCGCCGGCCCAGAGTTCGAGTTCCGCTGAGTTTTTGAAGGCTCGAAGAAAAAGGCGCGCGGGTGGATACGAAACTCCCGCTTCCTCGCACAGCCGATGCAACTCCGCGGCCTTTCGCTCCCGCGCCGCGGCGACCCGATCGTGGCCGCTTTTCTTTTGCCAGCCTTTTCGCGCCGCGGCGGCGGCCAGGAGCCCGACACCGAGTGCCGCGGAAAGTAAAAGGTAGCGATTCATTCGCCGCATCGGACGAATCTTGTTTGCGTCCGCGTTTCGCCGCCAGCCATAAACGCCCCGTGAAATATCGACGATTCGGACGGACGGAAATCTCCATGCCAGTCTTCTCCTGCGGGGGCATGCGTTATCAGCAGAGCTGGGATGACATCGCGCCGGAAAAAATTGAGGAAGCCGGGCAGCGGAATCTCGAGGCGACCATCCTCCGCGCGCTCGAGGTTGGGATCAACCATATCGAGACGGCCCGCGGTTACGGTTCCAGCGAGATGCAGCTCGGCTGGCTGCTCCCGAAATTGCCCCGCGAGAAAATAATCGTGCAGACGAAAATCGCGCCATTTGCCGACGCGGCAAAGTTTCGCGACACATTCGAGAAATCGATGCGGCACTTGCGCCTGGACCACGTCGATTTGCTCTCCATTCACGGGATCAACCAGGCGGAGTTGCTCGATTGGACTTTGCGCAAGGGTGGTTGTCTCGAGGAGGCGCGCCGGCTTCAGCGCGAGGGACGATGCCGATTTATCGGCTTCAGCACCCATGCCACCACAGACGTGATAATCAAAGCGATTGCCACGGGCGAATTCGATTACGTGAACCTGCATTGGTATTTCGTGAACCCGCTCAATTGGCCCGCGGTCGAGGCGGCGGCGCAGCGCGACCTCGGGGTATTCATCATCAGCCCGAACGACAAAGGTGGAAAACTTTACGCGCCGCCTCCGAAGCTGGTCGATTTGTGCCGCCCTCTCTCACCGATTCAATTCAATGACCTCTATTGCCTGGCGCGGCCGCAGGTCCACACGCTGAGTATCGGTGCGGCGCGACCGAGCGATTTCGACGAGCACCTGGCGGCCCTCGAACTTTACGAACAGGCCGCCGATATTTCGGAACCAATCGCGAATCGGCTCCACGACGCCATGGAAAAAGTCTTGGGCTCGCCGTGGTGCGAGCAATGGGCCGAGGGCGTGCCAAACTATGTCGATTTCCCCGGGGAAGTGAATGTGCAGGAAATCCTTCGCCTGTGGACCTATGCCCGGGGTCTCGACCTCACGGATTGGGGCAAAATGCGCTACAACCTGATGGGCAACGCCGACCATTGGTTCCCCGGTGCCAATGCCGGCAGTTTCGATCCCGCCGAGATCCGATCCGCCCTGGGTCAACATCCCCTCGCTGAGCGCATACCTCATGCCCTTTCGGAAGCACACGCCCTATTGGTCGAAGCGCCCAAAAAGCGGCTCAGCGAAGGCGGGTAGCGAGCGAAAGGGGCATTCTTTTACGATCATGAAACTTCGCATTGCTCAGGTGGCGCCGCTTTGGACCGCGATTCCTCCGCAGACCTATGGCGGGATCGAGTTGCTCATGGCGTTGCTGATCGATGAACTCACGGCCCGAGGGCACGAGGTCACGCTTTTTGCTTCCGGCGATTGCCGAACTTCCGGAACGTTGCGCTCGGTCGTGGACGTGAACCTCTCGGATCTCTTCACTGAGGGCAGGGGATACTGCTTCGAGTATTACGCCAATTCCACGGTCGCGGAGGTGCTCGCCGCGCAGGATCAATTTGATGTGGTTCATTTTCACATGAGCAGCGCCTGGTTGCCGCTGGCGGCGACGATGCGTCCGCATCCGCTTTTCACGCTGCACACCAGCCCGCATCACGACGACGAATGGGTTATGTCGCGATGGCCCCAGGTGGCCGTCAACGGCATCAGCCACGCGCAGATGCGTGGGTGCAGTTTGCAGCTCGGTCGGGAGTTTCCGGTGGTTTACAACGGGTGCGACTTTTCCGCTTACGATCCGTCATTCGAAAAGGGAAAGTACCTGGCCTTTCTCGGCCGGTTTTCGCCGGAAAAGAACCCACTTGGCGCCATCCGAATGGCGCAGGGGGCGAAGATGCCGATCGTCCTGGCTGGCCAGCCACAGAACGCGAACGAGGCACGCTATTTTGAGGAGCAAATTCGGCCGCTTCTCAATGACGATGACGTGCGCTGGATGGGTCCCGCGAATCACCCGCAAAAGGTGCAGTTGCTCCGCGACGCAGCGGCTTTGCTGTTCCCGATTGAATGGGAAGAGCCATTCGGCCTGGTGATGATCGAAGCCATGGCCTGCGGCACCCCGGTTTTGGCTCACCGCCGCGGTTCCGTCGAGGAAGTCATCGATCAAGGCATCACCGGATATCACACCACGTCGATCGATGGGATGCTCGATCTGCTGCCCTCGACGCTCGCATTGGATCGCCGGGCTGTTCGCGATCAGGCGAGGCGGCGTTTCGGCCACATCGCCATGGTTGAGGCCTACGAATCGCTCTACCGGAATCTCACAATTCGATGATCATTGCGTATTTGCGACTCGATTGCTGCCGAAACGAGCCGGTCGAGAGGATTCCATTATCGATCCGTTTATCGATATCCTCCATTTGCAAAATATCGGCGTCGTTCGTGAAGGAAACGGCGACCGCGGCTTTGGCATAGCCTTGATCGTTATCCCAATCCCACAGACCGCCGATCGAGTTTATTCCCGACCACATGACGCCGCGGAGGTATTGATCCATCCGGGGTGGGATGACGCCCGCATTGGATTCGTCGGGGTATTTGCCGTTTTCGGCGGCGTAAAGTTCGAAAGCGGCCGAAGCGACGCGCAGGTCACCGGTGAAACGAGCGTTTTGGGCAGTGCGTCGAGCGCGCTGGTAGTTGGGAATAGCGATGAGGGCAAGGTCGGCGATGATGGTGACGGTAATCATCACTTCGACCAGGGTGAAGGCGGCGGATTTGAGTTTCATGGATGGATGAATGGATGACTGACTGAATGAACGATGGATGAATGAAGGAATGAATGAACACAGACTGAATAATGGAGCCTCTCAAAGTGCAGAGAACGTGCCATAAATTCCATACATACCGCCCTTTTTGGGTGGACGCTTACGCGAAGCTCGCCAGCAGTTCCGCTCGCTCCACGATAGCCGTCCCGAGTTTCCCAACCACAATTCCGCTCCCGTGATTGGCAATTTCCGCCGCCTCCGCGGGCGACGATCCACCCGCCAGCGACGCCGTGAATAATGCGATCGCAGTGTCTCCGGCACCGCTGACGTCGTACACCTCCTGGGCCCGCGTAGGGATATGATATGGATCGCGTCCAGCCTCAAAAAGCATCATGCCCTGTTCACTCAGAGTAATGAGGACACACTGGCAGCGCCACTTTTCCAGAAGAATGGCGCCTACGTCTCGCAACGCCCGGTCTGATTCGGGGGGATCGACCGGTTCCCTCCAAGGCCGCCCCGCACATTGGAACGCTTCGAGACGATTGGGCGTCACTGCCATCACATCATGCCATTCCACGGGATTGGTCGGCTTTGGGTCCACACAGACAATTGTTCCGGCTTCTTTGGCGCCCGCAATGAAGGCGTCTGCCAATGCCTGATCGTGGAGCCCTTTATCGTAATCCTCCATGATGACGGCATCGAGAGTCGGGAGGAGGCGGCGAAAATTCGCAAGTGCGAGATCCCGTTGTGCATCCGTGAGACTGGCTCGCCGCTCGCGATCCACACGGACGACCTGCTGAGTCCGGGCAATAATTCGCGTTTTCCGGATCGTCTGATACCCCGCGTCCGTCTGGACGGCGTCGAGGAGAATGCCGCGCGCTTCGAGCAATTCCCGGAGAATCGCCGCGTCATGCCCGGTGCCCATGATTCCGAGCATGTGCACGTGCTCGATGAATTCCCGCAAGTTGCGGGCGACGTTGGCTGCACCACCGGCGTTAAAGCTTTCCTCGATGACTTCGACCACCGGCACCGGCGCTTCCGGGGAAATGCGCGACACTTTGCCCCAGATGAACTCGTCGAGAATGAGTTCACCGGCGATCAGCAGGTGCAAATCTGGTGAGAGAATCTGGTCGACTCGGGAGCGCTTCATGGGACGGGGGGAATCACGACTTCAATGGTCTCGGTGTTGTTCTCGTAATTTGCCTCTGGGAGGATACGAGCTGGATTCATGCTCACTTCCAGTGTGTAAGTGCCCGGGGCGACGTTTGTCACGTCGATCCATTGTCCCGGTAATCCGCCGTCATAGACGTCAGCCCATCCGGACTGAATCCCTTGGTGCGAGCAGGTGAAGTTTGAGTTTGGCTTCGCGTGAGGATCCCAGCGAATGACGTCGAGCAAACAAAAGCTCACCTTTCGCCCCAACGCCACGGTCTTACCCTCGCCATCGAGCAAACGGTAGGAGGCAAAACCCTTGAAATGGTAATGACCGTGACACTCAGCGAATTCGAAATCCGGATTTCCTTCCGGATCGGGCATAACGAGGTCCACGCCGCCGATGTTCCGGGTCTCCGTCGAGAAACGCAGGAGACGATGAGTGCCCGCCTCGATCAGATTTTCCTGCACTTCGCAATTCGCGGCCGTAAACGTCTCCGTGCTCAGATACGGCTCGAGCGCAGGCTGCCACGCGATCAGATCCGGCATGTTCGGTTGAAACGAGGCCAGCAGGCTCACCCCGGAAAAATCGCGTCGCCCGCGCAAAACGACGTACCACGCACCCGGTTCCGGTTTGGAAATGGAAATGGCTGCGGCGTTGTTCTCGCCTTCGTCCAGGAAATCGTAATCTGTGCCCGTGGGCAGACTGCCGCGCTTTACCAGCAACTCAGTCTGGCCCGTGCCACCGTTGGAAAAGAAGCGGAGCGTCTCCTGGTCAGCGGGAACGTCGATTTTGAAGGCATGCTCCTGGCCGCGCTGGCCCGCCCGATGATACAGCGTCACGCCGGTGGTCAACTGGGTCACCGATCCGGCGGGCTGGATCACATAATCCCCTTCAATCTCACCACTGCTTCGGCCGCCCTTCTCGAACGCGCGTGCGCGCAGATGAGTCGTTTCGGAAAGAGCCAGCTTTCCCCGGTAAATCGGCGAGGACTCAGACGGTTCCGAGTTATCCGTGGTATAGCGAACCTTGGCGTTCCGTTTCGACATCCTGATCTTAACAGAGACCTCACTCGAATAAACGCCTGGCGGTGGAATCACGCGCGGTACGGCGAGGCTGCCCTTTTTGAGGCCGTAAGTGGCCGCCAGCTTCACATTGTTGAAGGCCGTGAAACCATCGACGACCACGTACCAGGGTCCCGGCTGCGGATTGGGAACCTCGATTTTCTCCCGGCTCCCAGAGACCTGGCTCGAAAAATCAGCGTCATGCGTGGTCGGATGCACGTTGGCTTGAGCGTAAATGTCCACGTCACCGGTGCCGCCGCCGGTCTTGAAAACGAGCTTTCTGGCCCCCTCAGGGACAATAATCTTGAATGTCTGTGTTTCGCCTTCCTCCCCGGCAAGTCGGCGCACCGGGATCCCGGTTTGCAAGATTTTCGGCTTCGGTGTGACCTCGTCATGAGCCACGGCAGAGGTGACGGCGAGCACACCGATGAGGCAACGTGAAAAAAGCCCGCGATTCATCGCAGTGTCAGGCTTTGCGGTTTTCCTGCACGTATTGTTCGATCGTCGAAACTGTCGCCAAGGCTGTGCGCGCGGTTTCGGAATTGGGCACGGAAACGCCAAACCGTTTCTCGAGGGAAACAACCAGTTCGAGCGCGTCAATCGAGTCCAAACCGAGGCCGTCCGGGCCGAAGAGCGGTTGATCGTCTCCGATCTCCTCTTTCGGTACGCGCAGCATCAGATTTTCAACCATCATGCTTTTGATGGTTTCTCGGAGATTCTCGGCCATGAACGATTGTGGGTTGTGAAGGTGTGTGGGAAGCGTGTTCAAATGGATGTGCTGCGCCGTTTCCGCAATCTGAATTCGTTTTGGTAAAAAAGCTTCGTCTTGATCAAATGCTGGTGGCCCGTGGTCTGTGCGAGTCGCGCGAAAAAGCGCAGCGCGCCATCATGGCGGGCGACGTCACCGTCAATGGTGCCACCGTCGATAAAGCCGGGACCCGGATCGCCGAGGACGCTGACGTGCTGCTCAAGGCGCCGGAACGCTACGTGGGTCGTGGTGGGTTTAAACTCGAGGCGGCGCTGGATGCCTTTGCCATCAATCCTTCCGGCTTCGTCTGCCTCGATATCGGAGCCTCGACAGGCGGCTTCACCGACTGCCTGCTCCAGCACGGTGCGGCGAAAGTCTGGGCGATTGATGTCGGCCATGACCAACTCGCATGGAAGATTCGCAATGATCCACGCGTGACGGTTCGCGAGGGGCTCAACGCCCGGTACCTCGCACCGGAGGATATTCCCGATCCGATCGACCTCATCGTGATCGACGTCTCCTTCATCTCGCTGACTTTGATCTTGCCGCCCGCCGTGGCCTTGCTGAAGCCTGCCGGGGTGATCGTGCCGCTGATCAAGCCGCAATTTGAATTGCGCCGAGAGCAAATTGCCCGCGGAGGGGTGGTCCGCGATCCGACCCTGCACCAATCCGCAGTCGATAAGATTCGCGAATTCGTTTCCGAGCGGGACGATTTAATCTGGAGTGGATTGGTCGAATCGCCTCTGCGCGGCGGCGAGGGGAACACCGAGTTTCTCGCCTGTATTCGAAATTCGCCGCCCGCATCGCCCACCCATGCTGACGATCGCTGACACCCTGAATCCGGACCGGGTAAAGCTCGGGATCGAAGTGCTGGACCACATCGCGGCTCGCCTGCGAGTGGCCGCGCTCCTCGAGAACACTTCGGAAGTACTCGACTGGAAAACACTCGTGGCCGGATTGATGAAATCGAGTCCGTGCTTAAGCGAACGCGGTTCCAATTTCGCCATTTGCCTCCCGCATTTTCGGACCGATTCCGTGACCGCGATGGTGATGAGTGTCGGGCGGATCGATCAGCCGCTCTTCTTCCCGGACACTGAGCTGCCCGTGCGTTACATCTTTTGTATCGGAGTGCCCACGGCGATGAATTCGGATTATCTGCGGATTCTGGGCTTGCTGGCGCGCATCCTCAAGGACCCGACAGCCGAGGAGCATCTGCGCACTGCTCGGACCGAGGAAGCGTTCATCGAGGGCCTCTCCGCGCTCGAGGCGAAGCTGTAAAACCCGGTTTTCGACGCCGAGACGATCGGGTGGTCCATCCTCCCTTTATCTTCGGGCGAGGCGTGGCAGGGTGCCGGTCCCGATTTTCGATCTCCTCCGAATGCGTTTCGTGTCCAGAGTTCCCCTGTTCACGCTGCTGTTTTGCCTGCCGCTGCTCGCGGTTGGACAGACGCTCAGCTTTAGCGATGACGTCCGAACGGTCACGACGCTGGCGGCCAACACGACGGCGACACTGACCGGTAAGGCCGAGTTGCACGTTACCGGCACGGGAGATCCGATGCCCAATTGCGTCATTAACCTCAACTCACCCGACGCATGGTTTTTCATGGAATACATGGCGCCATCAAAGGTGGCTTCGACGTTTCTCAGCCGGGTTTCGGTCAGTGGCGCCAATGCCGTTCTCGACTCGAACGTCCGTCATCGCGGAAACCCGCTGCCTGCCCGAGAGAGCGGTGTTGAAATCCGGGGCCGTACTTTGGACTCGGCAACACCGGCAAAACCTATGTGACGCTCGAGGGCCGAGTGCGAAAACAGCATCTTGGCACCACGCTCATCCCCGGATCACCTTTTCCACGCGGCAATGAACTCCCCGCGTTCCATCGTCAGCACTTCGTCGCAGAGAGCGGCGGTGTCCTCGGTGTCGTGGGAAACGAAGATCATGGGGAGACGGAACTCGTCGCGAACCCGGAGCAGGTAGGGAAGCAGACGGGCGCGCAGCGGACGGTCGAGATTCGACAGGGGTTCATCGAGGAGCAGCAGCCGCGGGGCCGCGAGAAGCGCGCGGGCGAGGGCGACGCGCTGCTTTTCTCCACCGGAGAGCTGACTGATGCCGCGGTCCAACAGTCCCCCAATTTCCAAAACTTCCGCCACGTGATCGAGCTGCAAGACGGCCGGATTTTCGGCAGCGCGATAACCGTAGCGCAGGTTGGTGCGGACGCTGAGGTGCGGGAACAGCGCGAGATCCTGCGGCACATAGCCGATGGTGCGGCGGTGTGCGGGAATGCTTGTCTTGTCGCGGGTATCGATCAGGACTCGACCATCAAGAACGATGCGGGCTGCGGTCGGGCGGCGCAGTCCGGCGATGAGATCGAGGAGGGAAGTTTTGCCGGCCCCCGACGGACCGGCGATGCCAGTGCAGGTCGCCTCGAGCGTCGTGTTGGCGCGGAGCGTGAAGTCCGCGAGTGGAAGGCTAATGTCGAGCAGTTCGAGTTTCATTCAGCGATGACGACGGGAACGGCGGAGCAGCACTTCGCCGATGAGCACGGCGGCAAAGGCCAGGGCGACGCTGACCCCGAGCAAGCGCCACGCGCGCTCGTCTTCTCCGAGTTCCACGGATTGGAAGATGGCGAGGGAAAGCGTCGAGGTGCGACCGGGGATATTGCCGGCGACGAGGATCGTCGCGCCGAACTCCCCGAGGGCGCGGGCGAAGGCCAGAGTCATTCCCGCCAATACGCCGCGCCAGGCGAGGGGTAGCGTGATGGTAAAAAAGACGCGGATGGGTGAGGCGCCGAGCGTGGAGGCGATTTGCTCGAGACGCGGGTTGACCTCCTCGAAGGCCACCCGGGCGGTCCGAACCAGCAGGGGGAACGACATCACGCTCAGGGCGACGAAGACGGCGCGCCAGGTGAAGACGATATCGAGGTTGAGCGCATCGTGGAGCCAGGCACCGATCGGTCCGCGGCGTCCGAAAAGCCGCAGCAAAATCAGCCCGGTCGCTACCGGCGGCAGGACGAGCGGGAGCGTGACGAGGGTTTCCACCAACGTTTTTCCCTGCCAATCGAAGCGGGCCAGCAGCCAGGCTAGCCCCGTCCCGAATGGCAAAATGGCCAGCGTGCTGAGGATGGCGACCCACGCCGTGAACCCGATGATGTTCCAGTCCGCGGCGGTCATTCGAAATCAGTTACGAACGATGAAGCCAAAGTTTTTGAAGATCCGTTTTGCGGAAGCGCTTTCGAGGAACTGCAGGAACTTCCGCGCTTGGTCGGCATGCGGGGCGTTCTTCAGCAGAGCCACGGGATAGCTGATGTCGGGAACATCTTTCAATGGCACATGATAGGCGACTTTGACTGCTTTCGAGATGGCGGCATCGGTCTGGTAAACGATGCCGGCTTCCGCATCGCCCGAGGCCACCGCGGCCAATGCGGCCCGGACATTTTGCGTCGGCACGACCTTTGGCTCGATCGATTTCCACAGCCCGACCTTCTCGAGAAAAGTGCGTGCATAGATCCCCGCCGGAACCGCCTGCGGATCGGCCAGCGCGACATGTCGGATGGAATTACCCGTGAGATCGCGCGGCTCGCGGACGACCGCTCCGTGTTCGCGTGCCACGATGATAGCGAGGGTGTTGCCCAGCAACGACTGGCGGGATTCGGGAACGATCAACGCCGCCTCCTGAAGGGCGTCCATGGGTGCTTCGCCGGCCGAAAAAAGGATATCCACGGGTGCCCCTTCCTTGATCTGCCGCGCCAACACGTTGGATCCGGCGAAATTGAACACAACCATGTCCCCGGCGCTCGACTGGTAATCCGCACCGATCTGGGAAAGCGCGTCCTTGAGGCTTGCGGCTGCGGAGACGACGACCTCGTCCGCCCGCAGACGAAGGCTCAGCGATAAAACGGCAGCGAGGAAAATACGAAACACCGTCTCGAACATCAGCGCTATCATTTACAGCGACCGGGGCTCACTGTCGATCCGGCGGCCGTTTCCTTGGGCAATTCGTAGACGAGCTGGCCCACGAGCGAGAGGAAGGTGTTTTCTTCGATCGAGCCAAAGTCGCCTCCCACGATAGCCACCCCAAGCAAAACGCCCTGACTTTCGTCAGGGCGTTCGCGAATCTAAATTTGAAGGAATCGGGGCCGTTAGTAGCGCTTCGAGTAGCCGCCTTCGCGACGACCACCACCGCCGCCGCCGCCGCCACCAGCGCCGAAGGAACGACGTGGGCCACCGCCGGTGCGGTCTTCCCGTGGGCGCGCTTCATTCACGGTCAGGGACCGCTTCATGAAATCCCGGCCATGGAAGAGCTCGATGGCCTTTTGGGCCTCTTCGGTGCTCGACATGGTGACAAAGGCGAAGCCGCGTGACCGTCCGGTCATATTATCCTGCATCAGCGCCGCTTCGGTAACGGTGCCGGCCTGGGCAAAGTGATCCTGAAGATCGTTTTCGGTGGTGTCGAAGGAGAGATTCCCGACATAGAGTTTACTGGACATACTGCTTGTTTTTCTAATGCAACTGCGGAGCTATCGGTGGCTGTTCCCGTTCGTCGGGTCTCAAAACTGCCACTGGAAAGTCCACGGAAAACTCCGCGAGGCGAAACAACTAGCAATCTACCATGCCCAGAGGGCTCTAACACTGCGAGCGGGAGAAGAGCAGGGTTTCGAGGTAATGCAAGGGCGAGTTTGCCGGGTCGCCAAACGGCGTCTCGAACTACGATGTTTCACGGCGCTTCGTCGATGGCTTTGCGCTCGGCCTCATTCAGGCCGGCGTGTTCCAGCCAATCGTGAGCACTGTCGAAGTTTTTGCGCGACCACTCCCGCATCAGGCGTGGCAGGATTGAGAGGCGCTTTGATTCGTCGGGGATGGAACGCAACCACGCAAGCGCGGCATCGGGGTCGCTGTCAACGGTCGCGAAGACGAATCCCTCGGTCGCGGCCCAGCGACCATCATCCGAAGGGAGCGCTTCGAGCCACGCTGTCGTCTCGGTCGCATCGTGCTCGGCCCAACAGTACGTCATTTGTCGCATCGCTTCTGCTCGCGCGGGGCCGGAAGGTTGCGCCGAGGCCCACCGCAAGGCGGCGGCCCCATCCCGGCGACACCACTCTTTCCCGACGGCGTAAAAAACGGATGGGTGTGTCCCGGCTGGCAAGTTGGCGCTGAACTCGGCTGCCGCGGCGGGATCTTTGTGAATCCAGTCGCTCATGACGTTGGCCACCCAGTCTCCGGACCTTCCGGTCTTCTCCGCGTCCATCCTGGCAATTTGGGCCGTCAGCATCGAAGCGGACCGGGCGGGGTCGAGACCGACGGCCCTTTTTACAAAATCGCTGAACTGAGCGTCTGGGTTTTCGGCCTGATATTTTTCCACGTAGTCAAAGGCTGCATCGCGGTCGGATTCGAGCAGGGCAGTGGCAACGTAATCCGTGAACTGATTGCGTTGACCGCCGGCCGGCATCGCCGCCCCATAGGCGCGGGCCGCGTCGGGATCCTTCTTCGCGAGCGCGGTGGCGGCCCACAGCCGGGCGGAGCCTGTAAATGGCGATTGGTCGAGACCGTTCGCTTCCGGAGAAGCGATAAATCGGAGAAACCCTGCCGGATCGCGCCTGGCACAATCGCCGGCCAGCCCGCCGAAAACTTCCAATCGACGAATTTCATCGGGAATTCGCGCCAGCAGGGTCAGAGCTTCGGCCGGCTTGTCCTGGCGGACATTATTAATGTAGCTAACCATTGCAGTCGCGCGGTCGGCCTCGGGGAGCTTCATGATTTCCTCGAGGGACGAAATGACTGGCGCTCGCGCTCGCGCCTGCGCGTTCGATTCCATTCGCGCATAGGAGGTAAATTGATCGAACGCCCTTCCGCTCAAATTCTCCTTGGCCCACTTCTCCGCGGCCGGCAGGTCGCGGCGCATCCAGGCACGCCCGAACGCGCCCACCGTGCCCTCTCGCACGTCTTCAGGCACCGTCATCACGTATTGCGCGCCGTCTTTGGGCGCACGCTCGGCCCAAACACGGAACAGCATGGGCAGGACTTCGGTATCCATAAGTTCCGCCTGCTGACGAAGCACAGAAAGCGCAATCGGAAACTCGGCGGTGGCGAGCTGCTCAAAATGGCGCTTCAAAGCGCCGCGCCGATGCAAGGAACTCGGATAGCCCAGAATCTGCCGCAGTGATTCCATGTTTGATACGCTCGCCGCATCCTGCGTCGGACGGATCGCCGTTGCCGTCTGAGCCGCTGAAGGCTGCGGAGCGCCGGTCGTCGTCGATGGCTCGGCAGAAATTACGGGTCGAGCACTTCGAGGGGCCGTAAAGAAAGACAGCGCTCCACTTCCAAACAGTATTCCGAGTGGGATCAGCCAGATCTTGTTCGCAGGCATGGGGCTACTTTTTCCACCGCGCGGCGGCAGCGCGATATTGCACTTTTTCGTCCGGAGAGAATTCCGAGCTTTGTTCGATCCACGGGAGCCACTTTTCGGGCGCGCCGCGGAGGGCATAATTCGCGCTGGTGATGAGCGCGCGATGGGCCGCCTCGCGGTCGCTCACGCCAGAAATCACTCGCACCGCCAGATCCGGATCGCGATTAAAGATGCGATCGGCGGTGCTCAGACGTGCGTCGTCACTGTCGATGTGGACGGGCAGACCGAGAACCCAATCCGCCGCTGTTGTCTCGGCTCCGCCGCTCAACATCTGATCAGCCACCTCCGTATACGCTGCATTTCGGCGCTCGCCGGGCGGGAGCGCCGCCACCCAGTCCAGCGTTCCCGCGCGGTCGGATGCGAAAGCGCCTCCCAACAAGCTTTGGAAAAGGCTCCGGAAGTTCCAATTCTGCTCGAAATCCGGGATCGCGGCGGCGGCTTTCCTCGCTGATTGAGGGCCTTTGGTGCGCGCATACTGGGAGCCGAGCCAACTCGTATCCGATAGCCTCCCATTCCCATCTCCCTGCTGGAGCCAATCCATGGCCGTCGCCATCGCAAGTTCGGGATCTGATTTGGCGAGCGCCGCGAGGGTCAGACCAAGGAAGTCGGACTGGACGGATTCGTCTCCGATCCCGTCCAGCCAGGCGAGTGTGCCCCTCGGATCCGCGTCACTCCACTCCCGAATGATAAACTCCATGGCCTTGCGATTCAGCGCCGTTGCCGGCATTTCCGCCACCCAGTCTGCCGCACCATGCGGATCGGTCGCTGCCATTCCCATCGCGCACGCTGACATCACCCGGGCGGCGAGCTGAGCATCTGTGATACTCTCCGCCCAAGCGCGCGCGGCTGCCGGATCCCGCCGGGCCCACGCGGTGGCGACTCCGGCGGCAGCGTCCGAGCGCTGACCCCCGCTCGGCAACGCGAGGGCACGTGCGGCAGCGGCGGCGGGACCCTTTTCCACGAGAGCTGCGAAGAGCCCGCCCAGAGGAGTCGTCACGTTGGTGCTAAAGGTGAAGGACTCGGTGGTCGATGCGGGCCGGGCCGATTCGACGAGTGCGAGGACGCGGTCGGGCTCGTGGGGTCCGACATTCTGTGTGAGCGACCATTGCACCCTTAATACTTGCCGCGACTTTTCGGGCTCGGTCAGCGCCTCGAGCCAGTCCAACGCCGCGCGCGGCTCGACGGCAGACCACGTATCAATAAATGCGGGGAGCAGGGCTTCGCGCTCGGCATTGGAATCGAAAAAAACCATTTTTTCGCCGCGGGTAGGTCGCACTCGACCCAATATTCCAACACGCTCGCGGCGAGGCCCAGCGATTGATTGTTGTCCCGCATCATGAGCGCGATCGCGGGAGCGAATTCGCCGGGCTTGAGCGCTTCCACGAAATCGAGCAGCGACGCGTCACGTTCGGTCGCGCTGATGGTTGTTTTGACCTTTGCCTGGAGCCGATCTATGCGCCCGCCGAGTAATCCGCCAATGGGTGGGTCTGAAATCGGCGTCGCCACGTCGGAATATGCCGCGACGCCTGGTTTTGATTTGGTCTCGTCTCCGACGTGCGCCCGCAGCCAGCGGCCAGTCTGCCAGCCGACAATTGCCAGGCAAACGCTGAGCACGAGAATGCAGGAGGTCCGCAACATGGGAGGAAGCCGAAGGTCGCATAAGGCACGAGCGTTTAGCGGGCAAGCCTGAACGTGAGGCGCCGAGAGTTTATGAAGAACGTCAAATTGATGGATTGAAGGCCGATTCCGTTCCGCCCCCGGCGCGCGGTATCTCGGCATGCCATCGTGCGCAAACCGGTTGCAATGCGACTGCGTTTCGCGGAAATCGTGCCATGTATCGCGCTCCGTTTTGCTCATCTGTTTTGAAAACCTCATCGTTCGCCTTGGTTTGTTTGGCTGGCCTCATGACTTTGAACGCCCAGGCCCAAACCATCTCCGTCAACAGCGGTAGCCTGGGCTCGGCGGGAAACGGAGTGAATACGGACGGGGTCACGTTCACGGAGCCCGGTCCGCTTTTGGCACCTGGAGACCTGGCGGCTGGTTACGCCTCCGGGACCTTCAGTTCCACTTCAGTCCCCTACAATGACGCGCTGAATCCAGCCGCCGCCTCGCCCTTCACCATCGAGTTCTGGGCGCGACCTTCGCAGCTCATCACGGATGCTCCGGGTCCTGCGCCCGTCTTCAATCGCATCTCGAGCGATCCCCGCTCAGGCTGGGTCTTCTTTCAACGTTCGCCCGGCACGGGCTGGAATTTTCGCATGTACAACGGAATCGGGAGCACGCTTGGATTTGATCTCACGGGAGGCACAGCCGATGTCGATTCCTGGAGTCATGTCGTCGCCGTGTGGAACGGGTCGAGCGCCTCGCTTTACGTCAATGGCATGCTCGCGGACGATACCAACGATCCAGCCGCGAGCGGTACTTATGTGAGCAATGTTGGACCGTTCACACCGCTCTTCACGGTCGGCACTTACGATGACGGAACCTCAAATCCATTCAATGGGTTGATTGATGAAGTGGCGTTCTATGGCGCGGCGCTCAATGCGAGCCAGATCGCGCAGCACTATTCGACTGCCACCACCGATGCCACGGTGGGTGCCTATAGTTCGCTGATTCTCTCGGACGGCGCCGTCGAGTATCTCCAAAACGTGCCGGAACCGGCGTCCATTTCACTGCTGGGAATGGCCGGCTGCCTGATCCTGTCGCGCCGTCGCCGAGCACGCGCCTGATGATTTGAGAAGTTTCCGCTCGGGATCTCGGGTTCGGGAGGTGGGTTCGTGTTCTTCGCTCGCGGCTCGTCCACGAAGGTGCAACCATTTTTCTGGACCCCGAGAATTGGAATCAAACGCGGATGCAAGGAGAGGTGCTGGACTGATCGCGCCGTTTTACGCGCGACACAATCTTTGCGCTCGCTCCGCTCCGGAACGCCCCTTAGTCGTCTCCGCGCAATTCACCAAACATCTTCATGCTTGCTCTCGCTCTCTGCTTCATCGTCGCCCTGATCGCCCTCCCATACCTGTCGCGTCGCGCCGCGAACGGGGGCGCCATGCCATTCCGACATGAGATCGAACGCCTCGAGGCGCGGATCGCTCCGGCGGCCCTCACCGCCAGGCTTGGTGGCGGAACTTTGAATATATCGGGTGATGCGATCTCTGATGAAGTGAACGTCATCCAGGGTGGCGGCGTGATCGAGGTGTTCGATGGTGCGCTGTCACTCGGCAGATTCCAGGGTGTGAAACACATCAAAGCGGAACTCGATGGGATCACGACCATGACCACCGATCTGGCGTCCGGGGGCATCACGGGTTCGCTCAAGGTCAAGGCCGAAGGACCGACGTCGCTCGAAGTCGGCGACGGCAGCAGCATTGGACGTGCGCTGAAATTCAAAGGCGATAGCACGGATCAAATTCTGACGCTGGGCGCGAACGTTACGCTCGGCAAAAAGCTCGCCTTCGACGGACACAAAGGCGTGGACGAATTCGCCATCGGCGCGAGCTCGGTCATTGGCGCCAAAACCCATTTTCGGGATGTTGAAAACGGGATCTTCGATACCACAAGCGTCATCACCATCCGCGGCCATCTCGATTTTAAAAATCACGCCACTCCGCAGGCGGTGAATATCACGACCACGGGTCCGGCTGGGCTCGATGTGAGCGGGAAGCTGCGTTACGCGGGCGGCAAAGGAAACGATGCCGTCTTGCTGGCCGGCAGCTTCGACGGTAAAGCCACGTTCAAGGATAAGTCAGGCAGCAACGACTTCGGACTCGGGGCCAATTCCGTCGTTCACGGAAAGCTGCGCCTGACCACCGGGTCTGGGAACGACACCTTCACTTTTGACAGCGGCACGGTGGACAAAGGCGTGAAGTTGAAACTCGGCAATGGAGATAACGCGTTTCACTACGGCATGGCCGCGCCGGTCACGATCCTGCGCAGCTTGTCGATCAAGACTGGCTCTGGCAGCGATGTCTGGCAGACTGACGGGAGTTCGATGAAGATCGGGCACAATCTCGACGTCAAACTCGGAAATGCCGTCAACGTGGTGGCAGCGATCGCGCAGGTCGATGGCGGAAAGGTTTCCATCATCGCCGGACGCTCCGCCGACGCGATCGCCATCGATGGCAGCGCGGCCAACGCAGATATCAAAGTCAAACTTGGCCAGCGCGACGACAGCCTGGGCGGTTCGTTCTTTGGCGTGGCAGAGTCGGCCCGCTTTGAGGGCGGAAAAGGCACGGACCGTTTCTTTACCGGCGCCGTCAACGCCGATCCGGTGATCATCAAGAGCTTCGAGGACTTCACGCCCTTGGTGGTGGTGGTGAAGGCCGGCGAGTAATGACTGCTATGTCCTGCGGAAGGCCATGAGCGCCGCGTTTCCCGTCATCCTATTTTACCGCTACGTCCCGATCGCCGACCCTGCCGCCTTCGCGGCCGCGCAGCGCGAACTGTGCACGGCGCTTGGTTTGAAGGGACGCATCCTGATTGCCAGCGAAGGAATCAATGGCACGCTCGCCGGACCGGAAGCTGCCGTGGACCAATATGTCTCGGCCCTGCGCGCGGATGAGCGATTTTCGGACATCGAAATAAAGACGAGTCCAGGTTGCGCGGACACGTTCCCCAAATTGGTGGTCAAAGTGCGTCCGGAGATTGTGACCCTTGGCGCCGGAATAACGCTGACGCCGGATCAGGACAATCATCTCAGCCCCACAGAATGGAAGCGAACGATCGAGGAAGATCCCGAAGTCGTGGTGGTTGATGTGCGCAATCGCTATGAGTCCGCGGTGGGCAAATTTGCCGACGCCGTCACCTGCGACATCGAACATTTCCGGGAGCTGCCTGCTTACGTGGACCAGCTGGCCGACCTGAAAGAGCGAAAGGTTTTGATGTATTGCACCGGTGGCATTCGCTGCGAGAAGGCGTCGGCTTTGTTTCGGAGCAAAGGTTTCACCCATGTTTACCAACTACACGGCGGCATCGTGACGTATCAGGAACAGTTCGGGAACGAGCATTGGGAGGGTGAATGCTTCGTGTTCGATCAACGGATGACGGTGCCGAAACCGGAAGCGCTCGTCGCGATCGGTCGTTGCGCACACACGGGCCGAACGACGAACCGTTTCGTCAATTGCCTGCACGATCCATGTCACGTGCTCTTCCTTCTCGCTGAGGAGACGGAACGCGAAAACGCCGAGACGCGTCTCTGCCCGCGATGCCTCGGTTCTGGGCTGACCGCCGCGACCGCTGACTACAAGGGCAGTCCAGCGCGCGCGTAGGGTGGCGCGTCTCGCCCGCCGCATCGGGCGTCCCGCCTGATGCATCAGATCTCCGACCGGCCTGAGTGGCGAGGCGAACGTCTGCGGGAAGTCCGGGCGGTGGTGTGGCGCATTCGGACAGCGCCGATACTCACGGGCTGAGATCAAACGAGAACAGTGATCCGCGCTTGATTTGAAACTCAAAGCTCACGGTCTTGCCGCGCAGTGTGCGGTTGGCACCCTCCCAGGCAATCGGATGGGCAACGCGGTCGCCGCGCACCGGTCGGCAATCCTTCCAGTCGAACCCCGGCAGCACGGCTCCCTGCTCATCCAGGACACGTGCGCGCAGTTCGCCACCGTCAGTCTCCAAAGCCGCGTTGACCGTCATCTGGATTGAGTCACCCACCATTCCGGGTCGCGTTCTCAAGTATCCAACGGTCTCTCCGGCACGATAGCCCACGTAACGATCGCGCGGCATGTGGGCAAAACCCAGGTGGCGCTCCGTGAGCACATCCGCCTTATGGCCCCACCGATAACCGCCGTAATAAAAATAGGTGAAATCCCCGACCACCATTTGTGCGTCGATCCAGGTCATGGCGCGGTCCCAGGTTCCGCTTTGCGGGTTCCGATCCAGGAATGGCTGCGTCTCGCGTTCCCAATGTTCCCCATCCAAACTCCATGCCAACACGGTGTATCCGATTCCTGCGAACGGGCGGTTTGCATCGTGGAGTTCCTTCGCCGTTCGCCCGGGCTCGCAATTCAGATCGTCGCGCAGCACCTTGACCATCGCCACCAACACGCGTCCTCGCGTCACGATTCCGCTCAATCCGTAGAACTGCGTTTCGCCACGTTCGATCTCTGCCGTTGGATCGGGAGTAACGATGGGCCACGGAGTTTTCCAATCCTGAAGATTTGTACTCACGCTTTGATGTGGGATTCGCAGCCCCTTCCACGGCCCATTGTCCTGAACCACTGAGAGCGGGGCCAAATACCGCATTCGGATTGGATCCCAATACAGGCCGAGAATGTCGTGATTCGCCGCCACCACGGGCGTCGTGGTCAGCGGGGTCCAATCCAGTCCGTCGGGAGAGACGGCCACACGCAAACCACCTCCCTCCCACCAACCAAGCTTAAACCGGCGGGTTTGGTCGTGGAATTGCGGACCCTCGTCGATCACGCTGACCCCGACCCCAATGGCGTCCGGTTCCTTCAAAATCCGGGCCGGGCGCAACCAATGAATTCCATCCTGCGATTCCATGTAAGCAATCCCGCGCCCGTGCGGACGGACGACATTATACCACATGCGAAATATCCCGGTGACCGGGTCCCGCACCACCGAGACATATGGCTGTTGGTTTCCGTCCTCGAATGCGGTCACCACGGGGTCGGGCAGCCGCGACGGTGAGTGGACAAACCGCTGCACTTCGTCCACCTCGGCCACCAGTGATTTGTCCAGGAGGAGATAAGGCCCGCTTTCCCAACGGTCAGGCTCCGCAGCGATGCCGTGCATTCCGGCGGCAACAACCAACATTACCACCGGAGTGAAGGAGTTGATCGTCCTCAGATATTTTTGTGGGGCCGGGCCGGCACATTCGGCCGGCGGACAGCGGTTTGATTCAGTTCCTTTGGATGGGCGGGTGATGGTTGTCATTTGGTGAAAGGGCTCGCGATGTCCTATCACGCTACCAATCCGCCCATCACGCCCGCGCTTTGGTACGGCGCGGCGATTTCTTTTTCAGGGTTCGATAATCCACCGGCCGGCGTTTGGGCTCGATTTTGTCGAGGCCAGTGCCGGCTTTGAGTTCGGCGATCTGATCGCGCAACAGGGCGGCTTTCTCGAACTGCATATTCGCTGACGCAGAGAGCATCTCTTCTTCGAGTTCGCGGAGGAGATCGGTCAGATCGAGGCTGGGACCGCCCTCGCCGACCATCGCGGATTCGACGGCGCGGCCTTTCAAAATGGTGTGCAGGCTTTCCTGCACGGCGCGCTGGACGCTGCGCGGCGTGATGCCATTCGCTTCGTTGTATTCAATCTGTTTGGCCCGGCGATATTCAGTGATGCCCATGAGCGCCTCCATGCTCCGGGTGACGGTATCTGCGAAGAGATAAACTTCGCCATTCACGTGACGGGCAGCGCGGCCGGCGGTCTGGATGAGCGATGTTTGCGAGCGCAGGTAACCTTCCTTGTCCGCATCGAGGATGCAGACGAGCGAGACTTCAGGAAGGTCGAGACCTTCGCGCAGAAGATTGATGCCAACGAGAATGTCGAACTCGGCGGCGCGGAGAGCGCGCAGGATTTCGACGCGTTCGATCGTGTCGATATCGCTGTGAAGGTAGCGAACCTTGAGGCCGACATCGCGCAGGTAATCGCTCAGATCTTCGGCCGTTCGTTTCGTCAGCGTGGTAATCAGGACGCGTTCGTTTTTCTCCACGCGCTGGCGGCAGAGTTCGAGGGTTTCGTCGATTTGCGTGCGAAGCGGCCGGACGGTGATTTGCGGATCGAGCAAGCCCGTTGGACGGATGATCTGCTCGACGATGAGCGGCGCGCCGGGTTTCCGGACTTCGAACGCATCGACGGATTGCGCGGCGCCGCTGGTGCGGACCAGGGTCCGTTCAGTGCGCACACCGGTTTGTTCTCCCGCCACCACGGCCGGGACCGGTTCATCCACGCCGATCTGTGTGCGGGTGTGTGGGATGTAGTTTGTGTTTCCGACAATCGAATTCTTGATTTCGAACTCCGCAGGCGTCGCGCTCACGTAAATGGTTTGCCCGGCCATCTGCATGAATTCCTTAAACTGCAGCGGGCGATTGTCCATCGCGCTCGGGAGGCGGAATCCATAATCGACCAGCGTTTGTTTGCGCGAGCGATCCCCTTCATACATGCCGCCGATCTGCGGGATCGTCGCGTGCGATTCATCGATCACCAGCAGGAAATCGCGCGGGAAAAAGTCGAGCAACGTGAAGGGACGCGAACCCGGCGGGCGGCCGCTGAGGTGGCGTGAATAATTCTCGATCCCGCTGCAAAACCCCATCTCCTGCATCATCTCGAGATCGTATTCCGTCCGCATCTTGATCCGCTGCGCTTCGAGCAATTTCCCGTCGCGCTCGAATTCGATGATCCGCGCATCCAGTTCCTCGCGGATGGTCCGCATCGCTTTCAGCATCTTGTCGTGCGGCGTCACGAACTGCTTCGCGGGATAGAGCGTTATCATGGTCACCTGATTGTTCGTGTGACCGGTCAGTGGATCGATGTGCGAGATGCGGTCGATTTCGTCCCCGAAAAACTCCACCCGGATCGCCTCCTCATCCAGGTTCGCCGGATGCACCTCGACCACGTCGCCGCGCACGCGAAACCGTCCGCGCCCGAAGGCCACATCATTCCTTTCATAAAGCATATCCACCAGCTTTGAGAGGGCGGCCTCGCGGGTGATTTGCTGTCCGACCTTCAAGGTCAGCAGCATGTTCATGTAATCCTCCGGCGAACCCAAACCGTAGATGCACGATACGCTGGCCACCACCATCACGTCGCGCCGGGAGAGAAGGGACGACGTCGTCGAAAGCCGGAGGCGCTCGATCTCCTCATTGATCGATGGAATCCTTCTCGATGTAGGTATCCGTCCGCGGAATGTAAGCCTCGGGTTGGTAGTAATCGAAGTACGAGACGAAATACTCGACCGCGTTGTCGGGAAAGAAGGCGCGGAATTCCGAATAGAGCTGCGCGGCGAGTGTTTTGTTGTGGGAAATGACCAGCGTCGGCCGGTCGATTTCGCGCATCACATTGGCCGCGGTGAAGGTTTTCCCCGAACCGGTGACCCCGAGCAGCGTCTGATGCCGATTGCCGGCGACGATGGATTTGGACAAGCTTCGCAATCGCCTGCGCCTGATCCCCGCGCGGCTGGTAATTCGAGGCGAGAGTGAAAGGCATCGCAGCAGACTACTACGCAACGCGCGATCCCGCTGCAATGGCGCGCGGCGATGACGTCACATTCCCTGGGCGGCACCGCGCCAGATTTCACCAGGCGGGCGTAACGCGACGACTGTGCCTCTGCGGTGGCTGGCCGGCTGAGTTGCAGACTGGAACCTCGGCCAATATCGTGCGCGCGTTCAAACTCGCGAACGCCACCGCCCAAGAACTCGTCCGTCTCCTCGTCAACGCATGCATCCCTCTTAATACTCACGCGGATCGCCTTCGGTGAGCGACTCGGCCGATGAAATCGCCCGCGCATACCACACTGGCCATCACCACCGACTACCGGCGGTTCGTCGAGGAACTAAAGGAACGTGTTGCCACCTCCCGACTCTCCGCGGCACGGAGGACCAATCACGAAATGATCTTCCTGTATTGGGACATCGGGCGTGGGATTGTGGAGAAACAGAAGGCACTCGGCTGGGGCGAATCCGTGGTTGAGTTGGTCGCTGAGGAACTGCGGCGAGCCTTTCCTTCTATGCGCGGATTTTCCCCTCGAAATGTGCGGGACATGAAACGTTTCTATCTCGCTTACAGCGACGAGGCCGTATGGCGGCAACCGGTCGCCAAATCGGCCAAAGGGGTAAAAGGCGCGGAAATTCGGCCACAAGTTGTGGCCAAATTGAAAGTCGAAGACGCCCCAGCGACACTTCTGCATCGGCCTGGTGCACCATGGGAGCAAGGCGGAAATTGGCCACAGGCTGTGGCCAAATTGGAGGACGGCAACCCTATCGGCGTCGCCGCCTACGCGTTGCAGTCGAAACTGCCCGGCGAACTGAAAGGGAAACTGCCCACCGCCAAACAGCTTTCCGACATTGTCCGCGCGGAAATGGAAGATTGAGAATGAGTGCCGTCGCCTCATGCAGCATCGCGAGGCGCACTTGAGTTGTCGCCGCCGTCTTGCAGTCGGTTGCAGGGCGCGCTAAAGGGTCCATCACATGTCAGCTCTGGCCCACCCCTGTGAGTTCGTCTCCGCGGAGGAGTATCTCGAGCGCGAGCGCGCGGCGGAAACAAAGAGCGAATACTTCAATGGCACGATCGTCACGAGAGAGTCTGTGACGGCGGACCACGATACTATCGCGCTGAATGTTACGCGGCTCATTGGTAATCAAGTGGTGGATCGTCCGTGCCGGGTCTTTAGCTCCGACATGAAGGTGCGCATCGAACGGGCCAATGTCTTCCGCTATCCGGACGCATCCGCGCTGTGCGGCCCGGTGGCATTTCACGATCGCGTTCGCGACGGCTACCTGAATCCGTCCTTCATCTGCGAAGTGCTTTCGCCCGGCACCGCGGCCTATGATCTGGGCGACAAATTTGCGCTCTACCGGCTCATCGACTCGTTTGTCGAGTATCTCGTGATCGATCAGGAGCGCCTTTCAGCGCGGCTCTTCCGGCGCTCACGGAACGGCGGCTGGGAATCCTCCGATTTCACCGACCCAGGCGAGACGATCACACTCGAATCGATCGGCTGCACGCTGTCCATGGCAGACCTCTACGCCAAGGTGGACTTCGGGAGTTAGCGTTCTTTCAATGTGCGACTTGCGCGTTCATACCTCGTCGGGTCTCAACGAGTTTCGGGTCGAGATCGCTCTTCGACACGGCGATCGGAGGGGAAATGGGAAGATGCAAGAGCGCGATGAGCTGTGACTGCGAATCGGACGTGCCTTGGGTAGGGTAGGCATCTTGCCTGCCGCGCCGGGCGTCCCGCCTGGCGCCCACCGAATGCCCATGGACGCGGGATTCGAAGACGACGCCACTGAAAGTTCCGGATGGTTCAGGCAAGATGCCCGAACCGGCAGGCAAGATGCCTACCCTACCCAAGGCACGTCGCGGAGATACTGGCAGCAAAGGGCTTGTCATTTCGGCGGGGTGGGCTCTTTATCCGCTCCCGATTTTTCAATCTTTCATGGCCAAACTTTCAGTCAGCGATCTCGATGTGTCCGGTAAGCGCGTGCTTGTGCGGGTGGATTTTAATGTGCCGGTCGAAGACCGCGACGGTGTGGCGGTCATCACCGACGACACGCGGATCAAGGAATCGCTGCCGACAATCAATCTCCTCCGGGAGAAAGGTGCGAAAGTGATATTGATGGCGCACTTTGGACGGCCGAAGGGCAAGCCGAATCCCAAGTATTCGCTGCGCCTGGTGGGCGATCATTTGCACACGCTGATCAATCATCCGGTCGCTTTTTCGCATGATGTCATCGGCGAGGTGCCGGAGAAGATCATCGCTGCGATGCATCCGGGCGATGTGACGCTGCTCGAGAATGTCCGTTTTCATGCCGAGGAAGAGGCGAACGATCCGGGTTTCGCCAAGTCGCTCGCCGCGCTCGGAGATGTGTATGTGAATGACGCGTTTGGCGCCGCGCATCGCGCGCATGCCAGCACCGAAGGCGTGGCGCGGCTGATGTCAAAAGCAGCGGCGGGTTTGCTCATGCAGAAGGAACTCACGTTTCTGCATGACGAATTGGAAAATCCGGCGCGGCCATTCGTGGTGATCCTCGGCGGGGCCAAAGTGTCCGACAAAATCAAGGTCATCGATCGGCTGCTGGACAAGGCCGACGCCATTTTGATCGGGGGCGGCATGGCTTACACCTTTGCCTTCGCAGATGGAAAAAGCGTTGGAGATTCGCTGTGCGAACGCGACAAGGCGGATTTGGCGCGGTCGGCGGTGGCAAAGGCGAAAGCACGCGGCGTGAAGCTGCTGCTTCCCGTGGACAATCTCATCACCGAGAAGCTCGATTTTGATGCGAAGACCATTTCGCCCGGCAAGATCACGGATGCGGGGGAGGGGATTCCGGACGGCTGGGAAGGGGTCGATATTGGTCCGAAAACCGTCGAACTTTTTGCGACGGAAATTGCGGGCGCAAAAACCATTGTTTGGAATGGACCGATGGGGGTGTTTGAAATTGCGGATTGCGCCAAAGGAACGTTCGCGATTGCCGAGGCCATCGCCGCCAATGCCGGATGCCAGAGCATCATCGGCGGAGGTGACAGCGTGAAAGCGGTGAAGAAAGCGGGCTACGCCGACAAGGTGAGTTTCATTTCCACCGGGGGAGGTGCCTCGCTTGAACTGCTGGAAGGCAAAACGCTTCCCGGCGTCGCCGCTCTCAACGACAAATAGAAAATCATTCCGATGCGCAAACCGATTATTGCCGCCAACTGGAAAATGAACAAGACGCTCGAGGAGGCGAAGTCCTTCGTCGAGACCCTCGCTTTGGAAATTGCCGAAGAGCAGAGCGTGGAAGTCGTGCTGGTGCCGCCGTTCACCGCGCTCGCCAAAATGAGCGAGTGGTTGAGCGACGAATCGAACGTCAAGCTCGGCGCGCAGAACATGCACTGGGAAAAATCGGGCGCGTTCACCGGCGAAATCTCGGCCGGCATGTTGCGCGATCTTTTTGTCCGCTACGTCGTGCTCGGCCACAGCGAACGGCGCACGCTCTTTGGGGAGACCGATGCGATCGTGAACAAAAAAGTCAAAGCGGCGCTGGAAGCGACTCTGCGCCCGATCGTCTGCGTGGGCGAAACGCTCGAACAGCGCGACGCGGGGCAGGTGGAAGCCGTTCTGGACACGCAACTGCGCGGCAGCCTCGAAGCGGTCACGGCGAAGCATCTCGACGATATCGTCATTGCCTACGAACCGGTTTGGGCCATCGGCACGGGACGCACCGCCACTCCGGAGCAGGCGCAGGATGCGCACGCGTACATTCGCCAGGTGTTGGCCGAACTGACGGACAAAGCAACGGCAGCCAAAGTTCGGATTCAATACGGCGGCAGCGTGAAACCCGGAAACACGCGGGAATTGATGTCGCAGCCGGACATCGATGGGGCCTTGGTGGGCGGCGCCAGTCTCGACCCGCGCGGGTTTTCAGAGATCGTGAAGCACACGATCGCGCTCCTCGAGTAGGGGGTCTGGAGCAAGGGAAGGACGATGGTCTGGCCGGGGCTCGGTCAATCATTCACGCGACTTTCGCCGGTGGCGAATTCGACGTTGACAGCATTTCAAGCGGTAGCTGCTATGGCGCCCGCTTTGTCCCGGAGCGGGGCAGACGCTTTCTCCTCACGTTTTCATGCCCCAGCAAAAAAAGATCAACGTCGCCATCGTCGGGCTCGGCTTCGGCGCTGAATTCATCCCCATCTACCAACGGCATCCCGATGCGGAAATGTATGGGATTTGCCAACGGACCGAATCGAAACTGAACGCCGTGGGCAACGCCTACGGGATCGACGCGCGGTTCACGGATTTCAAATCGATGCTCAAGGATCCGAAGATCGATCTCGTTCACATCAATTCGCCCATCCCGGATCATGGCTGGCAGACCATCGCCGCGTTGAAGGCCGGCAAGCACGTCTGCTGCACGGTGCCCATGGCCACCTCGATGGACGAGTGCAAGACGATCGTCGAGCTCTGCGCGAAGACCGGTCTCAAATACATGATGGCCGAAACCGTGGTCTATGCGCGCGAGTATCTGTTCATCGAGGAGATGTACAAAAAGGGCGACCTCGGAAAACTGCAGTTTCTCCAGGCGAGCCATCAGCAGGACATGGATGGATGGCCGAATTATTGGCCGGGCCTGCCGCCGATGTGGTATGCCACGCACTGCGTCGGACCGATGCTGGCCTTGACCAAAGCGAGCGCGGAATACGTGTCCTGCTTTGGCTCGGGAACGATTCGCGAGGAATTGAAGTCGAAATACGGAAGTCCGTTTGCGGTCGAGACTGCGCATATCAAGCTCAAGGATTCCGATCTCAGCGCCCGCATCATCCGATCGCTCTTCGATACCGCGCGGCAGTATCGCGAATCGATCGACGTCTATGGGTCGAAGAAGAGTTTCGAATGGACGCTGGTCGAAGGCGAAGACCACGTCCTCCACACCGCGAAACAACCGGAGCCGAAGATTCCGAAAAAGATCAAGGTGCCCGACTTTGCCAAGCGCCTGCCCAAACCGATTCAGCCTTTTACGACGAAGGGCGTTTACGAAATTGGCAAAGGCAAAAAATCACACCTGAGTTTTGTGCAGGGCGGCGGCCATGGCGGAAGTCATCCGCACCTCGTGCACGAGATCGTCGATGCGTTGACCAACGATCGCGACCCCTTCCCGAATGCCCGGCAATCAGCCAATTGGACCTGCGTCGGCCTCTGCGCGCATGAGTCCGCGCTCAAAGGCGGCCGCCTTGTCTATCTGCCGAAATTCACGCTTTAGCAGCCTCCTCTTTCCCCTGTCCCCGAACCCCTAAACACAAACCAACCCAACCCTAATCCATCATCATGTCAGCAAAGACAGAAGGTATCGCACCTAACGCCGCCCGGCTCCTCTGGGCCGGATTCCTGGCTATTCTCGCCGCCGGTATCGGCTTCGGCATCCGCGGCGGCATCCTGGCCAACTGGGCCGCCGACTTCGGCTTCACCGGAGCGCAACTCGGAGCGATCGGCGGCGCGGGGTTCACGGGGTTCTGCTTCGGCATCATCATCGGCGGCGTCATCGTGGACAAAATTGGTTACGGCAAGCTCGTGGTGGCGGCATTCCTCTTCCATGTGCTCTCGGCCGTCATCACCTTTGGTGCGACCAAGGGGCAGGCGCAGGGAACGGCCTACATGTTCCTCTATATCGGCACCTTCATTTTCGCACTGGCCAACGGCACGCTCGAAGCCGTGGCCAATCCGCTCGTCTCGACCCTCTTTCCCAAGAATCGGACCCACTACTTGAACATCCTGCACGCGAGCTGGCCCGCTGGTCTCGTTGTCGGCGGTTTGGTCGGCTGGATTCTCGGTGATGGAATGGGGGTCGGCTGGAAAATCCAGCTCGGCATCTTCCTCGTGCCCACGATCCTTTACGGGATCGCTTTCCTCGGGCAGGACTTTCCTAAATCGGAAGCGGCAGCGAAAGGACTCTCCGTTGGAGAAATGCTTCAACAGGTCGGCATCCTGGGCGCTCTGGTGGCTTGCGGCCTCGTTGGTCTGTTCTTTAAGGATCAACTCGGCGGCGTGCTCGCTTTTTTCACCGGCAGCGAGTTTTTTGCCTCCGCATCTTGGGAATATTTCTCATGGGGAGTCGCGCTGGTTCTCCTGCTGGTCGTTGCGTTCAAGACCAACTTCTCGATCGGAGCATTTCTCTTGTTCGTCCTCTTCGCCACCCACGCCCTGGTCGGCGCGGTCGAGCTCGGGACGGACGGCTGGATTCAAAATATCACGGGCAACATCCTGACCTCAGGGGAAGGCAAGGTGCTCTTCGTGTTCACCTCGCTGCTGATGTTCTCGCTGCGCTTCTGCGCTCAATTTATCGAAAGAAGCCTGAAGGTCTCGCCGGTCGGCCTGCTCTTCATCTGTTCCGTCCTTGCGACCATCGGCCTGCGGCTTGTCAGTGGTATCGAAACCTTCGTCGGAGCGCTGGCGGCGCTGGCTGTTTATGCACTGGGAAAAACATTCTTTTGGCCCACCATGCTCGCCGTCGTCGGGGACCGTTTCCCACGCACGGGTGCCATCGCCATGTCGATCATGGGTGGCATCGGAATGATGTCGGCGGGGCTGCTCGGCGGACCCGGCCTGGGCTATGCGAAGGATCGTTTCAGCACCGAGCACCTCCAGGCCACTGCGCCGGAAGCCTATGCGGAATTCAAGGCCGAGACGCCCAGCAAGTTCCTCTTCTTGAAGGAAGTCACCGCCCTCGACGGCACCAAGCTCTCCGAGGCGCAGAAGGCGGAAACAGAAGACTCCCGCGCAGGAGGCGGTCGCCAAAGCCAGCATTGTCGGCGATCGCGAAACGTTGAAGGCGGACGCCTACATTCCCGCGGCGATGGCGCTCATCTATCTGCTGATCTTCCTCTATTTCAAGGCCATTGGCGGATATAAACCCGTTCACATGGCTGAAGAGCTGACGGGCGGAACGAAGGGCCCCATGGAAGGCTAAGCCGCGTCCCATCAACCTACAGTTGCGCGAAGGGCAGGGTTTGACACCCTGCCCTTCCTGCGTTTTGAGCCTGAACGCCCAGTTGCGGCGCTGTGCTTTGCCAACTCATGCCTGATCCCACGCCGCCCGACTCGTTTCGAAATCCACATCTCGTCCAGCGCTTTCTCGAGCGAATGCGAGGCGCGGTGCCGGTCACGATCGAGCAGATCGACGCCATCGTGCACCTGATTGCGGCGACCAGCGAACCGCACCGCAAATTTCTCGATCTGGCCTGCGGCGACGCCACGATCTCGGCCGCGATCTTCAATGAGTTCTCCACCATCCACGGTGTTCTGGTCGAGGAATCCGCGGACTTGCTCGAGGTCGCGCGACGCCGATTCCGGCGCGAGGGAAACGAACCAGCTTTGTCACGGCCGACTACCTGACGCCAGGTTGGATCGAGGTGCTCAAGCCGGAGGAACCGTTTGATGCGGTGGTGACCGCCTTTGGCCTGCAACGGGCGCTGGCCGATGAACGCCAGCGATTGTTTCGTGAGGTTCATGGTCTGCTCCGGCCGGGCGGGATTTTTTTGATCATCGAACACGTGGCGTCCGCGACGCGCTGGTCGGAATCCTTGTCCGACGATTGTCTGATCGAAGCCATCTTCGGCGACATTCTCGAAGGCGCTCCCGGCCAGTCGCGGGCCGAGGTCGCGCGGAAATACTATGAACGCACGCGGCAGGCTTCCTCGACGTTGGCCCCCTTGGAAGTGCAGTTCGATTGGATGCGGGCCGCAGGCTTCGAGGACGTGGAATGCTTCCTCAAGATGCAGGAAATGGCTGTGTTCGGCGGGATCCGCCGTGCCAATTCGCTGTAGGCAGAGCTTGGAGAAGCGCCGCTGCCGCGAAGGCTCTATGGGACGAAGATGACTTGCAGCCGCATCAAACGCGGGGCGTCGACGGCGCCGGGATCAGTCACAGTAATGGGGACTTTGCCGCCGAGCGGCGCGCCGATCGTTATTGACCCGGTGCCAGCCCACGGGGTGGTGAGCGACTTGGTGGCGATGGTCTCCCAACTCCCGTCCAGATCGCGCGCCTGGACCGCGTAGTCCACCTGCTCCCATCCGTGAACTTGCACGGCGGCGGGATTCGACGGCACTTGAAACTGGAGTTCGCCGTGGCCGCTGGCATTGACCAAATAGCTGAGCACGCCCGCGGCGCCATCGAGATTGTTGGGATCGTTGGGATTCATACCGAGCCCGAATTCGATGATCCCGACGACGCCATCCTTGTCGCCATCGTCCAGAGGATCATTGACGCCCATCGATGCGCTCCAGCCGCTAAAGGTATCTGTGCGAAGGGCGGCGCCGCCCGGATTGCCGCCCAGCCCGGTGCTGGCCATCCAGGTGTCACGGTCACCCCAGAGCCCGGCGGCCAGGAGCGGATTCGCGACGACGAGCGAGTGGCCGCCGCCGTCCGCGGAGGCGAACCAATTGTTATTGTAGGCGAAATTGAGGACGTTGGCGTCGAAGGGCGGCGGGAGCCGCAATTCGAGTTTTTCGCCGGCATTGTCGAGACTGCCGGTAAAGGTGCCGGCGACCGTGGGGCCGCTGCCGTAGCGGGCGCGGAAGAGCGACAGATTCTTCACCACCAGGATCTCTTCACCGGGATTCAAAACCTGCTGGCCAAAGATGAAGTTGATCCCGTTGCTGATCTCCACGCCCTGCATCTCGAACGGCGTGGGGCCGACATTGCGCAGCTCGACGTATTCATATTCACTGCCGCCGACTGGATTAAACATGATCTCCGTGACGCGCAATCCATGGAGCAGCGCGAGGGCATTGGCGTAGCCCGGGTCGCCCGTGCCATTCGTGAACCCGCGGGTCGGCAGCTCGTAGAAAACGTAGTTGCCGTTCGCGTCGCGGCCTTGCGAGTAGTCGGTGGTCTGCGCGTAAAAAAGGACGATATCGAACTGCGCGCCGTTCGCGTCGAGGAGCGCGATACTTTCCTGCTGCGCATCGAAGGAGAAGTTAAGGTGCGACGGTCCCTGCGCGGGCATGCCGTCGGCGATGAAGCGGGCGAATCCATCCGCGTCGATGAACGTCAGCGGCGCGAAGACATGCGCCTGCGGGTTGCCAACCCGGTTGTCGCTGATGCGCAGGCCGGCGAGATCCACCGGGAGCGCGCTGGGATTGGCCAGTTCAACCCAGTCGGACGTGTAGCGTGCATTTCCGCTGGTGAACCATTCGTTGATCCGCACCGTGGACGGGTCGCCCAGGCGCACGGCGGTGTTTGCGGCGCCAAGTGTCGGAGTGCAAAGCGTCCATTCGCCCTCGTGCCCGATTCGTCCGATCGTCAAATCGGCGATCTGATTTCCGAAAGCGACCGAGTCCACGAGCGCCGCACCGTGGTGGAGATAGACGGCGTCGCCATTACGATCGAGCGCGATACCGCTGGTCGTCGCGGGGATTGTGTGAAAGCCGCCGCCAGGAATCGTGGTGCCAGCCGGAATCACGTATTTGGCCGGAGCCAGCGGATCGTCGCTCAGGGTCCACCCGCCGACGTCCACCGCGCCGGCCCCGTTGTTCACGAGTTCGATCGTGTCCGGCAACGTGGCGCTGTCCGCGAGTACTTCGTTGATCTGCACTAATTGCAGCGCCGTGTTCACGGTCCACGTCTTCGAGACCGTCGCGTCGGCCTCCTCCTGCCACACGCCGGCGAAGTCCTGACCGATCACGGAGACGGTGTGAGATCCATTGGCGAGATTCGTCAAAGCGAGCTGGGCGGTGCGCTTGGTCGGCGCTGTTCGAGGGAAATGCAAGGGATTCGCCGGATCGATAGCGATGGCTGCGCTCCATGAGCCGGCATCGAGCTTCCATTTATAATAAAAGATGCCTGGCCCTCCGACGGTCAGGGTTGCGGAGGTCGAAGGTGTCTGCGCCATGGGTTCACCGGTAATCCACACGCCGCCCGGAACGAGCGCGCCCAGGTCTTTCCCGAAGACATTCACCCCACGAGCCGGCGAGTTGGCGGCGAGGCGAAAGTCACCATTGTCGGGATCGATCATCAGCGGATCGCCATAAAAATTGTTCACTCCGAGGCTGAAAAAGCCATCGGGATGGTTGGCGCCGACGGTCTGGGGAATCTGCGGATCGAGGTCATTGTCGTCCGCCTGCAATTTCGTATTGAACGTGCCGTTCCCACCGGTGCCGACGTCCGGCTGGCCGAGGATGACGGGCAGCCTCCAGAAGATGTTGTTCCCGAGATAGGCGCCATCCCCCGGCGTCGTGCCTTCCTCCGGCACGACGAAGGTGATCACGGATGCGCGTTGCGGCCGGCCTTGAGGATCTGAGTAGGTGGCGTGCAAATCGAAGGCGGTGTTGTACTCGAAGATCGAGCCCGTCCCGCTCTTGATCGCTGTGGCGTGATCCATATCCCAAAAAATATTGCGTGACGCCACGATGGTGGTGCCACCTCCGGCGTCGCCCGTGGTGAAGGCGCTGGCGTAGCCGCCGGGGGTGTTCCACTGATCTTTGGTGCCGTGACTGAAGACATTGCCATCGAGGAAGGCGTCGCCGCCCAGATCCAGATCTTCATCGCCCGTCTGCCCGTGGAAGATGTTTTCGCGTGCCTGCAGGATTGGATTGGGCAACACGCCGCTATCGATATCAACCACGTCGTTATGCCCTTTGTTCCCGCCGAAGGTGTTTCGGAACAGGATGCAATGCCCGCCCGGCGGAAACTTGTTAATCATCTTAACGTGCTCGGAGACATTATCGAGCGTGCCTGGGACTTCCCCCGCGGCGAACATGTCGGGAAAAGTGCAATACTGGATCGTGAGCGACGAGAAATCGCCGTAGATCATGTGCAAGTGCGTGCCGCGAAAGGTGCAGTGATCGATCACCAGCTGCGAATTCTTCGCCTCGATGCAGCCGCGGCTCGTCCCTCTGCTGCCGGAGAGCATGTCCTGCGCATCCACAAAATCGACGTAGGAAATGATGTTGTTCGGGTCGTTGGAATTCTCGATCCACAGGCCGCCCCATTTCGGCGACGTGAGTGGCAGGCCGGCATCGGCGGGATCCGCTTTCAAGGGCAGGCCGGGCACTCCTCGCATCGTGATGTGACGATCCGCCGTGCCGACAATGTTCACCTTGCCGTTGACGAGGATGTGTTTGTTCTCATCCACCAGAACGGTCACGCCGGGTTCGATCGTCAGCATGGTGCCCGTCGCAATGGTGACGTCGGTCGTGATGTGATACGGGCTGTTTGCGAGCGACCACTGAATATTGGTCGGTGTTCCGATGCCGCCGCTTCCACCGAAGGGCAGAGCGCCCATGTCTGTTCGCGAACCGTCGGTATCGAGCGGGAAGGCGGGATCACCGGTGTTTTTGCACGGCGAATGTCGTCTGCAAATGGAAATCCTTGTTTCGTCCCATCGACGAAAAGCGGAGTGCTTCGAGGTTGCCGTTGCCGGGCCATGCCGACGCGCCGCGGTGTCCGTATCATGCGTGCAGGTGTAGAGCAGCCGTCGTGTTCCCGGCCGCATACGGCGAGTCCACCTTGATCGGGATTTTCGCCTCGAGGATCGAGTTGGTGATCTCGTAGATGCAGCACCGCGTCGGGATTGCTCTGCCCGGCTTTGTTCTGCGTCCAGATACCCGTCGCCGGCGCGTCCGGATCGCCCCCGCCGCCCGGTGCGATTGGGTAGCCCCAGGGCGCGGCTGTCGAATCGTGTTCCTCGGAGGAGATGGTGATGTGATCCGCGGTGACGGTCCGCGTCGTGGCGGCGCTGCTTTTCAAGGCAATCCCCTTGTCGCAGTCGATGATCTGCGTGCGCGAGAATTGTGAGGTCGTTGTTGAGCAGGCTGATGCCCTTGTCCCAGCCCTGGCGCAGGATCGAGTCCTGCACGTTGATCGGGCCGGCAAGGTTGTCGATCACGTCGTCGCCGCACATGGCAAAGACGCAGCGGCTCACGATGACGCTGCGACCGGACCCGTTGTGGATGTAGAGGCAATCTTCGTCGTCGGGCACCTGGTCGTTGCTTTCGCGATAGGTCGGCAGGATTTCCTGGATGTTGGTGTCCTCGCAAAGCAGCGAAGTCCCATCCTGCAATTCCGGACCGGTGATCAGGTGCGTGATGAGCGAGCGCTGGATCGTGATGTCCGTCGTGCCACTCGTAAACATCGCCTTGCCCGGTGATTCGCCGATCACACAATCGCGCAGGGTCACCGCCGAGCCGGTGATATTGAAGACTCGGACCTTTATTCGTGTGCCCGACGCGTCGGGGCATGCGCGGCGTGGGAAATGAGGCAGAAATCGAGCGCCGCTGGTTGCGCGCCGCTGATCACGAACTGTCCCCAGCGCGCGTTCGGGTCGGACGAGGTGATACTGATCGGCGCCGCGAGCGTGCCCGGCGCGGTGAGTGTGCCATTGATCGTGATCCTCTTTCCTGCCGTGTCGCCGGCGCCAGCCGTGCCGTCGACGAGCACGTGCGTGCCGGGATCGATGGTGAGTGAGGCGCCCGCGGGCACCGTGACATTGCCGGTCACATGGATCACGCCACTCCACGTATTGGCGCCGGCGAGCGTGCCACTCACGCTCGTTTGCGGGGCGCCGTTGAGGCTGGTCAGCGCCCTGGAATCGCTCACGCCGTTGGCCGTCGCGGTGAGCGTGAAATTGCCCAAGCCTCCACCAGTTGCAGAAACGAGCGCGCTTCCGACGCCATTGTAGAGGGTTACCGTGTTCGGATTCAGCGTCACTCCGTTCGTCGCGGTCAGCGTCGCCGTCGTGTTCCACACCGTACGATCATATCCACCGTCCTGGTTTTTCAAATCCACGCGCACCATTACCGGGACACCTGGCACGTAGCTGGCCGGAGCGATCAATCCGAGCGATCCCACCTGCGGCACTCCGTTGGCTGCGACGCCGGATAGCGCGCCTCCGGAGTAATACACATCCAGCGTTAGGGCCTGGATCACATTACCCGTTCCGTTGACGCCGTCGTAAAATCGCGCGGTCAGGTGATTGACGCCGCGTTTTAAAAAGCCCGACCCGGGTGCCGCAACCAACTTCCACGTGCCCGCTGCATCGGCGCCATCCGTGCGATAAAAGATCGTTGCGGGCGTGCCATTGACCGTGATGCTGTAGGTCTTCGCGACGTTGAAGGTGCCGCTCAACAGCGCCGAACCATCGGTCGTTTGCTTCATCCCGTTTACGTCGGCGGCGTTGCCGGTGGCGGTGAACGAGAAGTTTTGCTGGATCTGCGCCAGTACGTTGGTGCGTCGTGTCTCAATGAACGCCTTGGCCGAGGCGATGCTTACGTTGGTGCCCGTCGGCGCGACCCAGCCGCCGAACAATTGATCAATCGCCGGATCGAGCGTCGCGTGGTTGAACCACTTGTCCATTTGCTCGAGAAGCTTCGCGTAATAGCGCGGCACGATTTCCGGGTGGCTGAACAGACGGTGCAGGCCGGACACACCGCTCGTGCCGTAGGTCGGTTCCTCCCCGTCGTAGCTGAAAATTGAGCGAACGTAGGGGTCGCCAACCGCGGCCGTCGACACGCCGCCGGGATCCTGGGTGTTCAGGCCGAAAGCGAAGACAGAATCGAAATCGTGCGGAACCAATCGGAATCGCTTATCGATCATCCCGCGATACAACCCCACGTCGTCTGCCCGCCCGCTTTGCAACCCGCCCTCCTGATTGCCGATCAACGCGTCGGTGGCGATGAAGGTGAGCCACTGGTCGAGGTCGAGGTATTGCTCGATCGTCGCCGGAAAATCCGCATCCGACGTGTTCGTCAGCTTGTCCGTGAGGGTGATGAGGTCGCTGTAGTCGTTGAATTCCTCGTTCGTCTTCTTGAAATAGGTGTCGCTGTAGGAAGCGGGATTCCGTCCCTTCGTAGCGAAATTCTCCGCTGCCGAGATTGCCGGGTGGCGTACCAACCGGGCCGGGCTTGTGGTCGTCGAGGAAGTAGACATTGCCGTCGGGATCGTTCGGGAAATGGCGCTTCGCCCACTCTCCACCCATGGTCTCATTTCGCACGTAGCGGCCATACATGCGCTGGTTGGATTCTGCCAGGTCCAGGCCATTGACTCGGACACGCACGGGCGCCGAGGCCTGGGGCGCGATCCCCGCGCGGTCAAAACAAAATGCTCCCAGCGCCTGCGAGTGCGGATAACGGCAGTTCAATTGCAGGGAGCTGCGATCGTCCCATGGGTCATCATTGCGAAACGAGACATGATAGTTATTCGGCGGCCCAAGGCGCGAACCTGTCCCCCGGTTCCGAATTCCGGCCAGGTGGCGCACCTTCACTCCGGTTCCGTCGTGCGAGATGAACGTGAGGTTCATCGCTGCATCAGAGTTTCGCTCGCCATTGTTCGTCTGGATCTGCAAGAGCTCGGCCTTCTCCGCGGCCGTCATGATCAGTCGATAGATCGGCTGGCTTCCAGCCGCCTGAAAGAGGGCATTCGGGTCGTAGGAATTATCGATCTGCACCAACGCATTGGTTTCCTGGCCATAGGTCTCGGGTTGAACGCCCGGATCGCTGGTGCGTGCTGGGGCGGGCCACGTGCGCGTATTCGTTCCGTCGGTGGCTGCGATATACCACTCGATGATGGCGAGGTTGGCTTGCGGGGGAATAGTGGCTTCGATATCACCATCGCCGTCGGTATCCGTCATTGGGAGGGAGGCAAAACTCGCGCCACCGTCCACCCGCCAGTGCAGCGTCGCCGTGGCGCCGGGCGCTTCATCTTCCAGAGTTGTCGAGACCACGATCGAGTCCGTCGAGCGCGGCACCTCCGGCTGTTGTTTCACGTTTTTAATCAGTGGCGCGACGTTCGTGCTGGCCAGGGAATTGGCGGCTCCGGGCGTGCCGCCGTCCGCCGTGCTGGCACCCCAGTTTTGGCCATTGCCCGTGCCGAGAACCGGATTGCGCAGCTCGAGCGAACTGCCGCCTCCATCCGCTCGCGATTCCCAATTCCAGCCGCGATGCCCAAAATCCGGTTCGCCGCGCACTCGTGTCGCCCAGTCGCCTTCGTCGGAGTAATCGCACGTCCGAGACGGTCACCCCATTTTGATCAGATAGTTCGACGCGCTCGCCCGACCCGCTCAGTCGACCGGTCCATCCGCCGATGACGTTTCCCGAGAAAAGGGGGTGAGCTGCTTGAAAGGCCGCCACATCCGCCGCGATGACGAGGTAACCACCGCTCGCCAGACTGGTGCCGTTCGGAATCGTGTATGCGACGCCGTTGCTCAACTTCCAGCCCGAGAGATCGGTTGGGGAGGGCGAGCCGGGATTGTAAATCTCAATCCATTCCTCGGCGGGATTCTCGGGGATCCCCGCGGGGTGATACATCAGTTCGTTGATGACAGGGGTGGCCTGCGCGCTTGATCCAATGGCGATTAACAGGAGCAGCGCAGCCAGAATTCGGGGAAATCGGCGCATAAGAGGGGGAAAGTGGATAAGAAATTTTTCGGAATCGCGAAACTACTCAGCAACTGACGCGCCGCCACCTTCGATTTGTCCGGTTCCTTTCGGCGCGCCCAACGGTTGGGCTACGGCACGGCGTTCTGCTTGCGAATCTGCCCAAGGTGCACCCGCGCCACCTGCCACATAAAGCTCTGGGTTGCCCCTTGATCCGGCGTCCACGTTCCGTTCACCGCCCGCTGGACGAGTTCCCCCGCCTTATCCCGCTGGCCGAGCAGATCGTATTGTAGTCCGCCATAGTAGTTCGCGAAGAACGCCACGCTCGGCTGGTCTGCCACCCCTTTGGTTTTCATTTCGGCAAAAACGTCGTCCACCGTCTTCTTCCCGGCGAACATCTCATACAGGGCCGGGAACGGCTCGCGATCGAAACGCGTGTAAACGAGCATTTCTCGCTGCGCTTTTTCAATCGGCTCGAATTTCGCCTGGGCGAGAAACTTCCAGACGCCGTTCTCGCGATCGCGTCCGTCGTAAGCGTGGTATTTTTCAAATTGGCGCGCCGACTTCGCGAATTTTCCGGCGAAGTAGTAGGCAATGCCGAGCTGCCAATTCGGCGCGTCCTGGGCCGGATCGAGCGCGATCATCTTTTCATAGTCCGCGATTGCGTCGTCGAAGCGGCCCAAAAACAACCGCACATGTCCTCGCTGCGCGTATAAACCCACGGCGTCGGGCAACTTTGCGATCCGGGTCGTCAGATCCGATTCCTCGGTGGCAAACTGTTTCAAAAGTGCCGCTTCGGCTTTTTCGTCAAACCCGTCCGCGCGTGCGGCCGGGAAAAATCCAGCCAGGAAGGCAGTGACAGCGATCAGGAGGGCACGCATGAGATTTCCGATTTCGCCCCGAAGCCGCGAGAACGCCAGTGGCAATATCGAGTCAGAGTCATGTCACAAGAATTCCGTGTGACGAACGGATACTTTTCCATTCGCCACTCCGTGAATCTTCCGTGAAGGTCCGCGCGTTTTGACCGACCCAGCATCGTCCCTGGAAATTCCCGCCGAGATCCCGCCCGCCGAACGTGGTGTGGTGCTGCGGACGCATGCGCTGCAAAAGCGTTTCGGGCGCGTGACGGCGCTGGACGATGTGAGCCTCGAGGTGCGCGCGGGTGAGATTTACACGTTCCTCGGGCGCAACGGCGCGGGGAAGACCACCACCATCCGCGCGCTCATGGGGATCATTGCGCCGGATCGCGGCGAGATCGAACTGCTCGGACGGGCGGTGCGCCGGGTGGATCGCCGAACCAAGCAACGCATCGGCTACGTGTCACAGGAGCCGCATTGTTATCCGTGGATGAATGCGCGGGCTCTCGGACGTTTTGTCGGTGGATTCTATCCTACGTGGGACAGCGCGGAATTCGATCGCCTGCTCGCCGTACTCGATGTGCCGCCGAAGCGCCGCTTCGCCCAGCTTTCCGGTGGCACCCAGATGAAGCTGGCGCTCGCCCTCGCGCTCGCGCATCGGCCCGCGCTCCTGATCCTGGATGAACCGACGGCCGGCCTCGATCCGGTGGCGCGTCGGGAATTCCTCGATCTCATCGCCAGCCAGGCGCGCAACCACGGACGCACCACGTTTTTTTCCACTCACCTCATCGATGAAGTCGAGCGGGTGGCGGACCGGGTGGGGATCATCGATCGTGGGCGGATGCGTTTTCAGGGCGGGCTCGAAGAATTGCGGATGGAAGTACGCCGGGTGCGCTGGCCACGGCCAGTCGAAGGGGAGGCAATGGACCCGCCGCCGTTGCTGCCGGCCGAGTTCGAGCAATTGCGTGATGAATCGACTCCTGAAGGTCGCGTCTGGATTTTGCGCGCGCCGGCCGCAATCTGGGCTGCCCCGGATTCGGTCCCGGGCGGGACGATCGAAATGCTTTCGCTCGAAGACATTTTCCTCGGATTCGCCGGCGGCGCACGCGTGCAGTTGTGAATTCCACCTTCACGCTCATTCGCAAAGAGCTGCGCCAACATTGGCTGCCCTTTCTCGCGCTCGGGCTCATCGTCGCGCTCGGGTCGATCGGCGTTCTCGCGGCGGGATACTTTCGTGGATTCGCCGGTTCTGTTTTCCAGGGTGTCGGCGACCTGCTCGCGGTCGCGCTGCCGTTCGTGGCCGCCGTCATTTGCGGTCGCCTCGTCGTCGCCGAGTATCGCGCGAAAACGCAGCTTTTTCTCGAAGGATTGCCCGTCTCGCGGCTGCACATGGTTTTGGTGAAATACCTTTTCGGTTTGCTGGTGATGCTGGTGTTTGTGGCATTGCTGCTGGTCGCGGCGGGATGGATTCGCCGCGGTGGTGAAGCGATGACGCCGCTCTTCGCCGCCATCCTTTTCACCCGGGCCGGCGCTGGCGCATTCTTTTGGCACTCGTTCTTTTTCACTGCCGGCCTGCTCGGGCGCTATCGCTGGCCGATTTTGATCCTGCTCGGCTTTGTCGTGTTTTTCGTCGATCAGGCCTCGTCCTGGGACATCAAAGATTTTGGTCCCTTTGTGCTGCTCGACGATCAATTCGGGTCCGAGCGTGAACATCTCCCGGTCGGCCCGCTGAAAACCACGCTGCTCACCGGCGGCGTGATCACCCTCGTGGCCATGGGGTTGGCCTTGGTGCGCGAGGGAAATGTCTCCGCGATGTTGGCGGCGAAAATGTCGCATCGCGAAAAGGTGACGGTTGCGGTGGTCATCCTCGGCGCGATGGCGGCGTTGGGTATATTCGACGATCAGCGGGCCAAGCCACCGTACAGTCTCGAGGGTGCGGAGCAGGTGTCGGTTCCTGGTGTCCTGGTGAAAGTTGCGGGTCCACCGGAAGCCGCAAAACCGTTTGCCGAGTACCTGGCGGGTGAGCTTTCGGAGTTCGGGAAGTATCTGGGCATCGAAATGCTGCCGGCGGTTTTTGTTACCCAGCGCGAGGATATTGACGCCGATCAATTCGATCGCGGCCAGCTCGCGAAAGCTGAAGGATTCGTGGTGCGAGCCAACTACACGGCCGGTAATTTCTCCCGCGACCGCTTCCTGGCATGGCTCATTCCGGAGCTGATCGACTTTCGCACTCACGGACGTGCCGCGCTCGAATCCCGACGCTGGATGCTCGATGGGCTCGGCGAGTTCTGGATCCGGCGAGCCCGACTTTCCGAGCCGCTGGCAGCGGATCGAGACCTCGCCTTGCGCGCGCTTTATGCCGCACCCGGTGGCGTTACGGAGGAGACGCTCAATGCGTGGATACAAACCCGCGAACGCGTTGGCGAACCAGTGGCGGCGGGTCTGGCCTGGTCGGGGCTCAAGTCACTTGCCCTGGCCGCTGGCCCCGACGCGTGCCGCCGTTTTCTCGAAAGCCAATTTGCCGCCATGCCACCCTACGACTTCCGCGCCACCTGGCGTGACTGGCGGAATCCCTGGCCCGAACGGCTGCCCGGCGCAACGAGCCTCGATTTCACGGAATTCCTATCGGCTTGGAACGCCACTCTCGTCGAGGCTCGCGCCACGCTCGGCGATGAATTCGCCACTGTTCCGCGACTGCGCCTGACCCTGCGGCAGAAATCCATTACCGCGAGCACCACGATTCTTACTGTCCGTCTGACGGCCAATCCGACGCCAGATGGGGTGGCAGAGTATCGCATCCGCTATCTCAAATCGCGCGGCCTTGACGTCCCATTCGAAGAATCCGAACTCATTGATGAAACCGGCCAGACCGAGTTCGGCGGCGGAGTGATTCGCGAATTGCCCGCCTCGTTTTCTCGTGGCACCCGGGTGATCATCGGCGCGTCGATGTTTTCGCCCGCGCTCGGATGCGACATCACCTCAGGCTGGCAGCGTCTCGAAATTGGTTCATGAAGACGCTCCTGCGCAAAGAATTGCGCGCCCAGCTGCCGTTTGCGCTGTTAATGGTCTTTCTGGTGCTGCTCGAATTGTCGGACAGCGTGTTCAATGAATTTCCGGACCGGCGCCCGCTGGCCGTTCTCCTCCAGGACGTCACGAATGGGGGCACGCTCGGTTTCCTTTACCTCGCGCTGACCGTGTCGCTCGGGCTCTCGCTGCTGCCGCGCGAACGCGACGAGGGCACGCTTGAATTCCTCGATGCGCTGCCGTGTTCGCGCCGGCAGGTGTTCATCAGCAAGGCGGTCGCTGGCGCTCTGATCCTCGGCCTCTACCCGTTGTTCGACAATGGTGTCGCGCTGCTCCTGCATCGGCTGGCCCTCACTTCGCTCGATCCCGTGTGGCCGTGGGGATGGGTCGGGGAAATGTTTTTTGTCGAATGGTTCATGCTCATTTCGATGCTGGGGGTCGGACTCGCGCTGTCCTTCCTGCGCCGTTTTGCCTTTCTCGCGATTGGAGCGCTCATCGGCCTGTGGCTCGCGCTCGACTCGATGAGTGTTCCGGGAATTGCGTTCTTCGATTTTTCTCGCGTCTTCAGCTACACCTTTCGCCACGGTCGGTTGGATATTCCGTGGCAGTCCCTCGGCGCGTTTGGAGCCGCGGGCGCGCTCGGCTATTTGCTGGCCTATCTCATCTTTCGGGCGCAGGGCGATCGCGCGGCACGGATGATCGGGTGGCTTCAGCGCACGCATTTAAAAGGTCCGTTCATCGCCGCTGGCACCATCGCCATGGTCGGCATCTGGATTGGGGTCATGGGGTTTCTCGCCCCGCGCACGGACGAAACTGGCGGCGCCGGGCCCAATACGGTGATCTACGCGGTGGCGACGACTTCGCGGTTGGAGTCTCCGCCTTTCATTTTTCTTCATCCCGCAAACCTGCGCGAGCGGGCGGCGGCCCTGGCGGAACATTCGTCGGAGGTGCACGAAAAAGTGCGCGCGTTTTTCGAGGCCGAACCGGCCGGAGAAATCGTCGTGGATCTGAACAGTCCCCTGCGCCACGTGCTCGCCACCGCCAATTGGAAACGCGTGAACATGAGTATCGTGGATACACCGGAACTCGACGAACAGACGGCTGTGCTCGGTCACGAACTGACGCATGTGTACATCGACGCTGTCTCCGATGGCCGACTGAAAAAGGTTTTCAATTCCGCACGCTTTTTTCACGAAGGGCTGGCCACCTTTGTCGAGTATCAGCTTTTTCGTCCGCCCGAGGCGATCTTCGCGCAGCATCTCGCCGCCGCGGCCGCCTATCAGCGAAAGTCCGCGGAATTCGAGAAACTGATCGACGACAGCGCGTGGCGAGTCGAGCACGATCCGAATCTGGCCTATCCGCTGGGCGAAGTTTTCATCGAGGCGCTCGTTGAAGTGTATGGAGAGAAAGCGCCGGCTGCGGTGCTGCGTGCGATCGCCCGGGAAGACGCTCCCGAAAAGCTCTCGGGCCTCGACCTCTGGCGCGACGCTCTGCAAGCCAGGGGCTGGGACTTGAGTCGAGTCACGACCGCCTACTATCGGCGTTTGCGGGACCTGGCCGAGGGCGAGATGAAGGATGAACTTGGGGCGTTGCCGCGCCTGCGGGGACGTGTGGTGCCCGCAGACGATTTTGTGACGATCCAGGCGATTTATGAAGGATCGCTTCCGGCTGGAGCCCGGCTGGCGTGCCGGGTACGCAAGACGCCGGCCGATGCCGACTACGAATACGTGGATTTGACCGAAGCAAAGCCCGGTGAGTTTCGCCTCGCGCGTTCACAACTCGGCGAGGGCGAGTTTTGGTATCAGCTCGGAATTGAGCATCCGCGCGCCTGGCACATCATTTACGAAAACTGGGAGCGCGCCCGGCTGGATTGAATGTGCGCCCGAAAGTAATCCAAACCGTTCAACGCCGGCCGTCCTGAGTGCGCCTCCCGTGGCGTTCCGCGGCGAGGAGAATGCCAGCGGCCTTGTCGAGCGTCTCCTGCCATTCGAGTTCCGGTTGCGAATCGGCCACGATCCCGGCGCCGACGTGGAAATGCCCCTGATTGCCTTCCATCACGACGGTGCGAATCGCGATGTTGAACTGGCTTTCACCATTGAATCCGAACCAACCAATCGCGCCGGTGTAGAGGCCGCGCGGTGTCCGCTCGAGTTCGGCGATGATTTCGCGCGCCCGTTTTTTTGGCGCCCCGGTAATCGAGCCACCGGGGAAACAACGTTGCAAAGCGGTGATGTGATCGACTTCGGGGCGCAGCGTGCCCGCCACCGTCGAGACCAAATGAAACACCTGCTCGTAGCGCTCGAGATGCAAAAGCTCGCGCACCTCGACACTGCCGTACTCGCAGACCTGCCCGAGATCGTTGCGCTCGAGATCCGTAATCATCACCAGCTCGGCGACCTCCTTGGCCGAGGTGATCAGATCATACGCCGATCGTTCGTCAGCGATGGCCTCGGCTCGGCGCGGGCGGGTTCCTTTGATTGGCCGGGTGCGGATGCTGCGGCCCGACATGCGTAAAAATGATTCCGGCGACGCCGAGAGAATCTGCCTTCCTCCGAGATTCAGGTGAGCGGCGAACGGCGCGGGCGAATAGTGCCGCAGGCTTTCATAAAATCCGAAGGCGTCGCCACCGGGCCAGGGTGTGGAAAAGCGATGGGCCAGATTCACCTGATAGATGTCACCCGCGGCGATCCGTTCCTGGGCCAGGGACACCATGCGGCAATAGTCCGCGGGCGTTTGTTCTGCCCGGAAGGCGAGGGGAGCCGTGATGAGACCCGATGGCATCTGGCGGACGCGTTCTTCCAGATCGGGCCACCACTCCGGCTGGCCCACCGTTTGCCAGCTTTGATCGGCGTGGCGATGGACCAAGGCGCATTCGTATTCACCGAAGCAAAAGGTGCCGTCGTAATCCACCCAGCCGGCCAGCATCCCCTCCGGCACGCCGGTATCGGCACCCAGCGGGGTCCGTCGCGCCGCGAGGATTTCGCGCAGCCGGTCGCCATCACGATCAAGATGCCCGCTCACGATTTGCACGGGTTCCGCGGCGACGATTGATAGTGCGCCCGGTGAGTCGAGTGCGCTGTCGAAGAAAACCAATCCCTCGCGCTGGCGGCACGCAGCTGCGATTTCCGTCGGTGTCGCTTCGGATGAGAATCGTGGTCCGGTCTTGGAGAGCACAACGTTCCGATTGCGGGAGAAGGGTGCGCTTTTCAAACCGTTTTTTGTGGATAGCATCCAGCGCTTCACGCCTCGCCATGAAAAAGTTGTCCGCCGTCGCTGCCATCCTCGCCTTCTGTTCCGCTTCCCTGCTCCTGGGTCAGGAAAAGGTGGAGCCGACGGAATCAGCGCCGGTCGCGGATCCGCCCGCCGCGGAATCAACGCCGGCGCCGAAGATCGAACCCGCGGCGCCGAAGCCGACCCTCCGTCCCACGCCACCATCTCCCATTGCTCCGCCGGCCGATCCGGAAATGGAACTGCTGCCCCTCATTCCAGACACGCCGCCTGCGCTCGATCTGCCGCCGCCCGGTGAGGCCATCCCGCAGCCGCCGGACATTACTCAGGAGCTGAAATCCGAACGGGCGGCCGCGGTGGAGAATGAGCTACGCAACCGTATTCGGCTGCGCCAGATCAAGACGAAGGCGTTGAAAGATCCCCGGATCCAGGCGGATTGGGAGCGCGCACAGACCGCGCGGACCGAATTTGAAAAGCGGGAAGCGCTAAAAGACTATTACACGACGCTCTATGATCGGATGACCAAGCTCGACAGTTCGCTCAAGGGCCAGATCAAGGATCTTCGGACCGAGTCGCTCCGGCGTTTGCGCCAGCATCGAATGGCGCCGACCGAGCCGCTCGAGCCGCTCGATCGGGACGACGCGATCAAGGACGACGAAGGCTGAAACTTTCGTTTGAGAGCAACGAAGCCGTGCGCTAGCCTCGCGCTCCTCGTTCACAACGGCGCCTTCGTCTAGAGGCCTAGGACACAGCCCTCTCAAGGCTGTTACACGGGTTCGAATCCCGTAGGCGCTGCCATTTTGAAAACAAGGAAAATAGAGCCTCCGCAGGCGATTCGCTCTCCAACTCATTCGTTGCCGTTCGTGGCAAAAAGTGCCAATAAATGGGAGTTCTGCTGGCACTATGTGGGCGGCCCCGCTTGTCCTCATCGCCCATTGGAGCCATGCGGCCCGATCCGCCTACCGCGCCAGCGCCTTCGCGTTGTCGGCGAACAATCGCGCGAGCAAATCCTCAGGGTTATCGTCGCCGCAAGTTCGCTACACGTCAGCGCCACCAATGGTGACCACGAGGTTCATGCTGTCCCCGGACCAACCCGATGGTAGCCGAGCGTGATCGAGAATCCAACCAGACAAAACATCATTAAAAAAAAGCGCGCCTTGAAACCAGTCGAGCCCAAAATGCCAGAGGTAAAGCGGGACCGCCGTAAGCGTGAGCAGAGAGTGCCGATGAGGAAGGAACTATTCAGCCAATTGACCTTTTCGAGGGGAATGGCGCGAAAGAAGGCTGCGGGAAACCAGCCATGGCAATGCGCGCCAGAGTGGGCGGAAGGGGGCGCCCATGGCGATCCGCTTCGTCGCCGACGGCCTGGGCGTGGCCTTCATGCCCGAACAAATCACCAGCCTGCCGCACGACGGCGTCGTCTTTCGCCCCTGCACTCCGGCCCTCCGCCGCGAATCCACCATCGCCTGGCGCGCCGACAATCCCTCCAAGCCGCTCCAGGATTACATTCAGATCGTGAAAGACCTGTCTGCCAGCATGTGACCGTGGGCGGAAGACCTCGCCTTTGGCCGAGGCTCGAAGGGAAACTATTTCGTAGCCGCTGGGACGTCCTAGAGCGAGGTTTCGAGCTATCTACCAAGCTGCAGAACTGTGTTTTGTTTGATCGGACCGTGAAGCTGGCCGATGAAGTATTACCTGCGGATGCGACCACCGAATATTTCAAGAGTGAGGATCTCCGCCGGTGTGGACGGTCACACGGCAGGCCATGGCGGACGTCGAGATCAACGACTACCTCATTCCTGAAGGAACGAGTGTTTTTATCTCGCACTATTTCGTGCATCGGGATCCGCGGTGGTGGCCGGATGCGTCGAAATACAAGCCGGAAAGATGGCTACAGGTGCCCCAGCCCGAGCGCCCCAAGTTTTCCTATTTCCCATTCGGTGCGGGTGCCCGGATTTGTGCAGCCGAGAACTTCGCGTGGAAGGAAGGCCTCCTCCTCCTTGCCACCTTCGCGCAGAAATGGCGGTTTTTGTTGTGCGAGAAGACTGACGATCCACCGGAACTGCGGCCCGAATTGAACATGGGACCCAGGAACGGGATGTTCTTGCGCGTGGATCCCGTTCTAACGGCGGGCCGGCCCAGGCATTGAGCCCCGACTGCGGCAGGTTCCTGGAAAGACTGCCGATTGACCTGCCCTGTCCCAGCTGATTCCTTCCGCGCCTCATGATGCGACTCGCGCTCAAGATGCTTTACGGAGACCGGGCCAAATACGCCATGCTCGTCTGTGGGCTTAGCTTTTGCTCGTTGCTCATGACCCAGCAGACTTCGGTTTTCTGCGGGCTCATGCTCCTGACGGTGGGCACGTTGAAGAACATCCAGGTGCCGATCTGGGTGACGGATGCCAAGGTCGAGCAGGTCAACGAAACAGTCGGAATGCGCGACATCGAGGTGCAGCGGGTGCGCAGCGTGCCGGGGGTGGAATGGGCGGTGCCTCTTTATTGGGGTATCATTCAGGCGCGGATGAGCGACGGATCCTTCCAGGGCATTCAACTGACCGGCCTCGACACGGCGACGCTGGTCGGGCGCCCGGCGAAGATGATCGCGGGGACGATCGAAGATTTGCGCCAGCCCAACACAGTTATCGTCGATCAGGTTGCGGTGAAAAAGTTCAGAAACAAGGGGCAGGTGGTGAAAATCGGCAGCACATTTGAAATCAACGACAAGGAGGCGCGAGTGGTCGGGATTTGTGAAACAGCCCGCAGTTTTCTTGGACAGCCGTATGTCTATACCACCTACGACCGTGCGCTCGAATACGCACCCAAGCAGCGAAAGATGCTCAGTTTCATCCTCGTCAGCCCGAAGAAGGACATCAGCGCCGCGGCGCTGGCGGAGAGGATCAGCCAACTGCGCGGGTTGGGCGCGATTACTTCCGATGCATTCTTGACGCAAACGATCCGATGGTACGTCAAAAACACCGGCATCCCCGTGTCATTCGGCACGGTGGTTATCCTCGGCATCATCGTCGGCGTGGCGGTGGCAGGGCAGACGTTCTACCTTTTTGTTCACGAAAACCTCCGCTTTCTGGCCGCCTTGAAAGCGATGGGCGCCCGCTGGCCGGTCCTGGCGAGAATGGTATTTTTGCAGGCGTTTGCGGTTGGGCTCGTAGGCTATGGCCTTGGCGTTGGGCTGGCCGCCGCTTTTGGCTACGGGACCCTCCGGAACGGCGAACCACCTTTCTTCATGCCCTGGCAGGTGCTCGTTTTCACTGGCGCTGTTATCGTTTTCATCTGTGTCTTCTCGGCGATGGTCGGATTGGCTAAGGTGCTGCGCACGGAACCGGCGATGGTTTTTAAATGAACAGCGATGCGACCAAGTCCGCGCTCGCGGTCCAGGCGCGGGGTGTCGTAAAATCCTTTGGCGTCGGCGACTCGCGTGTCCAGGCGTTGAAGGGGGTTGATCTCGACGCGCGTTGCGGGGAGATGCTGATGATCGTTGGCCCCTCCGGCTGCGGAAAAACGACCTTTCTCTCCGTGGCGTGCGGCACCCTGAAAATTGATGCCGGCGACATCCACATCTTCGGGCACGATCTTGGGAAAATGTCCGACGGTGAAATCACGCGGGTTCGCGGCGAGAATGTCGGATTCATCTTTCAGCAGTTCAATCTGATCCCAAGCTGGACCGCCGTGGAAAACGCATGCGTGCCGCTCCTGATCAATGGCGAAAGGCGCGCCGCGGCCGAGGCGAAGGCGGCGGAGATTCTCAAGCAGATGGGCCTCGGATCGAAGCTCAAGGCGTATCCCCAACAGTTGTCTGGCGGTCAGCAGCAGCGGGTCGCGATCGCGCGGGCGCTCGTCCACGAGCCGCGCCTGGTCATTTGTGATGAACCGACCGCCGCCCTCGATGCTGCGAGCGGGCACCGCGTCCTCGAGCTTCTCCAGGCCAGCGCATGCCGCCCGGATCGCTGTGTCATCGTAGTTACGCACGACAGTAGGATTTTCTCCTTCGCCGACCGCATCGCCGAGATGGAAGACGGCGTTGTGCAAAAGGTCCACGGGAAGGGGGAATACCACGCGCAATATGTCTAGCTTGCCCGACAATCCTTTCCGTTCCCGGTCTTCGCCTGTTTGGGCTCCCTTTGCGATGCCGTCGGCCGACCCGGACGACAATTCGATGCTTTGCAAAGAATAATCATTTAACCCATTCCACATGCATCGAAGAATTACCTTTTGGCTCGCGCTCGCCGGACTTTTCCTGGCCGTCCGGCTCGTCATGCGATTGTCGAATCAGGCTGCGCCGCCGCCTCCCGGGGCCGAACCGGCACGCGCACCGTATGAGGATTCGATCGGCGCCCGCGGCCTCGTCGAAAGCGTGGATGAAAACGTTCGCATTGCGCCGGCCCTGGCGGGTCTGGTGACGAAAGTCCTGGTGCATGTGGGCGACGATGTGGTCGAGGGTCAGGCATTGATCGAGCAGGACACCCGCGAAGCGACGGCGCAGATGATCGCGGAGGAGGCACGACTCGCGACGCAGCGCGCGCAAATCGAGGAAACGCAGGTGGCTTTGGCGGACAAGAAGGACGCCTGGGAACGGCAGCAACAACTCGCGATAAACAAAGTCGCCAGCGACGATGAAAGGGAGCGTGCGCGTTACGCCTATCAAACGGCGGAGGCCCGGGTGGCCACGATGCAGGCTGAATTCGACGCCACCAAAGCGGCGCTGGAATTGCGAAAGACGCAGCTCGAACTCCTCACCATCCGCGCTCCACGTGCGGGTCGCATTCTTCAGGTGAACACCCGCGCTGGTGAGTTTGCGAGCGTTTCCGCCAATGAACCGTTGATTCTCCTGGGCAAAGTCGATGACCTGCAACTCCGCGCGGAAGTCGACGAAGACAGCGCGTCCCGCGTCCGCCCGGGAACCCGTGCGGTGGCATATCTCAAGGGCCGGCTCGACGAGCCGATCGACCTCCGATTCGTCCGCATCGAACCCTATGTCGTCCCGAAAAAATCACTCACCGGGGAGAGCAGTGAACGCGTCGATACGCGTGTCCTGCAGATCATTTTCCGATTCGATCGCCCCGAGCGACCGGTCTACGTTGGACAGCAAATGGACGTCTTTATCGATGCCGGGGAAAGCAAACTCCCGTAAAATAAAAAGCCCGCAGCCTCGTCCCAAAGTCCACGTCGCGTCGTTCGCGTTGGAGAGTTGACCTTTGATTTCCTTTCACGCGCCCGTTCCATTCGCGCCCTGCCTTATTGCTCAATGAGACTTTCTCACCTCGCCCTTCTTTCCTTCACGCTGTCGATGTCATCGATTCTCCTCGCCGCGGACGATTTTGTCCGTGTGGGGGCGGGCAGTTATGCTACAGTTTTGCCGGAAGGTGCTAAGGCGCCGCCGGGGACAATTTATCGGACGAAGGATGTCCGTGGACCGATGCCGACGAATGACTGGTGGAGTTCCCTCGCGTGGTCTCCACTGTCGTTTGCCATGTATCCCCATCCGCTGGCAGTCTGTGCGGTGCCCGGTGGGCTGCGGGTGGCCTATCCCGGTGCTAATATTACCGCCAATCAGGCGGCGATCTTCGGTTTCATGGGTGGCGACGGACCGGATGATTTCGTGATTGGTCACTCCGGGGTCGAGACCTTCGCTGAAGCGCGCGTGGACGGGTTTAGCGACTGGTTTGTCAGCGCGCTATTTGAACAGGAGCGGAAGACTTTGCGCACGACTTTCGGGCATGGATCACCGTTCGTTTTTGTCGAAATCAGGGGCGGCAATCCAACGCTCACGTTTGGCCAGGAGGCGCCGAAAGTGTGGTCGGGTGATGCGAATAGCGCGGTGCTCGGGATCACCGTGAAGGGGCGGCACTATGGCATCTTTGCACCGGCGGGATCGAATTGGTCGGACCTGAAGGCGTCGCTCTGGACGGCCGACACGCGGGGCAAGGGATACTTCACAGTTGCCGTACTGCCGGAGGCGACCATGGAGATGCTGGCAGAGTTTGCGCGATATGCGCACCACCACGTCACTGACTCCCGCGTCGCGTGGTCTTACGACGAAAAGACCGGCGTCGTGAAGACTGCCTTCACGGTTAAGACGAAGAACATGGAAGGCGGAGGCGAGGGGACGCTCTTCGCGCTCTACCCGCATCAATGGACCCACACGACAGCCAAATTAGCGACCGCCGGCTACCAAAGCGTGCGTGGCCCGATGAAACTGACCTCTGGTTTGTCGTTCTCTACGGAAATGAACCACCCCGGCGTGCTCCCCGCGCTTCCACCCGTGGCGGGCGTGGAAAATGCCGACCTCAAATCCCTGCTGGCGGAGATTGTCGCTGAGAAAGGTCGGCGCGTCGCCGACACTTACTGGCTCGGGAAGGAGCTGGGCAAATGGGCCACAGCGATTCCGATCGCAGAACAAATTAGTGATACTGGGACGGTCGAGACGCTCACGAATCGGCTCGAGGATTCGCTCGAGAATTTCCTCACTGCGACTAACGACCGGGGTGCGTTGAAGGGCAAGGACGAGGGGTTGTTCTATTATGATGCGAATTGGGGCACGCTTATTGGCTATCCCGCCAGCTACGATTCCGATGGGGGACTCAATGATCATCATTTTCACTACGGCTATTTCATCCGGGCTGCGGGCGAAATTGCCCGCCGCGATCCCGCCTGGGCGACGGATGCGAAGTGGGGCGGCATGATCAAGCTGCTCGTACGCGACATCACCAGCCCCGATCGCGACGACAAGATGTTTCCCTTCCTGCGCTGTTTCGATCCGTACGCCGGTCACTCTTGGGCGAGCGGTCACGCGCGTTTCGCCGACGGTAATAATAATGAGTCATCGAGCGAAGCGATGAATGCGTGGTACGGTCTCATCCTGTTTGGTGCGGCCACTGGCGACCGCGAATTGCGTGACTTGGGCATCTGGCTCTTCACCACCGAGATGGAGGCGATCAATGACTATTGGTTCGATGTCAGCGGCCGGTTCCTGCCGAAGGATTATCCGGCATCGGTGGTCACGATGGTGTGGGGAGGCAAGGGCGCGAACGGTACGTGGTTCTCGGGAAATCCGGAATCGGTGCACGGGATCAATTGGCTGCCCATCACCGGCGCGTCGCTCTACCTTGGTCGTCATCCGGATTACGTGGAAAAGAATTATGCCGCGCTCGTTTCCGAGAATCAGGCCGAAGATGAAAAGAAGGGAGCAAAAGCGGGAAAGCCTAATCAGCACAACGATGGGACGGAGTGGGATGCCTGGGCAGATATCATCTGGATGTATCGGGCGCTCTCCAACCCACAGGACGCGCTGCAGCAATTCCACGCTCGCGCCACCGACTTCAAACCAGAGGGTGGGAACTCGCTCGCGAATACCTCGCATTGGTTGCACGCGCTGGATGCGCTTGGTCAGGTCGATGGTGCGATCACCGCTGACTATCCTTTCTACGCTGTGTTTACGAAGGACGGAAAGCGGACGCACGTCGCCTATAACATGGAAGAGCAGCCGCGCACCGTTCGTTTTTCCGACGGCGCCACCGTGCAATGCGCCGGGCGCGGGTTTGGCATGGACCGTCCGTAGCCGATCCGCCATTGCCGCCTGGCACTCCGTGGAATTTGCCGTGCCCTATCTGCGGACGAGGTCTGTGGATGGTGGCTGGTCTCACCTGACGCCAGGTACCCGGATGAAGATTTGTGCGCACCGCGCAGATTTTTCCGTGGGATCAAGGGTCGGGCGTCGTAATTCGGTTGCAGGCAGACGCGGAAAACTCGTCGCATCACTGCAAATCCAGAATCACCATGAAACGCCTCATACTCATCTCCTCGCTCGCGATTGCTTTTGCTCCGGCCATCACTCCGTCAAACGCGCGCGCGCAATTCGGCGGCGGCGGTGCGCCGACGCCGACAGCGCAAGTTCAGCAACGTCCACCTTCTGTGATTGGCGATTTTTCCATCCCGGAAATGCCGCTGGCCGAAGCCGTCGCCAGTTTGAATGCGAGGATCAGGGAACAAAAGCTGGATCCGATCAATATCCTGGTCGCGCCCGAGCTCAGCAATCTGGGGGTGCCGGCATTAACGCTTCGAAACGTCTCGGGTTCCGATGCCTTGCAACTTATCGCAACTGCTTCTGGCTGTGAACTCGAGACCGTGACTTCGGCGGAAGTCGATCCCGATTCCGGGCAAAAAAAAGCGATCGGGTATCAACTACGCGCAAAATCCGAATCGAAGGCGACGGCGCCGATAACCGATCACCGTGGTCACAACGACGATCCATTTTCCGCCGACCAGTTGCCGAGTGCCGGGAGCGGACTTGCTCCTTCCGCCGCCCCGATGGTTGGAAGTTTTGGATATTCTTTCGGAGGAGGACCGACCCCTTCCGGTGGCGGTGCCGGTAGCGGGTTTTCTGTTGGCACAACCGGTGTGTTGGGAGGATCTGGAATGCAGCCCGGAACGTCGCCGGATTCCATCGTTTTCACGCCCGTTCAGTCGGACGCGCCTGTGACGCGGGTTTATCCGCTCGGCGGTATCGCGTCATCGATCGACTTTAAGGATTTGGAGCGAACGCTGCGTGAAGTGCTCGATCAATTCGGCGCCAGCCAGCAGGACTCCAAACTTGCGTTTCACGACAAGCTCAACGTTCTCATCGTCCGAGGAGGACCCGCGACGCATGACGCTGTGGCTCAAGTAATCTCGGCGCTGACCAGCAATGCGAATGACCAGCAACGACTCGCGCAAGAGAATGTGAATGCGAGAATGGCGGTCCTGCAATCCGAAATCAAAATGCTGGAAGTGAAAAATGCGGAATTGCAGGAAAGGCTGCAGTCGCGTTCGGTAAAGCCGCCCGCGCCAGAGTCGGAACCGAAACGATGATTCCAACAGATATCGCCTCGTTCATTGTGTTGAGCGCTCCACCAGTGGAAACGCCGGAAACGGTTTCGGCTGTTTCCACCGGCTGCCGGGAATCTTTCAGCTTGGCCCAGGTGCCTGCGTTGACTGCGGCTTTGCGCGCGGGAAACGAGGGCGCGTACTGCTGGTTGCACGCGCAGTGGAATGGGCGGCTCTCACGCTATTGTTATGCGCTCGCCGCCGGTGATGCCGCGCTGGCTCAGGAAATCGCGCAGGCGACGTACCTGCGGATCGTTCGTCACATGCGCGTGCTGCCGAACGAAACAGCACTTTGGAATTGGATGGCTCGGGCCGCGCGGTCCGCGATGCAGGATCAGCGGCGCACGGGGGGACGCTACCGGCGTGCGCTGGCCCGTTTTGCGGATTGGCTTTCGCGCAAACCGGTGGTGGCTGCCTCGGGAATGGAAGCGCGTCTCGAATCCGCTCTGGAATCTGCCCTGGCCCAACTTTCGGACGAGGATCGATCACTGATTAGTGACCGTTACTTTGATCACCAGACTCTCGATGAGCTGGCTATCGGTCGGGGTCTGTCGGCGCGGGCGGTTGAAGGCCGTCTGGCCCGATTGCGGTCCCGGTTACACGAGTTGATCCGTGAGGAATGTCGACGGCGGGAGGATGAATAATGAAACGTGATTCAAATCACCCAGTGACCCTGTTGGATAATCTGGCCGGCGATGGTGTCTCGGTGGACCGCGTTCTGCAAATGGTCCGGGATCGTCGTGCGGCGAAACGCAGGACCACGTTCATGGCCGCGAGCGCGTCTTTGGTCGTTTTACTCACCGTCGGGTTGCTTTGGATCGAGGCGCGGCCGTGGGTTCAGAAACCGGTATCGCCGCGCGCTGTCAGTTTTGCCGTCACGGTTCCGCCGCCGCCCGAACCGTTTCATATCGCGCATGTGGATGACGAGGGTTTGCTCGATCTTTTGCAAGGGCAACCGTTGGCTCTCGTCGAGCATTCCGATGGCCGCCAGGAGTTGATGATCATCGTCAATTCTGTCGCCGGTCGGCGGGTGACGGGCAGTCGCCCCTAACCGTCCGGAAGCGGCCGGACCGAATCGTTCAACCGCCAGAAAGGGAGGGAATTGGCGGTTGCGGAACGCGGGAAATCAGCGAAGGAAACGCGTTTTAGTCCCCCAAAAGTCTGTCCTCATGCGTATTCCCCTGTCTCGATTGATCCGTTTCCTTGTGCTCCTGACGATGCTCGGCCTGGCTGACTCGGGGTGGTGTGCACCGGTGATTACGGAGTTCATGGCTGACAATGAATCCACGATCCAGGACGAGGACGGCGATTATTCCGATTACATCGAGATCCACAATCCCGCCGCTGCGAGCATCGATCTCAACAACTGGTGTCTGACCGACAATGCGAACGATCTGGCGAAATGGCGCTTTCCGGCCGTCACACTGCCGCCGGGCGGATTTCTGATTGTGTGGGCGTCGGGCAAGGACAAGCGGGTGCCCGGTCAGCCGTTGCACACCAGTTTTGGGCTGGCGGCCGGGGGCGAGTATCTGGCGTTGGTGCGTCCGGATGGCGCGACGGTGCAACAGCAGTTTGCGCCGGCCTATCCGCCGCTCGAGGCCGATGAATCCTACGGCCTGCAATTCACCAGCACCACGCTCCTCGCGGAGGGTGCCAGTGCCAAATACCTGATTCCCACCAACGGTGCTCTTGGGCTGAACTGGGCCAACCGCAACTTCGATGACACAACATGGGCCAATGGCACGACCGGCATTGGCTTCGGGCTTCTCGTCCCGGGCATCAATGTGCGGCATGTACTCAAGAACACCGCCTTCGGTACCGTCAATAGCATCGCTACGGCGGACGCGCTGCTCAATGCCGCGCCCGGCAGTTCGATGATTGCCACCGAGGCCACGGTCATCGCGCCGACGGTTAACTTTCTGGGCGAAGGAGGCGACGGACATTACGGCTCGAATCAGGTTTTTCCCGTCAGTTCGGGGGAACCCTTTGCCATTAAGGCCACGGGCTCGATCTCCATCCCGAGCGCCGGGACTTATACTTTCGGGCTTAATTCCGATGATGGTGGGCGCATCCGTATCGACGGAAGCAATGTGATGGTCGATGACTCCAACCATGGCGCGGAGGATCATTTGGGCACGGTCACTTTGAGCGCGGGCCTGCACACCTTTGAAGTGATCATGTGGGAAGGGGGTGGCGGAGATGAGGTTGAATTCTATAGTGCGGCCGGTTCGTTCGCGTCCTGGAATTCCAACATGCGGCTGGTGGGCGACACGGCCAACGGCGGCCTGGCCGCTTTCACGCTGCCCAGCGGCGGCGGGAGCAACGTCATCGCCACGAACATCGAAAGCGCGATGCGGAATCAAAATGCCACAGGCTATTTTCGCGTCCGTTTCCCGGCAAGTAATGCGTCGTCATTCACCGCGCTCAGTCTGAAGATGCGCTTCAATGACGGCTACGCCGCCTTTCTCAATGGCGTGCCGATCACGAGCGAGAATGCTCCGGGAGCGCTCGCGTATAACTCCGCGGCCACGGCAACCCGGACCGACGAGCAGTCCCTACTCCCATCATCGTCGAACGCCACGGCGCTCATCCCGCAATTAGTTAACGGCACTAATGTCCTCGCCATTCAGGGCCTCAATGTGAGCGCTGCGGATGGTTCCTTCCTCGTGCTCCCGGAACTGGTCGGCGGGGTGCTCAACAGCGCGGCGGATCCGGTGTTCTTCAATCGCGAGAAAGCGACCCCGGGGGCCATCAACGGCGACTATTCGACCCTCGGTAAAGTGTCGGATACGAAGTTCAGCGTGGACCGCGGCTATTTCACGCAGCCTTTTTCGCTCGCGATCACGACCGCCACATCCGGCGCCACCATTCGCTACACCCTGAATGGAGCCGAGCCCACAGCGACGACGGGTACGGTCTATTCGGGCCCGCTGAACATTTCGCAGACGACCGTCATCCGTGCCGCCGCCTTCAAGACGGGCTTCCAGCCAACCAACGTCGATACACAAACCTACCTTTTCCTCGACGACGTGCTCACGCAGTCACCCACCGGAGCGGCGCCTCCCGGATGGCCGAGCAGCAGCGGCACCAGCCAGGTGCTCGACTATGGGATGGACCCGGCCATCGTGAATAACTCCAACCCGGGCCTGGGCGGAGCACAGGCGGTGAAAAACTCGCTCACGTCGATCTCCGCCGTCTCGCTGGTCACCGATTTGCCAAATCTTTTCAATATGAACGGCTCGCAGGGTATCTATTCCAATGCGGGTGGCCGGGGCTTTGCCTGGGAACGGCCCTGTTCGCTGGAATGGATCAATCCGCCCGATGCCCAAAACCCGAATGGCACGTCGGAATTCCAGATTGACTGCGGGATGCGCACCCGTGGTGGCTTCTCGCGCAGCAGCGATAATCCAAAACACGCATTCCACTTCTATTTCAGGAGCGAGTACGGCGAGGGGAAACTGAAATACCCGTTGTTCGGCCGCTTCGGCGCGGATGAGTTTGATCAGATCGATATTCGCACAGCGCAGAACTATTCGTGGTCCTTCCAAGGCGACTCTCGCAACACTTTTATTCGCGAGGAATCGACCCGCCTGGCGCAGCTCGAAATGGGGCAGCTCAGCTCCCAGCTTCGCTATGTGCACCTTTTCATCAATGGCCAGTATTGGGGCTTGTTTAACCTCGAAGAGCGGACGGAAGCCGCTTTTTCTGCCAGCTATCTCGGAGGAAAGAAGGAAGACTATGATGTCGTCAAAGCCGAACAGGACCAGGGTTATGTCGTCGGCGCCACTGACGGAAATCTTGATGCGTGGCAGGATCTCTGGACCAAATCGCGTGCCCACGCCGCCAGTCCGACCAATACGAACTATTTTCGCATGATGGGCCTGGCCGCAGATGGCGTGACGCCGACCGCGGACCCCGTGCTGCTGGATGTCGAAAACCTTATCGATTACATGCTCCTGACGTTTTGGACGGGCAATCTCGACGGTGCCACGAGCGCGTTTCTGGGAAACAATCACGCCAACAACTGGTTCGGATCGCGACGCCGCAATGGCGCGGAGGGTTTCCGGTTCTTCATCCACGATGCCGAGCACACCTTCCTGAATACCGGTGAAGATCGCACCGGCCCCTATCCGGATGCGAACCAAAACAACTTTGCCTACAGCAATCCAATGTATCTGCACATGGACCTGATGGGTAACGCGGAGTATCGCCTTCGCTGGGCGGATCGCGTGCAAAAGCATATGTTCAATGGCGGTGCGTTGACTGCGCAGTCCTGGACGGATCGGTTTAACCAATTGGCCGCCATTGTCGATTCCCCCATCATCGCTGAATCCGCCCGTTGGGGCGATGCCAAGCGCGCGAACCCGTTTACCCGGACGGACTGGCTCAATGAACGCAACTTCCTCGTTAGTTCCTACCTTTCCGTTCGACCAAATATCGTCTTGGCCCAATTGCGGACCGACGGTCTGTATCCGACCGTTGATGCGCCGTCGATGTCGCCCTTCGGCGGCTATGTTGATAGCGGCAGCGAAGTGGTGATGTCTGGCGGAACCGGTACGATTTACTACATGGCGGACGGTTCTGATCCGCGCCTGCTCGGAGGAGCCATCAAGCCTGGGGCCAAGATTTACACCAGTTCGACGCAAAACGAGTCCCTCGTCGCGCTGGGTGCGATTTGGAAATATAAGGACGATGGTAGCAATCAGGGCACGGCCTGGCGCAATGTCGGATTTAACGACGCGAGTTGGGCCTCTGGCCCAGCGGAACTGGGGTACGGAGACGGGGACGAGGTCACGACCGTCGGATTCGTCGATGCCGATCCGGGGACCACGGGAGTGCAAAAGAATGCCACCACCTATTTCCGCCGCACGTTCGCGGTGAACAATGTTAGCGCAATTACATCGCTCAACATCAGCCTCAAATACGACGACCAGGCTATTATTTATATCAATGGCAGTCCCGTCGTGAACACGGGTCTTCCTGTCGATCCAGCATATAACGCCTACTCTGGATCGGGTGCGCCGGATGAAAACGCCTACTTCGCATTTGCCGGAGACGCAGGGTCTCTGGTCAACGGAACGAACACCATTGCCGTGGAAGTGCACCAAAGCAGCAATTCGAGCTCAGATATCAGTTTTGATCTGAGCCTCACGGCGGTTCGCTCCTCCACGGCGACGCCGCTGATTCTGTCTGGCAACGGCGAGAAGCCATTGCGGGTGCGAGCGTATAGTGGCGGAACATGGAGCGCTTTGGTGGACGCGCTTTTCCTGATCAATACCGAGCCCGCCACTGGTGCCAATCTCGCGATCAGCGAGATCATGTACAATCCGGCTCCTCCCACGCCTGCGGAAATTGCGGAGGGCTTTGGGGATGCGGACGACTTTGAATACCTCGAGTTTGTCAACGTTGGCCCGAAGAACATCGATTTGATGGGCCTGTATCTCTACGGCCCGATCTCGTTCGACTTCAGTAATTCCACCCGCAGTCGCGTCCTGCCTCCCGGCGGACGCATCGTGATTGCTTCCAAAGCCTCGGCTTTCGAGTTTCGCTATGGCGCCGGAAAACCCGTCGCCGGCTCTTATCAAGGGCATTTGGGCAATGGTGGCGAGCAGATCATCGTTTACTCTCCGGCGGGTGCCAAATTGATCGATATGACCTATTCAGATAAGAACGGCTGGCCAACGGCCGCGGACGGTAATGGTTATAGCTTGGTCCGCAAGTTTCCTGGCAGCGGTGGTGGTGACGCGAGTGATCCGCGGAACTATCGATCCAGCGTCAATCCCGGTGGTTCGCCTGGTGGAAGCGACGCGACAAACTATGCAGCGTGGAAGACCGCCAATGGTGTTGTGAGCGACAGCGCGGATGGCGACGGCGACGGTTTGTCCAGTTTTGGGGAATATGCGCGTGGAGGCAATGTCACGGTTCCGGACGCCAACCGCCTTCCGCAGAGTGGCACCGGTGCATTCACAGTGAACACCAAGACCGACACGTATTCGACCGTGGTGTTCTCCCGCCGATTCGCGGCGGATGATGTGGCGTTGCTGGTGGAAACCTCGCCCTCCCTGACTACTCCGAATTGGACGTCCAACAACGTAGTGTTTGTCTCCAGCATTCGGCAGCCGGATGGGTCGGAGGTCGTGACTTTTCGCGCCGCCGATCCGTTGGCCAATTCACCCCAACTCTTCTGGCACGTCACGCAGACTATTCCGTCTCCGTGATTCATACTCACATTTCGGCTGGCGGGGCGGTCACCGTTCCAAGGATACGATTACCTTGCGGGCGAGTTGATGCCTCGGGCACGCTCCGGCAATGACTTCTCCTCAACGACGAGACTTGGCGGCGATCATTCGGGCCGAGGTCGAACTGATTTTGGACGAATGGCGCCGGCAGGTTAAGGCCAATCTTCCCGCGGCCGAGCACCTCGACGTGCCAACTCTCAACGATCACGTGGGGTCGGTCATTGAAGATCTGGCCAAGGCGCTTGATGATCAGAATCCGGAATTGGTTGAGAACGCGGAGTCCCGTGCCAGCCCGCCAGCCCACGGTCAACAGCGATTTAGCGATGGGTTTGATATTGTCGAAGTCGCGGCGGAGTACGGCATTTTACGCAGGGTGGTTTTTGGCGCGATCGATGCGCACGGAATCATTCCGGAGATTTCATCCATGTTTATTATTAACAAGGTGCTGGATGACTCGATTGGTCTGGCCGTGGAGGCGTTTACGGAGCAGCAAGCACGCGCGCTCGAGGAGCGACGGCGGGAGCATCTCTCGTTCGTCGCGCATGATCTCCGAACGCCGTTGTTGGCCGTTTCCATCTCGACTTGTGCATTGCAAGAGGAACTTGGCCACCCGCACGGCAATCCCGACGTCGACGAATTGCTGGACACCATTCGTTCCAACACGGAATGCATTACCGCACTGGTTTCCCAGATTCTGGACGAGGAGCGAAATCTGAAGGCGCTGGCCTCGATGGAGATCGAGCGGCGGCGTGTTTACCTTTGGCCCTTGGTGGAGAAATTGCGTCAGGATCTGAAACCGCTCACGGATTCCAGTCGCACGACGATCAGGAACGGTGTGCCCAGGACCCTGGTCGCATTTGCCGACGCGCGTTTGTTGAATCAGGCTCTGCAAAACTTGCTCACGAACGCAATCAAGTACACGAACTCCGGCGAAGTCCGTGTCGAGGCAGCGTCTTCTGAAGGCGGCATTATTTGCCATGTTTGCGATAATGGGGCCGGCATCCCCGCGGAGCGGTTGACGCGCATTTTCGAAAAGTGGGAGACCGATCCCGATTCTCCCAACGATGGGATGGGATTGGGACTCTACATCGTCCGGCAAGCCGTCGAAGCGCATGGCGGAATTATCGAAGTGAGCAGCACCACCGACGAGGGAACCGTCTTCCGTTTTACGATTCCCTCGCCAGAAGAGCCGTCGTAACTGAAGCGACAGTTGGTGACAAAGGCGTTGCCTGTTTGGCCCTCCTCGCTAGCGTCGCCGACCCGTCGAAATACGGCGGATCCTTATCCATGAAAGTATCTTTGAACTGGCTTCGCGAACTCGTCGAACTTCCGCCGACGGTCGAGGAACTCGTCGATTTGCTCACGCTCGCGGGCGTGGAAGTCGAAGGGGTCGAGACGAGCGGGTGTGCGATTCCCAATGTTATCGTCGCGCAGATCCAATCATCTGAACAGCATCCGAACGCCGATCGGCTCAGCGTGTGTCAGGTCGATGACGGCTCGGGCACGGCGCGGCAGATTGTCTGTGGGGCGAAGAATTATAAAGTGGGCGACAAGGTACCGCTGGCGCTGCCCGGCGCGAAGCTGCCTGGGGATTTCACGATCAAGGTCGGCAAGCTGCGCGGCGTGGAGAGCCAGGGGATGCTGTGTAGCGGCAAGGAGCTGAATCTGAGTGCGGATTCGGACGGGCTGCTCATTCTTTCGCCGGAGGCCAGGATTGGCACACCGATCGGCGAACTTTTCCCGGGCGACACCGTGCTCGATCTCGAGATCACGCCGAACCGGGCGGACTTGCAGTCACATCTCGGGATCGCCCGGGAAATCGCCGCCTTGACCGAGGCTCCGCTGCAGGTTCCGGCACTCGAAGTGCAAGCACCCGTGGCGGCGGTCAAAACCGTGCGCATCGCGACCCGCGAGTGCCCTTTCTATTCCGCGCGTCGGATCGACGGACGTGCGCATCAGGCCGAGCCCCGACTGGCTTGCGTCGCCAGCTCGAATCAATCGGAGTGCGTTCCATCAACAATGTGGTGGATGTCACCAATTACGTGATGCTCGAGTTGGGACAGCCGCTTCATGCGTTCGATGTGGCGAAAGATCGAGGGAGACGCTGCGCGTGGAGGCCGCTGCGGGACGGCGAAAGTTTCCTCGCGCTCGATGGACACGAATATCAGCTCGCAGCTGGCGACGTTCTATTGCCGATGCTTCGCACCCGGTCGCCATCGGCGGCGTGATGGGGGGCGAGGTAACCGGTGTCACCGAACGCGACGACGTCGATTCTGGCTGGAAGCGGCGGAGTTCGAACCGGCGCAAATTCGCCGGACCTCACGCCGGCTCGGTTTGGTCTCGGATTCGAGCTATCGCTTTGAGCGCGGCATCGATTCGGAAGCGGTCCTTTATGCGTCGCAGCGTGCCGCTGAGTTGATTCTTGCGACGGCGGGCGGTTCTCCTGGCGGGCCCGGTGCAACTGGGCTATTACGGAGTCGCCGAGGAAATGCCCGATCTCGGCAGTGCCGTGACGATTTACTATCCCGGTGTTGGTGACCGCATTGCGCCGTCCGAGGAGGAGGAAAAGCGCACCGTCGTGGTCGTGAATCAGCCTGGCGCCGAGCACAGCCACTGGACGGAGCTGAGATCGGAGCGCGTGAACGCGGTCCTCGGGACAAAGGTGGAAGAAAAGCGGCTGGTGAACATTCTCGAACGGTTCGGGCTCGTGAAATCGGAGGAGCGCTGGCTCATTCCGTCCCACCGCCGTGACCTTTTTCGTGAGATTGATCTCATCGAAGAGATTGCCCGCGTTGTCGGAATGGAAGAAATTCCATTGAAAACCCAGGCGCGCTTTGCGCCCGCGAGTTCGACCGATCGCGCTTACGATCGTGCAATGAGTCTTCGCCGGGCGTTGGTGGCGCAAGGGCTGCACGAAGCTCGGAGCGTGACGCTGGTGCCCGCGGCCCCGCGCGGTCTGGCGTTCACGGACACGGCGCCGGATAGCCTGCAGCGGGTCAAGAATCCAATGATCGACGACCAGGTGGTCCTCCGCCCGAACCTCCTCCACGGCCTGCTCGGCGCGATCGAAACGAACGTCCGCGCCGGTGCGTCAAGGGTACGACTCTTCGAGATCGGTCGTGTCTTCTCGACGCGCCGCCCCGAGGAATTCTCGCACGCCGCGATCGTTCTGACCGGGCCGATCAGCCAAGCGAGTTGGCGGGCAGAGGAGGGACGGGAGGCGGACTTGTTTGATTTGAAAGGTGTGTTGAGTGCCGTGCTCGGTGAGGGCTGCACTTTCAAGGAGACGGAGAATCCAGCGCTCGCGCTGGCCTTGACCATTGAGATGAATGGCAAACCCATTGGTTTCGCCGGTCAGCTTTGGCCTGCCGACGCGCGTGCCCTCGACGCCAAAGACCCCGTCGTATTTGCCGAGATCGATCTGGGCGCGCTCGACAAAGCGGCCGGCTCCGATCTGGCGAAAAAGTATCGCGAGATCCCGCGCTTTCCGGCGGTCACGCGCGACATCGCCTTGCTCGCGCCGCTTTCGCTTTCTCACGCGGCCATCGAGGCGGCCCTGGCAACCCCGCAGGAACCGTTGCTGGCGGAGGTAAAACTGTTCGACGTCTTTACGGACGCCACTGGTGCGAAAGTTCCGGCTGATCAGAAATCGCTCGCCTATTCGCTGACCTATCGCGCGGCTGACCGCACGTTGACGACGGATGAGGTAAACGCCGCGCACGCGCGCCTGAAGAAACATCTGACGAGCCAGCTCACGGTGACGCTGCGCGAGTGATCGCCGCTCTGTCAGCGCAGAATCGTGTTCAACTCCCGGATCCCGAGCAGGCGCGCCCGCGCCTCGGGTGCCAGTTCGCTGTTATGCAGCCAGGCGCGGGCCGCGTCGGCATCGCTGCGAAACCAGCGGCGCACGACCGACGACAGTGCCTCGAACCGCTGATCTTCCCGGGTGATCGATCCCGCCCAGGCGATGGCGCTTTGCGGATCATTTCGCACTGCGGTTTCGGCCAGACGCTGGCGGGCACCGTCCGTTTCCGGTGACGGCGGATATTGATTGAGGAAGGCCGCGGCGCCCGCGAGATCCTGGTCAGACCAGCGATTGATGAGTTCGGTCATGGCCCGCTCGCGTCCTTCGCCAGCGGGCAGTGTTTGGACCCAGGTTGCGGTCCCGGCCGGGTCATCGCGCGCGACGCGCGACACGAGGGTGACGAGCATTCCGTTGCGCAGGCTTTCATCGTTCAGGGCGAGGATTTGGTCGCGGACTTCGGCCTGGCTTTTCTGCGCGAGCAATCCGGAAATCATTGCGCCAATCATCGCGCCACGGGCTTGGCTGCGAGGCTGGGATTCCGCGAGTTGCAGTGCCCAATCCGGACTCTGTTCGGCGATTTCATTGACGATAACCGCCATGGGCCAGTTTTCGGTGTCGCTACCCTCACCGGTGCTTCCATGCTCTTGGGCCCAGGCGATGGATTCCTGCGGATTTTGCCGCGCCCAGGTGGAAAATACGGACTGGATGCCGACAGAAGTGACCCTGCGATCGGTCTGTTGCGCCATGAATTCCGCGGCGGCTTTCGGATCCAACTGCGCCCACTTTTGCATCAGCATCGGAAACTCCCGGCTCCGTCCCCAATTGTCGTTCGTCTCGCGAAGGACAGCCAGGGCGGTCTGCAATTCGCTGGCGTCGGCTACTTCGAGAAGCCGCATAAATCCGGTCATGCGCGCGATGTCATCGCCGAGATCGAAAAGCTTTTTCAGCCATTCCTCGAGCGAGGCGCCGTGGGCGAGCTGCGCGGCGGAGGTGATGCCGGCCCCATTGATGCGATTCCCACTGAAGCCGGCGGTATCGGAAAATGCGTCCGCGGTTGATCCGCTCGATAAGGCACCATTGCCAGGCTGGACGGCGGATGGTCCGCTCTCCGTGATAGTGATGCGCTCGTTGGGTGCGCTCAGTCGCCCGAGGCAAAACGTGATTGCGACTGTGGCGAACCAGGCGGCCGGCATGGCCCATCGACGGACGGTGGGTGAGTTGATCATGACGCCGAATGAAACCCACAAGGCGCTGAGTAGTTTGTCGCAAATGACGGATTGGTGCCGGCCGCGACCGGTGGAGGGCGGCTGGACGGGCGGGTCAGGTTTGGGGAGCATAGGCGTCTCGCCTGTCGGCTTTGGCGTCCTCGCCGAAGCCATCGGATCACCATCAACTCCCATTTCTCAGCAATCCCTCACGCCGGGTTCATCGGGGATTTTCACGCGTCATCGACGTCCGATGTGCCCGGCGGGACGCCGGGCACGACAGGCGAGGACGCCTGTGCTCCCCATTCCTGCGCGTCCCCGCCGTCATTTTGTCCGGACCCGGAAATTGCGCGCGCTGTGCAATCGTTTTCAAAACGGACTGCCCAAGTAACCTGGCGGTGGCGCGGTGGGCAACTTGATGTTGGATGTTGTGCGTTGAACCGTGGATCATCGTTTGACGGCCTTCTGAAATGAGAATCCTCCTCCTATCCGTTGCGTGTTTCAGTGGTTTATCGGCGTTCGCCCTCCTTGCTGCAGGGTTGGGAGCCCTGTTCGGGCTCGACAATGATGAAGCCAGGCGGGCCCAGGGTCGCGTGGGTTACCCTCGCGCCGAGGGGCTCTGGCGTTCGCTTCGCTATTCCTGGCGGCTGCGTTGGGCGATTCGGCGAGAAATTTTTACGCGGGCTCCGACACACTGGCGGGCGCGACCAGAAGCGCGGAACCTTATCCGAGTGGGTTTGGCATTGTTGTTTGTGACAATTGCCACCTCATCGTGGCTCATTGCGACGATGAATGATGGGTGAGGTTCCGCTTCGCGGGCCCGTTTCCGTGGAAGTCCGCGTCCTTCAGCGGAATGAAGGGCGGCGGACAAGATGCCGAAGGCGGCTTGGGCGGGCGAAGAAAAGGCAAAACACCCAACGTTCAACTTCCAACCTTCAACGTTCAAAGGACTGCCACTCCGCCGACAGGTCACTTGTATGTTGAGCGTTGAATGTTGGATGTTTGACGTTTTCCCCTGTGGTCGCCCTCCTTCCCCCGGCCAATTTCCCGCAATATCCCCCTTGCCATCTCCCGATCCCTCCCCATACTCCCCGGCCCGATTAAAGATACAAACATGACCGAGATACAGGATATCAGCGCACTGCGGTTGCACGAAAAAGACACTGGCAGTGCCGATGTGCAAGTCGCCCTTTTGACGCAGCGCATCAATCACCTTACGGACCATTTTAAGATGCACACGAAGGATCACGCTTCCCGTCGTGGCCTGCTCAAGATGGTCGCGACCCGCCGCAAGCTCCTCGACTACCTCAAGCGCACCAACGTGGAGCGCTATCAGGCGGCGCTCGAGAAATTAAACCTGCGCAAGTAGCGCTTTCACTTTCGATCAGTTGTTCGCCCGCGACACCATCGCGGGCGACTGCTTTTCACCCCAAACCGATACGTGGCCCTGAATGATGGGCGGCGCGTCGGAGACACAAACCAGATCCGGCTCCGTTTCTCAACGCGGGCCTGGACTTAGCCCAGACTTCTCAGTTTTTGCCGCGCGTCGTTTCTCCATCGCTGGAGAGCGAAGCGCGGGAAAGGCGAGCCCTTCTCGCGAGAGGAGTCTGGGCTACGAGCCAGAGCCCATCGAGACGCGGTGTCGGTCATTCAGAAAAAGAAAAACAACCGTATGATCCATACCGTCACGGCCCAAGTCGGGGCCGAACCTATCACCATTGAAACCGGCAAAATCGCGAAACTCGCGGATGGCGCCGTAACCGTTCGCTGCGGCGAAACCATCATCATGGTATCCGCCGTTTCCGCCACCAGCCTCAAGGAAGGGCAGGACTGGTTCCCGCTTTCCGTCGATTACCGCGAAAAGGCGGCCGCCGTTGGCAAATTCCCCGGTGGCTACTTCAAGCGCGAAGGGCGCCCCTCCGAAAAGGAAATCCTGACCGCGCGCATGACTGATCGTCCGCTGCGCCCGCTCTTTCCCAAGGGTTACCTCTACGACACCCAGATCATTTCCATCCTCCTGTCCGCGGACGGCGTCAATGATCCGGACATTCTTTCCATCAATGGCGCCAGCGCCGCGCTCATGGTCAGTGACATCCCGTTTGCCGGCCCGGTCGGCGCGGTGCGCGTGGCGCGAATCCACGGCGAATTCATCGTCAATCCCACGCATCCACAGATCAATGAAAGCGATCTCGATCTCGTCTATGTCGGACTCGACGGCGGGAAGGTCATCATGATTGAAGGCAGCGCCGAGGAACTCCCCGACGAAGACTTCATCAAGGCGCTGGAGTTTGCCGCTGGTCAGGCACAGATCCTCATCGATGCGCAGAAAGAATTGGCAGCGAAAGCCGGCAAGCCGAAGCGGGAAGTCCCGCTCATGCTCGTGCGCGAAGACCTCCTCGAGGTCGCCTACGCGGTGGCTGGTGATCGCATTGAAGGTGCGATCTATCTGCCGAGCAAAGTCGAGCGTTCGAAAGCTGTCGGCGCGCTCCGGGACGAAGTTTCCGCGGCCATCGTCGAGAAATTCCCCGAAGCGACGAAATTCGAAATCAGCCAGGCTTTCGACTACGTGCAGAAAAAGGCCTTCCGCGTCTCGATCCTCGACAAGGGCGTCCGTTGCGACGGTCGCACGCACGATGTGATCCGTCCGCTCAGTGCTGAAGCCGGTCTGCTCCCGCGTTCCCACGGTAGCGCGCTCTTTCAGCGTGGCGAGACTCAGGCGCTCGCCCTGGCGACCCTGGCGACGATCGGTGAAGGCCAGGATCTCGACGCCTACACCGGCGGTCCGTCCGAAAAGCGCTTCATCCTGCACTACAATTTCCCGCCGTTTTCGGTCGGTGAAACTGGCCGCACCGGTGGCTTCAACCGCCGCGAAATCGGTCATGGCGCCCTGGCGGAACGCAGCATTCGCCCGGTCATCCCCAGTGCCGAGGATTTTCCGTATGCCCTCCGCGTTTCGAGCGAAGTCATGGAAAGCAACGGCTCGACCTCGATGGCGAGCGTCTGCTCCGGCGTGCTCGCACTCATGGATGCGGGTGTTCCATTGCGGAAGCCAGTCAGCGGCATTTCCTGCGGTCTGGTCACCGAGCACGATGAGCAAGGCAACCTCGGTCGCCACACGTTGCTCACCGACATCATCGGCAGCGAAGATCATTTCGGCGACATGGACTTCAAACTCTGTGGCACCCGCGACGGTGTGACGGGCTTCCAGCTCGATTTGAAGCTGGCCGGCATCAGCCTTCCGCTCATGGCCGATGCGGTCCGCCGCACGCGCGACGCCCGGATGAAAGTCCTCGACGTGATGGACACCTGTCTCGCCGCTCCCCGCGCGGAGCTCTCCAAATACGCGCCGCGCATCGAGACGCTCAAGATCAACCCCGACAAGATCGGCATGCTCATTGGCCCCGGCGGCAAGAATATCAAGGCGATCGTCGCGGAGACCGGTTGCGAGATCAATGTGGATGACGATGGCACCGTGCACATCTACTCGAACAATCCCGACGGCATGGCGCGCGCCCGACAGATCATCACGCAGATGTTCGCCGAGATTGAAGTCGGCGCGCTGTATGAAGGCCGTGTCGTGACGATCAAGGAGTTCGGCTGCTTCGTTGAAGTCATGCCGGGCAAAGACGGCCTCTGCCACATCTCCGAGCTCGCGGACTTCCGCGTGAAGCGCACCGAGGACGTGGTGAAAGTCGGCGACATGATCACGGTGAAATGCATTGGTGTGGACGAAAAGGGCCGCATCAAGCTCAGCCGCCGCGCGGCAATGAAGGAGCGCGACGCCGCCGCTGGCGGTGGCAGTGAGGGCGAGCCCGCTCCCGAACCGGCGCAGGTGTAACCTCGAACCAAAGATCGTTTACCGAAGCCGCCGCTTTCGTTTTGAAAGCGGCGGCTTTTTGCTACCTGATCGCACTTGACCAATTGTGAAACGCCGCCGCTCATCCAACGAATCCAGAGGCTCCGGGAGGGAACGACCGGACCGCAAACCCAGTCCGCCTTCTCGCAAGGAGTGGTTGATTGTCGGTTTGCTCGCCGTGCTGATCGGTGTTGCAGTCGGCTGGTGGCTCCGGCGTCCCATTCCCGTGGATGCACCATCCCTGCCGCCCGCTTTCTTCAGTGGGCCGATCCTCGAGGATGAAAAAACGGTGTTCGCGCACTACGCCGGTTCCGAGACATGCCGGGATTGTCACGCTGCGGCTTTCGAGCAATGGGCGCAGTCGCATCATGGTCTCGCCGAGCGGCCGCTGCGCGACGACCTCGACGAATCCGCGTTCGCGCCGGCACGTTCATTTCAGCTCGGCACCGTTACCACCGAGGTGGGAACCTTCGATGGACAGCGCGGCGTCAAGACGATCGGTGTGGACGGGAAGTCCGAAGTGTATCCCATCGAACGCGTGATCGGCCACGATCCGCTCCGGCAATTTTTGGTGAGCGCGCCGGGTGGAAGACTCCAAACGCTCGAAGCCTCCTACGATCCCCACAAGAACGAGTGGTTCGATGTCTTCGGCGAGGAGGACCGTAAACCCGGTGAGTGGGGCCATTGGACGGGGCGGGGGATGAATTGGAATTCGATGTGTGCCAATTGCCACAACACGCGAGTCCGCAAAAACTACGATGTGGCGGCGGACACCTTCCACACCACGATGGCGGAGCCGACCGTGAGCTGCGAATCCTGCCACGGCTCCATGAAGCGGCACGTGGATTGGCAGCACGCGCATCCCGGCTCGACGGCAAAAAACGATCCGACGGTGGCGAAGTTTTCACGTGACCAGGTCTTCGATACCTGCGGTTCATGCCATGCCCGACGCGGGGAATTGACCGGTGACTTCTATCCCGGCGAAAAGCTCTCGGATCACTACCGGCTCACGACGGTCGATGAAACTGAACTGTACCATCCCGATGGCCAGGTTCATGACGAGGATTACGAATACGGCTCGCTCCTCGGCAGCAAAATGCACGCGGCCGGCGTCCGGTGCGTCGATTGCCATGAACCGCATTCGTCCAAACTCATCGCCACGGGCAATGCGCTTTGCCAGCGCTGTCACGGTGGCGGCGCTCCGCTGCCGCATCTCACCAAACCTGCTCCCGTCATCGATCCGGTGGCTCACAGTCACCATGCGGCGGACAGCACCGGTGCACAATGCATCGCCTGCCACATGCCGATCACGACCTATATGCAGCGGCACCCGCGCCACGATCACGGATTTACCATACCCGATCCCTTGCTGACGAAGACGCTGGGCATTCCCAATGCCTGCAATCGCTGCCACGTGGACCGCGATGCCGAGTGGTCGCTGGTCGCTGTCGAGAAATGGTATGGCGAAAAGATGGACCGCCCGACACGGCATCGTGCGCAGATCGTGGCGGCCGCGCGCCGGGGTGCCGAATCGTCGCGCGCGGATTTGGTGAAGCTGATCGAATCTGCCGAGAGCACGCCCTATTGGACAGCCTCCTGCATTCGACTGGCAGAGCACTGGATCAGTGACGCGGCGGTCGTCAGCGCGATCGTTTCCAAGGTAAACCACGACGATCCGCTGGTGCGCGCCGCGGCCATCCGCGCCCTGGGGCCATTGGTTCCGAATCGTGCGGACGTTCACGAATTGATGACCAGGATTGCCGCCGACGATCCCGCCCGCAATGTGCGTTCAGCGGCGGCCTGGAGCCTGCGGGCAACCCTTTCGCCGGACACACGCGCTGGAGCGGAACTCGCGCATCAGCTCGCTCTGAATGCTGATCAACCGCTCGGACGTCTTCAACTCGGCCTGCATGATTTTGCCCGGGGCGACGCTACTTCGGCGGTCGGGCATCTCGAAAAAGCTGTCGCCTGGGATCCGTTCTCGCCTCCCTTTCGTCACGAGCTGGCGGTCGTGCTCAGCACCCGCGGCCAGAATGAGGAGGCGCTCGCACAATTGAAAGAAGCGGTCCGACTGGATCCGAAGAACGCCGAGTATCACTACAAGCTCGCGCTCGCGTGGAACGAAGCCGGCAACCTGGGGCTGACGGAGATCGAGCTGCAGCGCGCGGTCAATCTCGATCCGCAGCACGGCCGCGCCTGGTATAATCTTGGCCTCGCACAGCACGCTCAGGGAAAGACCGAAGCGGCGCTCAACTCCCTGCTGAAAGGGGAAGTGGTGGCCCCGACCGATCCGCGGATTCCGTACGCTCGCGCCACCATTCTGGCGCAACTCGGTCAAATCGACGAAGCCCGCGTTGCCGCTCAACGGAGCCTGACGATTGACCCGGGTTACGCTGACGCACGCCAATTTCTCGGCCAACTGCGCTGACGATCATGGTGGAGAAAGGCACCGATTTGCCACTCTCTCAATGCAGCATCGGCAGTGGATTCGGCTCGCGGATGAGCTGTGCATCGAGGTCCAGAAAGTAGTCCAGTCGCGCGTCGGTTTCGGCCTCATCGATGTGCCGCGCCATGATGAGATACGCGGCATAGTGGTTTCCTTCGCTTTCGACCAGGCTGGCATAAAAATCCGCCAGGCCGGCATCGAGGTCGCGCACGCCTTCGGCCAGGATTTGGAATTTCTCGCAACTCCGTCCTTCGATCAGCGCGCAAACCACGAGGTGATCGATGACCTGGTGCCGTCGTCCTTTGCGCACGGCTTTCATCATGCCGCCAATCCACGGACTGCGTTGCGGTCCAGCGAAGGCGATCCCGCGTTCACGCAGCAAGCCCAGGACGAGTTCAAAATGCTGCAGCTCTTCGATGGCGATGGCGTTCAGTTCGCTCACGCGATCGTGCAATTCGACGTACTTTTCGAGGTTGAGCGCCGAGGTCGCCGCCTTGCGTTCCAGGTGAGCGTGATCGACCAGGACCGGCGGTAGATTCTTCCGAACCATTGGGAGCCAGGTGTCGGGAAGTGTGGCGCGCCAGAGCAGCATCAGAATTCTTGGCGTAATGAGATCGATCGGAGAAGGCGAAAGCTCCTTGAGGCGCCCGTGCTCATCGAATTCTTTCGGAAGCCGCCCCCAGCCCGCGGGAACGAAGCGCCGATTCCAGGATCTCGGCGCACTCTGCCGCCACTACTGCCATTTCCCGACCCGCATCCACGCGCCGGATGAACGGACGATTCAAGCCGAGAAAAATCCGCCGCACGTCTGCGAGATACGCGGCTCCCTCGAAGTCATCCAAAGCTGAACCGCGCTGGCCAATGCGGGCGTGGCCGGAAGCGGGATCGAGATCGAGCAGGAGCACGAGATCGGGGATCGGCGCAAAGGCTTCGTTTGCGGCGATGATGGCCTCCGGATCGAGACCGCGCGCGCCCTGGTACGCGGCGGTGGAAAAGTAGTAACGATCGAGAATCACCACCGCCCCGCGTTCGAGCGATGGTGTGATCAACCCCTTCACGTGCTCCGCCCGATCCTGGAGAAAGAGTTCGAGTTCGGCGTCCGGTGCCAGCCGACCTGTGCGCGCGGATTCCCGCAGCTTCCGTCCGTAGGTGCCATCGGTTGGTTCGCGGCTGCACGCCACCTCGAATCCCCGCTGCTGGCACCAGTCCGCCAGCTCCCGTTGGAGGGTTGATTTGCCGGCACCATCGATGCCTTCAATGACGAGAAGAAATCCCTTTCGCACCCGTTTCAGCGGCTCGTGATCTAAAGCTTTTGCAGAAGCTCCAGCCACCGCTGCCAGGCTTCCTCCTGCGCTTTGGCGTTGGCGGCATTGGCGTCGGGCGCTGCACCGGCGCGCATAAACCCGTGACCGGCTCCCTCGTAGATCACCGGGGCAAAACTCTTGCCGGCTTCCTTCATGAGTTCATCGGATTTCGGGATCGTCGCATTCACGCGATTGTCGTTCCCGCCGTAGAATCCATAGACGGGACATTTGACCTTCTCGATTTCGGCGGGCGCCTCTGGGCCGCTGCCGTAAAAGACAAAGGCCGCTCCGAGTTCCGGGCGGTTCGTGGCGAAGCGAAAGGATTGCCCTCCGCCCCAGCAAAAACCCGCGACCGCGACTTTGCCATTCGCCGCCGGGAGTTTCGCCACGTGATCCGCGACCGCATTGAGGTCGGCGGTGATTTGCTCAGGAGGCAGGGTCGAGATGACTTTGCGGACGCCGTCAGCGCCACCGAGTTCCGCCGAGCCGCCGCCATCAGGAGCCATTCCCGAGAGGAGATCGGGGGCGATGGCGATGTAACCCTTGCTGGCGAGTTCATCAGCCACGCTCCGGACCCAATCCGTCAGTCCAAAGATTTCATGGATCAGCACCACCGAAGGCGCTTTGTCTTTCACTTCGGGATAGACGATGAACGATTTCACATTGCGATCGCCATTCTTGACCGTGATCCATTCCTGGTGGCGCGGAGATTTCTCGAGTTTCGCCACCGCCCATTCCTGTGCGGAAGCGGAGCAGAGAGCGAAGGCAGTGAAGACAAGGGCTAACGTTTTCATCGGTGTGGATGGTTCCACTCAGGCGTTGAGTGCGGCACGGCTTCGGTCGAGCAGACCTGAGTCTTTGTCTCCGGAGCCGCGGAGATAAAAAGCCGAGGCCGCGAGCATGTAATCGCGCCAGGGCGGGGAAAGATGTTGATAGTCTTCCAGCACAGCGGAACTGAATTTATAATCGTGCGCATTCGTTCCCTTCAAAAAGATCAGGCGCCGCGCAGTCTCGGCGAAGGCGCGTGGATTTTCATTCTGGTGCAGGTAACCCAGAATCTCGCGGGAGGCCTGGAGACGGTCAGACGAAATGTCGGCAAAGATTTTGGCGACTGTTTCGCTTTCTCCCTTTTCTGTGGGGAGCGCTTCCAATTCATCGATCCGAACGCCGTCGCCAGAACGATTGCCTCGGAAGAGCGGGAGAAACGCCGCGTTCTGCAAAAGGATAAGTCTGCGCGTCCTGTCGTCCTGGACCCGCTGCCAGGCATAGTGCAAGGCGTTGGTGGACGTCATGGCGTGGAGGGAGAGAATGCCGGGAGCCCGCATCAGCATTTCACCGGCACCGCAAAAGAGGGCGTCGAAAATGGATTGCGGGGCGACGCCGGCGTTAAGTTGTTTCGCGACGAGCGTGCTGGCATCATGGGACGACTGCTGACGCGTGCAGGCGAGGAGTTCGCGGGAGGCGTCGGCGCTCGGCTTTCCATCCCACCATTGATCGCGAAGGGTCGTCACGAGCTCGACGTTTTCCCGCAATGGGCGATCGGCGGCAAAATCCGACTGCGCCGGATTTCCGCCATCTCCGGAACGATCCAGCAGCGCGTACGTGAGAGAGCGCAGCACGGGTTCGGCGTGATGCCAGCCGATGATTTCAAGGCAGCGGAAGCTGTTGGCGACAAAGATTGCCTTGTGACCGATGTCACGGAAGTCCCGGCTTCCGTAGCGCGCGAAGAGCTCGAACAATTCGTCCGTGCTGGCCGTGCGCGCGAGAGAGGCCACCGCAGTATCGGCTGCAGATTCATCCCAGGCGTCCATGGCCGCGACGAAAGCTTCCCGGGCTTTGTCAGCGGGAGGCAGCGAAGTGTCGTCGAGGGATGCCATCGTCCAATTGCCCTCTTTGACATCGGCTTCCTGCGACGATTTTAACTGATCAATCGCCCAGAGGATGGGGAGCCAGCGTTCGGAATCCGCGGAAGCCAGGCTGGCGAGGTGTGCCGAATTGACGACGAGCACCGCGTGAAACTTAAAACCGACGGGTCGCGGTTGGACATTGCGAACGCCGGCCAGAAAAAGCGCGGCCAGAATTTCGCGATAACTCGTGCCGGACCGGATGCGATCAGCGACTTTTTCGATGACTTGATCGCGGGGGGTGTCTTCCAGCAGACGGACGAGCGGTTCGATGTCCGGATGAAATTGAACCATCCCCGGCGGCAAACTGGCCTCCTCGGCCGTCACGCGGGGAAGCCTGCTGAGGAGCACGCCACCCAGACCAAGCGAAGCACCGGCGCTGGCGGATAGTTTGAGGAAAGATCGGCGGGGAATCATGGGCGTCTCCTTGTATCGAAAAAGATAACCCCGTTGCGCGCTTATAGTCAGGTATGAAATCACCCGCGTCCCTTTTCCGCATCGCCACTCAACGAGATTATCTCGTTGGCTGAATCAAAGCTGGCGGGGCAGGGAGTAAGTTTCATGGAAGAGCTGCGTCGCCGAACGAGTGGAGAGGTTTGACAGAGAAAAGGCCGGTGTGATGAGCACCGGCCTTTTTGCGGGATGGAACGGATGTGGTCTTGGGCTCTAGGAGCGGCGACGCAGCCGGCGCAGACCGAGGAGCATGCCAAGGCCACCGACCAGGGAGGTGAGCGAGCCGGGCTCGGGGATAACCGAGAGCACCAGGTCGTTGCCGCCGGTGAAGGCGTTGGTGGCCGCGTCCCCGAAGTAGCTGATCCGCAGGGAGGTGGCCGCCGCACCGGTGCCTACGGCGAACTGGGCGCCATCGGGCAGGTTCAGGAACGTACCGCCGATGGCATCGGTGCCGTCGTTGAGGCCGACGAAGAACAACGTGCCGATGGCCGGAGCTGTGGGCCACAGGGTCACCACCGCGAGGCTGGCGTCGCCCAGGGTCAGCGCTCCGGTCACGTCCAATTGATCGAGGTTGGCGGCGTCCATGAGTTCGATCCGCATGGTGACCGCACTGTCGAGAGTGGCGTTGAGGGTGCTGAGCTTGCCGAGGTTATCGCCGGGAGCGAGCGTACCACCGGTGAGCGAGGACAGATTGCCAATGGCGCCGGTGCCTTTGAGCACGCCGCCGTTCAAGGCCACGTTGCCGGAGATGGCGCCAGTCACATTTAAAGTGCCGCCCGTATCGGTCTGAGCGATGGCCGGAGTGAAGGGATCCACGGTGCCGACGGTGCCCGCACCGCGCAGATTGACGGTGCCACCGCCGACGGTGAGCAGGCCACTGGGGGCGAAGCTTTGATCGAGGACATTCAGGGTGCCCGCTCCGACTTTGGTCAGGCCGCCGGAGATGACCAATTGATCGACCTCGAACGTGACGCCCGCCTGAATATCGACGTTGGAGACATCGAAGGAAGAAGCACCGCCGGCACTGAGATAACCTGCGCTGCTATCGCCCGGGCCAGTCAGGGTGAGCGAGGTTTCGGCGCCGACGAAACCACCAGTGAGCAGGACGCGATTGGTATCGATCAAGCGGGAGGCCTGAAAGATGCCGCTGGCATCGAGCGAGATCGTGCCATTGGTGACCGCGCCGACATTGAGGGTCGCTCCTCCGGCGACGTTCAGGATACCGCCACCCGAGGTGAGGGTGGTGGACCAGACTCCGGGCTGTGCACCGGGATTGACAATGGCGCTAACGCCACCGGGTTGCATAAAGTCGGTCACCAGACCCGAACCGCCGCCGGTATCCACAACACCGACGAAGTAGTTGTAGCTTTCTCCAGCCGTGAGGTTGACGTCGGTGCGCACGTTCTGACCGCAGCAGGTTACTTCGACCAATTTTTCCGGGCCGGCCGAGCCGAGATCTTCAAAGATGCCGTTCTGGTTGAGGTCCAGCCAGACTGTGTCGGTATCGTCGTTGAGCGTAATGCCGAACTGATGCAAGCCCGTGGCGTTGGCGGTGTATTGGCCGGTGAAGACGGCCGTGAAAGCATCGACGTTAACGCCGCCAAAGGTGGCGGAGAAGGCTCCATCGGAGTCCTGCCGGATAGTCGATGGCCCCAGTGATGGCTGTCAACGAGTCGGGCTGGGCATTGGGTATGGCATTATTGACGCCGTCAGCAGTGGTAATGGAGAGATCGACGCGGTGATAGAAGGCGCCCTGCAAGGCATTCGGGGTCGGCGTTTCGACCGTCGGGGCGATGTTGATCGCAATTCCGGTCAAATCGTTGACTCCCGAGACCGCTCGCAAGGAACCTTCGTTGATGGCAATTGGCCCGCCGCTGTAGGCCTGGCCATTGAGATCCAGTCGGCCCTTGCTGGCGATACTCGTGCCGGTCGTGGCAGTAATAGCACCATTGGCGTTCAACACACCGGAGGTGCTGATATTGATTTGATCGGCAGTGAGCGCGGCATTGTTGGTCAGGACGCCACCGGTAACATTGACTGATTCGCCCATGGTGACGGGGCCATTGGTCACCACGTCACCTCCCGAAGCGGTCAGGCCGCCCGCGCCGGAAGCACCGGCGCCGAGGATTAATTGATAACCGCTATTGGAATTAACCGTCAGTGTGTTGCCGGCGGTCACTGTGGGCGCCTGCGTGACGGTCGTCGGGATCGGGAACAGGGGATCGCCACTGGCAGCCCCACCTCCGAAGTTCCCCGCCGAGAGGATTCCGCTACCGGTGACGGAGATTGGACGCGTGTAGTCAATGGTGCCGAAGCTATCGACCGTGCTCAGGCCGATGCCGCCGCCGTTGATATTGATACTGGCAGAGCCAAATGGATCGTTCGCGCCGCCAAAGACGCCCACCACGAGTGAACCGCCGCTGACGTTGATTACGCTGGAGGAATTCTGAAGTTGTGCCGCCGCTGGCGAAGCGAGCACCAAATTGCCGCCCCCGGTGCGATTGATCGTCACGGCCCCGCCGCCATCGGTGATTTGTCCCAGCGCAATCGAGCCGGCGCCGGCATAAGTGTAGGCACCGCCATCTGACATGAGCGCCTCGGGAAAGTTAACCCGCCCGGAAGTCATCGTCAGGGTCGTTCCCGTAGTCTGCGTCAGAATACCGAGGTTGACCAAACCGTCCCGTAGATTGAGCGTCGAATCCGCCGTGACGAGCACGGTGTTCACGGCCGAATAAGCGGTGGTGCGAAGGATCGGATTGTCCGCGGGACCGTTCGGAAGGATTTGCTCGGAGCCCCCGGGGAGCGTGTAGAACACGGTGAGATTCGCGCCACCACCTTGCTCATTATACATGATGGCAATGTCATGGTAACCAGCCGTCAGGGTGACATCCGCCCCGATCTTCGTATCGCCGTGGAGGCCGTTGTTGTTCACGAGCAACTGCCCGTCGATGTAAATCAGCGAGCCGTCATCGCTGTTCGCGGCGAAGTTATACACACCATCCACCGGGGCCTGGACTTGGCCAGTCATGATCGCCTGGACGTTATCACCGATTGTTGAACCGTGGATGGCAAACGGAGCTCCCGGGTCACCGCCGAGATAGTTGATGAAGTTATTCCCATCGGCGGAGGTGAGAGTTGAAATCTCCAGGTTGGGCAGCGCGTTGTAATAGTCCAGAGCCGTAGGCAGGGTATTCAAGACGCCGCTGTAGGCGGCCGGATCCGGAGCGACGTTATAAATGTTCAGAAGGAGTCCATACGCTCCGAATTGGAGCGCGCCGCCGTTCAGCGTTATGGGACCGGTTCCGGCCGCGCCATCGGCACCCAACTCGACGATGCCACTATTGACGGTGAGGCCGCCCGTGAACCCGTTCACGGCCTCAAGCGTTTGGGTGCCGGCACCATTGGCGACGACGCTCACCGGTTGCCCATTCTCCTCGATTGTGTTAGTGAACCGCGCCGTTTCACCAGCTGCGGGGCCAGTCAGAGTCAGAGTGGCTGGCGCGGCGCCATCGCCGATCACGAGCATTGAGCCGGCGCTCCCGCTCGCCGAGGCGAGGGATCGGAGCGAGGCATTGTTGGCCTTGATGTTCAACGTTCCCGGTGCCGTTGGATTCGCGCCGTTGACTCCGTTGAAGAGGATGCCGTAGGGCTGCAAAGCGGTGCCGGTGCTGGCATTAATGACGCCGGAACCGATGGCAATGTTTCCCGCACCGGTGCCGGTGCCGCCCACATTGATGACGTAATCGTCCGCCGTGCTCAGCTGCAGCGTATTTCCGGCATCGACGTTGAATCCATTGGTGACATTGATGGCAATCGGCGTTCCGGGCGTGCCAGCCATCCCGCTTCCAATTTGCCGGGCTGCGAACACGCCTCCCGCGGCGAAATTTGGGGCGGTATAGTTCTTGTCGAGGCCGTCCTTGGAGGACAGCACCAGGCCGCCGCCATTGAATTGGAGGGTGGCATTGCCGGTGCCTTGATTTCCTCCCGCGAGCACGACGCCGATGGCGCCCTGTTGAATGTTAATGATGGATGCGTTGTTCTGGAGCTGCGGCGTCGCCGGGTCGTCGAGCACCAGATCTCCTGACCCTGTCTTGTTGATGGTCACCGCGGCGCCGCCGTCGTTGATCCCCAACACGGTCGTTTCGTTGCTGACGTTGAAGGTGCTGGTCGCGCCAATGTTCAGGGCGTTCACAGTTAACGGGTTCCCCGTCGTCCCCAGCGTCGATCCGCTCACCACCGTGAGATCGGGAACCACGGCCCCGAAACCGCTCACGTCGATGGTACCGCCGGACGCGGTGATCGGATTGTCATAGATTGCCGCTCCCAAGCGCTGGAAGAGCACACTATCGTCCATGATCTGATCAAAACCTCCGGGTGGCGTGTAATAGACGGTGATACCGGCACCGCCGCCGCGCTCATAGAATCCGATCTCGATTTGGTGCGCGCCGGCGGTGAGGGTGGCGGTGCCGTCGCGGCGGGTTTGACCCTGATAGCGATTGTTGTTCACCACGCTTTCGCCATCAATGAAAATGACCGAGCCATCGTCGCTCTGCGTGCCGAAGCTGTAGAGGCCGTCGGCGGGGGCGTTGAACACCCCCGTGAATCGGGTCTGAATATTGTCAATGTAGGGGGCTCCGAGGCTCTCAAAAGGCGCTAAATCGGGTGTTCGGAAAATCCAACAACGGGCCATTGGCCGTCGTGTTTGTGATCACGCGCGGGGCGGCGCCGGCCGCAAGCGACTCATAAAGCGCGGTAAATCTTCCGAAATCCACGTCGCCTTGGGCGAGTGAGTCTGGACCCCAATCCGGGTTGTAATCCCCGTTACCCATGTTAGCCAGGGCGGGAATGGAATTGTAGATCTCCGCGTTCAATCCGACCGGGGCATTGAGATCCAGCGAGCCGCCTCCAAGGGAGAGGGTACCCGCAGACAAGGCGACCGGATTAGGGTTGGCGCCGCCATCCGTGCCGAGCGAGCCGGGAATCACTTCGACCCGTCCGCCATTCACCGCGAAAGGCGAAGATAGCGAGATGGTCGAACCAGCTTTGCTCAGCAGAGCGAGCGTGCCCGCACCCGAGACCGTCGGCTGATTCGTGATAGTGATATCTCCCTGCACTTCGAGACGACCACCGCTAACGGTCACATTGGTGAGGGTCGCGGCGGCACGGGTGCGGATGAGGCCACCGGTGACTGTCGTATCCGTGGCGGTTAGAGCGGCGCTCGCGTCGAGGGTTCCGCCACTCACGGCGGCCGTGGTGATAGTCGTCGCGCCCTGGGTATTGAGGGTCCCTCCACTAACCGTCGCGGTACCGAAGGTGGTCGCACCCTGGGCCGCATAAGTGCCCCCGGTGACCGTGGCGGCGGTGACAGTGCTGCCGTTGGTGGCGGTCAATGTGCCAGCGTTAACGGTCACGGCCGGAAGAGTCAGTGGTTGCGAGACCGAGAGGGCAGCGCCTCCATCCTTGACGATGCCGGCACCAGTGATGGCGCCGGTCACACTCAGGGTTCCTCCTGAGACATTGAAGTTCAGGGGCGCGGCCGTGGTATTGATCGCACCACTGAGCGTGTCGGTGGTGGTGTCGCTGTGCACCACCGTGCCCGAGGCGGCCGTGGTGATATTATTCGAGAAGGTGCCGCCACCGCCGAAGCTGATTTGACCCGCGGCATCCGTGAGTGTGAAGGCGGCTCCCGCGACCACGTCGGTCGTTCCCGAGACCGAGATCAGCCCTCCGGCCGCCGCAAACGTGGTATTGGAGATGGTGTGCGCGGCGGTGCTATTGAGAATAAGCGTGCCTGGACCCGCTTGGGTGACGGTGACCGCAATGCCGTTATCCGTCATCAGGCTGGGCTGAAAATCCGAAGTGCCGGCGATGGTGACTGCACTTCCACCTGAAGTTGCCGTGGCCCATTGCGTCGAGTTGGCGGGAGTCGTGCTGGAGATGCTCAGTATTTTGTGAGCTCCCGTTCCGTCATTGATCGTTAGGGTTGCTCCGGCCGGATTATCAAAGCGGAGACTTTGTTCCTGCACATTCTGCAGGACACCATCGATTGTCAGCGTGCCGGAAGCGGTCACGATGAGATCATCATTGAGGCCGGTCGCCCCGACGACGCGGAATAGCTCCGGGGTGCCGTCCTGAATTTCAATTGGAATTACATTGCTTGGTGCGCCATTCGTGTCGCCGGCAAATACGCCGTCAATCGCATAGCCAAACCCCATGTTGTCATAGGTCGCGTTATTGCCCCCGCCCCACCCGAGCCCGGCGTTATCGACCGTGCCCGCACCGCCCCCGCCATTCTGAAAGCGTACTTCAAAATCGTGCCACCCGTCCCCATTGGGTCCCATGCCGTAATCATTGCCGTCCGGGAAAGAGAAATTGTCCGACTTGGTCGGAACATCCCAAGCCGTGTCGGCGATGACATCGGTCCCATCGATGGTGAGGCGGACGCGATCATCGATATTTTCCGAAAAGCTGAAAATGCCATCGGCGTCAAAAACCTGCCCGGTGTAAACCCACGTCTGATCATCGCTCCAAAAATTGTTCGACCCGATCACCTTGGTATTCGTCTCACCCATGCGGGGCCGGTCCTGCACGCCATTCTGACCCGGATTCGGGGTGGTCACATCGATGTCAGTGGTTCCATTGATATACCCCTCCAAAAGGCCCTCATAAATAATCGGGGTGCCGTTATCCGAATTGATGGTTCGGTCGGGCGGAATGACCAAATCAACGGCCATGGCACCCGTCGAGAAGAGGGCGGGAGCGATGGTGGTGGCGAGGATGAAGCGGCGGAGAGGCCGGGATACGGGCACGATGGAACGCGATGCTGGAGGATTCATGGGGTTAACTGGGGTTGGCTGAGAAACGCTGTTTTTGGTAGGGAAAATGGCCGTGTTGAACAGCACGACGATGAAGTGTTGTAGTCCCTTCCGTCACCAGTGCAAAAGTTTTTTCATGTTTCGCGAATTTTTCTTAAGCACAGCTAATCCGCTCCGATGGGCCACCCTATGCTGTGGTCCGCTTCAGGCGGAGGCACGATATGTTGATTGGGTAGTCAGTTCTAAAGAAGATTTCACAGCCTGCGCAATTTCTACGCCCGGACACAATCACGGTTGGGACGCGCAGGAATGGGGAGCACAGGCGTCCTCGCCTGTCGTGGCCGGCGTCCCCGCCGGGCACATCGGATGTCGATGGCGCGTGGAACTCGCCCGTGAACCCGGCTTGGGGGATCAATGAGAAACGGGAGTCGATGGTGATCCGATGCCTTCGGCGAGGACGCCAAAGCCGACAGGCGAGGACGCCTATGCTCCCCAAGCCCTTCCGCCTTCGCGTCCCTGGTTAATTCGCGTCAGTGCTTCCGTGCCCTTGGTTTCGGCTCCGCCGAGTTGGATCAGTGAGGGCGCTTCCGGGTGTAGCCGCCGCCGACGGCAAATCAAAAAGGCCGGTGTGATGAGCACCGGCCTTTTTGCGGGATGGAACGGATGGAGTGGTGCGGCTACGCAGCGGCGGCGTAGTCGGCGCAGACCGAGGAGCATGCCGAGGCCGCCGACCAGGGAGGTGAGCGAGGCGGGCTCGGGGATGACCGAGAGCACCAGGTCGTTGCCGCCGGTGAAGGCGTTGGTGGCCGAGTCCCCGAAGTAGCTGATGCGCAGGGAGGTGGCTGCCGCCCCGGTGCCCACGGCAAACTGGGCGCCGTCGGGCAGGTTTAGGAAGGTGCCACCGATGGCATCCGTGCCGTCGTTGAGCCCGACGAAGAACAACGTGCCGATGGCTGGAGCTGTGGGCCACAGGGTTACCACCGCGAGGCTGGCGTCACCCAGGGTGAGGGCTCCGGTCACATCCAATTGATCGAGGTTGGCAGAATCCATGAGTTCGATCCGCATGGTGACTGCGCTATCGAGAGTGGCGTTGAGGGTGCTGAGCTTGCCGAGGTTATCGCCGGGGGCGAGCGTACCACCGGTGAGCGAGGACAGATTGCCGATGGCGCCGGTGCCTTTGAGCACGCCGCCGTTCAAGGCCACGTTGCCGGAGATGGCGCCAGTCACATTTAAAGTGCCGCCCGTATCGGTCTGAGCGATGGCCGGAGTGAAGGGATCCACGGCGCCGACGGTGCCCGCACCGCGCAGATTGACGGTGCCACCGCCGACGGTGAGCAGGCCGCTGGGAGCGAAGCTTTGATCGAGGACATTCAGGGTGCCCGCTCCGACTTTGGTCAGGCCGCCGGAGATAACCAATTGATCGACCTCGAAAGTGACTCCAGCCTGAATATCGAGGTTGGAGACATCGAAGGAAGAAGCACCGCCGGCACTGAGGATTCCCGTATTACTATTGCCCGGTCCCGTCAGGGTAAGCGAGGTCTCAGCGCCGACAAAACCGCCGGTGAGCAGGACGCGATCGCTATCAACCAAGCGAGCGGCCTGGAAAATGCCGGTGGCTTCGAGCATGACGGTGCCATTGGTGACCGTTCCCACATTGAGCGTAGCTGCTCCGGCGACACTGAGCATGCCACCACCCGAGGTGATGAGGGACGACCATGTGCCCGGTTGGGCCCCCGGGTTAATGATGGAGTTGATGCCGCCACCCGGGGTGAAGTTGGCCACCAGGCTTGAATCGCCGCCACCGCTATCTGCGAATCCGACAAAAAAGTCATAGCTTTCTCCCCCCGTGAGACTGGCGTCCTGGAGCGTGACGACATCGCAGCACCCGACCGAGATCAGCAATTCGCTGCCTGCGGATCCGTTTTCTTCAAAAATGTGATTACCGTTCAGGTCGAGCCACAAGGCGGCATCGTCGTCGTTTCTGGTAAATCCGAATTGATGCGTGCCGGTGGCATTGGCTGTATATTGGCCGGTGAACGTCGCGGTATAGTTAGTGCCGCCCGGAGCCCCTCCGAAGAGAGTGGTCATCGCAGCATCGGCGTTGGGTGGATAATTGATGGCATCGGTCAATACGGCCGTCGAATCGGGCGTCGCATTAGGAACGAGGTTATTGACGCCATCGGAAGTTCGAATGGCGAGATCGGTACGGAGATATAATGTGCCCTGGAGCGCATCAGCGGTCGGCGTGACCAGCGTTGGAGCCATGTTGATGGCAATGCCGCTCAGATCGTTGTCGCCGGTGGCGGCTCGCAAAGTGCCTTCATCGATCGCAATGGGTCCACCACTGTAGGCCTGGCCATTGAGTTCCAGCCGCCCCTTGGAGGCAATACTTCCACCTGTGGTGGCGGTAATGGGGCCCTGCGCATTTAAAACCCCGGCATTGCTGACCTTGAGCTGATTAGTGGAGATGGCCGCATTGTTGGTTAGCGTGCCACCGGTCACGTTGACCGATTCTCCCACGGTGATGGGGCCGTCGGAGACCACATCGCCTCCGGAAGCGGTCAGGCCTCCGGCTCCAGATGCGCCGGCTCCCAGGATCAATTGGTAACCGCTGTTGGAGTTGACGGTCAGTGTATTGCCGGCGGTCACCGTGGGCGCCTGCGTGACCGTTGTTGGGATCGGGAAAAGGGGATCGCCATTGGCGGCCCCCCCGCCGAAGTTACCCGCCGAGAGGGTCCCGCTGCCGGTGATGGCGATCGGACGCGTGTAGTCGACAGTGCCAAAGCTGTCGGCTGTGCTGAGGCCAATGCCGCCACCATTGATATTGATGCTGGCGTTGCCAAACGGATCATTGGCGCCGCCGAAGACTCCCACCACGAGGGAGCCGCCGCTGACATTGATCACGCTCGAGGCATTCTGAAGGTGCGCGGTCGCTGGTGAAGCGAGCACCAGATTGCCGCCCCCGGCGCGGTTAATCGTCACTGCTCCACCGCTATCGTTAATTTGCGTGGCGACCACAGATCCCGTTCCCGCATAGCTATACGTTCCTCCGTCGGCGAGATTGACATGGGCAAAGGTCACCATTCCCTCCGTAGCGGTCAGAGTGGTTCCGGACGTCTGCGTGAGGTCGCCCAGCGCGACCTGGCCATTGCGCAGATTGAGCGAAGAATCAGCCGTTACCATCATCGCATTGGTGGCGGTGTAATTGGTGGACAGCAGCAGCCGGTCGCCATTCGGTCCGATGTTCGAGAGCAACTGCGCCGGTCCACCCGGCGGCGTGTAATTGACGTAGAGGCCATCGCCGCCGGTGCCTTCGTTGTAGGTGATGACAATATCGTGGAGTCCCGCGGTGAGGGTAACATTCTCAGCCCGCGACGGGTGGCCGATTCCCTGTCCAAAGTTATTATTCACGAGCAGCTGGCCATCAATGTAGATGATGGTTCCATCATCGCTGCGGGGATCGAAGTTATAGACGCCATCCACCGCGGCATTGAATTTGCCCGTGAAAATTGCCTCGATCGTGTCCTGATCCAAATACCCGTGAATGGCGAAAGGCGGCGCGTCAGCAGCACCGGGGTTGTAGCTAATGGCGGAATTCCCGTCGGCGGCGGTAAAGGTATCCAGCAAGGGATCGCCCAGGCCGGCGTAATGGCTTTGAACTCCCTCGATGGTGTTCAGGACGCCGCCATAGGCGCCGCTGGTATTCGGATCGGACTCGTACGACTTCAAAGAAAGACCGGCATTAGCGAACTGCAGAGCGCCCCCATTCAAAGTCACGACTCCCGTTCCCTGGGCGCCATTGGATCCGAGTTCGAACACGCCGGAATTGACGGTGACGCCACCCGTGAACGTGTTAGCGGCATCCAGGGCCTGCGTTCCGGCACCGTTATAGACGACGCTCACGGGTTGGCTGTTGTTTTCGCTGATCGCGCCATCGAAGTGAGTCGTCACGCCAGCCGCCGGTCCGGTCAGCGTCAGCGTCGCCGGGGCGGTGCCGTCTCCGACAACAAGCGTCGAGCCCGCGCCGCCGCGGGTTGACGCGAGGGACTGAGCCGATACGGTGTTGGCCTTGATATTCAGCGTCCCGGGTGTCGGGGCATTGACGCCGTTGACCCCGTTGAAGACTAGTGCGTAAGGCTGGAGGGCTGTGCTGGTGGCGGCGTTGATGACGCCGGAACCGATGGCAACGGTTCCCGCACCGGTGCCGGTATTGCCCACGTTAATCACGTAGTTATCCGCGGTGCTCAGTTGTAGCGTATTGCCAGCGTCGACATTTAGGCCATTGGTGACGTTAATGGCGATGGGTGTTCCGGGGGTTCCCGCCATCCCGCTTCCGATTTGCCGGGCTGCGAAAACACCTCCCGCAGCGAAATTCGGGGCCGTAAAGTCCTTGTCGAGGCCGTCCTTGGAGGAAAGCACCAGGCCGCCGCCATTGAATTGGAGGTTGGCATTGCCGGTGCCTTGATTTGCTCCGGCCAGGACGACGCCAATGGCACCCTGCTGAATGTTAATGACCGAGCCAGCATTCTGGAATTGTGGTGCCGCCGGATCGTCGAACACCAAGTCTCCCACACCTGTTTTGGTGATCGTCACGGCGGCGCCGGCGTCGTTGACCTGAAGAACCGTGGTTTCATTCGAGACGTTGAATGTACTGGTCGCACCAATGGTCAGGGCGTTGACGGTCAAGGCATTGCCAGTGGTCGCCAGCGTTGACCCACTCACCACCGTGAGATCGGGTACCCTAGCCCCAAAGCCACTCACGTTGATGGTGCCACCGGACGCGGTGATTGGATTGTCATAGATCGCGGCGCCCGCACGCTGGAACAGCACATCGTTGCCCATGATCTGGTCGACACCTCCCGGAGGCGTATAATAAACGGTCATGCCCGCGCCACCTGTCCCCTCATAGAAACCGATCTCGATATCGTGAAATCCGGCCGTTAGCGTTGCAGACCCATTGCGGCGGGTCTCACCTTGATAGCGATTGTTATTCACCACGCTCACGCCATCAATCAGGATATAGGTGCCATCATCACTCATTGTGCCGAAGTCATAGAAACCGTCGGCGGGGGCATTGAATACGCCGGTAAACCGGGCCTGAATGTTATCCACATAGGATGCACCAAGAATATCAAATGGAGCGCCGGCCGTATCGGCAAACAGTAAGAGTGCGTTCCCGTTCGTGGTCGTGTCCGCCGTGACCCGCGGGGCGGTTCCCGCCTCGAGCGACTGAAAGAGAGCGGTGACCTGATCGACATTGACATCACCGGCCGCGAGAGAATCGGAACCCCAATCGGGATTGTAATCTCCATTCCCCATATTCGCGAGACTCGGTTGCGCGTTGTAAATGTGGGCGCTCAATCCGATCGGGGCATTCAGGTCCAGCGAGCCGCCTCCAAGCGACAGCGTGCCGCTGGAAAGGTTCACGGGATTTGGGTTGCCACCGGGAGTTCCGAGCGAGCCGGGAATCACTTCGACCCGTCCGCCATTCACCGCAAACGGCGAAGGTAGTGATATGTTAGAACCGTTCGGACTTAGGAGGGCGAGCGTGCCTGCGCTGGAGACCGTGGGTTGGTTGGCGATAGTAACATCTCCCTTAACTTCAAGGCGACCGCCGCTAACGGTCACATTGGTCAGGGTCGCTCCGGCACGGGTGCGGATGAGGCCGCCGGTCACTGTCGTGTCCGTGGCGGTGAGGTCGGCGCTGGCATCGAGGGTTCCGCCACTCACGGCGGCCGTGGTGATGGTCGTCGCGCCCTGGGTATTGAGGGTTCCGCCGCTAACCGTCGCGGTACCGAAGGTGGTCGCACCCTGGGCCGCATAAGTGCCCCCGGTGACCGTGGCCGCGGTGACATTGCCGCCGTTGGTGGCGGTCAACGTGCCGGCGTTAACAGTTACGGCCGGAAGATTCAGTGGTTGCGAGACCGAGAGGGCAGCGCCTCCATCCTTGACGATGCCGGCACCGGTGATGGCGCCGGTCACGCTCAGGGTTCCTCCCGAAACATTGAAGTTCAGGGGCGCGGCCGTGGTATTGATCGCACCACTAAGCGTGTCGGTGGTGGTGTCGCTGTGCACCACCGTGCCCGAGGCGGCCGTGGTGATATTATTCGAGAAGGTGCCGCCACCGCCGAAGCTAATTTGGCCGGCGGCATCTGCCAGTCTGAATGCGGCTCCTGCGACCACGTCGGTGGTTCCCGAGACCGCGATCAGCCCTCCGGCCGCCGCAAACGTGGTATTGGAGATGGTGTGCGCGGCGGTGCTATTGAGAATAAGCGTGCCCGGACCGGCTTGGGTGACGGTGACCGCAATGCCGTTGTCGGTCATCAGGCTGGGCTGAAAATCCGAAGTGCCGGCGATGGTGACGGCACTTCCACCTGAAGTTGCCGTGGCCCATTGCGTCGAGTTCGCGGGAGTCGTGTCGGCGATTCGCAGAGTTTTGTGGGCGCCGGTGCCGTCATTGATCGTCAACGTCGCCCCGGCCGGGTTCTCGAAGCGCAGGCTCTGCTCCTGGATGTTTTGCTGTACGCCGTCGATCGTGAGCACTGCCGATGAGGTCACGATGAGGTCATCCTGGAGCCCGGAACCGCCGACGACGCGGAATAATTCCGGCGTGCCGTCCTGAATCTCGATCGGGATTTGGTAGAAGCTGCCGTCAACCGTACCGGCTAACGTTCCATCCACCGCCCAACCGAAGCCTTTGTTATCATAGGTCGCGCTATTGCCGCCGCCCCAGCCAGTGTTCCCGTCGTAGGTGCCTGCGCCACCGGTGCCGTTTTGGAATCGCACTTCGAATTTGTGCCACCCATCCCCATTCGGTCCCAGGCCGTAGTCATTGCCGTCGGGAAACGAAAAGTTGTCCGATTTGGTCGGTACGTCCCACGCATCGTTGTTCATGACCTCGATGTCATCGATATAAAGCCGCACCCGATCGTCGATATTCTCCGCGAAGCTGAAGATGCCATCGGCGTCAAAGAATTCGCCCGAATAGACCCAGGTCTGATTGTCGCTCCAATAATTGGTCGAGCCCTGCTGCACGGTGTTCGTCTGCCCAAGGCGTGGCCGGTCGACCACACCATTCTGAGCGGGGTTTGGCGTAGCCGTGTCGATGTTGGTGGTTCCGTTGATATATCCCTCCAGCAGCCCCTCGAAAATAATCGGGGTGCCGTTGTCCGAATTAATGGTCTTATCCGGCGGAATGGGCACATCAACGGCCAACGCTCCTGTCGAAAACATGGCGGGAGCAATGGTGGTGGCGAGGATGAAGCGGCGCAGAGGCCGGGAAGTTGGCAGGGAGGAAGGCGAAGATTGAGGATTCATGGGGTCGGCGACGTTGATTGGGGACAATGATTTGGGCAGGGAAACACGCCATGTTGAACAGCACGACGATGAAACGTTTTACCTCCTTCGATCAGCAGATCAAAATGATTTTTTATCAATGGCGGATTTGTCTGAAGATCAGCTTGCATGCGAGGGCGCATTCCACCTCGGTCGGGGCCGGGAGATCTTCTGCGACTCGTGGTTTCTGCTGGATCACCCCGCGCGTTTTTGCATGAATCGCGAGCTGCGGAGATTCACTTTTGGATTGATCAAATCGCTTTCGAATTCGCAGAAATCCCACCTCGTGAGGCCGATACGGCGTTTTACGGGCGAACCGTGCCTAAAACCCGGCACCCACTACATTTTGTGGTCGATTTTAAAAAAGACCGCTGTATGTAGTTGACGTGCGCAAAAAACGACTCACTGTCGACCCCGCCATGAAAACGGAATTCTCCTCCTTCTGCGACGCATGCCTCCAGAATCTCAACCCTCTCTCTCCTGGGCTGCATACAGCCGTCGAGCGGATGGAGCAGGGGACAGATGCAGGATTGCTGCATGCCCCACTCGCCACCCTCAATGACGTGCGAGCGCGCCTGCGCTCACTCGTGGAAAAACTCGAAGGCCAGCAGGCTTACCTGCTGATCTTTGGGCCCCTCAAAAGCGGAAAATCAACGCTGATGAACGCCATCAGCGGTTCCTACGTCAGCGAAGTCACCTCGTTGCCGGGTTATCCCTGCCTCGTGTTCGTGCGGCATTCCGACCAACCGCACTTTTCGGTGACCCGTTATAATGGGCGCGAATCGACCTTTTCCGATGGGTCGGTGCTCCACGACGTGGTAGCCGATAGCCACATCGCGCTGGCCGAACAAATCCGGGCGACGGAATCCGACGGAACGACTTTCGATCCGCGGACGCATTTCAGCGAGGCGATTCGGCGGGTGGATGTGAAGATTCCGATCGAGAGCCTGGCCGAGTCCAGCACGGTTCTGGTGGATACCCCCGGGCTCTACAGCCGGATGAATTTTGGTTACGACGTGCTCACCCGCGAGTTCCGTGACAACGCCGCTTGCGCCGTTTTTGTGGTCAAGACGGACAATCTCTATCTCGAGCAGGTGTTCAACGAATTCAATCAATTGCTTGATTTGTTCAGCCGCATCTTCCTCGTCATCAACGTTGATTCCGGCAAACGCGATTTGCACGCGGATGGCAGCCTGCAGCCGAGCGCGGAAAGTCAGAACCCGGAGTCGGTCGTTGAAGCGTTCAAGACGCTGTCGATGGCGGCTCCGTTGCGCAAAGCCTACGAGGCGGGCCGGGTTCGTATTCACGCGGTGGACTTGCTGAATGCGGCGTCGTCCTATCTCAGCATCAAGCCCGGTGAATCAGTCCCCGAGGGTGATAAGCAGCGCGTGGCTTTCGACGCCTTCCAGAGTGATCTGACCGACTATCTGAATAGCAACGATTACACGGTGGCCTTCATGCGCGATTGTTTGCGCCAGGGCAGTCATCTCTGCGCGGAAACCAGTTCGGTTTGCCAGGGGCCGGAAGTCGAGATCCTGCGCGACCAGCAAACCAACCTGGCGCAGGAAATGGTGGACCTTGATGAGCGGATTGCCGCGGTCGATCGTCTGCTGAAAGTGGATTGGGATGCGACCTTTCAAAACGCACGGGAACAAAACTCGCGAGCGGTATCAGAGGCCTGCAAAGTGCACGCCCGCGAGACGAGCAAGGAAATGCGTGCAGTGCTCAATCGCTGGTACGAGACAGCAGACAGCACCCGCGATCTCGCGCTCCGCGGCTGGAATCCATTGCTGGTCGAAACGGCGCGAACGCAGGCTGAGGACACCAAGATCCGGCTGCGCACGGTCCTCGCGAATCGGATTGGCGGGGCCGAACCGCCGTCGGCCGTCATGACGGATTTGCACCTCGTGGATTTTGATCTCGCACCCGTGGCGCAACTCGCAGCCGCCCGGCTCGGCGAGGTGGAAGCGACCGAGGCTTACCAAATGACCCTGCGGGCGGAGGATGTGCCAGTTCGGAAATCGTTTGCCGACTGGATCCTTTTCCGCGGTGCGGCCAAGGTTCGCCAGCGCGTGCTCGGGGAGAATCTGGAACTCGAGATCGATCCGGAGACCAAGGCGAAGCGTCTGCCGGAAACGAGCCGCGAAGCGTTAGTTTCGATCATCGATCAGAGCATCAACGAGCGCTTTCCCACGCTGCCAATCAAGCACGCGGACGCGCTCCTCGCGGCTTACGTGACCAAATTCCGGGAAGCAACGCTGGCTGGTTTGCATCGCCTGCGCGAGCAACTGGTCCGGGAGCGTTCGGATCGCCAGGCACCATTTGACGCCAATGCACACATTATTCTCGGTGCGGAACAACTGCAGCTCCTGGCGGAAGACGTTCATGAGAAATTGATGCAATTGATCACGCCCCGGATCGCCGCGGCCGAGATTGCCGCTGTGCAGGACACGCCCGAAATGACGGAGCCTCCGATGGTCGAACCTGCGCTGCCCGAACCCGAAGTGAACGAGCCCTCGATGGATCGACCCCCGGTGATCGAATCCGAAATGATCGAATCCGACGCGGAAGATGCGGAGGAGATCGAAGCCGAAGAGCAGACGATGACAGGGAACCCTGTGGCTCCCTACACCAATGGCTTTCATGCCGCGAGGCAGCCGGAGCCGGTGACGTCTGAGGCCGAGTCGGAAGAAGTTGAACCGCAGAATATCCGCGAGTTCAAAAACGAGACCGAGACCGAGACCGAGAACGACGAAGTGGCGGAACAGCCGGAGATCCGGGAAACCGCGCGCTTCTAATCTCCGCCAATAATTTGCCGAACCATCTGGTGGACGGGTTGCTCCTGTCCCCAGATGGTTCGCTTTTTTTGGGGGCGTTCAGGCACAGTGCATCTCGACCCGTTTCAACACCCAATTCTCGAATCGGAACACGAACAGGGGGGAAGAGGATGAGGAAGAGGGCGAAAGATGCTCGCCGGTTCGTTTCGCGCGACCAATCGATCACTGCACTGTTTTCGACCTCAGGCCGACGAATGATGCGACCCATGCGTAAACAGGATGGACGCTTTTTGATCGGCTGAAAGAATGGGCGTCATGTCGCAATCGTGGCTGTCCTCCGAGGAATCCATTTTCCAAATCCGCACGCGCGCGCCCGGGCCGACCGGGATGCTCCCGCTGACGCCGGAACTGCTCGAGCAAAGCCCGAGCGGCGACCTCTTCGGGCTGACGCAAAACGTCGGCATGGGCTGGAATCCGGCCGAGGTACTGGGACGCCAGTTTTTAATTTTGAGCACCCAGGGCGGCTTGCGGGCACCGGACGGAACGCCGATCGCGCTTGGCTTTCACACGGGACATTGGGAGATCGGAATGCAAGTCGAGGCCGCGGCGCGGGAACTGAAAAAAATCGGCGCCGTTCCTTTCGCGGCCGCCTGTTCCGATCCGTGCGACGGACGGACGCAAGGAACGACCGGGATGTTCGATTCCCTCCCGTATCGCAATGATGCGGCGATCGTCTTCCGCCGCTTGATCCGATCGCTGCCTCGGCGGCGCGGTGTGATCGGTGTCGCGACTTGTGACAAAGGTTTGCCCGCGATGATGATGGCCCTCGCGGCGATGCGCGAGCTGCCGTGCGCCATCGTGCCCGGTGGCGTGACGTTGCCGCCAAGCGATGGTGAAGATGCCGGCGCCGTGCAGACGATCGGGGCTCGCTATTCCCGCGGGCTGCTCAGTCTCGAACAGGCGTCGGAACTCGGCTGCCGTGCGTGCGCGTCGCCCGGCGGCGGATGTCAATTTCTCGGAACCGCGGCGACGGCGCAAGTTGTCGCCGAAGCGCTGGGGCTCGCGCCGATTCACTCCGCACTCGCGCCCTCGGGCCAGCCGGTGTGGCTTGAAATTGCGACGCGCGCCGCGCGCGCCGTGAGTGCTCTCGATGCAGCGGGTGTGACCGGCCGCGACATTCTTACTCCGGCCAGCATCCGAAATGCGATGACCGTGCATGCGGCGTTTGGCGGCTCGACCAATTTGCTCCTTCACATCCCAGCCATCGCTCACGCGGCCGGTCTCGCGCGACCCACGGTGGCGGATTGGACGGAGATCAATCGCCGCACGCCGCGGCTGGTCGATGTTCTGCCGAATGGTCCGGTTCATCACCCGACCGTGCGCGTGTTCCTGGCGGGCGGCGTGCCCGAGGTGATGCTGCACCTGCGTGATCTCGGCCTGCTCGAAGAGTCGGTGCTCACGATTCAGGGCATCGCGCTGGGAGCACTGCTCGATGAATGGAAATCGAGCGAGCGCCGCGCGCGGTTTCGCGAACTCCTGCGCAAACTCGATGGCATCGAGCCGGATGATGTCATCATGGCCCCGGATGTCGCGCGGTCGCGGGGACTGACGAGCACCGTTATTTTTCCCGCGGGAAATCTCGCTCCCGAAGGTTGCGTGATCAAAGCGACGGCGATCGATCCGAGCGTTGTGGACGCGGATGGGGTTTATCGGATCAAGGGACCGGCGCGGGTATTCGCCAGCGAGAGCGCTGCCATCAGCGCGTTGCGGAAAGGCGAGATTGTGGCGGGAGACGTCATGGTGCTGGCGGGCGTCGGCCCGATGGGCACAGGCATGGAGGAGACATATCAAGTCACGTCGGCGCTAAAGGCGCTGCCCTTTGGCAAGCAAGTCGCGCTCATCACCGACGCCCGTTTTTCAGGCGTCTCAACGGGCGCGTGCATCGGGCACGTGGGACCCGAAGCGCTGGCGGGCGGTCCCATTGGCAAGGTGCGCGACGGTGACTTGATCGAAATCGTGATTGACCGCCGGGGCATGCAAGGGCGCGTGAATTTTGTGGGCACTGCGGAAAACTCCATCAATCCCGATGAAGGTGCGCGCGTGTTGGCGGAGCGGCCGCGACGCGGTGATCTCGCGCCCCACCCGGATCTGCCGGCCGACACGCGCCTCTGGGCTGCGCTGCAAAACGCGAGCGGTGGCACCTGGGGTGGCTGTGTGTTCGACGCCGACACGATCGCTGAGCGATTGTCGAAGCGCGACGCATAGTCTTCTCGGCAAACGCGCGGCATTGGCGGTATCACCCCTGGATGCGAAAACTCGCCCTGCACTGGCAAATCCTCATTGCCCTCATTCTCGCCGCCATTGTCGGCACGGGATTCAAGCAGGCCGTCGTGGGCGGCGTGCCGCTGATCCAGATTTATGATTTCGTCGGCACCATCTTTCTCAATGCGCTCAAGATGATCATCGTGCCGCTGGTCGTTTCCTCAATTATCACCGGCGTGGCGGGTCTGGGCGCCGTCGAGGGCTTCGGCCGGCTCGGATTGAAAACGATGGGCTACTACATGATGACGAGCCTCATTGCGATTCTCATTGGGCTGATGTTGGTGAACGCGTTTCGACCCGGCATCGTCGATGGCCAGCCGGCGCGGGCGCAATATCCCGCAGAGCGCGGAAACACAGGCCGCCCTGGAAAAGGTCGGGGACAAAGGGCCGGGAGCGGTGGTGCAAGTCCTGCAGCGGCTGGTGCCATCCAACGTCGTCGAATCGGCAGTCAAAGGCGACATGCTCGGCCTCATCTTTTTCAGTCTCGTCTTCGGCTACTTCATGACGCGGCTCGGCGATCAGTCGCGCGCCACTCTCCTCGGATTTTGGCAGGGGCTGAACGACGTCATGTTGCTGATCACAGACTGGGTCATGCGCTTCGCACCCATCGGCGTGTTCGCGCTCGTGGCCAAGGTTTTCGCCACCACGGGTCTGGAAGCGATCAAGCCCGTCCTCGTGTTTGCCGTCACCGTTCTCCTTGGCCTTGGTTTGCATACGCTCGTCGTCCTGCCTCTCCTGCTTTTCCTTCTCGGGCGGGTCCATCCATGGCGACATTTCAAAGCCATGGCGCCAGCAATGATCACGGCCTTTTCCACCGACTCCTCGATGGCCACCCTGCCCGTGACCATGGATTGCGTGGAAAAACGTGCCGGTGTTTCCAATCGCACCACCAGCTTTGTCCTTCCGCTTGGAGCTACGATCAATATGGACGGCACCGCGCTTTACGAATGTGTCGCCGCGGTTTTCATCGCACAGGCTTACGGGATCGATCTTTCGTTCGCCACACAGTTCACCATCGTGCTGCTCGCTCTTCTGACGAGTATTGGCGTGGCCGGAATTCCGGCCGCCAGTCTGGTCGCGATCGTGATTATTTTGCGTGAAACCGGCGTCCCCGTGGAAGGGATCGGAATGATCCTGGCGGTCGATCGCCTGCTGGATATGTGCCGAACGACAGTGAACATCTTCAGCGATTCCTGCGGCGCCGTCATCATCGCCCGGAGCGAAGGCGAGACGGGTATTTTGCAGTGAGTCACTGATCCGCGCCCTGACGTTTGCTCTCCATATTGCGCGATCGAGTCCGGCGGCGCAGGCAGTCGGTCTCGCTACCTCGCGGATTAAGGGTTGTGTCCACGCGGCAAAAACTTTAGATCCGTCCCCATGAGAACTTCGATCCTGACTGGCGTTTGCGTTTCCACCGTTGCCCTTTCCGTCCTGTTGCCTGCCGCTCATGGCGCCGGCGTTCCGGTGGGAGGCTCATCGCTGATTGGCGTGCTCGACTATAGCGACACGTTCACGGGAACCGATTCGGGTGGCAATCCGGACCGGCCCTATATGCCGGCGGTGCAGGGAGCGGGTGCCTATTTGATTGAAAACACTTACGGGAATCCGCAGGTCAGTTTCGAGTCTCCAGCGGGTCCGGCCGGGATCGCGCAGTTCAGCTTTGCGTCCGACGACGAGGCCTTGGGACGGCCCGGCCTGGTCGACGGAACACCCATGTTTCCGGCCGGGACGAATACCAGTGGCGCGGGGAGCAACACGGGATTCACTCAAACTGGCGGCGGCGGGACCGACTGGTCAATTCCCTATGCGCTCCGGCTCGAATACGTGGTTCAGGTAGATGCCATCCAGGTCCCGGATCGAATCGACATCGTTTCTGGCACTGCACCGGGCATCTTCACTCCGAGTTCAATCGCCGTGTTTTTTCGAGGTGACGGCAGCGGAAATGCGTCCCTCTACAACGGCACCACCGACACGCCGATTCAAAGTACCTTTCCCAGCTTCAATACCGGCATCACCGGATCTGGAATTTGGTATAACTACGCGGTCCGTTACGACCTCCCGGATCACGAGATCGAGATCTTCGTCAATCAAAACTCGATTGGAACGATTGACCTCACCACTTTCGCCGGCGGCATCTACGATAATTTTTCCAACGATTGGGTCGGTACGGGCGCTGGCGTAGGCGCCGGGGACCGCACCTGGACGGACAATTTTCAGGTCGGCGCAGTTCCTGAGCCCGGAACGGCAGCGCTGGTTCTGGCGGGTCTGGCTGTAACTGGCCTGCGTCGTCGCCGCCGCCACTAAGATTCGCCAGGATCGAACAGCACGCGCCAACTCGAGCGCCTGAGTGCTTCACGCACGATTGAAATTTCCGCCGCGGTAAGGGACGTCGTGGTCGAATCCTGCATTCCGAATGATTTCCGCAGTGCGGTGAGCAACGCCTCGGGTTGATCCTCGGGATCGATGGTGAGCTCACTGGGGAATTTGGCGTCCACAAGCCACGTCCCGCTGTCGCTTGATTCGCACAGCTCTGCCGCCCAGCGCAGAATGGTCTCTGCGGGTGGGCCGGGGACGCGTTTGGCGATCAGATCCAGGACCGTGGCGCGGTCGGAAACGTTCAGCAGCAGCGCGAGGAAGTAACGGTGCTCGATGTCCGTGATCGAACTGCGCAGCGCGGCGAGACCGTCGCGACGGACGATTTCATCGATCGTGGCCGCCACGCCTGCAGCGAGGGCGCCATGCTTTTGCTCGAAGGCGCGGAGCGCCGTGTCCCATCGGCCCCGGCTCCTCAGCGCGGCCACGCCGTTTTGCAAAATGAAAAACCCGCGCTCGAAATCGAGCTGCTCGATCATTTCCAGGATCAAGTCCGGATAGCTGGGATCGTCCACTTGCTCGAGCACATCGAGGAGCTGTTTGCGGCGAGCGGTCAAGGCGTCGTGGTGGAATGGATCCACGGCGATGTGCGGCGGGAGATACGTGAACTGCGGGCCGGTTCCCGGGTCGGTGTGAGTGCGGACCACTACCGTGAGCGACGGCGTTTCGAGATGGAACAGCGAATGAATGTAGCCGCTGCCCGAGACAATGGGCACGGTCACGCCCGTTTCCAAAAGTCGGGTGTCGGTCAGGCGAAGGTTCCCCGTGCGGAGGTGAGGCGTGATCGGCACCGGATCATCGAAGACAAAACGCGAGTGGAGGCTCGAACCTGCGAGCACATGAAAGGCGCCGGAAAACTCGTGCTGATGAATGTCCGTCGTGCCCTCGAGCCAGAACAAAATTTGAATGTAGAATCGCGGATCGTCGTAGACGACCAGCTCGGGTTGGCCAAAGCCGGAGGTCGTCTGGAATGGTTGCTCGTCTTCGAGCAGGAAATCGCGGATGAGCGCGGAAAGTTCGACGTGGTCCGCGGGTGGACGCGCCTCGAGGGCGGCCTGCGCGATCCCCGGAAAACGGGTCAGTGAGAAGTTTTCCTGCTTCCATCGATCGCGCACCGTGCGCCCGAGTTCAGTGAAATATGGGTCCACGGTGGGGAGGCGGACGGTTACAACCTGGCCGTCAGTTTTTCGTTGAGATTGAAGGCGCTGCTGATGAGGGAAAGGTGCGTGAAAGCCTGGGGAAAATTGCCAAGATGCTCGCCTTTGGCCCCGAGCTCTTCGGAGTAGAGGCCGAGGTGATTGGCGTAGCCGAGTGCCTTTTCGAAAAGAAAACGTGCACGATCGATGTCGCCGCCGCGCGAGATGCATTCGACCAGCCAGAATGAGCACATGGTGAAAGCGCCTTCGCCACCGGCCAGGCCGTCGGGTGCGGCGTCGGCAATGTTGTAGCGGAAGACCAGGGCGTCTTCGACGAGGGACTTTTCGATGGCGCGCAGGGTCGAGGTCCAACGTGGATCGGTCGGCCCGGTAAAACGCACGAGCGGCATGAGCAGGCAGGAGGCATCGACCGATTTCGAGCCCTTGGATTGCACGAAGGACTTGAGGTCCTCATCCCAGAAGTTCTCATAAATGTCGCGGTAAATGGCGTCGCGATGGTGGTGCCATTTTACAAGTGGCGCCGGGAATGAGCGTTTCCCGGCGAGTCGGATCGCTCGATCAATGGCGACCCAGCACATCACGCGCGAGTAAAGGAATTCGCGCTGCGGTCCACGAATTTCCCAGATGCCCTCGTCCGGCCGCGCCCAGTTTTCGCAGACCCAATCGACCATGCGAGAGAGGTTGTGCCAGAAGTCGTAGGAGATGCCTTCGCTATATTTATTGTAGATATAAACGGAGTCCATGAGCTCGCCGTAGATATCGAGCTGGAGCTGATGCACGGCACCGTTACCGATGCGGACGGGGCTCGAACGGCGATACCCCTCAAGGTGACCGAGTTCCACCTCGTGCAGGTCCGCACTGCCATCGAGGCGATACATGATATTGAGTGGCGTCTCGCCATGATCGGATTCCTGGCAGCGATCTTCGATCCAATCCATGAAGGCCTTCGCTTCGCTCGTGTAACCGAGGCGCATGAGCGCGTAGAGCGTGAACGCCGAGTCACGAATCCACGCGTATCGATAGTCCCAATTTCGCACGCCTCCGATTGCTTCGGGGAGCGAAAACGTCGGCGCTGCCACGATCGAGCCGTAGGTCGAGGAAGTGAGAAGTTTGAGCGTGAGTGCCGAGCGATTCACCATTTCGCGCCAGCGGCCCTTGTAAGTCGAATGACGCATCCATTTGCGCCAGAAATTCATGGTTTCCTTGAAGGCCTCGGCCGCGTGCGCCTCGCCGATCGATTGTGATTCGAGGTGCGCGTCCTCCATGATGAAGGTGGCGGAGTGACCCGCAGCCAGTTTGAATCGCGCGCGGGCAGCCCCGTTTCGGACCTCGAGAGGAACGTTGGCGCGCAGGCGCACCACGGAATGATCATCGCCCTGGCTCTCAAAAATCAGCGAGCCGTCGCTCATTTTCTCGATCTTGTGATCAGCCCGGCCATAGTCGAAGGCCGGGCCGAAGAAGACATCGAATTCCATTTCACCATGGACGGACTTGGCCCGCCGGATGAGCTGATGCCGGTGGCCGCTTTCGTCGATATCGACCGGCATGAAATCGGAGACTTCGGCCACGCCTTCCTCAGCCAGGAAGCGCGTGAGCAGGATGTTAGTATCCGGAAGATAGATCTGCTTGTGCCGCGCGTCCTCCATCACCGGTGCGAGTCGAAAGCGGCCGCCTTTGTCATCGTCCAAAAGCGCCGCGAAAATGCTGGGTGAATCGAAGTGCGGAAAACACATGGAATCGATCGAACCATCAATGCCGACCAGCGCGACGGTGTTGAGGTTTCCAATGATGCCGTAGTTTTCGATGGGTTGGTAGCTCATGTGGGAGGTCCGGGGAAAAGTAGCGCCGTCTCGTGCGCGACCATGACCGGTGACTGGGCGCGAGAGTGATCGGCCGCGTTCGCGAGGTCAAATCTCCGCGGCGCGATGGTGCCGGAACCACCGGATGGGCTCCGTCCTCACGGAGGCGTTGAATTCGCGAGCCGGATTTGATCGCTGAGCCAGGCCGCCTCGAGCACACCGTCGTGGGTGAATTGCATGTCCCGCCACAGCGAGCGGTTCTCGAGCTTCTGCTCCGAAAGTTCATTCACCGAGCCCGGTTGCGGATTGATGGTCATGGTCTCGGCCAGCCAGCGCGCTTTGGTGTCGCCATCGGCCAGTGTGACTTTGTCGCGCGGCTCGCCGAGGATCGCCACCACGTCGCTGTATTTGGCGGTGCCGACGCGTCCAGACCAGGCCGTGTCTTCAGTGGCTCCCCAGCGGTACGGCGTAATCTGGCACCCGGCCAAAGCCAGGAATACAGCGGCGATGGCAGACGGAAGGGCGAAAAAGCGAGGCATGTGGATTTGATGCAGGATTGATTGGCTCGGCGCCAGAGGTTTGCGCCGCTTGAGCGTTCGAATCCAAATAATTCGTGGACGGATCGGTTGAAACGGCTACCAAAACGCTCCCTCGATCTGGATGGCTGTGGCCGCTGGTTGCTGGGACGAATAATTGATCCAAACGCATGACCTCATTCCGCTATCTGGCCGCTCCCGCATTCCTCGCCCTCGCTCTCGGCGCTCACGCCGCGAAATGGGATGAAATGGACTACGGCCGTTTTCTCACTGCCACTTACACCGACGCCGACGGCAAGACTTCGCTCGATAAAAAGCCCGGTTGTGCCACCGACAAGGGGATCGCGATCAAACTCGGGAACGATGAGGGCGCGCTTCTTTTCGACACGGATCTGTGCCGATTTTCGGGAGGCTGGACGGGTGGATTTGTGAAGACGAAGGGTGTCGCGTTCGATGGTGGCCACGGTCCGAACCCCGGTCCGCCCGAAAAGGCGACCATGTATTTTCAAGTCAATCGTGGCCCAGGCTGGAGCAAGGGAAATGATTTCAAGGATCCGCGAGCATTGCCGACGGGGCCGGGTGCCGCGGACATCCCGTTCGGTCCGTTGCCAGCTGATTGGGCCAAATACAAAGGCCTGTTCTTGAGCGGTGACCATGTGGTGGTCGCGTACACCGTGGGCGAAGGGGCGGTGCTCGAGATGCCCGGGATGGAAAAAGTCGATGATACTACGGTGCTGACCCGCTCGATGACGATCACCAAGCCGGGCGCGGGTGCCAGTGTTGTCCTGGCGGATAGCCAGACCGATGCGCCCGCAAAAATCGAAAACGGTGTCGGTGTTCTCGAGGATGGGGACAAACGCACGGTGGTCGGTGTGATCGGTGCACCAGTTGCTTCGGAACTCAAGGCGCAGGACGGCCGCGTTTACCTCACCCTCGCCAGCCTCGATCCGAGAACTGTCTTCAAGGTGGTGTATGCCGAGGGTGGTGCCGGCGATTTGGCGATGCTGACGGAAGCTGTGAAGAAGGCGACCCCAGGGGAGAACCTGGTGGGAATGGTGCACGGTGGCCCGGCGCACTGGCCGGAAACGGTCGTCACCAAAGGCGAGCTGGGCAAAGACGATGCGGCATACACGTTGGACACCATTGGCGTCCCGACCGACAACCCCTACAAATCTTGGATTCGCATTGGCGGATTCGATTTTTTCAAAGATGGCCGGGTGGCCATCAGCACCTGGAGTGGCGACGTGTGGATCGGCACAGGCATCGATGACAAACTCGAGAATATCACCTGGAAACGCTTTGCCACCGGACTGTTTCAGCCGCTCGGACTCAAGATTGTGGACGACACGATTCATGTGCTCGGCCGCGATCAGATCACGCGCCTGCATGACATCAATGGCAATGGCGAGGCGGACTGGTACGAGAATTTCAATAGCGACGTTCAGGTCACGCCGGGCTTCCACGAGTTTGCCCTCGATCTGCAGACCGATCCGGCAGGCAATTTCTATTTCGCCAAGGGCGGTCCGGTGAATCCCGGTGGCCGCGGCTGGGGTCCGCTCAGCGATCACAATGGCTGCATCTTCAAGGTCTCGAAGGACGGCAAAACACTCGAGGTCTTTGCCACCGGCGTCCGGGCGCCGAATGGCATGGGCGTCGGTCCGGACGGGCAAGTTTCCGTCGGCGACAATCAGGGCACGTGGGTACCCGTGGATTACATTCATTTCCCCAAAAAGGGAGAGTTCATCGGCGTGACGGATCTCGCGCATCACGGCGACGATGTGCCCACGGATTATCCGCCACACCTCTGCTGGATTCCCTACGACATGGATAATTCCTGCGGCTCGCACGTGTGGGTGACGAGTGACAAATGGGGACCGCTCCAGGGCAACATGCTCTATCTCTCCTACGGAAAGTGCGCGCTCTTCAATGTGCTCAAGGAAGACGTCGACGGCACGGTCCAGGGAGGGGTCGTGAAATTCCCCTTCAAATTTGATACCGGCGCCATGCGCGCGCGTTTCAATCCGGTTGATGGCCAGCTTTACGTCGGCGGGTTGAAAGGTTGGCAGACGGATGGATCCAAGGACGCCGCGTTCCAGCGGGTGCGCTACACGGGAAAGACTCCGACCTTGCAGAATGAACTGCGCGTGACGGACAAGGGGATCCACATTGGCTTCACCGCGCCGATTGATCCGGCGACTGCCGGGGACGTTGGCAATTACGCGATCGATCAGTGGAACTATCGTTGGACCAAGGATTACGGGTCGGCGGAATACCGGGTAAGCGACCCGAAGCGGAAAGGGCATGATTCCGTGGAAATCAAGTCGGTCAAAGTCGCGCCGGACAACAAAAGCGTCTTTCTCGAAGTGCCCGGGCTCGAGCCCGTGATGCAGATGAAGATCACCATGAACATCAAGGCCGCCGATGGCTCCGATGTCCCTCGTGACGTCGCTCACACGATCAACAAGGTCGGCAAGGAATAACGGATTTTCCGGTCCACATTTACAATTCGCAAGGCCGCGGGCTTCGTTGTTTGCGGCCTTGTCATTGATACGGCGGAGCTTGCCGTCGCCTGCGATTCCACCAATAAACGTCCGTATGTTCGCCCGCATCCTTTTCCTCCTCGTCGCCATGTTCGGCGTCACGGGCTCGGCCGCCGTCAAGGCTCCGCCGTTGCCGCCGCCGGCCGAAGATTCTGAACAGGGATTGATTCTGACTTTCTCGGTGAATGGAAAAACGGACACGCGGCTGGCGCGGCTGGTCGCGCTCTACGTGCCGAAAGGTGATCCCGTGACGCCGTTTCTTCCTGCGGGCGGGTTCTCCGCGAAATGGACGGGTGCGATCAGTTCATCCCTGCGCTCGGAATACACATTCGCGGCCCAGGTCCGTGGGACCGTGAAAGTGTCGATCAATGGTCAGCAGATTTTGGAAGGCGCGGGCGACACCACCAGCCAGACCGTCAACAAAGCCGTGCAGCTCAACAAAGGAGAAAATCCGCTGGTGGTCGAGTTTTCGAGCGATGGCGCGCAGGACGCGCTGCTGCGGTTTAGTTGGTGGTCGGACGAATTCCCGGAAGAGCCGGTGCCGCCGACGGAATTTTCGCACGATCCGAATGATGAGGCGCTGCGTTCCGGACTGCGCGAGCGCGAGGGACGGATGCTCTTTGCCCAATTCCGCTGCGCTGCCTGTCACGATGCGTCTGACGTCATGCCGCCGCGCGGTGAGGGAATGCCGGAACTCCTGCAGGAAGCACCGCTCTTCAACGAACTCGGCGCGAAGTTTCGCGAAAACTTCATGGCGCACTGGATCAATGATCCGCACGCGATTCGGCCGCACGCGCTGATGCCGCAAGTGTTCTCTGCGGAAGACGGAAAAGTCGATCAACGCGCCGCCGACCTGGCGGCGTTTCTGGCTTCGACGGGAAAGCCCGCCGACGCCGCGCTCGCCGCCGAGAATGCGCCGCTCGGTGGAGCGCTCTTTGCCAACCTCGGTTGCATTGCCTGTCATACGACGCCGGACTTCGAGGGAGAAGACGAGGAATACCATCGCGTGCCGCTCTCGCATGTGAAGGCCAAATGGGTTCCGCAGGCGCTGGTTGAATATCTCCAGAATCCGTCCGCCAATTATCCCTCGGCGCGGATGCCGCATTTCCGGCTCAATGAAGAGGAGGCCACCCGGATTGGCTGCCTACCTGATCGAGAATGCGAACCGTGAGTTTCCCGATGCGCCCAAAGGCGATGTCACCCGCGGCGCGCAATTGCTCACCTCGGCGGTTGTCTGAATTGTCACGCCGGCCTGCCGCCCACGACGCAGCCGAAGCTCGCGCAAACCATTGAAACGGGATGGTTGAAAGGGTGTCTGGCGCCGGATGCGAAGGACCGCGGATCGGCGCCGAATTTTGCCTTCACTCCGGAGCAACGCGGGGCGTTGCAAGCCTTCGCCGCGCGCGGATTTGCCTCGTTGAAACAGGATGTGCCGATCGAATACGCCGAGCGCCAGATTCAGAACCTGCGCTGCCTCAATTGCCATGAACGTGACGGCAAACCGAGCGTGTGGTCGGAACTCGAAGGCGAGATGATCGTGCTCACTTCCGCGGCTCCGTCGGATTCCGAGCACAAGGAAGGCGATCCGGTGGCCACCACTTCATTACCTTTGCTCACTTGGCTCGGGGAAAAATTGCAGACGGAATGGATGGCGAAATTCATCGCCGGCCAGGTGCAGATCAAGCCGCGCCCGTGGATGATTGCGCGGATGCCCGGCTTCGAAAGGCGTGCAGTGGGAATTGCGCATGGCCTCACGCTCGAGCACGGTTTTCCGATCGAGAGCGAGCCCGTCAATGTCGATGCGGAGAAGGCGAAGATCGGTGCGCAATTGGTCGGCGCCACCGGGGGATTCAATTGCGTCCAATGCCATGCCGTCGGTGCGACCGCGGCGACGGCTGTCTTCGAGGCGCCGGGAGTCAATTTTGCCTACGCCAAAGACCGGCTGCGGCAGGGTTACTACGCGCGCTGGGTGCTGGCCCCACAACGCGCCGATCCCGACACCAAGATGCCAAAATTTGCCGATCCGCAGGGCAAAACCCCGCTCACCGAGCACTACGAAGGCGACGCCCGGAAACAGTTCGACGCCATCTGGCACTACCTCCAGACGATCAAGCCGTGAGCGGCGATTCTGCGATCATCCGGGCCACGAGGGAATAGACCGTGAAGCAATGTTTCAGCGTCGTGTTCCGAGAAACTTGGTGAGAATGGTTGAAACCCCGCCTCTGTCCGTGCCGTTGAAATCCTCGACGCGCCGCGCACCCCCGGCAAACGTTCGACGACGGAAATTCCCGCCTCGACGGACCTCAGCGCGGGCTGGTCATTGAGGACTCGAAATCACTGACTCTGGGCGTTCTCGGTCAATATTCGTCGCTCTGATTCCGACAGCGCGGTGGACTCCTGCAACCACTTCCTCGCCGCTATTCCATTCCTTCCGGACCACCAGCCCCAGACGATCTTCAAATGTTCCAGCGCCACCTCCTCGTCATTTCCGTTGCGAATCCAGCTCAGCGCCCCATCTGGGTCGGTGTCGAAAATGGTGAGGGCAAATCCATCGATCGCCGATTGCTTTTCCTCACCCGGCGGCAACGAATCCAGCCACGGTGTGACGCGCAGCGCATCGTGCGCGGCCCAGGTGCTGGCGACCTGCTGCAATGCCTCCTTTTTCCCGTCACCGGACGGCAGACTTTTTGCCCAATCGCCTGCTGCCCCGGCGTCACGCGTGCACCACTGCGAAACCAGGCCCGAAAGCGCTTCCCGTCGCTCGACTGGACCAAGCGCGACTGCGAAATCCCCGGCAGCCTTTGGATCCGATTTCACCCACGCATCCATCACCCACGCCACCAGCGGCTGATTTCTCGCGCTGCTCGCCTGCAATGACTCGGTGGACGGATTTTGCGCAAAGAAGGCCCGCACTGCCCGCTCCGGCTCCGTCTGTGACCACTGCCGGTAGAATGGTTCGAAGGCGAGCAGATCGGCGCCAGAGGCATGGCGCGTAGCCATCGAAATTGCCGCTTCGGGATCTCTCCGGAACCATTGGCTGGCAATGGAAACCAGCAGATTTGTGCGGCTGTCGCTCGCCGGAAGCTGCACCGCCACGGCTTCCGCAGCCGGAGGATCAATCGCTGCCAGCGATGTGGCGTAGCCGCGCTGCAGTGGTGCCCGGTCAATTTCCGATGGAAGATTCTCCATCCATTTAGCCACTGCTGGCGCATCCTGTTTCGTCCACCGCCGCACAATGTCCGGCAGCAGCGTTTCCCGGAATTGGTCATTGGGAAGTGAAAGCGCGGCGGCGGCCGCTTCTGCAGGATTGCTTTTTGCCCACTCAGAAAAAAGTTCAGGCAGTTTCGTCATCCGCGTCAATGGATTGCTCTCGGTCAGAACTTGCGCGAGCCGTTCCGCCGGAGGCACTGCCGGCGCCTGCAATTGGATCAGCGATTCGATGTAGCTGATGGTCTCGAACCGCGGTCCCATCGGCAGCGTTTCGGCGAATTGGCGTGCCGCCCGGACATCTTTTCGCGCCCAGGCCCGCATACTCGCAGCCACCACGTCGCGGCTCAGCAACGTGTCTGAAAGGCTGCCCGCACGTCGAATCGCCTCCTCGGGCGCGACGAGGATCCAGCTTCGAAACAGCAGCGGGATCGTTTGGCTGTCAGGCGCGCCGGGATATCCCTCGAGCGCGGTCAAGACGCGTGGAAACTCCGCCGGGCTTAAGCGATCGAAGAGTGATTTCAGCGCGTGCCGACGGTGCATAACGCTCGGAATCCGCAGCGTCGTGTAGAAATCCTCCCGGCTGAACTCGCCGCGCCGCGGTTTCACCGATCGATTTGCCACAATGCTGACAATCGGTTTCGCGATTGGTTCACGAACCCTCGTCCCCGTGTTTATCGGCGCCGCCTCGCGCTCACTGCGCACCCGCGTCGACTCTATCGTTGGCGGCCCGGGTTGATCCGAGAGATATCCGGCGGAGAAACCCAGCAGCAGGCCGAACGGCGGACCGACCCAAGGCAGCACTCGTTTCATCGGCTCATTGTCTCCGGCAGTTGAAACCGAAAATCCCGTAACGATTCGCGTTCCTCGTTGGTGAGAAGCGTCGTCTTTTGAATCCACTCGCGCGCCTTGGTTTCGTCTGAAATCAGCCATTGCCAGACCCCCATCTGGATTCCCGACCGTGCCGTCTCGCCAGTGACCCCTCGAAACAGCGCCTCCGCCGCGGAAGGATCGCGCGGGAGCAAGGCGGCCCCCGCGATCGCGATCGCCCCGTCCCGCGAGTCACCCGGTGGAAGTTTCCGCGCCCAGCTCGCCGCACCTTGCGGATCGGAAAATGCCAATTGCTGCGTGGCCATCGCCACCGCCATCGTCTTTACCTCACCCTCCGGCTGACGGACTGCCCATGCCGCCATGCCCTGCGAGTCCGACCAGGCCCATTGCGTCAGAGCGGACCCCAGGGCCATGGCCTTCGAGGTCTCGGGAAGCTTATCGGCAAAACTCACGACCGCATCGATTCCTTTCCCGGTGAAAAGGCCCTGCGCGACGCTGCTGAGCGCCTGCGCGCCATTGCCCGGTGACCACCAGTCCATGGGCTCTGCCACTTCGACGCCGCGCGAAAGATAAAGGTTCGCGGCCTTTTCGGGATCGCTTGTGGCGACTTCGTCGATCACTTGCATCGCCACCATTTGCCCCGTTTCGGCACCCGCGGTCTTCCGGCTCCATTCAATCGCAGCTTCCGGATCGCTCCTTCCCCAACGGCGCGCGATTTGCATCAAGGCCTCGCGGCCCCACGTCACTGCGGAATGCTCGTCAATGAATTCTGCCGCCGACCTCGGATCGCTCTCCGCCAGACCCAGCGCGAACGCCGGCACCGCCCGAGCCGACAGAACCGGATCCGGAAGATTGAAAACCCAGGCCTTCGCCGCTTCCGGATCGCGCGTCGCCCATTGTCGCGCCACCGTCTCGACGGCCGCCGTCCGCCCCGCGCCCGGCGCTACTTCCAGCGCCTTCGCCGAAGCTACCGCCGGATCGGAGCGCGCCCATCCTCCGAATAGCCGGGAGAACTGTTCCGTATCCCGACTGGCCGGCATCTCTCCGAGCATCTTCGCCACTCGGGCCGGCTCCTTTTGCCCCGCCGTCGCGGATAACGTCGTGCCGATCGACTCGAGAATCCGGCCCCGCGTCTGGCCCGGCAATTCTTCCAACCAGTCCAGAATGCCGTTTGCCTCGAGATTTCCCCAGGTGCCGCCCACGAAGCCGGCAAACGCGATCTGCTGCTCGATCGGCAGGCTTTTCAGCCAGGCCGTCGCTGCCGGCAAATCTCGCTCTGCCCAGTAACTCGAAATCATTCGCGCCATCACCCTCGCATCGCGCTGCGAGCTTTGCATGGCCGCCGCAATCGACTGCGGGAAATCCTCCACGGGCAAGTGTTCAACCAGCTCGAACATCGCATGCGTCATTTCCGTGGCGCTGCTCACCGAGCGCATTCCGGTCAGAAGATTTTCCACCCGATCCGCGATGGGGCCTGCCGCATTCGCCGTTCCACCCACGCCGGCGGATTCGGTTGCCGGCGGCGGCGGCACTTCGTTCCGTGGCGCACTCGTCTCTTCATAACCATCGTGTGAAGAGGTGAGCATCCCGAGAGCCCACCCGATCACGGCGCACATCGCGGTGAGGAGCAGTGAAACAGAAGTTTTCATTTTGATTCCGAACGCGAGTATCAATGAATGGCACCGAATCGGCACCAGGGGAAGTCGTGGTGTTGTCGCTAAAGCACGAGCGTCTTCGCGAGGCTGATTGAAAGTTCTTCCGCTTCGCTGCGCAGAAGAGTCGTTCGCGGATTCCAAGCCAGGCAGATTTGGCGGGGTTTCTGGTTGAGAAAAGAAGTGTCAAGTTCCCAAAACGATTCCGCCGGTAAATCGATCCGCGCGATCTTTGGCAGGATCGCGGCGCCCTGCCCAGACTGAACCGCACGGCTCGCCTGCGGGAATGCCTCACATTCGATTTTCACGCAGGTCTGCACACGATTCTTCTCCGCCCACTCGCGAAACTGCCGCGCAAAAACGCCATCGCCACTCTGCATTGCCAATGGGAGAGTCTGCAGCACCCGCTTCAAGTCGGGCGCTTGTTTGGAGCGGCTCCGCGAACAGAACAAGGCGTAATCCAGCTTCCCGAGCGGCGCGACTTTCAGTGGCGGTGACAACGCCTCGCGTCGAATGATTCCAAAATCGAGGCTCGAATCGTGCAGCCGATTGGTGATCTCGGAGGTGCGCAGGTTCACCAAGCGGAAGTTCACCTTGGTCTCCAGCGCCGCCAGCTGCGGCAGGACGAGCCATTGGAGCAGGCTGTCTCCCGCACCGATCGAATAGGTCACTGGCTGAGCAAAAGCGCGTGCGTGAAAATCGTGCAACCGCCCGATCGACTCGCGCGCGATCTGCGCCAGCTCGCGCCCCGCGTCGGTGACGACCAGCACCTTGCCCTGCCGCCGCGTCAGCTCGACCTCGAAGAATTCCTCGAGCTCCTTGAGCTGCCGGCTGAACTGGCTTTGCCGCGCCGGATTATCGCCTGCCGCCCGCGCGATGCTCCCCGCCTCGGCCACTTCGCACAGCACGCGCAGCCGATCGATGGAAAGCCCGCGCCGGGCAAAGAGTCGGTCAAACATGACTATCGAGTAAGCTACCCGGCGGTTTTCGCGGTGGCAATGCAGCGCTCGACCCGGCACGCTGTGCCTTTCAATTTGAAGTGATGGCATGAACCCCGAAAAAGAAACCGACGCCCGCATCCTTATCGATGCGCTCTTGCGAGAAGCTGGATGGGATCCGGCGGACAAATTGCAAGTGCGCACGGAGGTTCATGTCGCGGCGGACGGATTGGGAGAAGAGTCCTCCGTGGTGCGCGAGGAACCCACAGTCCTGTCCGGCGGTCGTTGTGACTATGTGCTCGACAATACGAATGGCCGACCCACTCGCCGTCCTCGAGGCCAAACGCGGCGGCATTGACCCCTACATCGCAAAACAGCAGGCGCTTCCCTACGCCAAGCGCATCGGCGCGCCGTTCATCTTTCTCTCGAACGGCGAAATCATCTACTTCTGGGACTACCAGAACGATGACGCGCGCATCGTCAGTTCGTTCTACTCGCGGCGCGATATGGAGCGACTCGTCTGGCTCCGCAAAGAGGCGAAGCCGCTCGCGACGGTTCCGGTGCCGGACTATTACATCCGCGAAGGCGAGACACGATCTGTGCGGCCGTATCAGCAGGAATGCATGAAAGCTCTCGACCACGCCGTTGAGCTGGGCAAACGCCGCTTCCTCATCGAGTTGCCCACCGGCACCGGCAAGACCGACCTCATCTGCCTCGCCATCAAGCGCCTCATGCAGGCAGGCCGCGCCGAACGAGTTCTCTTCCTCGTGGACCGCGACCAACTCGCGCAGCAGGCCATCGCCGCGATTCAGGACATCTGCGGCGACCGCTCCAGCTATTGGCTGCAAGCCGGGCATGGCGACGGCAGGAGCAGCAAATCACCGTCTGCCTGCTCCAGACGATGATCAGCCGCTACCACGAATTCACCAGCGGCTACTTTGACGTGGTCATCGCCGACGAATGTCACCGCTCCATCTACGGCGCATGGCAGGCGGCGCTGACACACTTTGACGCGTTCCACATCGGCCTCACCGCCACGCCCGCCGCGTACATCGAGCGCAACACCTACCAGTTTTATCACTGCAAGGACGGCCAGCCCGATTTCGCGTTGCCGATTCAGGCCGCATTCAAGGAGGGCCTTCTCGCCCCCTACAAATTCGCCAAGGGCATCACCTGCCTCATCGCCGAGGGCACCGAGATCGACGGCACGAAATACGACCCGGCGGCCTTCGAGCGGGATTGGACCAACGAAGACACCAACCGCAAGATGATGGAGGAGTTCGACCGGCTCGCCTGGGAGAACTACGAGGAGCTCGCCCCGAAACAGAAGACCGGCCCCGGAAAGGCCATCGTCTTCGCCATTACCAAGCATCACGCGGCCCGCTTGGCGCGCTATCTGAACGAACTGCACCCAGAAGCCGGCGGACGCTACGCCGAAGTCATCACTTCCGACATTCCCGACGCCGACGCTGCCATCCGGCGCTTCAAAAAGGACACCTACCCGATGGTCGCCGTGAGCGTGGACATGCTCACCACCGGCTTCGACTGCCGCGAGGTGCTGCACATCGTCATGTGCCGCAGCATCTTCAGTCCCGATCCTCTACCAGCAGATTCGCGGACGCGGCACGCGGCGTTGCGACCGCATCGGCAAGAAGCGGTTCGTCATCTACGACTTCTTCCGCAACCACGAGTATTTCAACGACAGCGAGACGGACATCTTCACCGGTTCTGGCGGCGGCCATGCTGCAGCGCCCGGCGGAGCGGAAGCCACCGGGAGCCCGGCGAACTCGTCGAACTCGGCCTCAACGACGAATGGCTCGAAGCGGTCACCTACGTCGAAGTTGGCCCCGAGGGCGAGCGCGTGGACAAAAAGGAATATGTCACCGAGTGGGAGAAGGCGCTCGAAGGGCGCCCTCGGCGACGATCCGCTGGTGAAAAAGGTGAAGGACGGGGATCCGCTCACAGCCGAGCAAGAGCAGGAACTCGCTCACAGGCTCAATCAACCGCGATCACTACTTCAACGAAGACAACCTCCGCCGCGCGTATCGCCGGCCCGGCGGCAACCTCATTGATTTCGTCAAAGCCGCGCTCGGCACCGCGAAGCTCAAGACCCGCGAGGAAGAGACGACTGAAAATTTCCAGGCGCTGGCTCATCACGAAGAACTTCAGCCCACAGCAAGCGAGCTACCTCAGCCTGCTCAAAAACCGCGGCGTGGCGCGTGGCAAAGTCGAACTCGGCGACCTCTTCCAGCCGCCGCTTTCCATCCTTGATGCAGCGAATCTCGGCATCGAACTTTTCGGAGAATCCGGCCTCCGCACCGTCATCGACGATCTCAACCAATCCGTGTTTCCCGCCCGCAGCGCGTAGGCCACCCATGCCCTCACAACCCGAGATTGATCAAATCCAGCGACACCTGCTCCATGTGCGGGAAAAGGTGGTGATGCTCGACAGCGATCTGGCGGAAATCTACGGAGTCTCCACTTCCGCGCTAAACCAAGCCGTCACCCGAAACGCGAATCGTTTCCCGGATGATTTCGCATTTGTTCCTCATCGCGAAGAACTTATCCGTTTGAAATCACAAATTGTGATATCAAAGACGGGCCGGGGAGGAACGCGCAAACCGCCCCGGGTTTTCACCGAGCACGGTGCGTTGATGGCCTCAACCATTCTGCGCACCGAGCAGGCCGTAGCGATGAGCGTCTTCGTCATCCGCGCGTTTGTCCAGATGCGCGAGGAACTCAGCGCCAACCAGGCCATCCTCAAGCGGCTCGCCGAGATCGATCGCACCCTGCTGACCCACGACCACGCGTTGCGCGACATCTACCAAAAGCTCCTGCCGCTTCTTGCGCCTCCACCTGATCCGCCCCGCCGGCGTATTGGCTTTCATCCTGGCGACAAATAGCCCGTTTTTCATGGACCAAGCCCTTCGCTCAAAGCTCGACCGCGTCACGAACATCCTGTTCGCCGGAGGCGTCAGCAATCCCGTTACCTACATTGAGCAAATCAGCTACCTGATATACTTGAAGTTACTCGACGAGCGCGAAAGTGAACTGGCGCTTGAACGCAGCACGCCTGAGCAGAATTGATCGGGACGCCCTGCAAAAGGAATTCACCGTCAATTCACCCAAACATGACCTCAAGCATCAGTTCATCATCGGGTAGCGGCCGCGGCCAAGCGCTCTATCAATCAAGTGGGTGTTTAAGGTCGATTGCATCGTGCGCAAGGATGCGCCGTATCGGCGTGCGGAGTTCGCCCGCCGGCAGCGGCTTACGATCGCCGATTGCGAGACGTGGGTTGTGAGCAAGGAAGATCTGATCCTTTCCAAGCTTTGCTGGGGCTGCGATTCGCGTTCCGATTATCAGGGGCGCGACATTCGCAACCTGATCGAAACCGGCTGCGACCGCGCTTACGTGATGAAATGGGGAGCGGAGCTCGGCGTGCTCGATTACCTTGCGGAAATCGAACGATGACTGATACCGACCCGCACACGGCAGCGCTTTATCGCGATCTGCTCATGGAGCGCACGCCCGAAGAACGTTTCCTCATGGGAATCCGGATGTGCGAGGCAGCGCGCGCCACGGTCGTGGCGTCGCTTCCGTCCGGACTTTCGGAGGCAGAGCGGAAGGTCGAGTTGCTGCGGCGTTATTACAGCCGCGATTTCAGCGACGCAGAACGGGCGCGGATCGAAGCAGCGCTGAGCTGACCCCTACTTCCAGCCCTTCGGCTTTTTCACTTTCTCCCAACTCTTCTTCTTCGCGGAATCGAGCACGGCGTCCACGACGTAATCCGTGGCCAGGCCGTCCTTGAAATTCGGGCGCGGCGCCTGGCGATTATCGAGGCATTGCAGGAGGTCGGCGACCTGGTGGACGAAGCTGTGCTCGTAGCCGAGCTGCAGGCCGGGCACCCACCAGTTGCCGCAATACGGATGATCGCCGTCGCTGACGTGCACCGATTTCCAGCCGCGCTCCTTGCTGTCATCCTTGTGATCGAAAATCTCGAGACGATGCAGGTCGTGCAAATCCCACTTCAGCGACATGTGTTCGCCATTGATTTCGAAAGTGTAGAGCGCCTTGTGGCCACGGGCATAGCGCGTCGACTCGAAGAGCCCGAGCGAGCCATTGTCGAAGTGGCAGAGGAACGCGCAGGCGTCGTCGATATTCACCTTCTCGACCTTGCCCGTGAGCGAATGTTTGCGCTGCTTGATGAAGGTCTCCGTCATCGCGCACACATCCTTCACCCCGCCGTTGAGCCACATCGCCGTATCGATGCAATGCGCGAGCAGATCGCCCGTGACACCGCTGCCGGAGACTTTGGCATCGAGGCGCCAGAGACCGGTGCCGCCTTGCGGGAGATCCGGGCTGATCGTCCAGTCTTGCAAGAAATTCGCGCGATAGTGAAAGACCTTCCCGAGCTTGCCCGCATCGATCAATTGCTTGGCCAGCGTCACGGCCGGACAGCGGCGGTAATTGTACCAGACCATGTTCAACACCTTTGCCTTCGCGACCGCCTCGACCATCTTCTCGGCATCCTTCGAATTCAGACCGAGCGGCTTTTCGCACAGAATGCCCTTGCCCGCGCGCGCCGCCGCGATCGCCTGCTGCGAGTGGAGATTATTCGGCGTCGCGATGTCGATGACATCGATGTCGTCACGCGCAATCAGCTTTTTCCAATCCGTTTCGATCGACGCGTAGCCCCATTTGTCCGCAAATTCCTGCGCGGCCTTCGCATCGCGTCCGCAGACCGCCTGCAGCACGATTTCGTGATCGCTGGGAAAGAAATGGCCGGCCTGGCGGAACGCGTTCGAGTGAGCGCGCCCCATGAAGCCGTAGCCGATAAGACCGATGCGGAGTTGCGTTTTCTTGCTCATGATTGGGGAAGGAATGTGTGGGGTGGAAAGGGTGGAAAAGGGCCGCGATCACAGCACACCCGGCCGGAACTGACAACCTTCGCGCGAGAAAAATGCGGCGGTGGTCTCGCATAGGCAGCAGGCCACGGAAGGAAACGGGCGTGAGAAGCGGATCGCGGATCTGGGACTAAGGGCGTGATTGATTCCGCAAGAGTCGCCACGCCCAAAAGGCGAGGGCGGCCGCGAGTATGGTCAGAGCCACGAACCATGGGTCTGTCGCCATATGCCCGCCTTCCGCGAAGGCCCGCCAGATGTGGGCGGCGGTGATCAATCCAAAAACTATACCTGTCGTGGTGATATAAGCTCTCATGGAGGAGGTGTCAGCGGGGCCCGTCAAAGGATTCCTCGCCCCGGACGATCATCGGAGAATGGAGCGGATGAAAATGATCGCGAGGTAGAAGAACGGCAGCACGGAAACTCCCGCGCAGATATGGACGGCGGAGACCATCGGCTGTCGATTGAGATGTGCGACCCAACACGAGGAGACGAGCAAGAGCAATCCGAACGCGCCGAATCCCATGGCGAAGAGCGTGACGACGATTGGAAGGAAGTTGAGGGAGAATGCGTCGCCGCCGGAGATGACTCCGGGTGGGAAGCCTGCGACGTAGTCCGCGTGCTCTTGTAATATTCCAAGGGTTCCTGCGATAACTCCGGCCGAGGCGAGATTGATGCCAAGCGCCATTGCTCCGAGATAGTTAGGACGAGCACGACGGGGAAGACTTGGCGGATCGGCGATTGGTGGTGGTGCGTTATTCATCGTAAATGTAGGTGCCGACGACGGAGCGTTGTAGTGGCGCTTCTGTGAAGCGCCCGGAGTCGTAGATTGAGTGCAAGCGTGCGGGCCGGCGCTTCACAGAAGCGCCACTACAGGTGCGACCGGGTGACACGCGGTGGTCAAAGAATACCGTTGCGTTCCGTGAGCGCGGCGCAGACCCAGTTGAAGTCGCTAACGCCCAAACGCCAGATCACGCACTTTGAATGGCTTGAGCGCAGCACGAGCAAATCCGAGAAGCGGAAGAGGCGAAGCGGATTTCGCCGGATGGTCACTTCAATCGCATCTACCTGAAAGTGCCTGGTGGCGGTGCATAGCGGAAAGTAGGCTCCGACGGTTCTTTCACGGATGGAAACCCGTACCGGTATCCAAACCACCGACAGTGTATTGAGGAGTTGCACAACAACGGCCGTCGTGAGGAAAACTCCCGGCAGGTCGCCGAGGAAGAATCCAAGGACCAGCATCCATCCCAAGCCGTAGGGAACCAAAACAAAGTAGCGCGGTTCAAAGGTCATCGATCAGTTTCCGCTGCCGTATTCGATTTCACCGAATGGGAGCCCGGCTTTATGCGTCTGCCGTTCACCTCGTGTCGAGGCTCAGAGTTGCTTGCGTCGTGGACTGAATGAGTTAAACGAACGCCCGCATGATCTGCCGATTCGCTTCCTTCGCCGTCGCTGCCTGTCTCGCCGTCTGCTCCTTTGCTGTTCCCGCTCACGCGGCATCAAGCAAACGTGCTTCGAGCCCTGCGGTGGCAGAGCCGTTCGCCGTGGCGGAAGACGGGCCGCCGCCGGAACTGGCCGCCAAGAGCTACCTGGTCCTTGATGCGGGGACCGGGCGCATTCTCCACGAGCGCAATGCCGACGAGCCCCGGTCGGTCGCGAGCACCCAAAAACTCCTTACTGCCTTGATCATCTCGGAGGACGGCAATCTGGATGAGATGGTGACGGTTAAAAAGGCCGATACGTTAGTGGAGCCGTCCAAGCTGGATTTGAGGGCCGGAGAAACGTATCCGCGTTCCAAGCTTTTGGAGATCCTGCTGATCAAAAGTCCGAACGATGTGGCAATGTGTCTGGCGCGGGATAACGCCGGGAGCATCGAAGCGTTCGCGGAGCGGATGAATGCAAAGGCGCGGGCGCTCGGCATGCGGGATTCGAATTTTGTCACGCCAAATGGTCTGCCGGCGCCAGGTCAGCATTCGACCGCGCGCGACATGGCCCGAGTGGCGATGGTCGCGTATCGCAACCGTCTCATCCGCAATATCGTCAACCAGAAGAGCTACACGTGGCGCTACAATGACGGGCGGACCCGAACCTTTACCAATACGAACAAAGTCCTGCGCAACTACGCGCTCTGCAATGGGATGAAGACGGGTTACACGAACGCAGCGGGGCACTGCCTCATCTCGAGTGCTTCGTTTCGCGGTCACGATGTCATCGCCGTAGTTCTCGGGGGCAAGAACGCGGTCTGGAATGATTCGTATCGCCTGCTGAATTGGGCGCTCTCGAATTAGGACGGCTCGGTCGCGCGCCCATTATGTCCCAAACGATCGAAGCTGAGCTCGAGGAACTGCGGTCACGTTCCCTCTTGCGCCGCTTGCGCGAGATCGATTCGCCAACCGGCCCGGCGATGGAATTTGCCGGACGCAAGCTGATCAATTTTTCCTCGAACGATTATCTCGGCCTGGCCGCCGAACCGGCCCTCCGGGAAGCGGCCAAGGCGGCGATCGATCAATACGGTATTGGGGCTGGAGCATCACGGTTGATTTGCGGCACGCTGGCGCCGCACGTTCGTCTTGAAGAGCGGCTGGCGGAATTCAAACGCACCGACGCGGCGCTCGTATTTTCCAGCGGCTATGCGACGGCGCTCGGCGCGATGGGGGCGCTTGTGCACAAGGACGATGTGGTGATTCTGGATAAACTTTGCCACTCCTGCCTGGTGGAAGGCGCGCGGATGAGCGGGGCCGTGGTCCGCGTTTTCCCGCACAATCATCTCGGACGTCTCGAGAGCCATTTGCAATGGGCACGCGAGCAGTATCCGGACGCGCGCGTGCTCGTGGTCACCGAGTCAGTGTTTAGCATGGATGGCGATTGGGCGTTGCTGCCGGAGATCGTGACGCTGAAAAATCGCTACGGAGCGATGCTGCTCCTCGATGAGGCGCATGCGATCGGGGTTATCGGCGAACATGGGCGCGGCCTCGCGGAACAATGCGGGCTCAGCCGTGAAATCGATGTGCAGATGGGAACCCTGAGCAAGGCGCTCGGGTGCAGCGGCGGTTACGTCTGCGGATCGAGGCGCTTGATCGATCTCCTGATCAATCGCGCCCGCTCGTTTATCTACTCGACCGCCATTCCACCGGCCGTCGCTGCGGCTGCCACCGCCGCGGTCGAATTCCTGATGTCGCCCAAGGGCGAAAGTCGCCGGCAGGTGTTGCGCCGGAATGTGGCGGAATTCGCCGCGGAAATGGCGCATCTCTTCCCGGATGGGAAGAAGGTGCAGAGTGCGATCGTGCCGGTGATTCTCGGGCGATCGGAGGCGGCGCTCGAAGGTTCGCAGATGCTGGCCGATCGAGGATTCTTCGTGCCCGCGATTCGCTATCCGACGGTCCCGGCGGGGGCGGCTCGATTGCGGGTGACCATTTCGGCGAAACATCCCTCCCGACAGATTGCCGATCTCGGTGCTGCACTGCGGGAACTCCCCGTGGTGGCGCACCCGCACGCGGGCGAGGATTAACGGGTATACCAGCAGACCCTTCATCTTGTTCTGAAATTGCCCATTCAGGAAGGGGAAGAAGAGGAAGAGGGAGAGGGAGATATGCGGTCGGGCATCACCCGGGATCAATTGGGGGAATCGAGCGCGGAATATTACATTTGGGTTACATACCGGATTTTGGGTTGCCTCGCCGCGGCTTGAGACGAATTGTCAGGTCTGCCCCCAATGCCTCCCAAAACACGGTGAATTCGCGAGTTCACAAATCGATCTTCGCTGTCGCGTTGCTCGTTCTCGCGCTGGCTTTTTGCGCCAGCCCGATTTCGGGGACGCGGGCTCGTGCCCAGGAGACTGGCGATTCGGAGGCTGCGATCCTGACGGCGCTTTACAATGAAGCGGTGCAGGCCTTCAACGCTCAGCGATGGGACGAGGCTGTGACCGGGTTCGAGAAAGTCATCGGCATGGTCAAGGATCCGGTGCAAATGCAGCAAATGGCGCCGGTCTTCTATACCCTCGGCGCAGCTTATTTTAACAAGCCCAACTATCCCAAGGCCATTGAAGCCTTTAAGACCTACCTGACTCGATTTCCTCAGCACGAGAAGGTGCTCGAAGTTCGGATCGCACTCGCGCAATCGCTCCTCGCCAATAAGAACTATCCCGAGGCGATCGAGCTCTACCAGCAGCTCGAAAAGATTCCAAGTTTGCGCGAGCGCGCTCTCGTGGCCCAGGCGCAAGGCTGGCGCATGCAGGGGCGCAAGGAGGAGGCGACAAAGATTCTCGAGAAATTGGTGGGCGGAGAAATCACGACGCCGTTGCAAGCACGCGGAGCCATTCAGTTGGCCGAGTATTTTGCCGAGGCGGAACTTCCCGAGCGGGCCGTCGAGGTGCTGCAGAAGCTGGGTCGGAATTCACGCCTGATTGACAACCTCGTGGCGTTGAACGCGGTCTCGATCAAGCTGGGAGATGCTTTCCTCGGGGCGGAGAAATATCCGGAAGCGCTGGCCGCATACCGCACCGTTCAGCCGCGAGATAAAGTGCTGAACTTTCAGAAAGATCGAATCGCGACGTGGGAACGGCGAATCGAAGCCAACAAACGAGCGGCGGCGGCCAATCCCGCGTTGTTCATCCAGGCCCAGATGCAGAACAGCGAGATCGAAGGGTATGTGGCCGAGGCTCGTGCTCTGCTCGACGAGTTTGAGAAAGTTCCGGATTACGAAGCCTCGCTCCTCATCCGGCAGGCGCGATGCTGGTTTGATTGGGGAAAGAAATGGGAGGCGCTGGTGGTCTATGACCGTTTGCTGAACCGCTTTCCAAAGGCCGCGGAACGCGAGCAAATCCTTTACGGCATCGCCATGACCTATGCGGATTTGTATCGCGTCGAGAGCACACAGGCGGCTTGTCAACGCTATCTAAAGGAATTTCCGGACGGCCCGAATGCCGGCACCATTGGGTACCTCATGGGCGCGGTTTCGTTGCAGGCCGGCGATCCCAAAGGAGCCGAGCATTTCTTCGGCATCATGATCGAGGAACAGCCCAAGAGCGAATACCGCGAAGAAATGCGATTTCTGTTGGGCAACGCCAAATTTGCGCAGGGGCATTGGGATGATGCATTGAAGGAATATCAAAAATACGTCGCCGAATATCCCGCCGGCCAAAATCTGGAAGAGGCGGAGTATCGGATTGCGGTCACGCATCTTTTTTCCGGTGAGTACGAAGACGCTTTGAAACTTCTCCAGCAATATGTGTCAAAGTATCCGAAGGGTTTGTTTACGGCCGACGCGCGGTATCGGATCGCCGTCTGCTACTACGCGGCTGAGCGATACGATGATGTGCTCAAGCAGGTGCGGGAGTGGATCGAAGCGTATCCCAAGGACGACATGCGCGGCGAAGTGGTTTCCTTGCGCGGTGACGCCTTGCTGGCCCAGGGAGACAAGGAGGGCGCGCTTCAAGCCTATGTCGAATCGTACCGAGCGGCGACCACGGACGAGGTCCTCAACTACTCGATTTTCGAAGCCAGCAAGCTGCAGCAGAAGCTCGGGCGTTGGAAGGAGATGGCGGACATGTTCGAATCCTTCGTCCGGGAGAAACCCGATCATCCAACGGTGGTGGCTGCGGTTTACTGGATTGCCAAGGCCAAGGAAAAGCTCGGCCAGGGTGAGGAAGCCAAGGCGTTTCTGGTCGAGCACCTGAAGCAATATATCAACGACCCGAGGCGGGAGGCGGTGGAACAAATGCTGTCTCACCTGGCCAGCCTGTGCGCGAAGCGACCCAAAGCGCCTTCGATTCAGGAACCCGCGCCGCCGGCGTCAGGCCAAAAGGTCGTCGCGGTGGCTGCATCGAAAGCGACGACTCTGCCGACACTCTCCGGCAACCGTGCCTGTATCCGCGCCGAGCAGTCCTGCCGCCACCGTGGAAGCACCGCCGTACGATGCCTATGCTGAACTCGACCGGCAACTGGCGCCGCTGGCCGAGATCGCCAATCGAACGGGCCAGGCGCGCCTCATGTACGCCCGCGCCGAACTGGCTTCACTCAAGCGGGATCAGGACGAGCGGGAAAGATTATTCCTGGACTTGTCGGCTCAATTTAAGCCCGAGGAATTGAGTTCCGTGTTGCTGGCGTTGGTCGGTGACTATCTCTTAGCGAAGAGCAGTGAGCTTAACCGGGATCGGGCGGGAGAGTTTTTCCGTTACTTGAAGGAAAACTACCTGAACAGTGACTACCTGGATTTTGCGTACGTGGGATTGGGAGAGTTGGCCTTTGAGAAGGGGGATTACAAGGCAGCGCTGGAACTGTTCACCGAAGCTTTGGAGAAAGTGGGCGCGACGTTGAAGCTCAAGGAGGCAACCATTGGGAAGGCCAAAACTCTTCTGGCCCTGGAGCAGTATGAGGAGGCGAAGAAGACTTTCGAGCAGATCGCTTCAATTCGGGAATGGCGTGGTGATGCGACGGCCATGGCGATTTATTCGCTGGGTGAGATCGAGCGGCGCCAGGGCCACCTGCCCGAGGCTATCGCTCATTACCGTCGGGTCTTTGTGGCCTATCAAAAGTATCGCATCTGGGTGGCGAGAGCCTATCTCCGATGCGCCGAAAGCTTTGAGCAAATGGGAAAGCGTAAGGATGCCATCGACAATGTGCGCGAAATGCTGCGCAACGAGAACCTCGTCAACTACCCCGAAACGCGCGAGGCGCGAAAGCTTCTCGAGACCTGGAGTCCTTCCGCATGAGACGGATCTTTTTGTTGCTGCTCGTCGCTGTGGGGCCGGTGTTCAGGTCCGCGGAAGCGCAGTCGATTCTCTTGCAGGATGGCCGGCGCGTGACGACTCAGGGACTGCGCCGCCAGGGAGACACGATCATGGCCACGGATCCGGTTGAAGAAGGAAGACCGGCGGTGAAAGGCGAGGTGGGCTATCCGCTGTCGCAGATCGAAACGCTCGAGTTTCCGGAACCGGGCCAGTTGACCGCCGCCCTGGGGTTGATTGAGAAGGGCCGGGGCGCCGAGGCCGTGGCTCAACTTGATCAGGCGCTCCGCTACTACGAAGTTTTTCGTGATGCTCCGGGGAGCCATTGGGCGGATCTGGTTCTGCTCAAGGCCAATACCCTCCTCAGTCTCGAACGTGATTCCGAGGCGGAGAAACTGGCGCTGGACATCGCGTCACGCGGCTCTGATCCGGAGACCCAGCTCGGCGCAAAAGCGGTGCTGGCGGCCTGCCTGGTTCGTCGGGGAGAGGCCGAAAAAGCGTTGCCGATACTCACGGAAGTGATGCGAGGCGCGCATCGCGAAGATACTCTGGCAACCGCCTCCGTGTATGAAGGAGAATGCCACCTGGCGAGCAAGGAATTCGAACCGGCCATCCTATGCTTTTTGACAGTTCCCGTCTTCTATCCGGACCAGCATTATCTGGAAGCTCGGTGGAAGCTGGGTGCCGGTCGCGCCTTTTTTGCCGCCGGAGAAATCGATCGAGCGAAAGAAACTCTCAATGAACTTGTCGAAAAACAAAGTGCCGCCCCGGAAGTCGCCGCTGCGAAAGCGGAACTCGAGCGTATTGAACGTCGGGAAAAAGCGCTCGAAGGTCCGGCCTGACAACCTTTTCGCATTCAGCTTTCACCTATTATGAAACTCAGAAATCTCGCTCCCCTGGCCATCGCTCTCCTGACCAGTTTGATTATCACCACCTCAGTTATGGCGCAGAGTTCAGCGCCCGCAGGCGAGGCGGTCGCGGCTGCCGAAGAAACGGCGGCACCCCACAAAAAGAGCTTGTGGGAACAGATCAAAGAAGGTGGCTGGGTGATGTTCCCGATCGCGGGCTGTTCAATTCTAACGGTATTTCTGATTGTCGATGGGGTCATGCGGACCAGTGCAAAGCGCGTTTTGCCGGAGATGCATGTTAGCGCCGTGAAAAACCTGTTTCGGCACGGAGATTACGTCGGCGCATACAATTATTGCAAAAAGAACACCTGCGGCTTCACCAACGTATGCCGGGTGGGAGTAAGTCTCTTGGGTGAGGGCAAGAGTCAGGTCGAGGAAGGTGTCGTCGGCGAACTGGCGAAGGAGAATTCCGGCATGCAAACCTATATCAGCTACCTTTCGGTCATCGGCGTCTGCGCCCCTATGATTGGTTTGCTGGGAACGGTAACCGGCATGATCCGGGCCTTCTCGGTGCTTGGCAGTTCGGGCATTGGCGATCCCTCGCAACTATCGGCCGCCATTGGCGAAGTATTGATGGCGACAGCATCCGGACTTTTCATCGCCATCCCAGCGTTCGGTGCCTTCTATTACCTGCGCGCGCGAGCGGCCAAGGTGCTGCACGACATTCAGGACACCATTAACGCGTTGTTCCGGAAAATGCCCTACGAACAACTGGCGGGAGCGCACATTGGAGACGATGAACTATATGCCGCGGCACCAAACTGGAATGCCCCCGCCCAGGCATCCGCGGCGTCCAACCATTGATCGATACGCCATGCACACTTCAAAACGGAGGTTAACCTGATATGGCGGGCGGTGGTGGAGGTGGGGCCGGAGAACCGGAGTTTCAGATCGCGCCGATGATCGATGTGCTCCTGGTGCTGCTCATCTTTTTCATGAGCATCACCACCGCGCAGGTCTTGAAGGTGGATAAGGAAATCAAACTGCCGGTGGCCAAGAATGCGATCAAGAAAGACACGTCCCGTTCCGAGGCCATCATCAATGTGCGCTGGGATGCCGCCAAAAAGAAGGCCACCTACACCCTGAATGACAAGGTATATGCGCAGATGAGCGACCTGAGCAAGGTGTTGGCGCAGGCGAAAAAAGCGGGTGACGCGAAGGTTTCCAAAAGTGCCAACCCGAATTTCCGGGTCGTGATCCGCGGGGACCAGGCGGCCACCGCGGTTAGCGTGTCACGGGCGATGAATGCGGCGGCCGAAGCGGGGATCGCGGACATATCGTTTTCCACCACCAACAAGGAGGAGTAATGCGCCGCTTCGAAAGCAACTGGGGTGATGGCAATCTTGGGTTTCAAATCGCTCCCATGATCGACGTTGTTTTCGTAATCATGCTGTTTTTTATGGTCATGGCTGGTTCCGTGCGCGTGGAGCGGGAACTCAACTCCCAATTGCCGGGGAATGCTGAGACGTCGAGTTCGACGGAGTTTGTCGATGAGCAGATAATCAACATCGCCGAGAATGGGGAAGTAATGCTGAATGACGAACCATTTGACGCTCCCGGTGCCCGTGAATTGCCAGACCTGACTGCGACTTTGACACGTCTCAAGGCGGCCAGTGATCAGGCAAAGTCAGCCTGTCTGGTGACTGTGATTAGCGAAGCAGAGGCCAAATACTCGCGGACCATCGACGTTTTGAACGCACTGGCCGTGGCCGGGGTTACCAATGTCACATTTACCGTCAGCGAGGAGGATTAACGAGATGTTCCATCGCTGCGAACCCGTATCCAAGTAGCCACCACCTTCATCATGGCCGCCACCACTGCTTCTCAACAACCGAATCCGGTGCCTCGCAAAGGGTGGAATTGGCAGCGCATGGCGAGCAGCAAGGTGTTCCTCATTTCCGTCGCCTTGCATTTGCTGTTCGGAGTCGGTGCCGGGTATATCATCGTCCAGAACATCGCCGCCAAAAGGAAGATGACGTTTTCTGGAGGGCCACCCACGACGAATCGGAACACGCGTGCTCTCGAGCACAAGGTGGCGATGGGGAAGAAGAAAAACATGATGAGCGCACCCGCGCAGGCCAAACGCATAACGACCAACGGCCTGGCGAAAATTGCCTTGCCCGACATGCCTTCCATGCCGAGCGCGACTGACGCGATGCCGAATCGGATGGCCGGCATGGGTGGGTTCGGGTTTGGGCCGGGTGGAGGCGGGGGGGGAGGAATGGGTTCGGGCGGGGGAGGGACCGTCAATTTTTTTGGCATGCGTTCCCGAATCAAGAACGTCGTCTTCGTGGTGGATATTTCGGGGTCGATGGTCCAGGGAAACAAGAATCCGGAGACGTACGCCCGGTTGGAAAATGAGGTGGCCAAAGTGATCCAGGGGCTTGCGCCGACCACGCAATTCGGGATCGTGGCTTTCTCCGGAGGCGTCGAGGTTTACCGACAGTACCTGACCAGCGCCCGTGCGGATGAAAAGAGCCGGGCCATCAAATGGTTTAAAAGCCAGAGCCCGGTGGAGTATCTGAAGCCCAAGAATGAACAGGCTAAGGCCAAGCATCAGGGAACCCGGGCGGATCTGGGATTGGATCGGGCCTTTAAAATGAAGCCCGAAACCATTTTCTTTGTCTCGGACGGTGAGCCTTCCGGGGTGACAGCAGATGAAGTGCTAAGTGGGGTGGCCGAAAAGCAAAAAAATCTCGCTCGTCCCGCCGTGATTAATGCTGTGGCGTACTTGTCTGAGGGTGGCGAGCTGTTTATGCGCGAGCTCGCGAAGCAGAACAACGGCACATTTCGCGAAGTGAAATAGCGGGAGCGTGCTGTCCACTTCCAAGCGACGATCGGTCTCCCTTGTCGCATGGCGAATCATCCCTGGAGGGTTTAGAGCAGTTTAAGGAATGTCATAGCCGTGGCGCGTTGTCAGTCTCGGGTAGGGTGGGCATCCTGCCCGCCGGTTCGGGCGTCCCGCCCGAACGAACTTCCCGATCCAGAGTGGAGGACCGCGACGCAAGATGCGTCGCTCGGCGGGCGAGACGCCCACCCTACCCGAAACCCAAATGCCGCCCCGGGGTGGCTACAGTTTTCTTTAAACCGATCTACTAGGGGTCCTTCGAGGCCCGACCAAACTTTCCGGTGGCTCTCGGCTCGGGTGGTTCGAAGTGACGGGATGTCCCGTCGCCATCTATGATTCGCGGCCGATAACTTCGTGGTAAATCTCGACGTGCCGCTCGGCGACGACTCGAGGATGGAATCTTTCCAGGGCTCGTGTTTTGGCCCGCTCGCCCATGGTCCGTGCCGCCCGCGGGTCCGAAAAAAGCTCCTCGACGGCGGCGGCAAATTCTTCTGGAGCTTGCGCGTCGCATAGCCACCCAGTGAGATTCGGTTCAACCAGATCCGGCAGACCCCCGACGCGGGATGCGATCACCGGCAGGCCTGCGGCCATCGCTTCAAGCACAACCATCGGACAATTGTCTTCCCGCGTGGGATGCACGAGACACGTCGCCTCTTGCATTGCGACGACCAGTTCCGGGACGCTGGCAAAACCGGGACATTCGCACCACGGACGATCCTTGATCATGGCCTCGAATTCACGCCCGTAGGTTTGAGAAATGACGGGTTGTCCAAAAAACCTGAGACGAAATCGGCGCCGGCGCGCCAATTCATCGAGCGCATGGATCAGGGCGATTTGACCCTTCTCCCGACAGATGGATCCAATGCAAAGGAGAACCGGTGGCGACGAGGGGCGGGGATCAATTCCAAAGAACGACGGATCGCAGGCATTAGGCAGCAGCCAAGTTCGCCGCGCGGATTCTTGCACGAGACGCTGGGTGTAAGTCGAAATGCAAACCACACCGTCCGACTTGGCGACCGCGGCACCCTCGAGCCGCCCGGCCAGCCAATGATAGGAAAAGGGCCGGGATCCATAGTGCCGCGCCATGGCCCGCATATTTCCGTGGATCGTTATGAGATTGGGAAAGCCGGAAAAGGCAGCGCACACGGCGCTTTCTCGTTCCGTTCCCTGCCCGTGAACAATATCGGGTTGGATTTGCCGCAGTTGCCGGCGCAGTGCCAGGCGGCATCCCAGATACAGGGTGCGCATCCAACCCCACTTGCGAACCAGCACGCTGTGAAAAAACACGTTGGTTGCCAGTTTCTGCGGCGAAACCATCGGTCGCCTCGTGCATGTAACAACGTGAACCTCGACCCCGGACAACTCCTTGAATCCATCGATGAGGGCGGCGGGCGCAGAGCCGAAATACGGTTTTCCCCGCTCGTACTGTTGATAGGCTTCGCGAGCGTCAATCGCCAGGAGTGCAATTCGCACGATCTTCCGCGAATTCGTCAGGCCTGCTTGCGGCCCGCGAAGACCAGGGTTCCGTAATGCATGTCCGGCGCGCGTCCCTCTTCCCGCGATAGGACCCGATCGATGACCGGTTCGAAACCACATTTGAGCCAGGGCGCAAACCAATCGTGTTGCAGCTTAATCGGATGACCGGTCAAACCCGGGTCGGCCGCGAGTCGATCGACATTGCTGGTGTCACTCAGGTCCTGGCCGATGATCAAATAGCCGCCCGGTTTCACGCAACGCACCAGATGATCCATGCACGCGCGGGCATCCCGCACGTGATCCAGGACGTTGATCATGACCGCGAGATCGAAATAATCCGAGGCGAAGGGCAGTTCTTCGAGAGGGTGATCGTCGAGAATGCATCCGGCATTCCGGTACATCTCCGCGACAAATGTCAGCTTGAAATTGACGTAGGTGCGGATCAGCGGGTCGGAGAGGAAAAGGTGGTTGATCCGCGTGCGTTCGAGGATCAGGCGCACATTGGTGTAAGGGCCACAGCCGGCCTCCAATACATTGTCGAGACGATCGGGCAGAAACCGATATCCGTCGAAACGATCGCGCCACCACTGATTCCAATCGTCGCCGCGAAGTTTGGGGACGAATCCGCAGGCCGACAGCGCCCGCCAGATGAAGTTTTTTCCGAATTTCGCCCGTTGTCGCTGCGTATGGATCCAGTGATTTTCTTCCCATTGCTGAGCTTCTTTCCAGCGATCGAGATCGACGGATTCGTTAAAGAGATTGGGGTGCATGACGCGGGCGCGGAATATCGTGACACCTTCGCGGCTTCGTCAACCACATTGCCGCATCGCAACTTTTCGCGTGTGTTGGAGGATGGATCGGACTCGGCCGGGTCGTCGGGAAATCAAGCCGGGAATGACCGAACGCGATTGAGGCGTCGATTGCCTTGCCTTGCGGGGATAACGTCATTCACTAAGGGGCGTGTCACTCAGTCACCGCCACCTTCCCTACGAGATCGATCCCGCGAAAAACCGTTTTGAATTCTACGAAAACTATTGGAAGGAGGTCGGCTGCGAATTGCTCGCAAAACACCTTCCACCCGCCGGTCAGAGTGTTCTGGATTACGGGTGCGGTCGTGGGGAGGCATTGGAGATTTTTGGGAAAGCTGGTTACAAGGTGACTGGGACTGACGCCGACGAGGAGTGCGTCAGGCTGGCCCGGCGCCATGGAGAGGCGACGCTGCTCGATATCGCCGATCCGCTTGGCCAATTTGGGGTGGGCTCGTTCGACGTGGTGGCCTGCTTTCACGTCCTTGAACACGTGGATAATCCGAAGGCGGTGCTGAATGTATTTCGCGATATCGCCCGAAAATACGTGCTGCTGGCCGTGCCAAACCTAAGAGTGTTGATCAACTTTTTTAAGCGGCATATTGACATCAGCGGTTGCAACGAGGGCCACCTCCAAAGTTGGGATCACTGGCACTTGCGGACACTCGCTGAGAAACACTGCCGTCTGTCACTCGAAGAGTGGGGATTCGATGCCACAATTCTTCCGGTCTTCAATCGGTTCGTTCCCCGCCTGCTCGGTCAACGCGCGGCCATCTGGCTCGAAACCGGGCCGTTTCTGCGCCTGCTTCCCTTTCACTGCAATTCGGTCATCGCTCTTCTTCGACCGGTGAACTAATCGCACTTTTCCGTCGCCCAATTCCCACGCCAGGCAGCACGTTTTGAAGCATGGCGCGAATTTCCGCCCGGTGCTCCGCGTCGAGCCCGGTGATCCAGAGCAGGCTCATTCCAATTGTACCTATCACGATCGCGTTGACGGCGAGCTGAGGAACAGGTGCCAGCGGTTGGGTGAGCATCCAAATACCGAAAGCGATGGGACCGAAAAGGGTCAGCAAACGGGCAGGAGGAAGAAACCAAGCAGCGATTGCGGTGCGCCAACGCATCCGCAGAAACCGGGCGCTAAGTGAGGCGCCGTAACAACCACTGACCAGGCAGTCGGTAATGATCGACGCGCCGATAATACCAGCCATCCCGAAAATGGGCACGACACACACTGCGGTGCCGACAAAAAGCAACCCTTCGACGAAATAAACATAGCGCATTTTCCGTACGTCCTTGGCAATCCACGCGAGCCCTCCGTGGACCCGGTTGAATGAGAAGGCGATAAACGTTCCGGCCAGCAACCAATTGTTTAACGCTGGCCAATGCACCTTTCCGTGTGTCCACAGGGTAACGAAGGGCGTATTGCAGGCTGCGACGGTGATGCCGACAACGACGCTGAGGGAACCGCCCAGAATCACGATGTCCCGAAACCGTCTCATCAGCCTTTCGCGTTCGCCGCGCACCACCATTTCGGAGAGGGCGGCGATGGAGAAATCGAAGACCCGCCACACGGCCTGCTGAGCCAAATTGAAGGTCTTGACGCACACCGCATAGATCGCGGCCGCTTCCAATCCCAGGAAGCGGGTGACGATGATCAGTTGCGACGCATTGAGCAGTTGCCCGCCCAGCACCTGCATGGACAACTCCGCTCCGAAGCCAAAGATCTGCCGGAACGTGGTCCAGGAAAAGGTGCCACGGGCTCCGGCTGGGGGGACCAAGTTTAGTCGAAGGCACGACGCCAGCGTCCAAGTTGTGATGACCAGCACGCCCGCGGCGCTCGACCAGAGCAGGCTGAAAACTCCCTGTCCGGCATGAAACGCGAGCCACTGCGCGCCAAACATGACTGCGAAGGCAACGCTTTGGGCGTGGTTGATGACATCATATCTCTGATGCGCGTTGAGCAGGTGAGAACAGATTTTCAGAGCGAGACTGAAGCCGAAGAACACGCACTGCAGCGCTACCAGGGTCAAAAAACTTTGACGGAGGTCGGATGGAATATCGGAAAGATCCGCGACCCACGGCGCCACCATTACTCCGACGCTGGCGGCAATGACACCTTGAGAAATGGTGACGGCAAAACTTGTTTTTAGAACATTGCCATAGGCGCCGGTGGATTTGTCGTCTTTTTGATCAACGAGCAAACGGGAGATCGATCCCGACATGCCACAGTCAATCAATGCCAGGTAGCTGGCGACCTGTGCCACCAATGCCCACAGGCCAAATTCGCGTGTCGGGAGATACGCCAGCGCCAGCGGAACCGACGCCAGCGTGTAGAAGATGTTAACGATTGTGGTGCCGTATCCGGTGGCCAGCGCTCTGGCGAAGTTTGCTCGCCGGCTCATCCTGCCACCTGGCACATTTTTTTGGGCATCACTCGCTGGCTGAAAACATCCACCTTTTCAGAAGCCAGATTGTCATTCATCCTGTGGCTCGCCCGCGACGAGGTGAGCCGGTGGTTTGCCGCGTCCGAGAATGGGTGAGCAGCGCTCGAGCACCGGCTCTCTCGGGAGTACGCCTGGCCTTGACTGGCGCGGGCGGAGATATGATCCGCGTTTGGGAGAGAGTTTTCGCCGAGGCATCCAGGCTGCCCGCAATTGCTTTCAAAAGGGCAATCGAAACGATGGCATCAGGAAGCGCGTTCTCATATCCACCGAAAATGAATACATAGTAAAATGGTTCAAAAATGGCCGGCACGCAGACGAAGAACGCAAAGTATTCATAGGGAGTTCCAAGCGCTCGTTTAACAATGCGGAATGCTTCCCGCGCGATCATGATCTGGAGCAGGACGAACATTACCAGCCCTACGTATCCGACATAGCGGATCGCAGACACCGGACCGCTGTGGTAGGCGCCCGTAACCATCGAGTTTTCCTGGGTATCCTCGAAAGTACCTCCGTGCGAGGTGAGAGACTTAATCACCTGAAGTTCACGCCTGGAAAAGCCAAAGCCATCCCCAAACCATTTGTTTTGAATATATTTGTCCGAGGTCAGGACCGTTTTCCACATGTCCACGCGCCATTGCGTAGATCCTTTGGCCTCGATGACGGCGATCTCATCCCAGCGACCGGGAAGGAAAGAAAGGGTTCGCTGGGCAGATTGGGGTAAATCGAAGACGACTCCCTGCATCATGATAATGAGCAGGAGGCTCGGGAGCCCGATAGCCATGATATGGGCAATCTCCGTCCATCCCCGGCGGATATAACTCGCCACGAGAAAGTAGCCCCCGGCGGCAATCAACGTACTCCGGAACCCCGACAGAAGGACAAAAATCATGGCGGTCCCAAAAAGCAGGCAGCGACCAAGATAGAGGGGATTGATGAGTGTCAGCGGCCTAAAATAGGAGATCAGGGTCACGACCATTGGGTGCCCCACATAGAGGAGATACGCCTGTCGTCCTGTCGATTCGCCCTCAGGTCGCCGCAGAATATCCTGAGCGGCATAGGTTTCGGACGAAATGTTTGAATAGAAGAGGGCCAGGATCGGAACGGTCGAAGGGAAATGGTAGGTGATCGTGTTCAGAATACCCTCGATGGACCGCCCGCCGAATGCCGCCAGCGGCAACCATTTGGCAAACCCTTCCGGCACCAGAGAGCGGCTGATCACCCAATAGGCCAGGCAGGCGATGAAGACGTTGAAGTAAGGCCGCCCACCGACACGATCCGAGTCGAACGCCTCCACACCGACCGGGTTGCGAATAAAGGCAATGATGAGATAGGCTATGATCGATCCCATCAAGATATCGATGAGGCCGTAAGTGGGCTTTCGCCGGACGACTTTGAAGGCCGTCAGCACCATAAAGGACACAAAGACCGCCATGACGATCAGATCCCGGACCGCAAAGGGGAGGGGCAGAAGCGGAATCTGTCCCGCCAGAGTCCAGGTGATCGGAATCATGATCCAGATCTGCTGGCGCAAAGTCAGCAGCAATCCCACGCCCACTGCGGCGCCCAGGAGCGCGATGATATTTCCGATCTGCCCTTCGCCGGAAAGATATCCCGCCGCGACCGCAGCGGCGATGCCGACCAGCATCACCATGGCGGGAATGATGTATTCGTGGACGCGCTCCAGCTTCATGAAATCAGAATTGTGGCCGGCACCTTTCCCTGACCGTCATCGGGAAGCAAGCAGCGTTGCGCGTCCGAGGCGGCGGAATTCGGCGGTTATCCGTCGGCTCCATGAGGCTTGGCGGGTCAGCGCTGAACTTTCCATCGGGTTTCCGGGGAGAGGTTGATCTCGTCCTTGTTCACCTGAAACCCGCAGTATTCGAGGAGATAAGCGACGCCTTCCCGGCTGTTCATCGTGTCGCGCAGGCTGCGGGCGAAAAGCTCGATGTATTCCTTGTAACTCTCGAGGGCCAGGCTGCCGTCGCTGACGTAGCGGGATAGTTCCTGATCGTGGTTCTCGATCATATCGAACAAGGCGCGCCGCAGGCGGATGCGCATGGTGGGATCAACAACGAGCTTGAAGGGATTGGCGCCCGGATCGGTGGGCAGTGGTTCGCGCGAGACATCAAAGCTCAGCGCGGCGAGTTGGGAGTCAGTGGTGGACGAAAGTTCGCTCATGGGTGCAAGGCGGCGGTAAAAGTTCGGAATGATAGGCAGACTCTCAGGCCCGCGAGAAGGAGCAGTTTTGCCGGCGCCGCGGAATTTACGCGGGTTGGGGCGTGTGTTCCGGCTGCGGTTCGTGGGTCGCCCGGAAGCTCCGCCAGAAGTGCAACGGAATGGATCCCAGCGCGATCAGGGCGAGCTGGCTGATGACGAATGCCGACAACCATTTGAAGCCTGACTCCGTGAATCCGTAGCTGTGCAGGCCAATTCCCAGCATGTTGACGCCGAACCAGCTCCAGGCCGTGACAATATTGCCGCCGACGGCGAGGTTCATCAGGCCGCGTTCGCGCACCAGCCCGCCCCAGCGAGCATGCAGAATGAGCGCATTCCACAGCACGATGATGAGCGCGCCATTTTCCTTTGGATCCCAGCCCCAGAAACGACCCCAGCTTTGATCCGCCCAGATCCCGCCGAGCACCGTGCCCACAAAACTGAACAGCGTCGCGAAACAAACGATGCCATAGACCATCTTCGTCAGCGCGCGCGCGGTGCCCTTGTCGAGCGAAGTGGTGAACAACCCGAGGATTAAATAAATGATGGCCAGCATTCCAGCCACGAACGTGCTGGCGTAGCCAAGCGTGACGACCACGACGTGGGTGGAAAGCCAGAGATTTGTGTCGAGCACGGCGCGCATCATTTCCATCGTGTCTCCGCCGTAGGCGAGATGATGAGCAATGATGAGGGTGATGAATCCGATGACGCTCGAGACCACGACGCCGATCGAGTTTTTCCAAAAGGCCTCGAGAACCAGCCCCAGGGCGCACGCGCCCCAGCCAATGAAAACTGCGGACGAGTAAAGGTTCGTCACCGGCGGACGTCCTTCCAGAACCATGCGGAATATCAGACCCGTCGAGAGAACTACCCAGGCCAGGATGGCCAGCCACACGGCCGTCCGGCGGATGAAGTCCCAGGCTGCGGGCCGGAACCAGAAGGCGATCGCGCACAACCCAGCGACGACGAAGATGATCATGGCCAGATAGAACGGTTGGAAGAAATTGAAGGACTGCTCGTTTTTCGCCTTTTTCAACTCGGGCATGAACTGCGATCCGAGGGCGGTGCGGTAGTCGGCGACAGCTTGATTGAACCCGTTCACATCGCCCGCGCGATAGGCATCTGAGATCCGTGCATAATTGGTCACCGCATAATTCGCCGGCGCCCCGCGGGCAATTTCCATGAGCGCTTCACCCATGCGCATCCAATTATCCCGATCGTTTTCGGGATGGTGCGGTGGCACCACGAGCGGCGCTTCGAGGCGCAACATCGCGTCGAACCGCGTCAAGTCGTTCATCAGGAGATTCAGCGCGTTTTGATCGAATTCCTTCTTGGCGTTCTGCGCCTGTGCGGCCGCCACTCCGGGACCGATGTGGCTGAGGTAAGCTTCGTACTCAGCGCCCCAATCGCGCGCGTTCTGGGGTTGAAGCGTGTTCTGCAGCTTCATGTAGAGGCCCAGCGCGTTCGAAAGCTTGATCACCGCGCGATCGTAGGCCGATCGTTGCTCGGCTTTGATCGCACCGGCGCGCCGCACTTCGACATCGAGTTCAGCGAATTTCGGAGTGATCTGTGCAAAGGAAAACGACTTCCCGTCCAGATTCTTTTCCTCGTCCTTTTCGATCGGCAGGGCGAGCAGTCCGATCAACTGCGGATGGTCGATCCGGATGACGGGCAATTGGTCCGCCGCTTCCGGCTTCATCATCATCATGGCCAGCCAGTCGATTCCGGGAATGCGTTTGACACGGATATCGAAAAGTTTCTCGACGGAGGAACGGTTCTGGATTTCCTCCGGGGTCATCCAACGAAACGCGTTCTGCTTTTCTCGGAGCTGGAGCAAAGAGTTTCGCGCCAGCGAATCCATGGGCTGAAAGCGACCATTGGCGATGAGGGGAAGTCGCCCGAATTCGTTCAAGGCAAACTGGGTGGGATCGTCCTTCGGGATGCGCGCCTTGCCGACGACCCAAATGGCGAATACGGCGGTGACGATGAGTGGGATCCAGCGTTTCATGATGGAAGTTGGCGATGTGAGCGCGGTCGTTTAAGCAGCAGCCGGTTGTGGCGCCGAGTCACGGCGTCGGGTGATGAAGCGGACGAGGTGATAGAGAAACTGATAGAGCATGCCGAGGCCGACGACGATACAGCCAATATACGGTGTCAGCCACGAGGGGTTTCGCACGACCTGCAGGGTGCTCGTCCCGACCGCACTGCCCCGAATCTCGTCCTGACCCATCTGATACTGGTAAAAGGTCAGACCCTGGTAGCGCAGCGGGTTGTTCATGTAGATGTCCACTTCACGATTCTCTCCCGGTTTGCGGGTTCTCAATCCGGACGCGGCTTTGAAAGTTTTTGGGAATGCCTTCCGGATTCGCCGCGGTCGCGGTACCGCGATAAATTTCGTGAGTGGTTTTCATTAACTCCACGGCGAAGGGATAGTAGGTCCGCTGGAATCGAAAGGCCGCCCGCCACTTGCCGCCGCCCGGGAGATCGAGCGGTTGATCATTGAGCCAGGGCGTCAGAAGCCAGGTGCCAAGACTTTTCCCCTGGGCCAGGATTTCGACGATGGCGGCCGGGAAGTTTCGAGTGTCAGTATCCTTCGCTTCAGCCAGCGGCACGAGCATGGCGATTTTACCCACGCCATTGTCGGCCGCTGATGCCAGCGCATCTTCCGCGGTGGGTTCATTTTTCGTCAATCGATCGGCGGCAATGCGCTTCGCTCCACCTTCCTGCCGAAACGCCTCGAGCATCTGCGTTTGAAAACGCGTTTTGAGTTCCGTCGAAAGCTGTTTCGCTTTGTCCGGATCAGCCACCACGCGCTGCACGGCTGCCTGCAGGTTGGCCACGTCGTTTTCGCCGACCGCGCGCAATGCTTCCTCCCAGATTTTCCGGCGGCCGCCGCTCTCATCTGCTTTCTCCGCCTGCGTGGGCAGCGTTTCCGGGGCGGAATAGGAGCCTTCGACCATGGCCAGCGCGCTCTGCAATTGCGCCGCCGTCTGGGTAATTGCCGAATGGGAAGCGATCTCGCAATTCGGATAGTACGCTTTCACGCGCACGGTGAAGGGCAGCTCTTCGTGATCGATATCCGTTTTCTTCGCGGCTGCTTTGCGCACCATGGATTCCGGGATCGAAACGACTTGATCCATCCCGGATCCCCCGTCCGTGAGAAAGACCAGCTCGTCCCCCCGATGACTCTCGGAATACTGACGGCTTTGACCCTCGGCCAGACGCATGTAGCGCTCCTTGGAAAACATGTCCGTGGTGAGCTGGCCGACGAGCAGGAGGATGATACCGAAGTGCGTGAGATGAATGCCAAGCTTGCCCCACGAAAGGTGGAAGCGCTTGATGTGCGCCGCGATGAGATTGACCAGGAGCACCGTCCCAATCAGGTAACCGCCTGGCAACGGGATCGGCACATAGTGTCCAAAGAACGAGAATCCTCCGACGATCCAGTGCTTAAAGTAGCGCTCCTGCGCGACGTAAAGACCTTCGTCCGCCTGGGCAATCGTGCCGATGAAAACGAGCAAAATGCCGAACGACAGGCAAACGACCGTCAGCTTGAGCGACGTGAAGAGTTTCCAAAGGCGATCCATCATGGCGTAGATTTGGCGAAGGCGATGAACGAGTCGCGCGCTGCGGAAACCGCCGCGTCATCGCCGGTCATTTTATAGAACCACCAGCGCCCAGCACGCGGCACGATTGCTCCGAGCAGCCGTTGGTTTTCGTTGGAAATATCCACCAGCGCAGCACCCGGCTCCGGTCCATCGAGATCCGTCACGTGTGATTGGGCTGTGGCCGCGTCCTCCTCGGGTAGACCCAGCTGTCGCCGCCACCGCTGGACGTTGGCCACCGTCCCGCCCGTGTCGGATGGGAAAATACTGACCGCCACTTCCGCATTTTTTCCGCCGGTCTCCGCCACGCGAAATTTTGCCACCTGCATCTGGCCGGGAGCGGCCTGGGTCCAGCCATTGGGCACGGTCCATTGAAATTCCTGCGGCGCTGTCGGGCCGGCATCGGCGAGCGGCGGTGGTGCCGAATCATTTGGCGGTGGCTCTGGAGAGGCGGGTGGAGCGGCCGCAGCTGGGGTAGGGGACGTGCCTTCGACGAATTTGACGGAATTCTTCACGAAGTCGAAAAACTCACTTTTGTGCGCCTGCACTTTCGCGTCGGTGCCGGCGAGTTTGAAAAACCAGCTTCCTTCCGGGCGATGCAACATGGCGGTAACGATGCGCACTGGGCCGTCCTTGCTTGTGCCGGAGACTTCAAAGCTTAGTCCATCGGACCCCGCGACCGGCGTGGGCACGAGCGATTTTTCCGCGTCCGCATCGGTCAGCGGTGGCTGAGAAACCTGTTCGCGCCACATGTTGACGATCAGCGCCTCGCGTCCGCGCAGATCGGGTAGCTGGGAAATATTGACCGTCGCATTGCCCTCACCCTCTTCGATGAGAAAGCTGGCGAAGCTCACCTGCGACGGCGCGGTTTCTTTCCAGCCCTTTGGCAGTTCCCATCCTATTTGCGGCCCGCTGGTCGCCGGCGGCGTATGCGGATCGGTGGCACCCACGGGATGGGGATCGTCGCCGGCGGCATGATCGTGGTCCGCATGGACGTCTGGCGCATCCTTGGGCGCCTGATAAACGGTAATCCGCTCGCGTTCGCAACCCGTCAAGGCCAGGGCCAGAGCCAGGAGGACGGCTGCAGGAAGGGAGAATTTTGGCGGTCGAATCATGAAAAGGGGCGCTGCCCATAGCCGAAGTGCGGCCCCGTGGCAAAAACGCATTTGGGATGCTGGATTCAATCCGATCGTGCGCGAAACCTTAGTGGAGGCCGTCCAGACACATTGGTGGCGATGACGACTCGGCACGTCATGATGAAGGAGCGGCATTACCCGGCCGGCGCAGCACGCCGATCCGCCCGTCGGCGCCGAGTTTTTCGAACCGGGTCGTTTCGTCGAACACCCGCTCGATTTCGAACCATTCCGAGCTGACGTCATCGAGGATCAGCACGCCGCCCGGTCGCAGCAGTTCGGAGATGAAGCCGAGTTCACGGCGCAAGTAGGCGCCATCGTGGTTGCCGTCCATAATGGCGAAATCAAAGGCGCCGGGCATCAGGCGCGCCAATTGCGGCAGACCTTGCGCCGCGGTCGGCTCGGAGATCGACTCGTCGAGGGTTGCGAACCCGCCCACGTAGTCACGGGCATCGTTGGCGGCATTTCTTTCGAGAGAAAACGCAGTGAGCGGCAGACAGTGTTGTTCGAGACCGAAGTGCTGCAGAAGAGCCAGCACCTTGGCCAGGGGATTGGACACGCCGCGATGCGTGAGGTTGGGATCAATGGCCAAGATGCTCGAATCGAGCGAGCGCATCTTGAGCCAGTGCGTGAAGAACCCAAGCGAGACGCCAACGAAATTTCCCACGTGCAGGCCGCGTCGCGCGGTCTCGGGAAGGAAGCTGGCCGCAAAATCCAGGGCCGATTGGGGCATGCTCCCCGCGATCACCTGTTCGCGGTCGCAACCAAGGGTCTCGAGGAAATCGATGGCAACCGCGCAGGAGAAGTTTTCTTCCGCGACGGGCGCCGCTTTGCCGTCCATGCGCTGGCGCCGCGCTGTATCGAGACGGGTCTGGCGCAGATGCACCCACATCCGATAGGGCACAATGGATTTGGCGATTTCCTGGATGAGTCGATTCACAAAGGGACGCTACGGAGCACACGGGCCGTGGGCAATCGCTTGAGTTTATCCGCGGGCGCCGCTTCTCTCCCGCACCCATGAAGATCGATCGATTCAACGTCCTCGGCGTCTCGCTGTGCGCGATGAATCTTACTATCGCGCGCGAGGCAATCCTCGAAGCCGTGCGCGAGCGGCGCAAAGGCTACATTTGCGTTACCGGCGTGCACGGAGTGACCGAAGCGCAGAACGACCTGGACTTTCGCCACATCCTCAATCACGCCTTTTTGAATACCACCGATGGGATGCCGCTCGTCTGGCTCGGGCGCCACTTTTGCGGACCCTCGGTTGATCGCGTTTATGGCCCGGACCTGATGCTCGAGGTTTTTGAAGCCACGCGCGACGGCGCCTTCACCCATTTTTTCTACGGCGGGGCGCCGGGAGTGGCGGAGAGATTGCAAGCCAGCCTCGAGGCACGATTCCCCGGAGTGCGAATCGTGGGCACCTATTGTCCGCCGTTTCGTCCGCTCGAGGCCGGCGAAAAAGCGGATCTCGCCGCGCGGTTGCAGGAATTGCGGCCCGACATGATGTGGATCGGTCTGAGCACGCCCAAGCAGGAGCGATTCATGGCCGAAAACCTGCCTCGACTCGAAGTGACGTTGATGGCCGGGGTCGGGGCGGCGTTTGATTTCCACAGCGGCCGCGTGCGCCAGGCGCCCCGCTGGATCCAGCGTAGCGGCTTCGAGTGGTTTTATCGCCTTTGCACGCAGCCGCGCCGCCTCGCGCGTCGGTATCTCATCAATAACCCGCTTTTTCTCGCGCGCCTATTTCTTCAGTTCACCGGCCTGAGGAAGTATCCGATCGAGTGAGTCCGATCGACGATTCAAAAGTCCCGTCAATGCCCGTGCGGGCTTGAGTTCCCGCGAGACCATTTTTCCCAACTGAAACGATTATTTTGCAGTTCGCTCGGAATTTTCCCCGATCCGTTGTTGGTTGCAATTCCGTGCGGCGACCGAGTGAATTCTTGCTATTCCCGCGATTGATCTCGCTCAGCACCGATCCCCAATACGCTCACCGCCCATGAACACCTCCCAATCCCACCCTCACCCAGGTCTACGCTTGACCGGAAGCTGTCAAGATTTGAACCCTGACCCCCGAATTCTTTCAGATTTGAACCCTGACCCCCGAATTCTTTCTCGAGTCGCCGATCCCGGAGTCCTGCTTGCGACCGTGAAAACTAAAGCCGATATTACTATTCTTCGCCATCTTTTGTCCCACCTCCTGTGGGCTGACGACAAGTCCGATAGCTTAAATATTCCCGAAACTGCGAAGGGCTTGTCCACCTTTCTCTCCATTTTGGAGGAATGGCTACCGATAGGGCAATCACTAGAAGACACAAAAAAGAAATTCGGTGAGCCAATGTCCATAGACACTGTGGAGGGCGGCAAGGTGGTGATTTTGATCGAGACTCCTAAACCCCCATGGAAGGCGGTGGAAAGAAAAAATGGGTCTCAGGACTACGTTTGGCATTCGTCGACGATAAGCTTGTGTCGTATCAGCTTATCTGGCAGACTTCAGATACAGACGAAAAGAAATAGGGCCGAGCGCATTTAGCGATTCCTGGCGCGCTACGTTCAGAATCCGCTATGGATTTGATCTACACCGTTGCTTTTGACCCGAGGATGGAGCGGTATCATCGCCTGATGGCGCGAATTCTTGTGTCTTCCCTAAAGCGCTGGTCATTTGAAGGACAAGAAGCAAGGCGATCGGGGTCAGCAAGGCGATCGGGGTCAGTGTGCAAATTCTGACGGGGGCGGAGAACAAGGGGGCGTGGACAAGATGCCAGATGATCCGGCGGCACCCAGTTGCGAAATCCGGCGGCAGCAAAATCGGCGCATCGTGGCCAACGTTTACAAAGGAGGGGCCATGCTCTGTTTTGAAAATGGCACGCGCGTGCGAAGGCTGACGGGGGTCGCGGGGGCGATCGGGGGCAGTGTGCAAAGTCTGACAGGGGGCGGAGAAACAAGGGGGCGTGGACAAAAATGCACCAGATGATCCGGCGGCACCCAGTCGCGCAAATCCGGCGGCAGAGAAAGCGGGGCGTCGTGGCCAACGTTTACAAAGCGACCGACCATGCTCGTGTTTTGAACATGGCATGCGAGTGCGACAGGCTGCTACGGCGTTTCGATCGCGGCGATCGGAACCGCGGGAGCAGTGACGGGGCGCACGGTTTCGGCGTGCAGCATGTTGAGAATCGGTTGGGGAAAGACGCCCGCAGCGAAGATCAACGCGGTGAGAACGGCGATCGTGGCTTTGGAAAGGAAGTTCGCGCGGATGGGCGTGTCGTCGTTTGGCTCCTGCCAATACATCGCGGCGATGACGCGCAGGTAATAATAGAAGCCGGCGGCTACGGTGATGATTCCGACGCCAACCAAAACGAATTGGTGCTGTTGCACCGCGGCGGCAAAAACCAGCCACTTGCCGATAAAGCCGACGGTAAAGGGAACGCCCGCGAGCGAAAGAATGGCCGCCAGCATCCCGAAGGCGAGGAACGGGCTGCGTTTGGCCAGGCCGTTGAAATGGATGATGTCGTCCCCTCTCGAGTGCTTGGCCACGACGAGCATGATCAAAAAGCTGAGCAGCGTCATGATCAGATAACCGGCGAGGTAGAATGCCACGGCGACTCCGCTCGATCCAAAGCTTCCGCGCACCGGGCCGATGCTGGCGACAGCCACCAGCAGATAACCAGCGTGAGCAATGCTCGAGTAGGCAAGCATGCGCTTGAGATTGTCCTGCGGCATGGCGGCGAGGTTTCCGTAAATCAAGCTCGCGATCGCGATGATCACCAACACGGCGATGATCCTTTCACTGAGCGCAGGCACCGTGACGAACGGCTGGAGCACGCGGAGCAGAACAATGAATCCCGCGGCTTTGGATCCGACACTCAGGAAGGCCGTCACCGGCGTCGGCGCACCCTGGTAAACATCGGGCACCCAAATTTGGAAGGGAGCGGCGGCCACTTTAAAGCCGAGTCCAACCAGCACGAGCATGAGCCCGAAAAGCACACCCGTTTCGGAACCATGCAGGCGGCCACCTTCAGCCAGCAGGGCAGGCAGCGTGTCACCGATTTTGAAGAGATTCGTTTCTCCAGTAAGCCCGAAGAGCCACGTGAATCCATAGACCAGGAACCCGGTGCTCAATGCCCCCAGGATCAGGTATTTCACGCCGGCTTCGAGCGAGCCGGTATTGCGCCGCATGTAGGCGACGAGGACGTAAAAGCTGATCGTCACGAGTTCGAGCGAGACGAAGATGAGCAGGAAATCAATGGCCGACGCCATGAACATGAGCCCGGCGCAGGTGAAGATAGGCAGAATGTAGAATTCTCCGGTGCCCGCGCCCGGGGCGCCGGCGGGGAGGAACCGCGCGAGAACGCCGCGATACTCGATCGACATCACCAGCACGATCATGGTCGTGAGCAGAGCGATGCGTTTGAAGAAAAGGGCGGTGGAATCGGCGGTGTAACTCAGTGTTCGGAGCGCCTCCGGGTCTGGATTTCCTTTCGTGAAAAACGACCAGGCGAAGATAATGCCGAGCACATAAATCGAAAGGTGGGCCATCCAGCTTTTGTTTTCCGCCTTGCTGAAGGCCTCGGCGAGCAGCAGGACCAAGCCCAGGCTCAGGACCAGGATTTCGAGGATGATGGGATCGAACAGGGCGGGCATCGCGGACTTGCTGGGAGATTAATCAGCGTGGGGCGGTCACGAGCGCTTCGATGCTCGGCTTGAGATAATTGAGGAAGGCGCTGGGGAAGAATCCGGCGAACATCAGGGCGGCAAGTAGGAGGATGACCGGAATGCGGAGGCCGGTGGTGACGTCTTTCCACCCGCCAATTGCCTGGCCCGGTTCACCCATGAAGGCGGCGCGGTAGGCGCGCAGCATGTAGACCGCTGAGATGACGACGCCCCACAGCGCAAATCCCGTGGCGATGCGGTAGCTTTGGGTCAGCGCAGCATTGGTCACGGCGGGTTTGAACGCGCCGAAGAAGACCATCGTCTCGCTCGCAAAATTGGCGAAGCCGGGGAGACCGATCGAGGCGAACGCGGCAAAGCCAAATGCGACACCAAGGAAGGGCGCGGTTTTGGCAATGCCGCCAAGTTGACTGAATTCGAGAGTTTCGGAGCGCTGTCGGATTTGACCCGTGAGCGCGAAAAGCGCAGCGATGGACAAGCCATGGGCGAACATCAGCAATGCGGCACCACTCACGCCCACGACATTCAGGGCGCCGATCCCGAGAAAGATGTACCCCATATGCATGACGCTCGAGTAGCCCAGCATCAGATCGAGACGCTTCTGGGCGATCGTGATCAGGCCGACGTAAATAATGTTTCCGACGAACAAAACGAGCAGGAGCGTCGCCCATTGCTGCGCACCTTCCGGGAGCAGCGGTACCGCGATACGGATTAGGCCGTAGAGACCAAACTTTTTCAGTACGCCGGCGTGCAGCATGGTGGCCGGCGTTGGGGCCGAGGCATAGGCCGTCGGCGCCCAAGTGTGGAAGGGGAAGAGCGAAATGAGGATGCCGAAGCCGATCAAGAGCAGCAGATAGGGCCGCGATTGCGCGGCGGCCGGAATGACGTGCTCCTGCGCCAGGCGCTGCAGCTCGATCATGTTGAATGTCCTCAGTCCTTCCGGAATCGCGAAATACAGATCGATGAGACCGATCAGCAGGATGAACGAACCGAGCGCCAGATAGATGGTGATTTTCCAGGCCGCCGCGTAGCGCTCGCCGGTGCCCCAGATACCGATGAGTAGGAAGGTCGGAATGAGGGCGAGTTCGTGGAAGGCGTAGAAAAAGATGAGATCCTGTGCTGCGAAAGCGCCCGCGGCACCGGCGGAAATGAACAGCAGGCAGGCGTAGAAAAGGTTCGGGCGCTTTTCCACTGTCGGCGTGACCCAAACCGCCGCCAGGGTCACCAACCCAGTGAGGAGCAGCATCACGAGGCTGAGGCCATCCGCGGCGAGGAAGAAATTCAGACCCCATTCCGGCGCGACGGCAGTGAGAGACTGGTATTGAAACGGTTCGCCATCAGCTCGAAAGCACACGAGCGCGATGATTGCCACGACGGCCTGCAAGACGGCGGCCGCGAGCGAAGTCTTGCGGGCAGGGGCTCCCAACATGACCGCCAGCGCGGACAGAAGAGGAATGAAGATGAGGAGTTGGAGCACGTTGTTCGGAATCGGTTCAGGCAGCGGGAAACATTGTTAGCGCAGCACCATGAGATAAATCAGCACGACCACCCCGGCGCCGAAGAGAAAGGCGTACCCCTGCAGGTTGCCGTATTGGAAAAAGCGGAGCGCGAATCCCAGGCCCCACGCCGCCCCGCTTAAGCCGCGCACGAGCACACCATCAATGATCCACCGGTCGATGAAGGCAGCAATGCCAGCGAAAAAGTCCTGCGTCGCGGCGATCAGGGCGGCGTAGAGTTCATCGATATAAAACTTCCGGCGGAAGAGCGGAATTGAGACCGGATCTTTTTCCTGGCCGGTGTACAAAACCCACGCGGCGCCTGTGCCCGTCAGAAACGCCAGGATGGCCAGGACCGGAACCAGCACGCTGCCTGGCCCGTCGTGCAGCACATGCACGGAATGACTGAGTTCGTGCCCGAGGGCGCGATTCGCGATGAAGCCCCAGCCCGCGATGATGCTAAACAACGCGAGAATCCAAAGCGGCGCGTTCATCCGGAACGGACCATCATGACCGTGTTCGGCCGCCTCCGTGCGCGCCTTGCCAAAAAAGGCCACCACCACGAGTCGGGTCATGTAAAAAGCCGTGAGGAAAGCGACTCCCAGGCCGATCCAGAAAAGGAAGGTTCCCGGACGGCCCTGGTAAGCGGCGAGCAGAATGGCGTCCTTGGAAAAGAAACCGGCGAAAAACGGGCAGCCGGTGAGCGCAAGGGTGCCGATGGCGAAGGTGGCGAAAGTGGCACGCATGGATTTTCGCAAGCCGCCCATTTTCCAGATGTCCTGCTCGTGATGGAGCATGTGGATGATCGCGCCCGCGCCGAGGAAGAGCAGCGCCTTGAAAAATGCGTGCGTGAAAAGATGAAACATGGCGGCGCCAGGCGCGGCGACACCGATGGCCATGATCATGTAGCCGAGCTGCGAAAGCGTCGAGTAGGCGAGGATTCGCTTGATGTCATCCTGCTGCGTGGCCATGAGCGCGGCGAGAAGCGAAGTGACGGCGCCGATGAAGGCGATGACGGTTTGCGCGTCGGTCGAGAGTTCGATGAGGAAGAAAACCCGTGCCAGCATATAGACGCCGGCGGCGACCATGGTGGCGGCATGGATCAAGGCGGATACCGGCGTCGGGCCTTCCATGGCGTCCGGCAAGCCAGACGTGCAGCGGGAATTGGGCGCTCTTTCCGACGGCGCCGCAGAAAACGAGCAGGACGGCGGCCGTCAGGTAAGCCGAGCTGGCATCCAGGGAATCACGCACGGCCGCGATTTCCGGGAAGACGACACTGCCGGCCCATGCCCAAACCATGAGGATGCCGAGCATGAAGCCGAAGTCGCCGATGCGATTCGTGATGAACGCCTTGTTCGCAGCCGCACTGGCGGCATCGCGCGTGAACCAATGGCCAATGAGCAGATAGCTGCTCACGCCGACCAGTTCCCAGAAGATGAACATCATCACGAAATTGTTCGCGAGCACGATGCCCAGCATCGAGAACATGAAGAGCGACAGGTTGCCGAAGTAGCGCGACTTGCCCGAATCGTCCTGCATGTAAATCGTCGAATAGACATGCACGAGCGCGCCGACAAACGTGACTACGAGCACCATGAGCCGGCTCAGGTCGTCGATCATCAATCCGATCGGCGCCCGGAAGGCCGATCCAAAATCGAGCCAGGGCATCTCCAGGTTCGGTGTTTGATGGCCCGAAGAAAAGCACGATGCCGAGCGCGGCAATGAAACCGAAGATTGAGGAGAAAACAGAGAGCGTCGCGCTGGTCCCGGGTGCCCGCCGAGGAAGAGGTGAATCAGCGCCGCGGCGACGAGGGGATTAAAAAGGATGAAACCAGGCGAGATGCGGGTCCATGCCGTTAAAACTTCAGCGAGTTAATGTCCTCGACGTGTGTGGTCTGCCGGGCGCGGTAGAGGGCGACGATGATGGCGAGGCCCACCGCGACTTCGGCCGCGGCGACCGTGATGATGAAAAACACGAGGACCTGGGCGTTGTAATTTGGCAGGCCCGTGGTGCCGACATTGAAACGGGTGAAAGCGACCAGGGAGAGATTCGCCGCGTTCAGCATCAGCTCGAGGCACATGAAGATGATGATGATATTGCGGCGCAGCAGAACGCCGGCAAAGCCGATGGCAAAAAGCAATCCGCTGGCCAGGAGGTAATGGTTGAGCGTGAGATCCATGGTCATTTCAGCTCGCGTTTGGAAAGGATGACGACGCCCACCGTGGCCACGAGGATGAGCACGCCGACGACCTGCAATGGCAGGTTGTGCGTGGTGAAAAGAGTCATGCCGATCGCCCGAACATCATCATGGCGTCCCTCGGCCAGCGCAGGGAAAGCTCGCTCCGCAAATGGCAAACGCTTGAGCACCATCAATAGTTGAAGCGACGAAAAGCACGGTGACGGTGAGTCCCCCAAGACAGGCCGGGAGGTTGATTTTCCGGCGTTGCTCCGCCTTGAGATCGAGCAGCATGATGATGAAAAGGAAGAGCACCATCACCGCGCCGGCATAGACGAGCACCTGGATCACACCGATAAAAAAGGCGTCGAGAGAAACGAAAAGCGCGGCCAGGCAGAGAAAGCTGACACGACCAGGCGACAGCGCGCTCGCCACGGGGTTGCGGTTGATCACCACAGCCACGCCGAAGGCCAGCATCAGGATCGTGAAGAGCCAGAAAAGGAGGGGAGACATCAGGGGACGCGGAATGCGGAATGCGGAGCGCGGAATCCGACAAGTGGTTGTCGAAGCGCCGGGTTTGCAATTGCCAATGGAAATAAAGCGAATCGAGTTGAAGGGGCGCCATCAATGGGGCGAGCGCCAATTCCGCGTTCCGCGTTCCGCATTCCGCATTTCATTTGAGTGGGTTCCATTTCTGCACGAGTCCGTCGAAGACGCCGCCGAGTTCGTAGAGTTTCTCTTTGTCGTGGACCATCTCGGCGCGGGTGATGCCGGTGATGGCGTAATCTTTGCGCAGGAAGATGGCCTGCTCGGGGCAGACTTCTTCGCACATGCCGCAGTAGATGCAGCGGATCATGTCGATGTCGAAGTCCTTGCGGACGCTTCTCGACCTTGGCCCAGCTGGTCGTTCGACGGGATTTCCTCGGGCTTGATGGTGATGGCGCGCGGCGGACAGATGAATTCGCAGAGCTGGCAGGCGACGCAGCGTTCGCGACCGTTCTCGTCGTTCACCAACGTCGGGCGCCCCGCGGTAATGTTCGGGCATGTGCGATCCCACTTCTCTTCGGGATATTGCATGATGACGTGGTCTTGCCGGCGAGCATGCGGCGCGAGGTGCCCGAAGTGATCGTGAGGCCGCCGATGAGGGCGGGAGATAGCATTTTCTCCCAGAAGGAGAGATTGGGGCGTGGGACGACGTAGGACATGGCGCGTTACTTCACGAAGGCGAGGATGCCGGCGGTGAGGAAGATGTTCACGAGCGCGATTTCAAAGAGATAGAGCCAGCCGAGTTTCATGAGTTGGTCATAGCGGAAACGGGGGAGCGTCCAGCGCACCCAGATGAAGACGAAAAGGAGCGCGGCGACTTTGGCGAAGAAGACGGTGATATTGACCAGGCCCCAGATCCGGCGCCGCCAGAACGCCAGCCGCGATCGAGAGCCGTCCGGGTATGAGACGGCAGATGCCAGCCGCCGAGGAAGAGCACGACGATCAGCGCGCTGCCGGCGATCATCGCGGTGTATTCGCCGAGGAAGAAGAGAGCGAACTTCATCGAGGAATATTCGGTGTGGTAACCGGCGACGAGTTCGGTCTCGGACTCGGGCAAGATCGAACGGGCAGCCGGTTCGTTTCCGCGAACATCGAGATGGTGAACGTGACGAAAGCGATGATAAGCGGGAATCCAAAGAAGGAATTCGTGCAGGTCCAGATGGCCGTCGGTGAACGGAAAGAGCAGCCAGCCGTGGCTGACCTGGTAAGCGATGATCTGCGACAGATCCGTGGTCCCAGCGATGAGCAAAACCGGCACGGCACTGAGGCCAAGCCCGAGCTCGTAGCTGATCATCTGCGAGGTGCTGCGGATGCCGCCGAGGAACGGATACTTGGAATTCGACGACCAGCCCGCCAGGACGATGCCGTAAACACCGACGCTCGAAATGGCGAAGATGAAGAGGATGCCGACATTCATCGGTGCCACGACCATCGGCACGCCGAGAAAGCTGCTGCCGAACGGGATGGCTGCCAGAACGACGATCGACGGAATCATGGCCAGGCAGGGCGCCAGCCAGAAATAGAGTTTGTTGACGTGGCCGGGGACGAAATCCTCCTTGAGCAGAAACTTGACGGCGTCGGCGATGGGCTGGCCCAGGCCGCCGAGGAAGGGTGAGAAGTCTTTCTTGAAGCCGATCAGCGTGAGCGGGAAGCCGGTGCGGTTTGGGCCGACGCGATCCTGGATGAGCGCGATACGCGGCGTTCGGCATAGACCGTGTAGCTGACCATCGGCAGCACGACGAGGAAGATGAGGAAGATGGTCTTGCGCCAGCGAAGTGCCGACCAGGAACCAGAAAGTCTGGGGAACTGACGAATTCAAACATTATTCCCGCGGCCTCCTCGCTCGTCTGGTTTTTTCCATCGACCTCAAGCACCTGCACGCCGAGGTCGCCGATCTTGCTGAGGCTAAGCCCGGCCAGGGCCGGAACGGTCTGCGCTCATCTTTCTGAACACATCTTCGATGGCGTAGAGTTCCGTTCGAGCCGCTAATCGCCTGGATCAGATCGCGGAGAATTTCCCAATCGTCGCGGGCCTGCGCCGGTGGCGTTACCGCCTGGTTGAGGCGCTGGAGGCGGCCTTTGAGATTGATCATCGAGCCGCGTTTTTCGGCCCAGCCGCTGGCGGGCAGCAGGACGGTCGCCTGCCGGGTGGTCGTGTTGGGCAGGATGTCCATGGCGATGACCGCATCGAGTTTCGCCAGATCCTCGGCGGAGAGTCCGGCCTTCGTGGCGTCTTCGCCGAAGCAAAGCAGCACCTTGTATTGGCCGTTGCGTACGCCCTCGGCGATCTTCTTCAGCCGGCTGCCGGGTCGTGTGGTACAGAGCTTGAACAGCTTTGCGCCGGTCGTGTTCGGGTTGCGATCGGCGGCGATCAGGATGCCGTCGGCTTCGCCCAGTGCGCGGAACAATGTCGTGTTGCTTATCGATCCCGAGCGCGAGGATGAGCTGACGAATGAGATACAGTTCTTCGTTCGTGCTCCGCCCGGAGGCGATGAGGGCGATCCGGTCGCCCGAATGCGCTTTCAAGCATTTCGGCGGCGATGGCGACGGCGGTGCGCCACTCGACCGGCTCGCCTTTGACCATCGGCGTTTTCAAACGGTCTTCGCGGGTGAGGTATTTGAAATTCAGCCGGTGGGAGTCGGGCAGCCAAACGCTGTTGACGTCGTTGTTTTCGCGCGGGCGTGATGCGGTAAATCACGTTCTCGCGCGAGCCGATCGACAATGTTGCAGCCGGTGCCGCAATTGACGTCGATGGTCTTGGTTTCCTTGAGGAACCAGACGCGCATCTTGAAGCGGAAATCCGTCGAGGTCAGCGCGCCGACCGGGCAGATATCGACCGTGTTGAGCGAGTAGTTGCTGTCGAGCTTCTTGCCCGGGATGACAAGCGATAGTCGAGTGGCTGCCGCGATCGATGAAGCCGAGCACGTCGTCGTGCGCGACCTCCTGCATGAAGCGGATGCAGCGCGAGCAAAGGATGCAGCGCTCGGCATCGAGGGTGACGCGCGGGCCGAGTTCGACGTTCTTCGGCTTCTTGACCTTGTGCTCGAGGAAGCGGGATTCGCCGCTGGCCGTATTCGACGGAAAACTCCTGGAGTCGGCATTCGCCCGCCTGGTCGCAGATGGGGCAGTCGAGCGGGTGATTGATGAGGAGAAACTCCATCACGCCCTTGCGGCACTCCTGCACCATCGGCGACTGTCCGTGCGAATGGCCATGCCTTCGGTGACGTCCTGCGCGCAGGAAATCTGCGGCCGCGGAATCCAGTTGATCTCGGGCTTGCCATCCTCGCCGAGCACCGGCTTGCGGTCGGGCGTCATCTTCGGCATGCCCATTTCGATCAGGCACATGCGGCAGTTGCCCGGGCGAGGAAGCTTCGGGTGATAGCAATAGCGCGGAATGAATTTCTGCGCCTGCGCGCACGCCTCGATGACGCGCGTGCCCTTGGGAAACTGCATCCAAACGCCGTCGATCTGGACGTTCATCATTTGGACAGGAGCGGCGGTTTCGGTGCTCATCGCGATGCTAGCGAGTGGCTGCTGGGGCCATGATTTCCTGGCCATTCCCGCGGGGGGCGGGAATCGCAGTGATGGGTTCTTTATTAATCAATTCCTCCGGCGTGTATTCCGGCGGCATGGGCGGTGGCAGAGGCTTCGCAGCACGGGCGAGGAACTCGTCCTGAAACTTCGCGACAAAGCTTTGCGTCGGCCAGGAGCAGGCTTCGCCAAAGGCGCAGATCGTTTTGCCGGCGATGTTGTCGGCGACGTTCTTTAAGACGTCCGGATCCTGGACCGTGCCGCCGCCATCGAGCATTCGGTCGGTGATCTTCTTCATCCACAGCGCGCCTTCGCGGCAGGGCGTGCACTGGCCGCAGGATTCGTGGGCGTAGAATTCGTTGATGTTATTCAGCGTCTCGACCATGTCGCGCGAATCATCCATGACGATGACGCCGCCGGAGCCGGCCATCGAGCCGGCCGCGGCGAGCGTGTCGAAATCCATCGGGATGTCTTCGAGCGCGATTTCGCTGGTCCTTGATCTTGTATTTTTCGCCGGCCCGCAAAACCTTGGCCGACGAGCCGCCGGGAATGATCGCCTTCAATTTGCGCCCTTCCTTCAGTCCGCCGCAGATGTCGTTGATCAATTCGCCCATCGTGACGCTGCCGACTTCGATTTCGTAATAGCCCGGCTTTTGCACGTCGCCGCTGACGCACAGGATGCGGGTGCCGGTGTTGTTTGGCCGGCCCAGCTTGGCGTATTCCGCGCCGCCTCCCATGGCGATGATGTGCTTCACGTCGCACAGCGTCTCGACGTTGTTGACGATAGTCGGGCACTGATAAAGGCCGAGCACGGCGGGAAAATAAGGCGGCTTGATCCGCGGATAGGCGCGCTTGCCTTCCAGACTTTCGATCAGGCCGGTTTCTTCGCCGCAGATGTAGGCGCCCGCACCGCGGTGGACATAGATTTCGCAGTCGAATCCCGATCCCTGAATGTTCTTCCCGAGGAATCCGTGATCGCGCGCCTCGGCCAGCGCCTTCTCCAATATCTTCGCCCCCTCGGGGAACTCGCCGCGGATGTAGATGTAGGCGAGCTTCGCGTTGACGGCGAAGCAACTGATGATCATTCCCTCGATCAACTGATGCGGATCCTGATGGATGATGTAGCGATCCTTAAACGTGCCGGGCTCCGATTCGTCCGCGTTGCAGATGAGATACACCGGCTTCGTCTCGCCGCGCTTGATGAAGCCCCATTTGACGCCGCACGGAAATCCCGCGCCGCCGCGTCCGCGGAGCCCTGACTTTTTCACCTCCTCGACGATTTCCTCGGGCTTCATCGTCAGCGCCTTTTTCAGCTCCTGGTAGCCGCCGTCTTTCAGGTAGCACTCGATGTCGTTGGTCCAGTCCGAACGATCGATGTTCTTGAAAACGATCCGTTTTTCGCGCGGATGCGGCGGCAACACCTTCGGCATGGTGGCGTCGCTGCGATTGAGTTTGAGCAGGCGCGCCGCATCTTCCGGCTTCACGTTTTCCTTGAACAGATCGTCCACCATCACCACCGGAGCCGAACCGCAGCTCGCCAGGCACTCGACGAATTCGATCGAATACGCGCCGTCGGGACTGGTCGAAATGGGACTTCCATGTCCGGCGTTGGGAGCACCGGCTTCCACTTGGCCGCCGTGAGTTTCGTGATGCTCGCCCTGCGTGATGCCCGCCGCCTTCTCGATGGCTTCCCGCAATTCGTAACCACCCGCCATGGCGCACGAAAGCGTGCGACACACGCGAATGTGGCGCCGTCCCGCGGGCTGTCGGCGGAACATCGGATAAAAGGTGACGAGTTCGAGAATGTTGATGGGTTGGAGATCCAGCTTGTCGGCGATCCAGGTGATCGCTTCGTCGCTGATGAATCCGAATTGCTCCTGCCACAAATGGAGCAACGGCAGCGACGCGCTCCTTTTGCTCACGGGATAGTGGGAAATCGCTTCGTCGATTTTTCGGTGGAGATCTTCAGGAATTTCCATGGCCATCTTGGGGATTAGGGGATTGGCGGAAGCTCCGGCTTGTCCCCGAGCCGCGGCACCTCGCTGATGAGTTTGTGGTCAACGAAATGGAGCTCGATTGTCTCCCCGTCTTGCTCGTAAAAGTAGCGCACGACGTCGACTTCCTTCTTTTGCGTTTCGAGTGGGAGTTTGGCGACTTCCTGGCGGGTTGGTTGTCCGAGAATGCTTTCCACCTCCTTGGGTGAGAGCCCTTTACCCAGCGAATCGAGCTTGATGCGCTGCTCATCGACGACCTGCAGGTTCGCATTCGTGATGCGTGGACCGCAGGCGCAGAGCGCGAGAGTCGAGACGGTCAGAAACGAGAGAACTACCATGTAGTGCACGGTGAGGCGAGGATGCGAGCGAGGTTCGGGAGGCGCAAGGCCAATTTGTGAAACTTTTCACAAAGTACGTAATTCCGACGCCGCCCCGCTGACGCGCACGCCTATTCCGAACACTCAAATGTGGCGCGCCGACGTCGCCCTTACGTTTCGGATTCACCCCTCTTCCCTCTGGACCTTCCACCCGACACCGCCATATATGGCCCCGGTAATGGCCGATGCGCCTCATATTTTTGTCAGTGGCGGCACCGACGACTTGCGATCCGCCCGCGCCGCCGTGGAGGCGGTCATCGCCGCCGAAGGAGGTGTCCCGCTCGCGCACGAGCAAAAGGGGCGCGACACGGCGGCGTTTTGTGCGCCGATGATCGAAATCCTGTCGAAGATCGATTTTGTCATTCATCTGGTCGGCCAGAATTATGGCGAGGAACCCGACACCCGTTTGCCGGGCGAGCCGCGGCGCAGTTTCAGCCAGCTCGAATACGACTTCTGCACGCTCCACAAGCGAAAGGTTCGCGTCGTGATTTGTGGAGAACGATTCCCTTACGACCTCACCATGCCCGAGGACATGGAAAAGCAGCGGCTTCAGGAAGTGCACCGAAGATTTCTTCAGTCGGGCAATCGAACCTATCAGGTTGTTGGCAGCCTGGGAGATCTGGAGCGTTGCGTGCGCCGCCTCGTCCAGAATCCGAATCCAGTTGAGAAATCGCCCTTGGCGGCCAAACGGCGCCTTCCATGGTGGTCTTCTGGGGCGGCGGCCTTGGTGGTGCTCGGAGCCTCGCTTCTCATCGCGCATTTTCGCGTTCATCGCCCGGAACCAGGGTCGGAGGTTCTCGCCGCGCCGGCGCCGCCGCCCGCTGCCGCCACTCCGGAAACCGTGTCATCGGCGTCGGAGGACACCCCAAAAACCGCTGAGCTTTTGCCCGCGACCCCGCCGGTCGCGCCACCGCCATCGTCGCCGCCAGCACCCGCCAGAATCACCCCTTCGACCCCGGCCCGGCCGGCCGACCCACCGGCGGCACCGGTAGCCGACAACACCGCCATTACCGAGGATGTCCGACGAGACGTGCTCAAGCGTATCGCGGCGGCACCCGGAATCTCTCACGAGAAGAAGGACAAGCTATCTCAGGCGATCGAACGCGCGCAGGACATGCGGCGGCTCGTGGTTCTGCCCTTCGACACCGGCATTGCGCGCCTTTCTCCCCATGATGAAGCGCGAGCGATTGAATTGTTCGAGAGTCGAGAGATGAAGGAATTTCGCGATGACATAACCGCGATTTTCGTGATTTTGGGATTCGCCGATGTGCGTGGCGGGGTCATGCGAAATCGCGCCCTCTCGGAATCCCGCGCCCAGTCCGTTCAGAGTCTGATGGCTGGACGGGGAAAGATTGCCAACATCATTCATCCCTTTGGAATGGGAGAGACCGAGATGCTGGACGCGAACAACCTGGCCAAAAACCGAATTGCCGAGATCTGGGCTGTGCGTCCCTGACCAGATTATTTCACCGCGTAACATTCTGCGGGTGAGCGGCTAACGAGCTTGTGAAATATTTCTCAAACTTTTCCTTGCCTGTTTTCAGTCCCCGTCGCATTCTAACAGCGTTCTGGGGGGAACAGCCGGGTCGTTGATCTCATTCGAGTCAGCGGCCCGGCACTTTTTTTGGACTGATCGGGAATCGTGGATTCCGGCGAATCCGATCAATCAGGATTGGCCGCGACGAGGTGGGTTGGGCGAATTCGCGATTGTTTCCGGGTGCGCATTGACGGACGAGAGATACCCGTCGCTTCCAGTCCACGAGAGCCGCACTGTCAGGTCACCCTCTACCGATCGCATTCGCCCATCACAAAATCGAGCGAGCCCAGGATCGACACGACGTCGCTCATCATGTGGCCCGGCAGGATTTTGGGCAGGATAGACAAATTGGCGAACGATGGTGCCCGAATCTTCAGCCGATGCGGAGTGCCACCGCCTTTCGAGTTGATGTAAAATCCCAATTCGCCCTTCGGATTCTCGTGGCCGAAATAGACTTCTCCCGCCGGAGCATCCACTCCTTCAGTGTGCAGAATGAAGTGATGGATCAGCTCCTCCATCTTCGTCAAAACCTGAGTTTTGGGTGGGGCGACATTCTTCGGGTCGTTCACGTGGATCGGTCCGGACGGCATCTTGTCCATGACCTGCCGCAGAATTTTGACGCTTTGCCTCATCTCTTCCATGCGGACGAGATAGCGATCGTAACTGTCCCCAACCGAACCGAGCGGGATGTCGAAGTCGTATTGTTCGTAGCCGAGATACGGGTGGCGTTTACGCAAGTCGTGATCGATGCCCGTGCTGCGCAGGTTCGGCCCGGACAAACCGAAACCGATGGCGTCCTCTTTCGAAATCACGCCGACATCCTTGGTCCGATCGATAAAAATACGATTGCGGGTGAGCAAATGATCCACCTCATCAATGACCGGTTCCACCTCATCGAGAAATTTTTTGACCGCTTCGAGAAAGCCGGCGGGTGTATCGCGAATCATGCCGCCAATTCGCGTGTAGCTGGTGGTGAAGCGGGCGCCACTGAGCAATTCGACCAGGTCGTAGACTTTCTCACGCTCGGTGAAGGTGTAGAGGAATACCGTCATCGCGCCGCAGTCCATCGCGAAGCAACCAACTCCCAGCAGGTGCGAGCTGATGCGGGCGAGTTCGCAGCAGATGACGCGCACCGCCTGTCCGCGCGGCGGCAATTCCCAACCCATCAGTTTCTCAACGGCCAGTGCGTAGGCGACGTTGTTCGCGATGGGTGCGAGGTAGTCCAGCCGATCCGTGTACGGGATGAACTGGTTGTAATGCATGTTTTCGGCGATCTTCTCGTCCCCGCGGTGGAGGTAGCCGATGTCGGGTGTCGCCTTGGTGATCGTCTCACCGTCCAGTTCGAGCACCAGCCGCAGCACGCCATGGGTGGCCGGGTGGCTGGGTCCCATGTTGATGATGAGCTTCTCGCCCAGCAGGTCCGAAGCGGCTTCGTCACTCTGCGCTTTGGCGAGGGCATCGGGAATTTCGAGTTCGACGGTTGAAGCGGCCATGAAATTTTTCGCGTGTGCGCGGGCTTCACTCGCGAGCGAAGCGCGGGAGGACGGTAGGCGCCGCGCGAAGCGGGCCGCAAGTGGAATTTGTGAAAGATTTCACAAGCGCAGGGTTCGTTGCCGCCGACGTTGCCAAATCACACCCCCGAGCAACACGGCCGCCAGGGTCATCAGCACTCGAGGCCACGTGAGCCAGGCCCATCGGGGGGGGGCTGGTCCGGTCTGGAAAGTCGCTCTCGCGGCGACCTCGCCGGCGTTTTCGCCCGAGGCGATCAACACTTGCACCGTGTAGACCCTTCCGGGCTCGAGCGCGTGCAGTTTCCCCTGCACCTGACCATTCGTCACAACGGCTTCAAATTCCGGATGGACGGACCAGCTCGTCTCGAGGTTTCCATTGCGCAAGGCCAGCTGACGAATCTCGGCGCGGTACTCGATGGGAGATTTCAGTGCCGGCCACTCGAGGGTCGCGGTCGTGGCGCTGATTTCCACAAGGCGGGTGTGGAACCCCGGTGCGATCGAAACCGGATCGAAATCCGCGAGCGCAAATTTCGGATCACCGCCGCGTGATTCAGGATCATCGTTCTCCGCTACCCGGCTCTTGCTGTGGTCGAACGCTCTGGACGTTGCTGGGGAGGCGAAGACGGCGGAAACTTTCGCCGTCTGCGCCCCCGTCGGTGTCGTGACCTTGAGTGCGCCATGAAATTCCGCCTGCTTCATTTTTCTCAGCGACACGTTCACGCGCTTTGTCTCGCCGGGAAGGATCGTCAGTTCACGTTCCTCGGGTACCAGTCCACCTTCCTGCGCGATCTGGATCGTTCCCGGTTTTCCACCACGATTGCTGAGCTCGAGGAATCCGGTCCAGATTGAGCGTTTGGCGTCGGGACGCAGCGTCATTTCCGGCCGCGAAATGCGGATGTCCGCGGGCACTGCTTCCGCGACTACTTCGAGACTGGCTTCCGCGTTGATGCCGATAAAGTGCACCGTCTCTGCGATCGCGGCGGTGTCATCTTTGGCGGTGGAGATGGAGAAAACTGTTTTCGCGCCCGGTTCGAGTTCGATGGGCTCGACAATTTTCAGCCGGTCGGTGGCCTGCGCTTCAATGCGTTGCTTCCGATCGGTGTGATTCTGAATCGATGCGAATCCGCTTCGGACACCCGTGAGCGGCTCGACGTGAAGCGTCAGGGTTCCCGGGTTGACCTCGATCGGTGCCTGAGCGCTTCCCGTGACCGTGGTGTGCGCTGTCGGGTGGGACGAGAAAACGATCTCCGTCTCGAACGTTCCCGCGGCCGTCGGAGCAAAGACGATTCGCATGAAAGCCTTCCCATTCGGCTCGATATGGTAATGCGCCTCGCCGTCGATCGCGAAGGGGTCTCCGATCCGGGCCTCGCCCTCGCCTGGCTCGCCACCGGGGTTGCCGATTTCGATGGTCTCGACCTTCCTTTCGCCGAGCAGCAGCGGTGCGAAAGCCAGTTTCTCCGGCACGCGAAGCTGCGCCGGAGCGTCCACGATTTCGATCGTTACCTCCGCGGGTGCCGACACACCCTCCGAGCTTTTCACGGCATAGGTGAAAGACGCGCTCTTCACTTTGAGATCGGTCGGGGGAAAATAACGGACGATCGCTGCGTCAGGCGCGTCATTTTTTGGTTCACTAAGCTTCCCGGCATTGGGCGGCTTCCGAACGAGAAACGTCAATCGATCCCGGCGCGACCCGTAGATTCCCAAAGGAATATCTACGGCCTCGCCGCGGGGCGTTTTGGTTACGATTTGCTTCGGCTGTGGCGGTGCGGGTGCGAGTTTAGGGGCGCGATCATCCTGAGCGCGCGTGGTGGGTGCGGTCAAAACCGCCAGCCCGAAAAGGAGGAGAGCGAGGTGCGGAAGAACGAAAACGGTTCGGTGAGAAGCCACGAAGCGAGGACGCGCTTTAACGCATGCCGGCGAGTTTGACAATGGAACGGCCAATCGGCGCTTGCGAGTCACACTCTCGTCCGATAGAGACCGCACTCGATTTTTTTTTGCCGCATGAGATTCACCCGATACTCCTTGGCACTTGGTGTTGCCGCCCTGTTCGCAGCTTTGGTCATTCCCACCAACGCTCCGGCGGAGTGGTTGAATTGGAAGCAGAAGAAAAAAATGAAGGAGCCGAGCCGCTACATTTCGCGGCAGAAACCACCTGAGATAAATCGCCGGCTCGAATCACAGATCAATCAAGACAACAGCCACGTGATCATTTCGCTCTCGAAGCAGCGGGCTTATCTCATGGTGGGCGAGGATATTTACATCGATTCGCCCATCTCGAGTGGCAAACGGGCCGGATCGACGCCCGTCGGAAATTTCACGGTTTCAGAGAAGGATGCCGACCATCGTTCCAGCATTTACGGGAACTTTGTCGACAGCCGTGGACGGGTCGTACGCAGCGGAGTCAGCACCAAGGTGGATTCGGCGCCCAGCGGAACCCACTACGTCGGCGCGCCGATGGCCTATTTCTGTCGGCTGACCAACAACGGGGTGGGCATGCATGTGGGCATCCTTCCGGGCTATCCTGCCTCGCATGGGTGCATCCGCCTACCCGCGGAAATCGCCCCTTTGATCTACGAAAAGGTCAAGGTCGGCACCCGGGTGAACGTCGTTCGCTGAACTGCGTCAACTACCGCAGGCGCGTTGGTTCCCGGAGCCCATTGATGGCACCACGACCGGTGACACCTTTCGAGGTCGGATGTATTCGAGCAGGCGTTTGAGCGCTTCCTGCACCACGCATTCTTTAAAAGCCTCACGCTCCCTGATGAAAAGGTGCCGCTCCGCGGTGGGGCGCCCACCCGCCGCCGAAAAGCCGATCCACACGGTTCCCAACGGTTTTTCCGCGGTTCCTCCGTCGGGCCCGGCGATTCCCGTGGTGCTCAATCCAAAGTCCGTCCCGGCGCGACGTCGCGCTCCTTCCGCCATGGCGGCGGCGACGGCTTCGCTGACGGCGCCGTGGGCGGCGATCACTTCCTCGGGCACGCCGAGATCGCGCGTCTTGGCTTCGTTGGCGTAGGTGACGAAGCCGGCGAGAAAAATCTTCGAGGCGCCGGGGACGTTGGTCACGCGATGCGCCAGTGCGCCGCCGGTGCACGATTCCGCGGTGGCCAGCGTGCGCCCGGCTGATGTCAATTCGTCCACGACGACTTGCTCGAGCGTTCGCTCATCGTCCGAGACCAATTCCAATTCAAACGCGTCCCGGACGATTGCTTCCCCACGTTCGAGTTGCTCCACGGTTCCGATCAACCGCACGTCCACTTCGTTGGGGCGCGCGCAGTAACCGAGTTCCAGGCCAAGCGCCAACAATGCCTCGCCAATCTCATGCTCGACCATGGACTCGCCGACCCCAACCAGTCGCAACAGGCGGAGGTTTTTGTCGGCGCCACGCGGAGGGGCGATCCCGCGCAGAGTCGGCAAGACGTGATCCCACAGCATTGGTTTCAATTCCCGGGGTGGACCGGGCAGCAAAAACAGATGGGGAGACGCGATTCCATCCCGGCACGGCACGGGCTGCGGTGGCAAATAAAGGCCCGGGGCGGTGCCGTTCGGATTGGGCAGCACCGTCGCGGCGGCGGGCCGATCCGCCTGACGGAGATTGCGTGGTGTCATCGTCAATCCGCGGCGCGCAAAACGGTCTTCGATCGCCGCGACGACGCTCGCGTCGCGAGTCATTTCGAGGCCCAGCCATTCCGAAACCGTTTCGCGCGTGATGTCGTCCGTGGTCGGGCCGAGACCGCCGGTGATCAGAACGATTTCCGCGCGTCCCGGCGTCTCGGCGATCGCGTCGCGAATCGGATTCCCGTCCGGCACCGTGACCTGTCGCTGAATGCGCAATCCCATTGGAAAAAGAGCTTCCGCGAAAAGTCGCACGTGCGTGTTCAGCACACTGCCGAGGAGAAGTTCGGTGCCGGTATTGAGGATTTCGACGCGCATGGACGACCGGGATGCCTCGCAGAGTGCGGTCGCCCTGTCAGTGCGATTTTCCGTGCTTCTCGGACGGAGCCGGCTCCGCGCTCCGGCGCAGCGTCTCGATCCATCCCGCCAGTTTGCGCGCGAGATCCAAATCCGTCTGCTCGGCTATATGGAAGACGTTCGTCAGCATGCGATTGAAGATCTGCCGTGGCGTCGCGGGCTCGAGGTGAGCTGGAGTGAGGGTGAGATTTTGTTGATCGAGCAGGGCGCGACACTCCTTCAAGCCAATCTGGCGACCACCGTGGAAGGGGTCAAAAAAGATGTCCTCGTGCCGGGTGATAAAATGCCCAGGCAAGGCGATGCCATCGACTCTCATCCCGGCGCGGCGCGCGACGAGCATGTAAACGAGCGACACCGTGATGGGATTGCCGAGGCCGGATTCGATCACGGCACCGAGCACCGAGTTTCTTAATTCATAATAGTCGCGGTCATTACCGCGCACGCGTTGCTCGTAGTTGAGGAATTCAGACAGCGTCTCGACACGATCGATCACCGTCGTGGCTTTGGGCAGTCGCCGCGCCACTTCGCCTCCCCAAGTCTCGAGCGTTTCGCGAGCTTCGCAATAATCTTCGCCCGGCGCCAGCACGGCCGCGAGCCGCCAGGCGGCCTCCTCGATGTCACCATCCTCGCCAAAGTTTTCACACACCTGCACGAGCAATTGTTCGGCCGACGATTCCTCGATTTCGGCGATGACATCGCGCAGATGAAACGCCGCCAGGTCGTGGGCCGCGCTTTCCAGGGCTCGCAATTGGGGCAGGGCCGCGATGCCGCTGCGCGCGAGCTGAGTTTTCGACGAGATTGACGCTGGCCGCATCGTCGTCGGCGAGCAGTTTAAGCAGGGCCGCCTGTTGGGGGTCGGAAGCGTTCATCCGATGGCTCCTCCGATGGCGTGCACTGCACCGGGCTCGCAGGCGACCGAAAAGACGATCGGGCGGCAGCACACCGTGCAATCTTCGGTGGTTTCGTAGTCACCCTCGGAAGTATCCACGGTCATGGGAAATTCTTCGCCGCAATAGGGGCACTGCACAGCAACTTCGACCAGCAGATTCATGACCCGTCCGCTAAGCTTCCGCTGGTTCCGCCAGGCGCACTCGCGGCGCATCTTTCCACAAATCTTCGAGGCTGTAGTAGCCGCGCTTGGACTCATGGAACATGTGTACCACCACGCCGCCGAAGTCGGCCACCACCCATTGGCTCTCCGGAAACCCGTCCACCGCCAGCGGCTTGATGTGGTGCTCTTCCCACAGGCGATCCTTCAGTTCATTCACCATGGCGCGCAATTGCGGCTCGCTCGTGCCGGAGCAGATGACGAAATAATCCGTGAAGGAGGAGAGCGCGCGCACGTCCATGGCCACGATATCCTCGGCCTTTTTGGAGGCCAGGATGGACACGATCAGTTGAGTCAGAGCTTCGGTTTCGATTGTCAGTTTCCTCGGTAAAGTTCGCGCGTTTCAATGATGCTACGCACGGAATCGGGAACCAGATAGCGAATGGAATGCCCGCGCGCAACTCGCTCTCGCAGATCGGTGGCCGAAATGTCGAACCGCCGGGCCACGATGGGAAACGAGTGAGCCCCGTTGCTGGCCCCCCGCCCAAAGACCACGAATTGCGCCAGGCGCAGCAGGTCCTTGTATCGGCGCCAGGTCGGCAATTCCGCCACGTTGTCTTCTCCGATCAAATAGAACAATTGCGCCTCCGGGTTCCGGTGTCGCCATGATTCCACGGTCTCGATGGCAAAACTCGGACCAGTCCGTTGGACTTCGCTTTCATCGACGGCAAATCCGGGTTCGCCGTCCACGGCGGCGTGGACCATCTCGAGGCGGATCGCGGCCGGCGCCGGGTTCGAAGCAAGTTTGTGCGGCGACAGCGCGGCCGGTACGAAAACCACCTGGTCCAACTCGAGTTCCTCGCGCGCGGTGCGCGCCAGGATCAGGTGACCGTGATGAATCGGATCGAAGGTGCCGCCGTAGAGAGCAATTTTCATCGGCACGCATCCGTAGCCAGCCCGCACCAACGGCGCCAGCCGTGATTCACCGTGCCGGTTCTGTATTTGCCTTTCGGAAGGAGTCGAGGGCGGCGCGTGCCGCGTAACTCTCCGGATCCTGGGCCAACGACTCCTCGAGCACGCGTTTCGCTTCCGCGCGACGTCCACCTCGCACCAGGGCCATGGCCCGCACGTTGCGCAGCGGAACGTGGCGCGGGAGCAGTTCGCTCGCCCGCGCAAATTCCCGTTCCGCCCGCGCAAACATTCCGAAATCAAAATTCAGACGGCCAAAATTGTAGTGCACGAGCCAGTCATCCGGCTGACGCTTGATGGCCGCGGCGTATTGCGTCAGGCAGCGCTGCCGATCCCTTTCCGTAAACGCGGCTTTTTCCCGCCGGCACTTCGCCTCCACTTTCGGCTGCTGTGTGGCGTGATCCAATTGATCCGTGAATGGCGGTTTGGCGGTGAGAACCGCGATGGCGGTTTCGATCTGCAGCCGATCCCAGTCCGTGAAGGCGAGCGCCTCGGCCATTTCGGATTTCGTGGGAAACGCGGCGCTGGCGGGTCCGAGATCGAGCGTGGCGGTCAAAAGCGGCGCGAGGATTTCAGCGACGGCAAAATCCCCATCGAAGCGTAGATGCACGTGCTCGTAGAATAATGCCTGACCGGGCACGCCCTGAGTGCTGGCCGGGTGTTGCGCCAGCGCGTGTTCGAGATCGACGAGTTGCACGCGGGGCATTTCGCCAGCCGTCTCGCGGATCATTTCGTTCATGGGCCCATCGGTGCGAAAACCCAGTGCATCCAAGTCACGAGCCTGGGTAAACGCGACTGCTGCGTCCGCCTGCCGGCCCACTGCGGACAGGCAGCGCGCGCGTCGAAAAGCCAGCTCCGCATAGCTGCCGTCCCGCGCGGCGGCTTGATCGAAATATTCGAGCGCCTGGGCGAATTTCCCTGCGGTTTCGAGGCGAACGCCCGGCTGGAAGACAGCATCCCACCCGGCCTCGTCGGCCGCCGTCCACGGTGAACGGTGCACGGACGCGAGGGGCGGGCAATCGCGTAGATTAACGGGCACTGTGGCCAGGAAAACGCGAGCCCCGGCATCGGAGCCGGCCCGGCAAATTTCGCGGAGATTGGTGCGGAAATTTTGCCGCACCGCTGCGCGTTTGGGATCGGCGGCGGACAGTTTGACGGCATGAAATATCTTCTCCGGATCGTCGCTCGATGCCGATTTCCCATTGGAGATTCGACGCGCCAGGGTTCGATAAAGCTGCGCCGTTTTTGATCGCTGCACCCACTGCACCAACCGGAGCAGATGGGGATATTCGACGAGCGCAAAGCCATCGGGTGTCGGTGCGAATTGCCCGATCGCTTCGTTGTTTCCCATGTAGATGACGAACGCGTCGGGTTCGAGCGCCGCCGCTTCGTGCGCGATGAAACGTATCGAATGCGAGTTAATGCCGCGGACCGCGGCGTTCACGACTTCCAATCGTGTGTCCGGATACTGGTGGGTCAGACCGACTTGCAGCATTCGGGCGAATCCAAAGGCCGGGTCCGGCGTTCCCATGGCGGCTGATTCACCCAGCACAAACACGCGTTTGGTCCCGGCGGGCTTTCGGATCGTCAATTTGAAGGGATGGGGCAGCGTGGCGATCTCCGGTTCCATCATCGTCCACGTGAACCGCTCATTTTCTGTGACACTGCGTCCATCGCTGGAACGAAGAAAGAATGAGGTGGGCCACCCGTAGTCCGCGCACCGGAGGCTGATCTCGAGGGCCGCGAGGAACAGGGTGGGGGCCAGCAGGACCAGCGCAATTCGGATCAACCCCAATCTCCATCCGTGAAAGCGGCCGTGCGTCCGGCGACGGACCGTCAGCGACGGATCGACAGACGGCGAGTCGGCGGGGTGGACGTCTTCCGGCGGCGGCATGTTGTTTTTGGGGGAATTCGGAACTGGCGATCTACACCCGACCGCCGCAGCGAAGCAACACAGCGGCGTGCCGGCAGAATCTTCGGCAACCGCCCCAACCCGTTCCGCTGGAAACACGAACCCCGGAGCCGAGTCCGCGGAAATGGGGGAGACAGGCTCCCGGAGCGAAGAGCAGACAGCCTGTCCGAGCGATAGCCGCAGGGCGGGCGCGGAGGCGCGCGTCAAACCCGTGTGCCCTGTGGTGTCGAAATTGCGAGCCGGGAGCTAATCACACCCCGGGAACCAGGTTCGAACTATCTTCCCGGTAGTGCGGCAAAGACGGCCTGCTTGAGTTTCGGATCGAGCCGGCCTCCATAAGAAAATGTAATCCAGTAGTGATTTTTACCGTCTTCCGTCGCTGGGCCATCGATGAACGTCGGGAAATAAGGGCCGCGCAACTCCTGCGGAATAACGGCTTGTCCTTCGTAGCGACCCTTCTCGACGTTAACTGTGAGCAGAAAGCCTTGGAAATTCGGACCTTCCCTTTGCTGCGTCTCCGACGAAATCTCGCCGGTCATCGACTGTCCGTGCAAAGTAAATATCATCGTCCCGTGCTTTGCCGTAAAACCAGCGTTCGTGGTTTCAAATGTGGCGTCTGGACAATGCTCCCGAATGACCGCAGTTAGCTTTGTGACCAGTTTCTCCGGAGGCGGCTCGCTCCAGCAAAACGTATCGATACCAGATAATAGAACCGCAATGAGGAATAGCGTTTTCATTCTTTGTCTCAACGATCAGAGATCAGGAAGCATGTCCGCAGGACGTGTCGATTGCAACCCGAGCGCGATGATCCGGTTGGACGCGCATTTTGGTCGAAACGAAACCATAAACTCGGCTGCCTGCGCTGGGTCGATGCTGATGAACTCTGAAAGCGGACGGACGCCAAGCTGTGGTGCGATGGCATCCAAAACCTCGGATGTCCGCGCCAGTAGCTTGCCATCAATCATGGTGTCTAAGCCGTCAATCTTCCGCTCAAGAACGATGAAGTATGCTGCGCCCATAAAAGTGTGTGGTGCGAATGTGTATCAACGAACCTCGAAGCGCTGGCGCCCGCTACCGGGAGCGCCAGTCCGCCTCAGGGTAAAGGGGTCTAATCACGGTTCAATCTCCGACTCGCGGCGGGGTAGCGGGTTGTCCAGTCGCGCCTTGTTCGCCTTGCTTGGTTGGGTTCCCGGCCGAGATCTCTCGGGAACTGAGGCATTGCTCGTATTGGCCAATCGTGGGAGTGAATGCATCATCCGGCTGATCGTCCAGCCAGTGCTCGGCCTCGTCGCACTCGTCGTCTATGGAAAAGACTGCCCGTCCCTGACGACGCTCGTCCCAGGAAGAATCGGGAAGCTTCGGATGATGGATCTCAAAATGGGCATTCACGGTATGCCTGCCGTCCTTCGTCAAACCTTGCCGCGGCTAGGATGTTGAGCAGTCGAACAGACATTTTGAGAGGCACGACTTTTTCTTGGCAACGTCTGGCATCAGCGGCGAGCGCAGCGAGTCCGCTGCATGCCGGGTAGGTGGTTAGGTGGTTGGCCTTGCGGTGCCGTACTGGACCGTGCCGGGTTCGCTACCCTGACCGATGAGGCTGAAGCCGCACCTCTCGAGCACCGTGACCGACGCGAGATTCTGCGGGGTCGTGTGCGCGATGACACGGACAACTTCTTGAACTGAGAAAGCCCGCGACACGAGTGCTTGAACGAGCTCGGTTGCGAACCCGAGGGCCCGAGACTCCGGCACGATGGAGTAGCCGATTTCGACAACACCGTCAGCACCAGGTGGACCGAAATAGCCGCCAGAACCGATAAGGAGTGCGCCTGGAGGCGCGACTGGACGATGCACGGCATACCAGCCGTACCAGCCGACCGCGTCGGGGTTCTCGGATAGCCGGGCACGAAAGAACTCCATTGCGGAACGGTCGTATTCGCCCGGGGGCCAGCTGGCTGGGACGGAGGCCCCGAGAACGCGTGCGAGGGCCTCGGGAGACAGGAGGTCCGAGTCGAGAAGGGCCAAGGTCACCGGGACGATGTCAAGGCGGCGCGTTCGGATGATCTGCATGGCGAGGATGTTGCGGGAACCACCTAAGGATCAGGTGAGCGACGCGCATGACAGCGGCGGTCGCGACGGTGAATGGCGTGAGTCCGAGGGTCAGTCCACGCATTTGTGCAAAAATAGTGGGATCCGTGACGGGGATCGCCTCCAGCCGATCCGTCGGCGCACCACGCGGGAGGCGCGCCAGAATATTCGATGCGGACTTGGCGGGCCATGATGGAGCAGTTTTCCCGATGCTCCTCCGTTCAGTCAACGGCATTTTTGCTTATATGCGCGGACTGACCCCTTGGGCTTACATTGCGGAACGGTCGTACTCGCCCGGGGGCCAGCTGGCTGGGACGGAGGCCCCGAGAACGCGTGCGAGGGCCTCGGGAGACAGGAGGTCCGAGTCGAGAAGGGCCAAGGTCACCGGGACGATGTCAAGGCGGCGCGTTCAGATGATCTGCATGGCGAGGATGTTGCGGGAACCACGTAAGGATCAGGTGAGCGACGCGCATGACAGCGGCGGTCGCGACGGTGAATGGGGCTCACGATGAAGCCGCTCGGCTGAATCGCACGGCCGGTATGCACGTTCTGCTCGACCGCCTGGTGTGCGCCCAGCATGGGCGCGTTGCAAATGGGGTGAGAGTCCCCTGTGAAAGAACCAAAACATGAAAACATGAAATGAAATCACCAGTTGAAGCCAACTCCGGAAGGATAACTGCCGGGGGGGGCGAGCGCAGTAAGACCACATGTCTGACTTTTATCCAGCACCAACATGCAACGCTAGACGAAACCCGCGAGCCGATGCGGGTGAGTCCGAGGGTCAATCCGTGCATTTGTGAATAGTCGTGGGATCCGTGACTGGGATGACCTCCCGCCGATCCGCCGGCACAACACGTGGGAGGCGCGCAAAGATTTTCCGCGCGGACTCGGCTGGCCATGGTCGAGTAGTTTTTGCGGTGCCCCTCCGTTCAGTCAACGGCACTTTTGCACATATGCGCGGACTGACCCCTTTGCTGCTGCGCTTTTGCACATATGCGCGGACTGACCCCTTTGCTGCTGCGACCCCTTTGCTGCTGACCCCTTTGCTGCCCCCTGTCATCGGCCATTCGCACGCGCCACGGCTTGCCATCGCCTCCCAGACGAGGGCCGGCCGCTGGAGCGGCCGCCCCTCGTGGCGCCACCGCTCGATCCCAGCGAGAAAACACGCGCCATCGCCCGCCGACCCGCGTCCACAAAAGCCTAAAAGCTTTTTCCTAAGCCCGGTCCCGCTCTTCCCACCGGCCTTGTTCAACAATCAGTTTCATTCCGGGCTCCGCCGGAACGAAAACTCTCTGTTAAGGTTAGCCTTGTCATGGGTCGCATCAATGACACCACAAATGAAAGCCTTCTGCAACTGAGCAGCGTCACTAAAATCTTGATGCTCGAACACACCTGCACGCTTCCTGCCTTTGTGGAACTGTGCCTCATCTTCGTAAATGTAAACCTCGATGTCTGTGCCTCGGACGGCTGCGTGGATGTAAGTCTCCGACTCGCCTGCAATGGTTCGGTCTGCAAGTGCCAAACCTCTGGCAGCCAGTGCGGACACCAACTCTCCCTCGCACTCCTGCTGAAACTCGGTCAGTGAACGAGTGGCGTTCATGACAGCTAACGAAAGCTCAGAGACTGCGGAGGGCGGGGCTGGGTGGCGCGCTGGCTGCATGGAGGCGGAAAGGTGGAGGCGGAAGCAGCCAGCGCGCCACCCAGCCCCGCCCGGAGCAGTTCTCTGCAGCGCTCTTGTTCGGCCCCGTTTTGGATTGGACTTGCTGGCAGAAAATGGCCAGCAGCAGCAAGGGTGAGGCGCGGAGCAGTTCTTTGCCGCGCAGGGTCGGCGGCTTGGTCATGTTTTCGACTGATTTCCCACAGTTCGTCCCAGAGAGACTGCAACGCGCTTTCGGAGCATGGCAGACGGGCTGCTGTAATCTGGCGGGAATGCAATGCTCCAGAGGTTCCGTGCGATCTGGATTGGTGTAACGATGAAACCCCACGGAAAGCCCCACCAACCGAGACAGAGTGAAAATAGCGCATCCCCAAGTTGCGAGCGGATGCTGCAAGAGCGACAGCACACATGCTCGCGAGTGGACCAGGTAGTAAAGAGCAAGGCGGACCAGACGCGATGAGATGAAAAGACATCCACCGGCCCGCGGCCCTGACAACGGGGACATTGGCCGCCATGCATTTCGCGAACATGGTCGTCGATGATAGTGCTTGGAATAGCTTCGGCACGCTCCAGGTAATAAGCAGCTCGTTCGTGTTCGGAATTGCAGAAACGGAGTTTCCCGCGTCCAACGCCGCCAATCACAATTAGCGAGTTACAGTATTTGCATCTTTTCATCGTTCTCGGATGACGTGTCTCAGTGGCCGAACGCCAGAACTCACACACGCCGGGCCAAAAGACGCTGACCGCGAAGCGGAACTGAGAGCGCCATCCGGCGTTGTGTGCAGTGATCTGTTCGGCGACATTAGTTTGGCGGTGGTCCCGCGGATAATGGAGACGGCTCGATGCGAAAGCTCTGCGGCGTGATGACTAAAGAGCGCTGTTCCACTGACGGAACCTTCCGTGATGTGTCAGGCGTATATTTGTCCTTCGCGAAAACCTCAGTGCGCGTAACGCCAGCGGCTCTGAGGCGAAGTAGCAGTTCAAAAACCGTTTCAAATGAGGTTCTGGGATCGGAAAGACCCAGACCTCCAGTTTGGAACCGTCCCGCTTGGAAACAGCTTTCTTAAGCATGGTTTCGATCTCGGCCGGGCTTTTCAGTTCGCCGTTGTATTCGTAGTGGACGCCTGTGCTGTCCGTCGTGATTCGGATGCCTTCGGATGCTCCGAATGCGGGAAGACCAACGCAAAGTAGGGTGTAAAGAATCGTGAGTTTCACGGGACGGGTGCTATGTCGCCGAACATTCTTATTAGCCGAGACCTTCAGGCCATCGGTGAATTGGCGGGATCTGCTCCATGAAGCGGACTTTATAGGGCGATCGATGGACCGGGCAAGGGTTGCTTTCAGGAGAATCGGCGGGCAGTGGGGATTTGATCTGGGGCGATGCGGCCGAATCCGGGCTTTTGCGGCTGAACGGTAAAGACAAACTGAGTTTGTCTTTGGCTGTTTTCATATCAGGAGTTTCGAGCGGTTTCATTCGTCCGGGAAGACGAGCGGTTTTGCAGACTGAGCGGGCAGGGGGGGCAGTCCGTGTATTTGTGCAGGCTTGTGATTGATGGACGGCGGCAGAGAGGGACGGGGTGGTGCATGCTGCCGATGCGTTCGCATCGAATGGCGCGCCGCTCCCCACGTCCCGCGGTTGAACAAGGACTGACGGCGAGGCGGCGGGAATGATTGCGGAAATGAAGTGCCACCGCAGATCACGCGGCGTCCATGCGCTCCCGCTGAAGCCAGCCAATCGATCTCCACAACGGCACCTGCCGATTCGACGGTGCTCGAGCCTATTCGCGTGCGGGCGAAGTTTTTCTACGAGGGCGAGAAGAAGTGGTTCCTCAAGGGTGTGACTTACGAGGTTCAAATGAGATCCCGGCGCCGGAACCTGGACCAGTCTATCTCCAGCTGGCGCCGATGCTCGGCCATGTCGGACCGGATGAAGCGCGGATTTGGTTGAAGGCGACGGGGCATTCGAAAGTGACGGTGCGGGTCGGCGAATCGGGTGATCTGTCGGAGGCGCGTGATATTGAAGGGCTGTCGCTAACGGCGGATTCGGCATTTACCGGGACGGTCGTCATTCCCGGGCTCAAACCGCAGACGCGCTACTTTTACAACGTGCTGCTCGATGGCCAGCCGGCGCTGGCCCGGCCGTGGCCCAGCTTCAACACCGCGCCCGAGGTCGGCGCAAAAGGGAAGCTGCGCTTTGCCTTCGGCTCGTGCGTCGGCAAGGAGCCGTGGCTCGACGCCGCCATCTGGGCGGATCTCGACGCGCGCACCCCGGTCGATCTCGCCCTCTTGCTCGGCGACAATCATTACGCCAACACGACCGACCCGGAGAAGCAACGTGCCGCCTTCATCGCGCATCGATCCAATGCGGGATTCCGCGCGCTCTTTTCCCGCACGCCTTTGTATGCCATCTGGGATGATCACGACTTCGGGCCGGACAACTCGGATGGGACGTTGCCGGGGAAGGAAAAGTCGCTCCAAACCTTCAAGGAATTCTTTGCCAATCCCGGATACGGCGAGCCGGAAAACCCGGGCGTCTACTACAAGTTCAGCCGCGGCGACGTGGATTTTTTCATGCTCGATGGTCGTTACTATCGCACGCCGGACAAGGCACCCAACGACGAGAACAAGACCATGCTCGGCGCGAAACAACTCGAGTGGCTCAAACGCGAACTTCTCGCGAGCAAAGCCGCGGTGCGCGTGATCGCCGCTGGCAGTGAATGGCAGTCGCACAGCACGGAGGATTGCTGGTCGAGCTTCGGTCACGAACGCCGCGAGATTTTGGATTTCCTCAAGGAGCACAATATCCGCAACCTGCTGTTGCTCTCAGGGGACCGGCATTTCACCGCGGGCTACCAGGTCGAGGGCCAATTCATCGAGATCACCAGCGGACCGCTCGGCAGTCCTAACGCTCCACCGAAGGTCACTCCGGAGATGTTCACGCTGCACGATCATGGAAAGATGGTTTGTGTGTATGATATCGATACCAAGGCCGAGCCACCGGCGGTGACGCTCGAGATTTATGAGGCCGGAACCGGTCTCGTCGAAACGCGGAAGTTCAAATGGAACGAAATCACTGGCGACGCTAAAATCCAGGTATTACCCGGGAATTTCCAAACGCCGGACATGCGGGCCAAAGCTGAGGCATCCACGTCGAAAGCGAAATGAGAATCCGGAACGTTCTGGCTGCGTTATTGGTGTGGGCGGGATGCGCCGTCGCATCGGACCAGCCGAACATCGTGTTCATTTTTACCGATGACCTCGGGATCAATGATCTGTCATGCTACGGACGCACGGATCAGCAGACGCCGAATCTCGATCGACTCGCTGCGGAGGGCATGCGCTTCAGCGACGCTTATTGCTCGCAACCCATTTGCTCGCCGTCGCGCGCCGGTCTGCTGACCGGGAAGAATCCCGCGCGGTTGCATCTGACCAACTACCTGCCCGGACGTCCCGATGCGCCGTCACAAAACGTGCTCCAGCCGGTCATCGAAGGGCAGCTGCCACTCGAGGAGACGACGCTGGCGGAGGTGTTGCGCGGCGCAGGATATGCCACGGCCTGCATTGGCAAATGGCATTTGGGAGGAAAGGGATTTGGACCCAAAGAGCAGGGGTTTGACTACGCCTTTGCCGGACAGGCGAATACGAAGCCGACCGCGACGGAAGGCAGTAAAGGCGAATACGAACTGACTGCCGAGGCTTCGCGCTGGATGGAATCGGTGAAGGACCAGCCATTCTTTCTCTACCTCGCGCACAACACCGTCCACATTCCCTTTAGCGCGCGTCCTGAAGAGGCGAAAGAGCATGGAGAGGCTTTCAATCCGGAGTACGCGGCGGTCGTGGCGCACATGGATGCCTGCGTTGGATTGACGATGAAAAAGGTCGATGAACTGGGTTTGCGCGACCGGACGATATTTATCTTCGCCAGCGACAATGGCGGGCTCCATGTGCTTGAGTTTCGCGGCAATAACCCACCCACGCACAACACGCCGTTTCGCGCGGGCAAAGGCTACGTCTATGAAGGCGGCTTGCGTGATCCGCTCATCGTTCGGTGGCCGGGGAAGATCGCTCCGGGGACCGTCGAGCGCACGCCGGTGGTGTTTACGGATCTCATGCCCACGCTGCTCGCAGCCGCCGGGATCGATGCCACTAAGACGACCGGTCCGCTCGACGGAGTGAACCTCATGCCGTTGCTCACGGGCGGAACGATCGAGCCCCGCCCCTTGTTCTGGCATTACCCAAATTACTCCAATCAAGGCGGTCGGCCCGCGGGCGCAATGCGGGAAGGGGATTGGAAAATCGTCCAGCAATACGAGGACGACAGCGTCGAGCTGTATCACCTGACGGATGATCCGGGAGAGACGAAGGACTTGGCGGCGACGGAAACGGAACGCGCCGAGACGATGCGATCAAAGTTTGCCGCCTGGCGGAAACAGATCGGTGCGCAGGAGGTGCGGCCCAATCCGGATTTTGATGCCGCGGCGCATCGCGCGCTCTACGTGGATCGGGATCCCTCGAAGCTCGAGGCGGCGGGAAAAACCTCGGCGCAGATCGAGGAGGAATGGGCCGATTGGCGGGAGAAAATGAATGCGGCGACCAAGGGCCGTAAACCCGTGGTGACGCCCGGCCGGGGCGACGTGCGGTTGATGGCGCGCGAGGCCAAGGTTCACGCTGTCGGCAAGTTGCTTTACGAATCGGCACCGCAGAAAAACACCATCGGGTATTGGACGAACCCCGACGACTGGGTGAGCTGGGATTTCGAGACTCCCGCACCGGGGCGCTACGAAGTCGAGTTGTTGCAGGGCTGCGGTGGCGAAGGCGGCTCGGAGGTGGCCGTGGAAGTTGCCGGACAGACTCTCGAGTTCGAGGTCATCCCCACGGGACATTTCCAAAATTTCATCGCGCGCACGATCGGCGAAGTCGATTTGCCGGCTGGGTCGCAGACGATCGCGGTGAAGCCGAAGTCCAAAAAAGGCGGTGCCGTGATGGACTTGCGTCGCGTGGTTCTGCGTCCGATCCCCTGATGCCTTTCTTCATCAATAATCCATGAAATCTCTCGCCTCCTTTTTCGTCATCCTGACTCTCGCGACCGTCCGCGCTGAGCCCCTCGCCTTGCACCCGGACAACCCGCACTATTTCATCTTTCACGATCGTCCAACCGTGTTGGTGACGTCGGGTGAGCACTATGGCGCGGTGCTGAATCTGGATTTCGACTATGCAAAGTATCTCGAAACGCTGGCGGCGAATGGCCTCAATCTCACGCGCACGTTCACCGGCGCTTATGTCGAGCCGGAAGGCGCGTTTAATATCGCGCAGAATACCCTCGCTCCGAAACCTGGGCGATTGATCGGCCCGTGGGCGCGCAGTGATCAGCCTGGTTACAAAAATGGTGGCAATAAGTTCGATCTCAAGAAATGGGATGACGCCTACTTTGCACGGTTGAAGGATTTCATGAGCGCCGCGGTGAAACACGGCGTGATCGTCGAGCTAAATCTGTTCACGCCGATGTATGAGCAAATGCAATGGGATTACTCCCCGATGAACGCGGCCAACAACGTCAATGGCATCGGGAAAGTAGGGAAGCACGAGGTTTACACGCTGGATAAGGAACCCGCGCTGCTCGAAACGCAACTGGCGATGGTCCGAAAGCTCGTCACGGAACTGAACAATTTCGACAACCTGTATTTCGAGGTTTGCAACGAACCGTACTTCGGCGGTGTGACTCAGGCCTGGCACGACAAAGTGGCCGACGTCATCGTCGAGACCGAGCGGAGTCTGCCGAAGAAGCATCTGATTTCCTGGAATGTCGCGAATGGCGCGAAGAAAGTGGAGAACCCGGATCCCGCCTACTCGATCTTCAATTTTCACTACGCGAACCCGCCGACGGCTGTGGCGCAGAACTACGGTTTGAACAAGGCGATCGGGTTGAATGAGACGGGATTCAAAGGAACCGGTGATGATCACTACCGTATGGAAGCGTGGGAGTTCATGCTGGCGGGCGGCGCGCTCTACAACAATCTCGACTACTCGTTTACCGCCGGTCACGAGGATGGCACATTTCAATTTCCAGATTCGCAGCCGGGTGGCGGCAATCCCGGATTCCGCCAGCAGATCGCGGTGCTAAAACGTTTCCTCGAGAGCTTCGATTTCGTGCGAATGAAACCTGCCAATGAGCTTCTGGTGCAAAGCGAATTGCGTGAAGGAAAACCCAAAGATGTCCACTGGCAGATGCTCGGGGAGCCATCGAAGCAATACGCGCTCTACGTCAAAGGCGCGCCGCTGGTAGAATTTCATCTCGACCTTTTGCCCGGCAAATATCGCGAGGAATGGATCGACGTGCAGGGCGGAAAATCGCTTTCGTCACGCGAGATTTCGCATCCAGGAGGACTGGCGGCATTTGAGGTTCCCGCAAAGCCGGCGGAAGTGGCGGCGAGGATCACGCGCTTGCCTTGAAGTCGGGACGCGCGATCGTGGCTGCCCTGCATGAAACCTGCCACTCGGACCAACCTCATTTTCTTTGCCATCATCGCGAGTGGATCTGTGCTGGTATTTTTTTGGGTCATGTACGCGGCTCGCACGGTGCGCGAGCGGAGGAATGAACGCAGCGCCGAGAACCTGGCCGACATGGAAAACATGGTCTGGATTCCCGGTGGAAAATTCACGATGGGGGCCACCGATGGCATGACGGATGAGGCGCCATTGCACGATGTGAAAGTGAACGGGTTTTGGATGGATAAGACTGAGGTGACGAATGATGAATTCGAGAAATTCGTGCAGGCGACGGGCTATGTTACGGTGGCCGAACGAAAACCGAATCCGAAGGACTTCCCCGGCGTGCCGGAGGAGAACCTGGTGGCAGGCTCGATCGTATTCACGCCATCGACTCAGGTCACCAATCTGAAAGATCACATGCAGTGGTGGAGCTACGTGCCCGGTGCGAATTGGCGTCATCCGGAGGGACCCAATTCGAGTCTGAGTGGGCGTGGGCAGCATCCGGTGGTGCACGTCTGCTGGGACGACGCGGTTGCTTATTGCAACTGGGCTGGCAAACGGCTTCCGACCGAGGCGGAGTGGGAATACGCGGCCCGCGGGGGACGGGAACGGGCGAAATATGCGTGGGGCAATGAAAAGTTGCCGGAAGGAAAATGGATGATGAACGCCTGGCAGGGACGTTTCCCTAACGAAAACAGCGTTGCGGATGGGTATCAAACCACGGCGCCGGTCCATTCGTTTCCAGCCAACGGTTTTGGTCTCTACGATATGGCCGGCAACGTTTGGGAATGGTGCGCGGATTGGTATCTCCCGGATTACTATGCAAAGAGCGAGCGGGACAATCCCAAGGGCCCAAACACCAGTTTCGATCCCAACGAACCAGGCGTATGGAAACGCGTTAACCGCGGCGGTTCCTGGATGTGCGCCGACAACTATTGCGAGGGCTATCGCACGAGTGCCCGAATGAAGACCGCGCCGGACACAGGTTTGCAAAACACTGGGTTCCGTTGCGTCAAAGATCCCGGATAGCCCCAATGCCGTTCACTAAAACCTTTAATAGGAGCAAACGGAGGAAAGGGAGGGAACGATTTGCGGTTCCTCTGTTCCCTTTGTTATCTCCTGTTTCGAATTGAAGAGGAGGAAGAGGGAGGGGAAGAGGCTATTGCTTGGGGATGGTCCAGGTCTCGCCGCTCTTCGCGTCCTTGAGGACGACCTGATTTTCGCGCAGATCCATGACTTTGTAGGAGCTGCCGGGTTCGGGTGGCCAGCTGAAGGTCTCGCCTTCCTTCACGGTGATGTGGGTCGTGCCATCCAACGAAACCAACGTGGCCGCGGTGGCGGAAGTTTTCAGCGGGAGATCTTTGACCAGAACCATGCGCTCTTGCGTACCGGGGTCGGTTAACACGACCTGGGAGAGGTCAACCCTCTCGCCATGTTTGTCAGTATCGATTCGGGATTCGACCCGCGTAACTTTGAGCGCAAGGCCGGGAATGGTTTCGCCCGGACGCACGGTCTCCATTTGCCCGCCGCCCTGATCGAGCCGTTCCACCTCGGCAACATTGCCGGAGACCTTGCGCAGGATGACCGGGAGTTTCACTTCCTTGTATTCACTGAGCCGAATCGTCTTGTGAATACCGGGCCGGGAATTCGGATCACGCGGATTCGTATTAGCAATGAATTCATCCCCGTTGCTGGCACCGTCGCCATCAGGGTCTGCCTCCGGCATGTTGGGATCATTGAGGTCAAGATTGTATTTCTTAAACCAGGCCTCGAAATCGGCATTGGCCTTTCCTTCTTCAGGTGCGGGCGCCGGCGCGGCTCCCGCGGTACCGGGTTTTCCGGGCGCCTTGGCGTCGATGGCGGCCAGAAACTGTGCGTCTGACTGGGCGGTATCACCTCCGGGCGGAGGACTGGGCGGAGGCATTTCTGCCCCGGGCGGGAGCTTGGACTCGGCGCTTTCCGTGCCCTTGACGGCAGGCTTCTTTCCACAACCTGCCAATGCGACGATGAGAATGGCCAGTGGAAGCGGGCGCAGGAGAAATTTCATGAGCGCGAGTGTAGGAATTCCGATCCGCGGTGCAACGCCGCAGCGTTGGGGAATTCAGGAGGTGGCGTCAACGATGGGCAGTGAGATGCGAACCAGGCCGTGGTCTCCGGGCGCCGAAGCTGGAATTTCCATGGCTCCGCGGTGACTTTCGATGATGTGGCGCGACACGGTGAGTCCGATTCCGAGCCCGACATTGCGCGTCGAGAAAAAGGGTTCGGGTGCGCGTTGCGCCACCTCGGCGGAGAATCCACTGCCGCTATCGCGGACTTCTACGCGGAGTTGCGGTTCCTGGCCGGCGAATTCTTCGAGCCGAACGGTGACCGTGGGATCGTCCGGGCTGGCTTGGAGGGCGTTCAGCATGATCTCGGACAGAGCGTGCCGCAGCGCCTTCGGATTGCCTTTGACGACATACGGCGAGACCTCCTGAGCGAAGCTGAGTTTGGCGAGCTTTTTGCCGGGATGATAAGTGTGCGCCTCCTGGAAGGCTTCGACGATGAGTTCGCTGATGGAAACGGACCGGCTCGAATCGACCTCCCACTCCTGCGCCAGGAACACCATTTGATTGGCGAGGCGGGAGATGCGTTTGACACCGCCGCCCAGCGCCAGATCGAGAGATTCCTGAAACTCGGAGTCGGAAATGTTCTCCTTGAGCAACTGCTGATGAGTTGAAATGGGCACCAGCGCGTTGCCGATCTCATGAGCGAGGTGTTCGGCCATCGAGCGAATGAGGCGGAGATTCGAAGTTTCAACTTCCAGCTTTTTCGCGCGCTCGTGCTCGGTCACTTCCTCGATCAGCAGGAGCGCCGCATTCGCACCGTTCGCACCCTCGGCGCGGAATGGAACGATCTCGAGGCGATAGATGGAATCGGGCGAATGCGGAAAGACATGTTTAAAAGCCGGGACCGGAGCGCCCGTTTTGACGACGGTGAAGGCGAGGCTGCCGAGTTGTTGCGGAAGATCGGCAAACTCGATTTGGGTTTTGCCGGGCTTGTCCTTGAGGAAAACGCGCGCCGCGGCCTGATTGGCGTGGAGCGTATTGAGATTCGGACCAATTACGACGCAGCCGCTGCCGAGATGGCCAAGAATATCCGCCATCATGGTGCGATTGCTCACAATCTGGTCGTGCAACCAGGAATTGCGCAGCGCCAGGCCGACTTCCTCGAGCATGTGGAAGATCAGGGCGAGCTCTTCGTTGGTAAAGGGATCGCCTGTCAGCCGCTCGTCGAATACGGTGACTCCGAGCAACGACTCCCGGTCGAGAATCGGGATGGCGATTTGCGCGCCGACGAGCTGGAACTCTTTGGCGATTTCGCGACTGGCGGCAGCCTCTGGACTCGAAGCGCGCAGAATGCGGCCCTGCCGGTGGAGATGTCCCCCGATTCCCGCGCCGAGTGAGAGCGCGAAATGCTGGAGCACGCTTTGATCGAGCCCAATGGCGCAGGCGGAGCGCAGCCAGCGGTCATCTGGAGAGAGCGGGCCTTCCGTCAGCAGGCCGGCGGGTTTGCGCAGGAAAATGATGGCGCGGTTCACACCAATGACCTCGCGCAGGAGCAGGAGGAATTGCTTGAGCAGGCCCGGGGCATCAAGGCTGTGGGTGAGCAGCGCCGAGAACCGTCGCAACGCTTCGAGCGTCCGCGCGCCCTCGTGTCCCTGCGGGGCGCGGGCCGGTTCCACAATGGTGCGGAAGGGGTGGTGCGGCGTCGGCTCCTCAACGGGAAACAGGCGGTTGAGCAGGTGATTCAGCAACCGTCCGCGGACGGGTTTGGTCAGCACGTGGTTGACGCCCAGCACATAGGCGTCCTCCTCCCACTGCCACTGCCGCTCGCCCGTATAAACGAGGATCGGACAACCGGGTGCATAACTGATCAGCTCTTCAATGGCGCGAATCGCCCGCGCGCCTTTCAGGTCCACGTCGAGGATCGTTGCGTCAATGGCCCCGCGGCCGAGGAGAAACTCGGCCGCGCTGCTGGTTTCCTTCACGATCAGCTGAAACTGCCGCGGATCCAGGACGGATCCGATGGCTTCCGACATGGTCGGCTGGTGAGTAAGGACAAGCAGCGTGCGCATCAGGCGGCGGACACCGCCGGATTGAAGACAGGCTTTTTGGGACGACTTGGCAAATCGATTTGCACCGTCGTGCCATGCCCCACGCGGCTGTTGATAGAGAGATGCCCGGCGTGGAGTGCCACGATCTTTCGGCAAATGGCAAGGCCCAAGCCGAACCCGCGCCGCTCGTCACCTCGGTTCTTGGTTGTGAAGTACGGGGTCTGGATGCGCTGGAGGACTTCCTCGGAGAGTCCTTCGCCCTGATCGATGACGCGGATCCGCAGCCAATCCCGTGCTTCCTCGGTTTTCGCCAGCAACTCGAGGACGACCCGGACCTCCGAGCCCGGTGGCGAAGCGTCGATCGCATTGGATACCAGGTTGGTCAACAGGCGCTCAATGAGCACCTCGTCCACCTCGGCGAGTGCTTCGCGTTCGGTTTCCGCAACAACATTGATACTCTTGTTCTGATTGGCGCGGGCGAGCTCGACCACCTGGCGAACCGTCATGTCGAGACGGCAAAGCTGCATGTCGGGCCGTGCGTGTTCAGAGAAGAAAAGTGCTTCTTTGATATAAGCGCGGACGGTTTTGAGATTGCGCAGCGCAACCCCCAGCAATTCCTCGTCGAGATCCTCCCGGCTCGCGTCTTCGTTGGCGAGCTGCAGCAAGGTCGAAATGGGAGTCAGGAGATTATTCAAGTCGTGGGCCATGCCACGGCTCATCCGCCCGAGTAATTCGAGTTCCTGAGCGCGCAAAATCTGATCTTTGAGTCGGATCTGATTGGCAATCAGTCCTGTGTTTTTCGTGAGCGACGCCAGTAGCGTCAGGTCCGTACGAGTAAACGGACTTTCATCGCGCTTGGGTCCGACCAGAAGCAGTCCCACCAGTCCACTTTCCGCGACAAGGGGAAACGCAAATTGGGCGCCGAACGACGCGAGTTCTGTGCGGGTTTTCGTTTCAAGTGGTTTACCCCCGGGCACGGCGTAGGCGCCGTCCAGGGCGACCCACTCGGTGTCTGTTGTCGTGAAGAGAGTATTTGTTGCGGACGGGACCACGAGCTCCGAAACCTGCCGCGGTGGTTGCCCGGGGTGGGCTCGCGCCAAGGTGAAGCCTCGATTTGCTTCGTCACGGATGACCAGCTGATAGCTCTCGAGATTGAAGGCCCGGTTGAGCAAGTCATCAATATCGTCGAGTAATGCATCCAGACTGTCATACCATGGCATGCCCTCGATGAAGACACGGACACGGTCCTGATATTCGAATCGATCCCCGAGTAATCGGCGCTCGAGATTCTCGATTCCCTTTCCCCCAAAGAGACGGGGGAAGAGCAGGGTTGCCGTGATGCCGCTGACGACGAAGACTGCCAGTGCTAGGAAAAACGACGCAGTGGTGAAGTAATTAGTCAATATTGCCACCGCCAGCAAGAGCCCGGTGGCAATGGAAACTAGGAAGGCGAATCGGACGAAATGCGCGGCCGCCCGGCTGAGTGCGACCTGTGAATCCAGGAGCTCGAACTGCAAGACGGAATACGCCGCGACTATGCCGTAAAAAACGGCAGCGAGGCTTCCCCAAGGATAAACGGCGATTTTAGTGCCTGGATAGTGGTCGAAGCTAAGAATCGGCAATACGTCATTACAGCCAAAAAGCGTGAGTGCAAAGGAGGCAAAGATCAGGGGCGTTAGCCTGCGCGTCTGTAGGCGCGGCATGGTGTGCCGGCGCCGCACCAGCAGGAACGTGCTGACAAACATTAACGTGAGAAGAAATCCAAAAGCAGGGTAAGCGGGGCCCGAGATTGCATACCAGCCAGCGATGTTCAATTTGCGCACACCCGAGATAAAAAGCGGGGTCAGGCCAGTGATGGCGATGCCGATCGCGGCGACGTAAAGGGCCACGATCCATCGACCGACTCGGCAGTCGGCGATGATCAGCATCAGGTGAAAAAAAGCGGCGATCCCAATAATCAAGCCAATGTGGAGGAAGCGGGCCCAGAACAACGCCTCGTCTGCCGTTTGAACCACGAACATGAAATACGATCCGAGGTTCCAGATCGCAATGCACAGGCCCACCACGAGATAGATGCGATTGGGCAGCGCCGATGTGTTCCGCGTGTAAACGAAGATGGCGAAGAACGCATTGAGGAAGCACCCCGCCAGCGGAATGTAGGGGGCAAACTCGTGCGGTTGGAAGTTCATTGCGGATACCGGCACAGAATGAGGCACGAGTTCTTGCCGCCGAGTCCGCTATTCAGACAGGCGGCCGTTTTGATCGGATAGGGGCGCGCCACATCGCGGACCAGATCCAGCTCGCACTCGGGATGCGGATTGCGGCAATTGAGTGTGGGCGGAATCTCACTCCGCGCCAAAGCCAAGCTGCAGATCGCGGCCTCGAGAGCACCCGCCGCAGCGAGGGGATGGCCAGTGACTGGCTTAGTACCGCTGACCGCCACCCTTGGCGACCTCGCTCCGAATAGTTTTTGGAGCCCTCGAATCTCCGCCAGATCGTTCATCGGATTCGCGGTGCCGTGCACGTTCACATAGTCGATCTCATCGGCATCCATTCGCGCATGGCGTAATGCCTTCTGAATGCACCGTGTTACCCCCAAACCGTCCTCACGTGGAGCAAACGGATGGTGCGCTTCGCAGTGTCTTCCGTGACCGGCCAACTCCGCATAGATGCGCGCTCCGCGGGTGAGCGCAAACGCGAGTTCTTCAAGAACAAGAAATCCGCTACCTTCCGCCATTACAAAACCGTCGCCACTTTGGTCGAAGGGTTTGGCCGCTTCATGCGGCGGTCCAGCCCAGTGGGTCATCGCGCGCCCGCGAGCGAACCCGAAAAATACTGTGTCAATGAGAGGGGCTTCGGCGCCACCAGCGACCATCATGTCCACTTCCTCGTGCTGAATCATCTGCATGGCGTATCCGAGTGCATCGTTGCCGGACGAACTCGATGAACTGCACGTTATCGAATGGCCCTGGAGGCCGAGTTGAAACGCAATTTCCGCACTCCCGCTGCCAACGTATCCGAGGATCATCGTGGATGGCCTAATTGCGCGAAAGCCGCGGCTGTCCAGAACTCGGCGGGCCTTGTAGGCGATCTCCATGTTGCTTAATGAAGTCCCCTCAACAATCCCACCCGGTCCGGATCGATTCCGGGGATATCAATCTTGCGTCGTTCACGGCTTTTTTAGCCGCAGCGACTGCATACTGGAGAGAGCGCCCCGTCCGTTTCGCCGTTTTCGCATCCATGTGGTGAGTGGATTCCAATCGTGTACCTCAGCGGCGATACCGCGAAGGACAACCGCCGACGTCGAACAAGTTACCGGTCCTGCCGCGCTCCGCCCGCCGCTGACATTTCCCAAAACGTTTCCAAGTCACAACCGTTTGGTGCGATGACGCCGATGCCGGTAACAACCACGCGGCGCTGTGGAGGTTCGTAAGGCGCAAAACTGGCCATTACCCCGGTGGCCACTCCAACGCCCGGCCCCCGAGCAGATGAATGTGGAGGTGAGGAACCGATTCGCCCGCGTCGCGTCCATTATTGATCACCAGCCGATAGCCGGATTCAGCCACGCCAAGTTTGGCGGCGATCTCCGGGGCGGCGCAGAGCATTTGGCCGAGCAGCATCGCGTCCTGATCTCTCTGTGCTTCCGCGATCCGCGGAATGCAGCGTCGGGGAATGATCAGCACGTGTGTGGGCGCCTGCGGATTGCTGTCGCGAAACGCCAGGAAATCGTCCGCTTCATGAACGATCTGGGCGGGTATCTCGCCGGCAGCGATCTTTTCAAAAATGGTCATTTCAGAGAAAGGGTCACATCGTGTTTAGCAGTCGCAGTGCCGGTTTGCGCGCGCGTGAACAACACGATTTCGTCGCGCAAAATGTCACACTCGCGACTCCAGGACTTGCGTCGCCGCAAGATGCGCACGCATTTTTCCAGTTCGCAGAGCTCAAAATGGGGAGCACGAGAATCAAGGGCCGCGCGCAGACGAACGCCGAGGGCATGAAAGAAGGCGAGTTCAAATCCGGTATCGGCTTCCCGTGCGAGGTCGGCCAGCGAGATGCGAACCAGCGGAACGCCAACGGCGAAATACTGGCCGATGTCGGAGTAGCCGATGACCTGTAGCACGGATTGGACGGCTTTTTCGAGGCGCTCAGCTTCCACGACCGGGCGGTCGTGCTCGTTGCGCAAGTACTCGGCGACGCTTTGGGCCACGTGCTCGGAAAGCCACCAATGTTTGTAGCCCGCCTTGCGCGCGGCGGAAATCAGCGAGCGGGTGAGCCAGTCGCGCTCGAATGCGAGGCAATCGCCGTCTTCGAGCCGGACGAGGGGCAGATCATTGGGTAGTGCGATCATTTGAAAAGCTCCGGCTGCAGGGCCGAACGTTTGTGGCGTTTGCCGAGCATTTGGATCTCGTCGATGAATTCGCCGATATCCTGGAAGCTCCGATACACGGAAGCATACCGGACATAGGCCACTTCATCGAGTTCGTGCAGCTTTTCCATCACTTTCGCGCCCACTACGTGAGAGGGTATCTCTTTGGAAAAATCCTGTTCGAGTTCCTGGGTGATGAGTTCGCCGGTCCGCTCCAGGGTTTCGTGGGAAACCGGCCGCTTTTCACATGCTTTCACCATGCCGGAGAGCAACTTCTCTCGACTGAAGACCTCGCTGCGACCGTCACGTTTCAGGACGCGAAGCTCGGAGCGTTCGATCTCTTCGTAAGTGGTGTAGCGGAAGCCGCAACTCAGGCATTCGCGGCGACGCCGAATACTGCGACCGTCCTTGGACAGCCGCGAGTCAATGACCTTATCCTCGAGGCTCCCGCATTTCGAACAATACATATGGTGTCTGGCGGGGTGAAAGCGCGTCGTTTAACACAAGCGATTGTGGTGTCAATCAGCAATCATCGCCCAGATTCACGAAGATAGTGAGTTCCTTCTCGCCCTCTTCGCCGCTCGTGGCCGGCGGCTCGTCACGATCGGCATGGCTTTGATCACTTGAACGTGGAATGCTGATCGTCGACCCTGCGGCCCCCTCCGCCAAACGTCGCCATTCCATTTATCCCCAATTCATGAACCGATCCTTGACCGCGGCGATTTTCGTTTCACTCGTTCTCGTCTCAAAGTCCGCCTCCGCCGAAAACGTTGCCGCTGAGCGGTTGGACGCCCGGGTCATGCAGATGCCGGCCTTGTCCGAGAAAAATGTCGCCTTCGTCTATGCGGGTGACATTTGGCTCGCGCCGCGTCAGGGCGGGGAGGCCTTTCGGCTTTCGTCGCCGCGCGGAGCCGAATCTTTTCCGCGCTTTTCACCTGATGGCCAGTGGCTTGCGTTCACGGGAAATTACGAGGGCAACGAAGATATCTACGTCATGCCGGTCGCCGGTGGCGAACCGTTGCGTATCACGCACCATGGGGATTCGGATCGTTTGCTCGGTTGGTATCCGGACGGCCAGTCGCTGCTCTTTGCCTCGACGATGACCACTTTCTCCAATCGCGTGCGACAGTTTTTCAAGGTCTCGGCGAAGGGTGGCCTGCCCGAAAAACTGCCCGTCCCGTACGGTGAATTTGGTACCATTTCACCGGACGGACGACAACTCGCCTACACGCCGATTACGACGGATTTCGCCACGTGGAAACGCTATCGCGGGGGCATGGCTCCGGATTTGTGGCTGTTTGATCTCGACGCGAAAACCGCGAAGAAAGTGGCGCCGGATCCCGCCAACGATTCCCAGCCGCTGTGGGCGGGATCGAAGATTTATTTCCTTTCCGATCGCGGACCCCTGTCTCGGGACAATCTTTGGGTTTACGACACGCAGACGGACGAAACGCGCCAGGTGACGCACTACACCGACTTCGACGTGCATTTTCCGTCCATGGGTCCGGATGCGATCATTTATGAAAATGGCGGCCGACTTTTCACCCTCGATCTGAAGGAAGAAAAAGCCACGCCGGTCGATGTGTCGGTGGTAACGGATCAGGCGACGCTGCGCCCGCGCGTCGAACAGGTGGGCAACAAAATTGCGGAGGCCTCGGTTTCGCCCACCGGACAGCGCGTGGTTTTCGAGGCGCGTGGCGAAATCTTCAGCGTGCCGGCCGAACATGGTGTGACGCTCAATCTGACCCGCTCGAGCGGGGTCGCGGAACGCTATCCTGCCAGCTCGCCGGACGGTCGTTGGGTCGCCTATTTCAGCGATCGAACTGGCGAGTATGAGCTCACGGTGCGATTGGCCGATGGCAAAGGGGAGGAGAAAGTCGTGACGCAACTGGGGCCGGGCTTCCGCTACCAGCCCAATTGGTCGCCGGACTCGAACCAGATTGTGTTTATCGATTCGGCGATGCAGGTGTGGTTGTGTCGGCCGTGGGAAGGCAAGGCGGAGATCGTGAGCCGCGAGTTGTGGAAGTATCAGCGTGATCTCGATAATTTTCGCGTCAACTGGAGTGCCGACAGTCGCTGGTTCGCATTCGCGGGTGACCTCGAGAACCAACAGACGGCCATTGTCCTTTACGACACGAAGGACCGGAAACGGCATCAGGTCACGAGCGGGTTTTTCGAGGATGATCTCCCCGTTTTTGATCCGGATGGAAAATATCTCTACTATCGGTCAAACCGCTGGTTTGACCCCGTTTACAGTGAGCATGAACCGACATGGATTTATGCCAACGGGCAAGGCCTCATCGCGGTGCCGTTGCGCAAGGATGTGCCGTCGCCCCTGGTCGCCCGCAACGACGTCGAACCCGCGCCGGAAGATCGAAAGGACGAGGAGAAGAAAGAGGACAAGCCCGCGGACGAAGGTGAGAAGAAAGGCGACGCCGACGAGAAGAAAAAGGAGGAGGATGCGGCAGCACCGGCTGGTTCGACGGCCATCGAGGCCAAAAAAGACGCGCCTGACGAAACGGCAGAAGCGCAAAAGAAGGATGCTGATCAAAAGAAGAAGGACGGAAAGCCGAAGGCGGTGGAAATCGATATCGAAGATTTCGAGCAGCGGGCGGTCGTTCTGCCGCCCGGCACCGGTCATTTCGCGGACCTATTCGCGACGCCGGGAAAAATCTATTTCACGCGCTATCCGCTGGTTGGGTCCGATTCGAAGGATCGTCCTCTGGCTTACTACGACCTCGAAAAACGGGAAGAAAAGCGCGTGCTGGGTGATCTCGATGGCCTCGAACTCTCGGCAGATGGAAAGAAGCTGCTCGTCGTCAACAAAGGGAGTTGGTTCATCACCGGTACGGGCGAAAACCAAAAGCTCGAAAAGCGTGTTTCGACTGACGGCCTCGAGTTCACGGTCGATCCCCGCGCCGAGTGGCACCAGCTCTTCAATGACGCCTGGCGCATCGAACGCGACTTTTTTTATGACCCGAATCTCCACGGCGTGGACTGGCAGATGATGCGCCAGCGTTACGGGAAGCTCATTAATGCGGCCAATACGCGTTGGGACGTCAATTTCATCCTGGGCGAATTGCTCGGTGAGCTGAATGTTTCGCACGCCTACCGCAGTGGCGGTGATACGGAAGACAGTTCGAACCGCTCCGTGGGTTATCTCGGATGTGACTTTGCGCTCGAACAAGGTGCTTATCGCATCTCCCACATCCCGCAGGTCGCTCCCTGGGAATACTCCGTGCGCTCCCCGTTGCTCGCGCCGGGCGTGAAGGTTTCAGAAGGCGATTGGATTCTGGCGGTAAATGGCACGCCGATGGATTCGAGCCGCGATCCATGGGCAGCCTTTCAGGGCCTCGCCAATCAAACCGTCATTTTAACGGTCAACGACAAACCGACGATGGACGGCGCGCGTGACGTGCTGGTCGATACGATCGCGAGTGAGGACTGGCTGCGGCAGTACGCGTGGATGGAGGAAAACCGGCTGCGTGTGGACAAGCTCAGCGGCGGCCGGGTGGGATATATTTATGTCCGCGATACCCAACAGGAAGGTCAGAATCAGCTCTATCGCCAGTTTCGCGCGCAATTCATGAAACCTGGTCTGATCATTGATGAGCGCTGGAATTCCGGCGGCCAGATTCCCGATCGCTTCATCGAGCTGCTGGCGCGGAAAGTCACCAACTACTGGGGCGTCCGCGATGGCCACGATTGGCAGACACCAACCATCGCTCACGATGGACCGAAAGCGATGCTGGCCAATGGTTGGAGCGGCTCGGGCGGTGATTGTTTTCCCTGGCTGTTCCGGGAGAACAAGCTCGGGCCGGTCATTGGAACCCGCACCTGGGGCGGCTTGATTGGCATGACCGGGGCACCTCCGTTGATCGATGGCGGGCGCATTACGGTGCCGACCTTCGGCATTTATGATCGGGAAGGGAACTGGATCATCGAAGGTCACGGCGTTGATCCGGATATTGAAGTGATCGATGACCCGGCCGCCCTGAGCCGCGGCGAAGATCCGCAACTCGAACGCGCGGTCGCTGAAATCCTCAAGTCATTGGATGACAAACCGCGCGCCGTTCCCAAGAAGCCGGTCTATCCAAATCGGGCCGGTGGCAAGTTTACCCGGCAGCCTGATCAACCCGTCGCACCCGCGCGAGCGGGCGACCGGCCGGGGATTTGACTTGTTTTAACCGGGCTCGGTCCGTTCCTTTGCGCGCCTCTTCGATGATCTATTCGCTTTCCCTCAAGACCGCCTGCCTTGCGGTCGGCCTGATTCTCATTGCTCTGCACACTTACGCCTTCCTCTCGAAAGAGCAGGTGCAGGCATGGTTGCGCGACTTTCCCCGCTCGCAATTTTGGGGCTTGGTGCTGATGGCCGTCGCCACCATTTGGTCGTGGTGGCTGATCAAAACGATCGATCTCGGCGAATTTGACAACTGGCGCGGACGGTTGCTGATCATCATTCCGGTGCTCGGTTTCCTCGGTTGGCGTTACATCGAGGATTTCCTCGCCGTGCGCGCACTGGGAATGTGCGTCCTACTTGCTGCTGAGCCCTTGCTGGAAGCGGCCTGGATGCGGCCCGAAACGGGGCGGTTGCTGCTCGTGTCGCTGGTTTTCGCCTACATCATTGCCGCCCTGTTTTGGATCGGCATGCCTTACTGTCTGCGCGATCAGATCGCCTGGGTTTCACGTACGGCAACTCGCTGGCAGACCGTCTGTCTGGCCGGGATCGCTTATGGCGCCGCCCTGCTTATCCATGCCCTGACACTACATCGCTGAGCTTGAAGATCGGCAGGAACATCGCGATGACGATGCCGCCGACGATCACGCCGAGTACGCAGATGAGGAGGGGTTCGATGAGCGAGGTGAGCGCGTCGAGGATGGCTTCGATTTCCTCATCCCAAAAGTCCGCCATCTTTTCGAGCATGGTATCGATCTTACCCGTGTTTTCACCGGCATTGACCATGCGGACGAGCATCGGAGGAAAGATCGGCTGACGGGCGAGAGAATTGGCGAGGTGATCCCCTTTCTCGACGTCCTTGGCCACTGATTGAATGGCGTCGGTCACGACCGAATTGCCGGAGGTATCACCGACAATGCTCATGACTTCGAGGATCGGCACACCAGCGCGGATGAGCTGGGCAAATGTGCGGGCGAAGCGCGTCATGCAGATTTTGTGCACGAGGGCGCCAAAGATCGGCAGCTTCAGCTTCCATCGATCCCAGGCGCGGCGGCCCCCGTCACTGCGCAGAAAAGCGCCCCAGGCGAAGAACACACTTACGAAGGCGGCGATGATGAAATACCAATACCCGCGCACGAAATTGGAGACATCGAGCAGGAATTGAGTGGGTCCCGGCAGGTTCGCGCCGAAGTCGGCAAAAATCTCGCCGAAGACCGGGACGACTTTTACGATGAGGAAAGTGGTAATGGCAAAGGCGATGCAAATGACGATGATGGGATAGGTCATCGCCGATTTGATTTTCTTGCGCAGCCGCGAAGAGGCTTCGAGGAAGCAGGCCAATCGATCGAGAATGTCGGAAAGCAAGCCGCCGGATTCACCAGCCCGGACCATTGCCACGTAGAGCCGATTGAACACACGCGGTTGTTTGGCGATGGCTTCGGCAAACGAACTTCCCTCCTGCACGTGGGCGCTCACTTCGCCGACGCAACGGCGCAGAGCGCCCTGTTTCTTCGGATCTGCCTGTTCGTAAAGTGCTGTCAGCGCGGTCACCAGGGGCAAACCCGCATCGACCATGGTCGCGAGCTGCCGGGTGAAAAGGACCAGATCGGTTTCGGAGACCTTGCCGCGCGGACTGGCAACTTTGCCTCCCGCCTTTTGCTGAATCGAGAGTACCATCAAGCCTCGCGACATCAGGGTATTGATCGCGTTCTCTTCGTTGATGGCCTCCTGAACGCCGGAGGTCATTTTCCCCGCGGAATCACGGGCTTGGTAGGCATAGACGAGCATGGGCTGGGAAAAAGCAGGGGTAGTGCCACGGAGGCCGCAGATAAACGTTGCGATCAGTGTAACTTCCTCTCCGTCCCAGCCGTCCTGAGTGGGGCCGGTCGCGCGGATGACAAATCGCCGCCCTGCATTATCTAAATACACCTCATGCCTTCCACCTGGACGAAAGCAATTCTCAGTCTCGCCGCCATCTGGCTCGTTGCCGGGGGCACCATCTGGTGGATCCGCGCCTCGCGGCCGACGCCGGAATCCATCGTGGAATATATCAAAACTCACCCCCTCGAGGGTCAGTCCGCCGCTGAACGTCGTCAGCGCCTGGATAAAGTGGCCGCACAATTGAATTCCCTCGCTTACGAGCAGCGGCGTACCATGCGCGGGGGGCGCAAGCTGGACCGGTTTTTCCGCTCCCTCACGCCGGTGGAACAGGGCCATTTCCTCGATGCCACGCTGCCAGCCGGCTTTTCGCAAATGATGGAGGCGCTGAACAACATGCCAGCGGACGAGCGGAAGAAATTTGTTGAACGGGCGCTCAACGATATGGACGAGAATGGAGGGCGGGAACAGCCCGAGGGCGCTCCGGACGAACTCGACGCCAATGCCCGGAAGATCGTCAACGAAGGCTTGAAATCGTTTTACAGCGAGGCGAGCGCTGAGACGAAAATGGACCTCTCACCGCTCATCGAGCAGATGCAGACTAATCTGACAAAGATCCGGGGAAGACGATGAAACGACTGGGCGGCAGCCGCTTCTCCGCCTTCACGTTGCTCGAATTGCTGGTCGCTATTTCCATTTTGGCGATCTTGGCGACGCTGGTCGTTACGGCGGTCAATCGCGGCACGGAGAGCGCGCGGGCGACGGCTTGCACTTCAAATTTGCGGGTCCTCGGGGTCGCGTTAAATGGGTACCTCGGAGACAACAACAACCTGATGCCGACTCTGGTCGGGGGCCGGACCTCGAAGGATGAAGAAGTGATGGTGATCGACAATGTGCTCGATCGTTACGCGACCGATGCCAAGGCTTTCGCATGCCCCTCGGACAAGCAGTACGCGGCCGCCAGTGGCACCAGTTACTTCTGGAACGCAGCGCTCAACGGTCAGGCCGTCGGCAGTTTGAACTTCATGGCCCTCACGGACGCGCGCGGGCATATTCCGGTCATCGCCGACAAGGCGGGTTTCCACCCCTACACGGAGAGTAAAGTGAACATCCTCTACGCCGATGGCCACACCTCGCGAGACATCAGCTTTGTCACTGAGCGATGAAGGGTTCCTTTGAATTCCTGCGCTGCGCTTCCGTCCGAATCGGATCAATCCGTTGGGTCTCGATCCGCGCCCGGCTCTCATTCGCTCCCTTGTTTGCGTCATGTCCACAATCGCTTTCGTTGTTCGCTCCGGCCTGCTGAGCCTCGCGCTGTCTATTCTCAGCGCACCGGATCTCCGGGCTGCCGTGCACTTTTCTGAAGACGTCCCGGTGCCCATTCCGGACAACGGGCCGCCCGCTAGCGCGACGGTGGAAGTTAGCGGTGAAGCGGATGCTGTATTCTCCGTCAATGTCGCCGCCAACATCCGGCATCGATTTCGGTTTGATCTCGAAATCTTTCTGATCGCGCCGGACGGCAGCACGCACTTGCTCCGCGAGGCGGGCCATTCCTTCGCCAATGGTCCGGCGCTTTTCGTCGGCGTTGATTTTCCAGCCGGGATCGACCCGAATGGAACCTGGCGTTTGGAAGCGCAGGACAAGACGGCGGAGGACGCCGGCGAAATCCTCGGTTTCTCGATCGAAGTCCCTGCCTCATCGAATTCGAGCGAACCGTACGTGGGTTTCCTGTTCGATCCGATCCTGACGCGGCGCTTTGTCATCGCCGATGAAGCCGGACGATTCGGCGCGCTGGCCACGTTTCGCACCGCGCGCTCCGGGCGCATCAAGGGCGTGACGACGATCGAGATCTTTTCGGCGCGGCTCGGTGAATCGGTAAAGTTCTTTTACCGCAATGATGGCTCGGTGGCGCTGATGAAGAGTGTCCGCGGAAAAGTCGGCTTTTCCAAACCGAACGGCGGCGCGATCAGAATGAAGGTGCGGCTCAAACGTTCGCGGGCGATTCAGGGCACGACGGAAGTGGGTGAGGGACACTATGCGGCCTTTGCGGATCTGCAGCAAACGGCATTGCGACTCGGCTTGATTTCCTTCAACGAAATTCTTTCGGACAATCCGACGCTCTACCGTGACAACGCTGCTGACTTCATTCGTGCGGTCGCCCGCGCGGCTTCCCACGCGATCGGCGTGTTGTCCGCGAAATTCTCGGTCGAGGCGGACCAGGCGTTGCAAAAGGATACGGCGATCGTCGGGGCGCTGGTGGCCGCGGTGGATGCCGCGCTCGATCTCGATACCGGCGGCCCGGATAGTTTCTTTCTCGTCAATCCGATCGCGAGCGATCTCGCGGCCGACGATAGCTTCCGGAACCTGATCGAGACCTCTCAATCCGATACGTTGGCCCCGCTGGCCACCGGTCTCAATCTCGCCGCACAGACTTATCCGTCGCTCGGAAAGGCGACCCCACCGTTGCTTTACACCTTTAATGAAACGCTCTCCGTCACGGACGGATCCGACACCGTCGAGGCTCTGCTTTTCAATCCCTACGCCGACGGTCGTTCGGAGCCGGCGTTGAATTTTGCCTGGTCGCACGGTTCCGAGGCCGACAATTCGCAGTTGTTCGATCGGATCGGACCGATCTTTGCGACCGACTTCGTGAGCGGTGAAGGCAGCACGATCCTTCCGCTTACCGGGCGTGAGCGGTATCTCTTCGTGACGACTTCGAGCGAGGCGGGTCCGGCCACCTTTTCCTACATGGTCTTTGGCTCGTTTTGAGCGACGGTCGATTCTTGTCCGGTGGAAATTGGACGTTGAGTCTTGAACACCCTCCCGCTCACCCTCCCGCCGCCATGATCCGCATCGACAACGTTTCGAAATCCTTTCGCGGAAAACCTGCGGTCCATCCCCTCAGTTTCGAGGTTCACAAAGGCGAAATTCTCGGCCTGCTCGGGCACAACGGTGCGGGCAAGAGCACGACCCTCGGCGTTCTGCTCGGTCAGGTGGCACCGGATCACGGCGAAGCCTTCATCAATGGCTATTCCGTCCAACGCGAGCGAGCGCTGGCTCTCGAGAAGACGGGCGCGATTTTTGAGGCCCCGCGCTTTTATGAATACATGAGCGGCTGGCGAAACCTCGAAATCTACACCAGCTACAGTGCGCGCGTGCCGCGGGCGCAGATCGAAGAGGCGGTGGAAATTGTCAATCTCGGTGCGCGGATTCAGGACAAGGTGGGCACCTACAGTCAGGGCATGCGCCAGCGGCTTGGTTTGGCGCAGGCGCTCCTGCCGGCCAGTGAAGTCCTGCTCCTCGACGAACCGACCAATGGCCTCGATCCCGAGGGCATCCATGAAATGCGCGGACTGATCAAACAACTCAATCGCGAGCGCGGCATCACGGTTCTCTTTTGCTCACATCTGCTTGCCGAGGTCGAGCAGCTCTGCGACCGCGTGGTTGTTTTGAAGAAAGGCGTGAAGCTCTTCGACGGACGCTGGGGTGAGGTGGCGGACGAACGATGCCGCGTCCGTCTCGAAGTCAATGATTGGGATGCTGTCCGTGCGGTGCTCGCACGCGAAGGTGGCGGACGGATCGAAGACGGCGGAATTGTGACCCTGCCCGAGCACCGGGAAATCGCCGACCTCATCCCTGCCTTCGTGGCTGCCGGAGTGCGGATCAATGCTGTCGAACCGCAGCGGCGCAGTCTCGAGCAGATCTATCTCGAGCTGAGTCATCCGATGGAAGGGGCGCCCGCCGAACATTCATGAGCTTTTTCCTTCTCCAACTCCGGGGCGAACTCTCGAAAATGTTCGCCCGCAAGCGCACTTACATCGGCTTTGGGGCTTACCTGGCCCTCGAAATCCTCGTCCTGCTGCTTTTCCAGATTCCGAAGGTTCAGCTTGGATTCAGAAACACGATTGAACGCTTTGGCGGCCTCGGCGATACCTATTTCTCCGGCCTCACGCTGGCGCTCATTATGGTCATGGTCACATTCATCCTGACCATGCTTTACGTGGCCTTGGTCGGCGGCGATGTCGTGGCCAAGGAGGTCGAGGACGGCACCATGCGTATGACGCTTTGCCGTCCTGTTTCGCGAATTCGCCTCCTCGTGTTGAAGTATTGCGCGTGCATCATCTACACCTTTGCCCTCATCTTCTTCATCGGCACGAGCGCGCTCATCGTGGGCCTCCTGCGGTATGGCACGGGCGGATTGTTCGTCATGGCACCCGAACAAAGGATCTTTGCTCTTTTCGATTTCGGCGAAGGCCTGGCCAGATACGCGGGTGCGATCTTCTTTTACTCTCTGAGTTTCCTCAGCATCACCACGCTCGCGTTCACGCTCTCGTGTTTCAACATGAAGCCGGCCGCCGCCACAATTATCAGCCTGTCGGTTTTCATCGTGGACTTCATTCTCTACCACCTGCCGTATTTTTCTGAGATCAAGGAATGGTTCATCACAAACAATATGGATTCGTGGACGAACGTCTTCATCGGCCGCATCCCGTGGCCCACCATCATTTCCGATTACACCTACCTCATGGCCGTGAATGCGACCTTCGTCGTCATCGCCGCCGTCCGCTTTCAGCAGCGGGATTTCAAATCATGATCGGACGGTAAGGCGGCAAGCCGCGCGGATTCGTCCGGCATTTCGTGTGCTCTGCGACCCTTACTCCGAATTGACCACAGCGATGGCAAATCCAGCGTAACCCTTGCTTCCGACGGTCTGGATCGTGGTCGCACTGACTCGCGGCTCCGCGGCGAGTCGCTTGTAAAGGCGGCGCACTCCCTGAACCCGCGGATCGTCGCTTTGTTCGTTCATTTGAGCATCTCCGAGTTCAACAACTCGCAGACGAGACGCCAGGAACCGGGTTTTGGAGAACCACTTCGAGACCTTCGCGGGCCGCTGTCACCACGAGCGGACTGCCCGCCGCTTTCACCTGCGCCTCCGCGCGCGCCACCATCGCGGCGATCACATCATCCGTATGATCCGGATCGTGATGAAAGAGAAACAACTGGCGCACACCGGCGCGGATCGCCATCGCGACGGTGTCGTCCGCGCAGGTATGTCCCCAGCCGACGGCGGGTCGCATATTCGGCGAAGTCTTATTGCGAATCGGCGATATACGACGTCGGCGCCGCGGATGAATTCGATCACCTTTTCATCCTGTTCTCGGGCGTGATTCCAAACCGGTCCGGGAATGTTTTCGCCGGCAGCCTTTGCCGTTCGATCTCGCTGCGTTCATACGTCTCGTGATCTGGCATATACAAGATGTCGCCAGCCGGTGTGCTTAAACGATAGCCGAGGCAAATGCCCGGGTGATTCGCGATAGATCGACCGCACCTTGACGCCGAACCGAGATGAATCTCCATATCAGCCAGTTCGTCGAAGGTTACGTGACTCGCCATCTGGTGCAGGCCGACGGGGAAAAAGGCGCTTTGCATTTGCTCGAACAACGCCCCGCGCAATCCATGGACCGCGCCTTCGTAACCGAGGATGCGAACTATTGACTTCGCGGAGTGTAGGCGGGCAGGAAAAACGGGAACCCCTGGATGTGGTCCCAATGCGTGTGCGTCACCAGCAGCGTGATGTTCAGCGGGTGCCGCGGAATTCGCTGCATGAGCGCTTGCCCAAGTCTCCGAATACCCGAGCCCGCATCGAGAATGATGACTTGATTGCCCACCCGCACCTCGACGCACGATGTTTGCCTCCCATGCCCCCAGTCTCGTCGCCGGGGTGGGAATTGAACCGCGCACGCCCCAAAATCGAACTGCGGTTGGACCGGCCACGGGACCTGGTGCCGCCGGTTTTTTCGCCGTCGACGGCGTATTTCCTTGGCTCGGCTTCGGTGCACTTCTCCAGGACGTGGCGGAAATCCGCAGGCTCGATTGGCTTTGACCAAATAATCGTCCGCGCCGGCTGCCAGCGCACTGTCGCGATCATTGGCGAATCGACTCACGGCTGTCAGAATGACGCGGGTGTTGCTCACCCCCGGCCTCCTCGCGGATGGGCGGCAGACTTTGAAACCGTTTCGTTTCGGCAGTGCGCAGGTCAGCCAAACACCGCCGCCGGCTTATGCTTCAGGACGAGTTCGAAACCCGCCTCGCCGTTATCCGCTTCCAGAACGCGCCAGCCTTGGCCCGAAAACATCTGCGAAAGCAGGGCCCGCGAGCAGCGCGTCGTTGTCGATCAGGACGATCGTCTTCATTTCAGCGATTCATCGGGGTACACGAATCCAGAAACGATTGCCGCCGCGCGGTCCGCGGCCGGCCGCCGATTTCGCCCCCGCAACTCTCGACATCATCCGGCAATAATGCAGTCGCAGCATGGCGCGTGGGTGCCAGCGCGACTAGTCGGCTCGAACTTGGGAAAACAGATCGCTCCGCACGCATCCGGCGAGAAGTTCCGCTCCATTGTCCTCGACGATCACGACTCGTCGAGCTCCCCTTCGATCATCGCACCAGGATGGACGATCTCGCCGCCGCCGCCAGGAATTTGCTCGATCGCGTTCTCGATCAAGTTGGCCACGACGCGCTCCAGATGCTCGCGAATGCAGCGGCACCGCACCTCGCCGCCGGCGCCGCCGGACTCGTTAGGCGATGAGCGACCATTTCTTCTATTTGCGAACTGTGGCTCCACCGCCTTTTCCATCGCGGACGAACAATTTCCGCGTCATCGTTGCCCTCCGGACATCGTGTCCGAACAGTCCGCTTACTTCCGCGGCAAAGACAGTCAGCACCTTGCGGATCAGCGCCTGTTGCTCTTCGGTCGCACGCGAGGCCAGGCCGAGCAATTGCCGGCTTTGCGAGGAGTCGACTTTCCAGCTCGAGGAGCCGCAGCGAAGTCACGATGTTCGCCAGCGTCGCGCGTCAAATCTCATCCGAAACGCAGTGCAGCAAAATCTCCTTTTTCTGCATCTCGGAATTGAGCCGCTGATAGGCGATCACCGTTTCACGGGCTTTCTGCAGCATTGATTTCTTTGCCTCAAAAGCGTCGCCGAGACGCTCCGACCAGCAGAGGTTTGCCCTCGACAGTTAGCGCCGGTCGCCTCCAACTGCACGCTATTCGCCCTGGCCGTCCTGCTCCACCCACGGTCCGGAGCCGGCGCGCTTTTCGTTCCGCCTGCGCCCAGCATTCCTCGGCGTCGATCAGGAAGTTTTCGAGAAAAGGCGAGCACTTCCGAGGGCGCAAGACGCTCCCGGTGCACAGTCCGCGGCCACAATTCCGCAGCCATGCTGGCGCCTCCGCTCAGCCGGAAAGCGCCGGATGGCTTCACGACTAAAGACACGAAGCCGAGCGCTTGCAGACGGCATGGCGGGCGAGTCGAATGGCGAGGTTTGCTCCAGTCACGTCATCAGCTAAGTGGCGGCGTTCAAGAGTCATCAGCGGGCCAGCGTCGGCGAAACACTTTTCCACGCCCGGCGCCTTCTTTCGCACTGGTCCGGATGTTGTCCATCGCTTGTCGCAGTCAGTCCTTCGATTCCGTGGCCTCGTCAATTTCCCATCTGTCGACGCCAGATCCGCTTTGTTCAGCGCCAACACGAACGGCACGGGACCGGCGCATGCCTCATCACTCGTGTCTGGATGTCGAGTGCCTGCTCCAGCGTGATTCGTCGCGTCCCGTCCGCGACCAGCAGATAGGCGCTCGTGCCGCGAAGATAGGACATTTGCAGCCGCTGAAAATCATCATCGCCCGCGAGATCCCAGATCATGAGCATGACTTCCTGGCCCTCGACGTTCACGTTCTTTTTGTCGATCTTCACCCCAACGGTGGTGAGATATTTCTCCGAAAACAGACTGTGCACGAATTGCGAGACGAGGCTGGTTTTGCCGACGCCCGAGGTCCCGAGCATGCAGACTTTTTTCTGGATCATGGACGAGCGGATATTGGCTGGGTGATCACGCGAAATGCAACCCGCCGATCGGCTTGTTCTGCCAGGGGCGCATTTTCCGGTGTTGTCGCCGGCGGATTCGCCAATTCCGTGCGGTTTGAAACAACTCCGCGTTCAGCCCGCACGAGACGAGAAAATCGCGGACCGCATCGGCGCGGCGCTGACTGAGGTCGCGGTTCTTCTCTTCGTCACCGACGCCATCAGCGTATCCGCGTACCTCGAAATGCGCCTCGACTCCCAGCCGCTCGCCGGCCTGAAGGCAGGTCCGGATTTCCTCCGGCAGCCGGGAAAGCGCCGCGAAACCTTCCGTGGCAAATTGATCTTTGTTGGTCAGGAAATAGATAAACGCACTTTCGATGATGGACTTTGACTGGGTAAATGCTCGCTGATCGAGGTCGGTCAGGTTTCGTTCGTCGATCGCGGAAATCCCGGCAATCCCCTTGGCGCCCGCATCGGACGCGCGCCAGCCAACCGTGGGCGGCTTCGCCCGAGAGCGCGAGCGTGCCATCCCCGACGGCAGCGTTTACGGAATCGGGTAGACCGAAACGGTCCTCGAATCGGCGCAGGACGAGGGCGGGATCGAACGTGACGCGCCAGATTTTCTTCGGAGATGGCGGTGATTCCCGGCAGGCGCGTTGCGGAGTCCCGCACTGGAGCGATCCATTCGTAGGGCGCGCTCCCCGTAAGGACGAGGGTTCCATCCTCGACTCTCGCTTCGAGACCGGCTGGGGGTGGATGTGCGGCGGTGAAACGTGCCAAGGCCAGACCCGGATCGTAAGTGAGGGTCAGATCCCGTTCCTTCACGTCCGCAATGCCGGGCACCAACTTCGCCTCGCTTCGCACGCGCTCGACCCATTCGTACGGTGCTGAGCCACCGAGTTCGACAGCGCCATCCTCGATCGCGATTTGAGCGCCATCCGGCAATCCGAACCGTTGCGCGAACCGTCGGCGAATGCTCGTGGGATCGAGCGCCAGGTATTCCTTCCATTCAAATTGCGGGTCCGCGACGCCGGCTTCTCTCGCGATGAATGCCGGATCAGCCGCCAGCGGATCGCGAAGGCCGGAGATCCGCGGTGTGGAGAACCAATTCCGATGCGCGCTTGTCACGGCGAGGCCGGGTTCCGCCTGCAATCGCCGGATGAGATCGCGCCAGCGCGATTCATGGCGCCACGCCACGAGCAGCCCACAACCGATCACGGCGGCGGCGCCGGCCAGCGCAATCCACGCTCGCGTGTGCCGGGGTGATGCGCCCTCGGATTTCCGAAATTGCGCCTGCAGACAGGCTTCGAGGTCCGGCCGCAAGGGCTCGAACACCGATGCGTCGCCCTGAAAATCCTTGAGTTCGGCACCGCGCTGCAGGTGCACGCTTTCGATGGCCTCCTCCAGCACGAGGCGGAGCGAGCGCGGCGGGTTGCCACGAATGACGGCGGCCAAATATGCATGACGACCGAGGGCAATCCAGACATTCAATTCCCCGATCCGCGTCTCCTCGAGCGCCTCGCTATCTCCAACGTCGAAGGCATCGCGCGCGAAATCCTGAATCGCGCTGAGCATGCCGGCGATCATATCCGAATCCTTTGCTACGGTGGCGTCGGCAGCCACGTGGAGGAGCGACATGCTGGTTTCGCGGTGAAACAAAAAGACCTGTTCGACCCGATAGACCAGGCTGCGTAGCATGACCACTTCAGCAAAGCTCCGGCCCGTGCGCCAGGCTTCCCAGCGCCACTTCAACCCCTGCCATGAAAACGTATGTTCGAGGGTTTGATTCAGGGACTGGATCAACCCGCGCAACGCCTCGGCGATGGATCGGCGCACGATAGGGCCGATGAGCGGAAAGAAAACGTCCACGAAGGCCTGCGGCTTTTTCTCGATTGTTTCCTGGATCGAACTTTCCACCGAAGGCCGCAGCGCCCGCGTCAGATCTTCCCCGCCCTCGCGACTAAGCTTTACCGCTTCGGGTAAGATGCGCGAAAGCTCGCGAGTCTGCCGCTCGGCATCCTCGAGATGCTCGCGCAACTCCCGGAGTTCATCCTGCTCCCGGCCCAGCAGGAGCCGGCGGAGTTCATCGAAATCGTCCACCGGTCAGCGGGAGAAATGTATCAGGCGCCCGGCACGCGGAATTCGTTTTTCAGCCGCAGCGCCACTTCCTGGAGCATCTCCGCCAGCGCCTCGCGTCCGGTCATCGCCTGACGGATCTCGTCGGACTCGCGATCGAGGCTGCCCTTGAGCTGGTCGTGCGCTGACTTGATCTCCGTGCTCAGCGCCTTGGATTGATCAAGCCCCTGCTGCCGCAGTTCGCGAATATCCTTGGCTGTCTGCTCATCGAGATTGCGCAGCTTAAGGTCGAGTTCTTTGGCTACTTCGGCCAGTTCCCGTGCGATTCGCTCGAAGGCACTAACCCGCTCGACGTTCTCCGTCCGGACCCGGTTGGTCATCGATTCGACCTCGCCCTTCATGAAGCTCTCGATTGCATCCAGCCGTTTTTGCACATCGCTCCGCAAGGCCGCCGCATCTTGCACCAGCCGTTCCTCGAGCTTTTGGAACCGCCCGTCGTAATCCCGCATTTGCGAGCCGAAGAGGATGTTGCGAATGCGATCGACGTTTCCGCTCTCGTCGATGGCACCATTTGGTCCGACCGCTTTTTCCGAGGCGACGGACTTCTTCGCTTTTTGTTGCTGGGCTGCTTTCGGATTCATGACGCGTATAGGAATGGACGAAACCGGGTTCGTAGCGAGGACATTACGCCACAGTGCGCGCCTTTGGAAATCACGAAAAACGCAGGTTTCAGCACCCGTCCGACCCACCTCGAAGTAGCCCATAAGCGCGATACCGTTTCCCGGATCTCGAACGTACAAATCATCGATGACGGAACCCGTGGAGCAGTTTGTCGTGCGATTTTCGCAGAAGTTGCCGGAGGGAGTGTCTTGCTCCCCACCGACGGTTTGCACTGGTTGAATCTCGAGTGCTGAGGCTTACTCGTGTCCTCATGAAAACAGCATCCTCTCTCTGCTTGAAGCATATCGCGACCTTGGTCCTCGCATTCGCCTTTGGTGCACCGGCCGTTGCCGAAGAAGCTGCCAGTCCGTGGCGGACGGATTATCAACAGGCGCTTGCGCTGGCTAAAGCCGAAAACAAAAGCGTTCTCCTCGACTTCACCGGGTCGGACTGGTGCGGCTGGTGCGTGAAAATGGTCAAGGAAACGCTCAGTAAACCGGATTTCCGTGAATACGCGTCGAAGAATCTGGTGCTCGTCGAAGTGGATTTCCCGAGGAAGAAGCAGTTGAGCGACGAGGTTAAGAAACAAAACGCGGAACTTAAGAAGCAGTTTGGCGCCAACGGTTACCCAACGTTTGTGCTGGTGGATAAGGACGGCAAGGAACTCGGCAAACAAGTCGGTTACATGGAGGGTGGCCCTGAGGCATTCATCGCCAAGCTCGAAAGCTTCAAACCGGCGACTGCTCCATCCGGCGGTCAATAGTAGATCTCCTTCGCCGCAGAATCGCGAAAGAGATCACTCCATGCCTGATCGCCAAAATACTAGCGTGCTCGTTTACCGTTGGCGGGAGCGGTGAACGCTGCACGGGGCTGGGTTTGCACCGATGATTCAGCGGAGCCAGCGTGGTGTCTCGTCCGAACCGCCGCGTTCAAGGCGGTGAAGCCGCGCCTACGTTAGCGTTCCGTGAGAGATCGCCCGGCTGTTTGAAACCGCAGATGAAATCATTCCTGACCGCTTCCGGCGTTTGCGCCGCCATTGGGCTGCTGCTTTTCGGCTGCACCGCGCATCAGGCGACGTTGCGCGAGCGGGCGGACTCGTTTTCGGCGTACGAAAGTTTGAAAATTGATGGCACACCGGTTCGAGATTTCGTCGTGCGACGAACGGCGCTCGTGATCGCCGGCCCCCACATCGCGGTCAAGAATTGGCGACACCAACCCGATCAATACGAGGTCAAGAGCGAAGACGAAATTCGGTTCGGTTCGGCCACAGCCATCGATCGTCGCGGCTATTTTCTGACGGCTGCGCATTGCCTGGCCGAGGGTCCCGCCTATTTGCTGGTGCCGACCGCAGATGGCCGAACCCGCTCCTGCCCGGCGCGAATCGTGTGGCAGGGGAACGCATCTTTCGGGCGCCTGGATCTGGCCCTTCTCCACGCGCCGTCGGCTCATGCTTCCGTATTTGCATGGGCCGGTGATTTTGAGCCCGGCGATGCGGTCATCGGAGTTGGTTTCGACTCGATGTTTGACGATGCAAAAGTCTATCAAACTACCATGGTGGCAATCGGGGGTGACATCGCCCGGATCTCCCCCGAAAGGCGAGGGGATCTGACGTGGCAGATGATTCGGCACACCGCACCCTTGCATACCGGCGATAGCGGCGGGCCGCTCCTCACGTCCGACGGACGGTTGCTGGGCATCAACATAGCCTTGGAGCGATTTTTCCATCGCTTCGACGCGTCCACGACGCCGAGATCCCAGGCGGTTCGGCCGAATCTTGCATGGCTCCGCAAACTTATCGAAATGGACCGCGCCCGCGAATCCAGCCGACATTAGCGGACGTCGCATCCTGATTGCCGGGCGGAAGAAATGTCAGCCGCCATCGACTGACTCAGGGTCGCTGGAGGATTCGCTTGGCCTCTTCGACGCTGATGCCTTTGACGGGCAGGGGATATCCGAGGGTGTCACCATTCGGCGTGAATCCGCTTCCATCAACATCCACGAAGATCGGATTGTGATAGGCAAACGGGTGAATCTTTCCCTGGGTGCTGGTGCCGTAACCGATCGACAGGTCGCTCTTTTCGCCCGCCGCCACGACGATGAGATGGGCGTCTTCGCCCAGAGTCACTTTCACCTGCCGGTCGAATTTGGTGACGCCGTTTCCGAACCATTGCGGGTGCGAAGCGCGGGTGAAATTTAGATCAGGGCGGGGCTGCCCGTTGACGAGGATTTGCACGCGATCGATGTCTATCCAGTCCGTGCACTGCACTTTAATTTGCAGGGTCACCGAGCCGCCCGCGCGCACGGTCCCGCCCGGTCCCGTGCCATCTTCGGTTCTCACCGTGAGGAATGGCCCCGTCGTCAATATCGAGTGGCCAGCCTTGGCGTGACGGCTGTTTTCGCGCCAGTCGATTTTGGCCGGGTCGTCCGTCTTGCTCGGCATATACATGCGCCAACCGCCGACGCCGTTTCCCCACACGCTATGGGCGTCGCACACTGCCATGGCCGCGTAGCGATGTCCGCGATTGAGCATTTGCAGCCAGATGAATTCGCGAAGGTAGGTGACGCTCTCCTTGCCCAGACTGTCCTTGGTAATCCGAAATGGCTGCCCCCCAAGCAGGGCGCTGTCGGAATAGTTCTGCGTTTCGACGCCATCGATTAGCGTCGCCAGGCCGTGAAAGCCGCCGTCCGCGATGCCGTCATCATTGCGATCGATGAAGTCATTGACCATGTCGGGATGGTTGATCTGGACCCAGCGATCTGCCTCCGCGCCCTGCCAATCGCGCAAGGTGATGGCGCTGATCCGCGGGTCTGGATTCCAAACCGGAGCCCCGTTGTCCTGCTGAAAGGGCTGGGGCTTGAAGGGAAAGGAATTCAAGTGCGCGCCGGTGCCGGTCAGTTCGATGCCTGGTACGGTTTGGACGTACGCGGAAAGGCCGAGCCGCTCGATATGGGGACGCCAGTCGTAAAGACGATTGTGCTCGGTGGTGGGTGCGAATTCGACCTGCTCGGCGGCGAGATTGATGATCCGATCATCGGTGCCGCAGGTGTTGTCGCCGCTCGGTGTTGAGTGGTTGTGATAATCCGCGCTCACCCAGCCCGTGGTGTCCACCAACCGCTTCAGCGTTCCCGCGAAAGCTGCAGCTTGGCCGGCGGCCAGCGTCATTTCCTGTTCGAGATGAGAGTACTCGATGCCGTGCGTGACGATCACACGGTATTTTCCCGGGGGTAGCTGCACGCGAAATTTGCCGGTTTCGGAAAACCATTGGTCAAGGCAACCATGGGCGCGGTTGTCGGGACCGAGGTTCACTTTCTCCGTGCCCTCGAGCGCGAGAAATTGGGCCTTGCACGGAATCGAGCGCCCCAATTCATCCTGGACGTCGAATTCAATCGCCGTCGCAGGCGGCATCTCGGCGGAGGCTTCCGCTTTTCCACCTGCCGTAACCGTCAGCTTTTGCACATGCGGTGAGCGTCCCAAATCCTCGAAGGTGAGTTCATACTCGCCCGGCGGTGCGCTGATCTCGAACGCGCCCGTCGCATCCGGATAAGCGAATCCGACGGTGCGACCAACATCCCCGACGGCGCGAACCGCCACCTGCGCGCTGAGCACGGGGGCGCCCGATTTTTCGATCACGCGCCCGGCGATCGTTCCGACGTCACCTCGTTGGGCGGCCACCACGCCGAAAGCCTGGGCCGGAGACGAGCCCACCGCCAGAAAGCGGGTGAACGAGATTTCACCACCTGGCGGCACTTCAACTGCCTGGCCCGGCGTAATGTTATTCGCGTTCGCCGTCACTCCGTGCGCGTAACCGGCACGGTCTGCGGGATCGATGGCGTCCGCCCACAGAATGCCGAAAGCGGTACCCGTGCGTTTGAAATTCGTCCAGCGATCGGTGGTGGAATGTTTCACCGCGGCCGCCGACTGATTGCGCAGCGTCGTCGCAATGCTCACCCCTTGCCATCCGTCTTTGAGCCGATACTCATGCTTCACTTCGAGACCTTTGTTGCTCGGTCCGGTGACCACCGTTTCGATCACGGCCTCCCCGTCACTGCCATCCTTGATCACGCGCACCCAAGAGACTGCGCCCTGCTGAGCGGTGGGGCAGAAAACGGTAAGTTGATCGTTATTCGCTCCGCGGAGCGTGAGATCGTAAAGACATCCTGGGGTGATGCCCGTGCCGCCGTAGAAGGTGCTCATGTTGGCGCGGCGCAGCGGCAGATTTCCGGAAATCACCGCCTCGACCTTGTCGTTGCGCAAAATGAGATCACCGATGATTCCATCCGCCTCCTTCCCTCCCGGCAGTTCGCCCTTGCGCGGTTCGCTGACTTCAAAGGCCTCGGGCGCGGCGCGGACAGCAACGACGAGCAGGAGAAAAAGCGCGATGAGTCTGAGGGGATTCATGCGCCCGTTCTGGCGCACCATCGCCTGAGCGGCAAGCCCGTTGCCGCGTTACGCTTCGTGATCGTGCCAGTGCGCGTCGCTCAGAGCCGGAAATTCCTCGCGCCAGGCCGTGACACCTGCCGCGTCGATCTCCGCGGAAAGAATCCCTTCCTGTTCGCCGGCGTCCGCCACGACAATACCCTGCGCGTTCACCACCACGCTGCGTCCGGCATAGGAAAAGCGCGGATCATTGCCGACGCGATTCACCCCCACCACGCAGGCCTGGTTTTCGATCGCACGCGCGGCCAATAGAGTCAGCCAATGCTGTTGCCTCGAGACCGGCCAGAGTGCGATCACACAAAACAAATTCGCACCCCGTTTCGCCGCGGCACGAAAGATTTCCGGGAACCGCAAATCGTAGCAAACGAACGGGGCCACGACGAAATCCTCCATGCGAAAGGTCACGATGTCGGAGCCGGCGTCGTGGCTGTCCGTTTCTCCCGCGCGGCGGAACGGATGAATTTTGGTGTAGCGGGCGACCAGGTTACCGTCCGGGTCAAACGCCACTGCTTGGTTGCGCCCCCGGCCATTTTCACCGGCGCTGACGACACCGCCCAGGACGTGGCAGCGATGCTGGCGCGCGATGCCGGAAAGAAACTTTTCGTCCCCGAGGTCCGGGGTCTGACACGTCACGGCCAGGTTCATGGAAAACCCCGTCGAAAACATTTCCGGAAGAATCACCAGCGATCCAGGGGCGGGCGGGCGCTGCTCGAGCAGAATCTCCACGCGGGCGAAATTCGCCGCTTTATCCTCCCAGGCAGCATCGAGTTGCACGGAGTGGATTTTCATCGTTGTGAGCTGAAGAGTTCGATCACGAGGCCGCGCAGGATATCCATGTCCACGGGTTTGACCAGATGCTGGGAAAATCCGGCGGCCAACGAGGCTTCGATGTCCTCCTCCATGCCGAACCCGCTCATGGCGATGCCCTTGATTCCGGTCTGGCGCTTGAGGGCCGCGGTCATCAATTCCGTGCCATTGCCGTCCGGCAATCCGAGGTCGCTAATGATGATATCGTAGGACTCGAGTTCGATATAGGCGAGTCCGGCCGCGACGCTCTCGGCGATGCGCACGGAATGGCCATCCTTGGTCAGAAGACGGCGCAACACGTTGGCCGTATCGGCATGATCTTCGACGAGGAGGATGCGCAGCTGCGCCGAAGGTTGAGTCTCCGCCGGCGAACGGCCGGTATTCGTGTCGGTGGCGGCAGGTTCAGGTCCCGCCAGGGGCAGCGTGATCCGAAAAAGCGCGCCGTGATTGGTGCCGCGGCTCTCCGCTTCGATCGCGCCGCCATGCATTTCCACCAGCGTTTTGCCAATGGCCAGGCCGAGTCCCAGACCACCAAACTGAATTCCACCCGGTCGCTTTCCCTGCTCGAAGGCGCTGAAAATTCGATCGAGCTGATCGTTCGGAATTCCGATTCCGGAGTCCGTGATTTCGCACACGACCGAGCGTTCGTCCGCGGTCTTCGCGGCGCGAATGGTGATCATGCCAAAGGCGGGCGTGAACTTGATTGCGTTCTGCAGGACATTCCAAAAAACCTGTTCGAGACGAACCGGATCGGCATTGACCCAATGAACGCGCGGCTCGAGATCGATCGACAACTGATGCCGCCGTGCCTCGATACGGGGCGAGCAAACTTCGATCGCCTCGCGGATGATATCGCTCAAGTCCACGCGCCGCCGCTTCAACTCCAGATTGCCGCGCACGATGCGCGTGAGGTCGAGCAAATCATCGATGAGCCGCGCCTCGAGCGTCACGTTCCGACGAATCATTTCCGCATCCGCGCGGGCGTCATCGGGCAGCCGCGGATCATTGGCCAGGAGCGCGGCGCCCGTGAGAATGGGAGTCAGTGGCGTGCGCAATTCATGGCTCAGCGCGGCCACGAAATCGTCCTTGGCCCGGCTGGCCGCTTCCGCAGTTTTGAGCGCCTCTTCAAGCCGGAGCTGACTCTCTCGTAGGGTTTCCTCCGCCCTCTTGCGTTCGTCGATATCGATGACATAGGCCGCCAACCCTTCGCCGGTGGGAAATAGATGCACGTCCACCCAGCGGTTCAAAAGCGGCGATCGAACTTCGAAATTCGCCGGTTTCCGTGTCTCCATCACTTTTCGGTAATGGGCTTCCACCCCGATGACATTCAGGTGGGGAAAAACGTCCCACAGTTTCCGGCCGACCATCTCGGAAGGCTCCAGCCCGAAGCGGGACCGCCAGCGTTCATTGACAAAGAGCAGATTCCAATCGCGATCGACCGTAAAGTTCGCTTCGTTCATCCCCTGCACGAATTCCGCCAGCCGTCGATCGGCGGCGTGAGCCGTCGCGACCTCGTTCTCAATATTTCCCAGTTTGGTTCTTTGCCGGGCGCCATCTTCCCGCAGGATTCGGTTCTGGCGTTCGAGATTCACAATGTCCGCGCGCAGATTCTCAACCAGCGCGCGCCATTCATCGAGGGTGTGTTCCGGTTCGTGGTTTCCGGTCTGAGGATCATCGCTCATGGCGCAGATTGCATTCTTCCGTTTCGCTTCGGACGCATCGCGAGCAGCGTTTGTGGAGCGACGGCCGATGGTGGGGCGCGTGGTAGTCGAAAAACATGGCGTTGAAGGCTGTCACCGTGGCGCGTGATTTCACAAATGCCAGCGCCCGCTTCGTCGAGCACAATCCGGAACTGCGGCTTCGCGGAGCATGACTCCGATTGACTGGTTCTGCACCCTGGCGCTTTCTGTCTCTGTTGCCCCCGTTGCGACGAATCATTTCCTCACCGACCTTCAGCGTCGCCCGTCAGCCATCGCCGAATCCCGTAAGAATGAAGTCCGGCACCCTGAAGATTGCGCGAGGCCCGGGACGATGGGTCATGTTTCTGATGTTACAATAAACGGACATTCCCCACATCGGTTTGCATTGGATCGTGCTTCGTTCTACGACCGTGCGCCATGGCCTCTTTCAACGTGAATTCGGAACTTCCCGGGCGACTCTTCGGTCCGGAGATGAGCGCAAACCCGTATCCCGTTTATCAGCAGCTCCGTGAATCGTCCCCAGTGCATTGGGATCCCGCGATGAACGCCTGGGTTCTAACCCGCTACGCCGATGTCGCGATGGTGCTGACCGACAAACGCTTTTCCTCCCGCCGCATTGCGCGAGGTCGCCAACGGTTTCCCCAGAAGGAATTCGATGCCCTCTTCGAAACACTCACCGGCCGAATGTCGGAACACGATGAACCGGAGCACAAGCGTCTGCGAGCGCTGGTGCAAGACGCGTTCGCCCGGACGGCGGTGGCCGAATGGCGAACGCGAGCCCAGTCGGTCACGGAGAATCTCCTGGATCAGGCGGAACGTTTGGGACAGTTCGACTTCGTTGCTTCGTTCGCCATCCCGTTGCCTCTAACGTTGATCCTCGAAATCGTGGGGATCCCCGACTCCGACCGGCAGAAGGTGAGAGCCTGGTGCGACGACTTCGCCAACGTGGCGCTCAATTTCTACGCCAATATTGCGGAGCCAGACCTCCAGCGAGCTGCGGCCGGCGTGCTTGAGTTCAAGGAATTTCTGCGGGCGCGGGTCCAGGAATTACATCAGTCGCCGCGAAACGACCTGCTCAGCTCCCTGATCCGTGCCGAGGAAGGTGGATCCCGACTGACCCTCGAGGAACTGCTGGCGAACACCCTCCTTCTGTTGAGTGCGGGCAACGAGACAGTCACCTGCGTTCTGGCCAATGGCCTGCATGCCCTGCTCCGGCAGCCCGACCAGCTCGATCGTCTCCAACGGGATGCCTCCCTCATCCCCAATGCGATCGAGGAGTTCCTGCGCTTCGAGAGCCCCGTGCAGTTCCTCGGTCGTCTCGCCACCGAGGATGTCCGGATCCGGGACACCACCCTCCACGCCGGTGATCTTGTTTTGGCGGTGATTGGGTCGGCAAACCGCGACTCTGAACAGTTCGAGAATCCCGATCAGATCGACGTCGGCCGATCACACCCGCTCCACATGGCGTTTGGTCACGGACACCACTTCTGCGCCGGAGCTCAGCTGGCCCGCCTCGAAGCAACGGTCGCGTTTGAAATGCTTCTGGCTCGGTTCTCCTCGATCCATTTGGATATCACCCAGCCGCTGGAATACCGCAAGAACGCCAACATCCGTTGTGTCGAAAAACTGCCACTTCGCGTGGCGGCATGAGGTCGCCGACTCGAACCATGGTGGCGGTTTTCAGAATATGCTGACCCGGTTTCACAGGTGTCATACCCCTATGCTTCGACCCGTACGCCCGCCGCTGCCACGGGTGCACTCCACGTTGCGTTGGCGGTATTCGTCGAAGAGCGTATCTGGGTCATCTACGAGAAACCGCAGGCGAATTCTGCTCATCTCGTGCTCGAACTGAAACTGCATGTGTAGCTCGACCGCGTCGCGCCGAAAGCCGACGTCGGCATTTTTGCACATATGCGCGGACTGACCCCTTCGGTTCGCCTTCGGCCTTCGGTTGCCCCTTCGGTTACCTCTTATGACCGGAAACGCGTGATCCAATCATACTTCTTTGAGGCTCGAAGGCCACAGTTTCGTATAGCTGCAAGGTGCTTCTGCTGAGTGCGGGCGTAATGACATGCAACCTACCCGGCGCGAAATTGCCTCGGGGTCACGCCAACCACAGCGCGGAAGAGGCGGGTGAAGGCGCTGTGGTCGTAGAAGCCGCATTCGTGCGCAATTTCGGCGATGGAGCGGTCGGTTTCGCGGAGGAGGCGCGAGGCGGTAGCGATGCGCGTTTTTGCAATAAGCTGGATCGGAGTGATGCCGAAGATGCGCTTGATGATGCGGGCAAATCGCGCGGCGGGGAGTTTGGCGACGCGGGCGAGTTCCGAGGGTGTGAGCGGATCGGCGTAGCTCGTCTCCAGCCGCGCGAGGGCGGCTGCGACGCCCGCAGGAATCTCCTGCGTCGCGACAGGCGCCCGCACGTCTTTCGAGATGCCGATGATGCCGGTGACGGCGCCCTTGGAGTCGCGCATCGGCAACTTCGTGGTGAGGCACCAGACGGGCTTGTGCGGCGAATACCATTGGAGTTCGAGGCGCTCGATGATGGGGCGTCCCGTGCGCAGCACATACGCATCCTGCTCGGCGGGGATGCGCCCGAAGTCGCCAGGGCACACGTCGCTCGGGCGGCGTCCGAGCATCTGCGATTTGTCGCGCAGGCCGTGGCGTTCGAGCAGGGAGTGGTTCACGGCGAGGTAGCGTCCGGCGGCGTCCTTGATGAAAAAAGCGGTGTCTGGCGTGTGCTCGAAGAGTTGTTCCAGCAGCCGCATATCCACGCCGGGTGCGGCGGCGCGGAGGGCTGAAGTTGTGCTGAGTTTCATATCGGCGTGATTTTCCGCGCCAAGACGGGGCGGCGTCAGACGCGTAGTGTTCGCAGCGAATCTGAGTCAGCCAAGCGTCTTCTCCTTTGCATGAAAATCACCCGCCTCCTCGCCTACCGCGTCGAGCTTCCGCTGCACGAAAAGACTTACAAATGGTCCGGCGGAAAATCCGTCACCGTCTTCGACAGCACGATCGTCTGCGTGGAAACGGACGCGGGCATCGTCGGCTACGGCGAGGTGTGTCCGCTCGGGCCGTTCTATTTACCCGCTTATGCGGAGGGCGTGCGGGCGGGCCTGCGCGAGCTGGTGCCGCACATCATCGGCGAAGACCCGCGCCAACTCACGAAGCTCAATCACCGTATGGACGCTGCGCTCAAAGGCCACCCGTATGTGAAAAGCGGCGTGGACATCGCGTGCTGGGACATCCTCGGGCAGTTCGCCGGGATGCCTGTGTGTGAGCTACTCGGTGGGCGGTTCGGCGAGAAAGTGCGGCTCTACCGCGCCATCTCGCAGGAGTCGCCGGAGGAAATGGCCGCAAAGGTCGCGGGCTATCGCGCCGATGGCTACACGCGCTTCCAGCTCAAGGTCGGCGGCGACGCGGACACGGACATCGCGCGCATCTTTGCCGTCGCGGAAAAACTCCAGCCCGGCGACCGCCTCGTGGCCGATGCGAACACCGGCTGGGTGCAGCACGAAGCCGTGCGCGTGGCAAAAGCCGTGCGCGATGTGGACGTGTATATCGAGCAACCGTGCCTCACCTACGAAGAGTGCCTCGCCGTGCGGCGGCAATGTGCGCACCCGTTCGTGCTCGACGAAAATGTGGACGGCCTCGACATTCTGCTCCGCGCCAAATCTGACCTCGCGATGGACGTGGTGAATTTGAAAATCAGCAAGCTCGGCGGCCTCACGAAAATCAAACAGGCCCGCGACCTCTGCGTGAGCATGGGCATCGCGATGACGCTCGAAGACTCCTGGGGCGGCGACATTGCGACCGCCGCCATCGCGCATCTCGCGCACAGCACGCCGGAGGAATTCCGCTTCACGAGCACGGATTTCAACAGCTACGTCACCGTCTCGACCGCCGACGGCGCGCCGCAGCGGTTGAACGGGTTCATGTCCGCCAGCACCGCACCCGGTCTCGGCGTCGCGCCAAAGATGGACGTGCTCGGCACGCCCGTGGTCGTCGTGGAATAACTCACCATGAAGCTCATCATCACCATTTGTATTTTCGCCACAGGCGGCGTTTCATTTGCACAAAAAGACGAAGGCCGGAGTCCAAGCACGGCCTTTTCCGCGCTGCCGCCTGCCGCGGCCATCAAATCCGATGCGAACCCGGCGCACAAACTCACGCGGCCCGACGCTAAAGCCGCCGACATGACGAAGCCGGTGAAAGTTTTCATCCTCATGGGCCAGTCCAACATGGTCGGCATGGGCGACATCAATCCGGCCGATAAACCGGGCACGCTCACGACGCTCACGAACACGGAGAAACGCTATCCTTTCCTCCTCGACGACGCGGGCCAGTGGACGGTGCGGAAGGATGTCTATTACTACGATGCGCGGGTGAAGAAGGGCAGCCCGCTGAGCGCGACTTCGAACAACGGGAACTCCATCGGGCCGGAACTTGGCTTCGGCTTTGTGATGGGCCAGCTCCTCGACGAGCCGGTGCTCATTTTGAAAAGCTGCATCGGCAACCGCAGCCTCGGCTGGGACCTGCTGCCGCCCAATAGCGAACGGTTCGAGGCGGAAGTCACCGAGCGCGGCGGGCAGAAAGTCACGAAGATCTTCGCGGGCTACAAGGACTCGCCGGATTCGTGGGTGAAAGGCACCGAGCCGCAGCCCATCGCGTGGTATGCCGGCAAGCAATACGACGACGACATGGCCAACGCGAAAGCCGCGCTCGCCGCCCTCGCGAGAATTTATCCCGACTACAAAGGGCAGGGCTACGAAATCACCGGCTTCGTGTGGTGGCAGGGCAACAAGGACCAGAACGCCGTCTACGCCGCGCGCTACGAACAGAACCTCGCGCGGCTCATCCCGTCGCTGCGCAAAGATTACGCCGCGCCGAACGCGAAGTTCGTCCTCGCGACGGGCTGCGGATTCACGGGACGCGAAGGCTTCGGCCTGCAAATCTCCGAAGCCCAGCTCGCCATCGGCGACGCGAAGAAGCATCCCGAGTTTTCCGGCAACGTGAAGTGCGTGGATTCGCGCGACCTGTGGCGCGAGGCGGACGTTTCGCCGAAGAACCAAGGTTATCACTACAACCGCAACGCCGAGACTTACATGGAAACCGGTCTTCGCCTCGGCTGGGCGATGGCGGAGTTACTGGCGGAGAAAAAATGAATCGTGCCGCCGACATGGAATCACACTTCCAGCCCATCCTGCCCGCAGCAGACACGCCTGACTTGAAAGCCCTCACCAGGCAAGCCGAAGGTGGCGATGCTGCGGCGCAGGTGGCACTCGCCATCCGTTACCGCGATGCAAAGGGCGTCGCCAAAGATCATGCGCTGGCTCTCCAGTGGGCGCATCGCGCGGCGGATGCGGGAAACGCGGATGCGATGGATTTCGTCGGCTTCGCGTATCTCCGCGGCAGCGTGGTGAAGGGGAATCCGGGGATTGCTTTTGGCTATTTCAACGCCGCGGCGGAGAAATCGGCGCAGGCGGCTTTCAACCTCGGCCAATGCTACTTCGGCGCGCAGGGCACGGAGCAGGACATCCCGAAGGCGCTCGACTGGTGGAAAAAGGCGGCAGCGCGGGACCACGGGCGCGCGGCCTCCACGGCGGCGATGGCGCTGCTTTCCGGCGAAGGAGTCGCGCCTGATGCGGCGGAGGCGCGTCGCCTTGCCGAGCGGGCGGCGGAACTCAACGACCCCTCCGGCCTCGTCGTGCTGGGTGAAATACAATTTCAAGCTGGCGAAATGGACGCGGCGAAAGCGAACTGGACCAAAGCCTCGAAACTCCTGCCCACCGGGCTGACCGGGCATCCTGCACAACCGTCCGCCAGTGCCTCCGCCCAGCAGGGTGCCGACCTTTTGAAGCTCATCGAATACCGGCAGCGCAAAGCAGAGCCTGGAAAATTCGCCTTCGTGAAAATGCCGCACATCAATCAGGGCTACAACAACTGCGGCTCCACCGCCTGCGCCACCTTCGCCCGCTTTCAGGGCAGCACGATTGGTGGTTGGGACTTCAAACGCCTGTGTCCGTCACCGCTCGGCACCGGCACTGACTGGGGCGACCTGCTGAATGCCTCGAAAAAGATCAGCCAGAAGTGGAAACTCATCACCTTCACGCCCGACGACGCGGGCTTTGACCAAGCCACCGCCTTTCTAAAAAGCGAACTCGATGCCGGGCGGCCCGTGGTCGTTGATTTCAAATACATCGGCCCGGAATACCCCGGCGGCGAGGCCGGCCACACGCTCAACGTCTGTGGGTACATCGCGGAGGAGAACCTCTACATCCTCTGCAATCCCGCTGTCGCCACGCCCGGCCTCCAACTCATCACCGCCGCCGACCTCAAGAACTTTTGGCGCCCCGACCACTACGGCGAACTCTCCAAGGGCGTGCTGTCACGCCCCGTCTTCGTCATCGAAAATCCATGACATTTTCACCCATGAAAAAAACCAACCGCAACATCGCCACACTCCTGCTCTCGCTCTCTGCGCTCTTTTGCGGCGATTCACTCGCAGCGGAAAAAAAGCCGCTCCAAGTCTTCATCCTCGCCGGGCAGTCGAACATGCAGGGGCATGTCAACGTATCGACGTTCGATTCCCTGGCCGATGATCCGAAGACTGCACCGATCCTTACGGAGGTGCGCAATGTCGATGGTACACCACGCGCGTGCGAGAAGGTCTGGATTTCGTCGATTGGGTGCGCTGGAGACGATACGACCGAGCAGAAAGGCAAACTGACAGCGGGCTTCGGTGCCTCGACGGCCGAGATCGGCCCGGAGTTCACGTTCGGCATTTACATGGAGAAGCAGCTCAACGAACCGATCCTGATTATCAAGACCTCATGGGGTGGCAAGGATTTGCACACTGATTTCCGTCCACCCAGCGCCGGGCCTTTTGTGTGGAGCGACTTCGAGTTTAACGCACGCAAGAATCGGGGCGACAACATGGAAAAGGACAAGTCTGAAAAGATCAAAGCCACTGGTTTGTATTACCGCCTGATGATCGAACATGTTCGGAAGGTTTTAGGAGACATCAAGCAGGTGGTTCCAGACTACAACCCGAAGGAGGGTTACGAACTGGCCGGTTTCGTCTGGTTCCAAGGGTTTAACGATCTGGTCTCTGACTGGACGTATGACAAAGGCAACCAGCCCGGCGGCTACGACGTCTATTCCGAAGTGCTCATGCACTTCATCCGCGATGTGCGCAAGGATCTGTCCGTGCCGAAGATGCCCTTCGTGATTGGAGTCATGGGAATTGGCGGGGTGAAGGAAGATAAAAAGCCGGGCAGTCAGAAATACTTTCGCCAAGCCCAGGCCGCACCGGCGTCGCTTCCTGAGTTCCATAATAGCGTGGTGGCGGTGCAGACGGCACCCTACTGGGATGATGATTTGGAAGCGCTGCAAACGCGGATGGATGCAAACTGGCCGAAGGTGGACGCGAGGGTTGCTGCGGAGAAGAACGACTCATGGGAGAACAAGATGAAAGTAATGGCTGAGAACTTCACGCCGGAAGAATGGAAACGCCTGCGGGCGGGTGCCTCCAACGGGGGATACCATTATCTGGGTGCCGCCAAGATCATGGCACCGATCGGTAAGGCCTTTGCCGAAGCGATGGCGGAGCTCAAGCAACTCAAGAAGACAAACTGATGAAAACCCCACTCTTCGCCCTCACCCTCGTCGCCTTCCTCGCTGCGCCGCTTGCGACTTTTGCCGCTGCCAAGGGCCAAATGACGATACCCGATTTCACCAAAGGTGATGCCATTCCCGCCAAGGCGGAGCACGACTGGAACCTCGGCCCCACGGGGCTGCGCGGCTGGATGTTTTGCGACAAGATGGTGACCACCGACGCTCGGCAAATTTCCATTACCAAAGTGGAGAAAGGCTCGCCCGCTGATGGCATCCTCGCGGTTGGCGATGTGCTCCTCGGCGTGGGCGGCAAACCGTTTTTCTACGACCCGCGCACCGAGTTCGGTAAGGCGCTCACGGCTGCGGAATCGGAAGCGGGCGGTGGAAAACTTACGCTGAGTCGCTGGCGGGCTGGGAAATCGGAGGAGGTCGTAGTGAAGCTGCCAGTTCTCGGCAGCTACAGCGGCACCGCGCCTTTTAACTGCGCGAAGTCGAAGCGCATTCTCGAACAAGGGTGCAAGGCGCTTGCCGAGAAAGTCGCCAAACCCTCGAACCGTGATGACGCCATCGTGCGGTCCCTCAATGCGCTCGCCCTGTTAGCCAGCGGCAATTCCGCCTACCTCCCGCTGGTCAAGCAAGAGGCGGAATGGGCGGCGGGCTATACGTCCGGATCGATGCAGACTTGGCATTACGGCTACGTCATCATCCTGCTTTCCGAGTATGTGATGGCGACCGGCGACCAGTCCGTCATGCCGGGGCTGCGGCGGCTCGCGCTAGAGGCGGCCAAGGGGCAAAGTGCGGTTGGCTCGTGGGGCCATGGGTTCGCGATACCCGACGGACGACTCGGCGGCTACGGGATGATGAATTCTCCGGGAGTGCCGCTGACTATTTCATTAGTCATGGCTCGCGGCGCGGGCGTCAAAGACCCGGCTTTGGAGTTAGCTATCGATCGCAGTGCGAAGTTGCTGCGATTCTATATCGGCAAGGGCGCGATTCCCTACGGCGATCATCACCCGTGGATTCAGAACCACGACGACAACGGCAAGTGCGGCATGGCGGCGGTCTTGTTCAACTTGATCGGCGAGGCGAAAGGCGCAGAGTTTTTCTCCCGGATGAGCATCGCCTCCCACGGGCCGGAGCGCGACACCGGGCACACAGGCAATTTCTTCAACATCCTGTGGGCTGTGCCGGGCGTCGCGCTGTCCGGTCCGAATGCGACCGGAGCTTGGATGAATGAGTTCGGTGCCTGGTATTTTGACCTCGCGCGCCGCTGGGACGGGACTTTCCTCCACCAAGGCCCGCCCGAGCCGGAGAACGACAGCTACGCGGGCTGGGACTGCACCGGCACCTACCTGCTGGCCTATGCGATGCCGCTGAAGAAAATCTACCTAACCGGCAAACGCCCGGCCATCACCCCGCAGCTCGATGTTGCAGCAGCGCAAGCGCTAATCAACGATGGTCGCGGCTGGAACAACAAGGACCGCAACAGCGCCTATGACAAACTCAGCGAAGACCAACTCTTGGAACGCCTCAGCAGTTGGTCGCCAGTGGTCCGCGAGCGGGCCGCGATGGCACTGGCCGGCCGCAAGGATGCGCCCGTTCCAGCTCTGCTCAAGCTGCTTGAGGCGGCGCGTCTCGAATCCCGCTACGGTGCCTGCCAGGCCCTGATCGCTCTTAGCAAGCGTGGAGCGCCCGCCGTTGACTTGCTGCGAAAATCATTGGCGGAAAAAGACCTATGGCTGCGGATCAAGGCAGCCGAGGCCCTTGCCAGCATTGGAACCCCGGCCATGCAAGCCGTGCCGCAACTCCTTGAACTGCTGGCGCAGGTGGATGCACAGAACGATCCGCGCGGGATGCAGCAGCGTTATCTCTCGTTCGCCCTATTCGACACGAACGGCGAACATGGTGACGGAATGCTCAGTCGCTCCCTCGCAGGAGTGGACCGCGGGGCGCTCTATAAAGCCGTGAGGGCGGGTCTCCAGAATCAGGATGGTCGCGCCCGTGGAGCCATCGGCTCGGTTTACCGCAATCTATCTACCGGCGAAATCAAGCCATTACTGCCCGCCATCTATCAGGCGATTGTCGAGCCGGCTCCGAGCGGTGAAATGTTCGCCGACTCCATCCGCGTGGAAGGACTCCGGCTCCTGGCAAAACATCGGATTGCGGAAGGCATTAGCGCCTGCGTGCAATACACGCGCGATCAAAACCCGTGGGCCAGCCAGGAGCGCACGCCGGAGCTGATGAAAATCCTGCTCACCTACGGCACCCACGCGAAGGCGGTCATTCCCGAACTTACCCGACTCGCCGACTACTTCGAGAAGGACGAAAAGGATTTTCCCAAGAACCTAATGCTGGTGAAGGCCAATTCCGTCCGCGAGACGATTCTTGCCATCGAAGCCTCGACGGACTCACCGGAACTCATCCGTCTCAAGTAAGAGTGCCTCGGTGAAACAAACACTTACGCTCCTCGCTGCCATGTCGTATGTCGTTGGCGCCGCTGGCGACGTTGCGCGCTGCCGAAGGTGCTCCCATCGTCGGGGCCATGGGTGCCAGCACCTCTCAACCCGTCGACTCCCGCCTACTCTACTCACTCGAGAGGGGCACGTGTCGCGGAATGTGAAATGCAAGTCAGGTTGCGAATGTTGGCAGACGGCCAAATGGAATGGGGACGCTGAGAGAAGCTTGGAGTCGACGCTCTGCGAGGCCTCTGAAATCGGGAGGCGTTTGAGTTGAGCTTTCGAGAGCGCCGCGTATCCTCTGCCCATGGGCATGACCGTTGAACTAATTGCAGAGGAAGCGCTTTCCCTCCCGAGCGAAGCACGCGCACTCCTTTCTGACCGTCTCGCAGAGAGCCTTGACCCGGCCGAGGACGGTTACGTCCGGCAGCTTTGGGCCGCCGAGGCTTTGCGCCGCCGCGATGACGTTCGCAGCGGGCGCGTCAAAACGATTCCGAGCGAGGAGGCGCTCGGAATCGTTCGGCGTGCTGTCGCCCGATGAGGTATGAGTTTCACCCCGAGGCTCTCGATGAGTATGAGGACGCGGCACAGTATACGCCCGTTTTCAGGACGGTCTTGAGCTTCGATACATCGCCTGCGTCGAGTCGGCGTTTCGTTAAGTTTCCGAGACTCCAAAACGTGGCGCCTATTCGAGCAGGATGCGCGGCGTTGTCTCGTCCGCGCCTTTCCATTCGCCATCCTCTATTCCATTGAGTCCGATTACGCGCTTATAATTGCTGTTATGCACTGTAGCCAGGAGCCAGGATACCGGCGTCACCGGATCGAACGAAACGCCTAACGCTACGATGACGCGGCGGAGCCATTGTGGATCACCGAGGTCGGCTGCGGTGCGGCGACCGTCGAGGATGAGCGTGCACAGAGGCGCGGCTTCTGGAGGAAAGGTTCGATCTGGCTGGCCATGAACCGCGCATTCGGAGGGTATTCTGGTTTCTTCGCGCGACTTCGAGAAGGACGTTCTCGGTCCGGAAAGCTCGATGGGATTGTTCAAAACCAACGGACGTCCGAAACCTGCGCTGGAGGTATTCAAGCGCAGGACGCCGTCTGACAACCCCAGTGCGAGATGACGGTGACGCGGATTCGCGCAAAAACTCTCCCCGAAGGCTCGGGTTGATGCGATGGTCCGCAGATGCCGCCACTCCCAGCCTCGAACGTGAATTGGGCCGCCATCCGGGCGGATTTTCCGATTCTGGATCAGCAGGTTCGCGGGCAGCCGCTCATTTATTTCGACAGTGCGGCGACTTCTCAAAAGCCGCGGCCGGTCCTCGACGCGTTGCGGCGTTACTACGAGCACGACAATGCCAATGTTCATCGCGGGCTGCACGAGCTGAGTTCGCGCGCCACCGAGGCGTATGAGGGCGCCCGGGAGCGTGTCGCCCGCTATCTCGGGGCGGCCAGCGCGGACGAAATCGTTTTCACGCGGGGCACGACTGAAGGCATCAATCTCGTGGCGCAGGCGTGGGGCGGAAAGTTCTTGCGCGAGGGGGATGTCGTTTTGCTCACGGAAATGGAGCATCACAGCAATCTCGTGCCCTGGCAGCTTCTGGCCGAGCGCACGGGTGTGCGGCTGCGTTTCGTGCCGGTGCTCGAGGATGGCAAGCTCGCGCTCGAGGAACTGCCGTCGTTGCTCACGCCGGAGGTGAAGCTGTTTGCCTTCACCCACATTTCCAATTCGCTCGGGACGATCAATCTCGTGCCCGAACTTTGCGCTGCGGCGCGGGCCGTCGGCGCGGTTACGCTCGTTGATGCGGCCCAGAGCGCGGGACACCTGCCGATCGACGTGCAGGCGCTCGGCTGCGATTTTCTGGCCTTCTCCGGACACAAGATGTGCGCGCCAACCGGTATCGGTGTGCTGTATGGGCGTCGCCGATTATTAGAGGTCACCCCGCCCTGGCACGGCGGTGGAGAGATGATCGTCAGCGTCACCCTGGAGAAGAGCGTATTTAAGAATGCGCCGCACAAGTTTGAAGCCGGCACCCCCAATATCGCGGGCGCAGTTGGTCTCGCCGCGGCCATTGATTACCTCGAAGCGATCGGGCGGCCGGCAATCTTTGCGCACGATCAGGCGCTCGCGCAGTATGCCATCGAGCGGATGGAGCAAATCCCGGGGATGCGCCTGATGGGACCCGCGCACGACCGCGCCGGTCTGGTTGGATTCGTCATGGAGGCGGCCCACCCGCATGACATCACGACGGTCGCGGATCAGCATGGACTGGCCTTGCGCGGTGGGCATCACTGCAATCAACCGCTGATGCGAAAATTCCGGCTGCCCGGCACCACGCGCGCGAGTTTCTATTTTTACAACACCACCGCGGAGATCGACGCGATGATCGAAATTCTCGAGAAGGTGCGCCGTTTCTTTGCCTGACCTTTTCCGTGAATACCGAACTCGAAGAACTCTACCAGCAGGTCCTGCTCGATCACTCGAAGCGGCCGCGCAATTTCGGCGAGATCGCCGAGGGTGCGATCGTGGTCCATGGTGACAATCCCTCGTGCGGCGATGAGATCCATTTGCACGTGAAGATTTCACCGGAAGGTGGCGTCGAGGATGTAAAGTTCACGGGCCAGGGGTGCGCGATTAGCATGGCCTCAGCGTCGATGATGACGTTGAAGGTCAAAGGCAGAGCGCGTCCGGAAGTGCTCGAGACGATGCGCCAATTTCATGATCTCGTGACGGGCGCATCCGAAAGCGATGCGCGTCAGCTCGGCGACCTGCGGCTCATGCAAGGCGTCCGGAAGTTTCCGCAGCGCGTGAAGTGCGCCATGCTGGCGTGGCGGGCGCTGGAACAGGCGCTGGACGAAGGTCGGGACGCCGAGGCGCAGGTTTCGACGGAGAACTAAACTGGTCGGTAGATTTTTCGGTCCGCTGCGAGATGGCGAGGCGGACGTTGCGGGCCCAAGCAGTTACTGCAAAATGTCCCCAAATTCCTGGTCCGTGAATGCCTGCATGGTTTCGGTACGGACATGGGTTCACAAAGGGTTGTCTGACGAAGCACAGTTTATCGTCTGTGCCGCGCTGGGACAACGATTGAATCGGCAGACCGATGGCGCATTTCCGTTCCGCGTTGCTTTGGAGTTGGGTGGGCCACGGAAAATGATTGGCGTTGGTGCGGCGCGGATCCTATACGGGCGCTGGATGGATAATTTTCCGATCGCTCTCCACGAAGCATGTCTCTCATCCGTCGGATAACCACTCTGCTTTTGGGGCTGATCTGTGCCGATGGGCTGAGTGGTGAGCCGGAGGTGGGTCAGGGACCAGCCCGAGCGCTGGAGATGCGTGGCCTGCACCATGTTTTTCGACTGTCCGGCTCGATTTATTCGGGCTCGCAGCCGGATGACGCGAAAGCGCTGGCCGAGTTGGTACGGCTGGGAATCAAGACCATCGTCAGCGTCGATGGTTCGCGTCCGAACGCGGAGGCGGCCGCTGCGCTCGGGCTTCGTTACGTCCATTTGCCCATTGATTACGGCGGTATTTCTCCAGAACGCACAGAGCAGTTGGTCAAGGTTGCGCTCACCGTTGAAGGTCCGATCTACGTGCACTGTCATCATGGCCAGCATCGGGGCCCGGCCGCCGCGGCCGTGATGTGTGAAGCGGTGGCAAACTGGAATGCGACCAATGCCGACGCCTGGTTGAAGCAGGCCGGCACGTCGCCGGACTATCCCGGTCTGTTTCGCGCGGTGCGGGAGTTTCGCCTGCCCAGCGACGAAACGCTGTCCCGAGTGTCACCCGACTTCCCTTCCGTCGCGCCGGTGCCTCCGCTGGTGGACGCCATGGTTGAGATCGACGAACGCTTTGATCGGTTAAAGACAGCGCAGAAAAATCGCTGGAATCCGGATGCCGGGGCAAAGGCGCCGGCGGACTGGTTCCAGGATTCCATTCTCCTTCATGAGCACTTTCGTGAACTCACTCGTGCGGCTCACGACTCGAAGGGATCGGCGGATTGGCGCGAGCAAATGGCCCGGGCGAGTTCCGAGACCGAAGCCTTCGCGGACGTGTTGCGAGTTTATGCGGCGCGCGTCACCAACGCGAACCGAGATGCGGTCGAGGCATCGTTTCAAAAGGTCGAGCTGCAATGCGCTGATTGTCATCGCGCCCATCGCAACGGAACACCGTCGCCGTCGCCGGCTTCGGCAACGCACTTCGCTGATCACCACTAACCATTCGCCGTGCTACGACACGCCGTGGGCGAGACAGGCGGCGACGAAACCCTTGAAGAGCGGGTGCGGCTTGTTCGGTTTGGATTGGAACTCGGGATGAAACTGACAGGCGAGAAACCACGGGTGATCGCGGAGTTCGATCAGTTCGACGAGTTCGCCGCTGGGAGACGCACCAGCGATAACAAAGCCCTTCTCTTCCATGCGTTCACGATAGGTGTTGTTGAATTCATAGCGATGACGATGCCGCTCGCGGATATCGAGTCCGCCATAGACCTGGGCGGCCTTTGTATCGTCCTTGATGTGGCAATCCCAGGTGCCGAGGCGCATGGATGCCCCCTTGCCTTTGATTCTTTTCTGCTCCGGCATGAGGTCGATGACCGGGTCCGGCGTATTCTTATCAAACTCGGTGCTGTTCGCCTGCGGCAACCCGCAGACGTTGCGGGCAAATTCGATGGTGGCGATTTGCATGCCCAGGCAAAGACCCAGGTAAGGCAGTTCATTTTCCCGGGCATATTTGGCCGCCAGGATTTTTCCCTCGACGCCGCGTTCACCAAAACCGCCCGGAACGACAATTCCCGAAACCGTGCTGAGTTCCTGCTCGACGTTGTCGGCGTGTAAATCCTCGGCATCGACCTCGACGATCTTAACGTCGCAATCGGCTCCCGCGGCCGCGTGCCGCATGGATTCAATGACGGATTTGTAAGCATCCTGGTGCTCGGTGTATTTGCCGACCAGAGCCACTTTGACATGCTTCTTCGGACTGATGATCCGTTCGACGAATTTGCGCCAGGGTGACATGTCCGCCGGGGGAACTTCGATCTGGAGTTCGCGGCAGATGATGTCATCGAGGTGCTCGGCCTGGAGAAGAAGGGGCACTTCGTAGATGGTGTTTTCGACGTCGCGACATTCGATGACCGCATCGAGGGGCACACTGCAGAATTGGGAGAGCTTGCGGCGGACATCGTCCTCGAGCGGATGCTCCGTCCGGGCGATCAGCACCTGCGGGTGAAGTCCGATTTCTCGCAGCTTGGCGATCGATTGCTGGGACGGTTTGGTCTTCAACTCGCCGGCCGCCTTGATGAATGGCACAAGCGTCACGTGCATCACGATGGCATTCTTTTCGCCCACCTCGTGGATGAACTGGCGGATCGCTTCCAAAAAAGGCAGGCCCTCGATGTCGCCGGTGGTGCCTCCGATTTCCGTGATCACGATGTCGCAATCCTTCCCTTCGCCACCGCGCAAGATGCGCGCCTTGATTTCATTGGTGACGTGCGGAATCACCTGCACGGTTTTGCCGAGATAATCTCCGCGGCGCTCCTTTTCGAGGACCGCCTGATAGACCTGCCCGCTGCTGGTGGAATTGGCGCGCGAGAGGATGCCATTGGTGAAGCGCTCGTAATGCCCGAGATCGAGGTCGGTCTCCGCGCCGTCGTCGAGCACATAGACTTCGCCGTGCTCAAATGGATTCATGGTTCCCGGATCGACGTTCAGATACGGATCAAATTTTTGCAGGACGACCTTGAGGCCGCGGCATTCGAGAATGGTCCCGAGGGCGGCCGCCGCCAGGCCTTTACCGAGGCTGCTGACGACGCCGCCGGTGACGAAAATATATTTCACGAGGTTGGATTAAGTGGGGTGGGTTGGGTAGTGGGACGCGTCACGGATTAGCGAGCGGCCAAAAGTTTTTCGACAGTAGCAACATCGGCCGGCGTATCCACGCTGACCGCGGCATCGCGGGTCACGAGCACCCGAATGCGCGCTCCGTTCTCCAGGGCGCGCAGTTGTTCGAGTAATTCGGCCTGCTCGAGGATGCCTGGTTTCCATTTCACAAACTGGAGCAGAAACCTGGTGGTGTAGCCATAAAGTCCCTGATGCCGGTAAAACCGGGGAGCCAGTCCATTTTCCCGCACATGCGGAATCGGGCTGCGGGAGAAGTAAAGCGCGTCGCCCGCGCGGTTCAGGACGACTTTGACGACGTTTGGATTCGTCACGTCTTCTCCGGGAGCGAAGACGCTCGCGGCGGTGATCATTTCAATGGAGGGGTCCTCGGTCAAAGCGGCGGCCAGCTTGGATATAACCTTTGGATCGATCAATGGCTCATCGCCCTGAACATTGATAACGTGCGAAAAACCCTTCAGCGTTCGTGCGACTTCGGCAACGCGGTCCGTTCCACTGCGGTGAGTGCGTGAAGTCATCGCCACGTCTGCGCCGAATCCTCGAGCCACGTCGGCAATTCGCGTGTCGTCGGTGGCCACAATGACTCGGGCGATTCCTCGAGCCCGGGCGCAGCGCTCCCACACGTGCTCGATCAGCGGTCGGCCGGCGATGGGATGCAGCGGTTTTGCGGGGAGCCGGGTCGAAGCGTAACGTGCGGGGATGACGACGGCGACGTTAGGGGCTGGCATCGGAATGCTCTAAGATGAAGGCCACCGCTGCCGCAAGATCGTTCGCGATAAAGTCGGCGTCCGTCCCCTCGGCGGCAGACCCTGCGCCGCTCAAGACCAGGATGCTCCGGGTGCCGGCGTTGTGCCCACATTGGACGTCGATGGCCTTGTCTCCGATGAACCAGGAGCGGGCGAGGTCGAGATTGAGATCCCGGGCCGCCTCGAACACCATTTCAGGCGCTGGTTTGCGGCGCGGACCGGCGGCGTCGGCGTGATCCGGGCAGAAGTAGGTGGCATCGATCAGGTCCGGTCCGAGCATCTCCAGCAGTCGCTTTTGCACACGATGGAAATCGTCTTCGCTGAATTTTCCGCGGCCTATCCCGCTTTGATTCGTGATGATGACGTTCCGGAAGCCCGCGGTTTTAAGCTCGGCGAGCGCGGCGGGAATACCGGGCAGCACGCGAACAAGAGCGGGATCGCTCAGGTAGCCGGGATCGTGGATGAGGGTGCCGTCGCGATCGAGGAAGACGGCGGGATGAAGCATGGCTGAACATCCAACATCCAACACTCAACATCCAACATCGAATGAACCTGTCGGATGCACGCAAGCGCCATCGGAAGTTGGAAGTTGGATGTCGGATGTTGGATGTTGCTCCCGCTTCCTTGCCGTCCCGCGCACAACTCTCTACCTAAAGACCCCATGCACCCCTCCCGCCTTACTCGCCGTACTTTCCTTCAACAACTTGCCGCCGGGTTGGCCACGGCTCCTTTCGTGACGCGAGGGCTAAGGGCGCAGTCGCCGAACGAGGTCATCAATCACGCCAGCTTCGGTGCGGCGGGCATGGCCATGGCCGATCTCGATTCCATTTCAAGTCACAAGGCGGTGCGCATTGTGGCTGCTTGCGACGTCGATGAAAGTCGGACCGCAGATTTTCGCAAAAAGTGGCCGGATGCGCGGGTGTACCGGGACTTTCGCGAACTGCTCGAGAAGGAAAAAGATCTGCAGACGGTGAACGTGTCGACGCCGGACCACATGCACGCGCCGATCGGCATGTCCGCGATGCAGCGCGGACTGAACGTGTATGGGCAGAAACCGCTGACGCATGATTTGTTCGAGACGCGGCGGCTGACCGAGTTTGCGCGCGAAAAGAAGCTCGTGACGCAAATGGGCATCCAGATTCACTCGGATGCCGAGTATCGGACCGCCGTGAAGCTGATCCAGGACGGTGTGATTGGGAAGGTGAAGGAAGTGCACACCTGGAGCAGCAAAGCGTGGGGTGACAATGGCGCCATGCCGGATAAGAGCGATCCGGTGCCGGAGAATTTTGAGTGGAACCTTTGGCTCGGCGTCTGTGCGGAACGGCCGTTTATCGGCGGCGGCTGGTATCATCCCGCGAATTGGCGCAAGCGGCTCGATTTTGGCACGGGCACCTTCGGTGATATGGGGTGTCACATTTTCGATCCGGTGTTCGGTGCGCTGGCGCTCACCGCGCCGGTCAGCGTGCGGAGTGAGGGCGCCGCGCCCAACGAGCATTCGTGGGCCACGGATGCGATCGTGCATTACGTTTTTCCCGGGACCAATTTTACCGCGGAGCAAACCGTGCCCATCACGTGGTATGACGGCAACCAGCGTCCACCCGAAGACATCCAGCAACTGGCGAAAGTCGGGAATGCCGAAGCGGACAAACTGCCGGATCAGGGAAGTATCTTCATCGGAACGAAAGGAGTGATGGTGCTGCCGCATATCTCGATGCCGCGGCTCGTGGGCGAAAACTTTGCGGACTATCAGATCGAGAAGGTCGAAGGTGCGAACCATTGGCATCAATTCATCGACGGCGCGCTGGGGAAGGGCGCGCCGAGCGCGAATTTCGATTACGCCGGCCCGCTCACCGAAGCCGTCTTGCTCGGCAGCGTGGCGAGCCATTTCCCGCAGACCACCCTCGAGTGGGACGTGAAGGCGATGAAGTTCCCGAACGAGCCAGACGGCGGACCAATTCGTCCGTCGCGCGTATCGGAAAGGGTTTGAGGTCGCTGGATTGTAAGTCGCACGCGGAGCGATGTGAATACCAACTCGTTAAACCTGCGACCAATTCGGTTTGGTCGATCTCGCAATGAATAATACGCTCTGGTTCGACCCTTCCCGGCGGTTCTAGAGCGCCTGCAGCGGGTACGGGCCTTGAGGTCGCGGCCTGTTCGCCGCGTGTCTGCATTTTGTCGGATTGGCGAAAATGTTAGGAACGGCGCCGAGGGCTTGGAGTTCGCCTGCCCGTTCGGCTGCATTGACGAAAGTGGTAACATTTGTGAGCGATCCTGTATCGGAATTTCCGATCTCTTTTTCGGAAGGCTTGGCGCCAGTAAGAATCGAATCACAAATGGGGATTCATCGACTCAACTGGATCTATCGCAATCGAGCCTGCATGGGAGTTTCCGCACTTTAATTTCAAGCACGGGCTTGCCCCCGTGGAAATCGGCAGGAAATGGGGCTGTATTAACAGAGCGCGGTGAAGTCGTCATCACGCCACGATGGGACTCGGTATTTCTATTCGATGACGGACTGAGCCCCGTTCAGGCGGATGGAAAATACGGCTGTATTAACCGGAAGGGTGAGATTGTGGTCCAGCCGACTTGGGACCTGCTCGACGGGTTTAACGAAGGGCTGGCTCACGTGAAGCGCGACGGCAAATCCGGTTTCGTTGACACAACGGGGGAAGTCGTTCTTGAACCGTATTGGGACGATGCTGGGACATTCTTTGCGGGATTTGCCGCCGTGAAGCAGAATGGTAAATGGGGATTCATCGAAAAAGATGGAGGTATTGCAATTCGCCATCAGTGGGATGACGTATGGTTTTTCCGCGAAGGGTTAGCTCCGGTGAAGCAATCGACCAAATGGGGTTTTATCGATCCGCACGGCAAGTTTGTGATTGAGCCGCAGTGGGAAGATGCGCGAGTTTTTATTGATGGGATGGCAACGGTGAAATGCGATGGTAAATGGAGATTGATCGACAGGTCTGGAGATGCGGTTGGTGACGCAAGCTCGGATCTCCCAATATTTTTCTGGGGAGACTTTGGGAACGTAACAAGATCAGGGAAATCGGGACTCGTTGATAGGACAGGTTGTGTCGTTGGGACAGCGGATTGGGATGGAACAAATTGGAGCCATACCGGTGGTGGCTACTATTGGGCGCTTTTTAAGCAAACCGCTCGGAACACGTGCGTCGCCAGTTGGCTGAATCCACAGCTAAAGGAACTCTGGCGGGCGGAACTGCCGATGGTGGAGTTGGATTAGGCGGGCGACCGTCCCCGGATCGAGTGAGGCGGTTGGAGATGGTGGCTTACGAGAATTTCTTCCGGGCTGTGTCCAGCTCCACGCAGGCCGCGGATGGTGGTGGAGGCGTCGCGTTTGGCGAGGCGGCGTCCGCTTTCATCGAGCACGAGCGGACAATGGTAGTACGAGGGCGCAGGCCAGGCGAGGGCGCGGTAGAGCAGGAGCTGGCGCGCGGTGCTGGCGATCAAATCCGCGCCGCGCACGACTTCGGTGATTTCCATCAGCGCATCATCGACCGTGCAGGCGAGTTGGTAGCTGGGCAGGTCGTCTTTTCGCCAAACGAGAAAGTCTCCGAAATCGACGCCCGCGACCGCGCGTTGCGGACCGGCGGCGCCATCGATGAATTCGATCACCTCGCCATCCGGAACGCGAAATCGCCAGTGGCAGGCGGTTGAAGGACTCAGGTCAACGCGAGCGTCGGCGCCGCGGCCGGCAGGTGCCGGGATACACGGGTTCATCCTCGCCGGCATGCGGAGCGCCGAGGGCGCGGAGGACGTCCTGCCGCGAGCATTGTGCACGGGAAAAGGCAGCCCTGCTGCCGCGCAGCCGCTCGAAGGCCGCCCGGTAGAGTCCCATGCGCCCGCTTTGTTCGTAGGGCGCGAACGGCCCACCCACGTCCGGTCCCTCGCTCCAGCGAAATCCCAGCCAGCGCAGATCCTCGAACATCGCTTCGACGAACTCCGGCCGGCATCGTGCGCGGTCGAGGTCGTCGTTGCGCAGGATCAGCGTGCCGCCCGCTTCCGCGCAGCGTCGCAGACGCAACGCGGAAAGTCGCTGCGTGTCCGCGATGCAAAAAGCCCGTGGGTGACGGTGCGAGGCGTCCGCGGTAGCGGCGGGCCATGGCCGGCGTCTGTTTTTCCCGCGGAGCGTTACGGCGCGTCCTTTTTCACGGGCTTCAAGTCGGTGTCGTAGACAATGACCTCACCCACTTTCTCGAGCTCCGGCTTGATGTCTTTGGCCTCACCGACCACGACGATGGCGGCGTTTTCCGTGCTCAAATATCTTTTGGCCAAAGCGGCGATTTGGTCCGGCGTCACGGCAGCCATGCGCTTGGCGTAGTCCTTGTAAAAATCTGCGATCGAGCCCATAGAGGTCGATGTCCTGAACGCGTTGCGCGGTGCGCGCCGTGCTTTCGAGGCGAGAGCAGGTAGTTGCCGACGTTGTACTGGCGTTGAAGCTCGAGTTCCGCCTCGGGGACTGGCTCCGTGCGGAGACGATTGATTTCCGCGATGATCTCCTTGATCGCTGGCGCCGTGACGTTATTGCGCGTTTCCGCGGTCGCGGCGAATTCGCCGCCAAAGCGGTTCATGCCGAAAGCGCTGTAGGCGCCGTAGGTCCAGCCATTTTTCTCGCGCAGATTCTGGAAGAGACGCCCGCTGAATCCGCCACCGAGGGTGGCGTTCATGACATTGAGTTCGGGTACATCATCGCTGTTTCGAGCGGGGCCGGGTTCCGTGAAAAGGATATTGCTCTGCACGCTCCCGGGCCGATCGACGAGGTGGATGGTGAGTTTTTTCATCGCTGGTGGCTCGGAAAGTTTTGGCGGTGCGACCGCATCGCCTTTCCAGACGCCGAACGCTTTCTCGAGTTGCTTCACGATCTCGTCGGGATCCACGTCGCCGACGACGGCGAGGGTGGCGTTTTTCGGACTAAACCAGCGGGCATGATATTTCTCGAGATCGTCGCGGGTGATCGCCTGCACGCTCTCCTCGGTGACGACATTTCCGTAAGGGTGATCGCCATAAACGACTTTGCTTCCGAGCTTGCGAGCCAGCGCGCCCGCTTCCTTTTTCTCGGCGGCGAGCTGGCTGAGGGCCTTCTTTTGCTCCCGCGCAAACTGATCCTCAGGAAACGACGGATTCACCACCGCATCGATGAGCAGATCGAGAATCTTCGGCGTGTATTTGGTCAGCCCGCTGGCGGCCACGGAAATGGCGTCATCGCCCGCGGAGGCTTCCACCTCCGAACCGATGAAGTCGCTTTCCTCGGCAAACGCGAGAGCGTCACGCGTTTTTGTCCCGCGATTGAGCAGAGTGGCGACGAAGCTGGCGGTGCCAGGTTTATCGCCATCGACAGAGGTCCCGCCCTTGATGAGGAGGCGGAAGGTGACTGTCGGGTTTTCGATCGTCGCGAATGATGAATACCTTGAGCCCGTTCTTCAAAGTGACGGTCGCGTAGTCGGGAAACGCAGCATCGGGTGCGGGACCCGGTTGAGGCTTGGTGGTGCGATCGATGGCCGCGGGTGCGGTCCCCAGGCTAAGAGCGGTGGCGGATAGGAGAACGAGGAGATGAGATTTCATGCGCAAAGGGGTTATTGGGCAGCGGCAGGTTCAGTGACCGGCGAAGCGGGATTCGGGGCGGTGTCGGACTTTGGCACCGGGAAGCGAAGAATCTGCGTGCGATCGGGTCGGAGATACTCTTTGGCGACGCGCTGGAGATCTTCGCGTTTCACCGCCATGTAACGATCGAGCTCCGTATTGATGAGGTTCGTGTCGCCATAAAAGACATGGTAATTGGCCAGGCTGCGGGCCCGTGTGCTCATGGTGCCGAAGGCCGTGGCAAACTCTGCTTCCTGCTGGTTACGAGCTTTCTGAAATTCCTCTTCCGTGACGCCGTTCTCGCGACGGCATCGACTTCCTCGGTGATCATCTTGTCGAGCGTCTCGAGCGTGACGCCCTGTTGGCCCGTGGCGAAGACCCCGATCAACCCCGCCTTTTCCAACAGGAAAGCGAAGGCATCGACGTCGAGCGCGACCTGCTCCTTGTCCACGAGCCGCTTGTAGAGGCGCGAGCTGCGGCCTTTTGAAAGAATGGACGCCGAGCATGTCGAGGGCATAGGCGTCCGGGTTCGTCTGCGGCGGGACACGCCAGGCATGCAGCGTGGCGGGCAAGCGGCGTGTTTTCCTTGATCACGTCGATGATGTCCGGCTTGGCGTCGAGGGTCCAATCCACTTTCGGACGCTTGATTTCCGGGCCGCGCTCGATCGGTCCAAAATAATCCGTGATCAGCTTTTTCGTCTCGTCGATATCGATGTCGCCGGCGACTACGAGCGTCGCGTTGTTCGGCTGGTAGTAGGTCTTATAAAACTCGCGGAACTCGTCGATGGTGGCCTGATCGATGTATTGGAATTCGCCGATCGGCACCCATTCGTAGGGCGTGCCGCGGAAGACGAGCTTGGCGAGATTCTCGAAGAGCGTGCCGTAAGGCCGGTTATCGACGCCGCGCCGTTTTTCCTCCTTCACCACCTGGCGCTGGGTCTCGACGCCGGTTTCATCCACCTTTGCATGCATCATGCGCTCGCTCTCGATCCAGAGCGCGAGCTTGAGCTGATTCGCGGGCAGATTGAAGTAGTAATCGGTTTTGTCGAACGAGGTCGAAGCGTTGAGATTGCCGCCCGCGCCGGAGATGTACTTGTCGATCGTCTGGCGCGGAATGTTGTCCGAGCCTTCAAACATCAGGTGCTCGAAAAAGTGAGCAAAGCCAGTTCGGTCGGGCCGCTCGTTCTTGCTGCCGACATGATAGAGGACGTACGTCGAGACGACCGGAGCGGCATCATTTTTGTGCAGGATGACGTGCAGGCCATTCGGCAGATCGTATTCCACGAAATCGATCGGTTTCAGCTTAATGGGCGGCAGCGGTGCATCCTCGGCGGCGCGCGTGAGGAACGGGACGGCCAGCGCGAGGGCGAGGGGCAGGAACTTGAGCATGGGGGGCATGAGACACGGGGGCGGGCGACATGTTCAAGACCCTGCTGCGTAATTCTCGATTTCAACCAAGGCGTGCCGCCTTCCAGGCCGCGCCGGTGAAACATCGGATTCGCGCGTGCGCGGACTGAACACGCGGCTACCCTTTCGGAATGCTTCGATGTTTACTCCTGCTGACCGCGATGATTTTCCGAACAGCCGTTGCCCAGGAATCGGCCCCTTCGAAAGATGCTGAGCTTCAGGCCAGGCCAAGCAGTGCCGAAGTAAAGGAAACACTTAAACGCGTCGTGCAAGGCCAGCTCGAGGCGTTTCGCAAAGGCGACTTCGCGACTGCGTACGGATTTGCGGCGAAAACGATCAAGGAGCAGTTCCCGATCGATAAATTTGAAGCGATGGTGAAGGCGAACTATGCGCCGATCGCGCAAAGCACCGAGGCGGTTTTCGGATTGATCCTCGACGATGGCAAAGTGGCGCTGGTGAATGTGCGGGTCGTCGGGGCCAACAAGGAATCCGTGAACTACCGCTATTTGCTCGAACACGAGGGCGACGAGTGGCGAATCGGTGGCGTGATTGCGATGCGACAGAATGAACCGCCTGCGATCTAGCCTCGCGTCCTTGGCTTTATGGGCGGCGATGGCAGGGCAGGGGATGGCTGCGGATGGGATGCGCTTTGCCTACGAAAAGGCCGAAATGGGGTTGCCCTTTCGCGTGACGCTTTATGCGCCGGACGAAGATGCAGCCAAAGCGGCGGCAGATGCGGCCTTCGCGCGTATTGCCCAACTGAATCGGGTGTTTTCGGATTACGATCCCGACAGCGAATTGAGCCGCCTTTCCCGGACGCAGGACGTGGCGGTGCCGGTGAGCGATGATCTTTGGAACGTTCTCGTGCGCAGCCAGGCGCTGGCCGATCAAACCGGTGGCGCTTTCGATATCACCGTCGGTCCACTGGTTAATCTGTGGCGGCGTGTCCGTCGGAAGCGCGAATTGCCGACGCCTGAGCTGCTCGCCGAAATGAAGAGCCGCGTCGGATTCCAGAATCTCGTACTCGATCCGAGCGCCCGCACCGCGTTGTTACGCCGCGCCGACATGCGGCTCGATTGCGGCGGTATTGCCAAAGGATACGCGATGGATGCGGCCCTGCGGACGTTGCGGCAACGCGGCTTTCAGCAGGCGTTGGTCGGTGGAGGCGGGGATATGGCGGCCGGTGACGCTCCGCCGGGTCGTGACGGATGGCGCATCGAACTTGCTTCTCCTGACATTCCCGATGCCCCGCCGCCGCAGACGATCGTGCTTTGCAATTCCGCGATCGCGACCAGTGGTGATTCTTCTCAATACGTGGTGATCGATGGCGTGAAGTATTCGCATATCGTTGATCCACGAACCGGGCTGGGACTGATCGATCACGGCTTGGTCACGGTGCTGGCGCCGGATTGCACCACGGCGGACAGTCTCGCCACTGCGGTCAGCGTGCTTGCTCTGCAAAGGGCCAAAGAGGTGGTGGCCGCGGCTGGAGACCACGTTTCGGCGCGAATAATCCGCCGGCCGGCGGAGAAGACGGAGGTGAATGTGACCGACGGGTGGCCGGTGGCGAGTCAGCAGTGAGCGGTGACCAGATGGAGGGCGCCGCGCTGTCGGCGCCGGAGCGGGAGGTGGGCAACGAGTGGGGGTGGATCGTGGCGTGACTTTCCACGCGGAATTCCAGAGTCTGCGCGGCCTTGTCTCCACGCATGCCGCGCCAAATCGCAATTTTTGGTGGAAGTTTTAATCCGCCGGGTCTGCACCATCGCCTGATTGCCGAGCAATTGGAGCGGGAGTTTGACGAGGTCGTGGTGGTGCCGTGCGGGCCGCGGCCGGACAAACCCACGACCAACGATGTCGATCCGGTTCATCGCGCCGCACTGACCGATATCTCGTTCCGTGACCTGGCCAAAACGCGCGTTGAACTTTTCGATCTCGAGCAGGCGACTTTTTCCCGCACCGACGAACTCGATGCCCGATTCTTCGGCCATGGCGAGCTTTGGCACGTGGTGGGCACGGATTTCACCACTGGCGGTGCACGGGGCGAGTCGGTGATTCAGACGAAGTGGGAAGGCGGTGCCGAAATGTGGAACTCGCTCAATTTCCTCGTGGTTGCGCGCCGCGGTATTCCCGCTCACCTCGATGATCTGCCTCCCCGAAGCAGAGTCATCCAGCTGGATTCGCCGCAGGATGATGCGAGCTCGGCCATTCGGGAGAAAATCTTCAAACGCGAGCCCTACGCTCAGCTCATGCTGCCGGAGGTCGCGCGTTACATCGAGCGCTACGGCCTTTATCGCGGGCGAATTCCCAGCCGTACTACGTTGCTCGATTTGTCGGAACCGCGGGTATTGATCTACGCTGATGAAGCCAACGAACGCGCGCGCGAGTGGACGGAAAAATTGCGGCCGTGGGAGAATGCGGAGCAACCGAATTGCATCGTTGCGGTCGGTGGTGATGGCACCATGCTGCAGGCCATCCGCCAGCATTGGCGGCGGCGAATTCCGTTTCTCGGTCTCAATGCGGGGCATCTCGGATTTCTGCTCAACAAGCCGGAGACGTTGTTCAATCGCACGTTCTCGCCGGGTGAACTCGTCGCGCGACAGATGCCGATGCTTTACGTCGAGATGGAAAAAGAGTGCGGCTCGACCGAGTCGGCGCTGGCCTTTAACGACGCCTGGGTCGAGCGCGCGACGAGCCAGTCCGCGTGGCTGGAGATTTCTGTCAATGACCGCGTTCGCATCCAGAAACTGGTCGGCGATGGCGTGCTCGTTTCCACGGCGGCTGGTTCGACGGCTTACGCGCGTTCGATGGGATGCCAGCCGTTGCTGGCCGACACGCCGGGCTGGTTGATCGTGGGTTCGAATGTTCTGAATCCGCCCGCCTGGAAATCAGCGCTGCTCTCGACCGAAACCAACGTCCGGGTCCGGAACCTGGCCGAGGACAAACGTCCGGTGGATGCCTTCGTTGACGGCCGTGCTCACGGTCGGGTGCGAACGATGTGCGCGCGCCTGAGTCGCATCGCCGCTCCGGAACTCGCCTTCTGCGCTGAACACGACACCGCCGAGAAAATCGCGCTGATTCAATTTCCATCGAGTGATGGATGACGGGGCAGGATCCACTACCTCCAAGTTGTCATCCTGAGCGCAATGCTGCTTCGCGAAGCGAAAGGCATGGAGTCGAAGGACCCGGCTCGAAGGTCGTTGGCATTCTGCCACCTGTGGCTTTAGCCGGAGAGTCCGTTGGTGGCAGAACGCCGATTTGCAATGGAGCCGGGTCCTTCGACTCCGCAGCTCGTTCCTCGCCGCTGCGCTCAGGATGACTGGCGCCATTGGGTAACCGTGACCGTCACCACGCGATCGCCTCCGAGTTCAACAAATCCGTCTTATCCCTGGACGCGGGCGGCGACTTTGAGACGGAGCGCATTGAGGGCGATGAAGCCGCTGGCGTCGTTTTGATTGTAAGCCTTGGTGGGATCGGCCTCCATGGTGGCGATGTGAGGGTTGTAAAGACTCACGGGACTCTTGCGCCCCGCGGCGATGATGTTGCCTTTGTATAGTTTCAAGCGCACGACGCCGGAGACATTTTTCTGTGATTCGGTGACGAGCGCCTGCAGGGCTTCGCGCTCCGGATCGAACCAGAAACCGTTATAGACCAGCGTGGCGTAACGCGGGATGAGCGAATCGCGCAAGTGCATGACTTCGCGGTCCATGGTGATGCTTTCCATCTGGCGATGCGCGAAGTGCAGAATCGAGCCGCCGGGCGTTTCATAGACGCCGCGTGATTTCATACCGACGAAACGGTTCTCGACCATGTCCACGCGGCCGCACCCGTGTTTGCCGCCAAGGCGATTGAGGACTTTCATTATCCAGTAGGGGGTGAGCACTGCGTGTTTGTCCGCGTTGTAGCTCACGTCGCCGGCATGGCCCAGCTCGCTCAAAAGCGCCGCGATTTCGTGATAGCCAACGGCGGTGCAATTTCCTTTCTCGAAGGTCAATTCGACGTGCTCAGCCTTGTCCGGTGCTTCCTCCGGCGAGACGCTGAGGACATACATGTCGCGCGCTTTTTCGGCCGAGGCGTCAAACCAGGGATCTTCCAAAATCCCCGCCTCGAAGGAGATGTGCAGGAGGTTGCGATCCATCGAGTACGGTTTTTTTGCGCTGGCTGTGACCGGAATTTTCTTCTCCTCGCAATACGCGATCATTTCGGCCCGGCCCGGGAATCGGTCCCGGAACCGGTCCTGCCGCCAGGGTGCGATGACCTCGAGTTCGGGCGCGAGCGCCGCCGCAGTCAGTTCAAAGCGGACCTGGTCGTTGCCCTTGCCCGTGGCGCCGTGCGCGATGGCGTCGGCGCCTTCCTCTTTGGCGATCTCGACCATGCGCTTCGCAATGCACGGACGCGCGATGCTCGTGCCGAGAAAGTATTGCCCTTCATAAATGGCTCCTGCCTGCAGCATGGGAAAAATGAAGTCGCGGGCGAACTCCTCAGTCAGGTCGTCGATGAAAATCTTGCTGGCGCCGGTCTGCAGCGCCTTGTCTTCCAGCCCGTCCAGTTCCTCCTCCTGGCCGACGTCCGCGCAAAAGGCGATGATCTCGGCGGCGTAGGTTTCCTTGAGCCAGGCGACGAGGACGGAGGTGTCGAGGCCGCCGGAATATGCGAGGACGATTTTCATAGGGCGGCGAGTTGTAGCCACCGCATCCGCCGGCGCAAATGTTGATTCGGAAAAGGTGGATAATCGAAGGGGGCGTTGGCCTCAACGTTCCCGTCAGGCGGCGCTTGAACCGTTCTCCGGCGGCTCGTACGCTGTCGGCACGACATGGCCGACACGCTAACCCCGATGATGCAACAGTATCAGAGCATGCGGCGAAGTCTGCCTGCGGACACCATCCTGTTGTTTCGGCTCGGGGACTTTTACGAGATGTTTTTTGACGACGCGAAAGAGGCCTCGGCGGTCCTGAATGTCGCGCTGACCAAACGCAATCGGAGTCCCGATGTGCGGCGTGCCATATCACGCGCGGGACAATTACCTGCGCAAGCTCGTCGAAGCCGGAATGCGGGTCGCGATTTGCGATCAGGTCAGCGATCCGGTGCCAGGAAAAATCGTCGAGCGGGAGATAACCCATATCGTGTCCCCAGGCACGATCGCGGATCTGCAGATGCTCGACGCGAAACGGAACAACTTCCTCGCGGCAATCTTCGGTGATGTGAAATCTGGCACTTTCGGATTTGGATTTCTCGACCTGACGACCGGCGATTTTCGCGTGACCGAATTGGCGGACCACAAGTCGCTGCACGACGAGCTGGCGCGTGTGCAACCCACCGAGGTGCTCGTGAGCGACGAGCAGGAGGAGCTCTTTCGCAACCTGCGGGGGCTCGTCTCGCGCGACGGGTATTCGTTTCTCCTCGATCAGGCGGTTTTCGCCCTGCGCGAGCATTTCAAAGTCCAGTCGCTCGATGGATTCGGTTGCGACGGGATGAATGCGGCGGTGTGCGCGGCGGGAGCGATCCTGCACTATCTGAAAAATGAACTACGGCGGTCGCTCGGGCAATGTCACCCGCCTCCAGGTCTATCGGAATTCCGAGTTCATGATTCGTCGATGCGGCAACGCAGGCGAATCTCGAGCTGGTACCCCAGCGCGGGAGCGGCGCGGCGCGGGACACGTCACTGCTCGGGGCGCTCGATCGCACGGTGACGCCGATGGGCGCCCGGAAACTGCGCGACTGGATTTTGCATCCGCTCTGCGCGTTGGCGCCGCTCGTGGCGCGGCAGCAGTTCATCGGGGACTTGCTGGGCGAAGCTTTCTGCTCGGCCAATTGCGGGAGAGCTGAAATCGATTCGCGACCTGGAGCGAACGGTTGGCCGGCTGACGCAGACCGGTGGTAATGCGCGCGACCTGGCCGTGCTCCGATCGCAGTCTCGCGCAGATCCCGGCGTTGCAAGCGACCTCGAGGCGCTCTCCCGAGGCAGGCGTTGCATCGTTCATCAACGCGTCGCGCCGCCGAGGAGGCCGCCGCTTGGCGCGCGGATTCGCGGCGACTTGCACCGATTTGCCGCATCTCGTGGATTTGCTCGAGCAGGCCATCGTCGATGAGCCGCCAGCGGACACGAAGGAGGGCGGCATGTTTCGCGACGGCTATTTCGCGCCGCTCGACGAACTGCGCGGCGGCGTCGCGCGAGGGCAAGGATTGGATCGCGCAGCTCCAGCAGCGCGTGATGGACGAGACGGGCATCAAGTCGCTGAAGATCCGCTACACCTCGGTCTTCGGCTATTTCATCGAGGTCACGAAATCGAACCTCGACGCAGTGCCGCGAGACCTGGCACCGCAAGCAGACGGTCGCGAACGGCGAGCGATTCATCACGCCGGAGCTGAAGGAAGTGGAGGGCAAAATCCTCGGCGCGGACGAGCGGTCGAAAGCGCTGGAGATACGAGCTCTTCGCGCAACTGCGCAGCGAAGTGCTCAACGATCTCGCCGCGCTTGCAGACGACCGCGCGGTGCGATCGCCACGCTGGACGTGCTCTGCGCCGCTCGCCGAGACGGCGCGCCTTTTCGGCTACTGCCGGCCCGCGCTTGAGCGACGGACCTCGACGTCTCGATCACTCGATGGGCGCCATCCAGTGCTCGACCAGTCGCTGGTCGAGGAAAAATTCGTGCCCGAACGACGTGCATGCTCGATGGCGAGCGAAACCGGCTGCTCGATCCTCACCGGCCCGAACATGGCCGGCAAATCGCACCTACATCCGGCAGGTCGCGCTGCTGGTGCTTGATGGCGCAGATCGGATCGCTGGGTGCCCGCGAAGCAGCGCGGAGATCGGCCTGCCGACCGCATCTTCACGCGCGTCGGCGCGAACGACGATCTTTCGCGCGGGCAATCCACCTTCATGGTCGAGATGAACGAAACGGCGAACATCACCAACAACGCCACGGAGCGCATCGCTCGTGATCCTCGACGAAATCGGCCGCGGCACTTCGACCTTCGACGGGCTGTCGATCGCCTGGAGCGTGGCGGAATATCTGCACGACGAAGTGAAATGCGCGCACGCTCTTCGCCACGCATTACCACGAACTCACCGAGCTCGAGATGACGCGCCCCGGCGTGCGGAATTACAACGTCGCCGTGCGCGAGTGGAACGACCAGATCATCTTCCTGCGCAAGATCATCAAAGGCGGCGCGGACAAGAGCTACGGCATCCAGGTCGCGCGGCTGGCCGGCTTGCCGCGCGCCGATCATCGCGCGAGCCAAGGAAATCCTGGGCAATCTCGAGCAGCACGAACTCAATGCCGACGGCCGCCCAGCCCTGGCCGAAGCCCGCCGCCGCCGAAAAATTGGCAAGCCGCGTGGCCAAAAAGAAAGCCGAAAAAGCGCGCGCCGTCGATGAAGCCGCAGATGACGCTGTTTTAACTCAGACGGAGAAGGCTATACGATGGTACCTGAATCTCCCCCCGGGGGCTTCTCCGTGTAGCGCGCGAAGAGCCAGCACAAATCCGAGAGGCGATTAAGGTAACGAACAGAGTGTTCGTTCTCGAAAAGTTCGTCGGCGCGCAAACGCACGACGGCCCGCTCGGCCCGCCGGCAGATGGTGCGCGCGGCGTCGAGGAACGCGCTGGTAGGATTGTCGCCCGGAGTCGCCCAGTCATTGTATCCGACGCCCCGATTTATTTCGAGATCGGTTGCCCACGCTGTCAGTTGTTCAACCATCGTGGCATTCACGGAGGGAAACCCGGATTTGGCGTGGCGCTCGCGGTCCTCGGGCAGCAGGGCGATCTCGCCCATCAAGGTGATGAGTTCGCCCTGAATGATGAGCAGGGGATCTCGGATGACCGGGTCGCTGCAAAACGCGCGCACCAATCCGAGGGCGGCATTCAATTCATCGCAGTCGCCAGCCGCTTCCACGCGCGGATCGACCTTGGAGACGCGGCGATTGAAAAGCAGCGCGGTCGTTCCGTCGTCACCGGTTTTTGTAATGATCGACATCGATGAAATTTGCCGTGGTCGGGTTGGGTTTTGCGCGGGAAAAGAAGAGGGGCTGAAGACGATTCGGCCTCCAGCCCCCATTCAAATCTGACTGATGCAAAGGCTCTCGTCAGCCGACGGCGGGCTCCGTTTCCGAAGCTGGTTCGTCGGTCGGCAGATGTTCCGCCAGGCTGATCACTTTGACGTCCCGATGATGCGGGAAGCCGGTGCCGGCCGGGATGAGGTGACCCATGATGACGTTCTCCTTGAAGCCGCGGAGGTGATCCACCCGGCCCAGCGTGGCGGCTTCGGTGAGGACGCGGGTGGTGTCCTGGAACGAAGCGGCGCTGATGAACGACTCGGTTTCGAGCGAGGCTTTGGTGATGCCGAGCAGGACGGGCACGGCTTCCGCCGGCTTGCCGCCTTTCTCGATCACTTCGCGCGTTCTCCTTCTCGAAGGTGATGCGGTCGACCTGGTCGCCCCAGAGCATCGCGGTATCGCCGGGATCGGTGATCTTCACCTTGCGCAGCATCTGGCGGACGATGATCTCGATGTGCTTGTCGGCGATTTCCACGCCTTGGAGGCGATAAACCTCCTGCACTTCGTTGACCATGTGCTCCTGGAGTTGCCTGCGGTCCGAGGACATCGAGGATGTCGTGCGGAGGCACGGGGCCTTCGGTGAGCTGCTGGCCCTTCACCACGATGTCGCCCTTGGCGACGATGATGTGCTTGTTCATCGGGATCAGGTGCTCTTCTTCGGCACCGGTCTCCGCATCGGTGACGATGATCTTGCGCTTGCCGCGGACGGTGCCGCCGATGTCCACGACGCCGTCGATCTTGGCGATCTCAGCGGCGTCCTTCGGACGACGCGCCTCGAAGAGTTCGGCCACGCGCGGCAGACCGCCGGTGATGTCCTTGGTCTTGGCGACCTTGCGCGGCGTCTTGGCGAGCTGGGCGCCGCCCTGGACCTTCTTGCCTTCCTGCACGGAAAGGTGGGCGCCGGCGGGAATCGAGTAGCTGGCGAGGACTTCCTTGGTCTTTTCGTCCACGATGACGACCTGCGGATGCAGATCTTCCTTGTGCTCGATGACGACGATGCCCTTGACTGCCGGTTTCGGGATCGACCTCGTTCTTGATCGTGACGCCCGGAATCATGTCGCGGAATTCGACCTTGCCGGTCTTTTCCGTGAGGATCGGCACGTTGTACGGATCCCACTGGACGAAGGTTTCGCCCTTCTTGACTTGGCCGCCGTCGCCGATCGAGATCGTGGAACCGAGCGACGATGGTGTAACGTTCGAGCTTCGCGACCGTCCTTGGCGTGGACGGTGACGAAGCCGTTCTTGTTGAGCGACGATCCAGTTGCCTTCCAGGTCCTGCACGACGCGGAGGTCCGTGTATAGCGAATGTCGCCGTCGTTCTTCGCTTTGATGATCGGCTGCTTGAACGTGCCGGAAGCGACGCCACCGATGTGGAACGTGCGCATGGTAAGCTGCGTGCCGGGCTCGCCGATGGACTGCGCGGCGATGATGCCGACCGCCTCGCCGAGCTTGACCATCTGGCCGGTGGCGAGATTGCGGCCGTAGCACTTCGCGCAGCAACCACGCTTGGTTTCGCAGGTGAGCACCGAGCGGATCTTGAGCTGCTCGACGCCGATTTTCTCGATGGCGTGCGCGGCCTTACTTCGTCGATGAGCTGACCCTTCTTGACGATCGACGTCGCCGGTCACCGGATCCTTGATCGGTTCGCAGCTGGACGCGGCCGATGATGCGCGTGGCGAGATCGACGACTTCTTCGTCGCCCTCGTAAATCGGGCGAACGACGATGCCCTGCGTGGTGCCGCAGTCGGGCTCGTTGATGATGACGTCCTGCGACGCATCGACCAGCTTGCGGGTGAGGTAACCGGAGTCGGCGGTCTTCAGCGCGGTATCGGCGAGACCCTTGCGGGCGCCGTGGGTGGAGATGAAGTATTCGAGCACCGACAGACCTTCGCGGAAGTTCGACGTGATCGGGTCGCTCGATGATCTCGCCGCAGGGCTTGGCCATGAGGCCGCGCATGCCGGCGAGCTGCTTGACCTGCTGGCGATTACCGCGCGCGCCGGAATCGACCATCAGATAAACCGGGTTCAGTTCCTTGCGGCCCTCGTTGTGTTCGAGGGTGCGGAACATGACGTTGGCGATCTCTTCGCCGGCATGCGTCCAGATATCGATGACCTTGTTGTAGCGTTCGCCGTCGGTGATGATGCCGTTGCGATACTGCTTCTCGACCACGGCGATTTGCTTGTAGGCGCTCTCGAGTTCGATGCTGCTTCTCCTTCGGAATGATCATGTCGATGATCCCGATGGAAACGCCCGCCTTCATCGCCCAGTAGAAACCGAGTTCCTTGAGGCGATCGAGGGTATCGACGGTGGCTTGATGACCCGCCGCCTGGTAGGTGCGGAAGATCACGTCGGAGATCTGCTTCTTGCCGCACGACTTTGTTGAAGAAGCCGATGCCTCTGCGGCCAGATTTCGTTGAAGACCACGCGGCCGGCGGTCGTTTCGATGACGCGCTTCTCAGGGTCGCCGTAGACGGTCGTCTTGCCCGTAGTCGGGGTTCTTGAAGCGGATGCGGTCGTGGACCTTGACGCTGCCTTCGGTCATCGCGAACTCGACTTCCGTCGCGTCGGCGAAGAGCGGAAGCCGGTCGGGTTCCTTCTGACCGGGCATCTTGCGCGGGTTCTGCGTGAGGTAATAGCAGCCGAGCACGATGTCCTGCGAAGGCGTGGTGATCGGCTTGCCGCTCGCGGGCGAGAACAGGTTGTTCGGCGCCAGCATGAGCATGCGCGCTTCCATCTGCGCCTCGACCGACAGCGGGACGTGGACGGCCATCTGATCGCCGTCGAAGTCCGCGTTGTAAGCGGTGCAGACGAGCGGGTGAATGCGGATCGCTTCGCCTTCGATCAACTGCGGCTCGAAAGCCTGGATCGACAAGACGGTGCAGCGTCGGCGCGCGGTTCAGCAGCACGGGATGACCCTTGGTCACTTCTTCGAGGATGTCCCACACTTCGGGCGTCTGGCGCTCGATCATCTTCTTGGCGCTGCGGACGGTGTGGACGTAGCCGAGTTCCTTGAGCCGGCGAATGATGAATGGCTCGAACAGAACGAGCGCCATCTTCTTCGGCAGACCGCACTGATGAAGCTTCAGCTCGGGACCGATAACGATGACCGAACGGCCGGAGTAATCGACGCGCTTGCCGAGCAGGTTCTGGCGGAAACGTCCACCCTTGCCCTTGAGCATGTCGGAGAGCGACTTCAGCGGGCGATTGCCGGCGCCGGTGACGGCGCGGCCGTGACGGCCGTTGTCGAAGAGCGCATCGACCGCTTCCTGCAGCATGCGCTTTTCGTTGCGGATGATGACGTCCGGCGTCTTGAGCTGGAGCAGGTTTTTGAGCCGGTTGTTGCGGTTGATGACGCGGCGATAGAGATCGTTGAGATCGCGAGGTCGCGAAACGTCCGCCTTCGAGCGGAACGAGCGGGCGCAGGTCCGGCGGGATGACCGGCAGCACTTCGAGCATCATCCACTCGGGACGCGTGCTGGGCTGTGCATGAAGCCCTGGCACAAGCTTGAGGCGCTTCGCGAGTTTCTTGCGGATCTGCTTCGAGCGGGTCGTGCCCATCTGCTTCCTCGAGCTCCACCTGCAGTTCGGCAAGATCGACGGTCGACAGCAGTGGTCTTGATGGCTTCGGCACCCATGCCGGCGACGAAATGTCCTTCGCCGTATTGGTCCTGCGCTTCGCGGTATTCGGCTTCGGTCAGGAGCTGGCACTTGCTGCAGCGGAGTCTGGCCCGGATCGATGACGATGTAATCCTCGTAATAGATCACGCGCTCGAGCTGGCGGCTCGACATGTCGAGCATCAGGCCGATGCGCGAAGGCATGCACTTGTAGAACCAGATGTGCGTCACCGGCACGGCGAGTTCGATGTGGCCCATGCGCTCGCGGCGAACGCGGGCCAGCGTCACTTCGACGCCGCAGCGGTCGCAGATCGACGCCCTTGTGCTTGATGCGCTTGTATTTGCCGCAGGAGCATTCCCAGTCCCGGGTGGGACCGAAAATGCGCTCGCAGAACAGACCGCCCTTTTCCGGCTTGAATGTGCGGTAGTTGATCGTCTCCGGGATTCTTGACTTCGCCGTTGCTCCAGGAGCGGATGGCGTCCGGCGAGGCGACGGTGATGCCGACTTGATCAAAGCCGACGGTGCGCTCTTCGCCGATCAGTTCACGAAATGAAGGTTCGCTCATAAGTATCGTTAGTTAGTTGGGTGTGTAAGGCTGGCGTAGCGGTGCGGGTTTAGAACAGGCCGGGCGGAAGTTGAGGCGCGGTGGTTTGCGCCTTGCCGCCGACCTTTACGTCGAGGCCGAGGGACTGCATTTCCTTGATCAGCACGTTGAAGGATTCCGGCGTGCCGGCTTCGAGCGAGTTGTCGCCCTTGACGATGGATTCGTAGATGCGGGTGCGGCCCTGCACGTCGTCGGATTTCACGGTCAGGAGTTCCTGCAACGTGTAAGCCGCGCCGTAGGCTTCGAGCGCCCACACCTCCATCTCGCCGAAGCGCTGGCCACCGTATTGCGCCTTGCCGCCCAGCGGTTGCTGGGTGACGAGCGAGTAAGGGCCGACCGCACGGGCGTGGATCTTGTCGGCGACCAAATGGCCGAGCTTCAGCATGTAGATATATGCCGACGACGACCTGCTGGTCGAACGCTTCGCCGGTGCGGCCGTCATAGACCGTGCGCTTTGCCGGTTTCGTTGATCCAGGTGTAGCCTTCGACCTTCTTTGCCTCGCGGACATAATCGAAGATCTGCTCCTCGTGGATGCCGTCGAAGACCGGCGTGGCGACCTTGAAGCCGAGCGCCTTGGCGGCGATGCCGAGGTGCGTCTCGAGCACCTGGCCGACGTTCATACGCGAAGGCACGCCGAGCGGGTTCAGGCAGATTTCCACCGGCGTTCCGTCCGCGAGGAACGGCATGTCTTCCTCGGGCACGATGCGGGCGACGACGCCCTTGTTGCCGTGGCGGCCCGCCATCTTGTCGCCGACCGAAAGCTTCCGCTTCGAGGCGATATAAACTTTCACCTGCTTGATGATGCCGGGATCGATGTCGTCGCCGCTCTCGACCTTGTCCAGCGAGCGCTCGTGTTCGAGTTCGAGGTCCGCGAACTTGTGCTCGAACTGGCCGATGATCTCGCGGATCTTGTTGCGGATCGGCGAGGGGTCGATATCGACGTGATCATAGACGCCGGCCAGCTTGCGCAGCAGGGTCTTCGTGATCTTGCGATTCGCCGGGATGATGATTTCGCCGGTCTGCGCGTTGACCACATCGAGCGGGATTTTTTCGCCGAGCAGGATATTCGAGAGCGCTTCGGTGAGTTGCTCGTGCAGCTCCTCCTTCCGCTTGGCTGTGCTCTTCCTCGATGATCTTTTGCTGACGCTTCGATTCGGCCGGCGAAAGCTTCATCGCGCGCGATTTCCTTGCGGGAGGAAACCTTCACGTCCATGACGATGCCGTAGGTGCCCGAGGGGACGGTCAGCGACGTGTCCTTCACGTCCGCGGCCTTTTCGCCGAAGATGGCGCGCAGGAGGCGTTCTTCGGGAGCGAGTTCCGTTTCGGACTTGGGCGTGATCTTGCCGACGAGAATGTCGCCGGGCTTCACTTCCGCGCCGACGCGGATGACGCCGTCGATGCCGAGATTGCGCAGCGCTTCTTCGCGAAACGTTCGGAATATCGCGCGTGATTTCCTCGGGGCCGAGCTTGGTGTCGCGGGCGCCGATTTCGAATTCGTCGATGTGAATGGAGGTATAGATATCCTCTTTCACGACGCTTCTCGGAGATCGTGATCGCGTCCTCGAAGTTGTAACCATTCCACGGCATGAACGCGACGAGCACGTTCCGCCCGAGCGCGAGTTCGCCATCCTCGGTGTTGGGGCCGTCGGCGATAACTTCGCCTTTTTTGATTTTCTGCCCCTTCTTTACGATCGGCTTTTGATTGACGCAGGTACCGGCGTTCGAGCGCATGAATTTCCGCAGGTCGTAAATGTAAACGCCTTCGTCCGGATCGTGTTTGAGCTTCTTCTTGCCCTCGGGTAATTCGCCGTCCTTGGTCAGGATGATCATTTCGGCAGTGACGCTGGCGATTTTGCCATCAGCTTCGGCCACGATCACGGCGCGGGAATCGCGTGCGACCTTGCCTTCGATGCCGGTGCCGACGATCGGCGATTCGCTGACGAGCAACGGCACGCCCTGGCGCTGCATGTTCGAGCCCATCAGAGCGCGGTTGGCATCGTCGTGTTCGAGGAACGGAATCAACGCTGCCGCCACCGAAACGAGCTGCTTCGGTGAAATGTCCATGTAATTGACTTTCGCGGGTTCGACTTCGAGGAAGTCGCCCCGATAGCGAACTGCCACGCGCTCGCCCATGAACTTGCCCTTCTCATCCAGGGGTTGGTTGGCCTGGGCGACGATGTAATTTTCCTCCCGATCGCCGGTGAGGTAATCAATTTTGTCGGACACCCGGCCGTTTTCGACCTTTCGATATGGCGTCTCGATGAAGCCGAAATCGTTGATGCGCGCATAGCTCGACATCGACGAAATGAGCCCGATGTTCGGGCCTTCCGGCGTTTCAATCGGACAAATGCGGCCGTAGTGCGAAGGATGCACGTCGCGGACCTCGAAGCCCGCGCGATCGCGCGAGAGTCCGCCTGGCCCGAGGGCCGAAAGACGCCGCTTGTGCGTCAATTCGGCCAGCGGATTCGTCTGATCCATGAATTGCGAGAGCTGGCTCCGGCCGAAGAAATCGCGGATGACCGCGGAGAGCGCCTTCGGATTGATCAGCTTCTGCGGCGTCATGCCTTCGATGTTTACGTCGAACAAGGTCATGCGCTCCTTGACCAGGCGTTCCGTGCGCGCCAAGCCGACGCGGCACTGATTGGCCAACAATTCGCCCACGGTCCGCACGCGGCGCGAGCCCAGGTGATCGATGTCATCGAGCATCCCTTCACCACGGCGGAGTCCGATGAGGTATTTCATCGCGGCGATGAAGTCCTCCTTGGTCATGATTCGCTCATCGAGCGCGACTTCGAGGCCGAGCTTTTGATTGATCTTGTAGCGGCCGACGCGACCGAGATCGTATTTCTTCGGGTCGAAAAAGAGCCGCTTCAGCAGGCCGCGCGCATTCGGAATGGTCGGCGGATCGCCAGGACGAAGCTTGCGGTAAATGTCCTTCAGCGCTTCCTCTTCGTCGTGCGCCGGGTCTTTCTTCAGCGCCTTGATGATGGTGTCATCGTCCTTGGAATCGATGACCTGCACGTCTTTGATGCCGAGGGTCGAGAATCTGCCGGATGGTCGCCTTGGTCAGCGGTTCAAAGGCGCGCGCCACCGTGATTTCTCCGTCGCGCACATCGGCGATCAGAACCTTCGTGGCGATCTCCTCTTCCTCGAGACTCTCGCTGAGTTTGAGTTTCTCGATGGTGTAGAAAAGCTTCATGATTTCCTCGTCCGAGCCGTAGCCCAGCGCGCGGAGGAAGGTGGTCGCCAGGAACTTCCGGCGGCGCTTCCGGCGGTCGAGATAAATGTAAAGCAGGTCGTTCGTGTCGAACTGAACTTCGAGCCACGAGCCGCGATCCGGGATGATCCGGAAGCTATAAAGCTCCTTGCCGTTGAGGTGAGTGGTGGACTCGAAGCAAATGCCCGGGGACCGATGCAACTGGGAGACGACCACGCGTTCGGCGCCGTTGATGACAAACGTGCCCTGCGGTGTCATGAGCGGGATTTCGCCCATATACACTTTTTCCTCCTTGGTCCCTTTTTCTTCCTTGAGCTGGAAGGTGACGTAGAGCGGTGCGCTGAACGTCTGGCCCTCGCGCATGGATTCGCGCAGGGACATCTTTGGTTCGCCGATCTCGTAGCTGTTGAAATCGAGCGTGACCTTTTCGTCGTAGCTGGTGATGGGGAAGACCTCGCGAAAGACGGACTGGAGCCCGGTTTCGACGCGCTTGCTCGGGGCGGTGTTCGTCTGCAAAAACTCCACGTAGGAGTTGAGCTGCATTTCGATCAGGTTGGGTGGATCAATAACCTCACGAATTTTGCCGAAGTATTTGCGCTCTGACATGGAATTGGATGCTCGCTGTTGCGGGTCGGTTTGGCTCGCCGCTCATCTCCGCGACCCAGCAGCGGAGCGAGCGATTTAAATGGAAATGACTAGCCTCGACGCGGCGGCAAAAAAGCCGCAGAGGCAAACCAACGGAGCGGCCTTATCTGAAGACAGGCGGCTCCGTTGGTTTGACTCTGCGGTGAAAAATATGCTTGGGCGGCGGCGACGGGGCTCAATGGCTGATCCCTGAAGGTGGCACTCAGGGAAAATGGGCCGGGAAGCTGATACAGAACAACGGTTGAAACAAGAGAAATTTCAGAAAATTTCCTTGCTTGCCCTAAACGACCGGCTTTTCGCTGGCACAGCCCGCGTTCGGCCCGTTTTGCAACGCCGTCTGGGCTTCGGGAGTTTTCCCCCGGCTCGGGCTTTGTAGCGTGCGGGAGGTACAGGCTCGCGAGCCGCCGCACCCGCTGCTATGAAAATCGCCGATGCGCGTCACATTTCGATCCATCCTACTCATCCTTCTGATTGGCGGGGTTGGCGGCGTAGTGGCCTGGATGGTGAGTCGGGAGCGCGCCGCGACCATGGCGCAGGAAATGGCGGGCGAGCGGGAGGAATTGGTTCGTCTGCGGACGGTCGCGAACCAGGTGTCGGAGCGATTTCCGCCCGCCAAGTTCGAGGTTGATGAATCGGGTGCCAACCGAATCCGTGCCGCGATTGAAACCGTGGCGGACGAACGCGGTGTGTCGACAGAAACGGTGGCGAGCGACGTTCGCGCATTCGGAGAATCGATCTCGGCGCTCAACCGCGCGTCCCTGGCCGACCAATGTCTCGCGCACTTCGCAAACTCCGACTTTCAACGAGTGGTCGATTTATCGCGTGGGGAACCCAGAAACGGAGACGGGTCGCCGGATATCTCTCTGCTCACGGGCCACGCTCTTTCCGCGCTGGGCAACGACACCGCCGCGGCAGAAGCATATCGTTTGGCGTTGCCGCCGCCGGATACCGGGCCCGGTCTGGCTTGGGCGCGCGTGGCGGAGCATTTCGCTGCCGCCCTGGCCCGAGCGGAGAAACGGGCTGAAGCCCTGGAGCTTTGGCAGCAGGTCCTGGCGATTCGCAAGCGGGAGCAGGGCGGGGGACATCCGCAAACCCTTGAGGCATCGATTGCGACGGGACGATTAAAACTGCAGCTGTGCTCGCCCGGCGAGCGCAATGGGACCTTGCGGGCATTGATCGCCGACCTCGAAGCGCGCGAGGGAACGGACGCGGAAGGTTTGCCAGTGCTGCTTGATCAACTTGGGGATTTGGAGCGCGCCGAAGGAAACGCCGCTGCAGCGGAGGACCTCTATCGCCACGCCCTCAATATTTCAGAGAAGATCAAAGCGTCGCCGCTCCACGCGCAGCGGCTCCTCCGACTCGCTTCGTTTTTGGCCGAGCTGGGACGATTGGCAGAGGCGGAACCGTTCACGCGTCGGGCCGTGCAATTGACGAGAAAGGACTCGGGGCCAATGAGTCCATCTGCGGCCGAGGCCGTCGATCGACTGGCGAAACTTCTTCGTGCTCGTGGCGAGCGTGATCAGGCCGAACAAATATTGCGGAAGGAAATGGCTGATCTCGCCGCCGAGGGGAACACCCCGGACATGCGGGTCGCCGGCCATTTGTTCGAACTGGCGTGTGTGATACAGGACGCCGGACGGACCGATGAAGCCGAGCCTTTGCTCCGGCGGGCATTGGCTCTGGCACGGACTTCCGACCCTCCTGCCTGGGAACAGGAAATCGCCTGGGCCGGGATGCTCGCACGCCTGTTGCAGGTGAACGGGGAGATGCCTGAAGCCGAAGAACTTTATCGATCTGCGCTCGCCGTGGCCGAGGAACACTACGGTGCGGAACACGCGGGCGTCGTCCTTCCGCTCAACAACCTTGCGGTGCTTCTCTTCGATACTGGGCGCCATGCCGAGGCCAGGGAAACCGCCGCTCGGGCGTATGCGGTCGCCAAAACCACGCTGGGTGAATCGGACCCGCAGACGCGCGTGTGCAGTCGCACGTTGCAAGGAATCTCGGATGCTTCGGCTGCCGCTGCCGCCACAGCCGCGGAGAAGGCGCGGACGGATTCCGTCGTGCGCCCGCGAACTCCCGTCCAACGCTGAAATGGCTTTTACCCTTGCGTGAGGCACGTTCCCCGCTACCCTTCGCCGCCCATGCGCCGGGATATTGCCAAGGCCTTTACTATCTTACTGCTCGTCTTGGGTTTACCCACGTTTGCGGCCACCAAATCAGGAGACTGGACTCTGTATAAATTGGGTGGCCGGGATTACGTCTCCCTCGAAAATGTCTCAGAATTTTACGGTCTGACGGGACTGCAACGGGACGGAAAAGGGTTTCTGATCCGGGCCGGAAGCCGCTCGTTGCGCGGGTCTGTCGGCGCGTCGGAGTTCTTCATTAACAACCTGAAATTCAACCTCAGCTATCCAATCGCCGAACACGATGGTGTCCTGTGCATGTCGCGCATGGATTTGACGAAGGTGGTCGAACCCGTGATGCGGCCCGGCAAAATCAAGGACGCGGAGAGGATCGATACCATCGTGCTGGATGCCGGTCATGGCGGGCACGATAACGGAGCCTGGAGTCCGTACGGTTGGGAAAAACAGTTCGCGCTGGATGTCGTGATGCGGACGCGGACGTTGCTCAAGGAAGCCGGCTACGAAGTGGTGCTGACGCGGAGTTCGGACACGTTCATTCCGCTGCACGAACGCGTGCAGATCGCCAACCGTTACGAAAACGCGCTTTTCATCAGCGTGCATTTTAATTCTGGCGGGGCCGGGACCGGGCTCGAAACGTACACGCTGGCGCCGCGCGGTGTGCCGTCCATGATGGCCGACGGCCCCCGGATTAGCGATCTCGAGCAATGTCCGGGCAATGTGCGGGATGCAGAAAACATGGCGTTGGCGACCGCCACCCACGCCGCGCTGGTGGTGAAATCCAAGCTTTACGATCGTGGAATCAAGCGCGCACGGTTCGTGGTCATTCGTGACATTCGTATTCCGGGAGTGCTGATCGAGGGCGGATTTCTGACGAATAGTTACGACGCCAAGGTCATCTCGACCGCGGCCTATCGGCAACAGATGGCGTCTGCGATCAAAGGAGCGGTGGACAACTATCGACGGGCGGTGGGAGTCGGGCCGACCGAGGTGGTGCAGCGGACCAGCGAGCCGCGGGTTTACACGGGGGGCGAGGAGGAGCCGGCTGCAGAACAGGCGGCGGAGGAAAAACCGGCCGTCGAGCCAAACGTTGACACTTCGCCGCGTCCGTAGCGCATGCCCGCCACGACGAAGCGTGTCCGGTCGCGCCGATCGGCGGCGCAGCGCGAACCGCGGACGGAATTCCTGACTCCGGCCCCGGAACACATCCCGCCGCTCGGCGTGTTCGATAGTGGTATCGGGGGACTGACGGTGGCGGCGGCGCTTCGAAATCTTCTGCCGGCGGAAAACATTTTTTACATTGGAGACACCGCACGCGTTCCGTATGGCGGCAAGAGCGAAACCACGGTGCAGCGTTACAGCCTCGAGATCGGCGGAATGCTGCTGGTCGAGAATGCGAAATTGATCGTCGTCGCGTGCAACACGGCGTCTGCTTTGGGTATTCCGTCGATGCGGGAGAAGTTTAATGTGCCGGTCGTGAGCGTGATCGAACCCGGGGCCCGGGCAGCGGTCGAGGCCACCAAAAATGGGCGCGTTGGCGTGATCGGTACCCGGGCGACGATTTACTCGAAGGCGTACGAGCGGGCGATCCGGGAGGTCAATCCCGACGTCGAAGTGGTGAGCGCGGCTTGTCCGCTCCTGGTTCCATTGATCGAAGAGGGCTGGCTCGATGACGCTGTGAGTGACCAGATCATTCGACGATACCTGGAACCGTTGATTCGCGCCGGGATCGATACGCTGGTCTTGGGATGCACGCACTACCCATTGCTGCGGGAAGCGCTGCAGCGATTCGCCGGACCGGAGATCAAGCTTGTGGATTCGGCGCATAATTGTGCGCTCGCCGTTCGCGACACGTTGAAAGCGCACGGTCTGAACGCGCCGCGTGGAAACCTCGGGCGGCTTCAAGTCGCGCTCACGGACAAATCGACGCCCTTCCTTCGTGTCGTCGAAACCGCCCTCCAATTGCAGGTGGGCGATGTGTTGCTGCGGCACGTGCAAGGCGGTCCCGTGTAGCGGCGGATTGCCCTACTTGAGCCCGACGCGATCTTTGATTTGAATGAAGAGCTGATCCGCGAACTCGCGTTGCTCCCGCGGAAGACTGGTATCGAGCAAAGCCTGTGTCAGTTGATCGACGGCGTTTTGTCCGTCCCCGATGGCCGCGTAAGCCTGTCCCATGTAGATGCGATATCCGGAAACACTGGCGCCGGCTTGCTCCGCCAGGCTAATCAATCGTTGCAACGTCTTGATTTCGGCTTCGTAGGCGTGCGCTTCGTGGGCGATTTTAGCGTGGTAAAAGAGCAACCCCGGGTCGTTCGGTGAAGTTTCGAGCAACGTTTCGGACAGATCGAATGCCTCGCGGAATCTCTTGGTGGCATAGAGGATTTGCGTTTTGCAGGCAATGGCAGGAACGAAACTCGAATCCATGGCCAAGGCTCGATTGGCGGCCGTCAAAGCACGATCCCAGTCGCCACGAGTCATCCAATAGGCGGACCATCCTGACCACACTTCAGCCACCTCCGGGCAAAGTGATTCGGCGCGGTCCAATTGCACTTTCGCCTGATCACTTTCTCGGAGGGCCAGCAGGCGCAAGGCGGCGTTGGCCCGAAAATAGGCCTGATCGCAGGGGGCTTTCCATCGATCGGCGAGTTGATCCAATTGATCAGGTTTCCACGAACTTTCGCGGCCACGCTTTAAGATCAGGCTGGTGTGATCGAGATAGGCCAGCGCGAAATCCTTCGTGGTCAACAGGTGTTCCAGCAACGGCTTAAAGTGGCTCGGATCGCCGACGAGCCAGAGCGTATCGAAACGCGATTCGCGATCCAACTTCCGGAAAAGCTGCGGATCCTGCACGGCCTGCGCGAAGGCGCGGGGACGCGGCGATTGCGGATCGCGATCGGCATCCGTGGCGAGGTCCGGTCGTTCGGATAATAAGACCGCCCGCGCCGCCGGGTTCAAATAGAGGGATGCCGGTTTGCCGAGCGCTTTGGCCGCGAGAATTGGCGTGGTGAGTTCCGGTCCGGAAGCCGTCACTCGCTTGTGCCCGCAGGCGACCGTGAAAGACGTGGCAACAACCAGTACCAGACAGCGGGGAAGGGGGGATGTCATGGCTGGGCAGATGGCGCGTTCCCCTCAAAAAGCCACGATTCAACCAGGCAACGGATAGCGCCGGGTGAGCGTGCGGACTTCGCCGCGGACCTTGGCCAGTTCGGACTCGTTTTCGATATTGCTCAGCACCCGGTGCATGAGGTCGGCGATTTCCATCATTTCGTCCTCTTTCATCCCGCGCGTGGTCACGGCCGGGGAACCAACGCGGATGCCGCCGCCGAGTGTGATTTTTTCGGTGTCGAATGGGATGCCGTTTTTGTTGACGGTGATGCCAGCCTTGTCGAGCGCTTCGCAGGCGATTTTTCCGTTTAAGCCGCGCGGACGCAGATCGACGAGCATGAGGTGATTGTCCGTGCCGCCACTGACGAGCTGGTAGCCGTTGTGGACGAGGCGCGCCGCGAGGGCCTTGGCATTGCTGACCACTTGAGCGGCATATTGCCGGAACGACGGTTGCAACGCTTCGTGAAAGCAAACTGCCTTGGCGGCGATGACGTGCTCGAGCGGGCCGCCCTGGATGCCGGGAAAAACCTGGGCATCAATCGCTTTGGCAAAGCGAGCCGGGCAAAGAATGACGCCGCCGCGTGGCCCGCGCAGGCTCTTGTGCGTGGTGGTGGTGGTAAAGTCGGCAATGGTCACCGGGCTCGGATGTTGCCCGCCCGCGACGAGTCCCGCGATGTGCGCCATGTCCACGAACAAATACGCCCCCACGCTGTCCGCGATGGCCCGCATGCGGGGAAAATCGATGATGCGGGAGTAGGCGCTCGCGCCGGCGGTGATCATTTTTGGCCGGGCCTCGGCGGCCAGTTTTTCGAGTGCGTCGTAGTCGATGCGCCCGTCTTTTTCGCTCACGCCGTAGTGGACGACCTCGTAAAAGCGTCCGGAGAAATTGGCTTTGTGGCCGTGGGTCAGGTGCCCGCCGTGCGCCAGGTCCATGGTCAGGATTTTGTCTCCGGGCTGCAGCACGGAAAAGTAAACGGCGGTGTTGGCTTGCGATCCGGAGTGCGGCTGGACGTTCGCGTGTTCCGCGCCGGGGAAGAGCGCTTTCACGCGGTCGATGGCGAGTTGCTCGACAGTATCGACGTGTTCGCAACCGCCGTACCAGCGCCGCCCGGGATACCCTTCGGCGTATTTGTTCGTGAGGCACGAACCCTGCGCCTCCATGACCGCCCGGCTGGCAAAATTTTCGCTGGCGATCAGCTCGATGTTTTCGAATTGACGCGTCTGTTCCTCGGAAATGGCGTGCGCGATTTCGGGATCAACCTCCGCCAGCGTCGCTCCGTGGCTCCCGGAACTTTTGTTCAGTTTCGCCACACGACGCTCATGGCGCCCGCCGGCGAAGGCGGCATTTAGAAAGGCTTCGACGACCTTCGGGGTTTCGGCGGGTGTCACATTACGCGCGCCAAAGCACAATATATTGGCGTTATTGTGCTCGCGGGTCACGGCGGCGTCGGCGGCATTGGTGACGAGTGCGGCTCGGATTTGAGGGTGGCGATTTGCCATGATGCTCATGCCGATGCCTGAGGAGCAGGTGAGGATGCCGAAGTCAGCACGGCCACTGATTACCTCCTGTGCCACGCCTTCGGCGTAGTCGTTGTAATCCACCGAATTGGTCGCATCAGTGCCGAGGTCCGACACAGCGTGCCCTACTTTGGTGAGGAAACTGTGGACGGCATTCTTGAGTTCCAAACCGGCGTGATCACTGCCGATGGCGATCCGAAGGGGGCGGGTGAGTTTGGCAGCAGCGGGAGGGACGGGGACCTCGGGTGAGGAGTGGGTGGAAGACATATTGGATTGGTCGATAAATTGAACGATGCCAGGGAGGGCGCGTTTGAGGGCGGCCCGACATTCGAAATATGCCGGCAGACCGAGCCCGATCGGATCAGGGATTTCCGAGTCGGTTGGCGCCTCGGGATCAAAGGCGCCAACGAGAAAAACCCGGGTCTCGGCGTCGGGAAAGTACCGTCGGATGATTTCCTGGTGGCCTCGGGTCATGACGAGAATGTGACTGGCATCCTCGACCAATTCCTCTGTCAGCGGCTGGCTTCGGTGATTGGAAATATCGATCCCCCAGGGCCGCAGGACCTCGACGGATTGCCAGCTCACAGGCATTCCGCGCCCGGCACTGACGCCGGCGGATGAAACCTTGATGTCCGTCCGTCCCTTGAGCGTATCACGCAACAGACCCTCAGCCATGGGGCTGCGGCAGATATTCCCGGTGCAGACAAAGAGGACGTGTTTCACGAGCGGCGGGGAAGATAGGAATGGGCTACCGGCAAGTCAACGCGGGCAGCGCCGACATCGGCGCTTGTGTCGATGCAGCCCGTCGTTTTACAAACCTCGGCGCCTTGCCCACTGCCCTGTTCCCCAGCGCCACCATCGCCGAGGTTTACCGCTTCGCGCTCCTGCTCACGGGAGATCTCCGCGTCGCCGGCGATCTCGTGGCCGAGAGTCTGCACGCCACGCTGGGCGAATTGGCGGAGATTCGGAGCGAGAAGAATCGATTGGCCTGCCTGATTCAGCGGGTGCGCGATCGATGTGTCCGGGTCGATGCTCCGGCAGGTCCGCCGGCGCCGCGGCTCGTTCGCACACCGCTGGAACCCGGTCAGGCACGGGAGATTCTGCCCATCGAAGCCTTTATCGTGGCCCGGCACTTTTCCCTTTTGCCGGAACCCGCCCGCAGCGCCCTGGCACTATTCTATCTCGAAATCTTTGGCCCGGAGGAAATCGCCAGGATCTTGAAGCTGTCATTGGACCAATTGGGCGTCGTCTTGGGGGAAGGCCGGTCGCAACTGGAGGCGGGTCTGGAGATCGCCGGCTCATGACGATGAGCGACGCCGATCCGCTCCTCAATTGCTACCGCGGCGAGACGCCTCGCGACGCGCGCATCGCCCGGGCCGTGCGGCAGGCGGAAGCGGACGAAACGTTGCAGGCGTTGTTGCGTGACCAGGTGGCATTCGATCAGCAGATTTCAGACGCCATCCATTCCGTTCTGCCGCCGGACGATATTCGGAAGCGCCTGAGCGAGTTGACTGCGCAGGCAAACCTGCGCCGCCCAATGCGCACCTATTTGCTCAACCCCGCAGCCCTGGCGGTCGGACTCGGTGCACTGTTGATCATCGGCATCGGGATTTTTTTCCAGCTCGAGCGCTTGCAGGATTTCCCCGGTAAAGAGACCGTCGAGGGATTCCTGAGCATCACGGAAAAAATGAATGGGACGGAATTGGAGCCAACCAGTCTCCCGGCGGGACAGCTTGAAGATTCCATGTATCTCAACGGTTTTGAAGGCTTCGCTCTACCGCCGGCATTTACCCAAAAGCCTGCCCTCGGCTGGCGGGTTCTGAAAATGGAAGGCCACCGGATCGCGCAATTGGCGATTGAGGACCACGCTTCGGTGCTGCTGGTCTTTCGCGGTGCGGATTTTGGGGTCCAATTGCCCACCGACAACTCCTGGCGACTGATTTCCGGCGAGGAATGGGTGGCGGCGGTGCAGGAGCGCGAGGGCTTGTGCTTCATGATAGCCTTTCGCGGCAGCCAGTCGGAGATGGACCAATACCTTAAAAAACTAAAGTGATGAAACTGATCATTCGCACAATGCTGATCGCGTTCGCGATGGCATTATCCGCCTGCACGACGTTCGATCGCGCGTGGGCCATTTGGAGTCCGAAGAATTTGAAACCCCAGGGGGGCGCCTTGGGGCTGGGGCCGAGGACCGTGAAACAGAGCCCGTTTGACGGGCAGTGGGCGGGGCACTGGACGAGTGACCGGCGTCATTTTCCCAATGGCAAACCGGAGAGTGGCGACCTGAAACTGGTGATCTCGAAGGAAGATACCTACCGATGGCTGACTTATGTTCGTGCGAACTGGCTGGTCTTTCGGACCGATTACAAAACCTTCCTCTACGGTCAGCAGCATGAAAACCGGCTCGTCCTGCACGGTCAGGAGGACGTCGCGGCAATCTTTGGCGGGCCCTATCGCTACAATGGGACCGTCACCCCCACGAAGTTCACCCTCCGGTATTCATCACCATATGATGAGGGAACGGTTGAGCTAGTCCGCCCCTACTGAAGCGAACCCGTCACGCGCGCGCTTCGAGCCAGGACAAAGCCTTGTCGTAACTGCAGCGCGACAGGTAGTGCGCCAGATTCGCATCCACTGGCGCTGGTAATATTTTGGCCCGCTGCTCGATCGCTTCCGAGACCGCTTGCAGAGCGGTCAAATGTCCTGCCGCGTCGCGCTGAAAAAACTCGCGGTCGGCGATGAGACGACGGCGTTCGCGCAGCGAATCGGCCAGCGCAGAATAGGGGGAAGCCTCGGACATCGGCGGGCTGTGTCTATGCGGGAGTTGCCGCCTCGCGGCGCAGCTGCTGTTCCGCCTCGATCCAGTCGCTTCCCGGATCCCCGTAACGTCCTTCCGCATGGCGCTTTTCCGCGATGAAGTAGGCGCGGAGGGCGATATCTTCGGGCGAGATCGCGGGTGGCATGGTGGAAGGCGCCTTGGCTCTGCTGGTACGGCTTGATCCGGCAGCCTTCGGTGCCTTGGCTTTAGTGGGCGTGACGGATCGAGGTGGCGCGGGTTTATCGCTCACGGCCTTTTTTTTCGGGCCGGACGTAACTTTCTGCGAGGCCTGTGGCTTGGATTCGGTGCTGGTCACGCCGTTGCGTTTTGGAACGCCGTTCGTTTCGGTAGCACCGGGCTTTCCAGCCCGCTTTTCGCTGGCGGCTGCCTTTGTCGTGGTAGTGGTTCTTTTGGCCATGTCTTCGTTTGTTGTTGGAAGATGTCCCGGGAGAAACCGAGCGGAACCATAGTTTTTTGACGTTCGGCGTAAATAGAAAAAGCGACTGATTTGATTGAGCCGCGTTCGATCCCGCGAGCGCCAACCCCAAGATATGAGGACTGGCGTGCCGTCTTTTTGAGCCATGTGGGCAAACTTTTTGCTGAATTTTTGCTTGCCGATCGAAGCTCAAAACGCTTTTTCCGGTCCTGCCAGCTTGAAAAGGAGCGCGTTTTTCGAATTTTGCCGAGAGACACCGCCTCCGTTTATTGAGTTTGGCACGGCAAGTAAATCAGTACAACCCGACTAAGAAAACAGGATTAAAATCCAACCTACAAACCAATGAAAATCATCACCACGTTCGCGGCTCTTGCCGCGCTCAGTATCAGTGCCATCGCGGGGCAACCCATGATGCCAGTTGATAAGAATCCGGTGCCCTACGTGCCGGAATCGTTCTACCACGACCACGAATTCAGTCTCAGCGTCGCCGCGGCTCTCGCCGTGCGCAGCGGTTCCTTTGGGCGCAATTCGACCTTCTCGAACAGCACCCAATGGGGCGCGGATCTGGAAGGCAAATACTTCTTCACCCGGAATTTTGGTCTGGGTCTGGATCAAACCTACATCGATGCGGGCAAGCCAGTCTGGGGTACCGCCCTCAATGCCTATCTGCGCGCTCCGCTGAGCGAAGGCAGCCAGTGGGCGCCCTATCTGTTTACCGGTCTGGGCATTCTCTACGGCAGCGACCAGGGCTTTTTTGAAGCCCACTTTGGCGCCGGCATCGAGTACCGTTTCACCCAGAAGCTTGGGATGTTTGCCGACGCTCGCCAGCTGTGGATCAATGGCCGTAACGACAGCATTCCTCGGTTCGGTCTGATCCGGACGGGCTTTAATTTCGTGTTCTAAATCCGAATCATCAGTATCAGCCTAGAAAGCTGATGGGCGCGGGCCGTTCCCTTCGATGGGGACGGCCCGTTGCTTTTGCGCCGGGCCCAGTCGTCGTACAATTTCCGCTGGACGCCATGCTGCGGGTGTCCCGCGCCGTCCGAGGGGTAACTACCCGCGATCGGGATCGTGCGTGACGCACGTGAGGATTGCATCAGGAAGAGTTCCCGCTATGCCATCCCTTGCGCGCAGGTTTTCCCTGCGGTGCAATCGATCCCATTCACACACCATGAAATCTCTCCCCTTCCTCTTCATCTCTCTGTTCTTCGTTGCGACCGCTGCTAACGCGGACGAGAAGCAACTTTTTAACGGCCATGACCTCGCGGGTTGGAAAGGTCAGCCCGAGTTTTGGTCCGTGAAAGACGGCGCCATCACGGGCCAGACTACCGCCGAAAACCCGGTCAAAGAAAACACGTTTCTGATCTGGCAGGATGGCGAGGTCGGTGATTTCGAGCTGACCTTGAAATACAAAATCATCGACGCGAACGGTGCATCCAATGGTTTTGGCAACTCAGGTATTCAATATCGCAGCAAAGTGGTGAAGCCCGAGTATTCAGTCGTCGCCGGTTACCAGGCGGACTTCGAGTGCGGACAGACTTACAGCGGGATTCTTTATGAGGAAAAAGGCCGCGGTATCCTCGCCAAGCGCGGCGAAAAAGTGGTCATCACCGAAGGCGAAAACGCGGGAAAGCCGAAGATCGACGTCGCCGGAAGTGTGGGCAAGAGCGAAGACATCCAGGCCGCCATCAAGCCCGCCGATTGGAATGAGTATAAGATCGTGGCAAAAGGCGGCCACTTGCAGCATTTCATCAACGGCAAACAGACCATCGATGTGACGGACAAAACGGAGATCGGGGCGAAGGAAGGCGTTTTGGCGTTGCAACTGCATGCCGGCAATCCCATGACCGTGCAGTTCAAGGACATCGTTTTGAAAACCGACTAGCCGGCCCACCGCGGATTGGCCCTACCGGAAACGACGGCTTGTTCCGGTGGGCGATGAGCTTACGTTTCGTCCATGCGCCGTTCCCTCACGCCCTTCATGTGCTTCTTGCTCATGCTGGGATCGACGCTGGGGCAGATGAAGGCGGCAGACGCCATCAATTTCGAGAAGCAAATCCTGCCCATTCTCGATCAGGCGTGTTTCAAGTGTCACAGTGGGCGCGCCAAGAAGCCGAAGGGCGGAGTTCGGCTTGATGATGTCGCAGCCATTCGTGCCAAGAGCCGGACGGACAATCTCATCTTTCCGCGCAAACCCGAGAAGAGCACCCTGATCGATGTCATCAGTCTGCCGGCAGGCGACGAAGACCTGATGCCTCCGCCGGATGAGGGCAAGCCGCTGAGCGGTGAACAAATCGCGCTGATCAAAAAGTGGATCACCGACGGCGCGGATTTCGGACATTGGAAGAGCGTCGAACGCCGGGAAGATGAAGTGTCGGTCGTGGAAGTCGAGCCGATTGACGCGCAGGACACCAAGTACCTCGCCTGGCGGATTGACGATCTGATCGAGGAAAATCTCACCCGGATGGGTCAGCAACCGAATGCGCCCCTCTCCGACGACCTGTGGTGCCGCCGAGTTTATCTCGATCTGATCGGACGCATTCCGACCTACGACGAGATCAATGGGTTTCTCCAATCGAGTGATTCGGAAAAGCGCCGCCATCTCGTGGATGATCTTCTCGCATCGAACGGGCATGTCAGCACCATGTTCAACTACTGGTGTGACGTGCTCCGCGCTCGGAACGAACTGGCGGACAATGTGCGTGGAGATTTCTACCTGCACTACGTCAAGGATAGCATTCGGCAGAACAAACCGTTCGATGTATGGGTCCGGGAAATGGTGAGCCCGGAGGGCCATTTTGCCTCGTCCCCGGCCGGCGGCTACTACCTGCGCGATCTCGGCAATCGTTTTGCGAGTGTCGACAATACCGCGACCATTTTTCTCGGGACAAATATCGGGTGCGCCCAATGTCACGACCATCCTTACGATGAATGGAGTCGCAAGGCGTATCATCAGTTCGCGGCCTGGACCTCGGCCATCGAGACCAAACGTCTGAACGATGGGATGAGCGGGCGGATGTCCGAGGGGGAACTCGAGACCGTCCGGTTGAAATTGGAAAAGGAGGCGGAAAAGCGCACGAGCAGCCCACGCCGTGCCCTCGAGCGCACCATGGCGCTCAACATATTCCAAGGTCTGGCCAACAAGATGACCCGCAATCGCACTCCGGATTTCGCGGTCGATAACGGGACGACAGCGCACGGCAAACTCCCCGATGATTATCGTTACCCTGACGGTCAACCCAATCAGCCGATCCAGCCCGCCGTCCTCTTCGGCGAGGCCACTGAAGAAGCGGGTGAGCGTCCGGCCGATACGTTTGCCCGCTGGCTGACGGCTCCGGACAACAAGCGCTTTTCGCTCAGCATCGCGAATCGGATGTGGACTCGACTGATGGGAGCGCCGTTTTCCGGGACGCTGCAAAGTGTGCGCGATCCAGAGGATTGCCAGAACCCGGACCTGGCCCGTTTCCTCACCCGTTTGATGGTGGCCGTGAAGTTTGATCTTCGCGCTTTCCAAAGGATTATCGCGAATACGAAAACTTACGCCCGGGAAGCGGGAACGCTCGAGTCCCCCGGGGGCGCGTATGCCTTTCCTGGACCGCTCCTGCGCCGAATGACCGCCGAACAGGTTTGGGATTCGATGATGACGCTCGCCGTGCCGGACCTCGATGCGAAGATCAATTTTGCACCGCCGGATACCTCCGATGAGAGCCGCCTCGCGGATATCACGGGCAGCGATGACATCCTCGAAATGGTGAAGACCGACGCGAAAGATCAGGCCTACGGTCGTCTGCGGGCGATGCGCAGCCATCGTCAGGAAAAGAAGGATCCCTACCTGCCGTCGCCCGAATTTTCGCGAGACGGTCTCCTGCGGGCCTCCGAGCTGCCGCAACCCGCGCCCGAGTCGCATTTCCTGCGCGTCTTTGGCCAGTCGAATCGTGAGGTCGCTGATGGGGGCTGGCAGGAGGGCACTGTCCCTCAAACACTCTTGATGTTAAACAGCTCGCTCTTCGATTTAGTGGCCCAAAAAGGCAGCCCGCTGTACGAAACGCTCCGCCGTCAGTCCGGCGATACCAGCCGGCTTCGCGCGGTTTACCTCGCCGTTCTCGGACGCGCCCCGACCATTGACGAGATGAGGATCATTTCCAGCAGCATGAACGGCACCGGTAATACCGAGGCCATCGCACACACCCTGCTTGGTACCCGTCAGTTTCTCTTCATCCGCTAAATTCGAACTCTAAAACGCCATGGAACACCTCCTTCGCAACCTCGATGAATCTTCCCGCCGGGAATTTATCACCTATGCCGCCCGCGCTTTTCTCGGCGTCAGCCTCATGCCGGTCGGTGGAGCCGCCGTTGCTCTCGGTGCGCCGGCTGAAAGCCGTGGCAAGGCGAAGGCCCAAAGTGTCATCTACTTGTTCATGCAAGGTGGCATGAGCCACATCGATACGTTTGACACCAAGCCGGATCGCAAAGATGTCCAGGGGCCAACCGAGACCATCTCCACCAATGCCGATGGGGTGCGGATTTCCGGTTATCTCCCGCTCCTTGCGCGGCATGGTTCGGAAATGGCAATCATCCGCTCGATGTCCCACACGCAAGGAGCGCACGAACAGGGCACGCACAAGGTGCGGACGGGCTACGAAAAGCAGCCGGGGCTCACGTATCCGGCGCTTGGTTCGTGGATCGCGCGTCTGAGCGGACGGGAAATGCGCGACGGCTTGCCGCCTTACATTCACATGGGTGGCCTCGGTGGACATCCCGGCAGCGGTTTTCTGCCCGCCAAGTATGCGCCCGTTCCGATCGAAGATGCCAATGCTGGACTCCGGAACACCCGGCTGGTGCGGGGCGAATCGCTGAATGGTATCGCCAAACGCATCTCACTCTCGACCCAATTGGACTCTGCGTTCATGGAACGTTATGGGACCGAGGGCGTGCAGGCTTACTCGGACCTGTATGCGGATGCGGCTCGTTTGATCGAAAGCAAGGCGCTCGAGGCTTTTGACCTGCGCAAGGAATCCGTCGAGACTCGAGACAGCTACGGGCAGGATGGCTTCGGCCAGGGCGTATTGCTCGCTCGCCGCCTCGTCGAAGGCGGTGCGCAATTCGTCGAAGTCGATCTCGGCGGTTGGGATACGCATACGAACAACCACCGGGGTGTGGCCAGTCGCGCTGCCGTGCTGGATCGCGCGGTCAGCTCGTTGCTCGACGACTTGAGCCGCCGCGGTCTGCTCGAAACCACGCTGGTGGCGATTGTGTCAGAGTTTGGTCGCTCGCCGCAACTCGACGCAATGGATGGGCGCAATCACCATCCCATCGCGTTCTCGACCGTGCTCGCGGGCGGCGGCGTGGCCGGTGGCCAGGTCTATGGCGCGACTGATCCCACGGGCCGCGAAGTCGCCGACAAGAAGGTTTCGGTGCACGACTTCAACGCCACGATCGCGCACCTGATGGGTGTGGATCCATCGGCGCCCGTGGTTGTGCCCGGTGGGCGTGCCCTGACCCTCGCCGGACCAGACACTTCGCCAAATCGCGGAAAGCCGATCGCCGCGCTGATTTGAGTCGCGCCGCAGGGGCGCGGCGGCGGGCTCAACTTTCGACTTCGAACGTTCACGGAGCCGTCCACTTCCGAATTCTGCACCTTGAACGTTGGATGTTGGATGTTGGATGTTGGATGTTGGATGTTGGATGTTGGATGTTGGGCGGGCCCACAGGGCAGCCCTCGCCTTCCCGTGCGACTTCATCGAGTCCACGAAGTCTGTGATTTCCACTGCCGCTGGCTTGCTTCCACCGCCCCACCCCGCAAGGCTACCGACTCGGCTGAAACGTAATGTTCTCTGACCAGCACACGCTTTTGGAAATCGAGGATTGGTATTGGCCTTATTGGGGCGAGGCCCCAACCAACGTCCCAATCCACGTTCTCGTCGGAGAGAACGATTGGCGGATGGCCGCGTGGATGCTGGCCAGTTTCTTCCGCGCTACGGAGTCGGCGTGGCCGGTTGTGTTTCACGACGACGGAACGCTTCCAACGGACGGAAGCCGCACACTCGAGGATTTGTTTGAGGATTCTTCGACCGTCTCACGCGCCGAAGCGGATGCGAAAATGGATCGCGTGCTGCGTGCCTACCCCTATTGCCACGAGTATCGCTCGGGGCATCGACTCGGCCTCCGGATTTTTGACACCGCACACCTCGAGAACGCCGAGCGCTACCTGGTTTTGGACAGCGACGTTCTTTTTTTTCAACGGCCCGATGAAATCATGGATTGGGCGGACGATCCCCTGACCCAGAAATGCTGGTTCAATCGGGACGCGCGGGAATTTTCCAACGTGTCCGATTTCGAGGCCCGGGAGGAACTTGGTGTCGACCTGTGGCCACGCGTTGATTGCGGGATCGCTTTGATTTATCGCCCCATCGTTGACCTGGGCTTTTGCGATCGGGCACTGGCAACGACAGCTATTTTGCGCGGAGCAGAAGATCGAATCGAACAGACCCTTTTCGCCCTCTGCGCCTCGCAACATGGACAAGGCGGACTGCTGCCCAAGACGTATGAAGTGTCACTCAAAGGCCGCGCCTCGCCGGACGCAATCAGTCGGCATTACGTTCCTGCCGTGCGGAATCGATTTTTCAGCGAAGGTCTCAAACGTCTCCGCGAACCCTTGCTGTTCGCGGACGCGGATTAGTTTCGTCAACCGGGGCGCTCAGTTCGCCCAGGTCCAGAAACTCAACGCGAAAGGTCCGGATTCGATGGCCAGCGACGCCGCGAATCCGTCGGCGGGGATCAACGAAAGCGAGGACCAGCGTTCCGGCTCGGCTACAGCACCGCCGCGCGCAAAACCTTCGCCTGATGCCTTCAGGACAGCCTCGGTGCGCGTCCACAGTTCGTAAAAGCGCTGATGCTTGGCCGGCGACGGCAGGGTCCGGATCGACCAGGCATCTTCGGGAGCGAAGTACCGATCGGAAATTTCGTAGGGCGCGTTCGGGCGGAGCGCCTCGAGATCGACACCTATTTCCCGGGCCTGCGTTACAGCCAGCAACATCAAGTCCTCGGAATGGCTGAGATTAAAGCGAAGCAGGGTCGCCGCCCCATCGATTTCCGGTTTCCCATTTGGCCCGCGGCGGAATCGAACTTCGGCGGGTCGAAGGCCAAGATAGCCCGAAAGGATCCGGCGCAGAAAAATCCGCGAAGCCACGAAACGATCGCCGTCGCGGGGGAAATGGAAACGCTCCGCGCGAATCCATTCTTCCGGCGAAAGAAACTCGCGATCCGATGTACGCGGCGAGCCGAGCGTCGTTCTCCACAGGTGCACTTCACCGGCAGAAAGGGCGAGACATGGTGGTGCGGGGCGAAACTCGGGGCGGGTGTCGATCATGACATGACTTGCGAGGGCAAGGATCATGCCGCGGGCAGCGCAGATTCATCGGCCCGGCGACAATCCCCAAGGGCCGTGATACAGACCGCTTTTCGCCCTCAAAGCTCGGTGTCGGATCGCTGACGGTATTTTTCTTTCCTCGCGCGCAGAATCGCCTGCGTTAACGTCGCGGCCCTTTTTTCAACTTATGGACGTTTCACCGCCGCAACTTCGAATTGGTCTGCCGACGGGCAGTTTGCAGGAGGCGACCTTTGCCCTCTTCGCGAAGGCCGGCTTCAATATTGCGGGCGCGAGCCGCTCGTATAAGCCCTCGGTTGATGATCCGGAACTCGTGATCCGTTTGCTCCGTGCGCAGGAAATATCCCGCTATGTCGAGCACGGGTTTCTCGATTGCGGGCTGACCGGCAAGGACTGGATCGCCAACAATCAGAGCGATGTCGAAATGCTCGCGGAGATGACTTTCTCGAAGGTGAGCAGCAAACCGACACGCTGGGTGATTGCCGTGCCCGAGGATTCAGCGATCCGGTCGGTGAAGGATCTCCAGGGAAAGGTGATTGCGACGGAGGCGGTCGAATTGACCCGCGCATTTCTGGCGGGTCACGGTGTGACTGCGGAGATCGAGTTTTCGTGGGGTGCCACCGAGGTGAAAGTACCGGATTTGGTCGATGCCATTGTCGATGTAACGGAGACCGGTTCGTCGCTGCGGGCCAACAGCCTGCGGATTCTCGAAACGATCATGGAATCGTCGCCCCAGTTCATTGCGAACAAGGACGCCTTTCAGGACGAGTGGAAACGGGCAAAAATGGAGCGAATCGTTCTGCTCCTGCGCGGCGCGTATGCCGCCCGGGATAAGGTGGGGCTGAAATTGAATCTGCCCGAGGCGCGGCTCGAAGATCTCCTGGCGGCGCTCCCTTCACTGCGCAATCCAACCGTCGCTCATCTGGCCAATTCCGAGTGGATCGCGGTTGAGACGATCATCGATGAAAAGGTGGTTCGGGAAATCATTCCGCGCCTGAAGGAGTTGGGGGCGGAGGGAATCATCGAATATCCGCTGAACAAGGTCGTTTACTGAAAAGAATCCGTTGCTGCGGACAGGGGTTCATGCTTTCCTCGCCGCCCCCAATCGAAAAATCAACCACCACATGGGTTCTCTCAAGAAGCGCCGAAAAGCCAAAATCGCCAAACACAAACGCCGGAAGCGGATGAAGGAAAACCGCCACAAGAAGCGTTTGCGCTACAAGAGCTAGGCGCTAGCTTGCGCCGCATGATTTCGCTCCGCACCGCACGTTATCGGGGGTCGGAGGCGGTTTTCGTCACAATCAGCGCGGCTCTCCTTATCGGTGTGCTGGCCGCGGCTGATCCCGTGGCGCCGTCCACGAGCCCGGTGGGCCGGGACGTGCCATCCCGAGTGGAGCGGGCGCAGCTGGCGAAATCTCGACCGGCGAAAGTTTCGCCACCCGAGGAAAGCGATTCGCACAGCGTCAAACCGGCGGAGATCCCCGAGTATGCCGATGCGCTGCCCTCGGAAACCCGACCGCCCCCGGAAGATCTGCTTTTGCAAAAGGCCGGAGAACGGAAAGCGGAGGCCTTGGCGGCTTTCGCGGGAGCGATCACGGCAGAGGATAGCGCGGACACCGAGCGGTCGCTGAAGCTCTATCGGCGGGTCCTCGCCCTTGACCCATCCTACGTGGACCTGGCCGTGCAGGTGGCTTTCGAATACACCAAGCGCAACGACCCCAATGACGTCTCGACGGCGATCCAGGTGCTCAAGGACAGCATCAAAGCGGCGCCCACGCAGCCGCAACCGCTCGTCTATCTTTCGCAGCTTTACTCGCGCTACCTGAAAAAGCCCGATCTTGCGCTGCGCTATGCCGAGCAGGCTGTGGCGCTGGCACCCGAGACCTTCAGTGGATATCTCGCGGCCTACGAACTCCACGTCATCGCTGACAATACGAAGAAGGCCGAAGCCGTGCTCGAACGCGCGTCCAAGTCGAAAACCACCGACCCGAAGTTTTGGCTTCAGCTCGGCGATCTTTATACCCGTTTGTATTTGAAGGAAGACGGGTCGAGCAATCCGGAGGATCAGGCACGCATGAATGCCGTTTACGAAAAGGCGGCAGGATTGGGTAAGGACGACGCTTCGGTTCAGGCCAAGGTCGGCGACTACTACGTCCTCTCGCGGCAGGTCAAAGAAGCGATTCCTTACTACCGCGCGGCCCTGGATACGCCGAAGAGTTCAGATGAAAACGCGCTCTTGAATCTCCGGGATAAGCTGGCGCGCGCGTTTCTGATCACGGAGCAAAGTGATGAAGCGATCGCCATGCTCGAGCAGACGCTGGTCGAAAGCCCCATGCGTTACGAGACCTACGAGTTGCTCGGTGAACTCTACGAAAAGAAGGGCGAGGTGGAAAAGGCGCTCGGCAACTACGAAAAAAGTCTGCTCCTCGATGGCAGCCGTCCGGAAAACTACCTGCGCGTGGCCGACATGTATCTCCGGCAGCGGAAGATCGACAAGGCGGTCGAGGCCATGAAAGGGGCGCACGCCCGTTTCCCCAATGTTCCGCAAATCACCTTCAGTCTCGCCATCACGCTGAGTCAGGCGAAGAAGCATACGGAGTCCATGACGGCATTTGCGGAAGCGCAGGCCGACGCGGAACTGAGCAACCAGGAAATGCTCGATGCCAGTTTTTACTTTCAATATGGCGCCGCGGCGGAACAGGCCGGGCTCATGGAAAAAGCCACTGAGTTGTTGAACGAGAGTATTCGCCTGGCGCCCAGCACTGCGGCGCAGGCCTATAATTACCTGGGTTACATGTGGGTGGATCGCGGCATGAATATGGAGGAAGCAGGCGAAAAAATTCGCAAGGCGCTCGAGATTGACCCCGATAATGCCGCGTACCTCGACAGCCTCGGCTGGTATTATTTCAAAATCGGGAAGCCGGAGGAAGCGCTGACCCAGCTTCTCCGCGCCGCCGACGGCATGCCGGAGGGCGACTCCGTGGTTTATGACCACATCGGCGATACCTACCATTTGCTCGGGAAGAACGCGGAGGCGATGAACTACTGGCAGAAAGCCATGGCGCTCGAAGATGCGAGCGACAAAATCGCGGAGAAAATCGAGGCGGCGAAGCAAAAGCTGACGCAATCGCAAAAGGCCACTCCGCCCGCTGAGCAATTGCCCGCGGCCCAGTAACGGACCCATCCCGCGGGTTCAGTGCATCTCGACGGCACACGTGCCGAGTCCGCCACGGTAGTAATGAAATTCCACGTTTGGATGATCGGCGAGCAGCGACATTGGCACGCAGGTGGACACGATGCGCCGGCTGATCAGGTAGGCGGTGAGCCGCTGGCCGAACGGATTATCGTGCGCGCCGGCCTGCCATATTGACGCTTTCTCGGCTTTCCAGGTTTCGACCGGCCCCACGGTGATCGCCTTGGTTGGCACCATGGAAATATTCCCACCTCCGCTGGTGCGGGCGTTCTGCGCGATCGTCAATGGGTGCAGTTCAACCACTCGGGTCGCGAGCTTTCGATATTCCTCCACGGATGGCGGGGTGGACTTGTGCGGGCCGCGTCGGGGCAGCGGATCGTTGAACGCCCAATGTTTCACGTCGCCCTGGCCGCCCTGCATTACCGCACAACGCACACCGGCGTCCCAGCTCGCGCGGTAAGCCTTGGTGTCGGCCTTTGGAAAGTGCAAATGTGCGTCCGGAAGCCGCCGTTTCTTGTCGAAACGATCGAAGCACAGTTCGCGGTCGGCCCGTTCAAACGAAAGCGGATGGGTCACCGGCACTTCCTTGCCAGTGACCGGATCGAACCATTCGTCCATGCCCCAGAAATGCCCGCTCCGCACGTCGAGTCCGAGGGAGTTGACGAGTCGCGCCACCAGCGGGAGCTGCTCAGTCGGTCCGATGGGGCCACAAATTCCCACCGGATTGTCGTCAGTCGATTGCCGCCAGGCGTCAATATATTCCAGCGCCTCGGCGAGGTAAAAATCCTCGAGCGTATCGTGGAACATCACGCGAAAGCCGGGCCGGCTGAGTTTGGCGAGATCGCGCGGAGTGAGCCGCGCGACTTCTTCGACGAGTTCAAGCGGCAGGCAGGTATAATCCCACCAATCGGGAGAGATGGCACTGGGGCGGAGTTTCACAATGGCAGTAAGCCAGCCCGGTAGTCATTTGAGCAGCAGAAAAAACCCGCGGATCTAACGGTCGGTGCCGCGATCGAGGAGTTCCGTGGAGAGTTTGACCTGCGCCGCGTCGAGAATTCGCTTCGCTTGGAGATAGCGAGCTTTGGCCTCGATGTAGGCGGACATTTTCTTCTTGTCGGAGATAGACGCTGTCTTCGCCTCTTGGCAGCGGCCCTCGGACTCCTTGAGCGCGCGGCGTTCGATCTCAAGGAGCGATGCTTGATTCTCGCGCACGTTTTTCAGTGTCTCCGACAGCATCTGGACTAAGGATTCTCCTTGGGCTCGCGCGGCGACCAAGCGTGCGTCTCCATCGCCAGCTCCTTTTGCAAGCAGTTCGGCTTCCTTCGTCCGAACTGCCTTCAGGTCGGCCAGCGTTTGGATGCTGTTTTGGTCTTCGATTCCCACGATGCGCAACGCGGCGTCGAGCGCCTCGGGTTGTATTTTCGCAAGCTGAGCCAATTGGTTTTCCCGCTTCGCGACCCGCAAGCGTTGGTCGATCATCGGTTTCTCCAGGTCCAGGATGTAGCGATCCGGGGCCGAAACGGTGGATCCGAAGGACTCTGGATCGGGATCGATGATGTCGTTCGCTTCGCGCAGGCGGACCATCTCGGCATATGCGACGTCAACTCGTTTCCGTTGCTTTTCCACCTCGTTCTGCAACGGCTCAAAGGTTCGCTCAATCGCCGCGATCTTCGCTTGAAAGACGGCCTCGTTCCGTTTGCTCCACCATCCTTGCTGAGTGAGATAGTCCGTCAGTCCCCACGACTTTTCACTGATCAGCCGCTCGGGATAATCGATCACGAGCGCCCTCTTATCGGGGCGCAGTTCGATGGTTACCGCCGGTGGGATTACGACCCCGCCCGCAGCGAGTTCCTTCCGGAACGCAGCCAGCGCCTCGTCGGCAGTGCCGGTGTAGTGCTCGGCGAAACTTTTCTCCAGCAGCAGGGTGTCGCGGTAGTTGCGCGACCAGTTCGATACCGGCTGACTTGCTGCGGCCGGTTTGGCCTCGTGCGGCGCTACAGTTTGCCCGCGCAACCCGGTGAGGCTCACTCCCAACGCGACGGCCAGCGTCGTCGATGCCGCTGCGAGTTTCGCGATGGCTCCAATAGGCCCACGGCGTTGAGCGCCATCGACCAGTCGTGCGACCCGCTGCCGGAGTGTGGACGAGCGGGCCATCGGGGCCACGGCGAAGCCGCTCGCGAGCCGGTCGCTCCCGCGCGCGGCGGCGGCGAGGAGTGCGGCGTAATTGACGCGATCCCATCCGCCCGCAATTACGGCGTCGTCGGCGGCGCGCTCGTGCGCGAGCGTCAACTGTCGCCGCGCGAGCCAGACGAGCGGATTCATCCAGTGCAAGGCGGTGGCGAACGTGGCGATCACCTGCCACGCGATGTCGCGATGGGCTACGTGAGCCAGCTCGTGGCGCAGCACCGTGCAGCGCTGCTCCGCCGACCACGAGGTGGCCTCGGTCGGCAGGACGATCGACGGACGCCACCACCCGGCGGCAAATGGAACGCGCGCTTCGCGATGCTCGAGCAGCCGAGGGATGTTCGTGATTCCGAAGGCGCGGCCTTCGCGTTCCGCGTCATCCCGCCACACCGGGTTCGCGAGCGGTGCCGCGTCGCGCAGGATCGCGGCGAATGCGTAAGGCGCCGTTCGCCGCGCGCCCGAGCACGACGATTCCACCGAACGCCCAAGCCACGCGGAGCAGCGTCGAGAGTTGGATGGCCGCCCGGCTGGGCTGTGTGGGCGGCACGGGCGTTGCCAAATTGCCGACGTCCACCGGTGTTCCGAGATTTTCCCCTGCCGACACCACCGGTGACGAACTCGGTGGTGCAATATGCCATACGCTCGGAAACAGACCGGCGCCGGCCAGCGCGATGAGCCCGGTGAAACCGGCCCGCCACCACAGGCTCGTCCATTCCGCCGGTGCTGCACGCCGGACGCCCGCGACGAAGAATAGAACGAGTGAAATTGCCGAACCTTTGACGAGTAGCGCGAGCGGGAGTTGATCGAACAGTGATGGGTTCATGGTTGTTTTTCCTTTCTGGCCTGGGTGATGAGTTTCGCGATGCGGGCCAGTTCCGCTTCGGTCAGGTTGGGGTCTTCAAGATCGATCAGCGCGGAGACGGCGTGCTCGATGGATCCTCCGAAAAAGGTATGTAACAGCCGCCGCGTGGCCGCAGCGGCGGCGTTTTGGCGCGGCCGAATGGCTTGGTACATGAACGCCTTGCCGACGAGTTTCCGGGTCATGTGTTTTTTGCGCTCGAGCACTGAAAGCAATGTCCGGACCGTCGAGTAGGTGGGCGCGTCGGGGAGTTTTTGCCAGATCTCGCGAGCGCTGACCTCGCCCTGTGCATAGACGATGTCCATGATCTGACGTTCGCGCCTGGTGAGATGGTGTTCCGGGGAGACGTGCGAAGCTTTACGCATGTGCGTAGAAATACGCAGAATGCGAAATGGTTGTCAATGGCCCTGCTTCGATCCGCTATCGATCAACGGAACCGTCTTGCGAATTTCGGTATCCGCCGCTCTCACGAGGCGGCGGCTGGGTTTGATGAGCGCCTCCGTGCTCACTCTCTGGCTTGGCCTCGGCTAGGCGGCCTCGCTCACCCGGACATCGACTTCGCGACGCTGCAAATTCCCTGAACCTCCACATCTCGGGTCGATGAACAGGCGTATGCCCGGAAATCTTAGTCAAGCACTGTCTGCCCGAGAGGTGGTAGTCGAACAATCTGATGTTATAGGTATAACACGAGATTGTCGCATGCTTGGCGGGTAGGATTACCAGATATGCCGGTTCATCGTCCCCATGCGCGGTCGAGGACCATTGCACGGCGAACTGACTGCACGTCTGGCCTACGCTGCAGCTTCTTCCGGCACCGTCAGTCAATGGTGCCGTTGTTTTGATCCTCAGGCTAAGTCGGATTGTCCCCGCCGAGGGCTCCACACGCGAGTGGTCAGGGCAGCGCGGAGTGGGTCGTCACTTTTGGAGCCGAAGCCGTAGTGCAGATGCCGGGTCCAGCCTTCGGCGTGGCGGAATTTTTTTGTCCGTCGTCCGAGGGCGCGGGAAGCGTCGTCCATGGCGGTGAGATAGCTTCCCATGCCCTGCGTTTGGTCAAGCCACTCCTTTTGCGAGGCGTGGCAGGCGAGGGCGGCACGTTTCGTTTCATGGACGCTGGTTGTGTCGATCAATAGTTCGGGTTTCACCGGTTCGCGTGTGGGGGTGCACTGGCCATGAGGCATGGCGTGATAAAGCGTGCATGGTGCCAGCGTCGGTGGGCGGTGCGGGAGCGAGCGATAGTTCGGGATGCCCCGCGCAAAGGTGGCCGTCACGGCGAGGCGTGCGGTGATCATGTGATCCTCCATGTAATCCGCGAGCGCGTGGGTGAGGACCACCGTCGGCTTCGCGGCGCGCACGACTGCGCAGATGCGGCGAATATTCTCCTCCGTGTAGAATATCCGAAGGTCGTCGCAAAACGGCGCGATGCCATTTCGCGCCGAGGATTCTGGCCGCCGCTCTGCGCCTCCCGCCGCCGGGTGCGCGCGGTCTCCGAGGCAGTCATCAAGGTGCTGCCCATGTTGCCCGACGAGACATTCAGATAGTGAACTCCCAGCCCGCCTCCTAGCAGCAGCAGCGTCCCGGCCATGACAAACTCGATGTCATCGGGATGCGCGGCGATGGCGAGCGCGGACGGCATGGGAGGCAATTAGCCGTGGGTATCCGTCAGTTGTGAGGCTACTCACTGCTCACTTGAATCTCCTCGAGCTTCACCGTCCGACGTTCTTCGGCGGATTTGTCCGCGGCGGCGATGACGCGGTGCGTGGCGAAGGCGTCGCCGAAGCTGGTCATCGGCATGTTCATTGCCGGCGCAGTGCGTCGAAGAACGCCTGGAACTGCGTCTGGTAGGGGTGATCGCTCACGTCGCCGCTATCGAGCATCTTCATCGTCAGTTCGCTCCAGCGCGGCTTTGTTCAAGCCGCCGAGTTTCTGGCAGTGGAACTTGTTGTCGAGGATCGAGCCTTCGCTGCCGACGAGGTGCGTGTGGAAATAGTAAGGCTGGAAGCAATCGACGACCGCCGCGCATTTGCCCGACTCGCGCCACCGGCGAACCGCAGCAGCGTCGTCGAGGTCGTCGGATATTCGTACGCGGCGAAAATCGGGTGCCGCGCTCTGCGTCGCATAGCTGGTCACTTCCTCGACCTCGCGGCCCATGCAAAGCAGCAGCGCGTCCAGGGCGTGACAGCCCGCGGTGAGCAGCGCACTGCCGCCGAGTTCGCGTTTCGTGTTCCAGCGATACTGGCCATACCACGGCCCGATGCCGTGAAAATAATCGATCTCGCCATAGTGCAGCGAGCCGACGAGGCCCTGGTCGAGGACCGCCTTGGTGGCGAGAAATTGCGACGAAAACCGGCACTCGAAACACACGCACACCCGCACGCCGCTCGTCCGCCGCGCTTTTTCATCGCGAGGATGTCAGCCCACTCGATGGCCAGCGGCTTCTCGATGATGATGTGTTTTCCCGCTGCGCGCCGCCGCGATGAACTGCGCCGCGTGCTGGTTCGGATAGCTGGTGATATCCACCACGTGAATGTCCGGGGCCGCCGAGCATGGCATCGAGATCCGTGTAGGCGCGTGATCGGAGAGCCGTGCCGCTGCGAGAGTTCCGCCTCATCCAGCGGGCGCGAAGACCACACGGCGGTGACCTGCGCGTGGCTGGTGGCGATTGATGGCGGCGATGTGAGCGGTGGCCGCCCAGCCGTATCCGATGACGGCGACGTTGTATTTTTGGGTCATGGTTGATCGATGACGTGATGTGGTGGTCGGAGGAAGATTTTCTTAATTCGGACCGGAACCCTCGACGGGGCTCGGATTGACAGGAGAGTGCGTCAAGACGCACGGCGGAGGCGAGTCTGAGCTGGTAAAGAACCGCACATTTCGGCAGCCCGGCCGATATTTCCAAAGAGGCCCTCCGTAAGTTGATTTGTCGAACGGCGTCACCCCGATTAGTAACGCCGAGCACTTTCCAATTCATGACCACGACCGAGACCTCCACTTCCGCTGAATCCGCTCCGGCGGCACAACCTCTGGACGACAAAGCGGCTGCCAATCTGCTGCTCGAAGCGCATCGAAAGATCGCCGACGAAATGGGCAAATTCATCGTCGGCCAGCAGGAAGTCATCGAGCAACTGTGATCGCGGTGCTCGCCGGCGGCCATTGCCTGCTCGAAGGCGTGCCCGGCCTCGCCAAGACCGCGATGATTCGCTCGCTCTCGCAGACCATGAATCTGTCGTTCCGCCGCATTCAATTCACGCCCGATCTCATGCCCGCGGACATCACGGGCACGGACATCATTCAGGAAGATCCGACAACCGGGCATCGGCGCTTCGTGTTTCAGAAAGGCCCGATCTTCACGCAGATGCTGCTGGCGGATGAAATCAACCGCACGCCGCCCAAGACCCAGGCGGCGCTGCTCGAAGCGATGCAGGAGACAGCGTCACCGTCGGCGGCCACACGCTGCAACTCGAGGAACCTTTCTTCGTGCTGGCGACGCAAAACCCGATTGAGCAGGAAGGCACGTATCCGCTGCCAGAAGCGCAGAGCGATCGCTTCATTTTCCTGGTGAAGGTCGATTATCCGGAGCGCGAGCACGAGCGGCAAATCGTGGCGCGCACCACGGGAACATTCGACGCTGCGATCGCCAATCCGTGATCGATGGCGCCCAAATTCACGAATTGCAAAAGGTGGTGCGGAAAGTGCCGGTGCCCGGATCATGTGATGGATTTCGTGCTCGATCTCGTGCGTTTCACTCGTCCGAATTCGAGCGATGCACCCGGCTTCGTGAAGGAACTCATCGAATGGGGTGCCGGCCCGCGCGCCTGCCAGAATCTGGTTCTCGCGGGCAAAGTGCGCGCCGTGCTCAGGGGTCGTTTTCACGTCACCGATCGACGACATCGAAGCGCTGGCCCATCCCGTGTTGCGCCATCGGCTTGTCCCCACTTTCAATGCCGAAGCCGAAGGGATCACGGTGGACGACATCATCACGCGGATTCTCAAGGCCGTGCCGCGCGGGGAAGCGCAGCGGTGATGTGACTGCTCGAATGAACACCCAACATCCAACGCCCAACATCCAACATCCAATGAGCTGGCGCGCGATCGGGCCCGCATTTGGAAATGTGGGGGCTGGCATCCCGAATTTCGATCCTGCCTCGACGCCCGCTTCCGACCATTGGATGTTGGACGTTGGATGTTCGGTGTTGGACGTTTCCTAGGTCCCTTGTGTCCCACGTCTCCGACATTCTCACGCCCGGCTGACCTCCAAAAAATTGCGAACCTCCAGGTGCTGGCGCGGCAGGTGGTGGAAGGATTTTGCTCGGGTTTGCATCGCTCGCCGCACAAGGGATTCAGCGTCGAGTTCAAACAGCATCGTCAATATGTCCCCGGCGACGAGATCCGGCATATCGACTGGCGCGCGTTCGGCCGCAGCGACCGGTTTTACATTCGCGAATATGAGGAAGAGACCAATCTCCGCACCACTCTGATCCTCGATCGCAGTGGCTCGATGCGTTACGCAGGGCGCGAATGGTGTGAGCAAATTTGAATACGCGACGAAGCTCGCGGCCTGCCTCTCCTATCTCATGCTGCAGCAGCAGGACAGCGTCGGGTTGGTGACCTTTGACACCGAAGTCCGCCACTACATTCCGCCCCGGTCGCGGGTGAGTCATCTGCGCGTGCTGATCGATGAACTGCAAAGCGGGGAGATCGGCGGGGAAACAGAGATCGGGAAGGTCTTTCATGATCTCGTGCCCAAGCTGCACCGCCGCGGCTTGCTGGTCATCATCAGCGATTGTTTTGGCGACGTGCCGACCTTTCTCAAGGCCATGGCGCATTTCCGGCACGCGCTGGCATGAGATCCTGGTCTTCCAAATCTGGGACCGCGATGAGCTCGAGTTTCCTTTCCGCGGCTGGACGCAATTTGACTGTCTCGAGCGGGCCGGGAATCGGCATCTGCTCGACCCGGTTCTGTTGCGCGAGGCGTATCTGAAGAATTTGGAAACGTTCCGCGACGATCTCACCCGCGGCTGCCGTCGCCACAAAATCGACCTGGCGCCATTTGTTACCGATCAACCGTATGCCGAGGCGCTGTCGGCGTTATTTAAGCCGAAGGCGAGCGCTGGGATGAAAGCGGGGCAGAAAAAGCAGGAACGTTCAACGTTCAACGTTCAACGTCCAACGTCCAACGACGAGAGTTCGGCGTCACCGACGTTTGATCTCGAAGAACGCCTTCTGGAGTTTGCGACGCGGATTATTCGAATCGTTGACAATATCGTTGGGACGAAAGCGGGGAATCATGTTGCTGGACAAGTGTTGCGCTCAGGGACAGCACCGCTGCCGAGTCATGGCGAAGCACAAGCGGCGGAGTCGCGGGCAGACTTCATTCACAAGCTGAAGATTTGTCTCAAGGAGCTTCGCGAGACCAAGCGATGGTTACGGCTCATCGCGCGCGTTCCCTTGGTGGAAAAGCCGGAGCAATTGAAACTCATCCTCCGCGAGGTTGATGAATTGATCCGCATATTTGATTCCAGCATCCGCACGGCCAAAGCGAACGACGGCAGTGCCATCATTCGCGAAAGTGATGCCCCCGAATCGGAGACTTGGACGTTGGGCGTTGAACGTTGGAAGTTGGAAGTTGAGCCGCCCGCAGGGCCGACCGCTTATGAGCCCGCGCGCCGTTCCTCCCCGCGGCGCAATGCTAAACCACGCAGCCGATGAACTTCCTCAACGCCGCCCTCCTTTCCGGCGCCTTGGCCCTGGCGATTCCGATCATCATCCACCTTTTCCATAAGTCCCGGTTCAAGACCGTGCTTTGGGGGGCGATGCATTTGCTCGAGGCGGTGATTCGGCAGAATCAGCGCCGCATCCGCATCGAACAATGGATTTTGCTCGCTCTGCGCTGCGCCATTCCGGTGCTGCTGGCCCTGGCCATGGCCCGGCCGATCTGGCAGGGGGCCGCGCGGCTTCTCGGCAACGCCAAGACATCGACGATTGTCCTTCTCGACAACAGTTACTCAATGGAAGCGGGGCGGGCAGGCACGTCAAACTATGCGCTCGCGCGCGACGAAGCCGCGCGGATTGTCAGTGGATTGAAACCGGGCTCGCAAGCGTCGGTGATTCTCATGGGCGAAGGCGGCGCGGGATTGATCGATAAACCGACGTACGAGACCGGGCGGCTGGTGCAGGAATTAAACAAGTCGGATGCCGGTTTTGGCCCGGCTACGGTGCCGGCGGCGCTGGATTTCGCTGGCAACACATTTGGCGAGATGAATGAGCCAGTGCGCCAACTCGTCATGTTGACGGACTTTCAGCGTGTCAGTTTTCCGCCCCAGGATGACTCGATGCTCGAGCAAATGCTCGGCCGGGTGCGCCATCAGACGGCGCCACCGTCGGTGACCTTTTTCGATGTGGGCGCCGAGGTGAAAGACAATGTCGCCATCGAATCCCTCGATTTCTCGCGACTGGTGGTCGGAGTCGGACAGAAGATCCGCGTTCGGGCCAATCTTCGGAATTTCGGCGATGCCAAATGGCCGGATTTGCGCGTGCTTTTGAAAGTCGACGGCAAGGATATCAGCGTCTCACAAATCAATCTCGGGCCGCGCGAGAGCGGGCAGGTCCTTTTCAGCCACGCCTTTGACACGGCTGGTTCGCACGTGGTCGAGATCACGGCCGAAGCTGACACCCTCAAAGCCGACAACACGTATCTGGCCAGTATTCCCGTCCGCGACCGCATTCCGCTGTTGCTCGTGAATGGTGACCCGAAGAGTGAACCTCTTAAGGGGGAGACGGATTTCGCTGAGATCGCCCTCCAGCCGTTTGGCGCGGCGAAAGTCGAGAACGCCGACCTGATTCAAACGCAAACGGTCAAGCCGGAGGAATTGAACGCCAAACTGTTGAACGCGGCGTCCGTGGTCATCCTCGCGAATGTCCGCCAACTCAGCGATGGCCAGGTGAATGACCTCGAGAATTTTGTGAAAACGGGTGGTGGCCTGATGATTTTCACTGGCGATCGCCTGGACGCTGGTTGGTGGAACAGCGCGATGGTCCGCGATGGCAAAGGGCTGCTGCCCCTGGCTCTGGGTGCGCTGGCGGGTGAAACCGGCGATTCGGCGCCGTCGGTGGGAATTGTGGCGCAGCGTTTTGAAAATCCAGCGCTTGAGCTGTTCAATGATCCTCGAAACGGCTCGCTAACCGAGGCTGCGCTGAAGCTGTGGTATCCCATGAAAGAACCCGATGACCCGTCGCTGGCCGCGGATGATTTCAAAGTCCTCGCGCGTCTCGATAGCGGGGATCCGTTTCTGGTTGAGAAAACCTTTGGCGACGGCCGCGTGATTGCGTGCGCCACGGCATTGGACGCCGACTGGAGCAACCTGCCGATGCGCCCGTTTTATCTCCCGCTCTTGCAACGCCTCTCCGTATATCTCGCTTCGTCCGTCTATCCCCCGCGCAATCTCGATGTGGGTCAGCCCGTGGTGGCATTTTTGCCGCTCGAAAGTGTGGATCAGGAGGCGACGGTCCTCACGCCTGGGGGCGAGGCAGCGAAAGTCAAAGTCGTGAAAAAGGGTGATCGCGGTGTGATCGAATTCAGTCGCACGCAACGTCCGGGACTTTATATCGTCGAGGCGCCGGGCTCACCGCGAATTCACTACGTCGTGAATGCCGACCGGCGCGAATCGGACCTGGCCAAACTGAGCGACACGGAAATCGCGGACCTGGCGAAACAGCACGGCGCGATCCTCGTGCGTTCCGGAGCGGAATTTAAGGAACTCGAAAGCACACGCCGTTACGGACGAGAATTATGGAAGATTGCGCTCTGGGTGCTGCTCGCGCTCGTCTTCCTTGAGTTAATCCTGCAGCAGAAGTTTGCGGGCGTCTGGCGCCGTTCGACCACGGGAGGTGCGGCGTGACCGAGCACGTCGAAACAACGCTGCGCTGGATTGGCGACTGGCCCTGGTGGATCGGTGTCCCTGCGGCCGTCGTGCTCGGGGGCGCGGCATGGCTGCTGTATCGGCGCGACGTGTCAACAATGAGTCGGTGGCTCCGTGTCGCTTTGCCGGCATTGCGCGCGCTCACGGTGATCATGATCGTGCTGATGTTGAGCGGCCCGGTTTTGCACCATCGGAAAACAATTGGGGAACTTGCCAAGCTATGGGTGTGCGTGGACGGGTCTGCTTCCATGACGCTCGCCGACGCGTCGATGGAGCTGGGACGGAAAGTGTTGATTCTCGAGCGGCTCGAGATTTTATCCCCGGGCGCGATCGCGCTGGATCTTCCGCACGCCATCGAATCCTTGAACCGCGCCCAGGCCGTGGCGGAGCGCACGCTCGGTATCGCCGGGATCGAGACGGCGCAATGGACGCAAGCTTTGAGTGAATTCATGGCCCAGGCTGACGACGCGGCAAGTCTGGTCGAACGCGGGGCACCGGAGGAAGATCGGCCGAACCGATTGCGGAAAGAAATCATCGAGCCCGCGAAAGAACTCAAGGATCGGCCGTTGAAACAAATCGACGATCGCAATCGCGCGCTGCAAGACCTCGGCAAACTCGCCGAAACCACGCATCGATGGGAGGCACAGCTCGAAGAAGTTTTCGAGAAAAAGGTCGGACCCCTTACTTCGGCGGAAGGTTCGTTGCAAACAGCGATGGCGAAATTTGACGCCATGCCGCGCTGGCAGCGGGTGCAGGCGCTTTTGCTGGAGAATGGCGAGCCCAGGTTGCTGGGGGCTCTCGCGCAGAATTACGACGTGCGGCTGCTGTCGCTGACGGGCCATGAGGCTGACCTCATCTGGCAGCCGACGGCACGTTCATCGCAATTGCCAGATGGTCTGCCGAAGCCCGCGGGCATGATCACGGATCTCGCCGGCGGCTTGAAGAGTGCGGTTGGTGGTTTGGAAAAGGAGCTCACGGGAGCGGTGGTGCTCATCAGCGATGGTCAGCAAAACGATGGCGCGTCGCCGGTTGAAGTGGCCAAAGTTTTGCAGGGCCGGGAAACGCCTATTTATGCCATCGGCGTGGGAAGCGAAAAGCGACCGCGCGATGTTGCCATCATCAAGGTCGCGGCACCGGAATCCGTATTTTTTGAGGATCGAATTCGCGGTGAAGTGTTGCTCAAGGACGACTCTGCCGAAGGACAAGCTTTCACCTTGACGATCAAGGATGGTGACAAAGTGGTGTGGGAAAAGAAGCTGCTGGGTGAGAACAAGCCGGTCCGGTCTGTTCCGTTCGACTTCGACGTGAAGGAGATCGCTCAGGAACGTGTGCAGGCGGCGGCTGCGACCCGCGACGGCACCGAGCGCACGGGGGTGAACCTGGATTTGCGCGTGTCCGTCAGCCCGGTGGAAGGGGAGCGCGAATTAACGAATAACGAAAGTTCACTCCGGTTCCGGGCCATCACACAGAAACGGAAGGTGCTGATCGTGGACGGGCGGCCACGATGGGAGTCGCGCTATCTGCGCAATATGTTCGAGCGCGATGAACAGTGGGAAACGACCGCGGTCATTGCGGGCAGCCGTTCGAACGAAACGGGCCTGGCGCGCGGTTCACAGCCTGACCAATTCCCGGCGGACAAGGAAACGCTTGATACGTTTGATCTGATCATTTTTGGGGAGGTGCCCAGGTCCGCCTGGCGCAGCGACGAGCTGCAATGGATTCGCGACTTCGCCGAAAAGCGCGGCGGTGCGGTGCTGTTTATCGACGGCGCGCGCGGGCGATTGGCGGAGTATCGGGAAACACCGATCGGGCCACTCTTTCCCGTCGATTTCGATGAGGCCACGCCCGTGCGCGAAGGCATCCAAAAGATCTCGCTGACAGATCGTGCCGCTTCGCTTGCGCCCTTTTCGCTTTCTGCGGAGCGCGAAACGAATCGAGAGATCGTGGGCCAAATTGCCGCAACCCCATTGGATTTCCGGCGCCAAACCGCTGCCCGGGGCGGAAGTGTTGATCGAAGCTGAAGTGGGCGGCGGCAAAGTGCCCATTGCAGTTTACCGGCCCTTTGGTGCGGGCAAGGTTTTCTATCACGCCTTCGATGATTCGTGGCGATGGCGGTACGAAGTGGCGGATCAGTGGCACGTGAAGTATTGGAATCAGCTCGCGAACTGGATTGCGGAACTGCCCTTTGCCGTGCGCGACAAGTTCGTTTCGCTCGATGCTGGCGCCATCACCTATCAGCCCGGTGACAGTGCTGCACTCAGGGTGCGCGTCCGCGATGGCGACGGCAAGCCGGTCAGCGATGCGGTGGTGGACGCGGCGCTGTATCGCGACGGGAAAAAGGTCGCCACTATTCGCCTGGCCCCGGACGAAAACGGGAGCGGACTATTCCGGGGTAAGACGGCTGAACTGCAACCGGGCAGCTACGAGGTAGCCATTGAGACGGCGGCCATTCCGGAAAGCCAGCTCAAGGCGCGCACGCAGTTTAAAGTTGAGCCGCTCGAGACGGGCGAACTGACGCAGCTTTCGCTGAACGAAGATTTGCTGCGACAGATTTCCGCGGCGAGCGGAGGCCGCTATTTGCGCGAGGAAAACATCGACCAACTACCCGATTTGCTCGCGCCGATGCGCCAGGGCAAGGTCATCGAAAGCGATACGGTCCTATGGCAAAGCTGGTGGTGGTTCGCGCCCATCATGCTGCTCCTGACCCTCGAATGGCTTCTCCGCAAACGTGCGGGGATGTTGTGACTTCTGGTGCTGTGCGATCTGCCCTCGACTCCGTCGATCCGAGACTCGCGTCTCCAGACGATGCCAATACACTATTCGCGTCCTTGACCCGATTCACTTCGGGTTCGATTATTATCCCATGCCCGCGACCATCGAGACGATTACGAGCGACGCGCTCATGCTTTCGGAAACTGACCGGGCGCACCTCGCGCAAACCCTACTGCGGAGCCTCGAGCCTGCCGAAGGAGACATCGAGCAGGCTTGGACTAGCGAGGTGGGCCGCCGTTTGGAACAAGTTCACAACGGGACGGCCACCGGTCGGCCTGCGGAAGAGGTTTTTCGCGATATCCGCGAGCGGATTCGCCGGTGAAACAAGTAATCATCAATTCCGAGGCGGAGGTCGAACTCTCGGAATCGATTCTGTTCTATGAGGGCAGAGAATCAGGCTTGGGAGCGGAACTCGAGCGCGCGGCGCGGGATGCAGTGGACACCATCCAACAGGGTCCGGAGTTGTTTCCGCAGCGTAAAGACGGCACGCGGCACTTCGTTATGGAACGGTTTCCATTCGTCATTCATTACGTCAATTTACCTTCCACAATTTGGATCCTCGCGTTTGCGCACGCGAGTCGGAGACCAGATTATTGGCGCCGACGGCTTTAGAGCTGTCCAAATGTGGCATCCTTTGGGCTCGCGATCCCTAAGAACTACCGAAACCACCGGGTGTGCAAACAGGGGGCTGCATGGATAGTTTCCCTGTTCAGCCCTGCGCAGTCCCGCAGCCACTTTTCCAAACCATGAGCTACCGCCTCGAGCCTCGAATCCTTTCCAAACTCCGGGCCTTTGCCGACCGGCGTCGCAAGTTACTGATCATCCGGGGCGTTTGTTCGGCGATCGCGATGCTGCTCGCGACCATGATGGTGGTCGCCTTTATCGATAAGCTTTTCTTGCTCCCGGATGAAGTGCGGTGGGGCTTGAGCGCGGCGGCGTATCTGGCCGTTCTGATTGTGGAATGGCGCGTATGTCTGGGCCAACTCGCTCGTGCACCCGGACCGAGGCGCTTGGCCCGGCTGATCGAGCATGCTGAGCCAAAACTGCGCGAAGATTTGTTGTCAGCGGTCGAACTGGGAACGCCGGACGGCGAGGAGGTTTTTGATTCCGAACAATTCCGGCAGATTCTGCAGGCGAACGTGGCGGACCGGATGGACGGGCTGCAGGTCGATCGCCTTTTGCCGGTCAATCTTCTCAAGCGATACCTTGGGGTGGCGGCGGTGCTGGTGCTGGCGGTGACCATTGCCTTCATTGCGACGGGATTCCAATTTGGCACCTTGATGCTGCGGGCGTTATTTCCGGGGATGAATCTCGGGCGGGTGTCAGCGACGCAGGTCGAAATCGTGCAGCCGCATCCGGCGGAAATGGTGGTGGCACACGGCGATGCCGTACCCATCGAAATCAAGATCTCGGGCCGGCCGGCGAGCAAGGCGGTGCTCGAAATCTTCACCGCTTCGGACAAGCGCGAAAGGGTGCCGCTGAACGCGACGGGCGAAAACGTCTTTGCCGGAACGATTCAGGTGGGACGCGAGGACGTTCGCTACCGGATTCTGGCCGGCGATGCGATTACGCAAAAGTACCTGTTGGATGCCGAGCCGCGTCCGCATGTGGTGAATTTTGAAAAGACTTTCACGCCGCCCGCTTACACGAAAATGACGCCGCAAACGAAGACCGAGGAGAACGGCGACCTCGTGGGTTTGGAAGGCAGCGAGGTGGACCTAAAGCTGACTGTTAACGTCCCGATCTCGAGCGGCGAATTGCGGATGGACTACGGCAAGGATGAAGAAGTCATTCCACTTGCCAACGGTGCCGACGGTAAAATGGTGGGCAAGGTGACGCTGGGAAAATCGGGCACCTACCGGGTGCATTTGGTGGGAGAAAAGACGGCTTTTGAAAACAAGTTCAGTCCGGAATACGAAGTGCGCGCCGAGCCTGATCTGGTTCCGGGCGTCGAGCTAGCGAAGCCAGCGATGGACCTGATCGTGCCGGCCAATGAGCTGATCGATTTTAGCGGTGTGGCCAGCGATGACCTTTCGGTGTCTGAACTCGCCCTGCATATCCGGATCAATGATGGTCGTTGGGAATCTTTGCCCATTGCGATCGACCCGGCGGCGAACGTCTCGTTTCAATACCGCTGGGACCTCATCCAGCAAGGAGTGCGCGCGGGTGACGTCGTGACCGCCAAGGTGGTGGCGCAGGATCTCAAAGGAAACCGCGGTGAGTCGCGGCCGATTCAGATCAGTGTGACGTCCGCCGGCTTCGAGATGAAACGGCTGACGGCGCTCGAGGACTGGCGGACGCTGGCTGACAGCTTGCGCGTGTGGCGCGAATCGTCCGACGCGCTGGCCAAAGTCTCGGGCGAAACGCGGCAGCGAATCGAGCAATCCGGTGAAACTGACCCGGTGCGGTTGTCGCAACTTAAAATATTTGGAGAAGCCTATCAGGAATTCGAGCAACGCTATGGTGAGGCGGTGCTCGCGCTCACCGCGGCACTGCGTTCGAGCCTCGCTGGTCACGAAAGCGCGGAGCTGGTTTTGCTCGGACGACTGCTGGCCAAAGCCGAGGCTGGCACGGCGCAACGCGGACGGACCGACGCGGAAGTTGCAGGCGCAAATATCACTGAAGGGTTTGCCCGGGATCTGGCGCGCGAGATGGATGATGCAATCAATCGCGCCTTGCAACGGGCTCGCCTTGCCGAGGATTCCTTCCGCACGCTGCTGACGGCGGCAGAAATCGATGTGCTGGTGGAAAACGTGCAGATTCTGAATCGCGAGCAGGAACGCATTTCCGAGGTCGCCCATAGGACCGGAGCTGACCCGTCAAAATGGCAACAGATCACGACACGGCTCCGCGTTATGCTTTCGGAAACGAAGAGCCTCGAGGAATTGCTGCTCCAGGTGGGGGATCGCGAAGGAGCCGGCGATCGAGCCCGGAAGATCGCGCAGGAGTTTTCCAAACGCCGCCAGGCGGTCGAGGGGCTGCTGACCGAAGGCGCGCCCCGTCGGAACTTGATGGATCCGGTGAATGTTCTCGGCGAGACGATTCGCGTGGCCACCCGTGATGTGATCGATCTGCGCAATTCTGTGGGGCGCAAACCCATCGAAACCACGCAGGCGATGGGCAACGAGGTTGGTCCGTTGTGGACGAATTTTGAGAGACTCCGGGACGATCTCACTGCCATCGCCGCCGAGCAAAAGTGGAACGATTCCGCGCGGTCAGCTCTGGCTGCGGGCGAATGGAACGCACGTGAAACGGTCTTGAAAGCCCACGGCGACGTGGAGGAAATCCGGCCGACTTCTGATGCGCTGTTTGTCGCTGACGTCCGGTCCGCCTCGGTCGCCTTGCGCGGGATGCAGGACCTTTCGCCATCGGATGGAAGGGAGAAGACCCGCGAGAAGATCGAAGCGCTCGATCGTGCCTTTCGTTTGCTCGAAGGCGGTCATGATTTGCAGGAATTGCTCGATGGCATGAACAACCTTGCCGCCAATGAGCGCTGGCAAATTGCGTCGCCGCGTGCGCGCACGGCGGATCCGCGGGATTGGAACTGGCTCGAGGAGCAGCTGCGGCGTTCTCCGGACGAACTAAAGCGCCTGAATTTGTCCGGGAAAGAGCTTCAGGAGACGATTGAAGCGGCTTGCCAGGTCTTGTGGGGCATGCAGAAACTCGAAAGTTGGAAGCGGCTCGATCGGGAGATGGAGGAGCGGCGCAATCCCGCTCGTGAGCCGGAATCTCAGCGCGTCGGAGCCAATGAATTGGCCGAAGAATTGAAGAAGGCGCTGGCCCTGCTCCGTCCGCAAATTGACCTCGCGCGTCAACAGGTCGCGGACATGGCCCCGAAGCTGAGCGAACTGGCCGCGGCACTGGCGAAAGAGGCGGAACAGCTCAAGGAGAAGACATTGGAGCAGGAGCAGGCCGCAGCGCAAAAACCGCCCGAGCAGGCCACGGCTGAAGCACACCAGGCCCTCGCGGACCAGGAGCAGCTGAATGCGAAACTCGAACCGTTGAAGGACCTGCTGCGTGCGGACGCCAATCGCCAGGATATTCTTGACCCGGTAGAGCGAGAGCGCGCGCGGGATGCTGATGATTCTCTGGCCATGTTGAAGGAACCGCCAACGAAAGCAAAGGAAGCCTTGCAGGATGCCACTCAAGCGGAGACGGCTTCGGCGAAATCGGACGCACTGGCACAGGCGGCCGAGCAGCAGCATAAACTCGAGCAGGCGCTCAATCAGATCGCCCAGCATTACGATCAGCTCGAGCAGGGGCAGGATCCTCAGGAAAGCCGTACCGCGATGCGGGCGATGGAGGAGCAGCTCGGGGTCAAGGAACAGCTCGACCAACAGTTTGAGAAGGCGCAGCGACTTGCGGAGATGGCTCAGCAAACACCCGAGGATTTGCTGGCGCAGCTGGAAAAAGCCTTGCCCCAGAATCCCGTGATGCAGCAGGAACTCAGCACGATTTCTCAAAGCCTGGTGGCCGAGGCGGAGCAAAAACTCGAGCAGGCGAGCCGCGAGGAAAATGTGGTCGCCGAGAATCTCGATCGGCAGGCGCAACTCGAAAAGGATGGTGTCCCGAAATCCGCCAAGGAGGCTGCCGAGAGGGCCAGACAAGCGGCGGATCGAGCGGCGCAGGCGGCGGAGAATGCCAAGCGGCTGGCCAATGATGCGGTGCAAACGGCGAAACAGGCGGGCAATCAGGACGCCGCGAACCAGGGCCGCGAAGCCCGTTCCGCCAGCGACCGCGCGTCGCAGATCGCACGGCAGGCCGCCCAGAAGGCGCAGGAAGCCGCTAATCGGGCGAGCAATCCGCAGGAAATGGATCAGGTCGCGCAAGCGGCCGGCGAGGCCGCCAACAAAGCGCGTGAAGCTGCCGAAGTTGCGCAGATAGCCATGGCGGCGGCTCAAAAATCTGAGGCCACCTCCAAGCAGTCGGCTGACCGGGGCGGCGACCAGCAGGACCGCAATAAGGAGAGTGCCCAGCGAGCAGCTGAGGCACAGACGAGTGCCGAGGAGTCGAGGGCAGCCGCGCAATTGGCGCAGACGGCGGCAGAGCAGGCGGTGGCCATGGCGCGGATGGAGAAGGCGCGAAACGAGGCCGTGGCGCAAGCGGTTCGGGAGGCGGCGCAGCAGGCGAAGCAAGCTGCGGAGCAGGCAGCGCAAGCGGCCGAGAATGCGAAGCGCAACGCGAATGAAGCGATGCAGAAGGCGAATCAGGCCAGTAATCAACCGGCCGCGGACCAGGGTCGCGAAGCCAGCGCTGCCAGCGACCGCGCGGTCAATCTCGCCCGGCAAACGGCGCAGAAAGCGCAGGAGGCGATCGATCGCGCACAGAATCCCCAGCAAATGGAGCAAAGCGCGCAAGCGGCCGAACAGGCCGCGAATCAAGCCAGCCAAGCCGCGGAGGCCGCCAAACAGGCGATGGCTTCGGCTAAGAATTCGCAGGCGACGGCAAAAGGAACCGCCGCGCAGGGGGGCGATCAGCAAGGGCCGAATGAGCAGAGCGCCCAGCAGTCAGGCGAAGCGCAAAAGAACGCGGGGCAGGCGGCGGAAGCTGCACAGTTGGCTCAATCAGCCGCGAATAAAGCGGCAGCGCTCGCGCGGGGACAGGAAAAATCGGCATCGGCGGAGGATAGCGGCAGGGCCACGCCCTCGAATCCCCAAATTGCGCAGGCGGCCCAGCAGCAAACTCCGATCGGGCAAAACGCGACCGAGGCCGGGGCCGACGTTTCCCGCGCGGGTCGTCACGAGGAGCGCCTGCAAAATTCACCGGCTGGTGAGCAGCTTCAGGCGCTCGGTGCAGAGATTGAGGAAACTGGAACCGCGAAGGTGCCTGCGGCCCAAGAGGCCTTGCAGACCTCGCAAAGGGCGGCCCAGGCGCAGGCTCCCGTGCAGGCCGCGCAGACCGACCTGGCGAACGAGCTGGCCCAATTAAAGGGTGCCACCGAGGGAGGACAGCAGCCGTCTGGAAAGGCGGCTGCCGAGCAGAGTAATCAGTCTGCGGCTGAGGCGCAAAATCCCGGACAACCGCAGCCTCCCAGTGGCCAGCCGCCAGGCGGCGAGCAGTCGTCGCAAACGGCGGAAGCCGGTTCACCCCAGAATGGACAACCTTCGCCGTCCGGGCAGCCGGCGTCTCCCGGCTCGCCGTCCGCTGGACAACCAGAGCCCGGTCAGCTTTCGCCCACGGGACAGATGGCGGGAGCTCCGGCGACGCCGCTCGAGCAGCAGTGGATGGCCCGGACGCTTGATGCGCTCGACGCGTCGATGAACGCCCCAGCGTCATCCGGTCAAGCTCCGCAGCCGGGGCAAAATGCTCAATCGCCAAATGGCCAGCAACCTTCGCCGGGTCAGCAGGGCCAGCCGCAGCAGGCGCAAAATGGTCAGCCGACACCCGCGCAATCCGCCATGGCGCAAGCGGCCCAGGCCGCGCAGGCAGCCATGCGTGCGACGCGCTCCCAGGAAGTGGCGCCAACGCCATCGGGATTTACGCCTCCCGGCGGCTTGCAGGAAAAGTCGCTCGAAGGTCAGCTCGCGAAGATTGGCGATCTGCCTTATGGCGCTGTGCCGAATGCCAAAGAGGTGGCCGAGGGCGATTGGGGCAAGTTGCCCAAGAGAATGGCTGAGCAATTGACCAAAGGTTCGCAGGAAGGCATTGCGCCCGAATATCGCAGCCAGGTCGAAGCCTACTACCGCGTGATTGCCGAGCGGGCGAAGAAACCGTGAATCCGCAGAACGCTTTGAACATCCAACATCCAAAATCCAACATCGAACGTCCAATGGGGGAGAATGCGTGGGAGCGTGGTTTGGGGAGCACAGGCGTCGCGCCTGTCGGTTTTGGCGTCCTCGCCGAAACCTTCGAGCGGCGGACGACCTCGCCATTCAGTGAAGCCGGGACCGTTGGATCATCTGGGAGTCTCGGTTCGGCACAACTTCCAATGCACCCGGTGAGACGCCAGCCGCGACCAGCGAGGACGCCTGTGCTCCCCGGACGCCTCATCGCCGCTGTTGTGGGTCTATCGCTGGCGCTGTTTTCTCCCGCGCGCGCAGAGGATGAAAAAGTCAACGATGCGCTGCGGCGCGGTGCGCAATACCTCGTCTCAACGCAGGACGATCGGACCGGCGGAATTCACAATAACAGCCGCAATGAGACCGCGATGACGTCCCTGTCGATTTTGGCCCTGGCATCGCTGGGACATCAGCCCACGGATCCAAGCCCTCAGGGTCAGGCGATGAAGAAAGCGCTGGCCTATGTTCTGCGACCGGAGCAGCAGGAGGCGGACGGATATTATGGCCGCACCGATGGCTCGCGCATGTATGGGCACGGGATCACCACGCTTATGCTGGCCGAAATGCTGGGGATGGGCGGAGACGCAATTCAGGATGAACAAATTCGTGATCGCTGCCAGAAAGGCATCGATTTGATTCTGCGGGCGCAGAAGGTGCCGAAGGACGATCGGAACCGCGGCGGCTGGCGCTATTCGCCGGACGCGGGTGATAGCGATATGTCGGTCACGGTATGGCAGACGATGGCCTTGCGAGCGGCGAAGAATGCGGGCTTTGATGTGCCGAAGGGCGCGATCGATGAAGCAGTTCGCTACATCAAGAAATGCTATCAGCCGGAGAACGAGCGCCGAGGCGGGGTGCGTCTGGGAGGTTTTGGCTATCAGGGACGCGGGCGGGAGCTTTCGACAACGTGCGAGGGCTTGCTGGCTCTGATGGTGTGCGGGGACTACGACAGCGAGGAAGTGAAAGGAGCGAGCGAGCGCTTGTTGAGCGAGGGCATCAATCAAGGCGAACGCTGGTTCTTCTACACGACCTACTACTATGCGCAGAGCATGTATCAGCGTGGCGAAAAGTTTGCCACCACCGGCGAAAAGGTCGTGATGGATGTGCTGCTGCCGATTCAATCGCGCGAGGGTTGGTGGGAAGGCTTGGGCGGCGAAGAGCGCGGTGGTGGAAAGGTCTATGCCACCTCGATGGCTATGCTGAGCCTGGCGGTGAAGAACCATTTCCTGCCCATCTACCAGAGGTAGGGACGGGAAGTGGGACCAAACCAAGGAAGAGCGCACCTTTTGTCATCCACTCGGCTGTTCGACTCCGGCGCTGCGCGCCTGCGCTCACAATGACTTGGAAATCGGGTCAGGCGGGGGCGAAAATCTCCGTTGACAATTTCCAACAAACCATTTGACGACCTGCCATAGGCCCTCCAATCTTCCGATCCTTTTTTCCAGCGCCGTCGTGATTTCCCGTTCTATGTCCAGCCAACTTCTTGAAGAAGCCTCCAAGGTGATTAAAAGCCAGCCCATCCTTGTGAACATTGTGTCGCGGCGGGTGCGGCAACTGTCCCAGGGGCATCGGCCCATGGTTGATCACGGGCCTCGTGAAGGGTTCGCGGACATCGCGTTGAGGGAGATTATTGAAGGCAAACTCCAGTTCGAGTTGGTCCCGGCTGACGCGGCGACCGGAAAGTAGGCTTCTACTTCACCGCTCCGGCGTGCGGAACTCGAGGTCTCGTCCTGTGCGGCGAGTGCTGATTGATCCGGCAAGTTCGGTTCCGCTTTATGGCCACTGACATCACCGTCAATCGGAAGGCTCTACGGGACTATCACATCACCGACCGGCTCGAAGCCGGGTTGGAGCTCAAGGGGACGGAGGTCAAATCCATCCGCGCGGGACACGTGAATTTGAACAGCGCGTTTGCCCGCATCGAAAATGAGGAAGCCTGGCTGTGCGACGCGGATATTCAGCCCTACGACAAGGCCAGCCACGAACAGCACGAACCCAAACGGATTCGTCGCCTTTTGTTGAACCGCCTCGAGATCGCCAAGCTGCAAAACCGCACACAGGTTAAGGGATTCACCCTAGTGGCGCTGCGGCTCTACTGGAAAGGTTCTCGAGTGAAAGTCGAACTCGGCGTGGGCAAGGGCAAGGAGCAGCACGATCAACGCGCCGATCTCAAAAAGCGGGTGGTTAAACGCGAAACCGAACGCGAGGTCGCCCGTTTCAACAAGCGTCACCGATAGCAGGCCACTGCGCGGTCAGTTGTTGACTCTTTTCGCCGCACGGGTTCTTCGCATTCGGTTGGTCATATTGACCGTGACTGTCCGTTGGGGAGATGCGAATTCGAGCGCAAGTTTATCCATTCCATCGCCCGATACCCCAAACGCAAATTGGCCGCTCAAAATTGAGCGGCCAATTATGAAATGCTTGTCTCAGAGAATGCGGGTTACTTCTTCACGTAGCGCCGCAGCAAGCCAAGACCGGTAAGTGCTGTGCCGAACAACACGAGCGTCGCACCGCCGTCGGGCACTGAAGTTGTCGTTACGTCGCCGTCGTCGGTCGAATCGATGTCTTTCTCGACAACCTCTTTGTCCTTCTTCTCTTTTTCCTCTTTCTCTTTCTTCTCCTTTTCCTTCTTCTCCTTCTCCTTCTCCTTCTCCTTCTCCTTCTCCTTCTCCTCCTTGGTTTCAGTATTCACTTTTTTGATCGGAACGGCGCTCGCGATTGAACTCAGACCGAAGCCGATAGCGATAAGAAGTACGGTTAATTTTGGTGATGTCATGGTTAGAATGGTAAATCGTTAAGACGGGACCGAGCAAAGCGGCAATCGTGCCAACGCAGGGCGAATGCTGAGCGGTGCGATAGATTCTGATACACAAGAGGCACGATATAAGTGCTTTATAGTGAGTGATGTTAATTGACGGGTTCCGTGTCCCGACAACCAGATCTGAATGGAGTGTCAATTCCACCGACAGAATGGGATCCTCCTTCCTCTTCTTGAGCATTTTTCCCGATGTCTCCCGGTGTTGGCGCCGCTTTTCGCGGAATAATCATTCATTACAGTAATCTCCATATTGAGGATAAAATTTAGTATGGAATTCCGGCCCTCTGGTTTGTAAGAATCACCGACATTGCCTGTCGGACGCTCGCACTGACCTCGCTACTCAGATGATCTCGTCCGCGATGGCGATTGCCTTGCGATAGACCTTATGCTGGCTGCCGCCGCCGATTTCCCAGAGCAACAGACTGTTGGTCGAATTGCTGCCCGCCGGCACGAGATGATGATACGTCGCGGCGGTGGGCAGCTTCACTTCGACCCGGAAAAAATCTCCCTGTTGATCGCGTTGCACGGTCACGTTCGCATCGCCGGCAGAGAGCTCGCAGAGGCTGATGGAACGTCCAGTCGCGACCTGGAGCGTGAACTCGACCGTATGCCCTGTCGGGTGATGGAAGGTGATGCCGTCCGAACGACGCTGGGGTGAAGTCAGTTCCAGTTGAGCGGCGAGCCAGCTGACAAAGAGAATCGCCGTCGAACGATTCTCCGGCGCATGTGCGATGCGGACCGATGACAGCCGGTCGAGCACGTCCAGGTTTTCCGTGTGGTCAAACATTTGCGCCAGCGCCTGGCGGAGATGGAGGCTCCGCGCCCAGTTCAGGTCGCACAAGGTTGCCCGGGTCTGGGCGCGTTCGAGCGAATTGAGGAGAAGGTCGAATTGCCGGCGCGGGTCGGACCACTGCTGGCTGTCGTAGATAAGGCGATTGACCCACGGCCAAAGCGTTTCATCGATGGGATCGGGAAACTCGCCCTGCCACCAAAGGTAAAGCGGGAGATCCGAATCCAGATTGGCGAGGAGGGTGTTCGAGATGCGGCCGGCCACATTGCCTTCGAAGAGAAAGGAAATTTGTTCGCAGCAGATCTGCTTTGCGCCGGCTTTGGTGAGATGGCAGTGGGCATTGATCCAGGCGGATACTTTGGGTTCGGGCGCCTCGGGCACGTGGCACAGCAGCAGCGCACGGCAGGCATGTTGCCGCGTGAATTCGGAAACGAGTTCGATGTTTTCCTGCGCGGAACCGGTGCCCCGAAAATAGACTGCGAAATTGATGAGCGACGCCCTCGTCGTCGCGCCGGCGTCCTGTTCCCACAACTTCTTTAGCTCGCGCGGAATCTGCGAAACTTCGACCGGCTTTCCGAATAATGAGGTGTCGATGGGGGTGGGCATGATCGTAGGGCGGCTTGGAGGATTACATTCGCCGCCAGGTGCGCCCATCGCGTTCGATCAAGTCGTCCGCTTCGGTGGGACCCCACGAACCGGCCGGGTAATGGCAGAGCGGGGGAGGCGAATCGTTCTTGTGCCAGGCTTCCTCGATCCGATCCACAAATTCCCACGCGTGCTCGACTTCATCGCGTCGGGCAAAAAGCGTTGCGTCACCGCTCATGGCATCGAGCAAAAGCCGTTCGTAAGCTTCGGGAGAGGCTTTGCCGAAGGAAGTGCCGTAGGCGAAATCCATTTTCACGGGTTCAATGCGCACGCTGGCGCCGGGCCGCTTGGCTTGGATGCGCAGCGAAATGCCTTCATCGGGCTGAATGCGAATAACGAGGACGTTCGGTCCGACCGGCGACTCGCGATTGAAGAGCACGCTTGGCACGTCCTTGAACTGCACGGCGATCTCGGTGCCGCCTTTAGCGAGCCGTTTGCCGAAACGCACATAGAACGGCACGCCCGCCCAGCGCCAGCAGTCCACGTGCGTCTTGAGCGCGACGTAAGTCTCCGTCTTCGATTCGGGATTCACCCGCTCCTCCTGCCGGTAGCCAATGACTTCCTTGCCGCCGATCGAACCCGCAGCGTATTGGCCGCGCACCACATCGCGCGCGACATCCTCGGGCGACATCTGCCGGAGTGATTTGATGACTTTCACCTTCTCGTCGCGGATTGCGTCGGCGGTCAAGGTGACTGGCGGTTCCATGGCCACGAGGGAGAGAAGCTGGAGCAGGTGGTTTTGCACCATGTCGCGCGTCGCCCCGGCCGTTTCGTAATAAGGTCCTCGACCTTCCACGCCGAGGGGCTCGGCTCCGGTGATCTGGAGGTGATCGATGTACCGCGAGTTCCAGATCGGCTCGAAGATGGCGTTCGCGAAACGGAGCACCATGATGTTTTGCGCCGTTTCCTTGCCCAGATAATGATCGATGCGAAATGTGTCCCGCTCGGCGAAGACATCGTTGACCACCTGATTGAGCGTTTGGGCCGATTTCAGGTCCTTGCCAAACGGTTTCTCGACGATCACCCGCGCCCATGCGCCTTCCTTCGTGCGATTCAATCCCGCCGCCGCGATCTGTTCGAGGATGCCGGGAAATTCGCTGGGTGCGACCGAGAGATAAAACAGTCGATTACCCTGCGTATTCTTCTCCGCATCCAATTGATCCAGCTTTTGGGCCAGCGTCCGGTAGCCTTCGGCATCCGCGAATTCCGAGCGGTGGTAATAGATCCGCCCGGCGAAGCTCTTCCACAGCTCATCATTCACTCCCTGCCTGGAAAACTTCCGCGCGGCCTCCTCGAGTTCCGTGCGGAACTGCTCGTCGGATTTCTCCCGTCGGGCAAAGCCCACCACATTGAGCGCCGTCGGCAGATCACCATCCGCGGCGATATTATAAATGGCTGGGATCAGCTTCCGATACGTCAGATCGCCGGAAGCGCCGAAGATCACGACGTTGCAGGGCTGCGGCATCGGCCGGGAGGAAAGCCCCTCGCGGAGCGGATTGACGGCACGGTCAGGAGTCGAAGTATTCACCTTCCCGCGAAGGTGCGGGGCCGCGTCGCCGGATTCAATCTTCCATTTTGGCGAAACGTCGGACCGATGCTCATTTTCGCTGCCAACAGCGCCCAGCCGTGGAGGCAGGATGGGTTAACCAACATCAACGATTCGGGGCGCTTTGGCGCCTAAACCCGAAGGAAGATCTTTCGGTTAAACAAAAACCGGCAAATCAGAAGTGAGAAACAAAGCGCGACGAGCGCTGTCACTAACGCGCCCAGACCGTGATGAAAACTGTCGAGGGCCGTTTCGATTCCGCCCCCGACGAAGCATTTGGCGATCTCGTCGAGATCCACGAAGTGAGCAATCAGGTAGATCGTGATCGCATTCATTCCAATCCAGACGAACGGTCGGCACCAGTCGCGATGGTTCTTGATGTCGATCACATGGTAGAGCAAAGCCAACAGCAGCGAACTGATGCCAGCAGTGAGGAGGACGAAGGAGGAGCTCCAGATCTTCTTGATGATCGGAAATTGGAGATGCCAGAGGAGCCCCGCCACGACCCCGGCGCATCCCCACACCACCAGGAGACGGACTTTTCGCGTGGGCTCGACGGCAGGATTCTTAATCAACATTCCGGCAAACACACCCAGCAAACTCGAAGCGATTGCGGGCAGCGTGCTGAGCAATCCCTCCGGATCGTGGTCGCCATCCCACTTCCGAAAGGGGAGAACCATTTTGTCGATCCAATTGGTGAGATTGTGTCCCTCGGTGAAATCCCCGGCCCCGAAACCCGGGACGGGAATGAAAGTCAGCATTACCCAGTAGCCGACCAGCAGTGAAATCGTGAGCACCACGAGCGCGCGCGGGTTCATCCAAACAAACGCCAGGCCGGCGACGCAGTAACACAAGGCCAGCCGCTGGAGCACGCCCAGAAGCCGGACATGATCAATGCCGCCGCCGATGCCGCCGTACGTGAGGATTCCCAGCAAGAAGAGAATGAAACTGCGCTTGATGATCTTGACTGACGCCTGATTCTTACCCTCCGTCGCCATGGATTTGGAGAGGGAAAACACCAGCGAAGTCCCGACGATGAAGGCGAAGAGCGGAAAGATCAGATCGTAAAAGTGAAACCCGGCCCACGGTGCATGCTGGAGCCGATCGTTCAGGCTGGGCGTCATCGGGAACATCTGCGACAGCGCTTGAAAGACCTCCTCCATGCCGACGATGAAAAACATGTCCAGGCCGCGCAGCGTATCGATCGACATGACGCGCTGGGTCGGAGTCAATGAACGAGCCTGCGGAGCTTCGGATAAAGGAGTCACTCGCTCAGGAGTGGGGGAGGAAGTAGTGGCCACGGTCGGATTCTGTTCCCCGGCAACGCGGCTTCAATGGAAAAGTGCGACTCCCAACCGCTTGCCTCCGCTGCGTGACATGGGCATGGCTCACTACCGGCACCGATGCATTCCTTCCTCGATTCGCACATTTTCCTCACGCTTTCCGAGGTCATCATCGGCGGCATTTGGATTTTTCACGGCCTGTACAGCAAGCTCCTCGACGGCATTCCGCGACATCGACAGATCGTTGGTCGCGTCGTGGGAAATAGGATCGCCGGTCCGGCGACCAAGGCGATCGGGCTGTTCGAGGTGTCGCTGGGGATCTGGATTTTCACCGGCTGGCAGCCCATCGGATGTGCCGCGGTGCAAACGCTCGCCCTCGTCGGAATGAATACCGTCGAGATTCTGCTCGCGGCCGATTTGCTAATTTCGGCCGCCGGAATGCTGATCTTAAACCTCGGCTTCCTTTTGCTCGTCTGGCATTGGGCGCTCGCCGGCTCGAGGAATTGACCGGAACGTTAAGTGCTCACTGCCACCATCCCGCCTGCCACAGAGCGCACGCGGCGAAGAGGGCGGTCAGCGCCGTCCAGACCAGCGTGAAACACAGATGCACAAACGTCTCGACGCGTTTGCCGCGCCAAAGGTCGGCCTGATAAACGAACCACTGAACGTAGAGGCGGATCGCCCAGAATGCGGAGAAGGACCACGCCAGCCATTTGCCCGCCCGGGTGGGCTCGAGGAACACACGCGGATCGAACAGGCACGGCAGCCCCATCATCACAAGCACGAGACAAATAAAGAACGTGTGCACGCGGAAAATCGAGGCGTTCACCGGAGAGAGCCGTTCCGCGTCTTCGCGCCATTTCAGGTGACGACCGATCGGGTGATGGACGATGACCAGCAGGATGAGACCCGCGCCGGCAATTCGGAGCAGGGTGGTTAGCAATTCCCTCATGAGGCAACGAGAACGAAAACGCGGATCCACGGCGTAATCGAGAACTCATCGATACATCGAAGCCCCGCGCGTTCCCACGTTCGATGCCAGCTGTCGCGCGAGTGAAAGTGCAGAAAGCCCGGGCCGAACGCGAGCAAGTTGGCGAGATCGCGAAGGTGCTCGACGATCACCACGCGGCCATCCGTGCACAGGCTCCGTTTCGCCTCCAAAAACCAAGCCCGGCGCTCCTCCGCACCGCGAAGCTCATGGATCGCCAGCAGCCCGAAAATCACGTCCGCGCCGCCTGCAATTGCAGGCCATTGGTCGTACCGGGCCGGCAAAGTATCCGGGGTTGGCGGAAACCTCCGGCGCGCCCGGCGGATGGACGGCTCGGTCATTTGCGCGGCGTCGAAGTGATCAAGCACCTGCCATTCGGCATTGGCGAACATCTCTCGCAAGACTTCAGAGCATTCATCAAATCCGGAATGGCAGAGGATGAATCGCCCGCGGTTCGCGCCATCGAGGGCACGCGCCAGCCAGCCCCAGCGATACAAATCCGACCGATCGTAAATCAAATGAGACACACCCAACGACCCGATGAGGAAATATGCCGTGCCGACCAGGGCGGCACCCGCGATGAGCTTGAGGGTCGTTCCAGGCAGCAGCGGAAGAATCCCCATCGCTCCAATCAAGACCACGATCGCGGCGACGTACATTGGCCAGTTGAATCGGGCAATTGTCATCATACCCTGCCAGCTTTCCCGGGCTTTCATCGCGCGCCGCCCCGTCGGACGAGTCGTCCCTTTTCCCACCGATAAGCGATCCCCTCGACCGTAAACGCATTGGCCAGGATTGGCTGCGTCCCGCGCAGCGGTGGTTCATCAAAAAGCCCCACCTGCCATTGCTGAACCGCCACCGGGCGAGGTGCCCAATCCTCCCGGCTTCCTTCGATCACCACGAACGATCCGTCACTCTCAGCGCCGAATGTGAAAGGCATCGGCCCCGCGAAACGCCGCGCCGTGCGCCAGTCGGGAAATGGTGAACCCGCCGGTAGCGACACGTTTTCGTCCGTCTCGGCGAAAGTCAGGTCAAGCGTGCGCATCCCGTCCGGCGATGACGTTTCCACCCGCGTTTGCGCTGCGACCTGGTCCACCCGCACTTGCGCGAGTCGATAATGATAGTGCGTCATCAGGTTTCCCAACCAGACCATCCGGCGCCGATCGGTTTCGCTCCGCAGAATCTGCAATCCGCGCAACCTGCGACCATCATCATTCAGTCGCGTAAAGATCCGGTAACCGGCGAGGAAAAAATCCTGTCCGAGGAAGGCTGGAAAACCCGCGGGCCGCAGCCCCTTTGTCCAGACCATCGCCACCGTGATGAAGCCGAGGCCTTCGTAGGTGTCCAACTCCAGTCCGCCGGAAACCATCGGCTGCAAAACCGATACCGGAAACGCGAACGACACGGCCACCACTCGCTCGAACCACGCCACGACAGGAAAGGGGTGCCTTCGCAAATGCTTGAGGAAGTGAGTCACCACGCGGGCCGGATCTTCCCCAGAATGGACGCTTTGTGAAGAACTTCTCCGCGCGTGTCCTATTTCGCGGGGGTCGCGAAAAGCCGCCGGTCTTGAAAAGGTCGCCCCAAAGGACGAATCGCCCCGACTTCGAGACCGTGGACCGCGGGAGAGCTTTGTTTTCCCCAATGATCCCAGCCAGCGAATCGGTGAGCGATTTCTCTGCCGAATCAAGAAACGCGGAAGGCTTGTCCAACGGGACCACTAGCTCTGCAAGTCCGGCCCGCGCATCTGTTGTCGGCTCGGCACGGTTTTCCAAGGCGATTCCACCCAGGAATATCGACGCGATCAAGAATGCCGATTTGGTTCCTGGGGTGGTCATAGCTTTGGCGTGCATTCTAATCCGACCAGCTCATCGAGCAAATGCGTCGGATCCACCGGCCCGACGAGCAGTCCCTGCGGGCTACTCGAGGAGCTGGCCTTCAGCACCGCCAGTCTCACGCCGCCGCCGCGCATCCTGCCCTCGGTATTTTATGGCACCTCTCTACGAGCTGCACTTTTCTCGCGTGCTCGCTTGCCCGGCCTTCGTGGTCTCGGGCATGGTCCGAGCATGATGAGTCGGCGCTTTCCGCTTGGTTTTGTGTTGGGTTTGATCGTGCTGCCTGCATTCAGAATGGGCGCGCAGAGCCCGGCGGAGGTCACCGCGGCACTCGCGGAATTCAAACCGGGTGTCTCGCCTGAAGACCAACTCGACGCATTACGGAGCATCGCCACCTCACTCGATCCGCGGATTCCCGCCGCCTGCCTGCCGCTGCTGCGATCGCCTGGCGATTCCCTGCAGCGAAACGCCGCTCGCGCCATCGGCAGCCGCTGGTGGCAGATCCCACAGAACGAGCTCGCAACCTATGTTCGAGCGCTGAAGGCCAACCTCGGCACCGACAAGGGCCCAAGCCTGAGTATGACTCGGCGGGGCATCGGTTTGCTGACGCGAACTTACGACGGTGACATGTTCAGTCGCAGTCAGAGCAAGCGCTGGGTCATCTACGAGCGACGTGGCAAACCTTGTCTCATCGACAGCCGAAACCATACGGAGGAACTGCTCGGTTTTGGTCTCGAAGGGAATTTCTTGCCTGCCTATGGAAATGAACCCCTGACCCCAAGCTGCCACTGGCACCCGAAGGAGGACATGGTGGCGCTGGACATCCTCATCTTTCGTCGTCCCCGCTTGCTCTGGGTATGGCGGGCGGCGGGTGGCCTGCGCTCTTTCAGTGTCGAAGAACTCAGGAGAGTCCTGAAGCCCGCCCAAGGCGAATTGTCCGAGTACGCGATCTTTTCCGCCGATTTCAACGAGTGGAAGGGCCGCGACGTTGAGTTCACGGTGGACTACATCCTCGGTGAGGGTGATCAGGAGATCGAGAGAAGCGCCCGGCTGCGCTGGGAATCCGGCTCTGATACGCTGCGAATTCTTTCGGATCAGCGGCAAGAATAGCGAGCCATGCTGGCGAACCCCTCGCGCTCCGCGACTTCTGAGCTATTTCCCAGCCGGCGCTGGATCAGCGATCCCTAAAACAATTTCTGCCGTTGCCGCCGAGCGAGGATCAGCCCGTTCACGCAACGATGCGCGGATCACTTCCGCGCTGCGCTGCACGCGGGCATTGAAAACCTCGCGCCCGTTGACGAGCACTTGCACGGGTTGATCCAGGTCGAGCAATTCGTCCGACAGTCGAACCGTCATTTGCGGCGGCACGTCGCCGGTGAGGCGAATGGTCTGTCCCGCCACCTCGGCGGTTATTTGCTGTTTCGCCCGTGCGGCCTCCTTGGGCACAGCGAGCCAGTAAAAGCGCGCGTGCGTGACATCATCCTGCACCCAGACGATTTTCTTTGGCCACGGCTGGCGCGAATGCTTCGCCATCCAGGGCAATGCCTCGGCATCCTTGCGATCCATCCAGTGCGGCAGACCTGGGTAGATGCGCGCGAAATGCTCGTAGCCGCCTGGATCGGCCTTTTCCAGTTCGTCGAGCTTTACCGCCCGCTCGGCGACGACTTCGTTGCGCCCGTAGGCGGAGTCGTCGCCGCCGACGAAAAGCGCAAACGACAGATTGCGCAGCGGCAGCAGCGAAGCATCGTTCGGATGACCGGCCATCATTGCTGCCGCCGCCCAGCGATCGGCCATGCGCGGTGCGAGCTGCCATACGCCGTCACCGCCCGCCGAGTAACCCATAAGGTAAACGCGATCCGGGTTCACGCCGCGCAACACCACGTAATCCTCGATCAGCCGGTCAAACATCGGATCAATGTGCGCCTCGTGCCAGAGGTTCCAGGTATCCGTCGGCGCGCGCGGCGCGACGTAAATTCCTTCCTCCGGTTTGTAGAGGCCGAATTGATTCACCCACTGCGCGTCGTTCACCGCCGGTGGGGCATTCCCGCCACCGTGCATGGAAATCCACAAACTGTGTCCGGCGCTTGGCGCATCGCCGAATACGCGCTCCTTCCAATGCAGCGTCTTGTCCGCGACCGTGATGGCCTTCTCTTCCATTTCCGCGGCGCGCTCAGTCTTGAGTTCAACCACGCGTTCCTTCCACGCTCCATCGAGCGCCGCTTTGGCGGCAGCGCGGTCCAGACCGCCCGCATCCGCAGCAACTCCAGCCAGCACAAAAGTAAGGAATAGCGCAAAAATCAGATGCATGGTTTATCCAGGTGGCTTGGTTTTCCGCAGGCTATCCCCGCGATTCCGCCACCGCCAGCAGCGACTGTAGACGAGTGTCCGTCTGATCATCGTCAGCACGCCGTCCGGGAGGCTCATTCGACGGACGCCACTTCAGGGCGTCCGGCGTGATGAGGTGATAACGCTCGATCGGCCTCATCGTGATTTGTTTCCCACTTCCTCACGTGGCTCGGGATTTAGCCACGGTCTAAACCAGCGGGTCAGCTGCGGCATTACCAGCCAGGTGAGACAGGCGACGATCAAAGCCGAGACGCAAAAGAGATGCAGCGCGAGCGGAAGATTTCGCAGCGTGGGCGAGAGCAGAACGCCGATCAGCAGGCTGACCGGATAGACGCCGAGGAAAGTCACCACCGCCATCTTCCAGCGCGGGGGCGGGCTGCCGGGCGAACGAAACCAGGCCTCCATCCCGTGCAGCGGGTGATAGGACCAGCCGCCATCCACCAGCGGATCACACCGTTGCTCCCACGCCTTGAACATCGGCGACGCGTAGAATTCGTCCCGCATTTGCTCATTGACGAATGTGCGCAAGATGCCGAACTCGCGCGACTCCGAGCCCGGCGGCGGCACCAGCATCGTCGCCCCCAGCACCGCGCCGGAGTCAAACGAGTCTTGAAAAAACTCCCGGAGTGCCAGTTGAAACTCCGCCTCGCAACCAGGGCGCACGCGACGGGTGATGGCGATATGGATGGGCATGAGGAAGAGGATGAAATCGCGCCACGTTTGGGAACTCAATCGCGATGCGCGCCGCCGGGACAACGAGTGGGGCATGAATGGATCAGCCAATGTGGCAGAAAATAGTCCTGAAACCGCCGAACCATTCGTCATTCTATCGAAACCGAAATCCTGACGATCATGACCACCGAAACCCATACCATCCGCCTTCATCGCGTCCTCCGCGCCAAGCCCGAGCGCGTCTATCGCGCCTTTCTCGACGCTGACGCCAAAGCCAAATGGCTCCCGCCCCACGGCTTTACCGGCAAGGTGCATCACCTCGACGCCAAAGTCGGCGGCACTTATCGGATGTCGTTCACCAATTTCACCACGGGGACGAGCCACTCCTTTGGTGGCACCTACACCGAGCTCAAGCCGAACGAACGCATTCGCTACACCGACAAATTCGAGGACCCCAATCTGCCCGGCGAAATGCACATCACCGTCGAGCTGACGGAAGTCTTTTGCGGGACCGAGCTCAACATTACCCAGGAAGGCGTGCCCGCCGTCATTCCCGCGCCGGCCTGCTACATGGGCTGGCAGGAATCGCTGACGCTCCTCGCTCAGCTGGTCGAGCCCGAGATTCCCGATGAGGGCTGACGATCACCGGCGGGTCGCATCAGGATCGGCCGAAAATCACTGTCAGTGCGCGGATTGAAAATGATAGATTCGATCAGACCGGCGCGGCGGCCAGTTCGCTCATCATCCGGTAGAGATGCGGGCAGCCGCTGGCCGTCGCCCGCACCTCAGTCGTCAGCCCGAATTCATGCATCGGATTGGTTTTGGCGATCGCGATTGCCTCCTCCTTGCTTTCCACATTGAGGAGCACATAGCCTCCGATCACTTCTTTGGCTTCCTGAAACGGGCCGTCCGTCACCGAGCGCCCGCCCGTGCCGGTGATGACCACGCTTCCGTCCATGAGCGGTTGCGCCGAGACGAGCTTGCCCGACGCCGCCAGGCCATCGAACCAGACGTTTACCTTGTCCAGGCTCGTCCGCATCTCAGCTTCGGAGAGTTCGTAATTCTCCCAGTTCGTATTCCGGAAAAGGAGCAGGTATCCGGTTGGGCGGGGCGGGTTGGTCAGGTCGAGGCTCATGAGATTGGAGTTTAGAATAATTTGTCAGGTGCCAAGGAACGACGAACGGGAAATGCCCGCAAGGACGCGCAGGTAAAGTTTTTTTGGGATCACCCCTCACTTTTCGGCTAAAATTTGGCGGCGTGGCCGAGCTCGGCCAGCTTGAGGACGGTATTCCAATTGCGGGCGGTGTTGGTCACGCCAATCCACGCGTCGAACTTCTCCGCCATCTTGCATTTCCCAAAGCCGTGCGGCGTGAGCAAATATGCCACGCGTTTGACGACCTTCACCTCTTCGCCAGTCACCGCGCATGCTCGGATGCGCTCAACGTGCTCCGCTTTCGGCACGCTTTCCAGCAACGCCGCATGGACGGTCGTCGGCGCAGCGGATGCGGCTTGAGGAAAAGGATTGTTCGCGATGAGCTCGTCCCACTCGGTGAGTGTCGGTGCGAAGATGGCCTTGTTAAACTCGAACTCCGCCCGGCACAGTCCGGCGATTGTCGTGATGACCTTCTTTTGGTTCAGCGTACTGCACACGATGGCATTCCCGCTGTTGATGTAAGTCGCCACGTTATCGAAACCAGCCGCGGTCAACTTCTCGCGCAGGATTTTCGTGGGGAGCTGCGTTTTTCCACCCACGCCGCGAAAGAGAATGAGATAGACGGTGCTTGTCATCGTTCGGTGATTTTCAGTTTGCCGCCGCAGGTTTCAATTCCTCGCGATCCCACCGAGTTTCTTTCCACGTGCGGGGTGTCCAATTTCTTTGGAGAACCCGTCAGGCATTCCCAAGTGGAACTTTGCAACGAGCGGACTCCGGCGCGAAATGGTCACTTTCCGAACCGTGGCACCCCAGTCTGCAGCCACTTCAGAGCGTCGTTCGGCCAGGCGCGGGCATCGCCTTTGCAATGGAGACCATAGCCGTGGCCGCCAGTGGGGTAGAATTTGAATTCATGCGGCACCTTCGCCTCGGTGAGCGCGGCATCATAGACCTTGCTGCCGGTCACGTAAGCCTTGTCGTCCTCGTTGTGGATGATAAGCGTCGGCGGGATCTGCGCCTGGAGATTCATCTCCGGCGCGACGTGCCCGGCCTTGTCTGCGCGAAGCTGGTTCCGACAAAAGCGAAGAGAGCGAGGATACGGAAAATCATCGGGAAGCAGGGGTGCGTCGCGGAGTATCTCGCTTCGTTGTATTCAGCGCTACGGCGGCGCGAATGAGTGCCTGAAACGCCTCTTCATCAATCGGGTCGCCCTCATGGAGATCGATGGCGCGCCTCGAATTGCCTTCGAGGCTGGAGTTGAAAAGGCCATGCCGGATCCTCCAAAGAGGCGCCTTTGGCGAAAGTCATCTTCACGACGTTCTTGTAGGTCTCACCGGTGCAGATGATACCGGCGTGCTCCCACACCGGGACCCCTCGCCACTTCCACTCCTCCACCACTTCGGGGTCGGCCTCCTTGATGAGCCGTCGGACCCGGGCGAGCGTCTCGCCCCGCCAATCACCCAGATCGTTGATCTTCTCATCGATCAGCTGAGAGGGAAAGTTTGCTCCTTCCGTCGAGCCGCTCTGGTTCTCCTTCTTGCGTGGCGTTGCTTTCGTCATGGTTGGCGTCGATTTCTGCCGCTCACAATCGTTCACCGGGCAGTTGACTGGCCTGCTTCACCCAGTCAGTCAGCTGAGTTTCGTCGAGTTGGTCGCCCTCGTGGATGTGAAAATATCGCGCTTCCTTTTGTTTGGATTCGACCGGCGGGACCGGACGCAGCGACGTGCCGCGGAAGAAAGCCACCTTGATGTATTTCGTCATGCAATGGAAGCCGAGGAACCAGCCCTCGCCTTTGATGCCGTAGAAGGGCGTATTCCATTTCACCGCCTTGTGCACGCCGGGGACGGTGCGCACGATGACCGCGTCGAGGTACTTGCCGACGTCGTGTTTCCATCCCGGCATGGCTGCAATGAAGGCGTGCACGGGTGCGTCGCCATCGCCCTTCGCGATCTGAGGGTTGCCGCCAGCGAGGAGGACTGGCTTCGCGGCGACCCGCCCGGCGAGTGCCTTCTTTGCGACTTTCTTAGATTTAGCGGACGTCTTGCTGGCCATTGAGTTCTCTCCAATTGATAGAGTGATATGTCACCGAGGCTAGGCTTGATGATGGTCGGTCAGTTTTTCGGCGCGTTCTCGGACCAGGCGGACGACCAGCGAGGTCCAGCCGGTTTGGTGACTCGCACCGAGGCCTTCCCCGGTTTCGGCATGAAAATACTCGTGAAATAAAACGAGATTCTGCCAGGTGGGGTTGTCATCGTAGCGCTTGGCAATGCCGCCACCGAAGCACGGCCGGTAGCCATTGGCATCTTTTTGGAAGATGGAGATCAGGCGCTCACTGATGAGGTCCGCGACTTGATCCAGAGCCAGTTCATTGCCGGATCCGGCGGGGGCTTCGATCTTGAACGAGTCGCCGTAGAAATGGTGATAACGCTCGAGCGCTTCGACGATGAGATAGTTGACGGGAAACCACACCGGCCCGCGCCAGTTCGAGTTACCGCCGAACATCCAGCTGTTACTCTCGCCGGGAACATAGCTAACTTCGTGATACTCACCGCCGTGGTTGAACCGGAAAGGTTCCTTCTCGTGAATCTTGCTCAGCGAGCGAATGCCAAAGTTGCTCAGGAACTCCTCTTCGTCCACCAGGCGTTCGAGACAGCGTCGGAGTCGCTGCTGGGATGGGATGGCGAGCAGGCGCAGAGATTCGTATTTCGCGGAACCCGTGCCCTGATCTCCGTAGCTGACATACTTGGCCAGTTCGGGCCGGTTCTCCAGGAACCAGTCCATGCGCTTCTTGAAGCCCGGCAGCGCGTCGATGGTTTCCTGATCCAGAACGGTCACCGCGATCATGGGAAGGAGACCGACCAGGGAACGAACTTTGAGCGGGATCGGGTCCTGATGGTTGATGATGAGCTGGTCGTAGTAAAAGCCGTCTTCCTCGTCCCAAAGACCGTCACCGCCGAGGGCATTGATCGCATCCGTGATGTTGACGAAGTGCTCGAAGAACTTGGAAGCGATATCTTCGTAGGGCGACCGGTGCAGGGCCAGTTCGATGGAGATGGAAAGCATCAGCAGGCAATAGGATGCCATCCACGCGGTGCCGTCGGCCTGATTGAGTCGGCCGCCGCCGGGAAGCGGGCGTGAGCGGTCGAAGACGCCGATATTATCGAGACCGAGGAACCCGCCACCAAAAACGTGGCGTCCTTCCACGTCCTTGCGGTTCACCCACCAGGTGAAATTGAGCAGCAGCTTTTGGAAGGCTTTCTCGAGAAAATCGATGTCCCGGTGACCTTTCGGATCGGCCATCTTGTAAACCCGCCAGACGGCCCAGGCGTGCACGGGTGGATTGACGTCGGAGAAGTTCCACTCGTAGGCGGGGAGTTGCCCGTTCGGGTGCATATACCACTCGCGCAGCAGGAGCAGGAGCTGACTTTTGGCAAAGTCCGGATCGATCCTGGCGAACGGCATCATGTGGAAGGCGGTGTCCCAGGCCGCGAACCATGGGTATTCCCACTTGTCCGGCATGGAGAGGATGTCGCGGGCGAAAAAGTGGCGCCAATCGTGATTGCGACCGAAAGCACGGGACTTGGGCGGAGCGGGCTCGTCGGAGCTGCCGTGAATCCAGTCCTGGACGATGAATTCGTAGAATTGCTTGGTCCAGAGCAGGCCCGCGTAGCCCTGCCGGCAGATCATGGCGTCTTCGGTGTTGATCTGATCAGGCAGAACGTCCCGGTAGAATTCGTCGCACTCCGCGATCCGGGCCGACAGCGTCTCTTCGAACCCGGCGAGCCCGCTGATCCCGTTCTCCTCTTCCACCGGATGCAGGCGACACCGAACGATCACCGTGGCGCCCGGCGGGATTTCGAACGTCCAGTGGGCGGCGCCCTTGGTGCCGTATTCGTCTGGATTCACCGCATCGGCAACGTCATCCACGAGATAACGATGAAAGGCGTCCTTCGTGTATGGCGATGCACTCTTTGAACCGAAGATCCGCTCCATGTTGGTTTCGTTCTCGGTGAAAAGCCATTCGCCCGCCGTGATGGCCCCTTCGGCCTCGCTGTGAAAGAGCAACTCGCCCAGTTCCTCGTGATGAAGCCGAATCGCATCGACATCCGGGTCAAACTCCAGGGTTGGGCACCGCTCGGATTCCTTGTGCATCCCGGCCCAGCTCCAGACATTGCGGAACCAGACAGTGGGCAGCACATGCAGCGGCGCGGCCTTTTTTCCGTGATTGGTAATGGTGATCTTCCAGAGGAGATCATTGGGGCTCCGTTTGGCCACCTCCTGGATCACATCGAAATAGGCGTCGTTTTCGAAATACCGGAGGTCAGCCAATTCGACTTCGCCCAGTTTCTTGTCGCGTCCCGCGTTTTGTCGGGCCAGTTCGCTGTAAGGGTAACGCGCGTGCGGATATTTGTAGAGGCCCTTGGTGTAGGAATGAGTCGGCGTCGCTTCGAGGTAGTAGTAGCACTCCTTCACGTCCTCTCCGTGACTGCCCTCCTTGCCGCTGAGCCCGAACAGGCGCTCTTTCAGAATCGAATCCTGGCCGTTCCAGAGGGCCGGGGCAAAACAGACGCGGCACTCGCGGTCGGTCCAACCCATCAGGCCATCTTCACCCCAGCGATACGCGCGGCTGCGGGCCTGGTCGTGGGTGAAGTAGGCCCAACTGTCCTGATGTCCCGAGTAGTCCTCACGCACCGTGCCCCATTGGCGCTCGGAAAGGTAGGTCCCCCACCGCTTCCAGTTTTTCTCTCGAGTCTTGTCTTCGGCTAAACGTTGTTCTTCAGATCCCACAATGGGCGGCCATAGAGCACGAAACCGGTAAGTTCGGCAAGGACCCCGGAAGATGTGCTGCAGATCAGGCGTCGGGGCTGGAGGAATCGTTTCTCGAACTTTGCCCACGCCTCAAGCAGCGAGTGTCGGGAGAGGATGTCGCGTAGGCGAGGGGAGTGGCGATTTAGTCCGTCGGTTGTTCCTGATAAATGCGGATTCTCGCTGGTTCGACAATCCAAAGCTTCCCTTCGATCGGGTCGTGTTCTAAGGCGTTGGCGAGCGTCTGGACTAGTGCGAGCAAGTCTGCGAGGGACGGACGGGGCGGGAGGCGTAGCACGGCGATGCCGGGATACTGGCTCGGTAGGAAGACGAGGGGATTGGCGAAATCGAGATCGAGGGTGACGAGACCGCGACCATCCGCGCGGCAACGTTCGATCAGAGCGCGATCTTCATGACCGGCGAGCGATTGTTCGACAACGGTGCAGACATCGTGGCCCGCTCCCTCGAGAATGGTCTTGCCGCGCAGACCGAGGTTTTCATCCAGTTTGAGTTTCACGCGGCCGGTTCGAGCGGGACGCTGACGTAGCGTTCGCGCGACATCTCCGCGCCGTAGGCGATGCACGCCTGAATGTCGGCCTCGGTCAGGCCGGGGTAACTCTCGAGAATTTCGGCGACCGGCATCCCGGTAGCCAGCAGATCAAGGATGAGCGACACCCAAACGCGGTGACCGCGGATGCACGGTTTGCCGAAGCAACGTTGCGGGTCGATCCAAATGCGCTGGAGAAGTTCCTCGCGGGTCATGGCTCGGAGACTACATCGTGCATGGAGGAAATGCCGAGCCATATTGCTGGGAGAGCCGGCTGTCCCAAACGACCAATTGGGCAGCGGTCAGGACTCGCATTCGTTCCAGCGGGCATCTTTTCCAAGAGGATGGCAGCGGCTTCCTCGATGGTGGCGAGTCCATTTTCGAAGGTGATGCTCATGCTGCGTCGCTGCGATTTAAGCAGCCTGAAGTTTGGCGGACACGTAGCGGGTACGTTCGAGCAGCGCCTCCGTGGTTTGCACCGGCACGAGCTTGATGAGTTCGCGAATGCTGAACTCCTGTTGGCCGACGACTTCAATTCCGAGCACATGCCCTTCGGCATCAAAATCGAGCATCACGAACACTTGGTCGGAACCGTATGGCTCGGTGCGAAAGACCTTTCCATCGCGCAGGCGGATGTAGGCGGCTGTGGCCTCGGTGTCGATTTCGACGACCGGAGGTTCGCTGATCGGGATGATGGACCCGTGGTGGTCAGTTCCAGTATCCGGTGATGATCCCGCACTCATTGAGTTTGATTTCGGCAACGACTACTAAGATCCTACGCTCAAATACGCGGAAGAACAACCAAAGCATTCCGCCATGATGCCCCGGCGCGACGGCGTTTTGAGGATTGATCCGGGCTCATTGATGGTAAGCTTTGCCTGCTCGACCGAGAAGCCGCGCTCCCGAGCACGCGTCTGGACGTGCGACGTATCGTGGAACTCATACGGCATTGCAGGCTCCCGTCCTCTCTCACGCCTCCGCGCAAATCTTCGAGTCCATTCCGTCGGCTCCCGCTCGACGCGATTCCTTCGATTCTTGAATCGGCAGAGGCATTCCGTAGAAGCGTGCGAACAAAAGCCGCTTCCGCTCGGGTTCCGGCAAATCGGCCGGGAGCGAGGCGAGGGCAATGCGGCGCGCGGATGTTTTGAACTGAGGTGATGAACAAAACGAATTCCGACTCCGCGAGATCGATAAGCTCGCCGTTGGCAATCGCATCCCAACCGCGCTTTTGCGCCGTGATGCAGATGTGCCCGGCAAGGAGCTTGTGCATCGGCCACGGCACGCATTCATCCAGGAGGATTTTCACGCAGGCGAAAGGAGTGCGGACTCGGATCGCTCCAATACGGTCACGGCCATCTCCCGTGAGACGGTGGGGAAGCACTCGACGAATTCGTCGAGCGAGTAGTTGGACCCCAGATACTGAAAGAGGGTTTCCACCGGGACGCGAGTGCCTTTGAAGACCGGAGTTCCGCCGAGGATCCCCGGATCAACGGTGATGATGTCGCTGGCGTTCATGGCCTACGGATACGGCAATTGCGCCTTCGCGTAAACCTCCGCGCGCTGCTTGATAGACTCGCCGACGCCACCCTTGCTCAGAGACTGGCGGTCATCTCGGTGAGCTGCTTGGTCGCGATGCCGATCGGGCGGTCCAGCGGAATGCCGGCGCAGGCGAGCAGCGTGGTGAGCAGGTCGCCCTGATTGCCCTTGGTGTCGGCGAGGAAGCGTCCCGTGTTGATCGAGCCGCCGCCTCTTCCGGCGATGATGAAGGGCAGGTTTTCGCGGGTGTGCTTGTTGCCGTCCTCGAGGCCGGAGCCCCACATCATGATGCAGTTGTCGAGCAGCGTGCCGTCGCCTTCGCGCAGGCTGTGCCATCTTCTTCACCATGTAGGCGAACTGCGCGATGTTGAACGCGGTGATCGCGGCGACCTTCCGGACCTTCTCCGGCTCGTTGTTGTGGTGGGTCTGGGAGTGATGCTGGTCGTTGAACCCAAGTTCCGGATAGGAAACGCCGTTGGGCGTCGAGCCGATGTAGGTGCTGACGCGAGTCGTGTCGGTCTGGAACGCCAGCACGTTCAGGTCGCACATCACCTGCATGTACTCGCTGCGTTTGTCGCCCTCGGGAATCTTGATCTCGATGGGCGGCGAATCGGAGGCGTTGCGTTTGCTGGCGCTGACGCCGGCCTTCTCCAACGCGGCTTCTTTCTGGCGATACTCGATGGCGGCGATGCGGCGTTCCACCGAGCGCACGCTGTCCAGGTATTCATCCAGTTTGTGCTGGTCGGTCTGCGGCAGTGTACGCCGCAGGTCTCTGCGCGCCGCCGAGGACCAGATCCAGCATCTGCCGATCCAGCGGGTCCGCCTGGCGTCGATGCGCGCCCGGCGCCTGGTCCGTGCTTGTCCGAAGAGCCGGTTCAGCACGTTGCGCGGATTGATCTCGGCGGGGACGGCCTGCGTCGGCGAGCGAAAGCTGCAGTGCGAATAATAGCCCTCGTTCAGCCCTTCCTGGTTTTCCTTCTGCGTCTGCGGCATCGTGGCCAGTTCCAGCGACGGCAGCGACGTGAAGGCGCCCACGTAGTTGGCGGCGATCTGGTCCGCGGAAATCGCGATGTTGATCTCGATTCCGCTTGTCCGCGTCCGGCAACGTCGCCGTGAGCCAAGTGGACAGTTCGAGCGCGTGCGGCGCGCCGTTGAACGGAGCGATCGGAACGCCCGAGATGCCCTTCATCAGCAGACACTGGTCGAGCACGGGCCGCAGCGATTCCAAGGCCGGCGGCGGCGACGACAGGAAACTCTCCGCATCTGCGGGCCAGAACTGATCCATGATCACGCCGTGGGGCATGTACATGAACCCCAGGCGCACCGGCGGTTTGTACGTCTTGCCCTTGCCGGTTCGGCCCAGCCCATGGTATCCAACAGCGGCAAGGCGAGTGAGGCTCCCAGCCCTTTCAGGCAGGTGCGACGATCGATCAGAAGTTACTTGCTCATTGGATGCGTCGCTCTGGTTCCTGGATTCGACGATGCGTGAAGGGATAACTGGTGACGACCTCAGTGATGAGCGTCTGCATGCGGTAGCCATCCTCGGCGATCTCCTCCATCAAGTCATCCACCACGATTTCGTCGTAGCCTTCCAGCTGGCGGCACAAGGCATAGGCCAGCAGTTTCTCCGTCAGGTTGCGGGCAAGATCATCCTTTCGTCCGGCGATGATGGCTTTCAGTTCCTTGGGGCGACGAAAAGCGTTTTCCGCCCGGAAGCTCGCCCGCGGCATCGATCGGCCCCGCCGGTGTCGTCCTGGTCACGCCAGCGCCCGATGGCATCGAAGTTCTCCAGGCCAAACCCGATCGGGTCGAGCATCTTGTGGCAATTGGCGCAGACGGGATTCGTGCGGTGCAGTTCGGTGCGCTGGCGCAGGGTCAGATTCGCGACCGTCTTCTGGTCCTGTTTTTCCAGGGCCGGAACGTTCGGCGGGGGCGGCGGCACATGTTCTCCGAGCACCTGTTCCAGCACCCACACGCCGCGTTTGACGGGGCTGGTGCGATTGGGAAACGAGGTCGCCGCGAGAATGCCGGGCATGCCCAGGATCCCGCCGCGATTGGCATCCGTCAGCTGTCACCTTGCCGCATCTCGGGTCCGGTGACCGTTTTTTCCAGGCCGTAAATCGTGGCCAGGGTCCCGTTGAGGAACGTGTAATCGCTATCGACGAAACTGACGACGCTCTGGTTTTCACGCACGATGCTTTCGAAGAACAGGCGGGCCTCGTCATACATCGCCGTGCGCATCTCGCCGGTCATCTGCGGGAACTTGTCGGTATCGAACGTCTTGCTCTCCAGATCCCCGAGTCCCAGCCACTGCGCGCCAAAGCCGTCGAACAACGCCCGGGAGCGGGGATCCTCCAGCAGCCGCTTCACCTGCGCCTTCAGAATCGCCGGCTCGTGCAGCTTTCCGCTGTCGGCCAGGGCCACAGCTCGGCGTCGGGCATGGTTGCCCACAGCAGATAGGACAAACGCGAGGCCAGTTGATAGTCGTCCAGCGGAACGATCTCGCGACCCGACTCGGCTTCTCCGCCGGCGTGATGAACAGGAACTGAGGCGAAACGAGGACCGCCTTGAGCATCAAGCGCAGCGCCGCCGGGTAGGCGAGTTTGTTTTGCGCTCGCCAGGTCGAACACCGCCAGCAGGACATCCAGTTCCGCCTCCGACGGAGGCCGACGATAGGCCTTGCGGGCCAGCGACCGGGCGACTTCTCTGCGCCGCCGCGCGGACGATCCGTCTCGGGTGCGGGCGGCTCACCGAACAGCCGCTTTTGCATCTCCGTGGGCGGCGCATCGTCCGGGCGCCAGAATCCGGTCCAGCACCTCATTCGGCGATCGCGAGATACTGCTCCGACTGCAGGGGCGAGAGCGAATTGAGATACCCCTCGCCGCTCACTTCATCCGGCAGTCCGTCGGCGATCGCCGGATCCACGCCGAACAGATCATGCAGCGTGTTGCCGTACTCCGCCTTGGTCAACCGCCGGATGACAAACGGTCCCGGATCCTTCGGGCTGAGAAACTTGATCTTCGCCAACCCAGTCGACGAACCTCTGCCGCTCCTCATCGGTCGGCTGCTTGTCCGCATCATCCGGCGGCATGTCGTGCGTCTTCACCTTGGCGACCGCTTTCTTCCACTGTTTGCTGAAGGCGGTTTCGCCGGGGTTCTTGAGTGCGGGTTGGAAGTTGATTCCTCCCTTTTGCTTGTCTTGCCCGTGACAGCGCGTGCAGTAGGTCTCAACGAATGGTGTGACTCCGTCCTTGAAGCATTTCTGAGCCTCAGCCTGCAACGCGGCGAATTCCCCATCGTCTGCGGGCTCCGCATGGCAAGGCATGGGCAGCGAGGACGCAAAGCTCACGAGGGCCATGGCCATCAGGCCACTGCAAATAGTTCCGGCGGTTGTCATTCCGTATTCATTTTCGGATCAGCAACAGATTACGACTGATCGTCAGTCGCTTTCTTTGAAGCGAAGCGACTGAAAACCGAGCCTTTGTGTTAAGCTTGCTGGGTTTCTCGGCGAATAGATTCAGCGCCTTTCCGCCGGTTGTCACCTGTCCACTTTTGCTTCCGCAGCGGCATTCCGTAAAAGCGCATCGTGTCAGGTGTGCCGTGCAGCGCCGTTGCCTTCCCTGGTGGAAATCGCCAGCGCACTCATTGCGCCTCGATCCTCGATCGCCCCTCATCGAGATCGATGAACTCGAACATCGTCTTAACTGCTCCCGGCGACAGCCCGATCTCCGCGAGGCGCTCGTTCACGCGCTGGGTCCCGGCGTCGCGCCACCCGCGCTTGGTCATGAATGCATTCCACACTTCAATCTCCTCTTCGCTCGGCTGACGGCCATTGGGAACGCCCATTCCAGCAACTCCGCATCGGTCTTCCCGCTCTTGAGCGTTTCAAATTCGAGCGCCGCGTAATCAATTTTAAGGAACTGGCAGCAACGCCAGTCGAAGCTGCGCTTCATGGTCGTGCCGCGCGGGGCTTGCCAGCCCTCCGGCAATTTCCCCGCTGCCGCGAGTCGAATCTTGTCCAGCATGCGACCGAAATAAACGAGGCCACTGACCTGATCGAATGGACTTCGCAGTCCGGGAATTATCGTTGGATAGGAATTCGCCATGCCTGAGAAGAGCAATCTTCAACCTGGAAGAAAGCTTCCCCGCGTCAAAGCCCCTGGGATGCGAATGTCGTGCCTGAGCTCGATCATCCAAGAAACCACCTTCCGAATTCGGAAATTCGGCTAGTGCTTGGCCGGACACGCCCTTTAGAATCAGTCCGCCCAAACGCCGGCAAAACGACTTTCTGCCGGTCTTCATCGTTGCGGCTTGATGACTCCTGCCAAGACAGGATCGAATGCTTCGAACTCGAGATCTTCGCGGGCTTCAGCTGGAGCCCGTCCGTTTTCGCGGATGCCGATGGGGACGCAAACGAAACGATCACCCTTTCGGCCGCCGATATTGCGCACGCATCCGTCGCGGCTCGCGGGCACTTCGAGCCAATACCGGTTTGGCTGTCCGTCCGCGAACACCGTGAAAGGCGCTTCTTTCTGCCTGCCATCGTTGCGCCGCCAGTCTGGCAATTCGGCGGGAGAGGCTCTTCAAATGGATGGAACTGCCCGATCGCCGGCGTGTCCTCGAAGCGAGTCTTTCCGAATACGCCGGCCTGGGAATGGAACACATACATTGGCAGCTTCGCCGCATAGGCAAACGCGGCCGCCATGACCAGCCGGATGCTTGATGTCTCGGTCGCAACCGACGATCCCGGACCAATGGGTTCGTTGCTGCTCACCGGCGGAAATCCGGGCCGGTCGCCGATGTCCCAGCAATCGTAAACCGGCTTCCAGCCATCGTCCGTGCGACGGTCGCGGCTGAAATGCCAAGTCGCGATGTCGGCGGCGCTGTTCGCGTACACTTTTCCAAATTCGTCTTCGTGATTCGACGTCGTGGCGATGGGAACTTCGGTTCGCTCAGCGAGATATTTGGTGAATTCGCGCAAATCCGCGACACCTCGTTCGCCGGGAAATCCGTTTTGCCAGGCCTCGTTGGCCACTTCGATCAGGATGATCTTCTGCTCGCGACCGACGGACAACCTTCGCCAGCAGTCGCCGCATGTGCTCGATTCGCTCCGGCTTGCCCGGCATGAACTGGGCATCGGCAAATATGGTGATTTGTGTGCGCATCCCATATCGGTCGTAAGCCAGATCGATCAACTCGCGCAGTTGCTGCCAATAATCCGGCCACGCCTCGATGTGTTTGCCGCTCGCGATTCGTGAATCCCACCGGAGCGATTTCCAAGCCCTGCCCACGCCGGATTCCAGCCGACCATTGAGAGCATGCGGTAATAGTTGAACCCCTGCTCGGAAGAAACCGAAGATCGCTCTCCAGCCGTTCGCGATCGTTGCGGCAACGCCAGAGCGCCGTGAAATAAGAAACGCCCAATCCGAGAAAAGGCCCGCCATCGTCGACCAGCGAATGGTCCACCACCCGTACAGGTCCCGTGCGTTGGTCAGCGTTTCGTTTCGGTCGCTTGCACATCCGCCGCGTCAGTCACCATCACGCCAGCGGTGAGGAAACCCACAAGAATCTGCCGGAACAAATAATTCGCGGAAACCATCTTCGATGCCGCAGATGCTTCGAGATCGGTCATTCCTTCGGCGGCCATTCTTTATCGGCGAGTTCCGGTGGCAGTTGCGTCGGGTCAACGGGGTAGATGAGTGAGAGGTCCATCTGCGATTTTGAGCCTTGGAGAAATTCGAGTTCCTCCGGCGCGCCGACGATCAGCCAGAGCGCCTCGGAGTCGGTGTCGTTGAAGACTTGCCGCAGTTGCTCCGGTCCTACGAGCACGCCGCCGTATTTCGGCACGGTCAGCGTCTCGCCGGCGACTCGCATCCGCCCCACGCCCTCGAGCACGAAGTAAAATTCCTCCTGCCGAACGTGTTTGTGCAGCGTATTCGCGCTCCCGGGCGGCAACCGCCACAGCCGCGCGCTCAGGTTCTCGCTCCCCGTCCGTTCCAGAAAATCCGCGTTGGGGATTTTCATCAAGTTCGACTGACGCCACTGCAGGTCGTCCGGCCCGATGAGGTGATATCCGGTAACAGGTCTCATGGCGGAAAGGTGTCCTCAATCGTGCCGAAGTTCCACCGACATGCGAAGATTCTGTTTGGCCGAAGATCGTGTCTCGCGGAAAAACTGAATTTCTAATGCCGAACTCTGAAACTCCACCGTCACCGCAATTGTTCTTCGAAACCATTAACGCTGGCCACCGAGTCGGCGCGCTGAAGGCGGCGATCGATCTTGGCCTCTTCACCGCCATCGGTGGCACACCCGCTACGGCGGCGGAGATCGCGGCGCGCTGCCAGTGCCCCGAGCGTGGCATCCGCATCCTCAGCGACTCGCTCACCATCTTCGGCTTCCTGAGCAAGGAGGCCGGCCAATATTCGCTCACGCCGGACTCCGCGTTTTTTCTCGATCGCAACTCCCCGGCCTACCTTGGGGCGGCGGCCGACTTTTTCCTCGCGCCCAGCATCACCGATGCCTTTCAGAATCTTGCGGACACCGTGCGCCGCGGACGCCTGCACACCACGGAGCACGGGACCACGGCGCCCGATCATCCGGTGTGGATCGAATTTGCCCGTGCCATGGGCCCGATGATGGTTCCGGCCGCGCAGGGAGCAGCCGCGCTCGTGCCGCTCGATCCCACGCGCGACTCGCGCGTGCTCGATATCTCCGCCAGTCACGGAACCTATGGCATCGCCTTTGCGCAGAAAAATCCGCGGGCGCATCTCGTCGCTCTTGATTGGGAAGCGGTGCTCGCCGTCGCGGAGGAAAATGCCGTCGCCGCAGGCCTCGCGGATCGTTTCAGCAAGATCGTTGGTGACGCCTTCACCGTCGATCTCGGACGCGACTATGACGTCGTCCTCGTGCCGAATTTTCTCCACCACTTTACCATTGCCGACTGTACGCGTTTCCTCCGGCGTATCCATGCCGCGCTCCGTCCGGCCGGCCGGGTGGTCATCGTCGAGTTTGTGCCGAATGAAGACCGCGTCACTCCGCCCGCCGCCGCCAGTTTCAGCCTCGTGATGCTCGGCACGACGCCGGAAGGGGACGCCTATACCTTCGCGGAATATCGCCAAATGCTCACCGACGCTGGCTTCCGCGACGCGGAATCGCATCCACTCCCTCCGACCGCGGAGAGCGCCGTGATCGCGACGAAGTAACTCGCCGTCGGAGAGCCGTGTCGCCGGGCGAACCTCTGGCTGATCCACGGAAATGAAATCGCGGTGATGCCAAAGGATGATTGGCGGAAATCAAAGCGGTCGCCTAGCAATCGACCGATGGCGCATACCGCAGACATTACCGTCCCCGAAAATTCACCCCCGCCGGCTCAACGCGAGCACGACTTTCGTTACTGGTCGTGGTGGCTCCTCGTCTTCGTTGCTGTGTGGACCGGATTTTACCTTTATTTCGCTCCGGAACCGTTGGCGCTCTTTCAGAAAAATTGGATCTTCGTCTTCGTCGGCGTCTGCGGTGCGATCCTCGGGAACATTTCCGCCGTCGGCGGAGGCATCGTCTTCATTCCGGTGATGATATTTCTCTTTCACACACCGCCGGTGCTAGCTTTGAAGATCGCTCTCGCCAGCCAATCGATGGGAATGACCAGCGGCGCAGTCGGTTGGATTCAGAAAAGGGTCGTTCCCCTTGAAATTCTCCGACTCACGGTCCCTGGGCTGCTTGTCGGAAGCACGATCAGCACGCTGGTGATTCATCCCAGCGCTATCCTGGTGAAAGGCCTGTTCGGCCCGGTCTCGATCTTCCTCGGCCTGATGACGCTGATCCTTGCCCGGCGCGGCTCGAATCAGCCCGCATTGTGGAAGCTTCCGCAACACGCCACGATCCCTGTTGTCGTCGCCTCCTTCTTCGGCGGCCTTATCACCGGCTGGGTTGCCATCGGCGAAGGTGAGATCATCGCTGCGCTGTTGATGCTCGTTTACGGTATGAATGTCGCCGCGTGCATCGGCCTCGGCGTCGTGCTGCTCTCGATCAATTCCATCTACCTCACGCTCCTTCATCAGTTCGTGCCGCATCTTGGCGGCATCCCGTGGGACGTCGCCGCTTTCACCGGGCTCGGCTGCGTCTTTGGCGCCAGGCTCGCCCCTTATCTCAGCCGTCGATCCAACCCGATCGTGCTGAAGTCGATTTTCGCCACGATCGCCATCGGCGACGGCCTCCTGTTCATCGTCCAATTCCTCCTCGCGCATTTCAAATCGCACTGAATGACTGGCGGCTTACACCGCATTCGGTCCGCCTACGACGCGCTGCCGCCCGGTGGCGCTTTGATTGCCGTGGAGGCGCTGATCGACGACGCCCGCCGCGAAAACACCTTCGGTCTTCTCATGTCACTAAACATGCTCATCGAGTTCGGCGAAGCGTTTGATTACTCCGGTGCCGATTTCCGCGGATGGACCGCCGAGGCTGGCTTCACGCGATTCGAGACCCTTCATCTCGCCGGCCCCTGCAGCGCGGCCATTGCTTACAAATAGGAGCTCCTCCATGCGCCCCATCGAAGTCCCCGACAACGGCGGCAAGTCCGTCAACGTTCTTGGCATTCCCATGTTCATCCTCGCCGTCGACATGAGGGCATAGCCAGTCACTGGTTTCTGGCCGCGAGCGTTCGCTCGATCGCACCGGAGCCTTACGCGAAAAGGTCGAACTGACTCGCTCCCGACTCGTTCCCAAGTTCGATCTGGGAGCGGCCCACCGAAGCAGAAGCTCCGGTCATTCAAGTTGGCGCTGCCCGCTGGGATTCAGGATTAGCTGAACCTCACACCGCGCGTTAATCTGATCGCTCCTGCCCCAAGCCTCGGCCTGCATCCGCCCGTATATTCGGCCTCCACGTGCCTTAAGATAGATCGTTGGTCCGGGAACAGAGCCGGGGTTTGGTAAAGTGATCTCATCGTGGTAACCGCTTTCAGGTGCGATTCGGAATACGCGCTCGTACGGAGACAGATTTCCAGACAAGGACACATCGGATGGGACTTGCAGAATTTGGGTTCCGTTCAAGCCGGTGATGCGGAGCCTGGCCGCTTCGTAATTGCCTTCGAATCTGTTGTCTCTCTCGAAGAAGAGGTCAAATCTGAGATCGGCGGAAACATCGTTGCCGAACTGGCCGGTTTCGATGTTGAAGAAGCGTGCAGCCTGATTGCTTTTCCCGATGTCCGTGATTGCTTTCAGATGCTTCAGCGGGTGAAGCGGATCGGGAGTATCACTTGCCGGCGGCAGGTAGATCGACAAAGCGAGCGGTTCAGTAGTTGGGATGCGCCCATCAGCGATTCTCCCCGTCTCGCGGGTGGAGAGGTTCACGCCTCGATCTTTGTCCCATTCGCGGTGTTGCATCTCGACTGTGAAGAGTACGTCGCGAAAGCCGGGTTTGCTGATTGCGCCTCGCGTTTCGTAGCGCATTCGCCGCAATGGGATGGTCACAATCCCGTCCTCATTCGAAGTTAGCGGGCCGCCTTTGTCGTCAAAGACGTTTGTTCCCCCGGAGCCATAGCTGTAACGCTCGTATGTGACCGACGCGCCAGAGATCGGTTTGCCGATCGAGTCCAAGATGCGAAGAATGATGTCCTGTCGGGTGGCTTGGCAATATGCTTGTCTCGTGACGTAGGAGACGGCCGCGGTATTTATAACCGCCAGGGCGATCAGAGGGGCCGAGCAAGTCTTCGGGTACCAGACTAGAAAAAAAATCATACCAACGCCGAAGACGAATGCGACAGCGAGGGCCATCATCGTTGCGACACCTTCGAGCGGAGCTGCTCCAGATCCGCCAAGCCTTCCGGACGCAAATGATCCCATTGCACCCACCAGACCGAGACACGTCCAGACGACCAGTGGAATCCAGATCAACACGACCCAGGGGTCCCGGCGAAATCGCGCGCACAGTGAAATGGCAAACGCTTGGGCCAGGAAACAGCCCAGCATCAAACCGCTCGAGATTTCAGCATTCAGCGGTTGAAGCTGGACAAGAAGTGGGACTACCCACCAAAAAACCGTCGCGCAGCAGACGACAATCCAATTGATCGGCCGATTCGTCACCGGTGGCTCGCTGGGATTCATGGATAAGCGGGAAACCGAAACGACCCGGGAGGGGGGACCGGTTTTGTGGAGTTTACTCATTTGCCACCCGAAGTCACCCCTTCGGATCCTGATGAATTTTTACATGGCGATGGATGTGGGTGTTGACGAGGCCGGGGCCGAGGAAGCGGAATAATCAGTTTGGCCCTTTGCTTCCTCGCTGTTCTCATCCCGCCATGAATCGCTGTTGGATCCTCCTTGCGGCTTTCCTGTCCAACCTCTGCTTTGCGGACGTCGGGGATGGACCGCGGGACCCCGACAGTTGGTCGCAATGGCGCGGCCCGCTTGGGAATGGGGTCGCACTCACCGCCGACCCACCTCTCACGTGGAGCGAGGACAAAAACATTCGCTGGAAAATCCCCGTGCCCGGCCAGGGAACTTCTTCGCCCGTCGTCCGTGGCGACCTCATCTTTCTCACCACCGCCATCCCCACCGGCGACGAAGTCGAACCCACCGCTGGCCGGCGGCCCGGAGAGCACGACAACATCCTCAAAGTCCGCAAAGACCAAATTCGTCGTCCTCGCCATCAACCGGAAGGACGGCGCGATCCGATGGCAGACCACCGTGCGCGAGGAAGTGCCGCACGAAGCTCACCACGTCACGGGCAGCTACGCATCCGCCTCACCCATCACCGATGGCGAACACGTCTTCGCCTTCTTCGGATCGCACGGACTCTACTGCCTCGATCTCGAGGGCAAAATCATCTGGGAAAAAGACCTGGGTGACATGGAAACCAAACACGCCCACGGCGAAGGAAGTTCGCCCGCGCTCTTCGGCGACACCCTCGTCGTCAATTGGGACCACGAAGGACCCTCCTTTGTCGTCGCCCTCGACAAACGCACGGGAAATCAGCGCTGGAAGGTCGATCGCGACGAACCCACCTCGTGGTCCACCCCGCTCGTTGTCTTGCACGAGGGCAAACCACAAGTCGTCATTTCCGCCGCCAACCGCATCCGAGCCTACGATCTCGAAAACGGCAAAGTCCTTTGGGAATGCGGCGGCCTTTCTCACAACGTCGTCGCTGGACCCGTCTCGGAAGACGGCATCGTCATCGCGGGTTCGAGCTACGAAACACAAGCGATCCTCGGAATCCGCCTCGCCGGTTCGAGCGGCGACATCACCGGCACCGACAAAGTCGCATGGATCCGCCATCGCGACACCCCCTACGTCCCCTCGCTGCTGCTCTACAAAGGATACGTTTACTATCTCCGCCACTACCAGGGTGTTTTCACCTGCCTCGACATCAAGACCGGCAAGGAAATCTACGCCCGCCTCCGCTTCCCCAATATCAAGAACGTCTATTCCTCACCCGTCGCTGCCGGAGACCGCATTTACGTCACCTCCCTCGAAGGCAACACCATCGTTTTCACCGCCGGCCCGGACCCAAAACCCCTCGCCACCAACCACCTCGACGACAGCTTCAGCGCCTCCGCCGCCCTCATCGGCAAAGAAATCTTTCTGCGCGGAGAAAAATCACTCTACTGCATCGCCGAGGAATAGCAGTCTTCAACCCAACCCTCGCCGACACGCCAGTCTGGCTCTGGCGCGGATATCGCGGTGAGTAGGAGCGCGCACTATTGATGGGGCGTATGGATTCAAACCACGGGAAGTGGACGCCGGCTTCTTCGGTGGCTCGTCCCTCACGATAGACGACGGTTCGACGTTGTCCGCCGGGTCATAGGAAACGACGCGGCGTCCGTCGTTGCGTTTGCTAGTGCGCGCGTCTTCAAAAATGCGACGCAGGTCGTTTCCGTTTCGGGCGGCGATCACCGCACGGATGCGGCAGACTTCTTCGACAATGGGATCGTCCATGGCGTGTCTCCCTCCTCTTCCTCTGCGAGCAGTTGCTCAAGCGTACAAATCTTCGGGTGACAGAGATTGGAATCGGATTCGATGGTGAGTCGCTCAGCCCTGCCGATCCGCGTGGATTTTGACATGGAGATGGATGTGGTCGTTGACGAGGTGGGGGCCGAGGAAGCGGAAGAGTTTGCCGGAGCCGTAGTGGCTGCCGTAGGCGGTGCGATCGAGTTCGAACTGGCCCTGGGCGGTGAGGCGCTGGCCGTCATCGGTGGTGGCGACGAGGATGGGGAATTCGAGCGGGTGGCTGGTGCCCCGGAGAGTGAACGTGCCGCGCAGGAGATGGTTCGGCGTGCCGGGGGTGGAGGCGGCGATCGGCTCCACGGAGTGGGCGACGAACTCGGCGGTGGGATGGTGCGCGACGTCGAAGAAATCGGCGGTGTGGAGGTGCGCGAGGAGCATGGCGTTGATCGCGGAGTCGCTGATGTCTTCATTGGCGATACTCGTCATGTCGATGGTGAAGCGGGCGCTCGCGAGCTCACCCTGACGCAGCTTAATTTCGCCACCGCCGAGCTGCACGGTACCGCTGTGGTGATTGAAGAGATTGCGACCAGTCCAGCGAATGACGCTCTGGGCGGTGTCGATCGCAAAGGTACCATTGGGGACGGGCGGCTCCGGTAGTTGGCCGGTGCCTTCCATGGGCAAGCCGGCGGCCTTCCATTCGGCGAGGCCACCGGGAAAGGATTGCACGTGAGCGTAGCCGGCGATGCGTAGTTTTTCTTCGGCGGTCGTGGCGTCGAGCGATCCCTCGCCCGCGCCGTAAACGATAATCGAGGCCGACGGGTCGGGCACGAGCGCGCGGACCTGGTCGAGGAAGGCCGTCTCATAGACGCACGCGTTCTGCGAACCGGGAATGTGCATGGCGGCGAATATTTCGGCGGGGAGCACGTGGATCAGGTGCTGGGAACCAGCGGCGTTGAGCAGGGTCTGGAGTTCTTGAGCGGTCATCGGGAAGCCGCATCCTCTCGTGTGGAGCCAATCCGCGGCCAGCCAAAGGTTGTTGGTCTCGTTGCTTGGCCTCTCGGAAACGGCGGCAACTTCAAAGAAGGCGCGATCGCGCGGTGTGCTGCCTTCAAGACCGACCCCGCCGTGTCGGGTTCCTTCGGGATGAATTTCGTCGCCGCGGTTCCCTCTGCCTTTGATGACGCCAACGGACGCCAACCGCATCACAAAAAATGGTGGCCTGCCGAGAATCTTCGGGATTTCGGAGACTCCTCCTCACTGAATGGCAGCCTGACAATTGTGCGGCGAAATGGCAATTAAGCGCGCCGATCATTCGTCTCAACGAGTTTCCCGCTAACAATCCTGACCCCTGCGCACTTTTTCGGGGCACCCAACGCATGTTCCGACCCACGATCCTCCTTGCCACCACACTCATCGCCGCTGCGTCCGCGCAGGATGTGCAGACGATCACCATCAAGACGCTGCCGGCGCAGATGAAATACGACACCACGGAAATCCTGGTGAAGCCGGGGGCCAAGGTGAAGCTGACCTTTGAGAATGCTGACGATATGCCGCACAATCTCATCCTGTGCCAGGAAGGCACGGACGTGGTGGCGATGTGCAATCAGCAGATGGAGAAGCCCGAGGAGGCGCTGAAACGAAACTGGATTCCAGACGACCCCCGAATCCTGCTGCACTCAAAAACGCTCGATCCCAAGACTTCGGAGGTGCTGGAGTTTACCGCGCCGGGAAAGCCGGGTGATTATCCCTATGTCTGCTCCTTTCCAGGCCATGCGGCACTGATGCGCGGAATGCTCCGGGTCGTGTCCGAAGGGCCGGGTCTCACGGGACTGAAAGTGGCCATTTACAACGGCGACTGGAACAAGCTGCCGGACTTTTCCAAATTGACGCCGCATCGCGAGGCTTCCCTCGAGAGCGGGCTCGTTGAGCTGAAGTTTGATGACTACAAGAACCAGTATGGGGCTGTGTTCACCGGCTCGCTCACAGCGCCGAAAAAGGGCGAATATCGGTTTTACCTCGCCTCAGATGACGGCTCGCGTCTGCTGGTGGATGGCAAGGAAGTGGTGGAAAACGACGGCATTCACCCGACGGGAGATCCGAAGCAGGGCAAGGTGAATCTCGAGGCGGGCCCGCACGAATTCCGGCTCGAATACTTTCAAGGCGCGGGTGAGGCGGAACTGTTTGCGGGTTGGTCCGGTGAAGGCTTTTCGCCGACTGCGCTCTCGAAGTGGAAACCTGACGGCTGGCAGGGAAATCGCCGACAGAAACGGGATGATAACGTCGGGATCCCAATCGTGGTTGAGACGGAACCGGTGATCTACCGGAACTTTATCAGCAAGTCCGGCGGACGTCCGATTGCGGTGGGTTATCCGGGTGGATTCAATCTTACGTGGAGCGCGAGCCAGCTCAATCTCGCGTTGATTTGGCGCGGTGCGTTCATGGATGCCGCCCGCCACTGGCGCGATCGTGGGGGCGGCGAGCAGCCGCCGCTCGGCTACGATGTGCTCCGCACAACCGTGGACGTGGCGCAACCGTTCGCCGTCCTCGCTTCACCGGATTCAGAATGGCCGAAGTGCTCGAAGAATGAGCACCCCGAAGGCTACGCGTGGAAAGGCTACACGCTCGACGCGACTGGTGTGCCAACGTTTTTTTACAAGTGGAATGACGTCGTAGTTTCCGATCGGTTCGACGTTTCCGGAAACGCCACGGCGGGCGGGACGATCACACGGACGCTGAAGCTCAAGGGCGCCATCCCGGCGAACGCCTATCTCCGCATCGTCGATGGCACGATCAAGGACGAGCAAGGCGTGTTCTCCGTGGACGGTGGAACATTCGATATGAACGGTGCGCAGTTTGAGAACAAATATCAGGTGAAAGCCGACGGCGCCAAAGTCGGCGGGCGAAACCTGCTGATGCCGGCGAGCGCCGAAATGAAAATCACCTATGCCTGGCCCGATATCCACGGAGCGCACGGTCACTAAAGCCAACCCATGTTCTCGCACCGTATGAAAAGCACGCTCGCCCTCGCCGCCCTGGCTACATTTGGTTTGGCCGCCTTCGCCTCCGACCCGCAGGAATCGGATTACTACGCGATCACGACCTTTAGCACGCCGGAGCAGACGGCGATGGAAGTTAGCTCGATCGAATTGCTGCCGGGCAATAAACTCGCTCTCGGCACCCGGCGCGGCGAAATCTGGACCGTCACCGGTGCCGATACCGCGGACTCGAGTGGCCCGAAATACCAGCGCTTCGCGGAGGGACAGCACGAAGTCATGGGACTCGCCTGGAAAGATGGCTGGCTTTACGCGACCAACCGCTACGAACTCTTGAAAATGAAGGACAACGATGGCGACGGGAAGGCGGATGTATTTGCCACGGTGTGCGATCAATGGGGCGTCAGCGGCGACTACCACGAGTATGCGTTCGGCTCTCGTTTCGATAAGGACGGCGACATCTGGATCGTCCTCTGTCTCACCGGGTCGTTTAGTTCAGAGATCGATTTCCGCGGCTGGTGCCTGCGCGTTAAACCCGACGGAACGATGATCCCGACGTGCAGCGGGATCCGCTCGCCCGGCGGCATCGGATTCGATGCGGATGGAGAAGTCTATTGCACGGACAATCAAGGCCCGTGGCATGGCTCGTGTACGCTCCAGCACTTGATTCCGGGCACCTTCCAGGGTCACCCCGGCGGATTTAAATGGTATGACAAGGCACCGAACATGGGGCCGCGTCCCGTGGAACCGAACACGAAGTCCCGCATGGTCACCGAGCGCGGCCGGGTGAAGGAATTGGTTCCGCCCGCGGTTTATCTGGTGCACGGAAAAATCGGCAACTCGTCGTCCTTTGTTGTCTGCGATTTGAGCGCGGGGAAATTCGGGCCATTTGCCAAGCAGCTCTTCATCGCTGATCAGAGCCAATCGAACGTCGCGCGCGTCTTCCTCGAGGAAGTGAATGGCATCAAACAAGGCGTGGTGTTTCCGTTCCTGAAAGGATTCAAGAGCGGCCTCATCGGCGGGCGCATGGATGCGGAAGGCCACCTCTTCGTCGGTGGCAGCGACCGCGGCTGGGGTGCCAGCGGCGGTAAACCTTATTGCTTCGAGCGCGTGAATTGGACGGGCAAAGTTCCGTTCGAGATTCACGAAATGCGCGCGAAGCCCGACGGCTTCGAGTTGACCTTCACCGAACCCGTGGACGCCGCGACGGCCGGCAATCCCTCAAGTTACTCGATGCGGGAATTCACTTACATCTACCAGGCCGACTACGGTTCGCCGGAAGTTGACGACGTGCAGGCGAAGATCACCAGGGTCGTGGTGAGCCCGGATAGGAAATCCGTGCGCCTCACCGTGGCCCCACTGACCAAGGGTCACATTCACGAACTCCATCTCGACGGCGTCAAATCCGCGACCGGCACTCCCGTCCTCCATCCCGTCGCCTACTACACGCTCAACGAAATCCCGACGAAGTAATCCCGACAACAGGCGATCTGTCGCCACGATTACGACGGCCGGGGCGTCGTGGCGGACGATGTCCACGCGGCTGCGTGTGCACAATCGACCGAGCCGGATGCGGGAGATCGAAGGCTGTTTTGAGATTGATGCAGCCGTGTGCGCCAGGCCCGCTCGATCATGCGATCAATGGAACTTCAGGCATTCGAAATCAGCGCGATGGGCGAAACGCAACTGATCTTCGGCCAAGCTCGTTCAGCGATCCCAGAAACCACCGGCGTGACCGGTTGGGCCGAAAGGGTCTGACTTTTCCACTGCATGTCGTCCGCCCCACTTCAGCGGGCGCAAAGCGTGCGAGCGTTCGAATAACTTCGTCCGCGCGTGACGCTGCACTACGGTTGCTGCGGGGTGACAGCCCGGTAGAATCGCTTCGTCCCAATCGTCGGATCCACGATGTCTTCAATCTGAACGCTCGTCGGCGCATCGACATCGCTGAGTTTTTTCCAGATCAGATCGGTAAGCGCGTCCTTGTACTGGACGGTGTAGGTGACCCCGGCCTGCGCGGTAAATCCAAGGTGCACCTGGCCCCCTGCAATCGTGGCATTTAGTGCGAAAACGCTCGAGGGATCGGTTGGCACGGTGTCCGCGAGAAATTCGCTTTGATTATCCTGGCCGTCGCCGTCCGGATCGTCTGGGAGCTGACCTATGCCCGGCGTATTCGCATCCACACTGAAGTTCGCATAGCGCCACGCGTTCATTGGCGTTTCGGTCAGCTTCACCGCATCCGTGGCCATGGGCCCAATTGAGGCATAAAGAGGATTTGAAAGGGTGACCGTGAAGGTCTTGTTCGCGCCGATGGTTGGATTGTTCAGGAGAGCCACGGAGATAGCCTTTGGTGCGGCATCGCCGTCGGTCCACGTTAGCGTGCCGCTGGTGGCCGTGTAGTCTGCACCTGCGATTGCGTCACCGTCCGCGGTGGAAAAACTGACACTTACGGGACCGGTGACGCCGTTCGTGCGGGTCACGGTGAGCATCACGGTGCCCGCGTCTTTTGCAACCGAAGTGGCCGCCGACGCGTGTTGAATCAAGCCTGATGGATGGTTGCTCTTCCAAAATTGGAGGAGCGCCCGAAGCGCCTCCGGTTTGTTGGTCGGGACGCCGGGATTGCCAGCCTGATCGTCCGTATTGACGCCATGGCAGACCGCGCACGTCCGCACTTCGCCGGGTGCAAATGTGACCCAATATCGCTCCTTCACCTGGCTCTTTGTCCCGCTCCCATCGAGCATGTGCCAGGTAATGGCGCGACCGGCGGGCAGGATCGCAGCCCACGACCCGTCATTTCCGATCTTCACCGCACCGTTCGGCGCGCCGGGAACGGCGGGCATTTCAGCCAGCGTGTCATGCAACGGAATGGGCATGTTGCGCCGGCCGGGTTGCGGTGCGGCATTGGGATTCGCGCTGAGCGTGAAACCGCGGATCGCGTCTGCCTGCAAGAGCTGGAGCCAGCCAATGTCGTAAATCCTGCCACTTGTGCCGGTCGTTTGCGTCGTGGATCCAGCGACCTTGAGGTTGAATGGTTGCTGTTTGTCCGCCGCGTCGCGCCGCGTGGAATTGCGATTCACAACCATGGCGAGGTTATTGGCTCGTAGATAACTCTGAAGGGTCGGCGCGTGCACTCCCTCCTCGTCGAAGACGGATTGCTCCACGCTGGCGATGCCGTCGGTCAGTTGTGACGGCCTGGTCCGCGCGACGACTTCCACCGGATCAAGTTCCCAGAGCGGCGCTCCGGCGTAGGTGATGAGCGCTCCGTTTGCGAAGTAGCTTTGGTTCACGTTCGGCTCGGTGGTCAGGATGACGTTCGGGTCGGGGGCCATTGTTGCGCCGGATGGGATGAGCATGCGCAGCTTGAAATCGTAGCGCGAACGCGGGTGCTGCGCGTCGGCACCGCTGTTGGAGTCGTATTGTTTCACGGCAGCATGCACCGCGAGCAGGCCGCCGTCGGTCAGCGGCAGTGGGTTGCGATAAACATCCACTGCATTTGCGAGCGGTGACTGTCCAAGCGCTGGATTGGGGACAAACGCATTTGGCGTCACGTAAGTGATCGCCATCGTGTCCGGATTCGTTCCGACGGCGCCGTTGAAACGAAAAATGGCGCCGGCCATATGGGTGCCGAGTTCGGGCGGATTAACGGCAAAGAAACTTCCCGCCACCGTCGGTGACTCGATGAGATGCAACATGTCCAGCGCGGTCGGATTGGAGAAAGCTGGCGGGGTTAGATTTGGATCGTCGGTCAGACTGATGCGCAGGTTTGACCCACCCAATTCGTGGCGTCCGACGTGGTTGATGATTTCGTGGCTCGATCCATCTTCGCGACACTCCCAGGGAAAGAATTGATTGATCGAGTTTCCGTTGACGTTGCCGGCGGCCAGCAATTCCGTTTTGTCGAAATTTCGCGGTTCCGGGTAGTTGTTGAACGTCGAATAATTTGCCGCGGTCCCGATCGTAAAAGGTGCATTCGGCGCTTCGCTGGCAAACGTGCCGTCGCCGTTAAAGGTTTGGGTCCAGGATTCGCCGACATTCGCATCCGGGGGCCGGTCATAGGTGGCGGCCACGTCCCTTGAAAGATGATCCCACTGCACGAAGAGCACACGTCCGGCGCTGTCCAGAAAGGGAGTGAAGGCCCCCGACGGGGTGTGGATGATTTGTTTCAATTCGTTCGCATTCGCGCGGTCCAGGCGCCATAACCCCGAATTCGTCGCCACATTCATGTATTCGTCGAGTTGCGGAAAAAGGTGCGCCGCCAGGCCGTGCGGAGCGTCCGACACGAAAATGATGCGATCCTGGGTATCGTAGCAGCCTTCAAAATTATCGTAACCCGCCGGTTGACCATCGACATACGAGATCACCGGAGTCTGCCCCTGGGCCAAGTTTGTCACCTCGTAAAGTTGCCAATGGAAAACGGTCGAATCCGCCGCGCTTGCGGGCGCTCCGACAACCATGGCGAAGATCGCCTTTGTCCCACTCCAGTGCACGAGCGGATGATGCACCACGATGCCGTTGGTGCCTTGAAATCCGGTCGCATTGCCATTCGCATCCACGGCGCCGCCATAGCCCGCCGCTGCCGTGAGATTGCGTCGGGTTCCGTCGGGATAACGAATCCAGAGTGCGCCCCCACGCCCGGCGTGTAAGGGATCTGCCAGCGGACTCTGCATCGTGCTCGCGATGCTCATCTTCGTCTCAGTGACGTTGTGTGTCAGCACTTCGTCCGGAATCGGCGTCTGAGTGATATAGAGAATGGGATTGGCCGGCCCTCCCCCGTACGCGGCGATGCCATGGGTTATCATCGCAACCAGGAGGAGATTTTTCATCAGTTTCGGGATGAGAGAGCGATTCCCAAGCCACCATCCGTCCTATCGCTGCCACGACGTGTGCCGACGGGGGACCCATTGCACGGCTCGAAGGTAAATCGATAGCTTCGCCAGCTCGTGCTGCGCTCGTGTCCAGAACTGCCGTTTGCCTTGCTCCGATGTCTGGCTGCAGATCAAGCTTCCGAACTCCATCCACAATTCCTGAACCCATGAGCCTCCAATTCTTCAGGTGCATCTCAATACCAACCTTTGCCCTGATGGCATGGTGCCAGGGCGTGATCTCGGCCTCGAGCGCCGAGCCTCAAAATGCCAATTGGCCGGTGTATCTTGGCGGCAAGGGACGCGCCCTTTACTCGCCACTCGAGCAGATCGATCGCGATAACGTCCCCAAACTGGAAGTCGCATGGACTTTCGAGACGGGCGACAACGGCGAGTATCAGGCGAACAACCTCATTGTGGACGGCGTGCTCTATACTCCGTCGCCGGCGCGAAAGGTCATCGCTTTGGACGCCGCCACGGGAGCGGAACTGTGGAAGTGGGATCCGTCCGGCGAACGCTCGGGTCAGGGGGCTGCGCGCCAGCGGGGATTGGTTTATTGGCAGAACGAAACGGGCGGAGAGCGGCGACTGTTCACCGGCGTGAGCGGATATCTTTTTGCGCTGGACGCCAAGACTGGTGAGGTCATTCGCGACTTTGGGGAAAATGGTTCCGTTGAACTGGGGTCCGGATTGAACACTCCGGGTGTCATCTACGGCGACTTGTTGATCCTGGGTGGCGTGGGTGGCAAGGGTGCGGTCCGGGCTCTGGATGTCCGAACGGGCAAGCAACGCTGGATCTTCAACCTGATTCCGCGGCCCGGTGAGGTGGGATACGACACCTGGCCCAAGGACGCGTACAAGACCGCGACGGGTCTCATGCCGTGGTGCGGTCAATCCCTCGATGAGGAGCGCGGCATCGTCTATGTCGCGACCAAGACGGCTGAGCCCGATTTTTACGGAGGCGAACGCCACGGAAAGAACCTGTTTGCGAATTGCGTTGTCGCACTGAATGCCGCCACCGGGGAACGGCTCTGGCATTTTCAAATCGTTCATCACGACCTGCTGGACAAGGATCTGCCCTGTCCTCCGGTGTTACTGACCGTAAATCATGATGGCAGGAAGATTGACGCCGTCGCGCAGGGAACGAAACACGGTTTGCTCTTCGTCTTTGATCGGGTGACGGGCGAACCGCTGTGGCCGATCGAGGAACGACCCGTCCCGGCATCGGATCTCCGCGGTGAGGAGGCCTGGCCGACCCAGCCATTCCCCACCAAACCGGCGCCGCTCATGCGGCAGCGCTACACGGAAGCGGATGTCTCGGATCTTTCACCAGAGGCTCATCAGATGACGCTGGATCGCATTCGGGCATCACCGAATTTCGGACCCTTCCCGGCGCCGAGCCTGAACGAGACCGTGATGTTTCCGGGATTCGATGGAGGCATGGAATGGGGCGGTGGGGCGGCCGATCCCGATGGCATTTATTACGTCAACGTGAACGAAATGCCCTGGCTCATGCAGATGGTCGAAACCCGGCGAGCCGACGGTACTCCGCTGATTCCGGGCGAACAGGATTACATGGTCTATTGCGGCGCCTGTCATGGCCTGGACAGGAAAGGCAATCCCGCCGCAGGATTTCCGGCACTGATCGACGTTGCCACTCGGAAGACGCGCGCTGAAATTGAAAAGATCACCCGTCACGGTGGAGGCCGAATGCCCGGATTTGCGACCATGCCCGAGGCCAGGCGCAATGCGATTTTAGGCTACGTATTAAATGAGGAGCCGCCCTCGGCGTCCCGCAAGGAAGTCGGAGCGCCTCGCGCGGAAAATGATCCAGCAACGGCGTACGCGTTCGCGGGTTTTCGACGGTGGCTCGACCAGGAAGGCTATCCGGCCATCAAGCCGCCGTGGGGCACCTTGAACGCGGTGGATTTGAACACCGGCGAGATCAAATGGAAGGCGACGCTCGGTGAATATGCGGCACTGACGGCCCGCGGAATTGCTCCCACTGGCACGGAGAACTATGGCGGGCCGCTCGTGACGGCCGGCGGACTCATCTTTATTGGAGCGACGGCTGACGAAACGTTTCGCGCCTTTGACAAGGAAACCGGCAAGATTCTTTGGCAAACGAAATTGCCGTTTGGCGGTAACGCGAGCCCCAGCACCTACATGATTAATGGACGTCAGTACGTGGTGATTTCTGCGGGAGGCGGCAAGTCGGGGCGCCCATCCGGGGGCAGCCTCGTCGCGTTTACGCTACCAAACCAATAAGCAACCCGTTTGCGAACTGCCCCGTGAGATGTGGGGAAACCGCCGCGCGGGGGCAGTGCTGCGCGCGCTCAGGAATGTTTCGCCCGAATTTTTGACCGGATCGAATGCGGCAGACCGAACCAGGCCATCGCCGCAATGACTCCGACGATGTAGACCCACTGGAGGATGGGTTGCAGTGCAATCGGCTCGAACGTTGAAATCAGGACCCATCCGAGAAAGATCGCGGCGATCCAGAAGCCGACGATCCAGGTCCATTTGGTCGCTCGATCCAGGGTGCACGAACGATACGCGAGTATTCGCCACGGTTCCGGGTCCTGGTTGGCTTCGTCCTCGTGCAGGACCGCGAGCGGCGTCTCGCCTTGAACCAGTCGTTGCAGGGCTTCGGAAAACCGCACGGGACCAAAGGTGCCTTGGTCACTGGAAACGAACCATCGGTCCTGCTCCGGGCGCACCCAGACCATACTGGCGTACCGCCGTCTCAAGACGGTCAGTTCGATGAAATTGAGCAGGGAGAGCGGCACCGAACTAACGAATGACGATTCCGACGCGTTCAGATCGATTGATGAGTTCATGTCGTTGCACCATTAGACGCATGTACCCTTCAATTTGTTATATCTGAGGCACAAAATTGTCAGAAGGTTGTTCTGATCCGGTCCGAAGAAGGCGGTGAGGTGGCGCGCAATTTCTGAAAAAAAGTTTGGCTCGGCTGTCCTGCCAGCGGCGGTTCGTTCGTCGGCAGGATGAAAGTGAATCAATCACTGCAATCCAAAACTGAAACCAAATCACACCACATAAAATGAAAACGAAGATCACGACCATTTGCGCAACCTTGCTGCTGGCCGCGGCGGGCTGGCTGTACGCTGGCGAAACTCCCACCACGAAACAGGGTTCGCCGGAATTCGAACGAATGAAAACGCTGGTGGGCGTCTGGAAAGGAACGATGGACATGGGCCAGGGACCAGTCGAGTTGATCGCGCGCTACCGTCTGATCGCGGCGGGAAGCGTGCTCGAAGAGCGCGTCTTCGAAGGCACGCCCAATGAAATGATCACCATGTATTACGATCAGGGCGGCAAGCTTGCGCTCACTCACTACTGCATGCTGGGCAATCGTCCGGCGATGGCATTGAAGGCGTCGGATGCAAACTCGCTGACGTTCGATTTCGACGGGACGTGCTGTACCATTGACCCGCAGAAAGAATCGCACATGCATGCCGTGACCCTGCAGTTTGTTGACGCCAACACGATCACCACAGCGTGCAAGGCAATCGTTGACGGGAAGGAGATGCCAGAGCACCCCGTGACCTTGAAGCGGGTGAAGCCCGAGGCCACTGCGGCAAACTGACGGAATTAGCGACGGTTGCCGAACCCGTTTACCGCCGCGCTCCGGTGGTAAGCGGGTGTCGGTAGCGGAAGATGACAAAGATCTCCGCTGCCGCGCGACGCGCGCTACTTTTCTGGCGGCGTATAAATTCGCAGGGCGGTGATACTGGCAGGATCGCCCGTGAGTTCGAGCGTGTGCTTACCATTCTTCAGGCCTTGCGCCAGCGTCAGTGCACGCTCGACACCCGGCAGGCTGGCGCCACCGCCTTCGACCAGCGGCGCACCATAAAGTTCGGCTCTCCATTTCACCTGCTGGCCTTCGGTGAGTTTCCGCCCGAAAACGCGGTAGCAGAAATCGAGATTCCAATCCTCAGGCTCGATCACAACGCGACCGGAATTAGAGGTGAATTTTTCGCCCGCTTTGCCTGCACCATCCGGACCCGTGGCGGAACCAACGACGTCGAACGTGATGTCGCCGAATTCCCCTCCCACGTTCTTCAGGGTCAGGGTCCAATCCTCGGCTTCGAGCGGTGATGCGTTTTGCACGCGCAACAAGATCGGCCAATTGCTTCCGGGATACGCGGTGGTGCGGGTGAAAGCGTGGCACTCGCCGATAGTGGCGGGGCTTTTGCCATCGACCCGAACCTCGGCAGCGCCTCCGGTGCCTCGAATCGCATCGATGCGCGCGCCGTCGAAATCCACCGTGAGCTTGCCATCCTTCCAGGCCGCGTCCGCCCCGATTTCGATTGTCTTCACCCAGCTCTCGGACGGTGCAGGATCGAAAGTAGGGTCACGCCGCAAATGCGCTTTCACGGCCTCCGCCATCAGAAACTCACCGTGGGCGTTGAGGTGCACCCCGTCCTTGAGGAGAGCTTTTGGCTCGAGATTGTAATCAGCCAAATAGCGTTTCCACACCGCGCGCTGGTCGCAATATTCCGTCTGATATTTCATGGCGAGCATGGGCAGCCAGTTGTGATTCATGAATGCGTCCCACGATCCCTTGCCCGGGGCGAGTTGCGAGCCATCCGTTGACTCGGTAAGATCGTCCGGTTTGTTGACGTGATCATTCTGTTGGAGAATCTCGGCGGTCGTGCGCTCGCGAATGTTTCGGATGATGTCTGCGTATTTATCGTGTGCGCCGTAAACGTGAAAAATGACGAGATCCGGCTGGAATGGGTAGAGGTCCGCCTCGGCTGTTTTGACCAGGAGTTGGGACGCGTGCCCGCCGATGGCGCGGTTCTCGATGACGAGATCGGCATTGGGATACCGGGCCCGCAGATCGTCGGCGACAATTTTCCACCAGCCCTGTTCGGTGATGCTCTGCCCATAAAATAGCACGCGAACCGTGTTCCTTTTTTCCGGAGTACTCTCGGCGAGGAGGCGCATGGTCCGCTGAACATTCTTTCCGAACGTCGGGGTATCACCGAGCCACTTCGGCGGGGGAAAATCGTCGGTAGCGACAGCCCGCGTGGACTGAATCAGACTGGTAATGAGGAGGGCGAATGCCGGGATAAAACGCATGCGGCAGCGTGTCGCAGGGGACCGCTGCCGCACGAGTCACTTTTTACTCAGGAAGGCGTCGCCCAATCTCAGGCGCTCCCTCTGACATGGTCTTACTTGCCGCCGGAGAACACTTTCACGTGAGGTCCACGACCAAGCGGTCGGACAACAATCACGCCATCGACCGGACCGTCGATGCCATGGGATAGATCGAGGTCTACCTCGCCGACACCAACGGCGCTCGAGAACAGTCCGGATCCATCGGGCAGGATCACGATGCCCTGGAATTTATCGATCGCCGGAGCGCCACGCCCGCGAACACGCGTCGATGTTTCGTGGCGACCAATCACAATTCCGTTCAACGCATTCCCGTGCTCATCGACCAGATTGACCGATCCGGTGTGGAGGCTGACAAGATTATCCTGCTCGATGAACGGAAGAAGGTGGAACCCCATTTGCGCTTCGCGGAATCGGTAGGAAGATCGCGTTTTCACGCTGCCGTCGCAGGAGAACAGCATCTGCACGTCACCCGTCCCTTGATCCTGCGGGACGGAGAATCCCTGAATCTTTGCTTTCAGGTCTCCGGGTGTGCCGGCCTTGTTTAGCGCCATCATCTGGCCAAAGGTGACCCCGGGGATGCTATCCATTTTCTCACCCCCGGCACCGAACGCCATCTCCCGACTGACCGCGGCCAGGAAATTGCGCACTGGCGGGAATTCAAGGCCGGTGTAGCTGATGGTCTCGATGGGGGTCACCGAACCGTCTCCATCGGCATCCAACTCTTTGAACGCTAATTTCGCGTTTCTGGAGCTTTGCAAATAACGCGCCACATCGCTCCAATCGGCTTGCTGAGCGGCACTGGCAATCTCGGCAAAGGCTGCGCCCAGAGCCTGGCGACCGGCGTTGTGAATGGCCGCAAACATTTGCTTTCGGGCCGCGTCGGCTTCCGGATCCGGAACCGTGATTTCACGATCGTCCTGAGTCAACCAGTGGATGGTCGAACCTGTGCGGCCGGACAGAAATGGACGGGCTGCGACGACAAAGCCGGCGCCCTGATCGCGAAGCTGATACTCATAGACGTATCCATCCTTTTGCCCGTTGGGGTAGGAGTTGCCGATATCCGTGTCACTGAGCAGCCCGGGGAATGTGCCGTTCGCTCGCTGATAGCTATGAAGGGCAAGACCGATTTGTTTGAGGTTGTTCGAGCACGATGTTCGGGCTGCGGCTTCCCGCACTTTCTGCACCGCCGGCAGCAGGAGGCCAATCAGAATGGCGATGATGGCGATCACGACCAGGAGTTCGATCAAAGTGAACGCGGGGCCGCGGTGTGAGCGACGAAATGTCGAAAGACATGTTTTCATGGGAATGTGTTTTTGAATTAGGGAACCGTCCTCGTCTTTGCTTGTTACGCAGAGGTTGAGACTGTTTCCGTAAAGCAAATTACGAACCTGCGCGGACGACGGATGCAATGCCAGAGGCGTTCGGACGCTTTGCCCTGAGACGCCGGGCAACGTCCCGGCAGTGGCGAGCTCTGCGTCCGACGGCATGCGGGATACGATTGCTCATGCAAGCGGACTGCGGACAGCCAAAGCCGGAGGCATACGATCCTCCGTTCCTGTTTGGTCCCGCGGACGATCCAGGAAATCCTTCGCCACGGGCGCACTGCGCCTCCGCTCAGGATGACTTTGCCGGTCTCAACTCAGCGGCACACCAAGCAGCCACTCCGCGCAGGCCGTCTTCCAATGGCACAGCGGGCGCGAAGCCCAAGGTCGTCAGCTTGCTCACGTCCGCACGCCAATTCATGGGATCGCCTGGCGTTGTGCGACCGTCAAATTCCGGCGCGAAGTCCGCTCCAAGATTCGGCAAGAGCAGTCTCGTTAGTTCGCGAATGGTTGTCTCCCGACCCGTGGCGAGATTGTAAACTTCGCCCTGCGCCGGTGCTTTTTCCGCCAGCAAAACCAAACCTCGCGCCACGTCGGCTGCGTGAATGAAGTCGCGGCTCTCCGAGCCCGTTCCGTGCAGCGAAAGCCGGCCCTTCGTCAGGGTACGCGCGCAAATATCCCACACCACCTGCCGGCGCAGGCCCGGTCCGTAGGCGGAGAATATGCGCACGGCGAGGGCGGGCACGGCGTAGACGAGGGCGAATTCCTCGATCAGTAATTCGCACTGCCGCTTGTGAAATCCGTAAGGGGAAAGTGGTGCCACGGGATGAGATTCATCGATCGGCAGCGATGACGGATTGCCATAGACCGCGGCGCTCGAGAGGAGAATAAACCGACATTCGGGTGCGTGGCGCCGCATGGAATCGAGCAGCGCAAAAGCCAGGACTACGCCGTCGTGGAAGTCTGCAGCCGGATCCTCCATCGAAAGTGCCACCGAAGCGCGCCCGGCCGCGTGCACGCAGACATCGGGTTTCTCAGCCGCAACCAATTTGTCGAATCGTGCGTTTGGCAAGCGCATCCGATGATAGCTCAAATCGGAAGGCGCATTTTCCGACGGTGCATCATCAAGGCCGATCACCTGCCAGCCGCCGAGGGCAAATTCTCGCGCGAGGTAACGGCCAAGAAATCCGGCCACTCCCGTAATGAGTGCAGTTCGCTTCGGAGTGGCCATCACCCAAATAAACGTCTTTTGAAGTGCACGAGCGAGCCGCGGATTCGCTCGACCGTTTCCAGCGGTTCGAGCCGACGCTTCAAAGCTTCAATTTCCCGACGCCCGATATTCACCTGGGTTTCGAGTGCCGCGAACCGCTCCGCTTCCCGATTGATCTGAAATCCGCCCAGGTTTGCGGCGACCGCCTCGCCAAATTCCGGCGCGATCAGGATGATATCGTAGATTTCCGGAAACGGGATTTCGATCCGACCGACGGTCTCCATCGACGCCCGATCGAGGACGACAATACTTGATTTCTCCGAGGGAACGGGCGCTTTGCGGTCGGCACTAACGCCGATGTAAAAATACCGACCGTCCGAGGCAAACCCGCGCGTGAACCCGCCCAAATCGAAGCGATCCATCCGTCCATCAGCGGTCTGGCGAACCACGGCGCCCGCATGCGAATCGCAGACATACCAGGTTCCTTCGAAAAACCGTGGATTGTGCGGCCCGTTGAGCCCCGTCACCACGTCTCGTCCGCTTTCGTGGTCGAAGATCATGCCCGTCCCGCTGCATTGGCCCACCCACCCGCGATGATCTTCAAAGCGGCCAAAGGCGGAGAAATGCAACCGTCCATCAATCTCGCAAAGACAATTCAAATGCCAGGCATCGCGATCGCCCTTGGCCTTCCAGCGCCGCGTCGTCCGACCGAGCAGATCGAGCCAGAGCACCTCGTTCGTGCCGGTGGAAACACAAACAAACTCGCCGTCCCGCAAGGCGATATCATGGACATCGCGGGCTTCGGTAATCTTCAGAACGGAGCGAAGCCCATCGCGATCGTACCCGATGATCGAGCGCAACCCACGCGCGAACCGGTAAATTACGCCGTCGCTCTCGCACAACCCTGTGCTGTCGATGGCATCAACAATAGTCGCCGTGCCGGCGTGTACCGAGACGAAACCGCCCGTGCCCATGCCGGAATCGTCATAAGCTCCGACGCAAGTAACGAGGAAGCTGCGATGAAAATCGTCCGCGCGCGCGCTCATTCGTCCGGTTGCAGGCGCCAGTCGCCATCGACCAGACAAACTCCGAATTTCGGTGGCGCCGCTTTGCCGCTGCCGAAAAAATCGCCGGTCTCGACGGGCAATTCCGCGGCGTCTTCGAGCACATCGATTGCCTCGCGCTTACCCTGCTTTTCCGCGGCAACGCGCAGGGTCACGTGAAATCTTCCCGCTGGCAGTGGGAGGCGAGGAATACGGCACAGAAAGGTTCCCCGATCTGGTATGGCACCAAACACAGTATTCTTCAGCCAATTGGCTTGAGTGAAAATCGGGGCGCCAAGGTGAGTGGTCACATCGAGTTGAACTGCGAGCCGGGGAAATTCAGTCTTCGCTCGGCGCTCGAAATGCACCGCAAATTCCACGTCTTCGCCGGACCGTGCGGCTGGCAGGACGCGGCCCGCACCATTCCGCAGTTCAAAGCCAGTGAAACGAATTTCCCCGGTTCCGGACCGGTCTTCGCGGGCCGCCAGATCCGTGGTCATTCCCGCGCGGCTCTCGGCGTAATACGAAACCGCTTCGGTCTGCGTGCCCTCGAAGACCACGCTCCCGTTCTCCATCACCACCCCGCGCGTGCAGAGGGCTTCGATCGAAGCGGAATTGTGGCTGACAAAGACCACGGTCCGCCCCGAGCGCGACACCTCACCGATTTTTCCCAGGCACCGTTGCTGAAAGGCGGCATCGCCCACGGCCAGCACTTCGTCGATCAAGAGGATTTCGGGCTCGAGATGTGCCGCCACGGCGAAAGCCAGTCGCACACGCATGCCCACCGAATAACGTTTCACGGGCGTATCGATAAACTCCTCGATCCCGGAAAAGGCCACGATTTCATCGAACTTTCGTCGCACTTCGCCATGCGACATCCCGAGAATGATGCCATTGAGGAAAACGTTATGGCGTCCGGTCAGTTCCATATGGAAACCCGTGCCCACCTCGAGCAACGACGCGACGCGGCCTTTGATCTTCACCGTGCCGGACGTCGGTGAAGTGATCCTTGAGATTACCTTTAACAGCGTCGATTTCCCAGCGCCATTGCGTCCGAGCAAACCCACCACGTCCCCATCGCGCACATCCAAGGATACATCGCGCAAGGCCCAGAAGAGCTTTGGTGCCGGGGTGCGCGACGGTAGCAAACGGCGGCGCAGATCATTCCAGAAAACATTCCGCGTGATCTCCCCGAGCCGGTAACCCTTGCTCAAATCTTCGGTGCGCAGGACAACGGACATCAGGAAGGTGGAAGGCGGAACGCGGAAGGCGGAAAAGTGGACGTCATACGGTGTCCATGGCGGTTTGTTCCGCACGATTGAAGAGCGCGATTCCGATCATCAGAACGGTCAGGGTCACCGCGGCGCTGACCGCGATTTGCCACGGCTCGATGATCGAGACCGTGAAAAATGCGTACCGGAACGACTCCACGATTGGCACGATCGGATTGAGCAAAAACGGCAGTCGATGCTCCGGATTGATCTGGGTCAGGGGAAACGCGACGGCGCTGCAAAGCATCCACATTTGTAGGATGACCCGAATCCCCATCACGAGATCGCGAAAGCGGCGCGTCAACGCGGTGATGATGAGACCGAGGCCCAGACCAAGGAGACCCGCCTGAAGAAAAATCAATGGGGTGAAGACGACCCGCCAATTCACCACGAAGTGCTCATCAATGCCGGTCACACTTTGTTTGATGAGGTAAAAAGCGACCCCGATGAGGAACAGGCAGAATTGCACGGCCAGGGGAACGAGATTGGTCACCACCCCGGCGACGGGCACGCAGAGGCGTGGAAAATAGACTTTGCTGAAGAGTGCGGAATTGGTGGTGAAGACCGTGGACGCCTTGGTCATGGTCTCGGAGAAGAAGTTCCAGACCAGGAATCCGCTCATGTAGAAAAGGTAATGTGGAATGTCCGAGGTCCCGAACTTCGTGCGGCCGAAAAGAAAGCTGAACACGAACGTCACCAGCAAAGGCAAAAGGATATACCACAACGGGCCGAGGACGGTTTGCTTGTAAGCCGAATGGATGTCGCGCCGCGCCAGCATCCAGACCAAATCGCGGTAGCTCCAAATCTCGCGCCACGGGATGGCCAGCAGTGGACGCTCCGGCGTCAGAACCTGCGTCCAGGCCTCTTCGTCTGCGGGTTCAGAAATAGGTTCGCTCACGGGAGATCGGCGGTCGACCGACGCAGAGCGACACGGGAGTTTGACGGTAGAACGGGCAACACAGGAAGGACCAGACTTGGTAATTGGAGAGGGGAAAGCGTTGCGACCGGATTTCGGCGAGGCAAGGTTTTTGTGGCGGCGCAGCGAATGGACGGCGCGCGATCGTCGCCCTGAGCGGAGTCGAAAGCCGAGCCGAGTGCCGGTACGGTCAGGATAACGAGCAGTCGCGCGGCTCCGGCGCTGAGAGGCTTTTTGGTTTGGAATGCCGGAAGAATGTTCGCATTGTGCGGCACCGCAAATGACGCTTCACCTCATCAATCAACGTTTCCGCCTTGTCTGCTCATTGGCGTGGGCCATGTCACTCTCGAGTGCTTCCGCGGGATTTCACATTATGCAGATCGAGCAGATCATCGGCGGGATCGATGGCAATACCGCGGCTCAAGCCGTCCAATTGCGGATGCGATCAGCCGGGCAGAACTTCGTGGGGGGCACAAAGCTCGTCGCGTACGACGCGATGGGAATGAACGCAGTCACGTTGGTGACAATTCCGACGAGCGTTTCCAGCAATGCCGGTGGCTCGCGGATCTTGCTGACGACGGCAGCCTTCGATGCGGCAATGAGTCTGGATCCAAATTACACGACGACGTCGCGTGATTTTGAGCTTACGACCCCGATCCCGGCCTCCTATTTGAACGGCGGAAAGGTTGCCTTTCAGAGCGGGACGACGATTTACTGGGCGGTGGCGTTTGGCAATTACACGGGTCCGAATACTGGAAACATGACCAATGATTCCGACGGAAACTTTGGCGCCCCAGTTGCCGGTCCACTGCCTTCGGGAAGCAAGCAAGGCATTATATTCAACGGACCGTTTACCGCAGCCAGCACGATGAATTCGTTGGATTATGCGCTCACGGCGAACCCTGCGATGGTGACCAATAACGCAGGTGAATCATTTCTGGTTGTGCCCGAACCAACGAGTGTCGCGATGCTCGTCCTTGGAGGTATGAGTCTCAGCGGACTGATCTTCGTCCGTCGTCGAAAGCATTGAGCTGACCCATTGGGAAGCGGTCATGCTGTGCTGCAGGCGCGTGCGGAACTTGCACCACCAGGCTTCGATCGTGATTTTGCAGCACGGTCGCCGAACGAGTTTATTCCGGGTCGTATCAGTTGCTCACGCCGGTCGGCGCGCTGCGTTCAAGATGACCATTGAGCGCGCGCTGGAGCCCTGCGATTACGTCATCTGGCTGCCAGTCGGTTCCGGAGAAAATATTCTGAACTTCTCCTGAAGGAGCGATGATTGCGGTGCGAAGCGTGTGATTGAGAGTCGGTCCTTCGGCGCGGATTGTCTCGAGGCCGAACCAGGTGGAGAGGTTCTCGATCGCTGCGCGCGAGCCGGTGGCGAATCGCCAGTGTTTGGGATCGGCGCCAAAAGTATCGGCGTAAGCAGCCAGGCGTGTCGGGGTGTCATAATCGGGATCGATGCTGACCGAGAGGAGGAGCCACTTGGCATCGGGTAGCGAGGAGAGCAATGCGCGCTGGGCGTCGGCGAACTGACGCGAAAGCCGTGGACACATTTCGGGATAGGGGCAGCGGGTGAAAATGAAGGTCAGAGCTACTGCCTGACCGCGGAGTTCGCTGAGGAGAAATGTCCGTCCATCCTGATCTTTGAGGTTCACGTCCGGCGGTGGGGCACCGATGCGCGCGTCGGTTTTCGGCGCGGGAGGCGGTGGAGGCAGGGAGACGTGCCCGATTTTCTCGAACCGATCTATCCAGGCACGCGTCTCCGTGATGGCCAACCGAAAGCGGAGCCGGTCCCCTCGTTCGAGTACGTTCAGGTCCAGACCATCGGTGAACTGGAACGGCATGGTCATGGCGGCCATGTAGGTTGGAATGGCTTCGTGGGAAATGATGGCCGAGTGCTGTAGTGGGTCGACCGATTGCACCGTGCCCGTGCCATCGAAGTGCCGAACTTCCGAGGCGGCGGCCGCTGATGCGGGTTCCGCTTCCCGGCGACAACTGATGCATGCCAGCAGCGCGATCAGCAGGAATATCTCCCGACCGGGAATTCGGAATCGCCGGGCGAAAGCGACCCCAGGGAGCGGCGATTTGCACTCTCCGAGCAAAATCGAACGCGCGTAGCGCTTACCTCTACTGTCGATGACCCACCCACGGGGAGCGCGTTTACGCTCCGCGGCGGGGGCGTCGGTGATATCAAATCGCCGCTCGCACTTTGTCCCGTTCACGGCGCCTTGACTGCACTCTGATAGAGCCGCGCCAGGTCGACCATGATCGCCTCAACCTGCGCATAGTATTCGTCCGGCGGCAGGTTCGCTTTGTTTTCCCGCAAATGCGCCAGTTGCAACTCGAGGTCGTCGCGCTTCGCTCGCATCTCCGGCGGGAGCTGGCGCTCGTCGGCGCTCGGAATCAGGTGAATCTGGTGTGCGCGGGTTCCGTCGGCAGCGGCCCCGGACTTTGATTTTTTGACGACGCGGACGCCTTCAAACCAATCCACGGGGGTGCCGATTCCGTCGCCATTGTCTTCGAGCAACGAGTGCTCGGTTGCGAGGCGGCCTTCGGATTCATAAAACTCCGCGGTTTTCCGGGCCGCGTTTTGCCAGGCCTCGAGCACGGAAGTCTGGCCGTCGTGATCGAGATCCGCATCGGGGTCAGCGATGGATTTCGAGAAGTACCCCCCGAAGCGGGAATAGTTGTTTTCGCCGCCGTTGCGCGTTGCGGTCACGAGGATCCGATCGTTTCCCGCGAGCGGCTTGAGCCACGCTCCGCTGGTGGCAAATCCTCCAACGAAGACGATGGGGCGCTGGAATGGTTTCAGCCACTCAGCCATTTCGACGGCACTGATGTCATCGCCGCGCAAATTGAATTTTGCGTCCTGGCCGTTGAACGTTCCGTGCCCAAGCAGGACAATCCAAAGCGGATCGTGGCTTTCGCGGGTGACGGACTCAAGCGCGAGACGCAATTGCTCCCGATCAGATTGATCCGCTTTTCCGTCCCCAATGGAGAGGGCGGAAACGTTCCCCGCCGCGCAGGCTTTCCGCCACTGCGCGGCCCATTTCGGAAAAACTTGCGCGTAATCGTCGGTGCCCGGAGCGCCGCTGACGATGATGGCTGATGGCGGGGGTTTTGGATTTTCATCGGCGGCGCGCGCCACCGTGCCGGTCAAAAGCAGGGCGTAGAGCAAAGCCCGATTCAGGAAGCGCGGCATCATCACCACCTCAGGCCAATCCTTTCCAACGGCGCAACGCCCATTCGCCAATAAAGCAACCGAGCGCGAACACGAAAAACGCGGGCGTGTGCCAGAGCGGTTGTGTGACGATTTCGGTAACCGGTGCGCGCTCGCTGGGCAGGCGGCGCGCCAATGCTTCCAATCCCTCGGGGGCCAGGACTTCGCCGCCAGTCTGTTGGGCGAGTTTTTCGAGCATCGATCGGTTCGGCGTGAGCGTGCCAAATTCCGCGGCGGCGAAATTGGTGGTCCATCCGGTGGCGGCCTTGCCCACCACGGCCCCCGCCTCATCGGTCGCCTCGACCGCGACGCGGTAACCGCCGCTTTCGCGAGGGAAGAACTGGGCCTCAAATAGTCCGGCTTCAGCGCTGGAAGCTTCGGCTGTCAAAACGATCGGCTCCGGACTTTGTTCCGTGAGGACCGAGATTGAGACGCGCGCATTGTCGAGTGGACGAAACTCATCATCGCGCACGCGGACCTGGACGCTCATGGCTTCGGTGCCGGGTTCGGGTTCCGCGCGCACTTCCACCGCGTCAGGTACGTCAGTGATCAGCCAGCGAACGAGCTGGCGCCAGGCCTTGCCGAGGTCGATTTGTCGCGCTTCGTCGCCGAGTCCTGATTGCCAGAAATCGCCGATCAACAGCGCCGAGGCGCGGCCGCGACCGAACCGCTGAGTAGCCAGAGCGGGGACGTCGTTGGTGCCGTCGCTCACCGCAGCCACCACCATGGCCGCCGGCTTCAGGCCGCGCACGTGCTGGAGAATGTCGAATCCAGGGAGCTGTTCGAGACGGCTGTTTTCGTCCGGCTCACTGCGCCGCAGACGTGCCCAGGGTTGCAGCCATCCTTCCCGCGTCAGCTTAAGCCGATACGGCGCACCGCCTCCCGCTTCCTTCGTCGGCGCCGCGCTTAGATAGACGGGGAGCAAATCGCCAATCGGGGTCCGGTCATACTTACCCTCGGCAAACGATTCGGCGCCGCCGAGCATCAGGAATCCACCTCCCCGTTCGCTCACAAAACGTTGCACCAACAATTTTTGATCGGCGGTAAAAAAAGCCGCCTCGAGATCATCGACAATGATGGCCCGGTAGCCGAAAAGATCCTTGGGCGAGGTGGGAAAGCCTTCGAGCAATTCGACCCCGTCCCGCGTATTCAGACGCATGAGGACCGGCCGATCGTATTGCTCGGTTTCCTCGGGGGCTTGATTGCCAAAGCCCCGAAAGAGGGGATTGCTTGATTCTCCGGCGCGACTGCGGAACTCAAATTTCGGTTCACGTTTGGCGATGCGAATCAGCCCGACGAGCTGGATTTCCGGATCCGCCTCGAGGGCGCGGCGCAGGAATTTGTATTCCCAATTCGGTCGCCCGCTCACGTACAGAACGCGATAAGGTCCGGTGCCACGATCGACCGTCACGAGTGTCTCGTTGTTCTCCTGGGTCGCTTCATCCACCCCGCCTTTGGAGCGCACGCGCAAGCGGTAGAAAACGACGCCGGTCGTTTCGGGTCGGACCTGGAAACGGAACACCAGTTTATCACTGTTGTCCGGCGCGGTGAGCTCTTCCTCGAGCAAGGGCTTTGGTTTCGCTTCACCCTCGGCGGTTACTGGAATCAATTCGCCGACCACCTTCCGGCCCGCGAAACCGAGCGCTGTGACTTCCGCCTGAATGGTTACCGGGGCGTCTTCGAACGAGGATTGCGTTACGGCGGTATTACTGATCGCAAGATCACGCTCGGGCGGTTGGTTGCCATATTGGACCGGAAAGACGGGGGGCAGATCGGCGAGTTCCGCTTCGGAAAGATCAGGAATGAGGCCGTCGGTGAGCAGAATAATTCCCGCGAGCGGTTGGTTGCGATGGCGGTCACGCACCTGGGCGAGGGCGGCGCCGAATGCCGAACCCCGGCCTTTAAAGTTCAGGGAGGTGAAGTCTTCCACCGGGCTGAGCCGCGTGTCGCACAGGTAATTTCGCACTTCGAAATTCTCGCCGAGTTCACGCAACCAGAGGTTCTTTTCGCCCGTGACATCGCGGCGCAGAACATCCGCGCGGGATTCGGATTCGCCGTTTCCGTGCAGGTCCATGCTGGCGCTGTTGTCGGCGATCACGGCCATGACGTTCGCGCCCGGTTTGGCCCGCTCGCTGGTCCACATGGGATCCAGCAGGAAGAAGGCGAGTGCCGCGAAGCCGGCGATCTTTAGTGCCGCGCACGCGAGGCGGAGGCCGCGCGGGGCCGGGGTGCGGACATACGAAATGGCCACGACGGCAATCGCGACCACCGCCCCGATGAGGGCGGGCCAGAGCCAATCTTTTCCCGCGAAAAAGAGTGCGGCGACCACCATCAACGGCTCTGCCCGAGTTCTTCGTAATAGCGTCGCACCCGGTCTGCGAATTGCGCCGGCACGGGATCGCGGTCGATCGGCACGAGGTTTTCCTTCGATTCGCGCCGGGCGAGTTCTTCGCTCAGCTGATCACGCAATTCCGCCAGCGGCTGACTGATCTGGGTCTGCACCATGTCCCATTTCGGTTCGACGCTGTGGCGCTTGAATTCGGCCCGAATGGCCTTGGCGCGCTCACGAATGCGCGCCGCTTCGGCGCGGATCTCGGGGGAATCGACCATCTCCTCGACATTGCGCAAACGATCGGACCAATCCGCGTAATTATCGCCCGTCAACGGCCCCGCCGGTTCCTCTTCCGGTCCACTTCCGCCGCCGCCACCCCGGCCACCACGCTGCGCCTGCTGGCGCTGGAGATTGCGCGCCAGTTCGGCAATCCGCGAACCGCCTTCGCCGGTTGCATCCGGTTCCGCGTTTTGTTCCGACGGTTCACCTTGCTGCCCACCACCACCACCCGCTCCGCGTTGCTGACCTCCGCGACCTTGCTGCCCTTCTTGTCCCTGTCCTTGTTGTCCTTGCTGCTCCTTGCTGTCCTTGCTGCTGGTTTTGTGCGAGTTGACCTCCCTGGCCGCGTTGGCTCGGCTGCTGACCATCCTGCCCCGGTTGTTGTCCCTCGCCCGGCTGCTGACCTTCGCCCTGCTGCGCTTGTTGTCCTTCGCCGCGGTTCCCTTGCTGGCGCTGCTGATCCTGGCCGGCCTGCCCTTGCTGACCCGCTCTGCCGGGTTGTTGTCCCTGGCGATCGGAATTCTGGGCTGTCTGTTCGCCGTCCTGCGGGTTCCCATTCGGTTGTCCCTGATCGTTTGGTTCACCGGACCGCTCCGCATTCGACGCCGCGTCACCCGGTTGCTGTTCGGCATTGGACGCCTGTGCGCGTTGAGTTCCTGCCTGACTTTCTTCGTTCTCCGGCTGCGGCGAGCCGGGCTGCCCCGCCTGATTTGGCTCACCTGGCCGCGTGGCCGTACCCGCTTGGGCCAGATCAGGCCGGGCGCGCGCGATTTCCTGATTAATCTGCTCGCTCAAGGCATCGAGTTCGGCGCGCGCCTGGCGCAGCGCCTCGGCTTCATTGCCCAGCACGCTTTCCGCCGCGCGTTCGACACCTTCCTTCAGTTCTTCGATGTCTTTGCGTGCTTTGGCCTCGAACTTCCGCGCCTGCTCATCATAACCGCGTTCGGCCAGCATGCGAGTCTGATCCAACACCTCGGGCGTTCCCGCCTGCGTGGATTTCCGAAGGGTATCGTAAAGTTCCCGCGCCAGGAGCGGCTCTGCGGCTTCCGCCTGTTCGCTCACTCGCTTCATGTCTTCCGTCAGTCCGCCGAGCCGTTCGCGCTGTTGGTCGAACTGTTTCGTCAGTTGCTCCGCGGCGCCGCTGCCATCGATGGTGCGCCGCTGCGGCTTTTCTTCCTCGGCGTTTAGCTTCTGGGAAATCTCTTCCTGCCGTTGCGCCACGTCCCGCGCTTCGGTGCGCATGCGCCGCATGTCTTCGTTGAATTGCCCCGTCATTTTCTTGCGAAAATCCTCCTTCAACTGTTCGAGCTTTTCCGCCGCCCGCGTGCCGCTGGCCAGAGCCTGAGTCGTTTCCTTGCGTTCGAGAGCTTCCGCCGCCCGCTGTGCGTCTTCGCGGGTCTGTTCCAGCTGACGACGTTCTTCGGCCAATTGCGATTGCTGCGAGGACTTCTCCATCTGCTGTCGCGTCTCGTCGATATCCGCCAGCATTTGCTGCTCTTCCTCCCGCAGCCGCGCGAGCTGCCGCCGGATCTCTTCTTTCGCCTCCTCGGTCTTCGCTTCCTCGAGCGCAGTCTGCAATTCTTTCAATCGCTCATTAATGTCGTTTTGCCGCTGCGCCAGTTCCTTCAGCCGATTGAGCGTCGCCAGTTGTTCGCGCTGCTGTTCGTTCTGCATTGGCTCGGCTTCACGCTGGGTTTCGTAACGCTTCTCGTCCTCCTTCAATTCGAGGTTGTCGAGCTGCTGCTGGTTTTGCTGGCTCTGTTGACCTTGCTGGCTCTGGTTGCGCTGGCGCGTCACCCGATACTCGTGCGCGGCCAGTTTCAGCAGCGCGTTGTAGGCCGATTGTTCGGCGCTGACGGCTGTCGGCAGCGGCTCGGGAGTCGTCTCGGCCTTGACCAGGAGATCGAGCGCCGTCTGCATTTCTTTCACTGCGGCGTCGGCAAAGGCCGCGGATTTCGGATCTTCAAGGCGTTCGGCCAATTGCTGCGTCTGGGCCAGGGCTTCGGCCTGGGCATCGCGAATTACCGGAAGATCCTCGCGATATTTCTCACTCGGTTTTGGCTCCGGACGATCCTCTTCTGCCCGCTGCAGATTCCACGTGGCGATGATGACCTGCTTCTGCTGATCAGCGCGTTGCGAAGCTTCGTTGCCATTGCCGCCGCCTTGTTGCTGTTGTTGCCGCTGTTCCGCCTCGCCGCTGTCGCCGGCGCGGAAGATTTCTTCAAAGGGGCGCACCTCGGCGAAAAACATGTCCGAGCCCGTCCGGCGCACCTGGCCATCGGCCCCGGTGTCCTCGGCCCAGAGGTACCAGGAAATCAACTCGTCCGGTTGCGTGCCGAGTTCTTCGAGCTTCAGCAGGTGGTTGAATTCGCGCCGCTCATCGGCACCTCCGTCGCGCCCGAGTTCGATCTCCTTTTCCTCCTGGCCCGCCACCTTGATCGTCATCCCATAGCGTTTGAGTCCGAAGTCATCCCACGCTTCGGCGCGGAATGCGATCTCCTCGATGGGTGTCACGCGCTGATCGCCGCGCGGCGTCACGAATTTCAACTCGGGGCGGCGATTCGGCAGCGCATCGACCACAAAGGTCGTCGGCAATTTGTTGGCGCGCCCGTCGCTGTCGGTCAGCTTCAATTCGTAGGTGGCACTTTCGTTGATCGCAAAATCGCGCCACTGCGCCGTCGCGACTTCCGCATTCACTTCGAGCGGGATTTCGGTTCCGTCCTTCGCGACGAGTTTCGCCGACGCGACCGGCTTGTTGAGTTGAAACTCGACCGCGAGCTTCGTGCCTTCGACGGCACTGATTCGTCGCGTATCGGGAATCTCCTTCGCCGGCAGCTTCGTGTATTCGGGAAAAGTCAGCGACGCATCGGCGCGATCGAGCCGCGGATACTCAAAGACGGTCACCCGAAAATTTCTGGTCGTCTTGCCCGCATATTCGACGCGGTAGGAAAGGGGAGTCTCGACCTGCGCGAGACCGCCGCCGAATACCGGGTCGTCGAGGTTTTTCACCAACGGCATTTTTTGGACCGGTTCATTTTCACGCTCGATGACCAGTTCCGCCTGGCTCGGCACGTTCCGGTGGAACGTCGCGAGGATGACCACTCCCGCCCCGCGCTCGATTTCCGTGTCCCCCGGCGTAACCGTCACTTCCTCATCGTGAGGCGCTTCGTTGGCGGTCAAGCGGGATGGGGTCTGGCCGGTCCGCTGGGCCAGATTCCGATGCATATCGAAAAGCATGGCGCTGAAAGCGATGAAAAGAACGACCGCACTGGCGCCGAGCAGCCAAAGTACTCGCGACGGAATGGCGTCGAGCCACGAATGGCGCCGGCTTTCCTCGACGGCATGGGCAATGACCCGTTGTTGGAGGAAATGAAGGTTGCCGCCGTGAGCCGGGTCAGGCTGTTGCTCGATCGCCGTGAGCAGCAGCGCGTGCAATTCCGGATGCTGGTTTTCGATGCCGCGCGCGATCTGCACGTAGTCGGGCGCCCAGCGCTCGACCCGCCGATTGATCCAATAGGCGATGACCGCAAACGCCAGCATGAGCACCGTCGGCACTGCCGGATATTCCCGCAGTAGAAAAGCGACCGGAAGCAGGATGACGAGCGTGAGGACCAACCCCTTTAGCAATCGCAGGAGACGATGCCGGGCGACGATTGGTTCGAGGGCGGTTTTGAGCAACGGTGTGATCATGGCGCGACAGAAGCCTCACCATGCACGAATCTGTCCTCTGGCGACAGCACCCATTTCACCCGTCCCGCGCGTCTGGTTGGAGCGCGGAAATCACACCAATGCGGCCGTCCGCGGATGGCGGCATCAATCGCGTGCGCCATCGGCGAGAGCTTGCCGAAAGGCGGCGAGAGCTTCGGGCGCGAAGGGCGTGGACCAGGTGGCGAGAATCGAGTCGAGCGCTCGACAACGTTCTGCCACTTCGGCGGCCAGCCCGCGTTCGCGGGCTTCAAGGATGAAGCGAGGCACGATGCGCGCGAGGAGGTGCAGATGGATCGCGTCCTTGTTCGCGATGCCGGCGGGACGATGATTGAAGGCATGGATCTTCCCAATGGTGAGGCTTAGCGGATCGAGAATGCGAATGCCGGCGAGTTCGAGGGCGAAGCCTTGGGGCGGCAATTCCGGGGAATCAACCAGCGGCATTTTTTCGAGGACTTCGACGGAAATGGTGCCGAGATCGCCCATGATGACGCTGACTACGAAATTCCGCCCCAACCCTGGCGGCTCCCTGCGCTGCACCGTCGTGACGCCCGCTATGCTGTATCCTTCAGCCCGGAGAATTGTTGCGAGCAGGTAAGCGGCAGGTTTGTCGCCGCGGAGGTCGAGGTCTTTGCTATAGAAAGGAGCGTCGCTCCCGTCTTCCGGGGCCACCGCGAAATGCTGCGCCCAGGCTGCGACGCCAAGTCCGCCGATGAGCGCACAGTCTGCTTCCTGTTCGGCTGCGGTTCGCAGCGCGGCGTCAAAGTGAGCGAGTGAGACTAGTCCCATCGATACACACGTTGCCGCGGCTGCTTTTGGACAGGCAACGCCTTCCAATCAGGCCGGGGGCAATCGGGCCGCAACAGTTCCGCCATTTCCGCCCGCGCCTCGTCGGAGGCGAGGAAGCGCCGTCGCGCTTCGGCTTCCTGTTCGAGCAGCTCGCGGTAGCGCGCATCCTGATCGGTGATGATTTCGGTCGGCCAGTCGGGCATGCACGGAGGTTAACGCGGATGGGCGCGGTGCCAACACTGCTTTTGCAAGACTGCCGATCGGGTTCGGTGGTCCGGACGGATTACGCAACCGCCTCGCGAGGGGAGTGGGAAAGTTTCCCGGCAATGAGCGTTTCAAGCAACAGAATGCTCACCACGGCGACGAGCAGCCAGCGCCAAAGCTTTTGGCGGCTTTCCAGTTCGGTGGCCTGAAGGTGGTCGGCGCGTTTTTTTTCCTCGGCGCTCGGGGAAGCGGCATCGCGCGCCAGCGGAACGCCGAGGCTCGAGAGTCGCGCTGCCAGCAAGGGCATGGTGCGGCTTTCTTCCGGCGCGAGATTCACAACAAAGCGAACCGATCGGTCGGCCGTTTCATAGAGGCCGGGTTCATCCGTGCCGCGATAAATCTCGGTCAAGCTGGTCTCGGACCCGTCCGGACGCCGGAGCGATTTTCCCGCCGCCGCTTTCGGAAGCTCGACTTCATCGCCGACGAAATACTGCGCGCGCTGCGCTGGGGCGCGGCTGCTTTCCTCGAGCAGAGCGTGCATCAACGGGACAAATTTCGATGACAACGCGAGCTGGCTATCCTGCGGGCGCCACGTGCTGGTGAAGATCACCACGCTGCCTTTCCCAAGCGGCACCTGCACGATGGCTGGATCGCCGCGATCGAACTTTGCTACGATCCGTGCGTCCGGCAGTGCCGCCGCGTCGATCTGGCGATGTTTCCAAAAATGGATCTTCGAAAAATCGCTGAACCTCGGGTCCGCGAAGACCGAAAAGAACGCGTGCCGAAAGTCGATCTCGCCGAGCAGGCCGTAATCTTTGGCGCCCGCCTCGGTGGCCGGAAGTTGGGGAATTTCGAGCAGCTTTGCCACCGCGATGGAGCTTTCCGGCGAGGTGAGGGGAGCGAGCACCATTTTGCCATCAATCGCAAATTGGCGCGCGGAAGCGATGGCTGCGTCTGGCGCATTCTCCCCGAGAATGAGGAGCTGAGCACTTTCGAGCTGAAAAGCCGGCACTGAAGTCGGCTCGCGGTGCGGGATGATCTCGACGGCCAAACGTTGAGTCGGCGGAAAAGCCCGGCGCATGTAGTAAAGCAAACCGCGGGTGTCGTCAGGCGCGTCCTGACCGACGAAGAGGACCGGTGTTTGCGCGGGCTTCGGCGGGAGCACATAGGCGGCGTTGTCGAAATCGTCCGCATCGCCGGTCAGCAAAAGAGCCGCGCTGCTCGATCCCGGGGCGCTCACTCGGACGACACGGGATTGGCCCGCTGGAGCGTAAGCCTTGATCGGAGCGGTCGACGTCGCGCCGATCCACTGGAGCTGGTACTGGTCCGTTGTGGCGTCCGCGGCGTTGCCGACCCGAAACCTCAACTGCGTGTCCTCGCCTGCCTGCGCTCCGGTCTCCGCTTCGGGCAGCCAGTGTAAGCCCGCGTTGCCTGTCGTTTTTGCCGACACGGTTTCGAGCGCGATGGTCAGCAGTTTCGGCCATTCGTAGCCCTGAAGTGCGTTGAGCTGCGCGCCTTCCTGCATGTCGCTCACGACTACGATTTCCTCGCGCAAGGGACGCGAACCGTCCGGCTGTTCCATGCGCTGCGATGCTTCGAGCAATGCTGAATCGAGATGGGTTGCGCCCCATCCGGGCTGAATGGCGGTCAGCCGTTCCTCGGCCAGACCCGCGCGTTGGGTCGGATCAGCCGCCTTCCAATCCGCAAACGGCAGCACTTCCGTCAGCCCGCGGTCGAACGCGAAAACCGCTGCTTCATCCTCGGGTGTGGTCGTTTCAAGGATGGACTTCGCCTTCTCCTGGGCCTGCTCCCATAGCCCTTCTCGGCGCATGCTCGCACTGCGATCGACTAAAACAACGAGCCGCCGCCCGGAGCCGGGGGCCGGTCCCGATGAAGCTTCTTCCCGTTGTAAAAACGGGCGCCCAAAGCTCAGCGCCAGCAGTGCGATGACCAGGCAACGCAGCAGAAGCAGCCATAGATTCTCGAGCCGGCTCCGGCGCGTTACGCGAGGTGGCGTCGGTTTCAAAAACATCAACGTGCTGAACGGCGTCACCTCCCGCGTCGTCCGGCGAATGAGATGAAAGATAATCGGCCCGACGATAGCCGCCGCCCCGAGCAGGAAGAGCGGCGCGAGGAAACTCATGACGCGGATCCTTCCCCGAGCCCGGTCATGCCACGCCGCGTCGGCAAAGCCAGCGCATTCGGTAAGGCGCTCCGTGCTTGGGCAAGCTCATCAAGTTTGCAGGCGGGCATGCGGCTCTCACGGTGGCGGAATTGCTGCGCCGATGCAACCGTCAGTGCATGGTTGGGGAAAAGGAGCGGCGAGATTGAGCCGATGGATCAATAGAAGACAAGCCGGGCGTCCGGGGTGCCGGCTGCGATGATCGCAGGGTGCTGATCGCGAAAGGCGGTGAGCAACTGCCGATCATCCAAATAATCGAGCATCGGAGCGTTGGTCTGCGTCACGACGCGGGCTACGGTGTGGGTCTCGGTTTTAATCAGGGCCATGCGAGCGGGCGCACTGGTGACGGTGTCGAAGAGCGCCACTCGGGTGCGGACAGATTCACGTGCGGAAAGCGGCACCGAGTGGACGAAACTCAGCGCAGGCGCTTGCGTGATGGGTTGTGATTTGAGCACTGGATGCGGCGGCCGAAGCAATAATCCTGCGACCATCAGCACGGCGGCGCCGGCGAGCGCACGCACGGCGACACGCCTGCGGCGCCGGGTGCGCGCGAGCGTCAGCGTTTGCCGCAGGGTGGAGTGGCGATACGCGGCGTCATCATCGAGGACGGCGTCGAGCAAGGGATCGGAAGGTTCAAGTTTCATCGCGGAGACGCTTCAAGAGTTGGCTTTTCACGCGGCGTCGCAGCCGGGCGAGGCGTGATTCCATGGCTTTTTCCGAGCAGGAAAACCCTGCGGCGAGGTCCGCGACGGATTGTCCATCCCGATATTTTGCGGAGAGCAGCGCGCTCTCGCCGGATGGCAGCGCTTCGAGGCAGTCGTCGAGCAGTTCGGGCAACAAATCGGGAGTGGTGTCGTCGGGTGGAGGGGAGAAAATGCCGGCGTACCGCTCGAGCAACGCACGATAGCTGGACTGGCGGCGTGCGCGGTCGATGACGCAACTCCGCGCCACTACCGTGAGCCAGCTCCACCAGGCTTCCTCGCAATCGAACCGCCGAACGTGCCGCACGATCTTCACGAGTGCCGCCTGCAGGCTCTCACGTGCTGCGTCTTCATCGCCCCGGCAGACCACGAGCAGGTAGCGCAGCAGCCGATCGAAGTAGGCATCGTGAAACTCGCGCCACGCTGCTTCCCCACCCGCGATCAGTCGCGCCGTCAAGGCCGCCACCGACGCGTCCTGGGCATTCACCGCCACGGGTTCGGTGTCGGTGTCTGCAGCCACGAGGAGCGTGTGGGTCGTGGCGGATGGGGTCATCGGGGCGGAATATTCCGAATTCGGTTCTGGTTCGCAGGCACATTCTGAATCGTCTCCCGCGCCTTTTGCAATCTCGCAGCCTGCCCGATCTGCTCGCGTTTCTCCTGCGCCTTCTTTTCCCAGTCACCCTCCTTCTTCGTCTCGATCTCATCGAGATCCTCTTGCAGTCTTGCGATCTTTTCGACTGCGCTCGAATTATCCAGCTGGAGCTGTTGGAGAACCTGCGGGATTTGCGCGATGTGCTCCGCCGAGCCGACCGCGATGAGGAGCTTTGTTTCCTCATGAAAGCTAAGCTGCGGCGCCGGGTTAACTTTCAGCATCTTCCACCCGGTCTGAATCGCCGTGGTGATGTCCTCGACCGTGTGTTCCTGGAGATACGGCGCGAGCTGAAAATACTGGCAGACCTGATCGGGCCCTTCGCCGGACGCGAGGACGGCCTCATCCTCTTTCGTTGGTGCCGTGGACGTGAATGACCAGACCGTCTCGTCGGTCACGGGCTGGGACGCGAACTCAAAGCCCACGCCGACGGTCCGATACTGGATGGATTTTCGTCCGTTCGTTTCGCCAATGGCGACCGGTGCCTCCCGCCGCGACGCCGTCTGGATCGCGGCGAAGAGTTGTGGCACGGTCACGTCCTCGACTTTGATCGGCATGATCGGGGTATCAACATGCGCGTCCGGAACGATCAGGTTCAAGTGCTTCCCGGTCGCTTCGGAAATGGCGTCTGCGAGTTGACGCGGTGTTCCGCCAGGAAAATCGAGATCGAAATGTTTCAAGTCCAGACCTTGGGCGGGGATCGGGGCAGGGGCGTCGCCTCCGCCACGTCGTGGCCCGTTTTGAACTTGCGCTCCACCGGATTGTTGCCCGCAGGATTCGATGGGCGAGAGGGCGAAGGAGGCGGCAGCGACGAGAATCCAGGGAGTCTTCATGGGTAAGCGAATTGGTTTCATCCCGAGACACGCGGCTGAATGGAAAATCCCTCGCCCAATTTTCATCGAGACCAATTCATATTGGTCCAGGTACCGGAATCCTGACGCAGCAAGACGGCGCATCGCATGCGCCCCGGAAAGTTATCGCGCCGCCGCCGTCTTAACCGTGTCGAGAGTCTTGGCGTCCGGATACGTATAACGGTAGGACGCGTAGAACATCTCGTCGAAGGTTTGGTCGCCCCAGCCCACCGTGTTGCCGGGGTCTGGGTTGTTGAGGTTCAACGGCGAATTGTCCCACGCCGCTTCGACGATCAACTCGGTACCTTTCGGCAAAAACTTGGGCTCCTTCAGATTGTAGTCGTGCTGCCAATCGAAACGATAGTTCGGGACATTGAGCAGGCGCTCCTCCGTTCCATCCGGATAGCGAGCTGTGTAGCGCATCCATTTTCCGCGGAGATGCATGTGCGGATTCATCGTGTAGAGGAGGGCGTCCTTGTCGAACCGGCGGGATTTCCTTGCCACGAACTCACGATCGCCCGGTGGAATCCTAAATTTGTGTTCGATGATCACATTGCTCCGCAGTTCCTGCGCAGGCGGTTCTTTGGCCACAAACAGCCCGAGGCGCGAACGATCGGTCTCCGCTTTGCCGGACGCGGTGTAGTGAAGTTGAAACACGATTTTGGAACCCGCCTTCAAAAGGCGTCCGGTTCCGCTCGGCAATAAATCCGGTCCCATTCCGGGAGCATAGCCAGTGAGTGCCTTCTGATCCTTCTTCGGATCGTCGCCGGGCATGATCGTCGTCGCGATGATGTGGTGCAGCACGCGCTTATTGCCGGGCGCGGTTTCCACCGCGCGCAGCCAGACGTCTTCGGTGTTCGGCGCCTCGACGGTGACATAGCGATAATCAAACACGCCCTCGGCCGCGACGGATTGCTCGGGAATATCGACGACAAAATCCGGGGTTCCGAGGGTCCACTCGGGCAGTTCCGGTTGATAGCCCTCGAGCGGATCGTCTCCCGTGCCGCGTGGCGTCCCGGCGTCGATCCAATCCACCAATGTTTTCTTTTCCGCCGGCGCCAACGAGAAGTCGTTGTTAAACTGACCGACGTGCGGATCGGCCTGCCAGGGTGGCATCCGGCGCGTCACCAGTACTTCGCGAATCATGTCCGACCAGCCGCGGACTTTTTTGTAGTTCGACATCGGGAATGGACCGATCCCGCCGCGCGTGTGGCATCCGACGCAATTGGCTTTGAGCAGCGGTGCGATGGTCTCGGAATAACTCACGGTCGCCGCCGGCTCGGCATACGTGACGGCGCAACCCGGCGACTCCGTGACCTCGGTCTTGATCGGCTCGCCCGCCAAAAGTGAATCGAGAGCTTCCTTGAGATATTCGTGTTCCGTTTCCGACTTTTGCGTCTCGTAACTCAGGCGGTCGTCAATCGCGCCGCGGTAGCGTACGCGCCAGCTATTCGGCTCGATGACAATGGCTTCGCCAGTTCGCGTGATGCCGAGTGCCCTGGCAGCGAGCTGCGTTTCATCCAGGAGAATGGGCATATCGATGCCAAACTCGGTGGCTTCCTCGACCACGTCGGCACGTTCATCCTGAGAATTGGCATTGATCATCCAAAAGACGACACCCTTCGATGCGTAAGCGTCGCGGAGCCGTTTCAGTTCGGGTACGCGCTTGCGCACCAAGGGACAGCCGTTGCCTTGCACAAAAATCACAATGGCCCGCGTTTCCGGATCCTTCGCGTAGTAATACAATTGGTGGAAGTGCCCCTGGTGATCGAGTAAGGCGAAGTCCGGGATCGGCGCGTTGGGTTGCGCGTCGGCGCTGATGGGCAGCCACATCGCGAGAGCGGCCAGCGTTAGTCGGATTCGGTGTATCGGAGTTCGGGACATGGGGTTTACTTTTCAGGTTTCTGCGGTGCCAGATTCTGGTCAAACCACGCGACCAGTTCCCTGGTTGCGCGCGCATCGTTATCGCCACTGAAGCCGTGACCGGCTCCTTCGAGCACGATCAATTCACTCGGCACTCCGGTTCTTTGGAGCGCGTCGTACATTTGTTGACTCTGCTCCAGCTTCACCAGGTTGTCTTTGTCGCCGTGAATCAGCAAGGTGGGCGGATCGTCAGGTGTGACATGGAGCAATGGCGATACGCTTTCCGCCAGATCGGGGTCAAAATCAAGCGCCGGGAAGTTTTTGCTCGGCCCGACACTGGGGCGCAGATCTGTCGGCGGAAAATACGCCACCACCGCCGCGACCCGGTCGCTGACCCGCTCGACGGGATCTCTCGCACTGGCGTTTCCCTCATCAGAGGCCGTTCCCAGCATGAGCGACAAGTGTCCGCCGGCACTGCCGCCAAAAACGCCAATGCGTCCGGGATCGATCCCGTAATCGCTGGCGTGCTGGCGGATGAAACGGACCGCCCGGCGTACATCCGCCACCGCGTCCGGCACCTTGAACTGCGGCGAGCTACCGTGTCGCACGAGAAACAACGTATGTCCCTTCTCGACCAGCTTGGCGAAGGAGCTGTGATCATTGACGGCCTTCTCGAATGCCTTGTCTGGCGGAAACCAAATGGAAACCCATCCGCCGCTGACCATGAACAGGACCGCTGAGCCGGTCGCATTGCCTTTGGGCTTGATGACATCGAAAGTCAGAGCCATGCCCGCTTTGTGTCCGTAGACGACGTCGGGAATGATTTCGACGCCGGATGCTGATGCCGCCGCGGTCTTCGCCCCCAAAAGCAGGGCGGCTGCGACCAATGAAGTGATGGTTCGTTTTACAGACACGGTAGATGGACGGAAATGCCTCCTCATTGGATACGCGTTACCTGCAATTTTCCTGACATCTTATTTGGTGATCAGCGCGTTGACTACTTCCGTTGCGACAGCCACTGGCAGGCAAAATATCCCTGGTAGGTGCACGGCCCTTCGGCGCGCAGGTTCTCGAGGACCTTGAACGCGTCATCGCGTTTTTGGGAGCGGAAAAGGGCCTGGGCTTCGTTGAAGAGGCGATTAGCGGCGGCGCGCTGTTGCTTGCGCCTCGCGAGGTAATTGGTGACCAGCGGTTGCGCGGCATTCGTGTCTCCGTAAATGCGCCAGAATTCGACCCATTTCGGAACCCAGTCCGCAGGCTGGCCCTTGAGCGCCTCAGTCATCGCGGGAACGGCTTTGGCCGCAGCATCCTCCGCGGATTTCTGGAGGAGCACTCCTGACTTCGAGCCTTGGGCCGTGTTCAGCACCCATCCCCACTCGCCCTCTTTGGCCCACTTCGCCGCCAGGGTGAGGCTCTGCCGCTCGTTCCGTCCGTTCATAGCGTCGAGCCATTCGATCGCCTCATCAATCGGCGCCAGCATGAACATGTGATTGAGATTCTTCGGGGCGAAGAGTCGCAGTTTGGTCCACCCCATGGTGCGGAAGCAGTCGTAGGCGTGTTCGCCTTGGGAAAAAGCGACGACCGGATCGGCCTGTCCGTGGATGACTGCGATGGCGATCTCCTTTTGCTTCTTCAGCACCTCCGGTTTTTCCTCCCACAGATTCGGTTCGTTTTGGATCCAGCAATCGCCGGCCATGGGGAATGCTCCGCGGTATAGGTCGGGGTAATTCAGAATGACGCTGTAGGTTAGGAAGGCCCCCTGCGAGTGGCCGCCGACGTAAGTGATCGTCGTCTTGAATGCCTTTTGCACTTCCTCCGTCACGTCGGCCACGAGCGGCGCGCTGCCGAAACCGAAATTATTCTGACCGAATGGGTCGGTTCCATTCTCGCCGTTCGGGCAGCACAGGATGTCGTCCTCGCACCATTTTTTCGACTCAAAGCTGCGCAGGTAATCCAGGCCGTTCATGCTCGATCCGTGGAGGAAGACGATCAGCCGCGCACCGTCGCGGGGATTGTACTTTTTCGGCACGCGCAAAAAATAGCGCATGCCCTTTCCCGCTGCTTTGAGCAGGCCTGTGGTCCCGGGCTTAACGTCAGCTGGCAAATCGACCTCGAGGGGTTTTTTGTCCTTGGCGGTGGCTGACGACACCAGCAGGGAGAGGAGAGTGAGCGTGAGGAGGAGGTCAGTTTTCACGGGTCAACCGGGACCGCACATTGAAGTGCGTTTCGAACGACAGAAGAAAACGTTGGACCCCCGTCCGTCAACGCGGAACGGCGCCATCAACCTCGTCCGATGGAGCGCTTCGGTCTCGCGCACACACCTCATTTCTTGAGGTGCTCGTCGAACCAGGTGATTGCCTCGTGCTGCGCCTGATGGCGAGCTTCGTTGTAAACGCCGTAGTGTTTGATCTTCGGAATAGTCACTAACTTCTTGATTCCCGTAGCACGTTCGTGCGCGAGGATGGCGTGGTCCTTGTTGTCGAAGAGTTCTTCGTTCTCTGCGATGATGAAAAGCTTCGCGCAGTTCTGGCAACGATCGATGTCCTCGATGGGCGCGTAGCCGATGAATTTTTCAAGGACGGGTGCGCCGTTGAGTGAGCCAAATTTTTCATCGGGTCTCGGATAGCCGGCCTGCCCACGGGCGCGCGCGGTGCCCTGATTGTAGGTGTATTCGCGGAGCTGTGGATTCGTAAGGACCCAGCGGCCATCCATGGATCCGACCTGGCTGACAAACGCTTTTACGCGCGGATCACGGGCGGCGACATAAACGACATGACCACCGGAAAAGGACGAGCCCCAAAGCCCAAGGCGCGTGGGATCGCACTGCGGATCGCCGACAACCCAGTTGATGGCATTGAGAATGTCGGTGGTCTGGTCAATCGGGTCCACCACGCCGCGCACTTCCTTTACCGTCGCAACGAGCTGGCCGTCCTTCATTTCTGGTTTTCCGTCCGCGATGAGCCGCGCGTCGCTCTGGCCCCAACCCCGATAGTCGAACGCAACGACCAGGTAGCCCGCCTTCGCGAAGGCGATCCCGTCGGGCCGCAGCGCCTCGGCCGTGCCGCCCCAGCCATGGCTCATGACGATGGTCGGCAGCTTTTCGGATTCGGGTGATTTCGGCGCGAAAATCTCCGCGGCCATGTGCGTGCCTTCGCTGATGATGTTTTCGGTGCGAAAGGAGACATCCTCCGGCGGCGAAAAGGGGGTGGTATTTTCCTGCGCTTGCGCGCCGACCAAACACATCGGAAGGGCGAGGGCGATCAGCACGGGAAGTCGGGTCAGGTTCACGGGGCGGAGTCTGTGCGATGACAAATGAGGCTGCGATAAAAGTTACTTCGTTCGGGCGGCGGCAGCACCTTTCTCTGGCAGGCCGAAGCAATGAACCGCGCCGGTGTACTGCTTGGGGAAGAAGCACTCGAACTCGCTCGCGTTCCAAAACGTATTGCCGCCGCCGACATAGACCTGCCCACGCGAGAGGGACGGTCCGGCGAAGACCGCGCCGATTTCAATTTCCTTCAACACCGCGCCGGTCGCAGCGTCGAGGGCGATTAGTTTGCCGCTGCCGACGGCGGTGAAATAGGCCACCCCATTTCCCAGCGCGATCCCCGAACCGACGATGTCACCGACGTTGCGATACATGGGCTTGTCAGGCGTCCCGCCCATCGCGGAAATTTTCGGCCGCTCATGCCGCCAGTGTTCCGTGGTCAGGTCGATCGAAGTCGCGGTGACACGGCCGCCCGTGGGAATCTGTCCAGGTGAGATCGGACTTTCCTGCGTGCCGAGTCGCACCGCGTCGATGCCGTTTGTAAAAATGGTCCGTCCATCCGTCGCGCAGCCGGATTGCAATCCACCAATCGGACTGGGCAGCGCCAGCATTCGAGGGTCGGGATTCACAGGTGGATCCGTCGGTGGGCCATGATAGACGGGCGTATTTTTCAAGAGTTCGCCATTGTCGGCGCGGCAGATGAAAAAGCCGCCGTTCTTACAACCGGCGCCGACAACCTTCGTCAGTTCGCCGTCCACTTCGACGTTGAAAATCTTCGGCGTATCGCCCACGGAGCCGTCTTTATAGAGGCCGGTCTTCGGGTCGTAGGCGCGCATCGAATTGGTCCACATATCACCGGGATTAACCTGCGTACTCCACTTGCGCTTTCCAGTCGCGGCATCAATGGCCGCGATGGCGCACGAGTCTTCCGTATGGAGGGCTGGGTTGTCCGCTGTCGGGTGCCGTGGCGCAGTGTTTACGTCGGTGCCGAAAAAGAGCGTGTTGCTTTCGGCGTCATACGATGGCGTGGACCAGACGCTGCTTGTCGCCGGTCCATGGGTGAAAGTGTATTTGCCCCAATCGCCCTCGACGACCATCGGTGGATCGAACTTTTCCGGTGGCGGACCGACATCGTGTTTCCAAATGACGGCGCCCGTTTTTGGATCGAGCGCGACGAGAAAGCCGCGCCCGACGCTGCCGGGATAACCGGGCGTCCCGGCAATGAGCTGCTCGAGGGCGCCGCCGCCGAAGATGACTTTGCCATCCGCCAGGATCGGCGAGGCGAAGAGCATGTTGAACCAATGCGAGCCCGGGAAGGACGGCGCGCGAGTGTCCACCTTCCATTGCTCCGCTCCGGTCGCCGCGTCGAGGCAATACATCCATCCCCCAATGTCTGCGAAATAGACGCTTCCATCCGCGACCAAGGCCGAGGTGATGATGCCGGCTTCCGACGCTGCATCTCGCAGCTTTTCCGCGATCGGCGTGCCCGCAGACGGCGGCAGCACGACCTTGCGCACTGGATTGCGATAGACCCAAAGCTGCTGGCCATTCGGGCCGAGCTTGTAGAAAGCCGGAAACGTGGCGGTGCCAAAATAGACTTCGCCGTCAACGATCGTGGGTGTGGCGTGGACGACACCGATCGTTTCCTTCGAGCCGGCGGTTGGAAAGCGCCACTTCTCCACGAGCTGACCGACATTGTCCGGGCCGAGTGTTTTCTCGGCCGAATTGTATCTCCACCCGGCGAGATCGTGATTGTAAGTCGGCCAGTCGTCGGGCGAAACGTCCTCTGCGCGCACGTCCGCGAGCACGGCGAGTGTCAGCAACGCAAGAAATCGAGGGGGAATTCTCATGGGCTCCATGGACCTATCATTCATCAGAGTCATGGCAACTCCGCCACCGGCCCCGCGCAGCTCTCATCGCTGAAGGGATCCACCCGGCTCCATGTTACAATCCGCTGACGACCGTGAATTCGTTTGAAGGCGAAAAGTCCGTCGGTAGTAGTGCACGTCCCCCACCTCCATGATTCCGTCCCGCAGCCCCGACTGCTGTTCCTATGCCCTCAACTTGTCCGTTCGGCGGCTGCTTCTCGCGGCCGCCTTCGGCCTCGCGACTCTCCCGACCGATGGCCATTCGGAGTTGATTCACCGATGGTCATTCAATCAACCGGCCGGCAGCGCGCCGACGGGAACGATCGTTGTGGATTCCGTTCAAGGCTTGCCCGCGGTGGTCAAAGGTCAGGGAGCAACCTTCTCAGGGACGGCTCTCACTTTGCCCGGAGGCGACAATGGCAATGCGCCCGACGAAACGATCAGCGCCTACTTGGATCTCCCGAATGGAATCATTTCGTCGAAAGTAAATCTGTCGATCGAAGCTTGGGCGACGCCGCTCGGTTCGCGCAATTGGCAGCGCCTGTTCGATTTTGGCCGCACCGTTTCCGCCGGCGATGGGTTGGGCGCGGATGGGGAATGGACGGGCACCGGTGGAATTGGACCGGCTGCCGATCAGACCGGGAGCGACTACATCATCCTGGCTTTGCAGCGGGGCGGTTCAAATGATCAACAGCGGCTGGCCATGCGGTTGGACAATGGTTTCGAGTATCTCGTTGACCCGAATTTGACCACGTCCAACGCGGCCCAGCATCATCACGTGGTGACGTTCCAGGACGGTGTCGGGAACGCCGCGGGTGGTCGGCTGACCTGGTATCGCGATGGCACGGAGGCTGGTTCCGTGGATGTTGGAATTAAGCTACGTGACATCGAGGACGTGAACAATTGGCTCGGTCGTTCCAACTTCACCGGCGACGGTAATTCGCAGATATCGTATAACGAGTTTCGCCTCTACGACCACGCGCTTTCCCCGGCGGAGATTACCGCCAGTTACATCGCGGGTCCCAACCCCGTGTTCTCCCCGCCCCAGGCTGTCGGCGACTCCATCCAGATGCACCGTGGCCAGAAGGCCAACATCGATGTTTTGGCCAACGACGTAGGCCCGCTCAATCCCGCCACCGTCGCCATTGTGCAACCTCCGTCCTTTGGAACCGCGGCCGTCAAACCCGGCGGAACGATTCTTTACACCCACACCATCGGCGCTCCGAACAGCGACTCTTTCAGCTATCGAGTCACTGGGCTGGGCGGCATGTCCGCGCCGGCAACCGTCAGTGTCGCCTTTGCCAATACGCTGCGAATTCCAAATCTGGCTCTCGACATCCCAACCGCCCCGCCCCCCACGGTTTTTCAACTCGAACCAGCTTTTCCTGGCCTGAGTTTTGACCATCCCACGAACATCACCACCCCGCCTGGCGAGACCAACCGCGTGTTTGTCGGCCAACTTCCCGGGACCCTGCTCTTAATCCCGGATATTCAGGCCGCAAACCCAACAAAGATCACCTTCTTGGATCTACCTGCCATCCTCCAAAGCCGGGGGGAATCGATCGATGGCGGAACGTTTGGAGAACATGGTCTGCTGGGAGTCGCATTTCACCCTTTCTATGCCACCAATGGCTATTTCTTCGTCTTCTACACGGCGCGAGTTGGGAACTTATACTATCAGCGACTTTCCCGGTTTCGCGTGCAATCGGGAAATCCAAATGCGGCCGATCCAAATTCAGAGCTGATCCTGATCGATCAACTGGATCGGGAGGCGAATCATAATGGAGGCGATATTCATTTCGGACCAGATGGTTATCTTTACATCTCGGTCGGCGACGAAGGCAGCCAATTTGATTCCCACCTGAACAGTCAGCGGATTGACCTGAATTTCTTCTCCGGCCTGTTACGGATCGATGTGGACAAGCGGGCGGGCAATCTGCCGCCGAATCCACACGGGGCGGTTCCCACCGACGGCGGAGTGGCGCGTTATGCAATTCCCAACGACAATCCCTGGATCGGTGCCACCAGCTTCAATGGTCAGGCGGTGGACCCAGTGAACGTTCGGACGGAATTCTACGCAGTGGGTTTTCGCAGTCCGTGGCGATTCACGTTTCACCCAAACACCGGTGCCCTCTGGTGCGCTGACGTGGGGCAGGACGCGTGGGAGGAACTGGATATTGTCGAGAAAGGAGGAAACTACGGTTGGGTGCATCGCGAGGGAACGCACGCCGGTTTCCGCACCCCTCCGGCCTCGGGTTTCAACCCGATCGATCCGATTTACGATTACCCGCACACGGCTCTGGCCGGCGATGCACAGTTCAAAGGGAATTCCATCACCGGTGGCGTATTCTATCTCGGAACGCGTTTTGCCGATTTGCAGGGCGCGTATGTGTTTAGTGACTATGTATCCGGAAACATTTGGGCGTTGCGCGACGACGGTTCGACCATCGATATCCAACGAATTACGGGTGAGGGAGGGATCGCCGCCTTCGGCGTCGATCCGTCCAATGGCGATGTTTTGCTTGTCGATCACGACAGCGGTGCCATCCGGCGCCTGGTCACCGGGAATTCAAATAGCGGATTCCCCGCCACCCTCAGCGCCACAGGTTTGTTCGCGGATCTTACGGATCTCTCGCCCGCGCCCGGTGTTCTCCCGTACGAACCAAACCTGCCGTTCTGGAGCGATCACGCGATCAAGCGACGTTGGTTTGCCATCCCGGACGGAACCAGCCAAATGGGGTGGCATGCGGATGCTAACTGGGAATTCCCAACTGGGGCCGTTTGGGTGAAACACTTCGACCTGGAGCTGGAACGTGGAAATCCGGCGACCCGGAAGCGGATCGAGACGCGACTCATCGTCAAAACTGACAGTGGCTCTTTCGGCGTGAGCTATCGATGGAATGAGGCGCAAACGGAAGCTAATCTGGTTGCTGATGCGGGCGAGGACTTCGGGGTTAACGTGGTCGAAAATGGCGTACCGCGATTGCAAACCTGGCACATCCCAAGCCGCTCCGAATGCCGAACCTGTCATCGACCGGAGGCAGGCCATATTCTCTCGTTCAATACCCGCCAACTGAATCGCACCACGGATATCAACGGCTTCCTCGGAAACGAATTGAATCTCCTGCAGGCGAACGGCTTTTTCTCCAATGCGACACCTTCACCGAACGTCCTTCCGCACCATGTGCTGGCCGATGAAACGGAGTACTCGCTCGATGCGCGGGCGCGCTCCTATCTCGCCGTCAATTGCGCGTTCTGCCATCTGCCCGGTGGACCCGCGCCGGAAACCTGGTTCGCCCGCCCCGAACTCACGCTCGCGCAGACCAAACTCATTTTGGGCGACGCCTCGAGCAACGGTGGCAATCCCGCCAACAAACTGATCGTTCCCGGCGATCTAACTCACTCGATTGTCCTGAATCGCATGGCCGGAGCGAACGGATTCACCCGGATGCCGCCGATTGCCAGCAACGAAGTGGATGCCAAGGGGATCGCTCTTCTCGAGGAATGGATTTCCGATTCCCTTCCCACGTGGCAGAGTTATGCCGGTTGGCGTCAGGAACAGTTTCAATCTTTCATTTCGGCGGAGGGCGAAATGAGCGCTGATCCCGATGGCGACGGAAGATTGAACGTGGATGAGTTCGTGGAAGGCACGCTACCCTGGAATGCATCGAGTTACCTGACCCCCACCGTCAACCTGGCGAACGGCACCACGACTGTCAGTTTCCCGCTTCCTGATCACCGCAGCTTCCAGATTGAAACGACGACAGATTTTTCCGGGTGGACTCTCTGGGATGTGCCGGGAAATCACGGCATCTCGACCCAAGCCGGTGTTTTGACCATTTCCGGCCCTCACCTTCCGGATTCCCCACAGCGATTTTTCCGACTCCGTATCCGGGAGAACTAGCCATGGTGTGTTTGTGAATCGTCGGAGAGCATCAACCTGAGAGGCTATCGCAAGACAGCCCTGTGCGGAGATCTTAATCAGAACCGGTCGTGGAACAATGGAGGTAAGACGGCTTCTGCCGCAGACTACTTGGTCGCCTTTTGGGAAAGCAGGTAGGCGATGAGATCGGCGAAATCCTTTTCCGGAATCGCCTCCCCGAAAGCGGGTGGCATCAATGAGGTTTCGCTTTCCGTGCGCTCTTTCACGTTTGCTGCGGGTACGGTCATTTCCTTCCCGGTCATGTCCGCGAAGACGAGAGTGGCTCCGTCCTCACGCCGAAATAGACCTGAGATCACGCCACCATCCTTAAGCGTCACGAGACTAAGCCGGAAGGCGCGATCGACGTTGCGGTTGGGGTCGAGCACGTCCTCGAGGATGCGGTCGAGTCCGCGTGATCCGACGCCATCGAGTTGCGGTCCCACCAAGTTTCCCACCTGGCCCACCTGATGGCACACGGCACAGTTGGTTGAAAAGACTTCGGCTCCGTGGGTGATGTCGGCTTTCGTGCCATCAAAGGATGCTCGGCGTGCGGCAATCAGTTTGTCGGCTTCGACATTCGCGGGCGGAAGCTTGGCCAGCAATTCGCGCAAGCGCGTGTCTTCCGCGTCGGCTCCGCTGGCGAGCAATCGATCTACGGTCGCCTTTTCGCGCAAGACGGCGGGTGAAGCCTGGCCGTTTTCAATTGCTTGGATTAGCACCACCGTTCCGCAGCGGTTGGCGGACAGGGCGGCCGCGAAACGTTGCTGGAGCTTGAGCGAGGCGGTGGGCATGGCATCGGTCACCAGCTTGCACACGGACGGGCTGGTGATTTCGCCCAGACCGGTGGCGAGCTTCTCGCGCAATCCATCCGTCTCTTCTGCATTGCCGACAGCGGTTCCGATGGCTGCCAGCCACTCCGGATTGGGTCGCTCATTGTCAGTCCGCAACGCAAGGAGAGTGAGGGCCGCGGCGGCCCGGGATTCTGGTGGGTTCGACCGATCCTGGAAATGCGCCAGGAGTGCGGGGCCATATTCCATTAGCTTGAATCGGCGGACGAAATTAGCCGCCCGTTCCTCGCCGCTCGTCGCAGAGCTCGGCTCCGCGAGCGCGAGTTCGGGTAGTGCGGGTTCGAAGCGGCCGAAGGCAAGCCAGGCGTAGGCGGAACCGGTATCGCCATCCGTGGCCTCGAACCGCACGCGCCGTCCGTTTAAGTCCGTGAGGTTCCATTCGATGTGTTGGGCCACGTCGTTGCGTGGGGGCGCGGCTTCGCGGAGCACCGTTCCGTCCGCGGCGTCCACGAGGCGCACCGCGTTGAGTTTGCCCGCCGGTTGATCTGGAAATCCGTCGTGGCCGCAGAGGTAAAAACTGAGCTTTTCCGGCGCGGCGAATGGAGCGGACCGGAGCCGCCCCGTCAGTTGCTCACCGTGTACGATGCTCGACATGACCTGCGCGTTTTGCCCGTCGGCGCACGACCGCTCCTGCAATCCCCAGGGACTTTCGCCGACGCCGGTGTTGCTCCAGCCCGCGTCCCCCTGACCGGAAAGCAGTTGCGGCACGAGCGCGACGGCCCATTGCCGAAGGGCGTCTCCCGGCGCCGCGCCTCGCTCATCCAGCGCCGTGAGGATCGCCTGAGCGACCGCGGCATCCTTGGGCATTTTCTTCCGCGCGAGAGCCGCGATATCGTCGAGTCGCGCAGCGGGCGCATTCTTGATGATGCTGGGAAGCTGCTTCGCGATCTCAGGGGCCGGCACATCGATCTTTTCAAAAAGGGCGAGTCGCAGCAGGGCCGCGTGTTCGCCGGGGACGGCGGGCATGATCTCGAGGACGGCCTGGAGATCGTCCCTGGACAAGCCATCGAGCGAAAGTTTCGCCGCGACCGCCGGATCTCGGAGCTGGTCGCACAACGCGCGGCGGGTGGAGTAAATGAGATGATCGTCCGCGCGATTGGTCGCGCGCAGGAGATCGAGGAGCGGTTTGAAATTTTCGGGCGCCGGGTGTGCAGCGAGGGCCTCAGCCGCGGCGCGGCGGGCGATGGCATCCGGATCCTTCAACGCGGCGCGAACTTCCGCGGCATGTGCTCCCGTGGCCGCGGCGATGCGGAGCGCGTGCGTGCGGACGAGCGGGTCCGGGTCGTTCACTCCAGGTATCTCCGGCATGCCCAGTCGGAACATCGCGTAGAGCAGTTCCGCCTTTTGGTGTCCATTGATTGGATCAGCAAACGCCGCGCGAACAGCCGGCAGCGCATCTTTCCCAATCCGATCGCAGATCTCGTTTAACGCCAGGGATCGCCGCGTCGGATTGGTCGAGCCGAGTTCCTCAAGCAAACCCGCGACATCGTTTGGCAGCGCGGGATTCAGCAATTGCGCTTCGCCATTGCTCCCCCGATACACCACGCGCCAGATCCGTCCGCGCTCGCGGTCGCGGCCAGGATGGTCCAGTGGCACTTCGTAATGGCCGATGATGCGATTGTAAAAATCCGAAATGTAAAGCGCGCCGTCCGGTCCCCATTGCAAATCGTTCGGACGAAACCACGGATCATCGGAGGTCAGGAAATCCGGCATTTCCTTGCCCTTCGACGACGAGCCGAGCCACGTGATTGCGTCGTGATTGAGGCGCGAAGTCATGACGTTTCCGACGAACATATGTCCCTGCAATTCCGCCGGCCACGCTGGATCGCGCACGAGCATGGGTGCGCAAATGGCGGTGCTGCCGTGTGAATGCTGGATGGTCTGCGGCGCGAAACCGAGGCCGTCATCCGGTTTGCCGAAGCTCGGGTAATAGCCACCGGGCAGAAGCTGATAGATGGGTGAGCTATGGCAGTCGGCACTGTAGAGATTGCCGCGATCGTCCCAGCACAGGCCGAAAGGATTGACCTGTCCCCAAGTGTGTTGCTCGACGCGTGAACCATCGATTCGCACCCTCCAGGTATTGCCGCTGTTCAGCGTGATCGTTGAGCCGTCCTTTGCTTTGAACGTCGAGTTGTTGTTAAAGCCGTGCGTGCCGTAGAGCCAGCCGTCATCTCCGCGGCGGAATGATGCGAGATTTCCGTGCGTGTCTCGCTCCCAGCCGAGTGGGCCGAAGAGAACCTCGCGCTTGTCGGCTTTGCCGTCGCCATCGGTGTCTTCAAACAGCCAGATGTTCGGAATGCTCCACGCGATACATTTCCAATGCTTTTCGTCGGTGCGAAATGGATACAGCCCGACCGGGATATCGAGCCCGTCGGCAAAGATCTCCATTTTCCTTGCGCGCCCATCCGGTCCGAAGTCGGAAAAAATTCGGATGCTGTCGCGAGACGGCTCGCCCGGCTTTTTTGGAAAAGGGTATTCGCGCGATTCCGTCACCCACAGCCGTCCCGCGGTATCGAAGGCCATGTTCATCGGCTTGCGCAGCTCTGGCTCGGCCGCCACGAGCTGAATTTCAAATCCCGGCGGGAGGTGAAATTTTGTCCGCTGCTCGGCTGGCGTGAGTGGCTCCGTCGTGCGGACACCCTCCGCAAACGGGTCGTTGTTTTGTGCGAAGGCAGCGGTGGTGACGAGGGCAAGAAAGGTGATTCTGGCGAGGAGCATGACGGTATGAAACCTACCAGCCGCACGAGACCTTTGGAGTCAAGTGCGGTCCGGTTCATCCAAGATTCAGCGTCCCAGCGACTGCCCAGCCACCGTTCGGTCCTTGATTCGCCGGGTGCGCGAAATGAATTCGTGCCGGGGTGGCCCTTTTTCTCGCGAAAATGCGCATGTCCACCCACGATGCCTTCCACACCACCCATGAATCCCCACGACGACCGCGTTGAAGCGATCTTCCACGCGGCGGTCGAAATCTCCGATCGCTCAGAGCGCGAAGCGCTCATCCATGCCGAATGCGATGATGAACTCGCCCTCGAAATGCGCGTGCGCCGTTTGATCGCCTTGCACGAAGACGCGAGTGGTTTGCTCGGGAGCGCCGAGCGTTCGCCTGAGATCGGGGAGCAAATGGCGCGGCTCAAGCCGGAAGAGGTGGGCGAGCGGATCGGGCCTTACAAACTGCTCCAGCAAATCGGTGAGGGTGGATTTGGGGTCGTCTGGATGGCCGAACAGGAACAGCCGGTGCGGCGGCGCGTGGCCCTCAAGATCATCAAGATGGGGATGGATACGAAGGAGGTCATCGCCCGCTTCGAGCAGGAGCGCCAGGCGCTGGCCATGATGGAGCATCCAAACATCGCGAAGGTTTTCGATGCGGGTGCGACGCAATACGGGCGCCCGTTTTTCGTGATGGAATTGGTGCGCGGCGTGAGGATCACGGATTACTGCGATGAGCAGCAGCTCCCGACCGAGGAGCGGCTCGCACTCTTCATCCGCGTGTGCCAGGCCGTGCAGCACGCGCATCAAAAAGGGATCATCCATCGCGATCTCAAGCCGTCGAACATCCTGGTGACGATCAACGATGGCGAGGCGGTGCCCAAGGTCATCGACTTTGGCGTGGCAAAGGCGACGCAGGGGCGGCTCACGGAAGCGACGCTCTTCACGCAATTCGAGCAGATGGTGGGCACCCCGCTCTACATGTCGCCGGAGCAGGCTGAATTGACCTCGCTCGATATCGACACGCGCAGCGACATCTACAGCCTGGGCGTGCTGCTCTATGAGCTGCTCACGGGCCGCACGCCGATTGACACCACGACGATGGCGCAGGCGGGCATGGATGAAATCCGGCGCATCATTCGCGAGGTCGATCCTCCCCGTCCGTCGGCGCGGGTGAAAACGCTCGATGGCAACGAACTGACGACCGCCGCGCAGCGACGCCACACCGACGCCGCGAAGCTGCCCGGCGCCTTGCGCGGGGATCTCGACTGGATCGTGATGAAGTGCCTGGAGAAGGACCGCAAGCGCCGCTACGACACGGCCAACGGCCTGGCGCTCGACCTTCAGCGGCATCTTGCTAATGAGATCATCACCGCGCGCCCGCCGACTGCGCGGTATTTGCTCGGCAAGCTCATCCGGCGGAACAAGATCGCCTTCGCCGCCAGCGCGGCGATCGCGGCGTCGCTCGTCATCGGGATCGCGGCCAGTGTGTGGCAGGCGGTGCGGGCGACGAGCGCAGAGAAGGCCGCGATGGCCACGCTCGACGAGTTGCGCGCGACCGCACCGGCCTTCGTCGAACAGGCGCGCGGGCTGGCGGCGAAGGAGCACTTCGACGAAGCCATCGAGAAACTCGACTACGCCCTAAAGTTGCGACCCGACGCGGCGGAATTTCTCTTGGCCAAAGGCGACCTGCTCCAGTGCCAGCTCAAGCTCGCCGAGGCCGCCGCGATCTACCGCGAAGCTTTGCGCGTGAATCCGGGTCTTGCCCGCGCGGAGGCGTCGGCAAAGCTCAGCGATGAACTCCTCGCGGCACCCTCGAACGCCGACGGCAAACTCACCCGCGAAAGTCTCGCGAAACTTCACGTGGCCATGCAGAGGCAGCAGCGCCCCGCCGCCGAGTTGATGCCCGTGGCACGGCAGCTCGGCGAGGAGAAAAAGCTCATTGTCGAATACTGGCTCGACCGGCTCAAGGACCTGCCGGTTTCTTCCGAGATCCCGATCGAGAAACGTCTCACCCTCGGGGACGACGGCCGGCTCGCGCTCGACCTCAGTGGCACGAAGATCATCGATCTCTCTGCCCTCGCCGGCGCCCCGCTCGCGTTGTTGGACTTGTCGCAATGCAAAGAGCTCTCCGATCTGACTCCGATCCGCGGACTCGAACTGTCCCGTCTGGACCTAAGCGGAACCGGCGTCACGGACCTGTCGCCGTTGCGCGAAATGCACAGCCTCGAGTCGCTGGATTTTTCCGACACGCTCATCTCGGATCTTTCCGCGATCGCTGCCCTGCGGCTGAAAGTCCTCCGGTTTCAAGGATGTCCGGTCCGCGATCTCGCGCCGATCAGGGGGATGCCGCTCACGACCATCAACCTTCGCGAAAGTCGCGTAAGCGACCTCTCGCCGCTCGTCGGGATGTCGATCACTCAAATCGATCTGACAGGGTTGCCCGTGCTCGACTTTACGCCGCTCGCCCAGCTCCCGCTGGAAAAGTGTTACCTGCAGAGCAACCGAATCACAGATTTATCCGTCCTGCGGGGCAAGCCCTTGAAGGAGCTCGCCCTTTGGGGCTGTTCGGAAGCCCGCAATTACGCGGCGATCGCGGAGATCAAGACACTCGAGCTGCTTCTGCTTCCCTCCCAATATCGAAGCCTGCCGGACGATGATTTCGCCGCCATTCGCTCCCTGCGCGATCACCCCGCGCTGCGTCAGATCGGAGCCGAGATCATGGACAAGATGGGCTATGCGGCGACCGGGTCGAAGGAAGTATTTTGGCAGGATTGGGATCGCGAGCAGAGCTTCGTTCCTGCGCTGCGGTCGCGGAAAATTGACTTCTCGCTCCTGAAGCTTCCGTCGGGGACGTATCGGCTGCAAAGCCAGTCGCAGCCCGTGGGAGACCTTTCGTTTTTGAAAGGCGCACCGATCAGCGAGCTGGTTCTTTACAAGTGCCAGATTGCAGACCTGACGCCGATTCGCGACCTGCCGCTCGAGTATCTGAACATCGGCGTCAATCCCGTCACCGATCTCGGTCCGCTGCACGGAAGACAGATCAAATGGCTGTCGCTCGCCGAGACGAATGTATCGGATATTTCTCCGCTCAAAGGCCTGCCTCTCAGGGAACTCTATCTCAATGGCTGCGACGGCCTGAACGACGTTTCCGTGCTCGCTCGGATTCCAACGTTGGAGAAGGTCACCGTGCCGATCCAGGCCCGCAACATCGAGGCCCTCCGCGCGCTGCCCAACCTGCAAATGCTGGCCTTCCAGATGACCGACACCTATCCCGGCGTCCCCACTAGTTCGGCGCAGGAGTTCTGGCGCCAGTTGCCGCAGATGGTTTGGGGACGGGCCTTGGACGAAGCCGGGATCAAATATCGCGCCTACCGAAAACCTGACGGTCTTTGGTCAGTCACCATCAATGATCCGCAGTTTCATGACCTGTCCGTTTTTCGCGGAAGCACGATCGGCGAGCTCATTCTCGACGACACCTCGGTCACCGACCTCGCGCCGCTGGTAGGTCTGCCGCTGAAGTCGCTCAGTCTCGACGGCACACCCGTGGCGGATCTCACCCCCTTGGGCGAAATCGCGCTCGCTGCACTTTCCCTGCGCAAAACTCGGGTTACGGATCTTTCACCTTTGCGCAGCGCGCCGCTCTGCAAGGCGCTGACCCACCTTTGGCTCTACCGGACCAAAGTCACCGATTTCTCCCCGGTCGCCGCTTGCACGGCCCTGACCGTCTTTGATGCCACGGAAACCACCCTTCCCGATCTCGAACCGCTTCGCGGCCGACAACTGCGCGAGATCTACCTCGCCAGCACACGGGTTCGCGATATCTCGATTCTCGCCGGGATGCCGCTGGAACGGATCTTTTTCGATAATATTGACGTAGCCGACGTCTCGCCGCTTCTCAAGTGTCGCGCGCTCAAAGACGTGATTGTCCCGAAAGCAGCGGAGCGCCTCGAAGCACTGCGGCAGTTACCGCGACTGGAGCGGATTTCCTACACTTTCTCAGGAACGGACAGCGGCCCGTCCAAGACCGCGGCGGAGTTCTGGATGACATTCAACATGGAAGAAAGGATCGGTCGGGCGGACGCCCTGCTGGACGAGGGACGGATGGACGATGCGCTTTCCCTGCTCGCGGATGCATCCACCGATCGCCCCGACGACACAATACTCGCAGTGAAACTCGCAGCCCTGCAGGTCTGGTTTGGAAAGGACGCAGACCACGACGCGACGCGAGCCCGAATGCTCAAATGGGCTGCTGGGACTAATACTTCCGTGGATGCGGAGCGCGTCGCGAAGCTCGCCACCTTGCGTCCCGTGTCGGACCCCGCACAACGGGATGCAGCTCTTGTCCTCGCCCGGCGGAGTTTGGACCTGGATCCTGGAAGCAATTTTCTCGGCTATTTTCAACTGGCGCGCGGCATGTCCGCCTACCGCAGCGGGCAATATTCCGAAGCCGATGAGGCCCTGACCGCCGCGGTCGGAGCCGCTCCCAGGTTGGCGGAGCCCTTTCTGACTCGGATCCAGGTCACCGCCGGTTTCTATCGCGCCATGAGCCGGTTCCAGCAGGGCAAACCCGCGGAGGCCCGCGAACTCTTCGCCGCTGCCGAATCCAGGATGAAACCTTTTCCCGCAGACGACCGGCGCCCATTTGCCGAAGGCGCGACCTACGACGACATGGTCTTCTGGCTCGCGTGCAAGGAGGCCAGGGCGCTTATCGCGTTGCCCCCATTGAAATAGCGTTCATCTGCTACATCCAACTGCTTTCGCTTCGCCATCGGCACGATCACTGAGTAGCACTCGACCGTGGCTGACATCACCCTTCTTCTCGGTGCGATTCATCGCGGTGAACCCGACGCGGCTGGAGCCCTGCTGACGCAGGTTTACGCGGAATTGCGCGAGCAGCGCTTTGAAAATCGCGCCCACTTTTTCGGTGCCGCCGCCGAGGCCATGCGCCGAATCCTCGTGGAATCGGCCAGACGCAAACATGCGGCGCGGCGCGGCGGAGGGCGTGCGCGCCCTGGCGCTGATGTGATCGAGATCGCCGCGCCGGTGCCGGACGACGAATTGCTCGCCGTCCACGAAGCCCTCGACCGGCTCGCGGAGCACGATGCCCAAAAGGCGGAATTGGTGAAGCTGCGCTACTTCGTGGGACTGAGCATTGGAGAAGCCGCGGCGGCCTTGGAAATCAGCGAACGGACTGCGAAACGGCACTGGACCTACGCCCGCGCGTGGCTTCTCGACGCGATGCGCGCAGGCTGAGGAGATTTTTTTTCACGGGCGTGGCCCTTTTTGGCGGCCGATTGCGCATGTCTGGGTCACGAGGCCATCTGACCCGGCTTCGCTGAACTCCACACCACGCATTGAACATTCATGAAGACACGCTTTTCTCATCTGCAGATCCCTGTAGGCCCACACTGTCTGGCGATCTGGCTGCCGACGCGATCACTTTTCACCGTTGGCTTGGCGCTGCTTGCGCTGAGCCACGCCAGCCGCGCGGCGACGCTGGTCGCATCGGGGGGCGTGCAATTCGCGCAGTTTGGCGGATCGGCGAGTGTGTCGGGAAACATCGGTTTGATCGGCGCTCGGGGTGACGACATGGGCCGTGGTTCGGCCTACGCTTTCCGGAATCTGGACACAGCCACCGGCACCGTGACTCAAAGTGTGAAGCTTTCGGCGACCGGTCTGATCGCGGCCGACAACTTCGGATTTGCGGTGAGTCTATCCGGCGCGATGGGTCTCGTGGGAGCGACGGAAGCGGATCAAGGGGACTCGCGTTTCGGCTCGGCCTATCTTTTCCGGAATCTGGACACCGCCACGGGAACGGTGACTCAGAACGCCCGGCTCACTGCGTCCGGACTCGCTGCCAACTACAGTTTCGGTTCGTCCGTTAGTCTCTCGGGAACCATCGGACTTGTCGGAACCATCGTGCTCGTCAACCCGGCAACGACCAAAGGTTCCGCCTACCTTTTTCGCAACCTGAATACTGCCAGCGGGACGGTGGTGCAAAATGCGGTCCTCACGTCCTCGGGCGGCGTGGCAGCGGATCTATTTGGGCGATCCGTCGACGTCTCAGGGAATGCTTGGCCTCGTTGGCGCTCCCGGCAGGGGCAACAATCGCGGCTCGGCCTATCTCTTTCGGAATCTCAATACGGTCACCGGCACGGTTACGGAAACGGCCAGCCTTGCGGTGTCCGACGCCCAGGACGGCGATCAATTTGGAATCGTTCTCAGCGCTTCAGGGAATCTCGGCCTGGTCTCGGCGCCCGGCTCGGCAAGTGGTCGCGGTGCGGCCTATCTCTTTCGAAATCTCGATACCGCCGCGGGCTCGATCACCGAGAGCGCAAAACTCGTCGCCAGCGATGGCCTGCCTGCTGATCACTTCGGCGGATTTATCCTGCCGCGGGGAATCAGTCTTTCCGGAAATAACGCTCTGATCGGTGCCAGCGGGGACACTATTGGGACGAATTCAAGACAGGGTTCGGCCTACCTTTTCACGGACCTGGATTCGGCCGCCGGGACGATCTTCGAGAGTGTCAAGCTCACCGCCTCGGCAGGCACGCAGGACGGCGTCTTCGGCGAATCGGTGGATCTGGATGGAGACCGGTTTGTGATCGGGTCGCCGCGGAGCAACGCGCAGACGAACGCGATTGGCCGGGCCTACTCCGGCAGCGTAAGTTCCGTCACGCGGCTGGATGCCGGGAACGCAAGCCGGGCGATCAATGGATTGAGTTTTACCTCTCGCGGCGACTGGATTATCGGCGACACGACCGATGCCAATCTCGTCAGTCTCGGCGCGGGCGATACGGCCAGTGTCCTTGAGGCAGGAAAGGCGGTGTTCATCGGAAAGAATGCTGGCTCTGACGGCAACACTCTCCGGATCGACGGAACCCTGAATGCAACGGAGGTCTTTATCGGATCGATCACCGGGAACGGGGATAACACCCTGCAACTCGCAAACACGGCCACATTCGACGTCATCGCGTTCCGTCTCGCGCCCGACAATCTGCTCAAGATCGCCGGCAGTTTTACCGCGATCGACACCCTCCTCACCTATCTCGGAACGACCGATCTCCAAGCTTGGGACGGGAATCTCTGGCAATCCGTGGACCGCGGCAATTACGCCAGCTTTATCACGTCGTCGTTCGACGCCGGCTACACCGAGGTCAAAATCGTTCCTGAGCCCACCTGTGCCGCATTGATCCTGATGGGTTTGGGATTCACCGCTGGGCGGAAACGCTGGAGAGGAGAGCAATGATGCCACTGGAAAATATTTTCGCGAAGCGTGGCCCTTTTTCGTGGCGGATTGCGCATGGCTGGTCACGACGCGCTTTGACCGCGCATCTCCAAACATCATGAACAACCGCACACTTCTCATTCCTGTTGCCGCCGCCTTGCTCATCCTCTTCGCACGACCGGAACTCAGCTGCGGCGCAGAGCTCCGGGCTTCCGACGGCGCGTCGAGTGATCACTTCGGCATTTCCGGGAGCCTCTCGGGAAGCATCGGTCTGCTCGGAGCCAGTGAGGACGACTCGATTCGCGGGTCAGCCTATGTCTTTCGCAATCTGGACACCGCCACGGGAACGGTGACTCAAAACGTGAAACTCACTGCCTCCGCCCGCGCGGCATTTGATTACTTCGGATCGAGCGTCAGTTTGTTTGGCAGCGTCGGCCTGGTGGGCGCGCAGGGGACGAATGGCGGCCGGGGGTCCGCATATCTGTTCCGGAACTTGGATGCCGCCACCGGATCAGTGACTGAAAACGCGATCCTCAAGGGCTCCGACATCGATGGGTTCGCTAACTTCGGCCGCTCCGTGAGTCTGGCGGGGAACAGCGGCCTGGTCGGCGCGCCCGCCCGCGCCGGCTCCGGCTCCGCTTATTTATTCCGCAACCTCGATACCGCTGCCAATACCGTCACCGAAACGGCGATCCTCGCCCCCTCCACCGCCGCGCAGTCTGGGGATAGCTTCGGTGCCACCGTGTATCTCTCGGGAAGCCGCGCGCTGGTCAGCGCTTTTGGTCAGGACGACCTTCGTGGCGCGGCTTTTTTATACCGCGATTTGGATACGGCCATCGGAACCGTGACGGAAGCGGCCAGACTCATCGCATCGGATCGACAGTCGGGGGATGATTTTGGGAATGGAGCTTTCTCGGGCAACATCGCCCTCGTCGGCGCCTTTCTGAAAGGGAACGTTGGCACCGGCGCGGCTTACGTTTTCCGCAATCTGGACACGGCCACTGCCACGATCACCGAAAGCGCCAAGCTCCTCGCCAGCGACCCCGTCGCCGAGCAGGAACAATTCGGCAAATCCGTCAGCGTGTCGGGGACCGTCGGCCTGATCGGGGCTATCGGGCATCAAGTGGGGGCCAACACCAACCAGGGTGCTGTCTATTTATTCCTCGGCCTGGACACGCTTTCCGGCACCGTCACGGAGAGCGTCGAATTCACCGCTTCCGTAGGCCGGGCTCAAGGCTATTTCGGCGAGTCAGTGAGCCTGGAGGGCGACCGCTTTCTAGTTGGATCGGATGGAGCAGATGGCCTCGCGACATTTTCGGGCAAAGCCTATACCGGAACGATTAGTTCCCTCACCACCCTTGACGGGGGCAACGCAAGCCGGCTCATCGAACGGATTAGTTTTACCTCCCACATCGATTGGATTGTCGGCGAGACGACCGATGAAAATCGTCTAACGCTCGGAGCTGGTGATACGGCTAGAGTCGTCGACGCCGGCCACGCGGTGTTCATTGGAAAAAATGCCGGCTCCGACGGTAATACGCTGCGGATCGACGGCATTCTGAAGGCGACCGAAGTCTATATCGGGTCAGTCGCCGGCAATGCGGACAACACGCTGCAACTCGAGAACACCGCCGATTTTGAAGCCGCCGCGTTTCGCCTGGCGCCGGACAATCTCCTGAAAATCGAAGGGAACTACACCGCCTTCGACAATCTGCGGACCTATCTCGGTAGCACTGAGCTGCAGGTGTGGGACGGCAACCTCTGGCAGTTCGTGGACAGCGGCAATCAGGCGGGATTGATCACCTCGTTCTTCACCGCGGGCTACACGGAAGTCTCGCCCGTGCCCGAGCCAGGCACCGCTGTCATGCTTTTGGGTTGCCTCGGCGTGGCGGCGACTATGCGTCGGCGTCGCGGCAGCGGCAATTTGTCCGGCCCCGTCGTGCCCGCTGACCACCGTCAGCAGGTCGCGGCAAGCCCGCTGGTGCCTTGATCGATACCCAATCCAAAACAACGCAAACGATGAAACCTCTTCTCTTCTCTCTCCTGACACTTCTCGCCGCCGTAGAGATCGGGCCGCTGCTCGAAGCGGCCACCATCATCGATCATCAGCCGGCCGCGGCGACCGGAGTGACCGGCGCCAATGGTAATCCCGGCGGCGCGGGCGGCACCGGCGGCACTGGCAATAACGCCAATGCGAATGCGACCTCCGCCGACCTTCAGAATACGGCCAGCGCCATCGGCGGTGCGGGCGGCAAGGGCGGGACGGGTGGAAATGGCGTGGGGGCGGGAGCCGCGAGTGGTGGCAACGGAGGAAACGGTGGTGCGGGCGGGAATGCCACCGCGCAGGCGAACACTTCCACAAACGTGACGGGAACGGCGAACGCCGATGTGACGGCGAATGGTGGCGCCGGGGGAGCGGGCGGCACGGGAGGAGGCAAGACCGGGGCGGGCACGCCGGGCGCCACCGGAAATGGAAGCAATGGCGGCGCGGCCACGGCCAGCGGCACTTCGGCGAATTCCGGCGGCGCGGCAACGCTCACGGTGCGGGCGACGGGCGGTTCGGGAGGTGCGGGCAATGCGCTGTTCAGCGATCAATTGGCGGGGAACGGTGGACAGGGTGGAGCCGTGTCGCTCGGGACGGTTTACGCGATGTCGCTGGCGCCGAATGCGGACGTCGTCGTGGGCGGATTTCTGACCGGAGGTTCGGGCGGCAATACGTCCGGACTCGGCACCGGGGTCGGTGGCTCGGGCGCCTCGGTGAGCGTCGTGGATGGGATCGATGGAGACAGCACCGGGGGCGGCGGCAGCGTGACGCTCACCCAGGTGATCACCGCGGGCAGCGGCGGCTCGTCCACCTTCAATCCGGGCAGCGCCGGCGACGCAACGAGTTCGCTGACCCGCAGCAAGACGGGTCTGAGCGGGTTCTCCGGTTTGACGCTTGATGTGGCGGCGACGGCGGGCAGCGGCGGCGATCACACGGGGCCGACGGGAACGAATCAGAACGGCGGCACTGCGGTCAGTTTCGCCGATGCAACCAACGATGTGGGCCGCGCGTGGGTGACGACGACCGCCACGGGCGGGACCGGCGGCAGCGGCTTTTTCGGGGCGGATGGCGCGCTCGGCGGCAACGCCACGGGGACGGCCAACGCGACGGCCTCGGGCGCGACGAATCTCTCTCGCGCGGCGATTTTCGCCACCGGCGGAAATGGCGGAGCGATCGGCAACGGGAGCGTGAATCGCCAGGGCGGAAATGGCGGCAATGCCGTGGCGAACGTCACCGCCACGACGGCAGGCAGCGGCACCGCCTCGGCGAGCACGCTCGCGCAGGGCGGCATCGGCGGCAGCGTTCTCGGCACCGGGACGGGCAGCGGCGGAAATGGCGGTAACGCGACGACGACTGGCACGGCGGGCAACGCAGGGAACAACGCCGTCGGGATCGGGCTCAGCGCCATTGGCGGGGCTGGAGGAGGGGGCCTCGGCGCTGGCAATTTCGGCGGAAATGGCGGCACCGGTCAGGCCACGGCGTCGGGCGCTTCGTCGGGCGGCGGCGGCGTCAACGTGACCGCCAGCCAGACGGGTGGCGCCGGCGGCACGGGTTCCGGCGGAGCCACGGCGGGTGCCGGGGGCGACGCGGTCATGACGAACCGCGTGAGCGGATCGACCGCCGGCCAGCTCACCCTCACGCAGACAGCCACGGGCGGCGCGGGCGGCCAGGGAACGGGCGCTCTGGGCACGCTCGCGGGAGCGGCTGGTTCCGCTGCGTCCACGCTTACCGCCAGCAATCCCGGCGGCGGCAGCCTCGGCGCGACCTTGAACGCGACCGGCGGCGCGGGCGGACGTGGCATCGGTGGCACTGCGGGTCGGGTCGGCGGCGCGGCGACGGCCACCTTCACCTTGAGCAATACGTCGTTTGCCGTCGGAGTCGCGAACGTCATCGGTGGCGCGGGCGGGCAGGCGGATTTGGGCGGCGATGCCGGCAATGGTGGCAGCGCGGACTTGGGTTTGCTCCTGGCGACCTCGACGGATGGCGTCAATGCCGGCGCGACCGGCGTGGCGACGGGCGGGACCGGCGGCAGCGCTGTGAACAGCAACGGAAATGCGGGTGCCGGCTTTGGACCGTCTTTGCTGGATCGCGTGGACGCCGACAGCGCCGGCCCGATCACGCTCCAGCAGACGGCGCGGGCCGGCACCGGCGGTTCCGCGACTTCCGGCAGCGCCGGCGCGGGCGGCAGCGCGGCCAGTTCCCTGAGCCGCACGAAAAGCGCGAGTTCGCTGATTGTCACCGCGGAAGCGTTCGGTGGTCTCAGTGGCACCAAGACATTCACCACGGGCAGCGCCCCGGATGGTGGTTCCGCGAACGCGATCAGCGAGGCGACGAATAGTGGCGGTTTCACCTGGGCGCGGACCGACGTGCGGGGCGGCGGCGGCGGATCAGGCAACGGAGGCGCGAATGCGGGCAGTGGCGGCGGCGCCACCAGCACTGCGACGGCGCGCAGCACGGGCGACAGCCACAATACCCAGGCGAGTGGCGCGGCCACCGGCGGAGGAGCCAACGGAGCGAGCGGCGGCACCAGCAGCTTCGGCGGCCACGGCGGCAACGCGACGAGCGTTTCCACCGCCATCGCTCAAGGCGACAGCCCGGCGACGGCGAACGACAACGCCACCGGCGGCGTCGCCGGCGTCAGCACCGGATCGGGAATTCTCGGTCATGGAGGCACCGCAAACTCCACGGCGTATGCCTCCGGCGCGGGCACCTCCGATGTCGGCGCCACGTCGAACGCGGCCGGTGGAACGGGTGGATTTGCCGTCGGTGCCGCAGTCCAGGGGCGCAGCGGCGATGCCTTCGCGAATGCCACCGCGATCGGCCTCGGACGCGTCAATGCCACGGCGACGGCCAACGGCGGGAGCGGTTTTAGTGGCCGCCTGGCCGGAGCCGGACAGGCGCGAGCGACGGTGCGCGGGGGGAGCGGCCTGGCGCGGGCCGTGGCGAACTCGAATGGCGGAGCGATCATCACCTCCCTCAACGTGGACGCCCGCGCCCCTGCCGGCGGCACCACGATCACGGAAGCGCGGTTCTCCATTGGCGGTCCCGACCCCGGTGCCGCCCCCGCCGCCGGACTGCAATCAGCCAGTTACTTCACCGCGCTCCCCACGGCCAGCGACGCCGAAGCCGCGCTTAATGGCCATCCCGACGTGCATGCAAACTTCAACGTCCCCGGCGGCGTCGCTGGTCCGGGGCCGGTGAGCGACATCCTCGGGCTGGCGACCTTCGGCAGCGCCTATGCCGCGGACGACACCGGCGCGGCGCGCACTTTCTCCAGCTCCTTCACGCTCGGCATCGACCTCGCCCAGCTCACGAGCACGCAGCATTTGCTCGCCGGATTCCTCGACTTGGAGGCGACGGGTAATGGCTTCGACACGCTGCGCCTCCGCATCACGCGCGAGTTCGTCTCGGTCTTCGACATGACGTTCACTTCGCTGACGACGGCGGTCTCGTTCTTTGACGGGACGACGCTCGATTTCGGCCAGATTAATACCGGCGTCTCCGGCAATCTCGACCTCGCTTTCACCCTCGAGACCACGTCGCACGTCGCGGGCGACAGCTTCCGCCTCGGGCTCATTCTCGGCAACGCGACTCTCGGCGCCGGGCCGGTGATCAACAACGATCTGCTCTATTGGGACGGCCCGAATCTGACCGCCAATGGCGCGGTCAATGGCGGCACCGGGACGTGGACGAATGCGGCGACGAATTGGACGGACTCCCTCGGCGCAGTGAATCAATCGTGGGGATCCAAGGGTGCGATCTTCAGCGGAGCGGCGGGGACGGTGACGCTCGGCGAAAACGTGAGCGCGACCGGGCTGCGCTTCAGCACCAGCGGCTATGTGGTGAATGCGGGCGCGGGACTTTCCCTCACGCTCGCGGGCGTCGCGACCGAGGTGCGCGTGGATGCAGGCGGGACAGCGACGATCAACGCGCCGCTCGCCGGCGGTGTGCTGAATAAAGATGGCGACGGCACGCTCATCCTCAGCGCCGCGAACAGCTACAGCGGCGGCACCACGGTGACGAACGGCCAGATCACCGTTCTGAATGCGGCCGGCCTCGGGCTCGGCACGGGACCAGTCTCAGTGCTCGCGACGCAGACGAGCTATTTGAGTTTTGAAGGCAATGCCTCGGCTGGCGCGGTGGTCGTCACGAACTTCGGCGGGAACAGTAATCTCGGGGATGGCGGTGTGGTCCAGTTTTTCGGCACGGCGACCGGCGGGACGGCGCACATCACGAACCTGGCCAATACCGCGGACCTGGGGTATGGCGGCCTCACGATCTTCGGGGCGAACAGCCGCGGCGGCAGCATCACAATTGAAAATGCGGGCGCGGCTTTCCTCGATCCCGTCTTGCCGCCGTTCGATACCACCGGCGTCGGGGCCGGGCGGATCTTTGTCCGCGATTCGGCCGATCTGGAGAACGCGACGATCATCAACTTCGGCGCGGCGGGTGGTGGGCTGGCGGGTGGTAGCACGGCGGTCTTTGGCACCGCCAGCGCGGGCACCAGCACGATCACGAGCCAGGGCGGCACGGTGGCGAATGCCGGTGGCGGCTTGACGCGCTTCACCGGCAGCGGGCGGGCGGGCACGGCCACGTTGACCGCGGAAGGCGGCACGAACGGCGGGCTCGGCGGCTTGATTCAATTCGATGGCGCAAGCAGCGGCGATTTCGCGCGCGTGATCCTCGGCGCCGGTGATGTGAACGATGGCCGGCTCGACGTGAGCGGATTGACTGTGGACGGCACTTCCATCGGCTCGATCGAGGGCGACGGCAACGTCTTCCTCGGGAGCCGGCGCCTGACGATCGCCGGCGATGTCGAGGGCGCAGTCTTTCGCGGCAGCATCAGCGATGGCGGGCTGAGCGGCGGCGTGGGCGGGCGGCTTTTCAAAGGCGGCCTCGCGACGCAGGAACTTTCCGGCGACAGCAGTTACACCGGCGGGACCGTCGTCTTCGGCGGCGTGTTGCGGATCACGAACGTCAACGGGCTGGGCCTCGGCAGCGGGCCGGTTCTCGTGCAAAACGTCGGCGTCGCCGAACTGCGCTTCTCGCTGAATGCGTCCGCCGGGGCGGTCGCCATCACCAATGCCGGCAGTATCGCGGCGTATGTCGGCCAGACCACCTTCCGTTCGTCGGCGACCGCGGCGGCGGCGAACATCACGAACAGCGCCTCGATTGTGGCCGGCGGGTTCGGTGGCTACACGGAATTTTACGCGACCTCGCGGGCGGGCAACGCTGTTCTTCAAAACAATGGCTCCGGGGTGAGCGGCCCGAGCGGAGGGCAGGTGCTCTTTTACGAAAATTCCTCGGCTGATTCTGCCTCGATCTCCAACCGCGGGGCCGCGGCCGGCGGCGGGGCGGTCGGCAAAACTACCTTCTCCAACTTCGCCTCGGCCGGCGGCAGCACACTCTTCAACCTGCCGGGAACAGCGGACAATACCAACGGAGGCCTCACCTCCTTCTACAACGACGCCACCGCCGGCAGCGCCACGGTGACCAACGCGGGCGCCACGATCGCGGGTGCCCGCGGCGGACAGACCGGGTTCTTCAACACAGCCAGCGCGGGCAGCGGGGTGTTCACAAACGCGGCGGCCGGCGACGGCGGGTCGATGTTCTTCGCGAATGCGAGCCGCGCCGGGACGGCCGTTTTCACCAACGAGGGCTCGGCCGCCGTCAACGGCAATGCCTTCACGACCGGCCGCCTGCTCTTCAACGACACTTCGCGAGCGGAGAATGCCACCATCATCAATCAAGGTGGCAGGGCTTCGGGTGCCAGCGGCGGCGGGACGACGTTCCTCGTCAGCGCCACGGCGCAAAACGCGACGATCACCAACGAGGGCGCCAAGCTCGGCGGAGCGAACGGCGGCTTCACGCAGTTCTTCGCCTCCTCCACCGCCGGCACCGCGACGTTCACGAATGAAGGCAGCGCCTTCGGCTCGGATCCAGCCCTGGCTGGCGGCTCGACGCGGTTCAGCGAAGGGGCCAGCGGCGGGCAGGCGGTGATCGTCAATCGCAGCCCGACCACCCTCAGTGGCGGCTCGGGCACCACGATCTTCCTCGGCAACATCATCGGCAAAACGGTCACCGCGGATCGCGCGACGATCACCAATGAGGGCGGGTTGGTCGCCGGGCGCGTCGGTGGCCGGACGAACTTCACCGGCACCGCGAACGCCGGCACCGCGACGTTCACCAACCAGGCCGGCCAGGCGGCCGGAGGTTATGGCGGCACGCTGAGTTTCGATGGCACATCCTCCGCGAGCGCGGCGGCCATCACGAATGAAGGAGCCGCGCTGCCGCTGACCGACGGCGGGGCCACGATTTTCAGTTCGGGAACCAACGCCGGCACGGCGTCCTTCTTCAATCTCGCCGGGACGGTGGCCGATGCCGTCGGAGGCTTTACCTGGTTCTTCAACAACGCCACCGCCAGCCAGAGCGTGATCCGCAGCCGGGGCGCGACCGTGGAGGGAGCGGGCAGCGGCTACGCCCGCTTCTTCGACACCGCGACCGCGGATCGCGCCACGCTTTACGCCGAGGCGGGCGTCGGTGCGGCGCCCGGCGGAGTCGTCTATTTCAGTAACACGAGCGATGGCGGCACCGCGCGGGCGATCCTCGAAGGCGGTGCGGGGCTCTCGCCCGGTGAGCTGGACCTCAGCCTGCTGAGTGACTTCGGGATGGACCTCGGCTCGATCGAAGGCGGCGGCCGCGTGAGCCTCGGGAGTAAACGCCTGACGGTGGGCGGAAACAATCTGAGCACGGAATTCTCCGGCGTGATCCGCGACGGCGGTCTCGTCAACGGCATCGCCGGCTCGTTGAGCAAAGTCGGGACGGGCACGCTCACGCTCTCCGGCGCGAACACCTACACCGGCCTCACTCTCGTCACGGCTGGGACGTTGGTGGTGACGAGTCCGAGCGGGCAGGGTCTCGGCATCGGTGGGCCGCTCGGAACGGGCGCGGCTTACGTGCTGCCCTCGCCGACCAGTTCGCTGGTCTTCAGCGGAGCCGGTTCCGCAGGCACGACCCCGATCTTCAACTACAGCTCGCCCGGCCTCGTTTTCGGACTCACGATTTTCGATGACGCAAGCACCCTCGGCTCGGCGTTCCTTTCAAATAACGCCTCGCCCGGCGCCGGAGGCCATGGCGGAAGGGCGCAGTTCCAGGGCACCGCGACGGCTGCCAGTGGGATGATCGCCAACGAAGGCGCGGGACAAGCCGGGGCCAATGGTGGCGGCGAAGTTTCCTTCTACGCGAACTCCACGGCCGGACAGGCGACGATCGATAACGGGGGCGGCTACTTCGCCGACGCGGCAGGCGGGCGGGCGAATTTTTTCGACAACTCGGACGCGGGCGCGGCCACCATCACGAACTATCCGGCCACCTTTGCTGGCGCGTTCCCAGGGACCGCGTCTTTCCGGGATGCCGCATCCGCGGAGGGCGCGACGATCGTCAATCGCGGCAGCGGCTCCACGGGGACGGCCGGCGGAGCAGTTGAATTTCGAGAGTCCGCCACGGCAGGTGCGGCGGAGATCACCAACCAAAGCGCCACGGGCAGCGGCGGGAACGGCGGCTCCACGCACTTCTTCGGCTCCTCCACCGCCGGCAGTGCAAACATCCGCAACACCAGCGGCGAAGTCGTCGGAGCGCGGGGTGGACAGGTGACTTTCTCGGACGCGTCCTCCGCCGGAGCGAGCACCATCACGAACGTCGGCACCGCCAAGGCTGGAGCCGGCGCCGGCATCACCGCGTTCGAAAGCGGCACCAGCGCCGGTACCGCAAACCTCATCGCCGAGGGTGCGATGGTCCCCGTCGGCGTGGCCGGAGGAGTATACTTTTCCGATGCCACCGCCGACGCCGCCACGCTCACGGCCGGCAGCGGCAGCAGCGGCGGCGGCGGCGGGCGCATCGTATTCCTTGGCAACAGCAGCGGTGGCCTTGCCAAGGCCATCCTCGCGGGAGGCCCCGGCTTTCCCGGAGGCGAACTGGACATCAGCGAGTTGACGAGCGCCGGCACGACCTTAGGCTCGATCGAAGGCGCGGGCCTCGTGATACTCGGCAGCAAGAATCTCCGCGTCGGCGGCAACAACCTGAGCAGCGATTTTTCCGGCATCATCCGCGATGGCGGTCTATTGTCTATGGACACGGGCGGTTCGCTCACCGTCATCGGATCCGGCGCGCTCACGCTCTCGGGCGCGAGCATCTACACCGGCGGCACTTTGATCGGCGATGGCGTCAATGACCAGAGCGGCAAACTCATCGCCGGAAACCTCAGCGGATCTGCGACCGGCACGGGCCCGGTGATCGTTCAGCTCGGCGGCACCCTGAGCGGCAGCGGCTTCATCGCCGGTCCCGTCATGCTCCAGCCCGGCGGCGTGATCGCGCCGGGCGATCCGGTGACGCTCACGCTGCAGGACGATCTGATGTGGGACAGCGGCAGCATTATCCGTCTCGCCCTCGGCCCAGATCAAGCCGGCAGCGATTTACTTCAGATTAACGGCTCCCTCATTCGGGGCGACACGAGCGGGGGTGCCTTTACGTTCGATGTCGTGAACTTCGGGGCCACGGTCGGGCAGAGCTACGACCTTGTCCGCTTCGGCAGCGTCCAAGGCTTCGCGCCAAAGGACTTCAACTTCACCGGGATGGAAGGAAAATTTGTTGTCGGTGCGACGGCCCTCGCCTTCACCGTCACCGCCGTCCCCGAGCCCGGCTCCTCGCCGTTGCTCTGCCTGGGCCTCGGCACGCTGTTCCTCGTTCGTAAACGCTCCCCCCGCGCGGGAGACACTGCCATACCGCGAAAATCGCAACATCCATGAAAGCATCCATGAAGCCACTCCATTGGCGTGGCGTTGCTCATGCTGGTTCATCCGACTCAGGCCGCCACATTGGTGGCGTCAGGTGGCGCACAATTCACCCGGTTCGGCGAATCAGCGGGCGTGTCGGGAAACATCGGTCTCATCGGTGCCCGGACTGACGACAGCCTGGGCCGTGGCTCGGCCTACGCGTTCCGAAACGTGGATACCACCACTGGCGCGATCACCGAGAGCGTAAAACTCGTCGCCAGCGATGGCCTGCCCAACGATCACTTCAGCGTAGCCATCCAGCCTCGCGGAGTCAGCCTTTCCGGAAATGCCGCTCTGATCGGAGCCAGCGGGGACGACGTCGGGACGAATTCAAATCAGGGTTCGGCTTACTTTTTCACGGGCCTGGATTCGGCCACGGGAACGATCTTCGAAAGTGTCAAGCTCACCGCCTCGGGAGGCACGGCAAACGATGCCTTCGGCGAGCCGGTGGCTTTGGATGGAGACAGGTTTGTGATCGGGTCGCCGCGGGGCAATGCCCAGACGGACGCGATTGGCCGGGCCTACTCCGGCAGTGTAAGTTCCGTCACGCGGCTGGATGCAGGGAATGCAATCCGGAGCATCGGCGGCCTCAGTTTCATCTCGCGGGGCGACTGGATCGTTGGCGAGGCGACAGACGGAAATCTCGTCAGCTTGGGTCAGGGAGATACGGCCAATGTCATCGAGGCCGGCCAGGCGGTGTTCATTGGCAAAAATGCCGGCTCCAACGGCAATACTCTGCGGATCGACGGCATTCTGAAGGCGACCGAAGTCTATATCGGGTCGATCACAGGTAATGCGGACAACACGCTGCAACTCGAGAACACCGCGGAGTTTTCAGCCACCGCTTTTCGCCTGGCGCCAGACAAGCTGCTGAAACTCGAGGGGAACTACACCGCCTTCGACAATCTGCGGACCTATCTCGGAAGCACTGCGCTGCAGGTTTGGGACGGCAACTTCTGGCAGTCCGTGGACGATGCCAACTACGGGAACCTGATCACCTCGTCCTTCCGCTCCGGCTACACGGACATTTTCCCGGTGCCCGAGCCAACTGCCGGAGTCCTGCTGGGGAGTTGGTTCGGCGCGGCGGCGATCAAGCGACGGCGCAGAGGAACGCATCTCATCCGAGCGGTCGAGGCAACCTGTCCTTTGATTTAAGCTGCTTCGCTCATTCTGTTCTCCTGCCGTGATGCGAAGCAGCGCTGAGTTCGATGGCTTCGTGAGTAGCGGACGAATTGTCGCCGTCAGCCGCGGCACCCGTTCCGCGTCGTCACTGCCTCCAGCGGGGTCTCGGGATGTTCGAACCCGCGCGAACCTGCGATCGGCGGTGGTGGATGTGAGGCCTATATCCGGCTGCCTGCCGCCCGGCACGAAAATTTCACCTAAGTCGTTCCCGCCCGCCTGCTCTTAACAGTGCAAGATCCTTGCGGGGACCTCGCATCCGTGCCCCAACCATCCGTCACTTGCTCTCGTGCTTCACGGTTCCAAATCCGGAACCGCCTGGCGGTCGTCGCGTCTCTCATCACTGGTCTGCTGCTTTCTCGCGCAGCGCCGGTATCCGCGGCGGTCTTGCATGAACAAATCGATGCGTCGCTCGCCGCGGCACATCCAGCGGGGCAGGCGCCGCTGGCCACAGATGCCGACTTTTTGCGGCGCGCCTATTTAACCCTGCACGGCGTCGTACCCACCTCCGTCCAGGCGCGCGCTTTCTTCGCCGATTCCGCTCCGGACAAACGTGCCCGGCTGATTGATACACTGGTTGCGAACCCGCAGTTTACGCGTTTCCTGGCAGTGCAATTGGACGTGATGCTCATGGAGCGGCGGGGTGAAACGCATGTCAAAGCGCTGCCCTGGAGAGAGTATCTCGAGACGTCCATCGCCGAAGGAAAGCCGTGGACACAACTCGTGCGGGAGATGCTGATTAATGATGGAGCGGACGAAACCACCCGGGGTGCCGCTCGGTGGGTGCTCGAGCGCGAAGCGGATCCGAGCGCCCTCACTCGCGACACCGCGCGCCTGCTCCTCGGACGCGATCTCGGCTGCGCTCAATGCCACGACCATCCAAAGATCGATGATTTTGCACAGCGCGATTACGCGGGTATTCAGGCATTTTTCAACCGCACGTACCTCTTTCGGCCCGATCCAAACAAGCCGGGTGTCGTTGGCGAACAGGCGTCGGGTGAAGTTTCGTTTACATCCGTCTTTACCAAAGTCGGTGATGACACGAAGCCACGCCTCCCCGGCGAAAACGAAATCGAAGAGCCTGCGATCGCGCCGGCCGAGCAATGGGCGATCGCTCCAAACGATAAGGACAAGAACGTGCGGCCGATTCCAAAATACAGCCGGCGCGGGCAGCTCGCCGCCGTCTTGGGAGACGGCCACAACGCGGCCTTTCGCCGGAACATCGCCAATCGGCTTTGGGGCATCGTTTTTGGGCGCGGCCTCGTCGAGCCGATGGACCTGGATCATTCCGCCAATCCCGCGGCCGAGCCGGAGCTGCTTGGTCTGCTGGCGAATGCCGTGGCCGAGATGAACTTCGACATGAAGGCATTCATTCGCGAACTCGCGCTCACGCAGGCGTTTCAGCGTTCACTTGACCTGCCGCCGATCCCGACGGAGGTCGTTCAATCCGCCCGAGAAACTCTGCCGCAACTAGAGCAACAGACGACGGTCCTTGCTTCAGCTGCGAGTGCGGCGGAGAGCACATTTGATCAGTCGCGGAAGGTGATGTTGACAGTGCTCGGCGCGGCTGCACCCGCCAAAGCGGATTTGCAAAAGAAAGAAACAGCCGTCGCGGAAGCGGCCAAGACTGCCGATGGAGCTGGCGCAGAACTCAAAAAATCCGAGGAAGCACTGATCGCAAAACATGATGGGCAACGGGCGCTGAATGAGGCGGCCGCAAAGATTCAGGAGGCCATCACCCGGGCTCCCGAGGCCGTGGACCTTGCGGGCGCTGCGAAGATCTTCGAAACGAAAGCCAGTGCGACCGCGAATGAAATTCCCGCTGTCGAAAAGGAGGTGGAGGCCAGGAAGGTGGATCTCGAAGCGAAATCCCAGGCGCTGGCGGCCAGTCAACAAGGTGTCGCCGCGGCGCAGGCAATTCTCGACGAACAGCGCACACAGATTACCAATCAGCAGGCCGTGCTCGATGCCGCCGCCGTGCAAAAGCGGGAGGAACGAATCAAGGCAAAGCACACTGCCCAGCTCGCGGGCGAAGTGGAGGCCGTGCTGGCGTGGCACCAGGCGCTGGCTGCCGCTGCTCCCAATCGGGCGGCCGCGGATCAAGCCGCTGCGGCGCTTGCGGAAGCGAAGCAGCACGCCGAAGCGCTGACCGACCGGACCACCGCGGCACCGGCAAGAATTGCTGAACTGGAAAGTGCCCTGGCGGTCGCCACCGAAGCTGCCGTGAAGGCGAAAGAAGGTATGACCGCCAAGCGCCCGGCCGCAGATGTCCTGGCCGAGGCCGCGACCAAAGCTGCCGAAGCCGCGGCGAAATTTCCCGATGACGCCGAAATCAAGAGCGCCGCCGACGCGGTGAAAACGAAAGCCGACAGTGCGGCTGCAGAAGTTGCTTCCATCGAGAAATCAATTGCCGACGCGCAGGCGTCGTGTGAGGTCGCGTCGAAGAATCTCAACGATGCGCAAGCGCTCGCCGGGCAAGCCCAAACTAAGCTTGCGGCTGTGCAGCAGCAAATTCCCGCCCTCGAAGCAACCGCGGCAGCCGCCCTCGCGAACGCGACCGAAACGACTGCGGCGCTCGAAGCGGCACACGATTCTCTTTCCAACGCCTGGAGCACTTCTTTCGCCGCTGCTGGTCTGACCCCGCTCTCTCCGGAACAGCTTTGCTGGTCGGTCATGCAAGCGACTGGCGTCCTGGATCAGCAAAGGGCGCAAGCCGCCACGGAATGGGATGAGAAGCATCCGCTCACTGATGCTGAGAAGGCTTATCCTGCCAAACGAGCTGAGCGCCCGGCGGGAATCGAGCGACTCTTCCGCGAGAAAATTCGCGGCCATGAAGATCAATATATTCGGAGTTTTGGCGGCGCACCTGCTTCGCCGCAGACCGACTTCTTCGCCACACCCGAGCAGGCTCTTTATTTCGAGAATGCCGGGGTTCTGCGCAGTTGGGTCGGCGGACTTGCGGGACGAATCGCTGCGCTGCCCGACGCCACGGCGATGGCAGAAGAACTTTACCTCAGCACGCTGACCCGTCTTCCCGCCGGTCCCGAAGTGACCGAACTCGCGGCCACAATTTCAGCGCGACCGCCGGAGAAAAAGACCGAGGCCTTGGCTGACCTCGCCTGGGCGCTGCTGACCTCGACTGAATTTCGTTTCGCCCACTAACCAACCTCGATCCTCATGAAAAACTGCGATTACTCGTGTCAGACGCTCGAACACATTGTCAGCCGGAGGCATTTCTTTCGATCTCTTGCCGGGGCCGGTGCGGCCGCGGCCCTGCCTAGTTTCGGCCTCTTCACCGCCCCCATGATTGCTGCGGAAATGACGCGCACCGAACGGCGGATGATCGTCATCAACATGGCCGGCGGGCTCTCCCAGCTCGAAAGCTGGGATCCGAAACCCGGCACCTCGACCGGTGGTCCATTTCGCGCCATCCCGACTTCCGTGCCCGGCATTCACATTTCCGAGCTGCTCCCCAGGACGGCGAAAGTCATGCACCACCTCGCCCTCGTCCGCAGCATCAACACGCACGAGGATGATCATGGCAAAGGTGATTACATCATGTCCACCGGCCGCCGCAAAACGCCGGCCCTCGAGTATCCCGCCCTCGGCGCGGTCGTGGCCAAGGCGCTCGATCGCGACGGCACCGACGCGCTTCCAGGGCACATTGTCATCTCGCCCGGTGGCGGTGGCGGTCGCAACGCAGACTCTGCCTATCTCGGTCCTCGCTATGGGAGCGTCACGCTGGGTGGCGGCAAACCTCCGCAGTTTTCCGAACGACCGGAAAGCCTGGCCGAGGCGTCGTCCCAATGCGCCAATGACCTGCGGCGAAAGGTCAACGACCGGTTCGCGGTTCGACGGCGCACCGCTCAGACGGACGCCTACACGCAAAGCTATGAACAAGGGCTCGAGCTAATGAAAAGGCGCGAGATCTTTGACATTACGAAAGAGTCTGCCCAGGACCAGGAACGCTATGGCGCGCACGATTTCGGCCGGCACTGCCTCCTCGCGCGGCGTCTTATCGAGCAGGGCATCACCTATGTGCGCGTCACACATTCGAACTACGATACGCATTGCGAGAATTTCAATTTTCACTTCGAGCAACTCGGCGAATTTGACGGACCATTCGCGACGCTGGTCGCCGATCTTGCGGATCGCGGGCTGCTCGAACACACGCTCATCGTGGTGCTCTCCGAATTCGGGCGCACCCCGAATATCAATCCGCTCTACGGTCGGGATCACTTCAGCAAGGCATGGTCGATCTGCCTTGGCGGAGCACGCATCCAGCGCGGTGCACTCATTGGCGGCACCAACGCCGAGGGCCAGGAGGTGACCGATCGACAGGTCGATGGTGGTCATTTGTTCCATACCTACCTGAGTGCGCTCGATCTCAAGAGCACCGGCAATTTCATGGTGGCCGGACAGAAAATGCCGATGGCTGATCCGGCCTTCGAACCCATTGATGAACTGCTGGCCTGATGCCGACGGACCCAAAGCAGGCGCATATCGCGCTCGAACTTCCATCTGATGCGCCGCTCATGGCGTGTCGATTCGATCCCACCGGGCGTTTCGTTTTCGCGACGGGCGAAGATCGAAAGATCTATCGTTGGGAATTGGACGGCGGAAAACGTACTACTTTCGACGGACACGATTCTTGGATCGGCGATCTGGTGGTGACCGCGGATGGTCAGACGCTCATCTCCGGCGGGTGGGATGACACCTTGATGTGGTGGCCCGCCGCTGCCGATGCGCCCACACCTGCGATCAAGGTGAAAGCGCATGACGGCTGGATTCGCAGTCTCGCCCTCAGCCCGGATGGCAAGTTGCTGGCCAGCGGTGGGAACGACCGGGTGTTGCGGCTTTGGAATGTTTCCGATGGGGCGAAGGTGCGGGATTTCCCCGGCGCTGAGCGCGACATTTACAGCGTGGCCTTTCACCCCAGTGGCACCTGGGTGCTCGCGGGCGATCTGGATGGGAAGATTCGTCAATGGGAGGTCGAGAGCGGCACGCTCGTCCGAACCTTCGATGCCACCGCGCTCCACACCTACGAGGGCGGCCAGCAAGTTCACTACGGCGGCGTGCGCACCATGGTTTTCAGTCCCGACGTGAAATGGCTGGTCGCGGGCGGACTGCACAAAGCGACCAACCCACTGGGCAACGTCCAGGAACCGTTGGCTCTGCGCTTCGACTGGGAGAACGGGACGATGGTGCGCAATCATCTCACGGATGGAAATCCGAACGAGAGGATCTGGACACTTATGTATCATCCCGAAGGATTCCTGATCGGCTGCATCGGCGGTGGGAAGGGACAACTCGTGTTTTGGAATGAAGGCGAGGAAAAGCCGTTTCATGTTTTTGGCCTGCCCAGCACCGCGCTCGGTGCCGCGCTGCACCCGGACCACGTTCAGATCGCCACCACGCACTTCGACAAAAAGCTGCGCCTCACGAGTCTCACCGCCAAAGCGTAGGTATCGCGAAAGCAAGGCCGCGGGGAGGAGTTTTCACTGGTTCTGACGGCCCCCGACATGGACGCCAATCGTTGCCCCCGTGGTCTGTTCGTCATTCGTGGCACCTCTCGCATGTTTGGCCAAATAGCACCCGCAAGGCACGTGGCGTGCTCACGACCCAACGCTCATCCCATCGCGAGTGTGCCTCTATCCAAGTCTCTTTTGAAAACCGGTGTCGCAACGTCCAACTGCTCGCGCGACGCGAGCTGCGCCCGATTGATCGACGCAACGAACGGCTCCGCGCGCGACGCGCGTTGGATCTCAGTGGCGACGGCAGTCCTGTGTTTCCTGATTCCCCAGCCATCCGAAGCGCTCACTTTGGATTTTGTGAACAATTATGCGTCAGAATACCACGACGACCAAGTCTGGCTAATGTGGGCGCAGAGCAGTTCGGTTCTTAACCCAATGAACAAATTCGAGGTGACCTACGGCAATGGCACGGCCGTCACGCTCGATAACTTCAGTAGTCAACAAAGCACGGCGGTGAATTTGGCCTCCAACGATATCGCTTCCAAGGGCATGGATATCACCTATGCCAATTCCGCGACACTCTATATCGGATTCGGTGATACTAATCCGTTTCCCACCATCGCGGCGCCGGCGTTTCAGACGGACAAGTATCAGTTCATGCAGGTGGAGATCACTTCGACGGGAGCTCAGGCCGATGTCGCCGATCTCACCGCCATCAATTACTTCAGTTTTCCCTTGTCGCTGGCTTCCTACCAGGCGGGAGGAGCCACTTCGGCCAACCTTCTTCAATCGTCGGGGTTTGGTGCCAACACGACCGACTCCATCATCAGCGCGCTGCAATCAACCTTCTCGGGAACCGCCCCGGAAATTATCGATGACAGCAACAAGTTGGTGCGCATCCTGGGTCCGTCCTCAACTTACACCGTTGGTGCCGGCCCGAGCGGGTTCTCCACGGGTGGTTATGCCACATTTGGGAATTATCTTGGCTTGCTTTATTCCCAGCAGGAGAATCCCGACCCAAGTCAACGGAGCACCCTCAAGCTATCTTACACGGGCAACGGTGGATATACGGCCGATGCGAGAATTACGGACGATGGGAGCGGCAACTATGGCGTCGTCATTGAAAATGTTGTGCAGGACACGAATTCCGGTCCGGGCACTCCGGTTTCCGGAAACATCACGATTTTCCCAGATACGCCGACGAACAGCCCCGCTTCGGTGACCATTTATAGCGGGGTTTTGCATGTTGGAGCGGGCACGATTTCCGGAGAATTGATGGGCAGTGGATTGGAGAGTACTCTGCTCGCTTCTCTGTCCGCTTCGCTGGTGAGTGGCGCGGCCGGCAGCACGACATCTTTTCCAGGAAATACGGACCCATCGCCGGACAACCAATACCGCTTTCAACTTTCAAACTCCTGGTTCACTCAGAACTCTCCTTCGGCGGGAACTGACCCCGGGTTGTTTTTCGACGATCTGCAGACCGAAGCTTATTACGATGACTATTTCCGCGTGATTTCCCAGATGAGCGATTTTTCACTCTATGGTTCGCCTTACGCGGATCGGTTCAGTGGGATCGATGTGACTCTCTTCACCACGAAATACGGCCTCCCGTCTCAACCATACTCGGAGTGGGTTCCGGTGGATCGTCTCGTGGTCACCATTGGCCCCGCGACGGTTCCGGAGCCGTGTTCATTTTTCTTGTTCGCTGCCAGCGGATTGATCATGGCGCATCGCCCGCGGCGATCCTCCGCGTTGTCCAGATAGAATCCGGGCTTGTTCAACCACGGGTGCCGTCAGGTGTTCGTTCCTCGCGCTGCTACCCCCATTATCGTTCGGTCTTGCTTACCGTGTGGATGGTTTCGCCGTCAGGGCTGACACCCGCGGGATCGCCGCTGGAATCGCCAACAAAAATGGTTTCGGTGGCTGGCGGTTGATAAATGCGTGCAGGAAGCGAGACCCAGATGTGCCCCCGCCCCGGAGCCACCGTTAATGAATTTACCTCGCTAGGAGCTTTGGGTCCGGTCAGATGAGTATTGTTTAGCCAAACTATGAAAAAACGCATTCTCGTCCTGGGCGCCGGCTTTGGCGGGCTCGAACTCACCACCATGCTCTCGGAGACATTCGGCGACGCCATTGAAGTGACGCTGATCGACAAAGGTGACTCCTTCTACTTCGGCTTTTCGAAGCTGGACGTCATGTTCGGGCACACGACGCGCGACCGGGTGCTGCTGCCCTACAAGAATATTCTCAAGCCCGGCGTGCGCTTTCTTCAGGAAACGATCTCATCGGTCGATCCCGTCGCCAAACGCGTGATGACCGATCGCGGAACGCACGAGGCGGATTTCCTGGTCGTCGCCCTCGGGGCTGACTACGACTTCGCGGCGACGCCGGGCATGGCGGACGCCACCGAGTTCTACACTCTGGCGGGAGCGGCGAAACTCGGCGAGATGCTCAAGACTTTCAGCAAGGGCCGGGTTCTCATCGCCGTCGGTGGCGCACCGTTCAAATGTCCGCCCGCTCCCAGCGAAGCCGCATTGATGATGCACGACTACCTCATAACCCGCGGCCTCCGGAGCGCCTGCGACATCACGCTCATCCTTCCGCTCGAATCGCCGGTGCCTCCATCCCCGGAAACGTCGCGGGCGTTGCTGGACGCGTTTGCCGAACGCAATATTACCTTCGTTGCTGACCGTGAACTAACGTCGGTGGACACCCAGCGCCGGGTCGTCACCCTCGACGACGGCCAGGAGTTCTCGTACGATCTTTTCCTCGGCGTGCCGGCGATCCGCGCTCCGAAAATGCTCGAGGACTGCGGCATGACTGAGGACGGTTACGTGCCGGTCAACCCGCGGACTCTCGAGACCAGGTTCCCAGACGTTTACGCGGTCGGCGATTGCGCCCGACAAGGGACACCGAAGGCTGGTGTCTTCGCCGAGGGTGCCGCCCGGGCCGTGGCCAACACATTGATCGCCCGCCTGCGGAACGAGGAAGTTCCGATCACTCACAAAGGGACCGGTTCGTGTTACATCGAGTTCGGCGCCGGGCGGATCGGCCGCGTGGACGTGGACTTCTTTTCTGATCCCGAGGGTCCGACCGGAACGTATTACGAGCCGTCCGCCGCCCTCCGCGCCGACAAGGATCAATTCGGTTCCAGCCGCCGCGCGCGCTGGTTCGGATTGTAGAGATGACGCAGGAGCGTCTCTCCTCGGTGCTTTCAACCCCAGCTTAATCCCGCGTTCAGCGGGTGGAATGCCCGCTGTCTTGCTCTTGGGATTTGCGCGGTTTGCCCGTGCTGGGAACCGGCGTGTCACCGGGCTGCAGGCGCTGCAAAAAATGGTAGCCGCTGTCCGTTTCTTCGAGTTTTTGGACCGTGGACAGCGTTGTGAATCCGCCCAATTCGGCCGCAATTTTTTTGAGCTCCCGATCGCTGATCACCAACCACGTGATGCGGCCAAATTTCCAGGCGGCGAGCGCGTCGCGTCGCAAAGTAAATCGAGGTTGCTGGCAATAGAGCAGCAATCCCTCATCGCGGGCGGCCACCACCGCGAGTTGATCGTGTCGATCCGCAACTTCCGTTGCGACCTGTTGGCCAAATCGCACGAGCGCGCGCGCATCGCCCTGGAACGATTCGACGATGCGCCAACCCGCGTACCCAGTGGCAATCGTTATTCCCACGACGGTGCAAAAAATGGCGAGCCGCCGGACGGACTGCCCCCGCCATTGGCCTTCGGGTAAATGCCTGGCCAGACCCGCGAGCAGGAGACAGGCGGGCGGAACGACGGGGAAGATCCGGTCAAATCGTTTCGAGGGTACGAGTTCCATGAAGATCAGTCCGCCGAAGGTCCAGCACAGGAGCCATAACAATGCCGGGTCGCTTCGCCACGCCGATCGCCGGTGGCGCGTAACCGTGAACATAAAAACGCCCAACAAAAGGCTCCAGGGAAATGCCTTCGTCAGCAGATTCAGGGCGTAGAAGCCGGGCGACATATTGTGGTGCACGGCGTGTTCTCCGGTGGTCATGCGGCCAAGAAACTCGTGACCCACAACCTGTTTTTGGAAGTCGGGCACCGTCGCAATACCGGCCCACGCCCAGAGGCCGAACAAAGCCAGCGGGGTGAACCAGCACCACCAACCAGCCCACGCGCTTGGCGCGTCCACTCGACCCCGGTTCAACCACGCATAGGCCAGCAATCCCGGAAGCAGGAAAATATAGACGATCGGACCCTTCGTCATCAGCGCCGCGAGGACGATTCCAAAGGTGATCCATCGGTCGGATGTGCTCCACTGCCGATTCCCGTGGAGCTTGATCATGATCTGATAGCCCAGGGCGAAAATGAGGGCGGTCAGGACGGCGTCCGTCCGCACAACGGTGGCCATGCGAGGGGTAAATGTATTCAATCCAAACGCGCCGATGGTCAGCAGCGCGCCCACCTGGTTCCCCGAGAGCAGCCGACCACCTTTCCACAAACACGCCAGCAGGTAAAGGATGGCGGCGATGGATGGAAGACGCCACGCCCATTCCCAACCATGGCTGCCGGCGAGAAAGTACAGGGCCGTCGAGATCCAGGCGACCAGTGGCGGTTTGGTGGCCACCTTGCCGCTGGGTGTGTGCTGATAGAGCGGATCACCTCCGTGGACGATTTCGAAGGACGTGTACGCCTGCTTCGCTTGATCCAGCGAATCCAAATGCCACGGCAGATTCCGCACGGCGCACAACAGCAGGATTATCAGCACGACGGCCCGGCACATTTGGGGCCCGATATCATCTTGTGCAGATGGCGCTGATGGAATCATTCCGTCGAGAGCTTGAGTTCCTGCACGATGGCGGTGGCAGCGCGTTGGCCGGCTCCGGGTTCGCCCAGCATCTCGATGACCGAGGCCAAATCCGTGCGCATTTTCTCGCGAGCGCTGGTGTCATTAAGGATGCGCAACATTTCGGCCCCGATCGCCGACGGCACTGCTTCCTCCTGGATGAATTCCCGCACGATCTCCCGGCCCGCGAGCAGGTTTGGCATGCCGAGAAAATCCACCTGCACGAGGCGTTTCCCAATCACGTATGTCAGCCACGCGACCTGGTAGAGGATCACCATCGGGAGGCCGAAGTAAGCGGCTTCGAGCGTGGCGGTGCCGGAGCAGACCATGCCGACGGCGGCACGTTGCATCAGTTGATGCGCGGAGCCCACCTGCACGCGGCAGAATTCCTCGCTGCCTCCCTGGCCATGCACCGAAGCACGCATTTCTTCGGCCAGCGTTTCGGATGCTGCCGCCGCTTCGAAGCGCAAATCGGATCGGGCTTTGTGCATCACTTGCGCTGCGGCAATCATGGTCGGAAAAATTCGGCGCACTTCCTTCCCGCGACTTCCGGGGAGCAACGCCACCAGCGCTTCGTTCCGAGCGACGGGAGTCCGCTTCGCCGCGAGTGAATCGAGCAACGGATGTCCGACAAATTCCGTCTTCAAACCCGATTGTTCATACAGCTCCTTCTCGAAGGGAAAAATGCAGAGCATCAGATCCAGCGTCCGCGCCATGGCGGGAATGCGGCTGCGATGCCAAGCCCAGACCTGCGGGCTGATATAAAAGATGATCGTGAGCTTCGGCAGCGTCTTCCGCACGGCCCGGGCCAGCCGCAGATTGAAGCCGGGATAATCGATCAGGACCAGCGCCTCCGGCGGGTTCGCCCGGATTTCGTCGAGTATCCGGGCGAATTGGTGACGGAAGTAGCCGTATTTTTTCAACACATCCCAAAGGCCCACCACCGCTTCGTCGGCCCAGTCCAGGAATGAGCCCGTGGCCAGCTCTTTCATCTGCGGTCCGCCGGCTCCCTCGAAACGCGTCGAAGGTGCGAGGGTGGTCAGCGCCCGCATCAATTCCGCGCCGCGCGCGTCGCCACTGGCCTCGCCGGCGACGAGATAAAGCCGTGCGGATTTGCTCATGTCACCGGCGTGACCGCGGCGATCCGGCGCGTGATATCGAGCGCGAGTTCGAGTGCGGCCGTGGCTTCGAGTCCGCCTACTTTCGGCGCCGCACCGACTCGGGCGCATTCCAGAAATGCTGCCAGTTCCCGTTTGAGCGGCTCGCCTTTCTCCACCTCGACCGCTTCCCGCACGATCCGCTTTCCTGCGAACTCAGTCACGATCGTCGCGTCCGTCGCCACCCCGAGCAGTTTGCCAATGAATGAACTTTCCTTCTCGTCCTCGCGCGCCAGACGGAGCAGGTACCCCGCCTGGTTTTGGTAATCGAGTGACAGATAGGCATCCGACTGAAAGACGCGGATCTTGCGCAATTTTTCCTGGCTGATCCGGCTGGCGGTAATGTTGGCCACGCAACCATTTTCAAAGCGCAACCGGGCATTGGCGATATCTTCCCCTTTGCTCAAAACCGCGACGCCTACCGCATCGACATTGGCGACAGGCGATCGCACCAGGTGCAGGACGATCTCGAGATCATGAATCATCAGATCAAGCACCACGCCAATCTCAACGCTGCGGCCGGGGTAGGGGGACAGGCGTGAGACTTCAATGAAACGCGGCTGCTTCAGCCGGGCTTCAAGCGCGCTCAACGCGGGATTGAAGCGCTCGATGTGGCCGACCTGCAGCACCAGCTTTCGTTCCGAAGCCATGGCTGCCAGCCGCGCTGCGTCCGCCGGAGTTTCGGTGATCGGTTTTTCCACCAGCACGTGTTTGCCTTTTTCCAGCAGGAAACTGGCGATGGGAAAATGCGATGGCGTCGGCGTCGCAATCGTCGCCGCGTCGATGAGTGCGGCAAATTCCTCGAGCGTCGCGCAAGCCCGTGCGCCGTGCTTTTCCGCCATCTCGCGTGCCGTGACCGGATTTGTGTCGTGAATGGCCGTGAATTCGCAATCGGGCAGCTCGGCGAGAATGCGCGCGTGGTTTCGGCCGATGCTACCGGTGCCGGCGACACCGGCACGAATTTTCGGGGATGAATCAGATGGGTTCAAAATGGCGTCCGATCGGTGCCGGAAAGGACACAGGATCGTTCGCCCTCACGAATCCCACATTTCGCACGAGCGCGGAAAGGATGAACTGCACCCGAAGTGAATCCAGACGCTCGGCGCCATTCGCTGACCGTGAGGATATTCTGGCTCGCACTGTCCCACACACCGAGCCGGCCGCTCGAAAGTTGCAGTCACCGCGCGGCGAATCCGCGTCTCGAATTGAGCCTCTCCGGCAGCCAGCCTCGATCGAGGTCAATGCGTCATGACGTAGAATATGATGTTAATGCCGAGAGGATACGCCTTGGGTTCGGAAAAGTTCGCAAAATAGTAGGGATCCGTCGCCTCCTCTTCCCAGCCGTCGCCGAGATCCGTGTTGTGGCACATGAGCATCATCAGACGCTTTTGGTCATCGAACACCCCACGATAGTGCGGAGTCTTTCCATCTTCGACTTCCCAGGTGATCCCTGAACCGCGATTGCGCATGGCGAAAAACACACTGGGAATCTGCGGCTTCTCTTTCAGATCGAACACGCAATGGAAGATTGGGTGTTCGATGGGCAGTTCCTCCGGTTCGCGACCCGGGAAGACGCGTTTGATGACCTCGGTGTAGAAATGATCCCAATGGGCCTCGCCCCAAAAATCATCCACCATGAGGAAACCTCCGCCCGTCAGGTAGCGGCGCAGTGCCAGAACTTCTACTTCATCCATGATGATCGCGGGAACTCCACTCATGAACGCGAAGGGATAGCGCCGAAGTTCCGGGTCCGTCAGTTCGATGACTTTACCCAATGGATCCACGAGCAGCGAGGTCAACTCATGCAGTCGCCACGAAAGATTCAGGTCCGCATCCGGGAAGTCCGTCCACCACGCATAGCTGCTCCGGTCCTGCGTCGAGCGGTATTTGATCCGGACAAAAGTAAAACAATCCTTGGTGAAACCCGGGGCCAGTTCCCACATCGGCACATTGCCCCGATCCGTCGAGCGTTGCCCGCGCCCGCGCCCCCGACCGGGCCCGCGGGGAAATTGCGCCGACACGGCTGCGGCGTCGAGAAACACGACCAGGAAGGTCAGCAAAAAAGTCAGCTTCCTGTTCATGAGGGGTCAGTAGCGTCTCCGGGCGCTCAAAGTAAAGCGAGTCGGAGATCGTCGCGCATCAAATATGCGCGTGACGATGACCGGCAATCCGCCGTCCGCCCACTCGGCTTGAAACTGCCCCAGCCCCATTTCCATTCTCTCCGCGACCTTCCTCTCTCGCAGAATTGCACCGAGTGAGGCGCGTGTTTCCGTATCCGCGAGATCCCCCGGTTTTTCCAGATTGATTCTCATCGACGGAGATCATGAATTCTCCCAGATTTGGAAAATGAAGATAAGACATTGCCTTGTGGTCTGGCTGCTCGTGCTCAGCCTCGTCACCACCACCCATTCATTCGCCAACGACAGTCACTCCGGCGCCGATTCGATCGCCGTTGACGTCGTCATCGCTCGCCCCCTCTGGTTCGTCGCCACGGTGGTTGGCGCCGGATTGTTTGTCGTATCGCTTCCGGTCGCCGCCATGTCCAAAAGCGTGGATAAGACCAGGCAAACCCTGGTCATCAAGCCCGCTCAGGCCACCTTCCGACGCCCCCTCGGAGACTTTTCGACGATCGACTGACGCGTCGCCGACGGCGGGAATATTGTCGCGACCCCTTCATCGTTCTCGAATTCTAAACGCAATGGCGTTCTCAGCGTCGAATGGTTTGAGATTCAGCGCCCGCGGACCGGCATCACGACTGCGGTGCCCGAGTCGATCGAATTTGGCGCGCCGCTTTGGTTGAAATAGATGGTGGGTCCCCCCGTCTGGACACCAAAGGGCAGACCGCTCCTCGCGTAGGTGCTGCTGGCGTTCACTGACTTTGCCCACTGCGCCGTGCCGTCGCGGCCGACGATTTGCATCGCATCAATTTCCTCCCAGCCGGCTACCTTTGAGGTGTCGAGATACACCTTCACGCGATTCGCGTTGATACCGGCCGGCACCGCAAATGGTGTATCCGCGAGGGCCTGGCCGGTGCTCGGATCGACGCCTGTCCATACTGGAACCTCCGCGCCGTCGGCCGCGATGGCGGTGACTTTCGTGATGCAACCGGGGTTGCTTGTCTGGCGGACGACGATTTTGGCCAGGTCGGCAGCGTTCTCAAATTCCGCCTCCAGCCACTCGATGCCGCCATCCGCGACCGCGGGTGCCCACGCGGACGTCTGATCGCCGGCGGTCAATGTGTCCGGTGGGCCAACCGCCTGCTCGGGTCCCCAAGCGCGCATCGATGCTCTGCGGCGCTCTTCCGCGATGCGGGCGTTTTCGGCCACGAGGTTTTCGATGAGGTCGGCGTGTCCGTTGACGACGCGCTCGAGGTCCGCCAGGCGCTCGCGTTCCCCGGCGACGGAATCATCGGATGCCGCTGGCTCGGTTCCGTCGATATGGCTCGTCTCGGACGGAAAAACTGACTCGTGATTCACTGGCTGTGCGGGAAGCACAGATGCGTTTCGCGTGGCCGCGACCGCGGAACGGATATGGGCGATCTCGTCCTCGAGCTCCGACTGCCGGGAGAATAGCGCGACAATGACAATGACCATGACCGCGCCAACGGTCGCGGCAACGGCGATGAGAGGGTTCCGTTTCATGGATGACGGTGCGCAGGGTTGTGTGGCCCCGAGTCAGATTCCAAATGAATGCCAGCGTCTCACGTTCACAAGCACGAACACGCGCAGCGCTGACTCCTCCGCTGGCGAAGATAAAGCCCAACCGCGGAATAGTGCGAAGCGTTTTCGATTGCAGCAGCCCACGCTTGGGAAAAAGCTATCTTCAGAGCCATGTCCGCCGTCGTGACCAGAAAAACTGCTGCGCCCGCACCGTCCGATGACAGCGCGCTCTGGGCGATTTTGGAAAGCACGTCGGCGGAGACAGGCGAGCGCTATTTTGCCGGGCTGGCCCAGACGCTGGCGCCGGGTGCTGGATACGTGCGGCGCTTGGATCACGGAATACGTCGAGGAAACGCGCCGGCTGCGCGCGCTGGCTTTCTGGATGGATGGCGAGTGGGTGCTGAACTACGAGGTGGATATCTCGGGAACACCATGCGAGCGGGTAATCGACTCCGGAAAGCTGGTGCATTTTCGCGACCGCTTGCTCGATCTTTTCCCACAGGCACCGGATGTCCAGGCGGGCGGCTTCGTGAGTTATCTCGGGATGCCGCTCAAGGATGCCGACGGGCGGGTCATCGGGCACATGGCGGTGGTGGACCGGCGGCCGATGCCGGAAAACCCGAAGGCGCGCGCACTGTTCCAAATTTTCGCCGAACGTGCCTCGGCGGAGATGCGGCGCGTGCGCGCCGAGGCGGCGGTGCGAGAGAGCGAGGAGAAGCTGAGCCGCGTCGTAAACGGCGCGATGGACGCGATCATCGAGCTCGACGAAGAACTCGCGGTGACGCTGCTGAATCCCGCCGCGGAGAAGGTGCTGGGCTGCGAATCGCGCCGCGCGCGTGGGTCTCGATTTCCGAGATTTCCTGACGCCGGACAGCGGCGAACGGCTGGCGGCGCTTAGCGGCGGAACTGGATCGCGAGCAGTCCGGCCTCCGCGTGGATCGCGGGCGGACTTGAGGCAACAGCGGGTGGGCGGCGAGAAGTTCTCCGCCGAAGCGACGCTTTCGCGCTTCGATGCCGGGCGCCGGCATTTTTTCGCGCTGATGCTGCGCAATGTGAACGACCGGCTCGAAGCCGAGCGGCGGATCCGTTCGCTCGAAGTCGAGAAGGAGTATCTGCGCGAAGAACTGCGGGAATTGCAGGGCGGCGAAATCCTCGGCCAAAGCAAGGCGCTGCGCCGGGTGCTGGAGGAAGTGCGGCAGGTGGCGGCGACGGATGCGACGGTGCTGCTGACCGGCGAGACGGGCACGGGCAAGGAACTGTTCGCCCGCGCGATTCACGCCGGCAGCCGGCGGCGCGAGGAGCCGATGATCACGGTCAACTGCGCGGCGATCCCGGCGCAGTTGATCGAGAGCGAATTCTTCGGCCACGAGAAGGGCGCGTTCACCGGCGCGACGAGAAGCGCGAAGGGCCGTTTCGCGCTGGCGGATCGCGGCACGATCTTCCTCGATGAGATCGGCGAACTGCCGCTCGACTTGCAGGCCAAGTTGCTGCGCGTGCTTGCAGGAAGGGACGTTCGAGCCGGTGGGCAGCGGGCGCACGGTGAAGGTGGACGTGCGCGTGGTGGCGGCGACGAATCGCGACCTGCGCCGCGAGGCTCGGAGACGGCAAATTTCGCGAGGATCTTTTCTACCGGCTGAATGTGTTCCCGATTCAACTCCCGCCATTGCGCGAACGCCCCGAGGATCATGCCGATGCTCGCGGAGGCTTTCGCGCAGCGGTTTGCGCAGCGGCTCGGCAAGTCGATCGAACCGCTCACGCCGGACTTTGTCGCGCGGCTCAAGGGCTTACGCCTGGCCGGGCAACGTGCGCGAACTCGAGAATGTCATCGAGCGCGCGGTTATCACTGCGGTCGCCGGGCGAATGAATCTGGCGCGGGCGCTGCCGGAAGCCGCGCCGCCCGCGTGGAGACTTGCGAGGCGGACGACGGTGGTCGAGCGCATATTCACGACGCGGAGTTGGAGGAGATGGAGCGGCGCAATTTTCTGCGCGCGCTGGAGCCTTGCGACTGGCCGCGTCTCGGGCGGGCAGGGCGCGGCGCAGTTGGTCGGGATCAACCCTTCGACCATGGCGTCGCGGATGAAAGCGCTGGGAGTCAAGCGGCCGGGTCGGCTTCGCGAATTTTCGCAAGCGAGGTCTTACGAAATTTCGTGGAACGCGAAATCTCGCAAGGGGAATCGGAATGGGACGATGAAACTCAAGTCATTGGAGGGCAGTGAGATAGGACGGTTGCCTGGAAGCTGGCACGCGCTCTGCAAAGAGGCCCGGCTCAATGCAAAACCAATCCTATGTATTCACAAAGACAACCTCGCCAATTTGAGTCAAATGGACAGTCTCGCGCCGGAAGTCATGAAGGCGTTCTGGGCTTTCGACAAGGCTGGCCGTCGCCGCGGGAGCCATCCCCGTAAAGTACAAGGAGCTGATCGCCGTCGGCTGTCGCGCTCACCACGCAGTGCCCCTACTGCATCGATATCCACAGCGGGAACGCGCGCCGGGCAGGGGCGACCAACGTCGAATTGATCGAGGCCGCGATGGTCGCCTCCGCCCTCCGTGCCGGTGCGGCCGTGACTCATGCGACACACGTCCTGACTAATCAAACTAACGCCACTTAACCCGATCTGCCCAAATTCACCATGAAAACCAAGTACTCCATCCTTCATCGCGTAGCGGTCTTTGCCTACGGCGTTGCCAGCTACGCCATGGCTTCTTCGTCTGTCTTCGCTTACATCGCCGGATTCCTCGGCAATTTCCTTGTCCCCAAGTCCACTCGACGCTCCCGCGGACGCGCCGTTCTGGCAGGCGCTGTTTGTGAACCTCGGCCTGCTCGCTCTGTTCTCCGTACAGCACAGCGTGATGGCGCGTCCAGCCTTCAAGAGCTGGTGGACGCGCTACGTGCCGGAGCCGGCGGAACGCAGTATCTACGTGCTCTTTTCCAATCTCGCACTCATCGCGCTCTTCGTACTGTGGCAACCCATGGGAGTGACGGTGTGGCGGGTCGATAACCCGATCGGAAAGATCGCTCTCTACACTGCTTACGCGCTCGGTTGGGTGCTCTTACTCGGCTCGACGTTTGCAATCAATCACTTCGACCTCTTCGGACTGCGCCAGGTCTGGTTGCATCTGCGCGGCCGCGAATATACGGCGCTGAAATTCGGCACACCAGTATTCTACCGGCACGTGCGACATCCTCTCTACGTCGGCTGGTTCACCATCTTCTGGGCGACGCCGACGATGACCGTCGCGCACCTCGTCTTCGCGGCCGCGACCACCGCTTACATCCTCCTCGCAATCCGCTGGGAGGAGCGCGATCTCGTGGCCTCTCACCCGGAATACGCAGAGTATCGGCGGAAAGTGCCAATGTTCATCCCGCGCCGGAAATCCATCGTGCCACCGCTGCGTGTGCAGCCGCCGCGCGGCGCCTCGAGCAACGTCATCGTCGCAGCGGAGTGCCAATGCGCTTTCGAGCGGCTGGTGATTCGCAAACGAGTTTCGCCGTGAAACCGCCAGCCGCTCTGAACTTCCACCCTTACCGCCATGATCACCATCGTCTCCTCACCGCTTCGCCTCTATCGCCGCGTCGTCATCGACAGCCTTCGGATCGTTCGTCACTACGGCCTGCGCGAATTGTTGCGGCAACGCGGTTGGAAGTTCGTCGCCGCCATAGCCACCTACTACCTCGTGCGCGACACGCTGGTCTACGTCATCATTCCGCTCTGTATCGCGCGCGGCATTCACTGATACACACTGGAGGACGCCGACGAGCGGTTGCGCAAGAATCACGGCGTCGTGGCCAGCGTCTCACGGGCGCTGCCCGCCGGGCTTTCGGCCCAGCAATCAAACGCCGAGTTTAACGCAACGCTGGATGCGTCCATCTCGAGCATCTACGAGGCATCGATCACCTGAGAACACACTGACCGATTCCCGAGGAAGATCAGGACAAGAGCTGAGAGGACGACCCCGAGGATCAAGCCGCAGTCGTCAGCTCTTTGGAAAGGCGGCGGCGGAAGCAGGTGCCGTGACGCACGGAGTTCTTCGGCGCTTAGGCGTTGCGGATGTTGGAGGAGACGCCCGGATTCGAAGACCCGGCATGGCGTACGAACCCAGTGCTTTTGACGGAAACATATCCAGTCTTTTCAGCGCTTCGCGAAACGCTCTCTCTGCCGTTAACTTCCGCAGCCGTCGATTTTCCGTTATGATCTCACGAGTCATCTTTATCCTCAGTTGCCTTCTTCTGGGGTCATCACCCCTGTGGGCGGAGTTTCGCGTCGTCGCCTATGTCCCCAACTGGATTGACCTCGAAGCCTTCGCGAAAACGATCCCGTATGAAAAGCTCACGCACATCAACGTCGCTTTCGAAAACCCGATCAATGATGAGGGCGAGTTGTCCTTTCATCCTCGAAATGAGGCACTCATCTCGGCTGCGCATGCCGCGAAGATCCCGGTCCTGATTTCCCTCGGTGGCGGGTCGGCCTCTGACGATTCAAAGCTGAAAGCACGTTACTTTGATTTGTTGTCCCTGGCGAAACGCGGGGCTTTCGCCCGGAAACTCGCGGACTATGTTACCGAACATCAGTTCGACGGACTCGATGTTGATATCGAAGGACCGTCAATCAACGAGGACTACGGCGCCTTTGTCGAAGCGCTGGCCAAATGTCTGAAGCCGGCAGGAAAGCTACTGACCGCTGCACTTTCCCAGGGTTACGGTGGAAAGAACGTTCCGGACTCCGTTTTCGAGCATTTCGATTTCGTCAACATCATGGCCTATGACGGCGCGGGTTATTGGGATCCTGGCTCGCCGGGCCAGCATTCATCCTTCGATTTCGCCAGATCGAATGTCAGTTACTGGCTGAAGCGCGGGCTGCCTCGATCGAAAGCGGTGCTTGGCGTTCCATTTTACGGCTACGGATTTAACCAGGCGTTCAGGAAGCGCGACTATCCGTACAAAACCATTCTCGAATCCTATCCTGATGCGGCACGTGTTGATCAGGTCGGCGAGACCATTTGGTATAACGGCATCCCGACGATCGAGGCCAAGACGCGATATGCGATTGAGGAGGAGCTGGGCGGGATCATGATTTGGTCGCTGGATTCCGATGTTCCCGGGGAAAACTCACTGCTTTTCGCCATCCACACCATCGTGGCGGAAAGCGACTCGCGCAAAAAATAGTGCGGCGTTGCTGGTTTCCGCGAACCCTTACCAGGCCGAGCGGAGTTCGTGGGCGCGGACTTTTAGTCCTCGCACTTCGCCACCGCCAGCCTTGAGCGAATAGCCGAGGTCGTCCGGCTCGGCCAGGGCAGGGAGGGTTATGTAGGTGAGGCCGTCGTCGGCAAAGATCTCGATCGTGGTTCGATCGCAATAGAAGTGCAATTTGATCGGGCCTGATTGGGAGGCGAGCGGGGTGACGATGTCGCCGCTGCGTACTTCGCGCTTCTCCAAATCGACGGTCACGACTCGTCCGCGCAGATTGAAGGTCAGATTCTCGGCATCGGCGTGGTCGCCACATTCGACTTCGAGTTCCAGCAGATCGGCCTGGATCGACGCGAGCGGGTTGGCATCCCCCGGTGCGAGCTTGGCCAGCGCAAGCTCGTTCGTCTTCGCCCGCAAACCTTCGAGTTCCTTGACTGGCGTCCACGTCAGGCGCGGGCCGTCGCTTTTGGAGACGAGCCGAAGTTCGAGGGGGAGGCTCATGCATTGATTGAACGGCATGCCGGGGCTGTCGGCGCGCAACCACCCGATCTGAATCCGTCGTCCGTCTTCCGCGGGAATGTCGCTGTAAGTCTGAGCGGCATAAAAGCCGCGACCGTGGACGCCTTTGAGCATGGGCGTTTCAGGCGTAAAGACCTTCCCGTCAAAGCGACCGACCTGGTAGTCGCTATTGGCGGCGGTGAGAACCCATTTGCGTTGATCGGCGTTGCTATCCAAAGGCAGTTCGAAAAAGTCGGGACATTCAAAGTAACCGCTGTTCTCGCTCAAATAGGTCCAGGTTTTCAGGTCTGAAGACTTGAAGAATTGAATCGTATCGCGGCGCTTCGGCTTGCCATTGGCATCCTTGTCGACTCCCTCGTAACCAACGTAGAGCGTCATGATCCATTGCTTGGTCGGCGCATGCCAGATCACCTTCGGGTCCCGATTTCCATCCGTGATTTGTTTCAATATTGGATTACCCGGAAGCTTCACCAGCGTGCGTCCGCCGTCGGCGCTACTGGCCAGGCATTGCACCGTGGGATTTCCTGCCGCCGTGTAAAAGAACACCAAAGGCGGTTTCCCGTCCACGGCGAGGCCACTGCTATTGTTCCAATCGACGACTCCGCTGCCGCTGAACATCGGACCCATTTCGTCTGGATGCAGTGCATCACCGAGTTCCGTCCAATGCACCAGATCAGGACTCACTGCATGTCCCCAGTGCATATTGCCCCAAGCCCAGCCGAACGGATTGTGCTGATAGAACAGATGATACGTTCCGTCGTGAAAGACCAACCCATTGGGATCATTGAGCCAGCCGCGTTTGGACGAGAAATGAAACTGCGGACGGCGCGGCTCCCGATAGATGCTGGCGACGTCCTTCAGGTCATCGCTAACGACGAGGGCATCGAGAGCGCTTGAGTTGTCCGGCAGTTTATCCACGCGCACGATTACTTCCCGACCCCGCCACTCCGACAAATCGAGAAACGCCCACCAATCAGCATCGGCGGCCTCATTCGCTAATTCGATGTCGAAGGCGCGTTCCCCCTTTCCCGCAACACTGAGTGTCACTTTGCGTTTGGGGGCGGCGGTTTTGACGGGCAGTTGCAGATAGCGCGCGGTCGCGGTGAGCGCCCGCTCGACATTATCCTGAATCACTGCGGTCTTCGTGTCGGACTGAACAATCTGATCGACGTTGATATGCCCCCAACCGCCTTTTCTTTGATCGACAATTTGAATCGCCGCCATCTGACCAACCAAATCCGACACATCCCAGCCCTGGGGTGACAGCTTTTCGCTGCCGCCCTGAACCGTATTGGGTCCGGTCGCAGTGCGTGCGACCTTTCCATTCACGATCAGATTGACGCACGTCTCACCGGCGTATCCGCCTCCTCCAATGAGAAAGTTAATCGCGCGCCGCTCGATCTTGAAAGGTGGGCTGGTGAGCGAACCGGTGGCGTCGTCGCCACCGAGAAATGAATTCACCAATCCTTTGCCCGCATAGCCGGTGACATCCATCTGCCCCGGCAGGGTCCCGCGGGCGGGTCTGGTGCCAAAAGCGGTGCCTGCCGCTTTCCAGTCGCCATAGTCGGCCTGTTCGAAATCAGCGACGACCAAATCGTCAGCTGCGCGGGCGGCGGGCAGAAGAAATGCATAACAGGCGAGAAGAAGGATACGGATGGTTGGATTCATGGGCGGAATGGTTGGGTGAGCGTGTCGGGCAGTGTCGGTGTCGCACCGTCCTGGGAACAAACATAAGCGGCGATCCGACACGCGTGGCGATTGATTGAATCGAGTGGATCACCGCGCAGAAGACCGAGCGTTAGCGCCGCGGTAAAGGAATCGCCGGCGCCGACCGTGTCCTTCACCGTTGTGGGTACACCGGGAAAATCGCTGGTCTGACCCTCGCTCATCAACAGAGCGCCACCCGGTCCCCGGGTGAGCGCGATGCACCGCAGGTCGTAATGGCGACGCAGTTCCTCGAGTCGTTCGGTGGTCGGCCCATCGAGATTACTGGCACGGCTGACGATTTCGAGTTCTTCATCGCTAAGCTTCAATATCGTGGCGAGGGCAAGCGAATCTCGGATGACCGATTCGTCGATAAAGGGCGCGCGCAAATTGACATCAAGCACGCGCAAAGCGGTGGATGGCGTCGCGGCGACGAAACGTTGAATGACGCGCCGCGCGGGCGCGGAGCGCTGTCCCAGCGTTCCAAAGTAAACGGCATCGGCTGCGGCCGCGAGAGCATCCAGCTCATCCGACCAAACCAAATTATCCCACGCCGTTTCGAGGGCGATGGTGTAACTGGGAACACCCGCCGGATTGAGCGCTACTTCCACGGTGCCGGTGGGCCGATGCTCATCCTGGCTGATGTGGTGAGTCCGCACCCGCCGCGCGGCGAGTTCGTCAAGCGCCTGGCGTCCAAGTGCATCGTCACCCACGCGGCTCACGAGCGTAACGTCTGCCCCGAGAGCTGCCGCGTGGCTGGCGAAATTGGCCGGCGCGCCCCCGAAACGTGGGCCCGTCGGAAAGCGATCCCACAAGACTTCACCCAGCGCAACCACGACCGGCGCAGTCCCGCTCATTCGATCCCCAGCTTCTTTTGCATGTGTTCGAGCGGCACGCCTTTGGTTTCGGGCACCATGAGTTTCACCCAAAGAAGCTGCAGAACCATCATTCCGCAGAAGAACAGAAAGACGAATCCCGGCGGGAATGCGGTGACCATTTTCGGAAAGAACGTGGTCAGCAAGGCGGCAAAGATCCAATGCGTGAAGCTGCCGAGGGCCTGTCCTTCCGCGCGATGGCGGTTTGGAAAAATCTCCGAAATGAACACCCAGATCACCGCGCCCTGGCCGACCGCGTGGGCCGCAATAAAGGCAAAGATGCAGACCGGAACGATGCTGAAATGCTCCGTGAAGAATGCCCACGCCACCAGACCGAGTGATGCGATGTATCCGAACGATCCGATGTAGAGCAGCGTGCGCCGACCGAGCCGATCAATCAGCCAGAGCCCGACAAACGTGAAGATCAGATTCGTTACCCCGATGCCAACGGATTGAAGCAACGCGGCGTTGGCAGCCAATCCCGTCATCTTGAAAATGCGGGGCGCGAAGTAGAGAATCGCGTTGATGCCGGAGAGCTGGTTGAAGAAGGCGATGAGGAAGGCGAGGAGGATCGGAGTGCGGAGCCGCCAGCTCCAAAAACAACCTGAGCTCGCCTGCTCCGAAGATGCGGTCGCGATTTCATCCGCTTTGCTTTCGAGGTCCGCTGGCGTGAATTCGGGATGAATTTGATGGATGATCTTGATCCCTGCGTCGCGATCGCCTTTGCGACCGATCAGCCAGCGTGGGCTCTCGGGAATTCCAAAGCAAAGGACCGTATAGAGCAGAGCCGGGAACGCTTCCACGCCGAGCATCCAGCGCCAGGCATTGGCGCCAATTCCGCCCAGCAGCGCGTTCGACAGGAAGGCAACGAGAATGCCGAAGACGATGTTGAATTGGAACATCCCGGCGAGGCGTCCGCGGCGATCGGCGGGTGCGATTTCCGCGATATAAAGCGGCGCGGCCACCGTGGAAATGCCAACGCCGATTCCGCCAATGAACCGCGCGATGATGAATGACCAAACATCAGTGGCCAATCCCGACCAGACCGCGGACACAAAATAGAATAAACCGATCCAGAGCAGCGTGGCGCGGCGCCCGAAGTGATCCGTGGGCCAGCCGCCGAGCAAAGAGCCGAGGACCGTGCCGTAAAGCGCAGCCGCCATGGCAAACCCGTGCAGTCCGGGCCCGAGCTGCCACAGAGATTGGATCGTTTGCTCGGCGCCGGAGATGACGACTGTGTCAAATCCGAACAGGAATCCCGCCAGGGCGGAGGTGAGCGACCAGAAAAAAATACGGTTGTTCATCGAGGGTGGGGAAGATTGGGGGGTTATTCGACGGTGGCGAGTCCGACGTCGATGAATTGTCCGCCACGCGTCTGATGGCAATGCACGGCAAATGTATTTTTACCAGGCCGTAACGCCGCGCGCGCGCCTGTGCTGAGGGGAATGGTCTCGTAGGCACCATTGTAACCGCGGACTTTCGCGGCGAGGACGCCATTGAGGTAAATCTCCGCGTCTTCGTCGTGATACATGAACAGCTCGATCTTGCTGGTGTCGCCCACAGGCATCGTGAATTCGCGCCGGATCCAGATGTCGTCTGTCTTCCACTCCGTGCGAACCACGGAACCTGGTGTCATCGAGGTTCCGAAGCCTCCCGGACCGCTCTTCCAGCTGATATCCTTGAAGTCCGGCGCCATCCAGTCGTCCGCCGGTTTCTCGAAAGTGTAACGCCACGTCACCGCGCTCTTTTGTGAGGACGCAACGACTTCGGTGACCTTCGGGGGCGTGGGCAATGGAGCCCATTCGATCCCCGTGCCGCTCCGATCGCGAGCGGCCCATTTCTTCCACACCGCCGGATCTCCGAGCAGCGGGATCAGGACGCCGCCCACAACCGAGCGCGCTTGAAAACCGACCTGCTTCGGCTCTCGCGTCTCGTGCCAATCGGTCATCGGATTGCGCTGCGGCGTGTCGTTCAAGAAAGCGAATGTCGGGGCGACGAGCGTTTCGAGATCGTCGCGCGAGCCGGTGAGCGTTCCGGTCCACATGGTCCAATCGAGCTTGGTGTAGTCTTTGCGATTATCGAGCGGGAGGCCGTAGGGATTCAGCTTTGTCCGGTAGTAGGCCATCTCCTCGCGCATGACCTCGGAGGGAAATAGTTTCAGTCCGAGGACACGATCCCAGACGAGATTGTATTTCTGACTCCAGGTGCCGGGCTTGTCGAAAGCGAGCCGATAATGATCGCCATCCTTGGCCTCGCGAACCCAGCGTTGCGCCATCTGGGATGCCACGTTTTTCACGCGCGTCGCTTCCGCTTTTTCCCCACGCATTTCGCAGAGCATCGCATACGCACCGAGCGCTTCGATTGCTTTCGCAGACAGGTTGACATTGTGTGCCAGATGCCCGGCGAAGTCGTCGGTGCAGAGTTGGTTCTCCGGATCAAAGCCCTTACTTTCCAGATACTTGGCCCACAGCGAAATCTGCGGCCAGAACGGTGCGGCAAAACGGGCATCGCCGTCGATTTGCGCGATGGCACCGAGCAGAAGCAGCATGTTGCCGGATTCTTCGACTGGCATCTGGTTGTCCTCCGTTCGCTCGCCGCCGCCATAAGCCTGCCCGTCGGCGCGCGGATAGGTGCCGAGATCGTGCGGCGCAAACGGGAATTTCCAGCGTGGCGAGGCGGCGTAGGCGAGGATTGGGACCATTGAGGCCTTCGCCAGAGTCGGGCTGAGGAGGAGCAGTTGCGGTGCGGCCGGATAAAGGACATCGACGGTGCCAATGCAGCCGTTGGAAAAGTTTTCCTTCGAGAGCATGAGCGGAGCGCCATTCGCATCAGCCACGATTTTGTTGGCGGCGAGCGCCTGCCGGTGCGCAAGCGCGGCGATGCGGGCGTATTTTTCGCCACCCACCTTGCGCAAGTCCGCCATCAGCTCTTCGTCGAATTCAGCGCAGCGTTTTTGCAGAGCGGGATAGTCCTGCGCAGCCACCGCGAGCAGCTTTGCCGCATCCATCCCGTTGCGGCGCCAGTAGGGGCGCAGCTTGCGGCCCATGAGTGTGAGGGAATACTCATCATCGTAAGCGAGCATGAGCATTCGCGAAACTGGGGCTGATTCGACTTTCCCGAGGTCGAAGTTGAGCGCGGCAACCACGTCGGCGCCCCCCGGCGTCAACTGATCGATTTGGGCGGAAAGCTTTCCGCTTTTGATCCATTCATCCATGCACGAGGCGCGGGTGCCGAAGGTGCTGCCGGCCACGTTCGCTTTCGGCGCGGCGAGGAAAAAGTGCCCCCAGTCGATGCGCAAATCGTCGCCCTTCTTCGCCAGCACCGGCTGATCCTTTGAGCCGATGCGCAGCGCGACCAAGCCATTCGTGTCAGCGCGATCCGACACGACTTCCTGCGATTTCTCATTCACCGCCAGCTCAGCGGAGGCATCGGCGTAGATTTGCACCTCGTGCGACGCACCGTCCGCCGAGCGGACCTCGAAGGTGAGATACGTGACCGGACGCGCGATGATTTCGAGATCGCCCGGGATTGCCGGCGTGGTGAAGGTCAGCGTCACCGCAATCTGCGCGTTTTTGAATTCGTAAATCGTGCGTGTTGGCAGGACCTCGAGCCTGGTTTGCGGAAGTGGCGGTGTGCTTTCGGGTTCCAGGCCCATGAGCCGGAAAGCCTGGCCGTCGATTCGGACGAGACTGTCGAGCGTTTGGGGTTTCCCGGTCCAGTGCGTGGTGTTCGCGGTGTTCAGCGCGTCCGAACGCGACCAGATCGAGAAGTAGGGATCATGCGTGACAAGCGGAACCGCGGGTGGACGAAAGGCGAGCTGCGAATCCTGTGCGCGGGCGCCGAAAGCGGTGAGTGCGAGCGCAAGGCCGAGGACGAAGCGAGTGACGGTGTTCATGGGGACGTCAGAAATAGGTGGTTATTGAGGGAGATTGCCCGGTTTGAGCTGGGAGGTAACTCAATTGCGCAGCCGGTTTTCGGTCATGGAGCGGACGAGCATCTTTTTCACATCCGGCGACAGTTCGTTGGTGCCCTCGAGCCAAACGCGTGCGGCGGTGGGTTCGCTATTCAGCCAACTGCTCGCCACCTGGCGAAACGCCTGCTCGCGCATGGCCGGATCGGAAATGCGCTGCGCGAACGAAAGGCCTTGCGTTTGTTTTCCCCAGGATGCCTGCACCACCCCGCGCAAGGCCGCATCGCGGTCGGCTCCCACCGGATACTGCTCGATCAGGGAATCGCGTTGTTCGCTGGATTCACGTCCGAGACTGCTCACAATGGCCGTGATCGCCTTCTCGCGGATCGATCCCGCAGTCAATTCTTTGGTCCATGAGACGGCTTCATCCGTGCCGGTTTCCGCGATTCGATCGGCGAACGTCGGCAGCCGCGATTGTCTGAAAATCGGGCGGCAATTCATTGAAAACCTCTCGCGCAATTTCCACGGACGCGTTCCCGACTGATTGGGCAAGCATGCTCGTTCTCTCCGCGCCTGCGGGTTGTGCTCGAAGCCATTCGATTGTTTTCCGGAATCGGATTCGAGGGCTCGTTCGAGAAGGCTGCGCGCGCTCCAATAACCACCCCCGAGGGATGATGACTGATCCAGTTCGAGACCGTGGGCGATCGCCCAATCCAGAGCCGCTGCCGGATCTTTCGCGGCCCAGGACCCGGCCACGATAATCGCAGCGTCCCCACGCAGGTCATCCGGCAAATTTTCCGTCCACTGCAACGCGGCCGCAGGATCGGCCGCAGCCGCGGTGCTGACGGCGTCCGGAAAATCTCCGCGGCCCCGCCCCAGCTCGCCGGATTCGATCCGGCGACTCATTTCCGCCAAAGCGCCCGCGGGATCCTTGTTGGCCCAGGCGATGAGGATGTTTGATTGAATGTCGTCACGTCGTCCACCGGGCGGGAGTTCGTCCAGACGGGCCATGGCCGCGGATGGATCCGTCTGGGCCCACGTCTGCAACAGCGTGGATATCGCCGCCTCCCGCAAACGGCCAGCCGGCAGCGCGCGCACGCGATCAAGCTGCACCGCCGGATTGTTTTCCGCGAGAGTTCCCACACCTTCTGACACCAAAGTCTGGCTGACCGACGCCTCTGGACGTTCCACGGCCAGAGCGATGGCGGCTTCCGGATCGGCATAGGACCAAGCTGAAACGGTGGCCCAATCAGTTCCCATGCGAGCCCCGGCGTATTGCCGCTCGATGGCCGGCCGCGCCCACGCCGCAGCGGCTTTTGGATCTTTCAAAGTCCACTGTTTCACCAGCGCGATGAGCAACTCATACATTTCGCCGGTGGCGGATCCGGACACGCGTTCGATCATTTGCACGAGTTGTCCGTCATCGAGGCGATCAATGGCATCCTTCAATTCCCGGCCACGGCGGAGCGGATTCTTGTGCTGCCAGGCGGTAAAGACGGCACCGATGGCGACGTCATCCGAGTCAAAACGACGGTCCTCGATCCCCGAGGACGGGGCGGACGAACGCGAAGCCATCGCCGAGTTGGAGGCTGACGTCCGGGTGGCCGCGGCGCGGGAAAATAGCCAGGCGCCGACTCCGAATCCGATGACCACGCCAAGCGCCGCGCAGGCTGGAACGAACAGTCGAGCCGTTGTCTTCATTGGGCAGCTTCGAGGACGACGCGACGAAGCGTTTCATCGACACCGGGCAAATTTGTCAGCCATTCGCGGGCGCCCGCGGGGTCGTGCTGCCGCATTTGCCAGAAAACATTTTGTGCGGTCGTGGCGCGAAACCAAGGGTCTTCGACCTGCAAAACCCATTCCGCCGCTGCTGAGGTATCAAGACCGCTGATCGTTTCCGTGTAGGTGCTGATCGCCCGATCACGCATTTCGCCTCCACGGAATTGCTCGATCCACGTTGCCACCGAGGCCGGATCCCGGCCGGTCCAGGCGCGGGCGGCGGCGGTCACGGCCATGGTTTGGTTCGGTCCGGGCGGGAGCGATGCGGCCCAGACGGCGGCAGCCATCGGATCGTCCCGCGACATTGAGGTGGCGACTCGGCCCGCCAGCACGCCGCTGCTCGAGTTGTCCATTTCACTGAGCAGCGTCGCGGCTTCCGCCGGGCGCCCGTTCTGAGTCAAATAAGTAATTAGCGAGCTTTGGATGGTGTTGGCGGTCTCTCCCTCCGGCAGACTCCGAGCGTAGTTGCGCGCCGCTGCCTCGTCGCGCGCCAGCCAGGCGGCAAAAGCCTGCGTGCTTGCGTCCTGGCGCTTTTCCGGAGGAATCGCCGGGTCGGCGGCGGCGCGAGCGGGATGCGCTTCGAGCCATTCCATTGCCGCTTGCGGATCGGTCGCGGCCCAGATTTTGGTGACTGCACCGAGAGCGGCGATCCGCTGCTTTTCCGGCAGCGCATCCGCCCAATCGCGGGCCTGATCGAGATCTCGAGCGGCGAATTCCGTGCCGACGTTTTGCGCTACGTAGGTATTCACGTTGTCCGGCGATTTCTCGATCCGTGCCGTGATCAACTCTGCCGCGGCCGAGGGATCGAGACGTGCGAGTCCTCGCACGGCGATGGAAATTTGCGTGTTGGCGGTCGCTCTATCCGCGAGCAATCGGGCGACGTTCGTTCCGCGGCGAACGCCCTCTGTCATGGCGTTGCGCCAGACTTCGTCACTCTCTCTGGCGGCGAGTTTTGTCGTCCCGTCGATCGCTCCAAAGGGATCGACTTTGGCCCAGGCCGTGCGATATCCGTGCTCCGCGGCCTCGCGCGCTGCCTTGTCGTCAAATCGCGCGATCCAATCCTTCGCCATCGCGAGGTTTGTTTCGCCGAGCGTCTGGATTAAAGTACTCAACATACCCTGGCGCTCCTCACCCGCCGACTGCTTCAGGATCCAGGCGAGAGTGCCTTCCGGCCGCACCCGGGCAAATATGCCGACGACAGTTTCGTCGATCCCATTCGAGCCGGACTTCACAAACTTCGGACGCGTTTCGAGCCAGGCGAACGCTGAGCGTTCATCCACTTCGAGCCAGCGTTCAATAAATCCCGCCATGAATGCGTTCCTAACCAGCCACGATTTTTCGAGCGGCTTGATCAGCTTTTCGAAGGCCTCGGGGTCGGTCGTGATGCGCTGGAAATCCTCGGACGAGAAATTCTGCAGCGCCTCGAAGAGCGCGCTTTCCGCTCCCAACGAATCGGGGCCGACGGAACCCAGGGCGACGGCCAACGAAGCCGTCGCATCCACGCTGGCGCGGGAATTGCCATCGCGTGCAGCTCGATGTTTCGCATCATGCGGCGCCGCGCCGACTGCGTTCGAAGCGCTGCTCGCGTTTCCGCCTTCCGGGGTGGGAGAGAAGTGCGCCGCATCCGACAATCGCACTCGCGCGTAAGCCGCGAGCAGGCCAAGACAGACCGCAGCGACAAATGCGATAAGGGGACGCATGAGCGATACGAAAGCGTCAATCCCGCGCGGCGGCGAGCCCGAATCGTGGGCGGATTTCCAGCGCCCACCAAAGGCGCGCCGCGGCGTCTTGACGTGAACCGCGCCCGCCGCCTACGCCGCCATCTTCGCGACCGCTTTTCGCCAGCGTCGGAAGTGGCCGAAGCTCACGAAATTCCGCTTTTCCTCGTCCCAGAGATGGAAATTAATCGACCGCAGACTGCTCCAAAGGGTCAAGGGGTCGATCTGCTGGAAGAGGGGATGGGAACGATGGCAGCGCTCGAGATTGTAATTGGGAATGCGCGGGCTCAGGTGGTGGATGTGATGAAAGCCGATATTGCCGGAAAACCACTGCAGGATTTTTGGCAACCGATAGAAGGAGCTGCCTTCCAGGGCTGCGGCGGTGAAATCCCACGCTTCTCCGCGTTCCCAGTACGCACCGTCAAACTGGTGCTGCACATAGAAAATCCAAACACCAGCCGCGCCTCCGACCATGACGGTGATCAATTGGATGAGGAGGTAAGCCTCGAACCCGAAAATCGAACTCGCGCCCAAAACCATCGATGCGACGGCCACATTCATCCACCAGACAGAACGCCGCTCGCGCGGTTTGGCCCCGGGCGACGGAAAGCGCTCGCGCAACAGCAGCAGAAATGCGGGCGCGATGACGAAGAGCACGATCCAATTGCGCGCGAGTCGATAGGCGAAGCGCCTCCAGCGCGTGGACTCGAGGTATTCCTGCACCGTCATGGTCCAGATATCGCCGACGCCCCGGCGGTCGAGATCGCCCGAGGTGGCATGATGAAGCGAATGTTCCCAGCGCCAGTGATGATACGGCGTGAAGGTGATCATTCCGGCGATGAAGCCGACGATGTCGTTGGCGCGGCGCGAGGCGAAAAAGGAGCCGTGTCCGCAATCGTGGAAGATGATGAACGTCCGCACCAGCAAGCCTCCGGCGAGGATGGCCAGGGGAATCGTCAGCCACCAGGACACCTTGAGGGTCCAATACATGAGACCCCAAACCAGCAGATAGGAACCGATCGTGTTAACGATCTGCCACGTCGCGCGCCCCGTGGATGATTTTTGGAAATCCTCGACGATGGCCTTCCATTCTGGGATGCTGATTGAGTAACGGGCAGGCATTAATTTGGGAGGACGATCTGTGGAGGGTTGATTGAGATGAACAGTCATCGCATGCGACTGATGCGAAAGCGAGAAGTGATACGGCGCATTTTCAAATAGTTTGGTTCCGACGTCCTCCAACTGTGTTTGCCACAAGCCCGGAGTTTTTCAGAGGGTCGCGCCCATGAAGTTGCTGACTTTTCATCATGTCACCGCCCTCGTCCTCGGTCTGATCACCGTCTGGCCAGGTGTCGCCGCCGGAATCGATCTCACTTTTCCGACACAGAATCGCGCACTGCTCAAGAACGACGGTCCGGCTTTTTACATGTTTACGGATCGCGATTTCCAGGGCCGAAAATCAACGCCGTGGACGGGTGGAAAATACGGGTACGTGCGGACCCCGGTCGCGAGTTCCGGGGGGATTGTTTATACGCGCTTTCACGAGGGCGTGGATATCAAGCCGCTCGAACGGTCGAGTTCCGGGGAACCGCTGGATACAGTTTCGGCCGCGGCGTCAGGGCGCGTGGTGCATGCGAGCAATCGCGCTGCCGATTCCAACTACGGGCGCTACGTGGTGATCGAACACGTCTGGGATGGCAGCCCGTATTACAGCCTGTATGCGCATTTGAATTCGATCGCGGTGAGCACGGGGCAGCGCGTCCGGGCCGGGGAACCGCTGGGCCGCCTTGGCTACACCGGCCGCGGGGTTGATCGGCGACGCGCACACGTGCATTTTGAGGTGAACCTGATGCTGAATCGCGATTTCGAGCGCTGGCACGATCTCACGTATCCAGGCGACCCGAATCACCACGGCATCTACAATGGCCTGAATCTCGCCGGGATGGATCCGAGCCGTCTGCTGGTGGCGGCGGCCAAAAATCCATCATTGAGCATTCCAGCATTTCTTCGAGGAGAAGACGTGATCTTCGTGGCGGTGGTGCCGGCGACGAAGAAGTTTCTCCTCCCGAGACTCTATCCCTGGATGGTTCGGGGTGATCCTGCGAACGCGAAATCATGGGAGATCTCTTTCACGGGTTCCGGACTGCCGGTGCGTATCGAACCCCGGGGCGAAGCGGTGAGCCGGGCCTACGTCAGCAGCGCGAAGTCCTCGAGATTTCCGCTCCGTTACGTGACGAAGGGTTATGTCACGGGTACGAGCAAGCAGCCGGTATTGACCGCGAGTGGACGGAACTATCTGCGACTGGTGAGCGGCGATTTCTGACCTGGGGAACGCTCCCAGGATTTTGGCGTCTCGCCATCGGCCGCGGTGCGGCTATCACAGGAGGCATTCATGGAATCCGACCAACCATCTCGCGCGCCGATCCCCGGTGCCGGACGCGCCCTGGCGCTTCTGCTGGCGATCAACCTTTTCAATTACATCGATCGCTACATCCTGGCGGCCGTCGAGCCGCTGATCAGCGATCAATTTTTTCCCACGGAACCAGGGTTTGCAGCCGACCCCTATGCGCAGACGAAGACCGGGTCACTGGCGACGTTTTTCCTGCTCAGTTACATGGTCCTGGCGCCCCTTTTCGGCGCGCTTTCGGATCGATTCTCGCGGTGGCTGATCATTGCCGGGGGCGTGGCCGTTTGGAGTCTGGCCAGCGGTTGGTCCGGGCTGGCCAATACCTTCCTCATGCTCATCGTCTCGCGCATCGCCGTCGGGGTGGGCGAGGCGGCTTACGGTCCCGCGGCGCCCACGATCATTGCTGATTCCTACCCGATCGAAAGGCGCGGGCGGATGATTTCCTATTTCTACATCGCCATTCCGGTGGGCAGTGCGCTGGGGTATGCGCTGGGCGGTTGGCTGGGAAACGACTACAGCTGGCGGGCTCCGTTTTTTGCCGTGGTCCTGCCGGGCCTTGGTTTGGCCGCGCTCTGTCTGTTCATGCGGGATCCGCGGACGTTGATTGTGGCGGGCAAGAAGTCCGTGGACGAAAAGCCGAGGCTGAAATTACGAGACATCGTCCAGCTCTTCCGCATCAAATCCTACCTCTTCAATACCGCGGCCATGACTGCGCTGACGTTCGCCATCGGCGGCATCGCTTTTTGGCTGCCGCGCTATTTCTTTGTTGGTCGTGCCGATGATTTTGGCGGCGCACCGGACCTGAAGAAAATCAACCTAATCTTCGGCGTCATCACGTTGGTGGCCGGACTGAGCGCGACACTGCTCGGTGGCATCTGTGGCGATGCTTTGCGGAAGCGCCTTCCGAGCTCTTACTTTTTGATCTCGGGTCTCGCCATGCTGGTGGCCTTTCCGGCGACCTTGGCCATGCTCGAGACGCCATTTCCCTGGGCCTGGGTCTTCGTTTTTCTGGCCGAGTTTTTCCTCTTTTTCAATACCGGGCCGGCCAATGCGGCGCTGGCGAATGTGACGCCTCCCGCCATTCGTTCATCCGCCTTCGCCGTGAATATTTTCTTCATTCACGCTCTGGGCGACGCCATCTCTCCGCCGCTCATCGGATGGATAGCGGGACAGACGAGCATGAAATTCGCCTTCGGGATCGTTTCGATCGTCATGCTTCTGGCGGGAACATTCTGGCTCATCGGCGCGCGGTACCTCGGCGCTGATACGGACCGGGTCGAGAAGACGATGGTTGGGTGACCTCAATGGTCGCGCCGCACGATTTTGAGTCGAGTCACTTGAGCAAACGGACGTGTGGCGAAAAGAGCAGGGCGAGTTCGATCAGGCTCAATACCGTTCCGATGGGCAGATACCAAAGTGTGCCCACGGAAGAAATCAGAAGCATCCACCAGCCGAGGCCCGGGCGGAGGATGAAGCAAACCAGTCCCAGCAGCCAAAGCAGCCCGAGGCAGACGTGCAGGCACTTCACCACAGGACTGCGCGGTTGAAGACCGAGGGCGGATACCACGTGCGACCAGGGCCCGAGCTGTCCCGCCCGTGGGCCATTCCGAGCAGTAAGATAGTCACCGACGATAAAAGCGCGGCTGCCGTCGAAGGCCAGCCAACCCCCGATCAGCAATGCGACACCGAGGATGGATAATCTCGAAATGCTCATTTCTTCTTTGGGTGATCGTTTGTGAAGAGGTTTTGTGGCCTTGAGCCGCGGGAAAAGTCGAATTGAAATCGAGATCGGATGAGCTGGCAGATTCAAGACGAACTCGAGATGACACCGATTCCGCGTTCCGAATTTCGCAATCTCCATTCAATCGTTCTTGCCGTGTCGGAGCCGCAATAGGAAACAGAACGCTTTCGTTTTTACTCCATGGATTACATCCCCACGATCGGCCTCGAAGTGCATGTGCAGCTCAAGACCCGCAGCAAAATGTTTTGCAGCTGCGCGGTCGAATACGGCGCGGAGCCGAATTCGCGCACCTGCCCGGTTTGCCTGGGCTTTCCGGGCGCGCTGCCGGTCATGAATGAGGCGGCGCTAAAGATGACGGCGCTGACCGGGCTGATGCTCGGCTGCGAGATACCCGCGATCAGCAAATTCGACCGGAAGAATTACTTCTACCCGGACATGCCGAAGAATTATCAGATCACACAATACGATCAGCCGATCTGCGTCGGAGGGTCGGTGCCGCTGCACGAATTCGCCTATCCCAAGGACGTGCAGAAGGATCTCGAAGGTCCGGCCAAATCCGTGCGCTTGACCCGCATTCACCTCGAGGAAGACGTGGCCAAATCGACCCACTTCGAGACCTCGAGCGGCATTGATTTCAATCGTGCCGGTACACCGCTGATGGAGATCGTGAGCGAGCCGGATATCGCGACGCCCGAGGAAGCATTTGCCTATCTGACCTCGCTCCAGCAAATCCTCGTCTATGGCGGCGTGAGTGATGCCGACATGGAAAAGGGTCAATTGCGGTGCGACTGCAATATCTCGGTGCGGCCGGCAGAGAGCATCGATTTGGGAACAAAGATCGAGATCAAAAACATGAACTCGATCAGCGCGGTGCGACGGGCGCTGGCATATGAAATCGAACGGCAAACCGACGCAGCGCGGCGCGGTGAAGTGCTCGTGCAATCCACGCGCCGCTGGGATGATGATGCGGGACAGACTTTTGAAATGCGGACCAAGGAAAGCGCGCATGATTACCGCTACTTTCCGGACCCCGATTTGCTCCCGGTCGATACGACGGTGTTCATGGATGAAGTGAAAGCGCGGCGGCCCGAGTTGCCAGGTGAGAAGCGCGATCGCTTCGTAGCAGACTTCGAGGTGACGCCTTACGACGCGAGCGTCCTGGCGAGTGATGCGGCTTTGGCGGACTTTTTCGATGCCGCGGCGCAAGGCGCCCGCAGACCAAAGAGTGTGGCGAATTGGATCATCAATGATCTGCTCAGCGCGCTGAAAACCGCCGGCCTCACGATAGTCGAATCACCGATCCCGGTTGGCTCGTTGCGGGAGTTGGTGGACCTGATCGAGTCGGGCGAGATCAGCAGCAAACAAGGAAAGGAAGTCTTTGCGGAAATGTTCGCCACTTCATTGCCGGCCGGGGTGATCGTCGAACGGAAAGGCCTGAAACAGGAGAGCGATGCCGGCGCGATCGAAGCGCTGTGCCGTCAGGCGATCGAGGCGAATCCCAAACCGGTGGCCGAATACAAGGCGGGAAAACTTCAGAGCATTAATTTCCTCAAGGGGCAGGTGATGAAGCTGTCCCAAGGTAAAGCGAATCCAGCGCTGGCGGGCGAAATTCTGGCGCGGTTGCTTGCGGAGTGATTCGGGGAGCGCACGCGCCCCCGCGTGTGATTTTCGGCGCCCCCGCCGAAAATTTCAGGGACGCGGCGGCGCACGCAATGGTACGGGAGTCCCTGCCGCTGGCTCGCTGCCCGGCGAGGGCGCCGGGCACAACACGCGAGGGCGCCCGCGCTACCCTTTTTTCGCTGCCACTGAATCGTTCAGGCTCAGGATGACCGATTCTTCCCATCGCCAACACGTTTCACGTTTTGCTGTGATGGGTGGAAAAGGGCTTGTTCGCTCGCGTCACCGCGACATTTTGAGCGTCGCTCTTTCCGAAGCCTCCCCCAATGCGCTCCATGAACACGGCCCTATATTTCCCGCTTTTCGTCCTCGTCTCCTGCGCTGCCATTGCAGCATCTCCAACTGGCGTTGCTGCCGAGCGCGCGGATTCCGGTTATCGGATTGAGGAGAAATCCGGCGAATCCGTGGATGTCTTTCGCGATGGAAAGCTGCTGGCGCGTTACGTCACGGTGTACGATCCGAAGCGCCAGGCCGAGACCTATAAGCCGTTCCTCCATGTCTTCGATCTGGAAGGCAAAATGCCCATCACCAAAGGCCCTGGCGGCGCCTTCACGCACCATCGCGGGGTCTTTATTGGCTGGAACAAGATGAAGGTGAATGGCCAGACGTTCGATCGCTGGCACATGAAGGGCGGTCAGCAGACGCACGAGAAATTCAGCGGGCAGATGGCGGAGAAGGATCGCGCCGGATTCACGTCGCACGTGCGCTGGACGGGCGCGACGCCGGACTCGACCATCATCGAGGAGGAGCGGACCCTCACTTTTCTTCCGCCGCCGGCGCCGGCCTATGCGTTGATCGACATGGTGTCAAAACTTACGGCCACGGATGGTGACGTGGAACTCGGTGGTGATCCGGAACATGCCGGTCTGCACTTCCGGCCCGCTGACGAGGTTGATCGCGCGAAGACGAGTTACTTTTATCCGGTCGAGAACGCGAACCCGCACCAGGACCGCGGTTATCCGTGGTTCGGTGAGACCTTCACGCTTGGTGAAAATCGCTACAGCGTCGTTTACCTCAATCACCCATCGAATCCCGAGGGCGCCGCAGTTTCCGCCTATCGCGACTATGGACGCATGGGCGCGTTTTGGAAGGCGACCATCCCGCAGGGCGCTTCGCGGGAATTTCGGGCGCGGTTCATCGTTGCGGCTGGCGAGATGCCATCGGCGGAGGTGATTCAAGGGGCCTGGAACGACTACGCTGGCAGGAATGATCCGGTGCCAAAGACGACCGCGAAAGGTGGGGAATATCAGAAATCGCCGGACTCAAAGAAACAGCAGAAGGATGAGCCGAAGAAGTCCGCACTGCTGAGACGGAATGAGGGAAATGAATTCATCCTCGCGGCGAATCCGCCGGAGAAAGCGGTCGAGCCGGAGCCGGAACCGGACGGACCGAAACGGGCGGGCGGGGTACCCGTGAACCCGGAAATCAAATTTCCGTTGCCGCCTCCTCCGGTCCTTTCGCCGGAGGAAGAAATGAAGACCTTCACGCTGGCGCCGGGGTTTAAGGCGGAACTCGTCGCGTCCGAGCCGCTCATCCAAGCACCGATCGCGTTGAGTTGGGATGATCAGGCCCGCATGTATGTCTGCGAAATGCGCGGTTACATGCACGATGTCGATGGCGCGGGCGAAGATCAGCCGCTGGGACGGATCACCCGCCTCGAAGACACCAATGGCGACGGGCAATACGACAAGTCCACTGTGTTTGCGGACCAATTGATCATGCCCCGCGCAGTCATGGCTTTCGGCGACGGTGCCCTCGTTGGTGTGCCGCCGAACCTGATTTATTTTCGGGATACCAATGACGATGGCGTGGCCGATCAGCAGGAAATCCTGGCCAGCGGATTTGGACAACCCGGCGGTCAGCCGGAGCACATGTCCAACAGTCCGACGTGGCTGATGGACAACTGGATCTGGTGTTCGAAGCACGATGTTCGCTATCGCTGGCAAAACGGGAAGCTCATCTCCGAAAAGGCGCCGGTTTCCGGTCAGTGGGGCATGTCGCAGGACGATTGGGGACGTCCCTTTTTTAATTACAACAGTGCCCTGCTCCACAGCCACGTGATGCCGCCTTCCTATTACGCGCGGAATCCGAGTCTCGCGACCCGCACGGCTATCAATCGTAACGTGATGCCCGATGGAGTGGTCTGGCCGGCGCATCCAACGCCGGGCGTGAATCGTGGCTACAGCGGCAATCTCCGCGATGATGGCTCGTTGAAAAGTGTGACCGCCACGTGCGGCGCCGCCATTTATCGCGGTGATCTATTTCCAAAAGAATTCCTCGGTGACGCCTTCATTCCCGAGCCCTCGGGCAATCTCGTCAAGCGGCTCCAGCTCGAGGAAGACGGCGGTCTCGTCTCTGGCCGGAATGCCTATGAGGGAAAAGAGTTTCTTACCTCGACCGACGAACGATTTCGCCCCGTCAACGCCTACATCGGTCCGGATGGCGCTCTCTACCTCGTGGACATGGCGCGTGGGGTCATCCAGCACAAAGGCTTTCTCACGTACTACCTGGTCAAAAATATCAAGGACCGCGACCTCGAACAGCCGATCAATCTCGGCCGCATCTGGCGCATTGTTCCCGATGGTGCGGAGCTGCGACCAGTGAAGTTGCCGAAAGATCCGGCAGCGATCGTGCCGTTCCTCGCGCACGCTAACGGCTGGGTGCGCGACACGGCGCAACGAGTGCTGGTCGAGCGCGGCGATGCCTCCGTCGTGGAGCAGGTGCAGAAAATCGCCGTCGATGCGCCCACTCCACAGGGGCGAGTGCAGGCCCTGTGGACGCTCGAAGGGTTGAAAGCGCCGACGCCCGAAATCATTGCCGGTGGCCTGGCCGATGCGGATGAACATGTGCGCGCCACCGCCGTCCGCCTGGCTGATCACACGATGGCGCCGCAATTGTTCGCGCTCGCCGAAGATCCCAGCCCGCTGGTTCGTCTGGCCGTGGCGTACGAAATTGGGGCGCAGTCCACGCCCGAAGCCAATCAGGCCATCGCCACCATTTTGGAGAAAGGCGGCAGTCCCTTGCTCGCGGAAGCGGTCGCCAGCGGCGCGCGGGGTCGTGAACTCGAACTCATGGAGGCGCTGCTTGATCGCCCGCCGACGGGCGATGCCACGCTCGCCAATACCGGGATCTTTAAGTTGCTCGCCGATTGCATCATGAACGATCGCCGCCCGTCCCGAATCGCCGCGCTCATTGATTTTTTGGGCACGCTCGAACCGAACAGTCCGCGGATGAATGCCATTCTCGAGGGTATGGCCCGCGCGCCGAAGGGCAAGAATGTGAAAACCAAGCTCATCTATCTCGAGGCCGCGCCTGCACCGCTTGCCCGTCTCGCCGAGCAGGCCACTGGGGAAACGCAAAGCCTGGTGAAGAATATCGATCGGCAACTCGCGTGGCCGGACAAACCGGGCGTGCCGCCACCCCCGAAGATTGAGCCGCTGACCGCGGAACAGCAGGCGCATTTCGAACACGGAAAAGTTCTCTACGCCACGATTTGTGCGGCGTGCCATCAGGCGAATGGCGCGGGTCTCGAGGGTCTCGCCCCGCCGTTGCTGGATTCTGAATGGGTGCTCGGACCCGCTGACCGCCCGATCCGCATCGTGACCCAGGGTCTCTCGGGACCGGTGGCCGTGGCCGGCACCACCTGGAATCTCGAGATGCCGGGGCTGCCCATATTTAGCGATGAAGACGTCGCTTCAATCCTTACGTACGTTCGTCGGGAATGGGAGCACACGGCCGATCCCGTATCGCCAAAGGAAGTGGCCGCGGTGCGGGAACAGCACAAGGATCGCACTCAACCGTGGACGGCAAAGGAGCTGACGGAGAAGGGCGAGCCGAAACAGGCGGCGCGGTAGCGGAAACGCGCATTCAAACATCGAACACCCAATGGCCGAACAGCGGTTCGAGTAAAGAAATAGAGGCGGGTGGCGTGGAGCGCTCTGACCATTGGGCGGTCAGTTATAGAATTGATTGCCCGAGGCCGCGTAATTTCTGTGTCCGGACACAATCACGGTTGGGACGCGCAGGAATGGGGAGCACAGGCGTCCTCGCCTGTCGTGGCCGGCGTCCCCGCCGGGCACATCGGACGTCGATGGCGCGTGGAACTCGCCCGTCAATCCGGCGTGAGGGCTCGATGAGAATCGGGAGTCAATGGTGATCCGATGGCTTCGGCGAGGACGCCAAAGCCGACAGGCGGGACGCCTATGCTCCCTAATCCTTTTCGCCTCCACGTCCCTGATTGATTTGCATCATTCCTCCGGTGCGCTTGGTTTCGGCTTCGCCGAATTGGATTTTGGATGATCCTCCGATTCAGCGTCACGCATTCCGCCGCAACGCTTCCGCGATGCGAAGATGCATCGCCTGGAGCGCGGGGAAGATTCCAGCCACGAGCCCAAGCGCGAGTACGATGCCCGCCCCGATGGCGATGTAACGCCCGGGCAGATAGAAGATGGGAAGCAATTGCGGCACGGGATTGCCGGCCGAAATAATTCCCCAGGCCAGCAAAAGTCCCCCCAAACCACCGGCCATGGCCACAATGCAGGACTCGAGCAGCACCAGAAACAGGACGCGATCGTTGGTGAATCCGATCGCCTTGAGCACCCCAATCTCCTCCGTTCGTTCGCGCACGGCCTGTCCCATCGTATTGCCCACCACCAGCAGGATCGTAAAGAAGACGGCACTCAGGACCGCGATCATGATGGTGCCGATATCCCCGACCTGTTGCGCGAATCCGGCGGCAAAGGCCCCCTCCGGTTCAGCCTTCGTCTCGTAAGGTGAATTGGCAAATTCGTCATCGATCTGCTGCGCAATGACCGCGGCCTGGTCCGGATCTTTGATGCGGACGGCGAACCATCCCACCTCACCTTTGCCGCGCGGACGCGCTTCGTCGAAGTAATCGTAGCGGATGAGGAATTGCGTGGTGTCGGTGCCCTTTTTCGCGCCCGTGTAAGTGCCGACAATCTCAAAATCCCACTGCGATTTCCCCTCGGGCTCGCCCCAGATTGGGCAGGTCAGGGGAATATGATCACCAATCTTCCAGCCAAAGCGTTTCATGGTCCCGTCACCGACAATGACGCCAGTGCGCGCCTTCAACCACGCGTCCTTTTGCTCGGCCGGCACGATGAATTCCGGGAACATGTCGAGATACTCCTCGGGCCTCACGACGATGCTGGCGAAAAAGTTCTTCGGATCCTGATAGATGCCGCCAAACCATGATTGCTGCGCCACCGCCTCGACTCCCGGTATGTTCTGAATTCGCCGTTTGTAGGACTCCGGCAGCGATTGAATGATCGATACTTTGTGCCGCACGACGAGCCGATCCTGTCCCGCCAGGGTCACGCCAGCGGTGAATGCTTCCTTGATCGCACAGAGAAATCCGAACAGCAGGAAGGCGATGAGAATCGACAGTACCGTCAGCGCGGTGCGGAGCTTCCGGCGTTTCAAGTTGCTCCAGATCAGGCCGAGGAATTTCATGCCGGCGGCTGCGGTGGTGAGCTGGCCTTTGTCCAGATAGACCGTGTGCGAGGCGCGGGCCGAGGCGTGTGGGTCATGCGTGACCATGATGATCGTTTTCCCGTGATCGCGATTCAGCGCCTGGAGCAGCGAGAGGATTTCATCGCCGGACTTGCGGTCGAGGTCGCCGGTCGGTTCGTCGCACAGCAGCAATGTTGGGTCCGTCACGATGGCGCGGGCGATGCCGACGCGCTGTTGCTCGCCGCCGGAAAGCTGCCGGGGAAAATGCCGGGTGCGATGACTGAGCCCGACGACTTTAAGCGCCGTTTCGACGTGCTGGCGGCGTTCACTTTTGGACAGGTGCGTGAGGAGCAACGGCAGCTCGACATTGCGCTCCGCGTTGAGTGCGGCCAGGAGATTGTAGAACTGGAAAACGAAGCCGACGTGCCGCGCGCGCCACGCGGCCAATTCGCGATCCGAGAGAGATCGATCCGGTCGCTGCCGATCTCGACGCTGCCATCATCCGCGCGATCGAGACCGCCAACGAGATTGAGCAAAGTCGATTTGCCCGACCCGGATGGTCCCATCAAGGCGAGAAATTCGCCCGGTTTGACCTCGAGACTTAATCGGTCAAGGACGTGGATTTCCTCGGAACCGCGGCGGAAGGTCTTTGATACATTGTGGACCCGGACCAAGGGCCGGTCATCGTTGCTCATGGCTTCTTTTCCGAAACCGCGGCGCCGTCGGCAAGATCAGTCGGCGGGTCAACGACGACATTTTCTCCGGCGCGAACACCCGCGGCAATCAGGGCTTGATCACCCGTCGTTCCGTTCACAGTGACGGCTCGGCGCTCGACTCGTCCCTCGCGCACGATCCAAACAATGTCCCGCCCATCGACATTCTGCACGGCCGATTTGGGAACAGACAAAGTTGCCGTTGTTCGCGGCTCATTGGCCTCGTCGCCGCTTTGAAAGGCGACTTTGACCGCCATCTCCGGCAGGATGCGCTCGTCGACTTCATCAAAGCCGACCCGCACTTTCACGGTTGCTTTCTGGCGGTCGGCGGTAGGAATGATCGCGATCACCTGGCACGGAATTTCCCAATCCGGATAGGCGTCCAGCGTGGCCTGCACCGGCTGTCCGGGGGTGACTCGCTTAATGAAGCTCTCATTTACGTCCACTTCGATTTCGAGCGAACTCATATCTACGATGGTGCAGATTCCCGTGCGGGTGAAACCGCCGACGGACATTGGGGAAATCATCTCGCCGGGCTGCGCATTTTTTGACGTGACGATGCCACCGAAAGGCGCGCGGATGGTCATGTCGTCGAGTTGTTGCTGCCATTGCGCCACCTGCCGTTCGGCCACATCGATCTCCGCCGTCTGCCGCGCCAGGCGGGCGGTCATGCCTTTGGCTTCCATCTCGGTCCGTCGAAAATCCGAGTCGCTCACCACCTGGCTCGAGGCCAAATTCTGGAACCGCTTCAATTCACTTTCGGCGAAGTCCAGATTCGGCTTGGTTTCCGCGGCCACCCGGCGGGCGGACTCGAGTTGTGCCTCTGCCAGGTGAAGGCTCGCTTCGACGTTTGACGAATCGAGCCGCGCGAGCACGTCACCTTCCGCGACGCGTTTGCCTTCCTCCACGTTTACTTCCACGACCTTGCCCGTGACTTTCGAGGAAACGGTCGCTGAGCGGCGGGCGGTCACGTAGCCGGACGCGTTCAGCAACGTTTGCGGCGCCGTACTCGCTCCGGCCGACAGCGTTTGAACCGGTGCCGTCGCGACCTCGGTTTTTCCAGTCCGATGGCCGATCCACCACCATCCTCCGGCGATGATGACGATGGCTGCAATGACTGTCGGAGCGATCCACGATGGCGTTTGGCGGCGCGCCGGGGACGGGCGGGCAATGCGCAAGCCTTCGAGGGTGGCAGGATCGGAACTCATGTCAGACGGTCGATACGGGCGGAGATTGAGACGTGGGATCATCCTGCGCGGATGCGAAAAGCGCAAGACGTGGACGTTTTGGCCCCGCAGTTTAACCGGTCTGGTTGGAATCCATTCTCCCTCGGCTTTTGAGGTGCAAGAAAAGCGCCAGGCAACGTAAGGTGCGCGCCCTCGACCGCGAAATCCCTCATGCGCATCCAGCGAACCAGTCAAGTCATCACGACGGCCGTCATCTTTCTGACGCTGCTCACGTTCGTCTGCGGATTCCTCTCGCGACACATGAGACAGCAGGAAACCCAGGCGTATGATGTGCTCCGTGAGTCGTTACGAATGGCCGATCAACTGGCGGCGGGGAGCGATCGCTTGACCGCGGCCGTGCGGGGCTATGCGGCGACCGGTGATCAACGCTACGCTGACGATTTCAATCGCGAACTGGACGTGACGCGATCGCGCGATCGGGCCATGGCTCGACTCCAGCAACTCGGCCTGACCCAGGGCGAACTCGAGTCCTTGACCCAGGCGAAACATAATTCTGACCAGCTGGTGACGTTGGAAAACCAGGCGTTTGCGGCCGCGAAAGCAAACGATTTATCGGCGGCGATCGCGGCCGTTTTTGGTCACGATTATCAAACGGCAAAAGACTCGATCATGCAGCCGATTGCGGAGGCGCGCCGTGCGCTGGAATTACGGTTGGCGGACGACGCGGCCAGGTTGTCGGTCTGGGCGCGGTGGTTGGCCAACATCGCTCTGACCACCACCGCGTTGAATGCGCTCGCCATTCTCGGGGCGTTGCTCGGCTTCTACCGGCATCGGGTGGTCAATCCGCTCGCCGTACTGAATTCGGATTTGCGGGACTTGCTGGCTCATAAAGACGGAGTCTCGATCGATTTTCAGGACGAAGATTCGGAGATCGGCGAGATCGCAAGGTCTCTCGAATCGTATCGGCGCGATGCCGACGAGGTCGCCACGCAGCGGTGGGTAAAAGGTCAGGTGGCCGAAATCGCCGGGCTGTTACAGACGGCGGAGAGTCCGCGGGAATTTGGCGAGCGGCTGCTGTCAAAACTGGTGCCGCTCATCGAGGCCGGGTGCGGAGCGTTGTATTTGCGCGATGAAGCTGGGGATCGATTTCGATTCGCTGCGGGCTATGGCTATCAGGTGACCGGAGAAACGGTTCGGTCCTTTGGTGCCGGCGAGGGTCTGGTGGGCCAGTGTGCCGTCGAGCGAAAAGTTATCACGCTTGGCCATGTGCCGCCCGATTACGTGAGCATCACGTCAGGCGTTGGTTCCGCGGTGCCGCTCGCCCTCGCGGTGGTGCCGATCATTTCCCGGGAGCGTGTGCTCGCGGTGCTGGAGATTGCGTCCTTCCAAGCCCTGACCGGCACCCAACAGTCGCTTCTGACTGAGATCGCCAGCCTGGCGGCGCTCAACCTGGAAATCCTGGAGCGCAATCTGAAGACGCGCGAACTGCTCGATCAAACGCAACGCCAGACGAGCGAACTCCAAACCCAGCATGAGTTTCAGAAAGCGCTGCTCGATAGCATTCCCTATCCGATGTTTGTCAAAGACGCGGAGACGCGTTTTGTGGATTGCAATCGTGCTTATGAACGGACGTTTGGTGTAACCAGGGATGAGCTGCAGGGAAAGACCGTGCTCGACCTCGACTACATTCCATTGGAAGCGCGCGAGAAGTTTCATGCCGAAGACGCGGCGGTGATCAGGGACGCGAACCGGAAGAGCTACGAACTGCCCATCGCCTTTGCCGATGGTGCGTTGCATACCACGCTCTATTCTGTCGATGGGTTTCGGATTGGCCAGGATCAGCCGGGCGGCTTGATCGGACTGCTGGTGGATATTACCGAACGCAAGCGGGAGCAGGAGGAGTTGAGCATTGCCAAGATGAAGGCTGAAGAAGCCACGGAGATGAAATCCATGTTCCTGGCCAACATGAGTCATGAGATTCGCACGCCGATGAATGCGATCATCGGCCTGGCGCATCTGGCCTTGAAAACGGAGCTCACCGCCAAGCAACGTGATTACATCAGCAAAGTCCATAACGCGGGGACTTCCTTGCTGAGCATTATTAATGACATTCTCGATTTCTCGAAAATCGAAGCCGGCAAACTGGACATTGAAGACACCGATTTTACCCTCGATGACGTCATTAGTTCGGTCACCACACTGACCGGGCAAAAGGCGCACGAAAAGGGGTTGGAATTCCTCGCCGATGTGCCGTCCACCGTGCCGCAATATCTTATCGGCGATCCGCTGCGCCTCGGACAAATCCTGACCAATCTCGTCAACAACGCGGTGAAGTTTACCGAGACCGGCGAGATCCGGCTCCGGGCCGAACTGGTCGAGCGAACGGGTGAAAAAGTTCAGCTTCGGTTTTCCGTGCGCGATACCGGGGTGGGCATGACACCCGAACAGTCGAACCGCCTGTTTCAGCCCTTCATCCAGGCTGATATGTCCACCACGCGCAAACACGGCGGCACGGGGTTGGGGCTCACGATCTCGCGGCGACTCGTGGAAATGATGGGCGGGCGCATCTGGATCGAGAGCGAAGCCGGGGTCGGGAGCACGTTCTTTTTCACGGTCTGGCTGGGAGTCGGTCTCGCGACCGGACGGGGAAAGATTTTCCCGGAAGAATTGCGGACGCTGAAGGTGCTGGTGGTGGACGACAACCCGGCGGCGCGTGAGATCCTGATCGATGCGCTGCAAGGCGTGGCTTCGCAGGTCGATGCCGTCGGATCCGGTGCTGAATGCGTCTCCGCGGTGCGCCAGCATGAAGGGGATTCGCCGTACGATGTCGTCTTCATGGACTGGCGGATGCCGGGCATGGATGGCCTCGAAGCGACGCGCCAGATCAAGAATGACCCGTTGCTCAAAAAGCAGCCCAACGTGGTGCTGGTAACGGCGTTTGGACGCGAAGAAGTGCGCGAGGAAGCCGAGAAGCTCCACATTGACGCCTTCCTCGTGAAGCCGGTCACCAAATCAATGCTGGTTGATACCCTGGTTACGGTCTTCGCGCCGAATGCTGGCGCCCGCACCGCGGCCACGGCGTCATCCGAAAGTCAGATGGAACGTTTGCGCGGAGCGCGAATCCTTTTGGCCGAAGACAATGAGATCAACCAGCAGATCGCGGTGGAATTGCTCGAAGGCGTCGGCGCGGTGGTCGAGGTCGTGGACAATGGCCGCCAAGCCGTCGAGAAGCTGATGGAATTGGCAGTGCCCGACTATTACGACGTCTTCCTGACGGATCTTCAGATGCCCGAAATGGACGGTTATCAAGCCACGACGCGGGTGCGCGCCGAATCTCGTTTTGCCAAACTGCCGATCATTGCCATGACGGCCCACGCGACAATCGAAGAGCGGCAGCGCTGTCTCGAGGCCGGGATGAACGACCACGTGGCCAAGCCCATTGATCCCGAGGCGCTCTTTGAAACCATCGCCCGCTACTATCGCTCAAGGTCCGCGCCGACACCGTCTTCACCACCGACTCCTGAGGTCACGCCGGTCGCAACTCCGGATGATTTGCCGTCCGTCCCCGGACTCGATCCTGCCGACGGCGTGCGAAGGGTGGCTGGCAATCGAAAACTCTACCTGAAGCTGCTGCGGCAGTTCACCGAACAACAAGCGGACGCACCGGCGAAAATCGCGGCGCAGCTCGAGGTCGAAGATTTTCCCTCAGCAGAGCGGGCCGCGCACACGGTCAAAGGCATTGCCGCGAACCTGGCGGCCAGCGGAGTGCAGGCGGCGGCGGGCAATTTGGAAAATGCCATTCGCGAGCGGCTCGGACGGGACCAAATCGAACCATTGCGGAAAGCCTTCGCCGAGGTGCTCACGGATTTCCTCACGCGCCTGCGTCTCGCGCTCGGTGGTCCAGCCCCAGCCGCGCCGGAATCCGCTCCACCCGCGTCTGATTCGCCCGTGGACCCCGCCCAACTGAAAGCCGTCGTCACCGAAATGCTGAAGCAACTCTCCCAATTCGATACCGGCGCCACCGACAACCTCGCGGCCCATCGCGCCTTGCTGACTACAGTTTTTGCACCGGCGGAATGGAAGGAGTTTGAACAGGAGGTCCAGGGCTATGCCTTCGCGGAGGCGCAGGCTCGACTTGAGAAACTGGCCGGCGACAAAGGATTGAAATGAAAGAGCTTTCCGACTGCCGCATCCTCCTCGTGGACGACGCCAAGACGAACATCGACATTCTCGTCGAGGCGTTGAAAGGCGATTACAAACTAAGCGTGGCGCTCAGTGGCGAAGCCGCATTGCAAGTGGCCGATCGCTCGCCTCCCGACCTCATCCTGCTCGATATCGTGATGCCAGGACTCGATGGCTATGAAGTCTGCCGCCGGCTCCGCGCTCAGCCTTCCACGCACGATTTGCCGATCATATTTCTTTCGTCCCTCGACGACGTGAAAAACAAAACCGCCGGGTTCGAAGCAGGAGGCACCGACTACGTGACCAAGCCCTTCGACATTCTCGAAGTGAAAGCCCGCGTGCGTTCGCTGCTCAAGGCCAAGGCTTACACGGATGCCGTGGCGGAACAGCGTGCGCGGGAGTTGCAGATCGCGCGGGACATTCAACGGGGCATTCTCCCCTCGGATTTTAAGACGCTGGTGGGTGAACTTCCGGTTGATCTCGCGGCGGAATTGCATCCGGCGCGTGAGGTCGGAGGTGACCTTTACACCGTGCTCCGGCTGCCGGAAGACCGGCTCTGCGTCTTTATTGGCGACGTCTCGGGCAAAGGCATTCCCGCGGCGCTGTTCATGGCGATCAGTTCCACCCTCATCCGTTCGACCGCCAAACTGCCCCTGACGCCCATCGAGATTCTCGGCCGAATCAATAACGAACTCGCGGCGGACAATCCGTCGAACATGTTCGTCACGCTGCTCTGTCTGCTCATCGATTGTAAAACCGGCCTCATGCAGATCGCGAATGGCGGGCATTGCTTTCCCGTTCACATCCGGCGCGGCACGACGCCCCGGTTTCTTGACGAAGGCGGCGGAACGCTCATCGGAATCATGGAGGATGTTCCGATCACTCCGACCGAGCTGCAATTGGAACCGGGTGACCTGATTTTCACTTACACGGACGGGGTGAATGAAGCGATGAACCCGGCGCGCGAGCTATTCGAATACGACCGCATTCTCCAACAACTCGAGGGCGCGACGGAACGGTCCGCCGCAGATTCGATTCAGCGCATGCTGACCGCGGTGCGCGCTTTTGCCAACGGGGCGGAGCAATCGGACGACATCGCCATGCTCGCTTTTCGCTATCAACCAGCCGCGACTGCATCGGCCGTGGCGGAGATCGAACTAAAGTCCACTCCGCAGGAAGTCATGCGCGGTTGCGAATCGATTCGAGCTCATTGCGAAAAGCACGGCGTCCCCGAAAAGGCCATTCACGACCTGATGCTCGCGTTTGAGGAGACCGGGAGCAACGTGGTTAATCACGCCTGCGCGGGGAAATCCGACGATCGATTCTGGCTGCGGATCGAGTGTCGCCCGGAGGTGGTCGAGTTGATGATCCGTGACCGCGGTCCCGCGTTTGACCCGCTGGCCGCGCCGGAGGTCGATCTGACGGGGGATCCGGACGAGCGCGGCATCGGCGGGCTGGGCATTCACCTGGTCCGCAACGTCACCGACGCCCTCGCCTACGAGCGGATCGGCGATGAGAATCGGCTGACCATCACCCGCCGGCTCGATCGTCCTGAGCCACCCGAAACCTGACCGGACGAATCATGCGTATGCCAGCCAACGCTGGCTTGTCGATTGCGTTCAATCCATTACAACATCACCCACATCCCAAACACCCATCATGCCCCTGAATATTACCATTCCACCAAAAGCCAGCGGTTCTTCGATCACCATTGGAGTTGCCGGCAGCCTCGATACGGCCACTGCTCCCGAGCTCGACGCCGCGCTGAAGCCGATTCTGGCCACCGACGTCGTGACCGTTGTATTCGATCTGAAGGACCTGACGTTCATTAGTAGCGCCGGTCTGCGGGTGTTGGTCGGCACGGGCAAGTTGCTGAAGGTGCGCGGTGGGAGCGCCGTGATGATCAATCAACAGCCCCAAATCGCTGAGGTCTTCAAAATCGTCGCCGCCCTTCCCGGAGTCAGCATCTTCGCCAGCGTCCAGGAAATGGACAACTACCTCGCCGGTGTGCAGCGCCGGGTGGTGGAAGGCGGATAGCGCTCCCCGGTGGCGACAACTCGCAGTGATGGAGGTCGGGTATTTCCCCCTTTCCGGGTTTTCATAAAAATGAAACGCAGAGACGCGAAGGTCGCAGAGGATAGGAGCGAAACGCGCCTTCCGAAAGCGCGCACCCAACGACTGAAATGAGCAGGCCATTGTCGGGCTTATCTTCGACAATGGCGGGACCCGAGTCCCCGCCCTTCGCCCAGCCATCGCGAGAATCCAGTCGGAACGCGCCTTTCACCTTTTCCTCCGCGCCATGGCACTCGAAACACCGTTGCGTCAGCAGCGGCCGAATCTTCTTTTCGAAGAACTCCATCCGGTCATCCGCCGCTGCAGCGCCGGAGCCGACCAAAAGCGCGGTCAGGGCAAGTGGGAGCGTTGGACGGAATCGCATAGTGCGAGACGGGCCGAGACCCGAGGTCATTGTTGGCAACTACCCCGGTCGCGCAACGAACTTTTCGGCACCGTCTCAACACCGCGACGAAACAGAAGTCTCCTTGGGAAAGAATCGCAGTCACGGCCGATCGCAGACGGATGGGAAAAGACTTCTGAGCATTCGGCGGAAACGTGCGCACCAATCTTTCCGGAGTCCCTCCACGGTCAAAGGATCAGCCGTCGTTGCCGACAAGAATAATCTCACGACCCCTTTCGGCGCACTTTCGGCGCACGACCCCTTTCGACGAGAACGCGGGAGCGGTGGTCACACTGCAACCTCATCCGCCGTTGGCGGGCGGCTCCAAGGCTGCGACGGGGACGTTCAGCCAACTGGCGGCACGGTCGAGGTGTGAGAAGACGCGGACTTCGATCGGCGAAGGGCGGAGGAGTTGACCGTACATGCGCGCGATGCCGAAGGCCACCGGGTTGGTGGTCCGGACGGCGGACTTGACCGGCTGACCGCGATAGCTTTCGACGCGCCGGGCCGCGATTTCCTCCATCTCGACAAAGCTCAGGCGAATGCTCTCCAAGCCTGATAAATCGGCGAAGCGATTGAACGGGTGCTCGGCGGTCGCTTCCTCAGCCTCGACAAAGCTGAGGACCTGGTAGGCGAGTCTTGCATCCAGAATTCCGCGTGGGTGCCAGGTGACAAGTCGCAACTCCTCATGGATTTTCGACCCCTGGGGAAAGGTGGGCGTGCGTTCGTCCGACATACGTGACGGAAAGTATTCGCAAAAAAGCGTGATCGTCGAAACGATTATGCGCGTTTGGCGGCGCGGATGACCGTGCTCGGCAGCTTTTTTGGCGCCGGGGTGACGGTGATCATTTGCACGGCGCTGGTCGGAATGACGTAGAGCACGTCCCCGGCGCTCACCGTGAGGCTGGGCAACTTGAGGACTTCCTCGATCCGTTGCGCGACCGTGTCGTCAGTGGCCTGCACGGGAAATTGGAAGCGCATGGATTTGCCATCGGTAAACGTGATCTCCAAAAGGCGCTCTTTCATCATGCTCATGACGCCATCTCCGCAGGTTTAACGCAATGCGTCCATCCGGTAGCCAATGTTGCGCGATTTGAGTTCCTCGCACAGCCGGGCGGAAAGACGGCCGTCGGTCAGGAGCGCCAGCACTTTGATCTCAGGCTTACTCCCGGCCAGATTCGCAAAGTCTTCCGTGCGGCGCGCAGTCCGTTCGGCCCAGATACCGTAGTCGAGTGAAACGGGGACGATGAGCAGCCCTTTCCGGGAGAGTCCGGTGATGACCTCGCCCGCCGGACCGCCAATAGCGCCCGTGGCAATATTCAGAGCCAGTCCGCCGCCGGCAATGGCTCGGGCAACACCAGTCAGTTCGTTCTGCAATTCCTGATTGGTCGTGTAGGGATTGATCCCAAGTTTGCCGGCGAGTTGCGCCTTGGCCTTGCTCACGCCCGTGAGACCCTTGAGTCCGCCGTCTCCCAACTCACTTTTTCCGCCCTTGAGCCCTTCGCCGATGCGGCCAAAGAATCGCGAAGCGCCTTTGGGGATATTGGCGATTGTGCCAAACGGGTCCTTTACCACGCCGACGACGCCTTCGATTTTGGCTTTGCCGCCATTGGCCAGTGCTTTGCCAAACTCCTCCGTTTTGCTCAGGCCGCGCAGATAGTCGAGCGCGTAGATTTCGCGAATGCGCTCGAGGAGCGCCGGCGTGCGGGTGACCTGAATTTCTCCACCGAAGGTGCCAATGAAGTAGGTATTGTTCAGGCCATCGTTGAGGGCGCTGGCGGCGACGCTGTGCAGTCGGCCGCTCATATCTCCTTCGGGAACAAATTCACTGGCGGGAACCGGACCGGGAGTCTCGAAGGTTTTGGCGAAGCGGGTCAGAAATCCATCGTCGTCCTGCGCCATTGAAAACGGGGGGCTCAAAGTGCAGACCAAGGGGAGGAGGAGGTGTCGGACGTTCACAGGTAGGATTTCAATATCGGTGCAGGTGATTTAGCGGGCACAATCGTCGATGGCGAGTATTCCGAACAGGGCCCTGCTCCGGGGTTTGATGGATTGGCCGCACCGTCAGGGCAATGGATTGTGCGCCCCGTGCGTTCAAGGGAGCATCCCGGGCCAGAACCGTCAGTTCCGTGAGACGAAAACGGCCGCCGGGATTCCCGACGGCCGCGCGTTGTTGGAGAGCCCTGAAACGGGGAGAGACTAATCGAGCGGGTCGAAATCGGCCTGCATGACCACGGCGCCCGTTGCGTCGGTGAGCGTCACCATCCCCAATGCCGGAAGATAGATATCGCCGAGAAATTTGAATTTTACTTTGCCCTGTTCGGTGGCCGTGACTGTTCCCATTTCGACGTCATCGACGTTGATCGTCAGGAGGGCATTCGGCTCTGCACCGAATCCGACAAAGAGGAATTGGCGCTGCTTTTCCTGGTTCTTAATGATGACGGTATGGGCCAGTGCGCGGCCGTGGACTTTATTCGCTCCCGGCCCACGGTCGCCGTCAAAATCTGGCGCGGTGACCCTGACGTTGCCAATAAAGACGAGGAAGTCCGTTGAGACAGACAAAGCGCCTTCCAGAAGGACGGTTCCGTCGGAATCGCTAATGGCGAGGCTGACGACTTCGAGCGCATCGAGCGTCTCGGGAACAGGAACCACAACGCCGTTGGCTTGCATCGGAGTTTGCAAAGCGCCCAGATCGACAGCTGTCCCATCTTCCAGAATGCCGTCGATTTGATAGACACCATTGGCCAAACCGTTGGCAGTGATGTTTAGGGACGCAGCTTGAATCTCTTTCTTTTCCGTGACGCTAATCCTCGCCCACCCATTCGCTCCGACTGGAGCTGCCGAAGTGGCGGACAGCCCGGCGGTGAGAGTGGCGTTCAACTTCAGCTTTACGATTTCCTTGGTGGCACCGGTGGTCGGCACCAACTGAAGGGCGAGGAGCGTCAATGCCAGTATGCACTTGGGCTGGTTGAAATTCATAACGGGTTCGGATGGATGCGGCGATGAATTCACCGGAGCATGGCTTGGTCCAAACGCGCGCCAATTAATAGTCAGGCCGGTCCATGCTCCGGTATGCCCGCGACCGCGATTTCCCTGGTATACTGGTATTCTCGAGCACGTCAGGGACCGGACCTCGGATAAAACGACACCGCCCCGGCGGGACGGCGGAACGGGTTTCACGAAGACGATTCTGGCGCGCCTTCGGGACACGATGATCTTGTTGATCAATTGATCCCGTGGCTCGCGCCAACCGGCTCATTTCCGTTGTGCCTTCGGCACCGGACTCCGCGCTACGGCCGCCCGACGGCGTAATACGTGAAGCCGAGATTCGCGCATCGTCTCGCGGTCGAAAAGATTGCGGCCGTCGAAGATCAGCGGGGTGTGCATTGCGTTCTTCACTTCGCTGAGATCCTGAGCGGTGGCAAATTCCTTCCACTCCGTCGCGAGCAGCAGCGCTTCGGCGCCTGTCGACGGCACTCCAGTCGGCGTCGAGCGCGATCTTCACTTTTTCCGGATCGATCAGCTTCCACTCGACGGCCTTTTCCGCGCCCTTCGGATCGTAGGCGGTGACGTGCGCGCCTTCGGCGACGAGCCTGTTGATGAGCTCGATGGCGACGCGAATTGCGGACGTCATCGGTGTCGGGCTTGAAGGTGATGCCCCAGACGGCGATGCTTCTTGTCCTTCAAGACCCAGAGCGCGTCGCGGACTTTGCTGATGAAGCGGTCGAGCATGGTGGCGTTGATGCGCTCGACTTCCTCGAGCAGCGCGAACGGCGTGCCGAGCTGGCGGCTGATGGCGATGAAGGCTTTGACGTCCTTCGGGAAAGCAGGAGCCGCCGTAGCCGAGGCCGGCGTTGAGGAAATTGCGGCCGATGCGCTTGTCCATGCCGATGCCGTCGGCGACCATTTCCACGTCCGCGCCGCTGGCTTCGCAGATGGCGGCGACGGCGTTGATGTAGCTGATCTTCAGCGAGAGGAAGGAGTTCGCGGCGTGCTTGATGAGCTCGGCGCTGTTCACGTCGGTGACGAGGATGGGCGCGTGGAACGGCTCATAGACCTTCTTCATCAGGTCGGTGGCGTCGGCTCGCTGGACTGCCGATGACGACGCGGTCCGGGTTCATGAGATCGGGCACGGCGCAGCCTTCGCGGAGGAATTCCGGATTCGAGACGACGTCGAATTCGGCGTCCTTGTTGTAGCGCTTGATGGTGTCGGCGACCTTCTCGCCGGTCTTCACGGGCACGGTCGATTTGTCCACGATGACGCGGTATTGGCCGGGCTTGAGGACGCCGGCGATTTCGCGGGCGACGCGCTCGATGTAGCTGAGATCGACGCTGCCATCGGCCTGCGGCGGCGTGGGCACGGCGATGAAAACGATCTGGCGAATGATCGACGCCGTCCTCGATGGAATTGGTGAAGCGCAGGCGCTTGGCGGCGACGTTGCGGTGGACGAGTTCTTCGAGGCCGGGCTCGTAGATCGGGATTTTGCCGGCGTGGAGCATGTCCACTTTGCGCTGGTCGTTATCCACGCAGATGACGTGGTGGCCGACTTCGGCGAAACAAGCGCCCGAGACGAGGCCGACGTAGCCGGAACCGATGATGCAGAGATCCATGAAGAGGTATTGGGCAGGTGTGAGAAAAAGGGCCGGGATTAAGCTCCAGATGGGCGGGGAGCGCAAGGCCAAGCTCGATCACAGTGGGGCAGGGGAATGTGGGGGATTGCCGAAGATACGAAAGGCATCACCCGGCCGGAATGGAATTGTGAGGCTGCTCTTAATGGCTCCCCCGGGTTTGCGCCCGAGGGCAGCGATGAAATGAAGCCTATTCTTCCGGGGCGCCTTCCACCGCCGCACCTGGTGGATAACCTGCCGGTGATTTGAGACTGATGGACGCGGCAGAGTTCCGGGGAGCACAGGCGTCCCGCCGGTCGGCTTTGGCGTCCTCGCCGAAGCCAGCGGATCACAATCGAGTCCCAGCTCTCATTGGATGTTCAATGGGTCCGGCGAGACGCCGGCCACGACAGGCGGGACGCCTATGCTCCCCAAACCGGCCGGCGGTCCTGTGCATCTCTACGTTCGAGCGTTCATCCCGCACGAAAGCCAGGCCAGGATCTGGGACGGATTTCATCACCGATCTTGAGAATCCGAGGAACGGCGCCGCGCCTGATCGGTCGGAGCATTGATATCCAGCACAACTTCGGCGACGTTGGCGAAATGACTAAAGTCAACCAGGCAGATGACGAGAAGTCGTGCGGAGTCGAAGTCCATTCTCACGCTCATATGCATCCAGGAGTCGTGCGGAGCGACCTATCTTGATGCCGGCGCCAAGGAAGTGGCAAGGCGGGAGGGAATGGGGCGCGGGCTGGTGGATCGTGCCGATGAAAGACTTTCACTTGGACCTGCCAGCCTTCACTCTCGCCTGCATGAAACCACCCCCAGGATCGACTCGTGTTTTTTCCCGCCTCGTCGCCATCGGAGTGCTCATGGGAGTGTCCACGTGCCCTCTGGATGCGCAGAATTCGCCCGCTCCGAAATCGGACGGCGAGAAGGTCCCCGAGCCGCTGAATTGGACGACCCAGCAAGATCACCAGAACATGATGGAGCAACTGGGGATCAAGAGCCTCCGGCCCGGCCCGAGCGGACGGGCGGACGCCACCAACGCGGCCAACTACGATCCGGCGAAAGCCAATCCCTTTCCCGGATCTGCCCGATCCGCTCACGTTGAAGAACGGGCAGAAGGTCACGACGCGCCGAGATGTGGTGGAAGCAGCGCCGCCCGGAAATCGTCGAGGACTTCGAACGCGAAGTCATTCGGGCGCGTGCCGAAGGATGTGCCCAAGGTGACGTGGACGATCACGACCAGGCAAGCGGATGATCGCGTCGTGGGCGACATTCCCGTGAGTGCCCGGCAACTGGTCGGAACCGTGGACAACTCAGCCTGCCCGTCCATCGAGGTGAACATCCAGATGACGCTGGTCACGCCGGCCAAGGCCGAGGGCCGGTGCCGGTGTTGATGATGTTCGGCGGCTTCGGCGGCGGCGGTTTTCCGCGGCGTCCAGGCGAGCCGGAGCCCGACCAATCGCATTCAGCCGGATTCGGCGGCGGCAACATCGCCGATCCGCCCTCGACCGAGCAATTGATCGCCGCCGGCTGGGGTTACGCCACGATCAGTCCCGAACAGCATTCAGGCCGACAACGGCGCGGGTCTGACCAAGGGCATCATCGGCCTGGTCAACCAGGGGCAGCCGCGCAAGCCGGACGACTGGGGTTCGTTGCGCGCCTGGGCCTGGGGCGCCGCGCGGGGACTGGACTATCTGGAAACCGATCCCGACCGTCGACGCCAAGAAAGTCGGCATCGAAGGCGTGTCGCGTTACGGCAAGGCGGCGCTGGTGACGATGGCGTTTGAGCCGCGCTTCGCCATGGTGCTGGTCGGGTTCTTCCGGCGAAGGCGGCGCCAAGCTGCATCGCCGCAATTTCGGCGAAGCGGTCGAGAACCTGACCGGCTCCGGCGAATACCACTGGATGGCGGGAAACTTCCTGAAATACGGCGCCGCCGAATCCGAGCTTCGGCAGCAAGAACGCCGGCGACCTGCCGGTGGACGCGCATGAACTGATCGCGCTGTGCGCGCCGCGACCGACCTTCATCAGCTACGGCGTCCCGGAAAAAGGCGACGCCAACTGGCTGGACCAGCAAGGCAGCTACATGGCAACCGTCGCCGCCGGTCCGGTCTTCCGCCTCCTCGGCGCGCGCGACCTCGGCGACGAGCCGGATTACCGCACCGCGAAAATGCCGCCCGTGAACACCGGCTGCTCGATGGTGAACTCGCCTGGCGTCAACACGACGGCGGCCACGAGGACCGGTCCAACATGAAACACTTCATCGCCTGGGCGAACCAGTGGTTGGCCGCGCCCGGCGAAGCGCAAACGGGCGAGCAGAAACCTTGAATCCAAATGTCATTTCGAGGCCGACGCGGGCGGTGCCCATTCGAGTCAGAGAACTCGCGAGCCGTGCCGCGCCCACTTTCCAATCGCCCGCTGCGCTGGTAAGAGGCTTGGTTCGTGTCTGAAACTGCTCTCGCATCTCTTCCTCCACTTCTGCCGCTCTCGTATCATCGGGAGGTCGTGGCGTGGTTGAAAGAAGCGGAACCGGAAGTGTGGAAGTGGGCATCATCGGGTGACGTGCGCGAAGAATATGCCCTGACGATGCGCACGGAGCTGCTGAAGACAAACTATCGACTCGATGCAGACGGGCATCCAGACCTCGTGTCGCGCTGCACCGCGGTCGCGGAAAAACTTGGCATTTCCGCGCCGGTGACGCTCTACCAGGCCGCGGGTGGCATCGGAATGAATGCCATGCTTTGTCACGTGCCGGGCGAAGCGCACATCGTGTTTTCGGGATCGATCCTCGCGACGTTGAAAGGCGTGGAACTCGATGCGGTGCTCGCGCACGAACTGGCCCACTATCGACTGTGGGAAATGGACGGCGGCGATTTCCTGGTGGCTGATCGTTTGCTGGTGATGGCGGCCAATGACCCGCGTTCGCTCGAGGCGCACGCCCAGACGGCCCGTCGCTTCCGGCTCTTTACCGAGGTGTTTGCGGACCGCGGATCGCTGGCGGGTTGCGGTGACCTGGAGTCAACGGTCGCGGCGCTGGTGAAGACGGAGACGGGCCTGGCGGAGGCGAGCGGGAAGAGTTATCTCCGGCAGGCGGACGAAATATTTGCGGGCGAAAACGCCACCACGAAAGGGCTCGACCACCCGGAAACGTTCATTCGGGCGCGCGCGTTGCGACTTTGGTTCGAGCAGGACGAGTCCCTTGATCGCTGGCTTTCGACGACGATCGAAGGCCCGCTCGCAATCGACGAGCTCGATCTCGTCGGGCAGAGACGAATGGTTGATTTCACGCGCCGCTTTCTCGAAGAGGTTCTCCGCCCCAAGTGGTTTCACACCGAAGCGGTGCTTGCCCACGCGCGCTCATTCTTCCCGGAATTCAGCCCGCAATCGACGGCCGACGATTCGATCGACGTCGACCTGCGTTTTTCCGACGAGGCGACCCGCGAATACCTGTGTTACCTCCTGCTCGATTTCGCCGTGATCGACCCGGACCTGGAGGAGCTTCCGCTGGCTGCGGCATTGCACTGGAGCGAACGCCTCGAAATGACGGAGCCGTTTGAAAAACTGGCCATGAAAGAGCTCGGCCTTGGCAAGCGACAATTCAATAAGCTCAAGAAGGACGCCGCCGGGATGCTGGCGAAGGCGGAGGAAAAGAAATGAGCGAGAGTGGACCGGATTGTCATCCTGAGCGTAGCGGAGCGGAGTCGAAGAACCCGGGTTGGATTGGATCCCCCGCGTCGGTAGTGCTGCCTTTCATCGAAACTCTTCGTGCCGTCCTCTCCGAACTCCCGTGCGCATTGGAGAACGGTCAAAAGAATTGGAGCCGGGTCCTGCGACTGCGGCGCAGCGCGCCTTCGCTCAGGATGACTGAGCAAGCGTCATGAACGAACCGCCATTCCTTCACCTCCTGCATCGCGGCGGCGATGCTGGGTTCCAAACTGACGATGTGCTGGCCGCAGTCTTGCCGCTGTTTCGTCAGGTGGCCGCGTGGCATGAGGAAGGTCTCGTCGCACCGCTGGACGGAATCGAGCGGCTGACGGTTGATAAGGACGGGGCGCTCCGTTACGTCGGCGATCCAGCGGCGCCGAAGGCCAATCCGACCAAGATCGCGCAACTTCAGCGTACCGATCGCCAGCGCGCTGCATGTGGTCGGACACGCGCGCGTGACTTCCGATGAAGAGACTGGGAACGGAATACGACGCAATTTGGAAATAGCCGATGGCGAAGCGGAACTGAACCAGCCGGTTTTCATCACCGGTTATCGGACGTGGGAACAGCTGACCGGACACCACGACGGCGCCACGGACATCTTCTCGCTCGGTCAGATCCTCGCCAGTCTCTCTCTCGGACTCGACTTTACGGATGCAGACGACCTCGGCAGTTTTCGTCTCTCGCCGCACCAATCTATTCGCGGTGAACCCGCGCCTCCACCCAGTGCTGGCAGCGGTGATCGTGGAAATGACGGAGCTAAATCGGCACCGGCGCGCGCCCGATTTGCCGTCGCTTTTCAGCCGTCTTGAAAACTATCGCGAGCAGACGGCGGACATGGACGTGGCGCGGTTGCCCGGCTTTGCCGACGCCGGTCTGGCCGGACGCCGCGGGCTCGTGCTCGCGCATCTTCGCGACCGGCTGTTCGACATCTCGCGCCGCAATCGGCTGCTCTATTTCAAGCCTACGCAGGCGTCGCTCAACTTGCACCGTCGCGAGTGTACCGATCGTGATGAACCTGGCCAGCATCCGGCTGGAGCAACTCTTTGTCTGGCACCCAGCGCTGGCCAGGGAAGTCAGTCGGCGGCAGCCCCATGAATCTCGGACGCTGGCTGCGCTTTGAGGATCAGCCTTACCTTCCGGGCGCCCTCGACAAACTCATCTCCGACGCGCGGCGTGATCGCGCCGAGTATGGTTTCGCACAGCTCCGCCTGGTGGTGACGTTCCTCCATTGGCACAATCTCAAGGAATCGCGCGAGGAACGCATCGTTTCGCCGCTGCTGCTGCTCCCCGTCGAGTTGTCGAAGAAGAAAGGGCGTCCGCGATCAATACCTGCTCGATCCGACCTCGACGGAGGCCGAAGTGAACCCGGCGTTGCGGCATCATTTCCATCAGCTTTACGGGCTGCGTCTGCCGGAGTCCGTGGACCTGCGCGAAACGTCCGCCGGAGCATTTCACCGGGAACTCGACGCGCATGATCAAGGCCAGCGAACCCGGCGTGACGCTGCGACTCGTGGACAAACCCGAGATCCAACTCATCCATCAACGCGCCCGGCAACGGCTCGCACAATTTCACCGCCGGCAAAATTTGCGCGCGCCGGGAAAGCGAACCAAGGCGGCCTTCAACTACAGCTACGATCGCGAGAATTTCCGGCCGCTCGGTCTGCAATTGTTTCAGGAAAAAATCCTGCCGAGCCCCTTGCCGCAACGGCGGCGGCCGGCGGGTCACCGCAGCCTCGCATGACGCACATGGTGACAGCCGAAGCCCGTGCGCGAGACGGAGCAGAAGACTTACGCCCTGCGCGAAGAGCGGTCGGCGAAATCCGTACTCGTGGGACTTCGACCTTTGCTCGCTCACGCATCGGCAATTTCAACTACCGCAAAATGTCACTCGTCCGCGATTACGGCGCGCTGCATCGACGGGGAAATGGCCAGCGAGTCGTTTGACCGCGTGTTCTCGCTCGACCCGACGCCCGCTCGAAAACGAAGCGCCCGCGCCGCTTGACCGCGCCGACGAATGGCCGGTGGTGCCCGGCGACGCCACCCAAACCGCCGCCGTGGCGCTGGCGCGGACGGGCCGCAGCTACATCATTCAGGGACCGCCGGGCACGGGCAAATCCCAGACCATCACCAATCTCATTGCCGACTACGTGGCCCGCGGAAAGCGGGTGCTCTTTGTCTGCGAAAAGCGAGCGGCCATCGACGTGGTTTTTCATCGGCTGCGTCAGCAGGGTCTCGATGAATTGTGCTGCCTCATCCATGACTCGCAGACGGACAAAAAGTCGTTCGTGATGAACCTCAAGCAGACTTACGAAAAGTGGCTGGCCGAACCGGATGACGCCGCGGAGGCATTGGCGCGACGCGCGGCGCTGGCTGCGACAGATCGAACAGGACTTCGCATCGTTGGAGCGGTTCGACGCTGCCATGCGAAACGTACCGGAGTGCGTAGCGAAACCAGTGCGAGCCTTGCTCCACCGCCTCGTTGAACTCCGCGGAGCATGCGCCAGCGCTTTCCGCCACCGAAATGGAGCATCTGCCGACTTTCGCCACCTGGTGCGCTCACTCCGAGCTTGCACATCGCCTGTCCACGACGCTCGCCGATATCGCGAATGTCCACGCTCTCGCGGCCCATCCGTTTCGTTGGCTGAACAGTCATGTGATCGAGGCCGAGCGCCCGCTGGAAACCCTGCATCAACTCGCTGATCAGGCCGAGACCCTGCTCGACGAAGTCGAAAGCGCACTTGGCGCCAGTGGCCTTTCCGATGAGCATTGGGACACGCTTGGAGAACTGGAGGCGTTGATCGGGTTCGCAGGGCAAATCGCCGATCTCGCGGCCCGAAATCAACTCGCGTGCCTGGATCGCAAAAGCGCTTTGACGAAACAATTGACGACGCGGCTGTCGGAATTGAACGCCATCGATGGAGCGGCCGCGCGTGCGCAGACGAAAACGCAAAACTGGCGTGAAAAACTTCCCGCTGGCGATCTGGCGGCGGCGATCGCGCTGGCGCTGGCCAACGAAAATTCGCTGGTCCGTCTTTTCAAACCATCGTGGTGGCAATTCAAAAAAGTGATCGAGAGGCGATACGAATTCTCAAAGCACGCCGTTCGTCCATCGCATAGCCAGGTGCTGGCGGACCTTGACGCGGACTATGCCGCGATGGCGGCTCGCGACGATGCGCATCGAGCCGCCGTCGCTGAGTTCGGCGAAGAACCGGAAGCGTTGTTAAAGTTGCTCGAATCGTGGCGCGCCAACGAAATGGAATTGCCGGCCGTAGCGGCATTGTGCCAGGTTTTGCTCGAATCCGAGCCAGAAGGTGTGGCGATCGTGAAACGCCTGAATTTACTGGCGCCGCGGCTGGATGAGCTAGGTTCGGTGCTCGGAAGGCTGTTCATCGACTTTCATGAGCACGACCTCTCGACGATCGAGGAAATGGTGCGCGATCTCCGCGAGGAATCCGACAATCTGCCAGACCTTCTTCCGCTGCTGGCGGAACTTGACGATGCGCCGCTCGACTTTGCCCGCGCGCTGCGGCGATTTGACCTTGCGCCGGCGCAATTGGAAGCCGCCATCGCGCGAAACGGACTCGAAAAATTCTACCGGACAGAACGATGGCTCCCGCGTTTTGATGGACCGGTGTTGGCCCATCGCGCCGGCCGCATCGGAGCCGTAGGCCGCGAGTGTCTTGATGCCAATGCCACGGCATTGCGAGCCGAAGTGCGCCGGCGTTTCCGTGAGCATGTGAACATCTCGAGCGTCTCGGCGACGCAGCTCGATGCGGATGGGAAGCTCTTCAAAAAAAGCTATAGCGCCGGGCGCCGCGACCTGGAGCACGAGTTCGGCAAGACGATGCGCTACAAATCCATTCGCGATCTCGCCGCCGGCGACACCGGACAGGTCGTTCGCGATCTTAAACCGATCTGGCTGATGAGTCCGCTCAGCGTTTCCGATACGCTGCCGCTCGCATCCGGACCTTTTCGACGTCGTGATCTTCGACGAAGCCAGCCAGATCCCGGTCGAGGAAGCTGTTCCCGCTCTCTATCGCGCGCAGCAAGTCATCGTGGTCGGCGACGAAATGCAGTTGCCGCCCACCAGTTTCTTCTCCGCCGCGCGCGATGTGGACGAGACACGATCGAGGTCGAGGAAGATGGCGAACGCGTCGCGGTGTCGCTCGGATGCGGACAGTTTTCTCACCCAATGCGCGCAGCAATCTGCCCGCGACCCTGCTCGCCTGGCATTACCGCAGCCGCTCCGAATCGCTCATCAGCTTTTGCAACGCCGCCTTCTACGGCGGCAATCTCTACACCATTCCCGATCGCGCGTTGCCGGCTCCGCGAACAGTCGGCGATCGTGGTGAATGCAACGACTGACGCGGCGGATCACGCGGAGCAGCTGCTCGCCCGGCCGCTCAGTTTTCACTTCATGGAAAGCAGCCCTTACGAGGTCGCGGCGCAACGCGGGTGAAGCGGCCTACATCGCGCAACTCGTGCGCGAGCTTCTGCGGCGCGAAACCGAGCTCAGCATCGGCATCGTCGCCTTCTGCGAAGCGCAGCAGGGCGAGATCGAGACCGCCCTCGAAGCCTGGTCGGCGGAGGATGCCGGATTCGCCGCGCGGCTCGAGGCAGAATAACGTCCGCGAGGAGGACGATCAGTTCTGCGGGCTGTTCGTGAAGAATCTGGAGAACGTTCAGGGCGACGAGCGCGACATCATCATCCTGAGCGTCTGTTACGGGCCGGACGCCAACGGACGCATGCTGATGAACTTCGGCCCGATCAATCAGCGCGGCGGCGAGAAGCGGCTGAACGTCATCTTCTGCCGCGCGCAGGCATCACATGGCGGTCGTCAGCACCATCCGGCATCACGCGATCACCAACGACTACAACGACGGCGCGAGCAGCCTTGAAGAACTTCCTGCACTACGCCGACTGCGCCTCGCGCGGCGAGCAACGGCTCGCCAGTGCAGTGCTCGAAAGCCTGAACCCGCTCACCCGGAGCCAGCTCGCACCACCCGCCGCGTCCGAGGATGCGGTGATTTCGCAACTTGCCGGAGCGCTCCGCGAGCGCGGTATCGCCGTGGACGAGCACGTGGGCCAATCACGCTTCCGCTGCGATCTCGCCATTCGCCCGCCGGATGCGAGGCAATATGAAGTCGGCATCATCGTGGACACCGCCCGGCACTACGCAAACCGGAACATTATTGAGCGTTCTGTCACGCAACCCGGCATTCTGCGGGCGTTCGGGTGGCGCATCGCTCTCGTCCTGACCCGCGACTGGTATCACGAGCCCGACGCTGTCCTGGAACGCATCGAGCGTCTCGCGCGCGGGCAGGAAGAAACGCCCGTGGACAAATCGGAAGACGACACATTTCCAGAGCCGAAACCAACGGCGACTGAAAAGCCCACGACACTTCCGCCACCGGAAACGCCGGCTGTATTCGAGCACCTCGAATTCGCCGAAGGCCGTTCTTCCAAATTCTGGGAAATCGCGCGGGACGGGAACTCCGTTACCGTGCGCTACGGCCGCATCGGCACTCAGGGCCGGACGCAAACCAAGATGTTCGACACTCCCGAGCGCGCCGAGCGCGAGCGCGATAAGCTCACCGCGGAAAAGCTGCGCAAAGGTTATCGGGCGTTGAACTAACATCGCAGCGGCGAATTCGGGATCAATTTCTTGATCGTGCTCATTCTCCCGCTCCTAATCGTTGCGGGCATTTTGGAGTGCGATTGCCTTCGTGCGACTACGCTACTCCGGAGTTCTATTGGGCGCGCTATCCGTCCGCATTGAACGGTTTCGCTACCGGCCGGATTTGCGGGTGACTTTGCGGCTTTTCAAACCTACCGTCGCTGCTCCCATGAAAATCCTTTCCTCCTTTGCCGCCATTTTGATCCTGCCGCTGACTACGTTTGGCGCCGACGCCCCGAAACCACTCAAAGTCATGCTGGTCACCGGTGGGTGCTGCCACGATTACGCGAAACAAAAAGACATCCTCAAGGAAGGGATTGAGGCGCGTGCGAACGTCATCGTGGATCAGGTCCACAGCGATGATTCCGGCACAAAGGTCACATTTGATGTTTACGGCAAGCCCAACTGGGCGGCCGGATACGACGTGATCATTCACGATGAATGCGCTGCGGATGTGAAGGATCCGGCTTATGTCGAGGGGATCCTGGCCGAACACAAGAAGGGTGTGCCGGCGGTGAATCTGCATTGCGCGATGCACTGTTACCGCGTGGGGGAATTTGGAAAACCGGTGGCGCCCGGATCGGCCGACGCGATCTGGTTCGACCTGCTTGGGCTTCAGTCGAATGGACACGGTGCACAGAAGCCGATCGCGCTGACCTTTCTTCCGGTCTCGCATCCGATTACGGCCGGAATGAAGGATTGGACCACCATCAATGAAGAGCTCTACAATAACATCCAGATTTTCGCAGGTGCGACGCCGTTGATCCGCGGCAAGCAGGGTGACGGTGACAAGGCGGGAGAGAACGATACGGTGGTGGCCTGGACCAATCTTTACGGCCCGGAAAAGACCCGCGTTTTTTCCACCACGCTTGGCCATAACAATGCCACCGTGGCAGATGATCGTTATCTGGATCTGGTAACGCGGGGCGTGCTGTGGGCTTGCGACCAGATTGCCGAGGATGGCAGCCCGAAGGAAGGGTATGGACCCCAAGCGAAGTAGATTGGGTTTCGATAAATCCGTCGAAATCCTCCCTTGTGGGAGGCGGGATTTACGAGTCACGTGTTGATTTGTCCCTCTCGTCTTGACCACAGGAATTTGCCGAACGAGCTTGCGCCACCCCATGCGTCTCTTCCCCCTCCCTCTATTCGCGTTCACCGTGCTCCTGGCTGTTTGCTCGGGAGCATCCGCTCAGAATGTCCAGATTTCGGAATTCATGGCGTCCAATACCAACGGTATTCAGGACGAAGATGGCACCCCGCAGGCGTGGGTCGAGATCTGGTATCCCAACGAAACCGCGACCCAGTCATTTAGTCTGAACAATTGGAAGCTGAGCTACGGCACGACGTCACCTGTGACGTGGACGTTTCCCAATGTCCGGATTGCTCCAAAACAGCGCCTGTTGGTCTGGCTCTCGGGGAAAAACCGGCGCGATCCAACTGCTCCCCTGCACACGGACTTTGTGGTCACGAAAGATGAGAGCAACTTGTCGTTGCTCAACGCGAGCGGCGCCGTGGTTTCGGACCTGGGCGCGACGTTTCCGGCGCAAATCGATAACGTCTCCTACGGGCGCGATCCGGTTATCCTGGACGCATTCGGCTTTTACACCAAGCCGACCCCGAACGCGGCCAACAATTACTCGGGGGCGGGGGTGGCGGGAAAAGTCAAAATATCGCTTCCGAGCCAGGCGTTTCCGAGTTCGCTCGATGTCACCCTCGAGGAAGTGACGCCCGTGCCAGGAGCCACGATTCGCTATACGGTCAACGGTTCGACCCCAATTGCGACTTCGCCAGCCTACACGGACCCGATTTCGGTGACGACGACGACCGCTATTCGCGCCCGCGTATTCGTCGATGGGCTGTTGCCGGGCGAAACCGAAACGCGCGCCTATCTCCGGCTCAATAGCAGCGCCGCGGGCAATACCTCAGACTTTTCGTCGGCGATGCCACTCGTCGTGATTTCCAGTTTCAGCGGACCGCCGGTAGATAACCCCAAAAAGGCTGGATACATGTGGGTGTTCAATCCCGGAAGCGACGGTCTGGCCAAGTTTTCCAACCTGCCGGACATTGCCACGCGCGTGGTCTTGGATCTGCGCGGTTCGAGCACCCTTGGCAATCCTAAATACAATCTGAATATCGAAAGTCGACGGAACCGTGACGACGAGGAATTCGACATTCCGCTGCTGGGCATGCCGGATCATTCGGATTGGGTCTTTGGTGCACCGTATAATTTTGATCCGTCGCTCCTGCACAACCCTTTCATTTATGCACTCAGCAATCGCATTGGCCGTTACGCCACGCGGATCAAGGAGGCTGAAGTTTTCGTGAAGGTGAACGCCACGCCGCTATCGTTCACCGGTAACGCCTCGGGTGACTATTTTGGCATCTATAACGTCGGGGAGAAAATCCGTACCGGGCCAAAGCGCGTCGATGTACAAAAGATCGGCGACTACGACAACAGCGACCTGGCGAAAGAAGGCGGTTACATCGTCAAGGTCGATCGCCGGGGTGCGGGGGAGGCAGGATTTAGTGTGCCCCGCGAGGGAATGCTGGCGTATTACTATCCAAAGGAGGTTGAGATCAAAGTTCCGCAACGAACCCCGCAGGATCTCTATATTCGCCAGTTTCTGACGGATTTTTCCAACTCCTGTTACACCCCGAATTTTGCCGATCCGGTAAACGGTTTCCGCAAATACCTGGATGTCGACGCGGCCATCGACCACCACCTGCTCAATGTCTGGTCGTTTAACGTCGATGCCCTGCGGTTGAGTGGGTACATGAATAAGGATCGCGGTATCAATGCCAAACTGACCTATGGACCGATCTGGGATTTCGACCGCTCGCTTTCCTCAACCGATGGCCGCGACGCGAATCCCGCTGTCTGGCAGTCGACCACCCAGGACCGGGGCACGGACTTTTTCAATTACACCTGGTGGAATCGACTATTTACCGACCTGGAATTCTACCAACGGTATATCGATCGCTGGGTGGAGTTTCGACGCGGTGAATTCAGCCAGACGAACATTGATAGCCTGATCGACCAACTCAATGCGGAGTTGAGTCCCGAGGGGGTCGCGCGCGACGATGCCCGTTGGACAGCCAATAACAAGCGGACTTGGAGGAGTCCATTCACCGGTATTACCATTCCGGCGAGTCAGAATGCGGAGGTGCAGCGGCTTAAGGATTACCTGCAACAACGAGCCAACTTTATGGACTCGGAGTGGGTCAAGCCGGTGATCATCTCGCCCGCGGACGGAAACGTGCCTCCGGGGACGGAGGTTACCCTGAGCGTGGCCGATCCGGCTCCCGCCACGCTCGCGATCTATTATACCACCGATGGCAGTGATCCGCGTCCGGTGGGCGGCGACGTGCCGGGTGCAAATGCAATCGCATATGCCGGCGGTCCAATCCAAATCACGGCCACGACACACATCCGTGCGCGCGCTTACGATCCCAATCACATTCCAGCCACCGGAGCCAATAGAGCGAACAAGCCGCCGAGGATCAGCAAGTGGAGCGGTGAAAACAACGCGCGCTTTTCGACCGATGTACCCGCCGCCGTTGGTAATCTGGTCGTGACCGAACTCAACTATCATCCCACAGGTCCGACCGCCGCGGAAAGTGCGGTGGGTCCCGGCTGGGATGAGAAGGACTTTGAATTTATCGAACTCCGAAATATCGGGAACGCTCCGATTGATCTGGCGCAGGCCGCCTTCACAATGGGCATCAGCTACACGTTCGCCGGATCCGGAGCGCAAACGCTCGGCGCGGGTGAATACGTCATTGTCGCTTCCAATCCGGAGGCATTCCGCCTGCGCTACGGGAGTGCGCTGGCGGTGGTTGGCCCCTGGAACGGGGATCTGGCCAATGAAGGTGAGCGTCTCGTGCTCAATGCGGCTGACGGGAGCGTTCTCGTTGATCTCACTTACAGCGACGGATGGTATCCGAGCACGGATGGCGACGGATCGTCGCTCGAATATATCGGGACGATGTTTACCACCGCGAACTATAAGAATCCGGCCAACTGGCGAGCGTCGTCGGGTGTCGGAGGTTCCCCCGGAAGTGCGGGAATCGATATCGCGGGGTCGATTGTGATTAATGAGATTCTCAGCAACAGCCTGGCGCCAAGAATCGACGCGATCGAACTGTTTAATCCTACCAACAGCGCTGTCGATATCGGTGGCTGGTATTTGAGCGATGCCAAGTCGCCTTCGTCAGTCGAGAGTTTCAAAGGCTTTCGGATTCCCGATTCCACCAGCATTCCGGCCGGCGGTTACCTCGTATTCACCGAGGAAGATTTCAATCCGAACGGTGTCTGGAATCCGAATGCGGGACCGCGCGGGCCGAACGAGTTCGCATTTGATGGAGATCACGGAGATACCGCGGTATTGATTGAAGCGGACGGGACTGGAAACCTGATCCGATTCGTCGATCGGGTGGAATTCGGCGCGGCCCGGGAAGGAGTATCGTGGGGTCGCTGGCCGAACGGCACCGGAGGATTGTATCCCATGGCGCAGCAAACGCTGCTCGATGCCGGGTCGCCGGCGTCCCCGTGGCCGCCTGCGGGGGGAGAGAATAGTGATCCCCGCGTCGGACCGCTGGTCATTTCAGAAGTTCATCATACGCCGGCCGGTGACGACGCGAATCTTGAATTTGTGGAGCTTTACAATCCGACCGCGGCTCCCCAGTCGCTGGCCAACTGGCAGCTGCGCGGCGACGTCGATTTTGATTTCATCGATGAATCCTTGCCGGCCGGAGGTGTGGCGGTGGTAACGGCATTTGACCCGGCGGACACCGGTCTGGCGGCGACATTTCGTGCGGCCTACGGAATCGGTGATGAGATCACGTTGATCGGGCCGTGGGATTCCGGCGAGCACCTGCAAGCGCAGGGCCGGGTTGTCCTGTATCGGGCGGAGAATCCGCCACCCCTCGAGCCGGCCTTTTTCCCTCTGACCGTCGAGGATGAAACGAACTATTCGAGCGCCAGCCCCTGGCCTGTGACCACAGATGGAAAATCACTGACCCGTCGGCCGGAACTGCGACCCGGCGATGACCCCGCGGGTTGGGCGGCCAAAGTCCCAGCCCCGGCCGAGTCTCCAACACACCGCCATCCGCCGTGGCGGATACGCTGCACCTTCCGGTGACGTCGGGCCAGATTATCGCTAACGTGCTGGCGAACGATTTTGATGTGGACGGAGATGCCTTGACAATCACCGAGGTCACGAACGGAATTTTTGGAATGGCCCAGACGGATGGCAATGCCATCGCCTATACTCCTGGAGCAGAATTCGACGGTAACGACAGCCTGAGTTATACAATTTCGGATGGTGCCGGTGGGACGGACGTCGGGATCCTCGCTTTGACCAATGCGGCTCCGTTGCTGGGAAATGATGCGTTTCATCCCACGCTGGCTGGCGGTGCCATCACCCTCGACGTTCGGGCAAATGATAGCGATCCGGATGGTGATTCATTATCCATTGTCGCGGTGGGAGACGCCATGACCGGAACCACGAGCACCGACGGAACGACGATTTCGTTTACGCCCGGTCCATTATTTGATGGAAATGACTCATTCGAATACACGGTCACAGATGGGTTTGGCGCCTCAGTGACGTCATCGGTAACCCTGGCCAATGCTGCGCCGGTGGCCCAGGATGACACCGCGTCCTCGGATGGCGAAGCCGTGGTTATCAATGTTCTGGTGAATGATACCGACGGTGACTCGGATCCTCTGGCAATTAGCAGTGTGACGGATCCTAAATTCGGCGAGGCGACGGTTAACGGTGCCGCCATTACCTATACTCCGGGCGAGCAATTTGCCGGGGCGGACAGCTTCTCCTACACAGTGTCCGATGGGCATGGCGCGTCCGCCACCGCCAAAGTCTCCATCCGTTCGCTGTCCATTTTCATCATCACGGAAGCCACGACCGGTTCTGCCGTGCCAGGAACCACCAATACGACGATTAGCGCGCTGCAAGTGCCCGCCATTGGCAAAGACGGATTACTGAGTTGGGCGGGGAAAGTGCGCCTTGGGGGTGGCGGTCAGCAAACGCCGGCGCTGTTCGGCGGAATTGGCTCCACGATGTTGTTTATGAAAGGAGAGTCCGTGCCAGGAATGCAGGGCGCGTCATTCAGTAAGTTTTCCGATCCGGTGAGCGATGGTGCAGGGCACACCGTTTTCATTGCCAATTTCAAGGGATCGGGGATCAAAAAGAAGAAGAACGACTCCGCGGTTTTCGTGGCCTCGGACAAGGCGACGGTTCAGATGGTGGCGCGGATCGGCGACGCCACGCCTGAATTCCCGGGTGGGCAGTTCAAGTCGTTCCTGGCCGTGGATGCCGAGGGAGGTGAAACTTTGTATGTGGCCAAGTTGAAAGGCGGAAAGGATGTCGGGGTCTGGGCTTCGGATGGCGGTGAAAACCGTCTCGTGATTCGGAGCGGAACTCCCTTGGTGACACCGGTCGGATCGAAGGTGATCAAGGCGATTTCCGTATTGCCGTCCGTGAAGGGATCTCCCGGACATGCACGAAGCCATCGTGCCGGCGAAGTGGCTTTGCACCTCGTCTTCACCGACAAGACCGAAGGGCTCGCACTGGCCTCATTCGATGGCACGGCGTGGGCGACGGAGGTTACCGCCGTTTCGAATCAGCCCGCGGAAATCGGCGGGACCTGGAATTCGTTTGGGATTCCCGCACTGAGCGACACCGGCGACTTCGTGGCGGCTTGCCAATTGAACGGGGCCACGAAGACGAGTGACGAGGCCGTGGTGGCGTTTGTCGATGGGGCGGCCACGGCCATCGCTCGGGAAGGCAGCGCCAGCCCCGTCGCGGGCGGCATGTTCAAGTCGTTCTCCGATCCCGTGGCCAATCATGAGGGGCGGGTTGCGTTCATGGCGAAACTTAGTGGCAGTTCCGTTGGGAAGAAAAACGATGACGCTCTGTTGCACTGGGATTCGACGGGTGGGCTAACCGCCATTGCCCGCGCAGGCGAAGCGGCCGTCGAGGCTCCTGGAACCACGTGGAAAAAGTTCACCAGTATCGCCTTGCCGTCGGGACCCGACGCGGGTCCAGTGTTTCTCGCCACCCTGCAAGGAAGTGGCGTGAATAAGAAGAATGATGAAGGTCTGTGGGCGCAGGGAACCGATGGCAGATTGGTCCTTCTCGCCCGGACCGGACAACCGATGGTGATCGGAACCTCAACACGGATCCTCGCGAAGCTGGATTTGCTCAATGGTTTGCCGCCGGTGCAAGGCAGCGGGCGCAGCTACAATGACGACCAACGGATCGCGTTCCTGGCGACGTTTACCGATGGCAGCCAGGCCATTCAAATCACCAACGTGCCCTGATCGCCCGCGGTTGAAACAATCGTCATTTCCCTTCCGTTACCTCAGCGCTGGAAGGGTCCTTGGGCGCGGAGGCGGCGGCAGCGTCGAACTCCTGCCAGAATGATGCCACGGGTTGGGTCAGCTTTTGATAGGAAAGCCGTGTCAGCGTGGGGTGGTGCCGCAAAAACTCAATGTCACGGCATTGGCGGGGAATGACCAAGGCTTCCAGTTTATCCATTTCGAGCAGGGGACGGAGGTCGGTCAGATCGGGGCACGCCTCGAGGTTAAGTTCACGAATGGGCGAACCAATGAGCGGCGTCAGATCCACCACACCTGTGCGGCTGAGATCGAGTTCCTGCAATGGCATCCCGTGAAGAGGCGTCAAATCGCCAACCCCCCGGCAACCCGCCAGATCGAGCTGCTCGAGGGGCATGCCTTGCAGCGGCTGGAGATTGTCCAGCCTGGTGTTGCGCAAATGCAGTGACTCGAGGGGCAGGCCCATGATGGGTTGCAGATCTCGAATCGAACAACCGTCCGCGCTCAGGCTCCGCAGGGGCATCCCTTCGAGCGGAGTCAGATCAATCACGGGATTGTGGTTAAGCGAGAGCCGCTCGAGATTCCAGCCCTTGATCGACGCCAGATTAGTCAGGCGCGTGCCGTCGAGATTAAGCACCGAAATTGGGCGGTTCTTCATTTCGCGCAAGCCCGACAAACCGCGTCGCGTGCGTCCGCTGACCAGCCCCCTGGAGAGATCGAGACCGCTTAAATCCAAAGTCATCGTGCCATTGCCATTGGCCTCCACCCGCTCGCGCAGCCCCATTTTGTCGAAGGCTTCGAGCAGCATCTCATGAAACGTCGCGCGATCATCGCTCAGCTGCTGGATGACGCCAAAAGCTTCGTCGATCCGATTCTGTTCGAGCATGGCCTGCTCCAGTTCGCGGAGTTGCCCGGGAGACGCAGAGCCGTCTGGTCCTGACTCGGCCACCAACTTACGCGTCAGGATGAGATTCGTTTGTGCACTGTAGAGATTTGGATCAAGGCGCAGGGCCGTCTCAAAGGAATCGGCGGCTTCTGGAAAGCGGAGCAAGGACTGCAAAACGTTTCCGCGCAGCGCATGGAATTCCGCCCGTTCCGGGTGCTGCTCGAGCCCATCATCGATCTTGCCCAGGGCGTCATCGAACTTTAGAGCATCGATCAATGACTGGGCGTCCGAGGCAAAGGAGGGAGCGCCTTCGCGAAGCATCGCCTGGGCTGCTTCCGCCCGTTTCTCGTTGTCGCTGGCACTGACCAGAGCTGCGTCGCGGTCGCTCTTGAGCCGGACAAAGAAGGAAATGGCGGTGATGACCAGCAGGACAAAAAAGGTGACGAAGAGCGCCACTTCACGTTTGTGCCGACCCGTCCAAAGCATCGTTTGTTTCCAGGGCCCCGCGCGCTCGGCCTTGGTCGCGAAACCGCCCTGGAAGGCCAGGATATCCCGCTGCATTTCTTCGACGGTTTGATAGCGCGCTTCCGGTTCGAAATGCATGGCCTTCATGACTACAGCACTCAGGCTTTCCGGGATGCGCCGACCCGGGCAATGCAGCAAGTTGACCTCATCGGGTTCCGGTTCGCTTCCGACGAGCCGCCGCGATGATCTGATGGGCGTGTTGTAGGACGAGGGCGGAATGATCTGGTCCGCCAGGATTTGTTCGATGATCTCGTTGACAGTTCCTCCGGAGACGGGTGCCCGCAGGGTTAGCATGGCATAGAGGATTTGACCGAGGACGTAGATATCCGAACGGGGATCGAGTTTATCGAGTTCACCGCGGGCTTGCTCCGGCGATATATAGGGAGGCGTGCCGACGACCAGCCCATGCATAGTCTCGAAGCCGCGCGCTTCGCGCATGCCCTGCGCTTCAGGCATTTTGTCAATGCGTGAGGGTTCACTGCGGCGGCCGTTGCCGGTCAGGTGTTTGGCCAGTCCCCAATCCATGACCAGCACTTCGCCGAAGGACCCGATCATGATGTTTTCGGGTTTGATATCCCGGTGAATCACCCCGCGGGAATGGGCAAAGCCGACGCCGTCGCAGATCTTCTGGAAAATGGTGAGGAGCGCGCCCAGCGGATACTTAGCGACGATCTTGTCCTTGCCTGTGCGCAGACCGCGCAGAACATCGTCCAGGGTGATGCCCTTGACGAATTTCATGGTGTAGAAAGTCTCGCCACCCTCATCGATCGCCAGCTCATAAACCGGCACAATGTTCGGGTGTTCGAGCTGGCCGGTCAGCTGTGCTTCGTCAATGAACCGCAGCACGTTCTCGCGGAGGAACTGTGACGCGGTCTTCATCACTTTCATCGCGACGGTGCGCCGGATCCGGACATCGCGCGCCTGCATGACGACACCCATGCCGCCTCGCGCGATCGTGGTGATGACCTTGTATTTCGCACCCGAAAGCAATTGGCGCACGGGTTCGAGCCCCATATCCTTGTCCCAGAGGGCGTCGGTCAATTGACGGGCGGATTCCTCGTGCAAGCGAATAATCAGTCGGGCGCTGCCGATTTGAATTTCCTGATCGGAACGGACCCGGGTCGGAATCTGAACCGGCATGCCTTCGGTGAAAATCCCATTGCTCGAGCCGAGATCTTCGATCACCAGCTCAAAAGCAGTGAAGGTCAGTCGTGCATGGTGCCGGGAAACGAGTTCGGCATTAACGACAATGTGGCAGGTGGGATCGCGGCCAATAATGTACTCGCCGTGCTGAATCGTGTATTTCGCCAGAAGTTCCTGCCCGCTATAAACGAATACCTCGGCGCGAATCTGTGCTGCCCCGTTTTCACGGTCAGTTACAGGGTACGGTAGCTGTTCGGCAGGTGGCACGGATTGAAATCCTATCGGTTTTTAGGTTCCTTGCCCATAGCTGACCTCGTGCCGGGCACGCTGCGATCTCCCGGGAAATGTAAAGCGGCGGGTTCCATTCGATATGGAACCCGCCGCAGGAGAAGATTGTTGTGCGGAATTATTAGAGACCGGGAATGGCTGGTTCCTCTCCAGGAGCGGGCTCTGAGACCGGCGCGTCTGCAGGCGGCGGAATGTCGGCCGGAGCTGGGAGAGGCGCAAGCGATGGAGGAGGCGGAGGCGGTGGTGCTCCGGGCGTAAGCTGCGTCGAGGGTTCGAGCATCTCAGACGGCTTGGCTTTCTCCTTCACTGGCTTAAAGTAGTTCCGCCGAGGCGAATACATGTCAGTGTAGGGAGTCTTGCAGGCGGAAATGATCACGCAGGAAGCAAAGGCCAGCGAGACCGTCAAAACGCGAAATGGGCGGGACATGGCGGAGGTTTAGGTGAGCTCCCTCCCGTTCGTCAACTCCTGAGTCGGCGGCTGGTGACGAGTTCCAACGAACAACGCAACGGGGAGGATTCGAATCCGGCCAAATGGCCAGATTGGTCAGGAAGAAAGGTGTCCCGGCACCGGATTACAGACCGGCAAGCTTTCGGCACGGCTCGCCTTCGTTCAGCGTGGGGCGCTCGGGGCGGCCCTTGTATCTGTAAATCAGGTCCATGTTCCCCAGGCCCATCAGCCAGAGGATCGTGGCATGCACATCGTGAACGTGCAGGCGATCCTCCACGGCGTGCAGACCGACCTCATCGGTCGAGCCGATGGTCTGCCCGCCTTTCACACCGCCACCGGCCATCCACATGGTGAATCCGGTCGGATTGTGGTCGCGGCCATCGCCTTTCTCGCTCATTGGCGTGCGCCCAAATTCCCCGCCCCAGACGACCAGGGTGGACTCGAGCAGGCCGCGCGCTTTGAGGTCTTTCAACAAACCCGCGACCGGCTTGTCCATCGAGCGGCAAAGCTTGGAGTGGTTTTCTTCAATGCTGGGAATGCGAGTCCCATTTGCTGCCGGCGCCGCTGTAAAGCTGGACGAATCGCACGCCCCGTTCGACGAGCCGCCGGCTGAGCAGGCACATGCGGCCAAAGTCGGCGGTGTCCTTTTCATCGAGACCGTAGAGTTCCTGCGTGCTTTCACTTTCGCCGGTTAGATCGACGGCTTCCGGTGCTTCTGCTTGCATGCGAAAGGCAAGTTCGTAGCTGGCGATGCGAGCTTCGAGTTCGCTTTGGAGCGGGTGCGCATCGGCGTGCTGGCGATTGAGCAGGTTGAGAAAATCCACTTTGCCGCGCTGCCGATCCGCGCTCACGCCTTCAGGTGTACGGAGATTGGGAATCGGCTCGCTGCCCGCCGTGATACGTGTGCCTTGGTAAACGGCGGGCATGAAGCCGCTGCCCCAGTTGCGCGGTCCGTTGACCACCGTGCCGGCGTTATCCTGCATGACGACGAAGGCCGGCAAGTTTTGGTTCTCCGTGCCGAGTCCATAACTCGTCCACGCGCCCAGTGAAGGGCGACCCGCGAGGATTGAGCCGGTATTCATCTGACAGACCCCGGAGGAATGATTGATCCCGTCCGCATGGCAGGATCGGATGACGGCCAAATCGTCGGCGCACTCCGCGGTGTGCGGAAGCCAATCGCTGATCCAGAGACCGCTTTGGCCACGCTGCTTCCAATTTCGCTTCGAGGGCAGGATGGGTGAATCGAATTCGCCCATGGCGGTAATGACGCGTCCGAAGCTCGGGGGAATTGGTTTGCCGGCCAGCGCTTCGAGTTCGGGCTTCGGATCGAAAAGATCGAGGTGCGACGGGCCACCTTCCATAAACAGAAAGATGACGCTTTTGGCCCGGGCGGGAAAATGAGGGGTGCGCGCCGCGAGCGGGTTGGTGACGGAGCGCGGTGGATCGGCCGTCTCGCCGGCCGCATTCGCGGAGCCCTGCAAAAGATCCGCCAAAGCGAGCGCTCCGAACCCGGCCCCGGCGTTCTGAAGAAAATCTCGCCGGCTGGTAGTCCGGCGATAGTGAGTGAAGGCGACGCGATCAATCGACATAGAGGAATTCGTTCGAGTTCAGCAGGGCGTGGCAAAAGTCGGCCAGAGCCTGAGCACGCGGGTTTATTCTCGGAGCGTTGACGAGATGCGGCTCATATTTGCACCGATCGGCGAGGCGTCGGCGTAGGGATTCGGCTGGGGCTCAAATTTCCAATAGCCGATGGTCTGGTCGGTGACGGCGGGAGAAGTGAGGAGCAACTGCTCGGTCTTGAGCGGGGCGTTCGAAAGCCGGACGTCGTCGATCAACCCGTCGAACAAATGGCGGTCTTCGCTGCCTTGTGCACCGATGCGGATGGGATCGCTTGAGCGGATGCCGCTGACGACGGTGTGCGCGAACGAGGCGGTCTGCATCGGTTCATCGTCGTTCGTCATGTCCTTCGCAAAAAACGTAACGCCGCCTTCACCGGCCTGATCGAGTTTCACCGATACGGCCACGAAATACGGCTTCCCAGTCTCGATGTGCAGCCCGCTGAAAATCGGTTCGACGGGATCTTCCGGTGACCACGGCTGATCGCCGCTGAGCAAGAGCACGAGCGTCTGCGGCTTGTAACGCGACTTTTTTCCGGTCACGCCAAGGGACCAGCCCGGATGGTTCTTCTGCCCGTCCCACTGCGAGACGATGGTGCGGACCTGTCCATCATCGTAGAGTGACCGCACGCTGATGAAGGCCTCCGCCGTAAAGTCCGAGGATTCGTGCGCCGACTGGTGCGGAATGGTGAGGCGATCCATCGGCGTGCCAGGCGTGAGGACGGCGGCGCGTCCATCGCGGAAATCCATTTTCTCGGAAGCAAACGGTGCGGGTTGCTGTTCGTCCGCGGGCGGCGAGATGCGGGCGGCTTGTGCGTCGAGAAAGGCGAGTGCGGCAGTCGTCTCGGCATCGGTGGGTGGGCGGGCGTAACAACGGCGAAACGCATCCGCAATGATGGCGCTCTCGTCGGAGGAATTGTCGGCGCGCAGGCGGCGGGCAAATTCCTGCGCGCGGCTGAGTGTCCACGGACCGTTGATCATGAGCAGAGATTGGGTCGGCGTGGTGGTGACGTTTCGCTGGGAGGTGCTGGTAAACGCCTCGGGCGAGTCAAAAGCCTCGAGCAACGGGTCGCCCGTGTTCCGTTTCATCCGCGTGAAAATCGTTCGCACGGGTTTTCCGGTATCGACGGCCGGACCGGCGGAGAGCCATTCGAGTTCGCCGGTCACGCTCAAAATCGAATCGCGGATCTGCTCCGCGTCGAGGCGCCGGGTCGTGGCCCGCCACAGCCAGCGATTCTCCGGATCCTGGCGCCGCGCGGCGGTGGCATCAGGATGCTGGGTCGATTGTCGGTAGGTGGACGAGGTCACGATCAACCGGTGCAAATCCTTCATCCGCCAGCCGCCGGCCACGAAGCGGCGCGCCAGCCAATCAAGCAATTCCGGGTGCGAAGGAGGATCGCCCAGCTTGCCGAAGTCGCTTGCGGTCGCCACCAATCCGCTTCCGAAATGATATTGCCAGACGCGATTGACGAACACGCGCGCGGTGAGCGGGTTTTCGGGATCGGTGAGCCAATGAGCAAGCGTGGCGCGGCGGCCGGTGGAATGCGGGTAGCCGGTCTCGATGTGCGCCGGCGTATCCTGGAGGACGGTCGGAAAGCCGGGATCAATCTCTCCGAACGCGGGCTTTTTCGGAATGGTGACCGGCGGGGCCAGCGGCCCGATATCGCGTGCGCTGAAGGCCACGGGCAGTGTCGTGGGCTTCTCGGTGTCAAAAGCGGACAACTGTTTTTGCAAGCTGATGACCTCATCCTTTTTCTCACCACGCATTTTATTGACGACGTTACGCCATTCGTACGTGACCTGTTTGAAAGCGAGTTCCACGATCTGCTGCTCCCACGGCGTACGCTCGTTTTCCGGTTTCCGAAATATCGCCTGCGTCTCCGGCGGAAACTTTGTGATGGCCTCCTCCGCGGCTTTCTCGTTGGCCGGCTCGACGATCTCAGCGATGCGCGCCCGCAGGTCGCTGGTTTTGCTTTCCCAAGCGGCGAGTTGTTCCTCATAACGCTGGCGCTCGTCCGGCGTCGCGACTTTCAGGGCGTCTTCGGGCATCGAGAGCGGAGCAAAAAAGGCCTGCCAGCGGAAGTAGTCCTTTTGCAGGATGGGATCGAATTTGTGATCGTGGCAGCGGGCGCACTGCACTCCAAGCCCTAGAAAGACGTCCGCGGTCACGTCGGTGATTTCGTTCAGAATGTTGGTCCACTGGCCGACGACGTCGCGATTGTTGTATTCATAGATTCCGTGACGGAGAAAGCCGGTGGCCACCAGGGCCTCGAGGTCGTCCGGGAAAAGTTCATCGCCGGCCAATTGCTCCTGCACAAAGCGATCGTAGGGTTTGTCGGCGTTGAAAGATCGAATGACGTAGTCGCGGTAGCGCCAGGCATCGGGACGGTAATCATCCGCTTTAAAGCCGTCGCTCTCGGCGTAACGCACCAGGTCGAGCCAATGGCGCGCCCAGCGTTCGCTGTAGCGTGGACTGGCGAGCAGGCTTTCGACGACAGCGCGGTAAGCGCCCGGTGACGGATCGGCGATGAATTCTGCCACCTGTTCGGGAGAAGGTGGCAGGCCGATCAAATCAAGGTAGACGCGCCGGAGAAGCTTTGCCGGTTCAGCCGCTGGCGCTGGCGACAGGTTGTTTTCCGACAGCTTCGCCCAGATGAACTTGTCGAGATCGTTGGCCGACCATCCGTTGTCGTCCACGGGTGGTGGAGTGGGATTCGCGATCGGCTGGAATGCCCACCAGGCGCGGTCTTCATCGGTAATCGTCCCGCGCGGACGCACGGCCATCTTTCCACTTGGCTTCGGAGCGGGCGCACCGAGGCGCACCCATTCCGCAATGAGGGCGATCTGCTCCGCGGCCAGTTTTTTGCCCTTCGGCGGCATCTGCAGATCTTCGTCTTCGTAACCAATCGCCGTGACGATCAGGCTCTCCTCCGGATGACCCGGAACAAGGGCCGCCCCCGAGTCGCCACCGGACAGTAGCGCCGCAAACGAATCCACCAGCAGTCCCCCTTTGGATTTGTTCTCGGCGTGGCTGTGACACTTGAAGCAATTCTCCCGCAGGATCGGCTCAATCTGTGCCGTCCACATTTCCGCCTTATCCACTGGAATCTCGGCGCAGGCCACGCCGGTGCCAGCTACGGTCAGGAGGAGGGTGAGTCGGAGGAAGCGCACGTGCTTTTTTAACAAGTTGCTGCCCTTGCTCAACCCACGAAATCAGTCCGACTTGGCCTCCGTTCTGGTCAAATCAAAAGCCGCACGGCGAAAGATGCGGCTTCCGTGGGAAATATTCTTAATCCCGGTTGGCGCTCCGTTATATGCCCGAAGGCACGGAGGGGCAGGGGGGTAGGTCAGCCTTTGGTGACGGGCATGTACCGGTAAAAGACTTCGAGCATCAGGATGCACAGTGAAGTGCGATAGAATGGACCCGCGCCATCGGCTTGGCGTTGAAGGTCACCGCCCGGCGGATTACCCCCGACCGGCGGCCACGAACCATCTTCACTTTGGCTGTCCGCGATCTCGTCCTGAAAGAGGCGGTTCCATTTACTCCAGGCGCTGCCACCCATCATGAGGCAGGCCTGGGTGTTGTAATACCAGGCATACAGGTCCGCTTTGTCGCCTTTGTATTTGACCGGAAAGTCCTTGTCGGTCTGTCGGAGCATGTGCTCGATGCCGTCGCGAACGCTGCGATCCTTGTCCTGCTTTACGAAATAGGTGCAGAGCACGCCGACTCCATCGAGGCTGTAATCCCGGTCACCGGGTTTTCGATATCCAAAACTGCCATTCTCCGCCTGCACGCGCTTGAGATTCAGGACGGATTTATCGAGGGCCTCTTCCACACCCGTGATCTCCAGGCCGGTGAGGTGAGCCGCTTTCAGCGCCTGGATTTGCCAGCCACTCACCGAAGTATCGCTCTCCGGTCCTTTGGCGTAGGCATACTGCCAGCCACCGTCCGGCGCCTGGCCTTCGACGATGAATCCGATGGCTTGCTTGAGCAACTCGACGAAGCGTTCGTCCTTCGTCATCGTGTAATACTCGCCGATGGCGTAGGTCGCGATCGCGTGCTCATAAACCCCGAAATTGCCATCACCCCAGCCATCTCGCGTCATCGACATCCGCCCCTGATACTCGGTGCCCTTGCCCAGGAGCCAGTCGAGGCCCTTTTTTACCGTCGGTCCGAATTCCGGTGATTCCGGGGTTTCGCCGTGCCCGAGGAAACAGAGAATGGCAAAGCCACTCATCGAGGGTCGATGCTCTTCCGACCAGGATCCATCTTCATTTTGATGATCCTTGAGCCAGCGCAGACCTTTCATGACGGCCTGCTCGCTCTTCTCTTTCCCTTTGTTTTTCATCATCGCCGCCGCGCGCTGAGTGCCTCCCATGCGGCTGGCCATCGTTGAAGGCACGCCTTTGCCCAGGCCTCGGGCGAGGCTTTTGGTTGCCTGGGCGACAGATTTTGAAATATCCGCCGTCACCGGCTTGATCGGCGTCGGCACGCTGGAAAGCTTAAAGCTGGTTGGCAAGGTCGTGGTCGTGGTGATGGCGTCCACGGTCGGCGCACTAATTTCCGGCTGGTCCGGGGTGAAAATCTGTTCCGACGGATCCGGCATGTCCTCGGGCGGTTGAGCCGTCACTTCGTCCGCCGACACCAAACCTCCGCCTTCCGAGACGAAATCGGGCGGCTCGATGTACGCTTTAAAAAGGACGACACCGCCCCCGAGCACCACGATGATCACGTGCAAAAGAAGCGAGAAAGTGAAAAAGCGGGAGGCGGCGAGGCGCTCCTGCAGCTTGCGAGAAAACGGCTTTTCGTCTGGGGCGTCGTTCATGGAAGGTGTAATTCAATACGGTTTGAGGGACGGTGAGTCAACGGCCCCTGATCGCGAACAGGAAGATTTGGACAGCAGTCACGGCGAGGTTTCGAGGAGTATTGAGCCCTACGAATGGCGGGTCGCCTTTATTAGAAGCACGCCCTGTTTGAAAACGCCGCGACTGGTCGAATGGACTGCCGGATCGCGAGTGAAATGGTTCCCCAAATGGCACGAAGGGTGCCTCAATATGAGGCATTTCTGATCCAGAATTAACGACCATTCATCATGCCCAAGTTACCGTGCTCCAAACCTCGAGGCTTTACGCTGGTCGAAATCATGGTCGTGGTCGCAATTATCGCGTTGCTGGCGGCGGTGGCGATTCCCAATTACCTGCGCGCCCGGAAACGTTCGCAGGCCTCAACCATTGTCGAGGATTTGCGCATGCTCAACAGCGCCGTGGACTTGTACGCGATCGAAAACACCAAACCTCCGGGAGCAGCGTTTGCCTGGACGGACCTGGCCCGGTATTTGAAAACGGGCGGGAATCTTTACCACGCGGCGAACGCCAATGCCGTTTCGGACGTCCTCGGGAATCCCTATCACACCGATGGATTGATCGATGGTTCGGAGACGACCCAGGTCAGTCGAGTCACTTTCGACTCTTTGTCTGATGTCGCGCCGGCTGAATTTTGGTCGCCGTTTGGTATCGAACCGTAGGTGCTCGGAGGAAGTTGAGCGGGGGTTCTTCCGTTCAGGTGTGAATGTCGAACCCGACGCGGAAGCAAAAATGACAACCGGTGCGGTTCGGGCTAAGGAGCGGCGTGTCGATGCCAGCCAAGCCGCCTCCATCCACTGACGGTCCGGGGTGCGCCGAGAAAACGATATCACTAAAACTCGAGTCGGGGCGGCGCGTGGCGATCGAGGAGTATGGTGATCGGACCGGTGAGCCGACGTTTTTCTTCCACGGCTGGCCGAGCTCGCGCTGGCAGGGGGCCATGCTCGATGCGGCCGGACGAGAACTCGGTTTTCGACTGCTGGCGCTGGATCGTCCAGGAATGGGTGATTCCGATTTTCAACCCGAGCGCCGCCTGCTCGATTTTCCACCGCTGCTGCGCGAAGTCGCAGATCGAGTCGAGGTATCACGATTCAATGTTTTCGGCGTCTCAGGCGGCGGCCCGTATGCGTTGGTTTCGGCGTGGGCCTTCCCGGAACGCGTGAAGGCGTGTGTGGTGTGCTGTGGTGCGCCGCCGTTGGCCGACCGGGCGGACACTTCCGCGCTCCTGCCGGTCTATCGCTGGCTCTTGGCGATGTATCGTCGCCGTCCGGAATTCATGCGCCGTCTGTTTCGCACGGTTCGTCCCGTTGCGACCATTCGTCCGCCGCGACCGATGTGGCAGGCGCTGAAGCTGGTCCTTCCCTCGGCTGACGCGCACGCGTTGAATGATCCCGACACGATGGAGCGCGCCTGGCGCGGCTACGCGGGATCGTGGAAAGGAGATCCGGACGCGGTTTTTGGCGACGCTTCGATTTACGCACAGCCGTGGGGATTTGATCCGGGAGAGATTCGAATTCCCGTGCGCCTCTGGCATGGAACGGAAGATCACAATTTTAACGTGACGCTCGCGGAGGAACTGGCCGCCCGGATTCCCGGATGCAAACTCACAGTCATCAAGGGCGAGGGGCACTACTCGATTGTGATCAATTGCGGGCGCGAGATTCTGACGGATCTCCGTGCCCAAAATGCGGTCTGATGGTGATGTGACGCGTCGGGATGCTTGGCAATCGTCCACGGTCGGCTAGCGTGCGCGCTCCATGAACGACCCGCGTTTCGATCAGCTCGCCAAAAATCTGGTTGGTTTTTCCGTTTCCCTGCGCAAGGGCGACCGGCTTCTCATCGACGCCTTCGACATCCCGGACACCATGGTCATTGCTCTGATCCGGGCCGCGCGTGCGGTGGGGGCGGTGCCCTTCGTGCACGTGCATCACATGCGCGTGACCCGGGAAATGGCGCGCGCCGCTCAGGAAGAGGGGCTGGACCTATCGTCGCGATTGTATCTTGGCCGAAATGAAGTCGATGCAGGCCTACATCGGGCTCCGCGGTGGTGACAATGCGTTGGAGATGTCCGATGTCCCGGCGGACAAGATGAACCTAATTTCCCGCAAGATGAGACCGGTGCTCGATTGGCGGGTGCAAAAGACACGCTGGTGTGTTTTGCGCTGGCCCAGTTCGAGCATGGCGCAGATGGCGCAGATGAGCACGGAGGCGTTCGAGGATTTTTATTTCCGTGTCTGCACGCTCGACTACTCGAGAATGCAGCCGGGCATGAAGGCGCTTGCGGCGCTGATGATGAAAACGGACCAGGTGCACATCGTGGGCCCGGGCACCGACCTGCGATTTTCCATCAAAGGGATCAAGGCGATCCCCTGCGGTGGCACACACAACATCCCCGATGGCGAGGTCTTCACGGCGCCGGTCAAAACCAGCGTCCAGGGCGTCATTCAATACAATGCACCCACGATCTATCATGGCACCGCTTTCGATAATATTCGGCTCGAATTTAAGAACGGAAAAATCGTGGCTGCCACGGCGAACAACACGAAACGGCTGAACGAAATTCTCGATAGCGATGCCGGCGCTCGCTTCATCGGCGAGTTTGCCATCGGGTTCAATCCGCACGTGTTGCATCCAATGCGCGACATCCTGTTCGATGAAAAAATCGCGGGCTCCTTTCATTTCACTCCGGGGCAGTGCTATGAGAATACCGAGAATGGGAACAAGTCGCAGGTCCATTGGGACATGGTCTGCATTCAGCGACCGGACTACGGCGGCGGTGAAATTCGTTTCGACGGGAAGGTCATTCGCCAGGACGGCCTCTTCGTGCCCAAAGCGCTGCAGTCCTTGAATCCTGACCGGCTGCTCAAGTAGCCCCGTCGTCGTCAGGCTTCAATCTACGCGGTTTCGTTAACCCACCAGGCTGCTCGAGCGATCAATTGTCCGTTCGCGCGAATATTGAGCTTTTGTTTGATCCGCAACCGGTGGGTCTCGATGGTTTTCACGCTTCGATTGAGCCGGGCCGCGATTTCTTTCGTGCTCTCACCGTGGCCGATGGCGCGAAAGATCTCGAGCTCACGGTCGCTGAGGACGTCGACGATTGACGGCGAATCTTGCGGTGGCTTTCGAGTCTGGGCGTTCTGCGACATGCGGGCCGCGAGGGCGGCGCTGACGGCAATTTCCCCGGCGAGAACGGTGCGAATCGCCGCGACCAAGGATTCCACCGACGCATTCTTCATCACGTAACCATCAGCCCCCGCCCGTAACGCTCGCTCGCCATACACGTTCTCGTCGTGCATGGAAAATACGAGGACGCGTATCTTCGGATGCAGCAAGCGGAACTGTTTGATGAGTTGCAGGCCATGCCCGTCGGGCAGCGAAAGATCAATCAGCGCCAGGTCAGGCTGAAGCGTGCTCGCCCCCTCGATGGCTTCTTTGCTCGTGCGTGCCACGCCGCACATTTCCAGATCGGGCAGCGGCGAAAGATGATTCCGCAGAGCTGCATGCAGGATCGGGTGATCGTCCACCACCAAGACACGCGACTTTTTGGTCCGGATCTCGTGGTTTGGGGCAGCGTTCACAGTTCGTGTTTCACTCCTATCGCGGCAATGGACGCATTTGCGCTTACCTCTCTAAATATGATCAACGCGGATTCAGGTGGCATGGCGACGAGCGGACCCGATCCACCGTCCGCTGACTCGAAAACGGTGGAAACCGATTCGGTGGACCCTGGCGATGGCGGCCGTGGCGGAGGATAAGGTTTCCTGTGCAGAACCGGGTTCGCCTTCGACGCAAACGGGGACCGCTCGCGGCGGGTCGCAAGTGAGCCCAGCCGAGTGCCCCCGTCAGACGAACGAATTGCGTTCAATTCCGACCGCCTTTCATGCCCGTCCTCGACATGATGGGCTGATCACAAACGCGTAATGGGCTCGACATTTTTTCGCGACGTAGCCAGAAACTCTTCTCCGTGGGCGACGTCACGCGCATCATCAATCTACTCCGGCGCGGGGAAGCCGACGAGGCGGATGAATTGCCTGCCTTGCTTTACTACGAGCTACGGCAGATCGCTGCGCATCGCATGTCGCTGGAATCTCCCGGCCACACGTTGCAACCCACCGCGCTCGTTCACGAGGCGTGGCTGCGCCTCTTCAAGTCCGAAACTTCGGTTCCGTTTGCAAATCGAAGGCATTTTTATGCCGCCGCGGCCGAGGCGATGCGGCGGGTTCTGGTTGGTTCGGCCCGTCGGAAGCGGCGCATAAAGCACGGGGGCCACCTCGAGCGATGCGATATCGACGAAGTGGAGATTGCGGCCCCAATGCCCGACGTGGAAATACTTGAACTGGACGAGGCTTTGGACCGCTTGGCGATGGCGAATCCCCGCTCGGCTGAGGTGGTCAAACTGTGCTTTTTTGCCGGGTTGACCCAGAGCGAGGCCAGCACGGTCCTGGGATTATCGCTCACGACGATCGAAAGAAACTGGGCCTTTGCCCGCGCCTGGCTTTTCAACGACATCGAGAAATCCCGCAAGCCCGTGGACGAGTCACTATTTGATTTGAAGGATTTGGAGTCTCCGCGGCGCATGTAGGTGATGCCTACCAGTCCATCCCCATGCCTGATGAATCCGACCCCGCCGACCGCTTGCTCGAAATCTTCGATCAGGCCTCCAAGATGCCGCCTGGGCTCGAGCGCGAACGATTCGTTGCCCGAGCCTGCGCCGATGATATCAAGCTTCGCGAACACGTAATCGCACTGCTGGCGGCGTCAGAACGAGCTGGCAATTTTCTATCGCCCGCGTCGTTCATACCGGGTGCCGTGGTTGCCGGCGAAAAGGTAGGAGACCGTATCGGAGCTTACACCTTGCTGGACAGAATTGGCGAAGGTGGTTGGGGCGTCGTTTACAAGGCACGCCGGGAAGGACCCCTGCGGCGCACGGTGGCACTCAAGATCATCAAACTGGGAATGGACACGAAAAGCGTCGTTGCGCGCTTTGAAGCGGAGCGGCACGCCATCGCTCTGATGCAACATCCGAATATTGCGCAGGTGTTCGAAGCTGGGGCGACCGAGAGCGGGCGTCCCTTTTTTGCGATGGAACTGGTGAACGGAATCCGGATCACTGACTATTGTGAGAAGCGGAATCTTCCCACCGTCGAACGGCTGCGACTATTTATTCGCGTTTGTCATGCCGTCCAGCATGCGCACCAGAAGGGCATCATCCACCGCGACCTGAAGCCTGCAAATATTTTAGTGGTCGATGATGCCGGGACACCAGAACCGAAAATCATCGACTTTGGCATTGCGAAACTGGCCGGCCCACAATTCGCGGAGCGCACCGTCTTCACCGCGTTTGAGCAATTCGTCGGCACGCCGGCCTACATGAGTCCGGAACAGGTCTCGGGCGGGGCCGTCGATATCGATACGCGGAGTGACATTTATTCTCTCGGCGTCCTGATCTACGAACTGCTGACGCAGACTACGCCTTTCGATCAGAAAAGCATGCTCGAGACGGGCTTTGATGAAATGCGGCGGATTATCCGTGAAGTCGAAGCCATGCGTCCTTCGACACGCTTGATGAGGACGCTCGGTCCGCCGATTCCCATTTTTGCCGAGGCTCCCGTGCCGGCCAAGCCGGCCACACGCCGCCCCGACGGGGAGCTCAAGGATGTGGTCCAACGGTTGCGGGGCGATTTGGATTGGGTGATTTTAAAATGCCTCGAGAAGGATCGCGAGCGGCGCTATGCCACCGCAGTTGGTCTCGCGAATGACGTTGATCGCCATTTGAATCACGAACCGGTGCTCGCTTCGCCGCCGACCGCGGTTTATCGACTCCGCAAACTTTTTCGAAGGCATCGCACGCCAATCCTGGCCGGGGCGCTTGTCCTGCTGGCGCTCGTGGGCGGTCTGGTCGCCTCCACCTGGAGCGTGCTGCGCGCGCGCCGGGCCGAGCGCGCGGCCGAATTGAGCCGGCGAGCGGGAGCAAAGCAATTGTGGGTAGCCTTGGTGGCGCAGGCAAGCGCGCTCCGGCTGGCCGGTCAGCCCGGCCGACGCTTTGAAAGCCTCGAGATCCTGCAACGCGCGCGAGATCTTGCTCGTGAATTGGCACTTACGGACATGGACTTGCGCCTGCTGACGGATGGGGTCACAGCCGCAGTGGCGCTGCCGGACGTCCATTCGATCGCCCCGTTGAGTCAACTCCCTGCCGACGCTTTTAGCTGCGATTTCGACGAGACGCTTTCCGTCTACGCGGTTGCCAATCGAAGAGGGGATTGTTCGATCCGACAGGTGAGCGACGATGTCGAATTAAGTCACCTTTCGGGAATCGGGATGCCTGCCATGGTTTCGCTCAATTCGGACGCCAGTTGTGCCGCAATTTTCCATGTTGACGGCAAGGGGGTTGGGCCTGGGGAATTGCACCTCTGGCGGTTGGCGAACGGATCGAACAAACGCGTCCTGCGCGAGCCTGCGGTTACAAGCTGGTCATTCCGCGAATCGGAGATGATCGCGGTGGGTTATGCAAACGGAACCATTCGCGTTTTCCGGCTCGAAGACGGAAACGAAGTGCATCGTTTGTCTCCACAGGGTTTGCGACGGGAAATCGTCATTGCCCTCCACCCAAATGAGCCGCTGATTGCGGTGAGTTCCTATTTCGGTCCCGGGGTGGAAATTCGTAACCTGAAAACCGGGGCCGTGCTGAAATCTCTCCCGCAACGGGAGCGCGTTACGAGTGTTGCCTGGACACCGGACGGAAAATCGCTGGCGGTGGGGCTTGCCGACGGTTGTCGGGTGGAGTTCTACAATCGTGCCTCGTGGACAATCGAGCACCGGTTGGCAACGCTTCAGGCGGTGACGTCGATGGCGTTTTCCCGGTCCGGGGATCGCCTGGCCGTGAACGGATGGGGTAACGTTCTCGAGGTTTTCGATGTCGGTACGGGGCAGTCCTTGATGGATGCGGTGTCGGCTCGCGGGTCACCGCGCTTTTCCCGCGACGGATCCAAACTGGTTTGTGGCCTCGCCGGGGCTTTTGAGGTCGCAACGGGTTCGGAACGGAGGCTCTTGATTTCAAGGAATGGCACGAAGCAAACAGACTATCTGGATGCCAGCGTTCATCCTGGGGGCAGATTACTCGTCGTGGCGGCGAATGATGGATTCACTTTTTGGGACATACAAACGGGACGCGAGGCTGCATTCGTTTCACTGAAGAGTGCCGACAATCGCGTGTTGTTTCAGCGTTCCGGGAATTTGCTGGTGCTTCGGCCAGAGGGATTGTCCCGCTGGCCTGTTGCTCCCGATCCGAACGACGCCAGCACCTTCGTCGTCGGTCCGCCCGAGCGGTTGCCGTTGCCGTTGGGCAATCACATCGCGCAGAGCCAGGACGGGAGCGTTATCGCTACGTGTGATCGCACTGCAGGTGCACAAGTACCTCACGCGGGGGTATGGGTGTGGCGCACTGATCGTCCAGGTAGGCCTCTCCATTTCGCATCCGGAGCTGATGTGGCTCGTGTGGCGGTGAGCCCGGACGGCCGTTGGGTCGCCACATTGAACCATGCCAGTTGGGAAGCGAGTGTTTGGGATGCGGAGAATGGAGAACTCGTGCATCACTTGCCCGGTTGGGGCTCGGGGATTCCGCGCTTCACGGAAGATGGACGTTGGCTGCTGACAGTGGGCCCAGGAGGACAGCTTATTTCGACAGAAACCTGGGAGCCGATTCGATCCCACAACCTCAATTTGGTACCGGCGCCGGATGGCAGGCTCGCGGCGGTCGCTGAGATTGCCGGCATTCGGCTGATTGATCTCACGACATTCGAGAGCATTGGCCTCCTCAGGGGTCCGTCTCCGAGCGAGCACCTCAAGCTTTCATTCACGCCGGACGGAGACGGCGTGATCGCTATCGACGCAAAGCGCGGAGTTGAGGTCTGGAACCTCCGACTGATCCGCAAAACCTTGAAGGAAATGCATCTGGACTGGAGATGGACTGGATTTCCAACCGCGCGGAGTACTGCGACAACAACCCATGCGCCGTTGAAAGTGCGCTGGATCGACGGCGACCCGTAGGACGGAGTTTTCGCAACTCTCACGGTGGCTCGAAAAAGATTCTGCGCCTCTGGATCTGCGAATTGAAGGGTCCCAGGGTGGGTGGATGTCTTGCCCACCGGTCGGGCATCTCGCCTGACGAAACGCTAACGTCCGAGGCAACGCTCGTCTGGAAGCGTTGCGTCGTCCTTCCACGCGATCCGGCGGCCGAACGGGAAATGCACGGCCAAAAATAAATGAATCTTTTTTGGAGGGAATCGGTGTGGAAACGCGCTTGGACAATCGGACGGATCAGCCGCCCTAGATTTTGGAATGTCACCCATCGCCACCCGTTTCATTCATGAGCGCTCGCAAAGTCCCGATCGAACCGCTGGAACGCCGCAGCTCACGGGCCTCTGACAAATTCCATCGACGCGACGTTCACCCGTGTTGACGCGCGCTTCCCACGACCCCTCTCGCGCCTAAAAACCATCCGAACTGACCAAATCCATGCATCTCATGAAAAAACCAACCACCTCCAGCCGATTCCGCGTTATCGGCGTCTTCATTGCAACCCTCGCCCTGCACGTAGCATCCGCTCATGCTCTCACCTTCGAGGGCCTCGGCGATCTCCCCGGCGGGGGCATCTCTAGTGACGCCGGCGGCATCTCGGCCGATGGCTCCACCGTAGTCGGCTCGAGCGGCAGCAGCAGCAGTGGCTTCCGGACCGAAGCGTTCCGCTGGACTGCCGACGGCGGCATGATCGGCCTCGGCGACCTACCCGACGGAATCTTTGATAGCCAGGCCTACGGCGCATCGGGAGATGGCTCCATTGTCGTCGGCTATGGTGCCAGTGCCAATGGCACCGAAGCGTTCCTCTGGACCGCGGCCGGTGGCATGTCCGGCCTTGGCGACCTCCCGGGCGGGAACTTCAATAGCCAGGCCTACGGTGTATCGGCAGACGGCTCCGTCGTTATCGGCCGGAGCGACGTCGCCAACGGGATCGAAGCCTTCCGCTGGACCAGCGCCGATGGTATGGTCGGCCTCGGCGACCTTCCCGGCGGGGTCTTCCAAAGCGTCGCCAACGGTATATCGGCAGATGGCTCGGTCATTGTCGGCTCTGGTTCCACCGCAAATGGTCCCAATGGCACGGCCTTCCGCTGGACCATCGCCGGCGGCATGGTCAGCCTCGGAGATCTTCCCGGCGGGATCTACCAAAGTTTCGCCAACGGTATATCGGCAGACGGCTCCGTTGTCGTCGGTGAAGGTAGCTCCGCGAATGGCATCGGCGAAGCATTTCGGTGGACCGCTGCTGGCGGCATGGTCGGCCTCGGTGATCTCCCCGGCGGCGACTTCTATAGCAGAGCATTCGGTGTATCGGGAGATGGCTCCATCGTCGTCGGTTATGGCACTAGCGCCATGGGGGGCGAAGCGTTCATCTGGGATGCCTTCCATGGCATGCAGTCGCTTTCAGCGGTTCTCGCCGCCTCCGGCATCGACCTCAGCGAATGGACGCTTAATGCCGCAACTGGCATCAGCGCTGATGGCACGGCCATCAGCGGAACAGGTATTCACAACGGCAACTATGAAGCCTGGCTCGTCACCGGGTCGGCGCCAGTGCCTGAGCCAGGTTCTCTTTCACTCCTCCTGCTCGGCGGTCTCGGAATGGGTTTTCTCCATCGTCGTCGCCCCATCAGATCAATGCGGCAACTCCAGGCTCTTCACGAAGACTGAGACCAAAACCACCATCTAAACCACCGAATCCATGCAATCGAAAAAATCGTCCACCATCTCGCGCCGATTCCGCCTCATTGGCGCCTGCCTCGCCGCCGTCGCCCTGCACGCCTCCTCTGCCCACGCCGCTACCCTCATCTTCCAGGGCCTCGGCGATCTCCCCGGCGGAAATATTGAGAGCGTCGCCTACGGCGTATCTGCAGATGGCTCCGTCGTCGTCGGTGGGAGCACGAGCACGAACAGCGGCGCCGATGGCGCCGAAGCCTTCCGCTGGACCGCTGCTGGCGGCATGGTAGGACTCGGCGATCTCCCTGGCGGAAGTTTCTTCAGCCCCGCCAGCGGTGTATCGGCAGACGGCTCGGTCGTGGTCGGATCGGGCGCTAGCGCCAATGGCGCCGAAGCTTTTCGCTGGACCAGTGCTGGGGGTATGGGCGGTCTCGGCGATCTTCCTGGCGGCGACTTCTTTAGCGCGGCCAGCGGCATATCGGCAGATGGCTCCATCGTCGTCGGCTCGAGCAAAAGCGCCAATGGCCCCGAAGCCTTTCGCTGGACCAGCGTAGACGGCATGGTCGGACTCGGTGACCTCCCCGGCGGACTTGTTGAGAGCGGCGCCACCGCCGTATCGGCCGATGGCTCCGTCGTCGTCGGCTTGAGCGAAAGCGCCAATGGCCCCGAAGCCTTTCGCTGGACGATTGGAGACGGCATGGTCGGCCTCGGCGGGCCTTTCAATAGCCAAGCCTACGGCGTATCGGCCGATGGCTCCATCATCGTCGGCAGAACCGGCAGCGCCAATGGCCAGGAAGCCTTTCTTTGGTCCAGTGGTGGCGGCATGGTCGGACTCGGCGTCCTTCCTGGCGGCGACTTCTTTAGCGAGGCCCGCGGCATATCGGGAGATGGCTCCGTCGTCGTCGGCGGAAGCAACAGCGCCAATGGCTTCGAAGCTTTCGTCTGGGATGCTTTCCATGGCATGCAGTCTCTTTCTTCGGTTCTCACCGACTCCGGCATCGACCTCAGCGGGTGGGAACTTGATGGCGCGATCGCCATCAGCACCGACGGCACGGCCATCGTCGGCACAGGTTTTCACAACGGCAACGTGGAAGCCTGGCGAATCACCGGGTTCAAGCCGGTGCCTGAGCCCGGCACCTTTTCGGTCCTTCTCGCCGGCGGCGCCGGGGTGGCTTTTCTCGACCGCCGGCGGCGCCTCAAGTAAATATGGCGCGGACAGGTTTCCGTGAACCTCACGGCGGATCGATAAAGATCGCGCGACCCGTCAGCTGCGGATCGAAGGGCCTCGCGTAGGGTGAGGGATCCTTCGAGCGAATTCCAACGTCGGTGAGGAGAAGCCGCCCACGGTACGATCAAATTCGCTTGGGGATTGGGACAGCGACTCGTGGCGAGAAGATCAAAGTCTTTTGCTTTTGAAGAATCGTTCCGAAAGCCTTCTCTTCCCACGCGCTTCCCAAACCCCTCATGACCAAACGAAAACTTCTCCCCATCGGATTTCTCACTCGTAGCCGTTTTCACGCTCCGAGCAGCATCCACGGACTCCATTCCTGCGACCGGCGCCGACGGCCAGCCGCTGAATCTCGGTTTCGAGTCGGGCTCGCTCGCGGGTTGGCAAAAGGAGGGCGACGCGTGGGAAGGGCAGCCGATCAAAGGGGATACAGTCGCGCCTCGGCGATCCGATAGTCATAGCCAGCACGTGGGTGAATACTGGATTGGTGGCTACGAAGTGGCAAAATCCGACGAGGGAACGGGCACTCTGACTTCACCAGCGTTCAAGGTGACGCAACCGTGGGCGAGCTTTCTCGTTGGGGGTGGAAACCTCCCGAATACACGGGTCGAGATCGTGACGAAGGATGATGGCAAAGTGATCCACACCGCGCGCGGTTCGGGCGTGGAGGACATGCTGCGGTCGGTCGTTGACCTGCAAAAAGTCCAAGGCCGCGAAATCTTCATTCGCCTCGTTGATCAGGAAAAGGGCGGCTGGGGCCACGTGAATTTCGATGACTTTGTTTTCCACGCCGCGAAACCGGAATTCGCGCAAACCGCCACGCCAGTCGTGGCGCTCGTCGAGGATCAAGTCCTTTATGCCGGGCTCGCGGCGGCGGACGTGCCGGGCAAAGCGACCCTTCCCAAGGGGTTTGAACTCACGGTCTTCGCCTCGGAACCTGACGTCATCAATCCCATCTCCTTTTGCATCGACGATCGCGGCCGGCTCTGGGTCGCCGAAGGTCGGACCTATCCGATCCGGGCGAAGGAGGGTGAAGGGCAGGACCGCATTTTGGTGTTCGAAGATACCAATGGTGATGGAATCGCGGATCGACGCACAGTGTTCATCGAGAATCTGAATCTCGTCAGCGGACTCGAGGTTGGTTATGGAGGATTGTGGGTCGGCGCGGCGCCGTATCTTATGTTTATCCCGATCGCGGACGGCGACGCGCCGAAGCCGGCGGGAAAACCGGAAATCCTGCTCGATGGTTGGGGCTATGAGGATACGCACGAGACTTTGAATACGTTCCACTGGGGTCCGGACGGTTGGCTCTACGGCTGTCATGGCGTGTTTACGCATTCGAACGTCGGCAAGCCTGGTACCCCCGACGCCGAGCGCACGCCCATCAATGCCGGCTTCTGGCGTTACCAACCGGTGCGGCACGAGTTTGAAGTTTTTGCCGAAGGAACGAGCAATTCGTGGGGCATCGATTTCGATCGTAATGGCCAGCTCTTCGCCGAAGCCTGCGTCATCCCGCATCTGTTCCACGTCATTCAAGGCGGGCGCTATACCCGGCAGGCCGGTCAGCATTTCAATCCGAATACCTACGACGACATCAAGACCATCGCCGATCACCGCCATTATCTCGGTGACAATCCGCATCGCGGAAATGGCAAAAGCGATGCGGCCGGTGGTGGCCATGCGCACGCCGGATTATGCATTCCGCAAGGCAGCTCGTTCGGACCCTGGGAAAACCTGTTGCTGATGGGAAACATTCACGGGCAGCGAATCAACGCGGATATCCCCGAGCCCGCCGGCAGCGGTTTCATCGGCCGGCATAATGACGACTTGATCAACTTCAACGATCGCGCGAGCCAGATCGTCGATATCCGTCAGGGTCCTGGCGGTGCGATCTACATGATCGATTGGTATGACCTCAATCAATGCCACAGCCCGAAGCGAGAAACGCACGATTACAAGACCGGTCGCATCCTGCGGTTTGGGCCTGCCGGATTGCGGATAGCGCCACCCGATTGGGGAAAAGGGACGCCGGTCGAAATCGCGAAGCGGGCGATCGGAGACGACGCCTGGATGGCAGCGCACGCCCGTCGGCGATTGCAGGAAATCGGCGCCGGCAATGCGGCGGCGATTGCACCAGTGCTTCAGCCGCCAGCGGAGGGGGCCGATCCCACCCATGCTCTGCGCATTCTCTGGGCGGCGCATGCTGCGGGTCTCGACGATGAAGCGCGTCTGCTCAAGGCGTTGCAGTCGCCGAACGAATACGAACGTGCGTGGGCGATCCAATTGGCGGCCGAAAAGCGGGAAGTTAGTGCGGCTCTCCGCAATGAATTTGTGCGCCTGGCCAAAGACGATCCATCACCGCAAGTGCGGCTTTACCTCGCCAGTGCGGCGCAGCGTCTGCCGATTGAACAGCGGTTGCCGATTCTCGAACTTCTCGTCACGCACGGTGAAGATGCGAGCGATCATAATCTTCCGCTCATGATTTGGTATGCGCTCGAACCGGTCGTGGCGGCGAAACCCGAAGCAGCTGCGACCTTGCTCGGTACGGCAAACATCCCGCTGCTCCAGGAATACATTGCCCGGCGCATGGCCGCCGGTGCGAAGTAATTTGGGGGTTGGCTTGAAGGAAGGCTAATCGAGACAGCTTTCCTCGACCCAGCGCAGATAGGACGGCAGCCCTTCGCTCGCGCGGAACGCGATGATCTCCGGGAGTTCGTACGAATGCAGCGCGTGAATCCGCGCTTCGACCTGCGGATACCTTCCGATGCTCGTTTTCATTAGCGCCATCACCTCGGGACTGGTTTCCACCTTGCCCTGCCAGCGATAGATTGATTCCACGCCCGGCAGGATATTCGCGCATGCGATCAACTTTTCTTCGATGAGCTGACGCGCCGCCCTGCGTGCCGCCTCGGCGTTTGGCCAGGTCGTCACGATGAGCAAAACCTCCTCCGCCATTGGCACTGATCAGGAGAGAGAGGGGGGGGTTATTGTGCCGTGGCGGTTTGTGGGGAGGGGGCTAGGGGGAGGGGGGGTGGTGGCGGAAGGAGAGCTGGGAGGGAGAAGAGAAAAAAGAGGAGAGGGAGAGGGGGAAGAAGCAGGAGGGGGGGCCAGATGGAATGTGGCGTGGAATGTTAGGTCTGGTGTGGAGCTGGGGGTGGGGTGGCATGTGAAGTGTGGTGGGTTGTGGGGGTTCTGAGTCTGTGGATTAGGTTCCGGCTGCGTTTGGGCTCGTGTGTTGGTGTTGTCGGGTGCGCTCTTATAGAGCTATCTCTTTAGAGGACGCGTGCGTGGGTGTCTCGTAGAGGGCTGCGGGAGGGTAGCGGTATAGCGGAAATGGTGAAAATAGAGAAAGAGAGGTTTAATGTTCGTGGTATCGTGAATCCAAATTATTGAATGGAGTGCGGGGTTGAGGGCGCCTTGTTATTTTGGTTTCTGCAACTCCCGGTGTTGGTCGAGCTACGGGGCAATGGGACGACGGGAAAAAATGTTAGGGGGGGGGCTGCCCGGGCGTTATGTATTCCCGTTAGGCAGGACCAGTGCCGTCTGCCGGCAAATCCAGCCACCGCCGAGGACCTCATCACCGCGATAACAAACTGCTGCCTGACCGGGCGTCACTGCGCGTTGCGGCGTGTGCAGCCGCACCCGCGCGCGATGCTCGCCAGCCGGATAAATCGTCGCCGCAGCGCCTGCATGTCCATAACGAATTTTTACCGTGGCCTCGAATGGTTCGTCCTCCGGCGCGTGATGCCAGATGGCATTATCGATTTCAAACTCCTCCACCACGAGATCCTCCGCGTTGCCCACGATCACCCGGCTTGTTTTCGGATCGATATCGATCACGAATCGCGGCTGCGCACTCCCCCCGGCAGCCCCTTGCGCTGTCCGATCGTGAAAAGTTCGATCCCATCGTGTTCGCCCACGCGATTCCCCGCCTTGTCGTAAATGCCGCCCGGATGAAATTCCTTCTCGCCGAGATGCGACCGCAGGAACGCCTTGTAGTCATTCCCGGGCACGAAACAAATCTCCTGACTATCCACTTTGTCCGCCGTCTTCAGCCCGATCTTCCGGGCGATGGTACGGATCTCCGTTTTCTCCATCGCGCCGAGCGGAAAGAGCGATCGCTGTAATTGCGCCTGCCGCAGACTGAAGAGGAAGTATGATTGATCCTTCCGCGGATCGCGCCCGCGTCGCAACACCGCGCGATCAGCATGATGCTCGACGATTGCGTAATGCCCCGTCGCGATGAACTCCGCGCCGATCGCTTTCGCTTTTCCCCACAAATTTCCAAATTTCACCTTCTCATTGCACATCACGCACGGGTTCGGTGTCCGCCCCGCACGATATTCCGCCGAAAAATAATCGATCACCAGCCGCTCGAAATTTTCCGCCTCATCCACGACGTAATGCGGAATCCCCAGGGCGTGCGCCACGCCACGCGCGTCCGCGATTGCCTGTGGCCCGCAACACTTATCCTCCGCCCGTGAGATGCAATCCTGCGGCCAAACCTTCATCGTCACGCCGACCACATCGTAGCCCTGCTCCTTCAACAAATACGCCGCCACACTCGAATCCACCCCACCACTCATCCCCACGATCACACGCGCCTTGCGGGCAGCGGCGTCGGGACTGGTAGATGGATCAGCAATGTTCACAGCGGCGCCGACCTTCCCCGCAGATGCCCTTCGGCTCAAACGGTTTTTGCGCCCCAGTTCCGCGGTTCCGAATCATTCCGGCCGTTGATCAGCGTGAGGACCTGCGAGAAAAGCGCTGAGGCGTTGGAGCAATCTTTGATGACGATTCGATGATATGGAGCCAAGAACTCCGAGGAATCGATCACTGGGAATGACGGCGAGGAAACCCAAACGGATCAGCGACGCTGCCTTAAGGCCACTTCTGCTAAAGTCGGAATGAGACGGTCCGATCGTGAACGTTGCTTCATCCGCAACGATTGCTTTTGACCCACATTTTCCGTCACTGGCCGGACGAAAAATGGCTCGGCGAGCTTCCCTCGATGCTGAACCCTGCTCTCCGGCTGAGCGCAGTGCCGTCCGCCAGACAAATCCCCGCGAAATCCGCCGATCCTTCAGCGAAACATCTCGAATTACGATTTTAGGATTATGCACGCTGACCCGCAGTTGCCGCTTCCGTCCCCCCTCGTTTCCTAATCACCCGCTTCCTCGCTCCCGAAAAATGAGCGCGGTTGCCAGTCCGAGGATCGCCGCGAGTGCGCAAATCCAGAGAGGATCGCATTTGAACCGGTTGCGGCCCCGTGATTTTTCGCAACAGGCTCTGGTGCGGGTGTCGCGCTCCCCAATGAGGGCGCGGACGACCGTCTCCGCGCATCCTGCGGAAATGGTGCGTCCGGTGAGACGGCGACTGGATCAGCTCCCGGCTGCACTGCTTTGTATTTTCGGTCCTAGAAGAACTGCTCGATTCGCACGACGATCATTTTCGGAAAATGGCGCGATTCTCGATCATATTGATTCTCATTGAGTGAATGTGCCGAATGCCGAACGGCCGGGCTAAGCTGCGGCGAACCGCGCAGGATTCGCACGATACTATAAGTGACACCGTAGGATCGCGGCGGCGTGGGAGTGTCACCATCCGATTCGACATAAGGTTCCTCGCGAAAAAGCGTGTCAGCCATTACCTCGACAAATCGCGCTTCACCGGACATATCCACCGGGTCCAAAGAAGAATCCATTGGTCTGAAATTCCAGAATGCGCTTTTGAATCGTCGCTTTGTCACCCACCTGGATCCAGTAGCCCTGATAGTCACAAGCATCCGGATTATTGATTGCTTCCTTGATTTGGTAAAAATACTCGCGCAAAAACTCCTTTTCTTCGGCTAAAATATATTGGCAATCGAAAAAGTGGGATCGGTTACTGCGTGCTTCAGTTCTGCTTTTCGCTCATCCGTGATCTGAGCAGCCACAGTTCCTAATGCGACTATGTTCAGGCATGCGATTATCCACAACTTTCGATAAAGAAACAATTCGTTGATCACTATCGGAACTTTAATGCAAACTTGTTTGCTTGAGTCCAGTCCTCGTGGCGAATCGATGCATGATCACGATATTCAGATTGCCGCTATTGAAGTTGCTTTTATTCCCGATAGTCATCATTAGGGCTGATCCATTTCGCTATCCAGAATGGCATTTGCAGTGCCCACATCGAAATGAATTGCTTCTGAACCGGCATAATCGGAGCTTGGTGCGTCCGTCAGCTTGCGTGAGCCGCGTCAGCGCCACATCACCTTCGATCATGACTTGATATCATCGATCGAATACCCTCGTGTCACCGTAGGCTCGGCGACACCTCGGGCACTGAGCGCAGTCCACTCCGCGCGTTCCGCGTCATTGCCCGACGTGGCGGTTCCCACCACGGTCACCACCAGGGGAGCGTTCAGCGGATCTCATAAGGCTCATCGAGCACGATGTGCTTGCCGTCGTAATGAGCTTTAAGGTCCACGGATGACATGGCGGACATCTACCGCTTGATGCACTCCGGGCAAGCGGCGACTCTCCCGCCAACTCAAACGGCTTTTACCGCAGTTCAATGACCCTTCAAACCGGAGAAGTGCGAGCGCTGGAGGTCGCTGCCATTTGAGCGAGGTCCGTGGTGGCAAGGCTGAAGCATTTCGCTGGTATGCGGACCCCATGGCGTGCCTGTGGAGGAGTCGCTTCCAACTCTAGCCGGGCACAGTCAATTCAGCTGTGATCCACCGTTTCCAATGGCACGCCGGAACAGACGTTCATCCGCGGCGCGGGTGAGATCCTGCATGAATTGCTCATCGTGTTCGGTCGTTTCGTCGCCGCCGAAAGACGCGATGGCTTCGAGGACAAAATGGTTTTGCAGGGCGAAGCAGCGAGGGCACGCATAATGAACTGGCTGCTGCCGCATGGCGACTCCCAAGGCAGATCCGTGGTCGAGATCGTGGCTTTGCCGCCGCAGTAGTAGCAGGGCTGGGCGGCGTCGAGCATGGGCAATCCTTCTGGGTCCATCTCGCTTCGCATGCACGTATGGCAAAGAACGAGACTCGTCGTGATGCGATCGAAAACTGTACAATGATTGCGCGCGGGCGGCCGCCGCATTGTTGACATGGCCCGTTATTGTCGGGAGACGCTGCCGATCGAAAGGCGGGCATGGGTGTTCCTGAATTCCAGTCGTCGCCAAAACCGGGCGAGGTTAAACATGGCACAACCATCGAACTTACAGTCGCAGCAAAAGACTCGGCGGCGACTCCTATTTCGGCCCGCTGTATTCCGGCAGTCGAACGGTTTGTCCGAGGTGAGTGGCCTGAGAGCGGGAACGGTGAGAAACTTTGAGCTGGGCGATCGGGATTGACAGGAGAGGGGTGGCGCGTTCACCAGCAGGGCGATGCCGATCGATTCTCTTCTCGAAAACTCAGCGCTGCGCTGGAGGCGGGGACGTTTGTGAAGCTGACGTTGAGTATCCGCGCGCGCCAGGCTCGGATCAGGATTCCGGGCGGCTTTTGCGCAACTCTATGGGCGTGTGGCGGAGATTCGTGGAGAAACGAGGTTTCGCTGGTCTGGCATTACGCGACAGGTGATGAGACTGAAGAACTTTCCTTTCCATGCGCGAGCGAAGTGGTTCGAGGCCTGATGGAGGAACAATTCGAGGCGGCGATCCGTTTACCACCGCCGGTGATTGGCGATGGAAACAGGGGCGGGCGTTGAAGGCGAGTCGGCCCACTTTCGCTAAAGCGCCGGCACCGGAACACGACCGGCGCAAGGTGAAGGCCGTCGAGGGCGCGGCGTGGCTTACGGCGCTGGGCGTGACCGATCTCTCGGGTGGGGCGCGGCCGGGGATGGCGGTAATTGCGCCAGATCGAGCGCTTCGTCGAATTGCTCGGGCATCAGATCACAGGTTCGCCGCTGGCGGAGGCAACGGAATTGCGAGCGGCGGATCTCGGAGCGGGGAAGGGTATTTGACCTTCGCGACGTATGATTTTTTCCTAAAGCGAGGGGCTGAGGATCGAGATGGTGGGCGTCGAAACGAGGCCCGAGTTGGTCGAGCTGACGAATCGCGTGGCCCGCAAAGTGGAGTTTGCGGGTTTGCATTTTGAGCGCGGAGAAATCCGCTGAGCTCTTCAGCCCGCCGCTGATCTCGATCTGCTGGTGGCGTTGCACGCTTGCAATACGGCGACGGACGACGCGTTGCATCTCGGCACTGGATCAAATGCGCAGCTAATTCTGGCGGCTCCGTGCTGTCATCAGGAATTGCGGCCCGCAGCTGGCGCCTGATCCGGTCCTCGAGCCGATAGTGCGACATGGGATTCTGGCGGAGCGGGAAAGCGGAGTTGCTGACGGATACGATTCGCGCGCTGCTGCTCGAGATGCACGGTTACCGGGCCAGCGTGTTTGAATTCGCATCTCGCCCGAACACACGGCGAAGAACGTGATGATCGCCGCGCAGCGGCGGGCGGAGCCACTGGACGCGGAACAAGCACGCGCGGGCAGCTTCGCGCGCTGATTGGCTTTCCTCGGGATCAAAACGCAACGACTGGCGCGGCTCCTGGGCGAATGTTGAAGCATTCGACCCACGGACGAGATAGGCGACGTTGCGAGCGTTACGGACGCGCTTTCTCGAGCGGTCGGCAGGGGAGGCAGGACTACTGGCGCCGAACACGCGAGATCGAGCTTTACGATCGGACGTTCGGGACGCGCATTGGTTGGAAGATCAATGCGGCCCTGCGGTCGGCGCAGGTCGTTGGTTGGAGCCCAAAGGCTGACGGACTGACTTGCTGGATTGGGGCTGCGGACCTGGGGTGGCGAGCCGTCGTTTGATCGAAGCGTGGAAG
>CAWCSW010000020.1:0-72854 GCA_963798345.1 uncultured Verrucomicrobiae bacterium | reverse complement strand
GTGACGAGCTGGTATGAAAGTCGGCTGACCATTGCCCCGAACGACCCGGACACGCTCTACACGGTCGGCCAATCGATCCACAAGTCGATCGATGCTGGCAGGACGTTCACGATCATCAAGGGTGCCCCCGGCGGCGACGACTACCATCATCTCTGGATCAACCCAAAGCATCCAGAGCGCATGATCACGGCAGGCGACCAGGGTACCGTGGTCAGCCTCAACGGCGGCAAGACCTGGAGTGACTGGTGTCACCGCCGACCGGCCAGTTCTATCATCTCGCCGGGGCATGGTTTCCCTACCGGATCTATCTGGGCCAGCAGGATTCCGGCACGGTCGCGATTGCCAGCCGCAGCGACTACGGTGCAATCAGCTTTCGCGACTGGCATCCGGTCGGTGCCGAAGAGCGCGATTTCGACCTTCCCGATCCGGAGAACCCGGGTATCGTATTCGGGTCTGGCCTTGGCGGTCGCATCTCGCGCTGGGATGCGCACACCGGCGAAGTGCAGAACGTGTCGCCGTGGCCGGTATCGAGCTACGGTGCTCGCGGAACGGATGTGCGCTACCGCTACACCTGGTTCACCCCGATCGCATTCCGGCGCGCGCGCCATACGCGCTTTATTCGGGCGCCCAGGTTCTGTTTCGTTCGATGGATCGCGGCAACAGCTGGCATGTGATCAGTCCGGATCTGACCGGGCTCGCGATCCGAAGACAGGCTGCGATGGCGATGTGCCGGTGCGGCGGGCGAGCGCCTGTGGCTTCGGTGTCATCTACGCGATCTCGCCATCCCCGCACGACAACAACGAAATCTGGATCGGCACCGACAACGGCCGCATCCAGCTTACCCGCGATGGCGGCACCAGCTGGGCCGAAGTGACCCCGAAAGCTTGCCGGACTGGGCCAAGATCAGTTCGATCGATGTCTCCACACTGGACCGCGGAACGGCTTATGCCTCGATCGACAATCACCGCCAGGACGATTTCCGTCCGTCGATCATGCGCACACGCGACTACGGCAAGACCTGGACCGCGATCAACAGTGGTCTTCCACAGGGCCGCTTCGTCAGCGTCGTCGTGCCGACAGCTGCGCCGCGGATTGCTCTATGCCGGCACCGACAGCGGCGTATTTGTTTCCTTCGATGACGGCAGCCGTTGGCAGGCCTTGCAGCGCAACCTGCCGGTTGCCTGGGTGCGCGACCTGCTCGTCCACGACAACGACCTGATCGCGGCAACACAGGGCAGGGCGATCTGGGTTCTCGATGATCTCAGTCCACTGCGTCAGCTAGACGCGTCTACTCCGGCGCAGGCCGCGCGACTCTTCACGCCTGCGCCGGCCTTCCGTCTGCGGCCACCAGAACAAGGACACGCCGTTGCCTGCGGAAACGGCGCTCGGAACGAATCCACCAAACGGCGCGATCATCGACTACATGCTGCCCGCTGGCGCGCGACGCGTGAGTATCGAAATCCATGCGGCCGACGGCAGCTTGCTGCGGCGGTTCGCCAGTGACGACACGGCGCCGCAGTGACGGTCAAACCCTACTTCTCCGCGCGTGGCTGCAGCCGACCGAGCGTCCCGGCGTTGAAGCGGGCGGTCATCGCTTCGTCTGGGACCTGCGCCTCGCGCGTCCGAAGGCGATCGAATACGACTATTCGATCGCTGCCATACTGGGCCAGTCGACGCCGCTGGTCCCGCAGGGTCCGCTCGCGTTGCCCGGCGAGTATCAGGTTGTGCTCGACGTCGATGGCGTCGCGTCGAAACAACCGCTCATGGTCAAGATCGACCCACGCGTTGAAATATCGCCCGCCGACCTGGCCACGACGCTGTCGTTCTCGCACGACGTCGCCGTTGAACTCGAGCGTGACTGGCAGGCGCATGGTGAAGTCGAGGCCGTGTATCGCCAGCTTGTCGAACGCGGCACCGATTCTGCGCAGGCACCCGCCGTCGCATTGAAAACCGCGATCGGCGCTTTCGGCAAGAAGCTCGAACCGTTGCGAACCGATCACGGCCACGAGGCACCCGCCCTGGCCACGATCGGCGACCAGCTGACCTCGCTTGCGACCGACGTCGAAGGTGCCGACCGCTTGCCGACTGAAGCGCAGAAAGCGTTGCTGGCCGAGTGCCGCAGTCGCCTCGACCAGACCATCGCGCTCTGGTCGGGTCTGCGTAGGCAGGACCTCGTAGCGCTCAATATGCAGATTGCCTCGGCAGGTCGGCGCCCGATCAAGGTGCCGACGGCGGAGCAGATCACACTGGGCGGCGACGCCGAGTCGAAGGACCTGCCATGAGCCGGACGCACGCTTTCCCGATCATTCGATCGCCCCTGTCCCCGGGAATTGAGCCATGACGATCCTCCTGCTTGGCCTGCTGGTTTTTCTCGGCCTTCATTCAACGCGCATATTTGCCGACGGATTTCGTCAGCGCATGATCGCGAAGCTCGGCGAAGGCGGCTGGAAGGGGATCTACTCGGTAGTGTCGCTTGTCGGCTTCGTGTTGATCGTCTGGGGCTTCCGTCTGGCCCGGCAGCAGCCGGTGTTGCTCTACGTGCCGCCCGTCGCATTGAAGCACGCCAACGCCCTGTTCACCTTGATCGCCTTCGTCCTCGTCACTGCTGCCTATGTGCCGCGCAACCACATCAAGCACAGGATTGGCCATCCGATGCTGGCCGGAACCAAGGTCTGGGCCTTCGGCCACCTGCTGGCCACCGGCTTCCTGCATGACGTCGTCCTCTTCGGCGCCTTCCTGATCTGGGCGATCGTACTGTTCATCGTTTCGCGTCGCCGTGACCGGCGCAACGGCGTGAGCTACGCGCGCGGCACCCTGAGCGGCGACGCGTTGACTGTCGCCATCGGCGTCGGCGCGTGGGCCGCATTTGCGTTCTGGGCGCATGCGCGCTGGATCGGCGTCTATCCGTTCGGCTATCGACGCGGGTCACAAATCGACCGCGACGTCGGCAGCGATACTGGACTCTTCGACAAGGGCCGGAGTCTGCATGATGCGCAAGGCAGCGTTGTTCCTGCTGGTTTTCTCTTCGCCACTGCTGGCGGCGACCTATCAGGTCGGACCGACACGTACCTATACCGGACTCAATGCATTGTTCGCCGCGGTCGATCTCGGTGGCGGCGATATCGTCGAGGTCGATGGCGGTGTCGTCTACGCCGGCGGAGTCGTGGTGCCGCAGGCCGATGGTGGCGTCGCCGGCGATCCGGTCGTGATCCGCGGCATTGCGGTCGCTGGGCAACGGCCCGCCATCGTCGGTGCCGGCAACACCGTCGAATTCCGCCAGTCCGATCATCTCGTATTCGAGGGCTTCGACATCAGCGGCGGTTCCTCGCGCTGCATCCTCCAGGGCGCGCACGATGTGACCGTGCGCAACAGCGTCATCCACGACTGTCCGGGGCACGGTATTCTCGGGACCGACCACTCTCGGGTTCGTTCACGCTCGAGTATTCCGAGGTCTACAACGCCGGCAACGGCACCAACCAGCACCCGCTCTACATGCAGAGCGACGAGATCGCGCATCCCGGGTCGGTGCTGCGCATCCGTTACTGCTACATCCACAATGGCAATGGCGGCAATCTGCTCAAGAGCCGCCACGAGCGCAGCGAGATCACCTACAACTGGTTTGAAGGCGCGGTCTATCACGAGCTTGAACTGATCGGACCGGACGAGAACACGCAACAACCGGGCTGGACGCGCGACCTGATTCGCGAGGATGCCGATGTGGTCGGCAATGTCATCGTGCATACCAACTCCGCATTCGGCTCGGTGATTCGCGTCGGTGGCGACGGCACCGGTCAGAGCAAAGGTCGCACACGTTTCGTCAACAACACCTTCATCCTGCCTCGGGAACCGATTCGACCGTGTTCCGGATCTTCGATGGCATCCAGTCGGTGGAGATGCACAACAACGTCATCGATGTCACGGCTGGCGGAACCGCGCGCATCGAACGCACCGTCGAGGCCGTCTGGGCGAATGGCCGCCAGATCCGTGGCAGCAACAACTGGATCGAATCAGGCTCGACCTATGTGCCAGGCGCGGGCGAGTGGACCGGCACGCTGAACGGCACGAAACCGGGATTCGCGAATGCCGGTGCGTTCGATTTCATGCCGACCACGGCCAGTGCGCTCTACAACACCGGGAACGTTGCGCCCGCGACGAATGTATCGTTCCCGTTTCCATCGCCGCTTTCCTGCCGGCCTATCAACCGCGCCGGCAACTGGTCGCGGTCGGCTCGGATCGCGACGACCCGTGGACGGCCTGATACGACATCGGCGCATTCGAATCGGCTAGCGACCTGATTTTCGCGGATGGGTTCGACTAACGATAAATTCCTGCGCTGCCGCTGGCCGACGCTCAAGTGTCCTCCGCGTTCGCCGACCTGCGAGCGATAACCGTCGGGCATTTCCATGATGAATTCATGGGCCTGCGCCCGCTGCGCGGCTTCGATGATTTCCGCTTCCGAGGCACCGGGCCGACCGTAGGCGATGTTTTCCCGGACAGTCGTGGAAAAGAGCAAGGTGTCCTGCAGGACGATACTGATGTGGCGCCGGAGCGATTTTTTGGTCACGTTGCGCACGTCCTGCCCGTCAATCAAAACACGCCCGGAGAGGGGATCGTAAAAGCGCGGGACCAGCGAAAGGAGAGTCGATTTTCCCGCGCCCGTTCCGCCGACAAAGGCAACCGTCTGTCCCGGATCGAGCATGAGATCGATGTCGCGCAAGATGGGACGTTCCGGATCGTAGCCGAAGCTGACCTGGTCAAAACCGACCGCGCCTTTTACTTGCTCGAGGACGACGGCATCGGCTCGATCCGGCACGTCGTCGCGGCGATCCAGGACCTCGAAGCAACGTTGCGCACCGGCGGCCGCGCTTTCCAAGGCCCAGGCCACATGCGTCAATGCTTCGAGCGGTTGATAGAGCATCAGGAGCAACGTCGAGAGATACCACAGTTGGCCGACTTTGAGGGTGCCATCGAGCACATGGCGCGCGCCGACAAAAATCATCGCCGCGGTACTCAGGGCGATGAGCGTGCCGACGATTACGCTGCTGCGCATGGAGAGGGAATTGAACCGCAGATTGGCTTCCAGACTGGCGTGCGCGCTGGTTTTGAATTGCGCCAATTCATGCTCCTCGCGCCCGAACGCCTGCACCATCTTGACCGAGCTGATTCCTTCCTGGGCCGTCGTCAGTACTGCACTTTCCGTCTCGGCAATCACCGTTGATTCATCACGGATCCGCACCGCATACAGGCGAATGGTGAGCATCAGAAAGGGGATCACCGCGAGGGAAAGGACGGCAATTTGCCAGTCGAAATACCACATGGTGGCGAAGGTGCTGACCAGCGCGATGCTGCTTTGAAAAATGAAGAAGACCTTGCTGTAAATGGCCTGGATCGCCTGCGAATCGTACGCCACGCGAAAGCTCGAGTCCGCGCTGCGGCGTTGATCGTGAAACTTCAGCGGCAACGCGTGCAACCACGCGTAGATTTCCGTGCGGAGGGTCATCAGCGACATCAAACTCGCGCGAATCGTCAGCAGATTGATCACGTATCCGAGCCCGCTGGCGAGGAGGTGAAAGATCACCATCGCTCCGCAGGCCATGAGCAGGATCGCGGTCCATGGAATCAACATCCCACCATCGCTGGCGCCATTGGGATTTGCGGAAAAAATTGTGGCCCATCGAAATCCATGCGCGCCGCTGTCCACGGCTGGTAAAACGCGATCAACGATGAAGGCCATCGGCCACGGGCGCAGGAGATTGAACCCGGTTGCGAGCAAGGTCAGCCCGCCGGCGGCGACGGTGCGCCCCAGATAGGGTCGATAGTAGGCCAGCGCTCGTCGATAAACGGACATCGGCGGCGATGGAATACCGTGCACGCTGGCAATGGCAACGCTCATCCGGCTGCGGACAGTTCGGACTTTTCACGAATGAGCCATGTCGTGCATGACGGGCCTGGTCAGTCCGCATTCCATGATCGCCAAACCTCTGCCTGTGCCCGGATCCATCGAGTATCGCGGCTGCCACCTTGCTTATGCGGTTTGTGGCGATGGCTCCGCGGTCATACTGATTCAGGGAGTGGCGGTGCACGGCGCGGGCTGGCAGCCTCAAATCGACGCACTCTCGACCCGCCACCGTTGTCTTACTTTTGACAATCGCGGTCTCGGACGAAGTCAGCCTATCGGCGACGTGAAGCTTAGCGTCAAGCAAATGGCAGAGGATTCCCAAAAGCTCATCGATGCGCAGGGTTGGAACGCCGCGCACGTGGTCGGGCACTCTCTGGGTGGGCTTATCGCGCTGGAGCTGGCGCTCGCCAGCCCCGATCGAGTGCGCAGTCTCGCGCTGCTTTGCTCGTTCGGGCGAGGTCGTGACGCGGCGCCGCTCACCGCCCGCATGCTCTGGACCGGGATGCGGACTCGCATCGGGTCGCGTCGGCAGCGTCGGCGTGCCTTTCTCGAATTGGTCATGCCGCCCGCTGCGTTCCACGGAATCGACGCTGATGCGCTCGCCGCGGGCATGGCGCCACTTTTTGGCCACGACCTCGCGGACCAACCGGATGTGACGGGATTACAACTGGCCGCGATGCGGGCTTACGATGCCATGCCTCGATTGCACGAACTCGCGAGCGTTCCGACGCTGGTCGTGAGCGCGGCCCATGATCCCATCGCTCCTCCGAGCGCAGGACGCGCCCTCGCGAACGCGATTCCGAATGCGCGATTTGTCGAGCTCGCTGATGCCTCGCATGGTGTGCCCATTCATTCCTCAGAACGCATCAACGAACTGCTCAGCGAGCACTTCGCGCAAACCGAAAAACTCTCCACCGATCAATCGGAATAACCAGGGCATTCGCCGTCAGCCACGTTGGCGCGGTTACACTTCGATGGATTCGACAAACGCCTGGAATACCTCGTCCGGCATTTCCACCAGATTGGAGCTGTTCGGGGAAGCGCCCGGCATGGACGTCGGTGATGTATTCGGTGAAGGCGGCGATGCGCTCGTTTTGCAAGCGGCAGTATTCAGCGGAGAAATTGCGATACGCTTTGGCGTGGCGCGGCGGGCGTTCATCGTAGTCGCCGAGGATGTCGTCGGAAAAGAGGAACTGTGTATCGCAGCCGTCGCCGGAACCGAGCGACATGAGGAGCATCGAAGTTTGCGTGCACAACCAGCGCGCCAGGCGATGGGGGACGACCTCGAGCTCGGCCGCATAGGCGCCCGCGTTTTCAAGGCGCTGCATGTCCTCATGGAGCCGTTTCGCTTCAACGAGCGTTTTACCGATCGCTCGATACCCAGTCCAGATAACGTGACGGGGCACCATGCCGAGATGTCCAACGACCGGAATACCCTCGCGAGCCATTGCCTCGATGATGAACGGACTGGCGGAGCAGTAGACGGAACTGGCACCGATCTCGAGGGCGCGAAACGAGACGCGAATCGCTTCTTCGCGCGAAGCGAGACCGTGCGGAGTGGCTGCGGAGATGAAGCTCTCCGGTGCCGCTGCGACGAGCCTCGGCAGACGCGCCTGTGCTTCCGGAGAATCGAAACTGCAGCTCATTAAATCCACGCCCGCAGCCTCCGCGGCGGCTGCTTCCTCTGGAGATTTTACGTGGATGTGGGTGAGGCACCGCTTGCCCTTGAGCTGCCGCAAATCATGGACGGTGTATTTCTTTCGGGGTCTGAGCATGCGCGCGAAACGCTATGGATCGGGGAGGCGGGATTCAATGAACAAGACCTGGCGGGCAGCAGGCAGCTGGGAGTCCGGGCGGATGCAAGATTTGTGTTGATACCACCCGAAATGGGGGATTGCGGAATCCAGCGGCCTCGAATGCCGTCCAGATGTGTCACATAATCCGACGTTTTGACACACTGGGACAGACGAATTCCGCCCGCACTTTGGGCTCTGCACTCCATGGCAACCGAGGATGAAAATATTATTTTGAACAAAACACAGGGGCATGCGTCTATCCTGGCACAAATGATCGTATCAACCTTCGATATGGCACCGTGTCTGCTAAATAAACTTTCAACCACGGCCTTTAACCAGAACCAAACCATGAAAAAGAACCTCAAAAAAGCGCCCCGCCACAGCCCGAGTCTCGGTGACTTGATTCTCGCGGTCAGCAGCGTCTCTCGCAACAATCGCGAAGCCGTCGCCGCTGTCGCTGATCTCCTCGACACCGGTCGAGTGACGATCAACAGCAATGGCCGGAAAGTGCGCGCCCGCGTTTACTAAACTTTCAACTTTTGGGGTCGCGTCCTCATGGCGCGACCCCTTTAGCGCCACTCCTCACTGGCGCTGGTTGGCCGACCGGTCGCGGAAGTTTTTCTTGTGAGCCCATGGGTGGAACGCATTTCCTCCGCCCGTGATTGACCGATACACCCGTCCCGAAATGCGCGCGCTGTGGACTGAACAGCGCAAATACGAAATCTGGCTCGAAATCGAAGTGGCCGCTTGCGAGGCAATGGCGGCTCAGGGGCTGATTCCGACTCAGGACGCGAAAACCATTCGCGAAAAAGCGCGTTTCGACGTGGCCGAGATCGCCGCGATCGAGCAGCGCACGAATCACGACGTGATCGCGTTTCTCGAGAATGTCGCGGCCTATGTCGGTCCCGCCGCCCGGTGGATGCACCAGGGGCTGACCTCCTCGGATGTCCTGGACACCACGCTGGCGGTCCAGATGGCGCAGGCTTCCGATCTTCTGCTCACCGACCTCCGGGAACTCCGCGAAGTCATTGCGAGACGCGCCCGCGAGTTCAGGACGACACCGATGATCGGTCGCTCGCACGGCATTCATGCCGAACCGATCACCTTTGGTTTGAAGCTGGCACTGATGTTCGATGAATTCGGACGGGCTCTCGAACGGCTCGAGCAAATCCAGCCGCGCATCCGCGTCGGAAAACTCAGTGGCGCTGTGGGCACGCATGCGCATCTCGATCCCGCCATCGAGGAAAGCGTGTGTGCAAAGCTCGGCTTGAAAGCGGCGACGCTGAGCACGCAAGTCGTCCAGCGCGACCGCCATGCCGAATTTCAAACCACGCTCGCCCTGATCGCCTCGAGCATCGATCGGTGGGCGACAGAATTCCGGCACCTCCAGCGCACCGAGGTCCTCGAAGTCGAGGAATACTTTTCCGCCGGCCAGAAAGGCAGTTCCGCCATGCCGCACAAACGCAACCCAATCACGGGTGAAAAGCTCAGCGGTCTGGCGCGCCTCGTTCGTGGGAATGCCGTCGCCGCCCTGGAAAATGTCGCGCTCTGGCACGAACGCGACATCAGTCACTCGTCGGTCGAACGCGTGATCATGCCGGACTCCTGCATCCTGGTGGACTACATGCTCGTGCTGCTGCGCACGCTCGTCGATCGCCTGCTCGTCTATCCCGAAAACATGGAGCGCAACATGGCGATCACGAAGGGTCTGTATTTTAGCCAGAGCATCCTCCTCGAATTGACGCGCCGCGGTTCCGAGCGCAAAGCCGCCTACGAAGCCGTCCAGCGCGCCGCGATGAAAACCTGGCAGGGCGACGTTTCGCTCCAGGAAAATCTCGCTGCGGAACCCGACGTGGCGGCCCATCTGACCCGGGAGGAAATCGACCACCTCTGCTCGCTCGATATCCATTTCGCCCACGTCGATGCCACGTTTAAGGCGCTCGGCCTCGAGTAGCCCCTTGCGCACTTCACGAGTGTCTGCGACAACCCGCCGCATGGCTCCCGAATTCTTCCAAAGCCTCGCTGCCGCGGTGCGTGATGTTCCTGATTTTCCCAAGGCTGGCATCCTGTTTAAAGACATCACTCCGATCCTGGCGGATGCCGCGCTGCTCAAGTCGACGATCGACGCTTTCACTGACGCTGCGCGTCCTCTGGGCGTGAGCAAGGTCGTCGGGATCGATGCCCGGGGTTTCATTCTCGGCGCGCCGCTGGCCATTGCTCTGGGCGTCGGTTTTGTCCCTGTACGAAAAAAGGGAAAGTTGCCCTATCAATGTCAATCCGCCGCTTATCAACTCGAGTACGGGGAGGCGGTGGTCGAGATGCACACGGATTCAATTGCACCCGGGGAGAAGGTCGTATTGATCGATGATCTCCTGGCCACGGGGGGGACGGCTGCCGCCGCGGTAAAACTTATCGAAGCACTGGGCGGTGTCGTGGCCGAAATTCAATTCCTGATCGAACTGGGGTTCCTCAATGGGCGGGTCGCGCTTGGCGATCGACCGGTGCGCGCGCTCTTGACGTATTGATGATCGCTGGCGCGTGGTGAAATCAGTGCCCGTCTCGTTCCCGTTGCTTTTTGAGAATCAGATAGACGATCAGCGGGAACGCAAAGGTCGAAGCGCCGAAATAGAACTGGGCCGTCGGCGACAGCTGTGCGAGCGCGCCGCGCGAGCCGAGAACAAGCAAGGTGCCCAGGTTCACCGCGACGATGATGACGGGAATGATCCATGGCGGGCGTGGTGGAGGGTTTTCAATGGACACAGCCGCACCGTGTAGCGAACGCGAAAGGGAGGAAGCAAGCCGGTCATGCGAGATCACCCGCGAAATGGCGCTTGCCAGCGCAAGGCGACCTCCCATCATGCCGCGCTTCTGCCAACTGGCACAGAAAGGAGGGAAAACACATACACATGAAATATTTGACCATCGTTGCACTCGCGACCGCCGCTCTGGCGCTCGGCGCCTGCGCACATAAGGAATCCACTCACACCACGACTCCGAGCTACTCAGCCTCGACGGGCTACTCGAAGTAAGTTTGCCTCTTCAGGGGAAAAACTTTGGGCCGGGTCGGCAACTGCTGATCCGGCCTTTTTTCCCGCCCCAGGACCGGCGTGTTTTCGCCCGCGAAATCATTCCAATCCGCATCTTGGCGGGTGCACGAAGGAACTGCGCTCCACCCACGACGTGTGTGTCTGACGGGATCGAGTGACATCGCTCGAAACTACGTCGATGGAGTGCTTCGTCGTGCGCACTCTACGGAGATCTGAAAATCGATTCATTTTCGCCGGGGCAAATGTCTCATGACCGGAATCCGGGTGGACACGCGGAACGCGCGGCGTCACCTTTCTCTTCCCCAGGAAACTATTTTTGCACGCGACCATGTTGATTGATACCCACGCCCACCTCGATTTCCCGGAATTCGCCACCGACCTGCCAGACGTGCTGGCCCGCGCCGCGGAAGCGGGTGTCAGCCGAATTGTTACCGTGAGCACGACGATCGAGAGTAGCCGGCGCTCGATCAGCCTCGCCGCCGGGCAGGCGTCGGTTTTTGCGACCGTCGGAATTCATCCCTCGAACGCGGAAACATTTTCCGATGACGAAATGGCGGCTCTGCGGGAACTCGCCGGCCAGCCACGCGTGGTGGCGTTAGGTGAGTGCGGACTCGACTACCACAATCTGCCGAGTTCGAGAATGCACGAGTCCGCCGTGGCGACGGCGGCTTTGGGAAATGAGACCCCGGCCGACGTGACCGGAGCCATTCGGGATGGAGCGGTGAAGGCGAAGCAGAGTGAAGTTTTTCAGCGCCAGCTCGAACTGGCGGCCGAGCTCAAACTTCCCGTGGTCGTGCATGAGCGCGATGCGTGGGCTGATACGGTGGCGCAGATCAAGCCGTTCGCGCGCCGCCTGCGCGCCGTCTTTCACTGTTTCAACCGCTCGCTCGACGAGGCCCGTGAAGTCATCGATCTGGGATTCCTCGTGAGTTTCACGGGCATCGTGACCTTCAAAAATGCGCGCCTGCTTCACGAAACCGTGGCCAAGGTTCCCGATGGCTCGTTCATGGTGGAAACGGACTGCCCTTTTCTCGCCCCGATGCCCAATCGCGGAACGCGATGCGAGCCGGCCCACACCAAGGCGACCGCGACGCGGATTGCTGAGCTTCGGGGCAGGTCTTTCGAGGAAATTGCGGCGGAGACGACCGCGACAGCCGAACGCTTTTTTGCTTTGCCGGCGCAGTGAAGGCCTCTCGGGCGGGATTGCGGACCATCGCGGCGATCGAGGCGACCAAGGGAATTCTGGTCCTGATTGTCTGCATCGGTGTCACGCGCCTCACGAAAAGCGAGTTGGCCCGCCTCGCGGAGGAAATCGTCGCGCACTTTCATCTCGACCCGACGCGTCGCATGGCGAGCATTTTTCTTAAAGTAGCAGAAGACACTTCAGATGCGCGCCTCCAATTTTACGCTGCGCTGGCGGCCGTTTACGCGATGATTCGCTTTGCGGAAGCCTGGGGCCTGTGGCAACAGCGCGTCTGGGCCGAGTGGGTGGGTGTCATCGGCGCGGCGATTTATATTCCCTTTGAGCTAATCCAGATCGTCCGGCGGCCGCACTCCCTCCACTTCATCCTTCTCGCTTTGAATCTGTTCCTGGTGGCCTATCTGCTGGCAGCGCTGAAAGCCCGCCGCGGTTCCCCAGCAGTCGAGCGCTTGTGAATGATTTCACAAATTCAACTTGCCGCCGCGTGGCCTCGCTTTAAGGATCATTCCTCATGACCACTGCCACTCCGGTCGCCTACGACTCCAAGGTCGAGGGAAACGTCATTTTTACCCGCGTCGATGCCGCCATGAATTGGATGCGGAAAAACTCGCTTTGGCCAATGCCGATGGGACTCGCCTGCTGCGCGATTGAGCTCATGGCCACGGGAGCATCCCGCTTCGATATTGCGCGCTTCGGAGCTGAAGTGATGCGGTTTTCCCCGCGCCAAAGTGACGTCATGATCGTGGCTGGCACGGTGACCTACAAGATGGCGCTCGCCGTGAAGCGTATCTACGACCAGATGCCCGAGCCCAAATGGGTCATTGCCATGGGTGCCTGCGCCTCGAGCGGTGGCATGTACCGCAGCTACGCCGTGCTTCAGGGCATCGATCAACTGTTGCCCGTGGACGTTTATATCAGTGGTTGTCCGCCGCGCCCGGAAGCATTGATCGAAGGCCTTCTCCGTTTGCAGGCCAAGATCGATACCGAGAAGCCGTTGAGCGCGCAGAAAAAGAGCCTCACCGCCCTCGAAGCCTGATTTTTCAATCGCCTCTCTTCGACATGGCTTTGCCAAAATACTCCGCCGACCTGGCCAGCATTGCATCCCGCTTCGAGGTGCAGAAAAAATATGAGTTTCGGGGCGAGACGACTTTGGTCGTGTCCCCGGAGGCGATCCACGAAGTCGCTGCCCTTTGCAAAAACGAGCTCGGCTACAGCTACCTGCTTGATCTCAGTGGCGTCGATAACTTCGGCGAGGAACCGCGCTTTGAAGTCGTGTATGAACTCTACCAGCTCGAGCGGGGCGACCATCTGCGACTGAAGGTGCTGGTGAGTGAGGATCACCTCGAGGTTCCCAGCGTCAGTGACATTTGGCCGACGGCAGACTGGCACGAGCGCGAGGCGTACGACATGTTTGGGATCAAGTTTTCCGGCCACCCGGATCTGCGGCGGATCCTGATGTGGGACGGCTACCCATTCTTTCCGTTGCGAAAGGACTTTCCTCTCGGTGGTCGCTCCAGCGACATGCCCGACGTCGCTTTCACCGGAGTGGCGCCGCTGGCTGGCGGTCCGTTCGTGACGACGCCATCCACCGCCACAACGAAAGACCGCGAACCGCGTTCGCGCGAGATTTCGTAGCGAGAGCGATCGCAGGCTGAGGGAGTCATCCCGAGCTGAGGCGCCCAGCGCCGGAGTCGAAGGACCCGGCTCAAAGCGAAAGCGCTGCCCTGCTATGCCTTGCGGTCCCGGCGTGCCTTACGGCGAAATTGAAACCCAAGGCAGCACGGTCACGTCCATTGCCGGTGGTGGAAAGCCCATCGTTCCGATGAACAACTATTCACTCGGCCCTCCGCGTCGGCGGAAAACTGGTTCCTCCGGGCGGACTCACCTCAGCGCCCGCGCGATCGAGGTTTAGCAAGGGGAGCACGGAACTTCCCTGGTCATCGATGATAATTTTCCGACCCATCGCCGGGAGCACATCTTTCATCGTTTCGAAATAGAGCCGCTGGCGGGTAACTTCCCGAGCTTTGAGATACTCGGTCAGCAGTGCCTTGAAGCGCCCGGCGTCGCCCTCTGCTTCGTTCACGCGTTTGAGGGCGTAGCCCTCCGCCTCGCTCAGTCTTTGTTCCGCCTCGCCACGCGCTTTCGGCACAGCCTTGTTGTATTCACCATTGGCCAGGTTGATCTGCTGTTCCTTTTCCTGCTGCGCCTGGTTCACCTCGTTGAAGGAAGCCTGCACCGGCGCTGGGGGATGCACGTTTTTCAACTGCACCTGCATGATCCGGACGCCAAGGCCGTAGAGTTCGGCCAGTTCTTTCAAACGCAGCAGGCACTGGTTCTCGATGTCCTGGCGGCCAATGGTCAGCACTTCATCCACGGTGCGATCGCCAATTACCTCTCGCATGGCGGACTCCGTGGCGGCGCGTAGAGTGTCTCCGGGATTCTCGACGTGGAAAAGCCAGGCCCTGGCGTCCTCAATGCGATACTGCACCACCCATTCGACGTTCGCCATGTTCAGGTCCCCCGTAACCATGCTTTGTTCGGCCTCCTGTTCGTCGGGGCTGGAATTGTATTGAGACTCATTTGTCGCGCCGCGCGTGCCAAAGCCAAACTCGAGCTTCTGCTGACGCTCGACTGCCACGAGGATAAGTTGATCGATTCCCAACGGGAGCTTGAAGCAGAGGCCTGATTTCACGGTGTCGTGATATTGGCCCAGGCGCACCAGCACTCCCTGTGAATCCGCGGGGACCGTCGAGTAGCACGAGATCAACGCCCACAAAACGAGGATCACGATCGCACCACGGATGACCCAACGGGGATTGAATTTTGAGAGATCGATCTGCGGAGGGGTGACATTTTTCATGAGGCAACTTAAGGGCTCAACTCCTCTTTGTAGGCGCTGGACCTTTCGCTCCAAAGCGCAAAGTCACCGCCTTCGTCTGGTTTCGTCCCCAGCCCGTTTCTTCCCGAAACAACGTTCTGTCCGTAAATGCGAGAGGCGAACCGTTGCCGATTCGCCCCTGCATTAATTTCCTGATTCCGCCTGAGGCAGGTGTCGCTGCTACTTCTCTTCGCCCTCTTCGGACGCCGCAGCTTTTTTCGCCTTTGGCTTTTTGGGAGCCGCCTTCTTTTTTGCTGGCTCGGATTCAGCTTCGCTGGCTTCTTCGGAGGAAGCTTTTGCCGTCGTCTTCTTCGAGGCCGTTTTCTTCACCGCTGGTTTCTTGCCCGCCGCAGATTTTTCCGGAGTCGCGGTTACTTCCTCAGGGGCGAAATCGACCCATTCCAGTAAGGCCATCGGTGCGGCATCACCAGGACGCGGTCCGAGCTTGAGAATACGGGTGTAGCCTCCCTGCCGATTGGCGCAACGCGGAGCGACTTTGCTGAAAAGCAGCTTCATGGCGCGCACATTGTGGCGCAGTTCCGCCAGCACCAGGCGGCGCGCATGGAGCGTGTCTTTCTTGGCTTTGGTCACCAGTTTCTCGACGTAGGGGCGAACGGCCTTGGCCTTGGCCACCGTGGTTTTGATGCGATCGTGCCAGATCAAACTGACGGCGAGATTCGACAGCAGGGCGTTGCGATGAGCCTGACTGCGGCCGAGTTTAATATTGTGTCGTCTATGACGCATAGGTCGTGAATCTTTATTTAGCCGAAAGCTCGGGGTTTAGACACCCGTCAGGCTGGTCTCGGTCAGATTGGGTTCCACCAGGCCGGCCTCGAACTTCGCTCCCAGACCCAGGCCGAGCTGTTGCAGTTTGTCTTTGATTTCGTTGAGCGATTTCTTGCCGAAGTTGCGATACTTGAGCATCTCGGCTTCCGATCTTCATGCGCCAGCTGGCCCACGGTCGTGATGTTCGCGTTGTTGAGGCAGTTGGCCGCGCGCACGGAAAGCTCGATCTCGTTGACGCTCATGTTGAGCAGCTTCTTGAGCTTCTGATTTTCCTGGTTCTGCGCCTGCGGCGTCTCGTCGAACTGCACCGCATTCTCGTCGTAGTGCATAGAACGGCTCGAAGTGCTTCTTCAAAATCGACGAGGCCTGCACCAGCGGCGTCCTCCGGGCGTGATGCGGCCATCGGTCCAGACTTCGAGTTCCAGCTTGTCGTAGTCGGTCCGCTGGCCGACGCGGGTATTGCCGACGTCATATTTGACGCGGGTAACGGGCGAGAAGATCGAGTCGATCGGAATCACGCCGATCGGCATGTCCGCAAATTTGTTTTCGTCGCCGGTGGCGAATCCGCGACCGAGCCGCACGGTCGAGCTCGGCTTCAAATTTGGTCTTCTTGTCGAGCGTGCAGATGTGCTGCTTCTTGTTGACGACTTCGATGCCCTGCTGCTCTTCGATGTCGGCGGCGGTCACGTCGCCTTCCTTGTTGACGCTGATGCGTCAGGGTGCGCGCTGCTCGTGATCGACGGCGGTAAACTTCACCTTCTTCAGGTTCAGAATGATGTCGGTCACGTCCTCGACCACATGGGGAAGGGTTTGGAATTCGTGATGGGCACCCTCGATGCGGACGGTGGTGATGGCGGCACCCTCGATCGAGCTGAGGAGCACGCGGCGGAGGGAATTTCCGACGGTGTGGCCGTAGCCGGCATCAAAGGGCTCAGCGATGAACTTGGCGTAGGTGTCGGTGCGGGAGGTCTCATCTTTGGCGAGACCTTTCGGCATTTCAAAACGGCCGAGGCGAACAGGCATAGGTATTGGGTGTTTGAGTCGCCCGGGTTTCCCTCGGCGCAATCGGCGAATCTTCAGTTGAAGACCGCCCGAGGACCAACGGGGACGATTATGGATTTGCTTGCGCGGGGCGGGGACGAGACACCACTCGATTGACTTTGCAAAGGAAATCTTTGGGCAAATGTTCGAGGCGCTTGATTTTCCGTACGCATCCCCACGTTGTTCGGGTCAGTGAGAACGTCCAACGTTCAACGCTCAAGCAGGGGCATCTCCGAGCGGCGCTCCATCGATGGTCAGCCCCGAGGATCAGGATGCTGGCAGCAGCTCCGAAGATTCTTTAGGAAGCCGCGATCTTCCCGCGGCGACGCATCAGACCCAGGCCGCCCATTGAAAGCATCGCCATGCTCGATGGTTCTGGCACGACGACAAGATCGTCAATCAGATAGATGCCGGTCGTGGAATCTCCACCGCCGGAAACCAATTGGATGCGCATTGTGACTGCGTCCAACGTATTGATCACCAACTGCTCGTCACGGACGGTAAAGGTCGAGTCCGTGGCGCTCCCCAACCATCCGCTGCTATCACCGGACACGACGAAATGATTGTCGGGGCCGTTGCCGGCTCCATCCAGAAACCGCACTGTCAGGCGCATCTCACCACCGCTGATGCTGTAAATCTCGTGCCAGTGCAGGCTGACGGTGTCGCCGAAGCCGGCCAGGCCGATGAGGGGAAGATCGGAATACCATTCGCCATAGGGTCCCGCAAACGGCTTGTTAATCGCCAGAGAGTGCGTCGGACTTACCGCATTTTCTGTGGACGACTGCAGGATGCTGCCATCAGCGCCGCCGCGGTTCCAGAAGTCGGGCGTGCCAGTTGCCATATCGAGATCAATGCCGAGCTCAAACGTTGGATTGGGCCAGAAATTGTCAGCCGCGACATCTGCTCGCAGCGAAGTGGAAACGAAAATCAGTGAGATGATGGTAAGAAACGGTTTCGTTTTCACAGTTGGGTTTTTAAACGGCGAAACCCAGTTCTGGGGCTTCCCCCTCCGGTGTCAATGGTCGGAAGGGCGAAGTTTTTTTCGGCCGCATGGATTACACAATCCTTTCGGCGTTCCTCCGACTAAAGCCGCCCGGCCGCGACCGCCTACCCACCCTTGAGCGCTTCGGTGGCGTAGGGGATCACGTAATCGTGCTCCTCGCTGCGCGATCGGAAGTATTGCCGGGTCGCTGAGGGATCGAGCCGGTTCAGGATAAAGCCGTAGATGTTTGCCCCAGCAGCCTGGAGCATTTCGATGGCGGCTTCGACCTGGGGCACCGGCGTGTGGGTGCTCGAAATGATCATTACGACGCCATCGACCTGCCGCTGCAAAAGAACTGCCTCTGACCGACCCAGTACGGCCGGGGTGTCGATGATGATGTGATCATACTCTTTGCGCAAAACTTCGAGCCCTTCGCGCAGAATCGACGATTGCATGAATTGGGCACCATCGATTTCCCGCGCTCCCGCGGCCAGTAACCAGAGATTCGGGATGCGGGTGGTCCGGCAGGCATGATCCCAACCGCTTTCTTCCAGCAATACGTCCACGAGGCCGGGTGTTCGACGACGACCGAAGAGGCGATGCACCACCCCGGTGCTCACGTCGCCATCGACCAGCAATGTACGTGCTCCGTTGTGGGCGAAGGCGGCGGCGAGTTGCGCGGCCGCCATGGTTTTGCCTTCTCCAGGGGTGGCGCTGGTGACCATCAGCACGCGCGGCGCGGTCGACAGCGCGGCGCGCGCGACAAGCTTTCCACGGATGAGATGGAAACCTTCCACCAAACCGTCATCGATGTCTGGCGGCTGATCCATCCGTGCCAGGGGTGTCAAACGATCGAGCTCAGGTATCACCCCGAGCCCGCGCAATCCCAAGGCGCTTTCTACTGCATCGAGGCTCGAATAGGTGTCTTCGCGCCAGGCCAGAAAAAGAGGGACTGCGGCCGCCAGCACGAGGCCCAGGCTCAGCGCCGCGATCATTACCGGACCGATTTGTGGCCAGACCGGCTCCACCGCGTTGCTCAAAGTCCAAAGATACGTCGCGCTCGACTGTTGCCCGTCCCACTCCGCCTCGAGGGCTGACAACTTGCGTTGGAATTCAGCGGCCATCCCGTCCCATGCTGGCTTGGAAAGCGAAAAAATCGCGGGGTCGGCGTTCCCCGGGAGCAGGTGGGGACTGAAGTGAGGGTCCGCCGCAAGTTCGCTTTCGAGGCCGGCTTTCTCGTTTTTCAGTCCTGCATACCGGCTGTCGAAAGCCGCCTGCGCCGTCTGCATTTCCGTCTGCAGTTTGTCGTCCACATCGCGCAGCTGCTTCTGCAAATCGCGCAGTTGCGAACCACTCTTTTTTCCTTCGCGAATCATCGTGACAATTACCAGGGCCAGGCTGTCCCGCTCCCGCACCGTTTCGGCCCATGCCGCTTGCGCGGCCACGCCACTTTGCTGTGGCGAAGGCCCCGGGGATTTACTTTGGCCGTTGTCGGTCTGTGTGAGCAGCATCAGCCGCGTGGCCGTGTCGAGTCCGGGATCTTCCAACTGAGCGCGGAGGCGGTCCATGTCTTCAATGCGTTCGGTCAGGTGGGATATCCGGGCCGGCAGGTTGTCGTCCGCCCGCAGCCTTTCCCATGCTCTGCTGATATCAGTCGGCGATTCGATGATAAAATCGTCGGGCAAAGGCCGGCCCAGGTGCGCCGCCACAATCCGTACTTCGCGAGCATAACCGTTCGTGATACTCCGTGCTTCCCGGGCGCGCCTTTCCATCGCGGCGGCGCTCATCCCCTCAACCAGCGCGCGAGCCCAGCGGTTCGCCAGGTCGGGCGAAGCGGCCCATACTTCCACCTCGAGATCATCCTGTTGATTCGGACGAACGCGGGTATCGAAGACTCTCGTCATCCGCACCTCGCGCGCACTGCCGGAAAGGCCCAGCTGTTTCGCCGCCTGTTCGACGGTCGGCGCCGATTGCAGATCCCTTTCGATTTCCTGCCGCTTGGCCGCGCGGCCGGCTGGTGTTTCGCTTTCGGGCGCCAGTGGGGAAATGACCGGTCGAACCAGCGCTTTCGCGTAATAGAACGGGCGATGGTACACGTAATAGTTCAGGCCACCAAAAGCGCACAAAATCAAAAGAAGCATCGCGAGCCGCAGGTGCCGGCGCGCCTTTGGTAGGAGAGCCGCGAACGAGCGCGCGGGCCTGGGACGCGCGTTTCCGGATGGACTCGAGGCGATGCTTTTTGAAATCACAGGTGAACGGATGCGGGAACGTCTCCGCACCACAGGTAACCGCGATGCTACGTTACTGCGCTTTTTGGTCAAACCTCACGACCGCCTTGAAGATTTTCGCCCCGTCAGGAGATTTTTTGTCAGCGGCGGTTCCCTCGCCAACTGGCAGGTGCCTGCGCCACCTTTGCGTCATCGTCGGCCATCCCAAACCGAGTGGCGGCATTTGAGCAGCGACGAGATCAATGGACGGCCGGGGATCTCGCCAGATTTCAACGCTTGGACCTTCAATACGATTGTTAAACCCAACAACGCGCTCCTTTCCGCTAGCCGAAATCCACGGCGCGGAAATCATCATTTTCGGCGTCCAGGCTCACGCTGTTCGGCCCTGAGGAAAAGGAATATTTGGACCCGCCCACGATCAGCTTACCGATCTGCTCCGCAACGATCCCGAAGTGATCCCCGGGCGCCGGACTGCCAGTAGCGCCGCCTTTGATGGTGATGTTGGCGATGCGCGCGAGGATTGTTGCTGCGGCCGTGTCGTTGGAGATGACGGCGTCGTTTCTGCCAAAGCCATCATTCGTAGCGTCTGCGACGCCAGCCGCGATGCTTGATGCGTTCCATGAACCTAGCACTTTGAGATTTCCGATACTCGCATCCGCATTCACAGGCGTCAGCGCAGGATCGTAGCCGGCGAGAATGAGCGCGAACGCAACGCTGCCTTTGACGGTAATGTCCGCGATCGCGGTCGCCTGCGCCTGGCTCGTCGCCTCAAGATCGCCGAGCGCGACGATCTGCACCGGCTGCGCGGGGTCGGCGCCACGGACATCGCCGCCGATGGTTACGCGGCCGAGCGCTCCGCCGGCAAAAATCCCGGAGCGCTCAGCGCCCCCAAGAAGCGAGCCTTTGATCAGAACTTTGTGAATGTCGCCGGCCGCCCGCAGAACTCCGGCTTCCGCGCCGCCCGCCGAACCGTCGAGATCGCCGCGGATAATTGCCGTTTTGAGATTCCCAGCGACATCGACGACGGCGTTTCGCAGGTCGCCTTTCACTTTCATGGTGCTCAAGCTCCCGGCAAAATCGCTGTGAAGAGCATCGGGCATTTCGGCGGACTGACTCGAGGGGCTATCGGAGCCAAGGCTCCCAACGCTGAGGCGCGCGAGCGCCGGCTTGCGCGAATCGCCGTCACCGGTATCAATCTGCCCAAGATTGCCCCGGACGCTGACGGCAACGAGGTCGATGCCCGTCGCGTCGATCGAGCCGATGTGCGCGAGCCCATCGCCCGTGCCAGGGGCGGAACGCCGCGCCTTGACTTCCAGCGATGCGCGAGCGAATTCCGGTCCGTCGTCGCTTAGGTTGATTGACGAGTGCAGCGGCCCGCCATCGAGGGCGAAAAGCGTAAAGTCGGCTGGGGAAAACGAGCCGCGATTGACCGAAACCGTGACCCGGTCGCCGTCCGAATCGGTGAAAGTCGCGCGTCGTTGTTTAGCGTTGATCATCGGCGCGATTAGCGAGATGACCCGAGTTTCGGTGTCGTTTTCCGGCGCTGGATCGCTGCCGTTTGCGCCATCGTCGGCGACCATCGACCTCTCAACGAACTCCTCGATTCCGCCGCCCGCGGGATAAGCAACGGTCGAGGCGAAGCTTGCGTTTCCGCTCGCCGCACTCGGCAACGCGCTGACCGCGAGTGTGAACACGCCGGACCCGGGACTCGTTTCGATCCAGCCAGAAGTGCTGGAGGCGGCATCGAAAACGGCGTTGGCGGACAACATTTCGGTCAGGACCACACCGGTCGCTTCCTGATTACCCAGATTCCGATACGACAATGTTGACGACAGCATCCATCCGTCCGCGCCGGCAATGATCGCCTGGCCAGAAACGATCGCGAGATCGGGCGCCGCCTCGAGTTCATCGGCGTCGGAAACCGTATTGTTTTCCAGCGCACGATCAGGGCCGTTCGTGCCATCGTCGGAGATCGTGGCGGTGCTGATGATTTGGTCGAGCTCCGCGGCGGCCCCGTCGTCGAGGCGCACCGCGAAAAGCGCGCTGCCCTCTGCGCTGCCACCCGCGAGCAGGCCGATGTTCAGCGCATAAAGGCCGGAACCGGATATCGTCTCGGTCCACCCGGGGCTGCTTGACGCTCCCACGAACGAGGCCCCCGAGGGCAGGCTTTGCGTCAGGAAAACGCCCGTTGCATTTTGGTCTCCGTCATTCCGGTAGGCGAGCGCGTAGGTGACTGTTGCGCCTGGAACAACCACGCTTACGCCATCGCTCACGCTGAGGACGAGGTCCGGCGCTGCGTTCAGAAGATCGGTGTCCGCAGCGGTATTGTTTGCGGGCGTGGCGTCGGGGCCATTTCCCTCATCGTCACGGATCGCGACCAGCGTCGCGAGTTCGTCACGGCCCGCGGCAACCGGATTATCGATGGTGATGGAAAAAAGTGCGCTGCCACCCCCGCCGTCGCCCGCGACCTCGCCGAGATTCAATTTGAAAAGCCCGGAGCCGGGCGTCGTTTCGGTCCAACCCGGGCTGCTCGCCGCGGCGTCGAACGTGGCGCCAACGGGCAGCGATTGCGTGACAAACACTCCGGTTGCGTTCTGGTTTCCGTCATTGCGGTAGCTGAGCGTGTAGGTGACGAGTGCGCCGGGTGTCGCTTCGCTGGCGCCGTTGTCAACCGTCACGGCCAAATCGGGCGCCGCACGGAGAATATCGCTGTCGGTCGCCGTGTTGCTGCCAGGGGATGGATCTGGCCCGTTGGTGGCATCGTCGCCGACGGTCGCGCAGCTGGATATTGCTTCATGGCCCGCGGCGGCGGGGCTGCCGAGGTTCACCACAAAAATCGCCGCGCCGGCTCCGCCTCCGCCCGCGAGCGCTCCGATGGAAAGGGTGAAAACACCTGAGGCGGGCGTCGTTTCGACCCAACCAGGGGTGCTGGTCCCAGCGCTGAAAGTGGCGCCATCGGGCAGCGTTTCGGTGAGGACAACGCCGGTAGCATCTTGGTTTCCCTCATTGCGATAGCCCAGCGTGTAAATGAGCGTGGCACCGGGAGCGGCCGCGCTCAGTCCATCGCTGACGGAGAGGATGAGATCTGGCGCGGCTCCGAGCAGGTCGGCGTCGGTGCTGGTATTGGTCTCGGGTCGCGGATCCAAGCCGTTGGCGCCATCATCGCCAATGCTGCCCCGGCTGGAGATTTGCTCCACGCCAGCGGCGGCCACGTCCTCCAGGATGACCACGAAGTTCGCCATCCCAGTGCCGCCGCCTGCAAGCGGTCCCACCGGGAGCGTATAGACGTGCGAGCCCGGCGCCGTTTCCGTCCAGCCGTCCGTGCTCCCCGCCACGCTGAAAATGGCGCCCGCTGGCAGCGTTTCGCTCAGAAACACACCAGTGGCGTCCTGGTTGCCATCATTGCGATAGCGAAGGGTGTAAGCGAGCGTGGAGCCGGGCGCTGTCGAGTTGATCGCGTTAGTTACTTCAATCGTGAGGTCGGGCGCCGCATCGAGCGCGTCGGAATCGGTTGCCACGTTGTTGGCAGGTGAAGGGTCGGATCCGTTCGCGCCGTCATCGGCGATGCCGACGGTGCTGACGATTTCGTCGAGACCAGCTGCGGCGGGTTTCCCAAGGGTGATCGCAAAAAGCGCGACCCCACTTGCACCTCCGCCAGCGAGAGATCCGATGTCGAGCTTGAAAACGCCAGAACCAATCGCCGTCTCCGTCCAGCCGGGAGTGCTTGCCGCGGCATCGAAAGTCGCACCAATCGGCAGCGTCTCGGTGAGGACAACACCGCGCGCATCTTGGTTCCCGTCGTTGCGATAGTTAACGGTGTAAACGCCCGCCTCGCCCGGCGTGGTCGCCGTCACTCCGTCGTCGAGCGCGACCGAAAGCTCAGGCGCGGCGTCGAGTATGTTTGCGTCCGTTGCGATATTGTTGCTGGGCGCGCGATCCAAGCCGTTGGCGCCATTATCAGAAATGGCGACCGTGCTGATGATTTGCGCCACGCCGGCTGGCGCGGGCGAGAGCGTGTGAAGGAGAAGCATGGCCGTTCCACCGGCGCCAGGAGCAAGACTGCCGACTTGGTAGGTGAGCATGTCGCCGGCTTGCGCCCAGCCAGGGTTTTCCTCCGGCAGAAATGAAGTCCCAGTGGGGAGCACCTCGGTGATTACCGTGCCCGCGGCCGCGATCGTCCCCGTATTTGCGTAGTCGAGAACGTAGTTCAGCGAGTTCGCGGGCATCGTCGAAATCGCGCTGTCCGTAATGCTGACCCGCAGATCAATGCCCTCCTGCACCTGCCCCAACACGACCCATGATGCGCCGCTGGCGAATCCGCCACTATTGGTGTTCGCAAGATAATCACTCACGACGATGTCCGCCAATCCGTCCCTATTGATATCTCCTGCGACACTGGCGTCCGCGCGTGAGGCGGGATGTTGGATGCGGAAGCCGTTCGTACCGTCGAGTTCGGCCGACTTGAGCTCGGGGGAAAATCCGCCCGCCTTGCCGTAGATCACGTGAGTGCCACCGAAACTGTATGACCCCGCAACTACGTCGTCGAAACCGTCGCCGTTGACATCACCGTCGCCACTCACGGAGGAGCCCAGACGAGTACCATTTGCCCCGCTGATCCGGAATCCATTGGCGCCATCAAGAGCTGCCAAACTCAAGTTGGCGGCAAAAGGCCTTGCCTTCCCAAAAACCACATAAGCCGCACCGGAGTAATCGCCGTTGGCATCCGAACCTGGAGCGCCGATGATGACGTCATCAAAGCCGTCGGCATTGATATCGCCCGCGATCCCGACCGCCGCCCCGGCTTGGTCTCCTTGGGCAACGCCAACGAGGCTAAAGCCATTTTCACCATTCAGCGCGGAAAGGCTGAGACTGGCAGCGAAACCGCCGGCTTTGCCAAATACAATGTAGGCCGCGCCGCTGAACGAAGCGGCTCGATGGGCGCCGACTATCACATCGTCAAAGCCGTCGCCGTTCATATCGCCCGCGCCGCTGACGGAAATGCCCGCATCGTCGCCGCTGGCGCTGCCATCGAGTCGGAAGCCATTAGAGCCGGTGAGATCGGACACGTTCAAGTCGGGCGCAAATCCATCCGCCTTGCCGAAGACAACGTAGGCCGCGCCTGCAAAATTGGACGGATAAATACCGCCGACAATCACGTCGTCGAAACCGTCCCCATTCACATCGCCCGCCGCGCCGACGCTTTGGAAATTGTTGAACATTTCGACGCCGCTGATCTTGAAGCCATTTTGGCCATCGAGAGTGGTGAGGCTGACCGACGGTGCAAAGCCGCTCTGTTTGCCGAACAGGACATAGAAGCCGGTCGTCCCGGCAATAACGACATCGGCGAACCCATCGTCGTTGACATCGCCAGCCTTGCTTACCGCCGAACCAGATCGATCGAATTGCGCCGTTCCCTCGATCCTGAATCCATTGGATCCATCGAGAGCTGCGAGACTCAGCGCAGCCGGGAAACCGCTCGCTGCGCCAAAGACGACGTAGGACGCGCCGCTGTTGTAGATTCCATTGGCGTCGGCGTTCTCAGCGCCAATCAGGATGTCGTCGAATCCATCGCCGTTGACGTCGCCGGCGCTGCTCACCGATCTGCCTGTGTAGTCTCGCTCCGCTGCGCCGTCGATCTCGAATCCATTCGCCCCAGTGAGTCTGGACACGTCGAACACGGCGCCAAATGCCGGTGCAATTCGCGACTCGAGGGGCTCAGGCGCTGGGGGAAACACTCTCATACGGCGGCGACAATATCGAGCCGGACGTCTTTTCGCAACAGCCACAGAACGGTGAATTGGCGGCGCGTCCCAACGGAAGGTGTCGTGGGAGAAGATCGCCCCGCTCTGGCTATCTGGCATCCGTTTCAGGACCCGAAAACTCCGGGCGCCAGCTCACTTCCTCTGCTGGCGAACATAGGCCGAGTGATCGCCATTGTCGGTGCCGCGCGGGATCATCATCGCGAATACTGGCTGACGGGTTGGCTCGCTTGATTTAACGTTCGAGTTCCATGTCCGCCGACTCGTTCGTTCACCTCCATTTGCATACCGAATACAGCACCCTCGACGGTGCGGTGCGGATTCCGGCGCTCATGAAGAAAGCAGGGGACTACGGAATGCCGGCGGTCGCCATCACGGATCACGGCAACATGTTCGGCGCGATCCAGTTCTATCAGGAAGGTGAGAAAGCCGGCATCAAACCGATCATTGGTTGCGAGGTGTATATGGCGCCAGGCTCGCTCCATGAAAAGAAAGGGCTCAGTCAGCGCGACGCGTCGTTTCACTTCACGCTGCTGGCCGAAAATGCGGAAGGCTATCGAAACCTCGTGAAGCTGGTTTCCATCGGCCAGCTCGATGGCATGTATTACAAGCCGCGCATTGATCATGAGCATCTCGCGAAGTATGCGAAAGGTTTGATCGCCCTCAGCGGGTGTCTCAAGGGTGAGGTCGCCATGGCCCTGCATCAGGACGATGATTATGCCAAAGCGCGCGGCATCGCGGCCATGTATCGGGATATGCTCGGGCCGGAGAATTTCTTTCTCGAGATGCACGATCACGGCCTCGAACAGCAGCGGAAAACCAATGCCGTGTTGCCGCGCCTGGCCCGGGATCTCGGTCTCGAGCTGGTCGCGGCCAACGATGTCCATTTCCTCAATCGTGAAGATCACGGCGCGCACGACGCGATGATTTGTATCGGGACGGGCGCAAATGTCACCGACGAGCGCCGGCTGCATTATGTGCCGGAAGTCTATTTCAAATCACCGGCGGAAATGCGCGAGTTGTTCCGTGAATTCCCCGAGGCCTGTGATAACACGCTGACCATCGCCGAGCGCTGCGGATTCCAACTCGATACCACCCCCAAGTATCCGCTTTACACGCCGCCCAAGGGAAAGACCCAGAATCAGTATTTGCGCGAGATTGTTGCCGAGGGGCTGCACAAACGGTATGGCGCCGCGGCGGATTCGGAGGACGTGCAAAAGCGATTCGAATTCGAGATCGGCGTGCTCGAGAAGCAGGGATTTACGAATTACTTTCTCATCGTCTGGGACTTCATAGATTGGGCGCGAAGGCAGGGTATTCCAGTTGGTCCCGGGCGCGGTTCGGCCGCCGGATCGATGGTCGCCTATGCCATGGGGATCACTGATATCGATCCGTTAAAGTTCAAGCTTCTGTTCGAACGCTTCCTCAATCCCGAGCGCGTCTCACCGCCGGATATCGATGTTGATTTTTGCGTCAATCGCCGTGGCGAAGTCATCGATTACGTGCGGCAAAAATACGGCGAGCGCGCGGTGTCGCAGATCATCACGTTTGGCACGCTCGGCGCGAAATCCGTTATCCGTGATGTCGCGCGCGTGATGGGGTGGAGTTATGGAGATGCGGATCGGGTGGCGAAAATGATCCCGAACGAGCTGGGTATTACGCTCACCGGCCTGGACAAAACCAACAAGGAAACCGGCACCATCGAGCATATCCCCGGAGCCATCGACAAGAACCCGGAGTTGAAGCAAGCCGTCGAGAACGAACCGGCCACGGCTCAGCTTTGGGAAACCGCGTCCAAGCTCGAAGGGTTGACACGCGGCGTCGGCGTGCATGCGGCCGGCGTGGTCATCGGCGACCGCGACCTGTCGGATTACATTCCACTGACCCGCGCCAATGACGGCTCGATCGTCAGCCAATACGCCATGGGTCCGCTGACCGAAGTGGGTATGTTGAAGTGCGATTTTCTCGGGCTCAAGACACTCACGGTCATCACCGATGCCGTGGCGCTCATTCATAAACACACGCCGGACTTTGATATCGATCGGATCCCGCTTGATGACCAGCCGACCTTCGACATCTATAATCGGGGTGAAACCATTGCGGTTTTCCAGGTCGAATCCGGTGGGATGGTGAATGTGTGCCGGCAATTCGATGTCAGCGACATCGAGGACATCAACGCGCATCCTCGCGCTCTATCGTCCGGGCCCCATGGATCTCATCCCTGATTATGTGAAGCGGAAGAAGGGTCTGGCCAAGGTCAAGGCCCCGCACAAGTTGCTCGATGGCGTGACCAGGGAAACTTACGGCGTGCTCATCTATCAGGAACAGGTGATGCAGGCCGCGCAGGTGATGGCCGGCTACACGCTCGGTGGCGCTGATTTGCTTCGCCGCGCGATGGGCAAGAAGGACAAGGAAAAGATGGCCAAGGAGCGCGTAAAATTTCGGGAAGGGTGCGCGAAATTGCACGGGATCAAGGCGGAAACCGCCGATCAGGTATTCGACACTCTCGAGAAATTTGCCGGCTATGGTTTTAACCGTTCACACTCCGCCGCCTACGCCTGGATTAGTTATCAAACGGCATATCTCAAGGCTAACTATCCGGTCGAGTTTATGGCTGCGGTCATGAGTAACGAAGTCTCGAACACGGACAAAATCAGCGTGTTTGTGGCCGAGTGCGAACGGTTGGGAATTCGGATTCTCCCGCCGGATCTCAATCTCGCGGGTCTGAAGTTCGAACCGGCCGAAATCAACAACGAAGGGGTCGAGGCGTTGAAGGTGGCCCGGAAACGAGTGGATCCCGCCGCAGCGGCGGACGCATCGCCAATTGCCACTGTTGACGACCATGAACCGGCCGGTGTTCGCTTCGCGGAGCTGTCCGACGAAAAACCAGTAAAAGGGCGCCGGAAAGCGAAAACGGCGAAACGAACACCAGAAAATGGCAGCGCCGAGGCACCACCGGAGAAGCCGCGTTTGGGTGCGATCCGTTTCGGGCTGGCCGCAATCAAAAACGTCGGTGAATCCGCGATGGTGGCCGCATTGGAAGAACGCACAAAAGATGGGCCGTTCGAGTCACTCGAGAACTTCTGCTCCCGCGTCGATTCGCGGAAGATCAGTAAAAAGGCGATCGAATGTCTCGTGAAATGCGGCGCCTTTGATTTTGCCGGCGTCGAACGCGCGCAATTGTTCGCTGCCATTGATGGCGCCATCGCCGCCGCCTCGAGCGCACATCGCGACCGTGCCGCCGGCCAGATTTCGATGTTCGATGTTTTCGAGACGGCGGCCGCACCAACTGTCCGTGGCACCGCGGCGATCCCGCCCTGGCCGCAGAATGAGAAGCTGGCTTTCGAGAAGGAATTGCTTGGCTTTTATGTCACGGGACATCCTTTGGACGAATACCGCCCGGCCCTCGAGAGCGATCGGTTCATTCCTATTATGCGATTGGCGGAGCAGGAAGATAAGAGCACGGTTTCCATCGCCGGAGCCCTGATCCAAATCGACAAGAAATTCACCAAAAAGGAGTCGAAGCCTTTTGCCGTCATCGTCGTCGAGGATCTCACCGATCAGCTCGAGATCATGGTGTGGAGCGAGACATATCTCAAGGCGCAGCAGCATCTGGTTCTGGGAGGCGTCGTTTCGGTGACCGGTCGTCTCGACTTGCGAGGGGAGGGAGTGCGCATCGCCGCCACCGAAGTCAAGCCGCTGAAGAAGCCGGTCGTGGAAAAGCCGGTGGTGCTGAACTTCGACCGCCAGAAGACCACCGAATCCGATTTGGCCGTCGTCCACGAAGCGATGATTACGAATCCCGGGAATCGTCAGGTGGAGTTCGTGTTCCGCGGCGAAGACGGCTCCCAACTCCGTCTTGTCCCGGACGCCCACCTGCGCATTAGCATGACCGAAGATATCAAGACCCGGCTCCGGCCGTGGATGGATGGCTAATATTGCGCGGCTAATGCAATGAGGGCTCCTGGAGAATTGTCCATCGAACGATTCGCATCGGCGTTTGAAACCACGTGTTGTTCGCCGCTGGCGCCGTGACGACAATTACTCGGTGCGCGTCCGGGTCGGCCTCAATCCAGCGGTGGTCGCCGAGGTACGCCATGATGTGGACACCACTGTCGGTCACCGCGAGATCGCCGGGCGCGATTAGGCTATGATCGAGGGTGTTGATGCTGGGAGTTTCGAGCAGGCGAGTGGTCAGACCATGGTGCTGCTCGCCCAGTGCACTTGCAGTGCAGTCGTCCCACCACAGTCCGATTGCGCGCCGCACCAGTCCGGCATCAAGCGTGCGAATTCCGTGGTGAACCAATGCGTCGATGAGTCCGCGGCGAATCAGCCCGGAACAATCGATCCCCCGACTGCTCTCGCCGCCCCAGTAGTAGGGGACGCCTTTGTATCGATTCAGGCACGCGAGGTAGGCGGTGCGCAGATCATCCGGAGCGATCGATTTGTTCGATGGAATTGCCAGGCACGCGACGCAAAGAACGGTCAAGCCAAGGAGCCCGAACCGTACCCAGCGTCGTTTCCAGACCAAGCCGATCAGTCCGAACCAGACGGTGAAACCGAGTACGAGGCTGGCCGCCCGGGTGATGCGATAGCTAACAGGGAATAGGATCACTGCGACCAGAAATCCGAGCGCAGCCAGCCACAACATCGCTGGCATACGTTTTGATCTGAGGCGCGTCGTCATCGGAGGGGTGATACGAATCAGGGGGTGGATGGTGGTCGGGAATTCGGATTCGCGAAAGAGTTTCTTCGCGCGATATTCGCGCTTGGGTACGGTGGTGACTCACGCGAACAATAATCGAATGACTCCCTGTTTCTTCCCGGCCTTCCTGGCCCTGTTCCTGACGATGATCCTTTCAGGGTGGAGTCAGACGGAGGCGCCGTTTCCGGACAGTGCTGCGATCATTGCCCGCATCCGCTCCGGATTCGGTACGCTCAACAAACTTTACTGGTCACCCACGTTGCGCATTTGGCTCGATCGCGAAGGGGATGACGTGCGCGGCCATTTCGACGGACGGCGCAATCCGCCCTGGTGGTCCTCAGCCAATGCGGTCGAAACCATGATCGATTTCATGAATGCCACGGGCGCGAACGATTTCGACGTGACCATCGATCAACTTTACGAGCGTCATCGCGATTATAGGCGCGAGTTCGCCCCGATGGTTACGGAATTGAAGCGGCGGAAACAGTGGAGCGATACCGACGAAGTACGCTGGCAGAAACGAAAGGCTGACTTGGATACTCCGCCTTCGCGGGCCCTCGAGAACGAACATTACGTCGAGTTTCGCAACGAATATCTCGACGATTCAGGATGGTGGGGAATCGCCTGGTTAAAGATGTACACCCGAACGCGCGATCCGAAATACCTGGCAACTGCGCGGGCGATCCACGCGCATATGACGCGAAATTGGCGGCCAGAGAAAGGTGGCGGCGTCATGTGGGCCGAGGACGCTGACAAGCAGGTGCCCAATGCCATCACCAACAATCTGTATTTGATCCTATCAGCACGCTTGCGTCAGCAGACCGGTGAGCAATCCTATCTCGACTGGGCGGAGCGGTCACTGGCCTGGATTCGTGAGCAACGCCTCTTTGATGGCACCGGAGTGGTCGACGCACCCAAGCACGAAGGCGACTATTGGACTTACAACCAAGGCACGTATCTGGGCGGACTGACAGCCATGTCCGAGGCGACTGGTGACAGGCAATTCTTGGGCGAAGCCGCGTCGGCCGTAGAGGCGATGATCGAGCGATCAGGCCTCGTGCGCGAGGATAAGGTCATGGTCGAAAAGCTGGGCACCAGCGGTTGGGATCCGGGTTTATTCAAAGGAGTTTTCGCCCGTTATCTCGGTCACTTACGAGACGTGCTGATCGCACATAAACTACATCAGGCGACGGCAACTCAGATCGATGGCGTCCTTCGCCGCAGTGCGGCCTCGATGCTGACGCATAGCATCGCGGAAAATGGTGAGTTTACAGTTTCCTGGCAGGCCGGCGCGGAGGATCAATCGCATAATTTTAATACGCAGACTGCGGGTCTGGCACTCCTGGTCTCGACGTTGCGTCCCGCGAGCCGATAGGCTGAGAGCCGTGGTGTCCTGTCGGCGGGCCGCGAATGGGTAGGGCTTACGCGCCCACCTCGCGGCTCAGCAGTCAGAGGAGTTTCTTTTCGACGGCCACAATTGCCGAATTAAGGTCCTCGAGGGCAAATGGCTTGATTAGAACGGTCGCGTTTACCCGTTGGAAAAAGCTCTGAATTTTCGGGTCGTTCTGGTGTCCGGTGATGAAGATAAACCGTAAGGCCGCGGCCGCCCGGACTCGAGTCACCGCCCAATAAAACATCTCGCCCCCGACCTGCGGCATCATCATGTCGCAAATGATCAAGTCGAAAGAGCCGTTCATGATTTTCCGAAGGCCTTCGGCTCCGTTGCTCACCGCGGTGATCTCGTACAGACGGGATACGAGGTATTCCTCAATCGCGTCACGAAAATCTGCCTGGTCGTCGAGCAGCAAGACTCTCTGTGTGGGACCCGATGCGTTCTGAGGGGCAACTGCGATCGTGCGCGATGATCGATTTGAAACGGCGTGATCGACCGATTGGGGTTTTTGAGTCGGAAGCGATCTGTTTGGGAGCAGCATGATGGAAAACGCTCAGCATAACAGCCTTCGTGCCAATCTTGGGTCAGGATTACTGGGTCGGAAGGGCACACGTTCATCGTGTCACCAGCTCCCGACTGCGGCTTTCCTCCGGGGCTGCGATCGAGAATCCGGTGGATTGTTTTTTGTCGATCAGTCTCTGCCCAAGAAAAATCAATCAGGCTTCAGATAACCCTGCACCCAGCCCCTCGAAGCCTGCGGCGGAATGGCGTCCGCGACGTCCGTCCCATCCGCCAGGGTAAAGGAAATGGCGAGGGGAAACTTTCCCGATGGCGGGTTTTGCGTGTACGGGCCGTGCCCCCAGAATTCCCCCTCCGAGATCATCTCGAACCGCGACAACTTACCCTCCTTCACGTCTATGTTCCCTCTCAGGCGCGCATCGTAGCCTCGATCATTCGACTTCGTCCGCAGACCGGCCGTCCCTTCGATGAGTCCATTCTTTACGTCGATGTTCAGATGGCTGATCTCGTCTTGGCTCCACATCGGTGGCTCACCGCGGGTATTGTCCACGAGATGAAACCGCGCGATTCGTTCCTGGAGGGTCTTGGGAAATGACCCTTTCACCAGAGCCTCATGTTCTTCTTCGGTGATCCAGAGGTTGTCGCGTGAGACCGACGTCTGAAAGATCGCTTCCCATTTGTCGTCCGCCTTTTTGTAACCCCCCATGACTTTGGCCTGAACGCGAATCACGAGCCCCCCTTCCGGAGGTTGAGGGTTGTAGCGGGCGTCCAGCTTGCCAGGGTTGATGGAAGCCACCTCCGATGGTTGGTATTTCTCCAACCCCTTCTTCAACAACTCCATAACCCTTTCCGACCCGCGATTGTTGGTGAACCCGAGCAAGGCGCCGTCCGGTCCGGCCACATACAATCCCTGGGTTGTGTCGTCGAAATTACGGCGCGGTCCCTGGCCCGCAATCTTGCGATAAAACTCTCCTTCCGCGTCTTTTTGCCGCCGTTGGTAGGCTTGGTCTATGGCGACGGGGATAAAGTCGGTCTTGAGGGAGGCAATGATCTCCGGATCGGAAAAGGTCGACGCACGGTCGAGCACTCCGTTGTTTCAGGTGCAGCCCAGGGGATGGCCATCCATGGCCCAGATGAAAATCGGTTTCTTCTCCAGGGCCGCGACCTTCTGCGCTTCCAGCAGCGAAATCTTCCAGGGAATCGTACGCCACGGTTCGTCGAAGGACGCCTTGCACTCCTGCTCAAACTTCATGAACGTACCACCGGGAAGATTTGCCGCGCGCGCAGAAACTGCCAGCAGACCGGCAACCCCCAGGAGGAAGAGTTTTTTCATTGAAGAATACAACCCCATCCACTCCCCCAAGTCCAAGGCGATTTTGGGGGCGGTTTTAAACTCGGGGCCATGCGGTGGAGACTGGGGCTCCCGGGCCGCAGAAGTGGCAAGCAACAGGCGAACAAAGATTATCCGCGGGTTTGTTTCGGAAGCTTTCCGAATCGCAATTCCTTCGATATGGGGGGAGCCGGCAGACGGATTCGAACCGACGACCTGCTGATTACAAACCCCGAGGTGTCTCGGGTGTTTTTCATTGCGACAGGGTAAGTTACCGCCTTTGACGTCCGTTTTCAACCCCCAAAAGCGCTCAAAAACTGGGATAATGGCAGTATTTGGCAGTAGGTGACTCCGCAGCGGGTGGTGATTCAATCCTGCGCGTTGGTCAGTAATAGGCGGCGCTTGGACTAAGTGAACGATTGTGTCTGGCGATCCCGACACGAGCACGTTCGCGCCGCGGAAAACACCGCGCCCGCCGAGCATTTTGTCGAGCCCCGCGATGCCCGCGGACACGCGTTCGCTCGGAGCCGTGTGGTCGAGCCGCAATGCGGTGATCGGCAGGTCCGAGATGCCGCGTTATCCGATGAGGAAAGGGTATTCGTTCGTCCCATGGGCGAAATCGAGATACTTGATGACGCGCAGTCTGCGCGTGGAAATTTGCGCGGTCATGTGGTGGTCCAGGGAGATCAAGCAATCGGCTACATATTCCTCCAGTCCATGGCGGCTAAGCGTCCCGTCGCCTTTCTCACCGGTGATCACCGCGGGAATCCCGCGATCCTTCAACCAGCGGAAAAGCCGGCGCAACTCCACGCGCAGGACACTCTCGTTGGGCGGCCCCGCGAAAAGCGCTTCCACAGTATCGAGGACGACGCACTTCGCCCCAATCAAGTCAATCACGTTGCCCGGCCGGATGAAGAGCCCTTCCAGATCAAGTTCGCCAGGCTCCTCGAATTCGCTGCTATTGGTATGAACCCAATCTATGACGATTCTCTTCAGCGCCGTGAGCTGGGCGAGATCGAACCCGAGCGAGCGGAGGTTGGCCGTCAACTCTTCGGCGTTTCCCTCGAACGTTATAATAACAACTCGCTCGCCAAAATCCATCGCACCGCGCATCGAGGAACTCGACGACAAACGTCCTTTTGCCCGTACCCGCACGGGCGGAAACGAGGGTGGGCCTGCCAGCTGGTAACCCGCCGCCCGTAATTTCGCCGAGACCGCTGACGCCCGTGCGGGCTCTACCGAGCGAATGGACGTCAGTGCGCAAGGGCGTTTTTCGGGGCATGGACAGTTTGAGACGATGGCGAGAAAACTGTGGGGGACGATTCTTAAATTGTCCTCATCGTTCGCCGAACCCCATAACTGGAGAGTCTGCTAAGATCTCGATTCACAATGTTCCCGGTTCAAAGGTCGAAAAGCTGGTCAGATCTGATACTGCGCTTGAGGCGGCGGCGCGGAGCTGACTATAGCTGAGGATTAAGCGCTACTCCGCATCCGCGTACGATTGCGATGAGCTTCAGCAAAACCAAGAATGGACGCGACGATGGAGCCGACGCAGCGGGGGAAGGATCTGAATACGCGTGACGAATCCCCGCCGAATCCTCAAGCGGCACGATCTTCCTGCTATCCGCGGGCGGGTCGGGAAAACTTGGGGCAACAAAAAATTCCAAAAACTTACCCGCCCAACCTGAATCATTGTCCCGATAACTTTCGGTGACGACCCCGATCAATTTATGGCAATCATCAGCGCAATCATCATTGGCCTTATCGTGGGAGCCACCGCCAAGTTTTTCATCCCCGGCAAATATGCGGGCGGATGGATCATTACTATCCTCCTCGGCATGGCGGCTTCATTCATGGCGCACTCCGTCGGAGCCTGCCTCGGGTGGTATGCCGATGGCGAGCCCGCCGGCTACATCGCGTCGATCATCGGAGCGGTGATCCTGCTCGAAGCTCTGCAAACATCCCTCGACGGGGAAGCGTCCGCCGACTTGGCGCTGACCAGCCTCGCCAGGTCCTCCACGAAACCTCGCCCCCGCCGAATAAACTCACTGCACTCACGCCATGAATCCTGAAAACCAAATCCCTTTCAACCCGGACACGACAGCTAAAGTCACCGAATCGGCCAGTCAAGCATGGGAAACAACGCGCGAAAAGGCTGATGAAGCGTTGCAGACCGGGGAGCGTTACGTTCGCGACAATCCCGGTACGTCTGTGCTGGGCATTTTCGGCATTGGCTTCCTCTTCGGAGTGTTCGTGGGCTACTGCGTGGCCCACGAGGAACAGAATGACTACGCCGAGCGGGCACGGAAAATGGCCAGACGCTGGGGCAAGAAACTCAACTGCGACTAGCCAGTGAAAGGCAATAAATCCCCAGTGACGTTTTCGTCTGCGTTGGAGAATCCAGAAGGTTTCATCGCCGAGAATTACCACGCTGCTCGAGCTGGAGTGGAAAGCTCGGTAAAAGATGCGGTTGCTTACGCGCAGCTCCAGCCCGAGAAAGCATTGTTGTGCGCCGTGGGCGCTGGCTACTTCCTGCGTATGTTACCTCTCAAGGGAATCCTTGGTGCAGTGATCCGAGTACTCCTCACTTTGCTGAAACCCGTTGGGCTAATTTACGGCGCTGCCAAGGTTTGGCAGATGGTGCAGCCCGTGGTGACGCCGCGCAAATTTTCCGAAAAGGGCTAGTCCGCACATCCGCCGATGATTTTCGGGGTGGACTACGAGCGGCTAACTTTGCCTGCTAAAGGAGCGGCGCGAGCGGAGCCACAATCGCTTCCGAAAAGCGCTCCCATGCCGAACGCTTCTGGAATTCTTCCAAGCGGTAAGGTTTGGCGTGCTGCAGATCGCGCTGAAAGACCCCATCCATCTCCCGACCGAAGCCTTCATCGTAGATCGTTACATCCAGTTCCTCATTGATCTGAGTTGATCGGGCATCGAAATTCGACGAGCCGATCATCGCGAACAGCCCATCCACGACGATGGTTTTCGTATGAATCATGGTCGGTTCATATTCGAATATTTTCACACCGCCCTTGAGCAAATCGCCGTAGGCGCCGCGACCGGCGGACTTCGTCATTGGTTGATCATTGTGTCGGCCAGGAATCAGCACCCGCACAACGACCCCGCGCGCGGCGGCCGCGACGAGGAGATCGACCTGATTTTGGCTCGGCGCGCAGTAGGCATTGGTGATGAAGATGGTCTTCTGCGCGGAAGCAAAGGCAACGGCTTGGACGAGAGAAATCGGGGAGGCCGAGAAGGAATGTGACGCGATGAGCTGCATTCGCAGCTTCCCGGCCGGTGGGAGCGGTGGAAACTCCGCAGCGCCACTGAGCGTCTCGCCGGTGGCTTTTGCCCAATGCTGCTGAAATGCGCCCTGAAGCTTCGCCACGATCGGTCCCTCGAGGCGCGCATGCACGTCGCGCCAATGATCCGGTGAGTCCGCGTTGCCCGCCCAGTTATTGGCAAAGCCGGCGCCGCCGGTAAAACCGATTTTCCCATCTATCACGAGGACGCGCCGATGGGTGCGGCGGTTGAGTTTATCCACGCGCCATGAATGCGTGGGATGATAGTAGGCGAAGGCGCATCCCGCCTGGCGGAAGGCCGCTTCATCCTCATCGGAAAACTCCGCGCCGGAGCCGACGCCATCGAGCAGCACGCGCACGCGCACGCCGGCGCGCGCCCGCTCGCACAGCGCATCGTGAAACTGCACGCCGACGGCATCAGAATTGAAGAGGAACGCCTCGAAGTTCACGCTCGCCCGCGCAGCCCGAATGGCCCGGAGCATGGCCGGGAAAATCTCATCGCCGTTGTGGAGCAGCTGAATGGAATTGCCTTCCAGAGGCAGCGGGTCCGCGAGGGCATGCGCGGAGGCAAAGAACGCCGGATCGCGGGTCGAAAAATCGTGCTCTGAACGATAGTTCATTACCGTCCGCCGGAGGAAGATGAGGCCGAAGACAGCAACTGCAGCCAGCACCATGACCAGGCTCAGGAAAACCAGTAAAATCAGTCGCCAGAGACGGTGTTTTGGGTGAGAAGCTTTGCTCATGAGCGGCTGGGGGCGGTGACTGGCAATCGCACCCGCTCGCCTCCGCAGATGGATGAAAGCATCACCTCGCGCATTTTCCCCCAAGCAATGGGACGACTAAACCTGAGGCGTTAAGTTTAATTTGCAGGAAATTCCCACCCGATTCCGCCCATAAGTCCAATCTCTCGGTGATCACACGTACCGAACCGATTGGAAGCATCCCCAGGCAGCACGTCGGAGCCAAATGTCTCGACCTTCTCATCGGGAAACGTCGCCGGAATCAGCGAAGCCCTCTCCGCGGCCTTGATCGAAGTCTCGGCCCAGGGCTTCATCTTCTCCTCCGAGCCCGGTTGCCGCGGCTGTTCCGGAAGTGGCTTCATCCGTTTCTTCTTGCGCGGCATTTGAGGCATTGAAATGAACAGAGCAATTCCGCAGCCGCACATTCAAACGAATGCGACTGCGGAGCCTGGCTTGAAGGGGAGGGTTAGAATTCTTCGATCTCGCGGCGGACCTCTCCCTTGCTCTTGCCGAGCCGCTGCTGCAGGCGGCCGAGGAGTTCCTCCTCCTTGCCCTCCGCAAAGATTAGGTCATCGTCTGTGAGGTCAGCATATTTTTGCTTTAGCTTGCCTTTGATCTCGTTCCAGTTGCCTTTTAATTGTAGCTTAGTCATGCCTCGATTACGCATAGGCCAATGCGTTTGGTCGTGCCTAAATAGAAATTTATGCCGTGGGCGAAGATTAATTAGCGCCCGGCGCTGGCGTCCTGACATCAGCCGGCAGCGAGAAATCCGCGGCCTGGTGGAACGTCGCGGCGCGTGACAATAGATCTACGATACATCGGGAATCCTTTTCATCGATCAATTCGAGCCGGAGATCATCTCCATCGCGGCGTGAGGCCTGTGCCACCAGATGAAGTTCGCGGAAGATAGCCTGGCTGCGTGGTTCCATCAGGATCAGCACCTGATACATCGGTCCCGTTCCGCCTTCCCGCGAGTCCAGCGTAGACGTGAGAATCCACGCCGCGCGGAAATTTCGGTACCTCCCGAGAACCTCGCTCATCGGCTTCATCATGTGGGTAGGGTAATCCCCCGGATCAAGGACCTTCATCCGGCGAAGAAGTCCTTCGCATCCGCTTGATCCAAACGGCAACATGGCGGCATTTGCCGCCCGAAGTTGCGAAGGTTGTTGGGCCTGGTATCAGTCCGAATGAAGCGCGGACTCATTGGGGTGTGTCGGATCTCAGTTATTAGGATACTTTTCCCCGGCCGGAGGCGCTTCCTGATGACGCTGCATCAAGGCCATGGAGTCGGTTAAATGACGGCGAGCAAGGCTGCCATAGCGGGGTCCAGACCCTCCTGAAATGCTTCGATCATCTTCGCATTGAAGGCCGGAATATCTTCGGGTTTTCGGCTTGTTACGAGGCCGTTATCGACCACCACTTCCTCGTCGACCCAATCGCCGCCGGCATTCTTGATGTCGGTCTGAATTGCAGGCCAAGAAGTGAGTCGGCGGCCGCGCACGATGCCCGCTTCGATCAATACCCATGGTCCGTGGCATATGGCGGCGATCGGCTTGCCGGCTTCGGCGAAGGCGCGCGTGAAGGCCACCGCTTCGGGCGTCGAGCGCAGCTCGTCTGGGTTCATAAGCCCGCCGGGTAGAAAGAGCGCGTCGAAGTCGTCTGCGTTTGCGTTTTCCAAAACGAGGTCGACCGCGAATCGCTCTCCCTTCTCTGCGTGGTGCATTCCTTGGATTGTTCCTGAATTCGGCGACACGACGCTGACCTTCGCGCCAGCTTCGCGGAGCGCCTTCATCGGCTCTTCCAATTCCGCCTGTTCAAATCCATCCGTGGCGAGAATGGCGACACGCGTATCTAACTTGGGTGCGTTCATTGTCCTTATCCATCGCGCGCCGTCGACTCGGCGGACGGGCGATTGCTCCGCATCATTCAAAGTAAGCCCCCAATATCCCACAAGGGTCGCGCCCGTGATGTCCTCGGTATGCCGCAGCAGCGCCCGGGGACGAGCGCACTCTTGTCCTCGAAATTGATTTCGCCGTGGAATTGCGTGCGATGCACTGAGGGAGTGCATGGGCCAGCCAGAAATGACGGCATCCGTGGAAGTTTCTGTGCGCGATGTCAGTTCGATGAAACCGCCGCATTGCTCTGCGCGCCCGCCCGCCACCCGCCGATTGCCCGTCGGCGCTGAAGTGCAGTCCGATGGCGGCGTGCATTTCCGTGTCTGGGCGCCGGTTTCGAAGCGCGTTGCCGTGGTTCTCGAAGAAGGGGATGGCGCGGAGGAGAAGTCGCTCGCTCCGGATGGCGAGGGCTATTGGGTGGGCTGGAGCGAGGACGCTCGCGCCGGGATGACGTATCGGTATCAGCTCGACAGCGGCGCCTTTCCGGATATGGCCTCTCGCTTTCAGCCAGCGGGCCCGCACGGGCCCTCTCAGATCGTCGACCCGGGTGCTTTTACTTGGTCGGATGCGGAATGGCGCGGTGTCACGCGCGCCGGTCAGGTGATTTATGAAATGCACGTCGGAACTTTCACCCGCGAAGGCACCTGGGCGGCCGCGACGACTGAGTTGCGCCGACTCGCTGAACTCGGCGTAACCTTGCTCGAAGTGATGCCCGTCGCGGATTTCGTCGGACGTTTCGGGTGGGGCTATGACGGCGTGAATCTTTTTGCGCCGACACGGCTCTATGGGGAGCCGGATGATTTCCGAAGATTTGTGGATTCGGCGCACGCGCTCGGACTCGGCGTCGTCCTCGACGTGGTCTATAATCACCTCGGACCGGATGGGAATTTCGCGAAGGAGTTTTCGCCGCATTATTTTAGTGCGAGGTACGAGAATGAGTGGGGCGAAGCGCTGAACTTTGACCGCGAACACAGCGGTCCGGTGCGCGAACTGATCATCGCCAACGCGGGTTACTGGATCGACGAGTTTCATCTCGATGGTTTGCGGCTCGATGCCACCCAGCAAATCTTCGATGCGTCTCCGGATCATCTGCTGGCCGCTATCGCGCGGAAGGTGCGCGAAGCGGCCGGTGGGCGGTCGGCTTATCTTGTCGGGGAGAATGAGCCGCAGCACCCACATCTTGTGCGTTCGCCTGAGGATGGGGGGATCGGCCTCGATGCATTGTGGAACGATGATTTCCATCACGCCGCCATCGTCGCCATGACGGGGCGTAACGAAGCGTACTATACTGACTACCACGGCTCGCCGCAGGAGTTCATCTCGGCGGCGAAGTGGGGATTCCTCTACCAGGGCCAGCGTTACAAATGGCAGAAGGCCCGGCGCGGCTCGCCGGGCTTCGATCTCGTTCCGGCGAACTTCGTGAACTTCCTGCAAAACCATGACCAGATCGCGAACTCGCTCGCGGGCCGCCGCATCCACACGATTACCAGTCCGGGTCGACTCCGCGCTCTGACCACACTGCTCCTTCTCGGACCGAATACGCCGATGCTATTTCAGGGCCAGGAATTCGCGGCCACCTCACCTTTCCTTTACTTCGCGGATCATCATCCCGACCTTGCGAAAGCGGTGGGTCGCGGCCGGAGGGAGTTTCTGAAACAGTTCGCAAGCATCGCCTCGGAAGACACCGAAATGCTGTTGCCGAACCCGGATTCCGAGGACACTTTCCACCGCTCCAAACTCGACTTCACGGATCGTGAGCGGCACGCCGAAATCTGGCATCTCCATTGCGATTTGTTACAGGTGCGCAAAGTTGATCCACTCTTGGGGAAATCTCCCCGCGGCTCCTACGACGGTGCCGTGCTTGGTGATACCGCTTTGGTGCTCCGGTTTTTCGGACGTGCGCAGGATGACCGCCTGCTGGTCATCAACCTCGGTCCGCATCTGCATCTCGATCCTGCGCCGGAGCCGCTGCTCGCGCCGCCACTCGGTTGCCAGTGGCAAGTGGCGTGGTCGAGTGAGGATCCGCGTTACGGTGGCGGTGGCACTCCGCCGGTCGATTCCGAGGAAAACTGGCACTTGCCTGCTGAGTCTGGACTGTTGCTCGTGCCCAAACCGTTGGACCGATGAACAAGCTCATCCGGCGCATCGACATTGCCGATGCCCAAGCCCATCATGCGCGGGAAATACTGCGGCGCGAATGGCTTATCACCAACGGGCTCGGTGGTTATGGATCGGGTACAATTTGCGGGGCCGTCTCGCGCCGCTATCATGGTCTGTTGGTGGCGGCGCTCCCTGCGCCGTTCGGGCGCATGGTCATGCTCAATCATCTCTCGGAACATCTGCGCGGGGCGAACGGTCGCAGTTTCCTTCTCGGTGGCGATGAACCGCTGGAGGCGGCGGATGACGCGGCGGAGAGTCATTACGTGAAGGAGTTTCGTCTCGAGAACGGCCTGCCGGTCTGGACCTACGAAGCGGATGGATGCGTGATCGAAAAATCGTTGCTGCTGGTGCACGGGCAAAACACGGTACACATCGCGTATCGGTTGCTCTCGGGTGCCGATTACGCCCAACTCGCATTGAGACCCTCCGTCAATTTCCGCCCGCACGAAAACGATGTTGGCGGACCGCTTTCGGAAACCTACTCGTTGCTCATCCGCGAGCGTCAATATGAGGTATTCACTCAACAGTATCCTCACCCGCTTCGCCTGTGCGTCCATGACGAGCGCGCGCATTTCATCCACGAAGGTGGTCGGATCAGCGAAATCACCTATCAGACTGAAGCCGACCGCGGCTATTCATCGCGCGGACTCTTGTGGAGTCCGGGTTTTTTTACCGTCGAACTCCGCCCCGAGCGTGCGGTCACTCTCATCGCTTCCACTGAAGAGTGGTCGAAGATCCTCGCCCTCGATCCCGACGAAGCGCAGCGCGCGGACCTGGCGCGGCGGGAGCGCCTCATTCGCGCAGCTGCCCCGGAAGCGCAGACGGAACTCGGCGCGGAACTCGTCCTGGCCGCTGACCAGTTCATTATCGCGCCGGCGGGCCGGATCGAGGATGCGGCGAGAGCCCGAGCCGCCGGCGACGAAGTGCGGACGGTCATCGCCGGCTATCATTGGTTTACTGATTGGGGCCGCGACACAATGATTAGCCTCGAGGGCTTGACCCTCACCACGGGCCGCCACGCGGAAGCCGCGTGGATTCTGCGCACTTTCGGTCACTACATTCGCGATGGATTAATTCCGAATCTGTTCCCCGAAGGCAAGTCCGAGGGGCTGTACCATACCGCAGATGCGACACTTTGGTTCTTCCACGCGCTCGATCGATATGTCGAAATAACCGGCGACCGTGCCACGCTTGACGCGCTTCTGCCGAAGCTCGTGGAGATCATCGAACACCATATGCGCGGCACGCGCTTCGGCATTCGAGTCGATCCCACGGACGGACTTTTGCAACAAGGTGAAGTAGGTTATCAACTCACCTGGATGGACGCGAAGGTGGATGGCTGGGTCGTGACACCGCGTCGAGGAAAGGCCGTCGAGGTCAATGCGCTCTATTACAATGCGCTCCGCCTCCTCTCTGGGTGGCTCGAAGGCGATGCCGCGAAGACTTATACGGAGCATGCCCTCCAGTGTAGGGAATCTTTCAATCGCCGCTTCTGGTCCGAGAAACACGGATACTTATTCGACGTCGTCGATGGCGAACAGGGCGACGATTCCGCGTGCCGTCCCAATCAAATCTTTGCCATCTCGCTGCGTCATCCGGTGCTTGAGGAGGCGCATTGGTCGGCGGTGGTGACGAAAGTCCGGACCGAACTGCTCACCCCGGTCGGTCTGCGCACCCTCTCGCCGGGGCATCCCGACTTCAAGTCGCGCTACTTCGGAGACTTGCGGGCCCGGGACGCTGCCTACCATCAAGGGACGGTTTGGGGTTGGCTCATCGGTCCCTTCGTTGATGCCTGGCTTAAGGTCCATCCGGAAGATCACCAAGGCGCGCGGCATTTCCTCGGCGGCCTTACCGAACATCTCGACCACGGTTGCGTCGGTTCAATCAGCGAAGTATTCGACGCGGAATCTCCGTTCACGCCACGCGCCTGCATTGCACAGGCTTGGAGCGTCGCTGAAGTTCTGCGTTGCTGGGTGAGGACAGCGCCGTAAGGCCTGCCGACGGAATCCACACGCAGCCCCCGATTCACGTATTCTGTTTAACGGAGATGCCGAGCGGCGTGAAACCACGAGGAGGTAGCCCGTCCATTCGGTGCAGCGGTCGTTCTGACGTTTCCTCTCGTTGTCGGACGATTTTCATCGCGAGATCCACCTGCTCGCTTCTCCTGCGTGTAGTGCGAGCTGATATTGTTTTGCGTCGGCCAAATGCATTCGCCCTCCTTCGGCGGATTCCAACACAAACGGACCACTAGATACGTCGGTATTTAGTATGCGACCGGCTCCGTGGCATGTTGCGATAGACAGGTGCTTATGAAACTCGAAACTCTCAAAGACCTCTATATTCACGAACTGAAAGACCTCTACAGCGCTGAAAAGCAAATTCTCAAGGCACTCCCAAAGATGGTGAAGGCAGCCTCCAATAAGGATCTGGCTGCTGGTTTCAGCCAGCACCTGGAAGAAACCAAGGAACACGTACAACGCTTGGAAAAAATTCTGGCGAAACTTCATTCGAGCGTCCGGGGGCCAAAGTGCAAGGGTATGGAGGGTTTGCTCGCCGAAGGTGCGGAAATGGTCGAGGAGGAAGCCGATGAAGAAGTGCGCGACGCCGGGCTGATCGCTTCGGCACAGCGAGTCGAGCACTATGAAATGGCCGGCTACGGGTGCGCGCGGACATACGCTAAAGTCCTCGGAGAAAAGGAGGCGGCGGCCATTCTGCAGATCACGCTGGATGAAGAAGGGGCAACGGACAAAAAGCTGACGAACCTCGCGGAATCGGGAATCAACGTCGCCGCTAAAGCGTAGGAAGTGAAAGCACGCCGCGGCGGCAGCGCCACAATCCCTTTTGGAGCCGCTCTCGGCGTGCTCGACCCGTTCCTGGCGTGCGCGCCAAACTGATCCTTCAGCGCCGATTGTTACATGATAGGAAGCGAAACGAAGAAGGATTGTCAATTCAGTGAAATGGCGTCGGCAGGATTCCTGCTGATCTTACCTCCACGAGAATTCTTGCACGCGGTGTCTGGCCGCCTTGGGCTGCCGCAAAAAAGCGCGTGCGGCGTATGAGCGGTATTTGGGACGACGGGCGCCTAGTCGGCGGAAGCCGCACCATTAATTCACTTCCCAGTCTGGAACCCGCGGTGGCGGCGGACGTGGTGCCACCGTACAACGCGATAAGCTGGCGCACGATGGCAATTCCCATCCTAAACGCGCCACCTAAAGTACTAGACCCTGCAAAGAGATAATGGGATAGCAAAGTCGGCGCGAGCAATTGCCAAATGACTGCGGGCTGGCGGATGGGCTGAATGGCTTCGCCGAGGAATCTGCCGACGAAAATCAGCTGCGCGCTTTTCGCGAAGAAGACTACGACCGTGTGATCGCCCGGCCCGGTGGCCGCCGCAACGGCGACCTGGAGATTGAGGAGAGGGAAGAGGGGGTGGTGGATCGATAGCGAAGGACTTGATGGCGGGAGCCCAAACTATTTCACCAAAAGAAACGCCATGCCGAGAACGACATAGACGGCGAGCAGCAGCACCCCTTCAAACCACGTCGTCTCGCCGTCCTCGGCGATGGCATTCACGGCGAAGGTGACGCCGGCGATGGCGACGAGTTCCAGCGGGTTTTCAAAGACGAGATTCATCGGCTTTCCCAAAAAGTGCGAGACGATGACGAGGAGCGGCGCCAGTAGCAGCGCAACCTGGATGGTGGAGCCGACAGTGATGCTCATCACGAGGCCCATCTGGTTTTTCCGCGCGAAATATACCGCGGCCACATACTCTGCAGCGTTACCGACCACGGCGAGGACGATTACGCCGAGGAAAAACGTGGAGAGCCCGAGCGCGATAGCGCTTTCTTCCAGCACGCCGGAGACGAGTTCGCCCGCCATGCTTGGCACCTTCACCGCGCGCCCGGTGAGCAGCGCGATGAGCACCAGCGCGGGGGTCATGCGCGATCCTTCAATTTCGTGCGCCCATCGGAGCGTGCGCAGTGGACGCAGCAGAAGATTTCCCCAGCCTCCTCGACGCCGTGGCCGATGATGCGGCAGCCGCAAGACGGGCACTTCGGCGCAAGCGCGTGGATCGCGCATTCAAAGCTGTCGAAGATGTGGCTCTTTCCCGCGAGGATGACCTCGAAGGCTTTGTCGTATTCGTTTCCACAAACTTCGCACTTTGGCATGTTAGGGGATCGCGGCAACGCAGCGCTGCGGACTTGCTGAAGTTCCGGATCGACTGCAATCCGGCGGGTGGCATTTATCAATCTGCAGCTGTGGCCGACTCGACCGGACCGCCATGCGTGGTGCTGCGGTTCCAGATTCGAGATTGGCGATGAAGACCTGCAAATGCATCCCGAAGAGCGAACAACCGAGTCTCATTTGCCCCATCGAAGTACAACGCAATCGCATAAGGCATGGACACCTATTAACGCGATCTCGGCGCGGTCTCACGCCCGCTTGCGGCCGAGCTTTTGCGTTAGCGGCCCGACGCGGAACCAGCGGTAGCCGGGCGCGTCGAGCGCAACTTCGTGTTCGCCCCTGCCGTCAGCCGCGCTCTCCTGGCGCTCAATCAGATCCACGAGGCCGTGCTCGCGACCTCCTTCCGGCCGGATGTGGACCGTTTGCGGAGACGAAGCGAAATTGTGCATGATCACCACGGAACTGCCCCTCCACTCGTATTGCAAAGCGAGGATCGACTTCGACTTCGTCTCCACCATTTTCCAGGCGCCCATTCCGATCTCGGGACATTCCTTGCGCAGGCGGATCATCGCCGCCGTCCAGGTCAGGAACGAATCCGGCTCCCGCCGCTGCGCTTCCACGTTCACCCGTGAAAATCCATAGCTGCCCTTCTCGATCACCGGGCGAACCGTTTTCTTCGCGGTGGAAAAACCGCCGTTAATTTCGTTGCTCCACTGCATAGGCGTGCGGACGGAATTGCGCTCCGAGAGGTCAAGATCATCGCCCATGCCAATCTCATCGCCGTAGCGCAGCACCGGCGTGCCCGGTAGCGAAAGGGCGAGGCTGTTCGCGAGTTCCAGCTGGGGGCGATTGCCCAGCATCGGTGCGAGGCGGCGGCGAATGCCGCGATCGTAAAGCTGCATATCCTTCTCCGGGCCGAAGCGCGCAAAGACCTTCTCCCGCTGTTTCTCGGTCAGACGTCCGAGATCGAGCTCATCGTGGTTACGGAGAAAGTGGCACCATTGCGCACCTGGCGGCACCTCACGTGTTGCCTTGAGAGCCTGGGCGAGAGGCTCAGGCCTTCGAAGTCGCCGATCCCATCGTGATTGGCATCCATGAAGGTTTCGACATCAAGGCTGTAAATGATGGAATTTCGATACCAGAGTTCGTTGAGCATGCCGGTTTATCGAATCAGAGGTCGGGTTTGACCCCGAAGAAGCACCGCTTGTCCTCCAAGCAGGAAAGGCAGCCACGTGTCGCAAGTGGCGACTTCTCAAGAATTACGACCTGCTGCCGCGTGCGGGATACCGAGGATAGTCCGCAAAGTGACCGACCCACTAACTTGCGAATGAATCCCGAACGGGCCTCAAGTCTTTGTCGCCTAGAGCGAGCAGTCGGATCTTTGGATCGAGTTTGAACGTTCGGGCAAGGGGACCAAACGAAAAATTCTGCTCGAAGATCTGATTGAACAACCGACCGACCGCCGCGTGCCGAAGTACGAGCTGGAGAAAATGAAAGCTCAGATCACACATGAAAGAATTGCCCTTCCTGCCGCCGACGGAAACTACGCTTCGACGGGAACCGATTCTGCCGCGTTAGTGACGGAGTCGGGCAAAAAGATCGTCGTCATCGATGACGAGCGCACGATTCAGGCGACGCTCTCCTCGATTCTGGAGCGGCACGGCTATCAGGTTCACGTGGGGCCGACGGCCTCCTTGGGGAGGAAGAAGGTCGAGGAGGTCAAACCGGATCTGGTACTGCTCGATCTCGGACTGCCCGATGCGGAGGGCCTCGACGTTTTACGACGGCTGAAGGCGGACACCCCGGCATTGCCGGTGATGATTCTGACGGCCAACGACACGCTCGCAAATGCCATCGAGGCGATCAAACTCGGGGCGTTCCATTTTCTATCCAAGCCGTATGCGGCTGAGGAATTGCTGAGTTTGTGCGCGCGGGCACTGGAGCAACGTGATCTCGTGCGGCAAACGGAGACGCTCACCGCAGCGAACGAATCGCTGGAGAAGCGGCTGCGCGCGGCTGAGGAAAAACTCGCCCCGGTGGCGATCAGTCGGCGGATGAGGGAGGTCGAGCAACTCATCGCGCGGATCGCCCCGAGCGAGGCGAACATTTTGCTGACCGGCGAAAGCGGCGTGGGGAAGGAGGTGTATGCCGGCGAGGTGCATCGACATAGCGAGCGTGGCGACGGACCGATGATCAAACTGAATTGCGGGGCGTTCCCCGCGAACATGATCGAGGCGGAACTCTTCGGCTACGCCAGGGGTGCGTTCACGGGAGCGGTCGTCGCCTTTCCGGGGATGCTCGCCGAGGCGCGAGGCGGCACGCTATTTCTGGACGAGATCACCGAGATGCCGTTGGAGCTGCAGACGCGTTTTCTGCGCGTGCTGCAAGAGCGCGAGTTCCGGCCCTTGGGCACGACCAAGAATATCCGCGCCGACTTTCGACTGATCGCGGCCTGCAATCGTCCGATCGGGCTGGCGGTCAGGGAAGGTCGGCTGCGGGAGGATCTCTACTATCGATTGAAAACGTTCGAGATCGAAATACCACCGCTGCGGGAGCGTCGCGAAGACATTCCCAAACTCGTCGATACTTTCCTCCACCGCTTTGCCAACCAGCTCCGCAAGCATCTTCCACAGTTGGACCCCGAAGCGCTGGAGATGCTCCGAGTGTATGGCTGGCCGGGAAATGTCCGGGAACTGCAAAATGCGATCGAGCACGCGCTGGTCTTGTGCGAGGGGCCACTGCTCGGGGCCAAATGCCTGCCCCGAGAAATCCGCATGCCCGAACTGGCTGCCCCAATGCTCACGGGAGTACCGCCGCTACCGACCGGGAGCTTGGAGGAAGTGGAAAAAGAGGCTGTGCTGGCGGCGTTGCGCAAGACGCAGGGCAACAAAAAGCAAGCCGCGGCAATCTTGGGAATTCACCGCCCGACGCTTTACGCGAAGATGCGGCGGTTTGGGATCGGGCAGTAAAGCGAGCCGCCCGCCGCCTGCCGCTTCCGCGGCTGACGACGGGCGCTTTTAGTGGGGAGCATTTAGGCGTGCGCAATGCGCCACTCCGCCTCGCCGCCAAGTGCGAGGATGCCGGCGCGGATTTTGCACACGGCAAGTTCTAGACGAGTTTTAATGGTGCCGAGGGGAATGCCAGTGAGGCGGGCGATGTCACGCTGGCTGAGGCCGGCGTAATAGGCGAGATGGATGGCCTCGCGTTGGGCGGCGGGGAGGCTATCGAGAATCCGTCGGAAGATTTCCGCGGTGTCCCCGTTCATCGCCTCCGCATCGGTCGCGGGATGCATCGCTTCAGCATCGCCCGCAGCGCTTTCGCGCAGGCGTTCCCCGGCTCGCGAGTAGGCTTGATTCCGGCGCATGCGGTCGATCCCGCGGCGGCGGGCCAGCGTCACAATCCAGCCGATCGCCTTGCCCTTGGCCTCTTCGTAACTCCCCGCACGGTTCCAGATTTCAACGAAGATCTCCTGAATCAGGTCATCCACGTCAGCATTGTTGTTGACGATGCGGGCGGCGATCGTCCGCAAGAGCGGAGTGTGGCGGCGATAGAGCGTGGCCAGAGCCGTTTCGTCGTGATTTTGAATGCGCTGCATCAGCTCTTCGTCGGAACGATCGACGGTCGTTGCCGTGGAGGGGGCAGGGTTCGATTGATCATCAAATTCGTAAAGCATAGTCGGTGGTGGTTATTGGTTCGCCAACCCCTATTTGCCGCCCGCGTGCCAGGGAGAGTTTTCTCTGTAGAAGCCATTATTCGGTTCTCGCTGGTGTTGCAAAATTATGCACTTGGCGTTTCGCGACAATGCACTTGGACAGCCTAGCATCTTCGGCGGCCAAACTGCTGCTTCCGCGCGGATCGTCCACCGTGCCCGCTACCTCCGTAGAGCTTCCAGACGTCCCGGCGCGAAAGGCCTTTCGTGTCCACGAAGCGCGCCGGCTATGGTCGCGGCCTTTGGTAGGCGGCTCAAACCTTCGCGGCGCATAGCGGGAAAATCAGCTGCAGCTATCTTCCAAACGGCACGCTCGTGACAACGCTGGTGTTCCCATTGGCTTGAGCCCACCCGGTGAGGAAGTAGCGACCTTGAAAAGCAAAGCAGTCCAATCCCATCGCGCGCTGAAGATTCCCATCCGTCCGTGATCGAGGGCCGATCCGATTGGGTGATCAATCTAGCACAAATCCATGGACAAACTCCGCATCTACCAGGGTATCTCACATCCTCTCGGGGCCACCTTCGACGGCGACGGCACGAACTTCGCCATCGTCGGCGCGCAAGCGAGCAAGGTGGAGCGTTGCCTCTTCGATCCGAACGATCCGGCGCGCGAAACCGCTCAGATCCCGCTTCCTGAGAAGACCGATGCAATTTAGCATGGGTATCTTCCCAACGCGAATCCTGGCACCCGCTACGGATTTCAGGTTCATGGGCCGTATGAGCCCGAGAATGGCCATCGCTTCAGCGCGAAGAAGCTCCTGCTTGACCAGTATGCGAAGGCGATCAACGGCGGCTTTCAATAAGGCGAGGAAATGTTCGCCAACGTAATCGCCGGCGATGAAGACAACCAGGCAGCCGATCGCGGCAATGCTCACCTCAGGCGGAAATCTGTGGTCGTGGATGACCCATTCGACTGGGGGAGGGACAAGGGCTTGAGGCGACCGATGGCGGAAACCATAACCGACGAAGCTCAAGTGAAAGGGTCCTCGAAGCTGTGGAGGGAACTGCCGGAGAATTTGCGCGACACTTACTGGAAAGGGGACGATTCGCAGACCGCCGACCTCGTGGGACGTTTGACTGGCTCGAGCAACCTCTACCAGGACGAATCGCTGCCCTTTGGCGACTTTTCTGCGGTTGTGCCTCGCCGGATGACCTAGTCTTGTTTTACTCCCCACATTATGAACCAAGCGCGCGTTCGGTCTGTCATAGCCCTGGTCGCCGTGGCCCTCGCGTTAGGGGCCATCGTTGCGGCCGCCTTTCATGATTCCGGGACGGACATGTTCATGCCGCACGCGCATTGCTACCTGTTCAACCGCGACCTGATGAGGCTGCATGGTTGGTCGGATCTCGTCATCGGATTCTCCTACGTCGCAATCTCGACGACGCTGATCTATCTCGTCTTCCGAGCGCGGCAGGAGCTGCCGTTCCATTGGATGATGCTGGCTTTCGCGCTCTTCATTGTGGCCTGCGGGGCCACGCACTTCATGGAAGTCTGGACGCTGCAGTCGCCGCATCCTCGCTACTGGCTCTCCGGCTGGGTGAAATTGCTTACGGCAACGGCCTCGCTGGTTACCGCGCTTTTGCTCCCCCCGCTGGTGCCGAAAATCCGCTCGGTGTTGCAGTCGGCACGCCTTGCCGCGGAACGGAAGTCCGAACTGGAGAAAGCCTACGCTGTACTGGCGGAACTCTATAAAAAGGCGACGGACGCTGCTCCCTCAGCGTATTTCACAGCCGCGGCCCTCGGCGCCCACACAGCTGCCAATGGTGAGAGGACTCACGACCTCGCGCACATGGCCAAGGAAGTCACCGTCCACGCCCGTGAGCTGGAGCGCGCGAAGCAGGCCGCGGAGGCCGCCAATCGCGCAAAGGATCAGTTTCTCGCCGTGCTCAGTCATGAACTGCGCACGCCCCTCACGCCCGCTTTAGCAGCCGCCAGCAATCTGGAAAACGCGACAGAGATCGATCCCCAAGAGCTACGCGAGTCGCTTTCGCTGATTCGCCGAAACATTGAACTCGAAGCGCGGCTCGTCGATGATCTGCTCGACATCACCAGAATCAGCAAAGGCAAGCTGGAGGTGCATCTTTCCACCATCGACCTTCATGAAACAATTCGGCACGCCGCAGATATGTGCCGTTCCGCGGCGAATCAGAAGCGCTCGGAAATCGCCTTACACCTTGATGCGACCGAGCGTCATGTGAAGGGCGATGGTGCGCGGCTCGCACAAATTTTTTGGAACCTCATCCTTAACGCCGTGAAATTCACTCCGAATGAACGAAGCATCACCGTTCGCACCGTGAATCCCACGCCGGAAACGGTGCGCATCGACGTCACGGACACCGGTATCGGCATTGACCCCGAGATGCTCTCCCGTATCTTCGAGCCGTTTCAGCAGGGCGAAGATTCCACAATGCGACGCTTCGGTGGTGTTGGTCTGGGCCTGAGCATTGCGAAAGGGCTGGTCGAAGCGCACAGCGGCCGCATCACGGCGTTCAGCGCCGGCAAGGATCACGGGGCGACATTCACCATCGAACTGGCGACGATTATACCGCCGGCGGCGCCGAAGGTTTCGGGCATGTCACTGCCCGTCACGCCCACGGTGCGCACGCTCCGTATCCTCCTCGTCGAAGACCATGAAGATACCCGCAACGCGCTCGAACGTTTACTCAGCCGCTGGGGCCATGTCGTGAAGCATGCCGCAACGATGACCCAGGCGATCGAGTATGCACCGGCTTTCGACCCGGAACTGTTGCTCAGCGATGTGGGCCTGCCTGATGGCACGGGGATGGACTTGCTGGGCAAGCTCCGGCGGGACCGCGATATCCCCGCGATTGCCATGTCCGGTTACGGCATGGAGTCCGACTTGGAACAAACAAAGGACGCCGGATTCAACGCTCATATCGTCAAGCCAGTCGCCGCTGATCGACTAAAGGAGACGATCGACCGGCTAAGTGCCCGGTAACCTCTTAGCGCTCAGTTCGCCAATCTCGTTCGCCATGCAACTCGGGCAGATTCCGTGGGAAAAATTCGTTCCTGTGTGTTCCCGGATATAGACCTCAATCTCCTCCCAGTAGTCCAAGTCATCGCGGATTTTTTTGCAATACATGCAGATTGGCAGGAGACGCTTCAGTTGACGCATGCGCTCAGCGCTTTCCTCCAATTCAGCAATGCGAATCGCGAGATTGCGTTGCAAGGCGACGGTCCGCTCGCCGTTCCGTACCCGGGCGAGAAGCTCGGACACTCCGCATGGCTTCGGAATGAAATCGTCGGCACCAGCGGCCATTGCCTGGTTAATGCTTTCTTCGCCATCACGTGCCGTGATGACGATAAGGTAAACGTAGCGATCGGACTTATGAGCACGGACGGCCCGGCAGACATCCAAGCCGGAAGCACCCGGCATTTCCCAATCGACAAGAGCAATGCAGGGTGTGTCGAACGATGTGAGAACTTCGCGCGCTTCATTGCCGGTGGCGACGGAGGTTACGTCAAAAGCTTTAATCTCCAGCAAGGAGCGCAGGGCCTCGCGCGTTTTGGCGTGATCTTCGGCGATCAAGATGCGCGTTCGGTTTTCAGAGAGCGGGGAGTTAGACATGGTGATAATCACCGCCGTTCCGGACGTGACCGCCCGGCGAATTAGGGGTGTTGTGTTGTTAATCGCAAAAGGGGCTATCTCTGGCGGTAGGGATTGTGGCACCCGAAGTAATGGAAAACTCGGCATGCCTTCTCGGGTTCGAGCAGGGGGGCTTCTCTTTTTGTTTAAAGCGCACGTCCGAAAATGAGGTCGGAGCGATTCAGATTACGTTATGAAACACATCGACAAGTTCATCAGTGAATCAGGAAAGATTGGCTACGCATTGTTGTGGGTTCTTGGCATCCCTCTCCCGATTTTGCTCGTCATCTATCTAATCCGTGGCCACTAGCCTATCGTCCGCGGACAAGCATGCCGCCGCCGGTTATTCCGGCGGCGGCCTTTTGCTTATGGTGATCCGACTAATAGAACCGGGTTGGCGGGCCGAAACTTGTGGGGGTGTAAATCGCGACGCGTTGTGAATGGACGCCCGGCATGCGGCCAACATGCTGCGAATGATGTTGGCATGAAGAGATTTGTCATTCGTATCACTGATGCCGCCCGGGCTGGACCAGGAAACTTTGCGGAAACGGTCCGGCAGTCCGTGGGCTGCAATGCCAGCCACAGATGTAATAGCGGTGCGGTGTGGGCGCAGTCGCCCGCTTTACACGGTTCACCGTCCGGATCCGCGGCCGCAATCTGCCGCGTCTGTGCCCTCATAGAACGAACCTCTCGGTAAGGGAGACCTCGTCCTCCGGCAAGACCTTCGGTGCAGCGGTCCCCGACGCACCGGTCGGTTCGTCCCGTTCCGCGAGGTCCTTGGTCTGCGCGTTGAGTTCAAACGCTTACGTCCGTGTGCATTTCGTCTCCTGAGGCTGGGGTTTGGTCCGGATCTACTTCGTGCTCGTGGTTCGGTTTCGGCGTTTGCGAATTCGTATTTATAGGATCGCGATACGGCGTTCGGGTGCCATTCTGGAAATCAGGATTCGCGCGCATGAGACCGCGTCTCCTCGTGCAGGCTAGTCCACGTGAGGATGGCCGCGGCCGTTTGCGCGGCGGCGGAAAATTGCACGCAATGCGCCCCTACTGGCAGCGTCATTGAGTGTCCGGCTGCGAGGAAGGAGGCGGCGGTTTGCAACCAACGCTCTGGCGCGATCGAGTCGTTCGCACCGCGGAGGAGGAGCGTTGGTGCGGTGATCCGGGCGAGTTGCGCTTCGAGCGGATCGGCCAGCATTTCGGTGCTCGTCCGCCAAGTCCGGACGACGCCAGCCCGGAGGACATCCACCAGCGCGCGAAATACAGTGGGAAGGCTCTCCTTGGAGAAGTCGCGGAACAGTCGGAGGATTTGCGTGGTTCTCCGACGAGCGTGCGCATCGACCGTCGGCCCGATCAGGGTGAGGGTCCGCACGCGATCCGCGTGCTCTGCCGCGAGGTGCGCAGTCACTTGGCAGCCCATCGAGTGACCGACGAGATGGCACCTTTGAATATTGCGCACCTCCATCCAGTCGTCGAGCCATGCGGCGTGCTCCCGCATCGCGAGAGCACCCCGGGGCCCCGTGCTGCGTCCAAACCCCGGCAATTCCAGCACCTGGACCGGGTCGCTGGCCGCGAGCGAACGCGCCAGCGGCAGAAAGTAGGATCCCGACATGGCTAGACCGGGAATTAGCACAAAGGGAATGCGACCCGGTCGCCCCGCCTCAACGGAATGAAGGTCCGCGTTGCGCACCTTGGTCCACCTGTCGCCCAACGCCGCCGGCCGAAAACGGTCTTGGGTTGAGGATGGCAAGTTCCCGACGTTTGTCACGGAGCGGTTGTGCTGGTGGGGTTTCGAGCGTCCTATGGGTTTTAGTTCGCTTTCGCCGCGATTTCCTAAAATCCAGCCGTCTGCAAAGCCGCGCGCAGCTTTTTTTTGCCATCGTTTTCGATCACATCGCCGTGACCGACGATCACGCGGTCGAAATCCCAGCCCAAAATGGTCGCTACCGAACTCCTGAACGCCTCTTCGTTCTTCACTCCGGCCTTAAACGGTCGGGACATTCCCGGGTGATGTTCGCCACCAACCGCGACGCGCAAGAGCAACTCCGTCCAGAGCGGCTCGTCTTGACCGAAGTTGAAGATCAGCTCCGTGAGGATCAGGGTGTGGGAAGAGACATGGAGAAGTGCCGTATCGCGGGCGGCGGGCGCTCCTTGGATTTCCAGCGCGAATAGTTCACCTTCCCATTCGGCGGGGGCGGGCACGATCGGCAAAGTCGGAAATCCCACCGCTCCCGAGAAACCCTCTGGAGCGAGATATGGGATCTCTGGAAACGCCTCGCGCCCTTCCTTTGCAAAGGTGTCGTGGCGTAAAACTCCATCCAACAACCAGCCGGGCTCGCCCAGCGCGCGAATCGCCGCCACGTCCTCTGGCGAAAAAGGCGCTGTGGAATGAATGACGAGTTTTCCCGATCGGAGCCGGATCAGTGTTACGTTGCGGCGCAAGTCGGCTCCCAACATTTTCAGCGGGTAGCCAAGGAGCCAGAGATTCTCCGCGATCGGCTGCGAAGGGGTGAAGGTGTTCATGTCTCACTGCGCATCGCGCGCTGGTCGTGCGCCGGTCGTCTTGTCTTCCACTCTCCCGATGGGCGCATCAGGAATTTGTCGCTGAGAGACTTCGCAACACTCGCCGAAGCTCGTGGATATTCACCGGCTTCACCAAATGCGCGACGAAACCCGCGTCCTCCGAGCGACGCAGATCGTCGGACGCGCCGTAGCCAGTCAGCGCGATGCCGCGGAGACCGTAAGTCGCGCGGAGGTGGTGCATGAGTTCGATCCCGGTGCCGTCGGGGAGGCCGAGGTCGGAGATCACGAGATTGACGGTCTCTTTCGCTGCGGTCGCGTGCGCCTCGGCGAGGCTTCGCGCCGTGAGGACTTGATGTCCGGCCCGCACGAGCAGCCGCGTGAGCACCTGGAGCGTCGGCTCGTGATCCTCCACGAGAAGGAGCCGGAACGGTGTGTCGCGCTCGGGCGCGTCGTCCGAGTCGTGCCCGCGCGTGGCCGCGCCGACGCGGGAGTTGATCTCGCCGGGCAATTCCACGGTGAAGGTGGCGCCCTGGCCGGGACCGGGACTCTCGGCATGAATCGCTCCCCGGTGCAATTCGACAACGGCGCGGGCGATGGCAAGGCCGAGGCCAAGGCCACCGAAGCTTTGCCCCGCTCCGCTCTGCTCGAAGGGCTCGAAAATGCGCGCCGCCGCCGCCGGCTCGAAGCCGATCCCGTTGTCGATCACCTCAATACAGAGGCGCGATTGATTCTCCAATCCGGTGGCGTCGGCGCTATCGAACGACCGCACGCAGACGCGCCCACCGGCGGGTGTGAACTTGACCGCGTTGCGCAGCAGATTCCAAAGCACCTGCTGCAAGCGCGCCGGATCGCCGGTGAGGTGACGGCGTTGCGCGGCGAGTTCGAGCTGGATGGTGATCTGCTTTTCCAGCGCGTCGCTGCGGACCATCTCCACCACGAGGCCGAGCAGGGAGTGGGCATCGCACGGCTCGGCGCGGACGGTGAGCTTGCCATTCACGATGCGGGTGAGATCGAGCAAGTCTTCAATCAGCCGCGCTTCCAGGGCGATGTTGCGCTCGATCATTCCGAATTCGTCGCGGATTTCCCGCGGAAGATCTTCGTCCATCCGATGCGCCGCCGCGGTCATCAGCACAGGCGTGAGCGGCGTGCGCAGCTCGTGGCTAAGCACGGCAAGGAAACGATCCTTGCTGCGGTTGGCCGCTTCCGCGGCGTCCTTGGCTTCCTGCAAGGCGGCGGCGGCCCGGTGCCTTTCGGTCACGTCGGAAAAATAGCAGACCACTCCGTGCTGACCGTCGGGCAGAGTGACGCGCTGCGTTTCCCACTCGTAGGCATGCTCCTCGCCGAGATCCTGGCGCTGTTCGGAAAATGGCGGGGAAATGTAACGCTCTCCAGTCTCCAGCGTGTGCCGAAAAACGGCCGCCAATTCTCCCCCGACCTCCGGCCCCCACAGAATGTCCATGACTTCGCCAAAATCGCGCCCGAGCAGCGGACGGACGCTCCGGAAAGCGGGCAATGCTACGGTGTTCACCTGTTGCAGGCGGAACTGCGCATCCACCACATACACCCCCACGGGCGCCTGCTCGATGAGGGTGGAAAATAGGGCCGCGTTCTGGCGCATCGCCGCCTCCGCGCGCTTGCGTTCGGTGATGTCGATCAAGAAAGACATCCCTTCCGACGGGGCGTCGTCAAACCGCGTGCCGGCGATGATCACGGGAACGCGCGACCCGTCTTTGCGAAAGTATTCCTTCTCGTAAGGCGCGGCGAAACCCTGCTCACGGATGCGACGGATGCCGTCCTCGTTCAGTGGCGTCCACTCGGGTGGGGTCAGGGCGCGGAAATTCAAGCGACCCTCGGCCACGTCTTCGCGCGTGTAGCCGGTCATGCGGAGAAACTCTTCGTTGGCGTCGAGGATCAGGCTGCGGTCCAGATTCCACTTGATCATGCCCACAACATTCGACTCGAACACCCGGCGGAGGCGCGCCTCGCTTTCTTCCACAGCAAGCTGCTGCGACTGGCGCGCCGTCACGTCGGCCGCGGTGCCGAACATGTGTATGAATTTTCCGCCCACACCGGGCGTGGGATGTCCGGTGAATTCGATCCAGCGCAGTTCCCCGCTTTTGCGGTAGAAACGCCCGAGGAAAAAGAATCGCTCCCCTGTGCGCAGCGCATTGGCTGCGGCAGACTCAAATCCCGGCGCGTCCTCGCGGTGGAGGAATTCAGCCACGAAGCGCGCCGCATTCACCGGTCCCTGAGCGCGGTCTATGCCAAAGAATTCGTAGGGTCGGTCATTCTCCCAAATGACGGAGTCCTGGGCGACGTCCCACGACCAGATCGCCAGTTCCGCCGCTTCCGTCGCTTCCGTCGCCCAGCGCAGCTTTTTCTCACTTTCGTCCAGCGCGTCCAGGGCCTTGGTCAACTCCTCGGCGCACGCCTTCGCCATGGCCTCGCTTTGACGCAGTGCCTCTCCTGCTCGCTTCCGAGCTTCCTGCTCTCCCAAGACCTCTCCTGAGGACTGCGGGAAGGCGGCAAGGAGACACCGAATGTCCGGCTCCGACGCCAACTCGGGATCAACGAGCGCCCATTTTCGCGCGGCCGCCACGTAGGCAAAAAACTCGCGAAGATGCTGCGGATCGACATTGAGGAGCGAGAGAGTCAAGGGCGGCGTGGAAATTTCGGTCGCAGACTAAATGCCGCGCGGGATGCCACAACGCCGCATTTCGCGGCGCAATCACTTTCTCCAACCCCGCATTCACCCACCGCCCAGCACGCGGCAGCCAATCTCAATTCCAAACGACGCCGGCGCCTTGGGACTTCGTCTGCTCACCGAGCTGCTGAGCTTGGCGAATCGGCGAGCCGCCAATGCTCCTCAGCCTTGCGTTTGAGCCTTCCCTCTTCTTCCCAAAGATTCCGGGCCATAGCTGCGATGTCGTCGTGACTGGGAATTCGAGTTGTGTGGTGGTCATCGGAGACTCGGGGTGCGATGAAAGATTGCTGTGCTGGGTTGAAACGGATGTCCGATTTTGTTGTTCAGGCGGTAGCCGAACGCGCGAGGCTCGCCACCATGGCCACCAATTCGGCTGGCTCGACGGGTTTGACGGCGTGCATTTGAAAGCCCCCACGCAGCGCCTGTACGCGGTCCTCCACGCGCGCGTATGCCGTAAGCGCGATAGCGGGGGTAGAGCCGCCTTCGTCCGGCGGCAACGCGCGCAGGAGGCGAATCAGCGCGTAGCCGTCTTCGCCCGGCATGCCGATGTCGCTGACCAGCACGTCTGGCCGGTGCGCTCGAATAAGTCCGAGCGCCTCCGCCGCGGAACCCGCGACCCGCACGTCCGCTTCGCAGCCTTCGAGGAGGCGTCGCACGACATCGCGGGCGTCCACTTCGTCGTCCACGACGACCACTTTCACGTCGTTGAGCCGCACCTCTGCTTTCCAATCCGAGGAGACTGCCAATTCTGCCTCATGGGTCGGCGCCGAAGTGCCGGAGTCAGGATTTGCAAGCAACGCTGAGACCGGCAGCGCCACCATGAACGTCGCGCCCCGCCCGAGCCCTGGGCTCCGAGCCGCCACACTTCCTCCGTGGAGTTCCACCAATTGCTTGACAATGGCCAAGCCCAGACCGAGTCCGCGATGATGCCGGGTCGAGGAAGAATCCGCCTGGCGAAAGCGATCGAAGACGAACGGCAAGAATTCGGCCTGAATCCCATGACCCGTATCGGCGATGCTGATCTCCGCTTGGGAGTGGACGCGCTGAAGGGTGACCTTCACCGAGCCGCCTTTGGGCGTGAATTTAATGGCATTGGTCAGCAGGTTCCAAAAGACCTGCTGAAGTCGATTGGGATCGCCCAATAGCGGGCCGATTTCGGAATCAAGAACAGCGCGCAACGTGATGCTCTTGGCTTCCGCTGCCGGGCGCACGGTGTCCACCGCCGCTTGGACAATTTCCCCGAGATCGCATGGCCGGACGTCCAGCCGGATTTTCCCGGAAATAATCCGGCTCATATCGAGCAAGTCTTCGATGATCCGCGTCTGCGCCCGTGCGTTCCGCTCGATCGTTTCCAAGCCTTGCGCCAATTCGTCATCATCCGTCGGGCCGCCCTGTAGCAGCGCACACCAGCCAACGATGGCATTGAGTGGCGTCCGCAGTTCGTGGCTGAGCGTGGCCAAAAATTCATCCTTCATCCGGCCCGCGCGTTCGGCGTCAGACCTCGCTGCGCGCTCGCTGGCCAGAACTTCTTCGCGCTGCCGAAGGAGGGCGCGCACTTCGTATTGGCGACGCCGGGCGCGCAGCGCCACGCGCGCCGTGCTGCAGAGGGTGATGACACGGAGCGGTCTCTCCAGCAGCGTAACATTAATGTCCTGCCCGAAGTGTGCCACCGCAGCGGAATTAGCTTCGGCCACATTGCCGCTGCTCGTGAGAAGGATAATGGGCAAGTCCGACCACGCGGGCTGAGCACCGAGGAGAGCGGCTAATTGCGCCAGTCCGGCGGGTGTGATCGCCTCCTCGGCGAGCAGCACCGCGCCGCGCGGGGTGGAGAGCTTTTCCATGACTTCCTGCAGGTCGCCGCAGATCACGCATTGAAATCCGGTCGCGGCCAAAGCGGCGGACGCAAGTTCAGCGTCGCGACCGAGTGGTGCCAGGACGAGGACGCTCTCGTCTCCCGACTCACGAATGTCCGTTGCCACCTTTTCCTTTCATAATTGCCTCGGCCGATCCTTGAAAAGTCGGCACTCCCGTGAGCACGCCATGGAACTCGCGGAGCGGCTCTCCAACGTGGACGCCGTCGGATTGAATCTTGAATTCCCGAATCGTTCGCTCGTGGCCGCCGCTGCGCTTCTTGATTACCGAAACGGCCTGCTTCACCGCGCCCTCGACCTCGAAATAGCGGAGAATCAGCACGGTATCCGCGAGATAGGTGACATCGACGGGCGACTGCATCGACCCGACCAGTCCGTGCTGCGCGAGAATGAGAATCGTCACGACGCCCTGTTGCGCCAGATAGCTGAGCAACTCATGCATCTGGATGGTGAGGAAACGCTCCTCGGGCATCGCATTGAGGTAGCCGTTCAAGCTGTCGATCACGACCAACCGGACGTCCCGGTCTTCCACGGCGCGGCGGATGCGATGCGCAAATTCGCCTGGCGAGAGTTCCGCGGGATTGATTTGCGTCGCCTCCAGCTTGCCGCTCGCGATGTGCTTGCTCAACTCCATGCCGAGCGCATCCCCACGCTGGATGTAGGTCTCGATTTTCTCGTCGAAAGTATAGGCGGCAACGGCTTCACCACGGCCCGCGGCCGCCGCCGCGAACTTGGCTCCCAGCGTCGATTTCCCGGTTCCCGGAGGACCGGAAAAGAGCGTACTGGTGCCCCGATCCAAACCGCCGAGCAGCAGGGCATCCAGTTGCTTGATGTCACTGGAGATTGCTTGTGCCGGAAAGGTGCGGCGATGCTCGGAGGCGATCAGACGCGGGAAAACGACCAGACCACCTTTGGTAATAATGTAGTCGTGAAAACCGCCGCGGAATGCCTCGCCGCGCACTTTGACCACCGAAAGTCGGCGGCGTTCCGCGCCGTATTCGGGAGCCATCCGCGCCAGATTCAAAACCCCATGCGCGATGCTCTGTACCTCCCGGTCGGAGGCTTCGCTGGTCCGGTCGTCCATGACCAGGACCGTGCAGTTGCGCCCGACGAAGAACTGCTTGAGCGAAAGCAACTGCCGTCGATACCGCAATGGATTCTGCGCGAGCAGCCGCAGCTCGGAAAGCGAGTCGAACACTATGCGCGCCGGCTGCACTTCGCTTACCTTATCGCGGAGAATCTTCGTGATGTGATTCAACTCAACCTCCGAGGGATGGAAGAGCGTGTTTTGCGAATCGGTGGACAGCGTTTCCTCAATGGCCGACAACTCAAAAATGGCCAGGGCGTCGAGTGACCAGTCGTGGGAGTGCGCGACTCCCAACAATTCTTCCCGCGTTTCGGAAAGCGTAATGTAGAGACCCTTCTCGCCGGACTTCACTCCCTCCAAGAGGAATTGTAGCCCGAGAGTCGTTTTACCGACGCCGGGATCGCCCTGCACGAGATAGAAGCGGTTGCGCGGGAGCCCGCCCAGAAGGACGCGGTCGAGCCCCTCAATACCGGTGAGACATTTCGGAGCGAGCGCCTCGGTTGCTAAATTAGAAGTCATAAGATGGCCGGATGCGGCGCGCTGGAACGGAGCCCTCTACAGGCCACGCCTACTTGCGCCTTTAACTTTCCCATCGCAGCAAAGTCGGTGCGTGAGCGCATCACCGTGAGTTCGCTTTTCCGAAATGAATGGGGGGTGAGAAATTCGCGCGACCAGCCAATCCGTGGGGCGCGAACTCGGTTCGATGAGCCTTTTGTTCCAGCACCGTACCCACAAATCTCGCGGGGGAGTTTTCGTTTTATGAAATCTCTTTCAGCTTCGGCGGTCGTGGTCACAAAAGAAGAGGATCTCCATTATGTGTCCGACCATCGGCCGGGCATCGCGCGGCGTTCCTCCAGCTGTTCGCGTCGCAGGTCGCATGCATCGAGTTCCAGCAGATCGAAGCGGAACGCGCAGTAATCCGTGGACTCGTCCGCATGCTGAATGGGTTAAACGACGGTCGGCCTAGTTCGTCAGCGACGACGAGTTCGCGGTCCACCAAGGCGGAATGGGCCTTGGCGACCGTCGCGAAACGTGAGGTGATGTCCTTCTCGGAGTGCGACCACATGCGAACCTCCACGCCGGCTTTTCCGCCGAGGAAACGGTAGCCATCGAACTTCAATTCATAGAGCCAATCGTCACCCCGCGGTAGTACCGTCGCGGGCTTGGCCTTCATTGCCTCGACGAAGGCAGGCATGACGGGGCTTTCGTCCTTATGGCCGATTCATCGGATCGCATCGGCGAGGCTCGTGACGCGCAGGTTTACTGGGGGGTGGGGGAAGGGGGTGGCGCTGCGAGGCGGAGGGGGATGGCTGAACGATCGGAAGGCCGGTGAACTTCGGGCGTGAAAGAGCTCAATCCCGATCATTTGTTACGCGTCTGATCGCAGCGACGAGTTGCGACACGTCGATCGGCTTCACCAAGTGCTCGGTGAAACCGGCCTCGCGGGAGCGGCGCACGTCCTCTTCCATGCCGTAACCGCTCATCGCGATCCCCGGCACGATCTGACTGGCGCGTACCCGGCGGATCACTTCGTCGCCGTTGCCGTCCGGTAGCCCGAGATCGCTGACCAGCACATCGAACGCCTCCGTCTCCGCCCGCGCGGTCGCGCTGGCGACATCCGCGGCGCTGACCACCACGAACCCCTGGCGGCGTAACAGCCGGACGAGCGTGCGTGACGTGTCGGCGTGGTCCTCGACGAGGAGCACGCGGAGCTGGCGGAGCCGGCGGGCCTTGCCTACCCCGGCGGGCGCAATCCCGGCGGAATCGGCCGCGGGGGCGGGTGCCGCGCCAGGCAGCTCGATCACAAAGGTCGCGCCCTGGCCCGGCCCGGCACTCTCCGCGAGAATGGATCCTTGATGCAGGTCCACGACCGCCTTGGAGATCGCCAGCCCGAGACCCAGTCCACCGAATTGCCGCGTGACACTCGCGTCGCCCTGCTCGAAGGCATTGAAAATACGCGGCAGCACCTCGGCCGGAATGCCGATACCATTATCCTGGATGCGAACTTCCCACCGATCGCCGTCGAGGCGCTTCGTGGTCACGCGGATGGTGCCTTTCCCCGGCGTAAACTTGATCGCGTTTTTGAGGATATTCCAGAGCACCTGCTGGAGCCGCGCACGGTCGGCAGCCACGAACCCGGTCACGTCGTCGAGCATCATTTCCAAATGAATCGATCGCTCGCGCAGCGGCGGGTGGCAGATGCCGCAAACGTGGCGCACGACCTCATTCAGATCGAGCGGTTCGATGTGCAGCGGCAGTTTGCCGCTGGTGATGCGGCTGAGGTCGAGGAGGTCGTCGATGAGTTTCGTCTCCAGTTCGATGTTGCGCTTCATCATTGCCAGGTCTTCGCGCACTTCGGCCGAAAGCTCGGGATCGTGTTCCAGTGCACCGATGGCCATGAGCACGGGCGTGAGCGGCGTGCGCAGTTCGTGGCTCAGGACGGCGAGGAAGCGATCTTTGCTTTGGTTGGCCATGTCTGCGGCTTGCTTGGCCTCCAGCAAGTTCGCCTCCGCCCGTTTCCGTTCCGTGATGTCGGTATGGACTCCCACCCACTCCCGGACCTCGCCCGCTGCATCCAGCAAAGGAACCGCCCGGATGGAACACAAACGCCACGTCCCATCGCGATGCCGCACCCGGTGTTCAAACTCGAACAAGCGGCGCTTCGCCACGGCGCGCCGCCAGGCTTCGATGGTCGCCTGCGCATCGTCGGGATGCACGGCCTGCGCCCACCCGTAATCCTGATACTCGTCCCTCGTCTGACCGGTGAAACTGCCCCAGCCGGGCTGTTCCCCCTCCATCATTCCTTCGGCGTTGTTGGTCCAGATGAGGCTGCTCACGATACTCACCGCAGTGCGGAAGCGTTCCTCGCTGGCGTGCAGCGCTTCCTCAGCCCGTTTGCGTTCGGTGATGTCGCGGAAGAATACGCCGAGGCGGTCGCCCGTCATCGGGTAGGCGTTGATCTCGAACCATTGCTGCCAGGGCTCGTAAAAATGCTCGAACCGCATCGGCAGCCGCTCGGTCATCGCGCGCCGGTAATTACTTTCAAGCTGCGTTCCATTCACCTCCGGGAAAGCTTCCCAGTGGGTGCGGCCGAGATACTTCTCCGGTGTCAACCCATAGAGCCGGCCGGCCTCGGGATTGAGATAGAGGATGCGGAAATCGGCATCCATGGCGACGAACGCAAGGTTCATGCTTTCGAGGATCTCCGTGCGCTCCGCACGCAACTCGGCCTCGCGTGCAGCCGCCTCGGCGCGAACCTTCGCGAGCGTGAGGGTGCTGTTCACTTTGGCGAGAAGTTCGCGCGCGTGGAATGGCTTGGTCAGATAGTCGTCGGCGCCGGCTTCGAGACCGTCCACACGCGCTTCTTCGCCCGCACGAGCGGAGAGAAGGATGATCGGCACTGCTTGCAATGCGGTGTCGGCGCGCAGCTCGCGCAGCAGCCCGAAGCCATCAAGGTGCGGCATCATCACGTCGGTGAGCACGAGGTCGGGCCGCTCGTCGAGAGCGGCGTCGAGGGCGGAGCGGCCGTCGGCGACGGCGACCACGTCGAAGCGCGACCCGAGCAGCCGCGCGACGTAATCGCGCATGTCGGCGTTGTCATCGGCGAGCAGAATGCGCGGACGCGACGCGGACGCTGGCGGCAAGCCCGCCGCCGCTTCCGGTTCATCCAAAATTGGCGCCGGCGATGAGGGATTATCCGGCAGCCAGCGCAATGCCTCGGCGACAAATGCCGTCGCCCCGTTCCCGTTGCGGCTCGGCGCGGAGGTCGGGGCGCACTTTTCCGCCGGCAGATGCGCGACGCCGCGCGGGATCGTGACGATGAACGCGCTGCCGAGTCCGGCTTCACTTTCCACGCGCACCATGCCGCCGTGCAGCTTCACCAGTTCATGGACCAGCGCGAGGCCGATGCCGCTTCCTTCATGCGTGCGGCCTTGCGCACCCGGCACGCGGTAAAAGCGCTCGAACAAGTGCGGTATCGCCTCGTCGGGAATGCCAGTGCCGGTGTCGCGCACGGTCATTTCCACGGCATCGCCAAGCGAACGCACCGTCACGCGCACTTCGCCGGCGAGCGTAAATTTCAAAGCATTCGAGAGCAGGTTGAGCACGATCTTCTCCCACATTTCGCGGTCGAGATGCACCGGCTCCGCGAGCGGCGGGCACTCGACGATGAATTCGAGCCCGGCCTTTTCCATCGCCGAGCGAAATGAACTGGCCAGCTCGACCGTATAGGCGGCGAGTTCGGTCGGCTCGAAATGGGCTTTCGCGCGCCCCGCTTCCATGCGCGCGAAATCGAGCAGGGAATTGACCAGCTTGAGCAGACGCAGCCCATTGCGATGCGCGATCCTGGCGAGGTGACGGTTGTCCTGCAGTACCTCGCCCTCGGCTTTGCCGACAATCTCCTCCAGCGGCCCGAGCAACAGCGTCAGCGGCGTGCGGAATTCGTGACTGACGTTGCTGAAGAACGCCGTCTTGGCGCGGTCGATTTCCGCCAGCTTTTCGGCGCGCTCGCGGTCGGCGGCGGAACTGCGCGCGCGTTCCACGGCCGCGGCTATGCCGCTCGCAGCCTGGGCGATAAATCCCCGGTATTCCTCGTCTAGAGCGAGTCGCGGGCTAAGCCCGGCGATGAAGAACCCTGCTGGTTCGCTTCCGCCAGCGCGCGTCAACGCATGGATCACCGCGCCGGCGGGCGGCTCTGGCCATGGGCCGCCGCGGAGCGCTCCTCTGAACTGCGCGAGCGCGTCGTTTCCCAATACCACGCCGTCGCGATCCTCGATCGGCGACACCTGACCGAGCGACCATGGCGCGGCGGGATCGCGCGGACCGCACTGCGTGGGAATCCCCGCGAGCGCACTTTTTGTGAATCCACTCGACGCGACCAGGCGGACCGACTCTTCGCTCTCCACGAGATAGAGGAGCGTGAAAGGCAGGTCGTGTGGATCGCCTTCAAACGCGGCGACCGCGGACGTCGCTGCGGACTCCGGCGTCGGCGCGTCCGCCGTGCTCGCGGCGAGAATTCGCAACATCTGCGCGCGCCGCTCCCCGAGAACGCGCCGGGTGGTTTCGATGGCGGCATTGAATATGCCGCCGACGGCGCCGGATTCGTCGCGAATGGGGCTGAAAGTGAAATCGAAATAGCATTCCTCCGTGAACCCCCGCCGGCGCATGGGCAGGAGTTGATCGACGAGACGCACCGGCTCGCCCGTTGCCAGCACTTGCGCAAAGAGCGGTCCAATTTCCCCCCAAATCTCCGGCCACACTTCGCGCGCCGGACGGCCCAGCGCCCACGGGTGTTTGTCCGCAGGGATCGGGCTCCACGCGTCGTTGTAAAGCAGCGCGAGTTCTCGGCCCCAATAAATGGCGATGGGGAAGCCGCACTCAAGACAGATGCCCAGCGCGGAGCGCAGGCTTTGTGGCCAGTGCTCGGGCGAACTGAAAGGCGTCAGCGACCAATCGAACTCACGCATGCGCCGCCCCATCTCGCCATTGCTCGCGAGAAAATTCGGGCCCGGCGTGGAGTTCACGCCGTGCCTTTTTCCTTTGCCGACGGTTTAGTCCCAAGCCCGGCAGGCGCCAGCCAACGAGCCAATACGGGATGGAGTGCGGTGGAAGGGAGCGAAGGCATGGGCACGGGCGGCGACAACGATTTTATCGGCAATCGCACGCTGCGACCCTTCAGGACGTATTCCGATTCAGTCATCGGAGCGATTTTGGGAAGAGCCATGCAATTCATTCGACTGTTGCGTCGGCAGCAGGACGGCAGCAGACGGCAGGCTGGACTCCCGCCGGCCGTGACATGCTGAAAGCCTGTCTCACGTGCGCAAAAAATGCTTCTCCCTCTTAGGCGATGGGATGCGCTCTGCGGGAATGTGAAGCGCGAATTAGCTTCGATGCTCGCCTCGAATCCTCCACACCTTCAAACTTGATTCAAAGATCCGACTGCTCGCGTTGGACGACGAAGACTTGAAAGCCGTTTGGGATTCGTTCGCAAATTAGAGGCTCCTGCGGGCCGAAATAGCCCGCACCTGGCGCACCAGCACGGAAATGCTGGCTGATCCCGTCGAAGAACAATTCGCCTGGATCAAGGCCCCGACGCTGCTCCTTCGCGGACCGGACGACCCGCTCGTCCCTGAGACGTGGCTGGAAACCGCTGGCCGCCCCTTGCCACGACCGGGGCGGCTGACGATTCCCGCAGCCGAGCATTGCGTGCAATTCTCCGAGGCGACAAAAGCGGGTTCAGCCATTTTATCTTGGATCACCGAGTGGGCGAACGCACGAACAGGAGCGGTCATTCCGGCGTGGAAGTAACGTCCGGCGACCGAGCGCGATTCCCAAATGTTCTCCCCGACTCCCGAACCCATTGCCATAACGAAGATATTTGTGGTTTTGAACGGCAGCGCAGGCGGTCAGATCGAGGACGGGTTTGAGACGAAACTGAGCGAGCTGTTTCGGGCCAATGGCGCAGAAGCCTGTATCCTTCACGCTCGGCGACGGCGTCGATCGATCTGCGCGAGTTGCTCGCGGGAAATCATGTGGGCGAAGATGCGATCGTCGTGGCCGGCGGCGGGGATGGAACGGTCAACGCGGTTGCGGCCGAGTTGGTCGGCACCGGAAGGACACTCGGCGTGCTGCCCTTGGGAACGTTGAACCATTTTGCGAAAGACCTCGGGATTCCCCTCGACCTCGAAGGAGCCGTCCGAACGGTAGTGCAGGGTCGCGTGGCGGAGGTCGATGTCGGCGAGGTCAATGGGCGGGTGTTCGTCAATAATTCCGGGCCTCGGCATTTACCCGCAAGTGGTGGCCGAGCGCGAGGCCGAGCAAGAGCGGCGAGGGACCGCGAAATGGGCGGCGTTCGCGCGCGCCGCCTTGAACGCTTTCCGTCGTTATCCGTTCCTCACACTGCGGGTTTACCTGGCAGGCGAAGAGCGCCATCTCAAGACGGCGTTCGTGTTCGTGGGCAACAACGAATACGAAGTGGCCGGCATGAACTTGGGGAAACGCGCTTGCTTGAACTCCGGACGGCTCGGATTTTACGTCGCTAACCGAACGAGCCGCTTGGGAGTTCTGCGCCTGGCGTTTCGCGCGCTGGTGGGGCGGCTGAATCAGGCGTGCGATTTCGAGGCGTTCTGTATCGACGAAGCGCGGATTGAATCGCGGAAACATTCCTTGCTCGTCTCGACCGATGGCGAGGTGACCCGGATGGCACCGCCGCTGCACTACCGCATCCGTCCCGGAGCACTGCGGGTGTTGGTGCCGGCGGAAAATGGGACGGGCTGATGCGCACGATTGTCCATCTTTCAGATCTGCATTTCGGCCGAGTCAATCCCGCGATCGTCCCGCCTCTGCTCGCTTTTATTCGGGAGGTGAAGCCCGACCTCGTCGCGATCTCCGGCGACCTGACTCAGCGCGCGCGGTCGGAAGAGTTCAAGGCGGCGCGGAAGTTTCTGGACTCGATTCCGTTCGCCCAGATCGTCGTGCCTGGCAATCACGACGTGCCGCTTTACAACGTCCTGGCCAGATTCGTGCGCCGTCTCGACGGGTATTGCCGTTCCATCACCGACGACCTCGCGCCGTTTTTTTCCGACGACGAACTCGCCGTGGCCGGGGTGAACACGGCGCGCGCGCTGACCTTAAAGGATGGCCGCATCAACGCCTCGCAGATCGCCGAGTTGCAGACGCGCTTTCAAAATCTCAGCGACGCGCAGACGAAGATCGTGGTCACTCACCATCCCATTGATCTGCCCGCGGGCGCGGAAGGCGGACGTGTGGTCGGCCGCGCGCGACAGGCCATGGAGGCGCTCGCTCAATGCCGGGTCGATTTGTTGCTGGCCGGACATTTTCACATCGCGGACGCCGGTTCCTCCACCACCCGTTTCCGCATCCCCGGCTATTCCGCGCTCGTCGTCTCCTCTGGCACCAGCACTTCGACGCGAGGCCGCGGACAGCCGAATTCCTTTAACGTCATCCGCACCGATCGCTCTCGGATCGGAATCGAGTGTTGGGCGTGGCAGCCCGAACGCGGCCACTTTGAACGGCAATCAGACGAGAATTTCCAACGGACGCCCGACGGCTGGTCCGCTGCGCAGTGATGCGCGGAGCCGCAATGCCTTCCATGCGCAAAGTTCCTCCACTCCCACCGAAACCTGCGGGAGCTGTGCCACGAAGAATCGACTCATTGCGCCGCCGATTCCCTGCTCAGGTCAATTGGTTGGAGGCGCGCTTTTCGCCCGAGGGTATTCTTGGATTGCACCTCACGCTCGGCGCTCTGGCGTTGCTCGCGATGGCGTGGATTTTTGGCAGCATCGCGGAAGACGTTGTGACACGCGATCCGATCGTCGTGCTCGATCAACGAGTCTCAAACTGGTTTCAACAGCACGGCTCGGCGGCCTTTTTTCAGGCGATGTCCGTGGTCACATTCTTCGGTTCCGGCCTCTGGATTTTCTGCGTCGCAGCCGTCGGAGCGGCACTCCTGATTTGGCGACGGGCTTGGTATCGCCTGCTAATCCTCTTCCTCGTCGTTCCGGGCGGTGGGCTGCTCAATCTGTTGCTGAAAATGGCGTTCCGACGAGAACGCCCGCTTTGGGAGCATCCGCTCGTCGTCCTTCATAGCTACAGCTTTCCCAGCGGACACACGATGGGAGCCACGTTGCTCTACGGTCTGGCGACGGTGATGGGGTCTTATTGGGTGCGCACCTGGCGAGGGCGGGTTTGCATCGGGACGGTCGGGAGCTTCGTTGTCCTCCTAGTCGGTCTCAGCCGCGTCGCCTTGGGAGTGCATTACCTGAGCGACGTGCTCGCCGGAGCGGCCGCCGGCCTCGCGTGGTTGGCGCTGTGCGTGACGTCGGTCGAAACACTGCACCGGCGGCATCTGGCGCAGTCGCGCAGCCCGCAGGGAATTCACTCCTGCGCGAAGTCCAAGGTGCCGGAGGTCAGCGATACTCCAAGGTGAAGATCGCCCGTTTTGCCACCGTAGTCGCGAAATGCGGCCCGCCTGAAATCTACCTCGCGCTCATGGCACCCGAGAAAGTTCGAGCCCTCCAGACCGCAGTGAAGGCACAGCGAGTCATGACTGTAACGCAGGAGTCGGTGGGGACGAAGGCCGATCACGGCGAGCTCGGTTTCAAGCTCGGTCACGCGCGTCAATTCCTCATCTTCCCCAAATCCCTGCGGGCTTTCGCGGGCCGCACCGTGGTGGGCGTCAAATACGACCTCATTGGTTCTCGCGAGATTCCCAAGAGTGAGCGCGCGGCGCCACCTCGGCCTCATAAAAGACCGAAGCCGAAGCGCCCGGTTCACCGCGAAAGCGACCCCGAATCCAAATCGTCGCCTTCAAGCCCGCACCGCAAGACGACGAGGACGAGGATGAGGGAGATGGAAACCTAAAGTGCACCATTTCGATCTCCGGACCGGAAGAGATTAAAGAGTATGGAGCGGCTGCCGGCGCGCAGCGAGCAGTAGAATCGAGGGGCGAGTTCACGTCCATGGATGGCTGATGAACCCATCGCGGGTCGCGAAATCGGCGTCACGGTTTCGGCTCAGACTTCCCGAACTTTTTCGCAACGTCGCGGTGCGGAGGCGGGAGCGAGTCTGGGACTGAATCGGAGCGGAGCGGCGCAGCCCGCAGCGGCGAGGCAGTCGCAGTCTCGCGGGATGACGGCCGACGACATGAACCGGTGCGACCGCGCGACTAGCGTTCGGTCGGGACGGTTGATGTCGCGGTGATGGTCGGGGGGAGTAATGAAGCGACGCAAATCAGCTACGATGTCGGCGGCTTGCTGAATGAATGATTTCGAGCGGTGGTCGAGCAATCGGATTGAGGCGCGGAACTTCTCGAAACTCGTCGGCGGCGTTTCTGGGTCGTCGTCGATCCTCTGGGCGTGGCGGAGGTAGATGCGCACTTAGTCCAAAGCTGCGATCGTCGGGTCGCCATCGGCAATTCGGTGCTGGCGTTGCCAGTCGGTTACTGCCGCGGCCAATGGATCATCGGCGCTCAATTCGCGGAGGTTGGTGTGGGCGGCAATAGCAGGTCGGACGCGGTTTCGAGCTGCTCGTATAATCCAGTCTATCTGTGCTTCAATCGCTGCCGGTCGAGCAAGTTGAAGCCGGGATGCTGGAACGCGGCAGTGATCGGGACGTTGTCCTCGTTGAGCAGTGCGACAAGCCAATCGTGACGGCGTGGCATGGCGATCTCGCGTGCGTGGAGAGTGTCCAGCAAGTGGCCGCGGGTCTTGCTGTTCTCGTAGAGCTTGGTCTGACGGCTCGGCGACGGCAGCGTGAATGCGTGTAATGCCTGAATATCACCGCGGGAGAGTTCCCCATTTCGAGAGCAAGTGCATCGGCGGATTTGAGAATGGGCAATCGAAATGTGCCATAGGAGTGGCGGAGCACGTCGGTTTTCCAATACTCCATTTCCGCAGCTTTGTAGGCGTCTCGGAATTTCCGGCGGGAATAGCCGACCGGACCGCTCTTTCCCTTATACGGCTGGAGCCACGCCGCGAGATTCGATTGCATCGGCACCAGACGATGACGGCGCGTTTTCGAATGCCGAGCTTTGACCTCGATTTGCAGCGTATCGAAGTGGATATTCGACCAATCGAGCGACGCGGCCTCCGATGGACGTAGTCCAGCGAAGGCGCAGATCGCGACGTAGGGTTTGAGGTCGGGCGTGCAGCACTCCAGCAGACGCGCCACGTCCTCGGGGGAAAGGATCGTCACTTCGCCCTCGGGTCGCCGAGTGATCTTGATATCGGCGGCTGGATTGACGCGGAGAGCTCCCCGTCGACGGCCGAACTCCAGCATCACGCTGATATTGCGCCGGTAGGATTCGCGCGAGACAGAGCCCATTTTCAAACCTCGCAACCACGCCTCCAATGTCGGAGCAGAGAGATTGCAGGCGAGCGTATCGGAGAAAGCCGCGACGAAGCGCCCAAGTTTGCTCCTCAGGTCCGCGAGATACTTGGAACTCAAACCATCTTGACGCTTCGTTGCCAGAAACTCTGCGAAGAGTGGCCCAATCGGTGTCGACTGCTTCGCCTGGGCAAGGTAGGCCACGTAGTGATGTACCGCTTCCAACAGGCTGGCGTCCTCCTTGCCGAGAATACGATAGCATTCAGCGGCTTCCACTTTCTGGCGGTCGGTGAGCCCAAGGGCCTGCGTGTGGTATTCGCCCATTTGACGGGCCAGCCGCTCTGCGTATGCCTTCGCCACTGATTCTTTTTCAAAGAATTTTTTCTGTGAGCCCTCGGTAGATTGCAGCCGGGTAGGCACCCGCACCATCCAAGGCGCGCTCGGCGTGTAATTGACTTTGACGACTTTAAGAGTGGAGCGCCTAGGCACGGGTGACCTCCTTTCGGAGAATCCATGCAAGCGGGTTCCTGGCCTTGCGTTGCGCAGGCGCGGGCGCAAGGTGCTGCCGAAATCGTTTTGGCAGTAAACGGCAGTGAGCCGATTCCGGTCGGGTGAAATGCTGAGCTCCATGCTCAGTAAGCCATTCATTTGAAAGGGCTTGTAAGGG
>CAWCSW010000019.1:0-233224 GCA_963798345.1 uncultured Verrucomicrobiae bacterium | reverse complement strand
ATTTGCGGTCCAAAATCACCCACCACTTTGCGCTTCAAAATCACCCACCCTTGGGTGGGTTTTTTCATAACGAGTTAGGTTGGATTTCAAGGACGTTTGACCCCGCGACAGTGGCCAAGCGCGAGCGCGGAGTGTCCCCCCCAACGCCTGCCGCGGCGAGCGGCGCGGGGTTTGGGGGCGCGCAGCCCCCATCAAGCCGGTTGGGTGGCGGTGGTGGTGGCGGCGGGTGGAAGCGGCGGTGGGGTTATCGGGCCGGGCTGTGTGCCTTGAGCGGGAACTCATCGTGTCTGGTCCTGGGATGGCGCGGTGTTGGCGGGGGCGGGTTTTCCCGCCGATGTGCGCGGTTTCGTGCTTCGGCGGAGGCGGCGGCCAGGGGCGCGTCTTTGAGCCGATAGCTTTGGCCGGTGATGGCGATGACGTGGCGTGGTGCAGGAAGCGGTCGATGATGGCGCCGGCGGTGGGCACGTCGCACGAGCAGTTTGCCCCATTCTTCCAAGGGGCGGTTGCTGGTCATGATGGTGGAGCGGTTTTCGTAACGGCGCATGATGACTTCCAGCAGGTATTCGCCGGAGTGTCTTGGGCAGTTGCTTCAGTCCCATGTCGTCGATGATGACGAGATCCGGCTTCAGGTATTTGCGCAGGGTCTTGTCCTGCTGGTTGAAGGCTTCGTCTTTCATGAAGTCGCGCACCAGATCGAAGATGGAACGGTAGAGCACTTCTGGCCTGTTGATGGCCTCGTAGCCGATGGCTTGGGCCAGATGGGTTTTGCCGACGCCGGGCGGGCCGAGGAACAGCACGTCTTTGGCTTCGCGGATGAAGCTGCCGGCGGCCAGTTCGAAGATCTGCTTTCTGTGATGGAGGGATTGAAGCGCCAGTCGAAGTCTTCCAGGGTTTTCAGAGCGCGGAAGTCCGCCGCTTTGGTGTGGCGTGGCATCAGGCGTTGCTGCCGGACGTTGAGTTCGTCCTGGCAGATGAGTTCGAGGAACTCGGCATGGCTGAGCCGATTGGCGGCGGCTTCTTGGAGGCGCACGTCGAGCGTTTGGCTCAGGCCGGAGAGGCGGAGTTGTTTCAGGGTGGTTTGGAGTTGGGCTGATGGATGTTAATGGGCTTGGGGTTTGGGTTGGTTTGTCGGTGGGTGTTGATGGTTTGCTAATCGCTGGAAGTTCCCCGGCAACAGCGGCTGCCGCGTTTGCCTCGTCCTGCAGGTTATCCGGTAGGCTTCCAGGGGTCGGATCAGGGAATGGGTCTCCAAAAAATCCAGTTGCACGACGTTGTCCCGGCAGCTCCAGCAGCCGCTTGAGATCGCGCAGACTCCAGGCCCCGTGATGGGTCGCCGTGCGCGCTGCCTTTTCCAGCGCTGCGACCGGGTGCTTGCCGGCAGCTGTGGTCAACGGCAATTCCTCTTCAGCGACAATTAAAATGACCCGCGAAATGGGGGGATTTTTGGGGGGATTTCGGGGGCGGAAACGGGCTGACTTTTTTCAGTGCGCAGTGGAGCCCGGGCCCGAAGCCCCGCCCGGCGCAGCGGCAAGGGCGCTACGGAGTGCTTGGAAAAAAGTTCGCATTGTAGGGGTGGGCGTCATTTTTTCGCTTTTTGCCTTGGCCGTTTTGACCCGGTGGCTGTCGCCGCAAAAATCGAGGATCGTGGCGTGATGCACCAGCCGGTCGATGGCCGCCATGGTGGTCATCTGGTCTTCGGATTTGGTTCCATTGGAGAAGACCAGGTTGGAATTGATGATCAGGCTTCGTCGCTCGTAACGTTCGGCGAGGAAGGTGAAGAGCACTTCCATTTCTTCCCGGCTTTGTTGGACGTAGCCGATGTCGTCGAGGATGACGACTTCGTAGCGGTCGAGCTTCTTGAGTGCCGCTTCCAACGGCGGGTCGCTTTGGCGGCCGGAGCTGCCCGACTAGTTTGAAGGTCGGGAGGAACAGCACTGGTGGTTGGTGGCGCAGGATGAGTTCCGCGCCCGAGGCGGCCAGAAATGGCTCTTTCCTCTTCCGGGTAGGCCAAAGGCCAGGATGTTTTCGTGCCGCTCGACGAAATCGCCCGCCAGTAACGCGGGAAGCTGCCGGCGCACCCGCTCGGGCAGCGCGGCTTCCTCCAGGGTCGCCAGCGTTTTCCCTGCGGGCAATCCGGAGGCTTTGAGCAGCCGTTCGGTGAGGCGCTCGCTGCGTTCGGGCTTCGCTTTCGCACAGGTGCACGAGGAGTTCTCGATGGCTCAGTTTTCGTCTCGGCCTGCGCCAGGGCTTCCAAGGCGATCCGCGCCATGGTCGAGAGGTTGAAGCCGCGCAGGAGCAGGCAGAGCGCTTCGTCTTTAGCTGGCATGGCGCAGGTCTTGTCTTCTCGATCGGGGTGGCGGCGGCGCGACGGGTCGAGCAGGAGGTCGATTCGTTCAAGTTCGCCACGGGTTGAACGAGGTCATCGGCTCAAATCCGCTCCGGGCAGTGCGCGGCGGATGGTGTCCAGCGTGAGGTGGGCGCCGCGGGCGCTGATTTGCTCCAGGGCCTCTTCGACTCGCTCAACTGTTGTCGGCCGCGAGTTTGAGCAGGTGCAGGTAGTCGCGTTCTCCTCGGTGTTCGCCCAGCTCGGCCACCGAGCGATCAAAGATTTTGCGGAAGAGGACGCCGGGGAAGACGACTCACGATAGCGCCATCCTGCGAATGCGCCGGGCTTGCGCACCAGGTCGGCGATGACGTGCCGGAAGTCGATCACGGTTCCCGCGCCGCCGTGCCGCCGGGGCAGGGTGAGACGAACTGCGCCCGCTGTAGACTTCGATCCGGTCTCGCTCACGCGGTGCGCACCTTGATTCCGATCAGGCGCGAGGGCACCGAGTAGGCCATCTTTTATCCGGATCGTGCTCTGCCAGCCCACCCGCACTTCATCCTCCTGGTCATCGGGCAGGATCGTGGAGGGCAGTCCGCGCATTACTTCGAGCTCGAGCGCGACCTTTTGGGTCCGGGTCGCGTTGGCTTTGTGGAGCACCTCCAGGAGGAACCCATCGTATTTTTCAGGCTCGCAAACTGGGGCTGCCACGCGGCAGGAGATGCTGGCGAATCCGTCGCTTCAGATGCCCGTTGAGGCTCTCCACATCGCCGTTTTCGTTCGGACAGCCGACGTTAATGGTTAGCGGCATCATCTCGAAATGCGCGGCGAGCAAAAGGAATTCATCGGTAAACCCTCGCTCTTTGCGCTCACGGCTGAGCTGATGGGTGACGGCCGAAGAGTTGTCGATCTCCAGTGCGCGGCACCCGTCCCAGGTGCGAAAGCGCCGCCTGAATGCCGCTGCGCAGCGAGAGCAGCGATTCGCTGGCGCAGCGCGTGGCCCACTCCCAATTGGAATGAATGAGCACGCTATGACAGAGCAAATGCGCATAGGGGCCCCGCAATGGTGATCCCCAGCTCCGCCGCCCGCGTCCAGTCCGTCTGGATGACTTCCCCAGGCCGGCTCTCCTGGGCAAAGTGGATTTCCCGGGCCGGTCCATGCATGAGCCGCCATTGCCGCACCCGGCGCTGAAAAGTGCGCAGATGGCCTTCTTCAAAACGTCCCGGATAGCGTTCCGCGAAATGCTCGAAGATACTCTGGCCTCCAGCTCCGGAGCCGCCGCGAGCATCGCCTGCGCCTCCGGCCAGACCTCGGCAAAACCGTCGGCCCGCGTGCGCCAGCGATGCGGGACTTTGGGGGATCCTTGATCCTTCAGCTTCACATACTTGCCGCTGTCTTACGGGTCATCCCCGCCTTCATTGCGCTCATCGTCAAATTACCCTTCTGGTTAAACTCCATCAGGAGTCGGTTTATCTGACGAAGTGTGATCATCGGCCCCAGCCGAACAGAAAAGAGAGGCCCCGGCGGCCCTCCCATTTTCTGTCCCGCTTCGACTCGAAAACCCGACCCGCATTCGCGGGTCATTTTAATTGTCGTCAGTGGGTCATTTTAATTGTCGTTACGCACCGGCGCACCGCGCACCGCGTACATCGCTTCGGCCCAGGTTCCGGTAATAATTCCCTGACCAGCCGGCATTGATCCAGCAGATGTTCGGCTCCACGCTCGATGATATGCCGTTTGCGGCTGTGCAGATGCCTGCCGGATCGGTCGTGAACTTCCCGGCGTCGGCCAGGGCGTGCAAGGCGATCTGCTCGCGCCGCAAGTTGTAGATGCGCAGCACCCGCAGTTCGGCTCGCACCCACAACCTGCGCCCCACGTACTCGGGCGGCACCGAATAATACGCCCGCCTGAACTCCACATAGCCATCGCGATGCACGCTGCGCGCCGCTTCCTCAAACATCGGAAAAAGACTCGCCGGCAGCGGCCTCAACGCCGGTGCTTCCACTTCGGCAAAGAACCGGTCCACCTGCTTCTGCGTGGTGCCGTGGATGCGTTTGCCGGCCGTGTTGTTTTCCCATTGCGCCAGGAAAAGATTTTGCGCCGAGAGACTCGCGAAAACCCGTCCCTTGATCGCATTGTTCTGCACGATATTTGACGCCCGCTTCCACCTTGCCCTTGTGCCGCGCCATCCCCGGTTTGCACGGCAAGATCACCGTCCCATAATGACGCGCAAAATCCTCCAGCTTCGGGTTGAGTTCGGGATCATGCCAGTCCGCGCGAATCACCCCGGCTTTGAGATTATCGATCACCACCGTCGCCGGCACTCCGCCAAAAGAGCGAAACGCATTTTCCAGCGCCCGGATGAAAGTCTCCGTGTTCTGCCGCCACACCGCCTCACTGTAGCCTTTACGCGAGCAACTCAACACACACCGAAACAAATGCGTCCGGCGCCGCTTGCCCTCCGCTTCGAGCACCCACGCCCCCTGGCCGAAATCGACCTGCAGCTCCGCGCCAGGTTCACATTCCATGCGTCAAACGGCAACTCCGCTCCCTCAGGGCGCAGCCGCTGTACAAAGCGCCGCACCGAATAATAGCTCCCACTGAAGTGATGGTCGCTCACCAGGTCCTGATAGATCCGCTGCACCGACAAGCCGCCCTCCACCGCTTTCTGGATCTGCGCCTGCCATGGCGCGCACAAACTGCCAGAGCACTCGCCAGAGCCGGTGTGCACCCCGGGTGATTTTGACTTTTTAATCTCCACCGAGCCGGTTGGCGGGGTGGGTGATTTTGCCCGGCGGCCGCGAGGTAACGGCGCACCGTCACCCGATCCAACCCCAATTCCCGGGCGATCTTGCGTTTCGACCAGCCCCGCTCACGCAGGGCGATGAGCTCTGTTGCTGATTCACTTTGAGTTGATTCATTGACCCCCCAGAGTCCCCTCAAAACCGGGACCTCCAGCGAGCCACGACTCACCTCAAAGGTGGGTGATTTTCAGCCGCAAACACGTGGGTGATTTTGCCCGCAAATCGACAGAGGACAACGCAGATGATCGCCCTGGCCCGCATGACGACGAGTCTGCAGCTCGTTCCGAGCGTCGCGCCTACGCTCGGTATTTGATGATCACGACGATGAGAACGCTCTGCGAAAACAAAGCCAATTGTGTCGCGACATGTGGGAAGAGGAGAATCGCGGCATCTTCGAACGCCTGCTCGCGGATGGCTCTGAAGCGGCAGCGCGCGGAAGAAGTTGTTTCCGGCGAGAGCTGCAGAGGAATGGGCTGGCTTTACGCCTCGCCGCTGCCCTCGGATGCTGACTCCTCATTCAGAGCACCCGGCTTTTCGGGTGGTCCGGCATTTCGCTCCGAGTCTGGAACGTCCTATCGCGATTTGTCCTCTACGGCTGTCGGGCACATACAACGAAACGCAAAGATATCGTCGGGCCGCTCATCAGAAAGCGGCGATATTCACTCGGCTGCACGGAACCCCAACTGGCCACAAAACTGCATATCTCAGATTGGGATACTCATCGCGCCGGTGTGTCGAGATCGAAGGTGGAATCGTTTGGGCTAGCGGTAACTTTAAACTGCTCTACTTCGTTCGAGCCCTCGGCGCACTGGCTCGAGCACCCGTTTCCGCCGATCAAAAGGACACATCCCGTTGACCGAGGTGCTGCCGCAGAGTCACTCGCCTATGCCGAATCCGCAATCGAAGTCAGTAGAGGTTGCAGAAACAATTGCCGCCGCGTGAGAACGAATAGCAAAGAACGATTCGTCCCGCAGCGAGCCAGCTATACTGCCAAGGACGCAGCGGCCTATCTCAAAGTCAGCGAGCGCCAGATCCGCAATTTCATCGCCCGAAAGCTGCTACGGAAAAGCAAGGCGCAGGCAAAAACACTCATCCCCGGCGAGGACGTGGAAACCCTGCTCGCTAGGACTAGCTGAACCGGATCAAGCCGCCTTCTTGAGCCGCCCGGTCCGGGCCGTCGCGGCTTCCGCCGCCGCGGCCTTGGCGAGCTGTGCGCGTTCGTAGCTTTCCGCATCGCTTCCAAAGACCTCCGTTTAGGTCGTCATGATCAACTTCCCGCCGTCGCTATGGCCCTGCCACTGCGCGATCACCTTCACGTCCACGCCTTGCTCCCAAAGTCGCTTGATGCGCATCGCGCGCAAATTGCGCTGGGTGAAGTTCGGCAGCCCTAGCCGTTGCGTGCGCCACGGAGCGCCTTCTTCACGTTTTTCACCTTGAAGACGGGCCGCGGGAATTCGGCCCCGCCTCCTTACGGAGCCGCTTGAGCAACGGCTTGAGCCATGGGAAAATGGGCGTGTTGAAGTCACGGCTGGTTTTCTTCCGCCGGTACTGAATGACATCGCGCGTCTCGTCGATGTCCGCCCAATTCAAGCCCGCGGCCTCAGCTTGTCCGATGCCAGCCCGGCCCAATATTCGGCGAAATCGGCGCTCTCATCCTGACGCGTAGGACGCTGCCCGCCGTGTTTGCCCTTTTCGAGCTTCCAATTCGGCTGGCGAATCTCGGCAATAATTTTCTCAAACTCTTCGGGCGACGGGATGAGCCGAATAATCGGCTCTTTCTTTGCCTTGCGGATGATCTTCGGATCGAACGGGTTTTTTGCGATCACCGTGTCGGACACGGCGAAGTCGAAAAGCGCAGCGAGCGAAGGCGCGGAACTGATTGCGGGTTGAGGGTCGTTTGCCCTTGCCGACGAGTCCGACCCAGACGGCGATGTCAGAGTTCACCACGCGGGCGACGAGGGTGTTCATCGGACGAGGAAACAGCTCGCGGAATTTCGCGATCCGCCCTTTCTCGCCGACCCGCGTTGAATCAGCGATGTCCGTCCTCGCCGCCTCGTATTTTTCGAGAAGCATCGCGAGCGTCATGTCGCGGTTACCGGGGTCCACTTTTTTCAGGTCGCCGAGCCATTCGGCGAGCTTGCCGTCCGCCGTCTTTCGATCCGCCGTTTCCAGCGAGGCGATGACGCGCCTTCCCGCCGCTTTTTCTGACTCCCCAATACGACTGATTTTCCCGGTGGCGGAACAGATTGGGCGCCACGTTTCGAGCAACCGAAGTTCCCCGAGTTCTGCCTTCAGACTTCGTTTTCATGTGCCCAGAGTATAGGGGCTACCACCGGGGGCCACCAACACTTTTTTCGTGGGCCTTTCCGATTCCACTCCAATCGCCCGGAAAGCTGACTCTATCAGCTTTTCAAAAAAATCGGGCCGACGGGATTCGAACCCGCGACCTCTTGAACCCCATTCAAGCGCACTACCAAGCTGTGCTACGGCCCGTTTTTTGGTGGGCGAGGAAAGTAACGATTGAGTTGGGTTTGCAAAGGGGATTCTTGTGTGAACGGCGTCGTCCCGTCACTTTTGGGTCATGAACCTTCAAAAAATTGCCATCGTCGGCGCCAGCGGTTATTCCGGCGAGGAACTGCTGCGGTTGCTTTCACGGCATCCCGGCGTCGAACTGGCCGCGGTGACCTCGCGGCAATCCACGGGCCGGCGCCTGGCCGCAGTTTATCCGCGTTTCGCCGGGACACGTTTTGCGGAACACGCCTTTTCGGATTCGACCATCTCCTCGATCCTCGCCGCTGAACCTGCGATCGCATTGCTCGCCCTGCCGCACGGGTTGGCGGCGGAATTCGCGGGACCGTTGCTCGATGCGGGTGTGCGCGTGATCGATCTGAGCGCCGACTTTCGGATCAAGAATGTCGCCGTCTATGAGGACTATTATGGCGAGCCGCATGCATTGCCGGCGCTGGCGGAGGAGAGCGTTTATGGAATGCCCGAAATCTATCGCGACCAGATTCGCGCGGCGCGCTTGATCGCATGTCCGGGCTGTTACCCAACCAGCATCATCCTGCCGCTCTTTCCGCTGATGAAGCAGCGTTTGCTCGACGCGAAAACTGTTGTGGTCACGAGTGTGAGCGGCGTCAGCGGGGCGGGACGGACGACAAAAGTGGAATTCCTCTTTGCGGAATGTAACGAGAGTATGCGGGCCTACGGAGTGCCGAAGCACCGTCATCTCGCCGAAATCGAGCAGGAGTTATCCCTGGCCTATGGCGAGGAGGTGATCATCAATTTCGCGCCCCATTTGATTCCCGTGACGCGAGGCATCCACACGACCATCCATGCCTCGCCCAACGCAGACGTCGACCCGGAAGATATCGACAGAACATTGGTCGATGCCTTTGAGGCAGAGCCCTTCGTGCGCGTGCTCGGTCGGACAGGTTTTCCCGATACCAAGCAGGTAACCCACACCAATTTCCTCGACGTCGGGTGGCGGCACGATCCGCGGACGCAACGGCTGATTCTGTTCAGCGCGGAGGACAATCTGGTCAAAGGCGCAGCCGGTCAGGCGGTGCAATGCTTGAACATCATGTGCGGCTGGCCGGAGACGACGGCGCTGCTGTAATTCCAGGTTGGAATCGAGAAACGCAGCGCACCTGCGGCGGGCTCAACATCAAAAATCCGATACTCAACGATTGGAAACGGGAGTGGCCGGGCGGGCAGTTGCGGCGCGGACCAGCTGTACGTTGAAAGTTGGGCCGCCCGCAGGGCACGCCCGCTTTGCTGGTAGATGTGTTGAGTCGATGGCTATTTTCCTGCTGGCGCGCCAGGGAAAAGCCCGGCTCCACTTCCCGATTTCAGCTGTTGCGTCATCATATCAAGCATCATGCGAATCTGGGCCGGTTGCAGGCCGGCCTTGGCCGGATCGGCCGTGAAGGCGTTGTCCCACTTTTCCGGCCCGGGTTTGTAGCCCAGCTCTTCCTGAATCCTGGTGGCCAGTTCCGGTAAATGGGCCGCGCCGTAAAAAACGGCCACACTCTCGCCCGTCTTCAATTTCCCGACTTGTTCCTTCAGGTCGCGCAGCACGATTTGATTGCGCTCGGTCAGGATGACATCCAGCAAGTTGCTCATTTCGGGGGAGGCATTCCTGGCCAACTCGAGAAGTTCGCCCGCACGTCCCAATACCTGGATGAACAATAGCCTCGTGGTTTCACGGGTTTGCTCTGACCCGCCGAGCAGGGCCATGAGTGGCTGGAGCATTTCGGCCGTCTTTCCCGTGCCTTGCAACGCCTCCATCAATGTACTGAACGTTTCGTCTGTCTTGGTCTCGGGCGCATTTTGCGTGCGCTCTTTGATTTCCTCTTCCACCGTTTCCACCTTGAGATCGCTGTTGTGGAAATTGGGACGTCGATAGTCGATCGCATCGAGCTGAAACTTCAGACCCAAGGTCTCGGCCAGCTGCTTTTGAATGCCCAGATCACGGTCCAATTTTCCCGGTCCCGCTTTGAGCGCCTCGCCCAGCCCCACTCCCTCGAATAAGACAACCGTGGCCGCGTCGAGCTTCTTTTGCAGCGTCTGGTAATACTCCTCAGTTCCAAGATGGGCCGCGCCGACGAGGATGATCGAAGGACCTTTTCCGCTCTCCGGCACGTATTCCACTGTGCGCGTCTGGATGGCGCTTATTTTGTCGGGCAGTTCCATCGCCCGCACGAATTTGGGAGGCGCCGCGACCGTGCTTTTTTCATCCGCTGGCAACGAAATGAGGGGCAGCACGCAGGCGAGAGTGACGAGGGAGACGGTGATTTTCATAAATGACGTGAGATCAGACTTTGCGGCCGAATTTCTTCTCCAATTCGCCGTATCCGATCTGAATCATTGTCGGACGGCCATGCGGACAACAATACGGAAGGTCACACGCGAGCAGGTCTTGGATGAGACGCACGAGTTCGGGTTCGCGCAAGACATCGTTCGCTTTTACCGCATGCCGGCAAACCGTTTTTGCGATCATGTCTTCTCCGAGCCGCAATCGGCCGTTTTGCGGCGACGTTTCGCGGAGATCATCAACGATCTCGCGGAGCAATTGAGCCGGGTCGCCGGTTTTCAGAAAGGTCGGGAGAGCATCGATTTTGAAGGTGCCGCTGCCAAACGGATCGAGACTGATTCCCGCGAGTTCCAGCACGTCGCGGTGGTTGGCAATCCAGTCCGCATCGCGCGGTGAAACCTCCAGCGTAATGGGAAGCAACAGCCGCTGCGTGGGAACGCCCTGGCCATCCATTCGGCGCCGCATCTCTTCGAAGAGGATCCGTTCGTGAGCCGCGTGCTGATCGACCAGGACCAGGCCCGAGGCATTCTCCATGAGCACGTAAAGACGGCCCAGCACGCCGAGAATTTTGAAATCGTGGGCCGCCGCAGAAACATCATCCGCGGTTTCTGTGCCGCTCGCGATGGTCGTTCCGCGGGTCGAGGTTGACGGTTGGAGGCTCGGAACCGTGGGCGGCAAATCATCCGTTGCGCCTGCCGCGGCGGGCGGTGCCGAGGGAAAAGCGGACCAGTCGCGGCGAAGCGAGAATTGTTCGGCTGCGGGAATGAGGGGCGGCGTTTCCGGAAGTGAAGTCGCCGGGATGGAAGGAGAAGTAGAGGGTGAGGGTGAGGAAGAAGGAGATGGTGGTGCGGGGGGACCAGGTTGAAAGCTGCGCGACCACGCGCCGCGATCACTCTCGAGAGTTCGCCGCAGCGCCTCGACCACGGCCTCCCGCACCGTGGCCGGATCGCGAAAACGAACTTCGCGCTTGGCCGGATGTACATTTACGTCGGCCGCCGCCGGGTCCATCTCGATGAAGAGAAACGTCACCGGATGCTGCCCTTTCATCAGCGCGGTGTGATACCCCTCGCGGAGCGCGTAGTTGATTGTGCTGTTCTCCACCGCGCGCCCATTGAGGAAGACGAGTTGTTGCTGCCGGGTCGAGCGACTCACGCCCACCCGGCCGATGAATCCGCGAATCCGCAGGCCGGCAAATTCCTCATCCGGGACGGACAGGAGCTGGGAGGCCAGCTGCCCGCCGCAGAGATCACGGATGCGCTCCCGGAGCGTCTGGCCAGCCGGGAGCTGAAACACGACTCGATCGTCCCGGAGATAGACGAAGCCGATTTCCGGATGACCCAGAGCCTGGAGCTGGAGCTGATGTTCGACGTGGGAAGCCTCGGTGTTTTCGGTGCGCAAAAATTTGCGCCGGGCCGGCAGGTTGAAAAAAAGCGAGCGCGCTTCGATCTGTGTCCCGGGTGCGTCTCCACCATCACGGACAGTTTCGATTCGCCCCCCGCTGACGACGATTTCCGTACCGGCAATGGCATTTTGCTCCCGAGTCGAGAGGCGAAATCGCGAGACGCTGGCGATGCTGGGTAATGCTTCGCCGCGAAAACCGAGGGTCCGAATGCCGGCCAGATCTGCTCCCGTGCGGATTTTACTGGTCGCATGGCGCTCGAGACAGAGCAGCGCGTCATCGCGGTCCATGCCCACGCCATCATCGACCACGCGGATGGAGGAATTGCCACCACGACGGATTTGCACCTCGATCCGGCCGGCGGACGCGTCGATGGAGTTTTCGACGAGCTCCTTCACGACGGAAGCCGGCCGTTCCACCACCTCGCCGGCAGCAACCTGGCTGGCGACGGCTTCGGAAAGGAGGGCAATGCGCGGCATGGTGGACAGGCAAGTGTTCAATGTCCTGGCGCACTTGTCAGCCGATTCATTCGCCCGCCAACTGATGGTCCGTTTTGGAACGAAGCTCCGCTTTGCTCCAGGCGCGCCGGTCCGCACAATCCCGTCGGGTTCTGCGTCGGCAGGCTCTCCCCCGAATCCGTGAGCGTGCCCGGCTCCGCGATCGAACAGAACGAACCGGTGGACATGGAAATCCTCGATCGTCTGGTGCCCGAGGCCTGCCTCCCGGCAGAGCCGGAACGAAGAAGGATGCGGACAGGAGTGTCCGCGCCACGTGAAGCAGGCACGCCTGCCTGCAACTCTCACACCTGCAGCCGGATGCCTGGGTTCCGAGAACGCGTGCCGCGGCACGGGCGCAACAAGCCCACGCAGATTCCGCATACGGCGAGTGCGAAATGATGGGGGCTTGACCGCGCATTCTCCCCGGCCCCACCCTCGATCTCATGCGGCTGAATCATCGAAAGGATTTTCCAAAAGCGCCCGAGATTTGGATGCTGGCTACCCTGGCGTGGCTTGCTCTTGGGTCGGGCGGCGCGTTTGCGGCGGCGATAGTCACGAATTGGACGGGGGCGACGAATACCTTCTGGAACACGCCGGGAAACTGGAACGCGGGTGTTCCGAACAATGGCGCGGACACTTATTCCGCGGTGATCAACACCTCTTCGACGATCCTGATGAATGTCGAGACCGTGATTTCGAATCTTACGCTCACCTCGGGCACCATTCAGAGGCCGACGACGCAGAACTTTTCGCTGACGGTCCTCGGCACCACCGATCTCGACGCGGGCTCGCCGTTCGCCCCGGTGGCAAAGCTTGATGTGCGCGCGGCCGATGGTCAGACTGCCATTTTCAATCTGGGAAATCTATCGGCGTTCCAGGCGGGCACCCTGTCTGCCGGGGGTTACTATGTGGAGGCGGCCGGAACGGGGATGTCTGCCATCCAATGGAACGGCGGCCCCATTCAGACGATCGGGCAGAATGCAGTCATCACCCTCAAGGGCGAGAATGCGAAGCTGATCACGACCGGCGGTGGGGCCGATGCGCTCTCCGGGCTCGAGCAAAACTTCGGCACGCTCAATTTGCGCTCGCGAGGAATCAGCGTCGCCGGCGCGCTGACGAATACGGGGCAAATCCAGATGCCCGATCAGGTGCTGATCGGGGCGGCGTCCACGGCGCTGTTGAATTTCCAGACGGGCGGGGCCTTCACGAATGGCGGCCTCTTTCGGATGCGCACCGACAGCCCGAACGTCGTCTTCTCGATCGGCGGAGACTTCACCAATACCCAGACCACGGACCTAGCCTTCTCGAACAACGACACCGGTCTTTACGGGCTCACCGCCACCGTCACGGGGAATCTCGTGAATACCGGCGACTTCCTGGTGCGCACGTCGGGCAACTTCCAGGGCACGTCCTCGGTGAATCTGAGCGCGACCATTCAGGGCGATCTCAGCAATTCCGGGATGTTTGAGCTCGACGGCGGAAAAGGGACTCTCTCCGTCGATGTCGGAGGCTCACTCACGGGGCTCACGAATGGCGTGCTGACGGGTGAGTGGACGCTCGATGCTTCCGTCGCGGGCTCGACGGTGACGCTCGCGGTGGCTGGGGCGAACGTTACGAGCATTGGCACGGGTGCGCGCGTCACGCTCCAGGGTGGGGGCGCCGTTTTCCAAAACAAGTCAACGAGCCAAAGCGTGCTGGCGAACCTTCAGCAGGTGGACGGCACGCTGGAGTTGCTTGGGCAGGGCCTCGCGGTGAACGGCAACTTCGCGAACAACGGATCGGTGAATTTTTCCGCCGACACGGCCTCCGGGTCGAAGGCGTTTGCGATCACGGGATCGCTGGCCAACGCGGGCGGCGGCGTGCTGGGGGCGGGCGATTATCAGATCAGCGCGCCCGGCGGTGGCGTGACGGCGACATTCTCGTGGAACGGGACCGGGATCAGCACGATCGACGAGAATGCCTCGGTGCAACTGCTCGGCGCGGGCGCGCTGATGCAGGCCGGCGGCGTGGATGCCCTGAGCGGGCTCCATGAAGTGCGCGGCCGGCTGGTCATGCTCGGGAGGACCCTGTCGATCACCGGCGACTTTGCGAATTTCGGGACGACTACGTTTCTCGCGGACCGCGGAGTGCAGCTCGATGATACCGATTGGACCGTGAGCGGCAGCCTCGCGAATGCCGGGGATTTTTCCGTGGCCGGCAGCACCCGTGACGCCGCTGTCAACGTCGCTGGCGGCCTCTCCAATACCGGCACCCTGACGATCGTCGGCACGGACGCATCGCCGAGCGGCTGGGCCGGGAGTCTGGCCGCGCAAGGTCCGCTCGCGCAGCAAAGCGGCACCACGCTGACCGGCGGCGCTTATGTGCTGGCTGCGGGCTCGAATGGCATCGCGACACTCGCGTGGCAGGGAGCCGACGTGCGGATGATTGGCGCCGCCGCGTCTGTCAGCCTCAGCGGGCCAGGCGCATCGATCCAAGACAGCATTGGAAATGCAAACGCGCTGACAAATCTATCCGCGAACGCTGGGAATTTCTCGCTCGCGAATGGATCGCTGACCACGTCCGGCGCACTGGCGAACTCCGGCGTCTTCGGAGTCAGCGCTCAGCGCGCAGCCAGCTCACTCGCGATCGGAGGCGGCCTCGTGAATTCCGGCGAATTCACCGTGCTCGGCACGGAGTCAGGGGATGGCGTGCAGACGATGCTGACGGTGAACGGCCCCTTCGACAACTCTGGCACGATCGAAGTGAACGGAAAAAACACTGCGGAATTCCGCCCCGCGGGGCACGCCGTGGCAAACATCCAGGGGGCGCTCGTGCAGCAAACCGGCACCACCTTGACCGGCGGCACCTACAATGTGGTGTCCTCTTTTAACACCGGGGTCGATAAATCCTCGGCCGTGCTCGCATGGCAGGGGGCGCAGATTCAGACGATCGCCGCGGGCGCGACCGTCGGCCTCGAAGGAACCGGCTCGAGCATTCGGAATCTCACGGATAACACCGACGCGCTCGTCGGGCTCTCCTCAATCGCGGGCAATTTCAATAATGCGCGGCGCGACTTTACGACGGTCGGAAATCTCGACGTGAGCGGCACACTCGACCAGCAGGACGGCAACTTTCACGTGACGGGAGATCTCAACAACGCGGGCTACACAGAGCTCGATGCCTACTCCGGCGACCGGACGTTTCAGGTGGACGGAGCGCTTTCGAACCCCGGAGCAATCGCGGTTTACGCCCGCGGCTTCGGCACACCGGTTTCCGCGAAGTTCAACACGGCCTCGACGCTTCCACAAAACTCCGGCGGCGTCCTGGTTGCGGGCAGCGTGGCCTGCTACACCGTCGGCGCACAGGGAACAGCCGAAGTCGCTTGGGCGGGAGCGCAGATCGATAAAGTCGGCCTCAGCGGGTCGGTGCAGCTTCAGGGAGCTGGCAGCATGATCCGCAATTCGACCAACCAGGCTGACGCGCTCGCGGGTCTCGCCGAGAATGCCGGGTATCTTGGGATCGGCGATCGCACGCAGATTCTGGCGGGGAATATTCTGAACACGGGAACGCTCGAATTCTACTCGAGCGGGAAATTTCAAATGACGGCCGGGATGACCTTGACGAACACGGGCGCGCTCCAAGCCGGCTTTGCCTCCGAAGTGCTGGGCGGCGCGGTGGTCCTGGGCGCCGGGGGGAGCTTCGAGGTCTATGACACCTTCAATCCGCAAACGTTCCAGCCGACATTCGGCTCGCTCAAAGCCGGATCGGTTATGCTCGATGGAAAACTCCTCGTCTCGCTTTACGACTTCACGCCGTCGCTCGCAGCGACCTACCTCATCCTCGATGCGGATTCGCTCGCGGGCGGCTTCTCCAACGTCGATTTTGGGCAGCGCGTCGCGGTGTTTGACGGAAACAACCCCGGCGACGAAGTCGGCAGTTTCCTCGTGAATTTCGACAGTCCGAACCAGAACGTCACGCTCTCGAATTACATCCCGGTGCCGGAGCCGGGCGGGTTTTTCCTTTTGGCCGGAGGCGGACTCGGGCTCCTCGGAGCGCGCCGCCGCAAATAGCGCTCGCGGGTTCAGCCCGTGCGGCGAATCGGCCGCTGGACGTGCCTGCGAACGATGCCAGGCGCCGGCGATTGGACATTCATGGCGACCGCCCGCTACCCCGCTTGATTCTCGACTTTGGAGAGTCGAGCGACGGCGGTGATCGCAGCCGCCGCGGGCGTGTGCGCGCGGCGCCGCGGTGGCACGCGGGGCGCATGGGTAAAGTCCTCGATCGGGAAGATCGCCCGCCAAAAACCGGCGGGATTTGCATCGTTGCAGCTCTGAGCGAGGCAGCGCCGCGAGCAGCTCGTGGGTGCACTGGCAAATCCAAGGGCATCCCGGCGCACTTGTCACCCGCGGGATGTGATATTAACCTGCACCACAATGATAAACCTCACCGCTTCCGCCACGCGCCATTTGCACGCGCTCATCGAGGAGAAAGGCGAACCGCAAAAAGGGTTGCGCATCTTCGTCGAAAAGGGCGGCTGCGCGGGCTTGCAATACGGTATGACGCTCGATGAGCCGTCCGTCGATGACACGGTCCTCGAGGAGGACGGGGTAAAGGTGATCATCGATTCCGAAAGCGCGGCCTACGTGCGGGGTTCGACGCTGGACTATTCGGATGACCTTGCCGGCGCCGGTTTCCGTCTCCAAAATCCGAATGCCGCGCGGAGCTGCGGCTGCGGCACGTCCTTCGAGCCCGCGACCGATGCCCAGGCCGGGCCGGGCTAGATTCTTGCAAGAGCAGCGGGCACGTTCCGTATTATCGCCATATGGCTGAAGATCTATTTGATGACTTTGATGACCCGATTTCCGCGGGACCGCGGAAGGACAACCTGTTTCTCTGGACCGTCTTCATCCTTCTTCTGATCGGCGCCGCGTTTGCGTGCTGGATTGGAAGTTTCTACGTCTTTGGTCATCCAGAAGAGCCGCGCTCGTACCGTATCCTGCAGAAGCTTGGGAAAATCTCCGACCCACGGCGCTTTGAGAGCACTTCGGCGCCCCAAGGGACCTTTCTCACTCCGCAGAAGCTGTTCGAGAAATACTCATCGTACACTCCGCTCGAGTTGGAGCGGGAAAACGACGAACTCTTCCGCAACTTCATCAAAAACTATCGTGAGACGAAGAAAGTGGTTGATTACGTGCGCGGGCGTTTTCTGGTCGTCGGGCCGTACGAGTTGACAGACCAGGATCTTTTCACACGTGGCACGGTTGCGCTCATGCAAGCCGAAAACTTTCCCGAGGTGTTGATCGAACATGTTTTCCCAACCACGGGATCGAACGTCGAGCAAAGCAAGGGAATGCTGATCCAGGGCTATCCGTTTATCATCGAAAAATCGAAAGACGTGACCGCGGTGATCCATATCGAACGAGTGAAGGATGGGCGCATGCTTTTTACGGTGATGCCGCTTCACTATCCCAGTTACGCTCTAACCGTCGGGGCGGGGACTTTCTCCAGCGAGCCGCCCACGAATCTAAATATCGAGGCCGGATTTCCACTTTTGCGTGGCGCGCGGATGGACGGCGGTCTGGAGGTACTGGCCAAGCTCACCGCCGCCTCGACGCCGAAGACCGCGGCCGCGGAGGCCGAGGAGGAAAAGGGACCCGAGTTGGTGCGGCTCGACACGGATTTCGATGGACTCAAGGTGCCGGCGACGGGACCCATGCCCGAGGTGCCGGTCGCCCGCGCCGAGGCCGTGCGTCCCGGCACACGGATCGAACCGGCAAACCCAACGCCACCGCCGCGTGTGGCGCTGAATCGCGACTCTCCGCCGGTGGCGCGGGCCATCCCGGTTAAGCCGGGAGATTCCGTTGCCGCACCGCCGGAGGACAATCCTCCGATCGACGCCCCCGCACCGCTGACCATCCCACCACCCGCGGCACCGGTGCCACCCGTCGCGATGGCCGCTACTCCGGCCCCGTTGGCGGTGGAACCAGCGCGCACGGCTCCGCAGACATCGCCGGATGGAATTCCATTGAAACCCTTTTTGCGGTCGAATCCTCAGCCCGGTGCTCTCCCCCCAGAAGCTGGAAGTTCGTGGCGGACTTATGCCGCGGGGCAACTTCCCCCTGGACGCTCTGTCACATCCGCCGAACTTGGAGCGCTGGCCAATCAAGGCAACCTCGCCGGCAGAATTTACCTTCGCGGAAACTTCCTCGTCACTGCCTTGGGCGAAAACAAGGCGGTGCTGCGACCGCAGGCAGCGGGAAGCGAGGGTGGCGGAGTGCGCGTGATCGTGGACTATCCGGATGGCGCCGCCCTCCCGCAGGAAGGGGCGACCGTGTCGCGTGATGCCGCCAAGGGATTCCAAATCCTCGATGTGCGTCGCGAGGGAAGCGGCACGGTGAATGTTTACGTGCGTGAGGTAATGAGTCCGCGCTGACGAACGCGCGCCGGGCAAAGCGAGCTTTGCCGCTCAGGAATATTTCACGTTCTTGCCCGGCTCCATCTCGTAATTGAGCGTCAAGCGCTCAGCGGTGTTTTTCCTCACCACTTCCGCCATGAATTTCATGTAGATTGCATCGTCTTCGGTCATCGCCAGCTTTTCCATGGATTCAAATTCCAGGGCGATGAAAAACGGCCACTCGTTCGCCGGATCGATCGCCTTGCCGCATTTTACGGCGAGAATCTCCGGGATTTTTAGCAGGCTCATCCGGGTCCGCATCATGACTTGTTCGAGCTTCTGCGGAGTGATCTCAGGCTTCAGCTTGAAGAGGGTAATATGGTGAACCATGGCGGCGGAGCGTTTGTAGAAAGGGCGTTCGTCTGGAGCAAGCAACGTTTGTGTCTGGCGCTACTCTCTGAGCCCGGTTTCCAGCCGGGGCTGGACGAACCGAGGTTGAAACCGACGCGGGCAAGAAATCCCCGGCGCACATCGGAACATTTTCTGCTCTCTGACCGATCGCTCACCGCCGCTCGCCGCACGCCGATTGTGACCGCTCTGTTACCCATCACCCACTTGCCAGACGAACCTTCCACCGCAACGTTGCCATCCCCACCCCACCCCGCGCTGTCAGTGCTTCGCCCAGCCATACCCTCCCTGCCATGAAAAGTCTTTTTCTGCGTGCCGCGTTTTTGACCGCGCTGTTCGCTTCTTCCGCGCGCCTCCAATCCGCTCTGGACGTGAATGGCGACGGCGTCCCGGACATTTGGGCCCTTCGTTATGGGTCCGGTTCGCTGGTCGCGGGCGATGACGCTGATGGCGACGGGATCACCAACGCCGTCGAAGGCTCGGCCGGAACCGACCCTTTCGATCCCGAGTCCACCATCCGGATCCGCAGCGTCAGCCGCGACAGCCAGTCGGTGCGGCTCATTTTTCCAACCGAGATCGGGAAACTGTATCAAATGCAAGTGAGTTCCGCGCTCGCGCCAGCCTCATGGGGCGACTATGGAAGCGCCTTGGCGGGAACGGGCGAAGAGGTCGAAGGGAAAGGCGCCCCACCGGCCGGCGGGACTGCTTTTTTTCGCGTGTTGGTAAACGATGTCGATACTGATGAAGACGGCGTGACGGATTGGGAGGAAATCGCACTCGGTTTTGATCCGGCGAACGATCACAGCAATGGCTTGAACGGTCTCGACGATTTATCCGCAATCACGCAGGGCCTGAAGGCGCCGAGCGTGGTGAGTGTGTCCGCCAGCAATCAGATCGTTAGCGAACCGGCCGTGAACAATGGAAGCACGGAAAGCGCGACCCTGACGGTCACCCGGTCGGGCGGGTTCGCTCCCCTCACCGTTTCCTATACGATCGGCGGTTCCGCGGTTGCCGGTTCAGATTACGTATCCCTCAGCGGGACGGTCCAAATTCCCCTCGGTGGGACCAGTGCAAACATATCCGTCAACCCGCTCGCAGACACCAACGTGGAATCTGCCGAATCGGTGATCGTAACACTTCAACCCGGTGTGAATTACACGTTGGCGGCGCCGACAATTGCCACTGTCCTGATCAATGACTTGGCGACACCGAATGGCGACGGATTGTTGGCACGATTCTACAACGAGACGAATGCCTTAAATCCGGCCGACGGTATTCCGCCAGGCTCCGAGCCAACCTGGAATACTCTGGTGCTGACCCGCGTTGATCCAGTCGTGGATTACGCCTGGCCGACTGGCACGACGGAGGGAGTAAGCTCACCTGCCGCGGGCGTGCACACAGACTATTTCGCCTGCCGTTGGAGCGGTGAGGTCCTGCCAGAGTTCTCACAAATCTACACCTTCGAACTCGAGCAGAACCGCTGCGGCCGGCTGTGGGTCAACGGACAACTTTTGATTAACAAATGGCCCGGGAACAATGACGGATCGGGCAACCCGTCGGGCACCTATTCCGCCACGATCGCGCTGCAGGGCGGCGTGCGTTATCCGATCGTCCTCGAACATTTCGAGACCACGGGTGACGCGGGCATGCATCTTCGGTGGCAGAGTGCCAATCAACCGAAGGAGGTTATTCCAACGGCGCGCATGTTTTCGAGCGCCCCACCACAGATCCTGAGCGCGCGCGAGGTACTGCTGTTGGAGGGTAGCGGACCGACATCCTATCAAATTTCCGCCAGCGGAACCGATCCCAAGACCTATACCGCGGCGAATCTACCCGTCGGCTGGACGGTCAATGCCAACACCGGTTTGATTTCTGGATCCGCGGACCAGGCCGGCGTTTGGGAAGTCGCGGTCTCAGCGGCCAATGCCCAGGGCGTCGGCAGTGCCATTGTCAAGTTTACGGTGGTCGAAACGGGCGGTCAGATCACGCGCGAAGTCTGGACAGGCATCCCGGGCACCGACGTTTCGTCCATACCCCTCGAGACCGCGCCGGCCAGCACCGGTACGGTATCCTCGCTCGAGAGCCCGCAAAATGCGGCCGACAATTTTGGAGCCCGCCTGCGTGGTTATCTAACGGCCCCTGAAACTGGGGTGTACAAGTTCTGGCTGACCGCTGCCGACGAGGCGGAGCTCTGGATCAGTGACGACGCCGAGCCGGTCAATGTCTTCCGGCGCGCCGCGGTAACCACCGCGACGCCTTACCGTGGATGGTCGGATCCAAATGCCGGGAAAACGCAATTGCTCTGGCTGGAAGCAGGCGAACGATATTACCTCGAGGTGCGCCACAAAGCGGGAGTGGGCGCTGATCACGTGTCGGTCGGCTGGCTCAAACCGAGCGAGGGTGGCATCGATCCGGCCACAGCTCCGACTCCGAGTGCCGTGGTCCCCGGCTACGCGCTCTCCCCGTATGTCCCACCCGCCATCCAAGCCGGCGAAAGCACGCTCTTTACCACTTCTCTCAGGAGCCAGGGTGCAGCGCAGACGAACGGTTTTGGATCCGCTTCCCTTCGTTTGAGCGCCGACGAAACCCAGGCCGTCCTCGCATTTAGCTACGCCAATCTAACCTCGGTCGTCACCTCCAAGCACATCCACTCCGACGCAAATGGTGGACAGATCATATTTGACATCGATGACGTTACGCCCCAACAGGACGGAAGCTATGTCTGGGATATCGTGGCGGTTGGGGCCATTTCCGCGTCGGATATCGTCAATCTGATCAAGGCGGGCGACGCTTACCTCAATATCCACACCGCTGTTTACCCGGCGGGCGAAATCCGCGGGAACTTTGTGCTGCAAGCCGCTTCGCAGACCTTCACTCCGCCGCCAACAGCTCCTTCCTGGACGGACGACCACACCGATCCCAGCGCTGCCGCGCGCTTTCTCATTCAAGCCACCTACGGGGTTGATGGCGCGGATGGCAATGGCAATGCGATGCCCGATGCGATCGAAGAAGTACAGTCCACTGGCTACGAAGCATGGATCGACGCGCAGTTCAATTTACCACCCACCTATCACTATCCTTATGTGTTTACGAACCGTGATCAAACCGGCGGGAACACTTTCAACGGCTCGTTAATGTTCAATTCCTGGTGGAAGAATGCCGTCACCGCACCGGATCAATTGCGGCAGCGTGTGGCTTTCGCCTTGAGCGAGATTCTGGTCATTTCGGAAAATGGCGTTCTCGATAATCGAGCCGACACGCTCAGCGACTACTACGATGGTCTGCTGGACCACGCCTTCGGAAACTTCCGCGATCTCCTCGAGGACATCACGCTGCACCCGGCGATGGGCCGTTATCTTGACATGTTCCGCAATGACAAGCCGGACCTGGCGACCGGCAAGATCCCGAACGAGAACTATGCCCGCGAAGTTCTCCAGCTTTTCTCCATCGGACTTAATCGGATGTGGCCTGATGGTTCGCTGATTTTAAGTTCCACCGGAGAACTTATTCCCACCTACGATCAGGACACCATTATTGGTTTCGCCCATGCGTTCACGGGATGGGATTATCACTACGACACCAGCGCCGGCTATCGCACTTCCTTTGGCGCCTCGTCAAACTGGCTCGAACCCATGAGCGAGGTTCCCCGGCGGCATTTCACGGGGCAGAAGAGAATTCTCAACCATGTCGTGCTTCCGGGTCTGCCAACGGTGGGTGGGCAACCCCTCGATCCCTTCGGCAATCATGGTGCGAGCGTCTACAACGATCCGTCCTACCAGGCACTCGCCCGGCAGGAAATCGAAGCGACCCATGACGCCATTTTCAACCACCCCAATACGGGACCCTTCGTTTGTCGGCAGCTGATTCAACGGTTGGTAACCTCGACTCCAAGCCGGGGCTATCTTTATCGAGTGGTTCAGAAGTTTAATGACGATGGGAGTGGTGTGCGCGGTGATTTGAAATCCGTGATCAAGGCCATTCTCCTGGATTACGAAGCGCGCAGCCCTGCCGCGACGACCGCTCAGGGCTACGGAAAACAGAAGGAGCCAGTGGTTCGGGTAGCCGCGATTGCACGCGCCTTTCCGCCGCCACCACCCGTGTCGGGAACCTATTCACAGACTGGCAGCGTTATTTCCGTGACCACCTCGGCGCCTCACTTCTATGCGGATCGACAGAACGCGGAGTTGATCTTTTCCGGTGGCACCAATGGAGATCCCGACGACGCGGTCTATCGCCTGGAAGTGGTGAACGCCAATCAGTTCACAACGCGAGCGCTTTCTTCGGAGGATGCCACCTATCAGCAGACTGGCACCACGCTCACACTCACGTTCTCCGGGAACGGACACGGGTATCGCGTGGGCGAAGTGATCTACATCGATTTCACATCGGGGAATCCGTCAGAACCTGGAGACGGACTGTTCACGATCGACGCTGTCTCGAGCGATGATACGACTCTCACCGTCACGGCCCCGGACAGTGTAAATCGGACCGGCGAAGCCGTAACGACGCGGGCTGCTTACGTTGCTGACACGACGGGAAACGTCTCAGTGCAATACAGCGACTGGAATATGAACAATACAGACACGGATCTGAACCAGACGCCGATGAATTCTCCCACGGTGTTCAATTTCTTCCTTCCTGATTACCAGTTCCCGGGCTCGCTGGCGCAAGCGGGTTTGATCACGCCAGAATTCCAGCTCACCTCGGAAACGAGTGTCATCCGCCAGGCTAACTTTCTCTACAACGGCCTCTTTAATCGCTTCAACGCCATCGAAGGAATCAGCAGTTTTAAGAGTGATGCCAACGATATCATCATCGATCTTCGAAACTTCATGGCCGCCGGACCCGGTGGCCTGCCATGGGTGCACAACAACAATCTCGCGGCTTTGATCGACCGTCTGAACCTCCTGCTGATGGCCGGACAAATGTCTCCAGAAGCTCGCGCCATCATCGAAACATACGTCAAAACGCTAAGCTACAGCAGCACTCCGACCCCAACCCAGTTGCGCGATCGAATCCGAGCTGTCGTTCATCTCATGGGCGGTTCCCCGGATTTCGCGATTCAAAAATAGCCCACCATGAACCCGAAAGCTTTTCCCAACCTGAAAACTCGACGTCAGTTTTTCCGTCAGGCGGCCTGCGCTGCCGTCGGGACACTCAGCATAGCGGCCACGATTCGGGATCTCCGCTTGATCAATATGGCCGCAGCGCAGAGTGTGTTTACGGATTACAAGGCGCTCGTTTGCATCTTCCTGGCCGGAGGGAATGACTCGAATAATCTAGTCGTTCCGATCGGCCAGAGTGAGTACCAAAACTACGCGGCGATACGACAGAATCTGGCTTTGTACGAAGCCAGTGCGAATCCGCACCCATCCGATCCATCCCGGAATCTCATCCCAATCAACCCGCTCAATCCGGACGGTCATAGCTATGGCCTGCATCCGGATGCGGCCGAGCTGGCGACTCTTTTCGAAGAAGGAAAGATGGGACTGCTTTTTAATGTCGGCCCGTTGGTCCATCCAGTAACGCGAACACAATATAAGGACAAGAGCGTACCCCTTCCCCCGCAACTCTTCTCGCACAGCGATCAAGTGACCCATTGGCAAACGTCGCTGCCCGATCAACCGCCTCGCACGGGATGGGGTGGTCGCATCTCCGATTTGCTTCATCCGCTGCAATACGAGTTGATCAACGGAGTTCCTGCGGCGAACTCCGCCAAGATCGCGCTGTGCACTTCTCTGGCGGGCGCAAACACGTTCGAGGTGGGCGACCTCTTTGCCCAGTATCATGTTTCCACAGGCGGAGCCGTTACCCTGAGCGGTGTTTCCGGATCCCGACTGCAAGCGCTCAAAGATCTGCTGGCGCTGCCTGATGCCAACCTGCAAAGGACAGCCTATGCCGACGTGACGAATCGCGCCATCGATACGGGGCAGTTGCTGAATACAGCGATCGCTCCGACGGACGAGAGTGGCGGGTGGAATTGGACGACTCCGTTTCCCAACACCTCGCTCGGACGGCAGCTCATGATGATTGCCCGGCTCATCGAGGCGGGAGCGCGGCCGTCGAACGGCAATCCCCCTGGCCTCGATATGAAACGGCAGATATTCTTTGCCCAAGTCGGGGGCTACGACACCCATACCGCCCAAGTGGGCGCCGGTGCTTCGTCGGATCCTACCATTGGCCCCCATGCCAATCTCCTCAATGAGCTCACGGAGGCCGTATTCGCTTTTCAACGCGCAATGGAACAGATCTCGCGCGCCGATCAGGTCACGGCCTTCACCGCCAGCGACTTCGGGCGCACCTTTCCAACGAATGGCCAGGGCAGCGATCACGGTTGGGGTGGGCACCACTTTTTCGTGGGTGGCGCTGTCCGCGGCCAACGAACCTATGGTGCATTCCCGGTGCAACAGATCAATGGTCCGGACGACACCAGCACGGGTCGTTGGATTCCCCGTGTGAGCGTGGATGAATACAGCGCGACGCTCGCGCGTTGGTTTGGAGTTAGCAATGGCGACCTTTCCGCCGTTTTCCCCAATCTGGGAAACTTCGCTTCGCCGGACCTCAATTTCATGGCCTGATTTGTGAAGCGGTTTCCGCCATGGCGATGGATCGCCCCTGTGACGGCTTTGCTGACGTTGCTAACCGTGTGGCGAATCGCTCCGTCCAGAGATCAGCCGAAGGACGCAGTTCCTTCGATGACATCAAAGTCGGACGAGATCGAACGGAGCTCACCTCAGAACGGCTTGGTGAAATCGGAAGATTCCCGGCACACGGCTGCCTCTGGAACGAGAGGTAATCCGCGAGCCATTTCCGCGCCCCGGCCTTCCGCGACTCAAGCTCCGATTGAATCAGAACCCGGCTCAAGTCCGTCAGCGCCACTCGCGGTCGAAACCCCGGGAACCATTGTTGAAGCCCTCGATGAAGTCCAACGAACGCTCCGAGATTTCCGCAACTCTCTGGGTGAAAATCCGGTCGGGACGAATGCGGAAATTACCCAGGCGCTCATGGGCGACAATCTGAAGCAAGTGCGCCTGGTAATCCCAAGCGGCTCTACGGTGAACGGTGCTGGTGAAATGATCGACCGGTGGGGTACCCCTTATTTCTTTCATCAGATATCGAAGAATCGGATGGAGGTGCGGTCAGCCGGGCCCGATCGTAAAATGTGGACGGCGGATGATTCGCAGATGTAACACCGCAAAGGGGCGTCGAAACCGCCCGTTTATCGAATCGTTTCCTTGCCGCCTCCGGCCCCGAAGCCCTGCCATCGATGAAGCCAAAGCGGTTTGCCTATCGGGCTGATGATGATGTTGGGGCCTTCGATATACACTTTGCGCCCCAATGGATACTTGGTGAGAATCGAGTAACGCGGGCCGCTGATTCGCTGGACGGCGGTAAACCGATACCCGATCCCCGCAGTGCTGACCTTTCCCTGAGCAATCCACTCGGCCACTAAAGCGCCCTCCGGATCTGTGACCCGCACCTTAAAGTAGGGTACATAAGGGGTGGAATGACTGTTTAGGTGGAAAATCGAACACCCCGAGAGCAGACCGACGAGGAAGAATAGGAAGAGGAACCGGCTGGCGTGCACGCGAGTCACGATGTCAGTGCCAACAGTCACAGGCAAGGTTTCAAAGAGAAAACGCCTCTCCAGTAAGACTGGAGAGGCGCTTTCATGGTTGCCGAGGGGAATTGCTCTGGGTGGTGCTGAACCCTATGGGAGTACGGAGCCGATGCAAGAAAAAAATTATCCCAAAAGTAACAGTGCTGTCAGAACCACACCTTTTTACCGATAGCCGCTTGTTGTGTGATGGTGAAGAGCCCGCCAGGGTTCGCGCGGAAAGAGGACTGCACCGCGGCAGGCAATTCGGGGACGAGTCGCTCTTGGGACACGTCCGCCACCCGATCGAGCTCGAAACCGCTTTGCCACCCGGCATTCCTCTCGACAGCATCGGTCACGTCGCGTGGAATTTAGCGTTCATTCGTTCGCTTTGGTTCGCCCCCCTTTATCCACCTTTTTCCGCCTTTCCGTGATCCTGGCGCTCTCGCTCACCGCGGGATGCGACCGGAAAATCGAATGCCCGGCCAAATCGGAGGTCGCGAGTGACGCTGTGTGGTTTCGCGACGACACGAAAATGGCCGGTCTGCGTTTCGTTCACGATCCGGGCCCGGCCGCGAAATTCTTCATGCCCTCAAGCGTTGGTTCCGGTGCGGCACTTTTCGATGCCAACGGAGATGGGCGGCTCGACGTTTACCTCGTGCAAAACGGCGGTGCCGATTCGAACGCGAGAAATCAGCTTTTTCTCCAGCAAGCCAGCGGTCAGTTCATTGATGCCAGCGTCGGTTCCGGCCTCGATGTTGCCGGCCACGGCATGGGCGCAGCCATCGGCGACGTAAATAACGACGGCCTTCCTGACGTGCTCGTCACCGAGTATGCGGCCGCGCGGCTTTTCCAGAATCTTGGGAAGGGAGAGTTCAGGGAGATCACGGCCGAGTCCGGATTGAGCAATCCTGGTTGGGCAATTTCGGCGGCCTTTTTCGACTACGATCGAGATGGCTGGCTCGACCTTGTGGTCGCAAACTATGTGGCCTTCGATCCAACGCGTCCATGCGTCGATCCGGTCGGACGTCCGGAATTCTGCGGGCCGAAGGCGTTCACGCCGGGCACGATCAGCCGGCTCTTCCACAATCTCGGGAGCGAGGGAAAACCCGGTACGTTCGCCGACGTAACGGCGGGTTCAGGCCTGGATACCCTGCCGGGACCAGGCCTGGGTGTCACGTGCCTCGATTTCAACGGCGACCAATGGCCAGACATTTTCATCACCAACGACGGCGAGGCGAACCGGCTTTGGATCAATCAGCACGACGGCACGTTCAAGGACGAGGCGCTCGTGCGCGGTCTGGCTTTCAATGGAATGGGGCAGGCACAGGGGGACATGGGCATCGCACTCGGAGACTACAATGGGGACCACGCTTTCGACCTGTTCGTCACGCATTTGAACAATGAAACGCATACCCTGTGGACGCAGCGCGAAGGCGGCTTTTTCGAGGATCGCACTGCGCTCTCGGGTATGGCGCGCCCCCTCTGGCACGGCACGGGGTTTGGCACCGTGGCCGGCGATTTCGACAACGACGGAGCTCTCGATGTGGCCATCGCCAATGGATCTGTGCGGCGCAATCGACTTGTCGCTCCGGACCCGCAGACGGTCGCGGACGTCGGCGAATTCTGGGCGCCGTATGCCGAGCGTAATCAACTTTTCGCGAACGACGGGTCGGGCGTGTTTAAAGATGTCTCGGACGCAAACGCACCCTTCTCGGGCCACGCCGACGTATCACGCGGGCTCGCGGCCGGGGATTTGGACAATGATGGCGGCATCGATCTTGTCGTCTGCAATATCGCCAGTCCCGCCCGACTGTTTCGCAATGTTGCGGCGCACCGTGGACATTGGGCACTCGTACGTACGGTCGATCCGGCGCTTGGCGGGCGCGATGCGTACGGCGCGGAGATCACGCTCGAGGCCGGCGGAAAATCGTTTCGCCGTTGGTGCAATCCGGCCTCCAGCTACGCCTCGAGCAACGATCCCCGCGCCCACTTTGGTCTCGGCGACGCGAAACAAATCGCGAGCATTATTGTCCGCTGGCCGGATGGAGCGACTGAAGATTTTCCGGCGGCGGCGGTTGATCACGAGATTGTCTTGCGCCGAGGTGAAGGTAAGATGCGCTCCCAATGACACCTCCCTCGACACCCCCGAATCGCGCCCGTGATTTGTCACGTCGAAATCTCGTGTTCGCAGCCATTGGGACCAGCTTGGTCGTGGTCCTCGCCCTCGGCGGAATATGGCTGGCCTGGCCGCGAAAGGAACCCGCAGTACCGGCGGCACCAGCTGCTTCGGACGCGCCGCCGCCACCACCCGAGGTCGATCTCAGCGAGCTCGATCCCGCGATCGGCGCACAAATTCGGGCGGCCCGCAGCGAAGTCGAGAAGGCGCCCCAAAATGCGGAAAGCTGGGGTCAACTCGGTTCGATGCTCATGGTCAATCGTTTCCACGCGGAGGCAATCAAGTGCTTCGTGGTGGCGGAGATTCTCGCACCGAACGACGCCCGGTGGCCTTATCTGCAAGGATTCGTCGCTTTGCCCTATGATGCCAGTGCGGCTCTGCCCAAACTCCGGCGCGGTGCAGACCTCAGCGACGACACGAATATCGCTCCGCGCATCCGAGTGATGCACCTGCTCCTGGATCGCGGAGACATTGACGAGGCGGAGCCCTACATCCGGTCCGTGCTGTCCAGTCATCCCGGCGAACCACGCGCCCTCCTCGCGCAGGGAAAGCTGAATTTCGCCCGTGGAAACCTCCAGGAAGCTCTTTCGGCGCTCGAGAAATCCGCGGCCAGCCCACAAACGGCCAAGGCTTCACTTCTGTTGATTGCGACCATCCAGCAACGGAATGGCAACACCACGGCCGCGGCAGAAACTGCGGCCAAAGCGGAAGGGTTGCCTCAGGATCCAAACCAGGACGATCCCTGGGTCCTGGAGATTAAGCGGCTGGCGGTCGGGGAGGAAGCTGCGTTGGAACAGGCCGATCGAATGCTCAAGGCGAATAGTGTCGGACCCGCCGTGAAACTACTCAATCAGATCGTCGAGGGCCATCCGGAGTCGAGTCCGGCCTGGCAATCTCTCGGCTGGGCGCGGCTTCGGGCGCACGATTTTTTTGGTGCGCAACAGGCGCTCAAAAAAGCGATCGAACTGGCTCCGGGAGTCAGTGAATCGCATTTCCAGCTCGGGAACGCCTATTTTCTGGGGGCCCTTTATCGGCCAGCGGCAGAAGCGTTTCGCGAATCGATTGCGCTGCGACCGGATTACGCGCCCGGGCATCACAATCTCGGCCTGTGCCTCGAAAGCCTGAATGACGCCCCGGGGGCAATCGCGGAGTTTCAGGAAGCGGTGCGACTCGACCCAAATTTCGCCGACGCCTACCAAAGACTCGGCGCGCGTTTGGCTCTCGAAGGGCGCTTCGCGGAAGCGCTTGATCCGTTGAATCACGCGCTGTCGCTCGATCCTGGGAATACGGGCATCGAGCAGATGATCGAGCGCGCCAAACTACGAATCAGCGAGCAGGAAAAGCCGGAAAGCGCGGAGAATCGCTGACCCGTCATCTCCTTGCGCCGCGTCCCGACCTGCGGCAGACCTTTCGGCTCTGAAATCCGACCTGCTCACCCATCTCGCATCGCCACCGTCCATGCAGGCTGCGCTGGCACTGGTCGATGCCGGCGAAGCCGTCGCCTTCGAGCACATTCACGAATCCGCTCGTGCGACGCTCGCCGCGACCGTGGTGCACCATACCAGCGGCAAAACGTGCTGGATCGTCTGCGCCGGCCCGCGGGACCAGGAAACGATCCACAATGAAATCGCCAACTGGTTCCCCAAGGCGTTGCTCTTCCCCGAATTGGATCTCGCCCCGGTCGACGGAGCTGTCGCCGATCCGGAAACCGCCGCTGATCGACTCGCCATCCTCTCCCAACTCCGCGCGGCGCGACGCCGGGAAATCGTCGTTCTGACGAAAAAGAGCCTCGACGAGTTGGTTCCCGCCGCCGACTTGCTCACCCGGCTCGAACTGACCGTGCGACGTGGCGGCGAACTCGATCGCGAGAAGCTCATCCGCGAGCTCACGCAAGCTGGCTACGAGCATGTCCCGCAGATTTTCGCGCGTGGCCAGTTCGCCGTGCGAGGCGGCATCCTCGATATCTTTTCCTGGCAGCACGCGTTGCCAGTGCGGATCGAATTGTTCGGCGACGAAATCGAGTCGATTCGGCATTTCGACCTCGATGCGCAGACGAGCGTTCAGCATGTCGATCTCTGCACCCTGCTGCTCGGAGAAACCGATCCGGACGCGCTGCAATCTTCCTCCCCCTCTCCCTCGCCTTCCTTCGCCATGGTGGGGAAAAAGAAGAAGGAGAGGGAAAGGAAGGAGGAGATTAAATTACCTTCCGTTCCGCTCCGCAGCTACATTCACGAGGACGATCTCACGATCGATTGCGGCGGCACGTGGCTCGAGGCGCAGGTCCGTTTCCTCGAAGGCGCTGAACTCACCACCGCGCGCGAAGAATTCTCCATGGCTTTCTTCGATCACGGCCTCGGCGAATTCGAGGCCGGCGATTTTATTGTCGATGAAATCAAGCGGGAACGATTTTTCCACCAGCTCCGCGAATGGCGTGAGCAACAATGGCGAGTTTACATCCTGTGTAACAACGAGGGTGAGATCGAGCGCCTACGGGAATTACTGCCCGCGGTCGAAGCTAACCCGATTCATTTTGTCATCGGCACGTTGGCCTGTGGCTTCACCTTTCCGCTCGGAAAAGTGGCCGTGCTCAGCGACGCCGAATTGTTCGGACGCTACCGCCACAGCCGCGCGCGGCGCCTGGCCCTGCGCCGTGCGCGCGATGCGCAGAGCCGCACGCAGATCGATTTCAGCGAACTGATCGAGGGTGAACTGGTCGTCCATCTCGAACATGGCATCGGGCGCTTCGAGGGGATCAATTCCGTCCCCCGCCCCGACGGCACCAGTGAGGAAGTGCTCGTGGTCGAGTTTGCCGACGACGCCCGCGTCTATGTTCCCCTCGAACAATCGTATCTCATCAGCCGCTATGTCGGCGTCGGGAAAAGGAACCCTCAGCTTTCGACGCTCGGCGATGCGAAGTGGGCGAAAGCAAAAAAGAGCGCCGAGAAGGCCGTCTTCGATTACGCGGGCAAACTCCTCGCCGTCCATGCCCAGCGCGAGACCGCAGCAGGGCCACGCGTTCCCGCCGGACACGAAGTGGCAGCAGGAGTTCGAGACTTCATTTCTCTACAAGGAAACGCCCGACCAGCTCACCGCCATCGCGGCGACGAAGGCCGACATGGAGTCCGAGCGGCCGATGGATCGGCTCATCTGCGGCGACGTTGGCTTTGGCAAAACCGAGGTCGCCATCCGCGCCGCGTTCAAGGCCGTGATGGGCGGGAAGCAAGTCGCCATCCTCGTCCCCACCACCGTGCTCGCGCAGCAGCACTACCAGAATTTTCGCGAGCGGATGAGCGACTACCCGATCACCGTCGATCTGCTCAGCCGCTTCCGCACGCCGGCCGAGCAGCGGAAGACCGTCGAGGCAGTGCCGCGAAGGCTCGCGTCGATATCGTCGTCGGCACGCATCGGCTGATTTCCAAGGACATCGCCTTCAAGAATCTCGGCCTCGTCGTCATCGACGAGGAGCAGCGCTTCGGCGTGCTGCACAAGGAGAAGTTCAAGGAGCTGTTCCACCTCGTGGACATGCTCACGCTCTCCGCCACGCCGATCCCGCGCACGCTTTACCTCTCGCTCATGGGCGCGAAGGACATGAGCACCATCGAGACCGCGCCGCCGAATCGCATCCCGGTCGAGACGCTCATCTGCCCTACGACGAACGCGACCATCCGCGACGCCATCGAGCGCGAACTCGCGCGGCAGGGCCAGGTCTATTTCCTGCACAACCGCGTCGAAACCATCGAACGCATCCGCGACCGCATCAAGCACCTTTGCCCCGACGCGCGCATCGTCGTCGGCCACGGCCAGATGGACGAACACGAACTCGAGGAAGTGATGCACACCTTCGTCAGCGGCGCGGCGGACGTGCTCGTCTCGACCACCATCATCGAGAGCGGCCTCGATATCCCGAACGCCAACACCATCATCATCGACCGCGCCGACCGCTTCGGCCTCGCCGATCTCTACCAACTCCGCGGACGCGTCGGGCGCGCGCAGCACAAGGCCTATGCCTATCTCATGCTCCCGCGCGACCTGATGACTGTGGGCGAAGCGCGCAAACGCATTAACGCCATCAAGCAATACAGTTCGCTCGGCGCCGGCTTCAAAATCGCCATGCGCGATCTCGAGATCCGCGGCGCGGGCAACATCCTCGGCACGCAGCAAAGCGGCCACATCATCACTATCGGCTTCGATCTTTATTGCTCACTCCTGCGTCAGGCCATCTCGCAGATCAAAGGCGACAAAGTCCGCCCGCGTCTCGAAGTGGTGTTGCGCCTTGATTTCGTCGTCCTGCGTGAAGCCGATTTGACCTCCGCGTCCGCCACAGCGAAAGCGCCCGCTTTTTTACCCACGAGCTACATCGCCGAATCGCAGCCGCGCATCTCCGCTTATCGCCAGCTCAATGAAATCACGATGCAGGAAGAACTCGATGCGCTGAGAAAAACGTGGCGCGATCGCTTCGGCAGGCTCCCGATCGCCGCGGAAAACCTGCTCGCCCTCACCGAACTCAAGATCAGCGCCGCCGTTCGCAAGATGAGCGTGGTCGAAGTGCGCGATGGCCGCGTTATGCTCACGCGACATGGCGAACTGGTGCAGATCGGCGGCAAATTCCCCCGCGTCGGCGCCCAGGATCCCACTGAGAAATTGAGGGAAGTCCTGGCCATGGTCCGCGCGTTCTGATTTTCGCCGTCGCCCAAGGCCGTTACTCGCGATCGATCCCCACTCACATCCACACCCGCCTGGCTCCAGTGCTGCGGGAAAGTTGCGCTAACAAATCAGGGTTGCACCGTGTTATCCCGCGACCATGTCGTTCCCGGCTTTCACCCGCTATCTTGCTCTCGTCTTTGTGCCGCTGAGTGTCCGGGCGGAGTGGAGCGCCGATGATTTCACGACGGTTTCCGATGCCGCTTCGCCACGCGTCGCGTGGGCGGCGGAGCGGGAAGGCAAGATGCTCAAAGTCGCGATCGAGGTCGAACCATGGGCGGGAGAGAAAACTCTGCCAATCGTGCAGTTGGGTGCGGTGGCGGGGAAAAAGCTGACGCTGAATGAGACGCGGGGATCGACAACCGCAGCCGGCGCCGTTCGCTACGAGTTTCCGATCCGCGAGACGCAGCTCGCGACCTCTGAGCGGGAGTGGCAACAGTTACGCTTTGCTTTCGCGGTGACATGGCCGGGCGAATCTGGCGACCGCCAGCGCGAGCGTTTTCGGCATCTCGATACGCGCGCGCCGCACGCTGGGTTATCGATTGTGGAAACCGACTGGCAGCCCCTTGATCTGTCCGAGCATGCCGCCGCCATCGCCGACCGCAAGAACCGGCTCACCGTTGATTTCACGCAGCCGACTAACGGCAAGGCAACCCTCGTCATTGAGGATCTGGAAGGCCGGCGGGTGCGCAATCTCATCTCCGGAAAGCCCCTGGCGAAAGGCCCACACCGTCTCGAATGGGATGGACTCGATGAGGCGGGCCGCGTTGTTCAACCCGCTGAATACCGCTGGCGTGCGATCAGCCATCCGGGGCTCGTCCCCGAGTATCTTTTCTCGTTTTGCAATGACGGCACGCCGCCGTGGCGGACCGGCTCCGGCCAGGATATGTGGGGGCCGGATCACTCCACACTCCAAGCCGCCGTGGCCGGTCGCGACTGGACCTTTTTCGCAGGTTCGGTTGCCGAGTCCGGCTATCCGATCGTCGCCGTCGATCAGACGGGGAAGAAGCAACAGCATTACGTCGCGCCAATGGGCACGGGCATCGAGACCGTGCAGCTTGCCACCGCTGGGCAAACGCTTTTCGCCGCGCATGATGGCTTCGTTTGGGGCGACCACATCGACAAGCAGGCGCCTGATTGGAAAGGTGCCGAGAAGCTCACCCTTTGCCGCTTTGACATTTCAAGCGGTCGGCTCATCGAATTCGATGGCGGTAAGAAATTCATCGTCGTCACCACCACGGAGGTCGGTCCCGGCTCGGCCAATCCAAAGTTCACCGGACACGCTCTCGTCGGTTTCGCCGCGCTCGGCGATCGGCTCTACCTCAGCAACCGGGCAACGAATTCGATCCTCGTGCTCGACGCGAAGACGGGGAGTAAAACCGGCGAGTTGAAACTCGACGCGCCCGGGCCGCTCGTAGCGGACCGCGAGAACCTCCTCGCCGTTTCCGGCAAGAGCCTTGTTCGCGTGAACCCAACGACGAGCGCCATCACGCCTGTCAAACTCGATGTGCCGCCGGACGCGATTGCCGGACTCGCACTCGATTCCACCGGACGCATTTACGTTTCCGATCCGGTCGTGCGAATCGTGCAAGTCTTCGCGCCGGATGGGAAACTTGTTCGCACCATCGGCCAGCCACGGCACGAGGCAGGCTACGCTGGAGAGTATCGCGCCAACTGGCTCGTTAATCCGCGCGGCCTCGCGATCGCCGCGAATGGCTGGCTGTGGGTCACCGAAGACCGCTGGAATCCAAAGCGTATCACCGCCTGGGACACCGCGAACTGGCAACTCGTGCGGGAGAAATTCGGTCCCACCAGCTACGGCGCCAGTGGCGCCGGCTTCGACCCCACCGACCCCACGGTTTGGGCCGGACAGAACACGCTCTGGCGGCTCGATTTTTCGGGGCACGACGCGAAACCATTCGCAATTCTCGAACCCGAGGGCGGCAAGCTCGAATCGATCATGCACCGCTCATTCATTCACGTGGACGGCAGCACTTTCGTGATTTCCTACGGCAAGGCCACAACCGTCGCGGTGCTGGAAGGCGACGGTCGGTTGCGGCCTCTTGCAGCGATTTCCTCCTGCCACACCTTTTCGTTCGCTTACGACTGGCAGCCGCCTCGAGCCTTTATCGAAGCCTTCAATCGAGCGTATCCAGACACGCTGAAACGCAAGACTGAGCGTGGTGCGCACGCGGAGAAAGGGCCGGGGATGATGTGGGTAGATCGCGATGGCGATGGCGAAATGCAGGCGGATGAGTTCAATTTCTCGACCGACTGTGAAAGCTTCGCCGGCTCGTATTGGGGGCACGATTTCCATGACCTGACGCTGCGCGTTCCCGCCACCATCAAGGGGCGGCGCGTCCTTGTCACGCTCGCGCCGGACGGCACGTGGCGTCCCGGCGGCGTACTGAAATATCCCACGTTGAATGCCGCGCTTGCGCGGGCGGTGCCGATTGACCTGGAACACAGCGAGGTCGAAACGGCCACTGACCGGTTCGGAAATCTCGTCTGCAATAGCGATCCGGAGATGAAATCCTTCGCGCCGGACGGTCGCCTAAACTGGACCTATCCGAACCGCTGGTCAGGCGTCCACGGCTCGCACGATGCGCCGCTGCCCGAACGTGGCGTGCTGCAAGGGGCGCTCTTTTTTCTCGGGATCGCGCCGCTCGACGCACACTCCGATGTTTTCGTGATGAACGGCAATCACGGTCGATTCTTCGCACTCACAAGCGACGGCCTTTACCTCGATGAGTTCTTCAAGGACGTGCGCATGGGCGGCGCGCTTGACGCGCAGATGATCGGCGGCGAATGCTTCGGCGGTTTTTTCGCAAAGTCCGAAAAGGACGGCAATTACTACCTCCAGAGTGGCCACACCGATTACCGCATATTCAAGCTGCAGGGCCTGCGCGAGTGCATCCGCAGCCAGGGCACAATCGGAGTTTCTGCCGAGCAGGCAAGAGCGGCGGCCAACAATGCGAATCGACGAGCGGCCGCGGCAAGCTTGGCGCGCGAGGCGACGATTCCATTCGTGACAAAGTCGCCGGACATTGATGGCGAGGACGGCGACTGGTCGGGCGAGCCCGCGATTCGGTGGGACAAATCGGACAAATTCCCCGCGACCGTTCGTGCGACGATCGACGCGCAAAACCTAAACCTTTTCTACAACGTGCAAGATGAGTCGCCTTGGCTGAATACGGGCCAGGATGCAACGCTGCTTTTCAAAACTGGTGATTCGGTCGATTTGCAAATCGGATCAGACGCAAGCGCCGATCCCGCACGAAGCGGTCCGGTGCCGGGCGACCTGCGCCTGCTTATCGCGCCATTTCAGGGCCGGGATATCGCCGTCCTCTACCAACACCGCGTGCCAGGCGCGAAAAGCCCGACAACCTTCACTTCCCCGTGGCGCAGCGAAAAGGTGGATGTCGTGCGCGTGCTCGATTCGGCGAGGATCATGGTGAAACGTGAGGCTGGACGTTACCGAGTGGAGGCCGCCATCCCACTCGACGACCTTGGGCTCGCAAAAGCGGCGGGCCGGACGTTGCGCGCGGATTTTGGCGCGCTCTACGGAGATCCAAGCGGGACCGTCACGCTGCTGCGTTCCTATTGGTCAAATCCGGCCACCAACCTCGTGAACGATGTGCCTGGTGAGATCATGCTCACACCAAACCGCTGGGGTACGGTGACGATTGGAGGCGGGCAATGAGAATTCCAATGTCCCCATTTCTCGGAACATTGGCCGCACTTTTAACGCTCGCTGTGCCCTGCTTTGCCGCATCGCTGACCTGCGATGGCGTGCTGGGAAACTCGGGCGAGCAAGGCCCGGCACTCGTGCGCTTCGCGGACGAACCCGCGAAGGGGATGGGTGCGGCGTTCGATCGCTTCGGTGGTCTGTGGGACCGGGGAGGAGCCGGCACCCTGAACCGCTATGCCCTCGATGGGCGCCTGCTCGGGACGTATCGCATCTCCAAGGAAGTGAGCGACGGCGACGAACTCACGCTCGTTGGAGATACTCTCGTGCTGCTCATCCGCAACGCGCTTTTCACTCTGTCAGTCACAGCTCCAGCAGGCAGCGAGGCACAGCCGCTGAACGTGAGTGCGGACGCGATTTCCACGCATGCCAATGGCACGCAACTCGCCATGCATAGCAAGGATGAGGTTTTCCTTTTCGACATCGAGACCGGTGCGAAGCATCCGGTGACGACGGTCCACGGCGCGGGCGAGGTGGAACTCGGGCCGGACGGCGCGGTTTATGTGACAACGGGCGACCGCCTGCGGAAATTCATCAACGGCGCTGAGATCGCGGATGGCTGGCCGAAAGGGCGGCCCGGCGACCGTGCACAGCTTCTCGATGACCATTGGTTCGGGCACGTGTGGCACACCACGATTCGACGTTTCACCGCAACGATGGATCCCGCGCCCGGCGTGGTGCTGGGCGGTTCGTCGGGCTCGTTTATCGGGCATCTGGATCAAAACGCCGACCTCTTCATCGGACGGGGAATGGCGAAGCTGCGAGACAATCTCTTCGCCGTTTCGAGCGTGAACGGTAGTCCCCAATTGCTCGAATGGCAGGACGATCGACAGCAGTTCGAAATCTTCCGCCGGATCGGCTGTGTTCCCTATTGCCATGGACTCGCCCTGGATCGCGCGGGCAACATCTGGCATCTCGCCGGCACCTGGCGCTGGGATGACGGCCCCGCCTCACCGATGCGGCTCGGAATCAATCCGCCGGATTTCCCCGGCATCGGCCAGGCCGTGGTGCTCAATGACGACACGATGATTGCACCGGGAAATCTTTGGGGAAAGCCCGCCATCGTTTCCGGAAAGCTGACGAAGGAAGCTCAGGTCCAGCGGATCGAAAAGGCGACCACGCTTCCGCTCCAGGACACGCGCGGCTCCGCCGTCTATCGCCGCGATGATCGACTGCTCCTGCTCGTTCTCGACGCCGCAGGCGAGGCCCTTTCGTTCAATCTCTCGACCGACGGACGCTACATGAGCGACGCAGGGTCGGTAACTTTGAAGACCTCAGCGCCCGTCCGGACCTGGACCGCTCTCGCCGTGCGGGACGAAAATACCTTGCTCGCGGCGGCGGACGGTTGGGTGATCGAGTTTGCGCCGGACGGTGCGGCGGACTGGATCGAGACGCGGCGCTGGAATTCCTGGGGCGCGACGGCCGGCGAGAAATTCGGCGAAGCGATTTCACTCGCGTCCGATGCGGGCCGGCTCTGGGTCGCGGATACCCATCGCCAGCGCGTGCTCTGCTTCGATCTTGGAACGGGCAAAGCGCTCGCCACATTCGGAACGGCCGACCAGCCCGGCGACGATCTCTCGACACTCAACGCGCCGGAAACCATCGCCGCCCGTGGCGCGCGCGCTGTGGTTTATGACCGCGGAAATCAGCGGCTGATGAAACTGCGCCTCAAACCGTAATAACCGTTCTCCGACGCCGGCGGATGGCAAAGACGGACCCGCCCAGGACAAAGGCAGCAGTCGAAGGTTCGGGAACGTTGGCGATGTAATTATCGAAGGTGGCATCCGCCGTGCCAGGAGCGCCGTCTGCCGCCACGAGCACACCGGTGATGCCGCTCTCGTAGTTTGCATCGAACGCGGCGAGGGTTGCCAGTGGAGTGCTCAGATCTGCGAGATTGAAAATCATCCCTGTAAGATCAGCGCCCATCCCGCTAAAGACGAAGCGATAGTCATCGTCGAGATTGAGCGAAAGGCTGGTTGTATCGAGGGTCTCGAATGCTTCGCCATCGATGCGCCCGAGGAGGAAGTCATCTGAGTCCGTCGTATAGACCAGGCCATAACCGTTGGTTGTCCCCAGCCCAATTTGCGTCATCCGCGCGGTGACGCCGAAAGCTTGCTTCAGAGCCACGTCCCAAGCGGTCACATCCACCTGAACAAAGAATTGATCGAACACACCGTCCGGCCGAAAACTGGCCGCCCGGCCCGGCCCCAGCGTCCCTTCGTCCGGCGAAACCGAAGCCTGGATGCGATAGCCACCGTCGGGAAAGCTAAAGACCGCAGCGTCCGCGCCCACCGCTGCCAGCGGATCGTACCGCATCCAACCGTTGTCATTGCCGTCATTAAAATCGTCCGCCAGAGCAAATGTATGCTCGCTCGCCCCGACCAAGGCGACGATGACGACGGCGGGAAGGAGACACGCGAGGGACGATTTCATTCTCATGGGGGAGGTTTATGCGTGAGCAAAGCTCATCCCAAGCTCTCGGCAACTCCCCGTATCGGTGGCTCTCACTCGATATCTGGGCCGAGCCGCTGAGTGTGGCGGGTCGTCGCCCCCCGTTGTCGCGCACTACGCGAGAACTTCCCGCACAACATGACCGTGTACATCGATCAGGCGGCGATCGGCGCCCGCCGTGCGAAAGGTCAGGCGGGTATGATCGATGCCCAGCAGATGAAGGATGATCGCGTGCAGCCCCGTGGCCGGCAACACACTGCAAACTGCACCAATGGATATCCCGAGCCCGGAGATGTTGCCCAACGCTGTTGCGCTCCTGCCTTAATAAGCGCCGCGTGAATGGCGCTCATGCGCCTGATCAAGGGGGAGAATCGAGCACGAGCTTGAAGAGTATGCCCCCGCCATGAGGGCCGCCACCAGAAGTTGACCCATACAACGCGCCGTCGGGTCCTACCACCAGCGGACCTGGCGTCGTGCCGTCCACGCCGTTAAAGTCATGAAGCTTGGTGAATGCTCCGCCGGTGGACAGCCGGAAAAGAGTGCCATTGTTACTGGCGCCGCCACCGGGGGTTATCCCATACAACGCGCCATCGGGTCCCGCCACCAGTGGCACCGATGGATTGGTGCCGTCCACGCCGTTGAAGTCATGAAGCTTGGTGAACTCGCCGGCGGTTGTGAGTCGGAAAAGGGTTCCCTTTCTTTGCGTGCCGCCAAACACAGTCGCTCCATACAATGCGTCATCGGGACCCACCACCAGCGGGACCGTCGGATGCCGTCCGTCCGTCCCTTTGAAATCATGAATCTTGGTGAACGCTCCACCGGTGGTGAGTCGGAAAAGAGTTCCCAATTTTTTCGTGCCGCCGCCCATGGTCGAGCCGTACAACGCGCCATCGGGCCCTAACACCATCGGTGCCGCAGGATATCGACCGTCCGCGCTTTTGAAATCATGCAGCTTGGTGAACGCGCCCCCGGTGGTGAGTCGGAAGAGGGTTCCCCTTTTTTGGGCGCCACCACCCGCCGTCGATCCGTATAAGGCGCCGTCGACCCCTGCCACCAAGTCCACGTTCCCAGTGCCTCCAGCCGTATCGTTGAAATCATGAAGGTTGGTGGCCGTGCCATCGGACGCCAATCGGAAAACGCTGGGATAGGCAGCGCTATTGTGAGAATAGGACAACCCATACAGCGCGCCGTCCGGCCCCGACATGAGCGCGCTGAGGCCGCCAAACTGCAGAAGCGAAAACATGTAGTACGGAACGACCGTGCCATCAGTCGTCCGTCGAAAGAGCGTGGGGAAGGAGGCGAAATTACCGAATGAGTTCTCGTCGCCAACCGCCCCAGCGCAAAACAGTGCACCGTTCGGCCCCATGGCCAGCGGGCCGCCCGGACCCTCGTCGGTGCGGCTGAAATCATACAGCTGGGTGAATGCACCGCTGGTGGTGACTCGGAACAATGTACCCGTGCCGTTGGCGCCGCCATGTAAAGTCGAGCCATACAAGGCGCCGTCCAGTCCAACCACCAACGGACCGTTCGGGTTGGCCCCCTTCCCGCCCGTTGTTGCAAATGCGTCCAAAGTCACCAGGGCCGGCGGAATGACACTTGTTTCCGGCGGTGTCCAGTCGTCGCCGGTGCTCGGGACAAACACCCCGGGATCATACAGCTCTGCACTTATGTCGCCGAAGCCCCCGGCGATGAGCACCTTGCCGTCGGCCAGCAAGGTGGCGGAATGTCTGTCGCGGTAGGTGGCGAGGTTGCCGGTGAATGACCACGTACCGCTGGCCGGATCGTACAACTCAGCGCTGTCGAGGGAGCCGCTGCCGCCGCCCCCTGTGACGAGCACTTTGCCGTTGGGCAGCAGCGTGGCTGTATGACCGGAGCGCGCGGTGCCGAGGCTGCCGGTGGGCGACCAGAGGCCGGTAGCGGGATCGTATAGTTCGGCGCTGCCGATCGCGACAGTACCGCTTCCGTTTTGGAAGAACTCCCCCCCGCAACGAGCACCCTGCCGTTGGGCAGCAGCGTGGCTGTGTGACCGGACCGCGCGGCGCCGAGGTTGCCGGTAAGCGACCAGGTGCCGGTGACCGGATTAAACAGCTCTGCGCTGCTGATGCCTGAGCCCCCGGCGACGAGCACCCTGCCGTTGGGCAGCAGCGTGGCCGTGTGACCGGAGCGGTTATACACGAGGTTGCCACCATCTGACCAGGCGCCGGTCGCCGAATCATAGAGCTCGGCGCTACTGACGGTGCGGCCGTCAATAATGGGTGAGGCGCCTCCCACGAACAGCACCTTGCCGTTGGGCAGCAGCGTGGCGGTGTGACCGACGCGTCGGCTGGCGAGGCCACCGGTGGGTGACCAGATGCCGGTGGCCGGGTCATACAACTCCACGCTGGAAAGCACGATAGTATACGCGCCCGAGCTCAAGCCCCCCGCAACAAGCACCTTGCCGTTGGGCAACAGGGTAGCGGTGTGAAGCTCGCGGCCGGCAGCGAGGCTGCCAGTGGGCGACCAGAGGCCGGTGGCCGGATCGTAGAGCTCGGCGCTGTTGAGGTTTACTTGCGGGGATCCCTCACTGCTGGGATCGTAGTAGAGGCCTCCCGTGACGAGCACCTTGCCGTTGGATAACAGGGTAGCCGTGTGCTCGTAACGCGGGTAGCTGAGGTTGCCGGTGGAGGTGAAATTATTGGCGCCGGGTGCGCCGGTTGCCAGGACGAGCGAGAGAACAAATCCGGCGGAAATCAGATTCAGAAGTTTCATTCACCCCACAGTGCGAAATCGGGAAGCGAAACCTATCACCCGAAAGCAAGATTTCCGGAATCATCTGTGAACGCGCTATGCGGCTTACAGGTGGGGCGCGGAACTGAGAGCCTGGGATTCACTGATCGTAGCCGATGATTCCTGTTGCTTGCCGACGCGACCGAGGAAGCGGCCCAACTCCAGAATAAAAAATGCCCTTTGATCCTTCGACATTCCCGGCGAGCTTCGAGCGAGCTCAGCCGCAGCCCGATAGTGCACCTCTGCCTCTGACAATCTGGCCTGTTGTTCGAGGACCTGAGCAATTGTCCAGTGGGGGAATACCAAACGCGGAAGCTTCTCTCCGGCAAGCCGGGTTTCCATCGCGAGTGCCTTGCGCAGGGCTTCTTCGGCTTCAGGCAGCCGGTTGGTTGAGCCCGATGTCAGAATAGTCCGACCCAATCGCTCATAACTCGACGCCAGGTCCATTTGATCCCGATCTGGAGACAATTTCGCACCGATGGTGATAGCCTCGCGAATGACGCGTTCTGCTTCAGCGTGTTGGCCTTCATTTTCCAGGACTATGTTGAGTGCGATCAGCGCGTTAGCGACTTTAATTGAGTCGTTTCCAAGCTCGTGACGGAAGATCGCGACCGATTGGACGAGGGCTGATTCAGCTTCCGGCAACCGGCCCGCGCGCCGAAGCGCGCCGCCAAGACGTAATAATTCGTCGGCGTGAGGCAAAGCCTCCTTTCCAATGTTTCCGGATGTAAGCCGAATCGCCGCCTGCACTGATTCCGCCATCTTGTCATATTCGCCCAGACGCCGATAGACGTTGGCCAAAACCAGCTCGATTTCCGCGGCAACCTCAGGTTCGTCCTTCAATTTGGACTGGATCCGGACGGAAGCGTTGGCGGCAATTTCCCGTAAGAGGGTCGGATCGCGACCGAGTTCAACACTTGGGTAATCCCCATTAAGTGTGTCTTCAAGAAACTGTGCAACGTGTCGGCTTTTCGCAGCTTCGCGTCGCGCCTTGATACCCATCTCCACCGAAACCGCCAGGCCAATCAGCAACGCGAGTGCCACAGCGGCTGCTGAACCGAACGCAAACTTGTTCCGCTGAATTGATTTTTGGACCCGGTAGAACCTGCTCGGCGGTCGGGCGACAATGGGTTCGTTGTTGATGTGCCGTTGGATATCGGTCGCGAGGCCGTTGGCCGTCTCGTAACGCCGCGTGCGGTCCTTCTCCAGGCACTTCATCACAATCCAGTCCAGATCGCCACGCACCTCCTGTAGCAGCCGACGTGAGTCGGCTCGAACTTTTCCCTCGTCGCCCCGGTGAAACTTGAGCGGGCTGACCTCCGCTGCTGCAAATTCCTGCGTCAGCCGTGTGCTGGGTTTGACCGGCTCGACTTCCCGGATGGTGCGGCGCATTTCGTCGAGACCCTTGGATAAGAGTTCTTTCGCGTCGAACGGGGTTTTGCCGGTGAGCAGTTCGTAGAGCAGCACCCCGAGACTGTAGATGTCAGTCCTCGTATCAATGTCCTGCATGCTCAACTGCGCCTGCTCGGGACTCATGTAGGCCGGCGTGCCGACGAATTGTTCGAAGGCGGTATAGACCGTCTGGTCGGTCAGGCGGCCCTGCGTGGCCTTGGCGATGCCGAAGTCAATCACCTTCGGCACGGGCACGCCATCGTTGGAGGTGACCAGGATGTTCGAGGGCTTGGTATCTCGATGGATGACGCCCTTTTGATGCGCGTGCTGAATCGCGCGGCAAACTTGAATGAAGAGGTCCAGCCGTGCGCGCGGCGGAAGGTGGTTCTGCGTGCAATAATCCGTAATCTTGATGCCGTGCACCAGTTCCATGACGAAGTAGGGGCGGCCGGTTTCAGTCGCGTCCGCGTCAAGGACTTTGGCGATGTTCGGATGATCCATCATGGCCAGCGCCTGTCGCTCGGCATCGAAGCGGGCGATGACCTGCCTGGTGTCCATGCCCAGCTTGATAACTTTGAGTGCGACGCGGCGGCGCACGGGCTCTTCCTGTTCCGCCACGTAAACGACCCCGCAACCGCCTTCACCGATTTGTTCGAGGAGTTTGTAGCGGCCAACGCGGTCGCCCGGTTTTTCGGAAAGTGGAACTAAGGTCCGCACGGTGTGATCAGGCGTGGCTACTGCGGGTTGGTTCATGAAACCACCGGCGCGCTCGAAAGCTCCCAGCAGATCTTCCACACGCTTGTGGAGTCCGGCGACTTCGGCACAGGCCCGCCCCAGATAGGCCGCGCGCTGGTCCGGAGGGAGTTTCAATGCCGTGTCGAAGACCGCTTCCTCACGTTGATCAGATTCGGCCATGCAGGTGACGATTCACAGCTCTTTCGTGCGAAATAGTGCGCGAAATTCTATCAATGATTCTTTTCGCGCCCGATTTCCTCAAACAACCAAGCACGGCTAAAATTCCACCAACGATCAGCCGTGGGGATGGAAATGCCGAGCACTTCGGCGGCCTCTTCGGTTGTGAATCCCACGAAGTATCGGAGCTTGACCAGTTCGGCCTTCTGCTTGTCGAACTCGGCGAATTTCTCCAGCGCTTCATGGACCGCCAACAACTCATCGTCTTTCGGAACCGCGGCGAGCTCCACGTCGGCGATATTAAGGCGCGCCTGCCCGCCTCCGTGACGCGCCGCGCGTTTGCGTCGCGCATTCTCGATCAGGATTCGCCGCATTGCCTCCGCCGCCGCCCCGAAAAAGTGCGCCCGCCCATTCCACCTTTGACTTTCGTCGCCGACCAACCGCAGCCAGGCCTCATGGACGAGCGCGGTTGGTTGGAGGGTTTGACCGGGAGCTTCGCACGCCAGCTTCGCGGCGGCCGAACGGCGCAATTCGTCATACACCAGCGGGAGCAATTCGTCCGCCGCGCCGAGTTCTCCCTTATCCAGCGAGGTAAGAATTCGTGTGACTTCGTTCATCGGCAAAGGTCTTCTTGGCCACACGCCGTCACGCGCCTCGAAGCGTCCACCGTGTTGACGTTGAACGGCGGATTTCCGGGAGAGCTATCCAATGCATAAACGCACGCCTTTCGATCATACAAGGTGAGTCTGAATTGTCGACCTTGATGGACGTGCGGGGCCGCCCACCCAATCGTTCGGCCCCCGATCCCTTCGGAAGGAATCACGTTCGCCACTGGTCGGTCATCCTTCGTTCGGCTGGCCGCTTGGTACCGAGCCCAAATCTTCGACGAGATCGAACAAAGACGTTTCATCTGCGCCAGAATCCGAAGCGCTCTAGGCGAGAACTTCCCGCACAACATGACCGTGTACATCGGTCAGGCGGCGATCGGCGCCCGCCGTGCGAAAGTTGAGGCGGGTATGGTCGATGCCCAGCAAGTGCAGGATGGTCGCGTGTAAGTCGTAACAATAGGTAATGCCGTCGGCCGCCTTGAAACCGAGATCGTCACTTTGACCGTACGCCACGCCCTTCCGAATCCCGGCACCCGCGAGCCAGGTGACAAAACTACCGCCGTTGTGGTCGCGCCCAAAACTCGATTGCGCGAACGGGGTGCGTCCGAATTCCGTGGTCCAAATGACGAGTGTGTCGTCGAGCAGACCGCGTCCTTTCAAATCCCCGAGCAACGCCGCGATCGGCTGGTCCACGCTGGCGGCGATGGGCGGGAGTTCGGTCTGAATGTTGCCGTGATTGTCCCAATTCTGCGTCGCCCCCTGCGGGCCGCTCCACACTTGCACGGTGCGGGTGCCGCGCTCGATCAACCTCCGCGCCAGTAGACAGCGCCGGCCAAAGTCGGCGGTCGCTGGATCATCGAGCCCATAGTCACGCCGCGTGGCGTCGCTTTCCCGGGCGAGATCAAATGCTTCCGGAGCGCTCAGTTGCATTTTCGCAGCGAGTTCGCACGAGGCGATGCGGGCCTCGAGTCGGCTGTCTCCCGGATGGGTGGCGGCGTGGGCGCGATTGAACTTCGCTAACAATGCGAGGGCGTCAGCGTCCGCCGCCCCGCTGGCGAATGCATGCCGATTGTCGGCAAACAAATCCGGAATGGGCGGCGCGGCATTGGCATTGATCACGGTCCCCTGATGCCGCGCTGGCAAAAACCCCGCGCTAAAATTACCGCGCTGATTGTAGGGCAAACCGCGTGCGTCCGGCAGCACGATAAAGTCCGGTAGATTGTCCGAAAGACTCCCGAGCGCATAGGAAATCCACGCACCCATGCATGGAAATCCGGGCAGGAGAAAACCCGTATTCATCATGTAGCTGCCCGGCCCGTGCACATTGGTCTTGGTGGTCATCGCCATCAGAAACGCCATCTCGTCCACCCATTTCGCCTGCTGAGGAAAAACGGTGCTCACCCACCGTCCGGATTGTCCGTGCTGAGCAAAGGCGAACGGACTTTTCATGACTGCACCCGGCGCCCCTGTCTGACCTTCGGGCTTCTCTTTCGGACCAATCATCTGACCGTGCAGCCGCTCGAGTTCGGGCTTGTAATCGAAGGTATCCATCGGACTCGCGCCGCCATTCATGAAGAGCTGAATCACGCGCCTGGCCTTGGCTGGATGGTGCAACCCGCCGTTGAACTCTGGGCGCGGCGCAAATGGTCCGTCTCCCCTGCCCTCCCGCACGAGCAACCGCGCCAGGGCAATGCTGCCCAGACCACCGCCGAGCTGGTTCAGGAAATGGCGGCGCGAGTTGTGAGCAAACGGAGAATTCATCATTAATCGACGAAGAGAAATTCGTTACTATTGAGCAAAATCCGGCACACGGCCGCGAGCGAATGTTGATCGGCGACGGACGAGAAATCAGCGAGCTCGTCCGCCGTTGGTTCGCGCAGCAGGACCAGGTGAAAGGCGGCCCGCACCTGATCGCCGGTGCCGGAGCCAGGCACAGCCAGACGCGCGGCTAGTTTTTCGCTCCCGTGCAGCACGAATTCATTGTTGAGAAGCGCGAGCGCTTGCAGCGGTGAGGCGGAAAACCCGCGGACCGGTGAGAGCAATCCCATATCGGGGAAGTCGAGCGCGTCCATGAAGGGATCCGGAATGCCGCGCCAAACGATGCGATAGATGCTGCGGCGCGACGCACCCGGGCTATCCCAATCGAACGCAGTGTAATCGACCACCGGCGTCGATTGCGGACCGGGACTCGTCTTAAAGTGTCCGACACCAGGACCGCCCGCTTTCGGATCGAGCTGTCCGGAAACCGCGAGGACAGTGTCACGGTACGTGTCCGCATCGAGACGGGAACGATTCATTCGCCAAAGCAAACGGTTGTCGGGGTCGATCGCCGCCGCCTCGGAACGATCGGCCGATGATTGCCGATAGGCGGCGCTAGTGACGATGAGACGGTGCAGTTGTTTGAGCGAGCCGCCACTGTCACGCAGCTCGGCCGCGAGCCAGTCGAGCAATTCCGGATGGGAAGGCACTCCGCCCATGCGGCCAAAATCGCTGGGCGTATCGCACAGACCACGCCCGAAGTGATATTGCCAGATGCGATTCGCGATGCTGCGCCAGGTCAGCGGATTCTGCACGTCGGCGATCCAGTTCGCGAGCGCGGCGCGGCGTGCGCCCTCGGGCTGGCCGATCGTTTCATCGAATCGCCTTGCCAATGCGGTCACGGCCGAAAGGGCGCCTGGCCCCACCTCGGCCTCGGGCTTGTCCAGATCGCCTCGCTTGAGCAGGTGGATCACCCTCGGCTGGGCATACGTAATGGTGCCCCGCTCGTTCTCGGCGGCGCTTGCCGCCGCGAAGACTTTTGCCGGCACCGGCAGCCGCGCGATCTCGTCGTCCGCCCGCCGGCGCAGCAACGGCGCTGCCAGCGCGATGCGCTGTTCGGTAGTACGCAGCTCTGGCGGAATCGCAATGGCTTCAGCCGCCGACGCCGGAAGCGCGATGACAGCGTCGCCCGGTGCGTCCGTGGCGGAAAGCCGGAGACGTCCGATGAGATGCGCGCCGCCCTGCAATTGTTTGAGAGTCACGACAACCTTCGTGCCGGCCTCGACCTCGATGGGATTCGCGAGTTCAAAAATCGCGTGATGCGGTTCACCAACGCGCGGATGAATGGCCCACGATGTTTTCAAATCCCCGTCGATCGCTTTCGTCACGTCGAATCCGACCTGATCAAAGTCCGCCGTGGCGCGACGGAATTTCAGCGGCTCGGGTTGCGATCCTTCCGGGCGAAAGACCTGCACTTCAAATTCCGTGAGATGGAGATTGCCATTGTCCGCACGGCCAGGACCTTTCGCCGGGAGCGAATCATCGGTGAGCAAATCGAGCCGGAGCGCAGTAACCCTCGACCGCCTCGTGGCAAACGTCAGCACGGTCGTATCGACGTCCGGTCGCGGACCGCTGGCAAGGACGCCGCCATCCGTCTGCCGTGTCAGAACCGATCCGTTCGTCGAGAGGAACGTTTCGATTTCAACCGGCTCCCATGGCGCCGCGCTCACGTGTTGCACTTCCCACTTGGCAACGAATTCTTCGTTCTCGGCCGTGAGCAAGATTTCGCCATTCGCTTCTTCGGCTGCCTTCTCCAATGCTTTCCAACGCGCCCGCTGCCGGGTTGTCGAGATTTCCTCGTCGAACGCAACATCCCCTTTGCCGATGCCGGCGAAATCCGCCTGCAAGGCAAAGTAATCCTCCTGCGGGATCGGATCGAATTTGTGGTCATGGCAGCGGGCGCAATTCGCCGTCGTGCTGACAAACGCTGCCATCGTTTGCGTGACCATGTCATCGCGATCGACATACTCGAAGGCCTTCGGAGCGGTCCCCGCTGCGCTCATATCGTAGGGACCCGCACCCAGAAAACCGAGGGCGGCCGTAAGTTGAGGCTCGTCCGGGAAAAATACGTCCGCCGCGAGTTGCTCACGAATAAACCGCGGCCACGGCGTATCGCGATTCAAGCTTTCAATCACGTAATCCCGATAACGCCACGCATTCGGGCGCAGCACATCATGCTCGAAGCCGTGCGTGTCGGCAAAATGGATCACATCGAGCCAATGCCGCGCCCATCGCTCACCGTAATGCGGCGAGGCGAGCAGCGTATCGACAAGGTTCTCGTATGCCTGCGGGTCGGTGGAACCGACGAATGCCGCGACTTCCTCAGGTGACGGCGGCAGCCCGGTCAGATCGATCGACACGCGCCGAATCAAAGTTTGCCGATCGGTTTCGGGGGATGGCGTGAGCGGCGTCTCGTTGAGCTTCGCGCGGATAAAGGCGTCGATCGGATTTCGGAAGGCGGAACTCGGAAGGCGGAGTTCGGGGCGTACGAGAGGTTTCAGCGACCACCAGTCACCATTCCCTTTCACAGCGTACGGCGCCGGCAGAGTTTCGCGCGGATCGGGCGCGCCGCGTTTCACCCAATCCTCGAGCACCGCGATCTCCGCGTCGGGCAGCTTTTCCTTTGGCATTTTCAATTCCGGATCCGTGTGCCGGATCGCACGCACGAGGAGGCTCTGCTCGACGTCACCCGGGATCACCGCCGGCCCGTCGTCGCCACCGGAGGCCCAGCCGCTCCGTGAATCGAGCGTCAATCCGCCCTTCATTTTTCCCGCCTCGTGGGAATGGCATTTGAAACAGCGCTGCTCGAACACGGGTGCCACCTTTTCCTCGAAAAACCGCACATCATCCGGCGAAGCCGCCTCGCTGGCCGCAGCCGCACTAGGCATCGCCTCAAAAAGTAACGCACCAGTCGCAACCATAAACGCAAACGTCGTCAGCCAGCCCTTCCATGTATCGGAAACGAGGCGGTTGCGGGGCGGCATGCTGAGCGAATACCCGGCGGCATCGAGGTCCTTAGTCGGGTGTTGAACGACGGCTGGGAAGCGACTCCCAATTTGACTCGGCGCTGTAACAAACCCCGGCTGTTCCTTATGTTTCCTCCATCAACCGCTCCTCGTGCCTCGCTCCACATCTCCCGCACCGCTCTTCGTGACGACCCGTTGGTCCGTCGTGCTCAAGGCGCGCAGCGAACCATCATCGGATTCCAGACAGGCATTGGAAACCTTGTGCCGCGGCTATTGGTATCCGCTTTATGCTTACGTCCGGCGCGTCGGGCAGACGCCGCATGATGCCCAGGATCTGACTCAGGAGTTTTTCGCGCGACTGCTCGAGAAGGGCTGGTTGCTCGCCGCATCGCCGGACAACGGGCGGTTTCGAACCTTCCTGCTCATGGCCCTCAAGCGATTTATGGCCAACGAATGGCACCGCGCGACTGCGCAAAAACGGGGTGGAACAATTTGCCCGTTGCCACTCGATACCACGGACGCGGAGCAACGCTACGCCGGCGAGCCCGTGACGGTGCTCGCGCCGGACGAAATCTTCGAGCGGCGCTGGGCCATGACCCTGCTCGATCAGGCCCTCCAACGACTCGGAGCGGATTTCGCGGAGGCGGGAAAATCGGAGGAATTCGAGTGTTTGAAACCGTGGCTCGCGGCGGATCGAGGCGAGATTCCCTACGGTGAATTGGCTGCCATTTTGCGCAGCAGCGAAGGCGCGGCGCGCGTGGCGATCCACCGTATGAGGAAACGGTTTCGCCAGCTCTTTCGGGAGATGATCGCTCACACCGTAGCTGAAGGTGAGGACGTGGACGAAGAGCTTCGCCATCTCGTCGCGGTCCTGAGTCGAGCCTAGAATTCTGTAACAACCGCACGGCTTTGCTTAACTAGAACTGCGATGAATTCCGCTGAATCGCCGAAGTGCTCAAAATGCGGCGCGCCTTTCCCGTCAGACGCCCCGCAAGGGTTGTGCCCGCGATGCCTGGCGGCGATGAATCTCGGTACGGATACGTTTACCGATGAGGACGCTTCAGCCGCTCAGCCGCCGCTCGCTCCCGAGGAACTGGCCCCGCACTTTCCGCAGCTCGAAATCATCGAATGCCTGGGTCGCGGCGGGATGGGCGTGGTCTATAAGGCGCGGCAGAAATCGTTAAATCGCCTCGCTGCTTTGAAACTCCTCGCCCCGGAGCGGGTCGCCGACGCAAAATTTGCGGTGCGATTCGAGCAGGAAGCGAAAGCCCTCGCGGCCCTCAGCCACTCAAACATCGTAACGATTTACGACTTCGGGCAGGCGGGCGGGTTTTTCTACCTGCTGATGGAATTCGTGGATGGGGTGAACCTGCGCCAGGCGATGAAAGCGGGCCGATTCACGCCGGAGCAGGCGCTGGCCATCGTGCCACCAGTGTGCGAGGCGCTGCAATACGCGCACGAGCACGGCATCGTGCATCGCGACATCAAACCGGAAAACCTCCTGCTGGACAAAGAGGGCCGCGTGAAAATCGCGGACTTCGGCATCGCGAAACTCGTAGCGCGAGATTCCAATCTCGCGACCGCCACTCAGCCAGAGGCGACTTTGGAAAGTCGCGCTACGCTCGCCGGCGGCACGCCACAATACATGGCCCCGGAGCAGAAGGAGCACGGCGTCACCGATCATCGCGCGGACATCTACAGCCTCGGGGTAGTGCTCTACGAGATGCTCACCGGCGAGTTACCAGCCGACAAACTGCAACCGCCCTCCAAACGCGTGCTGGTGGACGTGCGCATCGATGAGATTGTCCTCCGTGCCTTGGAGAAATCGCCAGAGCTGCGCTTTGCCACGGCGGTCGAATTTCGCACGCAGGTCGAGGCGGCGGTTTTTGAGTCCGGGGGGAGCGGACCGCAACGGGCTGCCGCCGCCTCCAATCCCTCGCGCCTCATCAAAGCGGGATTCAGCACCCTCTCCACGCCTGAGCGGCTCGCGACGGCCGAAGGGCAGTTCCTGCATTTTCTCACGCGCGGCCAGCTTCTCCTCGACGACGGCCAACTCACCCATTCGCGAGCAGGGACGAACACAATCATACCGCTACCGGCGATCCGCGATCTGAGCGTCGGAAAGTTGCCGCGCGCAGTCAACCCAGTGGGCCTTGATCTTCTGTGCGTGACTTATGAAGAGGGTGGCGAGCGCAAGAAGCTCCTGCTTTCGCCGACGGTCGGGTGGATTGCACTCCCTTGGACCTACAATGCGCACGTCGCCGAATGGTCCGCCGCGATCCGCGAGGCCGTCACCGCTGCCTCGGGCAATGCACCAACTTTCACCCCGGGCGACCAGCTGGGGATTCCGGGGAGCAATCCCGCCGCCCCGCTTATCCCCGCTGCACTGTTCGCGGTCGGGCTGATTCTTGTTGGGCTGATTCTTTTTCTCCGTCCCACGCTTCCGCCGATTGAGACCGTGACCACGCCGGCGCATGTGGTCGTGGCGAATTACGGTTTCAGCTATCTCCTCTTCCCTCTCGCCATCGCGGCCGCGATGGGATTCCTCACCTGGCTCGCCTTCCGAGGCGGGGTGACCAGCGCTGCCGAACCGTCGGACGGAACTCCGATTGGAGACACGCGTTCCGAGTGGAGCGGCTGGTCGATCTTCGGTGCCGCGCTCGGTCTCAGCATCTGGATGCCGGCGACCGCCATCCTGTCAGACTGGAGCGGGGTGGGATTTGCCTTGAGCGGCGTGACGGCGCTAACCATCTCGGTCGCGGCATTAATGCTTTGGAATCTGCGCCACCGCATCTCGGCATTACGCGGACTCATGTTCCTGCTTGCGGTAGGATTTGTCGCATCATCGACCTTTTTGTTTGGTGCCCATTGGCTCCACTTGCCCATGCGATCCAGTTGGCCGACAGCAGCGGTGAGGTCGCCCTTGCATTCCGTTTGGATGCTCGGACTTTTTCCGGTGGTTGCTGGGTGGATTCTGTTTCGCTACCGCAGCGGTGCGTCGGCGGTCGGCTCCAGCGCCGTCCAGCCCGAATCGCCGGCAAACATTTTTTCCAGAACCGCCTCTTCGCTGGCGAAAACCACGCTGGTCGCCGCCGCCGTGTTCATACCCCTGGCTGCGTGGATTGCACAGACCCTGATCGATGGCGCAAAGCACTCCCACGATGCGACAGGGCTCATCGCGGGCATCGGCTTGCTCGTGGCTGACCTGAGCGTTGTGCTTTATCTCACCCGGCAGGCGATCCTGCACCGCCGTGAACGGCGCGAGCCTGTGTCGAATGCAGCGATTGCCTCACCTTCGCGTATTGGCTGCCTCAGAGTCCTGCTTGTCCTGGTGCTCGTCGCTATGGCCGTGTTCGGAGGGGTGGTCATGGCATATCTGTCAAACCGCGCGAAACGGGCCGAAGACTCCGCGCAAGCAGCGCGGCGGGCGGCGGCACTGGCAGCTCCCGACGATTTCCCCACCGCGGCGCACATCAGTCGCAATGGGCATTCCGTGATGGTCAGGCAGCACGCGACGAATCTCGACTATGTCTTCTACCACACGGGCGACTTCAAAACGACATGGTCTGGCCCGCATAACACCCAAACTCAATCCAAGGGGGATGCGGGCGTCGTGAAGCTAAAGAATGGAGAAATCTTTGACTATCGCCGCTCGGCTGTGGATCCAGACAAACTGCGAGTAAATGGCACGGAATACGATCTGGGGAAAGGCCGCGTGCTGGTCCTGCATGACGACGGCACTATGGCTCAATTGGACCTGTTTCCCACAATCGCTGTCGCACGCGATCCTGAAGTATTGGCAGAGCACGTCGAAGCCTGCCTGATGGCAAGGGCTGTCCAACAGCGACCGGGAGATGAGGTTAGTGGAACACGGCATCCACAACCTTTCCGTTTCACCGATTTGGAACAGGCCGATCTATTGGCCGACGCAGGCAAGCCCGACGACGCTGAAAAGGTGCTGATCCGAATGGCGAAAGAACGGGTCCAACTTGCTCAAAGCCGGATGGAGGCTGGCAGTGGAAACAATCTTGAGGTGATCGAAGCCGAGGGCGCGCTGGCGCTCGTCGAAGCGAGGAGCGATCCATTGAAGCAGGCCGAGGCGCGCCTAAACACGGCCACGAAGCTATGGGAGGCGAAGGAAGCGCTTTACAGCCAAGGGAAGCTCGACCGCGAAGCCGTCGATCAGGAAATGCAACGCAAGCTCGCTGCGGAACTCGATCTCCAACGACTGCGTACTGGTCACGGGACTTCAACGACTCCCAAGGCATCGTCGCCATCATTCGAGCGGGTCGGCTTTCCGCCTCAAGCGATGAAATGGAAAGTGCCGCCAGCGTGGGGAGACGCACGGGACGGCCTTCGCGCTGGTCTTCGCGTTAACGGCGATGCGCGCATCGGTGGCGACGTAAAGGTGGAAGTGTGGCTGGAGAACACTGGCACGCACCGCGCGAAGTTTCAGGAATGCGGCAGTGCGGATGTGGGCCTGTCCGTTTCCGCGGAGGACAGCGCGGGCAAACTCATCGCCGCACGCATCACGAGCACCCGCGCCTATCCTGAGTTCCACCGTTACGAATTACCGCCACGGCATCTTTTCAAAGTGAAAGAGTTCATCCTCCGGTTCGATACGGAGGACAACACTCTCCTGCCGCCGCAGACGGCGAGCATTCAACTCACGTCGGGAGACTATCAACTCAGCGCGCGCTGGAGCGGCCCCCACCCGGAGCGCGGCAGTGACGACGAATGGTCTGGCGAACTGACGACCGGCGAAGTGGGAATCAATCTCGTCGCGGTGAAGGGTGCAATTTTCAAGGTTCTCACGTCCGACCAAGCCGCGATCATCGAAGCCCAGGTCAATGCAGGCGAGGAGATCGTGTTGTTTGTCGGCGACGGGTCGCCTAATTGGGCGGCGGGGGCGTTTGAAAAGTCGCACACGATTACCGCGAGTGTTGAGGCATCCGCCAGCCTCCGGCTGGAAGACAGCTCGGTCGGCAAAGGTTTCATTTTTCGCGTGTCCGAAAACTCATCTCCGCCGTGGAATCTTCCTGGTTTTCCAGCTCACAAGGTGGTCCCTCCCAAATCTGGAATCGAGAGCACAACCAACGTGGCGATCACTCCCAACGGCTCGGTTCCGTTCGGCGAACTGATCTTTCGGAAGGACGCAGAGATTTCGGAAAAGGACGGCGTTTTCACCTTTGCAGACATTCACCAACGCGACGGGAAGCGTGTGCCAGTCTCCGTGCGGGTGCGAGCAGCGAAACGGGTTTCCGCAGCCGCCGTGACCTGTCTGCTGCTGGACGCTGACGGAAAGCCGATGCCTCTGACGACCGTCGCCTTCATCGAAGCCGGGGCGACCATGGGAAAATCAGGCGCTCGGGCTCATATCGCGTCGGGCAAGACGGATGACCTTGGATTGATTCACACGTTCGACGCTCCACTGGATCGTCCATGGGAGGTCGTGGTCATTCGTGATGGGGAAGAAATCATGCGCTCTGCCCCCATCGTCACGGCAGCTCCCATGCATTCCCGAAGCGGCACACCGAACTACTTTCTCGAGCTTCAGGCCAGCGAAGGCGCGCGGATGACCGTGATGCTGACTCCTTTGAGTTCTGAAGCCGCCCAAGCCACTCCAGGGGTGTCCTCGGATGAGGCGGTCGCCTATCGCCTTGCCATGGCCACCATGCTGCAAAAGCTCAACAACCTTCCCGCACAGTCTGATGAAAAAGGTGTCGCTTGGACACCGATTCCCGGTGCTTTGGTGCCAGTGACAAAGCGGGCCGAATTGGCGGCTCAGATTGATCGCCTTCGCCGGCTGATTCGCCTTGGCGGCAATGATTAAGCGGCAACACGCACACCACAAAACCATGAACACGCCACCCTCGAGACCAGCCAGCAGCGGTGACTCAGGAAATGCCACCACCCTCTCTCGAATCACTCGCATCATGGTCGTGCAAACCGCCGGAATTGGCATCGGCGCGGTCATCGGAGCACTCAGCGGCACTGCCATGAACGACCTGCCGACAGGCGTCACTTGGGGAGTCACCGCCGGTGCGGTCATTGGCTCGCCATTGTTTCGGCGTTGGTGAACCCCCACCCGCTACGCCGTCGCAAACCGCCAACGATGCAATCCCTCCTTTTTCAAGCCAAGACAAACCAAATGAAACCAAACGATATACTATGAAAACACAACGCCTCTGCATCCCCGCCATCGCTGCGCTTCTTTGCGCGGGATCATCACAAATACTGTTCGCCGCCGATGATTTGAAACCATCAGCGCAAGAACAGCCCGTCCTTCCCGCGATGAGTTCATCCCCCGGCATATCATCGCAGCAGAAATTAGAGCTGGAGCGGCAACTCGACACCGTGTCCGAAACGCTGGGGCAGTATCATCCGACCGTGGTCTCGGCCCGCGAGCACCTGCGGCAATTGCTGAATGACGGATACGAGGGAATGTTGACCGGCATCGGGGTCGCTCTCGCGGAGAAGAATGGCCATGTCGTCATTGGCCAGGTTCTTCCCGGATCACCGGCTGCGCTCGCTCATGCCATCAAGCCCGGCCAGCGCATTCTGAGTGTGGCCGAGGCCAATGGACCGGAGGTGGACACCACGCGCATGGGAGTCAGCCAGTTGGCCGCACTCCTTCGGGGTGTCCCGGGAACGATTGTCAAAGTCATGCTGGAACAAGAGTCGAAGTTGGGACCAAAGGTGGATGACGTCTCGCTGCGTCGCGCGACACTTGACGTGAAGCCCGCCTCGCCGAATACACCGCGTCAATTTAAGCCGGGGGAGTCGGACCCATATCAGAGAGTTGATCCGAACGGCCGTTCCAGTTCCGTCGATCCCATGACCGGCGGTTTAGATGCATCATCGCGGCAGACTTCAATGCTGGAACGGCAGCGCGGCTCGTTGACCAAGACGCTTGGTTCGAATCATCCGACGGTGGCAGCGGCGAGATCACATCTTCGGCAGTCGATGGACCGGAAGGATCGAATTCCACATGGTGAGAGAACGAAGATTCCGTCCATCGTGACCGGACGCTTGCTCGATCAAGACGGCAAGCCCATCGGTCAAAAGACTATCGCGTTCGTTATGGAAGGCTCCACGACCATCACGGAAGGGCCGACCAGCGGTGATGGCACCTTCCTATTTGAACTGCCGGTGGATCATCCGTGGCAGGCGGTTCTGATGGAGCGGGGCAAGTTGTCCGGCCTGCGCTCCGACGTGCAGACGACACCCATCGCGGACAGCACCAGCGGAGAGCCGAATTACGATTTGGAGCTTCGCGTGGAGGGAAAGCACCTGCGGTCGCAACTCGCGCTGCTGACGCCCCACCCGGTGCGGCCAGACGAACCGAGTGCGCCAAAGGAAGCGATGGTTGATCCTTTTGGAGGCAGAGCATCCGGGGTGCTCGGATCGGGAAACGCGCCGCTCGTCCGGGTCTATGCTCTCGGCGGCGCATCTGATGACGACGACGGCACCATGAAGCGCGTTCAAGAACTTGTCGGTGTGGCCATTGATATGGCGGAAAACAAAAACGCAACACCACCCAAACTCGAATTCCGCCCGAAGTCCCGGGCGCTGATCGCGAAAGCGAGCGCTTGGCAGCATGAGATCATCGAGCAGGCCATCAAAGTCCTAAAGGAAAACGAAAGCCAGCCGGTAGCAGCGAAGAGGCAGTAGTCACACCCCTGACACTCACCCTCACCACCCTTATGGCACAGACCGCCGTCAAGCTCGCCTCCGTCATCGCCCTCGTCCCCGCCGTCTCCATCGCATGGCAAAAACACACCTACGACGCTTTGCGGGAAGAACTCACGTCGCTTGAACAGCAACCCCGGCCCATCGCGCCCAAAGCGCCCATCGTGCGCGATAACTCCGCTTTGCGCACAGAGGCAGCGGCTTTGAACGAGCGCGTGACCGCTGCAGGCCGTGCACAGACCGATGCTCAGACCAAGCTTGCCGAGACACAGGAGACGGTAAGACTGCTGGAAGAGGAGGTCGTTATATCCCACGGCAAGATCGAAGACCTCGCCCGCTCGATGATGAAAACAATGATGCCCATCATAGAGGCCATGTCCGCCTTGAAGAAAGTAAGTGGCACTGAGCGAGAGGCCAAAGAGGCGGAGTTGATGGCTCAAACGGGGCCTCAACTCATCGAGCTGATACCTTTGCAGAAGGTCGTCTTCAAGCTCGAGGACCGCCCGGCAGACGCGGCTCGCTTTTTCGCCACAGCTTTGGACGAACCGGTCAAACTGCCCGCCGATCTCCATCAGCGCATTGAGGGCGCTCTTCAGGCAGACTTCGAACAACTCAAAAACGACGGTCTCAGCTTCTCGCAGCTACCCAAGGATAATGCCGAGGCCTGGATCGCTCGACGGATGGCCGTCAGCGAACAGATCGAGGCGCATCTAATGGCGCTCCTACCACAGGAATTTCACAATCATTCCCTTTTCCAAACCGAAGGCTTCCTGGGTGGTCTTTTCATCGGCGAACTCAGCCACCTTGGCGGCGAAGCGAAAGCTGCGCCGCTACCTCCTGCAACCAAGCCATGAAAAAATATCTGCTCTACTCTCCGGCATTGGTGCTCCTGATTTTCACCGCAGTTTGGTTGCGTCATGGCAGCGCGAAAAGCGCGGCACTGCAGTCGGCCATAGTATCGCAGCGTGCCGCGCTGACTCCGCCACCTCAGACGGATGATCGCGCTGCGGTGGCTGCGGAAAATGAGGCGAGCGTCCTGATGGCAAGAAACGCTGCCGTGAACGCTGAACTGCGTCGTATTGAAGAGGCAACTGGCAACACGCTGAAGGAAATCGCGGCCATGCAGAAGGGAATTCCCCCGTCGCTCGATACCGAGATCACGGAGTCCTTCGGGAGGATCACGGACATGGGAACAGAGTTCGGGCAGTATGTCCGGCTGATCGCGCCGGACTTCGACGAAGTGCACGAGGAAATGAAACGCCGAGGAATCAAGTTTAACGAGTTGAGCGGCACCATGGTGAAGGCATTTCTGAAGTTCGCCAGCAGGGGTCCGGAGATTTCCGCTTTTGAGGATACGCCTGTCGAGATCGCTGCCCTGCAATCGTCCGCTCTGCGGGAGACCTTCGGTCTCAATGACACGCAAACCAAACAAGCCGAAGCGATCATCAACGCGCACTTCGCCACCATGAAAGCCTCCGGGCTTACTTACTCCAGCCACGATGCCCCTGGATGGCGCGAGCGCCGCAGTGCATCCCTGACCCAACTGCTCTGGAACCTCCGACCGCTGCTTCCCGCCAATTCCAAGCGAATGCCCAAGCTTACGCAGATCGTCAACGTCGGTGCTGGAGTGGAAAACAGAACTGTCGCACCCGCACCCGGCACGTCGGAGCCACAAAAGTCGCAGGGTTTCGCGAACTGGCCCGCAGTCCCCTGGCTGCCCACGCAATCCAGCAGATGAACGGCAGCAATGCGTTCGAAACCGTAGCCCCCAAGAAGACCTTCATGAAAAACAAAGCCACCATCACTTCCCTCATGGTTTCGTTCGCGATTGCGATCCGTGCCATGGCCGCAATGGGCGAACTATCCGAACCCGACCTCGCCCTTCCCTCAGACACACCGGCCGCAGTCCGCGCCAAGGTCGCGGCGGTCCTCGATCAGCCCGATTGCAAATATCTCGGAGGAACTTGGTTTAACGACCGGAGCTTCCTCAAATACGGTGGCGAGACCCTGGCTTTGAACCGCTTCCTAGAGACCCTGAGCCAGTGCCCCGGCTTCACCCTCTCGATCCGATTCTACAAGTTTGCGGAGGACGAAAAACTCGACTGGTCCGTGGAGCACGACAGTCGCCTGCTCGGAAACAAGGTGATCGTGCGGGTGAACTTGAACTCCACCCGGATCAAGCTTGAAGACCTCGTCGTGCCCGATACCAAAGACCCGGGACTCCCAAAGAAAAAATGACTGAATCCGTTGTTGCTCAAGGATTCAGAACTGCGGAGTGGACGGATCGGTCGCATCGCTCGCTCGGATGGAAATGGAGCAGGCTGGGATTCCTCGGTGTCTGTGCCTGCCTCTTCGTCGCCGCCGACTTGTGCCCGACCTCCGCTGCAACGGTCACCGTCGATGCAGGCACCCTCGGCGGTGCCAATGATTTGGGGAAGACCGTGCTGACAGTCACCGGCTCCGACGGTGCCTTAATCACCGTCGCAAGCACTGGTCTGAATAGGCGCAATCTATTTGGAAACACCCTCGCGGGCGCGGGCACTACCGGGGCCAATGTCCCGACGGTGGGAATCATCGGGGGCAGTGCGGACGATGCGGTGAAGGGCGGAGCCGGGGAGTTGATGACTGTGTCCTTCGGCACGAATGTTTCCATTTCTGAAGTCACGTTCACGGGGCTTGGACACAACGATGACGACCTAATCGTCGAGGGGCTCCCTTCTTCTCCGGGTGCGGTGACTTTTTCGACGCTCGGCAGCGCCTCAGTCACGAACCTCGGATACTCCTACAATGCCAGCGGCACTTTGACCGTGGATCTGGCCAGTTTGAGCCTCTCCACGGGTGGAACATTCGCCTACGGTATCGTCGTCTCATTTCAGAATCCGGTGGCCCTCGCGACGTTTTCTTTCAGTGCTGACCAGACCGGCGCCGACGCTGGCGGGGTGGGCCTCAACTCCTTGCATTACACGCCTCAAATCTCCATGCCCGGCTTGGTCAGCGTGGATGCCGCGCATCCTCAGTGGCAGATCAGCCCGTATCTTGTCGGCTTCCACCAAGTCTATTCCTCGGTCCCCGATTCCGTCTACGCAGATGGCAGCATCGCGGCCTGGGCAAAGCGCGTGGGCGCGTCCACCTCCCGCTTTCCCGGCGGCACGGTGGTGAAATACTGGGACTGGGAAAATCCCACCGGTGTCTTGAACGGCGACTCGTGGGATCCCGCGTGGAATCCTGCCGACAATCGCCCGCCTAGCGATTGGATGAGTCTCGATGAATACCTAACTTTCGTCGAACAGTCCGGCATCCGCCCACTCTTCGGCGTGAACTCGCTTTCCGGACAGGTTCACAACCGGGAAGCGGAAGGCATCGCCCGCGCGGTTCGAATGGTCAGCTACGTCAAAGCGCGCGGATTCGGCGGGGCGTTTTGGTATATCGGCAATGAGGAGGGAGGCTCCTATCCTGGCGGAGTCTCCGGCTACGCGAAGGTGTTCAAGCGCTACGCCCAGGCGATGAAGGCGGAGGATCCAAACATCCTCCTTTTTTGGAACGACAACGGTGCGGCACCGTCAGACATCCAAGCATTTCTCGCCAACGACGGCGGAACGGCTGATGGCTTCGAGACCCACGGCAAATGGCCCTACGGCGGAAGTCCCGCGGGCTTTGCGCCGGGCACATACGCGGAATGGCTCAACGAAGTCCCGCTGCGTGACCGCAAAAACAGCAACCGCGCGTGGCGCATTGCCGCGAACACCTATCGCAAGGCCGCCGCCACGGCGGGCCGTCCCGGGCTTCTCATCGCCGACAACGAATACGGCATTGGCAGCAGCTCGAACTTCCTTGGCTTCACCCGTTACACCACCGGCCTGTTGCTGACGGAATTCCTAATGGAACATTTCATCGGTAATTGGTTCTCGTCCTGTTTCTGGGACATGAAGCAGTTGCGGTGGTTCGGCCTGTTGGACCCGAATGCCGGATACCGGCTCAACCCGTTTCAATTCGGAATGAACATGCTTGCCGATGCTCAGGGGGGCGACTACCTCGCCACCGTTTCCACAAACCTTCCCGCCATGCACGGCTTCGCCGCGCGGAAAGACGGTGCCTTGTTACTCTATCTCCTCAACAAGACCACGAGCAATCAACCCATAACGATCAAACTCTCCGGCGCGAACTACCCCACGGCGTTCGCCCGACGGATGCAGAACAGCGCCGACGGGTACGGCGAATTGGTTAGTATTCCCGTTGCGGGTCAGGGCGCGCAGTTTACTGCCGCACTGCCGCCTTTGACTTTCACTGAATTCGTGTTTGCCGACCCTTCGACATTTCTCCGGGTTCAATCCATCGCCAGAAAGGAGAGCAGTGTTGTCCTACGCTGGAGTTCCCTTCCCGGCGCGAGGTTTGATCTCGATCAATCAACCACGCTCTCCGACTGGCTCCCCTGGCAAACCAACATCGCCCCGGACAATCTCTGGACAGAAAGCGAAGTGCCAATCAGCACAGCCCTGAAAGGCTTCTATCGATTTCGTTTGAAGCCATAACGACACCGCCCGTGCGTCGATGGGTGACAAAGCCATCTGTCAACTTGGTTCCGACATGCCGTGAACACGACATACCCACCGATCAAAAACATGAAAAACAAACAGACAGCGATTATGGCGGCGCTTTGCTTCGGCGCCGCGCTCCACCCTCCGTTCACTCAGGCCGAGGTTCTCCTTGGTCCCGTGACGAACACAGCGAATGGCCACAACTATTTTTTGTTGAGCTCCAGCAGTTGGCTTGCCTCCGAGGCCGAGGGAATTAGCTTGGGCGGCCATCTAACCACGATCAACAACGACGCCGAACAATCCTGGATCTTCTCGACTTTTGGAAGCTTCGCCAGCGTCGATCGGAGTTTGTGGATCGGTTTGAACGATACCGCCATCGAAGGGAGTTTCATATGGGCCGATGGCGCCCCGGTGACCTTTGCCAATTGGAACCTTGGTGAGCCCGACGGGGGTCTGGAGGAACCCAGGGAGGATTTCGTTGCGATGATTCGGCCGGGAGCTGTGGGAGCCACAGGCGGCGCATGGTTCGACACTGATCCGGACAACAACGCCTACTCGGGCTACACTCCCGTAAACGGGGTAATCGAGGTCGTTCCGGAGCCTTCGACAGTTGCGCTCATGCTGACCGCTCCACTTCTTTTTGCGACTTTGCGGAGCCGCAGAATCAGCCCGGGAAAGCTTATCCAAACATTTTTTGCGACTGTGTTTGCGTGCAGTGGTCTGAGCGCGCAGACAAATTCTTGGGAGCCATCTCCGGAACATAAGCAACTGGCCATATGGCCGGGAGCAGTTTCAGATGCGCAGCCTGTTGCGGGGCCGGAGGATACGAAGACGATGAAGGACAAGCTGGTTGCTGGCAAGCCATGGGTTAAGGTGGAAAACGTTTCGCGGCCTACCATGACGGTCTATTCGCCGAAAGAAAATAATACCGGAGTCGCAGTCGTCGTTTTTCCCGATGGAGGCTATAATGTTCTGGCCATCGATCTTGAAGGCACGGAAATCTGTGAGTCGCTGGCATCCAAAGGGACCACGGGGGTGCTTTTGAAGTATCGCGTTCCGGGTTCGGGACCGAGTTGGGATAAGAAACTGAAGGGCCGCAGCGAACCGAAGACCGCGCTGCAAGATGCGCAAAGGGTGGTGGGCCTGGTGCGCTTTCATGCCGCGGAGTGGCATATCGATCCGCACAAGATTGGCGTGCTGGGCTTTTCAGCTGGTGGGCATCTGGTGGCCGATATAAGCATGCATTTCGACAAGCGCTTGTATTCGGCCGTGGATGGAGCTGACAACGAAAGCTGCCGCCCCGATTTCGGGGTGGCTCTCTATCCGGGGCATATGCTGGAGAACACTCCCAAGGCTTATGAGTTGAATCCAAAGATTTCTGTCACCAAGGACACGCCGCCTATGTTTTTGCTTCAAGCGCAAAATGACCCGGTGGACGACGTGCAGAACTCGCTGGTTTACTACATTGCCCTGAGGAAGGCGGGGGTTCCCGTGGAGATGCACTTCTATGCTGAAGGCGGGCATGCATTTGGGCTGCGGCCCACGAAGTTTCCAATTACAGGATGGCTTTAGTTAATGGAAACCTGGCTGAGGACGATTGGAATGATTCCTGTATCTAGATGAAACACAGGCGGTCTCCTGAGTGAATAGAAAATGAACTCCACCATCATTGGAAAGCCGAAAGACGAGCGAACTCGTATGAGCAAGCCTCTCGCCTTCCTGCTCCATTGTTTCGACATTCGACACCCGACACCGAAAACCTACGTCGGCCGCGCTCTGCGCCGCGCGGAGCGCACGGTGACGGGGCTCGCACTGGTTTACGTTTGCCTGCATATCTTTCCCCAGGTGCTGTTCGCGCACAGCATCTCGGCTGATGGTGTCACCCTTTACTCGCGTACGCCGCTCCCACCCGAAGCCGCCGAGTGTGCGAGGCGTGCGGCGGCTTTGATCCAGCAATCGGAACTCGCGGTGCCGGGCCGCCACGAGCGCATCTTTGTCTGCAATTCGCCCTGGCTTTTCCGTCTATTCAAACCCAAGGCGGGAGGATTCGCTTTTTCGGTGCCACTAACCGACCATGTCTTCATCGCGAATGGAGATTTCACCGCCGACGTGGCCCGATGGTCGGCACCGAAATACAACACCCGCTCGCTGTCATCCGTGATGGCGCACGAGATCACCCATGGTCTGATCCGTCACCGTCTCGGACTCGTGCGAGGCGTCTTGCTCGCCGATTGGGTGAACGAAGGTTACGCGGACTATGTCGCCCACGAGAGCAGTTTCCCTGAGGTGGAAGGACTCCGTCACTTTATGTCTGGCGAACGCCATCCCTCGATGTCTTACCGCTACTTCGAGTATCGCCAGATGGTGCGCTATCTAATCGATCAGCAGCACCTCACGTTCGCCCAAGTCGTGGCCCGCGCCAACGATTCGCACGCCGTCGCAGCAGAGGCACGACAAGCATTTCAGGACGCCAAACCATGAATACAACCGACACCGCAATACCCGATGAAACCAGCTTGGAGCCACCAGCGCCACCCGTGCTACCACGCGGTCCGCGCCTTGGCAAAGCCCGCCTCCTTTGCGCCCTCTCCCACATCCAGTTGTTACCGGCCGCGATAGCTGTCATCACTTTTCTGACAGGGATAAGCGGGACGGACGCCCGTGCTGCTGAAACCGGGGCAGGTTCTTCGTTCGAGGAGCACCTCGTTGAGTTTCACAACCAAGACGTCAAACTTGCCGGAAGTCTGCTTTTGCCAAAGAGCGAGAAACCGGTTCCAGCCGTAATCTTTGTCCATGGTGCTGGCCCACAGACCCGGGAGCAGTATCGCAAGCAGGGTGAATATTTCGCGAGCCAGGGTATTGCCGCGCTGATCTACGACAAGCGCGGAACGGGCCAGTCCGGCGGTGCCTACGAGAGTCGTAAACCCTACGATAATCTGGTTAATGACGCGCTTGCTGGCGTCGCCCTCCTGAAGCAGCGCCGCGAGATCGCACCATCGCAGATCGGCATGTGGGGGCTCAGTCAAGGTGTCTCCATCAGCGCCGCTGCGGCATCCCGGTCGAAAGACATTCAATTCATCGTGGCCGTGGGGTCCTCGGTGGCTGACGGCATGCTGTTCTACTATCGTGACAACCTGTTCCGGCGATATGGTCTGTCGGCCACATTGCGTGACGTGGCTGAGAAGGCGCAGCTCGCCACAGATACTTTGTTCTTCAATTTGCGAAACGAATCCCTTCTCTCGACATTCGCTCCGAGATCCTATCCCCCGCCAGACCAATACGTGCAACTCGCGTGGAGTCGGGTTCACCAGCCGGTGTTGGCAATGTGGGGACAACTGGATCAACACATTCCGGTCGGCGAGAGCATTCTGGGTCTGAAGAATTCTCTGGCTCAGGCGAATAATCAAAAATGGACCATGATCATTCTGCCGCAGGCAAATCACGATCTGAAAGTTTCCGAAACGGGCGAGCTTCACCGCCCGTCGCCCGGCTACGCACCAGGGGCCTTGAAAACGATGACGGACTGGGTCCACGGAGTGATTGATGACCCGGAGCACATCCCCACCATGAAACAAGAGGGCTCCGCCAAACCAACAGGCGTTCGTTCACAGCTCATACGCTATGAAAAACTGCGCTGGTATGGCAACGGAACCGTCCAGGTAGCACTCCTTGTCCTCTTCCTGTTTAGATTTCTGGGGAACACGATTGCGGGTCTCCGATGCGGTTTGGCCCGCCTATTCCACCGTCAGAAAGGCGCGGCTGCGCAGGCATCCAACAAGGTTCTCCATTTCAAACGTGCCGTTTGTGCCCTTAACCTACTCATCCTGGCCGCGATGCAGGTCACCGTGCTATTGGTGATGGACCAAATTCACCCGAGCTGCCCTTTCGTGCTGTCGTTCCTTCCGCTACTTGGAACAGTTTCCATGCTCGCGACGGCCGCCCTGCTGATTGTGCTTGCCTGGACTCGCCGTGACCACGGCTGGACGGCAGCGCGAAGAATCCGAAGCTCACTCGATGTTCTTAGCCTGGTTCTTTTTGTTCCATACCTGTTCTACTGGAACCTGATCGGCTATCGCTTTTGATGCAAAGAAGTTATGCGCAACATCAACCGCGCAATAATGCGCTGTAACCAAACCGATGCCTCCTTCGGGCTGGATCGCTGAACTCGGGGCCATGTTCAGCACATGAACGCACACTCAAACCTCATGAAAAGACTCCGATCCTTGTTTTGCCGCTCTCATCTTTGGCTCGTCCTTGGACTGGTGCTGTTCTTGTTCTCATACGGCAGGGTGACCATTCCGATTTGCTCGTGGTTTGCCTTTGTGTTCCTGATCCGCTTCCACAGGACCAATTCGCGTCCCTGGCTTGGAATCGTCACGCTCTGGCTCGGGATGTCAGCCTGCGGTGTGTTCATGTATGACGGATTGTTACTGGTCCGTGGGCTTATGTTTTACGCCGCGTGTTTGCTCTTTGGCGGAATCTGGGTTTTTCCATTTATAGTCGATCGGTTTCTCTACCGCAGGCTCAACGCCTTGGCCTCGACGTTTCTCTGGCCGCTGTTGATGGTAACGCTCACTTTCTTCCTGGCTCCATACCTCCCCAGCCTTGCCCATTCTCAGATCGACTATCAGTCACTGATTCAAATCGTTTCCATCACCGGAATGGGTGGACTTGTCTTCCTCATCTACTGGTTTGCGGGAACGTATCTCAATGGAGATTCGACTCGAGGCGATGCAGAGAGAGTCCACTAACCAATCATCGGCTTAGACCATGAATCACCACCTCATCACACTCGTCACCATTGTGAGCAGCCTTTGCGCTCGCGCCGCCACACCTGTCCGCATCTCCGTCCAGCCGTCCAAAGTCCGCCAGGAATTCCAGGGCCTCGGCTGCGGAGCGATGTTTTTTGAAGGCCACATCACCAGCCTCGCCGCCCGAGGGAAGGACGAGCGGCAGCGGGAGTTGTATGACGACATGTTTGCCAGAGTAAACGCGCGCTACCTGCAAGTGATGATTCGCGCGACGCACGAACCGCAGAACGATAACGACGATCCGTGGACGCCTGCCTTCGATCCGGAAAACTTCAAATACTGCGAGCACACCATCGCCATTGCCAAAGCAGCGCGGGAGCGGCGACCGGACATCGAACTCCTCGCCACTCCCCTCACCCCTCCGCCGTGGATGAAGACGAACAACGAGGAAAGTGGCAAAGGAAAGGCGACGCTAAAGCCGAAACTCGAACTCGAGTACGCCGAATACCTCTGGGCCTTCCTCGCCCACATGGCGCGCCATGGTTGCCCCGTGAAGTACCTCGCCATCTCGAACGAATGCGATTGGGATCACAGCCAGCCGGGTTGCTTCTTCACCCCGAACGATCACGCGAAACTTTTCGATATCGTCGGCGATTACCTCGACAAGATGGCGGTAAAATTCCCCGACGTGCCACGGGCTCTTCTCGTCGGGCCGAACACGCTCAGCGCGCCAGGTGCCGTGAAAGACTACATTCCCGCGATGCAGCGCAAGGCCAGCCAGCACGTCGCCGTCCTCGCCGCGCATGATTACGACATGCGTGGCGACCGCTGGAGCGACATGCAAAAGCTCGCGCGGGGACGCCCGGTGTGGATGACGGAATGGTGCGCGCGACAGCCCGACGAATCACCGGGCCAGATCAATTCCGGGATCAGCTACGCCTACGCCATGCAGGAAGCGTTCAGCGGCGGCGCCAATGTCTGGATGGCTTACGATTGGGTTTATCCTCCACGCAAAGGCGGCGAAGCACTGATCCATGTGGATTGGGGCAACGATTACACCTTGAAGAAGCCCTACTGGGTTTTCCGGCAATGGGCCGCGCCGTTGAACCCAGGCATGCGCGTCGTCGAGTGCTCCTCGTCGCAGGATGGGATCAAAGCCATCGCCTTCCTTTCCACCAAACGCGACCTCGTCGTCCACGTCGTCAACAATACGGATGCCACCGCTCCCATTGCTCTCCACATCACGGGCGCGAGTGCTCCGCTGAGTCGCCAGCGCACGAGTGCCACGGAGGATGCGGCGGAGCTTGAGCCCCTGTCGCCCGCGAGTGGCGGCTATGCGGACACACTGCCCGCCCGTTCATTCACGACATATCAATTCGTGGGAAAGTAGGTGGCCGTGACCACGCGGCTTTTGTAACGTTGGGCGCCGAATCTGTCGGTTGTCGGTAAATTCCAAACCCCATGAACACATCACGACTTCTTCTCGCCACCGCCTGGGTCGCCAGCCTCGCGATCGCGTTTGTCATCGGCGGCAGTGGACGTCCAGCACGGAAGCCGGCAGCGCAAAACGGCGCGACTGCCACCGTCCCCGCATCAGCGGCGAAGACAGCCGCCGCAACAACTTCCACGTCGGAAATGGAAGAGCGACCCGACGCTGTGAAACCGAACGTGAAGTTGCTCGTCGCGCGCGCGAGTCTCGAAATGGGCAGTGGCATGGGCGGAATGATGAACATTCGCGGAATGCTGCGCGCCATTGCCCCGATCGCCGAGTTGGATGATTCGCAGATTCAAGAGGCGCTGGCGGAAGTTGAGCAGTCCGTCCGCGAGCCACAGCAACGAATGATGTTTTACTCGCTCCTGCTGGGACAATGGGCCGAAACCGACGGGCAGGCGGCGATAACTTACGCGCGGACGAAACTGGACAAGAATCCCATGTTCGACATGGGCGTCACCTCGTCGGTGCTTAGTACCTGGGCGCGCGTCAATCCCGGGGAAGCGTGGAAATGGTTCACCACGAATCAGTCGGAGGACACCAACGAACGGACCCGGATGATGTCCGTGAGCGCTCTCTTCACCGGCATGGCCGCGAACGACCTGAACACGGCGTTCGCGCGCGCGGCGACGTTGGACGAGCAGCAACGCGGCACCGCTTTGCGCGGCATCGCCAGCAGTGCGGCGGATGAAACTTCGCGCCGACGTCTGCTGGAGCGCACGGCCACACTCCCGCCTGAGCAGCAGACGCAGATCCGACAAAGTGTCGCGGGCCAATGGGCGATGAGCGATCCGGACGCGGCAGTGGCGTGGATTCGTTCGTTGCCTGCGGCCGAGCAAAAGCCGGTACTCGAATCCGCCGGACAAATGATGCTGATGATGAAGCCCACTCTTGGGGCGGATGTTCTGCTTGAAGGCGCCACCGAGGAGGCCAAGCCGCGGGTCTATGACCAGATCGCCAGTCAATGGGGCGCTCAGGATCCCAGCGCCGCGGGTGAATGGTTGATGAAACAACCGCAGGGCCCGGAATTGGATGGTGCGCGCCGGAGCTTTGCCCGTGTGGTGGCGCAACGCGATCCGGCCGCGGCTTTCGATTGGGCGCGCAGTGTGCAGAATGAAACGCAGCGCACCGAATCCGTCGGACAGATCTACCAAGTGTGGCGGACGACCGACCCCGCCGCCGCGGACGCCGCGCTCAGTTCGTCCGGCCTGCCACCCGAACAGTTGCAGCAACTCCGGGACACAAAGCCTCCGCAGGCGACGGGATCAAGGCCTGCGGTAACCGGCTACGGGTTCTAAGGCCATCGGCAGCGATTCGCGCGGGAAATCGGTTGTGCGGAGGAAAATGATTGCGGGAGCGAAAACTCGCCGTTGACAGCTTACTGTATATGTTGAATATATACACACTTCCAAGGAGCCCGCTGTCGTCCTGTGTCTCATTCCTCGAATCTCAAACTTCTCATCCCGCCGGTCTCGGCGGCCGCTCCCGGCACGCTCTATGAACAGATCGTCTCGGGACTGAAGCGGGCCATCGGTGAGGGAAAGCTGGAGGCGGGAGCGGCGCTGCCCTCGTTCCGGCAATTCGCGGAGGAGATGATGGTCAGCGTCATTACCGTGAAGCGCGCCTACGAGGAGCTCGAGCGCGAAGGGATCATTTTCCGGCGGCAGGGGCTCGGCACCTTCGTAGCGGAAGGCGGCGCTGATCGCAGCCGCGAGGTGAAGATCGAACACGCTCGCACCCTTCTCCATTCCGCCGCCCGCGAAGCCACCGAGGCTGGCCTCAAACCCGCGGAGGTGCGGCGCCTTTTTCTCGAAACGCTGAACGACTTACCATGAATATGCCACCCGCCCTGGAAATCTCCGCTCTGGAAAAACATTACCCGCGCTTCACCCTCGGGCCGCTCGATCTCACCGTGCCGAACGGCGCGATCTACGGGCTCATCGGCCCGAATGGCGCAGGCAAAACGACGCTGATCGACCAGATCTTCGGCATGGGTTCGCCCGATGCAGGGACGATCCGCGTCTGCGGGCTCGATCATGAACGGGACGAGGTGGCGGTGAAGGAACGCGCGGCCTATGTCGGGCCGGACCTCAGCTTTGTCGCGTGGGGAAAAGTGGAGAAGGCGATCCGGTTCACGCGCGGATTTCGGCCGACGTGGGACGAAGCGTATTGCGCGCGGTTGCTGACGGCATTCGGCATTTCCCCCGACGAGCGCATTGCCACGCTTTCCTTCGGCGGGCGCACCAAGCTCGCGCTGGTCCTGGCGCTGGCGTGGCATCCGCAGGTATTAATCCTTGATGAGCCGACGACCGGGATCGACGCGCACACCAGACAGGCCGTCTTCGCTGAGCTGCTCTCCATCGTCCGCGATGAAGCTCGCACAGTGCTCATCTCTTCGCACCAGCTCTCCGATCTCGAGCGCTTCACCGATCGCGTGGGCGTACTGCACAAGGGCCGGCTCCTCGCTGAGGGCGCAACCGGGGCATTGGTGGAGCGGCATTTGCAAACGGAGTTCACGACGGAGCGACCGGAAGACTTTGCCCATGTGCCCGGGCTGACGGTGCAGGAGCGCGACGGTTTCCGCTGGCGGGCGGTGCTCGATACGCTGACCTGCCCGCTCGCCTCGCTGACGCAACGCGGCGCGCGTGAAGTGAATTCACAGCACCTCACACTCGAAGAGCTTTTCCTCGCTCTGACCAAATGAACGCGACTCCTTCCAACTGCCGAAACTGTGGCGGCACTGAGCGCTACTTCCAGGAAATCGGCGCGACCGGCGCCTACGGTCCCAACCTGCTGCCCATCGGATTTTTCACCAATCGAAAATTCCGGATCGAGGTGTGCGGCGACTGCGGACTCGTTGAATGGTTCGTTCCCGCCCGTCTTCTTCCGAAACTCAAGACCCGCTTTTCCCGACTGCCATGAAACTTCTCCTTTTCGATTTTATCCGACGCTGGTGGTGGATGCTCGCGCTGCTGTTCGTGATCTCGCTGCTCACGACGGTGAACGGCTACCCGTTCTCGTTCGGTCCAGCGGCAATTGTCTGCCTGCTTTTCGATGCCAACCGCGGTGTCTTCCGCGTGGTGCGTGTGTTGCCCGTGCCGCGTCGCGTGCAGGCGCAGACGTGGTGGGTGGCCGGGGTGTGGCTTGTGCCAATTCTTTCGCTCGTGCCCGTCTTGCTCGGCACGGCCATATATCTGACTCTTGATACGGGATCGCAGATCCCCGTTCCGATACCGCACGAGACCGGGCTCGCGGAACCGGCCTTCTACTTCGTCAGCACCTTTTCGCCTTGGTTTGCTGCCGGGGTGCAGCTTTGGATCGGCTTCGGATTTGCCGCGCTCTGTTTTCTGCTCGCCTGCGCGCTACCGAATCGCCAACCGGAGGGCGTTTGGGAAACGATCTCGGCCTCGGTCGTGGGTGCCCTTTGGGGCCTTTCCATTCCCGGCATCACTTTCGTTCTCCCGCTCATGCCGCGGACGCCGGCGGCGACTCACGGCTGGCATTGGGCGGTCTTCGCGAGCGTGCCGTTTCTTGTCACGCTCTCCTACCTGGCTGCACCCGATTTGATTCGCCGACGCACGACGGTGGTGGCCGCCAAGCGCCCGCGCCGCGAGGTGGGTGAGCGGCCGGAATCCCGCGGAGGACTGACTGGCATCCCGCTCTGGCTCGGCACCTTTGGGCTGCGCTCAGCGTTGATGATCGGCGCCATCGCGTGCACCCAATACTTCTTCCTGCGCTTGTTCACCGGGCGTAGCACAGCTCCCAATGGGATTCATTCATCCCACTACCTCGCGCCCATGCAAATCGCGATGTTTGCCATCATGTTAAGCGCGATCAGCGTCGAATGGAGCAATTTGCGGACGTTGCGCACCCTCCCCCTGTCGCGGACTGGGCTCGCCGGGCTGCTCCTCGCCATTCCGGTTGGAAACGGTTTCGTCGCTGCGGTGCTGGTTACCTTGTTCTCAGGCGGCGGCGCATCGGGCGTTCCGGCGGTGGTCAATATCGCCGCGCAGATGCTCTACTGCGCGGGTCTTGGTGCCCTCGCGGTGGCGGGGGTTTTGCACGTCGCCTCCGGCTTCCGGCTGCTGATCGTGATGGCCGCGGTGATTCCGGCGAGCGGTTTTGCGCTCGGCCTGCATTTACCGCTCGTGCTCGCGTTGTCGGGCGCACTGGCCCTCCTAATCGCGTGGCTGCTGATCGCGCGCGGCCTCCGAAAATCGAGTGCCTTTTATCAACCGCGCAGTTTCTTCGGAGTGAATATTGGCCAGCCATCCGCGGTCCGGTGAGTCATTCCAAAGAGAAAAGTCGCACCGTGTAATAGAGCTGCAGGTCGAGAATGGCTGGCAAACCCGCCTCCTGAGAGCCGGCCGCGGTCGCGCTGTTGGCGAGACGAGCAATCTTCGAGGCCGCACGCTGGAGCGACAGCTTGTGCGATGAATCGAGCAAGCGGCTCACTCTGTCGGCAGCCCAGACAGCCGGGCCCAACTTTCGCAGGTGTTTGAAGATCGATTCGCATCGCGGCGGGATTTCAAGGATCCAGAGGTGCTCCGGACGCAGATGGGAATCGGACATTCCCGAGGCGCTGGCTCACCGATTGCTTTTCGCACTTGTGAACCCGCTCCGTGCCGCGCTCAGGCGAGGCCACGAATCGCGAATCGAACGCTCACCAGATCAACCAGCCGATGACGACCAACTCACGCGCCCACTCGCACCCTAAAGTGCCCTGGTCGCTCGAGCCGGGCGCAGCCGGTCGGCGCTAGCCGTCCACGGATTGTGAACTGACCATGCAAGCGCTGCGAGATCGCTCCATACGGCAAAAGATCACCCTGGTCGTGGTGCTGATTTCCTGCGTGGTATTGTTGCTCGCGTGCGCGGTGCTGTTTCTGTTCCAAGCCTGGTCGATCAAGGACAATTTCACGCGCGAGCTGGTGGTCATGGGAGAGATCGTGGCGAACAATGTGGCTACAGCCGCCAAGGCCAGGGATCACCAATACGCCGAACAGACGCTCGCGGGCTTGAAAGCGATGCCGAAAATTGTCCATGCCCGCCTCGTGCTCAACGATGGTTCGTCGCTTGCGCACTTCGGCGAGGAATCCCGCGACGGGCAGATCGAGGCGGAATCGTCGAAATTCGGTGTCCACGTCGATGGGAATCAAGTGATGCTGGCCCAGCCCGTGCGGCTCGACGGCGTGCGCCAGGGAACCCTTTTCTTGCATGCCGATTTCTATGCGGTGTATGACGATTTGCTGGAACTTTACGGCGGCATTGTCGGCCTCGTGCTTATCGTCTCGTTGCTGCTCGCGTATTTTCTCTCCAGCAGTTTCCAGGGTTTCGTGACCAGGCCGATCCTGCGTCTCACCGACACCGCGCGACAGATTGCCGAGCGAAAGGACTATTCAGTGCGCGCGCAAAAGACCAGTCGCGACGAAGTCGGCGTGCTCACCGACGCCTTCAATCGGATGCTATCCCAGATCCAGGAGCAGGACGCGGCCTTGCAGGTCGCGCAGCGAAAACTGCGCGATCAACTCAATCCGCTCCAGCGCGAGATGGCCGAGCGAAAACGCGCGGAAGCAGCCCAGGCCCGGCTCACGGCGATCCTTGACGGAACGCCTGATTTCGTTGGCAGCGTGGATCCCACGGGCCGCGTGCTCTACCTGAACCCTGCTGCGCGTCGGATGATTGGCATCGAACAACACGCCAATATTTCGGAGATGAAAGTATCTGATCTTCACCCGGGCTGGGCGGCCCGAGTCGTCTCCACCGAGGGAATCCCGGCCGCCATTCACGACGGGTCCTGGGCGGGAGAAACCGGAGTCAGGCATCGCGACGGGCGGGAGATCCACGTTTCGCAGGTCATCATTGCCCACAAGAGTCCGGGTGGCGGCCTGGATCGTCTTTCAACCGTGATGCGAGACATTAGTGAACGCAAGGCGGCCGAGGAAGCGCTGCGGCTTTCGCAACAAAAGCTGCTCGAAACGTCACGCCTCGCGGGCATGGCCGAGGTGGCTACTGGAGTGCTGCACAACGTCGGCAATGTGCTCAATAGCGTCAACGTCTCCGCCGGTCTGGTGCTGGACAAATTGCGCCGTTCGAAGGCGGCGAAACTCAAGCAGGCGGCGGAACTCCTCACCGGCCGGAATGGCGATCTCGCGGATTATCTCACGCACGATCCGAGCGGCCAGAAATTGCCCGGCTATCTGGCCAAGCTGGGCCAATATTTGGTCGCGGAAAATGACCAACTCCTGAGCGAGGTTGATCAGCTTTCGCGGAATATCGAACACGTCAAGGAGGTCGTGGCCATGCAGCAAAGCTACGCGAAAGTCAGCGGGGTCTTCGAGGACTTGCCCGCTGATCGACTCGTCGAGGATTCGATCGCCATGAACGTGGGCGTCTTCGAGCGCCACGGGGTCAAGCTCGAGCGGAAGTTTTCGCCCGCGGCTTCGGTCTGCGTGGACCGGCATCGAGTCCTGCAGATCCTCATCAACCTCATCCGCAATTCCAAGATTGCGATCGACGATGCGAAACGCACCGACAAGCGGATGACCATTTCCATTACACCGACGGACAAGGATACCGTGCAGATCGCCGTCACCGACAACGGGATTGGCATCTCCCCGGAGAATCTGAAGCGGGTTTTTGGGCACGGTTTTACAACCCGACGTGACGGCCACGGCTTCGGCCTGCACAGTGGTGCGCTGGCCGCCAAGGAGATGGGAGGGACTTTGACGGCCGCCAGCCCCGGCGTGGGTCTGGGCGCTACCTTCACCCTCACCCTGCCTTGCAACCGCAATCGCCAGGCGAACCCTGCCTCAACCTCATGAAACACGGTCCCCTTCCCTTCCTCACCATTCACGGCACGGGGCGTAAACGACCGCACATTGCCGCTTCGGCCAAATTTCACCCATGCGTATGATTCTGGACCCATCCACGCCGATCAATCACCGGATTCTGGTTATCGATGATAACCCGGCCATCCACGAAGATTTTCGAAAGGTTCTGAACCCGCAAAGTTCAGCTCTCGAAGACGAACTCGAGGCGGAGGAAGCCTCCCTCTTCGGCGATGCGCCGGGAGCTTCAGCGGCGTTGAACTTTCAGATCGATTCCGCCTTCCAGGGTCAGGAGGGGTTGGAAAAAGTCAGAGCCGCCACGGCGGCCGGATTGCCTTACGCCGTTGCCTTCGTCGATGTGCGCATGCCGCCGGGTTGGGATGGCATCGAGACGATCACCCACATTTGGAAGGAATTCCCGGACCTGCAGGTCGTGATCTGCACCGCCTATTCCGACTACTCCTGGGATGAAATCGCGAAAGCGGTGGGCAACACCGATCACGTCCTCGTCCTGAAGAAGCCGTTCGACAATGTCGAGGTGATGCAAATGGCCCACGCGCTGTCCAAGAAGTGGCAGCTCACCCAGATTGCGCGCCGACAGATGGCGGATCTTGATGCGCTGGTGAACGAACGCACCGTCGAGTTGCGCGAGGCGAATGCACGGCTCGCCGGGGAAGTCGCCGAGCGCACCGCAGCGCAGGAGGCACTCCGCATTTCTGAGGAGCGCTTTTCCAAGGCATTTCACGGCAGCCCGGTGCCGATGGCCATTGAACGGACCGACCGGCCGGGCTTCCTCGACGTGAATGATCGTTTCCTCGAACTGATTGGGGAACAGCGTGAAGTTGTCCTGGCCGGTGAGGTGGACTTTTGGAGCGAGCCCGAAACCTCGAGCCAGATTGCCGATGAGCTGTCCGCCCACAACGCGGTCCGGGATCTGGCGGCCAGAGTCCGCACTTGTGCCGGCGAAATCCGCGAAGTCCTCGTTGCGGCGCAGAGTCTGGAACTCGGCAATGAGCCCTATCGGTTGCTCATCGTGCAGGACATCACCGACCGCGCCCGCCTCGAATTGGAATTGCGTCAGGCGCAGAAAATGGAGGCGGTGGGCCGGTTGGCCGCGGGCGTCGCGCACGATTTTAACAACATCCTCACCGTCATCCTCGGCAACACCTCGCTTCAGTTGCGCAATCCGTTGCTCGACGAAACGCTCAGCCTGTCGCTCAATCAGGTCGTCCGGGCCGCCGAACGCGCCACGGCCCTGACCCGTCAATTGCTGGCCTACAGCCGCCGGCAGATTATCCAACGCCGTCCGCTCGCTCTCAATGGAGCGGTCGAACAGACGGTCGCGATGCTGCGCCGGATCATTGGTGAACACATCGCGATCGATTTGCAGCTGGGCGCCGATCTGCCTCCCATTTTCGCAGACGCGAGCAATGTCGATCAGGTGATCATGAATCTCGCGCTCAATGCGCGCGACGCCATGCTTGATGGAGGGCGGCTTACCTTCACCACCAACTTCGTCGAGCTGGATGATACCTCCCTGGCGCGACATCCGGATATCTCGACCCGGCATTTCGTTTGTCTCGCCGTCAGGGACTCAGGCCACGGCATGGATGTCACAACTTTGGCGCGCGTTTTTGAGCCGTTCTTCACCACCAAGGATCCGGGCAAGGGCACGGGGATGGGACTCGCCACGGTCTATGGCATTCTCCAGCAGCACAACGGCTGGGTCGATGTCGAAAGCGAACCCGGCCGAGGCACCACATTCCGTGTGTTCTTTCCGCTCAGCGACGAGTCCGTGGCTGACCCAGGTGCCGGGGCGGACCACTCACTCCCTTTTCCGGCGGGTGACGAGAAATTCACCATCCTCGTCGTCGAGGACGAAGACATGCTCCGGGACTTTGTCAGTGATGCTCTGGGCATGCAGGGTTACCGCGTGCTGTCGGTGCCGAACGGCCAGAGAGCTCTCGAGGTCTGGGCTGATCATCGCGACGAAATCGATCTCCTCTTCACGGACGTGGTGATGCCGGAGTCCATTTCTGGACGCCAACTCGCGCAGCAGCTCTTGCTGGATCGGCCGGAATTAAAGGTAATCTTCACCAGCGGCTACAGCCCGGAGTTAATCGGGACGGAATTCGAGCAGGAGGAGACCCACGGCTTTCTGGCCAAGCCCTACTTAATGGACAGTCTCGTGAAGTCGGTCGCGGCGCAGTTCAATGGTTCCCGCGCCCCGCAGGCGCAAGGCGTCCTCGAGGCATGACACGACACAAATCTTCCGGGGAATCCGGTGGCTGATCGTAGAGTTTCAGTCAGGCAGATCTCGAACGAGGACTAAGCGCGGCCACTCGATCCAGGCGGAATCGATCGGAATAAAATTTGTCATAAGACAAGGTGCACCTCGACCGTCATTCATGGACGGAGGCTGGTTTCGTTAAAAAACTAACGCAATTAGCTTGCCCTTCGGAGCGTGAGCGTTAAAAATGTAACGCACCACTCGATCTGCTTATGCCCAATCCCGCCGAACTCAGCCGCCGCGAACGTCAGATCATGGACGCCGTCTTTGCTCTCGGCGAAGCGACCGTCAACAAAGTGGTCGAAACCATTCCCGATCCACCCACGCCGATGGCGGTGCGCCGGATGATGCACATTCTCGAGGAAAAGGGACATCTCAAGCGGCGCGAGGCGGGGCGCGAAGTCGTGTACCTGCCCCGCGAAACGAAGGCGAAAGCGGGGCGCAGCGCGTTTCAACGCGTGCTCGAAACCTTTTTCGGCGGGTCGCTCGAGGAGGCGCTCTCAGCGCATCTCGTGGCGCGCAAGGACGGCATGACGTCCGCGGAACGTGACCGACTGGTGGCGCTGATCGAGGAGTCGAGAAAGGAGGGCCGGTGAGATGAACCGGATCGGCTTTTCCGTGTTCGCGCTTCTCGGCGCGTTGACACCACTGGTCTTTGACTCCGCCTTGAAAGGCGCGGCGTTGCTGGCTGTGGCCGCGCTCTGCGCTCTGGCGCTCTGGCGCGCCTCCGCCGCGACACGGCATCTCGTATGGCTCGTAGCCGTGGTGGCTTTGCTCGTCGTGCCCGTGCTTTCCGTGGCGTTGCCGCAATGGCGGATTCTACCGAAGTGGGCACGCGTCCTGGAGAAGACCGAAATGACCACTGGCCCTGGATTCCACGCGACCGATGGGACGGGAGCAACCGATCGATCCCGTGCTTTGCATGGGTCTCATCCGGCCCCTCTCCCCACCCGGACTGACCTCGAGCCGCTTCCATCGGGGCCGTTTCATCTGGCCTTGAATTCCGCGGACACGATTTCCGAATCGCCACGTCCATGGCATCATTGGATCGCTCCCGCTTGGGCGACCGGTTTCACACTGCTCATCCTCCGTCTGCTCTTCGCCCAGCTTTTGCTCCGTCGGGTTGCGCGGGGTTGCACGGTCGCCACGGCGGCGTTTTCCGTGCCGCTCCACGCCACGTGCACTCAGCTCGGACTTCGCCAGCGCATCACTTTGCTTCTCGACGAGAAGCGCACGATTCCCGTCGTGTGGGGCGTCTTTCGTCCGCGATTACTCCTCCCGGCCGAGGCACGCGCATGGAGCGACGAACAACTCCGCTCGGTGCTCCTGCACGAACTCGCACACATCCGCCGCCGTGATGCGCTGGTGCAATGGCTGACGCAAATCGCCTGCGCGCTGCATTGGTGGAACCCGCTGGTCTGGCTCGCCGCCTGGCGCCTGCATGTCGAGCGCGAGCGCGCGTGCGACGACCTCGTTCTGGCCACCGGCGTGCGCCCCTCGACCTACGCCGGGCACCTCCTCCACGTGGCCACGAAACTTTCGCCCGGACGCTGGACATCGGCCTGCGGACTTGCCATGGCCAGGAGATCCTCGCTCGAAGGCCGTCTCGTCGCCGTCCTCAGCGAAAGGCTCAATCGCCGTGGTGTCTCCGCCGCCCTTGCCGCCCTCGCCCTGGCACTTGGGGCCGGCATCGCAATTCCAATCGCCATGTTGCGCGCCGCTGAGTCTGAGAAGCCCACAACTGACGGGATAACCACGAACGCCGAACCGAAAGACGCCGCATCCAAAGCTCTGTTTGAAAGCTGGAAAACCAGCGCCCGCACCGATGGCAAGATCCCCGGCGGTTGCATCGGGGAGATGGCGGCTTCGTTGAAGACCTACATGGATTTGAATGCCGGAACCGAAGCAGCCAGCAGGTGCGAAGCGGTAATCAAGAAATGCGATGCCACGCACGATTGGGCACCCGCCGAGGCCGCGGCGCTGCTGGATGAGATCGAAGCGGCCGCACCCTCGCGTGCCGAGTGGGCGATGCGAACTAACATCGAGCGCACGATCCATCCCGGCAAGCCGCTCCCGGACGAACTCAAGGATGTGCCTTGGGGCCAGCCCGCGGCAAATGGTCTGTGCATCGCATGGCTGCTCGAGCCCCGCGCCGAGACCCACCCGCTCGACAGCGTGTTGAAGTCCCGCGTGCTCTTTCACAACACCGGCAAAACTCCCGTCTGCTTTGCCACCGAGGACTGGATTCAAACCGGCGGGCACAAGGCGAAGGACGCGAACGGCAAGGACATCACCGTCTGGGCGGTGGATCGTATGGGCATTCGCACCCGCATGGTCTTCCGCCTCGCTCCGGGCGAGTATGCCGAAGTCGTCGGCCACGGCATCGGAGTCGGTTCGCACGAGACATCTTCCGAGAAGAGCATCTACAAAGTCGGCTGCTGGATCGAGGCGAAGGACGGCGACGGCGTGACATTTATGCCGGGGAAACTGCTGGTCTCCTTCCAGACATGGCAGAACAACGAAGGCCGGAAGGACTCCGAGACCGTGTGGAATGAAATGATCGCCGCCCGCGTGGCGCAGAAAGGTCCCTTGCCTGCGACAGTGGCGGACCGCGAGTTGCTCCTCAAGCGCGTCACGCAGGACCTGGGCATCGCCGCACCGTATTATTCATCGAGAACAGACTTCGTGCATGACAACTCCCCGGACGCTCTGGCGACGCTAACTGCCAAATTGCAGGAGGCCGGCAAGTCCATGCACTTCGCCGGGGAATTGTCCGGCGGCGAGACGAATTTCCGCGTCACCGCCGCCGATCCAGCCGCAGCAAAGAACGCCGCGAAGCTCGACCGCGCCATGCTCGAAGGCACTTGGGAGGGCGAGAAGGATGGCGCGAAAGTGGAGGTGAAGTTTGAGTGGCTTTCCGAGCATCAGCAGGTGCGGTGGAAAGTGAAACAAGCCCGGCTCCGGCATCAGCGCGCAGATGTCGGTCGTGATCGAGCCGGATGGCCGCGCGGCGAAATTCGTTTTCCGCAAAAGTCTGGAATTTGAGGCGACGCAGGGACGCATGACGGCTGGCGAAGGCGGAACGCTGGTGCTGGAAATCATCCCGAATCCGAACGTGAGCAATCCGGTCCTGGTTACCCGGCGGTGAAAGGGCTCGTGCTCAAGCGCCTGCCCGACGCCGCAGGGGAAAAGCCGAAAGGTGGCGCGCATGCTCAAACCCGCCACGGAACAGAAGCTGAAATGGGGCGAGCCGGTGAATGGGTTGCGGATGGCGCTGGCGTGGCCGCCGACGCTGGGCGAGCCAGCGCTGGGCGATGAGGCGGACTTTTATCTCGTCGTGCAGAATGTTTCGGAGAAAGGCGGTGCGCCTCACTCGCGAGCGACGCAGCGCCGAATCCGCGCAAGCTCATTTTGCGGGACAAAGGCAAGCCGCTTTCCGCCTATAGGCGACCCTTCGCCAATACCAGGCGACTGGCTGCTTCAACCGCGCGAGGTTGCGTTGCTCCGCCTTTTCCAGTCACGCGAGAAATCGAAGGATGCGGCGCACCACCGACGCGGATCATTGAGGACGACATTCGGCACTTTCCGCAATATGCCATGACCGCGGAGATGACGGTCGAGAAAGCCCCCGCGGGCGCGTGGACGGGCAAGCTGAAGACCGGCGAAACGCGCGGCTCGGTGGATGTGATTTCGCCGAAGAATAAGGACGCGCAGGCGCTTTACCAATCGTGGACCTCCGCCCGCGCGTGAATGGAGACATCCCCGGCGCACTCATCGGGCTGCTCGCGGACAGCGTGAAGACTTTTCATCAAATACAACCCGACGTGGGAGACGGTGCCGCAGCTTGAGAAAATGCTGCCGCGCTTCGATGCGTCGCACGACTGGGCCGGGCAGGACGCGGTGGCGCTGCTCGACGAACTCGCGGCGGTGCAGGACTCGCCGATCAAAATGGCGCTCGACCATGACACCGAGAGTGTCATCCGCACCGGCGCGCCGTTGCCGCAGTCGCTGGCGGATGCGCCGTGGGGCAAGCAATTCGCGGGATTGCGAGTGGCGTGCTTGGCTGGAACCGCTCGCGGCGGAGCACCATCTGGCACGCCGCTGAAGGCCCGCATTTTGATCCACAACGCGGGGAAGGAGCCGGTCGTGTTTCGCACGCGCGGCTGGCATCAGCTCGGCCACAATGCGACTGATGCGAAAGGCGCGGACATCGCGATCGAGTCCACAAGTTGGACGACGCGCGGGCAGCTCACGCCGTTCCGGCTCGCGCCGGGCGAGTTCGTGGAAGTGAACGCGCCGGGCATCGGTGTCGGCAAGACCGCGGAACGCGACGAATGGGAGCAAATCCGCGTAGGCTCGTGGATCGACGCGAAGCCGGGCGACGAAGTGACGGTCACGACCGAGCCCGCTACCGCTCTACGACTGGAACGAAGACGCAATTGGAACTCGACGGCGAGCCGCGCTGGTGGCTCGACCACATCAAGACGCGCCTCTCGCGTCACCTTCCGTTCCCAGCCGACAAGGACGCGCGCGAGCGCCTGCTCTACCGCGTGGCGATGGAGCTTTTCGGCACGCCTTACAATGATGACGCATTCGTCGCCGACCAAACACCGGGCGCCTTCGATGCACTCGCGCTGCGCCTTTTCCACCGCCCCGGCCAGCACGCCTGGGCCGGCCCACTGGAGTCCGCGCCGACGAAATTTCGCGTCCTTCCCGCCGATCCCGCCGCCGCAAAAAAACCGCGCACCGCGAAGGATCCGGGCCGCTACACGCTCGGCGAAAACGTGCGGCTCATCGTGACGCGCAGACCGGACGGCGAACGCATCGTTAACGAAGGCAGCGTAACGTATTTCCCGCCCGGCAAGGACAGCCTCCCGCACGACCTGAAACTCCCCGACGGCTACGACACATGGGCTGCCGCGTGGGTGAAGGACACGACGGTGCTGTGGGTTTCGCAAAAGGGGCTGCTGCGAAAGATCGATTTCACCGAACCCGCGAAAGTGGAGGAAACGCGCTACGCAGCCGACAAAGCCGACGCCGCGCCGATCCCCGCCGACATCCGCGAAGCCCTTCGCGCCGCGCTCGCCGTGCCCGATGCGCCGAAGCAGATCGAGACGCCGCTGCCGCCTGCCGCGATAGCACCAGCGGCGAGCGAGCCCAAGCAGCAAGGCGCGGAGGCGACGCTTCCACCCGACGACCGCGATCACGCGCGTCCAAAACTGCCAGACAACGCCTACGCCCGGACCGGCATCCCGGTCACTGCCCTGAAATGGCAGGTGCTGCCTGCTTGGGGTGAAGCCAAGGACGGGCTGCAAGTGGGCATCCGCGTTAACGGCGAGGCGAGCATTGGCGGAAAGGTGCTGGTGGAATTGTGGATCACGAATTCCGGCAAAGAGGACGTGCGGTTTGTGCAATGCGGCAGGATCGACGTGGGCCTGCGTGTCATGGCGAAAGACAAGAGCGGCAAGGACCACAGCGCGGAAATTCCAGGCGACCGCAGCAGACCGGTGTTTCACGGCATCCAACTGCCTCCGGGGCACATCACGAAGCTCAAGGAATTCGCCCTCGATCTCAAATCCGAGGCAGGCGCCCCACCGTCGGCGCAGAGGGCAAGTCTCACGGTCCTGCCAGGCGATTACAAACTGCGCGTGAAATGGAGCGATTCCGACCCACTCGGACTCACGAGTGGCGAGGTGAACTTGAAGATCGCGGCGGCAAACACCGCCGCCGGGCTCAAGGGCGCGGATGCGAGAATCACGCCTGAATCTCTTGTTGGATTTTGGCGGGGCGCGCTGGATGGCGAGGCGATCAGCATTTCGTTTCATCGTCCGCCAGTTGGGGCGGACGTGCAGGGCGACATCTATTTTGGCGAGGCGAAGATTCCCTCCTTGGCGAGGTGCACGATCTCGGCGGACGGCGGTTCGGTCTTGGTGGTCATGGATCTTGCGGACAGCGCGACATTTGGAACGCTCCGCCCCGGCGAGGCGGGGACGCTCAAGCTCGAGCTGCACAACCGGCAGAAGGGGCAGACGGAGAGTGGTGCTGACGCGTGACGCGGAGGTCGCCGCGACCGAGCCGCGGCAGGCAGAAGCGCGCGAGCTTTTGCGGATGTGGAAAGCGACAACGAATGGGAACGAAACGATACCCGGTAATTTCCTCTGGTTACTCGTGACGGAAGTGCGCGCCTACGCGGAGGCGAATTCGCATCTCGATAGCGCGGAAAAACTGCTGGAACTGGTCACCCCCGGTCTAACTGAACGCGACTGGACGCAGGCCCAGGTGATTCAATTGCTCGACGCCGTGGGTTACTACTCGGCTGAGCCCATTAAGTCATGTCTCGCGTCAGCGAAGCTGACACATGGGTGGCTTGGGACGTGGGAAGGGAAGCTGAATGGTCGTATGTTGTCCTTATGGATCGGTAGAAGGGCGCCAGCCGTCGTTGGAATCACAATGGAGATGCGGTATCCGGAAGAAGCCAGCGTTGATGATCTGGACTACGCTGCTGCCTCCGACAGGGCAGCTATCGACCTTAGGCTTTGGCATGAGGATGGGAAGACATCCCCATTCGGACATCTTGAGCCAGTAGATGAAGGCTCACTGCGGTTTATTCCCGCTGGAGCGAAGACCGGGGGGCCAAAGGACAGCGGTGTCATTCTCACCCGGAAAGCCGAAGTGCCGCCCACCGAGCCCCGGGAGCAAGCTGCCCGTGAACTATTCACGATCTGGAAACGCACTGCGAACGCCGACGGCACGATTCCCGGGACGTTCATTGGCATGCTCGCGACGGAGGTGCGCGCGTTTGGAAAGGCGCACTCGGGCAGGGTGCACGCAGACAACCTTGTGAAGCTGCTGCCCCGATTCGTCACCTCGCGCGACTGGACGCAGGCGGAGGCGATCAAGCTGCTCGATGATGTGGCCTATTACTCGACGGAACCCATCGAGGCGCGGGTGGCGAAGGCGAAGCTGCCGAGCGGGCCGTTGTGGCGGACGATGGTGGAGTTTGAAGACATCCCGGTGCAAATCGCGAAGTGGAGCGAGGCGAAGGACGGGCTTCGCATCGGGATGCGCGTCGTGGAGGCCGACTGGCGCGTCGGCGGCCAGGCGCGCGTGGAGCTTTGGCTGCACAATGCGGGCGGGAAGGACGTGACGTTCAAGAGCACCGGTCCGGACCGGCAGGATGTCGGCGTGGCGGTCTCCGCCATCGGGGCCGATGGGCGCGAGATTTGGGCGGAATGCGGTAACGTCTCAATCATCGCAATTCCGATGGATTGCACGCTGCCCGCCGGGCATGTCGCGATGGCGAAGTCGTTCGAGGTGACTTTTGCCGAGCCAGACAGCGACGTGAAAGCGTGGATGGCGCCGCGCTTCCGCCAGCTGCCTGCGGGGAAATACAAGCTGCGCTGCAAGTGGATGGACGCTGATTCTTCGATTTCCCAGCCGGGCGACTGGAAGGGCGAACTCGTTGCGCCGGAGGTGGAGTTCACTCTCGGTGGGCTGGATGCTTCACCGGCGAAACCAGGCGCGGATGCGGTGAAGTTTCCCGACGAGGAATACGCGAAGGACGGCTTCCCGCTGGAGGACTTGAATGGCGAGGGCGTGATGTGGGACGGGGCTGAAAGCGGGTTGTCGCTCGGCTACCGCATCACGGGTGACGAGTGGCGCATTCTGGGGAAGGAAGTGAAGGTCGAACTATGGGTGCATAATGCCGGCAAGGAGGATTTGAATTTCCAAAATCTCAGCCGCACTGACGAAGGCTTGCGCGTGAAGCTGACGGACAAGGATGGCAAGGAGCACGTCGCGAGGATGGTGCCGAACGACGTCCCGCTCTTCGGCATGAAGCATGTCCTGTCACCGAAGCAATGCATCAAAGTGAATGAGTTTTCCGTCGCGCTCCTGCCGCCGGAGCAGAGTGCGCTAATAGGAAACGACCTGCGCTTTTTCGTGCCCCCCGGCTCGTATCAGCTCGTGTGCGAAGTGGACGTGCCGGGCTTTACTGCGACGCGTGGCGATGGTCGGCAAACGGTGCCCGGCGCGGGCGAATGGACGGGCACGATTACGACCAGGAGCAAGAGCGTGGAGGTGGTCGCGCAGGATGCGCCGCCGCCGAAACCGCGGGTCGAGTGGGCGAATGTGGATGTCAGTAAGGACGGCACAGTTTCACTCAATCGGAAAAAGATGACGCTGGATGAGCTGAAGGCGCTGGCGGCGCAGCATCTTGCTGACTGGCGGATCGCCATCGATGCCGACAAAGACGTGCCTTACGCGAAAGTCGTCGAAGTGATGGAGGCGCTGAAAGGTGCGGGCGTCACGGAGATTTCGTTCAGCAAGGCGCGCGTGGGCGATGGGAAATACCGCGTCGCGAATCGGACCGGGAGTTACGAGTTCGACGGGAAGCACAAGTTTTCCATCTGCCGCCCAGAAGAACATCCGCAGTGGTTCACGGTGATGTGGCCGGAGGAGGGCGACTGGCCAAAGTGCTGGCTGCGAACGTATCCAAATTTCGGTGCGGAGAATGGCGGAAAATGGGCGGTTGTGTGGGAGCCGGGCACGGATGTGCTGTGGTGGGTGGATGACACGGACGTGGGAAAAATGACGCTGACGGACCCGGCTCGCGTCATCATCAATCGCGAGGGGCGCATGAACAATTTCTCGCGCGACTTCGGTCTGCCGGAGGAGGTGAAGACGGAGTTTCGGCGGCTGGGGTTTGTTGTCGGTCGCATCGGGCAGACTGGCGCGGACATCGGCGGCAACACCGGCGGGCAGAGCATCGTGTCGGCGGAGATTCGGGAATTGGAGTCATCAAGGGCACGGTGACGGACGCGGACGGCAAGCCTCTCGCTGATGTGCCGGTGCGCGTGCGAACTGAATACGAGCCGACAAAAGACACCGCGACCACGAAGACAGACGAGAAAGGGAAATACCGGGTGGCATTCCAGCTCCCCCTTACCACGCTGGCAGCCTTTCGCGGGGTGTGCGCGGAACCGGTGCTGGAGGGCTTCATCGAGCGCGATCTGGCGAAAGCCGGGGAGTTCAACGCGCTGCTCCGCGCGGGCGAGAAACCGCAGCGGATCAAGGTTCGGGACATTCCCGGAAATTCGCTCGTTCCGATCATCGAGGGAGAGGATGCCACCGGCCCGATTCCACGTTTCGCCGAGCGCGATGTTTTGCCCAGCCAGCCCGCCGTCGTGCCGGGCAATCCGGGCGCCGCGGATTTCGTGATGCTCAAGGCGGGCGAAATCAGCGGCGAGATCGTCACCGCCGACGGCAAGCCCGCGCCACCGCACTGGATCGCCGCCGCCACGCCGGAGCAGCGTCCGGGATACAATGTGGCGATTGAAATGAGCGATGCGGAGGGCCGCTTCCGGCTGAAAGGAATCCCGCCAAACAAGCCGCTCATATTCACCACGAACCCCGACGGCAAGCCGGGGAACACAAGCAAGTCCGCAACTCAGAAACCAGGGTTTGCGAAAACGCACCGCGTCCGCATGACCCTTCCGGCGACGAGTGGCGGCGTGTTGCAGGTCGAATCGGTCGCTGATCCGGATTGAACCGACCACGTCGAGACAGGCGTGGCCCTCCGGCGACGCGCGGAGCGTTCCTGTAATTCACGGACATCAGAGATTTCGTAGCACAGACCAATTAATGAGAACCAAGAAAAGCCTCACCGCCCTCGTATCCCTATCCGTTCTATCATTCAGCGCGGCGACCTCCTCGGCACTGGTGGTGGTGATCTCTGATCTGACCCCTGCTGGAAGCCCGATCGAGGATTTCTTCAGAAACAATTTCAGCAACGTGACCGAGATCCGCCACGGGGACTATTCGAGTTTTTCTGCCCAGGCCAGCCAGGATGCGCTCCTTGGCACGGGTGCCTTCGCAGGAGGGGGCGCGGCGGATGTGTTTGTCATCGGGCGTTCTCTTAGCAGTTCTGCTTACGCCTCTGGAAACGCAGCTGGATACAACGGCATCAGCATCCCCTTCATCAACTTCACTGCCTACACTGCCCGTGCACTGGACAATCGCCTCGGGTGGCATACCGGCAGCGCGGCAGCTACGGGTTCCCGCAACGGCCTTGAGACGACCGTGACCGCCAGTGGCGTGAGCATCCTGGGGCTCGCGGCTGGCAACCACGACTTGTTCACTGATGCGTCTTCCTTTGAAGGTCTCACCCTCGGCACGACCGGATTCGGAGACGGCCAGATCCTCGCAACTCAGGGAGCGAATACGGTAGCGGCCTACTGGGCGGCGGGAAATGCACCGGGCAGTCCCACCACCGCAGGCGTCGCCACCTTTCCCGCCGCACGTCTCCTCTTCAACCTGGACAACGTCCCGAACAGCAACAACAGCGGTGCCAACGATTTCACCAACCTCACTCCGGCGGGGCTTGCCGCTCTCCGAAGCGCAATCGATTTCGCGACGCCGCTCACGGCTGGGCTGCCCGATGCCGTGCATCTCAGCGTGAATGCGGCGAGCGCGATCCGAACGATCGACGCGCGTATTTTCGGAGCAAACACGGCGGTCTATGATCCGAATCTCGGCACGGCAGCCAATGCCAACCTGCTCACGGCAGCAGGGCTGGGCTCGCTGCGTTTTCCAGGTGGCAGCCTGTCCGACAGCTACGACTGGCACCGCAATCGCAATATCGGCGGCACTTTCGACTGGGTCTCGGGTTTCCCGAAATTTGCCGCCATGGCGGAGTCGCTCGGCGCGCAGCCCTACCTCACGGTGAATTACGGCGATGGCACGCCGGAGCAGGCTGCGGCGTGGGTCGCTTATGCAAACGCCTCGCCGGCGAGCATGGTGGTGATCGGCGTGGACGCAAAAGGGCGCAACTGGCAGACGGCAGGCTACTGGGCCGGGCTGCGCGCCGCCTCTCCGCTCGGAACGAACGACGGCTACAACTTTCTCCGCATCTCGCGTCCAGCGCCGTTTGGATTCCGCTATTGGGAAATCGGAAACGAATGCTACGGCAGTTGGGAAAACGATCAACACGGGGTCGCTGGCAGCGGTCTCACCGGCGTGGCGCATGATCCCTACACCTACGCGCAGTCTTTCGAGCAATTCCGCGACGCGATGCTCGCCGTCGATTCGACAGTCGAGATCGGCGCGCCCGTCGTGACCGACCAGGACAGCTACGGCAACGGCACCCACGCCGTGCCGAACCCGAACCAGGGTGGCGCGACGCACAGCGGCTGGACGCCAGTCGTCCTCGCCACGCTGAATTCGCTCGGTGTCGCGCCCGATTTCATCGTCCACCACGCCTACGCGCAGGGGCCCGGCTCGGAAAGCGACGCCAGGCTGCTGCAAGGCACGGGGAGCTTCGCGGCGGACAGCGTCGATTTGCGGCAGCAACTCACCGACTACGTCGACGCTGCGCTCAGCGCGGGCGTCGAGATCGCCATCACCGAGATGAACTCCGTCTACGGTAATCCGGGCAAACAAACCGTGAGTCTGGTGAACGGGCTTTACCTTGCCGACGCGCTGCCAAGCCTCGCTCGCACCGAAATTACCGCCTGCCAGTGGTGGGCTCTGCGCAACAGTACCGCGACCGGCAACAACAACAGCGCCTCGCTCTACGGCTGGCGCAACTACGGCGACTACGGCATTTTTGCGAGCGGCAGCGTGTCCGGGACACCTGCGAATACGCCCTTTCCCAGCTACTACGCGCTGAAGCTGCTCACGCACTGGGGCCGCGGCGGCGACACCCTCCTGGCAACTGCAAGCGACTACTCCAACCTCAGCATCCACGCCGCGCGGCTGGCGGATGGCGCGCTCTCCCTTCTCGTGGTGAACAAAAACCCCACGGCCGATCTCACCGCGCAAATCACCCTCAACGGTTTCATCCCCGGCTCTGCGACCGCTTTCGAGTGGAGCTACGGAAAAGCGAACGATCTGGCAAATGCCGACCTCACCGCGACCACGATCACGGACGCTGCACCGACTTTCACCCACACCTTCCCGAGCTACTCGATGACCACCATCGTGCTCGCGAAACCGCTCACCGCACTTGAGTCGTGGCGACTTGCGAACTTTGGCACTCCTCTGAATGCCGGGCTCGCTGCGGACGATGCAGATCCTGACCACGACGGAATCAAAAACGTGCTCGAATACTGGCTCGTTTCACCTCCGCTGACCCTATCGGCGGGCGCACTTCCCGTTCTGGCAGAGGTCGCGGGCGGATACACCTTCACCTACACACGTCGCGTCTCCGCAGCCGGCGCGACCTATCTTGTAGAAGAATCCAACGAGCTTTTCACCTGGCGCGAAGCAGTGGGAACGAGCGCCATCCTCGGCATTTCAGGCGATGCCGAGACGGTGCGGCTTACAATTACGGCTGACATCGGAAAGAGGTTTTTTCGCCTCCGGATTCTGGCGACGGACCCGTGAGTGCGACCGAGAATCCAAAGCCGAAGGCAAGGCCGCGCCGCCGCACTGGATCGCCGCCGCCACGCCGGAGCAGCGTCCGGGATACAACGTCGCGATTGAAAGGAGCGACGCGGAGGGCCGCTTCCAGCTGAAGGGAATCCCGCCAAACAAGCCGCTCGTATTCAACGTGAACCCGGACGGCAAACCAGGAGAGACAAGCAAATCGGCAGCAGAGGTTTTTGAGCAAACAGGCTCTGACAAAATCCGGGTCGTCCTTCCGCCGGGAGGCAGTGGAAATGGCCCGGTGACGATCGAGCACCTCGCCGAGTGAGCGCGCACGGCATCGGATCTCAGTATGCTCTGGGCTACCGACGTTGAGGCCATCCCATCGTATTCCGACAAACCCGTGAGTTTCGTCCTCGGCCGCAAAGGTGCGTTCGCGCGCCGACGACGGATCGCTTCACGGCACGACTGCCGCCGGATTTTCAAGAATTTCGTGTAACTTTTCCTTCGCGATGCCTCAGTAGTCGATGAACCCAATCCAATGAATTCGGCTCTCATCCCCTGCCCGCCGCCCGGCTTTCGACCATGATGCGCACCGTCCGCCCGTTGCTCTTCATCATTTGCGGCGTCGTCGGCTACGCATCGATCAGGGGGCTGACCGATCCGGTTCACTCGCCACGTTCGAGTGAATTCACACCCACAGCGCCTGCTCCGGCCGAACCCGCGCGGACGACGCCGGCACCATCGGCCGACACACTCCTCGCCGAGTGGAAGTCGCTGCGCGCGGCGCATGGTCAGGATCACGCCGACATGCCCGCGCTTTACGAGGCCGCCAAGTCGGACAACACGTTTCGACGCCGCGCGTTTCGTTCTCTGATCATTGCGGAATGGGCGGCGTCTGATCCACAGGCCGGACTCGCGTTCCTGCTGGAAAACGACAAATGGATGGTAAACCAGTTCGCTCGCGAATGGCTGCGCCTCGATCCGGATGCCGCCGTGGCGGGATTGCTCGCGAACGGTAAATCAACGCAGGCGACGCTGCGTGCGGTGCTCAGCGACATTGCGCGACTCGCGCCAGGGCGCCTGGCCGAAGTCGTCAATGCGCTTCCACCCGCTGAGAATCGTTGGGACACGAGCACCCAGAACGCATTTACCGTTCTGGCCCAGCACGATCTCGAGGCCGCGCGTGCCGCAGCTGCGGCGGTATCCGGACCACAGCGCACGCAAGCACTCGCCGGACTGGCTCTGGCGTGGGCGGAACGTGACTCGGCCGCCGCACTGGCTTGGGCGCAGGGTTTGCCGGCCGGATCGGAGCGCGACGCCGTCTTGAAATCGACGCTCATCGGACTCGCCAGATCCGACCCGATGGCCGCGCTCGACAAGATCGATCTCGTCCCGCCCGGTGGCGATGAGATGGCTTTTGCCTCGGATGTCGCGTCTCAGGTGCTGAGTGAAGCGGCGGATGCAAACTGGGAGCAGACAGTGCAATGGCTCGAAGCGCATCCGGGAAAGCTGGGCGGCCAGAGCCTCAATGGCCTGATGAACGCCCTCTCCCAGCGGCTCACGACCGATCCGGCGGGCACGCTGCAATTTCTCGCGCAACGCCCGCTGCATGACCTGTCTCCCGTCTTCGGAAACGCGGTGCTGAATGACGGCTATGCGCGCGTGGAAGACATGTGGAAATGGCTCGAAGCACAGCCCGATTCGCCCTTCGTCAACGGCGCGCGGTCATCCCTGCTCAATGCCATGGCCTGGAAGGAACCGCCGCGCGCGTTCGAACAGCTGGAAAAGCTGGCCGCAGCCAACGCTGATTCACCATTGCTGCAGCAGGGCGTCAGCAGCCTGCTCAATGGCGGAACTCAGATGGACGAGTTCGAGAATTTTTACGGCCAGGCTTCACCGACCATCCGGGCGCTTTTGCTCGAGTCGGCCTTAATGTTTGGCCGCGATACGATTGGCGCGGATCCGCAAGTATGGGTCGAACGGCTCGACGATCTGCCCGCTGAAAAGCGGAGCCGGGCCACCATGGGCCTCGCGAGCAGTTGGGCGGCCACCGACCCGGAAGGCGCGCTGGGTTGGGTCAATTCGCTGCCCGACTCCCCGGATCGACAAAATGCCGTTGGCGCCGTAACCAGCTCCTGGGCGAATACGGACATCTTTGGAGCGGCGGCCTGGATCGACTCGTTACCCGCTGGAGCCACCCGCGACATCGCGACTGGAGCCATGGTCGGTGTCGCCGCGCGGAAGGAACCGGAATCCGCCTGGAGCTGGGCCTTGACGATCGAAAACCGCGAGCAGCGTGGACCAGCCTTAATGACGGCTTATCGGGCCATGGCTGAAAAGGATCCCGCGCTCGCCCGGCAAATGGCGGTGTCATCCAATCTTTCACCGGAGGAACTCCAGGGACTCGATGAAGTAGCGCAAAAAATCCCAACGCGATGAACCGAACCACCTGGCAAACCCTGATCGGCTGCGCGCTCGCGCTGGTGCTGGGAGCGGCATTCGGCGGAATGCGTTCCCTCCTTGATGCGCATCCGGGAGCCACGTCGGCTTCTTCAAGAACAGCGACCACCGCCGGGGCGGGCACTGCCGCTGGAATGCCCGCCGCACCCGCATCGGAGGCCCCCATCGATGATCCATTACCAGCCAAACTCAAGGCGCAGCGCGGCGCGGAGCGCTGGCTCACGTTGCTCACCGAACTCGAGACGGCAAAAGCCGAAGATATCCCCAGGCTGCTGCGAGCGGTCGGCGACGATTCCGCTTCGGTCCGGATGCTGGGAGCACGCTGGGCCGAACTCGATCCGCGGCATATGTTCAACTATCTGTACTCGGATCATCTTCTGCCCGAAGACGCTCCGAACGCCCTTCCCCTTCGTGGCTCGCTCGATGACGTTCTGATCGAGGAATGGGTAAAATCGGATGTCGCTGCGGCGGCCAAAGCGTTGACGGATGTGCCCGATTTTCGCGGCCGAGACAATCTACGCATGACGTTCATCAATCGAGCGATGAACGACGACGTCGAGCGCGGCCTCCTTGCGATGAAGGATTGGAATATCCGGCACTATTCACCCGATATGAAGAAAGTCGGCGACTGGGCTGCGCGCGATCCGCGGCAGGCAGCGGAAATGATTTCGGATCTCGGCAGTGGATATGCGGCCCAGGAGGCGTTGAAATTCGTCGGACAGGCCTGGGGAAAAAGCGATCCGCAGGGAGCATTGAGCTACGCCGCCGGTCTCCACGGTCAGGCGCGCTCCGCGCTGGCGAGCGAGGTTATGAGCACATGGGCCGAACGCGATCTCGGCAAAGCGATCGCCTTTGCCTCGGCGCAGGAAGACCCCGCGTTCCGTGGAGCGCTGGGACCCGGCTTGCTGGGTGCCTGGGCGAAGAGCGATCCCAGCGCCGCACTCGAATGGAGCGAACAGAGTCTGCAAGGCGCCGCCCGCGCCGATGCCATCAAGGAATTAATCAACGTGGTGGCCAAAAACGATCTTACATCCGCCGCCGAATTGGTGTCCGGGATGCAACCCGGCCCGGCACAAAACGCAGCGACGGCCAGCATTTTCGCCGCCTGGTTTGAAAAGGGTGAAGACCAGCGAAATGCGGCATTTACCTGGCTGAACGGCGTGACGGATCCCGACGCGCGCCGTAGCGCGATGGAACGCATCCAGTGGAATTGGATCTGGAAGGAACCGGATGCCGCCCGAGAATTTCTGGCCGGTCCCCAGGCGGCGCTCGCGACGGATTCTTTTGTCATGCAGGTCGCTCGCAGCCAGACGGCGAAAAATCCTGAGGCGGCGATGAAGTGGACGGAGTCGCTGGCGTCCGAGCAGGCGGCGACGGCCCGTTCCGCCGTGCTCTCGAACTGGCTGCAAATTCGTCCCGAGGGTGCGACCAACTATGCGCGGAGCCTGCCCGCCGGCCCGGAACGCGAGAAAGCGATTCAAACAGTTTCGCAAACGCTCCTCTGGCAATCCCCGGCCCAGGCCGCCGCATGGCTTCGCAGCCTGCCCCCAGCCGAACAAACCGTCGTCCGGGGAATCTTCGACCGCGCCGGAATGCCGGCGGACCAGCGGGCGCAGCTGGAAACGGCCATAAAAGGAAAATGATCTGGTGAAATTGCGGGACCGGGCTGTGGCGTCTCGCGAGCAATTTTATTTTCGAGCGGGCAGACCTCGTGCTGTAATCGCGCCCCGTGAATCCCGATCCCCTGGTGCTCTCGTTTTTGGCTGCGGCAACTGCTCGTGAAACCGGCCAGATTTTCGGAATTCTGCTCGTCCTGGCGCTGGCGACCGCGGCGCTGATCAAATGCATCCGGATAATGCGGCGCCCGACAACCAGTTCGGCATGCGTGTGCGCGCTCCTCATCCTCGTGATCAATTGGATCGGTGGCATGGTGGTGTCGGCTGGAACCAAGCTGCTCCACTGGCCACCCGTCGCTTCAATCCTGTGGGGTCTCGTGGCAATGATTCTTGCGGTTGCGGCCATCACCCTTGCGATCATCGGACTCGCGCAATTCGATTTCGCACGATTCAATCAGGGCCGGGCACAGGCGATCTGGGCCATCGTGCTCAGCGGAATGATTTTAGTTTCGGGTGTGGTGGGAGCGGTGGCGAGTTTCACACAGCGTCTCAACCCGGGACTGATGGCGGGACCGGCTCAACCGAAAATTCTTCCCGAGCATAATTGCGGGATCTCGCCGCCTGCCGGTTGGAAGGAAATCGATGCACAGGCCCTCGGCAATCGTGCCGCTGCCGCCGCGTACCGGCGCACTTCGCCCGAGGTATTTATGGTCCTGGTCCCGGAGCAACTCGGCACGGCCATGGATTTGGAAAACTATACCAGCGTGGTGGCCAGCAACCTGAGCGGGGCCGCCGAGATCCTCGAACAAACGGACGACAAAGTGTCGACCCATGGGTTGGATTTCCGCCGGGTTCAATCGAGCGTCCGCTTAAAGCTCTCCCCGCTCGATATCTATTACGAACATTGGCTGACCACCAAAGGCGGCTTTTTCTGGCAACTCATGTTTTGGGGAGCGGTCCGCGATCGTAAAGCTGTCGCGGCGGAGGCGGCAAAGTTTGTCGAAACATTTCGCATCCTCGATCCCAAACGCGAAGTGAGCGTGACCGGAACGCTGGTGGATGTGGACCGGCCGATCCATGGCTATGCCACGCATCTGGCCGGACAAGGTTGGAATGAGGATCGCGATGGCACCGTTTCCGCGGATCCCGAGGTTTCGTTTGCCGCCGTGCGGCCGACCGAAGCGCTCGTGGTCCTGCCGATCCATTTTGGACAGCTGGCTCCCGAAATGGAAGCAGTCACGAGCGGACTGCTCGGTGGGCTCGGTTTCGCCTGGCCCCTGCAAGCCGGTGTTTCAGAACGAAAACCGTTCCCAGTCGAGCACGGCGAAGGCGAGGAATTTACGACGACGCGCAAGATCGAGGGCCACGAGTTTAATTACGTGATCCGCGTGGTCCGTTGGGAGCAGGACGCCATCCTGATTGCCGCCTGGGCCCAGACTGAGGGAGGCGACTTGGAACGCGCACGGGCGGCACTCGAAAGGATCGATCTCCATCCGCCGGCGGGTGAACCGCCGCCACCAAGTGCGGCTTGGAAGCCAATTCGCGAAGTGGTGTTCAATCAAGCCGGACTCTTCTATTTCAAACGCCACGACTTTGAGCCTGCGGCCACGTGGTTTCAGCGCGCCTTCGCCGAATCGAGGAGCGATCCCGTGCTGCTCGACAACGCCGCGAATGCTTTGCAAAACTTGGAGAAATACGACGAAGCACTGGCTCTTGTGCAAGCGGAGGCGGATCGGTTCCCGAAGGTTTGGGAGTTGCAAATGCGCAAAGCGGCGCTGCTCGTCCTGACCGGCGATCCCGTAGCGGGAAATGCGCACTTCCTGTCGCTTCTCGATGGCGGATTGAAAAGTGAGGAGCAGCTTTTGAATTGGACCAATTTTTTGGTCGGGCTCCAACACAACGCGCTGGCGGAAGCGGCTGCAAAAGCCTGGAACGCCAGGCAGCCGACACCGAAGACGCAAATGTGGGAGGCACAGACGATCGTCGAGCAAACAGATTTCCCGCGGGCGATCGGCATGCTCGAGAAACTCGCCACGGACAATCCGGCGGACGAATCGATTATAGGCGTGTTTGGAGAGACGTTGAATGACGCGGGCGAATACTCCCGGGCCGCGGAGGTGGCACAACATTTTCTCGATTCGGGCACGGAAAGCCCACGGATCCTGCAAATCCTGGGCTGGAGCCAAATGGGGCGAAAATGGTTTCGTGACGCCAAGAGCACGTTCGAGCGCGCAGCCTCCCTTCGCCCGGGCGATGAATCTCTCGCCGAAGCCGTCCGCTACGCCTCGGCATCTCTCGGTCAGGGAAACAATTCGAGCGTCAAACAACCCATCGAACCCGTGCCGGTGCCAGATGAAATCGCCGCGGCTCTGAAAGATGCGTCGGAATCCACGGGCAAGGAAATCAGCGATTCATCAGCCGTGTGGATCGAGCGCTCGACGGGATATCAATTCGAGGAGGGCAAACCATTGCGCCGGACGCTGCGCCGCCGGGTGCGGGTGCTCGATCGCGCGGGCGTCGATCAGTTCAGCACATTCGACTTTCCCTTCGATCCTCTGAGCGAACGCATCTATGTTAACCACCTTGAAGTTCGGGACGCGAAGGGCGAGGTTCAGCAGACCGCCTCGGTGGACGACTCATATGTCACGGATCTCGATGGCCCTGAAGCCACCCATCGCAAAGTGCTGCATGTGCAGGCTCCCGGCTTGCAACCAGGGTTTACGGTCGATGCCATCGTGACCACCGAGGACCTGGCGGCCACGAAAGAGTTCCCTTTCGAACGCTGGCTCTTTCTCCAACGCTCGCCCTGCGTGGCGGAAGTTGTTTTCGTGCGGGGCCACACCGAAGCCGTGCAATCTGCACTCTTTCAAAACGAAAAGGTCCGGACGGTAAAGGGGAAAGACTGCGTTGGGTGGATGGTCAATGGCACGCCCGGATTCTCGATCGAAACGCTAACCCCCAATTTCGAAACGTTTACTCCCGGTGTCTGGCTCGGCAGAGATGGCGCAACCTGGGAGAACATCGCCCGCGACTATCTGGCCGATATCGAGGACCGCTTGCGCCCGGACCAGGCCGCCGTTGACATGGCCACACGGCTCTGCACGGATCTAAAAACGGATCGTGAAAAAATCGTCGCCCTGGGCCGTGAACTGCAACACGCCATTGGCTATCAGGCCATCGAGTTCGGCGTGCGCGCACGGCGTCCGAACGCTCCCGCCGCCACATTGCGAACACGTCTCGGGGACTGCAAGGATCAGGCGCTGCTGCTGCATCAACTGCTGCAAGCCGCTGGCATTCGGAGCCATCTCGCGCTCGTCAATACACGCTGGACCACCGAACCGAAGCTGCCCTCTCTCGATCAATTCAACCATATGGTCGTGCACGTTCCGGCCCTGGGTCCTGACTGGCTCGTCGATATTACCGACAAACAACTCGCCTTCGAAAATTACCCGGCGTCCGGATTATGGGAATCGCATGCGCTGATTCTTGATCCAAAAAATCCGCGCCTTCTCGCCCCGAGCCCACGGCCATCTCCCGGGAGCGCCACCATTACAAGTAGCCGCGTGGTCTCGCCCGACGGGGCGGACTGGCGGGTCAAAGAATCCCTCACGTTTTCGGGCTACTATGCGTCCTGGGTTCGCGGAATGTTTGAGGGATTGAGCACCGAGGATAGCACACGCAAGGCGCAGGCGATTTTGGCCGGCCTCGGAGCGGCCACGCTGACCGAGTTTCGTTTTGAAAATCGCGCGGAACTCGGCGAACCCGCACGCATGAACATGAGCTATCTCGTGCGCCGGGCCATTCAACCGCGTGGAGAGATGGCGTCTGGGCGCATTCCCGCTTTTTGGGAAGCAAACTATCTCGAACAGAGTTTCGTGCAGAATCGCCAGACCCCCGCTCTGTTCCGTTTCCCGTTCGAAATCAAAAGTGAAGTAACCTTGAAGCTGCCTCCGGATGCCAATGTGCCCGCCCTGGCGCAGAGCGCCAGTGACCGCTTCGTTGATTGGAAACTAACCCCCGCTTCACATCCCACATCCGAACAGGCTCCCTGGCAGATTTCCTTCCACTTCCAGGCCCATCCCGGATCAATACCCGCCCGCGACTACGCAGCGTTTCACGAGGCGTGGGACGGCGCACGGCGCGCATGGGATACACCACTTGAATGGTCCGCGCCCTGATCCGGAACCGATCGAGGATCGAGCCCCCACGGCTGGGCGGCACAGGGCAGGGCTCGATTGCTATTCGTAGCGCAACGATTCGATTGGATCGAGGTTTGCGGCCTTGTACGCCGGATAACTGCCAAAAACGATGCCCACGACCGAACAGATCACGAGACCGAGGATGGCCCAGTCGACGGGAAACGCAGGCGGCAGCTTGAGGAGATAGATGGCCAGGGCATTGGCCCCAGCCATGCCCAGCACCACGCCCAAAACGCCCCCAATTTCGCAAAGAACAATCGCCTCGATAATGAACTGAGACATGATGTTGCGCTTTTTCGCGCCCAAGGCCCGGCGGATTCCGATCTCCCGCGTCCGTTCCGTCACGGAAACGAGCATGATATTCATGATTCCGACCCCGGCTGCCACCAGAGAGATGGAGCTAACCAATGCCAGCCCGGCCCGCACGGCAAATGTGACTTTTTCGAACTGCTTGATCATGGCGTCGCTGGTTAGCATTTCAAAATCGTCCTCATCTCCCGGAGGCACCTTTCGAATCGCCCGCATGATACCGCGCGCCTGCTCCATCGTTTCCTCGAACGACGCCGCATCCCGCGCTTCGACCTGAATTCCCACTTCACTCCATCTGCCATAGCGGTTCAACGCCGTAGTGAGCGGAATCACCACCACGCCCCGCGTGCTGGCGTCAGAGATCTGCGGTTCAAAAACGCCGGCGACTGAATAGCTAATGGCCTTTATCTTAATCCGTTCTCCCACCGGCGAACCCAGAGGAAATAATGCCTCCGCCGCCGCACGGCTCAGGACGCAGACGTCCCGGGCGGCGTCCAGGTCGGATCCAAGCAAGGGGCGCCCCCCGGTGACTATCCAATTGCTTGTCCGGAAGGCATCGGGACTCGCGCCCATGACCGACACGTTGGGTGGAGTCTTTCCAAAGCGGGAGGTGATTTCCCGACTGCCGAAGGATGCCTGCAATCCCACATGCTCGGCCAGGGTCGCCCGCTCTGCAAAACGCTTTGCTTGCCCATAGTCGATCCGTGCGCGGCGAAAATATTTCATGAAACCAGCGGGGCCCCCAAAGAAGGCGCCCGGCATCCGCTGAATAACGAAAGTCTTGCTCCCCAACTGCCCGAGATCGTTCTCGACCTTGTTTTGCATGGCCCGCATCGCGGTCATGACCAGGATGATGGAGAAGACGCCCACCAGCACCCCGAGCAACGTCAGGATGGATCGAAGTTTGTGCGCGGCGATGGAACTCACCGCCATCAGCAAATTCTCGCGCAACTCCGCGGCCAGATGTCTGAGGCTGGAAGTGTGGCGCCGGTCGGGTCTATTCATCACGCAAAGCATCGACCGGACTCATTCGGGCCGCCCGCCATGCGGGAAGGAAGCCAGAAATCAGCCCGGTCATAAGCGCCACCAGCACGGCCAGAAATACAACCGCAGGCGACATGGAAGCCTGCGGCACATAGCTCTTTCCCCACCGCCACCGCGATTTGCGCCAGGACCAGTGCAATCCCCCCTCCGATAAGACAAATTCCGGCCGCCTCGAAGAGGAACTGCAGGAGAATCGTTCGCCGCCGCGCCCCGATTGCCTTCCGAATGCCGATCTCCCGCGTCCGTTCCGCGACGGAAACAAACATGATATTCATGATGCCAATGCCACCGACAAAAAGGGAGAGACCCGTGATGAAAAAGCCCGCGGTGGCGATGACAGCCGACACCTTTCCCAACTGATCGAGCAATTGCTCCTGCTGATTAATGGCGAAATCGTCCGGTTCGCCCGGAGGCACCTTCCGAATCTTTCGCATCAATCCCCGCAATTCTTCGCGCGCACTTTCGAGTCGGTCAGGGTCCGCCACTTTAACCTGAATGGTACAGCTTGGATCGTATTGAAACCCGGAGATCATTTTGCCGATGGGGAGGATGATCTGATTATCGAGACTCATCTGTCCCAGGACGCTGCCTCGTTTTTCCACCACCCCGATGATCTTCAGTGATTCCCGGCCGACGCGCAAAGTCGCGCCCAATGGAGATTCATTCAGGAAAAGTTTTTCGGAAACTTCAGACCCGATAACACAAAGATCCCGATTGGCATAGGATTCATCCTTCGTAAAAAAACGTCCCGCGGACAAACTAATCCCCCCCGTGATCAGAAACTGCTCTGTCGTCCCAATGAGCATCACCATGTTTGAGCTGCGATCTTTGTAACGCACATCGGGAATCCCCCGCATCACGGTCGGGGCAATACCCCTCGCCTGATGGAAGTCTTTTTCGAGAGCCCGGACCTGCGCCAGCGTAATCTTTTCCCGTTTTCCGGCAGCATCCCATGTCCGATCTGATTTTATGAACCACTCCCGCTGATCGACGTAGAGGACATCCGTGCCGATGAACGAGACGGCGTCCCGCACCGTGCGATTCAGCGTCTCCATCGCCGTGGCCATGAGAGTGACCGTAACAATGCCGATGACGATCCCAATCGTGGTTAGCACCGAACGCAAAATATTGGCGCGAATCGCACCACCAGCAATGCGAACGGCTTCCTGAAGCTCGGGGATCAGTTTCATGGAGCCATCGGGGAAGCGGGTTCATCGCTGGCGACCAATCCGTCGCGAATGCGGATGATTCGCCTGGCGTGCCGCGCCACCTCCTCTTCATGCGTGACCACCAGCAACGTATGGCCCTGCGCGCAGGAGATTCTCGAATAGCTCAAGTATTTCCTGGCCGGTGCGGGTATCGAGATTGCCCGTGGGTTCGTCCGCTAGCAGAATGGAAGGATTGTTAACCAAAGCTCGGGCGACCGCCACCCGTTGCCGCTGGCCCCCGGACATTTCATTGGGCTTGTGGTGAACTCGGTCCGCCAGCCCCACATCCGTCAGCGCCCGCAAGGCAATCTCGCGCCGTTCATCCAGATCAATTCCCGCGTAGATCAATGGCAGTTCGACATTGCGCAAGGCACTCGCCCGCGGAAGGAGATTGAACGTCTGAAAGACAAATCCGATCTCGCGGTTTCGAATGTCCGCCAGCTCGTTGTCGTCCATCTCACTAACATTTTGTCCGTTTAGCTCGTAGATTCCCGACGACGGAGTATCGAGGCACCCGAGGAGATTCATGAGGGTCGATTTGCCCGATCCTGATGGTCCCATGATGGCAACGTACTCGCCCTTCTCGATCGAAAGACTTACCCCCCGCAGCGCGTGCACGGTCTCCGACCCCATCACATAGTGACGGCAGATTGCGTCGAGTTTGATCAAACTCACGGGACGGGGATGGCGGCTTCCATGGTTCCAGGCCCCACCCTGACCTTTTTTCCGTCCGCCAGATCTCGACTGATCGCCTTGTAACCACCCGAAATGATCTCCTGCCCTTCTGAAACTCCTGAAACAATCTCGAAATAATCGTTGTCGCTGATGCCCGTCTCAACCGGGATCATTTTGGCTTGATCGGACTCGATGGCAAATACGACTTCGATCGGTTTGACCGGTTCGCGGCCAGACTTGCCCTTCATTTCAGGCTTCTCGTCTCGATCGGCCGTGGGCTTCGCATCAGTAGGCGCCTCGCTGGATTTGCCCGAATTTGGAAGTCGGGTGGTCACGCTTTGAATCGGGACGGTCAGGACGTTCGCGCGAGAGCGGGTTTCGATCTCCGCTGTGACCGACATCCCGGGTCGAAACGCCTCCTGGTCCAGGACCCGGATGCGAACTTCGAATTTGGGTGCTTCCTGCTGATTGCCGGCGCTGGCATTCAAGGCGTTGGCACTTGAGCCTCGAGCCGCATTGGCAATCGCCGTCACGGTCCCTTTGAATTTTTGATCGCGAAAGGCATCCACTTCGAGTTGCACCGGCTGTCCAACTTTGATGAGGACAATATCGATTTCACCAATGTCCACCCGCGCTTCCATTTCATCGAGGCGCGCGACGGTCATCATCTCGGTTCCCATATTGAATGATGTCCCCAAAACCCGTTCTCCAAGCTGCGATTTTAGTGTCGTCACGGTGCCGTCGATGGGAGATTTAATGGTCGTCTTACTTAAATCGTCTTCGGCCTTCGCCAGTGCGAAGCGCGCCTGGTCCACCTGGTGCACCGAATTCTCCCATCGTTTTTGAGCGACTGCATACGCCGTCTTGGCTTGCATGAAATCTGACGCGGAAAGCAGCTTGCTCGCCGAAAGCTCTTCGCTCCGCTTGAAGTCCGATTGCGCCTTTTCCAATTCCGATTGCGCCTGATCGCGACTGCCAATGGCAAACTGATAATTAGCTTCGGCCGAATTGCGGCTCGCCTCGTAGTTGTCCGGCTTGATCTGGACTAAAAGATCGCCCTTTTTAACAACGTCGCCCTCCTTGACGGGAAGTGCGACAATCTCACCGGCCACCTCCGGACTGATCGCGACCTGAGTGACGGGCTGGATGCGTCCATTGGCCACAACCGTCTCAGTCACGTCCCGACGCATTACCTTCTCGACCTGCACAATGATTACATCCTCGGCACGTCCAAATTTTCGGTAGCCGAACCAACCGATGACGGCGATCACCAGCACAGAAGAAATGATCAGGCGTTTGCGATTTCGTCGTTTGGGTTTGGGCATGGGTAACGGAGCTGGGGTGGCGAAGGACTCGAATGGCGAGTGGTGGCGCTGGGAGCATCCAAATGGACACTCCCGGCGGCAACCTTCGAGTTTCGGGAAATTCCGGCGCATACATCCAATTCATCCACGTCACAAGGCCGTGATGAGTTCATTGACGCCACGGCACTGACACCTTAACCCTCTGCGGCGTGTCCCTCGTAAAACCCGCTCCACGCACGTGGTCAGGTCTGCTCCGTCAACTCGGTCCTGGTCTCATTATCTCAGCGGCCATCGTTGGCTCCGGTGAACTGATCGTCACGACGGGTGTCGGTGCGGAACACGGATTTCGCCTCTTGTGGTTCATCATCTTCGCGTGCCTGATCAAGGTCTTTGTTCAGATCGAGCTGGGTCGCCACGTGGTCACCCGCGGCGTGACGATGCTCGAGGCCATGGATTCCGTCCCCGGCCCGCGTTTCAAAGTTTCGTGGATGGTGTGGGTGTGGATGTTCATGTTCATCGCCACGTTCTTCCAACTGGCAGGCATCGTCGGAAGTATTGCCGCTGTCTTTAATTTGGGTGGAACAAGCCTATCGATCAATGCGTGGGCCGTCCTGGTTACCGGTTCTTGCGCGATCCTGCTCGCCATCGGTCGCTATACATTCGTCGAGAGGTTTTCGACTCTCATGGTCGGAGCATTTACCCTCTTCACCGTCGCCGCGGTGCTGGCTCTGGTGAAAACCCGTTTTGCCGTCACGTTGCCCGATATTGCGGAAGGTCTTAGTTTTCATCTGCCGGAAAATTTCAACACCGCATTCGCCGCCTTTGGCGTCGTGGGTGTCGGCGCATCCGAACTCATTTACTATCCCTACTGGTGCCTGGAAAAGGGTTATGCACGACACGCCGGTCCCAATGATGGTTCCCCGGAATGGGAGGAGCGCGCCCGCGGCTGGCTTAGGGTTCTCCGTGTGGACGCCTGGGTTTCAATGATTATTTACACCACGGCTACGGTGGCGTTCTATCTCCTCGGCGCAGCAGTCCTTCATCGCAAGGGCCTCGAAGTATCCAATGACGCCCTGGTGCCAACGCTCTCAGAGCTGTATATGGAATCCTACGGTCCCGCGGGACTGTGGGTATTTCTCGTCGGCGCTTTTATTGTTCTCTACTCCACGGTCTTCATCGCCACAGCGTCGAATGGCCGCCTCTTCGCGGATTTGTTGCACCTGCTTGGCCTTGCCAAAGTTTCGACACCGGATGCCCGAGCCAGATTGATTCGATTCGCCTGCGTGCTACTTCCTGCGCTCTATCTCACTTTCTTCTGGGTGTTTCGGAAACCGGTCACGCTGGTTAAAATAGGAGCCGTGGCACAAGCGATCATGCTGCCCCTTCTCGCCGGCGCCTCTCTTTATTTTCATCGGCAATGGACCATCCCCGCCCTGGCACCGTCTCGGCGCTGGGTCTTTTTTTTGTGGCTATCCGCCGCCCTCATCACGCTGGTCGGTTGTTATCAATTGTTTCAAGCCGTAACCGGAAAATCCTAGCGCGAATCGGTGTCCTCTCCCCGCGCCAATGTCAGCACGGGCGCGCGCTCCGGAGCCAAAACCTGATCGTCGTTGGTATAAAGCTTTTGATCTGGTCCCGCGGAACGAATCTCAATCGCTTGGCGGGAGAGCAAGTGGAAGAAAAAAAGGAGATCCCCAGCGATCGATCAGTTCTCCACTTCCGTTGATCGCCGGATGGTCCGGGGGCAGGAATGCGATCCGTTCCGGATTGTTGCCGGTCAGGGCATTGACCATGGAACGATTGTCTTCGCCCGCCGGAAATCCTTCAAACTGCTCCCGGTAATGCTCGAATAGATTGAGCACGACCTCCAAGTCTCTCATTCCGGAACCCCCTGCAGCGTTCAATTCGTCTGCCAAAGGGGAACGCTCAGACGGGTCACCAGAACTTGGATTGGATAACCGCACCACGGCGGGTTGACCCGGCTCGACCCGTTTCGGACGAGGAAGGTCGATCTTTCCCGACGTTCCCAGTCCCATCGCTCCCGGTGCCATCGCTCCCGTGCACCACGCTGGAATCAATAGCCACCGTCGCGTCAGAATGCGACGGAGACGGGCGGACGATATAGATCATGCAAACGACGATCACCAGCGCCGAAAGCGCCAGGAGAATCTCGATCAATCGACCGGCACTGACCTCTCGATTGGTCATCCCATGAACCCGAGATCGGGCGCGGCGAACCGTCCAATGTTTGGCAATACCAAAGGCATGTTTCCGGGATCCACGCCAAACCATTTTGCCAAAGTAGCCGCGTATTCGTCGGTCGAGATCGTGGGAATCCAACTTCCGCGACTACCGGTATCATCGGGCCCTCCAGATTGCAGAATCGGTACCCGCCCATAAAGTCGTCCTCCGGCCACATTTCCGCCGACCACAAATTGCGGTCCTCCCCAGGCGTGATCGGTACCCTGTCCGTTGCTCGAGAACGTCCGGTTGAAATCCGAAGCTGTGAAGAGTGTGACGCGATCAGAGATCCCCAGGGATACAGTTGCTCGATAGAAATCGTGCACCGCATCTCCCAGAGTCTTCAGCAGTGCGCCGTGATTGTTGAGCTGATCGTCGTGTGTGTCCCAACCACCTAGAGAGCAAAAGAAGATCTGGCGCTTCATTCCCAAAGAGCTTTGCGCTGAGATGAGGCGGAGAATCATATGCAACTGACTCGCGATATTTGTCAGGTTGCCACTCGTTGCACTTCGGGCATTGGGAAAAAGATTCAGATCAGCGGGGCTCGTGTCCGATGGGTCCCGATCAAACCGGGCAGTGGTGGCCAGCGTGTCCTTGACAATCAAATCCTTGCTGATCGCACGGTTCGTGATCGCCGCATATTCGTTCTCAAAAATATGCGAATAGCTTTGCCCTAATGCCTCATTCAATCCCACGTATTGCTGCTTTCGCGGGGCGCTCTGCGAAGTGTAACTGCTGAGACCGACGCTTCCATTCGTGGTCATCGGATACTGCAGGGTCTCATTTCCCACCTGGAAATAATTATTTCCTCCGATCGATATGTTCATCGAAATCGCATTGGCGGCGTTCAATTCATTCAACAAATCTGCGATGCGTCCGCCCCAACCCACTTTCTTCGATGAACTTGGCAGCGAGGTTTGCCACTGTACCTCCTGGTCGCTGTGAGAGAACAGATACGGCGGGACTGCCGCTCCGCCACTCCGGTATTCGGCCCGGGTGATCGGCGCAACCAAAGTGCCAACATTATTGAGGAAGGCCATTTTGCCCTCATCGAACACGCCGCGCAGGAGATCGAAACTCGGATGGGCGGCAAAATCGCGCCCGTCACCACCGCCCTGCAGCGTCAGAGGGAGAAGTGAGTCTCGCGCCAACGCTACTTCGCCACGGGCGCCGAAATAAGCATCATAACTCTCCTGATCATACGGAACGATCATGTTATTGGCATCGTTCCCACCAAAAAGAAACAGGCAGATCAGGGCCTTTGGTGAATCGTCTGGAATCGCCTGCGCCGCCAGAGTGGCATTAAATAGGCGAAGAGTTCCGAGGGCATTGAGCACACCCGTCATGCCGAGTCCGGCACAGGCCGCCCGGCCCAAAAAATGACGGCGAGAAAGTGGGTTGGTGGAAGAGTTCATGGAATGGGATGTTTACTTTTGCACGGAGAATTCAGGTGAGGACACAATGACGTAGAGTGCGATGCGGACTCGATCGCGTTGGCGATCATCTGAAGTCCCGAAATTGGCTGGGAGAGCCGCGAACGCCATGCGGATACTTTGCGCCAAGCCGGGGCTCATTCGTCCCGCCAGCAGGAGATCGTCCAGTGATTGGATCACTTCCTCTTGATTGGTTTCGGGCGAATTGTCCTCACGCTGCAACAACGCCACATAGGGATCGAGATTTAGTTTAACAGACGCCCCTTCCCTCGTGCCGATCCCATTGAAAATGATCGTATTCATCAAATTGGTCAAATTGATGACACTCGTCTCGGTCGTGATCTGAAACTCCGGTGAGAGCAATCCCGCCTGCGCGATTTTCCCAGGCTGCACGAAGCCCGGCTGAAAGAAATTGAAGACGGTCGGCGACTGCAACGGCGCCTGGTAGGACATCGAGCTCGCGAGATTCAGGAAGAAGCGCGAATCCCCTTCCACCGGCGGTTGCGCATCGAGCCCACGCAGGATCCCTGAAACCCGCAACAGCGGTTCGCGCAGCTTTCCGTAGGAATCGGTCTGGGCAAAGACGGGATTGCGAGCTTCGGGATCGAGAAGGATGGCCTTTAGCGTCGCACCCAGGTCTCCACGCTCACCACGCCCGTTGTTATTAAAGGCGGACGCGACGCGATAAACATAGCCACGGCTCGGATTGCTGGTGACGAACCGTTGAATGAGTCGAAGGGCAATGAACGGCCCGACATTCGGATGTTTGAACAGCGTGTCGAGCGACAGTTTCAACTCCTGCACACCATCCAGATTGGCCGGTATCTCGACAGCTCCAAGAATGCGCTTGGATTTGGAATCGTGGTAATTCGGAAAGAGGACCATCGGATTCATTTCGTCCTTCTCACCATAGCGGAAGAAGTTGTTCAGGTTCTCTGGCGGATTCTTTGTATCAAAAGCGAAACCCCATCCGGTAAAGACGTGCGCCAGTCCCACGATATCGTATTGCGTATAAGTGGGAATCGGCAATCCATCTTCGTTGAGCAACAATGAACCGTCGGTGTTAAGCATGCTGAGTCCGACGGTGAATAATTGCTGAATCTCCCGCGCGTAGTTCTCGTCCGGTTCGGATCCGGAATTGGGATCCGGTTTGCGATTGCGCACCATGCTGAGGTATTGGCCCATGACCGGGCTGAGCGTCACATCCTCGAGCAGGTCGCGAAAATTCCCGAAAGCCCGCTTCACCAGAATATCATAGTAGTTTGTTAGTCCTTCGTGTGAGCCGTCCAGAGTGCCTTCATCTGACACCACGAAGATTTCACTCAACGCCAGGGCCATACGCTGCCGCAATTGATCACGAGCGCTCATTGTGCTCTGCCACCAACCTTCCTGGCGCGGAGCCTGATACCCGTCGTCATCGCCTCCGGAGCGGGCGAGCAGTTCCGCTCGACGATCCTGAACGTAGGTGAGATGCTTCGTCGGCGGCAGTTTCATTTGCTGCGCAATCCAAGCGGGAAAACCGATTTTTTTGACCAGCTTGATGTCTTTCTTCGTAGCCCCAAAAGTTGCCTGCGTAAGAAAACGAACAGCTTCCGCGTCGTTTCTCGCCCGCTTCAAAGCGCGGCCGGGTTTGGGCGGCTTCTGCATCTTTTGCCAGGCCAGGTTCCGGACAAAGGCACCGCTGATTTCGCCCATCGGGAATTTTGACGAGCGAATGCGAGCGCCCAGATTTCCCTGCTCGAGAGCGGTAAGTATCTGAGCACGCGTGACCCCGCCGGCCGGCTCGAAATTCCATTTCTGAGAGCTGATCTGCCCGGTCGGCAGGACGAGTACTGGCGTGCTCGCTCCCGCAATTCCCATAATGAAGAATTCGGCGCCGATTTGATCGGAACCAAGATTACCAAAATTGACGGACAGCGTCCCAAACTCCTTATTGCCCACGACGCGCAATCCCGCCGTTCCGTAGGCTCCCGAAAAGTTCCCGTCCGGACGCAGATTGGCGACGTAAACAACGTCCGCCGCATCATCCAAAGTTACGGTCGCCTTCTCCGGAGAACCAACCTCGTAGGCCGCGTTCGCGGTGACGGTGGCAGTGAGCGATTCAGTCGGTTCGAGGATACCGTCAAACGTGGGCAAAACCTCGACCGTCGCGCTCGTCTGCCCGGTTCCAAACTCCACCAATCCGCTGAGCGGTGCAAAGTCCTGGCCACTCTGCGCCGTTCCATCGACGGTAAAGTGAACCGTGATCGGGTTGATGTTTCCACTGCGGAAGAAAGTGAAGCGCGCTGCCTGCTGCTGCGCCTCGTAGCCGCGTTGAGTTTCCGCGCCGACCGTGACCGTGTTTGGGGTCGCCAACATGGCGAGAAGAGTAGTCAAGTCCGCCGTCCGGGACACAGTCTTCGCGTTGAAGGGATCGAGTCCGACTGTCAATTCTTCATAGTCGGTGAGCCCGTCGTTGTCTGAATCCAGATCGGTGACGAGCACACGATACGTCGGCGGCCCATTGCGTTTCAGCGCCTGGGCGAGTGTCTCCTTGGAGGTTGCGATATAGCCACCGAGGATGACTTCCTTGTCCGGGTTCAGTCCGGGTCCCGACCATGCCACCGAAACGTGATCAGTTCCGGTGGTCTCCTTTTGATAGGCCTCAAAGTAATAGAGTTGGCCCGCCTTGAGCTCGATTGGTTCTGATTTCTGGGTGTCGTTGCGTGTCCATTCACGAAACGAGGTGGACGAGTCCGAGTGTGCGACGAGCTTTAACTTCTTGGGACTGGCATTCTTCGAGAGGGAGAGCTCGGTGATCGCGTTTCCGGCAATCCAAAAGACATAGGTACCATCGGCGGGTGGGACCAGCCAGCCCCGGATTAATTCCCCGTAACGATCCAGGTTGGGAGCCGTTTGCGGAGTTTCCAAACTATCGAGCAGTCCCGTGAATTCCGGAGCGGTCCCCTCAGCGACCGCCGCTTTGACGTCATCCAGAGAAACGTTGTTATCCAATCCGGTGTAACGGGCGAGGAGCGGCCCGCTGCCAAGATAAGTCTCTGCGGCCTCGATTGATTTCTCGATATCATCACCAGTACCGATCACGGGTGAACCAACACCGCTCCACGTGCTTCCGTTGAATGAAACCTGCAATTGATAGGTCTTTCCGATGATCGTCGGCCAGGCGAATCGAAGAAGTTTACCCGCTCCAACTCCCACGGTTGGGGTGGGTCGAACAGATGAGGCATCGCGTGGATCCGTGCCGTCATTGTGTTCCTCCCAATTCGTCCGTCCATCGCCATCGTCGTCGAGGAGCGGATCGTATCCGGTCCCGTACGCCATCTCCCAAATATCGCTCCACCCATTCCCATCCTGGTCGAGGATGGCGTGAACCGACTGAGGGGAACCAAGTAGGCAAACGAGGCCGGCCGCGAGGAGGGAACGCAGCGGAGATATGTCGAATCGCAATTGCGGAAATTGGAATTGCATGATGGGAAAAGAACGGGTGATTGGTGTGTCGGCCGACATCGTCGGACGCAGATTTGAGAGCAAGTTTCGTGCGGATGAGACGCCGCTTCGCAAGTTTGTCTTCGACGGCACAAAACTCTCACAATTGCGTCCTCCAACGTAAGAAGTCGGGGGCGATCGTCCCACCATCAGCCTCTTAAAACACTCCGGATTGTCGCATCGCCCGTTTGTGCGAATATCGGGTTTCCCCATGCTTCGAGAAATACTCACTGGCGCCTTTGCGCTCCTTCTCGCTCCCGCTTTCGCTCAGGCCGAACCCGTTGAGTTCGCGCGCGACATTCTGCCGATTCTCTCGGACAAATGTTTCAAGTGCCACGGTCCGGATGAGCATGCGCGCAAGGCTGATCTGAGGCTCGACACCAAAGAGGATCTCTATCGGACGAAAGATGGCGTCACCGTTGTGGCCCCCGGCGATCTCAAACGAAGCGATTTGATTGTGCGGATCTTAAGTGATGATTCCGACGAGGTGATGCCTTCACCAAAATCGAACCTCACTTTGAATGATGAGCAGAAGACGCTGTTGCAACGCTGGGTGAAAGAGGGTGCCAAATGGGGTCGGCATTGGGCGTTCGAGCCAATGCGCCGGCCCGAAGTGCCCGCCAGCAACTACGCAAATCCGATCGACGCATTTATCGCACGCCGCCTGGCAGAAGAGAACCTGACGCTGTCGCCTCCCGCGTCGAAGGAGCGCTGGCTGCGTCGCGTTTCTCTGGATCTCACCGGGCTGCCTCCAACCCTCGCGGAAATTGACGCCTATCTCGGTGATGATTCGCCAGGCGCGGATGAAAAGGTTGTCGATCGTCTGCTGGCATCGCCGCGCTACGGCGAACGCATGGCGACGGACTGGCTCGACCTCGCACGATTTGCGGACACCCATGGCTATCAAATGGATCGATATCGAGCCATGTGGCCGTATCGGGATTGGGTCATCCAGGCCTTTAATAAAAACCTGCCCTTCGACCAATTCACGACGTGGCAACTGGCGGGCGATCTGTTACCCGACGCCACCAAGGAGCAGCGCCTGGCGACAGCGTTCAATCGGTTGCACTCGCAAAACGAGGAGGGCGGAATCGTGGAAGAAGAGTTTCGCGTCGCCTACGTGGTCGATCGTGTGAACACATTCGGGACGGCATTCCTTGCGCTCACTTTCGAGTGCGCCCGCTGCCATGATCACAAGTACGACCCGATCAGCCAGCGCGATACCTATTCGCTTTTTGCTTTTTTTCAAAACATCGATGAATCCGGTCAGACGACCTATTTCACCGATTCCATGCCGGTGCCGACGCTGCTGCTGTCGAATGAGGAGGAGGACAAGCAGCTTGCGCGGCTGAATTCCACGATCGCGGAAAAGGAACGCGCCCTCGAAGCCGCGCAGAAATCAGCGCGGGCAGCGTTCGCAGAATGGCAGAAGGACGCCCAAGATATCGCGAATCCAACGCCAGTCGCCTCTTTCGATTTTGAATCGCTCGCCGACGGGGCACTCGTGAACCGCGCCCGTGCTGACCATCCCGGGCGAGCCCAGGAGGGGCCGCAACTCGTCGAGGATCATGGCGGCCATGCAGCAGAACTCAGCGGAGATAACGGATTCACCTTTCCCGGCCTCGGTCATTTCACACGCTCCGATCCCTTCTCCTTCGCCATCGCCGTCATGACCGCGGAAGCTGCTCCTCGAGAAGTGATCTTTCACCATAGCAAGGCGCCGATCGATGCGGGCAGCCGGGGCTACGAACTTCTGCTCGAAAACGGTCACGTGGCATTCGGGCTCCACCACATGTGGCCCGGTAATTCGCTGAAAGTCCGGACGCGAAATCCGATTCCCGCCGGGCAATGGGCAGAACTCGCCGTGACCTACGACGGCTCGAGCCGAGCCGCCGGCTTGCGAATCTATATTAATGGGTCGCCGGCGCCCCTCGAGGTGGTGCGTGATGGATTGTGGAAAGACATTGCGTATGGCGGGGGAGAACCGGATCTGGCGATTGGATACCGCTTTCGCGATTCCGGATTTCGCGGCGGGCGCGTTGACGATTTCCGCATTTTCGATCGTGAGCTGACCGCGGTCGAAATAGCGCGGCTGCAGCCCGGAGGAAGTCTAGCCGCCATTGATCCATCGCTGTTCGACTACTTTTTCACGACGGTTTTCGAGCCCGGGATCAAAGCGCGTGCCGAGTTGCACGCGGCGCGGGATGAGCAGCGCAAGTTTATCGAGCCGATCATGGAGGTCATGACGATGCGCGAATTGCCCCAGCCCAAACCGGCTTACATTCTAAATCGCGGGGCCTACGACGCGCATGGCGACGAAGTAACGGCGGCCACTCCGCATGCTTTACCCCCCTTCCCCGCTGACGCACCACATAATCGTCTCGGCCTGGCCCGATGGCTCCTCGACGCCGAACATCCGCTCACGGCACGAGTAACTGTGAACCGGCTCTGGCAGATGATGTTCGGGCGTGGCATCGTTGAGACGAGCGACAATTTCGGCCAGCAAGGCGCCTGGCCCACGCACCGTGATTTGCTCGACTGGCTGGCACGCGATTTCATTGCCGGCGGCTGGAACATGAAAGCAGTGCTCAAGAAAATCGCGCTCTCCGCCACCTATCGTCAAACGTCAGAACCGACGCCCGACCGCCTGGCCCGCGATCCTGACGGCAAGCTCCTTTCGTACGCGCCCGCTCGCCGGCTAACCGCCGAGATGCTTCGCGACCAGGCACTCGCGACGAGTGGTTTGCTGGTCGAGAAACTTGGAGGTCCAAGCGTGAAGCCGTATCAACCGGCCGGTCTCTGGGAAGAAATCGCCATGGGCAAACCGACCTACGATCAGAGCCATGGCGGCGATCTCTATCGGCGGAGTCTATACACCTTTTGGAAACGCACCGTCCCGCCGCCGGCCCTGATGACTTTTGATGCCGCCGACCGCAGCTATTGCACGGTCCGCCGTCAGCAAACGAACACGCCCTTGCAAGCTCTGGCATTGCTTAACGACATTCAAATTACGGAGGCCGCGCGGCATATCGCCGCCAGAACGTTGATCGAAACTTCCGACGATTCTGCCCGGCTGAAGAAGCTCTTTCGCACCATCACCGATCGCTCTCCATCGAATCGCGAACTCGACATTCTGATGAAGATGCTCGCCGAGCAGCGCTCACTATTCCGCGACCACATCGAAAGCGCCAATCAGTTGCTCGCCTTTGGCGAGGCGAAATCCAATGCGGAGCTTGATCCCGCTGAACTCGCCGCCACCACCGTCGTCGCCCAGGCCCTTTTCAATTTCGACGAAGCCATTATGCGCCGATAGGTCACGGCGAGCGGGGAGGGTTAACGGACGCTGCGGATTTCCGCGTTGGCGCTGCGGAGGCGGTGAGAGAGGACGCGCGCAAGATTGCCGAGGAGCTTGCTCTGCACGTGGGCCAGACCGTCGTCGGGCAGGGAATCGAAGGCTGCGAACGGGAGCCTGAAGGCTTTCACCGGCGTGCTCGTGCGGACGGTGGCGGAGCGCGACTCGCGATCGATGAGCGCCATTTCCCCCACACTCATGCCGGCATTGAGCCGACTCAGCAATTTATCGGGGCCTTCCGCTCCGGGCAGGAAGACGGCGACTTCGCCTTGCGAAATGAAGAACATCGAGTCGCCGGGGTCGCCGACCGAGAAGAGGACGACATCTGCGGCCAGTTCGACCGGTTCCAACCGGAGAGCGAGGTCCTGCAGTTCTCCGGGCGTGAAGTCGGCGCAAAGCTCCTGCTCTGCGAGAGCCACTTCGGTGCTGGCGTCAATGATGCAGCCAGCGGTCCGGAGCAAGGCATCCTCGCAGGTTTCCAAAGCATCGTCGCGAGAGCCGGAGCAGAGGAACGCCTCCCATCCCCCGCTTTCGAGGAGCGAAATGACGTAGTCGCGCAGGGCGGTCTTTTCAGCGATGCCGGTAAGGTGCACCTTCTTTCCGGATTTGGCGAGGAGCGCCTGGAGTTCGAGCAAGAGGCGACATGACGCGCGGTCGAGATCAATAACTCGCTCAAGATCGATGATAACGTGCGTCGCTTCGGCAGTTTGCTCGAGAATCACACGCATCGCCAGTTCGAGCGATGCGAAGAGGAGCCGCCCACGGAGGTCGAAGATCCGAACGCTGGAGCCGTTTTTGCGGAGGACCTCAAGTTCACGCGCAGACCGCACACGCTTGCTGCGGATTTCGGTAGCCGTGTAGGAGCCGCGCAACGGAGCGGTGACCACGCGCGGGGTATTGAAAAGGTGAAGGCCGAAATCGCCGGACAAGTCGCTGCACACCCGGATGCCACGGACGCTGTTGCCCTTGGGGTCGAGCGGCGGAGAAAAGACACCGATGCCGAGCTGGCCTGGCAGCACAGCCATGATGCCCCCCGCCACACCGCTCTTGGCCGGCATGCCGACGTTGAAGATCCATTCACCGGCGAAATCATACATCCCGCAAGTGCTCATAATACTGAGAAGACGCCCGACATTGTGGGGTCGGAAGACGCGTTGTCCGGTCGCAGGATTTACTCCTCCATTGGCCAGGCCGGCCGCGATGCGCGCCAGATCGACGCAAGTCACCGAAATCGAGCACTGCCGGAAATAAAGGTCGAGCGGCACCTCCGGGTCGCCATCGAGAATTTCAAAGTTCCGCAGGAGATGGGCAATCGCGCGATTGCGATGACCGGTGTCGCGCTCCGAGCGATAAACCGCCTCATCAACAGTCACGGGTCGGCCAGCGAGCCCGCTGAAGGTCTCGAGCAGCTCCTTCAGCTTCTCTGCAGGTGAATGGCCCGGCACGAGACTCGTTGCGGCAATGGCGCCGGCGTTGATCATCGGGTTCAGGGGGCGACCGCTGCGAGGATCCAGGCTGATCGAGTTAAAGGCCTCACCGGATGGTTCAACGCCGACACGTGCCATAACGTTCTTGAGCCCACAGGTTTCCATGGCGAGGCCGAAGACGATCGGTTTTGAAATCGATTGGATGGTGAAGGGAACCTGAGTGTCGCCCACTTGATAGACCTGGCCATCCACCGTCGCTACCGCGATCCCAAACCAATCTGAGCGGGCTCGGCCAAGTTCCGGGATGTAAGACGCGACCGTACCTTCCTCGAGACGAGCATACTTGTCGTGAAGACGACGAAGGTAAGTCTCGATGGGCGACCTCAACGCGCTCTTCGCGCCTGGCGCAGCCGGTGTTTTCATAAATTCGCGGGCGGTCAATGCCGCGAAAGGTGGCGGCAGGCAATCTTAAAGACTCACGGGATGCGAGCATTGTGCCCGAGCTGCTCAAGCGCTCCGGCAATTCGCGCGGAAATTGTTCGATTCGCATCAGGTAACGCGTGCAGAGAAACAAGAAACGAAGAGGCCGGTGCGGGACGCGAACCGTCCAGGCGCTGGAGCCCGCCCGCCGTTGCATCTGCAGAGCGGACCGTGGTCTTGCGCTTGCCGCTCGCCCAAGTCGATCCGCGCTTTGGCCGTTTCCGTGCCCGGATCCGAAAGCAAATTTCCAGGGGAACCTGAGTTTTGCCTTGGCTCGGGCGTATGGCGCGCAAGAGTCCGGTTTGCCAGCCCGTGAAAAATTTCGCCAAACTTCTCCAACAGCACGTCCTGCCGGCGGCAGTGGCGTTTGGCATCGCCTATGGGCTGACGCACGAGGGTTGGCTTGACCGGATTGAATATGTCGCGATCGACGCATTGACCCGACTCCGGGCCAGCCGAGCGCAGCGGCCGCCGACCCCTCAACTATTAGTGGTCGGAGTGGCCGAGGACAGCTTGAAACGATTTGGCCGCTGGCCCTGGAACAGGATTGTGCACGGAGACTTTCTCCGGTTGGCGTCCGTTGCTGGCGCGCGGGTGGTGACCATGGATTTTCTGTTTACGGAACCTTCCCAGAATTCTGAGGAGGACGCGCACCTCGCCGAGGGCGTCCAAATCGCCGGGGAGACCGAAGCGAAAACCACAGTGATTTTCGGCGCACAATCCTTCCCGATCAAGCCCGGAAAAGAAGGCGATAGGTACGTCGGAATCAAACCCGATAACGATGAGGCCAAGGCTTCCAAGTTGGAATCGTTGCCCAACGTCAAGGGCGACCGAACATTGATCCCACCCGACGTCTCTATGCTGCTGCCGGCGGGGGAATTGGGGCGGTCGGCTGAAATCGCGTTTGTGAACGCGCCACCGGGAAGCGATGGAATCCGCCGCTTGTTGCCGCTGGTGGTGTGCGTCGGCGACGTGATCTATCCCACGCTTTCCCTGCAGAGCTTGTTAAAGTTTTGGGGTGCAAAGCCCGAGCAGGTTACCGTGAAGTTGGGAGACGCTGTGGTGGTGGAAACTGACACCGTGCACCAGCGAATTCCGATCAATGAAAAGGGTGAGTTTCTTGTTAATTACCGGCACCTCATTGACGAGATGCCTGGCACGGACGATTCCGAGAATTTTAACAATGCGGATTATGGGAAGCTTTTCGACGGCCTTTTCACCCGCTATGCGAAAGGAGAGGAAATCGAAACGCCCGACTTGGAGGGGAAAATCGTTCTGGTTGGTGAGGTTGCGGACGGGCTTTCCGACCTCGGGCCATCGCCTTTGAAAGAGCTTACTCCTTTGATGCTGGTGCACGCCAACGCGATCGATAACATCCTGCAGGACGACTATGCGCGTCACGCTAGCGCAACTCCGATTTGGGTCGGCGCCTTCGGACTCGGGCTCGCGGGACTGCTCATTTTCTCCAAGCGCAACCTGCTTTACCATGCGCTTTATTCACTCGGTCTCCCGGCCCTTTATGTGGGCGCAGCGTACTTTTCATGGGCGCAGTGGAGCCTCTGGCTGCCGCTGGTCGGTCCCGTGCTAGGATTCGTCTCCTTGCAGATCTTTGAAGTCGGGCGGCGGGTGGTAATCGAGCAGAGAGCGAAGCAGGAAATCAAGGGGATGTTCGGCACGTACGTTTCGCCTGAACTGGTCAACAAAATGATCGATTCCGGCACGCCGCCCCAACTCGGCGGACACGACGATGAAATCACGGCGTATTTCAGCGACATCCAGTCGTTCAGCGCGTTCTCCGAAATGCTCGAGTCTGGCCCCCTGGTCGAACTGATGAATGAATACCTTACCGCCTGCACCGAGATCGTGCAGGAACAGGGAGGCGCAGTGGACAAATACATCGGCGACGCCGTGGTGGCAATGTTCGGCGCTCCGGTCTCGCTGACCGATCACGCCTTTCGTGCCTGTGTGGCCACGCAGCTGGTGCAGCAGCGGCTCGGCGAACTGCGCGCCAAATGGAAGGCCGAGGGAGACAAGTGGCCACCGATCGTCTGGAAAATGCAGACACGTATTGGACTCAACAGCGGCGTGTGCACGATCGGTAACATGGGCAGCCAGACCCGCTTCAACTACACCATGATGGGAGACAACGTGAATCTGGCCGCGCGCATGGAGAGCGGCGCGAAAAGCTGGGGCGCTTACACCATGGTGACCGAGGCAACGAAGGTCGCCTGCGAGAAATATGGCGGCGACCGCGTGGTCTTTCGGCAGCTGGGACGCATCATCGTCAAGGGACGCAGCTCGGCCGTGCCGATCCACGAAATCGTCGGCCTCAAGGAGAATGTCACGCCGCAAACGCGTGAGTGCATTGACTTGTTCGAGCAGGCGATGGCGAAATATTTGGCCCGCGATTGGACTGAGGCCATCGCGCTCTTCGAGCAGAGCGCCCTGCTCGAACCGAATATTCCCGGAAAAACCCCGGGGGTCGTCAGCAATCCCTCGCTCGTCTACCTCAACATCACCCAGCACTACGAATTGGAACCGCCGCCCGATGAGTGGGACGGCGTTTACCACATGGCGGAGAAGTAAGTTGGCCCGCGGACGGAAAACTGCAGTGACCGCCTCAAGTCGCCACGGCGATCAGGCACCGTAGTCCTAACGGCGGGATATAAAATGCCATCCACGTTAGGAAATCGATTCAACGTAGGACGGAACCATCCGATTGAGTAGGTGTTTCGCTTATATTCAAGCGCAGTACCGAAATCCGGCAGTGAAAAGGAAAAAAATATTGCTCATCAGGAGGCGAATGTGATCAATTACCGGAATTTATGAGGATTCACCTTACCGCGCTGGGTTTGGTTCTAGCGTTCAGCCACGCAAATGCAGACGACAAAGCCCGTGCAAATTCGGTCAGCGGCCGCGTTACATACGCCGTGACGGGAACGTCTGAGTTTAAACCTTTATCGGCTGGGACCGAGATCCCGGCCGGATCCCGAGTTCGCACGGGAAGCGACGGAACTGCCGTAATCATTGTCGTCAGCGGCGCCGCGATGCAGATCGCGGAAAATTCGGACATTACCATCGAATCGCTCTCCTCCAATACGGCGAAACGCAAGGCACTGGTCTCATTAAAGACGGGGACCGTGAGTGCGCTCATTGATCCGAAGCGTTCCAAGCAGACTGACTTTAAGATTCAGACTCCGCAAGGGGTGGCCGCGGCGCGGGGAACGTTTTATGGTGTTTCAGTTAAGAACGGGAAAACGTACGTGGGTGTGAAGAAGGGAAAGGTGGGGGTTGCTCACACGCCAAATGTAAAGCGGCAGGGTTGGTTCGGTCGTGGTGCGGTTGAGCCGCTATGACAGCCGGAGCCGGGGCGCGATTTTTCATAACCCGTCACATTTTCTAAAACTGTGATAAGGCGTGACACTGCCGTTTGAGGATTGTTACAACGGCAATATGAAAGCAACGCGGCTCTCCTGACTCGAAAGGCACCATGAATCCGGCCACACTCAAAACGCGCAGATGCTTCCTTCTGTGGGGAACTTCTCTGGTTTGCTTTGGATCACTTTGTCTGGCGGGAAAATCGATTGCCAACCCCAACGGAGAGACGGTGCGTTTGGGTTCTGCGGAATTCATCCGACAGGGTGACAACCTGCTCATCCGCCAAGACTCTCAGAATCTGATTGTTGACTGGAAAGGGTTCTCAATTGCAAAGGGGGAACTGACCAAATTCCTGCAACCCGGGTCAGATTCGGCAGCCCTAAATCGTGTTTTTAGTGGAAATCCGTCCGAAATTTATGGGTCGCTTCAATCAAATGGGAAGGTTTACCTGATCAACCCTAACGGAGTTTTCATCGGCCCCTCAGGTCGTATTGATGCCGGCAGTTTTGTCGCCTCCACCCTGGACATTTCCGACGAGGAATTTCTGAAAGGAGGGGATCTGACATTCTCGGGAAATTCAGAAGCATCGATCGTCAACCTCGGGACGGTCAACGCACTGGACGGTGATGCATTCCTCATCGCCAAAACTGTCGAGAATTACGGTACCATCAACGCGCCAAATGGAACCGCCGGCCTCGCCGCCGGAACGGAAGTCATTCTTCAGCCAGCAGGAGATGAGAAAATCGGAGTGAGCATCGCGAGCGGTGCTGGAAAGGTGGTAAACACCGGGAAAATAGCCGCCGCACAAGCGGAACTGAAAGCTGCCGGAGGTAATCTCTACGCCTTGGCCATCCAGAATTCGGGGAGTGTGCGCGCCACCGGAGTGGAACGAAAAGCGGGGCGTGTCTTCCTGCGGGCGAACGCTGGCAAGATTGACAACAGCGGTTCTGTGGAAGCAACGAACGCAAACGGCTCCGGCGGCCGGATCGTGGTGGGGCCTGGTCGTAAATCGGATGGGGCGCCGGGATCGCTAACCGGCGTTGGTGTCTCAAATAGCGGAGTGTTGGATGCGTCCGGCTCCAGCGGGGGCGACGTGACCGTTTCAGCTGAGGACGTTGTGCTCGCCGAATCGTCGCGAGTGCTGGCCACCGGCGCTGCCGGCTCCGGAGGCAACGTAAGCGTCAACGCCTCCAATCGCATCACGGGAATGAGCGGCAGCCTGGCGAACGTCACTGGGACAACCGGCGGATCCGTCGAGTATGCGGCGGGTGTGGGAATCGACCTTTCTGGAGCATTGGTTGCACGAGGGGAAACGGGCTCCGGAGGAATTATCGAGTTGCCCGCTCCCAGCGTGACTACCCACGCCGCTACGCTCGATGCTTCTGGTAGCACTGGAGGAAGTATTCAAGTGACGGGCGGCGATATCATCGTGGACGGCACAACGAGACTGGTCGCGGACGGAAATCTGTGGGGCGGCACGGTCGTCGCCGTCGCCGACAATGGAATGGAGTTTCATGGCAACATCTTCGCCCGAGCCGCGGCCGAAAATGGTCTGGGCGGGACCGCAGAAGTATCGGGCCTCACGTCGCTCGACTACGACGGTAATGCGGACCTTCGATCGTCTCGCGGAACCGCCGGAACGCTGACTTTGGATCCGACAAACTTCACCATCACCGCTGGTGTCGCTACGGTAATCACCACGAATCTGCAGACGAGCAACGTGGTTATTTCGACCGCCAGCTCGGGTTCGGGTGCGGGCGACATCCTTGTCAATGCGCCGGTGCTCTACAGCAGTGCGAACAGCCTGAGTTTGCTTGCGCACCGGAACATCGACGGCGATGCGAGCATCCAAAACGGCGGTAGCGGCGCACTGAATTTAGTGGCCGGATGGGACGGGGTTACCGGATTGGGCGGTGCGAGCATCGACTTCGCCACTTTTACCGGCAAGCCTTCCTCTTTTGGAAACAATGGGGGTTCGATTTTCATTGGCGGCGGGAATGGTGATGCCGTCGCCATCGGAAGCCGCACCGGCGCCACAAACGCGGCCGGATTTGGCATCGTGATCACCGGGGGCCGGGGCAATTCTGCTTCGGCGCAACTCGGCTTCCGCGCTTCTGACACAATTGGTGGCATCGGCGCCAATGGACCAATTCAATTGGAATTAAAAGATGATCTCACGGTTGCGGGCGGAAACGGAAATTTCGCATACGCGCAGATCGGTCACGCGGGTGATGGCTCAAGTGGCGGACTCAACGGAACTAATTTCCAAGGTTCGATTTCGATCAAAACACCCGGCGACGTACAAATCACGGGTGGCGTCAATTTTTCCTATGCGCAGATCGGTCACGGGGGTGATGGCTCAAGCGGCAGTCAGAGTGGATCGATTTCCATCCAAGCGAATGACTTGAGCCTCATCGGCGGCAGCAAGCCCAACGCCTACGCCCAAATCGGGCATGGAGATGCTTCCGGGACCGCTTCGGGCACGCGGACTGGGACAATCGATATTCGGGCGACTGGCGAAACGAGTCTACTGAACGGACCGGGGAACAACGCGGTCTGGCTGATTGGACATGGAACCTCGACACCGTCCGGGGTTAGCGGAGCCGATATCCTCTTTTCCACAAGCGCGCTGGATTACTCCTTGGGCGCGATCGCGAATAGAACAACACTTAGTCAGGATTTCGTTGATAAGTTTGGTCGAAACCTGTCCGGCGGGAACGTTACAATCCGCAGCACTGGGAGTGGAAACTTGATCGTCGACGGAGGATTCCACTACAATAGCTCTAACCGTCTGACGCTCACGGCTGATAGCAGTGCAACGTTAAACGCACCTGTTACCAATGCCGGGTCAGGCGAAATCGTATTGGTGATCGACGCCGCCAACTCGATCAGGCCCAACTCATCTCCCACGGCGTCTCTAACCATTGCTTCGACGGCAACCCTGGCCAGCGGCGGGGCGATTCGTATATTCGCGGTCAATCCCAATAACACGCACTTGGGCGGCTTCACACCAGCGGCTCGGAGATACAATGTTTGGTTTGGGGACCCGCTTGCCGTTGCGGGAGTGAACTATAAATTTCAGCCGACACTTACGCTTAGTGCTGACAGTTTCACGAAATCGTATGGTCAGACGGTCACGTTTGATGGTAATGAGTTCGCGTATACCGGTCTCCAACCTGGCGACTCGTTGTCTCAAATCCTTTCTGGTAATCCAGGATTGTCGTCTCCTGGCGGTGCAGCGGTTGCGACTGTTGCGGGCAGCCCGTACTCCATCACTTTCGACGCAGGTTTGACGGCGGGTTCGGGTTATGCACTGCAACTTGTGAATGGGTCGCTGAGTGTGACTCCGGCGGGATTGAGCATCACGGCAAACAATCAGAGCAAGGTGTACGGCAACGGGTTCACCTTTGGCGGGACGGAGTTTACGAGTGCGGGTCTGCTCAATAGCGACAGCATCAGCGCTGTGAGCCTGACCAGTGCCGGAACACAGGCCACGGCCGGAGTGGCGGGATCGCCGTATGTGATCAATGCAGCCAACGCCACGGGCGGTGGTCTGGGCAACTACACGATCACCTATCTTCCCGGGGAATTGACCGTGACCCCAGCGCCATTGAGTCTGCGGGCGCTGGACGGATCGAAGATCTACGGCAGTACGCTGGTGTTTGCCGGCACGGAGTTTTCGGCCACGGGGTTAAAGAATGGCGAGAGCGTGGGCCTGGTCAACCTGGCCAGTACCGGAACGGTGGCTACAGCCGGAGTGGCCGGCAGTCCATACGGGATCGCCATCAGTAATGCGCGGGGCGGCAACTTTGATCCAGCCAACTACACGCTCAATTACGTCCAAGGATCGCTGGGTGTGACTCCGGCGGGATTGAGTATCACGGCCAACAATCAGAGCAAGGTGTACGGCAACGGGTTCACCTTTGGCGGGACGGAGTTTACGAGTGCGGGTCTGCTCAATAGCGATAGCATTAGTACTGTGAACCTGACCAGTGCCGGGACGCTGGCCACGGCCGGAGTGGCGGGATCGCCGTACGTGATTAATGCGGCCAACGCCACGGGCAGCGGTCTGGGTAACTACACGATCACTTATCTCCCAGGGGAATTGACCGTGACCCCAGCACCATTGAGTCTGCGGGCGCTGGATGGATCGAAGATCTACGGCAGCACACTGGCCTTTGCCGGCACGGAGTTTTCGGCCACGGGGTTAAAGAACGGCGAGAGCGTGGGCTTGGTCAACCTGGCCAGTACCGGAGCGGTGGCTACAGCCGGAGTGGCCGGCAGTCCTTACGGGATCGCCATCAGTAATGCGCGGGGCGGCACCTTTGATCCGGCCAACTACACGCTCAGTTATGTTGGAGGAAGCCTCGCAGTGACCCCGGCGACGTTGCGCATTACGGCAAACAATCAGAGCAAGGTGTACGGCAACGGATTCGCCTTTGGCGGGACGGAGTTTACCAGTGCGGGTCTGCTTAATAGCGATAGCATTAGTACTGTGAACCTGACCAGTGCCGGGACACTGGCTACGGCCGGAGTGGCGGGATCACCCTATGTGATCAATGCAGCCAACGCCACGGGCAGCGGTCTGGGCAACTACACGATCACCTATCTCCCAGGGGAATTGACCGTGACCCCAGCACCATTGAGTCTGCGGGCGTTGGACGGATCGAAGATCTACGGCAGCACACTGGCCTTTGCCGGCACGGAGTTTTCGGCCACGGGGTTAAAGAACGGCGAGAGCGTGGGCTTGGTCAACCTGGCCAGTACCGGAGCGGTGGCTACAGCCGGAGTGGCCGGCAGTCCTTACGGGATCGCCATCAGTAATGCGCGGGGCGGCACCTTTGATCCAGCCAACTACACGCTCAGTTATGTCCAAGGATCGCTGGGTGTGACCCCGGCGGGATTGAGCATCACGGCCAACAATCAGAGCAAGGAATACGGCAACGGATTCGCCTTTGGCGGGACGGAGTTTACGAGCGCGGGTCTGCTCAATAGCGACAGCATCAGCACTGTCAGCCTGACCAGTGCCGGAACACTGGCTACGGCCGGAGTGGCGGGATCGCCGTATGTGATCAATGCAGCCAACGCCACGGGCGGTGGTCTGGGCAACTACACGATCACCTATCTTCCCGGGGAATTGACCGTGACCCCAGCGCCATTGAGTCTGCGGGCGCTGGACGGATCGAAGATCTACGGCAGTACGCTGGTGTTTGCCGGCACGGAGTTTTCGGCCACGGGGTTAAAGAATGGCGAGAGCGTGGGCCTGGTCAACCTGGCCAGTACCGGAACGGTGGCTACAGCCGGAGTGGCCGGCAGTCCATACGGGATCGCCATCAGTAATGCGCGGGGCGGCACCTTTGATCCAGCCAACTACACGCTCAATTACGTCCAAGGATCGCTGGGTGTGACTCCGGCGGGATTGAGTATCACGGCCAACAATCAGAGCAAGGTATACGGCAACGGGTTCACCTTTGGCGGGACGGAGTTTACGAGCGCGGGTCTGCTCAATAGCGACAGCATCAGTACTGTGAACCTGACCAGTGCCGGGACGCTGGCCACGGCCGGAGTGGCGGGATCGCCGTATGTGATCAATGCGGCCAACGCCACGGGCGGTGGTCTGGGCAACTACACGATCACCTATCTCCCAGGGGAATTGACCGTGACCCCAGCGCCATTGAGTCTGCGGGCGTTGGACGGATCGAAGATCTACGGCAGCACACTGGCCTTTGCCGGCACGGAGTTTTCGGCCACGGGGTTAAAGAACGGCGAGAGCGTAGGCTTGGTCAACCTGGCCAGTACCGGAGCAGTGGCCACGGCCGGAGTGGCCGGCAGCTCCTTACGGGATCGCCATCAGTAATGCGCGGGGCGGCACCTTTGATCCGGCCAACTATTCACTCAGTTATGTCCAAGGGTCCCTGAGTGTGACCCCGGCAGATCTCCTGTTAATCACGGCGAACAATCAGAGCAAGGAATACGGGACCGTGTTCACCTTCACCGGCACGGAGTTCGCAAGCACGGGCCTGGTCAATGGTGACACCATCAGCAGCGTGAGTCTCAGCAGCCTCGGAACACTGGCCACGGCCGGAGTGGCGGGATCGCCGTATGTGATCAATGCGGCCAACGCCACGGGCAGCGGTCTGGGCAACTACACGATCACCTATCTCCCAGGGGAATTGACCGTGACCCCAGCACCATTGAGTCTGCGGGCGTTGGACGGATCGAAGATCTACGGCAGCACACTGGCCTTTGCCGGCACGGAGTTTTCGGCCACGGGGTTAAAGAACGGCGAGAGCGTGGGCCTGGTCAACCTGGCCAGTACCGGAGCGGTGGCTACAGCCGGAGTGGCCGGCACTCCCTACGGGATCAGCATCAGTAATGCGCGGGGCGGCACCTTTGATCCAGCCAACTACACGCTCAGTTATGTCCAAGGATCGCTGGGTGTGACTCCGGCGGGATTAAGTATCACGGCCAACAATCAGAGCAAGGAATACGGCAACGGGTTCACCTTTGGCGGGACGGAGTTTACGAGCGCGGGTCTGCTCAATAGCGACAGCATCAGCACTGTGAGCCTGACCAGTGCCGGAACACTGGCCACGGCCGGAGTGGCGGGATCGCCGTACGTGATCAACGCGGCCAACGCCACGGGCAGCGGTCTGGGCAACTACACGATCACTTATCTCCCAGGGGAATTGACCGTGACCCCAGCACCATTGAGTCTGCGGGCGTTGGATGGATCGAAGATCTACGGCAGCACACTGGCCTTTGCCGGCACGGAGTTTTCGGCCACGGGGTTAAAGAACGGCGAGAGCGTGGGCTTGGTCAACCTGGCCAGTACCGGAACGGTGGCTACAGCCGGAGTGGCCGGCAGTCCATACGGGATCGCCATCAGTAATGCGCGGGGCGGCACCTTTGATCCAGCCAACTACACGCTCAATTATGTCCAAGGATCGCTGGGTGTGACCCCGGCGGGATTGAGCATCACGGCCAACAATCAGAGCAAGGAATACGGCAACGGATTCACCTTTGGCGGGACGGAGTTTACCAGCGCGGGTCTGCTCAATAGCGACAGCATCAGCACTGTGAACCTGACCAGTGCCGGGACGCTGGCCACGGCCGGAGTGGCGGGATCGCCGTACGTGATTAATGCGGCCAACGCCACGGGCAGCGGTCTGGGCAACTACACGATCACTTATCTCCCAGGGGCCTTGAGCGTGACCCCAGCACCATTGAGTCTGCGGGCGTTGGACGGATCGAAGATCTACGGCAGCACACTGGCCTTTGCCGGCACGGAGTTTTCGGCCACGGGGTTAAAGAACGGCGAGAGTGTGGGCCTGGTCAACCTGGCCAGTACCGGAACGGTGGCCTCGGCGACCGTGGCCGGCACTCCCTACCCGATCAGCATTAGTAATGCGCAGGGCGGCACGTTTGATCCAGCCAACTATTCACTCAGTTATGTCCAAGGGTCCCTGAGTGTGACCCCGGCAGATCTCCTGTTAATCACGGCGAACAATCAGAGCAAGGAATACGGGACCGTGTTCACCTTCACCGGCACGGAGTTCGCAAGCACGGGCCTGGTCAATGGTGACACCATCAGCAGCGTGAGTCTCAGCAGCCTCGGAACACTGGCCACGGCCGGAGTGGCGGGATCGCCGTATGTGATCAACGCGGCCAACGCCACGGGCAGCGGTCTGGGCAATTACACGATCACCTATCTCCCAGGGGAATTGACCGTGACCCCAGCACCATTGAGTCTGCGGGCGCTGGATGGATCGAAGATCTACGGCAGCACACTGGCCTTTGCCGGCACGGAGTTTTCGGCCACGGGGTTAAAGAACGGCGAGAGCGTGGGCTTGGTCAACCTGGCCAGTACCGGAGCGGTGGCTACAGCCGGAGTGGCCGGCACTCCCTACGCGATCAGCATCAGTAATGCGCGGGGCGGCACCTTTGATCCAGCCAACTACACGCTCAATTACGTCCAAGGATCGCTGAGTGTGACCCCGGCGGGGTTAAGTATCACGGCCAACAATCAGAGCAAGGAATACGGCAACGGGTTCACCTTTGGCGGGACGGAGTTTACGAGCGCGGGTCTGCTCAATAGCGACAGCATCAGCACTGTCAGCCTGACCAGTGCCGGAACACTGGCTACGGCCGGAGTGGCGGGATCGCCGTACGTGATCAACGCGGCCAACGCCACGGGCAGCGGCCTGGGCAACTACACGATCACTTATCTCCCAGGGGAATTGACCGTGACCCCAGCACCATTGAGTCTGCGGGCGTTGGATGAATCGAAGATCTACGGCAGTACGCTGGCCTTTGCCGGCACGGAGTTTTCGGCCACGGGGTTAAAGAACGGCGAGAGCGTGGGCTTGGTCAACCTGGCCAGTACCGGAGCGGTGGCTACAGCCGGAGTGGCCGGCAGTCCATACGGGATCGCCATCAGTAATGCGCGGGGCGGCACCTTTGATCCGGCCAACTACACGCTCAGTTATGTTGGAGGAAGCCTCGCAGTGACCCCGGCGACGTTGCGCATCACGGCAAACAATCAGAAAAAGGAATTCGGGAACGTGTTCACGTTCACCGGGACTGAATTTGCCGTAAGCGGGCTCCAAAATGGCGAGACAATTGGGTTTGTAGTCCTCTCGAGCAACGGCGCTCCTGCTTCCGCGGTTACGGGTAGCTATCCGATCCTTGTGGCCAGCGCGAGCGGAGGAACATACAACCCGGCGAACTATGCGGCGCAGTACTCGGACGGCACAATGGTTGTTTTCAAGACACCGGTCCAGCCGCCACCGCCAGTAATGCCACCTCCACCCGTCGAACCTCCCCCTCCCCAACCGAATCCACCGCCCCGGCCCGACACACTGCAACCACTTCTCGTCTCTGTCGGCCAAGGCAACTATCTGACGCCTCAAAGCGAGGAGACATCAGATGAGTCATCCGTTGTTTCGGGTTTTGGTATTCAACGCCTCGGGGGAAATTCATTTTTCGGGGAACAACTTCTTGAGGCGGGTGGTGCATTGGTGATCGATTCGTCGGGCGTAGGACCTCTCCTTTTGTTCGCCGAGGGGCCGCAAATTCTAGAGGACGAGTTGGCGGAACGACCGCGCGAAGCCTTGGAAGAGGCGATCGCCGAGGATGACCAGGAAAGGCACATCTACGGAGCGACTCGGCTATACGAAATCTCGCCTGGTGAAATTCTCTCGGCCGATGACGTAGGGAACGTCGACTTTGAACAACTTGGCAGAGGACCTGGGGTCTTACAGCAGGCGACTGACGAGAACACCGAGAGTCGGCTCCTTCGCGCAGCCGAGTTGTGAACAGGTATTTGCTTTCGTTCACATGGGCACTGCTCCTTGCTATCGGTCGTGACGCGTTCGGTCAGGCTTCGCCGCTGAATTTCGAGCGCGTTGCTCCAAAACGGCTCCCTGAACTCGATCGCGAAGTAACCATTCCTTCTCCGGAAGGCGCTCCCATCGAAGATGACACGCCGGTGTTCACCAGGCTCGACGGCATCGTTTTGCTGGATAAAGCTGATCAGGTTCGCCCCACCGGCTGGCCGAGGCTGACTGGGGTCAAAAGCGAAGGCGCGGGACTCATCTCCAGCCCGCAGCTTGCTCTCCGCCTGGCTTCGGTCCTCGGCAAACCAGCGACGTTCGGAGAACTTCACGAGATTTGCGCCGAGATTGTCAGGTTCTATCGTGACAACAATCGACCGGTCGTCGATGCACAACTCCCAGAACAGGACGTCACAAATGGTGTCCTGCAGATCCTCGTGATCGAAGGGCGAACTGCGCAAGTAATCGCTGAAGGCCAACATTGGTTTTCCGAGGAACGTATTGTCCGTGGCATTCGGTTGCACTCGGGTGATACGATTGAATCCGCACGCCTCCTCGACGATGTCAACTGGCTGAACCGGAACCCGTTCCGCCATTCGGACCTTCTATTTCGAAAAGGCGCGTTGAGCGGCGAGACTGATCTGGTCGTCAAGACGACCGATCGGTTTCCGTTTCGCCCCTATGTTGGCTATGACAACTGGGGCACAGACCTGACCGGAAACGAGCGTTGGCAAGCGGGATTCAACTGGGGCGACGCCTTCGGTCTCGATCAGATTCTTTCGTATCAATTCAGTGCCGCACCAAATCCGAAATCTTTCACTGCCAACGCGGGGACTTGGACGATCCCATTGCCGTGGCGCAACGTGCTTGAGTTTTACGGCAGCTACGCCCGCTCCCAACCGGAGGAGGCTGGTACGGTTTTTGATGCCAAGAGCTTTCAAACGGGAGCCTTCTACATCGTCCCTCTTCCAAATTTTCGTGGAATGAAGCATGAGATCTCACTGGGCGCGGAATTCAAACAGTCGAACAACAACCTTCTTTTCGGAGGAACCAGTGTCTTCAATGCGGAGACTGACATTCTCCAATACCAGGCGAGTTACCAGCTTCGCGAACTCGATACGACCGGTGTCACCACCGCCCAGGCGTCTGTGATTTATAGCCCCGGAGGAGCTACGTCCAACAATACGGACCCCGCATTTCAGCAACAGCGTGCCTTTGCTGATGCCGATTACCTTTACGGCAGGTTGACGCTCCAGCGGACACAAAAGCTTCCGTGGAATTTTAGTCTGATCACAACCGTCGCAGGTCAGTTGGCCAACGGCAACTTGCTCGCCAGCGAACAGTTTAGTCTCGGCGGGGCGACCACCATTCGCGGCTACGAAGAAGCGATCGCCAATGGGGATCGCGGCTGGCTGGGAAGCATCGAGCTTGATTCACCTCCTTTTTCGGTCTTGAACCGAATCATTACGGGCGCCCCTGAAGATGAGCTTAAGTTGGTCGCGTTTTACGACGCCGGGGGCGTGTCGAACGTCGATCTTCTTCCTGGTGAGAGCTCGTATACTGGAGTTTCCGGAATCGGTGCCGGGCTGCGGTACCGAGTAAATACATGGGCAATCGTGCGATTTGATTATGCCTGGCGCCTGCAGAAAATCCCGGGAATCGATACCGATAGCTCCCGGGCTTATATAAGTGTTTCACTGAGTTACTAGACTCGGCCACGATCGTCTAACGAACGCTCCCGATTGATCTGGCGGGAAGACAACTTCCGCGGGGAGTTATGCCTCGCTTCCCAAAACGCCAGATCGACCGCTCGCGCAAACGCGCTCTCCGGCGGCCCGGGCGGAGAGGCGAAACTGACGCGATCGCGACCTGGACCCCGGCTTCCCGCAACCGATTCAGCGCAGCCAGATTCGCCTGCCCAATATCCTTTCTCGGGCCAAGGAGCGTGTCGTCCAGATCAATGAAGGCGAGCCGATACGGAACCTGCTGTCGTTCTCTATTCATGGTGACACAATGCTCGCGGTGTGATCATTCCTCTAGGAATAACCGGGTGTCATAGAAATCCTTGAACATTCTCGGTAACGTCCCCGCGGTTTTGCTTTTGAGGAGCGTGTATGAATACTGACGAAGCGAATTCTCCGATGGCCGAACATTACCGTTGCCCGCTGTGTGGCGCGCCTCTCGTTCAGGGTGCGCTGGCGGGGCTTTGTCCGGCTTGCTTGCTCCTGCAAGGAGTCGCGGCGGACAGCGTTACCGGCGCGGATGCTCGCGCGTTTGAAGCGCCTTCGGTTTCGGATTTGGCACCTCTTTTTCCGCAGCTCGAAGTGTTCGAGCTCATTGGCCAAGGCGGCATGGGAGCAGTTTACAAGGCGCGGCAAAAGGAGCTTGATCGCGTCGTCGCCCTAAAAATTCTGCCGCCGGACATGGGAAACACACCGGGTTTTGCGGAGCGGTTCTCGCGCGAGGCCAAGGCGCTGGCAAAGCTGAATCATCCCGGCATTGTCACCATCCACGAGTTCGGGCGCGCGGACGGATTGTTCTACTTTGTCATGGAGTTCGTGGACGGGGTGAACCTTCGTCAGTTACTCGCCCGCGGACGTGTCGCGCCCCGGGAGCCCTGGCCATCGTGCCGGAATCTTGACGCACTCCAGTTCGCCCACGACCACGGGATCGTTCACCGCGACATCAAACCGGCGAACATCCTCCTCGATCGCCGCGGCCGGGTGAAGGTGGCTGACTTCGGCCTCGCGAAACTCGCCGCGGAATCTGGGGATGGAACCGCCGCGACCGCCGCGACCGCCGGCGCATCATTAGAGATTGGCCTCAGCGAGACCGGAAAAACCATGGGCACCCCCGACTACATGGCTCCGGAGCAAAACGAACGTCCGGGCGAGGTGGATCATCGCGCCGATATATACGCTCTCGGTGTCGTCTTTTATCAGATGCTCACTGGCGAATTGCCGGCGGGAGAAATCACGCCTCCCTCTCGCAAGGTCGTGCTCGACGTGCGCCTTGATGAAGTTGTCCTGCGCGCCCTCGAGAAGAAACCGGAATTTCGTTATCAAAAGGTCAGTAGCGTCAAAGAAGCGGTGGAAACGATCGCAAACACGACGGTCGGCGCGACTGCCGCGGCGGGCGCGCCTTCGCCGATTGGCAGCGACGCCGAGGGGTCGATCCCGAAAAATCGTGTCACTCGGTTTGTGATTTCGGCGGTCGCTGTCGCGGCTATGGGCGCAATGATTTGGTGGGCTGCGTCGGTTCCTTCGGCGGCGCCAGCCGGTCTTGAGGGCGGCGCCGGGCAGTCGGGGCCTGTTCGGGTCGCCACGACTCACAATGAAACGGGTGCGCTGGAGGGCGCCAGACCGAACACACCAGCGGCGCTTGAAAGCAGTGCCAAAGAGCCGCGGACTGTCCAAGTCGCCGCGATCAACCCCGAAACAGGTGTCCTGGAGGTCACAGTGCCGGACGGAGGTGCGCTCAGGCTTCTCGCAGTTTCCTCAGCGGATCAGCCCAATCGCTGGTGGCGGCCCGACGGCAAGCCTGCCACCGACACGGGAATCACGATCAGAGGTGAACCTGCGACTCGCGAACCGGAGGCGATCAAAGAGCACTTTTTTTTGTGGGATTTCCGAGACGCGCGCGGACGCGCTTCTCTGAGCCATGAAGATTTGTTCGAGCCACATGGGGAGCAGGTTTACTTGAGTTCAGTCGATCAGGACGGAAAACTTCTCGACGGCGTTACGGCAGTCCGGATGAGGTTCGCGAGTTCGCCCCGTACCGTTACTTTCCGGACGGAAATCGGCCTGGAGAACTGGCGGACGATTTCGACCCTCGATCCCCATAAAAGGCACTACGTCCTGAGCGCCGGGCCGGGCACTCCGACATTTCATGGTTGGGACGATCCCGTCCAAACCTCGGACGGTATCGAGATTGGAATGATCATAAAGGCGGACCCTCGATTTGAGGCCCGGATCATCCCCGTGGATCGGAACGGGGTCCGATATTTTGCGTTCGGAGAAGGCGCGATTCCAATTGGTGATTTCATCCTCCGCAAATTTTCTCATTTCAAACCGTTCGATGGGGACGAATCGTCACCGGAATTGACTCTTGAAGCGGCGAAAGAGTTCCAGGCCCAGGTTGAACCACTCGTCCTCGTGGAGTTCCGTGACATCGTGCTCCAGCCCAACAAGCCTCCGCTGAAAGCGCCCCCAAAATAGTGACCTCGAAACCGAATCCTTCCATCCCGGTCGCGACTGGCGACATCTTCGCCACCACGAGCTGGACGGTTGTGCTCGCGGCTGGCCAACGGCACACGCCACAATCGGAAGCGGCCTTGGAAAAGCTCTGCCGGTCCTACTGGTTTCCCATCTACGCATATATCCGTCGGCGCGGTCGCTCGAAGGAGGACGCGGAAGATCTCACGCAGACGTTCTTGAGCCGGTTTGTTGGGAAGGATGGCCTCCTCTGCGTCAATGCCAGGCACGGGCGTTTCCGGGCTTTCCTGCTCGCGTCGCTCAAGCATTTTCTCGCCAACCAGTGGGACCGGTCCCAAAGCAGAAAGCGCGGTGGAAAAGTCGCAATTCTTACCCTCGACTGGCAGAACGCCGACACACAGTTTCAAGTGGCAGCGGCGGCCGGGCAATGCCCAGAGCGGGTCTTCGATCGCGAATGGGCGATCTCGCTTTTGGACAAAGTCATCGAACGCCTGCGCGATGAATGCGCCGACGCGGGCCGCGCGTCCCAGTTCGAGGAATTAAAGGTCTTTCTCACTGCCGGGAAAGGGGCATTGCCGCATGCCGCCGCTGCGGAGGCTCTCGGGATCGACGAAGGCACCGTGCGCGTCGCCGTGCATCGTCTGCGCAAACGCTACCGCAAGTTGCTCCGCGATGAGATCGCCCAGACCCTCGATGATCCCGCGCAAGTCGACGAAGAAATGCGAGCTCTGTTCGGAGCTTTTTCCGCATGAGGCTCGATTCGATAGGAATCCAGAAGATGCTTTAGTCTGTGGAATCCATCAAATCCGCCTATCACCGATGAAATCCCGATTGAAGAAACCCGAAATCGAGTTCGATGCCGCCGAGTTGGTTCGACGCGTCGAAAGCTTCGCGGCCGGCCATCAACCCGTGACGAGACGCACCGTCAAACTGCCCCCGCCGGTCAAGCCAATTGCCGCCAAGGGCGTTCGCGCCATCCGCGCGGGCCTTGGACTCACCCAGGCCGAATTCGCGCACTGCTCAATGTCCCGAAGGTAACAGCCGTCTCATGGGAGAACGGCACCCGCAAACCCAGCGGGGCAGCCCTTCGCCTCTTGGCGGTCGCACGAAAACACCCGGAGGCATTGGAGGCGACGTGACGGAGTTATGTTTCGTTCTGCTCCTCGCTGTGGCGTTCTTATCGCTCTTCGTTTTAGAGAACCGCAAGACCATCTCCCGTCTTAACGAAGCATTAGCGGCGGAGAATGCCCGCGTGGTCGAACTCCAAAAGAACGTCGTTATATCGCAATGGGACATTCAGAATCGGTCGATTGGGGATTTATCGGGAGTTCGCCAATGAACCCGGAAATCCGCCGCGAAATCCCGATTGACGAACCGATGCCGCTCACTGCCGTCGCGATTTGGGACCGGCTTCGCGCCCGCAGGAACGAGCTAAATCGTTCGTCTAATTACTCATGGCCTGCGATCACAAACCAACGCCAAAAAGTGGTAACAAGGACCGGAGCCGCGCCGAGGAAGTCGCATCGCTGCTTGATGAATCTCGGGACGCCCATGAATGGTTCGCAGCACAGAGCTTGGATTGTGAGCAACCTGTAAAAGCAGAAGAACTCCCCGAAGATTGATTTGGGCAAAGCACGGGCATCACCCGGAAAAGTGTCCGAATAATGTCCGAGCGAACTTTTTTCGGAAAAACATTTCACGCGTAAATGCCTCGCGTTGAATGGCGCACCCATGAGGACTCGAACCTCAAACCTTCTGATCCGTAGTCAGATGCTCTATCCAATTGAGCTATGGGTGCTTGTTCCTCCCTTTCGGGAGGCGGGGATGAAAGCACCTCCCAATCGCACTCGCAACAGTTTCGTCGGGAAAAATTTCCGTCCCCGGCGTTACCGGTTCAGTTTCGCGCAAAGGTAATGCACGGTCACCGCTCCGATCTTTTGCAGGCTCTCCGGGCTGACGCGCTCGATTTTGTCGTCGGCGGTGTGCCAATACAGAAAGTCGAAGTCGATGAGATCAATCGTGGGAATGTGCACTCGGGTCAGCGAGACGTGATCATCAAGAATCTCCCGATTTAGATACGAAAAATGGCTGCGCAAACCAAGTGCGTCGGCGGATTCCAGAATGCCATTGGCCAGTTCGCGCGGTGAGTCGGGCGGCAGCGTGATCGTCAGATCATGGTCGCCGATCATGTCCCAAAGAATACCGAAACGAAATTGGGGGGCGCGATGTGTATCACGAAGACTCGCAGCATAATGGCGGCTGCCGTAGAGCCCGTCCGTTTCGGAGAACTGCACGACGGCTTCCTCACCGTCGAAAAAAACCAATTCGATCTGAGCAGCCAATTTCGGATCGAAGGAAAGCACCCGCGCGAGCTCGATCAAGGCGCCGGTGCTTGAACCACCGTCATTGGCACCAAGAAAGCGGATGGTGCTGAAACGCTTCGTATCGTAATGCGAAGCCACGATGGCTTGTTGGGTTTGCCGAGGGACAGGCCGCGCGCCGTCGGCAGAAAACCGGGCAATGAGGTTCACGAATTTCACCGGGCCACGCGGCGTTTCGTCGGTGAATTCCTGCGCCTCGACCTCCCATCCGTAACGTTCGAGCTCAGCAGTTATCCATTTTCGCGCCTGATCCAATTCCGCGGATCCCGCCGGACGCGGTCCGAGGTCCACCTGCGTTTTCACGGCGGCGAAGGCGCTCGCCCCTGAGAATTCCTTCCACAACGCAGCCGGTGGCGGCTTGGTGATGACCGGGAACGGCGTTGCCGTCGCCGCAGCCGAACGGACTGTGGACTTTGATTTCGGAGGCCGCGCTTCGTCATCGATCCCCGCCACCGGTTCATCCGTCACGATCGGTCCCGGCGACGGGTCAGCCTTTTTTCGACAACCCGTCGAGAAGACGAATCCTGCCGCCAGCACCCAGGCGACCAAACTCCGAGAAAAACTGTAGCCGCTCACATCTCCTCCGGCGGCACACCGAGCAGAGCGAGGAGCCGCTCCAAATCATCCTGTCCGTAGTATTCGATCTCGATCCGACCCCGCTTGTCGCCATGATGGAGGATGACATGTGTGGCGAGCTTCTGCTGGAGCCGATTTTGCACATGCTGAACCGCCGGAGTCAGCGGGGCCGGGCCGCGCGTGCCAGTGCGTGTGGGCTTCTGCGCGCCGTTGGCGGTAAAATGGTTTGTCACCAAACTTTCGGCACCGCGGACGGTCAGCGATTTCCGAATGATCTCTTCTGCCAGCACGCGTTGTTCGTCGTGCGACTTGAGCGAAAGCAGGACCTTGGCGTGCCCCACGGAAATCCGTTCCTGCGTCAGCCAGCCCTGGACTTCGTCATCGAGGTCCAGCAACCGCATCGCATTGGCGACGGAGGCGCGGCTTTTGCCAACCTTCTGCGCGATATCCTCCTGGCGCAGATTGAACTCACGTGCCAGCCGGGCGAACGCACGCGCTTCTTCGATCGGGTTGAGGTCCTCGCGCTGAAGATTCTCGATTAGCGCCAATTCGAGCACATCACGATCAGACGCTTCGCGAACGATGACTGGCGCGTTTGGAACGCCGACCTTCACCGCTGCCCGCCACCGGCGTTCGCCTGCGATCAATTCGTACTTGTCGCCCCGCAGCCGAACGATCAACGGCTGGATGATTCCATGTTCGCGAACCGAATTGACCAGCTCCTCGAGGTGCTCCTCACGAAAAAAGGTGCGCGGTTGAAAAGGCGACGGCGCGATCGAGGAAAGCGCCACCAGCTGCACGCGCTCACCCGCTTCGACTGCAGGAGTCGGTGACACGATCGGTGAAGCCGGTCGTGCAGCGATCAGAGCGCCGAGGCCCTTGCCGAGTGCAGGTTTTGCCATGGAAGACCGAGGCTACAAATTGAATCGGGAAAGGCAATCCACAGAAACGAAAAGTTCACCCCCCTTTGCGCCGCGGAGTTTCATCGCAGAAAACGTACCGCCACGTAAGGTGGTCGCGCGTGATCTTCGACAGCCTCACTGAAATTCTCGATCCCGATCCTCATCATGCCGCCGACAACATGGCTCGTGACGAAGCCTTGCTTGTGCACGCTCGCGATCCGCTCCTCCGCATCTACCGCTGGATCGGCAATCCGGTCTCATTCGGATATTTTGGTCGGCATCGCGAGATCGCGGAACGATGGAGCGGGCGGCCACTCATGCGCCGATGGACAGGTGGCGGCGAGGTGCCGCACGGCGATGATCTGACCTATACGATCATTGTCCCCCACCCTCATGCTTTCGTGCAGCTGCCACCAGCGGCGAGCTATCAACGAATTCACGAGTGTCTGATCGCGTTTTTTCCAGGGGCCACTCTTGCACCGGCACCCGCGAAAATTCCGACGGGATCATGCTTTGCCAATCCGGCCGCGTCTGACCTGCTCCGGGGCGATTCCAAGATCGCCGGCGCCGCCCAACGCCGCACCCACCATGGCCTCCTTCATCAAGGCAGCATTCGAGTTTCGAACGAGCGCATCGACGCGATCGCCAGGAACCTTGGCCGCCGTTTCGCCACCGCGATTCAGTGCCGCGAATTCAACCCTGACGAGATCGAAACGGCCAGCGAACTCCTCCACCGAAAATACGGGACGCCCGCCTGGATGCAGCGCTGGTAGCGCGAATCATTGCATCTCCCAATCCTCGATGGGCTGCATTCTTTTCGCATTGCCCCCCGGATTCGTTCGCGCCTCAAAGATTCGCTTGCACCGCAACTTTGGACTGCTAGACGTTTGCGCCCTTCCAAAAGCTCGGGTGGTGGAATTGGCAGACACGCACGTTTGAGGGGCGTGTGGCGCAAGCCGTGCGGGTTCAAGTCCCGCCCCGAGCACTTCTTATCCCCCGTGGAAATTCGAGGGAACCGAGTGATCCAATGAGCGGAAACACGCACACTGAGGCCTCGGTTGAACAACGGGTGCCGGGACTCCACCGGGCGAGTCCGTTGAACGAAGATCCGTGATCCGATGGAAAAGAAAACGGCGGGTGCCTTTTCAGACACCCGCCGAGGGACTTCGATTGGCTGCCTACTGATTCGGCGAGGTGGCCGGGAACCAGCGTCGGCGCCCGTCTTCCGCCGTTGATTTCGCGAATTCGGGGAAGAGCATGCTGGTCACGTGGGAATCGCAGAACATAACGTTAATCTGGTTCCGGTTCACATGCGTCCCCAGCTTCCGCGCTCCGCCCGGCGGCATGATCAAAACATTCTGCGAGGAGCGACCAGAGAAGGCGATTTCCGCGGAGGGCTCGACGGCCGGCGCAGCCATGATCAATTCGGATGGTGAATCGAACTTTGAGGCGTTGACGTCAAAGAGATTGCTGTTGATCCCGTAACTGACGGGAATATTATCTCCGGTCTCCACGTTCGGGCGATCACCGGTCGGACGATCGAACGGGGATCGGAAGGTTTTCCAGCTCTTGACGTAGCGATCATGCAAGATATCCGGCCAGGTTCCGGAATCGCTTCCTTCCTTGCTGAACATGTCGTCGTCATGATCATTAAGGTAAGCTTGGAAGCCAATGCCGAGCTGGCGCAGATTGCTGGCACACTGGGTGGCGCGACCCTTCTCCTGGACGCGGCCGTACACGGGAATCGCGATGCTCGCGAGCACGGCAATGATGGCGATGACCACCAGGAGTTCAATGAGGGTAAAGGCGTTTCGTTTCATGCTTGATAGATGGGAGGGAGAAGGAAGGAACCCTAGGCCCAGCTCCGTGCGGTGTCGAGGCAGGATGCTGGGAAAAGATTGTGTGACAGGGCGGCCCCGCACCGTTTTTCCCTTCGTCAGTGCGGACGGGCCTTCTAGAACTCCGCGCCATGCCCCAGGTGCTCATTCTCACGGCCGGCTACGGCGAAGGTCACAATGCCGCCGCACGCGGTTTGCATGCCGCCTGCGCGGAACTCGGCCTGGATTCGGAAATCGGTGACTGTTTCACCGCGCTGGGCGGAACTTACGATCGTTCGCGCCGGCAATATCTCGAGTTAATCAACCGAGCGCCGAGAATCTGGGCGGCTGCCTTTGGCATGATTGACCGTTTCCCCATCGTCGAATTCTCCCTTCCCGCGCTCGCTCCGGTCCGACAGGCGCTGAGCGACCTGCTCCGGGAAAAACAGCCCGCAGTCATTGTCAGTGTCTATCCGGTCTACGGCTATCTGCTCGCGCAAATTTATCCGGCAGGAACCACGCGGCCGTTCAAGCTCCACACTGTCGTGACAGATTCGATTACCATCAATCGCGTCTGGCATCGCTGCCCGAGTGATACGTTCATCGTGCCCAACGCCGCCTCCGCCATGGTCATGCGCGCGCAGGGAGTGCCATCTTCAGTCGTCCATGACCTTGGCTTTCCGGTGCCGCCACGTTTCGCGCGCGATCGTCCGGCGCGACCGATTCCCGGAACGGAACAAAGAGGGCGAATCCTTTATATGATCAATGCGGGCAAGGAGACTGCGCCGGCGACAGTCGCAAGTTTGCTGAAAGTGAGGGACATCGAACTCACAGTCACGGTGGGACGGGACGACGTATTGCGACGAAAAATTGAGAACGTGGCGAATGGGCGGCCGGTGTCGATTCATGGATGGACGCTGCAGATGCCGGAATTGCTCATGAGCCATCACGTGCTGATTGGCAAAGCTGGCGGGGCAACCGTGCAGGAAGCAATCGCCGCAGAAACGCCAATGCTGATCACGCAAGTGGTCCCCGGTCAGGAGGAGGGAAATGCCCAGCTGATGTTCGAAAACCAATGCGCCGCGCTCTGTCCCACGCCGGCATCTCTGGCAGAAAAGGTGGAGGAGCTATTCAGCAACGATGCGCGCTTGTGGCGGAAATGGGCGACAAATATCTCACACCTGAGCCGCCCGGCGGCCGCACTCGATATCGCGCGTTTTGTCACCGCATGATGGTCCGGCATTCGCAATTCCGGCCGCTGGCAAACTGATCAATCTCCGGCGTCGGTCTCGGAGATGGCCTCGTCCATTTGCGTCACGCGCACCACTTCTTCGATGGTGGTCTGTGCGTGGAGCACGCGCCGCCAGCCGTCCTGGCGCAGGGTCAACATACCGTCCTGTGTGGCCCGGGCTTTCAGTTCCGTGCCGGTCGCTTTCCGGATCACCAGCCGGCGCAGGCCTTCTGTCACGACACACAGTTCGTAGATCGCCGTGCGGCCACGGTAGCCGGATTGCCGGCACTGATCACAGCCCGCGCCCTTGTAAAACTTCATGTCCAACGGAAAAGGAGCGCCGATTTCCTGCAAGTATTCCAAGGGATAACCGGTCTCGACTTTGCAGTCCGGACAAATCGTCCTCACCAGCCGCTGCGCGATGAAAGAGCGCACCACGCTCGCGAGCAGAAACGGCTCGATTCCCATATCGAGGAGACGCGTAATTCCGCTCACCGCGTCGTTGGTGTGGAGGGTGGAAAAAACGAGATGCCCCGTCATGGCGGCACGAATCGCAATCTCGGCCGTTTCAAAGTCCCGGATTTCACCCACCATCACGATATTCGGATCCTGCCGGAGAATCGCCCGCAGGCCGTTGGCAAAAGTGAGTCCGATCTCGGGTTTGACATCGATCTGCGAAACACCCCCCAGCCGATACTCGACGGGTTCCTCGACCGTGATGATCCGGCGCGTGACATTATTGATCGAGCTGAGGAAGGAATAAAGCGAGGTCGATTTTCCCGAACCCGTCGGCCCCGTAACGAGAATAATTCCGTTCGGCTGGGCCAGCAGACCTTGCACGGTGCGGTTCTGCTCAGCGCTCATATCGAGCCGGTCCAGACCGAAGGCCAGGGTTTCACTCCGGCTGAGCAAACGGAGCGAAATGCTTTCACCATTGACCGTGGGAATGGTCGAAACGCGGACGTCGATCGCCCCGGCTGAGGTATTCAAATTGATGCGACCGTCCTGCGGGAGACGACGCTCGGCGATGTCCATGTGCGACATCACTTTCAGGCGGCTGATGATCGCATTCTGCAACACGCGCAACTGCGGCGGCACCGCCACCTCGTGCAGGATGCCGTCAATCCGGTAGCGAATGCGCAGATCGTTTTCCAGCGGTTCGACGTGAATATCCGTCGCCCGCTCGATGATGGCTTCGCGAATGATTTGATTGACGAATTTGACCACGCTCGCCTCGGGATCATCGCTGGTGATGTCCTGGGCTTCCTGGCGCTCGAGCGAATCGTCGTAAGTACGTGTGTTGGCGAGGATTTCCTCGAACGTTTCCGCGCCGACACCATAAACCGTTTTGATTGCGCGCAGCAATTGCCCCCGGGGCGCGATGATCCATTCGATTTTCTTTCCCGGCAGCTGCTGGGCGGCCAGCCGGCGGGCGACCTGATTGAAAACATCGTAGGTTGCCAGCTTCACGGTGTCCTCAGTCTGACCCACGGCCAGGACGTGATGCTTGAACACAAAGCGGCTGGGGAGGAGTGCAACCGCCGTGCGATCGACCTTCGTAGCGTCAACGGTTTCGCAGCCAGCGTGGAAATGACGGGCCAATTCCGCCGCGAACCGGGTCTCATCCACTTTCCCGGAGTTCAGCACCTCGGTCGTCCACGAAACACCGGCCGGCGGAGTCAGCTGCGCGAACTGTTGCGCGTCCTCGTCCGAAACCCCGCAGGCTCGGAGGACATCGACCAGTATTTTGCGCGAGGTCACGGCTTGGAATGAAAAGTTTTGGCGAAGGTCCGGCGATTCCTATTTGCGCAAGCCGGGTGGCGGCGGTGTGCGCATGTATTCGTCGGCGGGCACACGTACTCGAACGCCTTTCGGGATCAGCGTCGATTCCAAGTCGGGTTCCATGGTGAAAACGTCCTGCGTCTTCTCGCGTTCCTTGACGTCTTCCTGCGGACCATTGGTGACGACCGGACGAATGAGAATAATCAACTCCTCGCGCGTGTTGTTGTTGGTCGTGCTGCCGAACAATCCGCCGATCAGCGGGATTTTGCTCAAGATCGGGATACCCCCTTTGTTTTTCGTGTTGCTTTGGCGAATTAATCCTCCCAGGACCAGCGTGGCTTCATTGGGCACGGAAACGGTGGTCTTGAGCACCCGGGTCGAAATCCGCGGAATCTCATTTCCATCAATGATGTCCGTCCCATTTTGCTCATCGATTTTTTGCACAATATCGAGGCTCACTTCCTTGTCCGAGTTGATCAGGGGCAGGATTTCCAACTGCAACGCCACGGTCTTGTATTGAATGCTCGAGTTGGTGACCAATCCCTGGTTCACGCCGCCCTGAAAACCACTCTGTATGTTGGTCGGCACGGGAATTTCCTGGCCACTCGAGATGACGGCTTTCTTGTTGTTCTTGGCGAAAATCCGGGGGTTGCTGACGACCTTGAATTTCCGCGTTTCCGTGAGCGCGCGGACGATGATATCGAGCGCGTTACCCGCAGTGAAGAAACCCGTAAAGCCACCGACACCACCGGTGGTGATTTGCCGGATCTTGCGTTGATTCAAGAGGGCGGCCAGGTTCAACACGGGCGTGTTGCCATTGAATCCGACCACGCCAACGGTCGTGTTCCCGGTCCCGCCGGTGCCACCCGTGCCACCGGTGCCGCCGCTCGTACTGTTGCTGGCGTCGCTAAAGCGCCCGGCATTCTTCAAAATGTAGTCCACGCTGAACGTCTCGTTGTTCTCGAGAGTCAGCTGCCCGATGCACGTGTAGAGCATGAGCTGCGGCGGGCGGATATCGAGTTCTTTGATGACGGCGAAGACCTTTTCCTGAACATCCCGGTTGCCGAGGACGATGATCGCGTTGTTGGCCTTGTCGGCAATGATGCGGGTATTGCCCAAGGTGACCGCATCGGGCGTGGTGTCGCGCTCCTCGGCGTTCAGGCTTTCGGAAAACGTCTGTCCCCCTCCTCCGCCAATGCCGCCGGTGCCCCCGAGGCCGTTGTTCGTGTTGCGATTGTTGTCGAAGAGATTGCCCGTCAGCCCCGTGCGCGAGTTGCCTTGATTTGGACGATTTCCCGCCGTGGCTCCGCCCCCAGCCTGTGTGTCCTGCCCGGGCTCCTGCACCGCTTTAACGATTACTTGGAACACGTCGGCGGCATTGACGTAACGCAACGTCCGCACGGCTGGCTCGCCAAAGGGAACATTTTCATCGAATTCCTCGATCAAATCCCCGACCAAAGCCATGTTGTCCGGGCGCGTAATGATTAGAATGCGATTCGTGCGTGTATCGGCAGTGATGCTGATTTTACCCTGAATGAAGTTCTCCTCATTGGGCCCGCTGGGCAACGTGATTTCACTGGTGGTCGCGGCCTCCTCCGCGGGAGCATTGTCTGGCAAGGGGAGTCCTTCGGCTGTGGTCGGAAAGCGACGAATGGCGGGTTGACTCCCAGGCGGCCCAGAGATCGTTACGGTTCCTGGTTGCCCCGGCTGTTGTTTCGTGAGGATTTTCTCGAGCTTTTCCTGCACATCCTTTGCATCGGCCCGCTGTAGCTCAAAAAACTTCTTCTCCACAATGGCTGGGGGCGAATCTATCTTCTCGAGTAGCCGATGAATCTGCCGAATGATCGGTGTGTTTTCCGTCACCAGAATGGCCTGCGATTTCGGCAAAGGCACCATGGACGGCGATCCTTGGAGCGCCTTGCTCGGCGGAAAGAACTGCTGTAGCACCGCGCTCGTTTCCTGGGGGTCAGCATACTTCAGCCTAAATAGAAAGCTCACGATCTGCTCATTTTGCGGCACCATTCCAATCTCGGTGAACAGCGGAACCGCACCCGCCTTGGGATTCCCATTATATACCTTCCAGACGTTTGGAATTTCCGTTGGCACGAGAGAAAACCCGTTCATCAATAGCGCGATCTGAATTATGTCCTGCGCCTCATCTTTGGGCACCCTCTGATCGATAAACAAGGGCACGGCTCCCAAGACCGTATTGTCAAAAATCAATCGGCGACCCGTGATGGTCTCGTAAAGCTTGAGCAATTCCCTCACATCCGAGCTGGCGCCAAACCGAAGCTGCACCGTCTCCTGACCGGGCTGGATCGGTGGCGCGGGCGGAACTGGCACCGCCACCGGCACGGGCGCAGGCGGGACCGGCAACTGAACGGGCGCGGGCGCGGGCACCGCCGGAACGGCTGGCTGCGCGGCAGCATCAGCAGGAGCCGGAGGCACGATCGGCGGCGGAACCGCATCGACTGGTTCGGGCAATTGCACCGGAGAATCGGGCGCCTGGGCGTGAACGCTCGCAATCGTTGCCAAGGCAAGCGTGATGGCAAAAGCCGGTCGGAACATGGCCGCGTATCTAGTGGTGATCGTCATGCAGGTCAATGTCCACGCGCAGCTGCGAGGCCAATCTGATGTAAAAAAATTGTGAAGCTTTCCGATTGGAAACCCGCGGCCCCGGCCTAGTCTCCGCGCTCTTTGCTTATGAAAGACTATTCCATCGCCGTCCTCGCAGGGGATGGCATCGGCCCCGAAGTCATGACCGAAGCCCGGCGCGTCCTCGACGTCGTGGCCAAAAAGTTCACGCTCAAGTTCCAGTTCCAGGAAGCGAACGTGGGCGGTATCGCCATTGATCGCGACGGCGAAGCGCTGCCTCCGCCAACCATCCGCATTTGTGAGCAGAGCGACGCCATTCTGTTCGGATCGGTCGGCGGACCCAAATGGGAATCCCTCCCGCCCGCGCAACAACCCGAACGCGCCGCCCTGCTGCCGTTGCGCAAGCATTTCGGGCTCTTTGCCAATCTGCGGCCAGCCGTTTGCTTCCCGCAATTGACTCACGCCTCCCCCATTCGTCCCGATTTGGTGGCCGGCGGATTTGATGTTCTCTGCGTGCGCGAATTGACGGGCGGACTGTATTTTGGCCAACCCAAAGGCTCACACGAAGAGGATGGGGACGTTGTGGCGATCGATACGATGGTTTATCGCCGGAGCGAGATCGAGCGCATCGCCCACGTGGCCTTTCGCGCGGCGCAGGTTCGGCGGAAGAAACTGACCTCGATTGACAAGGCAAATGTGCTCGAAAATTCGGTGCTTTGGCGGAAAACGGTCAACGTCATCGCGACCGAATATCCGGACGTCGAGTTGAACCACCTGTACGTCGATAACGCAGCCATGCAGCTGATCAAGAACCCGCGGGGTTTCGATGTCATCCTGGCCGAGAATCTTTTCGGCGACATTTTGTCGGACGAGATGGCCATGATCACCGGCTCTCTCGGCATGCTGCCCAGCGCCAGCCTCGGGACGAAGGAAACGGCCAGCGGGCGATTTGGACTTTTTGAACCAAGCGGCGGCACGGCGCCCGACATTGCCGGTCAGGGCATCGCGAATCCTATCGCGCAAATTCTGAGCGCGGGGATGATGTTGCGTTATTCGCTCGGCTTGGCCGAACCGGCCGACGCCATCGATGCGGCCGTACGAAACGTCATCGAGCGCGGATTGCGCACGGGCGATATCTGGAGCGAGGGCGCAACGCGGGTCGGCACGGCGCAGATGGGCGAAGCCGTGGCTGCGGCGCTGTCCTGACTTCGGTGGATTTGGCCGTCGGGTGAATTACAAATCGGCCCGACACCTCGCGCATCTTGATGCAAATTGTTTGCATTTCGGTGCGACGTACATACAAAATACCTCGTTATGGTTCGCGGCGTCATTTTCACTTTGTTGCTGTTGAGCTCGCTCCTGCGGGCCAATGAGCCGCTTAAAGTTTCGTCTTTTTCCACGATTCTCACCGAAATTGCAGAGCAAGTTGGTGGCGATTGGGTGAAGGTCACACCGCATATCCGGGTTGGGGTCGATCCCCATGAATTCGAGCCCAAGCCGGCGGACTTAAAAATCGTGGCCGACAGCCAGGTGGTGCTGCTTTCGGCCAAGCATATGGAAGGTTACGTCGGAAAACTGCAGAGCGCGACGGGCACCGCAGCACATGTGATCGAAGTGGGCGACTCGTTCCCGTCCCTCAAACTCGGGCACGATGGCCACGTGGAGGAAGATCCCCATTGGTGGCACTCGATCGCGAACGTGATCCGCGCGACGAAAATCGTCCGCGACGCGTTTACCAAAGCCGACCCCGAACACCGGATGGATTTTGAGAAGAATGCCGCCGCCTGGATTGCGAAACTCGAGGCGCTGCAAAAGTGGGTGAAGATCAAGATCGCCGAGCTGCCGCGCAATCAACGCAAACTCGTCACCTCGCACGATGCCTTTCAATATTTCGCTGCCGAGACCGGTTTCACCATCTATTCCATCGAGGGATTCTCGACGACGGATCAGCCGTCTTCCAAAAAAGTCGCGGACGTCATTCGGACGATCAAGGAGCAGGGCGTCAAAGCGATCTTCACCGAGAGCTCGGAGAATCCAAAAGTGCTGCGAGAGATTACGCGCGAAACTGGCGTCAAAGTTGGCGGAGAACTTTTCGCGGACGGGTTGGGCGAAGGCGAGCTGGGGACGTATGACGGGATGATGAAACACAATGTGTCCACGATCGTGGACGCGCTGAAGTAGATGCGTGGCTCGCCGCTGCTCTCGGCCCTGCTGGCGTTCGTGGTGATCGGGTTGCTCGGATGGCCGCTCTGGCGGCTGACGCATCCGACCATCGTGGCCGCGCCGCGCCCGATTGAATCAGCGCCTGAAGCCGCGGAGGACACCGTGCGCTTCGAGCTCGCCTTCACCCTGCCTCCGAAGTCGGTTACCATTGATCATCTCGGGAAACTTCTGTGGTCCGTGAACGATCCGGGCCTGGAGATCGAACGCGACGCCAAACTCGCCTGGCCGACGGAAGGAATCGATCTGCGGGTCCGGATCACCTGGCCTGAAGATGCGCCGCTGGCGGCCGCTCGAATGCGCGTCATCGATCCGCGTGGAATGAAACACGAGAATAGTATTTTTGCGCGCGGCGCCGCGGATGAAGTGCTGACTTTTGAATAAATCCGCCGTGTCGAATCATCGCCTCGATATCAGCGACCTGACTGTTTCCTACAACCGGGTCCCAGCCCTGCATCATCTGTCATTTACCTCGGAATGCGGAACGTGCGTCGCCTTGCTCGGGCCGAATGGGGCGGGGAAAAGCACGCTTTTGAAATCGTTGTGCGGATTGCTACCAATCGAAACCGGTACCATCAGCTTTCACGGCCACCGAGTTACCGGACCCAATTCGGACTTTGCCTATCTCCCGCAGCGCGAAAACGTGGACTGGGATTTTCCGGCCAGCGTCCGGACGCTGGTCGAGATGGGGTGTTACCAGCGGACGAGCTGGTGGCGCTGGTTTTCCGAGGCCGATCGACAGGCCGTGGATGCTGCCATCGCGACGATGCAACTCGAAGAACTCGATCTGCGACAGATCAGCGCTCTTTCGGGCGGCCAGCAACAACGGGCGTTTCTGGCCCGGGCGCTGGCGCAACAGGCGCACGTGTTTTTGCTCGACGAACCGTTCAGCGGCCTCGACAAACCGAATCAGGACAATCTGAAACAACTCCTCCGCAGCCTGCGGGCGCAGGGAAAACTGTTGCTGGTTTCGCACCACGATCTCGCCTCGGTGCCGGAGATTTTTGATGAAGTCATTTTACTCAATGGCGAGCTGATTGCCGCGGGCCGAGTGGGAGAGGTTTTCACCGAGGAGAATATCGCCCGGACGTATGGAACCCGCGCGTTTGCCGGCGTCGAGAGCCATCATTCTCATCATCATCATCACCATTCCTGATCGATGAATTGGCTGCTCGAACCATTCACGCACGAGTTCATGGTCCGCGCCCTGGTGGGAGGAGCGCTGATCGGCTTCCTGAATGGTTTCCTCGGGGCGTTCGTCGTGCTGCGCCGGCTGGCCCTGATGGCTGATTCGCTTTCGCACTCGATGCTTCCGGGGCTGGCCGTCGGCGTCATGGTCGCGGGCCTGAACGTGCAGGGGCTTTTCATCGGAGGATTGGTGGCGGCACTGACCGTGGCACTGGGGTCGCAAATGATCGCCAGCAGTTCCCGCCTCAAGGAGGATACGGCGCTCGCCATACTTTATACGGTGGCGGTCTCTCTCGGGCTGGTCCTGCTCAGTTTTGTCAAAGTCCGCGTCTCACTGAATCATTACCTCTTCGGAAATATTCTGGGCCTGGCGGACAGCGATCTGTGGCTGAGCTACGCGCTCACATTGGTGGCGATTCCACTGCTGGCAGCGTTGCAACGCCCGTTTTTGCTGCTGCTTTTCGAGCCTGCGGTAGCCCGCAGTCAGGGCGTGAGGACACGGGCACTGAATCTCCTCCTGATCCTGTTCCTGGTCCTGACGATGGTTTCGTCCGTGCAGGCCGTTGGCGTAATTCTCATGCTTGGCCTGCTCATCGCGCCGGCCGCCACGGTTTATCTGCTATGCGACAGTTTTCCCACCATGCTGTGGGGAGGAGGCGCCATCGGGTCGTTCGGATGCGTCGCGGGCCTCGTCCTTTCTTATCGGGTGAACAACCTGCCCAGCGGCGCGGCCATTGTGCTGGTGCTCGGAGCGATCTTCGGTGTGGTTTGGGTCTTCAGCCCCCGATACGGAGTCCTGCGCCACTTTCGCAAACGGCGGCATTTGCACGAAGAAAGCCTGGCCCGATGGGGAGAGGCGAAGAGCGACAAGTGATCGCGGTCAGCACCAGGCGCGAATCCAAAATGGAGAAGTGCCCTGCGGGTGGCTCAACGTCCAGCGTCCAACATCGAACGGGGCGGAACGAGCAAGCATGACATGCGGGCGACGCGGTGCCAGTTGGACGTTGAATGTTGAGCGTTGGAAGTTGGACGTTCAGCCCGCCGCAGGCGACCGCCCGATTTCAGGATCGAGTTCTGAATCTCGACCGCATACTCTCAGGGGCGGCCCACACTCGACAGGCCGGGCGTTCCAGACCAACGTTCCCTTTCCCTTCGCCCGCATGCTCTCACTCTCCACCACGTCGCGCTCGGAGATTGGATTCCTACAATGACCCCATTGCTCGAGCCGGAGATCAATGAACCGTCGGCCGTTCCGCCCCGACGCTTGTCGCACGACTTTGTGGAACTTCAGCGCGAGTCGGCGGGCAAGTCACTGACCATCGATGAACTCGCCCAGGTCCTTCAGGCTCGGGGGTTCACCCTTTTCATCCTGTTGCTGGCGCTGCCGTTTTGCCTCCCCATTTCCATCCCAGGCCTTTCGCTGCCCTTCGGCGTCGTGATTTTTCTTCTCGGATTGCGGATCGCCATGGGACGAAAGCCCTCTCTTCCGGCGGGCATTCTCAGCCGCCGAATCACGGCGAAGAGCCTCGCGCGGATGATCAAGATCGGTCTTGGAATTTCGCGCCGGATCGAAAAATTCGCCCGACCCCGCATGCACTTCCTGCGCCGCTGGCCGGGGATGATCAATCTCATTGGCGTCGGGATCGCTTCGGGCGGGTTGCAGCTCCTGCTTCCGCTCCCTCCCCTGATTCCACTCTCGAATACCCTGCCGGGCATCTCGATCGCGTTCCTGGCCATTGGCCTGATCGAACGCGATGGCGTCTTCGTTCTCGCGGGTTACGCCATGAATCTCTTCGCGTGGACCTATTTCGCTTTCATGTTCACAATGGGCGCGGAAGGTGTGCGCTATTTTTACCATTGGTTCGGCTGGTAGAGTGCCAAAGCGCTTTTCCTCGCAAATGAGTGGGGATAAAAATGTCTGCAATATCCGAAAAAGCAGATTGCCAATGGTCAAAATGTCTGGTTAGCGTGCGGCCCAACCAAATGAAGACCCTCCTCAGCCTCGTCATAATTTCCGCTCTCGGCGTAACCGCCATGGCCGACATTCAGGATCCGCCCAGCAATGATTTCGGTCCGACTCGCAAACTAGGCCGCGGCGTGGCCAATCTCGCCTTTGGCGTGACCGAACTCGTCTATGAGCCCAACGTCATGAACGAGCGTGAAGGCAACGCGGCGGCTTGGTCATACGGCGTGGCACAGGGTGTCGGCCGCTTCTTCGCCCGCCTCGGCTATGGGCTCTATGAAGTGGTCACCTTCCCCTTCCCGACCACGATGTCGTCTTATCGGCCACCGTACAAGAGCGTGACCATCTGGAGCCATGGCGGCATGTCGGAGTTCCCGCCGGAACTCGGCTTTGAAACTCGCTACCGCTACTGCCGGAGCATTTACTCCTACTAACCAGTAGTCAAAAACGACCCTTTCGAGAGGCTTCCGTTTCGCGACGGAAGCCTCTTTCTTTTCTTATGAGCGAAGCCGTCATTCTGAAGATCGTCGATGTTGCCTTTGGTGGAAAAGGAGTCGCGCGTCATCAGGGAATGGTGGTGTTCATCCCCTTTGTCGCGCCCGGAGACGTGGTAACTGCGCGGCTCACGAAACGGAAAAAGAACTTCGCCGAAGGGGAAGCCATCTCGCTCATCGAGGCTTCGAGCCATCGGGTCGAACCGCCGTGTCCCGTTTTCGGGGAGTGCGGCGGATGCTCCTATCAGCACATCGATTATGCGCAGCAACTCATCCTGAAGGCCACGCAGGTCGAGAGCACGCTCAGGCGAATCGGGCGCTTTGAAGAGGTGCCCATGCGGCCGATGATTTCATCGCCGAATCCCTACGGGTATCGAAACCGCATCCGGGTTCATCGCGCCCAGGGCCGGGTCGGCTTTTACGGACTCGACGGTCGAACCATCGTGGATGTGAAGCAGTGTCATCTGGCCTCAAAAGCCGTGAATCAGAGATTGGCGCGTTTGCGGGGCGCTCACGTGCCGGAAGGAGATTATTCGCTGCGCGCCCCGGGGGGCGGACCCTTTTTCGAGCAAACCAATCCCGCGGTGGCGCAAGCGCTTGTGGCCCACGTGGAGGGTTCGGTGAAGTCCGGGCAGCAACTGCTCGTCGATGCCTACTGCGGCGGCGGAATGTTTGCGCACGCACTCGCTCCGAAATTCGAATCCGTGGTTGGCATCGATGAAAATGATCGCGCCATCGAGGCCGCGCAGAAAGTGGCGGCTGCAAACGAGCGCTATCTCGCAGGCGACGTAGCAGCGCTGCTCGGTGACGTCGTGTCAGCCCACGAGAGCAATCGCACTACCGTAATCCTTGATCCGCCGGCGACCGGTGTTGCACCGCGCGTGCTCGAAATACTAAGCAACCATCCGATTGCAGAAATCGTCTACGTCTCCTGCAATCCCGCAACGCTGGCGCGCGACCTGGCGGAATTGCGAGGGCTTTACCAGCTGGAGGCCGTTACACCCGTGGACATGTTTCCCCAGACCGCCGAGATCGAAGTCGCCGCTCACCTCGTCTGCAAATAGCCGCGCTGAAACGATCCAGAGTCGCCTGCATCCAGCGGGCGCCTTGCGTCACCATCAGGACGATACCGTCAGCGTGATCGATCAAGTCGGGACCTTCGGGCCAAGGCTCGTCGGCCCTGACGATCGTGATATTGATTTCGTCGCCCCAGGGTTTGAGCAGCGCTTCGACGACTCGAACACCGGGCATAAATTCATGGGTGCCAGGCGGGTGCCCATCGGGACCCTGTCCAACGAGCAGAAGGCGTTTGGGTTCGCCAAGCGAAACGGTGACGACTGTCAATGAGAGGATGAGAAACCGGGGGAGGAACATGGGTTAATGGATCGCGATGAATGTTGAGAGTTGTGTGGCTACAGTTCGGTGGCCCCGGACGCGGACCGGTTTCTCGTCTTAGAAAAGCTGTCGGCTTGTCGTTTGGCGAGCGCCCGCTTATTCTCACCCCGTGCGCGAATTTGGATCCTCATCGCTCAGCCTCGGCGGCTCGCTCCTGATCGCGCATCCCAGTCTCGTCGATCCCAATTTCCGACGATCCGTTTTGTTTATCTCGGCCAACGATGTCGAAGAGGGATCGTTCGGATTGATTCTGAACCGTCCCGCCAACCGCGATGTGGGTGATTTGCTGCCCAACAAGCCACTGGGCGCCCTGGCACGGGTGCCCGTGTTTGTCGGGGGTCCCGTGGGAGCGGATCAATTGGTCTTTGCCGCATTTCAGTGGCACGCCGAATCGGAGCGACTCGATTGCCGCCACCATCTGCTGATCCCCGATGCGCAGGAGGCGGTGGCGAGCGAAAATACGATCGTGCGCGCTTTTATCGGCTACGCCGGCTGGAGCAAAGGCCAGCTTGAAGGCGAATTGGCACAGAAAGCATGGCTGGTGGGAAAACCGCAGCAAGATACGCTCGCGGCGGAAAAATGCGGCACGCTGTGGCGGGATACGATGAGCGAATTCGGACCATTTTTCCGGCTGCTCGCGGAAGCGCCAGACGATCCGTCGCGCAATTGAATTTATGATCATCGGATGCCCCAAGGAAATCAAACAGCAGGAAAGCCGCGTCGCGCTGCTTCCTTCTGCCGCTTATCAATTACGCCAACGCGGCCATTCTGTGCTGATCGAAACCGGCGCAGGAGTCGGTTCCGGATATGCGGATGAAGAGTATGTGGAAGCGGGGGCGGAGATTGAATGTGAGCATGCGGCGGTATTTGCCCGGGCCGACTTGATTGTGAAGGTGAAGGAACCCTTGCCCGAGGAGTATCCCTTGTTGCGGCGCGGCCAGATCCTTTTCACCTACCTGCATCTCGCGGCCAGCCGTCCGCTCACCGAGGCCCTGATCGCGAGTGGCTGCACCGCGGTTGCCTATGAAACGGTCGAAGTGCGCCGACGACTGCCGTTGCTCGAACCGATGAGCGAGATCGCGGGACGCATGAGCGTTCTGATGGGAGGTTACTTTCTCCAAAAACATACCGGCGGCAAAGGCGTCCTGCTCGGTGGAGTGCCCGGTGTGCTGCCAGGAAAAGTGATGGTGCTGGGCGGAGGAACGGCGGGGGTGAATGCCGCCCGCATGGCCACGGGATTGGGTGCGGACGTCACGGTTCTCGAAGTGGACATGGAGCGGATGCGCTTCCTTGATATCACCCTCCACACCGCGCATACGCTCTATTCAAGTCACGCCCATATCCTGGAAATGCTGCCGGGGATCGATCTGCTCATCGGGGCGGTCCTGGTGCCGGGCGCAAGGGCACCCAAACTGATCACGCGCGACATGTTGAAAGTCATGAAATCGGGGAGTGCGTTCGTGGATATTGCGATCGATCAGGGGGGCTGCGCCGAAACATCGCGTCCGACCACGCACGACAAACCGACTTACGTCGAGGAGGAGATCACGCATTACTGTGTGGCCAACATGCCCGGCGCTTATGCCCGCACCGCCACCCAGGCGCTGACAAATGTCACCTTCCCATATCTCGAAATGCTGGCGGAATACGGACTTGCCGAGGCGCTTAGGCGTGACCCTCATCTCGCCAGCGGCGTGAACGTTCTCGGTGGCCAGGTCACCTGCCGCGCGGTGGCCGAGGCGCACCAACTGGTTTGGGTGGATCCGCTGACGATCTGACGGCTCGAATCGAAGCTCCCGGCGCCATGAAATCCCTTTCATCGCGGGCCAGTCACCCGAATTCACGGTCGGTGCGATGATTGACAATGCGCGAAAGCGACCGCTAGTTTTTGCCTCTGCATGAAATGTATTTTTGCCTCGCTCGCAATTGTGACTCTGGTGATGGCGAGCCATGCCGCGGAAAAGCGTGAGGCAGAATTGCTGGAGAAGGCGGCGGTCCTGCCCCTGGCCCTGGACGACTCGATCGAATTTCGAAAGACCAAGACGCTCCTCAACGACCCCAAACTTTGGAAACCGACCTTCGACCGAATGATCCGATTCGAGCGCGAGCGGGTCAATTTCGGAGCGCTCACCCAATACGACCGGCGGCAGCGTTGGGGCAACTACTTCACGTTCATGTGGCGCACCAAACGCCAGACCGACCTGACCGTGCGCTTCGAATTTCGGCAGCAAAACCTCGGGTCCCATGTCCAAGCCAAGGAACTGCATTATCCCGCAGCCAAAGGCTCACTGAAATCAGAATTCAAGGTCGTTGGCGATGACTACGAACAGGACGGTCAAGTGACGTCCTGGCGGGCCATCATTATCGAGGATGGCAGGATCGTCGCACTCAACCAATCGTTCCTCTGGAACTAAGTTTGAAGAATCACCGTCTGGCGTCGTCGTAGAGCCGCAGGATTTACGAAGACAAACGCATCGGCTCGACTGAGAATTCCGTAGTGCATAAGTAAAGTGAATACGCCGCCTTCCATCCTTGTTGGCACAACCGACCGTACCGTCTGGGTGCGGGTGGAAGGAAAGGGCTCGTTCCTGAACAGCACTGGTTTGAAGGAGTTTGCCAAAGAAATGACCAATCGAGGTTATCGGGATTTTGTCATCGATCTGCGTGGGTGCCCGGTCATGGACTCAACCTTCATGGGGACGCTGGCTTTTATTGCGCTTCGTTTGCGCGATCTGGGGGATCGCCTCTTGAGTGTGGTCAACGCCAACGAGCGAAATCGCGATCTCCTCAGCAATCTCGGTCTCGATCGACTCTTCCTGCTGAAAGGCGCGGACCCGGTCAAAGAGGAACCAACCGTCCAGACCGCTCTCCCTGAAACCCCGGACGATAAACAGACGCGGGCGCAAACCATGCTCGAGGCCCACGAAGCGGTGGTGGAGGCGAATCCTGCCAACGCGGCGAAGTTCAAGGACGTGCTCGAATTCCTGAAACAGGATTTGGGGCCGGCGCGGTAACCGACTCCGGATGTGGCGGGATCTGATCTTAAGCTTCTTCTTCGCCGTTGTCGCGCTGCTGACCTATCGCGCCTACCGGCGCGTGCGGGCGCGCCTGGCGAGTGTCGATAAAGCACGGGAGCGGATTCAACAAGAGGAGACGCGGGTCTTCGATTTTTTACACGGGCTCGGCGAGGCGCTGTCCGCGGACACAAAACCCGAAGATCTGCACCGACTGATCGTCGAGGGAGCCATGCGCATCGTCCAGGCAGACGGTGGTGCGCTTTACCTGCCCACTCCGAAAGGCGAGGGCCTGCGCCGCGGATTCGGGACCACGGAAAGTTCCGTAATTTTTGACCTGCCCGACGATGCGCGCCGCTCGCCCGACGTGCTCCGCGCATTTTTGCGCTGGCACACGGTCAATCCAGGCGAAGGACTCATCGGAGAAGTCTGGCGGACAGGTGAAGCCTGCAGCATCGGCCCCGAACATCCTGCTTTGGCCGCGAACGCGACGCCGGCCGCCGTGATGTTGGCGCCCCTCATCTTTAGTGGGCAAAAACTTGGCGTGCTCTACGTAGTGAGTCGAAGGGTCAAAGAGCCGTTTTTGGGCGCGGGTTTTCAGATCTACAAGACCATCGCCGAGCAATCCGCCTATGCACTTTACACCGCCGCCGTCTTTCACGAGGCAGCGGAAAAGCGCCGGATGGATGAGGACCTGGCGGTGGCCCACGAGATTCAGCGCATTCTTCTTCCGTCGAGCGCACCGAATTTTGCCGGGTATCAGATCAGTGGAATCAATATCCCAGCCCGGCAGGTCAGCGGCGATTACTACGACTACATCAGCGTGGACGATAATCATTGCGGTGTCGCCATCGCCGACGTGTCTGGAAAGGGCGTTTCCGCGTCACTGATCATGGCCATGTGTCGCAGCGTCCTGCGCAGCCAGGCTGGCGGACAGCTCTCGCCGGCGCACGTGCTCCGGGCCGTGAACGCGCAGCTTTTTCCCGACATCAAGGAAGATATGTTCATCAGCATGGCCTACGTCATTCTTGACGCCAACAGCTCTGGCGTGGTTCTGAGCCGGGCCGGACACGATGCTCCCCTGCTCTATCGCGCCGCCGATCGCACCATTTCTAAAATTAATCCGCCGGGCATGGCGCTTGGCATCGACAACGGCAACGTCTTTGACCGCGTGACCGGAGATTTTTCGATCACGCTGGAAACCAACGATTGTCTGATTCTTTATACGGATGGCGTGACGGAAGCTCTTGGCACCGATGGTGAAGAATTCGGGATGGAAAAAGTCATCGCCTGCATCGCCAGCTCCGCCGAAGACGGTGCGGCTCGCATCATCACACGGTTGACGGATGACCTCCGAGCGTTCATCGGTCCGCACCCGCAAAACGACGACATCACTTTGATTGCAATTCGAAAACATGAGCAACGACACCACAGCAGCTGAAAGCGAGCGCGCTCCTGACACCGACCGGGAGGGAACGGAACCGGGAGAAACTCTCGATCCTGGCGCCACACCGACGGCCACGGCCTTGCAGGCGGAACTCGACCGTTTCCGCGAATTGGCCATGCGCGCGCAGGCGGACTTCGAAAACTTCCGCAAGCGCGCAGCCCGGGAAAAAGAGGAGGCGGTGAAGTATGCGAATGCCGCTTTCCTCGATCGACTGATCCCGGTCATCGACAACTTCGAGTTAGGACTGACGGCAGCCCGCCAGGACACCGGTGCCAAGGCGATTCTGGCCGGGATGGAAATGGTCGAGCGACAGTTGCAGGATTTCCTGCGCGAAAGCGGCGTCGAGGAAATCGACGCGACGACGGGCGCCGTTTTCGATCCGAACCTGCACGAGGCGGTCGGGCACGAGGTCTGTGCCGAAGTCGAGGAGGGTGGCGTCGTGCGCCAACTGCGCAAAGGGTTCAAACTTCGCGATCGGCTGGTGCGGCCCTCGATGGTTGTCGTTTCCAAGGGGGGCGAGTAAGGGATTGCCATCACCAACCGAATTCCGCGCTGCGCCTCCCGCCGCCCGGCCACCGATGCGAATTAACGAACGCTGAATGACCACGAAGCGAGATTATTACGAAATCCTCGAAGTCACCCGCTCTGCCTCGGGAGACGAGGTCAAACGCGCCTATCGCAAAATGGCGGTCAGGTTTCATCCCGACAAGAATCCGGGCGACAAAACCGCGGAGGAAAAATTCAAGGAGCTCGGCGAAGCCTACGACGTCTTGAGCGATGCAAATAAGCGCGCCGCCTATGATCGATTTGGTCACGGTGCTTTTCAGAGTGGCGGTGGTCGCGGACCGGCTGCCGGTGGTGGTTTCCACGATCCCTTCGATATCTTTCGCGAGGTCTTTGGTTCCGCCGGGATGGGAGGGGCCGGTGGGATTTTCGAGCAGTTTTTCGGCGGCGGCACCGGCGATGCACGCGCGGATCGCGAAGGCCGCCAGCGTGGATCGGACTTGCGCTATGATTTACAGATCCGGCTGGAGGAAGCGGCAGTCGGCGTGGAAAAGGAAATTGAGGTGTCCAAACTCGAAGGCTGTCCGGTCTGCTCCGGCAGTGGCGCGGAAGCTGGATCCAAAGCTGTGATATGCCGCGACCTGCGGCGGGCGCGGGCAGGTGGTTAGTTCGCGCGGATTCTTTCAGGTCTCGCAAACGTGCTCCACGCTGCCGCGGCACCGGCCAGGTGATCGAGCGGCCCTGCCGGAAATGTGGTGGCGAAGGCCGTGTCGAACTCACGTCGCGGATCAAGCTCAAGATTCCGGCGGGCATTGAAGACGGCTCCCGTCTGCGCAGTGTCCGCAACGGCGAAGCGGGCATTCGCGGAGGTCCACCGGGCGACCTGTATGTGGTGATTCACGTCAAAGAGCACGAAGTATTTGAACGCGAAGGCGAACATCTTTATTGCGAAGTGCCATTGTCCTTCACCGCGGCCGCGCTCGGCGGTGAACTCGAAGTGCCGACGTTGGACGGTCGCGCCTCAGTCCGGGTTCCGCAGGGGACGCAAAGTGCCACCGCCTTCAAACTCCGCGGCAAAGGCATGCCGATCCTCGGACCATCGGGACGGGGCGATCTGATCGTCCGCGTCATCGTCGAAGTGCCGACCAAGCTCAGTGCCGAGCAGCGGAGAAAGCTCGAGGAATTCGCCAGCACGATGGGTGACGACAACACACCCCTGCAAAAAGGCTTCTTTGATAAAGCCAAAGAGTTCTTCCGCTAAGCCCATGGGAACTCCACGATTTTACGTCCCTCCCGCGGAATGGATTTTGGACCGACTGGTTCTGAACCGGGAGGAAGCGCATCACTGCGCGGATGTGTTGCGGATGCAGAGTGGCGAACGCGTCGTGGTCTTCGATGGCCAGGGCCACGAGGCCACGTGCGAAATTTCCACGATCGCAAAAGAACGCGTGGAATTGCGCCACCTACAGCATGGCCATTCACCGCCGCTCTCCTGCGAAATCATCCTCGGGCAGGCGATTCCGAAAGGGAAGAACATGGACCTGATCGTGGAAAAGGCGACCGAGCTCGGCGCGGCCTCGATCGTTCCGTTGCTCAGCGAACGCACGGTGGTCAGTCTCGATGCCGGTGACGCGGTGAAAAAACGCGAAAAATGGAAGCGGGTCGCCGTCGAAGCGGCCAAGCAATGCGGGCAAAACTGGGTGCCCGAAGTGGAAGCGCCGGTAACCTTGAAATCGTTTTTTGACCAAAACGCCCGGTACGATCTGATGCTGATTGCGTCGCTGCAGCCTGACGCCCGGCATTTGAAAAGTGTCCTGGCTGAAATCCGCGTCGAAGCTCAACCGGGACGCCCGATCGCGCTCGGTCGAGTGCTCGTCTTGGTCGGACCGGAAGGCGACTTTACGCCCGCCGAGATCGCCCTGGCCAAGAGCGCTGGCTGCCGCCCGATCACTCTCGGACCGATCATTCTACGCACCGAGACAGCCGCCCTTTACTGCCTGAGCGTTCTGTCGCACGAGTTTTTCGCCGAGGCCGCCTGATCCCGATTCACGGCGCGGGGCTTGTGCTCGAGTGGCCGGCCCGATACTTCCCAGCGTCCAACGTGAAGATCATTCGCTCGATTCCCGCGGCCACCCGCTTCGGCCGCGCCGCGGCGCGACCGCTGGTCCTGGTGCCGACCATGGGCGCTCTGCACGAAGGGCATGCGGCTTTGATCAGGCACGCCAAACGGCGGGCAGGTGCCAAAGGCACGACCGTCGTCAGCATTTTCGTGAACCCTGCCCAGTTCGGGCCGCAGGAAGATCTCGCTCGCTACCCTCGCCCGTTCGCCGCTGATTGCGCGCTGTGTCGGGAACTTGGCACTGACGCGATTTTTCATCCGAAGGCCGCTGGGATGTATAGGGAGGACCATTCCGTCTGGGTCAACGAAGACCTGCTGAGCACCCGTTTGTGCGGGGCCGCGCGACCGGGTCATTTCCGCGGAGTTTGCACCGTGGTGCTGAAACTTTTCCATCTCCTTCAACCCGACGCCGCGGTCTTCGGTCTCAAGGATTTTCAGCAATTGATGATTATTCGCCAGATGATGCGCGACCTGAATCTGCCGGTTCGCATTCTGCCGGTGGAAACCATTCGCGAACGCGACGGCCTGGCCTTGAGTTCCCGTAATGTCTATCTCAGCTCCGAGGAACGGGCGCAGGCGCCGGTTCTCCGTCAGGCGCTCCTGGCCGCGCGTGCCGCATTTCGGCGTGGTGTGGTTGACGCGGAAAAGCTGCGCCGCCTGCTTGTGCAAACGATCGCCGCGGCCCCATTGGCGAAAATCGACTATGTCGAAATTGCCGAAGCGGCCACCCTGGTGCCCGTTTCGGAGGTGAAACCCGGCTGCGTTCTCGCCCTGGCCGTATTCTTCGGCCGCACGCGTTTGATCGACAATCTTTGGCTCAAATGAATTCATGAAGCGATTTGATTTTCTGGTCATCGGCAGTGGTATCGCCGGACTCAGCTTCGCGCTGAAAGCCGCCCGTCACGGGCAGGTGGCGATGGTGACAAAGGCCACGCGCGGCGAATCGAATACCGCCTGGGCGCAGGGCGGCATCGCCTGCGTGACGAGCAGCGAGGATTCCTTCGAACTGCACGTACGCGACACGCTCGACGCCGGCGCCGGGCTTTGCGACGAAGCGGTCGTGCGCACGATCGTCACCGATGGCCCCGGCGCGGATTCGCGAACTGATCGAGCTTCGGGGTGCATTTCGACGAACGCGAGAACAGCCACGGCGCGTCGTGAACTCGATCTCGGCCCGCGAAGGCGGCCACTCGAAGCGCCGCATCCTCCACGCGCGCGACGTCACCGGCCGCGAAATCGAGCGCGCGCTGCTCGCCAGCCATCGCCGGCATCGACGAACGGATCAGCGTGTTGGAAAATCACATCGCCGATCGATCTCATCACGCCGGGCAAACTCGGCTTCGCGGCCGACGACCGCTGCCTCGGCGTCTATGTGCTCGATGAGGCCACCGGCGAAGTCCACACCTTGCGCAGCGATCGCGTCATCCTCGCCACCGGCGGCTGCGGCAAGGTCTATCTCTACACCACGAATCCCGGCATCGCGACCGGCGACGGCGTGGCGATGGCCTGGCGGGCGCGGGCGCGCGATCGCCAACATGGAGTTCATCCAGTTTCACCCCACCTGCCTCTATCACCCGGAGGCGCGGAGCTTCCTCATCACCGAGGCGATCCGCGGCGAGGGCGCGCGCCTGCGTCGATGCAAAGGGCGAGCGAGTTCATGGACAACTACGATTCCCGCGGCGCAGCTCGCCCCGCGCGACATCGTGGCCCGCGCCATCGACGCCGAGATGAAGCGCACCGGCGCGCGCTGCGTGTTTCTCGACATCACCCACAAGCCCGCCGAGTTCGTCCGCGATCGCTTTCCGAACATCTACGAGACCTGCCTGCGCTTCGGCATCGACATCACGCAGCAGCCCATCCCCGTGGTCCCGGCCGCGCACTATCAATGCGGCGGCGTGCAGACCAATGCGCAACGGCGCGTCGAGCCTGCGCGGGCTTTACGCCATCGGCGAAGTCGCCTGCACCGGCCTGCACGGCGCCAACCGGCTCGCCAGCAATTCGCTGCTCGAAGCCTGCGTCATCGCGCATCGCTGCTGCGAGACTTCATTGCGCGAACCGCTCCGCCGGCCGCCGACGAACGGCTGCGGAAATGCTCGAGCTTCCCGACGTGGACCAGCGGCGACGCCGTGCGACGTGGATGAACTCGTGGTCATCTACCACAACTGGGACGAAATCCGCCGCCTCATGTGGGACTACGTCGGCATCGTGCGCACCGACCAACGCCTCCAGCGCGCCGCCGCCCGCCTGCGCAATCTGCAACGCGAGATTCAGGAGTTCTACTGGAACTTCAAAATCAACACCGATCTGCTCGAACTGCGCAATCTCGCACCGTGGCCACGCTCATCGTCGATTGCGCGCTGCTGCGCAAGGAAAGCCGCGGCCTGCACTACACGCTCGATTCCCCGGAATCGAATCCGGAGTTGGCACGGAATACGGTGCTAAGGCGGAGTTGAGAATGAAGGCCCGTCCCGCCGACATTCCTGGCCTATCCGATGCTAAAATGTTCATATTCAACCTGAAAACTGACAAAGCCATGACCGGATTCGCGAAGAAATGTCCGAAATTTGACAGAACGGGTTCCAGAAATGTCTGGACGAAGTGCTGGACTTCGCCTATACGCCTCGCCCGTTCCTAAACATGACCCGCCTCCAATCGCCTCTTTTGGGAATTGCCGTCCTCCTCGGCATCCATCATTCGTCCGCCCAATCTCCCTACAAAAGTACTGAGGAATTCGCGAAATATGCCATGAAGCTTCGCGAAACGGCGCTCTCGCAAATCGAACCCCGGGTTTCGATGCCGACCACCGCCCGCACCGGCGGCGGCGCCTACGGTTGGAAGAATGACATCGTGACAACGGTTTTTTGGGTCGGAGAAAACTCCTCCGCGAACAACCCGGTTCATAATCGGAGCAGTTCCTGGGATCTGAATTGGGCGAGCACGTTCGGCGGCTTCGATAATCCCGATCCCAGCGCCCGCGTGGCTGACCTCCGGTCGGGCGAGTTCAGGCCCCGCGCCTTCGTTCCGCGAGCCAATCCGTTTTACATCGCACTGCCTTACAATGACGTCACGCGCGGCTCCACCAAGCCCGAAGCACCCCGCGTGATCCCGTGGTTTCGCACTGCATTCGTCAAGCAAGGCCAAAGCGTTTGCCGGGATCGCTGGATCGCCGTGCGCAATCGGCGCAACGGCCGCATTGCCTATGGGCAATGGAGTGACTGCGGACCGTTTTCGACCGATCACTACCAATACGTTTTCGGCAACGAAAAGCCGAAGCCCAACCTGAATCGCGGTGCGGGTCTCGATATCTCGCCAGCAATGCGCGATTACCTTGGCCTGGCCGCCGGCGTGGACGTCACCGACTGGCGTTTCGTCGAAGTGCGTGAAGTTCCCGAAGGGCCCTGGCGGCGTTACGGTGAGAACAATCAATTCGTCCAGCAACGCCGCCGGTCGAATCAGGTGGTGGTCAGTGCCGATTCGACAAAGACCAAAAAGACGAGCGCTCCTGAACCGAACGTCGTGACCCGGATTACGCGTTAGCGGCGGGCGGCGTCCACAAGTCTGGACGGCCCGCTCTTTCACCTCCCCGGTGGTGATATCGCAACGGTATTCCGTTTCCGAGAATCCCGTCGTTGAAGCGCTCGACGCAGGCCCATGGTCCGTTAGCCTCGTTGGTATCGTTTGATGAACGCGCGCTACCTCTCTCCCAAAGCTTCGGAGAACGCACCGAATCGCCGAACCTCGCTCTGGATTGCGATTGTGGTAATGGTTTCAGTGTTCGTGTTCTTTGCGCTGCGGTCGAGGGACGATAGTGCGGGGCGAGCAGAATCCCGTGGCACTAGATTTTCGACAAAAGCTTCAAACGCCGCGCCACCGAAAGGCGCCGTGGCGCCCGAGCAACCGCTTGCGGAGGAATCGACGGAGCGCAAACAGCGGCCTGGAGTCGATGGATCGAACTTTTATAAAAATGCCTTCGCCTTGTTGCGCCACCTATCGGAGGAGGACTGGGAAATAATCAAACATCCGGCAGCGGAGACTGATCCGGAAAGGGCGGCCAAACTTTTTGAGAAACTGAAGCCGATCATGGAACTCCTCTATCAAGGCGCCGCGGCGGACTACTGCGATTGGGCGCTCGGCCCCATGGACCTTGAGTTTCGGACGCCTTACCTCCGATTGGCGCAAGAGCTTGCCGGTGCGGCGCGCTGGGTTGCTGACTATTGTTTCGCAACGGACCCCGAAGCGGCCCTCCGCGATCTCGGAGCACGCGCACGTCTTGGAAGTGATGTTTCGGAAACGACGCTTGGATTCCTGGTGAGCGCGAGTTTTGAACACACGGCGATCAAACTGATTGCGCAGAACGCCGGATATTTTACGCCCGAAGCGTTGGACAGTCTGCGCGACATATTTGGACGGCTTCATCGCTCTCCGAGGACGCAAGACACGGACTCATCTCAGAAATTGCCTGGGTGAAAAATATCGGCTGGCCCCCGTCACCCGAAGTCCGCGACATAATCTCAAGCGCGATTTCTCGCGTATGATCAGGCGCGATCGGAAGATCCCGAATTCATGAAGTCGGAATTGGAATTTGCCCACGAAATCGGGCGGAAATACGCTGATGCATTTTCGGTGAACCCTGCTGAATACCTCCTCGCCAAGCAACGGATCGACGCGGAGATCGCCGGTCATCCGTTGGCGAAGGGGATGTTCAACTCGGCAGATGGGTTTTATGAAAGGTTGTTGGCAGTCCCAGTCCAAAAAGAAATGCTCTGGGCCGGATGAATTTGACTCAAAACCGGACGGATGTGGCCGGGAATGTGCGCGATCCAAACTCGGGCCGTTCGTTTACCTATCGCTCGATCGAAAATGGCTTCAGCCTGACGTCGCAAAATCCAATGAACGGCGAACCAATCACGATGACGTTCCCTGGCGGACAGGCTCCAATTGACAAAATTCCAAGCCGCCGATCTTGCGGCGTTTCGGGACTTGACTGCACGTTCGCTCCCGGAGAATTTCAAAAATCCACTTGGTCCCTCTCGGAATTCAGTGTCTGGTGCGCGCCCTTATGGGACACTGCAAAGGCAAAGACAACGTCAAGAAACGCAACGCACGCCGCAAAAAGAACGACCGGCTGGCGCTCGCGAAGGCAAACGCCGCCACGGCTGCAACCGGGAAGTAACCCGCCGCCGCCCCGCTGCGAATCGATTCACGAAACCCCCACCGACGTCCATGCGTGGTCGGGTGGGATTCTTGCGTGTCGTGTAGTCGCGGTTGCGCCGCGTTCCTACGCGCTGAGCAACTGCCGCAGCACATACGGCAGGATTCCGCCGTGCCGGACGTATTCGATCTCGATTCCGGTATCGATCCGGCATCGGACACGCTGCTCGGTGGTGGTTCCGTCGGCCCGGTGGATGACCAGGGTGAGATCGCACATCGGTTTGATCTCTTCGCTGAGCCCGATCACATCAAACGTCTCCGTCCCATCGAGCCCAAGGGATTTCGGACCCACACCGTCGGGGAATTGCAGCGGGACAACGCCCATTCCGCAAAGGTTGCTCCGATGAATGCGCTCGAAACTTTGTGCCACCACGGCTTTCACCCCGAGCAGGCGCGTACCTTTCGCCGCCCAATCACGTGAACTTCCGGTCCCGTACTCCTGCCCGGCCAGGATGATCAGCGGCGTTTTGGCCTCCGCATACTTCATGGCCGCGTCATAGATCGACATTTGCTCGCCGTTGTATTTCGTCACGCCACCCTCAACCCCCGGCACCATCAGATTTTTGATCCGGACATTCGCGAAGGTACCACGCGTCATGATACGATCATTCCCGCGCCGGCTGCCGTAGCTGTTGAAGTCCTCGAAGGCCACGCCGTGTTCGCCCAGATACGCACCCGCGGGCGAGGATTTCTTGATCGCACCCGCCGGGCTGATGTGGTCGGTAGTAACGGAATCGCCGAAGATGCCGAGCGGCTTTGCCCCTTTGATTTCTGAGATGTGTCCGGGAGCCATGCCAAAGTCGATAAAGAACGGCGGCTCCTGGATGTAGGTTGAGTTTGCGTCCCAGGCATAGACTTCACCGGTACTCGATGGGATCTCGTTCCACTTGGGGTTTTGGTCCGCAAAGTCGCTGTACAGCCTGCGGAACACCTCCGGTTTGAGCGCCGCAGACATGGCATCACGGATCTCGCTGAGGCTGGGCCAGAGATCGCGCAGATAGACATTCGTCCCATCGCTTCCCTTTCCCAAAGGTTCTTTCGTGAGGTCGATATCGACGCGCCCGGCGAGTGCGAACGCGACGACGAGCGGTGGGCTCATGAGGAAGTTCGCCTTGATGTTCTGATGAACGCGGGCTTCGAAGTTGCGGTTGCCCGAGAGGACGCTGGCGGCAATGAGATCGTTCTTCACGATGGCGTCCTCGAGCGCGGGATGCAGCGGACCGGAATTACCGATGCAGGTGGTGCAGCCATAGCCGACGGTCTGGAAGCCAAGCTGATCGAGATAAGTCTGCAGACCCGTTTTCGTGAGATAATCGGTCACAACGCGCGAGCCGGGTCCCAGCGATGTCTTCACCGCAGGATTGACCTTTAATCCGCGTTCGACGGCCTTTCTCGCCAGCAGACCCGCGCCGAGCATCACGCTCGGGTTGCTGGTATTTGTGCAGCTCGTGATGGCGGCAATGAGCACGCTGCCGTGACCGATCGCAGTGTCGGCATTTTGATACGGGGATTGACTGCTGGCTGGAATGGTATCGGGCGTCGGACGATTGGTCACCATTTCCGCAACATTCTGAGGCGCACCTTCATTCATGTGTTTTTCCTCAGAATCCGTGGAAAACATTTCTTCGTGCTCGTTCTGGGCGCCGTTCCCGTTGAGGTGGACGGGCACCTTGTTTCCAAGTCGATTGATCGGCATCCCGTAACCCCCGTCGGTCACCGGTTTGACGAATAGTTTGATGAAGCTGTCCTTCAAATCCGGCAGTTTGATATGATCTTGAGGACGCTTCGGACCCGCAACCGCGGGCACCACGGTCGCAATGTCGAGTTCGAGCTCGACGCTGTAGTCGATCTGGCCCTTCTCGGGAATGCCCCACAGCCCCTGTGCTTTGTAATAGTTCTCGTGCGCGATGCAAAGCTCCTCGCTCCGGCCGGTGCCGCGCAGGTAGCGCAACGTTTCCTCGTCGATCCCGAAGAAGCCCATCGTGGCACCATATTCCGGCGCCATGTTGGCAATGGTCGCGCGGTCCACCACGGGCAACGACTTCGCACCCGGCCCAAAAAACTCGACGAACTTCCCGACCACCTTGGCCTTCCGCAGCATTTGCGTCACATGGAGGACGAGGTCGGTCGCCGTGACCCCTTCGCCAAGCGCACCGGTCAAATGCACGCCGACGACCTCAGGGGTGAGAAAATAGACGGGCTGTCCGAGCATGCCAGCCTCCGCCTCAATGCCGCCCACGCCCCAGCCAACGACACCTAGGCCGTTGATCATGGTGGTGTGGGAGTCCGTACCAACCAGAGTGTCCGGATAGTGGACTCCATCCTTCACCAGCACTCCCTTGGCGAGATATTCAAGATTCACCTGATGCACGATGCCGATGCCGGGAGGTACGACACCAAAGGTTTCAAAGGCCTGCTGCCCCCACTTGAGGAGCTGATAACGCTCGCGGTTGCGCTTGAATTCGAGTTCGAGATTTTTTTCCAGCGCCGTCGCGGAACCAAAAAAATCCACCTGCACCGAGTGATCGACTACGAGATCCACCGGCACGAGCGGCTCGATCATTCTGGGATCGCGTCCCAGCCGCGCCACGCACGAGCGCATGGCCGCGAGATCGACCAACAGCGGAACGCCGGTGAAGTCCTGCAACACCACGCGCGCAACGACAAAAGGAATCTCGACCTGGGCCGGCGCCTTGGCGTTCCAGTTCGCCAGCGTTTTCACATCCTGCTCGCTCACCTTCTGCCCGTCACAATTCCGGAGCACCGACTCGAGCACGATGCGGATGGAGATCGGCAGCCTCGAGATCGGTCCGACCCCGGCTTTCTCGAGCGCGGGCAGCGAATAGAGTGTGCCCTGGCTGCCAGGGCCGAGATCGAAGGTTTGCCGGGTGTGAAATGCGTCGTTGCTCATATCGTTCATCTTTATTGGTCGGAGCGGCAGGAAAGCGAAACCGCCCGGCGCTCGCAAGCGAATGCCACCGAGCGCATCGATCTTATCGCCGATTTTCCAATTCGGCGGCCAGTTTGGGCCCGATCGCCCGATGCCCCAGCGGGCGCCCCTCCACCGTTGCCACCGGCATGACACCAAGCCAGCTGCTGGTCAGAAAAATCTCATCCGCTTTGACCACATCCTCTCGTCGCAGTCGTCGCTCCTGCACCTTTCTCCGACCCATCACCCATTCGCGAATCACACCCGTTCGTGCTCCACTCGATCGATGCGGTGTAAGGATTTCGTCCTCCCGCACGAGAAACACATTCGCCATGCAGGCGGACACCAATTCCGCAAAGCCATTGAACAGCAATGCTTCATCGAAGCCACGTTTCCGTGCCACGGCCAGCGCTTCGAGATTGAACCAATAGTTCGCCGTTTTCAGTCCCCCAAATGGCGCCCGGTATTCCTCTTCACACATTGTGAGCTCATAGGATTCGTGCACCGAACCCTTCCGTTCCTCGACGATGACAAATACCCGCGGTGCGTCCGCTGCCGCCGTTGGGGAACCATCTCCCCCGGTCACATAAACGCGCGCCCAGGCCGAGTCCTCCCCGCATTTGAGAAGCTCGCCGGCCGCTTCGAGCGCTTGATCCGCAACCGAAAACTCGCGTTCGGCACAAGCACCTCGCAATCGCGCCAAATGCTTGTCCCAGAATTCGGGTTTCCCGTGGGAAATGCGGACACTTTCGAACACCGACATCCCATAGCGAAATCCGCGATCCGACAGCGGAACACGATCGCGCAGTTCGAAACAATCGCCCTCCCACGTCCAGGCTTTCATGTCACTTGAAACCAGAATCGAACCGCGCGTGAGGAATGGTTGCGACTGAGCACTTCCAAATATGTTACACTCCGCGAACTTCGTCCGGAAGCAGGTTTTCCGGCAACGAAATCATCTCGCCCGCCGCTTCATCGGCTCGGACGCAGACTCGGCCGTCCTCCAGCACGCGGGTAATCACTCCGTGGAGGGAGCCACGCAGGGTCTTCACCCGGCAACCCAATGTCAGCTCAGCGACCTTCGCGATTTCCCGAAATGCCGCTTCCACGGTTTCCCGGTCGAGCACCCCGGTGACAAAATGGGCGGCGGCAGACGACAATTCCTTTCGCCGCATCATTGGCAGATCGTGAAACAGCGCACTAATCAGCGCACGACCGATTTTGGCAAAAGTGTTGCCGTTGAAAAACAAAAACGGCGCCCGGCGATGGCAAGCCTTGAGGAGATCAAGCGTCTCCGCGAGCGTCAGCTCCCGGCGCCGGATTTCTTCCCACTCCGCTGCGAGCGTATGTGAGTTTCCGTGCCAGGGCCGTGCTGCGCGCCTCCTCGCGCGCAGAGTCCTCGATTGATCGCGGTGACAGATGACCAGTCCCGGTTTTCGAGAAAGTGGGCTCCGCTTTGTAACGGTGTTGATTCGCCGCCGCCTCCTCGAGGATGTCGTCCGTGGTGAGGTGCTCCAGAAGGTCGGTTCGGAGTTTCATTTGGCATAACGTGCGCCACTCTTGATCAGGGGGCAAGTGGGCGTTTTCAGCTGGGATGTCGTCGCTCTCATCCGCCGGCCGCTCAACAAAAATCGACTCCGTCTCGCACCCTTATTCGAACGAAGCGCTTTACCGCTCAATCATGCAAAACCACCTTCGTCGCCTTTCCGCTGCGGGCGGAATCGTAGATGGCCAGCGCGAGGGCAACCGAGCGGGCGGCTTCACGGCCGGCGATCATCGGCGGGCGGTTTTCGCGGATGGCTCCGACCAAATCCTCAATCAGGCGGCGGTGACCTTCAATTTTGATGGCGCCGGGATTCGAGGTGCCTCCGCCGATCTCTGACGGGGCACCAGCATTCACAATTTCGTCATCACCCGGTCGTGGCTCGGCAAAATCCCAACGGGTGATCTGGTCGTTCACGAGCGTTGCGGAACCGCGATCACCAATAATTTCGATTCGCAAATCCGAGCCGGGAAAACTCGAAGTCGAGGCTTCGATCACGCCCAGGCCGCCGTGTGGAAAACGCAGCGCCGCCACGAGCGTGTCCTCGGCTTCCATGCCGGTGTGGGCCAGCGTGCCAAAGAAACCGCTGACCTCCTCGGGCAGACCAGCCAGCCATTGCAGGAGATCAACCGCATGGATGCCTTGATTCATCAGCGCGCCGCCACCATCCAACGCCCACGTCCCTTTCCAGTTCGACGAGTCGTAGTAATTCTGGTCGCGCCACCATTTGATATATGCGCTGCACAAGGTCAGGCGGCCAAAGCGACCGGATTCGATGGCGGTCTTCAACAAACCCGCGCCGCGGCCCAGACGATTTTGGAAAACTCCGGCCAGGATTCCCCCACCCCGCTTTTCCGCATCCAGAATGCGCTTAATGGCATCCAGGGAAATATCCAACGGCTTCTCGCACAGCACGGCTTTGCCGGCTTCGAGCATCGGCACGGCGGCTTCCGCGTGCGCACCACTCGGTGTGGTGATACAAATGGCGCGCACGGATCGATCGGCAGCGAGTACATCGAGGGAATCAACGGCCGCGCATTGATGCTTTTTTGCAAAGGCCGCTCCTGCTTCCGGGCGCCGCCCATAGACAGCGCGCAATGTCGCTCCCGGCACCGCGTCGATCGCCGCCGCGTGAAACTCGGCGATCATCCCCGTCCCGACGATTCCAAAGCCGATCTCTTCAGGCATGGATCAGCGTTCGCCGATGGGCTTCACCTTGCGGCCGACCTCGGGCCCCACGTATTCGCTCAGCGGCCGGAAGAGACGATTGTCGCCGAGTTGCTCCAAAATGTGAGCGGTCCATCCGCTCATGCGCGAGATGGCAAAGATCGGCGTGAACAGATCAGTTGGAATCCCGAGCGAATAGTAAACGGTGGCTGAGTAGAAATCGACGTTGGCGTTCAGACCCTTCTTTTCCTTCATCAGCGCCGCAATCCGTTCGCTCATTTGAATCCATTTCGCTTCCCCCAGTTCCTCCGACAGCTTGATCGCCATCATCTTTAAATGCGGTGCGCGCGGGTCGAGCACCTTGTAAACGCGGTGACCAATACCCATGACCTTTTTCTTTTGCGCGAGCGCTTCCTCGATCCACGCATCCACGCGATCGAGAGAGCCAATTTCTTCGAGCATGTGAATCACACCTTCATTGGCGCCGCCGTGGAGCGGGCCTTTCAACGCACCGATCGCCGCGCTCGCCGCCGAATACATGTCACTCAAGGTCGAGGCCACCACGCGGGCCGTGAAAGTTGACGCATTGAATCCGTGTTCCGCGTGCAGCACATAGGCCACATCCAGGGTCTTCACCGCGTCCGGCGAGGGCGCTTCCCCATTCATCAAATAGAGAAAATGGGCGGCCTCACCAAGATCCTTGCGCACCGGCGGCAGCGATTTGCCCTGCCGCGCCCGATGAAAATAAGCCGCCAGAATCCCAATCTGCGCGACGAGCTTGATGGCGATCGCGTTGTTTTCGGACATGTCGAGGTCATGCCGATTCGTCGGGAAGCAACCCAGCATGCTCACCCCCGTGCGCATGATATCGATCGGGGCCGCCGATTTGGGCGCCTTGACGATGAAATCGATGACCGATTCCGGCAACTCGCGCTCCGCGCGCAGGGCGGTCGTTAGCTTGTCGAGTTCGTGGGCACTGGGGAGGTTCCCGTGCCACAGCAGATACACCACTTCCTCGAAGCTCACATTTCCCGCGAGTTCATTGATATCGTAGCCTCGATAGACCAGTTGACCGACATCACCGCGGACGGCTCCGATCTGGGTTTCGGCAGCGATAATTCCTTCAAGACCTCGTGAGACAACTGGCATGGTGGTTTTTGGGTTGATGGTTGGCGCGATTCGCGATTTCGGATTCAGAAAATCAAAGCCGCTCTCGTCCCCTGGAATCAACGCCCGGGCGAAAGCGACAACGTTCACCATGCTCGACGTGACCCGGAGGCATCAAGCGCGAAGGTATTCGACGTGAGACATTGTCCGCCGCCGATGCGGATTTCGATTTTTCGATTTTTCGACGGATAAAACCATTGACGCGAATCGCATATTCCCCCAAACCGATCCTACACAGCTTAACTCAACCCTCTTCGGCGCGCCAGAGGTTCCCCGAAGTATTTCCAAAATTATGATGAACAAACTAAACAAGACACTCGCGGCTTCAGCCTTCGTCGGACTTGCCCTCACTGCAGCTTCCCACGCTGATATCAGCGGCTTCGGGAATTTTATTGGCAATGGGACGGCCGTCATCACGCCCACCGATATCACTTTAACGCCTAACGCGAACGATTCGACGGGCAGCGCCTTCGACCAGACACCTCAGGCGTATGATCTGGGATTCATCGCCTCGTTCACCTTTTCTGCCACCCTGCCCGGCGGCGGAGGTGCGGACGGATTTACCTTCATGCTGCAAAACGATCCGAGGGGAACCTCCGCTCTCGGCGGTGGCGGCGGATCAAAAGGATATTCTGGCGGGGCCGGATTCGACATTAATCCCAGCGTCGCCATCGTGGCAAACAGCTTTAATGGTTCATCCATTGGCACAGGAGTTAACGGCGCTCAGAACCCGTTGGAGGACACACTTCCCGATGGCGTGGACATTCGGATCGCGCCGATTGATTTTACCGTGTCCTACAACCCCGCCAACGTGGGAAGTGAAGTTTCGCTCGCCGCAGTGCAAGGGGCAAACTCGTTTAACCGAACTTATGCCACAGGTGATCTGACGGCGATTCTCGGGGGAAATACAGCCATCGTCGGCTTCAGCGCGGCGACTGGTGGTGCGAATTACCAGCAGGATGTTACGAACTTCAGCTACAGTTCGGTGCCGGAACCCACCACGCTGGCAGCGCTGCTCGGCGGAACGGGATTGTTCCTCGGGCTTCGCCGCCGCCGCGCGTAATTACGCACGTTGCATTTCGCGGATTCTCCGCTCTTTGAAAGACCCGGCTCAGGAAACTGAGCCGGGTTTTTTCCGCCCTTATGCGACGCCCCATCTCCCTCGCTCTTCTTCTCGTAATTTCGATCTCAGCAACCATCGGTTGCCGCAAGGAGCCCGCCCCGGGGGCGACTGATGACGGTGCGGGAGCGGCGTGGGTCGAGGACGTCACGGCCAAATCGGGAATTGATTTCGTCCATGATCCGGCAACGACGGGTCGCTTCTTTTTCCCGGAAAGCATCGGCTCGGGCGCAGCCTTGCTTGATTACGACAATGACGGACGGCTTGACATCTTCCTGCTGCAAAATGCCGGACCGGAGGCGTCATCGAAGCACCAACTTTATCACCAGGAACCCGATGGCAGTTTCCAAAATGTCAGCGCCGGATCGGGCCTCGAGGTTGCCGGCTACGGCATGGGGGTGGCCGTTGGCGACTACGACAACGATGGGTTTCCCGATGTCCTGGTGACCGAATACCGGAACGTCCGACTTTTCCACAATGAAGGTGACGGCAGATTCGCCGATGTGAGCCAGGCGGCGGGGATCGAAAGTTCCGCCTGGGGAATTTCGGCTGCCTTCACTGATTACGACCGGGATGGCTGGCTCGATCTCGCGATCGCGAATTACGTCGAGAACATCGAGACGCAGAACTGTTTCGACCGCTCCGGAGAACACGATTACTGCGGACCAAGCGGATTTCTCCCTCAAGCGACATCGCTTTTCCACAACCTCGGACGCGATGCCGCCGGTCAGGTGCGCTTTGAAAATGCGACAGTGAAATCCGGTCTCGCCGCCGAACCTGGTCCCGGGCTCGGCATCACCTGCGCAGATTTCGACGGTGACGGGTGGTCGGATATCTTTGTCGCGAACGATGATCGACCAAACGCGCTCTGGATGAATCAACGCGACGGCACTTTTAAAAACGAAGCAGTCATTCGCGGCATTGCCTACAACGCCATGGGACAGGCTCAAGCCAACATGGGCATCGCCATCGGTGACACGACTGGGCGCGGCCTCTTCGATATCTTCGTCACGCATTTGATCGAGGAGAGCAACATCCTCTGGCGGCAAGGGCCCCCGGGTGCATTTCTTGACCAAACCGCTGCCGCTGGCCTCACCGGGACACACTCGCGCGGCACGGGCTTCGGCACCGCTTTGCTGGATCTCGATAACGACGGCGCGCTGGATCTCGCGATCGTCAATGGCGGCGTCCGCCACCCGCGCGTGGACGATGGCCGTCCAAAACTCGTTCCCGCACTCGGACCGCATTGGAGTCGCTACGCCGAGCGCAACCAACTTTTTGCCAATGACGGCTCGGGAAAGTTTTACAACGTCTCTTCAGCCAATCCCGCCTTTAGCTCGCAGTATCACGTTGGACGCGGTCTCGCCTGCGGCGATATCGACAACGACGGCGGAATCGATTTGCTCGTTACCTCCATCGCCGGCCCCGCAAAGATCTTCCGCAATATGGCGCCGAATCGAGGGCATTGGCTCACCCTGCGCGCAGTCGATCCAGCCCTCGGAGGCCGGGACGCCTACGGAACGCAGATCACAGTCACGGCAGCCGGTCGGGAGCGTGTGACGTGGATCAATCCCGCTTACAGCTATGCCTCGAGCAACGACCCGCGGGCCCACCTCGGACTCGGATCGGCAAACCGAGTGGATGAGATTCGGGTCCGATGGCCGGACGGCGATGAGGAGGTTTTCCCGGGTATCGAGCCAGACCGGCAAATCACACTAATGAAAGGCGCGGGCCAGCATGCTCCTGGCACCGCCCGTTCCGGGCACCAGTAATGAAGGCGTTCCAACGGAATTTGAGATGGATCCTAATCGTCGGTGGGGCCGTGCTCCTCGCCCTCGCCGGTGGCTACAAACTTTGGCGCGCGGTCACGATTCCGAAAATTCCGCCTTTGCATCTCCAGTCGGCCGAGCCGGAAATCGTTCGGTCGGTTAATGAGGCGGCCGCGGCCGTTCGCGCCAACCCACGCGCGAGCGTCGCGTGGGGCCGGCTCGGCGCGATCCTTTTCGTCCACGAACTCTACGGCGATGCCGCGGCGATCTTCGCCGAGGCGGCGAAGCTTGATCCGCAGCAGCCACGCTGGCCCTATTTTCACGCCATCAGTCTTGCCGATTCCAAACTCGATGCCTCCGCGCCGCTCCTTTTGCAGGCCGCCGCATTGACTCATGACGCGGTTCCCGCACCGCGCTGTCGCCTCGCGGAGACCCTTCTCGAATGTGGCCAGATCGATGAGGCGGAGCAGAATTTCCGCACCGTGCTCGAACATTTTCCGGGCGATCCGCGTGCGCTCCTCGGGCTGGGAAGAATCGCTCTTCTACGCGCGGACTTTCCCCTCAGCGTTGAAGCGCTGGAGGCTTCCGCGCGGACTGCGCCGAATGTGCGCGAGACACAGGTACTCCTGGCCACTGCGTATCAGCGGCTCGGGCGCGAAAAAGAAGCGGCGGCGGCGGTGCGGGCATCATCTGGCCTGCCCGCAAAGGCTGACTGGCCCGACCCTTTTCTGGCCGAGGTCATGCAATTCCGCCTCGGCAAAGAAGCGGATCTCAAGGAGGCGCAGCGGCTTCTCGATCGAGCGCAATGGTCGGCAGTGATCACGTTCATGGCAGACAAGCTGCCGCGTTATGAGGACGATCCCCGCGCCTGGCGGCTCGTTGGCGCGGCCTACCTGCGACAGGAAAAATACGCCGAAGCTGAACGGCCTTGCGTCGCGCCATTGCCCTGCCTCCGGAATCCGCAGATGCTCTGACCCAGCTCGGCATGGCGTTGTATCATCAGGATGCCTACGTCAACGCCGAAGGGTTTTTCCGGCGCGCTTTAGCCATCCAGCCGAAAGATGCCGGGGCGCAATTCGGACTCGCATTGTGTCTCATGGAAGGCCAAAACTGGTCCGCCTCGATCGAGGCCTTTCAAGCAGCCACGCACGCCCGCCCCGAATGGGCGAGCCCCTACATTGGGCTTGGCGATGCGTTGACCAAAAGCGGCGAGCCTCAGCGGGCCATCGAACCTCTGGAGCATGCACTCAAACTGGAACCCAGCAATGTTCACGCGCGCGAAATCCTCGACCGTGCACGCGCCGCAATCAAGGATGCTCCAGCCATCGCGCCGTAGGCTGTGATCCGATTTCGCGACCAGTGACACATGGATCCTGGAGCAATTCTGACCCGTGCCAGCGTCTGGCTCGCGCTCATCGCGTATGCCATCGCCTCCGGCCTGCTACTGTTCGGACGAGGCACGCGGAACGGTTTGCCGACAACGACGGTAAGGTGGATTTGGACCGCGGGTTGCGTGTTTTTTCTGCTCCATATTGGGAGCGCGTTCGCCTTTTTTCACCACTGGAGCCATGAGGCGGCCTATCGCGAGACAGCGAAGCAAACGGCGGAGTTAACGGGCCTGCACTGGGGCGGAGGGATCTACCTGAACTATCTCTTTGCCACCGCCTGGTTGGCCGATGTGCTGTCCATGTGGCTGAACCCAAGGGGGCGAGTCAGGCGCGAGCGCTGGATGACGACGGCCTGGCACTGCTTCTTTTTCTTCATGGTGTTCAATGGGGCAGTGGTCTTCGCCCACGGGCCGGTGCGATGGCTGGGTCTGACCATTTGCGGAACGCTGGCCGCGATCTGGCTATGGAGGGGGGCCGGGATTCGGACGGACGAATCGACATAGACCCCAAAACGCCGGACTGGCTTCTTTCGCTCCGGCCGCGCAACATCCGTCATGGCCCTGTTTCAACTCGATGCTGCGAGCACTGTCGCTCGCGCGAAAGCCTCCGGTTTTACCATGCGTCGACGCACATTGTGGGAATCGATGGCTCTCGGGGCGATCGGGTTTGCGCTGGTGAGCGTTGCTGGGTTCGCGCCGTGGCCGGTATTCGGATTCTGGTTTCGCGGCCTCGGCGAAGTGGCGCTGTATGTTACTTGCACTCTCGTCTTTCTTGCCACCAGCGGCTTGCTGCTGCACCGACTGATCCTTGGACCCGGCACGCTCTGGAGATGCTACGCGCTGTTTTCGCTGGCGTTTCTGGCATACGCAGTGGTGTGGGTTATTTTCTGGATGGGGCTCCGCGGTGAGGCCGGGGAATGGATGGGCGCGCTCGGGGGAACCACGGTGATGGGCATTATCTTCGCGCTCGCATTCGGAGCGCCGCGGCAGATTCCGCTGGTGGTGGTGACACTCTTCGCCCTGCACACGGTTGGTTATGAGGTCGGTGATCGTGTCGCCCACAAACTGATGTCGGACCATCGCGCCCTGGCCATGCTGGCTTGGGGCGCGTGCTATGGTTTGGGCTTCGGTGCGGGTTTGGGCGCGGCGTTTCATTTTTGCCAGACCGGCGTGTCCGCTCTCATGGCGGACGAACGGGCGAGCTAGAATTTTCTGACGTTCCGATGTTCCGGTCGTCTTGACGGTTCATCATCGAACCCCCACCCTCGCGCCGCTTTTTTCCAATGACGCCGTTTCAACAACTTGAAAAATTCATGGCCGATTTCGCGGGAGCCGTATGGGGCTTACCGCTCATCATCCTACTGTTCGGCACGCACCTCTTCCTGACGTTCCGACTCGGGTTCATCCAGCGCTTCCTCGGGCAAATGATTCGGCTCTCGGTGACGAAAGACGAAGGCGGCACCGGCGATGTCAGTCACTTTGGCGCTCTGACGACGGCGCTCGCGGCGACCATCGGCACCGGCAACATTTTCGGAGTGGCCGGCGCGGTCGCGCTGGGCGGACCAGGAGCCGTGCTCTGGATGTGGCTGACGGGCGTGTTCGGCATCGCCACCAAATACGCTGAGGCCGTGCTTTCGGTGAAATACCGGGTGACCACAGAGGACGGAAGGACAGTGGGCGGACCGATGTACGTCCTCGAACGCGGAATGAACCTGAAATGGCTTGGGATGATCTTTGCCGCCTTCACTGCCATTGCGGCTTTCGGCATCGGCAACATGATCCAATCAAACACGCTCACGGGAATGATCGCGCGGGTTACGGCCAATGAAGGTGGCGTGCCGGCCATACCGAGCTGGGTCGTCGGCGTTCTGCTGGCAGCCGCCACGGGGGCGGTCATTCTCGGAGGCGTAAAATGGATCGCGCGGGTGTGCGAGTTTCTCGTGCCCATCATGGCCTGCATTTATGTGCTCGGCTGTCTCGTGATCCTGCTCTTGCGCGCCTCGGTGCTGCCAGAGACGATCATGGAAATCGTGCACGGCGCCTTCTCCGGCCAGGCCGCCATTGGCGGATTTGCGGGCGCAGGATTGCGAGCGGTGATTCAAGCGGGAATCGCGCGCGGACTTTTCTCGAACGAGTCAGGGCTTGGCAGCGCACCCATTGTGGCCGCAGCGGCACGCACCACGAATCCGGTACGACAGGCCCTGGTTTCCGCGTCAGCAACCTTCTGGGACACCGTCGTCATTTGTGCCATGACCGGCCTGGTCATCGTCAGCTCGGGCCATTGGAAATCCGAAGGCATCACCAGCAAGAGTGCGCTGGCGGAGGCGGCCTTTGGGGATCTTCCGGTCTTCGGCCCATTTATTCTGACTTTCGGTCTGTTCACCTTCGTTTTCTCCACCATTCTCGGATGGTCCTACTACGGGGAGCGAGCGGCGGAGTATCTTTTTGGAACGCGCGTCATCCTTCCGTATCGCATTCTCTGGGTCATCGCGGTCGCGGTTCCGACCTTTGAGGCTGGAAAGCGCACTGCTTTCGTGTGGGATTTTGGGGACGCCATGAATGGACTCATGGCGGTGCCGAACCTTATCTCACTCATTGTTCTCAGCGGCGTCATTGTGGCGGAAACAAAAGCGCATCGAGCCGATCTGACCGGGAAAGAATAACGCCGCTTCCGAGTAGGTCGCGGAGAAATTCGTGGCGTGGGAGGCGATTCTTGAAGCTCGAGGCGGAGAACGCTGCAACGGGGCGCCCCGAACCTTGCCGAAAAGTCGAGCCGCGCACGTCGGACATCCCGCACGATTCAACAGTGTCGTTTATTCAACAAATCAAACCCTCGATTGCCATGACTGAATATCACGCACCTGAATCCGCCGTTGGGGCACGTTTCGAAGATGAAATCTCCGCGCTCGCCCGCCGATATTACGAAGACGAAGGTCGGCCGGAAGGCCGTTCGCTCGATCATTGGCTTCGCGCGGAAAACGAACTGCGCAGGCAGTCTTCGTCCAAACCACTTCGCGAAACCGAGGCCGATCATCAGACCGAAGAAGGGATGCAACTCGGGCAGTAGCCGGGCGGAGTGGAGATGTGGCGGAGGCGAGGAAGAGGGTGAAAAACATAAAAGCGCAAACGCGTCATCGGCGCGCTTGATCCACGGAATAGGGTTCCCCTATTCTCCCCCGGCTTATGTCCACTACCGATGCTCCCGCGCCTGCGGCCCCGCCTGCTTTTTCGATGAAGAATCCGTATCAGGCGAGGCGCCTCGATAATATTCGCCTCACGGGGCCGGAGTCGGACAAGGACACGCGGCATCACGCCATCAGCCTGGCCGATTCGGGCGTGACGTATGAACCGGGGGATGCGCTCGGGCTGATTGTAACAAACTGCCCGGAACTCGTCGCGGATCTGGTCCAGGCGCTGGGTGCCAAAGGGGATGAATTGGTGCCGGACAAAAACAAAAACCCGAAGCCGCTCGCCGACGCCCTGCGCGAAGACTACGCAGTCACTTTTATCGACAAAAAGTTCGTGGAAGCATGCGTAAAGAAAGGGGCAAGCGAACTGGCCCCTCTCCTCGAAGCCGCGAATGCCGACAAACTCAAAGCATTCCTCACGGGCCGCGACGAATGCTCGGACTACGTCGATGTTTTGCGCGCTAATCCGAACGTGAAATTCGCTCCGGAAGAATTCATCGCCTTGCTCCGCCGAATGCCGCCCCGGCTTTACTCGATCGCGTCGTCCCTCGCGGCCCACCCCAAAGAAGTTCACCTCACAGTCGCGACCGTGCGCTACAAGATCCGCGACCGTCTCCGCAAGGGTGTCGCCTCAACGTTTCTCGCTGAACGCTGGAGCGGCGATCAAACCGCCGGCGTTTACATCCAGAGCCAGCAAAAGCATTTCTCGCTGCCGCACGATCCGAACACTGCAATGATCATGGTGGGCCCCGGCACCGGCATTGCCCCATTCCGCGGATTTCTCGCGCACCGGCTTACCACCGGCGCCACGGGCAAACACTGGCTCTTCTTCGGTGAACGACGCAGCAGCCAGGATTTTTTCTACCAGGAAGCGCTCCAGGAGTTGGAAAAGAATGGCCATGTCCGCTTATCCCTGGCCTGGAGCCGGGACGTGCCCGGGCAACGGACCTTTGTGCAACACAAGATGCTCGAAGCCGGAAAAGAAATCTGGGACTGGCTCGACAACGGCGCGGAGTTTTTTGTCTGCGGCGATAAAACCCGCATGGCAGCGGACGTTGACGCGGCTTTGCACAAGATCATCCAGGATCACGGTGGCAAGACCGAGGACCAGTCGAAAGAGTACGTCGAGGCCATGAAGAAAGGCCACCGCTACAAGCGCGACGTTTACTGAGCCGCAGGACACTTCAACTTCTCATTCTCGTCCTCTTCTTCTCCTTCGACTTCTTTCAGACAGAAGCAGGTGAGGAAGAGGGAGAAGGAGATTACCGGGGCGAGAAATGCACCGGGCTATGAGCGGGGCCGTTCGGTGAACTGGATGACGCGAGATAATTGCGCCGCCTTTTCGCCTTCGGGAAGGACCCGCACCGGCTTTCCGTCCACTTCGGCGTAGCCGATGGTCATCAAATTCACCCGTGCCCGATCTTTCTTGAGCGGGAGATCGAATTCTCGACCTTCGTTGAGGTGTAAGCGCCGCTCGGTGAGACCGGTGAACCAACGCATCTTTTCCACCGGATCGCTCGCGGCGTCCGCCTCGACAATGTCAGCCGGAACCCAGCCGTAGCCGGCGATGAAGTATTCAGCCCAGCAGCGATAGCCGGGATTAAATTCGATCCCGACATTTTTCTCCTGCAGCCGGTAGCCCATTTGCAGACGCGCAGGAATGCCAGCCCCGCGGGCGAGGGATATGAACAGCGAATGCAGATCCGAACAGCAGCCACCGCCTTTGGCCATGCAACTTTCCGCATCCCCCACCCCACAGGTCGGCACATTTGGATTTCGGGAATAGTGATCCGCGTTCTCGGCGACGTAATTCAGGAGCTTCTGAGCCTGAACGACCGGATTCTCCTCATCACCACAGACCTCCTTGATGATTTTCCGGATTTTCGGCGTCACTTCCATATGCGGCGCATCGACACGAAGGTCTTCGGCGAAGAGGGCTCGCTGTGATGCCGGCAGCGCCGCTGCCGTCGCCCCCTCCAGTTCGTTGGTGATCGCGCTGCGGGTCAGCGAAAAGCTGACCGTGGTGGTCAGGGTGTCCGCTTTTGGTTTATCAACTTCGACGTAGAGAAATCGGCCACCGCGATCCTTATCGCGAACGATCTTCCAGGGGCCCGGGGACGAGACGACGGCCAGGTCGAGAACGCGCTGGGCGGGATCTTCATCCGGGATACTGATCCAGAGGGCCGCTTTCTTCGCACCTTTTGGAATCTCATTTAGAACCACCGACTGGCGCACGTCGTAAGTCGTGGTCTTGGGCGGCTCTACGGTAGCCGACACGGATCCAGCTTCACTGACGGCGGCTGAGGTGAGAAGGACGACACACGCGATCGCGTGCGTAGCAAGCTTTGTAGGGGTCGGTATGAAGGGGGACATGGGCATTAGATTGGGGTTTTTGACGGGCGAAAAGCTCAAGATGGCTTCCCGATCTACTGCTGGATCACAAACGCAACAGAGCCGTGAACGAAAATGTGACGAAATACGGGGATTTGTGACGAAATGCATTTGCAGGCCGTCGGTTTTTGCGACGCCGCCTTCGCTGTCACCGAAGCGAATCTGATCCCACACCGAAACGTTCAGGCATCCGTGACTAAGATTTCACCACGCTGAATCTTGACTGCGGACTCCATCGCCACGTTCTCTGTCCTTCCATCCCTTTTTCCTTCCCACCCCATGAAGCATTCCCTTTGGTCCCTCTCCCTGGTCGGCTTGTTGTCGTTCCTCATTGCGCCGTATGGCTCCGCCAAAACCGCCGACGGCAAACCGCTGGTGGTTTTTATCGCCGGCAACCGATCGCATGGCCCCGGCGAACACGAGCATAATGCCGGCGTCCAACTTCTGGCCAAATGCCTGAATCAAGGCGCGCCGAACGTCGCAACCAAAGTGCATCTGAATGCAGATTGGCCGAGCCCGGAGGAAATTGCGCAGGCGGATACGGTCGTCATCTACTCGGACGGCGGCGGTGGACATCCGCTCATTCAAGGAGATCATCTGAATTCGTTGAAGGAAGCCATGGAACGCGGCTGCGGCCTGGTCTGCCTGCACTACGCCGTCGAGTTCCCGGCGGACAAGGGTGGACCGGAGGCGCTGGACTGGATGGGCGGTTTTTTTGAAGCAGACTGGTCAGTGAATCCCCATTGGAAGGCCAACTTTAAGGATCTGCCGCAGCATCCAATTTCCAACGGAGTGAAGCCGTTCAGCACGAGTGATGAATGGTATTTCCACATGCGCTTCAATGAGAAGGACGGCAAACTCACGCACGTCCTCAAGGATGTGCCACCCGCCGAGACGATGAAGCGCGGTGACGGTCCCCACGAAGGCAATCCGGCTGTGCGCGCCGAAGTGGCCGCCGGCAAACCTCAAACAACGGCCTGGGCTTTCGAACGGCCCAACGGCGGACGCGGGTTCGGTTTTACGGGCGGCCATTTCCACAAAGGCTGGGGCAATGAAGATCAGCGCAAACTGGTGCTGAACGCGATTCTTTGGACAGCAAAAGCTGAAATACCGCCGAATGGTGTCGCGTCGAAAATCACGGCGGAGGACCTGGAAGCAAACCTCGACGACAAAGGGCAGAACAAGCCGAAACCTTCCGCGGCGGTGCCGGAAGGGAAAGGCAAACCAGTCGCCAAAACCGGAGTGATCAACAAAGGGAAAGTGGAAACGCTGAAAGCCGATCTCGCGGGCGCCAAGCAGCTGTATCTTCTGGTAACGGATGCAGGCGACGGATTTGTCGCAGACTGGGCCAACTGGATGGAGCCAGTGCTCACCATGGCCGACGGCTCGAAGAAAAAACTGACCGACCTCAAGCCGAAGGCGGCCCAGGTCGGCTGGGGTCAGCTCGGCATTAATCAAAATTCCGACGGAAAACCGATGAGAGTGGATGGCCATCCGGTGCCGTTCGGGTTCGGCGCGCACGCACCGTCCCTCGTCGCCTTCGACCTGCCGCCGGGCGCCGTCGCCTTTGAAACCAAGGTCGGGATCGACAACGGCGGCACGGATCAAGGTTCTGGCAGCATCGGTTGCGTTCGCCGTCTTCACGGAAGCGCCCAATGTGAAGCTGATCGCCAGCGCAAACAGTGGCCCGAAACATGGAGACAAGGACTACGGGGTCGAGGCCGCGCAGGAGAACATGGAGAATTTCAAAACCCCGGATGGATTAACCCCGACGCTCGTCGCCGCGGAGCCGATGATCCAAAACCCGACCAACATCGATATCGATCCGCAGGGCCGCATCTGGGCGACCGAATGTGTCAACTATCGCCGGTGGATGGATCAACGCCCGGAAGGCGATCGCGTGGTCATTCTGGAAGACACGAACGGTGACGGTCTCGCGGACAAGGAGAAAACCTTCTATCAATCCAAAGACCTGACCAACCCGCTTGGCATCTGCGTTCTTCCGCAGAAAAAAGGTACGAAAGTTATCGTCAGCGCGGCTCCCAATGTCTGGCTATTGACCGATGCCGATGGCGACGACGTGGCCGAGGATGCGAAGGTAATTTTCAAAGTCGGTGGCGTGTGGAATTACGATCATCAAATCCATGCCTTCGTTTTCGGACCGGACGGAAAATTCTACTTCAACGCCGGAAACTCGATCACTGAGCTGACCTGGCCGGACGGCAAAATCGTCACCGATGTCGCTGGAAATCCAATCACCAACCAGGGCAAGCCGTATCGGCAGGGAATGGTCTTTCGCTGCGACCTCGATCTCGAGACCGGGAAGGCCAGCAATGTTGAAACGCTCGCGCACAACTTCCGCAACAATTACGAAGTCTGCGTCGATTCTTTCGGCACCATGTGGCAGAGCGACAATGATGATGACGGCAACCAGGGCGTGCGAATTAATTACGTCATGGAGCACGGCAACTACGGTTTCACCGATGAATTCACGGGGGCGGGCTGGCAGTCGCCGCGGACGAATCTCGAGCCCGAAATCCCGCGCCGGCACTGGCACTTGAATGATCCTGGCGTGGTCCCCAATCTTTTGCAAACCGGCGGCGGCTCGCCGACCGGGATTCTCGTCAATGAAGGCAATGGTCTAGGCGATCAGTTTAAGAATGAAATCATCCACTGTGACGCGGGTCCACGCACGACTCGCGCCTATCCAGTGGAAAAAGACGGCGCGGGTTACAAGGCGACGATGGTCGACATTCTGACCTCGAGCGATTCGTGGTATCGCGTTTCGGATTTGAGCATCGCGCCCGATGGCTCGCTGTTTGTCGCCGATTGGTATGATCCGGGCGTCGGCGGCCACAACATGCAGGACAACGAACCCGGACACATGCGGGGACGGATTTATCGCGTGGCCCAAACCGGCGCGAAAAGCGAAGCGCCGAAAGTGAATTTCAGCACTCCCGAGGGAGCCGTGGCCGCATTGACTTCACCCAATCGCGCCACGCAATACGCCGCCTGGACGGCACTCCATGAGATGGGCGCGAAAGCCGAACCGGCTTTGCTCACGCTTTGGAAAGGCGAAAATCCGCGCCTCCGCGCCCGTGCCCTCGGCCTGCTCGCCCAAATTGACGGAAAGCAAACCCAGTATCTCACCGCCGGCCTCCAGGATTCGGATAGCGACGTGCGCGTGGCCGCCGTCCGCCTCGCATCGTCCCTCGGGAAAACGGGAGGGTACGACACCACACCGCTCATGGAGAATGCGGAACTCGGCAGGAAGCTGGTTCGCGATCCCAGCCCGCAGGTTCGCCGGCAGATCGCCCTCGCGCTCCATGGCGGCGAAGACATTGAACGCATCTGGACCGCACTCGCCCTCCAGCACGACGGCAAAGATCGATGGTACCTCGAAGCTCTCGGCATCGGCGCCGCGGGGAACGAAGACGCGTGCTTCAATGCCTGGCTCGAAAAGGTCGGCGACCAGTGGAACACTCCGGCCGGCCGCGACATCATCTGGCGCATGCGCAGCGCGAAGGCCGCGGGTATGCTGGCGAAGATTCTTGAAGATCAATCGATCGCCAACGGCGAAAAGCCCCGCTACGTGCGCTCCTTCGATTTCCTGCCAGACGGCGAGGCCAAAACGAATGCATTAATCGAACTCGCGACCGCCGGAAAAGCCGGCGACGAAATCGCGCGCGAAGCGTTGACCCGACTGAAGGGAAACCGCGACAACGCCGTCATGGCTGCAGTGAATGCGGAGCTGGAAAAAGCGAAAGGCACTCCGGCATTCGTCGAATTGGTGAAAGATTTCGGCATTAACAACCAGGGTGCGGCTTTGCTGGAAACAGCGCTCAAGCTCTCGGGCACACCGGCTGGCGCCGAGGCCCTGCGCCTGGTCTATGAGGACCCAAAGGCCAACGATTTACTGCGTGAAAAGCTCGCCGGTCCGCAAAGTGCCGAGGTCGCGACCCTGCTCGCCACGTCCGGCATCAAACGCGCACTCGAGACCTTGGTCGCCATCGCGGCCGGCGAAAACAACGCGAACGAAATGCTTCGCTCCGCGGCGGTCAAGGGCCTCGCCAAGACGCAGGATGGAGCCGTCAAGCTGATTGCACTGGCCAAGAACGGTCAACTCACCGAACCCCTCAAACTGAACGCCACCGCCGCCTTGCACCTCGTGCAGTATGCGGCGCTGCAAAAGGAAATCGACGAACTCTTCCCGGCCCCGCAGGCGCTCGGAGGCAAACCGCTTCCGTCGATCCCTGAGTTGGTGAAAATGAAAGGCGACGCGGTCAAAGGTCGCGCGGTGTTCGAGCGCGCGGAAAGCTCGTGCATCACCTGCCATCGGGTTGGCGACAAAGGCGCGGACTTCGGACCGGCCCTCACTGAGATCGGCACCAAACTTCCCAAAGACCAAATCTTCGACGCCATCATCAATCCCAACACCGGCGTCACCATGGGCTTCGAGACCACGCAACTCATGCTCAAGAATGGCAGCGCGGGCGTCGGGGTTGTGCGCAGCGAGACGGGCGACGAAATCGTGCTCGCGCTCCCCGGTGGCGTCAGCACCACCTATCGCAAACGAGACATCGCGAAGCGCGACAAGCTCCCGACCTCGATGATGCCCAGCGGCCTCAACCAGGCTCTGACCCAGGAAGATCTCGTCAACCTCGTCGAGTATCTGGCCTCACTCAAAAAGTAGCTGCTAATCAGTGTTCGCTCCGCTGGTTGGAGCCCCCTCTCTCACTTCACCCGCAGGCGGACGAAGGCATGGTTCGGATCCAAATCTCCGAGCGGCACTTTGGCCTCGCGGGTCTCGGTGCTGGCTCCGGCGTCGATCAGACTGTCTGTGACTCCGGTTTCGGGCCAAATGACAAGATCGTCGCTCCACTGGAGCTGAAAACGGAGGTCGGTCGCGGCGAGAATGAGTGACGACAGCACGAAGGGGCGGATTGGCACCGGGGAATCTAGGATTGTGTTCGTGAGACAGCGCCCTCCAAGAGTGGTCGGCTGTGGGAAATGCGCCGCCACGAAAACGGAGGCAATCGTCGCGTGCTTCGGTCGATACGACGACGGAAGGGTGTCTTTGATTTCGGGAATGACAAGGGCTACCGCCCCCCCTCCTCTTTATTCTCCCCGCCCGCGCTACAGACAAATTGCGGAACAAACATTTACTTCAGGCCACGTCGGAACCCGGCCCAGGTGCGGGGATCTCCACGCCCACATACAACTCCGCCACCCGAAACTCGCATCCCACCGATTCCAGGCGGAGCATGTCCTCGCCATCCGTCAGCGCCGTCCCGCGCCAGCGCCCGTCGTCCCCTTTTCGGAAGACCTCGACTTCCACCCGATCCTGCGCGACGAGGACAAACTCGCGCAGCGAATCGATCAGTCGGTAGAGGCCGAATTTGTCCGTCCGGTCATACTTCTCCGTGGACGGCGACAGCACTTCAACGATAAGTGCCGGGTTGCAATAGACGTCCTCTTCGTCGTCGTAAAAATCAACTGGCCCGCAGAGAGCGGAAACATCGGGGTAACGAAACAGGTTTGCCCTTTCGATTCGCACCTTCATATCGGACCCGAGTGCTGCGCATGGCCGGCCCTCCATCGCGTTCGTCAATTTCGTCAGCATGCGTCCGGCGATGACATTGTGCGCCCATTTGGCGCCCGCCATCGCGACGATCTCGCCATTGAAATATTCGCTCTTCGTTTCCGCCACGCGTTCGCGCTCCAGGTATTCCTCCGGAGTCAGATGAAAGTCGATGTGTTGAACGGCACCCATGTCGATTGCCGGAATGCTTAACGGTGAACACTCGGCCCTGCAAGCGGCAGCAGATTCGGACCTCGATGATGCCCAGCGGCCTCAACCAGCCTCTGACCCAGGAAGATCTCGTCAACCTCGTCGAGTATCTGGCGTCGCTGAAAAAGTAGCACCCGTTCGCGCTCAGGTTTGCTCCGCTTGCCGGACATGTACCGGTCAACTTTATCGGAACGGGGCCCAGATCATTGGTGGGACCCGGTTCCATTTTATCATTGCCGATCCGTGGCGTTGCTGCCGTGCGAGGGGCTCGGTTAGAGTCCGCTCCATGAAGCGAGCCTTTCTTTCCTCGACAATGGTAATTGCAGCCATGCTCCTGTTTTGCGCAAGTTCGTCCTTCGGGAAGGACAAAGAGATCAGGTTGCCGGACGCACCCGCTGGCGTGCAAGCAACGATCAAAAAGGTTACGGATGCCGGAGCAACGCTCGAAAAGGTCGAACTCGAAGAGGAGAGCGGCGGCTCTCAGTATGGTGCAAAGATTACCGACAAGAATGGCCTGAGGTGGGAGATCATCATGACCGCGGATGGTAAGGTTGTGAAAACTCAGCAAAAGAAGCCCAAGAAGTAGTGGTTCCGATGAGAGACAAGTGACGAACCGACGGCACCGTCGATTCGCGCGGTCCCACCAACTCAGTAACGATGACGCTCAATTGCTACCCGCCTGAATCATTGGAAGTGACAAAAATTCGACGGCATTTTCGGCGCAGGGTGACGCGATTGATCTCCAACTCGCGGGCCAGCAGCGTCGGTTTGTCGTCGAAACGCGGGAGGAGATCTTGCAATACAAGGGCTTCGAGAGCTTGCTCGATTCGATCGTAATTCGCACCGGCCTCCAACTGTTCAGTCAGCCACTGATGAAGCGCCGGCCGAATCGCAGCCACCGGGGCGGCCTTTCTCGTGGCGACGAAATCGCGGGGTAGATGCTGCGGCAGGAGGACCGGGCCAGGGGCGACCGCCACGGCGTGTTCGAGCGCGTTGCGCAGCTCTCGGACGTTGCCGGGCCAATCGTGCCGCTCGAGGAGACGCAGGGTCTCCCGGGCGATCTCGATGGTTCGATCGGGAGCGAGTTGCGCCACGAAGTAGCGAGCCAAAGCGGCGATGTCGCCCCGGCGATCGCGCAACGCGGGCAGCTCGATTTCCAATACGTGCAGGCGGTAATAGAGATCTTCGCGGAAGCGGCCGAGACGCACTTCCTCGCGCAAGTTTTTGTTGGTCGCAATAATCAGCCGGCAATCGACCCGGCGATCCTCGCGTCCGCCCACGCGATGGAAGGCACGCTCCTCAACGAAGCGGAGCAGCTTCGCCTGAACAGCGAGTGAGATATCCGCGACCTCGTCGAGAAAGAGCGTGCCGCTCTCAGCGCGTTCAATGTGTCCAGCCCGCGCGGCAGTCGCACCTGTGAAAGCATGCTTCTCGTGCCCGAAGAGTTCGCTTTCCAAAAGCGTCTCCGGCAGCGCGCTGCAATGCAGCGCGACGAAGGGGGCGCCCGCGCGCGCACTGTTCGCGTGGATGATCCGCGCCGTGAGCGTCTTGCCCGTCCCGGTTGGGCCCGTGAGAAGCACGGGCGCATCGCTCGCACACGCGTGCGCTATGTCTGCAAAACTGCCCTGCAGTGCCGCCGCACCGCCGATCAGCAAGGAACGCGGCTCGGCCTGCATCGCCATCGCCTGTCGCGGAGCGGCGAGGGCTGTGCGCAGCGTCTCCTGAACCTCGTGAAGATCGAGCGGCTTTACGAGATAGGCTGTCGCTCCCAGTTTTCGTGCGGCCACGGCATTATCGAGACTGCCATGCGCGGTGATGATGACGACTGGCAGCCCCGGACACAGCGTGCGCAGTTTTTTCAATACTTCGAGGCCGCTCATATCGGGCAATCCGATGTCGATAATGCCAAGGTCGAATTCCGCGCGAGCCGCGGCATCGAGCCCGCGTTTGGCGGAATAGCAGGGCCGAGCTTCCCGACCCAATCTCTTGCACACAGCAGCGAGTGCCGAGGCGAGGGCATGTTCGTCTTCGATGATGAGGATTGGTTTCATGCGTGCGGAAAGGAAAGCATCACGATCGCACCGCCGTCCGGCGCATTCACGACCGTGAGCGAGCCGCCGTGCGCCTTGATAATTTCTGAGCAAACATTGAGGCCGATGCCCATGCCGCCTTCCTTTTCGGAAAAAAATAGTTCCGCATGGCGCGCGAGCGCGTCGGGCGAAAAACCACCGCCACTGTCGCGGAAAAGAAGTTGCGCGTGAGTGGGATCGCGCTCCCCGGTGATTCGCAATGTGCCGCCGTCGGGCATCGCCTGAATCGCGTTAATCACGACATTGCTGATGGCTTGCGAGACCCGCCGTGAATCAACTCCGACCACCAGGCCACTCGGCACGCCCTCAACCAGGCCGACGTCCGCGTGAGCTGCCATCGGTGCGTGCACACGCAACACCGCGGACACCAGTACACTGAGTTCGGTGCGCGCCGTTTCGGGCGGCGCGGGTCGCGCGAGAAACATCCATTGATTGACCAGGCTCTCGATCTTTGCGGCCTCGCCGAGCAGCACCGGCATCGACGCACGCACAGCGGGTCCAATTTGCCCATCTGAAGCGGAATCGATGAGCTGGCCGTGAATGCGGATCGCGGCGAGCGGATTGTGAATCTCGTGCGCGAGTCCCGTCGCCATGCGCCCCAGAATGGCGAGCTGCTCCGCCTGTTCGCGGCGCGCGCGCTCGTCGGCGAGTTGAGCGCGAGTCGCAATATAAACCCTCGCCAATTGCCCGATTTCATCTTCACGATCCGCGCCTGGAAGAGAGGCTTCGGCGTCGTGCTCGATGTGCGGCAGACGCTCGGCGAGCAATCGGAGTGGGCGCACCACCCCGCGGGTAATCGCCCACGCAAGGCCGATCGAGAGCAACCAAAAGGTGGCGAGCACAAGCATCGTTTCTCTTTCCACGAGAAATGCCCAGGGACCCTTCGCCGCTCGCACGAGGAGCAGTGCGTCGCGCGCATCCACGGACGCGGCAATGGCCTCAAAGTTACTTCCGAGCCGCACGACGCCCTGCTCGGCGCGCAGTTGAAGCAAGGTCTCACGATACCCCTCAATCTGAGCCTCCGGTTCAGGCAGCAATTGGGAGCCGCGCCGGATGATTGTCCGCACATTAAGGATGCGGCTGAGGTAGCCGGCCATCTGCTCGCTCAAAGGAATGCGGCGGTCGCGAAAAAACTCTGCATTGGTCCGCGCCAAGGCGGCGAAGACGGCATGCGAACGGCGTTCCGCGACGCTTTGCATCCAAAATGCAAGTGCGACCGAGCCCGCCACCACGAAAAGCAGGAACGGCCACGCAATACGCAGCCAAAGCTTGGGAAGTGATCGCCAGAACATCTGAGCGCAATGGATACAAAGTATTCCAATCATCCAAGCATCAAGATCGCATTATATCCATCCTCCGTGCGCTCGCGCGTTCGATTCACCCGTCGCTTCCGATCGCCTTCGCCGAAAAAATTAAGGCCATTCATCACGCCGGAAACTCCATCCAATCAGGTTCGCAGCCGGCGATGACCTTCAAACCAGGCGCGCGAACCGTCATGGTTCGGCGTCCAGTCGCACGTCCTGGCATCGGCGCTGCTAACGCGCGCTGTGCCTTTCCAACCTACACCTCTTTACACCGCCCGATGACCAAAAACCTCCTTGCCCTTTTCACCCTCTCCTGTGCCGCCTTCACGAGCGTGCATGGACAAGACCGGCAGGCGACGCGCATGCCCGAGACAGTATCCACCGCTTACAGCTCCGTGCTTCGTGAAGATACTCCCATCGGCGTCACTCACCGGCCGGAATGGACGAGTGCACGCCGGTTTGCTGGCACCCGCATATACCTCCAGCAGGAGCCGTGGCACGTGGGGGTGGGAAGCTGGTGGCGGATCAAGAATCACCGGGATGGCACCATTTCGAACCGTCTGCTCGAGGAAGTGGAAATCGGTCTGCCGTATCGGATGCAGCTCGATCTTTACGCCGACATTGAAGGCAACCAGGACGCCGACTTTCATTACCAGAGCTTCAATGTCGAGCTGCGCTGGGCGCTGGCCGATTGGGGCAAGATCTGGGGGAATCCGACGCTCTACGGCGAATACAAGTTCGCCGACGAGCACTGGGGATCGGATGTCTATGAATTCAAGGTACTCTTCGGGGACCAGTTGGCCCAGCGCTGGCATTGGGGTGTCAACTTTGTCTGGGAAGCCGAGACCGGCGGCGAGCGCGAACAGGAATTCCAGATCGCGGGCGGTCTCAGCTATACCGTGATCGATAGCCGGCTGGGCGTCGGCGTGGAGTTTCTTTACGATCATGACACGGTGAAGGGCGAGCGCGGCGACCCAGCCAATCAGTTCAATATCGGACCCAGCGTTCAGGTTCGCGTGACCGAAAATCTGCACATCGACATGAACTGTATGTTCGGGACGAACAATGACTCGGATCGTCAGATCGCGTACCTGATCGTTGGCTACGACTTCGGCGGCCCGAGTGGCCACGCGGAACGCGAATACACACCCATTAGCGGTCGGCAAAACTAGCAGTTACTCCCGGGGCATGTTGCGCTGCGCCCTCATTGTTTCGCTGGCACTGCATGGCGGGCTCCTATTCATGGTTGGTTGGGGCTGGTCGTCGAACGCCGCGCGCATTGTCCCCTGGCGGACTGGAACCGATGCGTCGCCTTTGCCAAAGACGTTTGCTGTGTCGCTCGTCGTCGTCACCGAGCCCCCATCGATGTCATCGCTCGATGAAACGCCTTTCAACGACAGCGAGTTCGTCCAAGTGAAACCTGCCATCGTTCCTGCCATCCCGGCGGCAAACATCATTCCCGCAATCCCGCCGCAACTTCCCGTGCTGGTCGCCAGCATCCCGTCCACGATCCCGGTCACGGAGCCATTCCCTTCAACGCCGACTCGCGGAAAGGCAGGCCGCCGTGGGCATGCGCGGTCAGGAGATCGGTCCGGTGAGCGGCGTGACTCGGGCGCCGGAGGCGGGGAAAATGGTTCTCGCGTCGCCGGCTACGTGCCGCCGCGATTCCTCCTCCGCAACAAACCCCTCTACCCAATGAATGCCCGCGCGCAACACCTGGAGGGCACCGTGCTGCTTCTCGTCTCCGTTGACGCGGCGGGTCACGTGACGAGTACGAACGTCCTCCGCAGTTGCGGCCACGAGATTCTCGACCGCGCTGCACTCGCCGCCGTTCGTTCGTGGCGGTTCGATCCGGCCCGGCAGGATGGTGCGGCCATCGCCGCACGAGTGGAAGTGCCAGTGCGATTTCGTTTCGAGGAGCGCTCGCCTGCCGGTTCCTGACGTATTGCCAGAAACCCATCGCTGGTGGATCTGACCGTTGAGGTAAACGGGACCTTAACCAGCAGGTTGCGAGCGATTGCGTCCGCACTGCAATTTGACGTGTGGATACAGTCCGGGGCAGCAGCCAAACTGATCGACGAAGGCTTTGTTAAAGGCACTGAGGCTCGAGTAACCAACTGCCATCGCGGCGTCGGTCACGTTCATCCGGCCGGTGCGGAGCAGCTCAGCCGCTTTCTCGATGCGCTTCATGCGGAGAAACTTTGGAAAGCTCACGCCCGTCTCCTGGGAAAAAAGGCGGCTCAAATGGAACGCGCTGCACCCGACTTCCTCAGCGAGCATGCCGAGCGACGGCGGGTTTTCCAGATCGCGTTCGATCAGATAGCGCACCCGATCGATCCGTTCCCGGTTGGTTCGCTTGTACCGGTGGCAGAACAGTTCGTTGGAATCGTCGGGCTGGAAAAGGGATTGAGCGAGGATTTCGAGGACGCGCCCGAGATACCAGGTGTCGCACGCCGAAGCCGGCACCGGCGGCTCGACGAAGTGGGTCCGCGCGGCGAGCATCGTCGCTGGGAGCGGCAACGTTTCGAGGAAGGCCGGAGCCATTGCCCTGCTCTCAATGAAACGACGCACGGGCGGTTTCAGGCGGTCGAGCACGTTCGTGAAATGCGGTCGCAGGAAATCCGCCGATAGCTCGAGAGTGATGAAACGATGGAGCGATCCCGAGTGGCGAATGGCGCGCATCGGCTCAGCCTGTGTCGTGTAGATCGCGAGTTCGTTGGGGCCGACGGACCGCTCCGTCGCGCCATCCTGCACTGCCGCCGTACCGGAAAAATTGAGGCAAATCTCCATGCTGTTGGGATGGAAACTGCGCGTCCAATCCAGGTCGCGGTCCACATGAAAGTCGTGCCACTCGACACTCAACCCGCACTCGAAAAAGCTGCCGTGCAACGGCTGCCACGTCCCGCGAATACCCCGCCACGCCACTGTTTCATGCAGCGCGGGCATCGCGGTTGGCGTGGATTTGTTGGAGGCAAGCGTGCCGAAGGCGCTAAGTGAGAATCGATCTCAATAAACGAGCTATTCGCCTTTGCCAACCGATTTTCGGTCAGGCGTGGAGAATCGGCCGCGATTCAGGGCAGGTGCCGGCGCGGCGGACTCGCGCGCGACACCGGCTCACCCGCTGATTTCTGCCGGTGCAAGCGCCTGATGATCAGCCGTCCCACGATGACGTGGGCCGGCAGGAGCACCAAAGTGCCAATCCCTACCCACGCGTGCCAACGGCTGAGCCAGGCACGCATTTCCTCACCGCCCGCGTAGTAAAGACCATACCCCGTCGCGACGAGAAACCCGTTGAGCGCGATGAGCAGCGCACCGGAGAGACGATTCCGGCCCGCTTTCCAGCCGCGCTTCACATGCAGAGTCAGGGCGCCGAGCACGAGCAACGCGGCCATGGCGGCGCCCCCGTGAATTTTCAGCAACCAACGCGGAACCTTCTCCCACGCCTCTTCGTCGAGGTAATCCTGCGCCAGCATCCAGCCGACCCCGGTGAGCAGCAGAGCCCCGAAGCTGACATATACCGCCGCCTGCAGTGGCCGGCTAAGACGAAAAGTCGAGCGTCGCATCCCAACCTTCACTGCATGCCGTGTCACCCGTGGTCGAAACGATAAGTGCATTGGCGTTGAAACGAGCGAGCAATGGCAACACCTCCTCGACCGAGAGCATGACGATTTTGGTCAGTGCGTCAGCGCGCATGGCATTCGGCGCTCTCACGGTGACGGACCGAGGGAGAGACGGTTGCTGCGGACGGAGCGGGTGGATAATCGGCGATGCCGAGCATCCGGGTCCGAGGGGATCCGCAAAATAGTGCGCGGAGGTGGCGACCGCAGAATCGCAGATTGTGAATGACGTCAACGTTGCCGACGGATCGTTGGGGTGGCGGATCGAGATCGGAAACGCGGCTTTGCCGAACGCCCGAAGATCGCCGCCTGCGTTGACGAGCGCGCTGGAAATCCCGGCGTCGCGCAGAGCGGCCACGGCCTGATCCACGGCGAAGCCTTTGGCGATGCCACCCAGATCGATCTGGATGCCAGGATGATGAAATCGAACACGGCGGTCGGCGGTGAGCTCGACATCCCCGAAGCTGCCGCCCGATTCCGGAGCGGCGTTGCCCGGAAGAAATCGGCGCGCTTGCAAACGGCGCGCAATCGTTACGTCAAAGACCCCGCCGGAGATTCGGTGAAACTCCCCGGCAGCTTGCAGCACCGCGAATGTCCAATCATCCACGCGGACGGCGCGTCGCGCCGCTTCACGATTGATGCGAGAGAGCGTGCTCGCCGGGTCGTGAAAACTCATGCGGCGCTGCACTTCCTCGATGACGGCAAAGGCAGCGTTGATCGCATTCGCCGGATCGCGATCCGAGTTTGGCACTACGATCTCGACGAATGTTCCGAGCAGCGGGCGCGCCCGCCGCACCTCACTTGAGCACCGCCTCATAAAACGCGAGGACCCGGCGCACACCTTCGGTGACGTGCCGGCTGGAGAGCGTCGCACCGCTGATGTTCTTGATGTCCTGATCCAGCCGGAGCGGCGCTCGCGCGGTCTTGCCGGTGAATTGAGCGCGCCACTTCGCTTCGCGCACCTGGCCGCCGTAAGACTCGCGATATTCCATGATCTCGATCTGCTTCACCGCGCCGCCCGCCGTGAGGGCGACGGCATAGGTGATGAACTCGTGCTTGCCGAGCACCTCATCGACGAAGAACCAACCGCCTCCCGCGACGCGCCAGACGCGTGGTTCCTTGCGCAGCCGCATGTCGCTCGCCTTCTCGATGGCTTTGCGTTGTGCGGGCGTAAGCTTCCCATCGACGGGCGACATCGAAGCGCCGGGAAACATCGCCTTTTGCGCCTGCTCGATGGTGAAATAGGTGGTGGCAAAACACGATGCCGAAGTGCCCAGCACCAGCGCTGCGGGGACGATAAATGGTTTCCAGGAAGGCATGCGACGTTCCTAGAAATTGAAGCCAATTTTCAGCCGGAATTCGTTGCGCGCTTCCTCGGCAAAGGTCTTGCCGTTGTCCGGCTCGTCGATGCCATTGCCATAGATCTGATAGCCGTAGCTCGCGGTGGCCCACCAGCGCTGGGCGGCATAGTGCACACTCGGGCCGATGAAAATCACCGTGTGCTCGTGAAAGCCCAAATCGAACTCCGGATACTCCGAGCGCCAGTGCCCTTCGAGCCCGATGAACCATTTCGGCGCAAAGCGATACGCGACGCCCGCACCACCCATCATCGTAAATTCGTAATCGTATTCCTCCGCCGGCTTTTTGCCCCACGCGAATTTCACGTCCAGCGTTGATGCTGAAGATCAGCGTGTCGTCCAGGAAGTTCTTTTGCAGGATGATCTCGGGTTGGAGGTCGATCTCTTCCTGCTCGATCCCAGCCACATCATCGAAAGGCAGGTAGTCCACCTCCATCCGCAGAGCGAGGCCGACCTTGTCCTTGAACGGGCTGAGTGCGCTGTATTTCGCTGAAAGTTCGATGCCGCCGAAGCGGTAGCGGCTTTGGTTATCCAACTCTTCCACATCCTGAATATCGAAGTAGTGCTGCTCGACGCCGATGCCGAGCTGGAGCTTGTCGGTGACGCCATATTCCAACTCGGTGCTAAAGTCCCAGCCGAAGTAATCGCCGCCTGCTTTCCCAGTGCGCAGCGTGATGAATTGGTAGGCGTCGAAATGCCCGCCCGGCAAGGTTTCTGCACCTCTGACCCAGCCGAAGAGATGCTCGTCGGCACGGGCATTCGCGATCAGTGCCGGCTCCGGCCAGGACTGAGGCGGCAAGCGCGGAGCGCGCCGCACGGAAAAAGGAAGGAAGTAGTGGTGGCATGGAACGACGAGCAAAACACGCCCCGGCCAGGCCCGCTTGCCCGCGCTTGCGGTGACAGTGCTCGAAATTGCCGCGACCGTTCTCTCATTCCAGGCGCGCCGTTGGCCGCCACGAAGCCCGCCCAAATTCGATTACTCCAGCGCCACAGCGCGGAAGTTTCGGAAGAAATACTGGCCGCCTTTTTCAACTTGTTCCTTGTCGAAGAAGAAACTGACTTCGCCGCTGTTGATCTTGGGGTCGGGGCGGAAGACCAGCCGCACGGGGCGGAACGTTTTGCCGAGTTGCATCCATTCGCTGCGATTTTTCCCGCCGTCCCATTGGCTTCGGGCAGATTGATGATCAGCGACGCCGTCCGTTTCAGCCCGGGCTTCAAAAGATAGCGCGCACGAAGCTCCCTCGGGCAAAGGCAACTCCGCTGAGATCCATTTTTACGACGAGCCATCGGCTTGTCCTTCAGCGCCTGCGAGATCGAGCTTGTAACTGCCGTCCGCGGCGACACGCGGTTGCTGGCTGGCGTAGGGCGGATACCACAGCGTGAGGTGTGGGCGCGCGGGAAACAGGTTCGCGGCCAGCGTCGGATGAATCCGGCGGCTTCAGCGCGGCGGGCGAGGCGATGAGACTGATCGAATAGGCGGGCAGGACGACCTTGCCGCCGCCGATGTCGCCTTGCTTCGTGAACGTCTCGGCGGCTCCGAGCAGTGCTTCCGGCGGACAATCCAGCGTCATGTGCCGCAACTCGCCGATGCACTCGGGCGGGAGCCGCAGCTCGATCGGCGCGGCGCCGCGATTGATCGCAAATAAGCGCAGCTCCGTCATCACCCTGCGTCGCAAAACCCATCAAATCCTCGGACCCGAAACTCGCGCGTCCGAAATTGTTTCGCCCCGGCCAGCGCGCGCCGAGCAGCTTGAATAACTCATAAGTCGCATTGGTTTCGATGACGTGACTCTGGTCACCGAGATAGAAGGCACCGAAGCTCTTGTCGTAAATTTGATGGAAGAGCGAAACGTCCACCGAGTCGCGGTGGTGAAACATCCGGCAGAAACCCGCGCCGACGAAGAGCAGCTCGGCACCCTTGTTTTTCCAAGCCTGAATGTATTTCTGATCCAGGTTCCATTCGGTGAACCAGATGGGTTTTCCCGGCACGTGTTTCGTTCAGCGCCTCGACGGAGTCATCGAAGAATTTGTCCGGATGCATCAACGCCGGCGCGCTCAGCTTCGGTCCGGGCTCAGGCCGTGAATCCCTGGCCGTAGTAGTAGTCGTGAAAGACGAGGGCGTCGTACCAGGTCTCGCGGGCGAGCACGGCGTTCCAATTCTCGATGTAAGCGTAAGGCTCGTGCTGGAGCGGCGCGAAGCAGGCGCCGACTTTCACGTCCGGCTGGCGCTGGTGCAGCGCCGCGACCAATGGTTGCAGTAGCGGATGTAGCCTTGGATGTCGTTGAGTGTGCGCGGGTCCCAATAGGGTTCATTGGCCAGCTCGAACGCTTCGACTTTCAAGCCCAGTGCATCGAGTGATCGAGCAATGCGCGTTCACGCTTTCCGGCGTTTCCTCGAAGACATTCAGCACCCAAACGGGCTTCAGCTTGAATTGCCGGCATAGCCGCGCGTAACCCGGCAGATCATAGGGGCGCCCGATCTTGCGGAAGAGCCGATGTGTTCACCCGCCCAGCCCGTGAGATCGCCGGTCGCCTCGGAAAAAGAATCCTTCCGCCAGAGATAATTGTTGGCCGTGCTGCCGCCGGGAAAGCGCAGCGCTTGCGGCCGCAGCTCGCGCACGGCATTTTCCATCTCCACGCCCACCGAAGTAATCCCCTGAAACGCCGTCGCCGCCACCATATCCGAATTGAAGCCGTAGAGGCGTCCGGGCAGCGGCTCGGCTTTTCCGAGTTTCACCGCATTGATCTCCGCGCCCCGCACCGCCACGCAGGCGAGCAGGAGGATCAGAACGAGGGCATGATGACAGGCATTCCGGTGTCGGCTATTCATCCGCGCATCCTTCCTGGCGGAGTTGCCGGAAGCGCCGCCCACTCGCGCCGTCGGGCCTAGCAGCCTGTCGGACTTGCGCTCCATGCTGGCAGTGAGTCCCTTGCGAAAATAGCGCACAGAGCAGAACAAATACTGAATGCAACGACCTGACCCCAAGGCTCTCTCCCAAGGCTCTCACGCTGAGAAACCAAAGCCGGGATCCTCGGGACGGGCGGGACGATGTGAGGACGGATTGCGGTGTAAGCATGATGGAAGGCGAAAGTGCGCAAGTTGCCGGAGGTGGCCGCGACTTCCAATGGCGAAATTTTCACGGCGCCTGAGATCTCCCCAAACCGCGCAACCTAAGCTGCGCGAGCCAGCTTCCGCCGACGCTCCATCGCCAGAATCGCGAGCCCCGTCTCGACCAACAAAATCGCGCGCGGCTCGGGAACATTGGAAATACCGTCATTGAGCGCGGTCAAAGCAAACTTGCCCGCGCCGTCTTGACCGAGGGTGAATTGAAATCCCGGCTCGAGGCCCTCGATGTCCACGATGCTGAAGTGGTTCGCAGCAGGATCCAGCGTTCCGAAATCGATCAGATCGAAACGATCGCCCGTCTTCGGCGCGAAGCCGTCGATGAATTCGAGTTTTAGCTGCGCGCCATCGAGCAGGGACAGGCTGCCCGTGATGCTGAGATGATCCTGGCGCAGCGCGTCCAGACCGGCGATGACGAGTTCGAGCGTGCCACCGCCCATTTGCTCGTAGTCGCCCTGGATCGACAGCGTCTGCGGATCGCCGGGCGCGACGACGCCGGCATTGATGAGCGTGCCATTGATCGTCCCCGAGCCGCCGACGATGCCGCCGAAATTGAAGACCGTCCCCGTCACCGAACCATTGACTTTAAGCCTGCCCAGCGCGCCGACGCGGATTTGCCCGGAAGGGGCCTGGTCGAATAGCGCGGGGCCAATGTCCACGCTGCCGCCGGCCGCAGTCGAGAGCGTGCCGTTTCCGCTCACGGTCAGCGAACTGCCGATGGAAACGTAGCCGCCGTCGCTGGTGGAGAGGCCGCCGTTGTCGAAGAAGCCGCCCAGGGTGGCGTCCGCAGCGTGAAGCTGGGTGCCGGCCCCTGCCACCGTCACGCTGGATGTGCCATTCAGTCCGACGAACAGAGAACCAGAAACGTCCACCTTTCCGCCGTCGCTCACCGCGACCGTGCCGCGTCCGACGTCCAGACCGGATTCCAGGTCAAAGGCGCCGCCATTGGCCGTGAGCGTGGTGCCCGAGCCATGCACGTTCAATTGACCCGTGACCAGCACGCCGGGGGCCACCACCCGACTGATTTCGCTCACTTCCAGGCGCCCATTGCCATTGCTGCCGAAGGTCCCGACCTCCAGCCGCCCGGTCGTCATGAGATTCGAATTCCCGCTCACATCCACCCGGCTCCCGTCACCGATGCTGAGATTCACCGCAGAGACTGTGCCGCCTCCGCTGACATCCATGGAGCCTTGTTCGATGTCGTTACCGATCCGCAATTTGTTCGCGGTTACCGTCAAGAGCGAGTCGCTGCCTAGCACCGACACGTCCGGAGCGTTCGGATTGGAGGTGTCGTCGATGGCCACTTCGATGGTGGCATTGTCGCCCAGTCCGCTGATTGTCGCCTTTCCACCGGCGAAAATGGAGATGGCGGAAGAAGCGAAAGGCCCCGCTTTCGCCTGTCCGAGCGAGAGATCTTTGATTTCCAGCGTCGAGCCGCTGCCGCCAACTTCGACCGAGCCGCTGCCGTCATTTGAGCCAGTGACCAGACCGTCCGCGATGACTTTCCCGCCGTTGGTAATGGAGAGCGTTCCATCGCCATCTCCCCCGAGGCCCAGCGTCTTCACTTGCAGCAGCGACCCGGCGCCATCCACCACGACCGAACCATCGCCGCCGTGCAGCAACCCCGCGGCGACGATTGCCGCGGTGTCCACGAGCCGGGCCTTGTCGCGCACTTCCAGCTTGCCGGTGCCTTCTTGCCCGACGGTGAGGGCCTGCCCGCTCAAGGTCCACGCCGTTCCCTCACCGAGCAACCGGATGGAGCCCTCGCTGTCCGCTTGCGTCCCGAGGGTGGCCTCGCGCATCGTCACCAATTGCGCTCCGCCGCTCACGATGATGTTTCCCTTGCCTGCGCCGCCGACCGTGAGCGTGCTGTCCACAGTCACCTTCGCCGCCGTCGCACCCGTGCCGTAAAGGATCGAAAGCGTGCCGTCGCTCCCGGCATTCTGCCCGAGCATAAGCGCACCTGTGGTTAGCACGGCTTGGCTGGCGACGGTGAGTTCGCCGGTGCCGGATTGGCCAATCGTAAGGTCGCCCGCCGCGCCGGAAGGGCCGGCGACCAGATTCCAGTCCGAGCCCGCATCACTCAGCGTGACCATCCCGGTCGAGTCTGCATCGCGACCGATGATCGCTTTTCCAGTGCTGCTCAAGTGTCCGCCGTTGGTGATATCGAGTTCGCCAACGCCGTAGGCGACGCCGCCGACCGTGATCGATCCCAGACTCACAAAAGTGGAGGGATGCCCGTCGGTCACGCCATCGACTTTCACCGTGCCCTGACCCCCATTCTGCGTGCCGAGAGTGACCGAGGCGAGGTTGACACCGGCGCCGTTCAACAACTCAAGCGTGCCGGCTCCAAATCGGCCGATCTCCAGCGCAGTCGTCGCGCCGCCCATGAACTTTGAGCCAAAGCCATCGATCGTCAGCGTGCCGACACTTCCCGGCTCCTGGCCGATCGTGAGGAACTGGCCGTTCACTGTCAGTGCTCCACCGTCGGCGATCGTCATGTGCGAGGCACGATCGGGGAGGAAGTTGCCGTTCTTGCCAATGACGATGCTGCCATCGACCCGCCACTTCGAGCCGGTGCCTGTGATCGTCGCCATGCCAGTGCCGCCGGCCATTTCCCCGAGGAAGGCATCGCCAGTGGTCTGGACGGAACCGTTATTTTCGACGGTGAGCGTCCCAGTGCCCAGTGAGCCGATGGTCAGATTTGTGGATTTGTAAAGTGTCTGGGTGGCGGCCGGAAAACCGAATTGTGCATAGTCGTCACTCACCCGCAGCGTGCCGTTTGCCGTGGCCTGTCCACCAAGAACGAGCGTTTTCGCGCCCTGGTCGAGTTGGAAACCATCAAGCACTTCGAGCGTGCCCTTGCCGGCGCGGCCCACCTCGAGGTCGCCGGTGAAATCGAGCTGCGAGCCGTGTCCGAAAGCATCATCGAGGCTCAGCGTGCCGATACTTCCGGCATCGCGGCCGAGGGTGATCATCGAGCCGCTGACCATTAAGTGTCCGCCAAAACCCGCCGCCACTCTCCCCACACTCATGCCGGCGGCGCCGATGACGAGGTTTCCATTCACGGTCCATTTTCCGCCGCCCTCGATGTCCACGAAGCCGTTCGAGCCGGCCTGATTTCCCACCGTCGCGGCCCCGCTCGTCACCGCGCCGACGGCACCGGAGCTGTTGCCGATGGCCAAAGTGGCCGCGCCGCCGTCGGCCACGGTGAGCGTGCCGGAGTTTGTCCAAGTCCCGAAGACGCTGGCAGTCGTCTGGCTGCCGGCGTTTTGCGCCAAGAGGCCGTTGAGGTTGGAGATCATCGAATTGTTGCCGGCGATAAAACTATTGAAAGCGGCGCCCTGGCCGATGGTCAGATTGCCGGGCGTTGTGAGTTTTCCGCCATTGTTGAGCGTTAAACTATTCGCCGTGGAGCTGGAATTCTGTCCGCTCTCGCCAATGACCACGCTGCCCGTGTCCGTCCACGTGCCTTGCACCGTCACGTCCGCGCCCACTACGGCGCCTCCGTCATCAAAGGCGGACGCGCGGCTCACCAACCCGGCGCTGGTGACGTTTGCGCCTTGCCCGACGAAAACCTGCCCGGCGGAGGCAAGATCGACCCTGCCGGTCACATCGATGTGTGAATCTCCCACGGTGCTCGCGTAATTCGCAAAGACCACACCTCCATTGTTGACGAAAAGGTTTCCTCCGATCGTTGAGACGCCGCCCCGCTCGACTTGGAGTCCGCCGCTCGTGCCGGTGGACGATTGAATGGTTGCGTCATCGGCGATCTGCCACGCCGAACCTTCTTCAATCGTGACGCCCGCGCTATGGGTGGTCAATCCGGTGCTGCTGGTCAACGTGCTGCCGCCGGTGAGCGTCAGCGCGTAGGCATTGATCGTTTTAAATGGCCCATTCACCGTCCACGTCGAAGCCCCATCGAGCATCGACGGGCCGAAATTGCTGTCCAACGTCGTCAGGCCGCTGGTGATGCGGCTCCCACCGTCCAACTGAACGACGTTGCCCCTAAACTCACCCACATTCTCGTCCAAGAGCGCGCCGCCCGTCATCGTCAGAGTGAGTGATTGAAAAAACGGGGTGCTGACGGTGGTCGCGGCACCGATCGCAAACTGCTGCGCGGTAATCGAGGCGGCGCTGAGCCTGCCGCCTCCGGACACTCGAATGATCCCTGGCACCCCGTGCTCAGGCCACCCGAAGCAGTCAAACTCCCGCCGAGACTAAACGTCAGATCGCTGGTTCCGACGTTGATATTCTGGATCGAGTTCCCCGTGGAGATGACCGTGTAGCTGGCGCTGTTGCCTCCAAAGGTTGCGTTGTCGGCCGCTGTCGGAATGCCCATCGGCCCATTTTGCGTGGTCCAGTTATTGGGATCGCTCCAAATCCCGCCGTTCGGGTTAAAGAAAAACGTCTCCGCGCGCGCCCCCGGCGCAAGCGAGCCCAAAAGAAAGATGCAGCACGCCGCGACCAGGAAAGTCGCCCCGGTGGTGAATCTCCAGACGCCGGCAAGCGACCGCACTTGCCTCGCGGCGCCGAACGCGCGACGGCGGAGACCGAGGCGGCAGGACGGGTCAACGGATGTTTTCATGGATGGAGTGCGGTGTTTTGGTTGGTGGCGAGTTTTTTGAAAAGGGTGCGGATCCCGCGACGCAGCGCGTGCCTTCCCCGGATAGCTGGCCGTGCCGCGCCGCGGCGCCCGCGTGTGCCGGAGAGAAGGGAGCCAGTTGGTTGTCGGCGGGGAAACGGACGTTTCATCGCCCGGAAGGACGCGTTTTCCCTGACGAAGTCAACGCGACCCCGCGGAGTGCGGCGACTCGATCCCCATTTCCAGTTCATGGAGCCCGGCGATTTCAAAGGCACGCAGGATGTCACGAACCGCCGATTTCGCGAACTCGGCGTGGTCGTTTCCATGCGCGATGACAAGCTCATCATCATCTCGCCGATGGAGGACGATACTCCCGGGTTCAAGCCCCGCCGGTTGGGTCAGGTCTTTCTGAATATGAAGAGTTTGAGAACGGACGAAATGAACAACACCCGCCCTTTCCAACTCGGAGCCACCGAATCGTGGCATGCTCATGAGGAGGACAGCCGCGAACGCTTTGCCCCGCAAACGAGGCAAATTCCGTTTGCCACCCTCGGTATTTCGGTTTCCCCTACCGACCCTTTTTAACATGAGCCAGCCACGCAGAGTCGTAATCACCGGTTTGGGTGCCGTCACGCCCGTCGGAAATGATGTTCCCACCATGTGGAAGAACCTGGTCGCGGGAGTGAGCGGCATTGGTCCAATAACCCATTTCGACGTGGCCGCGTATCGCTGCCGGATTGCCGGCGAGGTGCGCGATTTCAATCCCGTCAGCTTTTTCAAGACGCCGAAGGACGTCAATCGCACCGATCGATTTACGCAACTCGCGGTGGCGGCGGCCAAGGAAGCAATGGCGGACGCCAATCTCACGGGCCCGGTCGGTGATCCCGAGCGCTTTGGCGTCGTCATCGGCTCCGGAATCGGCGGCCTGAAAACAACCGAGGATCAGCACACGGTGCTGCTCGAAAAAGGTCCCGGGCGGCTCTCGCCGTTCATGATTCCGAGCCTGATCGTCAATATGGCGAGCGGCATGGTCTCGATGGAATACGGTTTGCAAGGTCCAAATTTCGCCCCCGTTTCCGCCTGCGCCACGAGCGCACATGCCATCGGGGAAGCGTGGCGCATGATTCGCGAAGACGAAGCCGACGCCTTTCTTGCCGGCGGCAGCGAAGCGGCGATCGTCCCGCTCGGCATCGGCGGGTTTGCCGCGATGAAAGCACTCTCGACGCGCAATGAAGAGCCCACGCGGGCCAGCCGTCCGTGGGACAAGGATCGCGACGGATTCGTCATGGGTGAAGGCGCGGGCGTTCTCGTGATGGAAGAACTCGAGCACGCCAGAAATCGCGGCGCCCGAATTTATGGCGAAGTAGCCGGTTACGGGCTGACCGCCGACGCCTACCATATGAGCGCACCGCTGCCGAATCACGAACAGGCGCAGCGCTCGATGAAAGTGGCCATGCAGCGAGCGGGATTGAATCCCGAGCAGATTGATTACATCAACGCCCATGGCACGAGCACACCGATTGGTGACGTGGCCGAAGTGCGGGCCGTGAAGGCGGTCTTCGGGGAGCATGCTCGGAATGGCTTGATCGTTAGCTCGACTAAATCCATGACCGGTCATTTGCTCGGTGCGGCTGGCGTGGTCGAAACGGTGGTGTGTTTGAAAACGATCGAGACCGGCGTCATCCCGCCCACGATCAATCTCGAAAATCCCGGGGATGAGTGCGACCTCGATTTCACACGCCTCGAGGCGCGCGAGCGCAAGGTCAAAGCCGCCATGAACAACAGCTTCGGCTTTGGAGGCCACAACGTAACCCTCATCGTCACGGAATTCGCCGGATAGCGAAACGGGCAGCGCCGTTCATCTCTGCGCCCGCATCCTGCCGGAGCTATTGCTCGAGGTAAGCGCGAAGTTTCTCCCGCAATTCGGTGCGGGCGCGGAACAACAGGCTCTTCACCGCCGGTACGGTGATTTCCAGAATTTGCGCGATGTCCTCATACGGCGTCTCATCGTAACGGCGCAGAATCACGGCCATCCGTTGTGTCTCGGGCAGCGCCTCGATCGCCCGCTGAATCGCGTCCTGCATTTCGGCGTCGAGGACCACGGTATCCGGTGATTTCACCTTCGGATCCGCCGTCTGACGCACGGGCTCATCGTCTTCCACCGAGGACTCGAGCGGCACCAGTCGATGCCGTTTCCGGCGGCGCAGCTCATTGAACACCAGGTTGCGAGTGATGGTGAAAAGCCACGTCGTGAATTTTGCCGTCGGCTCATACCGACCCGCGCTTTTCCAAACCCGGATAAAGACCTGCTGCGACACATCCTCCGCATCACGATCGTCCCCGAGCATTTTGGCCACGGTCCCGATCACTCGATGCTGATGGATCTCGACCAGTTCCTGAAAGGCCTCGGTATCGCCCGATTTCACCCGCTGCATCAGCGCCAGATCGTGCGCCGAGGAGGAGTCATCTTCCGGCGTGGCTGGGGCGGAAGGTGGGGAATCGTCGCGCATCTCGAGCGTGGAAATAAAAAATGGCGCAGGGAAACAAAGGTTCACGTTGCGGGTTGAACCGCGCGCGACGCAATCGGTTTCGCCAAAAAGGCCTGAAGGTCAAAGGCATCATGTCAGCGAACCAACGCCTCTCTCGTGGACTGCTGTTTGTTTGGCGCCACCGCAAAGTTCCCGGCGAATCGTCATCCATTCCGTGATCGGCGCGCCCCCCTGGACGTGATCGCGCAGGATGCGATCAAAGCGTTCCGGCGTCACCCCGCCATACCAGGCGCCGTCCGGATAGACGACGAGCCAGGGACCACCCGCGCAGATTCGGAAACAACCAGCCTTGGTTCGCATCACGGGCACACCCGATTTCTTAACACTCGCCTTTACGTGTTCCCACAGCGCTTCGCCGGCACACGGATCGCAGCAATCGGGACCAAGACAAAGAAACAGGTGATGGGTGGCGGAAAGGACGCCCGCCTTGGCGATTCCCGTCTCGATGGCTTGGCTCATGGGCCGACCATACTCGCCGTCCGAATAACCAACAACTGTAGGGGCGCGGTTGTAGTGGCGTTTCTGTGAAGCGCCCTCCGACGCGGACTTTGCGGATCGACGACAGGGCTTCTGTGAAGCGCCTTTCCAACTGGGTTTGGAGAAACAGATTCAACGAATGTTGGAGCGAGGTAGTGCCGTTGTGTTAAAAGCGGACGATGTTCGAATTTCTCCAGGCCCGAATGCGCGCCTTTCCCCGACGGCATCCCGTGCTCTGGCAAGTCGTTCTGTGGTCACTGCCAGCGCTGATTTTCGGAGCGATTCTGCGCCTGTTGCTGCTGAGCTACTCGCCGTATGCCTACTGGGGAAGCGACTCGCGCTCGTATTTTGGATTCACGAGCGAATTGCTGAACAACTTTGAATGCTCCCTCAACGAGAAGCGGCGCATTCTCTATCCCATCTTTCTGCTGCCGGTCACGCTCCTGCCCGGGCCGATGTTACGTTGGTTGGCGATTCTACAGGCGGTGATGGGGCTGTTGACCGTCCTTCCGATCGCGTATGTCGTGCGCAGGGTCTTTGTGCATTGGAAGTTTTGGATTCTACCGACAACACTGATCTACGCTACGCTCCCGGTCTATCTATGGTACGAGCACGAGTTGCTGGCGGAGTGCCTGTTTTTCGGTGCGATCGTCTGGGCGATCGGCGGTTGGGTGGCCTGGGTGCTCGAACCAGCCGGCCGGCGCAAGACGCGGTTGTGGTGGTGGTTCTTTGTCCCATTGGCGGTGATGATTCTGACCAAGCCAGCCGGCCGGTTCCTGCTGCCCGGCATCGTTCTCGGGCTGCTGGCCGTGAAAGCCTGGCGTTACTTGCGCTGGCGGGAAGCCATCGCCGCCGCCGCGGTGCTCGGACTCGCGGCCACGATGGGCGATGACGAGCAGGGCTCGTGGCTCCTCTACGTCTCGGCCTTTCCCTTCACGCAACTCGACACCCCAAAACACGCGGACTACAAACGCGAGATCGCCGACATGGTGAGGTATGCGCGCGAGGACCTGATGCGCTTTGCCGATGAGGACGTGACTGTTTTTCCGTTTCTGCGAAATCCGCAGGAGGCTGACGAAGACAAATTTCCCCTGTGGAAAGAAATCGGCAAAAGTCGAAAGCGCAGATCAAAGCTCTTTGTGGATTTGGCGCTCGAAGCGATTGCCGCGGAGCCAGTCGGTTTCATGGAATTGAGTCTGAACCGAATTCTCGCTTCCGCGAATCCGGAAGAGTTTGAACTGCGCCGCTTTGAAGCGACGTTTTTCGGCGAGCGATTTGCGAAGGCCTATCGCAATGATCGCAATTCGCCCGAGATGCTGCATCTGGCCTTCGGCTATCCCAAGAAGGATCCCGTTCCTTCCGAGGAATGGTTTCGCCGTCGCATCAGCCCCGAACCCGAATCGAAGGTCGCCCTCTGGTTGCAAAAGTTCCTTTTCGATTTCCAACGGGCGGGGCGCCTGTTCGAGCTGCAAAATCCCGAAAAGAGAACGACGACCACGACGCCGGCCCCAACCGCATTTGGCTGGTTCGTGATCGGCACGCTTCTCGTCGCGCTGGGCTGCTACTTCCGCACGCTCGGAATCTGGGTGGCCATCGCGGCCATCTACCTCGTCGGCGTTTTTCTCGTCGGTGTGCAGCATTCCCGATACTTCGCCGCGGTTTGGCCGATGGTCATCCTTGCGCTTCCGGCCCTGCCGGATGCGCTGTGCCGATTGATCGGCGGCGTCCGACGAACTGGACGGCCATCCGCGCGATAGAGCGTTGCGAAGATTTTCAAGTACTCGCGCGCGAAAAATCGAGACCCGAAATCCGAAGAGCGAAACAAAAAGGACGGAACGTTTTGAAATTCCAAAACAATCGAGAGCACGGGCCAACGACCGCGCGGCGGAGCGAGCCTCCCGTTTCGCGATCCGGACGGACATTTGCTTGAATTGATAACTCCCGGCGTTTGATCGGCCGCTTAGCAAAGCAACATCATAAGATGCAGTCGCGGCATGGATTACTCCTCTGCACCACGGTATCGCTCGCGCCCTGACAATATTCTGACATTTCGGAGCTTTGCCATTTCCCGAAATCCTGCTGCATATGGCCTTGGCCTCACCTGATATGAAAAAAGACCCGGTTTCCACCCCACTCCCCACTGACGATGTCGCGGCGATCGATGAATTGCGATCCTCCTACCAAAGGCTCAGCGGTGAGCTCGGTAAAATCATCGTCGGCCAACAGAACGTGATTGAGCAATTGGCGATCTGTCTCTTTGCCCGCGGACATGCGCTCCTCATGGGCGTGCCGGGGCTGGCCAAGACGTTGCTCATCAGCCGGCTGGCGGAAACGATGTCGCTCAGCTTCAGCCGGATTCAGTTCACGCCGGACCTGATGCCGATGGACATTACGGGCACGGATATTTTGCAGGAACTGCCGGGCGGCAAGCGGGCGTTCGAGTTCGCCAAAGGACCCGTCTTTGCCAATATCGTGCTGGCGGATGAAATCAATCGCGCGCCCTCGAAAACGCAGGCCGCCATGCTCGAAGCCATGCAGGAACATCGCGTGACTGTCGCCGGCCGCACGTACACGCTCGATTCGCCGTTCTTCGTCCTGGCCACCCAAAATCCGATCGAGCAGGAAGGCACCTATCCGCTGCCCGAGGCGCAGCTCGATCGATTCATGTTCATGATCGGCGTCGATTATCCGTCGCGCGACGAGGAAATTGCCATCGCACGCAGCACGACCGGCATGTCGCTGCCGACGCTCGATCACGTGCTCGATGGCGCCCGCGTGCAGGCCTATCAGGATCTCGTGCGCCGCGTGCCCGTGCCGGATCACTTGTATGAATTTGCCGTCGATCTCGCGCGCCGGACCCGACCGGGAAGCACTGAAGCGCCCACGTGGCTGAAGCCGCTCGTGAGTTGGGGCGCCGGTCCGCGGGCCGTGCAGTATTTGATCCTCGGCGCCAAGGCGCGCGCCGCGTTGCTGGGCAGTTACGTCGTGCGCATTGAAGATATCGTCGCCGTCGCCGATCCGGTTCTCAGGCATCGCGTGATGACCACATTCACCGCCGAGAGCGAAGGAGTCAGCAGCCGGGATGTGGCCAAGCGGCTCGTGGAAGAGTTGAGCAAGGCGGCGTAAGCCCGGCGCAGAGCAATCATCCTCCCGCGAAAATGCTGATAAATTCGATGGTTGATCCAGGAATCCTCGTTGGGTTCTCGATCCGACCCCGACCAAGACGAGCAGGAGCATGAGGATGACTTGACGAATGGCCACGCCCACGAGCGATCGCAGTTTTTTGGATGCGAAGGTGCTGGCGCGCTTGATGGCGCTGCCCCTTCATGCCCGCCAAGCCATGCTGGGCAATGTTTCCGGCAAACATCGCAGCCCGGTGCGGGGATCATCGCTCGAGTTTGCCCAATATCGGAAATATGTCCCTGGCGATGATACCCGCCGGCTCGACTGGCGGACCTGGGGACGCAGCGATCGCTTTTACATCAAGGAGTTCGAGGCCGACACGAACTTGCGACTCTGCCTTCTCATCGACACCAGCGGCTCGATGGGCTTTGGCACGACTGGCCATACGCGGCTCGATTACGCGCGTCGTCTGGCCGGAACGCTTGGATACCTCGCCGCCCAGCAGGGCGACGCCGTCGGACTGTGGAGCCTGGCGGAAACGCCGATTGAAATTCCGGCCAAGCGCGGCGCGAGTCATCTCGGGGTCGTGATGGATCTGATGGCCGGCATCGAACCGACCGGCGGCACGACCCTGCTCGCTGCGCTGCACGATGCCGCGGAAAAAATTCGGCAACGCGCACTCGTCCTCGTTTTTTCCGACCTTTTCGTCGCGCCCAAGGAGCTTGAATCCGCCATTCAGCATCTGCGCTTTCGGAAGCACGATGTCGCCTTGTTCCATCTCCTGGACCGGCGCGAACTCGAGTTCGACTTCGATCGACCCGCGCGCTTCATCGACATGGAGGGCGGCGAAGCCCTGCTCGCGGATCCATCGCTCATCGCGCGAAATTATCGTGAAGCCGTGCGGCTATACCTCGCGGAAATGGATGAATTGGTGCGCGCGACCGCCATCGATTATCACCGGATCAAAATGGACGAACCCTACGAGGATGTGCTGGCGCGCTTCCTCCTCGGCCGAACCCCCAAACGCGGCTCGCGATGACTTTCCTCCAGCCCGCGCTTCTTTTCGCCCTGCCGCTGGCGCTGCTGCCGATCATCATTCATCTCATTCATCTTTACCGGCGGCGGCAGGTGAAATGGGCGGCGATGATGTTCCTGCGGATGGCGCAGCGCATGAACAAGGGCCTCTCGCGTCTGCGGCAAATCCTCATCCTCGCCCTACGCGTGCTGGCGGTGGCCGCCATTATTTTCGTTATCACGCGTCCGCTCGCAGGTGGCTGGCTCGGGCTTACCGGCGGCGCGCCAGACACGGTGCTCATCCTCATCGATCGCTCCGCCAGCATGGAGCAGCAGAATCAACACAGCGGCGTGAGCAAACGCGAGGCGGGTCTGCGCAACATCGCCAAAGCGATTAACGATGCGGTCGGCAATCGATCGCACCTGGTGTTGATCGACAGCGCGACCGATCAGCCCCAGCCCATCCAGAAGGCCGACGCTTTGCTCGATTTGCCGCAGACGGAAGCGACGGATACCGCGGCCGACATTCCAGACATGCTGCAAGCGGCTCTCGATTACATCACCGTCAACCAAACGGGACGCACGGATGTCTGGCTGTTGAGCGATCTGCAGCAAAGCGATTGGGATGCCGCCGGCGGACGCTGGGAAACCTTGCGCAGCGCGTTTGCCACGCTTCAGGGTGTTCGCTTTCACCTCCTGTGCTATCCGGAAAAGGCAGCGGACGATGTTTCCGTCACGGTCGATCACGTGGCGCGACGCGAGTCGGACGAAAAGGCGGAGTTGCTGATCGACATGCGCATCACGCGGCAGAGCGACGATCCGCAGCCGCTCGAAGTGCCATTGCGATTCGTCATCAATGGCACCGCCACCACGACGAAGGTGACCTTGAAAGAGAATCAACTCGTTCTCCAGGCGCACACGATTCCGATCGATAAGACGACGGTGCGCGGGTGGGGCCGCGTGGAATTGCCCGCTGACGCTTCGCCGGCCAACAACGCCTTCCATTTCGTTTTCGATGATCCCCCGCCCCTGCATTCGGTGATCGTCTCCGATGACGAAGCGCAGGTCGCGCCTCTGCAAGCGGCGCTCAGTGCCGCCGTCGATCCTTCGCGCAAATATGTCGCCACGGTCCTCAGCACCCAGCGTGCGGCGGAAATTCCGTGGGCCGACACCGCACTCATCGCGTGGCAGGCGCCATTGCCGAATCCGGATCTTCCGCTGGCTTCTCAACTTCAGGCTCACGCCGCCGCAGGACGCGCGATCGTCTTTCTACCCCCGGAGACACCGGAGGAAACACAGTTGTTTGGGCTGGGTTGGGGACGGTGGGATGAAGCATCCGGTGGCGAACCCGTAACCATCGATTGGTGGCGCAACGACGCTGACTTGCTGGCCAATACCCGTGACGGCTCGGCGCTGCCGGTCGGCACTCTCGAAATCATGCGCCGGTGCGAAATCCTGGGTGACGGCATTCCCCTCGCCCGTGTGGCCGGGCAGGCACCCCTGCTCGTGCGTTCGTCGGCGGAAAAGAGCGGCGGGGTCTACTTCCTGGGAACGCTTCCCAGCCCCGGCGCCTCGAGCCTGGCCCGCGATGGCGTGGTCATGGTCGCGCTTTTGCACCGAGCTTTGAATGAAGGGGTCGAAACGCTGGGCAAGGCGCAGCAAGCCTTCGCCAACGCCAAAGTGCTCGGCAGCGATCCCGCGAAATGGAAGCGTGTCGATCCGAAAAGTGCGGCTGTGATTTCTACTACCCTGCCTCTGCGCGCCGGCGTGGTGGGCTTCGAGGATCGGATGAAGGCATTGAATCGTCCGCCCGGCGAAGACGATCCCCAGGTCCTTTCCACGGGCACGCTGAACGAATTATTCGCCGGCCTCGACTTTCGCGTCATCACCGAATCGCTCGAGGATGGTCGCAGCCTGACCAACGAAATTTGGCGGACTTTCCTGATCGCCATGGCGATCGCCATCGTCGGTGAAGCGATCCTTTGCATGCCGCCTCGGCGCGAGCGTGTGCTGGAAAAAGAAGGTTTTCGACCCGCCGCCGCGCCCGAGCGTGAAACCGTAGGGACAGCGTCATGAAGCCAGCCAGCCAATCCCTCGTCTTCGCGCCGACGCCGACTTCGCTCGCAATCTCGATCGCGTTCGTTGCCGTCGTGGTGATTCTGGCCGGGATGGCGTGGCGACGAAGCGGCTATCGGACCGCGACCGGTCTCCTCGAAACACTCCGCGTTCTCATCGCCATTGGCATTGCCCTGACTTTAAACCAGCCCGAGTGGCGCGAGACGTTTCAGCCCGACAGCAAACCCACGCTCGTCGTCCTGGCCGACCGATCGCATTCGATGGAAACGCGGGACATCATCGATGAGCGCAACCCCGGCGCGGAAGCGAAGTCGCGACTGGAACTGGCCCAGCCGCTGATCAATCCGGAAGCGTGGCGTGAACTCGAATCGCGCATGGACGTGGTCATCGAACCATTTTCCTCGAAACAGGATCCACCCGAGGAAGGCACGGATATCAATGGGGCGCTGCTCGAGGTGGCGGAGAAATTTCCGCGACTCGCCTCCGTCGTCCTGCTCAGCGATGGCGACTGGAATTCTGGCGAACCACCCGCGCAAGCGGCCACCCGTTTGCGCATGCGCGAGGTCCCGGTTTTTGCCGTACCGCTCGGCGCAGATACGAAATTGCCCGATGTGGAGTTGAAAAGCTTCGACGTTCCGACCTTCGCCATCGCCGGAAAACCGCTGCGCGTGCCTTTCACGATCGAAAGTTCTCTGCCTCGCGAAGAAGCCGCGACGGTCGAGATGAAGTCGTCAAACGGCGAATTAATCACCAAATCGATCGTCATTCCCGCGATGGGCCGGGTGACGGATTCCATCTCGTGGCGCCCGGACAAACCCGGCGACATGACGCTCACGCTCACCGTGCCCAAGACCGGCAACGAGCGTTTCCTCGACAACAACGCCATCGACGCCCCGCTCGAAGTCCGCCGCGAACAATTGCGCGTGCTGGTCATCGATTCGTATCCGCGCTGGGAATACCGCTATCTGCGCAACGCCCTCGAACGCGACCCCGGTGTGGATGTGAGCTGCCTGCTTTTGCATCCGGACCTGCCCACGCACGGAGTCGGTCGCGGCTATTTGAACGAGTTTCCGAAGCCGGAAGAACTGGCAAAATACGATGTCGTCTTCCTCGGCGATGTCGGCACCGGCAAGGATCAGTTGACCACGGAGGAGTGCGCCGAGTTGCAAAAGCTGGTGCGCGATCAGGCGGCGGGTCTCGTCTTTATGCCGGGCTTTCGCGGCAACGAGGCGACGCTGCGCGGCACAGCACTCGAAGAATTACTCCCCGTCGTCTGGGACGACGCGCAGCCGCGCGGCTGGGGCACCTCGGCCCCCGGACGTTTCGTGCTAACCGAGGCCGGCACGCGCAGCCTGCTGACCAAGCTCGACGACACCGATGACGCCAGCGCGCGCGTTTGGCGGACGCTGCCGGGCTTTCAATGGTATGCGCCGGCGATCCGCGCCAAGGCGGGAACGGAAATTCTGGCCACGCACGCCACGGAAACCAATCGCTTTGGGCGCATCCCGCTCATCGTCACGAAAACGTATGGCGCGGGGAAAATCCTCTTCATGGGCACGGATGGCGCCTGGCGCTGGCGCAAGGGCGTCGAGGACAAATATCACTATCGTTTTTGGGGACAGGTGGTGCGCTGGATGGCCTATCAGCGCAACATGTCGCAGGGCGAGAACATGCGTCTCTTTTATTCGCCCGACCGCCCGAGCACCGGCGCCGTGCTCACGCTGAACGCCAACGTCACCAACCTCAGCGGGGAGCCGTTGCGCGACGGCGTCGTAATCGCCCAGATCACCGCACCCTCCGGCAAAACGTCGAGTGTGCGGCTCACTCCCGCGGGCGAAGACGCCTGGGGATTATTCACGGCTACATTCGCTCCGAGCGAGCCCGGAGAACACCGTGTACGCCTGACGTCCGCCGACGCCGGCGCCGCCCTCGACACCACGATCTCCATTCAGGGCACGAGCCGCGAAAAACGTGGGCAACCGGCGAAAATCGATGTCATGCGCGAGATCGCCCAACTCACGCGCGGACAACTGATCGAAAGCGCCGATCCCGCCACGGTCGTGGCCGCCGTGGCCGGACTCCCGAAAACCGAACCCCAGGAGCGCCGTTTGCAAATCTGGGCGAACCCAATTTGGGCTGGACTTTTGGTCCTGCTTCTGGGGGTCTTTTGGGTGGGTAGAAAAGCCGCCGGAACGTTTTAGAGTGCAAAGCCGCATCGTCTGCAACCGTCAACCACACCTCGCAGCCTTATGAACACGAAACTGCCGTCCATCCTGGAAAACAAACTGGCTCATTTCCGCCGTCGGGTGTGGGTCGTAAAACTCGCGGAAGGCCTTCTGGCCGCTCTATTCGGTCTCGCTATCTCCTACCTGCTTGTCTTCGGACTCGATCGGTTGATTGAAACTCCCGGCTGGCTTCGGCTCGGGCTCCTCATCGCGGGCGCCGCTACGCTCGGACTCGGGCTTCCTTTGAAATGGCATCGCTGGGTCTGGCGTCAACGCCGGCTCGAGGACGCCGCGCGATTGCTCCGGCACAAATTTCCGCGCCTGGGCGATCAATTGCTCGGCATCGTCGAACTCGCCCGCATGGACCACGTGATCGCCGGGCGCAGCGAACGTCTGGTTGAGGCCGCGATGGCGCAGGCCGCCGACTCGGTGAAAGACCAGGATTTCACACACGCGGTGCCCGAGGCGCGGCACCATCATTGGGGCTGGGCCGCGGCGGGAGCTGTGGCCGCCATCGTGCTGGCGTTTTCGCTGGTCAATGACGCCGCCCGGAACGCCCTCGCGCGCTGGTTGATGCCGTGGAAGAACGTCGAACGCTACACTTTCGTCCGCGTGGAAAAGCTGCCCGAATCGCTGGTGGTGCCTTACGCCGAACCTTTCGAATTGCCTGTCCGCCTGACCGCCGAAACGCAGCGGTCCCCGGATCACGGCTCGGCCCGCCTGGAGTGGCCAGCCGACCGTGTCCGCGAAACTTCAGGACGGCGCTTACGCGTTTGCTTTTCCTCCGCAAAAAGAGGACGGGATGCTGTCGCTCGCCGTGGGTGACGTGCGCGAGGAAATCCTTATTCAGCCGCGCACCCGCCCCGAACTCGCCGATCTCGCCGTCCGCTTAAGACTGCCCGAGTATCTCGGGTACCAAACCGAGCCCCGGATTGAGTTGCGCGGAAGTTCCGTCGCGATTTTGCGCGGCGCCCAGGCCGCCTTCGAAGCCAAGGCCAGCCGCGAACTGGCCGGCGCCCAGCTCGACGGCCGCCCGGAAAAAGTGACCGGCGAAAGGATCGTCACGGACTATATGCCGGTCACCGAAGATTCGGTGCGGACATTTACCTGGAAGGATCTCGACGGCCTGACGCCCCGAGACGCGCTCGTTTTGAAAGTTCGCGCCGTGGAAGACGAAGCGCCCAAGATCCTGGCCCGGCGCGACTCCCTCGAACAAGTGGTGCTTGATTCCGAGGTGGTCACCTTCGACCTCACGACCAGCGACGACTTTGGAATCAAACGCGTCGGACTCGAGTGGATCGGTTCCATGAATGAAGACGACGGCAAGACCCCGATGCACGGCGAGAAAGTGGCCGCCGCGGGCGCCAACGAAAAAAAGGAGATGGCAGTTGGGGCGACCTTTTGCGCGACGCGTGAAGGCGTTCCTCCGCAAACGCTCGAAGTGCGCGCCTGGGCGGAAGATTATCTCCCGGATCGCCAGCGTTCGCATTCCGCCACCTTCGTCCTGCACGTCTTGAACAAGACGGATCACGCGCTCTGGCTCACGCAACAATTCGGAAAATGGCTCGAGGTGGCAAAGGAAACCTACGAGCGCGAGCAGCAGCTCCATCAAATGAACAAGGAGATCCGGACCCTCACACCCGAGGAACTGGATCGACCGGAAAATCGCCGCCGCGTTTCACAGCAGGCCGCCGCGGAAAACGCCAACGCTTCACGCCTCGACAATCTGACCGACGCCGGCAAACGGCTCGTCGAGCAAGGCACCAAGAATGACGAATTCGACGCCGCCCGCCTCGAATCCTGGGCCACGATGCTGAAGTCATTGAAAGACATCGCCGCCAATCGCATGCCGAGCGTTTCGGATTTGCTCAAACAGAGCGCCAGCGCCAGCACGGGGAAATTGGCCGACGCCAAACCGGGCAACTCGACGCCGCAGAATTCGCAGAATCAACAAGCCAAGGCCGGTCTGCCCAAGGAAGGACAAAGCAAGGAAGGCGCCCCGAGCGTGCAACAAGGTGCCCCGCTGCCCACCGTTCCTTCGCTGGCGCAGAACGATCCGGAAGCGCAACCAAAGCCGGCGGTGCCCAGCATAGCCGACCGCGAAAACGGATACCTCGAATCGCCAAAACCCAAGCCTGCCGATCCGAACGCTCCGCCCAAGCCGCCCGGTGCCGGGAAACTTGGTCTCCCGACAACGACCCTCGCCGCCGCGCCGAATCAAAAGCCCGACGAGCCAGGAGCAGCCCAAACGCCCGCCCAGGAGAAGATGGATTCCGCCATCGTCGAGCAGAAGGATCTGCTGGCTGAGTTCGCCAAGGTTTCGGATCAACTCAGCGACATTCTCGCCAGTCTCGAGGCCAGCACGTTCGTCAAACGCTTCAAGGCCGCGTCCCGGCAGCAAATGAAGATTGCCTCGAACATCAGCCAAAAAACGCTGGACGCATTTGGAATCGAGCGGGAGGCGCCGCCGGCGGCGAAACCCATTGCCCTTCACGCCAAAGATCAGAGTGAAATCGTCAGAGTCATCCAGAGCGATTTGAGTGCCTATTTCCAGCGCAAGCAGGACGCGCGTTTCAAAACCATCCTCGACGATATGCGGAAGACCGAAATCGTGCGCGCCCTCTCCCGCGACGGCGACAAGGTGGCGATCAATCTGAGCGGACAGACACTCAGCGGTTCGGAGTTTTGGGCGGATACGCTCGATCGCTGGAGTGAAGAGTTGGTGGAAGCGAGCAACTGCAAATCGTGCACCAGTTGCAGCGGCGACAGCCTGCCGCCGGAGATCGTGTTGAAAGTCATGCAAGCCCTGCGCGATGAAATGAAACTGCGCGACGAAACGCGTGAGACGGAGAACGCCAAGGATGCGATCGAGCTCGATAAATTCACCGCCGACGCACGTCTCCTCGGCGACAAGCAGGGCGGAATCACCAAACACACGGAAGGCGCGATCGAGGACATCGTGGCTTTGCCCGATGGCTCGGCAAAATTTGGCAAGGAACTCAAGCTCCTCCACGCCGTCGTGAACGTCATGAATGAGGCCACGGATATCCTCATCACTCCGGAGACCGGCGGACCGGCGATCGCCGCGGAAACCGAAGCCATCGAACTGCTGCTCAAAGCACGCCGGATGAAGCCAGACGGCGGTGGCGGTGGCGGCTCCAATCCTGGCGGTGGCGGCCGGGCCGCCACGGCGTCGTCCGCTGCGCTCGCGGATCTCGGACCCGGCTCAGACGCCGGGACCAACATCGCCGCTCGCAATGTTGGACAGGCCACGGGCCGCGCGGGCAAGGAGTTTCCAGCTGAATTCAAGGCTGGGTTGGACGCTTACTTCTCGTTGCTCGAATCGCAGCCGGCCGGCCAGTGAAGAAAACCCTCCCCCATTTCGTCGCGCCGTGGCAGGCGCGGCTTGCGGGCCTGTTACTGACCGTGCTCAGCCTCGGGACCGGCCCTTTGGCGCGGGCCGTGGTCTTTGCGGTCGACAAAGCGTCGGACGCCAAACCCGAGATTCGGTTTGCCCCTGAGGTCGAGGAGAAGATCAAGGAGTATGTCGAGAAGCTTCGGGAAGCAAAAACGAAGGTCGAATCCGAGCGGGTAAAAGCCGCGATCACCGATGTGGCGAAAGTGACCGGACTCGATGAGGCTGGTCAGGCCGCGCTGGCGAAACCCGCCGATGCCGCTGTCGCCACGAGCATTCAGAACTGGCTCGAGGGAACCGAAAAGATACTCCGCCAAAATTTTGGCGAGGAAGTGAGCGTCGAACAAATTGATCAGGCGATGGGGTCGGTCTCCGACTATGCCCGCAACGTCACGCCCAAGGACTACGTCCAGCCGGCGGAACAACCGGTGTGGAATGAAGGGCTCGCGAGTGTGCTGTCGGCCGAGCAACTGGAGACTTGGAAGACGGAGAAGGAGAAGCGTGATCGCGCGTTCGATGAAGAGATCAAGGGGTTCGTGGCCTTCACCAAGCAGCGGGTCCGCATCCAAAACGAGCAGCTGATGCAGGGGAAGATTTCGGTGATGAAGATGGCCCTCAAGCTTGATGACGAGCGGGCCAAAAAACTCGATGCACTCGGCGACGAAGCCGCTGCCAAATCCGCCGAGACGATCGAAGGTGCCGCCCGCAAGACATTGCTGAATTTCGATGCCGTTCGCCGGAAGCAAATCCTAAAGAACAATGGCCTCTACGTGCAACCCGAGGAAGATCAGGCGCCGGAAAAGCAGGCAGTCTGGACCGAAGGGCTGGGGAAAATCCTGACGGCGGAAGAACTCGCACAATGGGAGACGGCGATGGAACAACGCAAAGGGCGCCGGGAAGAGACGATGGCTCACCTGCTCGTGATGATTCTGGATCAGAACGCCGCCTTTACTGCCAGTCAGCGGGAGCAGTTGCTGCCGATTGCTGAGCGTGTGATCAAAACGCAACCGGCCCTGTTTCCGGACCTTCGACCGGACGTTTACTACAATCTCAATCCGCAACTTTTCTATTCCGCCGGAGCCCAGGCCACCGAGGAGGAACTCAAAGCCATCCTGGATCCCACGCAGCTGGAACACTGGCTGGACGTCTGCAAACAGCGGCAGCGTGGACGGCACCCGGTCGCGGTGAACCGCGCGGTACCGCAGCGTCCTCGAAAACCCGGCGAACCGGCGCCCTTCGAGCCCGAAGAATTGGAGAACGCGGTCTCCGATTACTTTTATGAACTGGCCGGGCGCGAACAGGATCGGGCTCTCGCGGAAGAAATGCTGCGGGCCGAGGACGCCATTCGCGTGGCCGGAGTGGAAGGGAAAGCCGCGGACCGTCTGCGCACGGCGGCGCGTGGAGTGATGGAGACGAATCTCAACACCTGGAAGACGAACGTCGCCCAGAACATGCGGGCGCAATTGGCCAAAGCGACTCCCGCAGATGTTCGGCAACGCCTCGGGAACATGGGCGTCGCCACCTCACGCCGTGTTCGCACCGGAGCGGCCGAGGAGAAAAAGGATCTCTTCGATACAACCGTGGCGGCCGAATTGAACGACAGCCAGCGCGCGGCGTGGAATAAGGAACTCGAAGCCCGCGAGGCTTACCGCCAGAGATCGGTCACGCTGTCACTGCTCATGGAGCTTGACCGGCTTTGTTTTCTCACCCCGGAACAGATGGTCAAACTGGAACCGATCGTGACTGAACAAATCGAGGAATACGGTCCGGATATGGATCAGATGTTTGGTTACTCGGATTCGCTGGGGTGGTTTATACAACCGTACTACGCACTCACACCCGTGGCCGGCGTACCGGAGAAAACGATGCGCGAAATCCTCGTCGACGAGCAATGGAAACAGTGGATCGCCTCGAACCAATACAACAACGGAACCAACTACTGGAAAAACATCGAGTCAAACCACAAACGCCGCGTGAAAGCGCGCTGATCCGGGATGAAGTTTTCCGGCATAATGTTTGGCCTGCGATTGCTATTTGCGCTGCTCGCCGCAGCGCTCGTGTGCCAGGCCGGTGATGAGACGGGTAAAAGCGATAGCGCGCCGGTCAAGCTGGAGATGGGAGGGCCAACTAATTTCGATTTGTCCGGCGGTCGGACTCTGGAGCCAATCGAGGGGTCGGCGACCGAGCCAGCGGGGAGCAGGCTGCCGGAGAAGACAGATGAGCTGCTGCGCGCCCTGACTTCCGACGAACAGCGCCGCTGGGAAGCGAAATTGGGGCAAAACGCCTGGAGACAGACTCGGGCGTTGGCAGCGATGTTTCTAGTCGTCATGGACGAGAAGATTGCCTTAACCGCCGCTCAGCGTGAGAAGCTGCGACCCTTGGCTGAGGAACTGTGTCGCGGTCAAAAAGGCCGCTTTCCCACGGCGTCGCAGCTTGGCTTCTACCAAGTCGGCACGCAACTGGAGGACGGGGAACTTGTTGGAATTCTTGATCCGGTGCAGGTGCAATACTGGCGGTATGTTTGCGAAGAACTGAAGACCCACACAAGTCGCGCGCATTCACTTACTACGCGGAATGTTCACGACGTTCCCGCACCGCGCGAACCGGAGGAGTTGGCCGCAGCCGTTTCCGACCGGTTTTATGAAGCCAGCCTGCGCGTGCGAAAAAAGACGCTGGCCGAGGCCATGTTGCATTCCGAAGCCGTAATCCGCGTGACCGCCCTGGACGAAAAAGGGGCGGAGCATCTGCGGACCGCGGCCCGAGGATTCGTGGAAAATCAAATGGAAACGTGGCGAAACGCGGCCGTCGAGGAAATGCGGTCCCAGCCCCAGAATGCCGCACCAGCGGACTTCCCTCAGTGGCTCGAGAGCCTCGAAGCCATTTCCGCGCAACCGTTCGGCTGGCAGTTTGTGAGCATGAAAAACAAGGGTGTTTGGGAGCGGACCATGGCCGCGGAATTGACCGAATCCCAACGAGCGATCTGGCAAAAGGAAATCGAAGCCCGCGAAGATTTTCGCCGGCGCGCCATCGCGGTGTCGGTACTCGCAGAGTTTGACCGGCTCTGCGTGCTCACGCCGGACCAGTGGGAAAAACTCGAACCGATTTTCACGGAGCAAATCAACGAATACGAGCCGGATATGGAAAACCTGTTTCGCTATTCGGACAACAACGCCTGGTGGTTCATGCTACCCTTCTATGCATTAACCCCGGTGGCCGGCATTCCGGAAACAACGATGCGGAATATTCTCGCGGACGCGCAGTGGAGAAAATGGACGCGTTCGAACCAATACAGCATGACCGAGCGCTATTGGAATAACATCGTGGCGATCCACACCGCCCGCAGACACGAGCGCTGACCGGCATGTGCATTGACCCGGTGAACAAATACAAATGAGAAACCACCTGCATTTTCATCCGGCGCGGATCCGTTCGTGGTGTGGGGCCGTGCTTTTCGCGCTGCTGGCCCATGCTCCCGCCCAGGATCCGAGTTTGCGCTTTGGCGGCGAAATTCCGGCGGAAGTCGATGCCATTTATGAACGCGGCCTGACCTGGCTGGCGGCCAATCAAAGCGAGGAAGGAAGCTGGACCGGCGGCCAGGTCGGGCCGGGCGTGGATGGCATTTGCCTGATGGCGTTTCTGGCCAGCGGTGAAGATCCGAATTTCGGCCGCTATGCCACGCCAATTCGACGCGCCATTCGGGCCATCATGCAAAAACAGGAAGCCGAAACGGGTTACATCCCCAACAGCATGTATCACCACGGCTTCGCCATGCTGGCGCTCTCGGAAGCCTACGGCGCCGTGGACGAAACCACCCTGTGGGAGGGCGGGAAGGCGCCCCGCAGCATCGCGGAAGCGCTGCAACTCGCCATTCGCTGCGCCGCCACCGCACAGAAAAAAAGCCGCTGGTCCGGCTGGCGCTATTCACCGGATGCCACCGACGCCGATACTTCGGTCACCGGCGCCGTCCTGATGGGATTGATGGCCGCTCGCAATGCCGGCATGGACGTGCCCGATGATGTGATCAAGGGGGCCATGGAATACATGCAACGCAGCACGGGGCGCGACGGTTCAGTGGCGTATACCGGAGGTTTTGGTGGCATGGGCGGCTCGATGAATCTGAGCGCAGTGGCCACGCTCGTCGGCGCCGTTTCGCGCTCAAAAGAAACCGAGCAGTATGAGGCGACCCTCAAACGTCTGACGGAGAATCTCGAGCACAGCGAGAACCGAGGCTACGTTGAATATTTCCGCTACTACATGGCGCAGGCGCTCTTTCAGGGGGATTACAAGGCCTGGCAAAAATGGAACGATGCCCTCGTGCGGGAACTCCGCGAAGGGCAGTCCGACGACGGATCATTTCCCAACGGCGGTTACGGGACCGGGATGGGGCTTCTGGCCGTCGCCCTCAATTACCGCTTTCTTCCCATCTACGAGCGATGATCCTCCGCACTCTGCTTATCCTGTGGTGCGCCACGGCGTTTGTCCGTGCTGAAGTCGTCCGCCGTGTGGTCCGTGTCATCGATGCCATACCCGTAACATCGGTTGCTAAATCGAAGCCGCCGGCAAAAGTCTCGAAACCGCCGGAACCGATCTTGCGCTGGAACAATCTCGAAGCCATTCCGGGCGCTCTGAAAGATTCCTCCGCCACGGAGCTGTCATGGCAATCGCCGCTGTTCGAGGACGCCCTGCGCCTGCAGTGGAACGCGATTCGGCGCATCGATCAAACGCTGCCGGCCCAATCCGTTTCCGCACCCTTCGGCGTCGTACTGCGTGATGGCAGCCATTTGCTCGGGGAACTCGTCCGGGTCGATGCCGACTCCGTGATCCTGAAAAGTGAGCGCCATGGCGAAGTTGCTCTCAAACGTTCCGAAGTCCTCCGTCTGCAACGCCTGAAGGGCAGCGGGATAATCGCGGCCGGACCTGTGGGCGACAGCGGCTGGGCGATCGAGGAATCGAAAAACCAAAACGCCCAGGCGGCGAAATCTGGTGTACCGGAACTCGCGGTCGGTTCCGGTGGCGCCCTCGTCTTCCCCTACTGGAACACGGCCGCTCGTTACGCCGCCGAACTGCCCCCGCGGGTCGATTTTGCGATCGAACTCAGTTTCTCGGAATTCCCGGAGTTTTCACTCCTTTTCGATGGCGATGAAGCCCAGGGAATTACGCTCGAGACCTGGGACGATGAACTGGTCGTGGTCCACGGGAATGAATTCCAGGCCATACGCAAAATCGACGAAAAGGAGCGGCAGTTAGCCCTCCGCGTTTGTTGGGATCGAGAGGCCCGGAAAGGCGCCATCTACGATGCCGCCGGCGAGCTTTTGGGAGAGTGGAAATTCAACGGCGAACTGGGATCACTCTCGGGTTGGCGGCTCCAAAATAAAGGGCGCGATCTCACGGTGAATCGTTTTTCCATTCGCGAATGGGATGGCAATCCCCCAGCCAAAATGGATCCGACCAAAGCCCGGATCGAGCTGACCAATGGACGTGCGCTCGACGGTGATCTGACTGGAATCGCCGACGATACGGTCACCCTCGCCGGCAATACTGCGGGCGCGGAATCGGCCATCGCGCTTGCGGACGTTGCGCAAATCGTCTTTTCCAACGATGAACCGAAATCCGATCCGAAGCTGCCGTTGCTCACCTTCGCCGACGGAACCCGCCTTTCCGGGCGCATTGCTTCCATCATCGATGGCACGGGCACCTTGGAAACGAATTTCACCGCTGCCCCGCTTTCCAGCGCCATGGCCGGATTGCGACAGTTGCGGATGCCGGATCTTGACGGCGGCGACAATGAGCCTGGCAAGCCGCCACTGCCTCAGGACGAAATCGTCATCGATTCCACGCAACTGCACGGTTCACTCGCGTCCACCGGAGACGATCGACTCCACTGGCTGCCGATCGGCGGTGTCACGCCTGCAGCCGTCACCCGGGGCGCGAAGACCACCGTGTCCATCAAGCATGCGCCCGAACAACCATCGCCCCAGGCGCCCGCGCTTTTCTACACCCGCTTTGGCGACATCGTGCCCGGCAACTTGCGCGGCCTCGACCGGCAATCGGTCGAGATCGAATCCGAGGTGGTCGAAACCAAAAAGCTGGCCACGAACGAACTCGACGCGGTGCAATTCGGAGATGTCGCCCAAGCCGCGATCACTGGATTTGACAGCCCTGGCTGGCGCATCGTCAAAGGCGACGAGAACGCCGTAAAGGTCTCCGCCAAGGGCCTGGAGATGAAACCCGGAAGCGCCTACGGCCATCCTTCCGCGCTGCAGGGTGGCGAAATCCGATTCGGCATGGCGCAGGATCGATCCCAAAACATGACCGCCTTGCGGCTCCGCCTCTTCTCGCCGGGAACGGAGGCCGGCCGTACGACGAATATCGTAATCGCCATCATGGGCGGCACAGTCTACGCCGGTGAGGAAGGTCCGGAAGGCGAGATGCAATCTTACAATAACTCCCCGGCACCATCGGACGAAGCAGTCCAGGCCCGCATCGAGGTCAAAGAAGGGAACGTGGGCATCTGGATCAACGATCGGGTCGTCTATCGCGTAAATTCTGACGCCCGCAAGCGACCGGGAACCGGTCTCGTCCTCGAACCGGCCAGTGTGTTCGGCAACGACGCCAATGCGGTGGCCATCTACAGTTTTACGACGCCGATCGAGCCTGGGATCACGTGGATGCCGGAAATCAGCTCTGAGACGAAAACCCAGGCCCTCACCATCCCGCGTTTCCGAAAAGAACGAGCGCCCAAACACGCGCTCGTCGCCGTTAATGGTGATGTTTTACGCGGTGAAATCGAAGGGACTACCCCAACCCATTTCGGGTTTCTGGCCGGCCTGGAAAAACTTCGCGTCCCGCGCAACCGCGTCAACGCTGCCATCTGGCTGAAGCCTCCCCGTTCCGGTGTTGCACCCAAGGCCCCCGAGGCCACCGAAACCCAAAAGCTGCTCAGCAAACTCACGCAACGCAATGTCTCCTACGGCGGTGCTTCGCTGCAAACGTTGCTGTCCGTGCTCAGCCGCGAAGCTCCCGCGCTCAAATTTGATATCAAAGCGAAGCCCGACAACCGAGGGACCTCCATGGCCTTCAACGGCCAGACCATCGGAGAAGCTCTCGATCAGATTTGCACGATGTTCGACGTGCAATATCGCGTGCTCAATGATGGCCGCATTGCCATCGAAGAGGTCTCGGAAGACGGCGATGGTTTCGTACAAAAGGTTTACTGGCTCGATATCGATGACTTCGCCAAAGCGGAATCCGCCCGGGCCATCCTGAAAGAAAAAGGCGTCGAGTTTCCCGAGGGTACCAGCACTTCCTGGGACCCGGATACGCGACAACTCACGATCACTCAGACCGTCGCCGCACAAAAGAAGATCGAAGAAATTCTGCGCGAGGAATTGGGCGCAAAGCCTTCCTCGCTGACACACTGGGTGCTGATGCGAAACGGCGCGCGTTTGGGCCTCGCGGTCGAAAAATTCGGTCCGGACTTTATCGTCGGTCGTCATCCGGCCTACGGGCGGTGCCGCCTTCCCATGGCCGAAGTCTTCGCGATCCAAACGAACAAACCCGCTCCAACCGCGGTGATGCAGGAGTTCGCGAACTGGAATCTCGTTCCCGCTCCCGAACCGGACATCCCCGATAGCGATGGTGGAAGTTCCCCGGCGGTCGGCAAGGAGGCGGAGAAGTTTAAGCTGCCGTTGCTGACGGAAGGCGAGTTCGATCTTGGTGCCGAGCAAGGCAAGATTGTGGTCCTCGACTTTTGGGCCACCTGGTGCGCGCCGTGCGTCAAGTCACTGCCGGGCTTGATCGAGGCCGTGAGCGCGTTTCCGAGCGATCGCGTGAGACTCATCGGCGTCAACCAAAGCGAGCCCGCGGAAGCGGTGAAACGGTTCATCGAAACGCGCAATTGGAACCTCACCGTGGCCATGGATGCGGACCAAAAAGTCGCGCAAAAATACGGCGTCACCGGCATCCCCCACACGGTCATTGTGGGACCGGATGGAAAGATCGCCTGGGTCAAAACCGGGTATAGCCCGGACGGTGCAACTGAAGCGGCAGCGGCCATCCAAAAGCTGCTCGCATCCGCCAAGCCCGCGGAGGAAGCCGCCACACCCGCGACAGAACCACCACCCGCCGTCCCGTAAGCGTCCCGGCTTGTTTGATGAGATGCCTGGCCCGCCGACACGGAATGTGGAGTAGTCATATCGGGTGCCGCGCCGAGAATCTCGCGCTCGGGCAACGCCAACGCATCCCTCCCACCCCCACCGGGCTTGTCCCGGTGGAGGATTGATTGGGATCCAGACCGTTTATGCTCCAGGCGCTGCCACGATCCTGCTTGCCGGGATCGGGCAATGATTTGGCGGCAAACCTCTCGTGGCTTACCGCTCCACCGGGACAAGCCCGGTGGCCTCCGCAATTCGTTCGCGCGCATGGGCTGTCTCGCCTGGCATCTCCGGACGGAATTGGACGTCGGTATCGATTCGGAGCAGGAGTATGTGCAGGAGCGGGAAGAGAGGCCACGCGACCGCGCACCCGACGCCGGACATTGCCAACGAGGCTGGCCCTTTTACACTCGGCGGACATGACTGAACTTCGCACGACCATTGCCCGCGCCGTGACTGATGGGCACCTCCTCACCGAGGCGGCCGAGAATCTCGCCCAATTGCTCGACCGCTCATCCGATCCGGTGGTCGCCTCTGCCATTCAAGAACTCGCCCAGCAGGGCGCGTGGGGAGAACTCAATGACCGCTTTTTCAAAACCCTCGCCTTCGGCACGGGCGGATTGCGGGGACGCACGATCGGCAAGATTGTGACCGTTTCCGAGCAAGGTGCGCCTCAGCCCATCGGGCGTCCGGAATTCCCGTGTGTCGGCACCAACGCGATGAACGGTTTCAATATCAGCCGCGCCACACAGGGATTGGTGGCTTACTTGAAGGAATGGTTTGCGAAAGAGGATCGCAGCGGCCGGCCGAAGCTCGTCATTGCCCACGATACGCGCCACTTTTCGCGCGATTTTGCGGAATTGACCGCCAGGGTGGCCGCTGAAAATGGCTGCGACGCCGCGCTTTTCGAGGGCCCGCGCTCGACCCCGCAGCTTTCCTTTGCCGTGCGCCATTTGCCTGCGGATGCCGGAGTCGTCATCACGGCGAGCCACAACCCGTCACACGACAATGGGTACAAGGTTTACTTCAACGAAGGCGCACAGGTGGTCGAGCCGCACGCGAGCGGGATCATCGCCAAGGTGAATGCCATCGCCTCGGATGCCTACACGCCCGTGCCAGCGGGTGAACGCGGAGAAATCGAGACGCTCGGCCAGGCGCTCGATGATGCCTACATGGCACGTCTCGAAACCTTGCTCCTCGATCGACCGATGGTCGATGCCGCGGCGAAGGCGGGTTTGAAAATCGTCTTCACCTCGATCCATGGGACGGGCGGAATCATTTCGCTACCGATGCTGAAAAAGCTGGGTTTTGAATGCCTCACGGTGCCGGAGCAGGAGCAGATGGACGGACGTTTCCCATCCGTAAAATCACCGAACCCGGAGAATGCCGAGGCCCTTTCCCTGGCCATCGAGCTCGCGCAAAAGGAAGGCGCGGATCTGGTCATCGCCACCGACCCGGATGCCGACCGGATGGGTGTCGCGGTGCGAAATCACGCGGGCGAAATGGAGCTGCTGACCGGCAATCAGATCGGCTCGGTGATGGCGGCCTACCGCGTGCGGAAACTCGTCGAGCAAGGCATCATCACACCGGAAAACGCGCACCGTTGTGTCATCATCAAGACGCTGGTGACGACCGACCTGCAAAAAGCCATCGCCGAGGCGCACGGCATGCGCTGCGTGGAAACCTTGACTGGCTTCAAATACATCGGGGCCAAGCTCGGCCAATACGAGCGGGCCACGGGGCTCTCTCCCGGCGAATACCGCGCCCTGCCCGAGGCCGAGACGCGCAGATTGCGTCTCGAGAAATCGAGCTTTTACGTTTGTGGTGGTGAGGAAAGCTACGGCTACAGCGCCGCGGATTTTGTCCGGGACAAGGATGCCAACGGCTCGGCCGTGGTATTTGCCGAGGTGGCGGCGTATGCCAAGTCGCGCGGTCAGACTGTGATCGAGTATCTCGACGAGACGTTCGCCGAATACGGACTTTATTTGGAAAAGAACGGCAACCTCACTTTCGAGGGAGCGGAGGGAGCGGACAAAATCGCGCGACTGGTGGCCAGCTACGCGGTCGATCCCCCGAAGGAACTGGGCGGTGTGGCGGTAACCAGTGCGCGAAATTTTGCCACCGAGGAGGTCACGGATGTCGAGGGCGAGGAATTGCCCAGGGAGAAAATGCTCATCTTCGAGCTCGCCGATGGACGCCGGATTGCAGTGCGCCCCTCGGGCACGGAACCGAAGATCAAATTCTATATGTTCGCGCGCCGTTCGCCGGGCGCTGGCCGAAAATTTCAGGCCTCCGAATTGCCCGCGATCCGGAGTGAAGTAAGCGCCGCGCTTGACGCGCTCTGGACTTCGGTTCAAAGCGACGTTGCGAAACGGCTCGCTTAAGTTCCATCATCGCACGCGCAATCACTCATGGCTTCCAGTGACATCAATCTCGACGGCAGCGAAATCTCGGTCATCAAGGCCATCGGCCTCTCCGGTGGCGGAATCGATGGCAGGAGTATCCTGGCAAAATTGCCGGATCTGGTGCCGGCCGAACTGATCGACACGCTCAAAGGGCTGGTCGCCATCGGCTATGTCGAGTGCGACCGCCATTCATGGAATGATCAGGAGGAACTCGAGAAAACGCATTTCAACGTCAATTCCGGCTACCTGCGTGACTTGAAGGAGGCGCTCAATCCACAGCCGCAAATGCCGAAGAGTCGGCGGGTGCGCCGCGAGTGAGACCATGACCGCGGAAGAGATGGGCGGAATGCCGGCACCGCCCACGCCTGCTTCCAGCTTCGCGCCCTGGCCGCGATTCTGGCCCTGGCTGGCCGCCCTGACCACCGGCGTGTTGCTCGCGCTCAGCTTTCCCCCGGTAGATCGCGGCGGGCTGATCTGGATCGCGCTGATCCCGCTCATTTGCGGTGTGTGGTTTCGCCGTCCGAGAACCTCGGGCCGGCGCGCCTTCGCCCTCGGCTATGTGGCGGGTCTGACTTTTTTCACGATCACCTTTTACTGGCTGCACGAACTCGGTCTTCTCTTTCATGCGCCCATCCTGCGCGGCATCCCGCTGTTCCTGGCGCTCTACCTCGCGTTGTATCCGGCGATCTGGACCTGGTTCCTCGATCGCGTTCTGGTGCCCGGCGCCACTGGCAAAACGTTTCGCCATTCCGGACGCAATCTTTTCGTCGGCGCCCTCGGCGCGGCAGCATGGACCGGCCTCGAGTGGGTGCGCGGCTGGCTCTTCGGCGGCTTCGGCTGGAACGGCCTGGGCGTCGCGTTGCACAACGACTTGCCCATGATCCAGGTCGCCGACCTCACCGGCGTCTTCGGCCTCACCTGGCTCATCGCCTACGCCAATCTCATGCTCGTCATCATCGTGCGACGCCTCGTGGCCGAATTCGGACCCGTTTTCCTCCATCGCATCCGCTGGGAATTCAGCGCCAGCGTTCTGCTCGTCGGCCTGGTCTTTGCCTACGGCGTGCGGCAGCTCATGAACCCATCGGCGCCGGGAAAGGTCGTTTCGCTCGATGTCGCGATGATTCAGGCCAACATTCCGCAGACCGACAAATTCGATCCCGAGGCCGAGGACGCCATTTTTGCCGAGCTCAGGGAGCAGACCGCGCTGGCTGCCGCGTTGCGACCGAATCTGATCGTGTGGCCGGAATCCGCGACCCCGCGCGGGGTCTTCGCTGACCAGATTAACTTCGATTTCGTCACGGGGGTGGTCGCCGAACATCACATTCCCCTGCTCTTCGGCACCGTCCTCGAAGACCCCACCGTGGGCTCGTTCAATGGCGCCGTCCTCCTTTCGCCGGATGACACGGATCCAATGCGCTGGCCAATCTATCGCAAGATTCACCTCGTCCCATTCGGCGAATACCTTCCCTTGCGCCCGCTGCTGGGTTGGGCACTCGCCGGCCTGTTGCCGGGCGATTTTCTGCCGGGAAATGAATACACGCTTCTGCCCCTGGCCAAACCTCCGATCAAAATCGCCGCCCTGGTTTGTTTCGAAGATACCGTCGGAGAATTGACCCGCCGCTTTGCCGATGCCGGAGCCGATCTCCTGGTCAACGTCACCAACGACGGATGGTTCGGCCAATCCGCCGCCGCCCGCGTACACCTCGCCAATGCCGTTTTCCGCGCGGTGGAAAATCGACGTCCCCTGCTGCGTTGCTGCAATACCGGCATTACCGCAAATATTCTCCCCACCGGGCGCATCGATGAAGCGCTCCCGCCCTTTCAAAAGGGAATGCTGAATCGCCGCATCGGCGTTCCGATTCAGGCCGCGACGACATTCTATACCCGCCACGGAGACTGGGTGGCCTGGTTCAGCGCCGGAGTCACCCTCATTGCCATCGCCCTTCACCTATGTTTACGCCCGCGAACCTGATCGGAAATTTCATTTTCAGCGGCATCGGCTTCGTGGCCTTTGTCTATGGCAAAAAGATGACGCGCTGGAAAGCAATGGCGCTCGGCCTTGCGCTCATGATCTATCCGTATTTTGTGCCCGACACCCTTTGGCTTTACGGCGTCGGCGCCGTCTTGACGGCACTTCTCTTTCTCTCGCGCGAGCGGGATTAGTCCCAGCGATTGACCTCGCGTCACCAAGTCAAATCCAATCCCATCGCTGGTGACAGCGCCCCGCCTCTCGCTTATCTTTTTGGTTGACCCATATGTGTTCATCTGACCATTTTTCGTAAATGGCGTTCTGCGAACCGAAGCCCATCCGATCCGCACCAGCCACCCCCGTGCCCACGGTCGCCGGGTCGGTGTCCTCATCTTCCTCCAGCCCGCGCCTTCTCGACCGCGTTCGAGCTACCCTCCGCGTGCGTCACTACAGCTTCCGCACTGAGGAGACTTATCTGCACTGGATTCGCCGCTACCTTCGTTTTCATCGCGGGCGCCACCCGCGGGAAATGGGTGCCGTCGAAATCAATGATTTCCTCACTGATCTGGCCGTGCGCGCTCAGGTGGCCGCCAGCACGCAAAATCAGGCGCTGAACGCCTTGGTGTTCCTCTACCGCCAGGTGCTCGGGATCGAGCCCGGCGATTTCAGCTCCTTTAACGCGCCAAAACCCCGCGCAAACTCCCCGTCGTGCTCAGTCGTCGCGAAGTGGCCGCCATCCTCCGGCAACTCGAGGGCGACGTGCGCCTGGTTGTCGGCCTCCTTTACGGATCAGGTCTCCGGCTCCTCGAAGCCCTCCGGCTCCGCGTCAAGGATCTTGATTTCGATCACGGCCAGATCCTGGTCCGCGACGGCAAAGGCGGCAAAGACCGCATCACGGTTCTGCCCGCCCGGCTCGCGGAAAAGCTGCGCCTGCAGTTGGAACTCATTGGCGCCCTCCACGAACGCGATCTCGCCCAAGGGTTTGGATCCGTCTGGCTCCCGCACGCCCTCGACCGCAAATACCCAAAGGCCGACCGGGAATGGCGCTGGCAGTGGATCTTTCCCGCTCAGAATCTCTCGACCGACCCACGCACCGGGATCATGCGTCGGCACCATCTTGGCCCCGAAGTCATTCAACGCGCCGTACGCCAGGCCGCCTTCGCCGCGCAGATCCACCAACCAGCCACTCCGCACACCTTCCGCCATTCCTTTGCCACTCATCTGCTTCAAAGCGGTTCCGACATCCGCACCGTCCAGCAGCTGCTGGGACACGAAAGCGTCGAGACGACCATGATTTACACGCACGTCCTCAACACCCCTGGCCTGGCGGTGACCAGCCCGGGAGACACCCTTCCCGAAGAATGACCGGAAACGAAATCATCTTCATGAAAGGATTGAACCCACTCCGCCAATGAGCTAATCATTCTCCAACAGTTTTTCATATCAACGTGGCCCTGAAAGCGAAAGGAACCCACGGCGCGTGTCTGGCCCTCGTCTCGGCGCGTCGTTCCTGATGCTTCAGCCAAGCCCAACTCATCCCACAAGCCCGATGCTCCGAGCTTCACCCTCCATGCCTCTTGCCCTCCCGCTCATCGCCCTGCCAAAAGGCTCGCTGTCCACGCCCTCATTTCCGAGATGGGCGACAAATGTCGTAATTAAAAACGACATTTGTCGCCCAATATAATGTTCGGCGACATATGAACGCTCTCACTGCTCGGAAGATTTTTAGCACCATGCCTGACGAGCTTTTCGACATCTGGCTCCGTCCGATCATCGGGCGCATCGGCTGGCCTTTCGATTCGCCAACCGTCGCCGTTCCAAGAAGCAGTGAGTGGCATCGCCTCTTCCTTGGCTACAGCCTCCTGAAACTCACGCACCTCTCGTGGCAGCGGCGTGAAATACCCTTCGCCCAAGTCCGATTTAGGCCAGTCGCGCATAGCTCGATACGCGCGGTAGCGGAGCATTTCGAGCTTGGGCACCTCACCCCATGCTCGATTCGAGTCCAGAAGCCAAACGTCGGTTTCAACTGGTCAAGGAGCATATCCGCACTCACGGACAAGTCCCGGCCCCGTGCGTGCTGATGTTCGAGATAGATGGCTATGCTATTCTTGACGGCCATCACCGCATCGGTGCTCTCGCATCCCTTCCGAAATGCGCCGCCCTTAACCTCGACACATGGATTGGAGCGTAACCGAATGACGCCGAACAAAGCGCAGGAGCGAACCTCCGTCGAGCCGTGTTTGTTGGCGTTTGAGTCAGTAGTTTTCATGGGTTTCGGTCGGAGGTTCGCTCAGCTTGGGCGTTCGGCAAAGTCCTATGGAAAACACACAACACGTTGCTAAAGGTGGTTGCATCGCTTGCATATTTGTAATCACCATCACACAAGGTATTACTGCCCTATCTCTTCCCTTTACTGAAACCATTGTCACTGCACTGCTATATTTGGGGGTCGGGGCTGTCGCAGTCTTCGGACTTCTCAAAGAGTTCAAATGGTCTGGAATCGCTTGCTTCATCTATCTGGTTCCTGTAGGGCAGGTATTCCTTCGGATGCTGAAAGCAGATTACAAGGGGACATATGCAGGTATTATTACTTCATGGCATTCGCCCTATTTTGTCTTGATCGTCTTTGCCATCCTGTTGATTTACACCCAATTCAGAGAGCCGAACAAAGCGATGCACCGAACACCCACCCGCGTCACGCCAGATGCTTAGTCGCTCCGCTCCCGGCATCTGGCGCGCCACGGGCGGGTGCCGGTGATCGCGGACGTTCGGCGACATATGAACGCTCTCACTGCTCGGAAGATTTTTAGCACCATGCCTGACGAGCTTTTCGACATCTGGCTCCGTCCGATCATCGGGCGCATCGGCTGGCCTTTCGATTCGCCAACCGTCGCCGTTCCAAGAAGCAGTGAGTGGCATCGCCTCTTCCTTGGCTACAGCCTCCTGAAACTCACGCACCTCTCGTGGCAGCGGCGTGAAATACCCTTCGCCCAAGTCCGATTTAGGCCAGTCGCGCATAGCTCGATACGCGCGGAACGGACATTTCGAGCTTGGGCACCTCCACCCCATGCTCGATTCGAGCTCAGAAGCCAAACGTCGGTTTCAACTGGTCAAGGAGCATATCCGCACTCACGGACAAGTCCCGGCCCCGTGCGTGCTGATGTTTGAGATAGATGGCTATGCTATTCTTGACGGCCATCACCGCATCGGTGCTCTCGCATCCCTTCCGAACTGCGCCGCCCTTAACCTCGACACATGGATTGGAGCGTAACCGAATGACGCCGAACAAAGCGCAGGAGCGAACCTCCGTCGAGCCGTGTTTGTTGGCGTTTGAGTCAGTAGTTTTCATGGGTTTCGGTCGGAGGTTCGCTCAGCTTGGGCGTTCGGCGATGCTCGCGCGTCCTGAGTAATGAAGATTCCAAAGCCATCGCATTTGGAGCCGCCATCTTGTTCGTGGCGCTTTGGTCCCTGCCATTGGTTCGCGCCATATCCCTGTTTCGAGATTCGCAGGTTTACTTCGCGGAGACCGGCTCCATCAACGCATCCAATGACATTGCGTTCAGCACCGCTCTTCTCGCGTCCTACGCGGTCTCATTACTCGCAGCGTTGGCTCTCGCTTGGTTTCTATCGCGTCGTCCGCTTTGGCCGCTGCTGCTTCCATTCGGCGCTCTCGTCTTTGCAGTCGTCGAGGTTCTTAGGCTACGCCCAGAGTCGCCCATCGTTATTTTCCCAGCCATTCAGGCATGGCGTCCGGCTTTCATCAGCATCTCGGCAGCAGCCGTTGCCGCGCTTTTGATCTACGCTCCACGCCGTCAACAACAATGACCGCAACGCCGAACCCTGAAGTTTCGTTCCGGCGGAGCCCGGAATGAAACTGATTGTTGAACAAGGCCGGTGGGAGAAGAGCGGGGCCGGGGCTTAGGAAAAAGCTTTTGGGCTTTTGTGGACGCGGGTCGGCGGGCGATGGCGCGTGTTTTCTCGCTGGGATCGAGCGGTGGCGCCACGAGGGGCGGCCGCTCCCGCGGCCGGCCCTCGTCTGGGAGGCGATGGCAAGCCGTGGCGCGTGCGAATGGCCGATGACAGGGGCGTTTTCGGTCTGTACGGCCACCGAAGGGCCGGGAAGAGGCATGGAGGGAGCGCGGGAAGCTGGTGACTAAGTTTCCGGACGTGAGGTTAGCTAATAAGGTGCGAATGGAGATCGTCATGGACGCAGATGGCGGCGGCTCAGCGGTGGGCCGCGCACAGGCCGGATCCGGCCCAGGCAGTGCAACTTGCCCTGGCAGTTCGGACAGGTGGGTGGCGTCGATTCGACATCGGGCGGCGGGCCGCGCCGAGTCCGAGCAGGAAACGGATGCGGGCATAGGCTTTGTGTGCCGCTGGACTGAGCCATCCATAGTGGCGGATGCGGACCAGCCCTCGGGGCAGGACGTGCAGCAGCCATCGGCGAATGAGTTCCATCGGTTCGAGCAGTTCGATCTTCCATTGTCCATCGGCACCGTCTTGCCAGGCAAAGCGGATGCGGCCCGTAGCGTCGTAGCCGCAGAGGCGCCGATCGCTAAAGGCACTCTTTTTG
>CAWCSW010000018.1:0-74996 GCA_963798345.1 uncultured Verrucomicrobiae bacterium | reverse complement strand
TGATTACCTCGGGAATCACCATCGGGATGAAGATGAGCGTGCCGAGCGCTCGCAAAAACGGATACCGATAGCGATACAGCAACCACGCGCCGAGGGTTCCGAGGATGACCGAAAGAATCGTCGTGGCGACCGCCACGATCAGGCTGTTTTTCATCGAGGCGATCAACTGCGCGTTGCGCCAGAACTTGCCATACCATTCCGTGCTGAAGCCGCCCCACTGCGTGACGAGGTCGGACGCGTTGAAGGAATAGACCACGAGCAGGACGATCGGGAGGTAGAGAAACAGGAACACCAGCCCGGTCCAGCCGCCGCACAGCCAGTTCACGAGATTCATTCCGGAGGGCAGGCGAAACCGGGCGGGCGGTTGCGGTGAAGATTTCATCCGGGGCGGGAGTGTTAGGGTGGTTCGCCCGTGGGATGAAGCGAATTTTTCACCGCGTCGTTTCAAAGCCGGTCCACTGCACGGCCTGCTCCTGGGTGGTAAAGCGGATGAAGCCACGACCGCCCGGCCGGCCGTTGCCCGATTCACCGATTCCGCCAAACGGAAGGGTGGACGGCGAAAAGGTGGTGGCGAGGTTGGCGTAAATATTTCCGGCCCGCACCAAGTCCGCCAGCCGGCGGAACAGCGGCTCGGATCCGCTGAATATCGAAGCGGTCAGCCCGTAGGGTGTCGCGTTGTGAACGCGTATCGCTTCGTCGAGATCGTCCACTTCGGTAAATGTCAGCAGTGGAACGAACGCCTCTTCGGGGGGAATCGGATCCCGGCTGATCGCGACAGCCGGTCGAACGAAATAACCCTGTTTCCCAGCCACGGTCTGCTCGACGCGGCCCGGCAGCAGCCACTCGACCGGCGCCGCGAGCAATGCCCGATATCGCTCGACAGCGGCGTTTGAGATCAACGGACCCAGCCGGGTTGCCGGTAGCGTCGGATCACCGGGCTGGAACTTCTCGAGCGCCGTGATCAACCGTCCGCGAAAATCTGCCGCGACGGATCGCTCGACGATCACGCGACTCGTGGCATTGCATCGCTGGCCGCAGGTCAAACAGGCGCCTTCGGCCGTCAACGCCGCAGCCAGATCGAGATCAGCGTCTGCGCAGATGATGGTGGCATTCTTGCCGCCAAGTTCGAGCGCCAGTTCCTTCGAAAAATCCGGAGCCAGCGCGACGGCGAGAGATCGCCCGACGTTTACGGAGCCGGTAAAACAAACCGCACGAACCCGGGCATCGAGGCAGACAGCCTCGCCTTCAGCTGCACCGCCTTGGACGAGATCGAACACTCCTTCCGGGAAGCATTCCCGCATCAGCTCCGCGTATCGACCCGCCACCACGGCCGCGAGCGGTGAAGGTTTGAAAATGACCGGGTTGCCCGCGATCAGGTGCGCCAGCAAGGCACCATTCGCCAGATGGAGCGGAAAATTGAACGGCCCAACGACAGCCGCGGGTCCGCGCGCGATTCGACGGATGGTCGCGGGATGAGGTCCAGACTCAACGGGCATGCTGGCGAGCGCATCTTGAGCATCCTCGATCGTCAGGTCGAATTTTGCGATAACCGCACCGAGTTCACCGATCGCCTCAGTGATCGGCTTTCCAGTTTCGATCGCGATCCCGCGAGCCAGGGCATCCTTTTCCCCAGCGACGAGATCCCGGGCCGCCCGCAGCATTTCGGCCCTCTCCGGAACGGGGGTCGCTGCCCACGACGCCGCCGCGGCGGCCGCGGCAGCGATCACTGGTTCCACCGGCGTGGCGTGAACTTCAGGCAGGGCAATTGACAGATCGCCCGGGCTGCGATTCGTCCAGGATTTTGATTCAATGTCCATTTGCAGCTGATGACGCCGAAAAAACGTCAAGACACGCTTTGAACGTATTCACGTGCACGCGCACGACCTTGTCCAAGTCGGATGTGTAGCCCCCGGCCAACACCCAGGCGATTGGGATCCGGTGTTCGTGCGCGAAGCGAAAAACCATGCAATCGCGCTCATACAGATCTTCATGCGTCAGGGCGAGAGGTGAATACGGATCTTCGAAATACGGATCGGCACCGGCTTGATAGATGAGAACATCGGGTTTCCCGAGCCGCGGCAGAGATTCGCCGAGCCTGGCCAAAAGTGATGGACCGTCGCAGCCGGCAGGAAGCGCAACGGAATAATGATTCGAACCATCCGCGTGATGCCGAACGTGAACGTCGCGGAAGGGCGTGTTGTTGGCATAGTCATTACCGTAGACCGACAGCGCATAGAGATGCGGACGGGCGGCAACGAGCGCGGCCGTTCCATTGCCATAATGGAGATCGAGATCGAGAAAGGCCGCACTTTGAATCTCGCCCGCCGCGCGCATCGCCTCGGCCGCCACCACGAGGCCATTGAAAGTGCAAAAACCTTCTCCGTGGTCTGCACAGGCATGATGAAATCCACTTGCCAATGCCGCAGACACGCCATCCCGCAAGGCTCGGCGCGCAGCGGCCAGGACGCCCCCATTGGTCAGGCAGACCGACGGAAAGAGTGCCGGCGACCAGGGAAATTTTTGCGACTCCGCCAGCTCCCGCGGCTGACCTGTTTTGATTGCCGCCACATAATCGGGCGAATGAATCCGGAGCAGATCGCCTTCGGAAATCGGAGCCGGCTCCTCGATCTGGACTCCGCGCATGTCGCGCAATGCCTCGGCCACTCGCGCGAATTTTTGCATCGGCATGATGTGCGGGCCGATGGGCGCCGCAAACCCGGGATGATGAAACGCCGTGATCATTGCGTCGGTGGAATCAAGGCGATTGTCTCCGGCAGATCCCCAAGCGCACGGATGACCGGTCGCACCGCGTCCATTTCCGTGGTGCGAAACTCCCGACCATACATCGCATACAGACGCTCGATAATCCGGCGCAGCTCCGCAGTCGGGATCATGGTTTCGGTCTCGCGCGCCAATCCGACGTACGACGAGCGAAAACGGCAGCGGTCTTCTTTCACCGGACTGGTCGATGATTTCAGGCGGACGAAAGTCTGGCTGCACGTAAGGCACGACGGACGGATCGACCTTGAAGAAACCAGCCTTCTCGTAAGCGCGCAGCCGTGGAAATCGTTCCGGATGGAGCGGTGACAGATGCTCCATTTCGGCCACCAGCGTGATCTCACCGGAGCTCTCACCCAGGCAACGACGGGCGCTTTCCACGGGCCAGGCCCGCAACCACCCGGCGAGCCCCGTGCGCCTCCACACAGGCATCACCAGCGCATGCGATAGATGCACGAAGGCTTCGCCATCGGAGAGCAGGACGGTGTGGTCCCGAACCGCAGCCACTGCTCCTTCACATCGCACGAGCAACATTTCGTAGGTCATCGGATCTTCGGCGGGTCGTCCCAAACGCCGCCGCAACACGTCTCTGGTTTCGAGTTCATCGATCGCGCCGAATTCCCGATCCAGCGCGTCGTAGGCCAATTCAAACAAGGGATCTTCTGGTGACGCGATCCGGACGACCTCAAAGCGCGACAGGTCGAGCGAGGCGGATTTTTCATCCCCCGGTGCAAGGTCGGCGATGTGCATGATGAACGAAATCGCTGCCCGGATCGAAAAACGAAAGCCAGATCGCATTGCAAAGCGCGGCCCGAATGGAATCATGCGCGCATGACGCCCCTGTCTCCGGAAGAATTGACCGAGCTCGACCGCCGGCACCACCTGCACCCATTTACCAATCATGCAGAAATGCACGAGTTGGGAACGCAGATCATTGTTTCCGGTGATGGTGTGTATGTGAAGGACGCGCGCGGTCGCAAGCTCCTCGACGGCCTGGCCGGGCTCTGGTGCGTCAACGTCGGATATGGCTGTGCGCCCGTGATCGAAGCGATCTGCCAACAGGTCGCCAAGCTTCCCTTTTATCCGTCCTTCCTCAACAGCACGAATGAGCCTGCGATTCGACTGGCCGATCGGCTGACTCAACTCGCACCGGGGCGACTCACTCGGGTCGCGTTTTGCAATTCCGGATCGGAAGCAAATGAAACCGCGCTCAAGATGATTCGGGCCTGGAGAAAACTTCGGGGTGAACCGCACCGGACCAAGATCCTTTCCCGGACCTGGTCGTATCACGGCGTGACCATGGCCACGACGAGCATGACGGGGCTGGCGAGTTGCTACACGCCATTCGATCTGCCCCTTCCGGGATTCATTCACGTGCCGGGCCCCTACAGCTACGCGGATCCCGAGCGCCGAGATCCGGAGACCTTTGGGAAATGGTGCCTCGAGGAAACCGCGCGCATCATCGAAAGAGAAGGGCCCGAAACCGTAGCCGCGCTTTTCGCCGAGCCGATCCAGGGCGCAGGCGGAGTCATTGTGCCGCCACCGGGATACTTGAGGGGATTGCGGGAATTGTGCCGACACCACGGCGTCCTGTTCGTAGCCGACGAAGTAATCACTGGATTCGGGCGTCTCGGAGACTGGTTTGCCAGCGGCCTTTGGAATCTCGACCCGGACTTGATCATCCTCGCGAAGGGGTTGACGAGCGGATACATTCCGATGGGCGCGACGATGGCGTCGGCCGAGATCGCCGCGGATCTCAGCAACGGTGGCTACTTCGCGCATGGGTTCACGTATTCCGGGCACCCAGTCGCCGCTGCCGCGGCGCTGGCCACGATCGACGTTCTCGAAACACAAAACATCATTCCAACGGTGCGCGACGATATCGGACCCTTCTTCCAGGAAAAGCTGCTTGAATTTCAATCTCATCCCGCCGTCGCTGAAGTGCGCGGATTTGGACTAATCGGCGCCATGGAAATCGTCCCCGCGCCCGGCCAAACAGCACCCACCAATCCGCTCGGAGTCAAAGCCGCGGCCGCGATTCGCGAGGAAGGCGTAATCGTTCGCGGCATCCGTGATCTCATTGCCATCTCGCCCGCCCTGACGATTACGCGCTCCGAACTTGACGTGATGTTCGATGGCATTCGACGCGGCCTTGATAAGCTGGCCCGATGAGCGTGTTCCAAATTGGGCCAAGGCGTACCCAGACACGCTGTCGGAATCAGTATCCGTCTGATTCCGCGCTCTCGCTGAGGTATTCCGCGATCGCGATACCTGCCACCGTAGCGGAGACAATGGCCGAGGCCATGGTGTCCCAAAGCATTCGCTGAAATACAGAGCGCCGCGGGAGCGGCAGGAGATTGACCAGTGCGCCCACGATTGGGGCCGCAAACAGAAGCGCGGCCAGCCCGTACCGAATCTCGGCGAAGAGCCATCCCGCCCAGGCGAACGACGCGAACATCCCGGAAATCAGCGCCCCGAAAGTCCCAAGATCGGACTCAGCCTTTCGTCCGCGCAGCGCCTCGAAGCTGGCCGCAAACGCAACGGACGCCACCGCCGCGGTCGATTGGGCAAATCGACCCGCGCCACCGAGCTGCAACAAAACGGCCAGCGCAGCAACCGGTGGAATGAAGGCCGACGTGGAAAAGTGCAGCCGTTTGACAGGTTGCGAGCAGGAACCATCGATCGCGATTTCCGCGAGCAGGGAATAGATCGCAACGCTCAAGCCCATCCCGCCGCAAACGAACCATTTTCGGACGGCGCCACCGTCGGATGCCAGCCACGCCGGGTAGAGAAACCAGGCCAGAGCAGTGACGACCAGGACCCGCAATCCGAGCTGGCTGAATCTCCGGCGGCCAATCCCAGATTCAACTGCGAGGGCAATGGTCATCGCCGTGAGCGCACCCAGCGCCAGTTGTTCACTCGACGTGGGCGGGATTTTCGGCACGCCGAAGAACCACAAAAATGGCCCGGCGAGCGCAACCACACCAGCGATCCACCACCAGCGCGCCCGCAGTTTCCACATGAGCAGCAGGGCCAAAACGAAAGGAACCGCGACGCCGAACGTCGCGGTTCCATGAATTAGATCGTCCCAGTCGGTCAGCCAGCTCACTTCATTTTTCCGACCAATTCGAGCGTGACATCGACTTCGTCCGCGGTGTCCGGCAGCCGAAAGGTCATGCCGAAATCACTGCGCTTGAGCTTGAAGGTCGCCGTGCCGGCATGGTCGCCAGCCGGTTCGAACGTGGCCGTGACTGGTTTCGTTTCTCCGAGCAGCGTCAAGGTTCCCTCGATCTCGTAAGCCTTCCCTTTCGGCGTCACTTTGGTGCTCTGGAACGACATCGTCGGATGCTCCTTCACCTTGAAAAAATCCTGGCTCCGCAAATGGTCGTCCCGCTTTTTGTTCGCCGTATCGATGCTCGCGGTTTTCACCTCCATCGTCACAGAGCTTTTGGATGGATCACTTTTGTCAAATACCGCCGTGCCGGCGAATTCTTTAAATGATCCCGGCACCGGCTCGTAGCCGCTGGAACCTGGAGCTTTGTTATCAATGGTGAACGTGACCTTCGATTTGGTCGGATCAATTTCATAAGTCTCGGCCGCGCGTAGCGACGAGATGGTGAGACCGCCGGAAATGAACAGGAGGGTGGCAATGTGATATTTCATAGTTTCGTGGGAACAGTCGCCTTCTATCCAAAATTCCTGAGGACGCGAGCCAGATCAATTCTGTCCGGCGCGATTTCCAGACAGGAAGCGCTTCTCGTCATTGACCGAGGGTGCGTTCGAAAAACGCAATCGCGCGCTGGGTCATTTTCGCCTGAACGGGAGGAGAAAATCCGTGGCCCTCACCCGAAAATTCGACCAGCTCGACATCCGCGCCCGCTTGCTTCAGGGCCGCTTGAAATCGGCGCGACTGCTCGATGGGCACAATGTTGTCCTCGATGCCGTGAAAGATAAGAAAGGGTGGTGCCTTTTCATTGACGTGAAAAATGGGCGACGCCTCGCGGATCTGCGCCGCATCGTCTCCCACGAAATTCCGAACCATCTGCCGTGGCGTCACTCCTGCCAGATCGATCTCGGGTAACGGCTGCGTGAAATCAGCCGGACCGAAGATGTCGACGACGGCATTCACCCGGCTCGAATAAGGAGCGAGTTCGGGAGACGAATCAGCCCGCGTCTCCTGCGTGCCGAGCAGCGACACGAGGTGACCGCCCGCTGAGTCACCCAGAGCTCCAAGCCGGTCCGGATCCACACTGTAGTCGTCCGCGTGCTGGCGCACCCATCTGACCGCTCGCTGACAATCATCGAGCCCGGCCGGATACGCATTGCCCGCCGGTTCACTGCCCTGCGGGCGTCTGACGAGCCGATAGTCAATGTTGAAGGCGACGAAGCCCGCCCGTGCCAGCGCCCGTCCGAGTTCCACCATGTAGTCAGCCCGCCGCGATCCACCCTCCCACCCGCCACCATGAACCAGGAGGACTGCAGGCCGCCGTTTTTGTGCCGCATTCGAATTGGGAAGATAGACATCAAGAAACAGCCTGGTGCCGTCGGCAGCACCATACTCGATCCCCTCGCGAACGGTAATGGAGGCCGGCTCCTTTTCAGTCTCTGGCTTCGGTGCCGGGCGAAGTGTGACGCGATAGGCATAAGGTCTGGCGGTGGCACGTTCCAGGACCACGAGTTGATCGTCGAGTTTGTGAAAGTCGGCGGCCAACTGGTCCGGCGCTGGGTGGGCCGCCCCGAAACGCTCGCGCTGTCGATCCGCCGCCCAAACTTGGTCCCGGGCTTCGACCAAATCCTTCACCATATCCGACTGCACATTCCACGGGCCGCCGGGCTGCCACGGATCGGCCGTCATGGTCGTGAGATTGACTCCGCGATTGAGCGCCTCCGCGGTCACACGACCGAGCGAACGGTCACCCGCCGTGATCTCGTATGCACCAAGTGGCAGGTTTGTAACCTTGAGTTTGAATCCATTGATGCCGTCCGGAATGGGAACCCACCGAAAGTTCAAGGCACTGAGCGGTCCGAGCGTCAGGGGCCAGCCTTCATCGAGCCGGGTGAAGGAGAAAACATCTCCACGTTTCTCGACCTCCGAGATGGTGCAGCCCGCACTCTCGACCTCCGTCCCCGAGGCCGCATCGATCGTGGCCGAAGACACGTCGGCCGGCGCCCCCAAGCCTTTGAGCATCGCGTAAGCCATTGCAAGGTGACCGAGGTCATTGAGATGGACTCCGTCCGCGACATGCAGGTGCGTATGCTTGCTCGGGTCCGATTCGCCGGCGTTGGCTTTGATGATCCTGCGCTGGATCTCGCGCATGCCACGTTGAAGGTCGATCGTCTGTGCTCCCAAAGACCGCGCCACGGCCAGGCCTTCATCGGCCATGTTTTGCAAAAATCCGGACTCCGCCTTGTCCGGATCTTCCGCGGTGATCGCTGGCGAACAAATGATCGGCCGCACGCCACGTTGGCCACATCGCTCGATCAATTGGCGAATGCCGTCGAGATAGCGCTGCCGGTGCTCGGCGTCGGCTTTCATGCCCCAGCCGATGTCATTAACGCCAAAGGCCACCGTCACGACCGTGGCCCCTTCGGCAAATACGTCGCGTTCGAGACGGTCGAGAGAACCCGCCACGGTGTCACCACCCTGCCCCGCATTGACGAAGCGGATCTTCCGGTCCGGAAACCGCATCAGCGTGTAGTGCTCGACGATCTTCGTGTAGCCGCGCGCAGCCGTGATGCTATCCCCGAGGAACGCGACCTTGTCCCCGTCGCCGAGGATGAATTCTGCCGGCGCTCGCGGCCCGAGCAGGAGCAGTACGACCGAGAAGGCCAGGTAACGAATTTTGGACACCAGTTTACGCTTCTGATCCATGTCTCTCTTCATATCAATTTTCATTCATTTCCTCAATTCAGTGACCTTTCCACCCCCACCATGTCGGGCAATAGCCCGTCGGATGCCACGTTCGAGGTCAGGTTTCATACCCACTCCGATGAAGTGGATTGCCGCCGGTTTGGACCGGGATTTCTGCAGCTCCTCGAGGGTATCCTCGATTTCGTCGGTGGTGATTTGAACCGTGGTGCCGGAACCACTTTGAAAATCGCCATCGGCGATGATGAAGATCGCATCCGGTTGGAGAGCAAAGCCCTTCCGCAAAACCTCCAGGAATCCGGGGCTGCCCCGAACCGTATCCGGGACATTGCGCGGCATCGAGCCGTCCACGGCAAAATACTTTCCGAGCCACTCCCGGGCGGCGGCGCGATTGGGATCCGTCGCCGGAAGCAATTCATCCCGGAAGAACGCGTAGTTGCGGGCGAACTCGACCATGCCGAATCGAACATTAAGCCCCAACCCCGAAAGCAATTTCTCCGTCTCCTCACGCACCCGCGTCATGGGAAAGCCGGCACGCTGCGCGGCCTTGGCCACCGTGACCGAGACATCATACATGAGCAGGATGCGCCGAGCGTCCGTAGTGACACCGAGAAAGGTAACGCCTTTGCCCGTGCCTCCGAGTCCGCTTAAACCACTGCCGGCGGCGCCCAGTCCGGCACTCCCCGCCATGCTGTTGACCTGATCCGAAACGATGGCGCTGGGATCGAGCGGGAACATTTGATCGAGCGGCACTTTGGGCAGGTCGGGCAGCGCGAATGCGGTCGGACGCATGCTTTGCAGCTTATCATTGAAACTTGGTTTCGGGGCCATGGCTTCAAAGGCCGCCATGTTCATCTGATGTTCCCGTTCTTTCGCCGGCAGACGAATGTCTCGCTGCACGACAAAGGTCGCCGGCGGAGGTTGGAAATAGCGGGCCACGATGATGATCCCGGCCACGATCCCGGCAATGACGTGCAGGATGATCGCACCGATGATCACCGACACGATCAAGCGCCGGCGCGACTTCGGATGCTGTTCCTCAAAATAGGCGCTGGTTCCACCGGCCATCATGCTATTCCTCGGCGGGTTCGTCCGCGAAAGTGACTCCAGTGATCTCCGCCTTGGCGCAGACGTTCAGGACATCGATGATCCGTTGATGTCGGGCGTTATCGCGGGCATCGATCGTGATCAACGGATCGCTTTTGTTCGCGTCGGAGGCCTCCTTGAAGCGCTTCAACGTACCCAGCAGAGTCGGCAAGTCCTGGCTCGCGGGCGAATCAACGGGGAGTTCGTTGAGCACCACCTGACCATTCTCCTCGATTAAAATCCTTTGCTCATCGGGAATATCCAATGCCTCTTCCTGCGACACTGTGCCGGGCAGTCCGAGGCTGATGTCGCTCTCTTGTTTTTGTGGTTTGGCGCTCACCATGAAGAAGACCAGCAGCAGAAACACCATATCAATCATCGGACCCATCTGCATTTCCACGGTCTGCATGTCACGGCGACGAAGATTCATGGTCGCGCGTTGCTAGTTTTGGTAACTGGCAAAAATCACGTCCACGGCTCCGGCTTCGGCTGCCATGCGCATGAACTCTTTAATCTTTCGACCTGGGGTCAACCGATCGGCCCGGACATAAAGCCGCAGTGGCGGATAGTCGATGAGGCGCCTTTTCAAATACGCAGCCAGTTCCCCGCGCGAAATGATGCGCTGCCCGACCCAATACGCTCCCGCGTCATCAATGCTGATGATGTCCCGATCGCTAACACTGGCCGGAATGACGGCGTTGCTCGCCGTGGGCAGCTTGATTTCCACCTTCAATTGCTCCTTCGAGAGTTTGCTCGTTACCATGAAGAAGATCAACAGCAGGAAAGTCATGTCGATCATCGGCGCGAGCTGAAAGCCCACTTCGTCAGAAAGTTTGCGCTTGATTTGCATGGCTAGCTTTCGCGCACGGATACGGTTTCCACAGCTCCCCGCTCCTCGAGTTCCTGGACCGCACTCGCCAGCTTCAATTCCCCGGACAAGACATCGATCATGAATGTCACCCGCTTCTGCAGATTCGAGATGATCAAATTCAGGAGATTGCGAAAGTAGAAATAGGCGAACATGGCCGGGATGCCGACAATCAACCCGGCTGCGGTTGTGAGCATGGCCTCCCCGATGCCACCGGCCAAATCCTGCGGTTCCGATCTCCCAGCCGCCAATTGATCAAAGCTCGTAATCATTCCGGTCACGGTCCCCAGCAAACCCAGCATTGGACCGATGGTGGCGAAAACGTTCAAGTAGTTAACCCAGAGCATCAGTTTCGTCTCCTCATCCGCCAATGCTTCCGCCGCCGCCTGCTCCATGCTCGCTTTGTTGGCCAGATCGCGCTCGAAGTTTACCTTCAGCAAAGCCGCCGATATCGTACGCGCAAAAGAATTGGGGTTGTTCTGGCATAATTCATAAGCCGCGTTGGCATTGCGACGCTGCATGTGATGTCCGACCGCGTCGACCTGAGTGCGCGGCATCATGCGGCTCGATTTGATTTGCACAAAACAATAGACGGAAACAGCAATTGTCCCGATGGAACACGCCAGGAGCGGCCACATCAGCGGACCGCCCGTGCGAAACAGATCAAGGAGTGACTTTTCAATGGGGGCGGATCGCTGTTCCGGCACCGCCGGAGCGGTAGCAGGCAATTTCGGATCGCCTTGCCCGAAAGAGTCGAAGGCGAGCAGCAGAATCGCGATGACGCACACCAGCCATAGACCCTGCCGAACCCGGCAGGTCAGGACGGAGCCGGGATCGAGCGCGGATACTCTACGGTTGGATACGATTGGAGGGACGGGGTTTTGGGGCGTCGGCTTCATGTTCATAGTCTATGGTGGCTGGCTCCGGAGGCAGCGCGGCCATCCAGCGTTGTGCCTCCGCGGCGGGCTCCGCTTCCGGATACAAAGCAATTAGATCCCTCGCGGTTTCGATGGCGATTTGATGGTCGTTTACAAATTCATACAGTTGGACGAGCTCCCACAAGCTTCGGGCACTCGGCTCCGCGCGGGAGCCGAAGAAAAGATAGGGATGCAGGTAATGATCGACGGCCTGATGATAGAGCCGATCGCGTTTCGGCCGGATACGATCATCCTCCATCCACCGAGGATTTTCTTCGGTGAGTTTCCGCAGCTCCTTATCCGCAGCCTGCGCCAAAATGAAATTCGCCTCGATCAAGATCTCCGGGGCCGTGGAAGATTTTGCCAGGTCCCGGGCTTCCTCGATCGCCTCTGTCGCGCGACCAATGGCGATCATCGCCCGCAAACGCCCCTGGCGCGCTTTGAACCGATCGTCCTCACTCCAACTTGCGCGCTCGATTTCCTGAAAAAGCGCGAGCGCGGATTCCGCTTCGCCGTTCGCCAACCGGAGTTCACCGAGCCGGACACCGACGCGTCCGATGGGCGATCGGGGAATGGCCAGGAAATCTTTCTGTTGCCGAAACCAGCGCTCGATCTCTGAAATCTGCGCCGGAGTGGACTTTTGGAGATAAAGCTCTCGCGCCTCATTCGGAGCAAACTCGACCTGACTGACCCTTGATCGTGGAATGCTGACGATCGCCGCCGGCTGGCCCGCCACCAGCGGAACTTCGAAGGTAAAGCTTTCCGCATCCAACTTGGTCACCCGTCCCGCGCGGCGCTGTCCGTCGCGAAGGAATATCGTATCCAGATTGGTCGGGGCCTCGACACCAGCGGTCCCGGACTGAGCGTTCGCCCGCGGCGACAGCGACAAAGCGGCCAGGACTGCCAGCGCGACCTTCATGCGTCCGGCAGGGTGGGATGGGTTTCGCCGATCTTCTCGAGACGCAGCCGCGCCTCGTCGGTCTCGGGTCGGTCGATCAACGCTTCGTTCCCCACCATTTCCTCATAGGTGCGGCGGGCCGCGTCGCGATCACCCAATTGCTCGAATGCTTCGCCACTGCGGAGGTAGGCTTTGGCCACCCACTCCGGCCAACGGCCATACATGACATAGATTCTTTGATAGTAAGGAATAGCCAACTCTGGTTTTCGGCTCCGCATTTGCATCTCCGCCATACGGAAAAGAGCCTCCGACTTTTTTTGCCCCGGCGTCGCCTTGTCCTCCAGAAGGTTTTCCAGGCAAAGGCGTGCGGCCACTGCTTCCCCACGCGCCATGAGCAGATCAGCTCGCGCGAGGAGAATTTCACCGCGCAACGGTGACCCGAGTGTTTCGTCCTCGAAACGGGCAAAATATTCCAGGGCCGCCACTTCGTTTCCCCGCGCGAGTTCCATTTTGCCCAGCGCGGCCAGTGCCTGATCTTTTTGCGGGGCCCGTGGGTTCCATTTCAGCAAATCAAGCCACATTTGCCGGGCCTTCTCTTCTTCGCCAGCATCGGCCAGGGCGCGGGCAAAGTCCGCCAGCAGAAGCGGATTCGTGGATTCGACCGGCGCCGCCTGAGCCGCTTCAATCATGAGCCGCTGCGCCTTCGATGAGTCACTGCGCTGAAGTTCGCGCGCCTGAGCCCACTTCATCCGCATGACCAGCGTCGTCTGCTTGTTCTGCGTAGCCTGCGTGGCGAGATCTTCGAGTCGGATCAGGTATTGGCGCCGTTCGTCTTCACCGCGGTAAAGCCTGGCCAGCGCCGGGAAGAGATCATCGATGCTCCGGCTGCTGGCATCATTTCCATGCCGGCCAATCGTATCCCAATAGATGGCCCGTGCCTTCTCCGGATCATTCTGCTGACGATAAACCCAGCCGATCCAGTACACAGCCTCACCAAGACGGGAACTGTGCGGATTCTCATCGGCAAAATGCTGCATGTGAGCGCGGAGATCGTCCGGGCGCTCCATAAGTTTCAATGCCTTTCCGATCTTGAACCAACCCTCCTCGTAAAACCGGGTGTCCTCCGGGGGAATGCGTTTCAACGCCGCAATGCCTTTCTCAAGTTCGCCCGTCGCCATCAAGGCGTCACCGAGGAGAATGAGCGCTTCGCTATTCGATTCATGGCCCGGAAATGCCCGCAGGTAGGCACGCAACTCCTCGATGCCTCGATCATAATCGCGCAACGAATGGATCGCATAGGCTTTGCGAAAAACAGCCAGGCCACGGTACTGCCCCCGCGGGAATCGGGTTAAATAGTCATCCATCACCTCCCGACAGCGCGCGAATTGATGATCCAGGGACCAGGCTACGCCCGTCCAGTATGCCGCCGCATCCGCCAGCTCGTGCGCGGACTGCTCCGCGCCAAACTTCTCGAAGGAATGGATCGCATCCTGCGGCCGCTCCGCGAGGAGCTGCGTGAATCCTTCCATGAAAAGAGCGCGCGGGGCAAATTCGCTGGTCGGAAAGTCCGCAGCCAATTGGTGAAAGCCTTCGATGGCCTGGTCATGCTTCCCGTCTTTTTGCAAGGCGATGCCGCGAAAAAAGCGGACCAGCGGAAGAGGTTTCGACCGCGGGAATTTTTGCGCAAAACCATCCGCCGCCTCGACCACCTTTGGCCAGCGTTCGATCTGGCCCCAACATTGCACCAGCGAAACACTGGCACTCTCGACAATCGGATCAGCGGGCAGCTCGCGAAGCATGCCCTCGAGCACCAGCGCCGTTTCCCGATAGCGATGCATGGATTGAAACGCCGTCGCCAGCCGCAAGCGGACGGCCGAGTCGAAATTCTCGATTGCCCGAAAGTGCTTCGTCTCGCGCTGAACTTTGACAATCAACTGTGCCAGCATCTGCCGCATGTAAGCGTCACTTCGAGGATTCGCTTCCAGCGCTGCCAGCCGGCTTTGCAACGCGTCGAGCCGCTTTTCCTGGAGTGCGAGCAGGCGGGCCGCCGGCCAGATGCGGATGAAACAGGCGATCGCGTTTCGATTCTCCCCGCGTTCAAGAAATCGCGACCCCAGGTCCAGAGTCAGAACCTGAAAGGTCGCAATCTGAATCATTTCCTCGAGCCGCGGATACTCGCGTTTGATCAGGGCGAAGCTTTTCTCATCTTCGCCTGCCTGCATGAGAGCATACAGCTGCAAAGCCGTGGCCCGGCCGCGATATTGGCCGTCGAATTGTTGCTGCACGCGACCCAGGAACTCCGCCGCTTCCGAAAACTCTTTCTCGAGCAACAGCGTATTTCCGGCCAACAGCAAAGCCTCGGGAATATTCCGGGCGGCCGGAAACTGTGCGACCTGGATCGGCTGCCGCCAGGCCTGCTCGGGAAACATGCCGACAAATTGCTCGAGCGTTTTCCGAGCCGCCGCGTGGTCCTCGCCCTGCACCTGGCAGACCCCTTTCCAGAATGTCAGCTCCTGGAGTTCCGCCACCGGCGGTGGCGGCTCGACCTTCAATGCCTGCTCGATGGCTGCGAGCGCATCGGGGAATTTCCCGAGCTGGAGGTAGCAGCGCGCGAGGGGAAAGCGTAGCCGCGAAACGATGGCGTGAGTTTCCTCGCGGGCACCGTAATCGGAGATAAAGTGATCGAAACCGGCCGCGGCGGATTCCCATTTTCCACCGGCGTAATCCCGCTTCGCCTGGTTGAGCATTTCCTCCGCCGTCATCGCCTCGGCGCCCTGTCCGCGGGTGGCGTCAACCAGGCTCAGGAACAGAGCCACGGCGGACACATAAGTCATCGGCGGGATTCTCATCAAAAACGGGGCGGAAACTTCCCGAAAATCTTTACACAATTTCCGCGCGCATGAACACCCACGAATCTTCAACGCGAAATTTCTGATCGGGGAGAATATTGGACGAGGTTGCAACTCGTCGGGGGCGAGTGAAGCGAGGCGGCTGGCGTGTGTGCCCTCCGCTCCCTCCCGCCGCCTGCGCCCATCCTGCCTCGACGGGTTGCAAACCCGTCCCACGTTGCGCGCGCCTTTGCTACGGCGCGATGTGAGCACCGACCGTGGCGAGTTCGAGCAGGCGATCAACATTCGCCTCCCGCGCCGCCCAGGAAATCCCGCGCAAAACCAGAATGCGGTAAAGCGGATCATCGAACGTCCAGGTGTAATGACCGGGGATGGAACCGAAGACGCGGGCCTTCCCACGCTCGAAAGCCCAGAGCTGAACCTTGGGCGCACCTTCCTCGGTCGCTCGCGCGAGCACATTCAGCCGGGATTCATCGCCACGCAGGTTCCAATAGGTCTCATCCACGAGGTCGAGCCGATCGAAACCGCGCGTGATCGGGTGTTCGGGATTTGGAAATTTCAATTCCACGGGGCCGTGGCGGAACGCCGAGCCGGATGTCGCCAGACCGATTCGTTCCACCAGCGCGTCAGCATGCGTGCCGCCTTCCATGCTCCAATGGAGATAGACGAGACCACCGCCACGCTTTTGATATTCGTCGAGCAACGCCGCTGCCTCCGGATTCCAACCCTCATTGCGCGAGTAAAAGACGGTGACGTCCGCCCCGGCGAATTGCTCGCGGGTGGGAAAGGACGTGCAGGTCGTTACCGTCACGCCGTCCGCCAGCCCGAGCAAACGCGACCAACGTTCCAGCCAAAGCGGGTAATCATGTTCGTTCACCCCATGGTCTTTTTCCCCGGCGACGAGCAATATGCGCAACTGCTTCGCGCCGGCGGGCGTTGTACTTGTTGCCGTCAGAAATGGAGCGAGGTCCGCATGTTTTCGGGCCGGCGGCATTCGCGGATCCAGGCGGGTGATGGGCGCCGGCTCGAGCGGACGCGTGAGCAGGAACGTAAGCAGGTCTTCCATCTGCTCGGCCGACAGGGCCTGGGTTAGTCCCTCCGGCATCAGTGACGTTTTCAACGGCTCAATTCGGGCCACGTGTGAACGGGGCTTTTTCATTTCGACGCCTCCCGGCAGACGCACCACGATTTCGTCCTTGGTCAACGTGGCCACAATTCCCGCCACGGAACTGCCGTCCGCAAAGGTGACGGTGCTGCCTACCTGCTCCGGATTGATCGTCGCGGACGGTTGTTGAATGTCCTGCAAAACTGAGGCGCGATCGCGGTGGATGAGATTGGTCAAATCCGGACCAAAAGCGACGCCCTCCCCTTCAATTTGATGACATGTGGCGCAGGCGGCCTGGCCAAAGAAAAGCCGGCGCCCAGCCAGCCAGTTTCCTTTCACGTCGTCGCGTTTTCCCGGATCGACCGGCCGTGCTGCACGGGTCGAGGAGTCCGCCCACGGAACCCGCAAACGCGACAGCGCGATGGGACGCAGGCGGTCGTCGAGCGCAAAATAGAAACCGGAGCCCGTCGTGTTCGCGCCCTTGGGAAAGCCGATATCAAACGCCCGGATAGTTGCATCGGGCACGGATTGAAGCGGCAAGTCGGCCGGCAGTGTCGAATCGAAATCCTGGCGCACGGCCATCAACCGTCTGGCAAAGGTGTCCGTTGATGGATCCCAATCGAGCACGGAACCCGGCTGCGTCAGCGGGACAAAAATATTCGAGACATCCACCTGCCCACGGAGCTGCATGGAAACCGACGCGGCCTTTTTTCCGAGCCGATCAAAGAACGCATCGTGCGCGATGGACCCGGCAGTGAGCGCTTTTGAAACGCCGATCGAAGGATGCGGTAAAACAACGCTCACGCTGTTTCCATCCCCACCCAGTTTAGCGTCGACGCCGTCGAGCAGCAGCGCGAGATCCATCTCGGGGCGCTGCGGAATGCCGCCGTCCGTCTGCCACGATGACGGCAGCGGGAGCGTGATGGCATAGTTCACCGGCTCCGTCTGCCGCGGCACACGCAGGACGAGCGTGCGCTGATCCGCATCGAGCGACAGGCTTTGCAGATCGACCCAGCGGCGCGGCGCAGCCAATTGATCGCGCACCACCTGATAGCCCGGACGGATCACTTCAAATCGATCTCCGGCGCTGACGTAGCGGCCGGCCTCGATCTTGACTTTGTCTTTTGCTCCCGCCCACTCCGCGGGATCGAGCGGTCGATCGAACGCCACCCGAAATTCATCCGGCGCCGACGCCCACGCGAACACGGGTTGCGGAACATCGCGTTTGGCGTAACGGATTTTGAAAAGCTTCCCCTCCCCAGCCGGACCGGTCCCCCAGTCCGGCGGACCACTGTGGCAGGCGACGAGTAAATCGCCCTGCGGCGTCACGCAGGAATCGACCGTGAGCAATCCGAGGCAGGCGATGATTTGATTTTGCCCGACGTAACCCTGATCGGTTTTGACCAACCGGGTGCGGTAAAGTTTACCGCGAGATTCGCCACAAACGATCGCGTCGCCCGCCCAGGACGCTGGACCAAACACCGGCCCGCCATTCACGCTTTCATTAAAAATCATGCCGACCGTGCTCTGATGCTGCGGGCCATACTCCATGACCGCGGGTTCGTCGATCACCTCGGGAAGGTAACGCGGATGGCGCGGCGGAAAGCCATAGTGCCGACCGGGGACAACATGCAGGAGCTCGTCTAACGGATTGCCATTGGGCAGCCAGGTCGCGCCTTCCTGCTCCGAGGCAAAGAGATCGCCCTGGCGATTGAACGCGAGAGCGCAGGCGAACCGCACGCCGGTGCAAACGGTCTCGCGTTTGGAAAAGTCGGACGTCACGCGCTGGATCGAACTGCGATCAGTCGAGAGCTTGAACCGCGATTGGCCCGTCGCGCGATCGATGAGATAGGGATTTGAGAAGTCCTCGACACCCAAACAAAAATAGATCGAACCATCCTTGGGATCCACGGCCAGACCGGTGGCATCGACATTGGTGAAATTCTCCTTCCACCCCGTGGCCACCACGATTTCCTCGTCACCGCGGCCATCGCGATCCCGGTCGAGGATGAGCGAAACTTTCCCTTTGCTCGCGACAAAGACCCCGTCGCCCCGAGGATCATTCGCTCCGAGCAAGGCGATACCGATGGCACCCCGCAATGGGCTCTGGTCCCAGAATATTTTTTCCTGATCCTCGAGACCATCGCCGTTTGAATCGGTCAGCAAATGAAGCCGGCCGTCGTAACCGAGCGCGACGCATTTGCCGTCGTGCCGATAGCGAATGCTGGTGAGATTGGTGAGTTTCAACGGCACTTCATGCACCGTGAAACCCGGCACGAGCATTTGCACTGGCGGCGGATTGGCGATGGCTTCGAGCGCGTGTCCAGAGCCGCCCGCCGCAAGGGCATTCAAGGCCGGCGTGCGCGAAAACAAGGCCTGCTCGATTTGTTCGCGTTCTCGATCATCAAGTGCGCGGTTGTAAACGAGCACCGCGGCGATATCTCCATGGAAAAAACCCTGCGCGAACGGTGCCTGGGCGGGATCGTTCGAGCATATGCGCGCCCCGATCGCCATTTCGTCGAGGCCAATGTTCGATTCGAGCCGCGTCCGTTCGCCGAGCTGAATCCCGTCGAGGAAAAGCTCGTTACCTTTTTCTCCGATCCGCGAGCGAACGGTGAAAACGTGGAAATTCTCGAAAGGCAATTCCGCGGCCAAATTCTTCGCCGGCTCGAGCCAGTCCCGGAATCCACCGGCGCCGGCGGATTCGACATTGAGCACGCTGAGCTGATCGGATGCGTTCGGGCCCAAATCGAGATTTAGGCCACTGGTGTAGTCATTCTGCCCCGCCTCGGCGCAGGAAAAGAGCGCGGAAAATTGACCCGCGTTTCCGCGCGGTGCCGCCAGCACAAAGATGGTGACAGCCGGGGAAAGCTGGCGCGCCCCACCGATCGGCAGAAAGTCGTCTTTCCCATCGAAGCTCACGAACGCCTCCGATTCGGCCTGGCGAAATATCGGGCGCGCTGCCGCCAACGGTTGCGATTGCACGCTCTCCGGAGGCGCGGTCGTCACCCATCGATCCAGAGGTGCACTCGAGGTGAGCGCGGGGAGCGAGGCCCTCTGCCGGGCCGCGGACTGTTCCGCCGCATCAAAGTGAAGGACCAGCCCGTCGCGAACCGGGATGCCGGCAGCAAGTCCGGTGGAAATAGCGCCGGCAACGATGAGCAAACGGGCGATGATTTTCATGGGGAAGAAGGGGAACACTTTGAGCGAAAATCATCGGTCAGCACAACGGACGAACGCAAGCGGGCCTTTCCCGCACGCGGTTTCCCGTCATCGACCTCAAATCGAAAGTTCTTGGCAGAAAGGCGTGAACTCCATTCTCCTTGGTTCAACCGGTCGAGTCGGCATGACGCCCTTGGACATTCCATGTGCGAATTCGACGGTTCCCATGAACGATTCCAGCGCTGAGATCACAACCATGCCGCAGGACGAAGCCGTCCTGCTTTTAAGCCGGACGGGACAAATTCGTTGGGCGAACGAAGCGGCGTCCGCCATGCTCGGCTATACCATCGAGGAACTGTGTCAGATGGCATTCCCGGTGACCAACCAATCGGTCGACGCACCACTCGGACCTGTCGCCACTGCCATGCAGGATATTCTGGCCGGCCGAAGCCAGGAAATCGTGGGAGATGCGCGATTTCCGGACAAAGCCCAAGGGCGAATTGCAGCACGATGGCGGCTGGCCAAATTGCCGTTTGCCGGGAGCGAAATGCAAGTGCTGCTTACGCTCTCAGAGCGGGCGCGCTCCGGAGCGAATGGCATCATCACTTCGGAATACCAGAAAGCACTAAAACGGGCCGAAGACACCGCCAGCGAACGAGACGATACCTGGAGCCAACTGCGCGATCTCGCGGCGCGGAGCCAGAATATTCGGGAAGAGGAGCGATCTCGGATTGCGCGTGAAATTCACGATGAATTGGGACAGGCGCTGACCCTCTTCAAGCTCGACCTCTCATGGCTCACGGGTCGCCTCGCGAAGCTGGTGGACGACGAGCAACGTGGCCCTTTGGACGAGAAAATCGCAGGCATGGCGGAGATGATCGACTCGACCCTCACGACCGTGCGCCGGATATCCTCTGCCCTGCGCCCTCCCTTGCTCGACGAATTGGGTCTGAAAGCGGCCATCGAATTTCACATGGAAGAATTCTCGAAGCGCGCCGGGCTGCGCTATGACCTCGAAATTGGCGCAGTCGATTCGCTCGACGCCAGTCTATCGACGGGCGTTTTCCGCATTCTGCAGGAGATTCTGACCAACGTCGCGCGCCACGCCAAAGCTTCACGAGTCAAAGTCATTCTCGGCGAGCGTGAGGATGAACTCGTCTTGAAAGTCGAAGACAACGGACGTGGCATTTCTCAGAAAGACGTTCGGGAATCCGGTCACCTGGGGATTATGGGAATGCAGGAACGCGCCTGGGCCATGGGAGGCGGGCTGGAAATTCATCGCCGATCCCAGGCCGGCACTCGGATCACGCTCAAGGTGCCCATCCTCGCCCCCAGGCGCGCGGAGCCCTTGCGCGCGCCAGTGCCCTCAGAAGACGTGCTTGATTTTTGATTGTCAGCGAGGCCCGGCGTGTTTGGTCGAACTGCCCGGGGCTTGGCCATCCGTCGAACGCTGCAGAAAGCTCGGGAAGCTGTTTTCCGTCCGAGCCAGCACGGAATGCCGGCTGATCTCCGTCTTCACCTCCTGGCCCAGGAAGTTAAGGAGAATCTGGATCCGCTCGCGACCGGGCAAAGCGCGGGTGACAATCGCACTCAACCCGGCAAATGGTCCTTCCGCGATTTCCACCTCTTTGCCGATCTCGATCACATTGGGAACAATGATCTCCAGCTTCTCGCCTCCCAAACGGCGTAACTCCTCAATCATCTCGGATGGAACCACAGCGTACCGTGTTCCGAAATGAACGATGGCATGAATGCCGTTGCAGGCCTGAACGGCGCGAAAGCTCTGCGCAAAATCAAAGCGGGCGAACAGGTATCCCGGAAAGAGTGACTCCGAAAACCAACGCAAACCGCGCCGCGTCGGTCGTTGGACCCTCAGGCCAACGTTAAAGGACTCGACTTCGGAGAGCTGCTTTAAATGCGCCGTCGCGATGTGTTCCCGCTTGGGGCGAGTTTTCAGGCAATACCAATGAGCGTCGTCAGAGACCGTCACGGGCGGAAGGTGGGGCAGGCGAGCGGAGGCGGTCAAGCCCGGGTCCGGCGAGTTGCCGATTCAAGGGGCGGGCTCTGGGAACATAAAGCGACATTTCCCGTAAACGTGGAAGGCCGCGCGAGCAAAAAGCCCGCGCGGCCCCCAGTTTGTCAAACTCCAGTTGCTATAGGCCATGACGGCGAGAACAGGCATTTCGACAAAACGATGCGAAAACGCGGGTCTACTCTTTCTTAAGGAGCACGAAAGATACCACTTTTAACTTTTTATTTTAAGTGTCTTATCGTAAACGTTTTGTGAATACCACGTTACAACCCATGCCGAGAGAAGTGTAAGGTTTTTCGACGGTCTGGAGGCTAAATCCGTTTTGGGGACCGCTTCCATCGAATCGATGCGCAGCAGGCTGGTCCGAACCGCATATCAGGCCCGGAGTCAGACAAACGCACAAAAAAACCGCATGAGCACTTAGCCCATGCGGTCTTCGAATTCTGGTGTTTCTGGGCCTCAATGCCCAGCCACCGACAACCGTCACAAGAGGAACGCGGGATGACTTGCAACGCGACTTTGCGCCCCAGATTGCTGCGGTCCACAGCGCTCCGGCACCCGGCCGAGCGAAAAGTTAACCACCGGGGACCGCATTGGTTTTCTTGACCGCCTCTATCGTTTTACGTGCCTCGATCGCCTGTGGTTCGCCAAGTTTTGCGTCCAGGGCGCGTTGGAGAGTCTCCCGGCTCTTGGCCGGCTCTTTCAACTCAAACTGAGCCATGCCCAGATAAAAAAGGTCGCCCGCCTCCAATGGAGAATCCGGTTTGTCCATCGACTCCAGCAACTGCCGTGTCTGCGCGAAATCTTTTCGGCCAAAACAAATCGCGGCCAGAACTCGCGCCGACTGCGAATCCTCGGGCGACGCTTTCCGAGCCTTGCTCGCGAGTTCATAGGCTCGGTCGAGCTTGTCCGGCATTCCGGCATAAATCCGCGCCAACTCCCGCTGAGCCGCAAAGAATTCCGGGTAATCGGACACGACCTCCTCGAGAATCGGTATAGCGTCCCCGGGTTTCGATTGCTCACTGAGAGACCGGGCAACCACGAATTTTGCCGCCAGGAGATCGGGATAATCCACCGACGCCTGCTCCGCCTGTTTGGCCATCGCTCCTTCAATCGCCGTCGGCTGCTCCCCCGCGGCGGCCAGACCGGAAAACGTCTTTGCCTTGGCAACGACCGGCGAATCTGGCGCTTCTGAAATCAGTTTTTGCAAAATCTCCACGGCTTCCGTCTCCCTTCCGATGGCATAAGCTGCGTGGGCGAAATCAAAGAGGGCTTCGGGACCTGCACCGCGAGTGGTGTCCCGGAGAAGACTGTACGCCTGGACGGCATCGTGATTCCGCATGGCTGCGCGACCGAGAATGATCGCCACTTCGGGATTACTGGGTGCAAGAGCCCGGGCTTTTTTCGCCCAATCGAGAGCTGCCTGCGGCTGATTGAGCGAGTCGAGGTATATCGTTGCCAGCCGGGCTGCCGCCGCCGGCAATGCTGGATTCTGGGCCAGAGCACCCGTGTAAATTTCAACGGCCTTCGAACTCTCGCCTTCCTTTTCATAAGCCGCGGCGAGACGAAGTTTCAGAACGAGGTCGGTGGGCTGAGCCGCTACTTGCGCCGCCAGTTCGGCACTCGAGGCGGATGTTTCTCCATCCTGACCAGCCTTGAGACTGGCCAATCGGCGCTCGGATTCTTCTTTCCCGGGGAATGGCTCGGTGGACTTCAACGCTTGTTCAAAAGCGCCTCGGGCAATGTCCTTGTGACCCATGGCCGAACTGGTCATCCCGAGATGAAATTGAACCTCAGGATTGTCTGATAATTTTGCCGCAGCCTCCTGCACCAGCGGCAAGGCCCGGGCAAAGTCACCATTCAGAAAATAGATCCAGCCCAGCGTGTCCGCGACGGATTCATCTCCGGGCTGCAGCTCCCGTGCGTGCTCGGCCAGCTTTTGCGCTTCGTCGAATTTCTGAAACTTCACCGCCTTGATGTAAGCCAGATTATTCAGCGCCGGCACATGGTCGGGCGCAACCGCCAACAATTTCACGTAGGCGTCCTTCGCCGCGGCAAAATCCTGGAGTTTTTCGTTCACCATTCCTTTCATCATTAGGGCGCGCGCATTGTCCGGGCTCTTCTCGAGAACCGCGTCCATTCGATCCAATGTTTCCCGGGCACGATTGTTCGCGACGAGGGCTTCGCTGAAGAGTCCATACGCGGGTGCAAAAGCGGGATCGATCTCGAGCGCCCGACTCAGCGCTGTTTCCGCCTGTTCCCATTCGCCCGCACTCGCATGGACCCGTCCGACCAGAAAGTGCGCGGCTGGCGAAGCTGAGTTCTTTTCCGCAAACGCATCCGCCCGCTTTTTAGCGGCGTCAAAATCTTTGAGCCCGACGTCGAGCATGACCAACTGGGCGACGGCGGGCATATAGTCCGGTTTGACTAAAATCGCACGTTCAAACGCCGCGCGCGCCTGATCGATTTCGCCCTTTTGCTGGTGGATTACCCCGATGAGAAACTGCGGCTCGAAAGCGTTCGGCACTGTTTTCTCCAGGTTTTGCGCCATGGCCAGCGCCTCGTCCAGCCGTCCGGCCGCTTGCAGCGCCGTCGCCAGGAAAAGCTGCGCAGCCGCCAGATTGGGACGCGCCTCCAAGAGCGCCTGAAGCGTGCGAATGGCCGCATCCGGGTTTCCGCTCTGGAGTTGCAGTTGCCCGAGAAGCGTCGCGGCTTCGGTAAACTCGGGGTGACTTTCGACCGCTTTTTCGAGGATCCCAATCGCTTTCGCGCGATCACTCGTTGCCAGGTAGGCTTGAGCCAGGAGCAACTGCGTTGGCCCCACGTTGGGCATTTTTTGATCCAGCCGTTCGAGAGATTCCACCGCCTTCGCCCCATCGCCCTTCGCCAGCAACGTCTGCGCGGCAACAACACGGGCATCGTAATTCTCGTTGTCCCGGGAAAACACGTTTTCCAGCGTCTTCAAAGCTTCATCATAGTCCCCTTTCGACGAAAGGAGGCGCGCCCGGACGATCCAGGCCGGCAGGTAGTCGGGAGCTTCGGTGTTAACCGCCCCCAACTCGGTCAACCCTTCGTCAACCTTTCCCGACTGACCCAGAAATTCTGCGTATTTGAGACGCCCAATTGAGCGCAACGGCGCCGCCGCCGAACCTCTTTTGAGTTCCAGGCTCGCGTTTTCCAGATCCTTCTTGATCAAAAGAATTCCGCCCTGGGCCAGGTGCGCCGTCGAGGAATCCGGCGCCGCCTTGAGTGCTTCACCGATCGAAGCTTCCGCCTCAGCCAGTTTATTATGGCGGAGAAGAATGTTCGCCCGCGCGAGACGCGACGCCGGCTGCGCGCTTGCGGCCGGAGCATTGAAGAAGGCCTCGGCTTCGGCGACTTCAGCCTCCGTCTGCGAAGTCTGCCCCAAAATCAGCAGGGCCTGTTCGTTGCCCGGATCCTGACCCAAAAGTGCGATGGCTTCAGAACGCGCCCGAGTAACATCGCCCATCGAGAGCACGGCATTGGCAAACTGAGCCCGTACTTCGCGGTTGGATGGATCAACCTTGAGTGTTTCATTCAAGAAAGGCACCGCCTTCAGCGGCGAACCCTGCTGCGACCAGACAAGGCCCAATCGCTCAATCGCCTGCGGATTTGATCCATCGATCTGCAGGGCCTGGAGGTAAGCGATACGCGCCTTGTCATATTCCTGAGCCTGAAAATAGGTATCGGCGCTCTCCAACGCGCGGCCAAGTTTCGCCTTCTTTGTGCAGCCAACCTGCACAAAAAGCTGGGCGCAGAGCGCCACCAATCCTATCAACGAGCCTGGTTTTAAGTTCATACGTAGCATCAAATAGTACCTGAGTTGCGGAACAGTTTTTTGTGAGCGCCAATCGTACCCCGACCCGGGTGGAGGGACGACTGTTTGATCGGGCGGCAGGTGTCAGTCGGATTCGTTCCCGCGCTTCAGGCCCACTCTTTCCATGATTTCGTAAAGCGTCGGGCGGCTAATCCCGAGTTCGGCTGCGGCCGGGCTGATTTTGTTTTTGTTGCGTCGGAGAGCGCCCTCGACCAGGTCGCGATCGAGAGCGTCGCGCGCTTCTTTCAACGTCTGCGGCGGCAAACCAGTGACTGCCTCCGTCAGTTCCAAATCGTCCGCCGTGATCCGTTTTCGGTCCGCCATGATCACCCCGCGCTGCACACGATTTTGCAGTTCGCGCACGTTGCCGGGCCACTGATGCAGGTGGATTGCACGCACCGCATCCGGCGCAAAGGTCACCCCTGTTTTTCCGTTTTGCGCCGCGTAGCGCTGGAGGAAGGCTTGCGCGATCACCTCAACGTCCTCCCCGCGATCACGCAGCGGCGGAAGTTCGATCACGATGACTGCCAGGCGAAAAAACAGATCTTCGCGAAACGTTCCGGCAGCGACTCCCGCTTTGAGGTCGGAATTGGTGGCTGCGACGATCCGCGTCTCCACGGCGATTTCCTGGCGTCCGCCCACGCGGGTAAATCGGTGCTCCTGCAGAAAGCGCAACAGCTTGACCTGAATCGGAGCTGGCAATTCTCCAATTTCGTCCAAAAAGAGCGTCCCATTGGACGCACTTTCGACCAATCCTTTTCGCTGGGCGTGTGCCCCGGTAAAGGCACCTTTCTCGTGCCCGAACAATTCACTCTCGATTAGGTTTTCAGGAATGGCGTTGCAATTGATCGGAACAAATTCTGCATTTTTGCGGGGGCTTTGCCGATGGATCGCGGCCGCCGCCATCTCCTTTCCCGTCCCGCTCTCGCCAAGCAAAAGCACGGGTGCGTTCGCCTTGGCCACTTTCCGGATCGCCGCGAAAACGCCCTGCATCTGGGGACTGGTTCCAATGATGCCCTCAAATCCTTCGACCTGCCGCTTCTCCTGCAATTGCCGGTTCTCCGCCTCGAGCGCCGCGAGATAGAGGCATCGCCGCAAGCACGAGCCGCAGCTCTTCCAAATCCGCAGGTTTGCACAGAAAATCGTAGGCCCCGAGCTCCACGGCTTTCAGGGCATTTTCCTTTTCACCCTGCCCGGAAACCACGATGACTTTGCTCTCCGCATCGCAGGCCAGGATATCGGAAAGCGTCGCGAATCCCTCAACCGGATCGTTGGGATGCGGCGGCAGTCCCAAATCGAGCAGCGTTGCTTCGGGCGGACGCTTTTTAAACTTCTCCAGCGCGGCGGCGCGTGAATCCGCAAACACGATGTCGTAGTCGGGATTGAGAGCCCACTTCAGCTGGGTCCGGATCTCATCGTCATCATCAACGATCAAGAGGAGGGGTTTCATGATTCGCGCACCACCGGGAGGGATATCCGAAACCTCGTGCCTTTGCCAAGCTCACTATCCACCCGAATTTTTCCACCGTGCGCCTCGACGATCATCTTCGATTGGAACATCCCGATGCCAAGCCCATTCTTTTTTGAGCTTTGGAAGGGCCGGAACAGTGACTGGCAGAGGAATTCCGGGCTCATCCCACACCCGGAGTCCGTGATCGCTATGAGCGCGTTGCCATTCGCCGCGCTCGTTTCAATCTCGATCCGGCCCCCTCCCGCCATCGCTTCCGCGGCATTAACCATGAGGTTCGTCAGCACACTCCGCATTTGGTCCCGGTCAACGTGCAGTTGGGGAATGTCCCCCAGACTCCTGGCAAATTCGATGCCCGGACGCGGACCCAATCCTTCAACGGTCTCTTCGATGAGCTGATTGAGATCCATTCTTGTCCGACAGATCTCGATCGTGTTTCGAAACGCGCTGAGACGCTCGATCAATTGGTTGATCCGTCCGACCCCTTTGCCAATCGCCCGGAAGGCGTCCTCGCGAAATTCCGGGTCATCAAAATGGACCGGCAAATTTTTCAGCATCAAATTGAGCGACGCCGCCGAGTTCTTCAGGTCGTGCACGAAAAACGCGGACATCGTCTGGAAGGCTTCCAGCTCGCGCGCAGCCATCAGGCTGGAATTGAGCCGGATATTCAGCAGCGTCGCGGCCAGTTGATCCGCCATGCACTTGATCAGATCGAGTTCCTCGACCGTGAAGGGAACATGAAGAACGCGGTCTCCGAGAACAATCAGGCCCAGCACGCGGTTCCCGGCCACCAGCGGTACCGCAATGCGATCCCCTCCGTGATCAAACTGCACCCGGCTCGCCCGACGGATCACTTCCGCCCACGGTTCTTCGACCTTTTCCAAATTGAACGGATACACTTTCAGCACGAGCGCCGTCTCGAACGTGGCGTCCATGGGAAATCGCGTCAGCTTCGCGTCTTCGGTTTCCGGACGGCTGAGTTTGGTCGTGCCCGCGACGGTCATTTCATCGGCACTGGCTTCCTGAATCCAAATCGTGACCGAGAGCGCGTGAAAAACCTCGGAAAGCAAGGTGGCCGTCGTTCCGCACACCGAAGAAACCGTGGCCACACTCGAAAGCCGCTGGGTCAGTTCGGTCCAAACCTGTCGAAAATCGTGTCGCGGACGTCGAAAATTCCGACTGACAAAATCGCGCATCTTTTCCCGGACACTCTCCGAAAGCAGCACCACTGCCAGCGCCGCCACGGCCATGAGCACCAGCAGCGTTTGCAATCGAAAGTATTGCCCGCCACCAAAACGCGCGACCCACTGCCCGAACAAACCGACGAGAAAAAGGTAACCGCCGATCAGAAAGACCGTGATCGAGCTCTGGAGAATCGCTCGAGATGGATAAAGATCCACTTCGGCGAACCCTTGGCGCGCGTGCGATATCCCGATCAACAGGCAGCCGACGATCACCGCCGAGGCCTCGATTTCCATGAGCGCCAGTTCCTGTCCTCCAAAAAGGAGTCCCTGGCTGCGGGTAAACAGCCGCGTCCCGAAAATGACCGCCAGCCCGAGCAGAAGGAATTTGATCCGCCAGCGCATCATCCCCACGGCCGATCGGAACGTCCGCTCCAGATTGACCAAAATCAGGACGATACCGACCAGCAGCAGCACATTCAGCGCGGTGCCGGGCCAGCCGAACCGAAGGATGCCCGTCTCCAGGGCATCCTCCTGGATCGTGAGCAAATTGGAGAACCCAAGCCCAGCCGCCAGCGGCGGAAACACCAGAAATCCCGCGAGCAGCCAGCGATTCTGCCGCAGGAACTCGCGATAATCGCCGCGGGAGTAAGTAATGGAAAAGGCGATCCAAACCGCCGGTGAAAATGATTTCGCGAGCAGCACCATCGCACCCCAAAACCGAATTCTCTCGGTCGTTTGAGCAAGCAACGTCGGACATTGCAGCGTACATTCCGCCGCGATGACGAGCATCCCGACCGCAAAGAACCAGCCGGCAACCGTCCGCCGGGGACGGATGATTGCCGCCAGGGCGAGGGCGACTGCAAAAGCGGCCGCCCCGCCAGCAAGCCAGACGTTCAAATGAGTCATGGGAATCTAAAAAAGGCGATCAGTGAACGGTGATCGGAGGATGGAGGGGTGGAGAGGCGGACGGCTGGCGAACAGAGGTGGAGGTCGCCGCGCCGTCGGCGCTGGAGCGGGAGGGGAAGGGGTTGGTGGTGCCTGGCGAGCGGAGGATGGCTGAGACCCCGCTTTCTCAATGCATTATCTTCTGACCGCGATCCGCGCTTTCTCTCCCCGTCGCCCACTGCGGCGAGGACGCCAGCGGACCCAGAGGGCGCGTCGGCTTTTCATCACCCTGATTACTTCGCCGATCCTCGTTCCGCAGGAGCACGAGCAGCAGCAGGCGCAGGGCACGATCAGCTTAGGAACTGCACTCCGCGTTCGTCATTGCTCGCACCCTCCGGCGCGCCCCTTCGGGCTGCGCTATCGCGCAGGCTGTCTCGTTCCACTCGGCTCCGCATTCCGCATTGCTCGCACCCTCCGTCGCGCCCCTTCGGACTGCGCTGTCGCGCAGGCCGGTCTCACTCCGTTCGGCTCCGCATTCCGCATTGCTCGCACCCTCCGTCGCGCCCCTTCGGACTGCGCTGTCGCGCAGGCTGTCTCACTCCGTTCGGCTCCGCCTTCCGCATTGCTCGCGCCCTCCGGCGCGCCCCCTCGGGCTGCGCTGTCGCGCAGGCGGTCTCACTCCGTTCGGCTCCGCAATCCGCATTGCTCGCACCCTCCGGCGCGCCCCTTCGGGCTGCGCTTCGCGCAGGCGGTCTCACTCCGTTCGGCTCCGCAATCCGCATCGCTCGCGCCCTCCGGCGCGCCCCTTCGGGCTGCGCTGTCGCGCAGGCTGTCTCACTCCGTTCGGCTCCGCAATCCGCATTGCTCGCACCTTCCGGCGCGCCCCTTCGGCTGCGCTGTCGCGCGGCTCTCTCACTCCGTTCGGCTCCGCATTCCGCATCGCTCGCACCTTCCGCGCGCCCCTTCGGGCTGCGCTGTCGCGCAGGCTGTCTCACTCCGTTCGGCTCCGCATTCCGCATTCCGCACCCCGCCGGCGCCAACGGTGCCACGATCCTTCAGCCCAAGCCACCAGCCCATAAGCGCCAACGTGTATTGAGGCCACCGGGCTGGCCCCGGTGAGCTTCCGCATTGATCTCCAGAAATCGGTTCTTTTCCCTCGGCTCACCACCGGGCTGGCCCCGGTGGAACGGTGATTGAGACTTCGGAGGTCTGTGCGCCCAATCATCGCCCGATCCTGACGAGCAGGACCGTGGCGGCGCTCGAGGAGCGTCGGGCTGGACTGACAATCGTCAATCCACCGGGGCCAGCCCGGTGGCGGGGCTCGCCGCAACCGTTAGCGCTCACGTGCCCATGGCCTGGGGTCATCACGAAAACAAAACGTCCCGGCCTGAAGGGCCGGAATCCATCCCTGCGCGCATCTGTTTCGGATCGTCGCCCTTCAGACTGCGAGAATCTTCATTTTCAAAATCCCACGCCCTTGGCCTGGGCTGTGGGATTTCCGCACCTTTGGTGCACCTCCGTCCTGTCCTCCTTCCTCCGCTTTGTCAGAGCCAGCGCTCGGGGACGACAATGATGTCGTAAGCCTGCACGTAAACCGCCCGCGTCGGTTGCCCCTGCATGGCCGGCGCAAGATTCACGACGAACGTCTCATGCTTGCCGTTAATTTTGCGAATGACCTGGACGTGCTTGGGATCCGCCAGGCCGCGGGTAAAGCCGCCCGCTTCCATGATTACTTCAAGGATGGTCAGATTGCGCGTCAGTTCCACCTTTCCACCCTTGTTCACGGCCCCGGAGACATAGACCGCCGGGGAGGCGCTTTCGAGCGACAGCATCAGTTCCGGATTCGTCAATTTGCCTTTGTAGCGCTGGGTCAAATCTTCGCGCAAACGCGGTATCGTTTTCCCCGCCGCCCTCACGTCGCCGATCATCAGCAGGTTGAGCATCCCGTCGCGCCGAATTTTTTGGGTCTGATTGAGCTCGGGCGAACCGACGAAGGCGATCGAAACAACGTCGCCCGCCGACAGGATATTGGAACTCGAATTGTCCGGCGGTGGGAGCGGCACCTTTGGATTTCCGGTCTGACAACCCGCTGCGAGCAGGCACACGAGGATGAGTGATAAGATCGATTTCATGATTGCTAAAGGTAAATGGCGGGATGGGCAGTTGATCGAGTTGGTCGGAATTGCGCAAGCGAAGCGAGCCCGGCACTCGAGATGCGCAGCCCGACGCACGCCGCCGATTAATCCCACTCGCCCGATCAAAGCAAGCATTCCCCATTCCATAATGTTCCCCCGGTCTGGATGAACGGGTCGCCCCGCTTATCGGATTCGAAAGGAAATGACCGTAAAGGCGAACCCCGGAGGGACAAATTATCCACCGTTCCAGGCGTTTTGCGCAATGGCATGAGTGATCGCTTTCGCGCTTGGACCGCTCGCCGATTCGTTCTTCAGAGGGCGATCAGCATATTCCATCACGAGCCCTGTTTACTGGTGGTCTTTCAAGCGTCGGCGAGGACGCCATCGTTCCCCGGACACTGCTCACTGGTCACTCCGTGCTTCCGCCCCAACTCCTCTCTCCTCCTCAGCCACCAGAGCAGGACGAACAGCGGGATCAGGGACAGCGCGAAGAATAACGGGCCTCCTCTCCGATGGATGATGCTGTCGATCATGTGCGGGCCATAATGCACACACAACAATCCGATGACCATGATGCGGAAACCATTGCGAAGGAGTCCGAGCGGAATCACGGCAAAGGCGAGAATTCCCCGCCGCCACGGACTCCGCAAAAACAGGTATCCGGCGAGCAAACTCGTAATGAAAAGGACATAACTCGATCGGATCCCACTGCACTCCTGCGCCACCTCGAGGGTAATTCCGGGCAATTGGAAGATCACACCGTCGCGCAGAAAGGGAATCCCCGAGAGTTGGAAAAACAAATCACTCGTTTCCGCCGAACCGAGCTTCAACGCCGTCTCCAGGCCTTCCGCCATGGCGTTCGGCAGCGGCACCATAAATAGCAAAAAAAGCATCGGGAACGTCGCCGCCTTCATCCAACGCTTCCCCAGCACCGCGAATCCGAGGGCCTGCACCATGATGACAAAGCTCAGGATCAAGGCGGCCAACCGCGCGGAGTGCTCGATCCTTCCACCGGCGATGAGCGCAGCGCCCGCCACTGCCAACCCGAGAAATGAAGTTGCCCAGGCCAGCCCTTGCGAAGCGGGAGCCTGCCACGGCAACTGCCGTCGTTGGGAGTGGATGAGATACCCGGAAATCAGCGGGATCAGAAGGACGTGGGAATGCAGATCCTCCGCCAGCGCCAATCGGAAAAGATCCCAGAGAGGCTTGGCAAAAACCACGAGAAGCGCCGCCCCCCAAAGAGCGAGCTTGATCGCGCGGCTCCGGCTGAGTGACGGAGTTACAGGCGCGGGTTTCGGCATGGGCTTCGACGACGCGGGATCGTCTGCGGTGGGTTGAGTCGGGTTCATTACGGGGAGCGCAGCAGAGGTTAGACAGGAGAGAACGGAGGGAACTGAGACAGGGGAAGCGTCGCGCAGCCAATGCCGGATTCGACAAATAGGGACAAGGCTTGAAATGAGAGAGGTTGCCTGCGCCGGGCTGAACGCGCGCCGTTCAATTACCGACGTCCAACCTTCAACTCCAACCTTCAACGTCCAACCTTCAACGTCCAACCTTCAACTTCCAACCTTCAACTTCCAACGTTCAAAGTTGAACAGCGGGAATTCGCGAGAACGCGGGAAATGGGAGAACGGAGGAGTCGGGAGCATTGGGGAGCATAGGCGTCCCGCCTGTCGGCTTTGGCGTCCTCGCCAAAGGCACCGAATTACCAAGGAATATTGTCTCGCGAAGAAACCGGATTGGTACACGCTCAGCGGCAAGTTCCGGCTCTCAACGACGCTCGATGTGCCCGGCGGGACGTCGGCCACGACAGGCGAGGACGCCTGTGCTCCCGCCAATCCAATTGCACACGCCGGTCTGAGGGCCGCTACGGCGCAGCCAGACGCGCACGCCGGGCGATCGCAATCGCCACGACGCCCAACCACAGCATCCATACCGTCGAGCCTCCAACAGGAACGCCCTGAGCCGCGCCACGGGGCGTAAGGCTGAAATCATCAATCGCCAACCCATCATCACTCCCATCCGAATTGCTGTCGCTCCACCGAATCCAAAACGACTGTCCATCCTGAATCAGAACGTCGGAAATCGTGGCACTCACCTCTTTCCTATAGGCCGCCGTGTTGCCAGTTCCGTAATCACTGCCAGATCCGACGTGCCCATCCTCGACACTGCTGCCGAGGAAGTCGAGTTGGCCGAACGCGATCCAGCTTCCCGTGCTCAGTGAAGTCGCATCGAGACTGTAATCGAACGCGAGAAGGTCTGAAGTAGCCGCGGCATCGCGCCACTTTTCCCCGAAGAACGAAATCGCCAGCGCATTGATTATCATTCCCGTATCGTTGCTGAAATGCGCGCCAATCGTTGGCGCATTCGAACTACTGGCAAGCGAACCGAAGGCGCGCTCTGATGATCCCGACGCGCCGAAACTGTAGGTATTTCCGGTGGCGCTGCTTCCGGTGCCCGCAGCGTAAAGGCCGTCAGAATCCTCGAATGCCCATCCGGCGGGGGTGCCCGTTGCGGCAAGGATATCAAAATTCTGCGTGTAAGGCGTGTTCAGTGCAGTGACGCTGATGGGGGCTGCCCACGCGGGCAACGACGCCGCGCACAGAATGAATACAGGGAGGAATTTGTTCATCGGTTTTGCTTTTGGGGAGGGAGAGCGCCCTGATTGGCACGACCGGGCGCAAATCGAGTGATCGCTCGGTTTACAATTTCGGTTCGCGGAGCGACCGAAGCTGGACGCGTGCCAGCAATTCAATTCGATGTTGAATCGTAAAGCTGTGAGGCGCTTAACCCGAAGTACCGCAGGGATTAATTGAATTCGAAAATTTCGCGTTTGAGAACCGCAGCTTTTCCGGCGGAGCAGCAAAGTGTAAATTTTTCCGACGACAACCAGGCGCCTCGACCACCTCGTGCCAAGCAAGGCGCTTACGCGCGTCGGAGGACGAATTCTCCTCCAAACGACAGAAAGGAGGCGGTATTAAACTACCGCCTCCTTCTGAAAACCGTTTGACTTATAGAGAGCGCTCAGGCGACCCGCGCAAATCGCGCACGCACCACCGTCAGACCAACGATTGTCAATCCCAGCAGGCAGAGGGTCGAGCCGCCCTCGGGCACTGACTGGAGCACCGCGTTTCCGTCTTGAACTCACCGGGACCCTTCCGCCCGCCGCGGTAATGACGATCTGTTGGGTAAGAACTAGATAGGGTCCGTCAATTGACGCCAACGCAGCCTTTCGTGTCCGAATACGGACTCGTCGTAAACGTCCCCAGCGAGCTCAGTAGGGTGGTCGTTTGCGAAATTACATTTCCCGCATCAAAGAAGGTTTTGTAGGTCAACGTCTGGCTGCTTCCGAGGGTTCCCCCGATTTCAGACTGAAACGTGCCACTCAGCGGTTCATAGCTGGTCTCTGAGAAGGTGAGGGTCAGCGTTCCGGGGCCTGCGCCCGAATAGACACTGATAAAGTTTAAGTCCATAAATGGACTCGACGCCGAACCTAGGATCGGCTTCGTGACCCCGGTTACGACATTGAGGATGAAGCCACCAATTGGGCCGTTAAAAACAACCGCTCCAGACGCGTCGGTCAGCGTTTGAGTGGTGGTTCCGTCAGACACGGTGAGCGTCGGAACTGCATTCGCAGCCGGAGTGATCGCAAGCGCCAAGGCCGCTGACATTACCGCCGTTGCCGCAAGTTTGTGAAGGTGGAGTAGCATTTTGGTTTGTGTTGATTGTAAACTGCAATTTTGATAGAGCTGGGCGCGTGCCACAGTTTCCTCTCACTTTTTAAGAAGCTGATATAAAGTGACTTGTGACTCAATTTATTTTTTGGGCTCCCGACCGTCATCGCGTTCTGTAAAGGATTCCGACAACTTCCTGTCGGTGATCGTCAGGGTGTTCGTGCCGCCATCCGACAGATTGCCCCCGTTTGGAGTTACCCTGGACAACGCCTCCAGTGCTGTGTCGCCCTCCCCTCCGTCGAAATGACCGCGAGGAACGCCGACGCAACCGACCATTCGCATCACCGCGCCATCATCTTGTTCAGCACCACAACCCGGAAGTGGAGGAGTGCAGGCATTCATTACCTGCCAGGAACGATGGATGAACGGGATCTCGGCACGGTGAGTCAATGCAGGACGTCCGCCCCTGACGAGTGCATAACCCGAAAAGGCCGAAATCAAATGTTCCCACAGCGCATTTGATTCCCTTCGGGCCATCGGTGTGCGCCGCGGCGGGATCACGGCGCGCCCTCAACTTTTGGCCAGACGCTCGACACGCATCACCGCGCCGGCGACCGTTTCGCTTCCCACCCGAGAATTGACCCCGGGCAAGTCCCTCGACCGTCATTGCAGCGTCTTTCATCCGTTTAAGCCACGAACCAAGAATTTGAGCGATCGGGCTCTACGCGGCGGCTATTAAAAGCTACCCTTGCGACGATCGCCAACCGATAAACTTCCTATGCACCACCATAAGGCCCACGAACGTCGCCGCCAAAAGCAAGCCGCTTGATCCGTGGTCAGGAACGGGTGCGACGTGCAGATCCATGCCGTAATCGGCCGCCTTAAAGTCGCCCAATGGATCCGCGACGCACATGATACTTGCATTAAACCGCAAGGTGTAAGTGTCTGGAACGAGAATCCCCGAAAAGCTGTCGAAACCGGTGAGATTATGGTTATCCCAAAGAGTGCCGTGATGGGCAGAATCCAGGAAAAAGTCGAACTCCGGTAAGGGCAGATCATGGCCGAAGAAACCACGCGAAACGTCCAGAGAATAGTTCAAGGGCTCCAGCACGGAAAAACTCACCTCAAACACGGAACTCGCAGCAGAATCGGCCGGTCCATACGGTCCAGCAAGAGCAACCGAAGTGCTGCCGCCCAAACTGGCGTTCACCGAGATGTGGTCCGAGGTTATGCTGGAAGCCTGACTCGCGCGGCTGTCGGCATGATACGTGCCCAACAGGCCGTACCATGACTCGACCGGTGTCGTGTCGATCCAATCGGCAGATCCACTCACCTGCAAATTTCCATCTGCAAAGGATGGCGAAGGCGATTGAGACTGAGAATAGCTTTGGCCGCCGCTGCCCGCCCCTCCAGCCACACCCGAAGCAGAGACACTTCGCGATTCCGACAATAGGATGAGATTCGCTTGGGTACTTCCAGCCAGGAAAGTGCCAGTCAGCGCCACGACTATAATTTTCATGTTTGCCATCTTTACGGCTTATTTTGCAGTGTCAACGCTGTTTCATATGGAGAATCCTACTGTCGGAAAACAACGCGGCCAAGGGGGGCGACGTTGCTCGTCCTACCGATCCACCGCACCCGGTTGAAAGAAGAGGCGCACATACAAATAGGCAGCGCCTTCGCTCACCACAGACTTCACCCCTTCACTAAACCTCCACCAGTGGGCGGCATCGTAGTCCGAATTTGGGAGTGCCAGGACGCCGATCTGTATGTCGCCGCCGAAGGCTTTTTGAAAAAGGAGGCGGCTGCGCCGCGCATGAACGCTTTCAGTCACGACGACAAAGCTTGAAAACTTCTGATCATGCGCCCGAATCCAGTCCCGTAACGCGGTGGCCGAGCAAAATGTCCGGTCGCGGTCGCGGACGTGCGAGGGAACGCTTTGGACGACTCCGCTCGGCAATCCGAGCTTGATCAGCGTCTGTGCCGCGATGTGCGCGCTGGTTGAGTAATCATTCTGATACTCCGTTACGCCGTGGACGGGACCGCCCGTGGTATAGACGCGTTGATAATGACCGCGCCGATATTCGTCCACCACCTGCACCAAGTCCGTCTGACCGATCCATCCCTCCACCACCATCGTGTCGGTGTCGATCCGATCCGTAACTGCCAGGAAAGGATGAATCGTCCGCAAGAAAATCCCAAAAACTCCCAGGCTGAGGAGCAGCAGGCACAGCCAACCCTTCCACGAAAGGGACCACCGGTTTTTACGATTGGCAAGGCCCCAGAGCGCAACGACGGGAGGCTTCTTTTCCGGGAAATCTACGATCGGCATAGTCACCTGAGGAGAAGTTCTGGATGACGGCACACCCCTTCTTTCCAATTCCATGTATCCCAGCTGGCAATCAGGCATCTCTCGTTTCGTTCATTCCGAGTACTCATTGCTCATGAGTTAAAACGCCTCTGCTCCCGCGCATTCGACACAGTGCTCCCGATCCGCGAGTTCTTGCATCCGCCCGCTCATTTCGAGCTTAACGGCACACTGGTGCCGCTTTCCGCTTCACGCTTTCCAAACCTGGCCGGGCTTCGTCGCCACACCGGCCATGGCGTTGCGCGTATCCACGATGCATGGAGCCCAATCAGCCAGTTCCGCGTAGTTCACAGACGAATGATTGGTCGCGATGAGCACCAAATCAAACTGACTGATGATTTCCCGGGTCCAGGCCACGGACTTACGGCCGGCAAACTTCGCATGTTCCCGCGTCGGTCGGATGACAGGCACATACGGATCGTGGTACTCGATTTGTGCGCCTCGTCCCTCCAGAAGTTCCATCAGCACGTAGCTCGGTGATTCGCGTTCATCATCCACATTGGGTTTATACGCCAAACCAACAATGAGGACGCGACTGCCTCGTGTTGCCTTGCCCTGGTCATTCAGCGCGTCTGCGACACGATAGACTACGTGCTCCGGCATCCGTGTGTTGATCTCACCCGCCAATTCGATGAACCGGGTATTTTGCCCGTATTCACGGGCTTTCCAGGTGAGGTAAAATGGATCAATGGGAATGCAGTGCCCACCCAGCCCGGGTCCCGGATAGAAGGCCATGAATCCGAAGGGCTTGGTTTTCGCGGCAGCGATTACCTCCCAGATATCGATACCCATCGCTCCATAGATAAGTTTCAGCTCATTAACCATGGCAATATTGACGCTGCGGAAAATGTTCTCCAGCAATTTCGCAGCTTCCGCCACCCGGCAGGACGACACGGGAACCAGGTTTTCCAAGGCCAGACTGTAGAGCGCCATCGTCTTTTCCAGACACCTGGGACTATAGCCGCCGACAATCTTGGGAATCGATTTCACAACGCTCTGCGGATTTCCCGGGTCCTCACGTTCGGGAGAAAAGGCAAGGTGAAAATCTACGCCGGCCTTCAGTCCGGAGCCATTCTCCAGCACGGCCCGCAAATCCTCATCCGTCGTCCCCGGATAGGTTGTCGATTCAAGAACCACCAAGGCGCCTTTCTGGAGGTGGGGAGCAATGGCCGATCCCGTGGACAGGACGTAGGAAATATCCGGCTCTCGATTTCTGCTCAGCGGAGTTGGCACGCAAATAATAATCGCGTCACATGCCGTGATCCGGGAAAATTCGGTACTCGCCATTAGCCGACCGGCATCGATCTGTTCGGATATGGCCTCGTTGCTAATATGCTTGATGTAGCTGCGTCCACCATTAAGCGCGTTCACTTTTGCCTCATCGACGTCCAGGCCCGTGACTTGAACCCCGGAACGGGCAAATTGAATGGCCAGTGGAAGACCGACATAACCCAGACCTGCGATAGCGATTTTCATATATTGTAGAGTGACAAAAGGAGAGATTTTTTCCGATTTAGGGATTTGTGGCGCTGATATGTTGTCTCGAACCAAACTGACCCGGACGGCTCACGATGCGGGTTCCCATTTGAGGAACCTCCGTGATGATTTTCCGGCCAATCGCGAAGGCCGCCGTGGCCGCTGGCGAGGGCGCGTTGCACACATGCGTCGCCCGGTCGGATTTGCAAATCAGGAAATCGTCAACCAGCACGCCATCGCGGCGTACGGCTTGCGCCCGGACGCCCGCCGAACCCGCGACCAGGTCCCTGGCTTCAAGTTCAGGAATCAATCTTTGCAGACTTCGCACGAAGGCCCCCTTGCTGAAGGAACGTCGAATCTCTTCCCAGCCCGTCCGCGCGTGTTTCGCCGCCAATCGCCAGAACCCTGGGAACATCAAGGTGTCCGCGCAATCCCGAAAACTGAAAGCCGTTCGATGGTACCCTTCACGCTTCAAGCTCAGCACCGCGTTCGGGCCCGCGTGCACCGCCCCGTCGATCATGCGCGTGAAATGCACACCTAAAAACGGAAACTCCGGATCCGGCACTGGATAGATCAAATTCCGCACGAGCGATCGGCGTTCAGGTTTGAGATCATAATATTCGCCACGGAATGGCACAATTTGCACATCCGGTCGCAAGTGGCTGAGTCTGGCCACACGGTCGCTTTGCAAACCAGCACAATTGATGAGCCAACCGCCGTGAAAATCGCCCACGTTGCTTTCGACGACAATTTCATTTTCAAACACTCGCAATTGTCTTGCCTGCACCCCGAGTTGCGGATCGCCACCGCGCTCACGAATCAACTCCACCAACTTTCGACAGACGTCGCCAAAACTTATGATACCCGTGGATGGAACGTGCAGGCCCGCCAAACAACGCACATGCGGTTCGATCTCACGCACTGCTTCCTGATCCAGCCTCGTCGCGGCAATTTGATTGGCGCTCGCCCGCTCGGCCAGATTCTCCAGGAGAGGAATCTCATGCGGCTCCGTGGCCACGATCAACTTTCCACAAACTTCATGGGCAATACCGTGGTCGAGACAAAAGCGCTGTAGTCGCCGATTTCCTTCCCGGCACAAAGCCGCCTTTAGACTTCCCGGTTTGTAATAAATCCCGGAGTGGATCACTCCGCTGTTGCGACCCGTCTGATGTTGCGCCCAATCCAGTTCCTTCTCCAGGATGGCGAGTTTGGCGTGCGGGTATTGCTCCAAAATCGACCAGGCTACGGAAAGCCCGACGATACCACCACCAACAATGATATAATCGTATTGAGCCATTCGTTGAGCGGCAGCAGTTAATGCAATTTAGATGGACGCTGTTCCTGCCAAGATGGCCGAGACCCGTTTGAGGAAGGCTTCCGCTAACTTCTGGATGATAGTTTCTGAGCGCTTTCGCGGCAGATTTTTACTCGATCACTGTTGGGAAGCGGAGGGGGCCTTCGAAAGTCTTCGACGAACTGAGAATGCAATAGTTGAGTGGAAATGATGCCCACCAGGGCCATGTCATCAGACTCACCGATCGAGTTGGATCGTTCGGCTTTGGCGACCAATTGTTCAACCGCACCGCAGTCGAACAATCCGCCTTTTTTGATTTCTCCAGGTGACAACAGTTCGCGCACATAGTCGGGCGCATCTTCATTCAAAAAGCTGCGGTGAATCGGAGCCCGATAGGGACGCTTGGGTCGCCGCCAAATTTCCTGCGGCAGCCATTGGCGGCCCAGCTGTTTCAGCAGAAACTTCTCCTTCAGGCCGCGCAGCTTCAAGCCGGGCCGGCAGACGGTTGCAGAATTCGACAACGCGGCAATCCAGGAATGGGAAACGGCCCTCGATCGAATGAGCCATCCCCATGCGGTCGCCTTGGGAAGACAGAAGATACTGAGATAGGAATATTTTGATTTCGAGATACTGCGCGCGCGCCAGCGGATCCCACGTCGAATACCGGGCGGGAATTTGTTGCTCGATTCCATTCCCGCCTGAAGCCGCGGCCTCCTCTCGGACCGCCTGGCTCAGGAACTGACAATTGCGCCTCCCGTTGCGCCACCGCACGGCGTGGGAATAATCGGGTGCCTCCAACTCCAGTAAATCTTTGCGGAAGAAAGCGGCCAGCATGGCAGGGCTGCTCCTGCGCAGGCCGCCAATGTCGGAATAAAGCCGCTGGAAAAGAAGCGGACGCCGTTTCGACCCGGGTTGCTCCGCCCAAAACCGCCGCACTTTGGCCTCCTTGAAGATATCATAGCCCCCCAGAAACTCATCAGCACCCTCGCCCGTCAATACGACCTTATAGCCCGCGCGCTGCACAAGTTTGGACAGCAGGAACATGGGTGCGGGCGAGGTCCTCGTCAGGGGAACTTCCGTGTGCCAGACGACCTCCGGGAAAACCCGCCCAATTTCCCCGTGAGTCACGCGCACCACATTATGGTCGGTGCCCAGTATTCCCGCCATTTGCAGTTGCCACGCACTTTCGTCGAATTCTGGATCATCAAACGCAATGGAAAATGTGTCGAGGTGGTTGCTCGTATGGTTGCGGATGATTGAAGTGATAATCGAAGAATCCAGACCTCCACTCAGGTAGGCGCCGACTGGAACATCCGCGCGTAGCCGCAATTGCACCGCGTCGATCAACAATTCGCTTAGTTCTTCCGCATATTCCGCCGTCGATTTCTTGGAACCTCCGACTTCGGACGGGCAATCTTCGGGAAAGACCGGATCCCAATAACGACTCACCCTGAGCCGGCGGTTTCGAATTTGCAAAAAACTCCCGGGAGGAAGTTCGACAATCCCCTTGAAGCAGGTTTTCGGAGAAAGTGGTGACCAGTAGGTGAAGATCTGCTCCAGGACGGCGGGATCAATCTCCGCACTGACCAAGCCCGTCCCCAGAATCGCCTTGATCTCGGAGGCAAAAATCAATCTCCCGTTTCGCTCAGTGTAGTAGAGCGGCCGCACCCCGAGGCGGTCCCGGGCCAGGAAGAGGCTTCCTTCTTCGAGGTCCCAAATCGCAAATGCAAATTGCCCGTTCAGGCGTTCCAGGCACGTCCGGCCCGTATTCCTCGTAGAGATGCAGCAGGACTTCCGTGTCCGAACTGGTGGTGAATCGATGGCCACGCGCTTCCAAATCCGGGCGCAATTCGAGATAGTTAAATATCTCCCCGTTGAACACGATCCACAGGGTTCCCGTTTCATTGGAGATCGGCTGCTGACCGCCGCCTAAATCGATAATGCTCAGGCGGGCACTGCCAAGGCCCACCTGTTCGCTCAGATACATCCCAAATTCATCCGGCCCCCGGTGCCGGATCGCGCCTAACATGCTGCGCAACGAACCTTCCGTCGGAGCATCCGCAGCGTCAATATTCAGGATGCCAGCGATGCCGCACATGCAGGATTAAGGGAAGCGCAAATCCGGTTAGGAAAGTTCCGTTTTGGTGATCTTTCCGGAGGTCGTCTTGGGCAGCTCCGCCCGAAACTCAATGTGCTTCGGGATCATGTAATCTTCCAAATGCGAACGACAATGGGCGAGTACGCGTTTCTCGTTTAGCTGACTGTCGTCCGTGACGACGAAAGCCTTGATCGCCTGCCCCAAAATTGAGTCGGGCACACCAATCACGGCCGCTTCCCTGACTCCCGGGAGCGAATAAAGGACTCCTTCAATTTCCTTGGGCGCAACCTTTTCACCACGGCTCTTGATGATATCGTCGTTGCGACCCACGAAGTAGAAGAATCCCTCTTCATCCCGCCGAAAGAGATCGCCCGTATAACAAACCCGCTCGCCAGGAATTGCTCCCGAGCGATAGCGGCGAGCGGTGGCTTCCGGAGCTTCCCAATAGCCTCGCATCACGTTCCGGCCGCGCACGACAAGTTCACCCACCCGGCCAGGACCCAATCGCTGTCCGGATTCATCCTCCAGCCAGGCTTCCGTTCCGGGTATGGGAACACCCACCGAGCCCGGGCGCCGGTCGAGCTCGGCTGGGGGAAGAAACAGCGTCCGCTTGGTTTCAGTGAGACCATACATTGAATAGAGTGTGGTCTGGGGAAACTTTCTGCGGATGGCTTCGATGTGACTGACCGGCAGGGCGGCAGCTGTGTTGCTCAAGTAACGCAAGCTGGAGAGATCGAAACTCGTCAGGTCCATCGGCAGCAGCATGGCGAATACGGTCGGCACCCCGGGAAAGCCGGTCACGCGCTCCTGTTCCATGCGCTTGAGGATCGCCGCTGCATAGGCAAACGATCGCTCCAAAACGAGGGTGCCGCCGAACTTGAACGTCATCAGGAGCTGATAAAGTCCGTAGTCAAATGATAGGGGTAGGACGTTGATGACCACATCACTCTCCACATTTTCCAGGTATTCGATGATCGAACTGGCGGCGAAAACCATGCTGCTGTGATCGCTCATCACACCCTTCGGCTCGCCCGTTGTGCCCGAAGTGTAGATGAGGCACGCCAGGTCGAGATCGATCCCCTTCCTTTCTGGACGGCTGGCTGATCCCAGTTCGAGCGCCTCCTCAAACCCGAGGCACCGCGCGCCCGGCTTCACAGCACCGGTAGCACCTCCACACAGAATTACCCGGCGCAGCGATGGTACGGCAGAATCTGTCTCCTCCATCAATCCGCTCAAGTCCGCCCTCCCATCAGCAATCAGCGCCGAGGCTCGACAATTATTCAATACATAGTGAAGTTTTTCTCGCTTGGTTGTCGGATTAACGAACACGAACACGGCCCCGCATTTGGCAATCGCAAAGATGCCCACCACCGCCTCGATCGAGTTGTGGAGATACAAGCCGACACGATCACCACGCGCGACTCCCAACTCCATCAGAGCGTTCGCCAGTCGATTCGCCCTCTCATCGATTTCCGCGTAGGTCAGACGTTGTCCGTCGCAGATCAGGGCGACCTTGGCCGGCGCCCGCGCCGCGCTCAACTCGAGGAAATCCTGAATCAACAGTGCGTGCCGGGCCGGCGTCTGAACACTTAGTCCGCTATTCATGAGCGCGCCGCACCAGGGCCAATTCAGCCCGCATGGTTTTCACCCGTTAACTTCTTCTCCACGTAGGAAGCGACGGCACTGATTGAATCGAGATTATCCGGGATCAGTTCCTCGTCCTTGACTTTGATCCCGTAGGTCGCTTCGAGATGCGACACCAATTCGATCACCCCCGTGGAATCGATCACCCCTTGTTCCAGGAAAGATGTGTCGTCAGTCAGGTTTTCGGCCTGGCCGAAGAGGAAATTATCCACGATGAATGTTCGAATTTCTTCTCTACGATTAGTCATATTATTGAACTGAGGACATCAGGGAACCAGGGGCCAGTGAGTGGACCGGGTCACGCCATCACTTCCGGCACTTCTCCCAACAGAAGCGGAGCCCGATGCAGGTAACGGGTCGTGGCCCGTTTCCGATCGATATCGCGCCAGACACTTTGCACCTTATCTGGGGTTAAGCCGGCGGCTTCCGCCACGGCGCTCAGACTCAATTTGTGATTCTTGCCATAGAGGCAGATATCCATCTGCTGATAGGGAAGCGTAAAATAGAACTCCTCCTGGTCCTGGGGCATGGAGTAGGTGTCGGTCGTCGGGGGGCGGCGACGAATCACCTCTGGCACGCCAAGGTAGTCCGCCATTTCGTAAACCTGGCTTTTGTAGAGATGAGCGATCGGTTTCACATCGGCCGCACCATCGCCATTCTTCACAAAAAACCCCTGATCGTATTCCAACCGGTTGGGAGTTCCCGCGACGGCGTAATTCAGCCGGTCCGCATGATAGTATTCCAGCATCTTTCTGGTCCGCTGCTTGAAACTCGTGGCGGCCACGATTTCCAGGTAGGCCTGCAAGGGCAGGCGCTCGCGAATGATATTTCCTTCGGGATCCTGCGCCACGATGGAAAAAACTGTGTAACTGGCCCCGTCGGCAACGCCCTTAATGGCAATCTTGGAGAGCCAATGCGGATCAAATTCCGGGATCACCTGACGCACCGCTGATTCGTATCGTTCATAGAACCCGAGGGCCTCCAGAATACCGCTGATGTTTTCCTCCGCGCATTCGATGCCCAGTGCATCCGCGAGGAGATGCCCCAGGACCTGGGATTCCGATTCCGAATGGCGCTCCGGCATGATCAAGCCGAATACCTTTTCTTTACCGAGAGCGCGCACGGCCAGCGCCGCGGTCACGGAACTGTCAATGCCACCGGAAAGACCCAGCACGATTCCGCGGCGCTTCAATTCTTTCCCCACCGTGCCACGAAGCCGATCCGTAATACGAAGAACCTCCCGCTCAACATCGAACTTCATCCACTCGGAGCTATCTGCAGATTGATCCATCACTTGAATTCCAAAGCGTGCTCTGTTTTGGAAGGGGCGTGGCGGCCTGGTTCAGACGCAGCGTCTCCGCTTTCCGGGAAATTCACGACGCGCGAAAGACGGGCTGGGAGATTAACCTCGGGCTGGGACAACAGCGTTGGCATAGACGCAGAATTCATTGCCGCCAATATCGAAATGTTGCCGGTCGGTAAACAAGCCGCATCGCTCCATCACGTCATGGTGACGAGGGGAATTGTAGATTAGCCGGATCTCCCGGGGATGAGCCATCACCGATCGGCAAAGATTCTCGAGCAACTGGGTTAGTACTTCAGCGCCAAATGGGTCGTAGAGGAAGAAAGTAGTCTCATCACTCTGAATGGCATAGTGAATCACGTCGGAGTGGACAATACTGACGTCAGAAACCACCTTCCGGCGCTGGCTGAAGGCCGCAACATTTTTGCGCGCCAAGTGGCACAACGATTCACTAAATTCGATTCCGATAACCTTTCGAAAGCCGTAGTGCGCCGCAATCATAACGACCCGCCCTTTGCCGGCACCGAAATCGACAAATCCGCCCTCCCGGGACAAACCCAGTTGGGTGAATAGCCGCATCAAAGGCCGGGCGCGGGTCGCGCCGTACGAAGTCGCGTGCCGCTTATTATCCGAGTCTGTTTCGAGAAGCCGGGGATCAATCCGGGTCAGCGTCTCCGTGCCATGAACCAAATCCCACGTGCTATCCAGGATCACGTGCCACATCACCTTAAAGGCGCGGACCGGTCCCTTGGCTCGAAAAGTCTGCACCATCCACTGAATGGGGTGCTTCCCCAGGGTTAGGGAACGCATTTAGAAGCAGCACTCCAACATGGTGAGGCGGAAGGCCGGATTCACGGCAGGAAGATTACCGGCTGCGCGGCGCAAGGATTTTCCGGGGACCAAATGCTGTGGGCGTTCGGACATCATTTCGATTTTTGAGGGGACAGGCACGGCCGGCTCGCTACCCTGATCGAGTCCTTGATGCTGGCCAGGGGTCTCATCGACGAACAAACGGCGGGACCAACGCGCCGTGCGGCGGCCTTCGAGGCGAGTCATAACGAGAATGGATGGGTCCCATGGAGACATTCGATAATCAGCACAATCGGCATGCCAACGCAGAGCAACCGTCGAGCCAGCGCCACCATCAAAGAGCCCGGCATCGGAAACCAGATAATTTTCGACGCGAGACATCTTTCAGACCGCGCGGCGCAGCGAATCCGCGCCTTGCACCGCTCCCTGGAGCGCGACGACGACTTGTTCCAGTTCCGGGTCGGTGAGGCAAAGCGGGGGCTCGATGAGAATCCTGGTTCGATCAAGGAAAGCGGCCATCAGGACCACACCTTTGCTGATGCAATGGGTAATGATGGCCAGTGCCTGCTTCGCGGTGTGGGTGTGCAGGGCCAGCAAGAGCCCGCGGCCGCTCACGCCCTGCGCGACCCCGGGAAATTCCCGGACCAAACCCGTCATTGCCTGCCACAATTTCTCCCCCTGCGATGCGGCCCGCTGACAAAGCTCTTCGGACTCCACCACATCCAACGTGGCCAGGCCAGCGGCGCAAGCGGGGGCATTGCCTCCAGCCGAGGAGGATGACATGGCAAAACTAAACCCCAGTTTCCCCCACAGATCTCGCCGGGCCGTCATGGTTCCAATCGGCATGAGGCCGCCACCGAGCGATTTGCCGAGCAACAGGATATCGGGAAAAACATCATCATGTTCGCACGCGAACATCCGTCCGGTTTTTCCGATGGCGGTCTTGATTTCGTCGAAAATAAGGACAATGCCCCGGCGCTGGCAGATCGCCTTCAGATCTCGCAGGTAACCGGCCGGCGGCACCAGGGCTCCGCTCTCCGCCTGAATCGGTTCGACGATGATAGCCCCGGTGCGGTCATTGATGGCGCGCTCCACCGCGGCGGAGTCGCCATAGGCCACGTGAGTCACATCCGGAAGCAAAGGAGCAAAGTCGCGAGCCATGCTCGGCTCCGAGATGCTCATGGCGCCCAGCGTAAATCCGTGCCAGGCCCCGTGGAGGCTAATCACGTGCGGCTTTCCCGTGGCCAGACGGACCAGTTTCAAGGCACTGTCCACCGCTTCGGAACCGCTGTTCACCAGGAGGCTGCATTCCAGATCTCCCGGCGCCAGGTCTGCCAGTCGTTCCACGAGTTGCACATGAGCGTCCGACGGGAAGGGCCAGTTGAACGTGCGCGCCGAACTCATTTCCGCCACCACGGCCTCGACGATTTTCGGATGATTGTGTCCGACGTTAAGGTTCCCGTAGCCGGACAGGCAGTCAATGAACTGGCGACCATCGCGATCGTACAGGCATGCGCCCTGGGCTCGGACAATTTCCAATTCCAGCCCGAGACGCTTGAGAAAGCCAACGTAAGGCGCGTTCACGTAGCGCGCGAACGTGTCGAGAGCGGCGCTCGAGCTCTGGCTCATGACTTAACCCTGAATAGTCGCACCCCATAGCGCTTGAGATAATGGGCAACCTCTTCGCCCAGATCATTGCCGAAGTCCGATCGCTCTTTTTGCTCGAGATCGATCCACATTTGTTTCCGCCGGGTCAGCTCGGCGCGAATCGGCTCCGGAATCTGACGCAAGCTCAAAACCAAATCGACTCCGTTCCATCCCGTTTCCGGGAGTTGATCCGGGACCGTGATGAATCGCCACGATTTCTCCATCCGAAAGAACCAGCGGCGCGTCACTTGCCGGACCTCGATAACGGGCCCTTCCTCGTGACAGGATAATCCCGATCCGCGCCAGTATTCCACCATCTCGGCGACGATCTCATTGAGATACCGGACCTTCTCTTCCTCTTTAACCGTCCGGGGAAAATAGGGCGCCTTGACGACCACCCGTGCTGGAAAACCGACCGCCAGACACCGCGGCGGGATGGTTTCCTTGACCAGGCTATTGGCCCCGATCGTCACTCCATCCCCAATTTTGGTTCCCGGGAGGACCGTCACTCTCCAGGCCAGCGCAACGCTATTGCCAATCTCAATCGGCTGGAAATCGACTGGATACCCTTCGAACTTGCTCTGCCAGGAGGCGTGTCCAATCAGGAGGCAATCGACCCCAACTCCGGAGTCATCCCCGATGGTGATCGAATGGCACGGGTTGATATAGCTCATTTGCATAATCAAACAGTTTCGACCAACGACGAATCGGGAATCCGGGAACTGCATTCCCCCCACAAAGACCTGTTCGTTAATCTTCGTCCCGTCTCCGATCTCGACATGCGGGGTATCAATAAAGGTCACGGCTCCAATCTGAACGTGCGCGCCGAGGCGAATGCTCTTCCCGCGAATGACCGAGAAGAAACCAATCTGGGTGTGCTCTCCCACTTCCACCTGGTCGCCGCAGATGACGGAACCGAAGCCGAGGCGAACGCCCTTGCCAATTCGATAACCCGCCAGACGGTAAAGGAATTTCTTGATCGGGGACGGCCAAATGCCGACCAGGATTATCTCGCGGATGGGAAGCCTTGTTCTCGCGGTTAGCACGGTTTTCCTAATTCCTAACCTGACAACCCAGCCTGGCCAAATGTGTTGCTTTCATTTTCATCCGGCGATGGCGATGCCGCCGTCAACAACCAGGGTATGGCCGACGATGCCGCTGGCGGCGTCACTGCACAAAAACTGAGCCGCCTGGGCCACCTCCTCCACGGTGCAAAGCCGGTTCAGGGCCGATCGTGCCGCCGCTTCCTTCAGTCGCCGTTCGCCATCCGGAAGCACCGTCCAGACATCCGTCAGGATCGTGCCCGGAGCGAGAATGTTCACGCGGATCCCGCGCGGCGCCAGATCCACCGCCATATGGCGAAGCATCGCTTCCAGAGCGCCCTTGGTCGAACCAACCAATGTGTATTGCGGAACGGCGCGGACGGCTCCCTCGGAAGAAACGCCCAGGATGCTTCCACCGGAATGAAAGTGCGGCAGCAACCTTTGCACGAGCGCAAAGAACGCCCGGACGTTCAGCCCAAATGTCCAATCAAACTGCCGCAGTGTCAGTTGATCAAAAGGACGATGAACTCCCGTGGCCGCGCAGTGAACGAGGCAGGACAATGACGCTGAATCTTCCCCCACCGCCGCCGCCAACGCCTCGACACCTTTTTCGCTGGTTAGATCAGCGCGAACGATCCGGATGGCCAATCCTTCCGACCCGGCCTCGCGGGTGAGAGATTCCGCGGCCTCGATGTCGCGGAGATGGTTGGCGATGACCGCAGCCCCGGCCCGGGCAAAACGGAGGGAAATGGCGCGACCCAGACCCCGCGTACCGCCGGTCACCAGGACCCGTTTGCCCTGTAATGAAAACAAATCGCTCATTCTTTTAATGGGGAGGTGCGCGTGTCCATCGGAGCAGACGCTCCACTGCGGGCCAGATAAGCGTCCAATACTTCATCCCGATAATCGGGCGGAAATTTCTCATTCGGGACAAACGAAAAAAGAAGTTCCGCCGAACAAACCGTCTGACCATCCACTTCCGCGCGACAAATAGCGGTGGCGAATTCGGGCCGACTCAATTTGATCTCCGCGACCAGGACGACCGTTTTCCCGGGACCAACCCATTCCCGGAAACTGGCGGCTTTGATCTGCACCAGCATCGGGCGCCCACGGGACTGGTCTTCCGCCACGAGACACTTTCCGGCCGCCTGTCCCATCATTTCCGTGAGCAGGACGCCCGGAACCACGGGAAACCCGGGAAAATGATCGCGGAAATAGTCTTCATCCTGGGCGATATGTTTCACCGCCCTGATGCGACTCCCGGGAGAAAGCTCCAAAATCTCGTCAACAAGGATGAATTTCACGCGGGTAACACTTACGGCAGTTTTCCCTCTCGGCGGAGAACTTCAAGGATATCGCCGACTTTCGTCATGGCGCGCAATTCGACATCCGACAGCATGATTCCATGTTTCTCATCCAATTCCGCCATGAGCGTCAGGACGCCCAGCGAATCCCAGTTCACAATGTCGCTGCGCAGAGTTTCCGGTTGGAGGCTTTCCGCCGGTTGTTCAAAGATGTGCGCGATCCAGTGTAATGCTTCTTCCTGACTCATAAATTGTTAGTGTTCTGCAAAAATACGCTCGTCTCCGCAGTGATGGCGGCGGCCGATTGGCGATTCACCTTGTGCGTGTGGCCGCTTATTCCTTTTGCCAATTTCGCCCGGCGGCCAAAATTCAGTGGTGATCAAATCAATCCTTTTCCACGGCAACTGAAGATTCATTCGGCGGCCCATTTTGCTCGAGGGTGAGGTGATCGAGAAGTGCGTCCGGGGGCAGATTCACCAGGCTTGATCCCCAGGACAACCCGACCCCATAGGCCAGGATTAAAAGGCTCAGATCGCGATCGCTCGGCCGCACCAGATTCCCCTGCGTAATGGTCAGCGGAACGGACGGCCCGCCGGTATTCCCATACTCCCAAAGCGTCAACGGCATCCTGTCCTCCGGCATCTGACACTTGCGCGCGAGGTGCCGCATAATGAATCGATTCGACTGGTGCAGGATATAATAGTCCACTGCCTCCGGCCCGACCCCCGCCGCACCCAGGGTCTCACTAACCAAAGGAGGAATCCGGCTCAGGGTGAAGTTCATGACTCCCGGACCATTCATGGCCAGGTAAAGCTTCTTCGGATCCGCGGGAAATCGGTCGCGAAAACCACCGCCATCGATGATCAAATCCCGGTAACCCGTGCCATCGCTATGCAAACTAAACCACCACTTTTCTGTCGAGTCCGGTGCGCCCGATTCAATCGCCGTGGCTGACCCGGCATCGCCGAAGAGCAGCCCGACCGTGCGATCCTGCGGATCACAGAATCGGGAGGGCGTTTCCCCGTGCAAGAGAAGAACCCGCTGAAACGAAGGATTGTCCAACATCATCGCGGCCAGCCAGAGCCCGTAGGCATAGCCGGAACATCCAAGGCTGACATCGAACGCGGCACAGCGATCGGATAAACCGAGTTCCTTATGCAGAACGCACGCCGTTGCGGGCTGAAAATAATCCGGGCTGTGCGTGACCATGATCAAGGCGTCGATCGATTCGGGCGCCCAGGCCAATTGCGCCATGATGTGCCGGGCGGGGGCCAGGCAAAGATCGCTGCTGCACACCGTTTCGGGCGCCATATGGCGGGTCTTGATCCCCACCATCTTGACCACCGCATCAATCTCCTTGGGCGAAAAATCGGTCGAATCATTGACGTTATCGAAGACCCGCTCCGGCACACAGGTCGCGATCGCCCGAATCTGATGTTTTCCTGTCGATGTAATAGCCACTTTTCGTCTAAATTTTTTTGATGGTGAACTGGCACGCGCACTACTCGAGGCCACGCTTATCCCGATAGATTTGGATGGCGCCTCGCACGGATCGGCGCAGAAAAAGTTCCAAACGCCCTCGGGATCGAAAGCGAACACCACGGTCGAGTGATTTCATTTGTGCATCCGTCAGACGCCAACCGGAACTCCCGCAATTCTCGACCAGATGATCCGCTGATTCGGTCTTGGGAATAGCCACCACGCCGGGTTTCGCCAGGCACCAATTGAGAGCGACCTGAGCAACGGTCCGGCCCGTTTCGGCCGCCACCCGGCGCAGCATTCCATCACCGTCCGCTTCGAGGAGTGAAGCAAACTTGTGGCCCAGCGGACTGTAAGCGATGACCGTAATGTGGTGAGCCTGGCAATAGGGAAGCAGACGCCGCTCGATGGTCCGATGAACCAGGCTGTAGCGGACCTGGTTGGAGACGATCCGGTGCCGCTCCATCGCCTGTTGCGCACGTTTCAATTCCGGCAAGGTGAAATTGCTGACGCCAATGAATCGCACTTTCCCCTGGTCCACCAAAACCTCCATGGCGGACAGAGTTTCCTCAATCGGCACCGCCGAATTTGGCCAGTGGATCTGGTACAGATCGATGACGTCAATGCCCAGCTTGCGCAAACTGGCGTCCGCGCTGTTGAGAATATCCTGGCGGCGCCAATGATTGGCCTTCGTTGCCACAAAGACGCGATCCCGTATCCCGCGAATGGCCTGGCCGACGACTTCCTCATTCCGATAGTATTCGGCCGTATCGATCAGCGTCGCTCCATAATCGACCCCGTGCCGAAGCAGGTCTGGAGAGCCGTGGTAAAGATAGGTGCCCGTCCCGATCTCGGGAATCTGCAGCCCAGTGTCACCGAGCTCTTTCGTTTTCATTCCGCCTCCTGATCGATCGGCGAGCCCCACTGAAATCCTTTTGGAAGTCTGCCCTCGAACCGCCGGTATTTGCTTCTCATCGGAAGCGATGACCATAGCGAACTTCCGTGCCCGTTGAATTCCATTCCCGTCAATTCCCGCCGAAGCCACCCGTTTGAACCAGGGCGCGCCATTCCCATGGCCGAGCCGTCACCAATAGTTTCCGGCAATGAAATGCCTCCGCGAAGCGGGTGGGAGATGCTGCTTCGATGCCGCGCAACCGCATCAAACCCTCGAAAAGGTCCTCGGAAAACCAATGTTTGTTGCGCTGGGTCCCAAAGTGGCGCATCAGCTTGTTCCCTTTTCTCCGACAGATCGGCCCGGAAATCGGCACGAAGACATTGGGGTGGCCCAAATCGGCATCATATTTCGGAATTTCATATTCGAGGATCAGGTGATTCCGGAACGTGTTCCAGGTCAGTTCACTCACAGTGCGATGATCCTGATGCAGATCCTGTCGGAAATGGGTGAAAATCAGATCCGGATCGAATCGAAGTTTTAATTCCTCGAAACATTCCTTCACCGCAGGACCCAGATAAGGCAGGAATCCATCGCGAAAGGCATGGATCACGATGTCCTTTTTCTTAGCGCCTCGCAGAAAATCCCGCGCACTCCGGCGGGCCTCGGCGGCACGGGCGGGGTTCGAACAAAGCACCACCCAGAGAACCTCAATCTCCGGCAAAGCCTCCAGTAACTGAAGGATCGTTCCTCCACACCCGATCTCAATGTCGTCACTGTGCGCACCGAGACAAAGGACTCGCCGGGGATTTCCCAGGGATAATTGAAACATATGATCAGAAGGCCTCAGATCCGACATTGCCTCGCACCTGTTCGCATCGAGCTCCTCACCGCCCCGTACACTGTACACCAGCAAGGAAGGATGCAATTCCTGGCCTCGAATCAGTCGATACGGAGAGTTGAACGCACGGAATTCCCTCAAAGTTTGAACTATTTCTTATGCTCATAAATCAGCACACCATCAACCGGGGGAGAAGTGTCATAAAGCGCGATCAGGTCCTCGGGAATTCGAGACAAGTCGTGGCAATTCAGATAATCCCGCATCGTCGTACCGGTACATTCCGCATCGAGATTCGGAGCGCCCGCGCGCTGGCGAACGTCCTCAGCATGCACCGTTCGGAAGTCGATACTAAACCGGGTGAAACCTGAGGTGTTGGGAATCGATGAGTGGAGGTGCGCTCCCGAGAAGGCAATAATTCCTCCCGGGGGAACCACCACGCAAAGTTGCGGTTCGAGTTCCACCTCTTCCTCCGGTTTCGGTTGTTGACGGGTATCCTGGCCAATTTGTTTCGCCGCCGCCGTCCGCCCCTCAGCGTTCCAGCGGTAGTAGTTATAGTCCCGGGAGCTGTTCTTAAGAGCTTCGTCCCAATACCGAAGATGAAAGGCCATCCCGTTTTGCGCGGAAATCTCATAGACCGGAATCCACCAATTAATCTGGCATTGCGGCGCGGAATACCATGTATCGCGATGCGGGTGGAACGCATACGCCAGCCCGGACGTGAGATAGTTATTACTGGTTGAAGTGCGTAGTCGCGGAACGTCAAAGTACGTCTCCTTTGGATTACACTTCAGTTCCGTCAGCAAGCTCGGAATCAGTTCCTTCGCCTTCGGATGATGGATGAAATCTGGCTTCAGGCGGCCCAGAACTTCCGCGTATTGCTCCGTTGAAAGACCGTGCTGGGCTTCCCTCGGCATCAGGGGCGAAAACGCCTCCGTGGACAATGAGTCCGCCAGGCGGCAAAGCTCGAGCGAACTCGGGGTGGGAGAATAGACGAAGATTTGACCTTGATACAAGGCCCGGCGACGCGCGTCATCGTCCAATGGGGAATCAATAATAACGGAGTTCATAAAGGGCAGGGTTGGCGAGAAAGCAATGTGAGGCGAAAATTCAATCGGAAACGGAAGCGCTTATGGCTAGAGAATCGATACTCCCGGAATGGGTAAGACGAACTTTGCGCCCCAGGCACGAATGAATGATAGTTGCGCCACGATTTCATCCTTCAGGTTCCAGGGGAGAATCAGAACGAAATCGGGCTTCGTTTCCTGGATCTTTTCCGGTGGATAAATCGGGATATGGGTCCCGGGAAGGAATTTCCCGTGTTTGAAAGGATTTCGATCCACCGTGTAATCCACAAAATCCGTCCGAATGCCGCAATAGTTCAACAATGTATTTCCCTTTCCTGGCGCTCCGTAGCCGACCACGGATTTCCCCTGCCGCCTGGCCTGAATCAGAAATTCGAGCAGCTGGCGTTTCGTCTCTTTAACCTGCTCATCAAAAGCCCGATAAGTCTCCAGTTGCTCGAATCCTAAATCCTGCTCGCGCGATCGCAAATCCAGCACGGCCTCGGACACCGGCTTCCTTTCGTCTTCCACATGGCGGGCATAGATCCGGATCGACCCCCCGTGCGTGGGAATTTCCTCCACATCGAACACGACCAGGCCGTGGTGGGCAAAAATTCGTTCCGTGGTCAGCAGGGATAAATAGCTGAAGTGTTCATGATAGATGGTATCAAACTGATTCCCTTCCATCAGGCGCAACAAGTGGGGAAATTCCATCGTGATGACTCCCCCGGGTGCCAGCAGCAACCGCATTCCACCGACAAAGTCATGCAAATCGGGAACATGAGCGAGAACGTTGTTCCCAATAATCAGGTCCGCCTGCTTTCCAGACGCCACCAATTCACGGGCGGTCGCTTCACCAAAGAACCGCACCAGCGTGGGAACGCCCTTTTTGATCGCCGTTTCGGCCACGTTTCCCGCGGGATCAATCCCCAGAACCGGAATTCCTTTCGGGACAAAATTCTGCAGCAGATAGCCGTCGTTGCTGGCCAATTCGACCACCAGGTTGCTCGCCCCCAGATTCAGGCGATGGACGATCATTTCGACGTAATCGTGCGCGTGCCTCAACCAGGAATCGGAATACGAAGAAAAGTAAGCGTATTCGGAAAAGATATCACCCGGGTCCACATACTCGCCGAGTTGCACGAGAAAGCATTTCTCGCAGACGAAGGCATGCAACGGGTAAAACCGCTCCATGTGGTTCAATTGATCACGAGAGACATAACTCTCGCACAGCGGCGACATCCCGAGATCAACAAAGGTATGTCGCAGCGGTGTATCGCAGAACCGGCAGTGAATCCTATTCCCCGTTGGGTTCCATTCGCGGCCTTGTACTTGCCTGCAGGCTGGAGCGTCATAATGCTAGTTATATTTTCGGAACACGGGCCGGACTGGCGCTCCGCATAGATATTTTTCCACGCCCTCAGTGAGAGCCTGGCGATAGATCAGGAGCGCCGCCCGGATGGCCGTCACGGTCCGGTCGATGTCCTCGTCCGTATGGGAATAGCTGACGACGAAAGACGGGGCGATGATTCCGTGCCTGATCAGTTCCTGCAGGAAGAGTGTCCGAAAAGCTTGCGAGGGTTGCCTGTCGGCGTCACGAGTGCTGTAAACGAGGCAACACGGTTTACCGACGACCTGAAAATATTCGCCAAGGTCCAGTTCGGAAATGATTTCCGCAATCCCAGCCAGCAAACGCTGGCCCTGTTGCCAAAGGGTTTGAATCACCGGCTCGGTTTCATAGATCTGCATGACCGCCCGCGCCGCCGCCAGAGCATGGGTTTCGGCGCCATGGGTCGTGGAAAGAAGAAAGACGCGGGGGCGTCGGCGCTGATCGAGTCCGCCCAACTCCATGATTTCGCGACGGCCCGCCAGAGCGGACACGGAAAACCCATTGCCCATTGCCTTGCCAAAGGTGGAGAGGTCGGGTGACACGTCATAAAAGGTCTGTGCACCTCCGTTGTGCCAGCGAAAGCCCGTGATCATCTCATCGAGGATCAAAAGGGTCCCCTCGCGGTCGCAGAGTTCCCGCAGGCCGGCCAGGAAACCTTCGGCGGGAGGGATTTCTTTTTCCGTTTCCAGCAGAAGGGCGGCAATCTGGCCGTGATGGTTCCGGAACAGTTCGGAAACACTTTCGAGATCGTTGTATCGAAAACGCAAACTTAATTCCGCCACCGCCCGGGGCACCCCGGCATTCATCTCTGTGGTGCCGATAAACCAATCGCCGCAGGAGAAAAATGGGTGGTCACCGCAGAAGGCTATTTTATCGCGTCCCGTATGCGCACGAGCCAACTTGATTGCCGCGTCAACGACATCGGAACCATTCTTGGCAAATTTAACCATCTCGGCGCCCGGAACGAGGTTGAGGAGTGCTTCGGCGCATTCCACCTCGATGGGTGCCGGACGATTGAAGTTTGAGCCTAATTCCAGCTGACCCTTCGCTGCCTCCACCACCGGACCGAAGGCATGTCCCAGCGTCACCGAACGAAGCCCCATGGCGTATTCGATATACTCGTTTCCTTCGACATCCCAGACTTTACAGCCTCTACCGTGCGTCACGTAAATTGGCTGACCCTCGGGAAATTGATCATCGCCCTTGGCGTAGGTGTGGCTCCCACCCGGAATGGCACGATGGAAACGGTGCTGCAGTTTTTTGGATTCATCTCCCACTTGCACCCGGATGGTTATTTGTTTTTGACCTTCCAAACTTCCCACGGCGCGTCGCCGCGAGCGGACAAATCAGTCAGCTCCTGCTGTTCCTTGAACGTGTCCATGCACCAAAAGCGATGATGCGGGAACGCCAGCAATTGATTCTCGGCGATCAGGCGTTGGAACGGTTCCTGAACCAATTCCTCCCCCTCACGGATGTAATCGAATATCTCCTTCCGGAAAATAAAATATCCGCAATTGACCATCAATCCCACTTCGCGAACGTCCTGAATCTGCCTCACTCGCCCCTCTTCGGCGACGGATACCACGTGAAACGTCTGGGATGGGGGCGCGCAAACGAAGGCGGCGACTTTTCCGCTCCGGGCAAACGCGGCCACCATTTCGTCGAGATTCATGTTGGTCAATCCATCCGAGTAATTGACCAGGAACATCTCTTCCCCCTCCACAAAATGCTGCACCGCCTTCAGGCGCTGTCCGATCAGGGTGGTCAGGCCAGTATCCACGAAAGTGATTTTCCAACTTTCGATGTCGCTCCGAATCAACTCCACTTTCTTCCCTCCCTCGGTCATGACGAAATCATTGGAGATGCATTCGTCATACTTGAGGAAGTAGTCCTTAATCCGATCCGCCTTGTAGCCCAGACATAAAATGAAGTCCTGATGCCCGTAGTGGGCATAGTATTTCATCACATGCCAGAGGACCGGCCGATAGCCGATCGGCACCAAGGGCTTCGGGATATTATCCCCGAATTCGCGCAAGCGCGTTCCCAAACCACCACAAAACAGGATTACTTTCATGCCGTCTCTTCTTTTATACTTGCTTCGTCTACCTCAGTTAACAGGTCACACTCGGAAAGCAATTTTGCTGCCATCGTTAGTTCTTGGAAAGGCAAACCTGAACGTTCGGCAATATCGAGCAGAGAGTGCTGCCCATCGGATTGGTTAAGGACCCACAGAATGGCTTCTTCAATCACCGGATTCTTTGACCCGCCCATGCTTCGATACAATCCCCGTCGGCCCAGTTGAGGTTCACATTTCGGGTTGAGATTCAAATACGTCTGATTGCCTTCGATGACTTGAAAAACATTCACCAATTGTGCCAACGAACCGGCCAGTGCCTTCCCGGTGATCAGGCTCAAGTCGTCAGCGGACGTGTGGTATTGAGGATACCGGCCGTGCGGCGTGCGCATGAAACAACCCACGGGCAGATCAATCCCCGGCGAACAGAACTGGCGTTCATCATAGCCAATGGGACTGAAGTCTTCCTTCCCCCACGCAGCGTCCGATGTTGCGAGCACGTATTCGACAATCCGATCAATTTCCGCATTTCCACGACGACTCCGTTTGTAAGTAAATTGCCCCGAATCACCCAAACACGAAAGGACCAGGCCGTGCCGAATCCGATGCAGGTCCGCTTCGTGAGTCGCCAGCCAGGTGATGGCGCCGATGGTTCCCGGCATCCAAAGGAAGCGATACGAATAACGACGAGGCCGATCGGCGACATGTCGGGCCAGTTCCGCGGCCACCGCCATGCCCGAGAGATTGTCGTTGGCCAGCGACGGATGGCAGGAATGCGCGGAGATGAGTACCTCTTCCTCGCTCTCACCCGGAATCAACAACTCGCCATAAGTCAAGTGTCCCGGCGCCAGAGTGGAATCGATGCAAACTTCATAGGTATCCTCCGCCAGGCCCTCGCAATTGACGATCGGACAGGCAAAAACCCCACGTTTCGCGATAGTACGACGTTCGATAGGGAATCCAATCGGGTTGATCGGGAAGGCTGAACAGGTGGTCTTTGAGTTCCGCCAAAGCCATCGATCGACGGACCGGCACGCTGTAGCCAACGAGGTGCAGATTGCATTCCCGAAAGTCCACGACCACGCGACCCTTCGAGTCCTTGATCCAAGCTTCCCGGATATTCCACTCGTTCGGCACCGTCCAATCGAATACCGGGGTGCCAGACGGAATTTCGTGGATGACCAGCGGAATGAGGTTCTGGAGATATCGCAATGTCTGCCGAACGCCATCTCCCGTGATGCTCCGACAAATCGGAAAGAGGTCGGACACGATTTGCTTGAGGCATTTCGCATCCTGATCCGCGGTCGGGACGGACAATTCTTCCGCGGTCTGGATGTCAGTCATGGGAGCTTCCAGACTTATGTGAGCCAGGGCCATTGGCGATCCTTCTCGGAGATAGACGTCACGGTCAAAGGCCATGCGATGCCCAACGCCGGATCATCGAACCGAAGGCCCCGGGCCTTTTCCGGCGCATACATTCCCCGAATTTGATAGGCCACTTCGGTCTCATCCGCCAGCGTTTGAAATCCGTGCGCGAACATTTCCGGCACGTACAAGGAAAGCCGATTGGAAGACGTCAATTCGATTCCAAAATGCTGCCGATAGGTCGGCGAGTCCGGGCGCAGATCCACGATCACATCCAGAATCGCACCCGGCTGTGCAGCGAACCAACTTGGTCTCGGCGGCCGGATTCTCCTGATAATGCAACCCGCGCAAGGTGCCGCGTTGATGATTGAATGAAACGCTGCATTGATCGAACTGTGTCTCCAATCCCTGAGCCTGGAATTCCTCCACGCAAAAGGTGCGGGCAAACCAACCTCGTCTCATCAACGTGAGGTTCCGGCTCAACGACAAACGCGCCGGAAAGTGGAGATGGGGCGAAAGCGCATCAGTTGGTCCAGAAAAACTGACTGTCAATTTGCCCGGTACGAATGAGGTGTTCCAATTGCTTCAATCGCGTGAACGATCGGTTCTGAAACATCTCCGGGGTCAGATCGATTTTTTGAAACAGGTCAAAGAGTTGTTGGGCGCCGCGACGGGCATCCCAGGCGCATTGAAACCCGGGCAGATGTTGTCGGATTTTGGCGAAGGAAACCCGGTAGCTTCGATTGTCGCCACCCGATGGCCCAAACGTGAGCTGGCATCCCGGAAAGACGTCGGCCACGATTTCCGCAATTTCCCGAACGCGATAGTTATGATCGGTATCACCGACATTGAAGATTTCATTGTGCACGGCCTCTCGTGGCGCCCGCAAGACCTCGAGAATCGCTTTGGCAATATCGAGCCCGTGCACCATCGGTCGCCAGGGTGAACCGTCACTGGTCATGCGGATTTCGCGGGTCGTCCAGGCCAGCCCGGCCAGATTGTTGAGCACGATGTCGAATCGCATCCGTGGCGACGCCCCATAAGCCGTGGCGTTTCTGAGAAATACCGGGCTGAAGTCCTCCCCGGCCATGGCCATCAAATCGCGTTCCACTAATGTCTTGCAGATGGCGTAAGTCGTCTGCGGATTGACCGCCGAGGTCTCATCGACGAGATCCTGTTCCGCGACGCCATAGACACTGCAGGAGGACATGTAAACAAATCGATGGACACCCGCCTGACGCGCCAGTTCCGCCAGATGCACGGAGCCGCGATGGTTGATCTCATAGGTCACTTCCGGCTCCAACTGACCGAGCGGATCGTTCGACAATTCCGCCATGTGCACGACGGCATCGACGCCCTCGAAGTCGCTCACCGCGCACGCGGCGCAAGTCTTTGCACCAGGTCAATGGGGTTACGGAGCCCGCCACGATACAACGCCGTTTCCTTGTAGAACCCGGCGTCCAGACCGATGACCTCCATACCGGCCTTGACCAGCTCCGGAGTGAGCATCGAGCCGAGATACCCGTCGCTTCCTGTAACTAATACACGCATGAGTTTATCGAAGATAGAAACTCGATAGAGAGATGGTCTCGGTCCCACCGGAAGGTCGATCAGCATCGCTTCGCTTCACCGCCCGGATGGCGTCCGCGTCACTTCCCGATTGCCTGCGCGCCATGATCATTCAGCGGATCGAGCGTGCAGTCACCCGCCGCTAAAAAATCACCACGACCTCAAAGACAGCACCACGTCACGGTTGGGTGGCCCGATAAAAGCGCTCGCTCTTCGTGGTCGCCATCGGATCCGTCAGTTGAATGACCGCATTGGAATATTCAACGGTCGACAGTGGGACCCACTGGTCGAAGTCGGAAGTTGCTTCCACGAAGATCGTGCTCGGCGCGTCCGCTTCGCACTTCCAACTTAAATCCCGAAGTTGAAATATCTTCCGCCGTCTGGTGCGGAATGCCAAACATGATCTGGACGGGATTGATGGTGAGCGAAAGCATCTTTTGCGCTTTCGCACCACCCGATTCCGTCACCTCGACCGTAATGTCGAACTTGCCGGTCGAATCAGGCAAGCCGCTGATCAATCCAGCCGCGGAGAGGTTGATTCCGGTGGGCAACGGACCGAACCGGCAGCCAACCCCCACCCGAAGGGCGGCGTGCCTCCACTCACGGCAAGTTGCTTGGAATAGGAAACCTTCCTTTTGCCTGCCGGCAGCGTGCTCGTCGCCACAGAGAACGAACCGGCGGTCACCGACAGGGTAACCGATTGGGTGGCGACATTGCCGAGCGCATCGACCGCCTGGAAAACCAAATCAAACGTTCCGGATTCATCGGCCACGCCGTCGAGCAAACCGTTGGCTGACAATTGCAGCCCGTCCGGAAGTGGATCGCTGTCCGGGGCCAGTTCCCATTGATACGGTCCGACGCCGCCAGTTGCGGAGAGTTGCAAGTCAACGGGAACCCCGGCCTCCACGTTGACGGCATCTTCCCCTTCGATGGTGACGGGTGGAACCGTCGCACCTGGAACCACGAAGTTGGCGTCCGCATTATCCACCACCAAGACCCAATCGTTGGTCGTGGGAGCAATAAAGTCTCTGCTACCACTCGTCGCAAACGTTTCGATATCGGGATCGTCATCCGAGGTGATCGGGGCCCCGGCCTGATTCTGACAGTCGCCGGTTTGCGGATTGAACCAAAAGACCTTCCCGGTCGCCCCAGCGATTTCTCCAACATCCACCCTAATGGCCCCGTGCCCACTGCCCAATGGCATGTAGACCATTCCAGTCTGGGCCGAGTAACGTGCCGCGATCGCGGTGGCACCCGTTCCCTTGGCTGAGACGACAAATGTGTCCGTCGTGTCGGGAACCATTGTCGTCCAAGCGCGCGAACGCATCAATGCACTGACGTAGCCTTGCGCCACCGCACCAGGATCATTGAGATGGGTAGCCGCCGTGGACCATGAAACGGCACCGTTCCATATCGATTTTTCACCATAGGTCGTGGTCCCGCACGCACCCCCGAACACGGATTGATAGGACTGTGTGCGAAGGCGAAGCTGGGTGGCAGATTCGTTTTCGTACTTTCCCTCTAAACCCCAGAAAGGGATACCCTTGCTCCACGCGCGTTTCGCGGCTTCGGCGAAAGTCTCCTCCCATGAATAGAGGTTGTCAACCTGAATGAAACCATTGAAGATCGGATCGCTGAAGTAGGAATCCGAGCCTAAATTGCCTACGTCGTGCTGGCCGCCAGCCGACATTAGCGTTATGCCATCCTGACTGCGGATGCCACTTTTCAGTCGTTCATAACGGCTCTTGATGGTCGCCATGGAAGCGCCAAAATGGGGCTCGTCCAAGTCGTGGCCGAGTGTCCACAAAACGTTCCCAAATTTGCTCGGGTGGTAACGAGCCCCGAGAAACTGGCCAAACGCGTACATGTCATCATCAGCGGCCGACAACACAGCGTTCGCCCACCCATCCGAGCGCCACCCAGAGTAGAGCGGAACGGCGATGACGAGAAACCCGAAATCCTTGGCGACCTGGATCTGTTCATCGATATGTGCATAATAGGCCTCCACTGGGTTGGTGATCGAAGAGGGTGGGGCAAATGGCGCGTTTCCGTTTACGTCTTTGGGAGGATTTGGCAGGTATGAAGGATAGGCCTCTATTTGCACGACTACTGTATTCCATCCTTTTGCCGCACGATCGGATATGTAGGTCTCCCATTGTGCTTTCGTCGTGGCTATGATGCGCGACCAACAGGCCTCGCCCATGATAAAGAACGGCACGCCATTCTGATCTTCAAGATACCGGTTGCTGTCATCGGTCCTCAACGGCCACGCAACCGCGGCACTGCATTCACTGACGCACAGAATAAACGCGAAGATTAAAGATCGGCCAATCATCATGTCAGTGATCTGCGGAACTGATCCGTCGAGCGCAAGTTCGCGCATTACAGGTACCGAGCACAACGGATTCTCGCCGGTGGATGGCTCCTACTCCCATCACGTTGGGATGCGAACCGAAGCCCGGCCAGCGACGGTCTGTCGGCAGCAGCGTGGCTCCCGTCAACCGAAAGCAGGCCTCTCGGCGACGACGATCAAATGGCCTCCGAGTCCACACCATTCCTTGATCCTGCGAACCGTCCGTGGTCCGAGGACCACGTTGGGAAAGTGGTTGATTTTCCGTGAGTTAGTCCATCTGAGCAGCCCTTTATCACCCAGGGGAAAGAACGTGTGGCAAATCCGGACGCGCAGGCCCGCCCCAGTCAACAGGTTCCTGAAAGGCCTCGAGCACTGAGCCAGTTTCTGAATTGTCCGTCGCTTGGGGGCGAGACCCAGCCAACCCGGCGAAAAACAAATGGGTTCACAGAGGTGAATATTGCGACTCCTCCAGGGCGGAGCGCATGAAAATACAGATCAATCCTGGTCGCACCTACCGTCTGTTCGCGAATATAGGCCATTGAATCTATCGCAACGACCGCATCAAACGCTGCTTGCTGAGGCTCAAATCGTGACAAGATCCGCTGCTAGGAAGGAGGCATCGGGAACACGTTTCGAAGCGCATGCGACCACTGTTGGTGAGATATCGAGCCCGAGATAACCTCCGCACCGATTCCGCACGCGTTCGGCGAAAAGACCAGTGCCACAACCGATTTCCAGGAGTTGGGGACGGGGTACCGCCCAGCGGTTAATTTCAAGAGAGCACGGCCGAATAGCTCGTCCGTGTATGCGCTATGCTCTGCCCGATGCGCGCTGTTCCACGAATCCCACCAACGCGGCTCTTTTAGAGAATCCATGGTGCTCGAAGAGTGGCAGGTGGTTACGTCAGCGATTTGCACCGTGCAGAGGGAAAATGGGCGGGGCATTGATGGTCCGGTGGATGGGCTTCAAGACGGTGACCGTTCGACAAATGCGAGCCGACCAGAGGATCAGGCGCACGCGAGTCCAACGGGCTAAGCCCGGACAACTCGGCGACGGACGATCCGTCGCAATCGATTGCGGATCCTGTAGAACAACGTCGCCCCCGCCATTATCGCACGTCCGGGGAGGCTTTGGCAAAACTTGGTTCGCGCCCGGTAAGCAGCGTAAAGACTGGCATGCGGGCTCACACTGCTTGGCATCCAAGGTTTGAAGCCAGTGACAAAGTGCACGATCGCGGGCCGGGATTCCGCCGGCATCTGTTGGATACGCGCCCATCGATCTTGAAAGTTCCACCGCTCCGGAAGCGGTTTCCACGCCCCCTGGCAGGCAAAAGTTCAAACCATCCTGATCGGCGAAGGGAGTATCCGGGTGCGCTGCCAAGATACTGAGCTAATGGGCCGAAACACCATTATTGCGCCACTTCGGAAGATCGATGACGAGGACGCCAGCGTTGAAGTAGCGGTCCACGTCGGGAACGCCAGCAGGACGATGCTCACGTCCGGAGCGCAGGCTGCCGTCGACAAAGGCATCGGGCACCGCAGCCAGCACGGCATCACCAAGGTCCGTCGCCGCCAGGGGTTCGATGTCGTCCAGCACCAGCGTATCCGCGTCGAGGTAGAGGATGCGGTCGACGCCGAGATCGAGACACTTTTCCATCTGGAATCGCGCGAATGTCATGGGCGAATGGTGCGGCATCTTCGGCAGGCCAGCGTAGTCGGAGACGCCGATGATGCACCACCGCAGAAGCGCCGAACCCTCCGGCAGGGACGCCTCCACGCGCCTGCGGAGTGCGTCCGAAAAGCCATCCGTGAGAACTGTGACATCGAGGGGCCAGTGGCGGCGGTTGGTCTCGGTCAGCGAACGGAGGCTGATCGCCAGGGGCAGGGCCGGTTCCTTGATCGCTGGCCAGCACGATCGGACAAAGGCCTGGTGGCTGCGCCCTCCCGAGAGGAACGGACTCCGAGGATCGGCGAACCGCTTTCAACGGGCTAGCTGGTGTTTGCGGAACTCGTGAGGTGGAGTACTCATGCCATCGCAGCGCAATTGGTCCTGCTTGAGAATGACCTGCTCAGGCGTTCGACGAAACGGGGAAAAGGAGTTCCGAGTATTGCTCGTCGAGACGTTTCCGGAAATCGTCCAGTCTTGCCTGGATTCTCGTGGTCAGGGCGACCCGCCGGTCCTGACAGTCCTGGAACTGACGAATGAGTCGATCCGTGTCCAAGGTGTCGATTCTCTGGCAGTAGTCCTCGAGCCCGAAGTCCTCCATTAGCAAGTCGTTCTTCGCGTGGTAGCCGATCGAGACAGCCGGCCTTTTCATCATCAGCGAACAAAGAACATTGTGGAATCGGCACGCCACGACGATATCCGTCTGGGAGATTTGCTGGAATAGACCCTGGATGTCGGTCACGGGTTCGAAGATCACGCGGGACCGAAGGTGCCGATGCTGCCGGGACTCCACGACGGCGAGCATCTCGTCAACGCTGGCTCGGTCGGTTGCATCACCGGTCAGCAACCGGACAGTGTAGTGGTTGTCCAAAAGCCAGCACAGGAAAACCTGCAACCGACCCATGCAGGTGCGAAAAACACGCTCACCTGCGACCGGGTCGTGCCGCCAGCCTCGGTAGTTGATCACCCCCAGGCCGACTTCCCGTTGCGAGTCAGAGCGGGCGGGCGCCGGCGGCAAGGGCCGGGATCGAGGCTGAAGACGAGGTCGGGATAAATTCTGTCGGCAGACGCATCGAAGCCGAGATTGCGGAGGTAGTCCAGGGCCAAGGTTTCTCGATACGACCGGCTGTCAGCGAGTCGGAGCGCCCGCAACATCAGAAACCGGCTCACCGGATGCTCGATCGGCCCAACACCCACGCTGAGGAACACGATCCTGGCGCCACCCCACTTGGCAGCGAGGCACCATTTCAGAAGGAGAGGGCGCACCCGTCGGGTCATCACCGTCGTCCACCGCTCCCGTGCCGACCACAACAAACAGCCGGACCGACCGAAACCACCATGCCTGGCGAACCAATCTGTGCTTGCGAAGGGATTTGATCGGTAGCACCGGCACACCGAAGCGGCGGACGATTTCTGTGGGCCCGTCGCACACACAAATGATTTCCGCTGCCGGTATCCTTTGCCGAATGTTGCCAAGGGCGGCCTCGAAGGTGCTGTCATTTCCAATGTTCCCGGACCCGAAGTGCCCATACAGGACAATCTTGCTTCGGCTCATTGCCGCAGAGATCTAATCGTTCGTCGAACCTGGGCGGGCGCACGGCGCGCCAGCAGGGCTCCGAGAGCAAAATAGCATCCGGCCCGCTCAGTCGGTGAATCGACGAGGCGTGAAACGGACTGAAAGTAGTTCTGCCATACCGTCCGGGAAGCAGAGCGACGATTCCAATCGGTGCCCGGATCGACCGCCGTCATTTCCTCCGACGACTTGCCTGAATGGACGATCCCGCCGAGTGCGCCGGCGTAGAGACGATGCCGAAAGAGATACTCGGAATCTCGACGATCTTGCCGAACAAGCAGAGTTCGGCGAGCGTGTTTCGGTCACACCCGTAGTAACCTTCGAACACCCTGGTCTTTCGCAGCACGGCGCATCACGCCGTAGAGCTGAATGCACAAGTAGTCACCGTCGGATGACCTGATAGAGTCGCCTGCTCGGACGAGGGGAGATCGCGTATCGACGGCGACGTCCATGGCCCGGCCCGACGTTCCGAAGACTCGTCGATCGTGCGCGTCTTCGAATGGCAAACGACGATCACCGATCCGTCGCTCCGAGACCTCGATACAGGCCTCGCATGTACTCAGGCTCATAGAGGTCGTCATGCGCTGCGGAAGCGAAGTATTCCCCGCGGTGGCAGAGCTTATGGACGCAGATACCAGTTCTGGGTCGCGCCGATGTTGACCTGGTTGCGGTGATAGCGGACGCGGCGATCCTGCCCGCATAGCCTTGCGAAATCTCCTGTGTGGCATCGGAAGACGCGTTGTCGGAAACGATCAGTTCGAAGTCGCTGAAGGTCTGGGCCAGCATCGACTCGATCGCCTGGGCGACGTATTCCTGACCGTTGAACACTGGCAGACCGATGGAAAGGCGTGGATGTGGGCGGTTTGCCAGGGAACCTCGATTCGAACGGCGGCGGCGGAAGTTGCCAGGGAGATGGTCAGCGCCTCGGCGCCGTGGTCGGTGTGCCGGAACTCAAACCGTTGGTGCCGCGATCGTTCGACCGAACCAACGAGGACGGCGATCCGGTAGCATGTGGCGGACAATCTGGAGAAAATTAACGAGAGCCGCACGATCAAAGAGATAGATAAAACCCAGGTAAACGCCGGCGCCCAGCACAACCTTGCCCGCAAGACGCGCAGCCATCGCAGTATCGGGCGGCAATACCGCGGCCAGAAGCCAGACTGCTCCCGCCATGAGGAGCGACGCACAGGCCGGAATCACGCAGGGACGAAAGTAGAGCAAAGGACTCAAGCCGATTCGCCACCGCAACATCAGGAGCGGCGCCATGTGGATGTGGTCCTCGTCGTGCGAATCGTGCAGCACGCAGTCGAACTCGATCTCGTCGACCTTGGCGACCGCGGCGAGGTCGCCCGGGCACCGCCTGTCGATCTCGACGTTCTTGCCGCCCTGCAGCATGAACAGATGGCCGACCTTGAACGGCTTGCGGCCGTCGCCGACGAAGAGCTGCGTGTCGCGCGTGACCGTGCCCTGGTGCACGCGGAAGATGCCGAGCTTGCCGACGAAGGGATCCATCACCACCTTGAACACGTGCGCCAGCACGTGCTTCGCGGGATCGGGCTCCGAATGGAACTCGACCGCGGTCTCGCCCTCGCCCTTGGTGAACGGCGGCGGATTGCCTTCGGTCGGGATTGGGCAGCAGCTTGTCGAAGATCTCGAGCAGTTCCGCGACGCCGGCGCCGGTGCGCGCCGACACGAAGCACACCGGCACCAGATGCCCTTCGCGCAGCGCCTTCTCGAACGGCGCATGCAGCTGCTCGGGCTCGATCTCGCCCTGCTCGAGGTAGAGCGCCATCAGCGCCTCGTCGACCTCGACCACCTGGTCGACGAGTGCGCGGTGGGCGTCCTGCGACCGACGAGAAGTCGGCTTCGCCCGACGGCGTTGAAGAAGCAGTCGACGACGCGCTTGCCGCCGTCGGCGGGCAGGTTGATCGGCAGGCACTCCTTGCCGAATGCCGCCTGGATCGCGGCCAGCACGCGCCTCGGCAGGTCGACGTTGTCGGCGTCGATCTTGTTGATGACGACGATGCCGGCACAGCCTGCGCTTGCGCGGCCCAGTCCATCATCCGCGACGCGATCATCTCGATGCCGGCCTGCGCGTTGACGACGACGGCGGCCGTCTCGACGGCATCGAGCGCGCCGATCGCCTGGCCGATGAAATCGGGGAAGCCCGGCGTGTCGATCGAGGTGCACGCGCGTGCCGCCGGTCTCGCAGTGCAGCGAGCGACGAGCGCAGCGAGTGCTGGTACTGCTTTTCCAGCGGATCGAAGTCGCTGACGGTCGTGCCGCGCTCGACGCTGCCCGCCGGGTGGATCGCGCCGGCCTTGTGCAGCAGCGCTTCGGCGAGCGTGGTCTTGCCCGACGCGCCGTGGCCGACCAGTGCTACCGTACGAATGTGTCTCCGTGGCGTAGTTCGCCATCTTTCTTCCTCCGATCGAAAGACGAATTTAGCCTATGTCGGCCATCGTCATCTTGGCGCAAGCAAATTTGGAGAGTGGCCGTCGTTTCGCCGGTCGATCGCGAGGCGAATCCGGGGCGTGCAAGCGACAAGGCGATTGCGTCGGCGGGATGGGCCCGCACAGCGCTGGCGACACGTGCACCCTGGCTCCGGCGCCGAGACTCGAAGCGGCACCGCGGGTCCGCCGCGACATCGCAGCAAGCGCGGGCGGCGACCATGGCGATCATGCGACCGCCCGTGCCGATCGAAACCTCGCATTCACCGTCATCGGCGAATGCTACACCGCCCCACGCGCGGCGCGCAGCTTCAGTGCATCACGCCGGCACCGGTCATCTCGCGCAGGTGCGCAGCAGCTCGTCTTCCTGGTAGGGCTTGCCGAGGTACAGGTCGACGCCGAGCTCGGCGGCGCGGTTGCGATGCTTCTCCGCCGTGCGCGACGTGATCATGATGATCGGGATGCTCGCGTAGCTTGCGGATCGCCCTTGATCGTCTTGGCGAACTCGAAGCCGTCCATGCGCGGCATCTCGATGTCGAGCAGGATGACGTCGGGCACCTGCTCGGCGAGCACCTGCAGCGCATCGACGCCGTCGCTGGCCGTCGCCACCGCGAAGCCTGCGCGCGTCAGCAGGCGGCTCGTGATCTTGCGCACGGTCAGCGAGTCGTCGACGATCATCACCAGCGGCTGCGTGGACACCGGCGCCACCGGCGCGCGCGGGCGGTCGCCGAGCGCGCGGTCGTCGCCGCGCGGCTCGTATTGCGGGATGTCGGCGCGGCCGGCGAGCTGCACCGGATTGATGATCAGCACGATCTCGCCGGTGCCCAGCACCGTCGCGCCGGAGATGCCCGACACGCGCGCGAGCTGCGGCCCGATGTTCTTCACCACGACTTCCTGGTTGCCGATCATCTCGTCGACGTGCACCGCGGCGTGGCTCTGGCCGCTGCGCAGCAGCAGCACCGAGTTGTAGCGCTTGGTCTCCGGATTGTGCGCGGTGTCGCCCAGCAGGCGCGGCAGATAGTGGAACGGATAGGTGCGCCCCTGCCAGTCGACCTTGCGCTGGATGTAGATGTCGAGCAGCGCCTGCGCCTTCACCTGCTGCACCTGCTCGACCATCGGCGCGGGCAGCGCCCACAGCCGGCCGCCGGCGCGCACCAGACCGCCTGCGCGACCGCCAGCGTCAGCGGCAGCGTCAGCAGGAAGCGGGTGCCGCGCGCCGTTGGCGGACGCCACCTCGACCCGGCCGCCGAGCGCGCCGATCTCGCTGCGCACGACGTCCATGCCGATGCCGCGCCCGGAGATCTGCGTGACCTTCGTCGCCGTCGAGAAGCCCGGCGCGAACAGGCACTCGACGAGCTGCGCCTCGGTCGGCTCCGCGTCCGGCGCGACCAGCCCCATGCGCCACGCGCGCGCTCGCGCACGCGCTCGAAGTCGATGCCTGCGCCGTCGTCGGCGAGCTCGATCACGACTTCGTTGCCGACCTGCCGCACCGTGAGCGCGATCTCGCCGGTCTCCGACTTGCCGGCGGCGCGGCGCGCGTCGCGCGACTCGATGCCGTGGTCGAGCGCGTTGCGCAGCAGGTGCTCGAGCGGACCGACGAGCTTCTCCAGCACCGAGCGGTCGAGCTCGACCTGCGCCGCCGTGGATCTCGAGGTTCGCGCGCTTGTCGAGCTCCTTCGCCGTGTCGCGCAGGATCCGGTACAGGCGCTCGGACAGGCTGCCGAACGGCACCGTGCGGATCGCGAACAGCCGCTGCTGCACTTCGCGCGACAGGCGCGCCTGCGCCAGCAGCGCCGCGTCGGCATCGTCGAGGTTCTTGCAGCAGCGACTGCTGCACCGTCGAGACGTCGTTGATGCCTTCGGCCAGCGAGCGCGTCAGCTCCTGGAAGCGCGTGTAGCGGTCGAACTCCAGCGGATCGAAATCGCCGTGCTGCTGCCTGCATGCTGCATCTGCGACTGGATCTGCGACTCGGCCTGGATCTCGATCTCGCGCACCTGCGCGCGCAGGCGGATCACGCTGTTCGTGAGCTCGAGCAGGTTCGCCTTCAGCGCGCGCAGCTCGCCTTCGACGCGCGCGCGCGCGATCGCGACCTCGCCGGCCTCGTTGACCAGGCGGTCGATCGACGTCGGCGCGCACGCGCAGCTGCGCGCGCGCGCCCGTCTCGAGCTCGGCGCACGGCTCGCGCGCGCCGGCGCGCGGCGGCGGCGTCGGCGGACCGGCGTAACGAGCGCGGCGCCACCACGACGGCACGCCGGCAGCCAGCGGCACGACGATGGCGGCGCTCGATTGCCGGAGGCGCGGCCGGCGCAGCATCCGGTCGCGTCCGCCGGCATGCGGCCTCGGTCTCCGTTCCGGGCTTCGCCCGCGCTGGCGACCCAGGGCAGCGCCATGTCGACCTCTGCCGCGCGCAGCGCATCGAGCACGAACGCGATGTTGTCGAGATCCTCGTCGAGCGCTCGAACAGCTGCGGCGACGCGCCTGCCGGCGGCATCGTCCTCGTGACAGCCGCGATTCCATGAGGTGCGCGAGCTGCCCGAGGCGCATCGCGCCCGCCATGCGCGCGCTGCCCTTGAACGTGTGCAGCGTGCGGCGCAGCTGCGCCGCTGCGGCGTGTCGTCGCCGGGCTCGGCGCCAGGCGCGCAGCTCCTCGCCGGCCTGCGGGAACAGCTCCGCGGCCTCGTCCAGGAAGATCGGCAGCACCTGCGGGTCGACGTCGTCGCGGATGTCGGCGAGCGGATCCTCCTCGATCGAGCGGCAGCACGATTCCGAGCCTTCGATCTCGGGTCGGCGTGTCATCGCGGTGCGTCGGCAGACCGTCGATCGCGCGGCTCCGCTCGGCATTGACGCAGCGCAGGTTCGATCGGCGACGCCGGATCGCTCGGGCAGCGGCGAGCATCGGCATCGGCGGGCATTTCGGATCGGCGCGGCGTGCCACTTCGACGCACCGGCTCGCGACGGCTCGTTCGACGCATCGGCTCGGCGACCGCTTGCGCAGCATCGGCTCGGCGGCTTCGGTCGCAGCATCGGCGACGGCGCCGTCGTCCGCTCGACGCCGGGCTCGGGGCCGCCGCTTCGTAGCATCCGGCACGGAGCCGGCGCTGCTCGCCTGCGGGACCGACGTCGGCGCGACGGCCTCTTCATCGAGTCGCGCCGGGAGCGCTGCGCTTCGGCGTCGCCGGCCTCGGCCGCGGCCTCGCGGCGCAGCTCGTCGAACTCGCCCTGGACGATCGCGCTCGCCTCGTCGACGTCCTGGTGCGGCGAACGGCTCCTGCGCCTTGACGCGGCCGACGAGCAGCGCCAGTCCGGCGATCGCGCGCGCGAGCACGGGGTGGCGCCGTGCCCGGCAGCGGCGCGCCGCGCTGCTCGAGCGCGATCAGCGTCTGCTCGAGCGCCTTCGCGGTCGCCGCGACCAGCGGGAAGCCGCCGGTGCGGTGAATGCCGCACAGCGTGTGGCTGGCGCGGACCATCGCGCCCGCGGAACGGCCTGCGGATCGAACTGCAGGATCGCAATTCGTGTTCGAGCGCCGCCAGGTGCTGGTCGGCCTCGTCGCACAAGATCGTCCACAGCGAGCGCGACAGCGTGACGTCGCCGACGTGATTTCCGGCTCGCGATCGCCGGCTCGTGGCTCCGACAAGCGCGGCGCGGGTCCTTGCCGTCGGGCGTCGCGGCGTCGAGCATGCGCGACGCGTCGTTTCGCTCGACGAATTCAACGACGGCGTCGCAGGCGACAGGTCGATCGAGCTCGATGGTCTCGGCGTACGGCGTCGCGTGCATCGCCCGCGCGAGCACGGCTCGTCGTCGCCGAAAGCCCAGTTCGGGCAACTCGATCAGCTCGAGCGCCGGCGCCGCCGTGCGCGGCGTGGTGCGGCTTGGGCTCGGGATCCGGTCCTGGCAACGGCGACCGCGGCGTGGGCGGCGCGCGGCAGCTCGATCACGTTCGACGGCAGCGGCGGGCGCGGCCGGTGCCGGTGCGGCGCCAGGTGCGCGACGACTCGCCGCCGGGCAGCTCGCGCTCCACGGCGGCGATCGCCGCGTGCAGCGCGCGCGGGTCGGCGGTGACGCGGCCGTCGCGCGTCAGCGCATCCACCCAGTCGCGGAAGCTCCGGTGCGCCGACGTCGACCAGCGCCAGCACCGCGCTGGTGACCGGCCGCTCTTCCTCGAGCAGCCGGTTGAAGATCTTCTCGACGTCGATACGCGTATTCGCCGAGCTCGGTGCAGGCCGACCATGCGGCCGCTGCCCTTCAGCGTGTGGAAGCCGCGGCGCACCGTGCGCAGCGCCTCGCGGTCGCCGGGTTGTCGCCGAGGATGCGCGCGCTCTGCGCGCGATGCCGTCGAGCACCTCGGCGGCCTCGAAGAGGTAGATCTCGAGGAGCTCGCGGTCGAGATCGCTGGCATCGGTGGCGAGCAGGCGCTGCGTCTCCTCCGAGATCTCCGGCGCCGGCGCCGACGTGTCGGCGATCGCGTCCACCGCGGCCGCGAGGCGTGCGGCGTCGCCGGCCTCGAGCTCGGCCAGCACCGCGCCGGCCTGCGCGACGAGCTCCGCGTCGCCGATGAGCTCGGCATCGTCGCTGAGGCTCGACGAGCTTGTCCTGCAGGCCCTCGCGCGCCGCGGCGTCGCTCGGGCGCGCGGTGCACTTCGTCGACGAGCTGCGGCAGCGCCGCGCGCAGCTCGGCGACGGCCGCCTCGACCGAATCCTGCTCGGGCGCCGCCGGCGGCGGCGCCTCGCCCAGGCGCTTGGCGATCAGCGGCGCGATCAGGCGGTCGCGGTCGGGCCGCTGCTGCTCCACCGCCTCGATGTAGAAGCCGAGGCCCGACAGCGATTCGGCGAGGAGCTCGAGGTCCTCGTTGCTGACCGGCGCGTCCGGATCGGCGTATTCGCGATCTGCTGCTCGCACAGCTCGAGCAGGCGATCGGCTTCGTCGAGGCCGAGGATGCGCAGCGCGCCGCGGATCTGCGCGCTGTCCTTGGCCGAGCGTCGCGAGCTCGGCGCGCTTCGTGTTGTCGCGGAAGAAGGCGTCGAGCACCTGCTCCATGTGGCGCAGGTTGACCTGGATCTCGCGCCCCACCTGCGCGAGCAGCACGCGCTCCTGCGCGCGCTTGCTCATCTCGTCGAGCATCGGCGCGCCCGACGCGGCGGACGGCCGGCCCTGGCGCGCCGCGTCGAGGCGCGCGAGCATCGCGTCGACCTGCTTCGGGAAATCCGCCGACAGGCTCGAGTAGTTCTCGAACGCGCTCTCGGCGAGCAGCAGCGCGGTCGCGTATTCCATCGCGACCGGCTCGGACACGCCGGAGGCGGGCATCTTGTCGAGGCGCTCGACCAGCGCCGCCGGTGAGCTTCATCAGCGCGCCGTTGTGGATGTCGGCGGCCTTGGCGTGCACCGACGCGAGCGTCTGCTTCAGCTTCGGCAGGTTCTCCGCGCGGCCGGACGCGGCCTTGAGCCACGCGTCCTTGGCGCCCGCGAGCTGCTCGCGCGCCTCGCGCAGCAGCGGCTGCAGCCGCACGACGTCGGCGGACAGCACCTCGGCGGAGGGAATGAGCCCCGCCAGCTTGAACGCCTGCTGCACCGCCTGCGACCTGCGGGCCCGACCGGCGCGCAGATCGCGACGAAGTAGAGCACCTCGCGACGCAGCCGATCGGCGACCTTGGCGCTGCCTTCGGCCACGCGGCGGATCTGCAGGTCGATGCGCGCCGCGAGCTGCTTCGACGCCGAAGCCGCTGTCGAGCCCGCGCTCGACCAGGCCTTCGAACAGCGCGCCCACCGTCCACCAGAACGCGCGCAGGCTGCCCTGGGTCGTCACGTCCTCGATCGCCGCGATCGCGTCGCGCATCGTCAGCGCGCCGCTCTCGTCGCCGCGCAGCCACGCGAGGAGGCCGCGCTGGTAGTTGCGGCGCTGCTTCACGAGGTAGGACGGCAGCGTGTTCGCCGGCATCGCTTCGCGCGGCGAGATGCGCGGCGCGCGCGGCGCGAGGTCGGGATAGAAGAGGTCGGTCGGCGCCGCGGCCTTCACGCCGCGCGCGGCCTGCATCGCCTCGTATTCGGGATAGAGCTTGAGCGGCGACCGGCGGCGCGCCGTTGACGAGCTCGTCGAGGAAGATCTTGCAGCTTGCGGCAGGCGCGGTCGACGGCGTCGCAGGCGGCGGGCACCTCGGTCGGTCGGCAGCTCCTCGAGCCGCGCCAGCTGGCGCTCGAGCTCGTCGGTGAACGCCACCACCGCGTCGAGCCCGACCATCTGGATGGCGCCGGCCGCCTGGTGCACGTGCGCGCGCGCGTGCTTCAGCGGCGTGCCGTCCTGCGGCTTGGCGCGGAACTGCGCGAGCGCCTCGAGGCCGCGCGCGAGCGCCTGGTCGATCTCGCCCTGCACCCATGACAGCGGGCCGAAGTCGAATTCGGGGGTGGGATCAGTGGTGGCCATGGCGGTCCGTCAGCAACTTTCGCGCCCGATTGCAGGACGCCTGCAAATCACTCTCCTCTGTTCAACCCCGAGGAAAAAGCTGCGGCGCCGACGCTGCGACCGCCACCGGCCACACGAACAACTCTTGCCTC
>CAWCSW010000017.1:0-127120 GCA_963798345.1 uncultured Verrucomicrobiae bacterium | reverse complement strand
CGAATCCAGACCATACATATAGTTGGAAATATGCCAATAGTAGCACATCAACGGGGGATTTGGGCAGTCACGCTGAAGCTGCGTTGTCCACATATTGAATCTATATTGTTTATGTTTTGTTCATATTTAACTCACCCTAAACTCATCTCCAATTTTTATAGTTCGTGAAGATCGTAAACATCCGGTTTTAGTACGATATATGAAAAGGGAGAATGTTCAGATGCGTAAATTGGTTTTACTCTTGGCAGCGGTCATGATGGTGTTTGGTGTTGGAGTCGCCTCAGCGAGTGGGACAACCACCGCCTATGTGGTACACGGCATTCCCGGACTCCCGGTTGATGTCTATGTGAATGGTCATTTGTTCGCGGCTAATTTCCAGCCCGGAAAAATTCTTGGCCCTATCAGTGGCCCTGCTGGAAGTGCCGATATTGCCTTGGTACCAGCCGGTGGCAATCCAGCCGCCCCCGCGCTGGCTGGCACATTCAGTTTTGCAGCCGGTGGTAACGTGACGATTGTGGCTCACCTGGATGCGAATGGCGCACCGACGGTTTCGGTTTTCGACAATGATTGAATCTGCGGAGTGGCGGGTTGAACCTCGTCGGTCTTGTCCATCCAATTGCCACGATGAAAGACCTGCGTTTTGCGCGCCGCCTCGCCGGTAAGTTCCTGCATGATGGGCAAGTCGCAAACTGGCAGGGCGGCCACCTCTCGGCGCCGATCGTCGAGGGTCTGATACAGCTCAGCGATCTCCGGGCTCGCGTTCGCAAAAAAGTGTCGCTCGACCTTGGCCTGCTCTTCGGGCGTCCACTGCTTCGGATCTTTTCCGAAAAGATCAGCAACGTCGTTCGGCAGTTCCGCGATCGGACTCGATGGATTTCCTGTGCGCGTCGCGAGCCGGAAGGAGCCGAGCACATGCCGCGGCCAGCGTTCATTCTCGCACTCAAGCTTCACGCGGAGTTGAGCATCGGGGGGCACGGTTACTGGCTTCGCGAGGAGAAATGTCGCCGTCTGTACTTTGCCTGTGCCGCCGGCAATGGCCCATCCGGCTTCCCCTTCGTTGCGCGGGCCGGGACCACGCTTAAGCGCCTGATCGATCGGCCATCCGTCCTGCTCGAACGTGGCCCGGGCACCGCTGATTTCAATCGGCGTCTCCACTCCCTCGCGCGCGATCACAGCGCTGAAGTGCGTGAGGATGAAATTGCCGCCGCCTTCGCTGGCGCCCGGTCCGCGCGCTGGCAGCGAATCGTCGGGAATGGCTTCCAACACGATGGCTCCGACCTCCCGCGATTCACCCGCGATCCCCCCGGCAACCGTGATGGTCGTGCGCTCAGGTGCAGGAGTTTTCGCGAGCAATCTTCCATCTCGTTGGAGGATAAATTCACCCGCCGTGGCAGACACGCTCACTCCCCCGAGCGGTGCCAGAGCGTCCGGCCCGCGCATTTCCGCCAGCCACTTTTCGTAAGCTGCGCGCAGAGTTGGCTCCTGCATCTCAGTGTCGAGCTTGCCCTGCGTGACGGCGATTTCGCCCTCCAGTTTCTGCGCTTCAGAAGTGTCCCCGGGTGCGCGGAACTTTCGCGTCGGCGCCTGGTCATCGCGATCAGCGTCGGCCGTGTTATTAAAGAATGCCACGAGCTGGTAATACTCCCGATGCACGAACGGATCGTAAGGGTGCCCGTGACATTGCACGCAACCGATGCTCGTGCCCTGGATCGCGTCGAACGTCGCATTGACGCGGTCCAATACGGCGTAAGTGCGAAACTCCTCGTTGTCCGTGCCGCCCTCGTCATTCTGCGGCGTATTGCGATGATACGCGGTGGCGATGATTTGCTCGTCGGTCGGATCGGGAAGCAAATCGCCCGCGAGCTGTTCGATCACAAATTGATCATGAGGCTTGTCTGCGTTCAGAGCATCCACCACCCAGTCGCGATAGCGCCACATGTCGCGGAACCGATCGCTTTCGTAGCCCTTGCTGTCGGCGTAACGCGCCAGATCGAGCCAGGGCACCGCCCAGCGTTCGCCATACGCCGGCGACGCCAGCAATTCATCCACGTAAGCGCGCAAGGCTCCTTCGCGATCAGTCGCCGCGGCCAACTCGAGCGCATCCACTCGCGCTAGTTCCGGTGGCAATCCGGTGATGTCGAAAGCCAGCCGACGCGCAAGGATCCGGAGATCCGCCTCAGGTGAGAACGACAACCCTTCCTTCACCAGCCGCGCCGCCACAATTTCATCAATGCTCTTCCCGAACGCCTTCGGAATTTCGTAGGCCCAATGTTTTCCCCATGGCGCACCTTCGGCGATCCAGCGCCGCATTAATTCGACCTGTTCCTCCGCCAGCGGCGCGGCCTTTTTCGGCATCCGATCCGACGTGTCGTCCGTGGTGAGGCGATCGATGAATGCACTTTCGTCCGGCTTCCCGGGCACGATCGCGATCTCCCCGGTCTCCCCCGCCCGCAACGCCTGCTCGCGAAACTGCAGATTCAAGTCGCCGGCTTCCTTCACTCCGCCATGACATTTGAGGCAGTGGTCATTGAGGATCGGCCGAATGTCGCGATTGAAATCCACCGGGGGAAGTTCCGTGGCCCAGGCCGCAAGCGGAGTGCGAACACAGATCGCGATCAGAATGGAATGAACGCAGCGAGAGAACATGCGAGGGCGAGGCAAGAGGAAGGTCGGATGGTTAATCGAGGTGAAAAGAAGGCGAACGGCAATTTCCGGGATTCCTGCTCCGGTGCCAGTGCAAAGTCCCGGATTAAGAAACCGACGCCTGCAACCGCCGCGTGAAATTGTCGATGGACGGCGGCGGTCGGGAGCAATGGGAGGCAACCCACGCTTGTGCAGGTGCCGATCACGGTTTCTTGTCGATCGTGCCGTTCAGAATTCAATAGCTGCTGGCTGAGAGGCCGATGGCGAAGGATCGCGCTCGTTGCGGTGGTCGCCGTGTTCGTATCGCTGGTGGTGCACCGCGTTTTGCAGTTGCGGATCGAGAAGCAAACCGAAGCGGCCAGCCAATTGATGTGGGAGGTGTCGATCGATGGCTTCGAATGCGAAAACGTGAGCGTGGCGGATGCGGTCGATGTTCTGAATCGTTCACTGCGCAAGGCGGGTATTGAACCCGGTCGCCTTCGCTTTCGCCTGATGACGCGTGCTGATGCCGAGCGGGATCTTGTCGAAACGCTTTCGCCGCGGACCATGCCCATGCCGGATGGATCAAGGCAGGATATCGAAAACCCGGTGCCCATGGCCTTTCCGCCGGAACGGCTGGTCACGATCCGGCAACCACGCAAGAAGGCCAAATCGGTCGCGCCGCCGCCGCCGCTTCCCGGCCTCATCAACGAAGCACTCAAGCGCGACGTTACCGCTCGGCAACCACCCGCCAGATCGGTCGGATCGGACCCGGTCTTGATCGAATGCATACCCCTGAGTAACCCCGGCAAATATTTTCCCGGAGAAGTCGCACGGGAATTGGCCGAAGCATTGGAATATACACGCTTGGTGCGCGGATCGGAGATTCGACTATATCCCGCACACTGCGGAGCGGGCGAGCCTTTCGTCCATCGGAGCCGCTATGTGATCAGTTCGTTTTTTTGGTCGTCCTCCGATTACGAAACCCCCGCTGGAACGAAGCAGTATTTAGAGAAGTTCGGAGTCACGTGTCCAGAACCCGGGTGGGTGGTCTATCACGCGGATTCGCAAACGCTCGAATCCTACCTTCCCGAGAACGATGACAATTTTCTCGAGGTGTTGGCCGGACCCGAGGGCGGGCATCGCCGGCCCACGTTATGGGATAAAATCAAATTCCAACTCCAGGACCTGCTTGGCCTCGACTGACCGCCTTTTGATTGCGGATTCCTGTTCTCGTTCCCGTCCCCTACCAAACGCGGGGCGCGGCGCCTTGACTTTAAAAGTCCGGGCTCGACACCCTCGCCGCTCTTTTCCGCATACCCTTATGAATCTCGATTTGTCCGCCCTTTCCCGCGCCGCCACCGAAGCTCGCGGCCTCGCCATGGATGCCGTTCACGCCTGCTCGTCGGGGCATCTCGGTCTGCCGCTGGGTTGCGCGGAAATTGGGGCCGTTCTTTTCGGGCAGGCGCTGCAATACAATCCCGAGGACCCGCGCTGGCTGAACCGTGACCGATTTGTCCTGAGCGCGGGCCACGGCTCGATGTTCCTCTACAGCTGGCTGCACCTGGCCGGATATCCGCTGATGGATATCGAGCAGATCAAACAATTTCGCGCGCTTTGGCAGCATCACGCCCGGGCCATCCCGAGGCCCACGAAACCGATGGCGTGGAATGCACGACCGGGCCCCTCGGACAGGGCGTGTCCAATTCAGTCGGGATCGCGGTTTCGCAGAAGATGGCCAGGCCCGTTTCAATACGGATGACTACAAGATTCTCGACAATCATGTGGTCTGCATTGCCGGCGACGGCTGCCTGCAGGAAGGCGTCGCGCTCGAAGCGATCTCCTTCGCGGCCCACTATCATCTCGATAATCTCATCCTCATTTACGACTCGAATGCCGTGACGCTCGACGCCATGGCGAACAAGACTCAAAGCGAGGACTCGGCGGCCAAATTCGCTGCCATCGGGTGGTCGGTGCAGACCGTGGACGGCCACGACATGGTGGCGTTTGCGGAAGCGTTCGAGAAGGCCAAGGCGGCCACGGGCAAACCCAATCTGATCATTGCCAAAACCGAAATTGGTCGGGGAATCCCGGAAGTGGCTGGGACCGCCAAGGCGCACGGCGAAGGGGGCGCCAAATTCGTCGATGCCGCACGCAAGGCCCTGGGTCTGCCGGACGAACATTTCTTTGTCTCGGCCGAAACCAAAGCCTACTTCGATCAGCATCGCGCCCGATTGATCGAAAAACACACCGAGTGGACTAACCTCTACCAAGTGTGGCAGGCCGCACATCCAGTCCGGGACCGGGAGCTGTCCGATGCGCTGGACAAGAAGATTCCCGCCGATTTGATGGAGAAAATTGCCGCCTTCCCTGCCGATGCGAAACTGGCCACGCGCAAGGCGGGCAGCGATGTGCTCCAGCCGATCGCTGAAGCCGTCCCGAGCCTGATCGGAGGAAGCGCGGATCTTTACGGTTCGACGCTCAACTACATCAATTGCGACAAGGATTTTAATCCGGAGAACTGGGGAGGACGAAACATCCGCTTCGGCATTCGCGAGCATGCCATGTGTGGCATCCTCAACGGCATTGCTTACGACGGCATCTTCCGCCCGAGCGGCGCGACCTTCCTGGTCTTCGCGGATTATTGCCGCGGCTCGATCCGGCTCGCGGCGCTGTCGCATCTGCCCGTGATCTACATTTTCACGCACGATTCCGTCGGCGTGGGCGAAGATGGACCCACGCACCAGCCCGTCGAAACCGTTTCCGGATTGCGCGTGATTCAAAATTTGGACGTGATTCGTCCAGCCGATCCGGAGGAAACCGCGGGCGCCTTTGTAGCCGCGATGAACAAGACGAGCGGACCCACCTTGCTCGCGCTGACCCGTCAGGCTGTTCCCAATTTCAGTGAGATTCCAGTCCAGACGCGTCGAGAAGGCGTGGCCAAAGGCGGATATATCGCCGTCCGCGAAACCGGACCCCTGACTACCATCTTGCTTTCATGCGGAAGCGAACTTCAGCATGCCATCGGCGCGGCCAAGGAACTCGGCGCAGGGGTGCGCGTGGTTTCCATGCCGTGCTTCGAGCGCTTTGACGCGCAGCCCGCCGCCTACCGCGAAGAGGTGCTGCCCAACTCCTGCCGGCGCCGGGTTGCCATCGAAGCCGGCGTGCCGGACCTGTGGTATCGCTATGTCGGGCTCGATGGAAAAGTCGTCGGCATCAGCCGGTTCGGCATCAGCGCGCCGGGCGGGAAAGTGATGGAAGTTCTGGGCATGACGAAGGAAGCGGTCGTGGAGGCGGTTCGTTCGCTGAAATAGTTCCGCGAAGCCTTGAAGAGCTGAGGCCGTGCTTATTCAGAGGGTGGGGGAGTGGTTCCGGCGTCCGAAAGCAAAACGTACACCGGAACTTCGAGCCATTCCGCGGCCGCCTCGCGGGTACGAAACGCCTGCACATCGAAGGGACCGCCTTCCATCAGCGCTTCGTACAAGCGAGCGATTCCAAAGCCAATGACGCGGTCGCAGAAGAGCGCCGATTTCACCGACTGCCCGCCGGCGAAATCCGTGCGCCGGCGTTCGGCGATCTTAAAAGCGTGGCCCACTTTCAGGTGAATCTCTGTCAGCCCGCTCAGATCGGTATATCGATGAAAGGGCACGCCTTTGATGCGCTCCTCCAATTCAATGAAAGCCATGATTCGGTCAGCCAGGCTGTCATCAAAAAGTCCCTGCGGGTGCCAGATCAACAGCCGCTCATCCGGGTGGTAACACGTCTCAGGAAAGGCCTGGAGAATGGCGCCACTCATCGGTCAGCACGGAAGGGGTGAAGGCCTGAGCGAGGAAGAACGAGGGGTCTGGACTTCGTCATGGGATGTGAGCTTAGGATTTCAGGGACTCGAGGCAAGTGAACGTATCCAGGCTTCGAGGGCATCGATCACGGGTGGCGCTTCATCGTTCAGGGCGACCGGCGGCATGCGAAACTGATCGTGACGTAGAAGCCGCTGAAGCATGACCGATCGCTTCGGATCGCCGGGAACGATCACCCGAGCGCCGGAAATCCCAAGATCGCCAGCGATCAGTGCACCGTCGATCAATCCCTGCTTCGACAGCGGAGTTGTCATTCGGGCATCGAAATTCCCGCGCGACGGTCCGCCCGGCCGATGGCAACTGGCGCAATTCACATCCAGAAACGAACGCACGCGCTGCTCCAACGAGGCTTCGTTGTCATCGAGGGGAACGAGACGCGAAGGTGCCGCGGGATCGAACGAAGCGTCCAACCAACCACGCCGCTTCCAATCAGCGATTTGCTCTCCGAGATGAATCTGCCGCAGACTCACGGGCAGCACAAATCCAATGACTGTGGCGTTGAGATTTACCTCCGTTTCGGGCCCGGGCGAAAACCAGCGGCGGCATTGAATTCCTGGCAACGTCACGATCGCGCCGTCTTCGATTAACGCCGCATCCAATCCGTCAGCGTTCCAGCGATACGCGGCGGCCCGCGCCGTGCGAGGACCGGTCAACCAAAACACCTGCGTTTCCCACGGGCGACCATTTTCCTCGAGATCATATTGCTGAATGACAATCGTGCCGTTCGGAAACTCGAACTCCCCTTCCCCGCTCCCCTTCAGAATTTTATTCGGCGGAATGGAAATCCAACGACGGACACGCCCGCCCGGGAGCCACGGTTCCGCATTGATCTCGAACGCCGTGAACTCCTCGCGTGGAACGATCGGATGCAAACTTCGAAATAGACCAGTGCCCCCCAGTGTCTTTTCCCACGCGGTTTTTTTGGTGATCACATCGGCACTCGTTCCAGACCGCAGACGAAGTAGCGATCCGGTGTTTGGTTTCCAGTTTTTGCCATCCCGCCAGATCGTGCCGCGATTGAGCACCAGCAGCGAACCGTCGGGCGCGGGCTGCACAGCCACTGGTCCATTCAGTCCGGTCGCAATCGTGGTCACATCTTCGGGATGACTCGGGACGAGGGCTTTCAGCCAATTCGCGGCCCAGTCGGCAAAGAAAAAGTGCCCGCGCCATACACTTGGGAATGGCTCCGCCTCCGGGACGAACGTCGCCGCCGCAAATGCTGCGCCCGATCGCTGGCGGGTAACTGTAAATCGGATCACGGAAACGGTCTTCGCCACCAACCCCTTCGACTTCCGGCCATCCGTAATTTCCTCCGCGCACAATCTCGTTCACTTCCTCCCACGATGTCTGCCCCACATCGGTTTCAAAGAGGCGTCCAGTTCCCGGTTGGACTGCGAGGCCAAACGGATTGCGGATTCCAAGCGCCCAGATCGCGCGATATTTGCCCGCGGTTTGGCCGAAGAAAGGATTGTCCTCGGGCACCCGACCGTCCGTGTGGAGACGCAGAATCTTTCCCGACAACGCTTCCAGCGACTGCGCCGGTGCCCCGGCCGTTTGTTCACCCAGTCCAATGTAAAGACAGCCGTCCGGGCCAAAGCACAGGGGGCCGCCCTGGTGCCCCCACGGCACCGTTCCACCGATCTTCGATTGATCATCGCCTTCGAGCAAAACGTGCTCACTCGATGCGTCCACCTGATCGCCCACGACCGTGAAGCGGCTGACCACGTGATGGGGAAATGGTTCCTTCGCCACATACAACACGAACAGGTGAGGCGTGTGGGGAAAATCCGGGTGCAGCGCAACGCCGATCAATCCACGCTCCCAATAGGTATCGAGCCGTTCACTCAAATCGAGCGCCGGCTTCGGCGCCAGGCGACCGTCCTTCCACACCCGCAGCAATCCAGTTTGCTCCGCGATGAAAACGCGACCATCCGGTGCGACGGCCATGGCGGCCGCCGCGTTGAGGTCCGTCGCCAAAACATCCGCCGTGAAGCCATCCGCCACATCCATGGCGTGTCCCGGAATCCAGGCCAGAGCCGTCTCAAACGCGACGATCCAAGCCAGTACATTCGCGCCCCTCATGGTGGCATCCGGTATTGGATCAAGACCATGATCCCCGGCCAGTCGCCCTCCATGTCGCGCACCGTCCTTCCGTCATGCATAGGTATGAGGCCGTTCCCCACCGACGGTTGCGTATGCAGCACAAGGAAAGCGGTGAGCGATTTCATTTCTTTCCGATGCAAAAGACATTCTTTTCACCGCGAAGAAAGATTCGTCCATCGCTCACCGCGGCGCTGGCGCGGGAATCATCGCCAATCTCGTTCGTCGCGAGAACTTCGAGTTTGGGGCCAGCACGCAACACATAACTCCGGCCCGCGCTGGCAAAGTAGATCCGACCGTCAGGCGTCGTGAACGGACTCGCCCACGTCGAAATCCCCGGCAAGCGCTCTTGAAACTCCAGTTTGCCCGTGTCGAGCCGGATGCACTTGAGGATTTCCGGATTGTGCGTGCGCCAAACGTGAGCGCCGGCAATCACCGCTGAGGAAAGGCCCTCCGGAATCTGCGGGAAGGTCCATTTGAGATGCGTTCCCAGTCACGTCGCCCGAGCCGGTTGGATCGACGCACACGGCTTTTCCGCCCCGGCCGCTGTCGCTGAATACCAACCCGGCGCCAAAAGCTGGCGATGACGCGTCGCCCTGCGCGGCGCACCACCAAAGGATTTTTCCATTCTCGGGATCGACGCCCTGGATCGCACCCGACGCACTCACCAGCATCTGCGGTCGGCCAGCAATCTCGACGATCACCGGCGTGCTGTGCGCAAAGCCAGTGTCAGGCCGTTTTGCCTCCCAGCGGATTTCGCCGGTGGTCTGGTCGAAAGCGATAATGCTCGAAGTCTGACCGGTCTGATCGCAATCGAGAATGATCGTGTCCTTGAAGGGAACAGGACTCGAGCCCAGCGCCACATCGAACGCATGATTGGCAACCTCCTTTCGCCAGACAATGTTCCCCTCGAAGTCCAGCGCGGCAATCACCGCAGAGCCGAAGACAGCAAAGACATGGCCCTCGGCCGCGCACGGCGTCGGCGCACCGTATCCCCCTCGGAGGTCCGTAAGCTTGAGCGGTCCTGGTTCGATCGCTGTTTCCCAGAGTTGCCGTCCGTCGGCAGCCGCGAAACAGAGCACGCGGTGGGTGATCGGATCATTGGTAGCGCACGTCACGAAGACCCGCCCGCCAGCGACGATGGGCGACGAATAGGCGTTGTCGCTCTTGGGCAACGGTGCACGCCACACGATGTTTTCTCCCAGTCTCAGCGTTCCATGTGAGTGGAAGATCACGCTCCTCCGCCGTTCCTTTCCCGCTCAGGACCGCGGAACTGAGGCCAATCACCGCTGGAAACGGTCAATCGCGAACGAAAAGAAGCAGGAGGACGGGCGTTTTCATTTTGGATGCATGACCGATCCTGAATTGGTAACTCAATCGCGATGAGCCCGTGCCAGTTCATTGCTTCCCAGACGTTCTCCTGTCGCTCGGACCTTGCCTTCCCAAATCTCATCTCAATCATTCTTGAGCAATGAATCTGCGGGCATGGACCCCTTTTCTCCTGATCTCGCTCAGTCCTCTCGCTGTCATTTCGCAAGCCGCTGAAAAGGCTCATTCGCCGGCAGTGCTTGATGAGGCCATGGAAATCTTCAGCCGGCCGACGCTCGTGAAGATCGAGATTAACCTTTCCGCGGGTGCTGCGGAATCTTTGCGCCAGAATCCCCGAACGTGGGTTTCCGCCCGGCTCACGGCGGACGGTTGTGATTTTCCCAATGTCGCAGTGCATCTCAAGGGGGGCGAAGGAAGCTTTCGGCCGCTGGATGAAAAGCCCGGATTTACGTTGCGTTTCGACAAAGGGAAGCCAGCGCGGCGCTTTCATGGCCTAAAGAAAATTCATCTCAACAATTCTGTGCAGGATTCGTCCTACGTTTGTGAGGATCTGGCGGGCGAACTATTTCGCCGCGCTGGCGTACCGGCGGCACGAACAGCCTGGGCCACAGTTTCACTCGAAGGCCGGGCGTTGGGCCTCTATGTCCTGAAAGAGGGTTTCACCAAGGAGTTTCTGCGCCAGCATTTTGGAAATGATGACGGGAATTTCTACGACAGTGGCCGTCATCATAGCGACGTCATTCATCATCTCGAATTGGACTCCGGTGACGGGGCCGAAGATCGTGCGGATCTGGAAGCACTCGCGTGCACCGCTGACCTCGAGGATCCCGCAATGCGATGGTCCGCCTTGAACGACCTGCTCGACGTCGAGCGGTTCATTTCCTTCATGGCCATGGAGGTTCTGGCCGGACACACCGACGGGTATTGTCTGATGCAGAACAATTACCGCGTTTACTTTGAATCTGCGTCCGGTCGCGCAGTTTTCCTGCCCCACGGCACCGACCGCATGTTTTGGGACGCGAAGGCGCCGATCGAACCAACCATGAGGGGTCTGGTGGCGAACGCTGTGATGACGACCCCACGGGGCGCCAACCGATACCGACAGCGCCTGGCCGAGTTGGCAACGGAGGTATTTCAACCAGAATGGATGTTGGCACGTGCGCGGGCGGTGGCCGAACTGCTGGAACCCGTGAGTGACGTCGCCGCGCGTGATGCACGCCTGACCGGCGATCGGGCCGCAGCCCGCGCGCTTTTCGTTCGAGATGCGATCGCGATGAAACCCGACGGCCGACTGGATTCGCCAACGCCACCGGGGTGTGGTGACGGAACTCGGGATTTGACAAAGTGAACGATTGCCGATCCCTCAAAACACGATTGGTTGGGCTCATGATCCCCCGGATTAGTTGCTTCATGGTGCTTCCGGCGTTCCTCGTCTGCGCGAGGGCGGCTGAAGACACCAAAGCGCCTGAATTTGCGCGCGTCCAAACCTTGGCGGATCGCTATTGCCTCAACTGCCACGACGCTGATAAAACCAAGGGCGGTCTCGATCTCGACGCCGTGCTTCCCGACGATCCGACCCTGCATCCGGAGATTTGGGAAAATGTGGTGCGACGGCTGCGGACTCGCCAAATGCCACCGGCGCACAAGGAACGACCTGATGAAGGAGACTATGTCGCCCTGCTCTCGGCCTTGGAGACCAAGCTCGACCAGGAAGCGGCTGTGCATCCAAGGCCGGGACGCACGGAGACGATTCGTCGGATGAATCGCACGGAATATCAGAACGCCATTCGTGATTTGCTCGCGCTCGACATCGACGCCGCGGCGCTGCTTCCCGCGGACGATGCCAGCCACGGCTTCGACAATGTGACGGTCGGCACGCTGTCACCGACCCTGCTCGATCGCTACATCTCCGCCGCGCAAAAGATCAGCCGGCTCGCGGTCGGCGGCGCGCAACGCGTGCCGGGCGGCGACACCATCCGCATCCGGCCTGACATCACGCAGGAGGAGCGCGTCGATGGGTTGCCCTTCGGCACGCGCGGCGGAGCGCTGATCCCCTACACCTTTCCGCGGGACGGCGATTACGAAGATCCAGGTTCGCCTGACGCGTGACCGCAATGAGGAGGTCGAGGGGCTTGAAGGAAGCGCATGAACTGGTGGTGCTGCTCGACCGCGAACAGGTTCAGTCGTTCACCGTGAAGCCGCCTCGCGGGACAAGGCCACGAGCACGTGGACGATCATCTGAAGTTCCGTTTGCAGGCGAATGCCGGGCCGCACGACCTTGGCGTGACGTTTCTGAAGAATCCGTCGTCGCTGCTCGAAACCTTGCGCCAGCCGTACAACGCGCATTTCAATTTTCACCGGCATCCGCGTATTTCTCCTGCGATTTTCCAGGTCTCCATCACCGGCCCTTTTGATTCCACCAAGCCGGGCGATTCACCAAGCCGGCAGCGAATATTTGTCGCGCAGCCGGGCTCGCCCGGAGGACGAGGAATCGTGCGCACGCACAAATTCTCGCGACACTTTTGCGCCGCGCGTATCGACGTCCGATCACTGACGCGGATCTGGCACGGCCTCTGGCGTTCTATCGCGAGGCGCGGATCGAGGCGGATTTCGATGCCGGAATCGAAGCGGCCTTGAGCGCGATCCTGGTCAGTCGCGAGTTTCTCTTCCGGGTCGAATTGGACCCTCCGGCTCTCGCGCCTGGCACCGCGTATCGCGTGAGCGACATCGAACTCGCCTCGCGGCTGTCGTTCTTCCTCTGGAGCAGCATTCCCGACGATGAATTGCTCGCCATCGCCGAGCGCGGTGAACTTGAGCCAGCCGGATGTTCTCGCCCAACAAACAAGCCGGATGCTGGCCGATCCACGCGCGCAATCGCTCGTCCGCAATTTCGCCGGCCAATGGCTGCACCTGCGCAACCTCGACTCGATCACACCCGACGGCCGACTCTTCCCTGACTTCGACGATAATTTGCGCCAGGCGATGCGGCGGGAGACGGAGTTGCATTTCGAGGAAATCCTGCGCGACGACCGAAGCGTGCTCGATTTGCTCAAGTCCGATCACACTTACCTCAACGAGCGGCTCGCGAAGCATTACGGCATTCCGCACGTGTATGGCACTCACTTCCGCCGCGTTGCCGTCGATCCAGAAAGCCAGCGCGGCGGTCTGTTCCGGCAGGCCAGCATTCTCACGGTTACCTCCTACGCGACCCGCACCTCGCCGGTTATTCGCGGCAAGTGGATTCTGGAAAACCTGATCGGCACACCGCCGCCGCCGCCGCGAGCCGAACGTGCCGGCGCTGGATGAGAACAATGTGTCCGCCAATCTCCCAGTACGCACACGCCTGGCCAGACATCGCGCCGACCCCGCGTGCGCGAGCTGCCACGATTTCATGGATCCGGTCGGTTTTGCGCTGGAGAATTACGATGCCGTGGGCCGTTGGCGGACCATGGAGGAAGGTCAGCCGGTGGATGCCTCGGGCGGTCTGCCTGATGGCAGCAGAGTTCGCCGGAGTCAATGGGCTCGAAGACGCATGCTCAAACGACCGGAAGTCTTCACCGCCACACTGACCGAAAAGCTTCTGACATTCGCGCTCGGTCGGGGGATTGACTATTATGACGGGCCAGCCGTGCGCGAAATCGTGCGGCGAGCCGCAGGTCGAAGACTATCGCTTCAGCGCCATCATCCAGGGTATCGTGAACAGCACTCCCTTCAGAATGAGACAAACATTATGAGCACATTCACGACTCGCACTTCCCTTCCCCGCCGCACATTTCTCCGCGGCATGGGCGCCACGCTCGCGCTGCCCCTGCTCGATGCCATGGTTCCCGCCGCCACCAAAGCTCGCGCGGACCGCCGGCGGTCCCAGTGCGCCGGCTCGGCTTCGTCTTCATGCCGATGGGCTGCGACATCACGCGCTGGACGCCGCCGAGCGAGGGCAAGCTCGATGAGTTGCCGTTCATTCTCGAATCGCTCGCGCCGGTGAAGCAGCACGTCAGCGTTCTCACGAATCTGGAATTGCAGAACGCGTATCCCGGCACGCATGCCACCTCGAACGCCGCCTTCCTCAGCGCGGCCAAGGCGAAACACACGGAGAGTAACGACTACTATCTCGGCACGACGGTGGATCAAATCGCCGCGCAGCAAATCGGGCGTGAAACGCAATTGCCGTCGCTCGAAATGGCGATGGACATGATGCAGACCGTCGGCCAGTGCGACAACGGGTACGCCTGCGTTTATCAAAATAATCTCTCGTGGTCCTCACCCACCACGCCGCTTGCCGGCGGAAGCGCATCCGCGGCTCGTCTTCGAGATGCTGTTCGGCGAAGGCGGCAGCCGCGCGGATCGCGAAGCCGCGCTCCGCAAACGGGCCAGCCTGCTCGACTTTGTGAAAGACGACATCGCGCAGCTCGAACGCACACTCGGCGCCGCGGACCGCGAGAAAGTAAACCAGTATCTCGAGACCATCCGCGAGGTGGAAAGACGCATTCAAAAAGCCGAAGCCGATGTCGCCGAGAACCCGTTGCCCGATCTCGATCGCCCGACCGGCGTGCCCGCCGCGTATGCGGATCACGCGCGGCTGATGTTCGATTTGCAGGTGCTCGCGCTGCAGGGCGACGTCACCCGCGTCATCACGTTCCAGCTCGCGCGCGAAACCAGCAACCGCACCTATCCGGAGATCGGCGTGTCCGATCCGCATCATCCGCTTTCCCATCACGGCAACGATCCGGAAAAAATCGCGCGCATGGCGAAGATCAACCAGTTCCACGTCTCGCTGTTCGCGGAATTCCTCGGCAAGCTCAACGCCACGCAGGACGGCAACGGCTCGCTGCTCGATCATTCGCTGTATCTCTACGGCAGCGGCATGGGCAACCCCAATGTCCACGACCATACCAACCTCCCCATCCTCGTCGCCGGCGGCGCAGCTGGCGGAATGAAAGGCGGCCGCCACCTCCGCTACGATCAGCCCACGCCGCTCGCCAACCTGCACCTGACATTGCTCGACAAGGCCGGCGTGCGCCTCGACAAATTCGCCGACAGCAACGGGAAAATGGACGAGTTGTTCACGCCGCTCGGAATTTGAGCGCGGACGAGCAGGGAATGGAGACACGTGCATGAGAAAGGAAATTCCTGTGTCGCCATTCCCGTGCCCCCTCCTCGCGGCATGGTGCGCCGTGGCGCTGCTAACCTTGATCCACTCGCCGCTGCATGGAGCAACCGAACTCGCCGACGCCGCAGAGGAGGCCGACTGGCCGCGCGTCCGGACGCTCTTGCAGCAGGAAGTCGATCCGAATTCCATCCAGGCGGACGGAATGACAGCGCTGCATTGGGCCGCGCAACATGACGATCTCCCGACCGTGAAGGCGCTTCTGGCCGCCGGCGCGAATGTTAAGGCTGAAAACCGCTACGGCGTCTCTCCGCTTTCGCTGGCCTGCGTCAATGGCGACGAAGCGATTGTCGCCGCGCTGCTGGACGCCGGGGCGGATCCGAATGGATCTTTGCGCGGCGGGGAAACCGCGCTCATGACTGCGGCGCGCACTGGCCGCACTGGTCCAGTAAAAGCCTTGCTCGCACGCGGTGCCGAAGTGGATGCCACCGACCGTAGTGATCAGACCGCGCTCATGTGGGCAGCGGCGGATGGAAATGCGGACGTGGTTAAGTTGCTCATCGCCGCCGGTGCAGATCCAAGCCGGCGCCTGAAGTCAGGATTCACCCCGCTGCTCTTCGCCGCGCGTGAGGGGCGCATGGAGGTTGTCGGCGCGTTGCTCGAGGCCGGTGTGGCCGCAAACGAAGCCATCGCCACGGAGCGGAAAGCCGGGGGGCGTGCCCCGGCAAATGGAACCAGTGCCCTCACCTTCGCGGTCGAGAACGGTCACTTCGAGCTGGCGCTGATGCTCGTGCAAGCCGGTGCCGATCCAAATGATTTACGCTCGGGATTCACCCCACTGCACACCCTCACCTGGGTCCGCAAACCAAACCGTGGCGACGACGAAGACGGCCAGCCACCGCCCCAGGGATCAGGAAACCTCACCAGCCTGGATCTGGTTCGCGAACTGGTCGCGCACGGCGCGGACGTGAACACACAACTGGGAAAGGACGCACCGACCCGCGGAAAGCTTTCCTACGCCGGAGCCACGCCGTTTCTTCTCGCGGCCAAGACCGCCGACCTCCCGTTGATGAAATTGCTGATCGAACTCGGCGCTGATCCGCTCCGGCCAAACAAGGACGGCGCCACGCCGCTGATGGCCGCTGCTGGCCTCGGCTGCAATGCGCCGACCGAAGAAGCCGGCACCGAATCCGAATGCCTCGGCGCTGTCGAATACCTCCTCTCGCTGGGGGCAGACGTAAACACCGTCGACGCTAACGGCGAGACCGCCATGCACGGCGCCGCCTACAAAAGCCTGCCGAAGATGGTGCAATTCCTCGCCGACCACGGTGCCAGCATCGATCTCTGGAATCGGAAGAACAAATCCGGATGGACCCCGCTGCTCATCGCCGAAGGCTATCGTCCCGGCAATTTTAAACCCTCAGCGGAAACGATCGCGGCGATCCACACGGTGATGCGTAATGCCGGAGTTGAACCACCACCACTGACGCTCCGACCGACGGGCAAGGGTGGAAATTATCCGGCTCAGAATTGAGGGATGTATGATGAGAATCCGGACGCTTGTTCTCCTCTTGGTGATCGGTGCCGTGATGGTGCTCGCTCTGTCTGCCATCGCCGCAGACCGCAGCGCCTTTTCGATTTCACTGTCGAGCCAACTGCAAAACCTGGGCACCCGGGAGATCGCCACGCGCGATGTGGATGGGCTGACCATCACCTACCCCGCGGACGAGGCGGACGTGATCGAGCTGCTCATCCCAGCGATCACGGACTACCGCGCGATGCGACGTGAGAGCGCCAAGGCCGAATCGGATGCGATCCTTGAGATTCTCACCGCCGCGGACATCCGTGAGCTGTATGGCAAACGGATACCCGAGCTTCTCGGCATGGAATCTCTCGACCGGAAAACATTCGATGACAGCTACGCTGCCGCGATGAACAACCTTAAGGAGTTTGCCCGGAGGTGGGAGCAGTGGTCGGGCGATCTCAGCAGCCTCAGGATTTGGAATAGCGCCACAGCCGCAGCCTTTGCGAAAGGTGGACGCACGGTTTTTCCGGAGATTACTTATTCGGCCACGCCAAATGGAGGAAACCCGAACTTTACCGTCCGTCCGCCCTACGGGGATCAGAGCATTGGGCTCGACGTAATTCCTCGGCGAACGAATGAAGGGACCGCCAAAACCTTGATCACCCCGTTACACCTGGACATCCCGCTTTTCTACGCGCCGGGTGTGTCGGCGGAAGTTCTTGCCACTCGAACCGGCGAGTTAATGGAAAAGATTCACGGAACTTTTCGGGGCTCAATGATGCAGTTGATCAACACCGCGCAACAATGTGTGACCGAGTCGCTTCTTCAGTCGGAGATTAAGTCCCAATACATTACCGAAGGCGCTTCCGCTACGCCCGAAGGAACCCTACTCATTCGCGGTCTGGCGCGTTACTACCTTTTTCTTCATTTGGAATACTCGGGAAAGCTGAAGGGCGATGACGGTGCGCGAACTCTCGCGCACCTCTTTAAGATCGATTTACCGGACAGTGACGCGGCTCGTGGCGAATTGCTGCGCAATTTGGAATCGTTCAATCCATTTGCCGCTGAAGCTCAAGACGTTGGCGAAGATCCCAACGCTTTTTTCGATACCGGCTTCCGTCTGGCCGCCATAACACTTGGGAAACTCCAGAAGGATGCCGATGACAATGGCGGCCCGGTCTTCCAAAGGCTGCAACGCATGGGTCGCATTCCGGAGGGCGGTTTCGACAGCCCGGCCGCCTTTACCGCGGCACTCGAGGCTGCCTATCCATCGCGCGTGCAAAAGGAATTTCTGACCGCGCGAGCCGAGCTCCTGACCAGCATCCAAAGCAAGATCGCGAATGGCGGATCGACAGTGGAACCAGCACCACAGCCAGCCGGCCATGAACCACCGCTTCCAGACCGCGAGACGCAGGTATTCGACGGTCTCACGATCACGCATCCGCCCGCGCTCCGAGAGGCCCTCGCCAAACTGGGACCGGAACTCGCCAAAGCCCGAAAGCAGGCCCAGACGCGAATCGAAGAGCGCATCAACAAAGTGGATGCGATCCCCGCCGTCTCGATCGCCGACGAGACGCTGGACTTAATCCGAACGAGTGGACTCGAAGCTACGCGTGATTCCGCCGACTTATACACTTCGCAAGCAGCCACTGTTTCCAATGCCCGCCCAGCCCTAGTCAGAACGATCGTCGAGTTGGATGCCATTCAGGTGTGGTTCAAGGACGATCTCAGGACACTCCTCAAAGAGGGCCGCCGCATCCCCGGGTTTTCCTACGATCCGGCAACGGACGTTCTGGGCTTTCAATTTGACTCCGCAAAGGAACTCTCGCCGCCCAAGCAAGCCGCCTCGAACCATCCGCCTCTCATTCTTCCAATCGTGCTGAAAGACCACAGCATCACCGATCTCAAAGACGTGGATGCCCAGGTGTCAATGATACGGGGCGCCGACAAATACGTGCTTCCCCTGTTTGAGTCGGCCGACACGGCAACTTCAGCGCAACTTGGGATTGATGAGGAAGCAGCTTCAGGCGACGGCTTTCTCACACCCGCGCAAACGTTGTTCATGAGCATTCATGAACTCGTCGAGGCCGACCTTGTTCGCCAGGTGATCGCCAGTCCGGATCGCCGCTGGTTTTGTGAAGGCGTGGCTAATCTGCTGGCCATTCGCGCCTGCGATCACCAGTTAAACGGCACGGAAAGCAACGCGGGTTTCAAGGTCTTCGAGTCCCTGTATGACCACGACGCGTTGAGCAAACGCGCTCTGGACGTTGATCTGCTGGGTTGGCCCGCATCCGGCGACGAATCTGACGTGCTGAAAAATGACTCCGAGTTGACCCAGGCCCACTACTACTTCGCGACTCGGGTGTTGCTCGAGGCGACGAAGGGACGCGGAGATGTTTTCCTGAAAACCTGGATCGCCAAAACCCGCGAGACGCCGTGGAATCGCACAAACGCCGCAACGATCATTGCCACCTACGACGAACTGACCGGCGACAGCTTGCGAGAAATCATGAAACGAACGGTTTCCGTTCGACCCGAATCTTCAGACGTTTTTCCCCGGGCGAAGTAACCTACCGGAACACGAGAACTGCCCGCGGGTGTTTGCGAGCCAGCGCCAAAACCGAAACAGATGCGGCGGTGAGGTCGTCACCGACGCGGACTTCCAAAAAATGGGCATTTCGAGAGGCGGATTTTCTATCCGTGGGATTTGACGGGAGGCATCGGAAAAGGAACTTTCGACCTGAAGTAACCATGAATCCTCAACAGCGCCAAATTGTTACCGGGATCGCTGGCATTGTGTTGTGCATCACGGCACGTGACGCCCACGCGAAACAAGTGCATCAAAACGAAAGGAAGACTGATTCGCGAGCTTCCGAGAGCCAATTGGCGTTGGTGTTTCAAATGCCGGAAGACGAAATCGTTCGAGTTTCAATAGATGATTATTTTGAGACTTGGCATAAAGCGGTCTCTGGTATGCCGAACGAGCGCAAAAGAGAACTTGCCTTGGAGCTATACCTCTTGATGAAAGCGAAGGGGATGTTTTGGACGCGGCATCTTCTTGCTCCCCGGCCTCAAGACTTCCCCGGGCTCGGAATTTTGTTTCTAAAGGACTTTGATGACGCACCGTCGCTAGAACTGCCGCCAGAAGAGAAATTTGGCTGGGGTGCTCGTGCGGAGTTATTAGGGCAGCAAAAGTATGTTTACGCCGACGCGGTCGCAAAGTTGGGTGATGGAGAAACCATGCAGGCGCTATGGAAGAAATTCCCAGATATGTCGGATTCCGACCAGCGCATAGTCTCGTTGGCGGTCGATCATACGAGCGTCTCGCAGGTAGAATCGATCGTGGATGCCTCAATGAGCAGCAAATCAGATGTTGTGCGGAACAATCTCCTTGCTGCGGCGAGCCGCATCACGAGTCACGCGTTGGAAAATCCAGAGACGGCGGCTGCTGCAACACAGAAAGCTGAGTGGCTTAAGTCCAAAGGGCTTGCGTCTGAGTTCTTGATCAAGGATATGCAAAAGCACGATCGGTGAGTCTCGAGGCGGATGGCGGACTGCGAACGGATGGGATCAGTGCGCGGAGGCGCTTATCAAACCCGGCCCCAAGGCCAGAAAACATCCCGCCCGGTTTACGCTTCGGCGGAACGCCCCATGACAGAAATGCCGATCCGATTGCATCCGGGTTTGACGAGCGCCTCCGCGCTTGCCCTCCGAGCCTGCCGTAGGCCAGTCGGCCTCGTTCCACTCCCCTTTCGACTCCATGCCTTTCGCTGCGCGAACCGGCATTGCGCTCAGGAAACCCTCTTCTTCTGTGTCGTCTTGCCCTGGAATCGCACAAACGCTGCGACGATCATCGCCGCCTACGACGAGCTTTCCGGCTCCGCCTTGCGAGAAACCATTGAGCGGACAGTTTCCGTTCCACATGAACCTCCAGAAGGTTCCCCCGCGGGCGAGGTAGATTCCCTGCGCGCCCGAACCGCCGCCGTGCACTTGCACGGATGGATGTGCCTGCTACCCTCCGCGCCCTTCCATGAAAATTCAGCGAGCCTTGATCTCCGTTTCCGACAAAACCGGTCTTGTGCCTTTTGCCAAAGAGTTGGCGGCGCTCGGCATCGAGATCATTTCCACCGGCGGCACGGCCAAACTTCTGACTGCCGAAGGAATTCCCGTCATCGAGATCAGCGAGTTTACCGGCTTCCCGGAAATGATGGACGGTCGGGTGAAGACCCTGCATCCCAAAGTTCACGGCGGCCTGCTCCACCTGCGCGACAATCCCGATCACGTAGCCCAGGCGAAAGAGCACGGCATTCCTCCGATCGATCTCGTGGTGGTAAATCTCTATCCCTTCGAGCAGACCGTTGCGAAAGACGACGTTACGCTCGATGAAGCCATCGAGCAGATCGATATCGGCGGGCCATCGATGCTCCGCAGCGCAGCCAAGAATTACCGGCACGTGACGGTCGTGGTTGATCCCGCGGACTATGGGGACGTGCTTGATCACCTGAAGGATGACGAATGCTCGACCACTCTCCAGCTCCGCGAGCGGCTGGCCATCAAGGTCTTCATCACGACGTCAAAATACGACGCCGCCATCGGCAATTTTCTCAACCAGCGGAAGGAATGTTCATCATCCTTTTCCGTTTCATTGCCGCTGGTGGCGCAGCTTCGCTACGGCGAAAACCCACACCAGACGGGTGCGCTTTACGGACGATGGAACGACTTTTTTGAGAAGCTTCATGGCAAAGAACTTTCCTATAACAACATCCTCGACATCACCGCGGCCTCGGAACTGATCGATGAATTCGATGCCTCGACCATCGCCATTCTCAAACACACCAATCCGTGCGGTGTCGGCAGTGATGACGATCAGAAGGCGGCCTGGCACAAGGCGTTTGCGACGGACAAACAGGCACCGTTCGGCGGCATCATCATCGTCAATCGTCCGCTCAGCCTGGATCTGGCCAAAGCCATCAGTGAGATTTTTTCGGAAGTCATCATCGCACCCGATTTCGAGAGCGACGCGCTCGCAGTGCTCAAGAAGAAGAAGAACCTGCGACTGATGCGCAAGCTGGCCAGCCCGGTGGCAAAGTCAAAACACGACGCCTTGTTTGTGCGCAGCGTCGTGGGCGGCATCCTGACGCAGAGCCGGGACCGCATCGATGAAGATGAATTCGAGGAAAAGACCGTGACCGAACGGAAGCCAACGCCCGAAGAAATGGAAGCCATGCTCTTTGCTTTGCGCGTGGTCAAACACGTCAAAAGCAACGCGATCGTTTATGCCGGAAAGGACCGGACGCTCGGCATCGGCGCCGGTCAGATGTCGCGCGTGGACGCCAGTCGCATCGCGATTTGGAAGGCTGAAGATGCAGGCCTTTCGCTCAAGGGCAGCGCCGTCGGGAGTGACGCCTTTTTCCCCTTTCCCGATGGCCTCATTGCGGCGGCCGACGCGGGCGCCACGTGCGCCATCCAGCCTGGCGGGTCGCTCAAGGACGCCGAGGTCATTGCCGCGGCCAATGAACGGAAGATGGCGATGATCTGCACCGGCGTGCGGCACTTCCGGCACTGACACCTCATTTCCCTCCTACCTTGACCACTCCCCGAGTGTGGCCGAGAAGGTGGCAAATCCCAATTCCGATGCGGGTGTAACGCGCATCGGAAACGTTCCCCGTCTCCGAATCCATCGTCCGATCCTGCGCCATGATTCATCGCATTCGCCACTCTCACGGCATCGAGCCATTGGAGTTCCGCATTGCTCCCGCCTTCACGTCGATCGTCGATCTCTCCCTGCTCGATGGCACCGATGGCTTCGAGATCAGCCGCCCGACACCGTCGAGCCCGGATGGATTTTCGGAGGAGCTCTCTGGAATCGGCGATATTAATGCTGACGGTATCGATGACTTCGCCGTCGCGGCACCGGGCGCCGGCGGCACGGGTGTCGTCGCGGTGATTTTCGGTCGTTCGACCGGATTTCCGGCGGATCTCGATGCTTCCCAGATTACCAGCACGGATGGATTCCTGATTTCGGGCGAGAGGACTGGAGACCTCGCGGGTGCATCAGTCGCCGGCCTCGGTGATGTGAATGGCGACGGAATCGATGACTTCGCCATTGGTGCGCCCGGAATTGGCAATTTAGATCCTGGTAACGCTTACGTCGTATTCGGCCAAAAGGCGCCCTTTCCCGATAACGGGTCCCTGGCCGATCCGATTGGCTTCGTTCGCCTCAAGTTTGTCGCCGAATCACCGGGAGATCGCGTCGGAGCTACGGTCGCCAGTGCAGGTGATTTTAATGACGACGGCTTCAACGATCTCTTGATCGGTGCACCCGGCGCCAATGGCGGCGCGGGCACGGCGTACGTGATCTTTGGGGCTCCAACCCCGGCGATCACGACGGCAATGTTAAGCTCCATCAACGGAACAAATGGCTTTCGGATGTTGGGTGATGCCACGCACGTAAGCGTCGGGTCAAATGCAGCCGGTCTCGGCGACGTCAATGGTGACGGCGTGGATGACATTATCGTTGGTTCCGAGCGGATTGATGGTCGCGGCGGATCGACCAGCTACGTGATCTATGGTCGCAGTGGAAGCACCAGCCCAGCGTTTCAACTCGCGAATCTAGACGGCACCAATGGCTTCGCGATCCAGGGAGGCGAATACTTCGGCCGGGGCGATCACGTGGCCGGCGCCGGAGACATCAATGGCGATGGCCTGAGCGACATCCTCATCGCGTCCGGGCGGCAGGTGGGAAAGACGACGGTTGCGGGTGCCTTCGTAGTCTTCGGGAAGAGCACCGGTTTCCCTTCCGCCATCACACTTGCTTCGCTCGACGGCGAACGCGGGTTCCGCGTCGATTTCGGAAAATTCAGGAAAGTGACCTTCAGCTCGGTCGCGTCTGCCGGAGATCTCAATGGAGACGGCTTCGCGGATATCGCGGTCGGATCGGCGGGCTTGCGCGGAAAGGCAAACCTCGCCGGTGAGGAGCCAAATTTTGGTGTCAGTTACGTGATCTTCGGCCACGCTGATCCGTTCGAAGCCAAATTCGACGCCGCCGTGCTCGATATTGGCGGAGGGTTCACCCTTCAAAACGATCCGTCTTCACCATTCGCCGTAACGGCTGTCCGCAGTGCGGGCGATGTAAATGGCGACGGCCTCGATGACGTGATGGTCGGCAGCAAAAAGATCTCTGATCTCGGCGCTGGTTACGTAGTATTTGGCAAGCCCGTCTATATCGCGACCAATCCAGACGCAGATAAGGTGAAGTTTAACGATGCCGACGGCGACCTTATCACCGTCACCGCTGGCGGCAGGAAGCTGACTCCAAACAATTTCACTTTCGACCCGCTGCAGCGAGCACTCGGTGCGACGGCCAGGGGAAGCGATGAAGCCGCTGACTTCGGTCTGACCCTTGGCACCGAATTCGCAAATTCCACCGTCAAGGTCAAAGCCAAGAAAACGTCCGCGGGTGGTGGTTCTGGTACCGCAAGCATGAGCGAAATTGCGGCTCCCGGGGTCGGCCTGAAGAAAGTGAAGATTGTCGGAAGGGTCGAAACGATCATCGCTGGCAACGGTCAAAGCGCGATCAGCAAACTGATCGTCGATACGCTCGGACCACAGACCGGCGTGGGACTTTCAGAATTCTCCGGACCCGTCGACACGATGAAAATTCGGGACGAATTGCGCAACGCAACCGTGCAGGTTAACAGCGACCTCGCCTTCGGCCTCAAGAGCCTGCTGGTGCAGGGAAACGTCAGCAATTCTCAGATTTCATCGACGGGAAAACTTAATGTCGTGGTGGATGGTTCGATTTTCGACAGCACATTTGACGCGGCGACTTCGCTTAAGCTGGGTGTGTCTGGCAGTATTCAAAGCTCTCTCGTTCGCGCGCTGGGCGACACAACTTCTGCCGGAGCCGCCGCCGGAAAAGTGATCAAAAAACTCATTGTGAACGGCAGTGTCGCGAACAGCCAGATTCTCGCGGGATATTCACCACTCGGTCTTTCCGAAAACGGTGCTGCCACGATCGGAACAGTCAAAATCAAGGGCGACTGGGTGGCGAGCGACCTCGTAGCTGGCGTCGATGCGGGAGCCGACGGCGCCTTCGGCACGGTTGACGATTTTGGAACCGGCGCGCCCTTCGCATTGTCGTCGAAAATTGCCCGGATCGTCGTCAAAGGGCTTGTCGAGGGGACGCCCGGCGCTGACGGCGATCACTTCGGATTCGTGACCGCAGAGATTGGCTCTTTCAAGGCAGGCGGCATCGAACAATTGCTCATCGAAGGACCAAACAATGATCTCAGCGGACTCGATCTGGGGACGGATGCGGATGTGACGGTGCGCGAAATGGCGATCTCGGTTTGAGGAACGAATGACCAAACAGGACATGGCCCACCGGTGGCGATCCCGCGTGGTCTTCTCGCGTTCAGAATCGCGGGGATTAATTGCCCGCGACAAAAGAAGACGCATTTGTCGTTTGACGGGGTCTCAGCGAACACCCTCAACTCTGCGCCCACCATGAAATTGGGCGTTAATATCGATCACATCGCGACCGTCCGGCAGGCCCGTTACGCCGGCCTGCACGACCAGGCGCAAGCGGAGCCCGATATCGCCAGTGCGGCCAGCGTCTGCGAACGCGCCGGCTGCCACGGCATCACGGTGCATCTGAGGGCGGATGCGAGGCACATTCAGTTTTCCGATGTGGCGAGGTTGCGTGAGAGCATCATGACCAAGCTGAATCTCGAAATGGGGAACACGCCGGAGATTATCGATTTCGCGCTGCGGATCCTGCCCGAGGAAGTTTGCCTCGTTCCGGAAAACCGACTCGAAATTACGACGGAAGGAGGCCTCGACGCATTGGCCCAGCGGGCACATCTCGGCCCCACGATCAAACGTTTGCAGGCTTCCGGAATTCGAGTGAGTCTGTTCATCGAGCCGTCGCCCGACCAGATCGACGCCGCGGCGGAGCTCGGGGCGGAGATTGTCGAACTTCATACCGGTGCGTTTGCCAATTCCGGCGACGAGGAACGCCGCGGCGAGTTGCGCCGTCTGCACAGCGCGGCCGACTATGCACACGGAAAAGGCCTTCAGGTTAATGCGGGCCACGGAATCAATTACCAGAACATCGCGGAAATCCGCACGCTCCCGCACGTCACTGAGCTGAATATCGGTCACAGCATCGTTTCGCGTGCCCTCTTCGTCGGGCTCGAATCCGCCGTCTCCGAAATGCTCGCGGCCATGCCGGAATGAACACGCGTTCGCTTTGCGGCCGCGGCATCGTGCGCCGGCTCATTTGCTCTCAACGCCGGTGAACGTCATTGGCCTCGGTGTCGATTTGGTCGAAGTGGCGCGCTTTCGGGCCGCGCTCGAACGGCACGGTGACCGTATCGAGCAACGGCTATTTTGTTCCTCCGAAATCGAATACTGTCGCGCGATGCGCGATCCCCTGCCCTGTCTTGCGGCGCGTTTCGCCGCGAAGGAGGCCGTCTCGAAAGCACTTGGGACTGGCATCGGCCCCGCGTGTGGATGGCACGACATCGAGATTCGCCGCAAAGCGAGCGGCGAGCCATTCATCGTCTTACATGGAGCCGCCGCCGAAACCGCGGCCCGGCTCGGCATTGGCAGCATTCTGATCAGCCTCAGCCACACTGACACCTCCGCCGTGGCTCAGGCCATCGCGCTCAGCGCACCGGGACGCGAACAATAACCCGATCGTTCCGGCGGCGCCGATACCTTCCTCATTCGGCCTGGCTTGGGGAGCAAAGGCGACATTTCTTCCGCCGGTCACGCCGGGGCATTCATTCGTGCGCGAAACCTTTTCTCCGCCTCCAGACCGTCACATCGGACGATCTTCCAAATCGAGTTTTCCAACGTGCCAGTCGTAGAAGAGAGCATTGCGATAATCGTCGTGAACCGGTCCATCCGGAAGGTCCGCTGCGGCTGAAGGGCGCTCTTGATCGATAAACGACAGCTGATCTGCGTCCTTGATCGCCCAGGTGCGGGAAAGATTCCGCATGCCGTTCGGAGTCGCATCGCGCTCGTCCTTTTCGGTGTTCCGCCACTCTGTCAGCACCGCAATCGCCACGGGCTCACCTTCTCCCACCACATCTCCCCACGGAGCGCGGTCGCCGTAATCCGGCAGGCGATCGGCAAAGTTCAGCACGAAGGGCGGCAGATTTGGATCATCGGGTTTCTTCCGGGAAAAGGCCGGACATTTCACAATGCTATCGAGCCGCTTTTTTGTATCGGCCTGCGAATCGCTTTCTTTGACGCCGAGATATTCCGCGATGAAGGCGACGAGCGACCCGGTCTCCCGATTTTGATCCGGGACGTTCGGCGGATAGACCAGCGAATTCAGCGGACCGGGGAGGTGCCCATCATTCTCAGCGACGTAGCCGTTGATGCCCGTGCCGATGACCCGGAGATTCGCAGCGCATTTCGTCGCGTCACCTTTGGCGCGTACCGAAGCCATGACTGGGATGAGCAGCGTTGCCAGGATGGCGATGATCGCGAGCACGACGAGCAGCTCGATGAGGGTGAAACCGCGGCGCCCCGAGGGCGAACGGAAGGAAGGATGGATGGGATTCATACCGGATGTTGATCGTAGGGAAACAGCCTCATTTAACCCACCTTCCCCCGCCGAGGCAAAGCTTCGTTGTAAAATCCACGAAAACTTTTCCACCCAATCTCACGGGTAAAATCCGCATTTTTCTCTGGCCACAGGTCCTACCCGGTCTATCGTTCGCGCCCGCATTTTCGCGGTTCACGCGCGCTTAGCTCAGTGGTAGAGCGCTTGCTTCACACGCAAGAAGTCACAGGTTCGAACCCTGTAGCGCGCACCATTTGCCGCGGTTGTGACTGGCCGCGACGGGAGGTGCCTCATCGCGTCCAGAGCTTGTATTCATCAGGCTTTGCAGCCCATCGATAGTTCCAAATGGTGCGACTGGTGGTGACAGGGCGGGACCCTCTGAGACTGGCGAAAATGACGTTTTGGGTGTCAACTGGGGTGTCCACCCCTTCGCAGGCGTTGCCAGGGACGGCAGGGACGAAATCGCCTCGGCAGTTGGTAACATGCCCGCATCCGTATACGCGCCCATTGTCAACTTGATGTCGCTGTGCCGCATCAAAGCCATCGCCACCCGCGGTTGCGTGCCGTTGAGAGTCAACAGCATCTGAAATGACTTCCGGAGGGCATGCAGATCGAGCCTTCTTCCAGCCTCGTCCTCAAAGGGGATTCCCGCGGCTTTCAGATCCTGACGAAACCGAGGGATTCTCGGAACCATCCGCGGAAAGATCTTCGCTGTCGCGGATACGCCGGCCGGGCGCAACTTCCGCAATGCGTTCGCGGCATCAGGATGGAGGTGCAGCGTCGCCGCTTTTCGGTTCTTCGTCGTTGCCGCCCGCAACGCCAGAAACGGGATTTCCGTTTCAAGATGAACGTCCCGCCATTCCAGTTGCCGCAGTTCCTCGCGACGTAATCCGGTGTAAAGACACACCAAATAAACGACGCCCCGCGGCCCTGACACTTCGATGAACTTGCGTGCATCCTCAAGCGTCAAGGCCCGACGAACGAGCTTCGGCGTGTGATCTCTGACCTTCTCCACCGAGCGGAGCGGATTGCGTGCGATTTTTTCGTCCCGTTCCAGCCAGTTCATGAACTGCGAGGCTGACGCCAGATATTCGTTTTTCGTCTTCGCCGACTTCCCGGACTGACCACGTCGCCACCCACAGAAGGAATCAGCGGTGACGTCGCGGAGTGTTCTCCACGGGCATTCCTTCGCAAGAATCGATAATGTGCCCTGACTTGCTCCACGTAACGAGCGGCCCGATTGCGTGAGTGCAGTTCGGAAACGAATTCCTCCACGTGCTCGGCTATCGGCTTGATGGCAGACTCCCTGGCCATTCGCGGTGCAATGATTCCTTCGCTTTCTCGCTGCGCATCCTGGGCGAGCCGACGCAACTTCGCTTCCGCGGTCTGTTTGTCGGATACACCAAGGGCGACCTCGACGGCGACATGCTGACCAGGCAGCCGATAACGGCCCGAGTAAGTTCGCGCTTCTACGAGCTTCCCGCCAACCCGCCGCCTTCGCTTGAATACATGGCATTTCATAAATGGAGTTCCTCTATTATTCGCCGCGTTCCTCTCGGAGTTTTCCTTGGTAAGCCGCTACATCGCTTTCAAACCAACGGACCGAACGCCCGATGCGGACTGGTTTGGCGAGCGCCTTGGCGGCCACCAAGCGCCAAACCGTCCGCGGATTGATCGAGAGCGCCGTCGCCACCCGGCGAAGGTCCATCATTTCTTCGACGGCATTCATTCCAAATTCTCCCATGGATATGGCCTGCGCACGTTCTTCCGCGTCTTGTCTTTCGGGTCATCGAGCAGGAAATCATGCATCCGGGAGGTATGGTCGCCGTCAGCCTCCTCCAATGCTGCCTCATCATCCGGAGTCTCTGTTTTCGTCGCTTCGATTCGAGCAACACGTTCTTCCAAATCCCTTCTCCATGCTTGACACTCAGGAATCGAAATATAGACGAGGGGTTCCCGCTTCAGCAGCTTCTTACCCCCGAAAAACGTCTTCTTCTCTTTCGTGATGTGGAAACAAAACGCGGTCAGTTTCCCCGCACGCATCCGCTTATAGACGCCCTCGCGAGAGACTTGAGCGTAGACGGCAGCTCCGCCTGGCGAGACGAGGGCCCGCAAGGGAACGCAGAGGTTGTCGAACCATTCAGCCATCTCATCGATGCTGCCCTCCCGGCGATAAATACGCGTCCCTTCATCCGGTTCCCCGGCGAGCGGCAGGAGCTCAGGAGGGATTTCTGTGAGAACGAGATCGGTTTGCATTTCACAAACCCTTTTAAGATCGGTTTGTTTTTTGTCAACTCCGATTCGGCGCATTGAGTAAACACGTATGCTGACGAAGTTCGGTTGCGGTGCTCGAAGACGAGTGAATGGCGAAGATCGAAGACCTCGTTATCCACCACCGCCTTGTTCGCTGTTGGGTTTGGCTGCGGCCTCGATTGCCTGCCATGCGTCTTCAAAGGCACGCCGGTTCGGGTGCTTGCGCCCTCCTCCGTTCGGGAATTGAATCGATTCAAGTGTGCCGTCCGCGTGATACAAGTCGATCCCTCGAGATCCCGAGTCATCAATCACCGGCATCGAATCGGAGAGTTTCATCAGTCCCGCGACCGCTGAAATCAGATCCTCGACCGCCCTGCGAGAGATAACAGAATAATTCTCCTTGGTCTGCTCGAACTCTAGTCCTTTGCGCTGAAACTCGCGGTAGATAACGGTGCCGCCCTCCGTGATACGCATCTGAATTTGCGAAGTCTTCTTCTTGCGGTCGAATGGAGGGTTCGTTGTCGCGATGATCCGCTCATCGGGCTCGTAGTAGATCTCCATTTTCCTCAGCGACGTTGGCTCTTGCGACTGTTCGGATTATTTCGTGGGATATTCTCCATCGAATCCAGTCCAATACCGCCGGAGATCATTCCAAGGTGTAAAAATCGTAGCAGGAGTATCGCCCCCATCAATATCTCTACCCCTCGCAAGTATCCAATAATACAATCGAGTCCGCTTCATTTGGCTTTCCTTCAGCGCTTTGTCGGACAGCGAAAGTTCCCCGCGATCCAGGACACGATACTCCGCGATCTTCTGCTCCAACTTTGCTTTCGGCGTGACCAATGAATACCCGCTTCGAATTGCCATTGGTCCGACAAGGAGAATGGTAATGGCTCCAACCGTGGCGACCAGAGCGATATATCGGCGTTTCATTTTCTTTCCGAACGCAAAGGTCAGGCACAGCCACTGGCAGCCGCACTCGCGACTGCAACCACAGTGTTGTGCCGTCTGATGCTCATGCTACTGACCGGCGCGGTGGCTGTTGCCTGCACCGTCTTGTGTGCGCCCAGCATGGGCGCGTTGCAAATGGGGTGAGAGTCCCCTGTGAAAGAACCGAAACATGAAAACATGAAATGAAATCACCAGTTGAAGCCAACTCCGGAAGGGTAACCGACCGGGGGGAGGAAGGCTAGACGAAACCTGCAAGCTGATGAACAAGAACCACATAGAAGGCCGACGCGACGGGACGAGCTGGCACAACACAGCGAAGTCCACTGGTTCAGTCGTGGAGGTAAATGTGGCGGTTGTGCAGGGAAGCAACGCGTTCTTACCTGGGGAGATCCCACGGAGGAAATGCCGTGGGAAGTCAGCAGAGGCCATAGTAGTGAGCAGCGAGCCGGGGGCCGGAAGACGCCCGTTCAAACACGAAACCGGAAGACTCGATGCCATGAAGGGCTGAACCGGTGGCGGCCGTTCGACCGCGTGGAGGGGGAGCGACCGATGAACCCGAACGGGGGAGGAAACGCTTCGTCTCGCCACGATGGGAAGCATGGGACGGTCGGGGCAGACTCCTTGGAGTTCGCTCTACGACTGGGGAAACCTGGTCGTCAGATCGGAACCGCCCGGTACGGACCCGTACGCCGGGTGGTGTGGGAGCCGGGAGCTAATCACTCCCGGCGACCCGATTGGCATTGTGTTTCATCCCTGCTTGCGCCGGACGAGAACCAAGTCCTCATCGTGGAACTTCGTGTAAAGTCTGCCAAAAGCAGGGCCGGCCAGCATCACTCCCTCGCCATGCTCGTTCCAATAGTCTGCCCAACCTGCACTCTCGCTTGTGACGATGGTCTCGACCGTCCCATCCCACGCTCCGATCCGCACCGCATCTCCCTGCCGAATTGTTTCGCCGCTGCAATATGTCGGCTCACGCTTCATGCCAACGTCGAGGTGTGGCACCGGCTACCGGGAGCGCCACTCCGCAACAGGGTTAAGGGTTGTAGTTATAAGGGTCATTTCGACTCGGGGCGAGTAGCCGGTTGTCCACCACCGTCTTGTGTGCGCCCAGCATGGGCGCGTTGTAAATGGGGTTCAAGTCCCCTGTAGGAAGAACCGAAACATGAAAACATGAAATGAAATCTACCAGCTGAAGCCAACTCCGGAAGGGTGACCGACCGGGGGGAGGAAGGCTAGGCGAAACCTGCGAGCCGATGAACAAGAACCACATAGAAGGCCGATGCGACGCGACGAGCTGGCACAACACAGCGAAGTCCTACTGGTTTAGCCGTGGAGGTAAATGCGGCGGTTGTGCAGGGAAGCAACGCGTTCTTACCTGGGGAGATCCCACGGAGGAAATGCCGTGGGAAGTCAGCAGAGGCCATAGTAGTGAGCAGCGAGCCGGGGGCCGGAAAACGCCCGTGCAAACACGAAACCGGAAGACTCGATGCCATGAAGGGCCGAACCGGTTGGCGGCCGTTCGACCGCGTGGAGGGGGAGCGAGCGATGAACCCGAACGGGGGAGGAAACGCTTCGTCTCGCCACGATGGGAAGCATGGAACGGTCGGGGCAGACTCCTTGGAGTTCGCTCTACGACTGGGGAAACCTGGTCGTCAGATCGGAACCGCCCGGTACGGACCCGTACGCCGCGTGGTGTGGATCGGGTCGCCCTGACGGGATTGCGCCCGTCAGGGCTCCCACACCACCGGACGTGCGGTTTTCCGCATCCAGCGGTTGCGATCAAGGGCTTTCTACCTTGCCATCAACTTGATGGGCATCTGGTAGCCGTGTCGGCGCAGTCGGGCGTTGCTGATGGCCTGTTGCATCGCGGGCGTGGCCGCCATCCGCCACGCCCCGCGGCTGCTGCGGGCGCTCGGCCAGTGATGCTCTTTGAGCCCAAGCCGCCGGAAGGCTCGCAGCCTTCCTTCCCCACTGTGCCAGCGCTGCCAATAGAACTTGCGGATGTGTCTTCGTATCCAACCTTCCAGTCGCCGCAGGTCGCGCAGCTCTTCGGCCAGCCAGAAGTATCCGGTCCAGCCTCGGATGTAGCGGTTCCATTGGTCGCGCAGTTCTTCGTTGGTCTTGCTCTGCCGGCCGTCCCACAGTTCGCGGATTTTCTCCTTGAACCGCTTCACGCTCTTTTCGGCCACTTCGATCACGCCTTCTACGCTCAGGCTGAAGCCGAGGAACTTGCGTCCCCCGACCGAACCCGTCCCGCTCTTGGCCTGATTGATCTTCAGCCGCAGCTTCTTTTCGATCCATGCCACGATGCTCGCGAACACTCGTTGCGCGCTCGTTTCGCTGCCGACGTAGATGTTGCAATCGTCGGCATATCGCACATGGCTCAGGCCACGGCTCTCCAGTTCTTTATCCAGCGGGTCGAGGTAGATGTTCGCCAGCAGGGGCGAGAGCGGGCCGCCCTGCGGCGTGCCTTCTTCGCTCTCCTGCACCACTCCTTGGATCATCACCCCGGCTTTCAGGTAGCGCCCGACGAGGGTTCGCACCCTCTTGTCGTCCACGACTTGCCGAAGCTGCTGCATCAGCACGTCGTGGTTCACGCGGTCGAAGAACTTTTCAATGTCCAGATCGATCACGCAACGTTTCCCTTCCCGCACATACCCCTGCGCCTCCCGCACCGCGTCGTGTGCGCTGCGTCCGGGTCGAAACCCATAGCTGTGCGCGCTAAATCGCGGCTCGTAGATCGGCGTGAGCGCTTGCAGCAGGAGTTGCTGCACGAAGCGATCCATCACGGTCGGGATGCCGAGAAGGCGCTCCCCACCACCGGGCTTCGGAATGCTCACGCGTTTGACCGGGCTGGGCGCGTATGTTCCCGCGAGCAGCTTCGCGGCGATGGCGTCGCCATGCCGCTGCAAGTGCCCGACCAGCTCCTCGCACTTCATGCCGTCGATCCCCGGCGCGCGGCCGTTGGCCACTACGGCCTTCCATGCGGTGTGCCAGTTCTCCGGCGCCAGTGCTTCTTCCATCAACTGACCAGTCATGGCTTTCTTTCCCTGTGGCTCAGTGCTTCGGACTCGACCCCACCCGTCGCGGCCTGCCCCGGCTTCACCGGTTCCTCCGCTTCGTGCCTGTCCGCGGAAGCGGTCCTCATCGGACCACTCCGCGCGTTCCAAGGGTCTCTCGCCCTCCGCACCAGCCTGGCAGTTAAGCCATGCTGCTTGCGCTTCGGCCCTTCGCTGCTGCCTGCCTTTCGGCGGACGTCATCGCTACTACGGCCTCTGCTGACTCCTCCCGCGTTCTCGCGCGGGAGGTCTCCCCGGGTAAGAACCTGAACTTTCACTGCGTGCCATCCGGCTCTACCTGGTGCGTCTTGATGAGCTTTGGGCTTCGCGTTTGCTCGCACGCTCGCCGCCCGCACCCGGCCTCGCTGCCGGTTCGTGTTCCTATGGTCGCGGTTTTGCCTTCCGCTTCTTTCAGCTCCTCCCTCGCGGGCGTCGCTTTGCGGTTCGACTACGGTTGCTCTCATCAGCTCCGATGACTTCGTTTCATGTTCATTAGTTCAGGCCCATGCCGGGCACACGAGCCGGGAGCTAATCACTCCCGGCGACCCGATTCGATCTTCGGGATTTCAAGCGTGTTGCTTTGGATCTTGACCGGGATGTTCCCCTTCCCAACGCCGGGGATCACCGCAAGCCGATCCAGACTCAAAGTAACCGACTTACCAGCGATACTTTGAGGCGTCACCGGAGTGTCTTGAGGATATACCAATTCCTCAAGCCTTGCGGTCCACTTGATCTCACCGTCACCTTCAAGCTCGCGGTGCCCCGAAAACCAACGAGAGGTCAAAAGCTTCCGCAGGTAGTCTTTGTCGTAAAAACTGTTTTTGTCCTCACCCCCCTCGATAGAGAATCGGCCTTCGATCTCCTTGACGTTTAAAATCAGCTCCAACTTCTCTGTCGAAGAATTCTTGAGGATGACGACAAAGGAACCTCCCCCAGCAGAGTTATAGTCGATGCCCAACGAAAGAACCTTGGAGTAGTCGACAACTTCGTCAGATGCGAGTCCTCCTTGGGCGAGACACAGGAGAGTTAGGAATGAAATGATGCGTTGTTTCATTTGGTTCAACGTGATTATACAGACCTGTATATCTTCCCGAACGAAGACGTGAGATGACGCCTGAGTCGAACCACGGATTCTGGTGCCGCATTCATGGGCGAGGATCGTAGAGAAGGGCATTTACTCTGTCAAGCTGGGTCAATTTGACTAATTTCGTCCTTTTGGACCGTCGGGACATCCGGGCCGGATTTATTGGCTTATCATCCCGTTTGGCAGGATATACCTAAAATGGCCTATCATGCGAAAAGTGCCCGATCAACTCTGGCCTGTTTTTACAAAGACCATCCAAGCCGCAGGTGTTGAACTGCAGGATCACGCCGCCTACCGGCGGTGGCTGCACTTCTATCTGGATTTCTGTGGAAAATACGGACGTCCTCTCGTCGAGCAATACCATAAGTGAGAGTCACGAAGACCGGATTAACCCTCACGTTGGCCGACAGCGGGGTGTCCGGGTTGCTCGATGGTGGTCGATCATCTCGGTCCGCTCGAACACCTCCATGCGCGGGACACATCGCTCGCCCTGGTCTCGCTCGGACCACTGGCTGCGCTCGAAGCCTACAGGCAGCGCATGGGCTGGAAGGTGCCGTGGGTTTCCTCCGCGGGCACGAGCTTCAATACTGACTTCGGCCTGAGCAAGGAGGACGGTGAGACGTTCGGTCTGAGCGCCTTCCTGCGCGTTGGCAGCGACGAGATTTATCAGACCTACTTCACCAACCAACGCGGGATCGAAGTGCTGGTTTCGAGCTTCACGCTGCTCGACTGGACGGTGCTCGGGCGGCAGGAGACTTGGGAAGATTCTCCCGCGGGCTGGCCGCAGACGTCCCCCTATGAATGGTGGGAGCGCCACGACGAATATTGAGGCACGGCTCGATGATAGCCGTGCGGTGCTCTCCTTCCACCTGGCTTTATCCTTGCGCCGCGCGTGCCAGAGGAGTTTAGAACGTGGAAAACCCTCAACCCAAAAGACCTTATGAGCGAAACAAAAACCAAATGGTCCTGGGAGGCTGATTACCTCCAAGCTTGCAATTGCGACTATGGCTGTCCGTGTGAGTTTTCTGCACCACCGACGCGCGGTTTCTGCGATGGCACCGGTGCGTGGAGCATCGTGAAGGGCAACTTCGGCGACGTGAATCTCGATGGCATCGGCGTGGGCTTCGCGGCCCACTGGCCGAAGGCGATCCACGAGGGCGATGGCACCCTGGCGCTTTTCATCGATGAACGCGCGACGCCGCCGCAACGCGAAGCGATCCTGACGATTTGTTCGGGGCAAGTTGGCGGACTTCCGTTTGAGATTCTCGCGCAGACGTTTTCCAAAATGCTCGAGCCGGTCTTCGTGCCCATCCAGTTCAAGATGAACGGCCGCGACAGCTCGGTGCACGTCGGCTCGCACCTCAACGTGGAGTTGGAGCCGATCAAGAATCCCGTCACGGGTGAACCCGAATCCGTGGGCGTGGAGCACGGCACGGGTTTCATCTTCAAGAGCGCCGAGGCCGTTTCCGGCAAAGTGTGCAACGTGGATGTGCCAGGCCTGAAATTCGACTGGCCGCACAAGGCGGGCTTCTTCACGCGGGTGCATTACTCGAACTGACGCGGCGGCAATCGCCGGCCACGGATGACCCGCGCGGACAGCATCGAAACGGCGCTGCGTCACGACCGCATCATCGTGCTCACGGTGCTGGGTGCCCTCGCGGTGGTGGCCTGGCTTTACATGATCCGCGAGGCGCGCCTGATGGACGCGACCGGCATTTGCCAGTGCGCAGGCATGGCGATGTCCGGACCAGATGTGAAGCCGTGGGCCGCGAGCGCGATCCTGCCGCTCTTCCTCATGTGGGCGGAGATGATGGTGGCGATGATGATTCCGTCCGCCGCGCCGATGATCCTGACCTTTGCAATGATCAACCGGAAACGCCGCGAGCAAGAGCGGCCCTTCGTGCCCACGGGCTTATTCCTGCTCGGCTACCTTATCGTCTGGACTGCATTCAGTCTCGTTGCCGCCGTCGCGCAATGGGCGTTGCACGGCGCGTCGCTCCTCTCGCCGATGATGAAAAGCTCGAGTCCACTGCTGGCGGGCGGGCTGCTGATCGCTGCGGGTGTCTTCCAGTGGACGCGGTGGAAGCACGCGTGCCTCGATCACTGCCGCTCGCCGCTGCAATTCCTGCTGCACGATTGGCGCGACGGAGCGGGTGGCGCGCTCGCGATGGGCATCAAGCACGGGGCCTACTGCGCCGGCTGCTGCTGGTTTCTGATGGCGCTCCTCTTCGTTGCCGGAGTGATGAACATGCTGTGGGTCGCGGCAATTACAATTCTCGTGCTGCTGGAGAAGATCGCACCACAGCGCTGGCGTCTGGGGCACGGAGCGGGAGTGGTTCTCGTCGCGTGGGGCCTGTGGGTGATCATGGCACGGGTCCCGTGAATTGAGGCATCAGGACGCCGGCGAGGCGGGTCCGAAGGGACCGTAGAGCGCCGATTCGAGAAACCGCAGTCGATCCCGCCAGCGCACAGTTTGAATGGCGACACCACGCAAAAACCCGACCCCTCCGAGCGAACTCAACGCATCCATTCCGACTTTCCCTCGTCACCCTTGTGTTCATTCTTTCCTCCACCCTATGAATCCCGAGAAACTGCAGATTTGGTCCGGTCGCCGTCCCCGCCCACCCTCATTCACATCCTGCACGGCTCCAGCCACCCGCTTGATGGAAGGTAGGAAGGATGAGCCGGAGCGAAGCGGAGACACCCGAAGATAATTTTGACGGATGAACTTGCGGATTTCGGCGGTCGGACGAAGGCTTGAGTGTTGTGAGTCATCAAAATGTTCGCGGCGTTGCCAAAAGCGGAAGAAGGGAGCCCTGAGGGTGGTGAAAGTTGATTCCGGAATGCATTCCTCATCGACTCTGCTGATACCGCGCATAAGCTTTTCCCCAATATGCTTTTTGAACGCCAACGCCTACTTCTCGCGCTCGTGGAAGCGTTTCGCGCGCCGGTGATGCACACCGATTTTCAAAAGTTCCTATTTCTTTATACCCGAGAATGGGAAACGGAACCGAGCTACGATTTCGTGCCCTACCAGTTCGGCGGATTCTCTTTCAGTTCCTATGCGGACAAACGGCGTCTGATCGAGCGAGGGCTGTTGGCCGACGACGAGAATCATTGGACCCTCACAGAGGCCGGGCGAAAGACAATCGCGCCAGCGCGGGCATTGCGTGAGCGAGCGAAGCGCTTTGTCAGCCGTCACGAAGCGCTGCGTGGTGATGTGCTTATTGCCGATCAATATCGGCGTCACCCGTATTACGCCACGCGGAGCAAGATTATCGAGCGGGTACTGACTTCCGCGAAAGATCGAGCGCGCGTGAAAGCAGCCCAGCCAGCGGCACAAGGCCCAGGTGTGGTGACGATTGGATACGAAGGAAAGAGCCTGGAGACATTTCTCAACCAGCTCCTTCAGGATTCCGTCACCCTACTTTGCGATGTGCGGCGCAATCCGCTTAGCCGGAAGTATGGCTTTGCCAAGGCCACTTTGAGCAAGGCGTGTGAGGGAGTGGGCATCCACTACGAGCACCTCCCAGAACTCGGCATCGCGTCGGAGGAACGCAAAGATTTGGTAACCCAAGCCGACTACGATGCTTTGTTCGAGACCTACGAACAGCAAACCCTTCCGGAGCAAACGGAGGCTTTAAGCCGCATCCGGCGTTGGGTTGCGGCGGGCGAACGGGTCGCGCTAACGTGCTACGAAGCGCAGGCGTGCCAGTGCCATCGGCACTGCGTCGCCGAAGCCTTGGAAAAATGCGGAAAGCGTAAGATGCTCGTCTCGCATTTGTGAACTCACCCGTGGCATGGTGGCGCAGCGCGTTCTCATCACCGTAAAGACCTACCCGACGCTATCGCAGTCACACGTCGAGCTGGTTTGCACGGCTGGATTGCGTCCCGACGGAACATGGATCCGGATTTACCCCGTCCCGTTTCGACTATTGGACGCGGAACATCAGTTTACCAAATGGACCTGGGTGGAACTTCCGCTGATGCGGCGAGTGAAGGATCGCAGACCGGAGTCGTTCAGTCCTGTGGATCGCAACGATATCACGATCGGTGAGACCATCGGGACAACCGACGGGTGGCGAGAGCGTTGCGAGTGGGCGCTAAAGCGAACGCGTGTCTGGTCCGATCTTACCGAACTGATCGAGAGCGGTAAACGCGACGAAGTATCGCTCGCCACATTTCGTCCCGCACAGATCGTGGGATTCGAGTGGCAAAAAGCCGAGCCGAGCTGGGATGCCCAAAAGCTCGCTGCGGTTGAGAAACAGCTCGAGCAACGTGATTTTCTAGAGCCATCTTCAATCAGAGAGAACTTCAAACCGGCTAACAAAGTTCCTTACGATTTCTACTACAAGTTCTCAGATAAACATGGTCGGCGGAGCAGTATGCGGATTCTCGATTGGGAGATTGGCATGCTCTACTGGAATTGCCTGAAGATTGCGGAGGGGAACGAGGGTGTGGCCCTCGAAAAGGTGAGAGAGCGTTACGAGACGGATTTTCTCCGTAAAGACCTTCACCTATTTCTTGGCACGACCTACGAATGGCACAGTCGGGCGCCAAATCCATGGGTGATCATCGGCGTCTTTGCACCGCCGCGGCGAAATCAACTCGATCTTTTATAACCGTGCGTTTGGATTGAGATTCGCGAGCCGCGAAATCACGGATCTCGCAACTGGTTAAAGATCGGTTTCTGAGTTTCCTGACCCCGCGTCGCATCTTTCCGTAGTAGCGCGAGAGAAAACTTATACGAAACAATACCTTCACTCCGTCAAACGTGAAGCCGAGGTATTGAAGAGCAATCGAAGTGCGGTTCGCGATGTTCGTATCGAAAACGACTCGATCAGTCTTACCCTCGTGGAATGTGAGTCGCCGAGCTTCAATCAGAGCGCAAAGATATGCGTCGACGGCGGCAGCGTTTTCCTGAGGAACAACGACCATGATGTCGTAACAATAGGGACGATATATCCACGGTCCCTCCCCGCCAGCTAATGCGACCGCCTGCCCGGACATCCACTCCGCCGAAGCGGAGCGCTGCATCTAAGCTCACTGATTTACAGTGTAACAATTACGATGAATATTTCTATTCACAGCATCTTGAAGGTCTTAACCTTAGCAACCATTTCTGGCGCCGTCGGCCTTGACTTCTCAAGTGTTTCCTCCGGCCCTATCGCAGGCCGGAGCGGAAGAACTTGAGCCCATTGAGCGGATGACTGCAACATGAATACTTCGTATCGTGGGTGGCATCTTGACTTACCAAGCAAAACCGTGAACTGAGCAGGCCTACTTTCCCCTGGATCAGCCGTTCCATTGCGGCGGCGATCGAAGCGCTGCGACGGCCCTATGACTCGGCGATGCAGTAGAGCGACTTTTCGCCGCGACGGATGAGTTCTTTGCCGATGAGTGCGGCTGAGGCGCTGAAGCTGTCGTTGAGGTGGTTGGTGGCGAGCTGTTTTAGGCGGGCTCGGCGGTGAAGACGATGGTGTTGCCTTCGAGGGAGGTGACGTAGATGCGATCTAAATATTCCCTTTCTTCAACTCCTCGACGGCAAAGTCCGCGGCGCGCGCAGTGAGCGCCATGTACGTGAGTGAAGGATTGACGCATCCGGTGGAAGTCATGCACGCGCCGTCGGTATTGAAGACGTTCCTGACGGTGTGGAGCTGGTTGTGCGCATTGAAGACGGAGGTCTTCGGGTCGCGGCCCATGCGCGCTGTGCCCATCTCGTGGATGGCCATGCCGAGCGCGGAACCCTTGTCGTAAATATTCACGTCCTTGAGGCCAGCCGCGGTAAGCATCTCGGCGGCGTCATTGGCCATGTCGAGGCGCATCTTGTTTTCGTTGTCGCGCAGTCCCGCGTCGAAGACCACGACAGGCAGGCCCCACTTGTCGCGCGTGGTTTTGTCGAGCCACATGCGGTTGTCGCTGTAGGGCAGCGTTTCACCGAAACCACCCAGGCCCATCGTCCATTCACCGGGCTCCGTGAGCTCGTTCTTCATCTCTGCGCCAAAGGAAAGCTCGGCCACGGCACGCTGCCAATTGCCCCGGCTCGCGCTGCCCTGATAGCCGAAGCCGCGCACGTAGTCGCGCTTATCGCCGTTGAGATTGCGGTAGCGGGGAATGTAGATGCCGTTGGCCCGGCGACCGTAGTAGTAGCGGTCGAGCCCGCCTTCCCAGCGGCCGCTCGCACCGGTGCGGAAGTGGTGATCCATCAGGTTGCGCCCGAGCTGGTCGGAGTCGTTGCCGAGGCCGTTTGGAAAACGCGCGGACGTGGAATTCATGAGCAGCGCGGTGGAACTGATCGCACTGGCGCAGACGAAAACGATCTTCGCGAAATACTCGCGGTCTTGCAGCGTCACCGCGTCGCGCACCCGGACGCCAGTCGCGCGCTGGGTGCTGTCGTCGTAGACGATCTCCGTGACCACGGAATCCGGCCGCAGGGTGAGCCGGCCCGTCTTCGCGGCTGCGGGCAGCGTGGACGATTGGGTGCTGAAATATGCGCCAAACGGACAGCCCCAGGCACATCGGTTCCGGTATTGGCAAGGGCCGCGCCCTACGCCGAGCTGCGCCTCGCCGGCCTTGGAGAGGTTGGCCACGCGGCCAATCGTCATTACCCGCCCGGGAAAATTCTTCTCGATCCGCTTCCGCACTTCCTTCTCCAGGTAATACATCTCCATGGGCGGCAGGAACTCGCCATCCGGCAACTGCGGCAGCCCGAGTTTTTCTCCCGAGATGCCCGCGAATTTCTCCGCATACGAATACCAAGGCGCGAGGTCCGCGTAGCGAATCGGCCAGTCCACGCCGATGCCCTCGCGCGCGTTGGCCTCGAAATCGATATCGCTCAACCGGTACGACTGCCGGCCCCACATGATGGATTTTCCACCGACGATGTTCGGCCGGTACCAGTCGAATCGCTGAACCTCGCGGTACAGCGAGTCGGAGTCGCGGAACCAAAACTTCTCCGTCATCTCATTGTACGGATAGTCGCGCGCCAGCTTCGGGTGTGACTCGATCTGCTCGGTGGTGAGCTGGCCGTTGTATTTCAGCTCCCACGGCGCCTTGAGGGCGTTCTCGTACCCGGTAATGTGCTCGAGCTGGCGGCCCCGCTCGAGCATGAGCACGCGCAGCCCTTTCTCGGTCAGCTCTTTCGCCGCCCAGCCGCCGGAAACGCCGGAACCGATGACGATCGCGTCGTACGTCAGCTCCTTGAGAGAATCGAGATTGAGCTTAGCCATGTGCGAGGTCGGTGATGAATTAAAGCGCCCACGTTTTCTGGCCCGGCGCGAGAGGCACGTCGCCCTCGAAGCGACCGGGGATGGGCAGGTAAACGAGTGCCTTCATCGCGCCAATCTCGGAGGTGAAGTAACCCACAATGGTCAGCTCACGGAGGCGGAGGAAGAATGCCTGGTCGCTCGTCGCCGTCTGCTTCATCAGCTCTTTGCGCTGTTCCGCATCCAGCTCGGCAAACCCGCGCCCATGCGCGCTGCGGCTCGCCGCCTCGAGCTTCGCGAGCCCTTCGTAAAACTTCGCCTGTTCCTCCCGCACGTAGCAGTCCCGCAGCACCCGGACAATGAACTGCTCGGCGCCCGCGGCTTTCGCGCCCGGCGTGTCGGTGTCCGGAATGATTGTATCCGCGGCCTCGGCCAGCAATTTTACCTGATCGGGCGTCACCTCGACAGTGGCACCGGTATTCAAGACCTGACCGAAAAGGCCGGCCGTGAGTTGGGTCGAAAGAGCCCCACCGATCAGCACGGAGAGACGTTGGAGGGCATCGCGTCGGGGGATCATAGGCGGAGGGATCGGGCGTATTCATACAGCTTCGCCCGCGCGGTGCAAACTGGGTTCGGCGACCGGAGTATGACCGCCGAGGCGGCATCCGGGTTTGTAGAATGAATCGAACTGCCGCCCGACGCGCGCTCGCATTTACGATGGCTGTTGGTCGGGGCGGGCACACGGCGACGTAGAAATGTTCGCTCGCAAGTTTTCTGTGAACCCACCAAAAACGCTCCTCATTCCTCAACCCATCCAACCCATGAAAACCTTTCCTTGTCTTCGACTCGGGCAGATATCCGCAGCACTTTTCGCGCTCTCCTTCGCCAGTCTCGCCACCGCGGAAACCCCGGCCAAGCTCAATCCGCCGGTCAAGCCGACGGTCAGCGGCAAGTTTACTGGCAACGGAAAGAAGGCGGCGATCAAGTTCGTAACGGTGGAGGAACACGAACCGTTCAGCGGCCAGGAAGCGATTACGCTAATCTTCACAGAGAAGGATCCGGCCACGGCGAAAAAACCTTCATTCGACGCGATGTTTGGAAAGCTCGGCAGCGCGCTCATCCTGAGCGTGCATCACGACGGCGGGATTTTCGGCTGCGAAGTGGCCCACAGCGCGCACGAGAAACAGGGGTTCAGCTCGATCGGACAGATCCACATGGTCGAGTTTAAGATCGCAGGCGGGAACGTGACCGGACACGTCAGCACGGGCAAGGAACTCGATACGTTTGGCGAAAAGTGGGAGGTGGATCTGACGTTCGCCGCGCCTTTGCCGGCGAAGCTGCGCCATGCACCCGCGGCCCAGCCAAAGCCGGTCGCGAGTGAGCCGAGCGAACCGGTCATGACGAAGCCCAAACCCGCGGCCAGACCGCTCATCGCCGCGCGGAAACTGCCTCTCCCGAAGGATGCGACCAAGGTTGAATTCAAGGCGATCGTTAATCAGATCCAGTTTTCCAGCCCGCGACCCGTCGAGGCGGTGACGAAAGAGTTTTCGGCCAATCTGAAACAGCAAGGCTGGAAAGACGGTGCCGGGAGTTTGGTGGGGAAGAAGAATTCGATCCTCAAGCGCGAGCAAGGCGATGCGAGACTGACGATCATGATTCAGCCAGCCGCGGCGGGCAGCGTGGTGAAGATATTTACGGAAGGTCTCGATTGGAGCAGTGGCGGTGAAGCAACTCCTTCCTCGTCCGGGACAGCTGCAGATCCCACCGTTGACGACATCGAAGCGGAGGCGCAGAAACTGATCAAAGATGCGCTGAAGGATCTGCCCAAAGGATTTTAGCCACAGCAAAACTACGCGACGGCCCGACACCGCCTTCCCGAAATTCGGACGATGCCATGCGCCGCCTTGGGCGCGAGTGCTGTTCCGCTCGTTCGCATTTGCAATTTCGGAACCCGCTTTAAGCGAACTCTAGCCGGTCAGTCCGCTACTTCATCTCAGCCACGTCGGTCACGTTGAGCTGGATGAATTGCCCGTTGAACGGCTTCGGGGCCGGGGGCACGTCGGGAACGACCAGCTTGGCGAAATTGGTGATCATTCGGCCGTTCTGGCCGTCGCCGTGGAAGCTCAGCGTGGCGCCGCCTTCGATCTCGATGGTGGCGGTATAGTCGATGGTGAAGATGCGGTGGCCGACGCTGTCCTGGCGATTGAAGAAGAAGTGCGCCGGCGGCGAGGAGACGGTGAGTTGGTAGATGTTGTAGGTCGCGTTGTTCGGTTCACCGCCGACGTAGAAATAGTCGCCGACCATCTGACCGTCCTTATACATCATCGGTTCGACCACGCCGCGCACGCGGAGGGTGACTTTGTAGCGTTTGCCCGGTTCGCCACCGAATTTGCGCACGTCGGTAAATTTGTCGTTGGTCGCCGGGTCGTTGGTGGCCCGGGCTGAGTCGCCGTCCGCGCCGGGCTTGGGGTTTTCCGGCATCGGATCCTTGCAGGGAAATTCGTACCGGTAGCCATCGAGGGCGGCGGCGATTTTTTTTAGATCGTCGGCCCGCGAGGAATGGGCTGCGAGTAAAATGCCGGCCAGGGCGAGATAAGAGGCGCGGAGAGTGAGTCGAGTCATGGCTGGTTAGGGATAAGGAAAGTCGTAGCGATCCGGAATGCATCTGACTAGCGCCGGTCGGGCCCGGCGTTTGTTCGCTCGTGTTTTTCCACGCTAAGAGAAATTCGGACGCCGAGCTTACAGTTCCGCGATCTTCACATTGCGAAACTCACACTTCATCTCGACGCCGCCGTGAATTTGCAGACCGAGCGGAGCGGCTCCGGAGAATTTCGGGTCGGTGTATTCGGAGGCCTTCTGGCCATTGATCCAGCACGTGAAGGTATCGCCCCTGGCCTGAATGCGAAAGGTGTTCCACTCACCTTCCGGTTTCATCAGGTTCTTTGCATCCTTGGCCTGCCCCGCCTCGGGATACGCCGGATTGCCACCCGTGTAAAAGGACCCCGACATATCCACGCGCAAGCTGCCGGAAATGCCGAGCTGGAGCTGGATTTTCGGCTTCCGCATCTCGACCCCGGTATCGACCCCGCGCTCCGTGGTGCCCTTCCAGCGAACGTCGAACTCGAGGACGAAGTCACCGTAGTCCTTCTCCGTCCAGAGGTAGTTCTCCTTCTTCGCCGCGTTGTTCTCCCCGATCAGCACGCCATCCTCGACCCGCCAAAATTCCTTCGACCCCTCGGCTTTGAAATTTGTGAGATCCCGGCCATTGAAAAGCGGCTCGAGTTTGGGCTCTTCGGCCCGGCCGGAGACAAGGGCGGCGAGGGAAACGATCAGCGAGAGAGCGAGGGGTCGGGGGTTCACGATCACCACTCTGCCCATACCGTGCGGCGGCGTGAAGGGCATTTTCGTTTGCGCTCGTTGCCCGGCGCACTTCCGAAAGTGGTGTTCACGTCCGCGGCTTGCTCACGGGTAACGGTCCCGGCATGCTCGGCGGCATGATGCGTTGTTGTTTCTCCGTTTTGTTCCTGGCCCTGGCGAATGCGCTTTGGGCGCAGCAACCGCCATATGATGTCGTCCCGCCGGTCGAGCCGCCTTACTATCGCGTCCACTATGAGGCTTCGACAAACCCCGGGGAACTGATTTTTCCCGTGAGCTATACAGTCTGGATTCCGCCCGGGGTCAGGACGCTGCGCGGGGTAATTGTCCACCAGCATGGATGCGGCGAGGGCTCGTGCAAATCGGGACTGACCGGAGCGTTTGACCTGCAGTGGCAGGCGCTGGCGCGGAAACACGAGTGTGCGCTGCTGGCGGCAGCCTATGAGCAGCCGGAAAAAGCCGACTGCCACATGTGGTGCGATCCGAGCAATGGGTCAGACGTGGCTTTTCAAAAAGGACTGGTTGATCTCGGCACGAAATGCGAACACCCGGAGCTGGCCACGGTGCCGTGGGCGCTGTGGGGACACAGTGGCGGTGGTTTTTGGGCGGGCTCAATGGCGCTGCTCCATCCGGAGCACGTGATCGCCGCGTGGCTGCGTTCGGGCGTGCCGCAGCTGAAAGCGAAACCAGAGGGCGGCGAGGTTAAGACTGACACGGTATCCGACGCCGCGCTGGCGGTGCCGGTGATGTGCAATCTGGGGACGAAGGAAGGCTTCACCATGAAGGATGGGCAGTTCGCCGGAGTGTGGCCGGCCAACTGTCGCGTTCTTCACCCGGATGCGGGCGAAAGGCGCGCTCATCGGCGTGGCGGTGGATCCCCTCACCGCGCACGAATGCGGCAACCAGCGTTACCTCGCCATCCCGTGGCTCGATGCCTGCCTCTCCGCACGGCTGTCCACCAAGCCCGGCGCGCCGCTGCAAGCCATGCCGGAATCGACGGCAATGCTCGCGCCTTTGCTGGAACCCGGCGTCGTGCCCGTGGCCCCCGCGCAGGCAGCGACTTTTTCCGGAGCAAAGGACGCCGCGATCTGGTTGCCCGATGAGACGGTGGCGAAGGCGTGGATGGAATACGTGACCGACACGAACGTGGCAGACGTGACCCCGCCACCAGCGCCGACGAATCTCCGCGTAGATGGGCCTGAATTGACGTGGGAGGCGGAGGCCGACCTCGAAAGCGGATTGGCCCATTTCATCATCGAGCGCGATGGCAAACCAGTGGCTACCCTTCCGGAGACGCCGAAGAATCCCTTCGGCCGTCCCATCTTTCAGGGACTGCAATACAGCGACACGCCATCCCAGCCGCTCGTCAAAATGCGCTTCGCTGACACCAAAGCGGACGCGGGCACGCCGCATCGCTACCGCGTGATCGCCGTGAACACCGCGGGTTTGAAATCGCCGTGATCTCTCGCCCGGAGCGAAAGCTTCCAATATTATCGATGCAAATGCCCGGGCATCGCGACCGACCGAGCAAGCACACCGCGAACTGAATTGACCTCTTAACCACCATGACCACCACCACGACCGATCCGATCCACTCGCCCCTTTTGCTGTCACCCTTTAACCTGCGCGGATTGCCGCTGCGCAATCGCGTGGTGATGGCGCCGTTGACGCGGGCGCGCGCGGGGAGGGAACGAATCCCGAACGACTTGATGGTGGAGTATTACACGCAGCGCGCATCGGCGGGGTTGATCGTGTCCGAAGCGACGGTGATCTCCGAACAGGGCAATGGCTGGGTGGATTCACCGGGCATTTACAACGAGGCACAGGTGGCTGGATGGGCGAAGATCACGGCGGCGCTGCGGGAACGCGGGACGCCGTACTTTCTTCAGCTCTGGCATTGCGGACGGGCCTCGCACAGCAGCTTCCACGGTGGTCAGCCGGCGGTGTCGGCGTCGGCGATCAAAATCAATGGTGACACGATTCACACGCCGATCGGCAAACAGCCCTACGAAGTCCCGCGCGCGCTGGAAACCGCAGAGGTGTCGGCGGTGGTGGAGGATTACCAGCGGGCGGCGGAGCGGGCCAAGGCAGCGGGGTTCGATGGCGTGGAGATTCATGCGGCCAATGGGTACCTGATCAATCAATTCCTCGACTCGAAAACGAATCACCGCACGGACCAATACGGCGGAAGCGTGGAGAACCGGTATCGGTTTCTCCAGCAAGTCGCGGAGGCGGTCCTCACCGTGTGGCCAGCGGACCGCGTGGGCGTGCGGCTGTCGCCCAATGGGAATTTCAATGACATGGGTGCGCCGGATTTCCGCGAGACCTACACGTACGCGGCGACGCAGCTCAATGGCTACGGACTGGCTTACCTGCATGTGGTGGACGGACTGGCGTTTGGTTTTCACGAGCAGGGCACGCCGATGACGCTGGCAGAGTTCCGCGCGGTCTTCGACGGACCCCTGATGGGGAATTGCGGCTACACGGAGGAGACAGCCGAAGCAGCGATCGCCGCAGGCCACGCGGACTTGATCGCGTTCGGAAGGCCATATCTCAGCAATCCAGATCTGGTGGAGCGCTTCGCCAACGGCTGGGAGCTCAATCCGCCGGCCGACGTCGCGCAGTGGTCCGCGCCCACGGCGGAAGGCTATACGGATTTCCCGTTTCATCCGCAGGATTGACCCGCCGGATCAGCCCAACTCAGGGCTCCTTTACACAAAGTGCGGCAATGAAGTGTGGATGCTGGTCGCAGAATCTGCAAAACACGCTGGCATGAAAGCCCAACGAATCTTTCCGCTCTCGACCTTCCGATCGCTGCTGACCGCACAGCGTATTTCTCCCGCTACGATCTCTTGCATCACCGGCGTCCTGTTTCTGGCCCTGTCCGTCGCGGGCCACGCCGGTGCCAGCAAACGGATCGATTTCTCCGAATACAACACGCCGCTCTACGATCAGATCACGAATCACATCAAGGAAAAGGTCGCGGCGCGGCTGGGCGAAAAGCGGAATCCGCACGATCGCTATTTCATCATTCCTTTCGCCTACGAAAACAAAGGAAATGACCCGGAGTTTTCGCACTCATTCATGACGGTCATCCGCGTGTTTGGCGATGCCCGGCAACCCAGGACGACTCCAAAACTCAAGAAGCGTGCTTACAAGAACCACGAATTCGAGTCGTTCACCATCAGCTGGCTGCCCGCGGATTTTCTGGAGAATCCCCATCTCTGCGTCTTCAAGGGCTTTGGCGCCCGCCTCATTCCGTCGGCTAACAAGTGCCCGGTCTCCGTGGGGAAAAATTTCAACCTTCCGGATACGATCAAGCTGGCGGTGGGCGCCAAGGTGGCGGTCTGCATGTGGGGTCCGTATGAGATCACCAAGACGGGATTCGACCTGGGCGTCGGGCGGATGCGGTTGCTCGACAGCGGGAAGATTAAGTATCGCGCCGACGATCGGATCTACCGAAAGAACGGCGTCGCGATCAATTGCTTCCACGCCATGGCTGGCCTGGAGGAACTCTTTCCGAATGGCGGACTTTTCGGCACGGGCTTCAAAATGTGGGGCCTCAACGGCACAACGCGAGTTCTGATCGAATACAAGGCGAAGGCGGGCCCCAAAGGCCTGCTGCTCGAGCCGGTGAATGAGAAGAAAGATCGCTTCGGTTTTGTCTATGCTCCCACGCGAGAGTGCACGCGGAGTTTACAATCCCTTCCAGACGGCCTCGGCTTATCATCACTAACCCAAATGGCACGCCCGGACACTCACAGTTCAGGACACTTTTCACTATCCATTCCTTCAAGATGACACGTCTCGTCCTTCTTCCATCCATTCTCCTCCTCGCCTCCTTCCTCCGCGCCACCACTCCGATTGGGTGCGGGGCGATGCCGCAGATCATCAATGTTTCCGCTTACGATCCCAAGGAAAAGCAACGGAGCGGCGCGCGCTATTCGGAGCATGATGTCTCGGCGCTGCGGGAGAGCGGCGCCAGCGGACTGATCGCCCGCGCCGGCAAAGGCGGGAACCTCGACGAAAAGTGCGGCAATTTTCTCGCCTCGGCGGATCGCGCCGGATTGCTCCCCGGGGTGTATTACCGCCTGCAAACGCACGTGGACGCGGTTGAGCAGGCGAATCAATTTATCGCGCGGGCAAAATCGCTGGCCCGCGGTCGCTCGTGGAATGCGCCTTCGCTCCTGTTGTGCGCCGATTTCGATGCGAATTCGCGAATGTCCGACATCCTGCGCTTCGCGGACCGCGTCGAAAGGGGCACCGGCGTGGTGCCCGTCGCGTATCTCGAAAATAGCACGCATCTCAAGGTACTTCTCAGAGACGCGGATGCCGCGACGAAGGCGAAGCTGCGCCGCATGCCCTATTGGGTCGCGCTTTACTCCCACACCAGCGGTAACGGCCCGGATTTTCCTGCGCCCGGCAGTCCGGACGGGCTGGTGAAACGATACGGCGTCTGGTCCGACTGGACGCTTTGGCAATACGGCGGCGTGGATTGGGAACGCGGCCGCTCACGGCCCAAGGTGTACAGCTACGGCGCGTATCGTTTCCCGCTTTACTTCGGCAAAATCGATCGCCCCCTCGAGCGCAATGTCTTCAACGGTTCGCTGGCGTCGTTGCAGACATTCTGGAAACGCCACGGGCTGAAGCTGAAGTAAATCGGCGCCTTGGTGCCCGGGGAAAGATGGTCTCGCCCGCCACCGATTGCTTTGCCCGTCCCATTTGCCGCGCCAATGGATTCGTTCACCCCGCCTTCCGGTTACCCGCGCCTCAAGCTGGTAAGCAGTTTCGAGGAAATGATCGCCACGCCTTTCGCTGACGGCGTCAACGCCCTTTGCTGGCCGCGCACCCTGCAGGGTGATTTTGGCGAAGTGGTGGCGCATCTGGGTGTCGGCGAAGGAATCGTCACGCTCAAAGACTCCCAACTCCGCAGCCTCCCCGTGAGCGTCGCGGGTCGGCGCGCCATCGAGATCCTCCTCGATGATCAGCGGCTGCTCCGGGAGCATGATCGAGACCCCATCCTCAATTGCATTCACGCCTACCCGCGCGACGACGACGCGGGACCGATATCCACGGATGTTTTCTCCTTTCACGCCGACAGCGCACCCGTGGAAGCGGATACCTGGCTCTGCACTTACCACGGGCCGGCGAGCGAAGGTCTGCGCAATGATGAAGCGCAACGGCGCGTGGACCTGCCCGAAACGCGCGCCAACCTCCTCCAACTCTTCGGCGGCGAAGACGATCACACATTCCGCGCCTACCTGAGCGAAAACTGCTACGACCTCCACTACGCGCCAATCCCGCACGCCCAGCCTTTTTCCTTCGGCCTTGGCCACCTCTGGCGCCTTGCCGTGGACTGGCCCGGCAGCCCTGTCCCTCCATGCATCCACCGCGCTCCCGAAACGCTTCCCGGCCATGGACCGCGGTTGCTGCTAATCAGTTGAAAAGGCCAACGCTTCTTGCGGGACGCCGCCCTGAATGAGCCATCACTTTCCTCAGTCGGTTACTCTTCGCGGGCACCATAGAGCGCGGAATGTGCATGACTACTCACGATGAACCAACCACCAAAATAGACTGCTGAGAACAGATATCACCAGCACAGCAGTAATCACTGCCATTCTTAGAACGCGATGACTGCCCGCGATGGGCCCGGTGAGGTCGCGTGGGCGGACACCGGATCGCGGATGGCGGTCGCGGATTGTGCTATCGTTCGGGGTTGTGAACAGCATCAGCGACCAACTTTTTTCCATGCCGCAGTTCGCGCCCGTGATGATCCTGCCCCAGGCGACGCTCTTTCCGCACTCGCTTCTGCCGCTGTTCATTTTCGAGCCGCGCTATCGCTCGATGCTGAATTGGACTTTGGAAAATCACCGGATGTTTTGTGTCGCCCCGACCCAGTCGAGTGATGGGGCGGAGGAATTTCTCGAAGCGTTGCCGCGGATCGGCGGATTGGGAGTCGTGCGCGCCTGCATCGCAAATTCAGATGGAACCTCGCATCTCATCCTGCAGGGACTTGCCCGCGTGGAATTGCTCAGCTTTAGGCAAAGACTCCCCTTCCCCACGGCGGAGATTCGCGCGGTCAATGAGACGCCCGTCGACGCAAAAGAAGGTGCCAAATTGGTGAGACAGATCCGGCAGCTCAGCGCACAACTTCGCGAGCAGCACAATCTTCAACTGCCCGAAGACGTGAATCATCAACTCGCAGCTTTGGACGATCCCTCGGTTCTGGGAGATCTGGTCGCGCGCGCCTTTATCGACGATGCTAGTGAGCGGCAGAGTCTGTTCGAAGAACGCGATGTGGCAGAGCGATTGCGCTTGCTGATTCGCTGGCTCGAGGCGCGAATCAAGTAGCGCCCAAGCCGCGGTGCTCCAGGTCCTGCCCGTCCGGCAATCCTCCTGGGATCAAACGGCGCAGCGTCGATTCCCGTCCCGAGAACGCCACAGCCGACCGTGGCGGTGCCTTTCCATCCCACTTTCTCGTTGGAGTAGGGCCGACCCCGGCTTCAAGTTGATCACCCGCACGTCCACTGCCCATCTGCATGCGCAAACCACGCTCACCAAAAATTCGTGTCGCCGCACCTCCGTCGCAGGTACCGCTGCTCGTCTTCGACGGTGATTGCACCTTCTGTCGCAAATGGATCGCGCGCTGGCAGGAAATCACCGGAGAGCGAGTTGACTACGCGCCTTATCAGGAAGTGACGGACCGTTTTCCGGAGATCCCGGTCACTGCATTTCAGAGCCGAGTCCACCTCATCGACCCAGACGGAGCCTGTTGCGCTGGCGCCGAAGCGGTCTTCCGCACACTCAGCACCAGGCTTCGCTGGCCGCCTTGGCTCTACCAAAATCTTCCGGGCTTCGCGTCCGTTTCGGAAGCTGGCTACGGCCTGATCGCGCGACATCGCAACGCGGCCGGGGCGCTGACCTCGGTGTTGTGGGGTGATTCTGTTCTCGCGCCAACCTTGACCATGGCGCGGAGTATTTTTCTTCGCACCCTCGGCCTCGTTTATCTCATCGCCTTCCTATCGCTGTGGGTGCAGGTGGACGGCTTGATTGGCTCGCACGGCATCCTGCCCATTAAGGATTATCTCAATGCCGCTCAGGAACAGGTTGGTTCGCGGGCCTATTATTTATTGCCCACGTTGTTTTGGTTCGATGCCGGCGACTTTTCGCTTCATTTGGTGTGCGGCGCGGGAACGGTGATTAGTCTCCTGCTCATGTTTGGCGTGGCACCGCCCCTCAGCCTGGCGTGTTTATGGGCGGCTTACCTTTCGCTCTCCGTAGCCGGGCAAACGTTCCTGAGCTTTCAGTGGGACGTCTTTCTGCTTGAAACCGGCTTCCTGGCCATTTTTCTGGCGCCCTGGACGTGGCACTCACGATTCGCCGACTCGGTCCCCGTGCCCCGACTCCCACTCTGGTTGCTGCGCTGGCTGCTGTTTCGTTTCATGCTCATGTCCGGGATCGTCAAGCTCACCTCCGGCGACGATTCATGGTCGAATCTTACCGCGCTGGATTTTCATTATGAAACCCAGCCTCTGCCAACCTGGATCGGATGGTATGCCGGCCATCTCCCGCACAGCCTGCAGGCGATCTCGACCGCGGTGATGTTCTTCATCGAGCTGGTGGTTCCGTTTGCCATTTTTGGGCCGCGACGCATCCGGTGGCTGGGATTCTGGATGCTGGTCGCCCTCCAGGGTGCCATTGCCCTGACGGGGAACTACAACTTTTTTAATCTCCTCACGGTCGCGCTTTGCTTCCTGCTCCTCGACAACACGCAATGGCCGCGATGGTTCGCGGGAAAGCGAAAGCTGGATGGCGATTCCGCGTCCTGTCCCTGGTGGCTCACCGCGCCATTCGCGGCCGTGGTGGCAATCGTCACGCCCTGGTATCTCTATGAGTCTTTCAAACCCGAATCGGAAATGCCCCGCCCGATCGCTTCCGTTGCTGACGCGATCGCGCCATTTCGCACCATCAATAGCTATGGACTCTTCCGCGTCATGACCAAAACGCGTCCGGAGATCATCATCGAGGGCAGTCGTGACGGAGAAACCTGGAAACCTTACGAATTCAAATGGAAGCCGGGCGACGTCATGCGCCGTCCGCGTTTCATCGAGCCGCACCAACCGCGGCTGGATTGGCAGATGTGGTTTGCCGCCTTGAGTGATTACCGGGCGAATCCGTGGTTCTTCAACTTTCTGGCGCAACTCCTCAAGGGTTCTCCCGACGTGCTCGGATTGCTCCGGACCAATCCTTTTCCCGATCACCCACCTCGCTACATCAGGGCCAGGGTTTTTGACTATCATTTCACCGACATGGACGAACACGATCGGACGGGCGCGTGGTGGCGGCGCGACGAATTGGGTTTGTATTGCCCTGTTATCTCCCTGAACCACTGAATCATCATTTGTTGTTCGCGCTCGGAGGCGTCATGAGATGGATTACCTGGTGGTCTCCCCGCCCAACCTCCAGCCGACTTATGAATATGCTTTTGCGCTTGTTCGTCCCGCTCTGCCTTATCTCCGTTTCTTCGGGCAACGCAGATCCCATCGAAATCATCCCCCCTTCCCTTCGCGGAGCGGTTCAACCGCAGGTCGCGGTGGCGCCTTCGGGACGTGTTCACGTCGTATTCGGCCAGGATGATACCATCTATTACGTCGCAGGTTCCGTGGGCCAGGGTTTCTCCTCGCCGGTCAAGATCGCCACGATCGAGAAGCTCGCCCTCGGGAAGCGCCGGGGCCCGCGCTTGATCGCGACCGATAAGACGGTCCTCATCACTGCGATCTCACATGCCGATGGCAATATGCACGCGTGGATCTCCCAAAGTGAGGGTCAAGCGTGGAACGAAATCGATCCAATCAATACCGTGCCAAACTCGGCACGCGAAGGGTTGCACGACCTGGCCGCAGACGGGCACGGCCAGGTCGCTGCGGTGTGGCTCGACCTGCGCGCCGGGAAAACCGAACTCTGGGGGCGCCGCTCCGCAGATGGCGGACGAACCTGGCACCGTGACTTTTCGATTTATCGCTCGCCGGATGGGCACATCTGCGAATGCTGCGTTCCCAATCTCGCATTTGGCCCAAATGGAAAAGCGGCCGCCATGTGGCGCAACTGGCTCAATGGCTCGCGCGATCTCTATCTTTCCACGAGCGACAACGCAGGAACCGGGTTCAAATCGGCCCAAAAACTGGGGACGGGCACATGGAAACTCGAAGGCTGCCCGATGGACGGCGGGAGCCTGGCTTTCTCTCCGTCGGGAGAATGGCTGGCCGCCTGGCGCCGGGAAGGCACCGTCTTCGCGAGTTCATCCGCCGTGCCGGAAAAAATGCTGGCTGCCGATGCGGCGCAACCGGTGGTCGGATACGCCGGTCCCGTACCATTGGTATTCTGGGAGAGTGGCGGCGCGCTCATCCTCCAGCGGGGAACCGAACCACCCGTTCGCTTTGCTGAATCCGCATCCGCCGCCGCCGTCACGAGTGGACCCGATGCCGCCGTGGTCGTGTGGGAATCAAACGCGGGTGGCGACCCCACCATTCTGCTCGAGTCCGTCCGGTAACGACTTTCCAATTGACCTGATCCAAACGGATCAGTGCTCGAGGTTCTTGACCAGGATCCGTTTGATTTCCGCCGCCGCCTCGGGGTTGGCGAGAGCGCTATGACCGGACGGAATGATCTTCTCACTCGCCACCGGTTCGATATGAGAGCTCCAATACGGCACTACGCCGTCCGAGGAATGCGGCGTGTCTCCTTTGCCGCGATCTCCGATAATGCTGTGCTTATGTACCTTGGAATCCATGGGCAATTTCTCGAGCAAGGTCACGAACCGCGACCCAGCGCCCAACGAATCGATGCTCGTCGTAACACCAATTTTGGCATCGGACGCCAGCGCATCGGCATTGAGCGTCAGCACATTTAAAGTGGTCTCGATAACGGTCCGCGGCAAATGCACCAGCAGGCGGCCGATCCGCCCAATAAACCCGACCGCGAGTTCGCTCCCGCGATGCGGCACGCACATGAAAACCACCTCATCGATATCCGGGTTCGGTTTGAAATAGAGCATCTTCTGGATGGTTTCACGCTGGCTTGGGAACATGCGCAATTCATCAATTGGTCGGCTAAAGAAATCGCCGTACCAATTCTCGCCCCCCTCCGAAATCTGCATTCTGGTCAGCAGTCCACCCATGCTATGGCTAATCAGCACCATTCGATCGAGCTTTGGATACTTCTTGCCCGGATTCGCCACTTTCATCGCGTGGTCCAGACTCTCGCGCAATAGCATGGAGGACCACGGAACCGGCAAGCTGGTCGGATAATAGAAGGACCAAAACTGATAATTCTCGCGGATTTTGGGGTCGGCCAGCAGGTCATTCCAAATAAAGCGCCAATCGTTCGGCTCGCTAATCAACCCGTGCACGAACACGACCGGAATTTTGTCCTTTTTCACGGTCTCGCCAGGATACAGCCCGGTGGAATCCAGATAGTTTTCGCCACTCAAAAAGCCCAGCAAACCCAGCGTCAACCAGCCCTGGTTGAGTTCCGCGGTCTTAACGGCAAACGGCGTGGTGTAATCCGCAGCCAGTTGCTGGCGCCGCCCGTTCAACATCACCGACGGCGTCGCCTTGGGATCGAAAATGGTAAATGTGACCTCGCGCGCCCCGTCGCGTGCCCGACCGAAGTCCGCCACCAGCGTCGCCGCCTGCCATGCTCCATCCGGCAGGACAAATTGCTCCGCCGCCGTGGACATCCGCGGCCCCTTGATCTCGACCGCCAAGGGCGTCCCGATCCCTTCGACCGTGGCCAGTTTTGGTGGTCGCACCAGCTGATATCGATCCGTTGGAATGACGTGTTCAAATCGATCGGGATTCTGCGCCCCTGGCGTTTCCGTGGCGACCCGGACCCGATAATTCTGCGTCGGTCCGGGCACCACACTCGCTGGCTGGCGGCCGTTCTCGAGCAGCCGGTTTCGGAGGTCCACCAGGCGTGCGAGAGCAAAGCGAGAGACCTGGGCATCGAAGTTTGAATCCGCGCCCGCGCCACCAGCCTGAGCCGTTTCCAGCGCGTAGAGATAAAACCCGGCACTGTCCGGCGATTTGAAAAAGCGATCCTGCGAACGCATGCCGGCGCGCAACGCGACTTCGATCGCCGCCCGCCGCACGACTGCATTTTTCGCCGCCTGCGCATCAAGGCGTCGCACCGCTTCGGCAGGATATTTGTGCCAGTTGCCGGCGAGTTCTTTCAACACACTCGCACTGGCCGGCGAAATCTCGCCCGGTTCCCAGGCTGGCGTGGGTGCAGGTCGCAGGGGATTGGCGCGCTTCGCCGTGAACTCAGTGGCACACCCTGGAAGGCAAACCAGCAGAACGCTCAACGCCAGCGAGCGACCCGCGCAAACTCGGTGCATCGAGCAAACCTACTTTTGCAGAAAAACGAATGCGCCCCGCTTATTGCCGACCAGCAGGTCAGGCTTGCCGTCGCCATTCAAATCCGCCGCCATCACTTGCGTGCCGACGCCGCTTTCCTGGTCCACGAGGTGCGGCTCGAAACTCACCTTTCCGCCGTTCCGTTTGATGCCAATCCAATAGAGGACCGGCGCGGCCATCGGCTCGGGATCGCCTTCGGGGCCATGCGCCCAAAAACGTTTACCGGTGATGATGTCCTTGATGCCGTCGCCATCCATATCGACCAGATCCATGGCGTGCGGTTGCGAGAACGCGACTCCGATCGGGCTGTCCGCGACGTCCTTGGCGATGATCATGTGTTTGTTCCAACCCGTTACTCCCCCGTCGTCCGTTTGCTCGAACCACACCACGCCGTAACCGTGCGCTTGCAGACTGGTGATGACGTCGTTTTTTCCATCGCCGTTCACGTCGTAGGCATACATCTGCGCGCCGCCGTCCCCAAACTGAGCGTCGTGCTTTTTCCAAACGGGATCGCCGGCGAGAGATTGCGGCTGCTCCCACCAACCGTCTTTTTCGAGAATGTCCTTCTTTCCGTCCCCATTCACATCACCCACCCCCAGTCCATGGGTGAACCGCTGCCAGTCACCTTTCGGAGAAATCGAATGCCACTTCCACGGAGCCGTGGGCACCCCGGCATCGTATTCCGCATAGCCGATGAAACCCTTCGAATTGCAAACGATCTCCGGCTGTCCGTCGCCGGTCAGGTCCGTAAAGTGCGGCGACTCATTGTCGGTCACGTCCAACGCCACGTGCGGCGTCCATTTTCCATCGCCACCTTTTGGATTCTCGTACCAGGTCGATTCCTGACCCGGGAAGCCGAGGACCAAAATATCGCTCCAGCCGTCGCCATTGATATCGTGCCCGAAGGCGAAAAAGTTATTTGAGTATTCGTTCTCGTTGGATAGCGCACCCTTGTAGCCCTCGATCGTTTCCTCCGCGCCGTCCTTGGTCTTAATCTTCGAGGTCTTCGAATTGTCGGCGTAGGTATGCTTCTTCGTGAAGTCCGGGCCCTCCCACCAATACGGTCCGTAAACCACATCCGCCTTTCCGTCGTGATTGAAATCACCGGTGCCAGCTCCCTCGGCCCAGAAAAATGGCGTCAGATGTTTCTTACTGAATTCCTTGGAGGCAGTCGGCTCGGAGGCCCCAAGCCGGGCCAGGGTGGTAAGCAGGAGCGCAGGCAACAGCAGCGTGTACGTTTTCATGGGGAACCGCCTTTTCGCACCGCACCCATCAACACGCAAGCGCCTTCGCCGTGACTGGGATGCGCAAGATCGCCAAACCGAGGCAGGTGTTGGTGGGAGTTTTCGTCGAGTGCGTCCCACGCGCCACCGTGAACGGGTCGTTTCGCGATCCTCGCTGCCGATCGCATCGAAATCCAAAGCCCCGACGAGATTCATTGGCCGATCCATTTTCGCGATGATCAGCATTGCGCCGCTGTGCCAAGGCAATCTGGAAACCAGCGCAATTTTGCCTCTCGGAATTTCGCGGCCAGACGGTATTCCACTGCTAAAACGCCTCGCATGAAAACGCTGCTTCCCCTCCTCGCCCTCACCGTCACCATTTCCTCGGCTCCGGCTGCGACTCCCGATTGGGCGCAATTCCGAGGCCCCGGCCGGGACGGTGTGAGCGCCGAGAAAGGCTTGCTCTCGGATTGGCCAAAGGACGGGCCGAAGCTGGCGTGGAAGATCAACGGTCTGGGCAAAGGGCTTTCGTCGGTCGCCATTGCGGATGGAAAAATCTTTACCATGGGCCAGCGCCAGGATGGGCAATACCTGATCGTATTTGACCTCCAGACGCAAAAAGAGCTGTGGGCGACACGCGTCTCGGAACAGGGCGACTCGCCAAATGGAACGCCATGCGTCGATCAAGGGCTGGTCTATGCCATCAGCAAGGACGGTAAACTCATCTGCTGCCAAACCGCGGACGGCCAGGAGGTCTGGCGGAAGGATCTCGTAGGCGATCTTGGTGGGAAGATGATGTCGGGCTGGGGTTACAGCGAATCGCCGCTTGTCGATGGCGAAAAACTCATCGTCACGCCCGGCGGCGATGAGGCGCTCCTCGCGGCGCTGAACAAGAAAACTGGCGCCGTGATTTGGAAAACGGAGAAGCCGGCGGGATTCACCGGGCGCGGCCAGGACGGAGCGGGGTACACCGGCGCCGTCGTGTCCGCAGCGGCGGGAGTCCGCCAATACGTGACGTTACTGGGACGCGGCGCCATCGGTGTGGCCGCCAAAGACGGGAAACCGCTTTGGTATTACACCCGCGTCGCCAATGGCACGGCCAACATCCCGACACCCCTCGCGTGGGATGACTACGTCTTTGTTTCGAGCGGCTACGGCACCGGCGCGGCACTCCTGAAAATTGTGAAATCCGAAAGCGACGCCAGGCCCGCGCCAGCCGTGGAGGCAAAGAAAGTCGACGACCTAAAGGCCAAGGTCGCCGAGCTTAAGAGCGAGATCGAGCAGCGACGCGAAGTGCGGGGCAAAACTGAACGCGGGACGCCGGAATTCGACAAGGCCAATGAGGCGGTGCAGTCGATCAAACCCGAGATCGAAAAGGCGGAGAATGCCCTGGCCAAAGCGCAGGGCGCGAGCGGTAACGACAGCGACGCGGGCCGGGTTTCCGGTTCGCCGCTCGCCGCCGACGAGCAGTATTTCCTCAACGCATCGACCTTTCAAAATCATCACGGCGGCATGGTCCGTATCGGCGATTACATTTACGCAGGCACCGGCCACAACAATGGCTTCCCCATTTGCCTTGAGTGGAAAACTGGCAAGGTAGTTTGGAACAAAGAGCGCGGGCCGGGCAAGGAATCCGCCGCCGTTATCGCCGCCGATGGCCGGCTCTATTTTCGCTATCAGGATGGGATCATGGCCCTGATCGAAGCCTCACCCAAAGGCTATGCCGAGCACGGGGTTTTCAAGCTGCCAAGCGTCGATGGCCCCAGCTGGCCGCATCCGGCGATTCAGAATGGAAAACTTTTCCTGCGCGATAACGACACGTTGATGTGCTACGACATCCGGAAGTAATCGTCGGCTAACCTCCCAGCTGACGTGCACTCCACCATGGCCACGGAAATCTCCAGTCCACATTCCGCAAGTGCTCCCGGACACAGCACCGGGTTCAGTTGGAAACTGGTCGTGCTCTTTATCGTGCTCGCGATTCTCGGGACGGGCGCGTGGATCTATTACCGGCTCGAGACGTGGCCCCAGCGAACCGCTCGCGAGGTCAGTCGCGCCTTCGCCGAGATCGCGCAAATCCAGCCGAAGATCACGGTCCACGACCAGGTCTTCTTTGAACAAACTTCACCCGTCCTCGAACTCGCCGTCGTTTCGCGGGAAACCACCGTCGAGCGGGAAATGGAGCACGATTGGCTCGGCAGCAAAAAGCACATTCGTATCCGCGCCACCTACAACGTCCGCGCCGGTTTCAATTTGCAGGAATCTTTCACCGTCAATGTCGATGACCACCGCATATTGGTCGAAGTCCCGCCGCCGCGCATCCTGGCCATCGATCCGGGGAACGTCGATGTGCTCCAGCTCGAGAACGGTTACTGGAATAAAATCACACCCGGCGATCTCGAAATCGAAATGCGCGCCCTCCCCGCCATCGCCCGCCAGAAAGCCGAGCAAACCGGTCTGACCAAAGAGGCCGTGGACACCTTCACCAAACGCCTGCGCGACCAGCTCGGCAACCGTTACGAAATTGAAGTTCGCACGGCAAAACCAGCCGCCGAACCCCTGCCTTAATCCATCGATCCGTGCTGGAACGCCGCAGAGCTCGCCACGTCGCAGACCAGGACCAGAAACGATCTCTCGATTTCCTCGAGTCACCTGTAATGAAGACCTTATCGTCACGTCGCAGATTACTTCCTCGCCCGGTCGATCTCTTCATCAGCGTTTGGTGGTTCTATGGCAGCCTTTCCGTCGTAGCCGCGCTGTGTTGGCTGCTCGCCAGTCGTTCCGCATCCATCATGCTCGGCTGCCTCGTCGCACTATTGATATTCGGCTGGATTGTCAGTCTCATCGAAATACGCAGGGTTCGCCGCCTCGCGGCATCACGTCCGGATGACTAACAAGAAAGGGTGCCGCAGATGGACAAACAAGTGTCTGGCTGCACCGGTGGTTGAACAAGCCCGGCTTCAGGATTGGTGCCGGCGGACTTAGGCTTCGATGGTTTTGCTCTCTATGGGCGCTTCTATTGGCGCCAAGCCCATTGGCGGCGGCTTCGAGCCCCACTCGCAGGCGCGGCTCTTGAACTTGCGATCGTTACTGTTTCTACACGCGCTCGACATTCAGGCACAGGGGGCGTAGCCTCTTCACCATGAGCCAGGCGATCCGATACCTCACTGATGACCGCGGCGAGCGCACAGCCGTCGTTCTTTCAATCGGGGATTATGAAAAGCTCCTCGAAGATTTGGACGACCTCGCTGTCGTCGCGGAACGGCGTGACGAGCCGGTGATTCCTCACGACCAATTCATCGCTGACCTGAAGCGCGATGGAACCCTTTGAGATTCAATGGCGCAACTCGACCAAGAAAGACGCCGCGTCCGGACGTGGCTCACGTCGTTTCTGCCATTGGCGAACTCGCCGATAACCCGCTCCCACACGGTTCGCAGAAGCTTTCGGGCGCCGAGCGGACGGACAGAATTCGCGTCGGAGATTGCCGCGTCCTCTACGAAGTTTTCTCTAAGTCACGGATGATCGAGATTCAGCGCATCAGGCACCGGAAAGACGTTTATCGCGAATAGCCTCAACGCCGTTCGGTGCGCTACAATCGCCTTCTATTTTTCTTCGATTTCCGAAATGGCGGACCGGGCGAAGATTGATTCCAATTCTGTGAGGTAGCCGGGTGCCTCGGCCGACTCTTCCTCAGGCGCCCAAACCGCAAACGTCTTGTCGGTCGCTGCGTTGTAGGGACCGCGCTTGATTTCAAGGATCACGGTGTCGTCGGCGAGCGGAACGAGCGTATGCCAGACACCAGGTTCGATGTCCACCAGACAGGCCGCCGGGTGTCCCGCCACGAGGCGATGGGTGGACCGCACGGCTCCGGTTGGCTCGAACACGATAAATCCCACCGCACCTTTCAAGACGGTCACGCTTTCGATGTTCTCCGGGGCCGGGTGGCAGTGCGGGCGCGCGTAACTGCCCGGTTGCATGAAGTTGAGCATCCGCTGCACACCCTCGGTTTCGGAGCGCTGCAGGGGCATGATGATTCGCCGCCGCGGGCTTTCTCTCGCCGCGGCCTGGCCTCGCTCAAGGGTCGCGGCGTCCAGCGCAAATACGGGACCTTCTGCTCGGGGCAATGCCAGCGGGAACGATGAAATCATGGGAGAAGAAAATCGGTCGGCAGCAATTATCGGGTCTGCCGGATATTGGTTGTCGGAATGATTACGGCATTCGCATCAATTGCGCCAGTTCGCGACACCGCGGGAAACATCCAACATCCAACTCAACATCCAACTCTGGGGCGCCGAAACCAAAAGCATGGGAGCAACGATGAGAATCAATCCGGCACGGGGAGGCGAAAAGTGTTGGGGAGCATAGGCGTCCCGCCTGTCGGCTTCGGCGTCCTCGCCGAAGCCATCGGATCTCCGTCGATTCCCGATTCTCAGCGAGCCCTTATGCCGGGTTCACGGGGGATTTCCACGCGCCATCGACGTCCGATGTGCCCGGCGAGACGCCGGCCACGACAGGCGAGGACGCCTGTGCTCCCCATTCTGGTGCGTCCCAGCCGTCATTTTTCTCTGGATCCAGAAATTGCGTGCGCTGGGCAGCCGATGAGGCGAGCCCGCTCTTGCGAACATAATTTCTCACACGGTGGGCAAAAGGCGCCAGTAGTGTTCGGAAAGTGAGCGAGGCGCGGTGGCTGTCGGACTCAGGCGCCTCTCTGTGGCGGGTAAGAATTTGCCTGTCGGCATCGGGCGTGCTGAGGCCGCGCTCGCCTGATTTGACCCAATCTGAAATGCTCCGCCCATGACGCACGACGAATCTCTTACGGTGCCCGAGGCCCTGGCTCCGGTCCGCAATGCTGGGATCGAGAATCCGGCCCCAAACGCCCCGAGCACGAAGCTGATTCAGTATATCAATTTGAAGCTGGCCTCGCTCGGCTGCTCGACGCTCGAAGTCGGTAACGATCCCGAGTTTCGCGAGATGACGGCATCACTGCTGGCGTATCAGCGCGAGACGCATCGGTTGCTCGCCAATCACCTGTCGCCGGCGGACAACCGGATTCAGACCTTTCTTTACGATTACCTCCAGGACGTGCCGGTGGCGAAACTCCCGGCGCGGACGTTCGTGCTCGATCGCTACGGCCTGGCGCGGGCGGTTTCCCTGCCCCCGACGCGCGATGATTTCACGTCGGACATCGTGCACTCCTATCGCGTCCAACAGGGAGTGTTGCACAACCCCAAGAGCGACCGGCGCACGACACAGGGAATTTTCCATGTCGTGGAAGGCGGACTGGCCATCCCCGACGACAAGGTGGGCGTGCCAAAAGCCGTCTTCGGTCGTTTGCTGCAGCTCGCGCTCACGCCCCCGCCGCAATTGCTCCAGCTGCCATTCACCTCGGCGCAGGCGGAGCAGGCGGAATGTTTCGTCTCGCTCCTCCTGCGACCAGCGGTGTGTCCGCGCGTGCCCGGTTACACCGCGGAGAAGTCAATGGAGATCCGCTTCTTTGCGCCGGGCAGTCTGGTCAGCAATCTCGACTTCGTGGAAAGCGTCTTCGGCAACGCGGGCGATCCGTTCCTGCCGGAGAATGACGCCGGACTCGATCCCGAACATTGGACCGGCCACACGGGCTGCGTCATTCTCGCGCCGCACCTCATTCGGACGAAAAAGAAAGACCTTGGCCTTCCGTCGTGGGACGAAGCGACCGAGCGACAACGACGCGACGGCGTGTGCTGGAAGGACGCAGATGAGCGATACAATAATGGCCAGGCCTTCAAGCTGACCTGCCGCGACGAGAGCGGCGTGATCGTCACGATCATCGCGGATAACTATTTCGGCTATTGCAAGAAGGAGGTGAAGACGCAGATCAGCTACTCCGCGAACCTGCTCGGTCTCTGCGAAGAGGAGCACGCTGGCGGAGCGCTCGTTTTTCCGAGCTACGATCTCGGCGAAGAATTTCACGGTGACCTGCATGTCCGGCGGCTCGAACACACCTTCAGCGAGGTGTTGTCGCTCTATGGCGAAATCATGGACGTGCACCCAGAAGGCTATGCGGTCGATCGGCGTTTCCCGGAAATCACTTACGTCCCGGAGAACGTGCATTTCGACCTCCACAAACAGTCCATCAGCTGGGCCGTGGAGGGCGGGGAATCGAAGATCAAGCTCCTGCCCGGGCGAATCTATCTGCGGCCATCGGGCTACAAGGTGCACATGGAAAAACCGCCCGGTGGCCGGGCCTGGCGGCTCGTCGGCACGGTGGCGGAACCCACGCTCTGCCACAAACCCTGCACCGTCTCAGGCGGCGGAAAGTCAGAGATTTCCAAACCGATCACGGACGCGATCATTCAGGGACCGGTCTTTGTTTCGGATTTCAAAGGAGACTTCGACCTCGTCGAGCAACTCATTAATCGCAATTACGGTGGCCGGTTCCGCGCGGGTCGAAAGAAAGAGACCAGCCGGCCCGTCCTGAGCCCGGAGCGCTCGCTCGGCTCGGTCATTCAAATGCTGACCCCGACGCCGGGCGAATACACCGACGAATACGCGGCGTGGCTCGACTCGATTCCGCAATACATTAAGGAACTCGTCTTCGTGGTGAAGCGATTCTACAAGCCGGAGTGGGGCGAAAAATGGCGCGAGCATTTCAGCGTGGACATCATCAACGGCGTGCCCGCCCACGAATTGAAGTGCGACAATCGCAAGCTGGTGACGAACTATCTGCGCGTCGGGTTTGATCACGATGGCGCCTGGCGAACCTTTGGCCTGCGCAAGGATTTCCAGCCCGCCGTAAAACTCGCCATGGAAGACGACATCACGGCGAGCGTGGTCGTGCCTGCTGATGCGCTCCAACATTTGAATCCCGACTACCGGCAACCCTCGGTGAAGTTTGTGAAGAACTGCGAATATCGGCTTTTCCAGCGACCCGACGACGCGATCCATCGCGGCTACGACAAGCAGACCGAGGCGGATTTCGCCACTCCCGGCAATTTCCTCTCGAACTACCAACCGCTCACACCCGATGAAGCCGCCGAGTTAATCGAGGACTCGATCGGCTTCGACCGATTCACCGAATCGATGCAGGCCTTCATCCGCAAAGCGGCGCAGGGCGGCCCGGGAACTTACTTTGTGTCGTCGGCTCATCCGCGGATCGTCAATGGGAAGCCAACGAAAAATCCGCGTTATCTGCAGGTGCGCCCGGATTTGGTGAACGCCCGCGACGCTTATCTCAGCGAAATGGCGATTCGACTGCGACGGCGGATTCCGCTCGGCCAGCCGATTTACACTCCGGTGAATGCAGTGCTGCCCGGACGCCGCAACAATCCACCCGAACCAGGCGTCCGCCCGCTTGCCGTCTTCAATCCGATTCACTACCTCGAACTGCCGGAACTATTCATGGAGTTCATTTGCAGCATGACCGGCAAATCACCCTCGACCACGGGCGCCGGCTCGGAGGGCGCACTGACCAAAGGTCCGTTCAATGCGCTGCCGCCAATCATCGACCTGAATGCAGCGCTGGTCTCGGCGCTGCTCACGGGCGACGCAGTGTTCGTCACGGCCGCCGGCTATGTCGGTCCTCATTTTCGCGTCGATCACGACGTGAGCCTGCTGGTGCCGGAGCTCTGGTGCCGCATGACCGTGGCGGAACGCGATCCGCAAATGTTGATTACCGAAGGTTGTCTCGAGAAGTGCCAGGACCTCGAATTCCAAGGTCGGAAAATTCTTTCGAGCCGCCTCGGCTATCGCATCACCAGGCGCTTCGCGACGCGCTTTCTGGCGCGCATCTTCAATCATCCCGACACCGTCTTTAGCGATGAAATGCTGCAACCGGAATTGCAGAGCATGGAGATCTTCGCGGATGGAATGGATAACATCATCGAGACGCAGCAACGCGTGGCCCTGAGTTACTTCGAGGATGGCAGCGTGGCCGCCGCGTGCCCGCCTTTGAGGGCCCTGCTGTACATCATGCGCGATGGCCATTTTGAAGAGCGCGGGCTCGATCATCCAGAGATTCGCGCGCTGTTCACGCGGGAGGCGATGCTCGCGAGCGATTGGTATGCCGCGCGTCTGGCCGCGAAACAAACCACCGATCGCCGCCAGTGGGAGCGTCACATCCGTACACTTCAGGCTTTTATCGCCAAGCCAAACTACGCCGAGGAAGCCGCGCGGCTCGGTATCCCCCACCGGATCGCGAGCGCACAAAAGAATCTCGAAACCGTGCGCGCACCCGAATACCTCCATTTCCTCACCGGCTCAATTGGAGCCCAGCCTTTGCAGACGCTTACCACCACTTCATGAAAAGAATCGGGATCCTGACCGCCGGCGGCGACACTCCGGCGCTAAACGCCACCATTCAGGGCGCGATTGTGCGCGCCAACCAACTTCGGATCGAAGTAATCGGCTTGATCAAAGGCTTTAACTGCCTCTTCAATCCCCGCGTACCGCACGTCCTCCTCAACCCGCTCTATCACGAGATCCCGGAGATGGACCCGACCATGGGCGGCACGCTGATCGGCTCCTCGCGTGACTTCGTTGATCCGGAAAGAAAAGACGAACTCGATCTGGTCGTGTCGCGGCTGGGGAAGCTCGGGATCGAAGGGCTCATTTGCGTCGGCGGCGATGGCACCCTGAACGGACTCCAGCCTCTGGCCGAGCGACTGCCCACGGTCCTGGCGCCGAAGACCATCGACAACGACCTGGGTCTGAATTACCCGAGCGAACCCGACGAATGGGCGCGGGCAGCCGACCCGACCAGCAAGTCGGGCTACCACTACGCACGCACCCAATCGCAGGCCGTCTTCTCCCTCGATCACATCGTCAATTACGTCACGCCCGGGTATGCCACCGCGGTCTTTGTCTCCGCCAGCGGTGTCGAGCGCATCCGCACCACCGCGGAGAGCCATCGCCGCATCGCCATCATCGAGGTCATGGGCCGGCACGCGGGCTATCTCGCACTCGGCTCTTCCTATGGCCGACCGGACATCATCCTCGTACCCGAGGTTCCGCTCGACATCGAGCATCTGGCCGAGCGCGTGAAGCACATTTACGACGTGCAAAAGAACGTCGTCATCGTCTGCGGTGAAGGCGTCGTCGATGGCCAGGGACGGGAGCTCGGGGCGGAAACCAAATCCACCGATCCTGCGGGTAATATCGTTCTGAGCGGCGCGGCCGACGCACTGCGCTCCCGCCTCATTCAGATGCTGGGCGACCGCTACTTCCAGCTCTACCGCCGCGGAGAGTCCGCGCGCGAGGCGATCTTCACCCGGAAAGTCGGCCACACTCAGCGCGGTGGCCGCCCAATCCTCTTCGACCGATTCTACGCCGCGCAGCTCGGCGCCAAAGCCGTCGAGCTCCTCCATGAAGGCCGCAACAACGCGGTCTCCATCCTGCAATACAACGAGTCCAGGGGTTTCCACGTGGAAGGCTACGACGCCAACCGCTTTCGCGACCGCTGGGGCCTCATCCACGCGCGCCAGATGCACCCCGACTTTTACGACGCGAAACTCATGAAACCTTCGCGCATGGGGATCGACTACCTGGTGCCAATCTTCGCGAACGCGATCGGTGAAGACGACATGGAGCACACGCGCCAAACTCTTTTTGCCTCGAGCAACCTCTCGCAGCCGTACCACTCGATCAATACCGACATCAACAAACGCATCCGCTACCTCTCGACGGACTAGCCCCGCAATTCGCACGGGACTGACACTTCCTCTTCCTCTCCCTCCTCTTCGCCGTCGGATCTGACTGAGGTCCCGGCCCCTGACCGGGATCACCCGTGAATGTTGAACCACTTCCGGCAGTACCCGCATTTCACGTCGCCCTTCGGGGAGACGTCGGCGTCTTCACCGAGGCGCGCACCGCAGCCGGGACAGACATATCCACCGCCAAGCGAATCGGGCGGTTGCAGCGGTTGCACATTTCTGGCTGCGGACTCGGGCGAGCGGCCCTTGAGGGCGGATACGAACGCCGTCCCTCCGACCGCAACAAACACGAGCGCGATGAAGCTCCCGACCATTTTGAAGAACAACGGAGGCGCGCCGAACCCGCGCGCCGTCCAAAGGAATCCGATGATGGACAAGCCGATACCGGCGAAAGCGAGACCGAAGACTGCGCCGACGAAACGTGCGGGACCGCCGCCAGGTGTCGGCGGGCGGTGTCCACTCCGGGGATTTTGCGAAGGGAGCATGGCGGCAGTCTTCCAATTCACCGCCCTTTCGTAAAGCGACAGAACACGATGGCTTCGGACTCCTGGCGAGTTATTGGTCGCCGATGATGGCAGCCCCCTTTTTGCCGCGACCAAGCTTTTGGAAACCCTGCCATGCGGGTGCTGACCACGCTGACCATTTGTTTTCCAGACCAAAACGCGTCATCGATTCCGGCTCCAATATCTCGTCCGCCCCTGCGATCACGTTTTAGCCGCCCTCCCAACAACGAACGCCCGCACCCAATGGCCGACAACACCGCTCTCGCCGATCGCGCGAATCCCCGAGCGGTCGTGGCCATCGTTGGTCAGTGCGGTTTCCTCAAGGGCAGTCCCAACCTCGCGCCCGATTCGGCTCACGGTCGCGTAACTTTGACTCGCATAAACCTGCGCCTGGCGCTGTCCGCCGACACCGGATCGCGGGCCTTGAGCAGGGAGGCGCTGTTCGTCACGACGGTCGCGGGCTGCCAGGTCTGAAGATCTCCGGAAACTTCAATGCTCACCGTCGCATCCGGTGGCGGAAGAAAACGCGGAAGCCGCAGGGTGAGATAGCGAGCACTGCCGATGATCTCGAACGCAGGTACCGCTGCGGCACCGCCGGTGGACGGAAAGTTTGATGACGTGCCGAGCGCGTATTCGACGAGGTCGGAAGTGCCATCACCGTCGCTATCGAGCGATGCGGTGAAGTTTCCGACCGTGACAGCGACGCTACCCGCCGTGATCGAATCGACATACCCCCCGGTATCGCTGGCGATGTAAGCGAAACTGTCCGGACCGATGTAGCCAGCCTCTGCGAAGTAAGTCGCTACGCGCCCACTGAGGGCGACGGTCCCGTGAGCAGGTTGACGGCTGATCCGCACGGTCGCACCGGTGCCCGTCGCGCTCAGAGTGAGAGAGGCACTGAGGCCGGCGGGGACGGCGAGCGTCGCATTGGCGACGGTCGGGGGCGCGTGCGTGCTCGGGTCGCTGCTGTTCACGCCATTGTGGCAGACGTAGCAGCTGACCTCGTAGCCACGGGTGAATTGTTTGGTGCCGTATTTCGTGCTGAAGCTGCGGTCCGTCGCCGCCCGCGAGAGAACGGTGCCGCGGTAGTCGGTGCCGTGGCAGGCTTTGCATTGTGCGCCGCCGCCATTCTCAACGGTATCGCCGTGATCCTTCACCCAATTGCTGCTAATCTCATGCATTCCGTGCGGCCCGCCATTCGCTGTATTTGGCATGGTGGCGTGACAGGCGATGCATTCCATGAGCACGCCGACATGTCCCTGCACCTCCACAGATTGCACGTTGTCGTTGCGATGGGCGGCGGGAAATTCGGCGTGTGTCGAGCCGTGACACGCGGAACATTGCAGGCCGCCGTGACCCTTGGAAAAACGATAGAGCGATTTGCCCGGCGCCGGCGTGTTCGGATTGGTGGCGAAGAGCGCGCTCACGGCCTGCCGCGGATTGCCATTGCCGTCAAAGGCGCTCGTATACCGGATCTTCCCGTTGTTCTGCGTGGCGCTTCCGGTGTGGCAACTTTGGCAATTGGGTTCATCGAGCCACCCCGTGCGCAGCGGTGAACCGACCTGGCTCATGGTGCCGTGGCAACTTTGGCATTGCATGGCGAGCGAACCGTCCTGTGCGACCGCGGCACCCATCGCGCCGCGCAGACAGCGCGTGGTCGAACCAGGATGGCATTGGTAACACGCGCTGCGGTTCGTGCTGCTGTCCATGACGATGCCATTCGAGGGGTTGATAACCGTCGCATGCTTCGCGTGCATCGAACGGGTGAGCGAATCGACACCCGACGCGCCTGCAGTAGCGAGAGCCTCTGAGGCGTGACACTTCGCGCACAAGATCGGCGTGTTCGCGAGGGTGACCGTATTGAACATGCCGTCCGCGCGGAAGCCATTCGCCGCGAGCGCGTCCTGATACGTACGCGCTTCCGAGATGCTGCTCGTCATGCAGCCTTAGGATGTTCAGCCGGTAGTCGCGCTTGGCATCCGGATCACTCACCCATCCGCCCGCCGGACGCGCGGCTGGCCCCGCGCCTGAGCCGTGGCACACGCGACAATCCATTTCGCCCGACACCGGCAACACCACGTCGGTCTGCGCGAGCACCGTGCCCGCATTGCTTTTCGCGATGAGGCGCATGAGCGGATACGAATTCGCACGACCCGCGTCGTCGATTGGCGTGATGGGAATGCCCAGCCCCTCGAACCAATTGAACCCACTGGCCCACGTAAGCGATTGTGGGATGTTCGCGAGGCCCGGCATCGCGGTCCCGCCGAGTCCACTGTCCGCCGGGACCCCCGCACCATAGCTTGCCAGGGCAAAGTCCCAAAAGTTCGATTTACCGACCGAGGTGCGGTTAATCGAGCCATCAAGATCGGCGACCGCTTCGTACGTCAGGTCAACCCGACTGGAGACAATCACCAACTTTCCCTGGGCGTTGATGAGCTGCGCATCGACGGTGTTGTAAGGGGGCAGGATCGTGAAAACCGAGTAGTCGTCATCCATGCAGTGCATTCCGAGATTGTTCCAACCAATGAGCGTCCACTGGCCACCGCCAGCGTCTGCGCGCTGCGCCGCGCAAGGGATGGCCAACGCGATCGACATCCGCATGACGATGGTCAGTTTTGAATGGTGCATGGTAAACGGTGCGGTGGACAATGCTAACCTCACCCAAGTCGGAGAGGTCGCTCACCCTCTATTGGCCAAACCGAACCGAATCTTGCGGACGATTGCGGCCAATGGCGCCGGACATGGAACGCGAATACCATCTGGCCTGCCTTGACTAGCGAAGCAGCCCATCAGCACGTGAATGCAGCATCGAGAAGTGCCTCAGTACGACGCTGCCCTGCCGAACACATTTCGCCCTGAGATCACCGCTGACGCAGAGAATCGGGTCGTCCATCTGTGAGGTTCAAAATGCTTCCACTGGCAACCCCGACACCCGGCTGAACTCATCATGGTTGTTGGTCACGATACCGAATCCGTGAGCGAGGGCGGTGGCGGCGATCCACATGTCGTTGGCACCGATCAACTGGCCTTTCGCGGCAAGGGCGCGGTAGATTTCGCCATAGTGCCAGGCGATTTCCATGGTCCACGGCAGGACGGGGTATGGGCGGCACAGGCGCTCCCAATCGCGGTGGGCGCTGGCGGATTGCCCGCAGGCGAGTTCGCCGGCGACCGTGAAGGTGATGCAAAAGGTTTCGGTCCGTCGCTGCGCGAGGAAGGCGTCTGCCCGGCCAAACGTGCCTCGCCGCGACTCACGTTCGGCGGCGATGACAAAGTTCGTGTCGAGAATCAGGCCGATGGATCATCCGGCGCAGAATGATGCTTCGCTGCGGTCTCGACGGCATCGAGGTAGCGCTCACTGACTCCACTGCCGCCGGAGCGGAGGTAAGCGCGGAGGTTTTCACCGGTCAGCGGTGCGTCGGTGAATGCAGCGCGGCGAACGACTTCGGTGAACGATTCTCCCGGCTTCTTGGCGACGCAAAGCGTCTCGTAAGCGTCGAGTTCCAGAGTAATGGCTTTTGTCGCCATGCACGAATAGTGCACGAAATGTGGAGCTCCGCCAACCGACCAGCGCAATTCGCACCCGTGCCTGCGGATGGTTGCCCTGCTGAGATTTCGTCATCCCCAAGACCGCGAGCGAAGCCTTTGCATTCGGCATGCTCACCCTAAAGCACGGACCGACAGCCTTGCGGCAGATGAGCAGCGAGGCGATATCGCCGGTAAATCACGACAGACGCGCAATCATTCCGGTTTGCTGATCCGGTAAAGGTGATCAAGGCTTCGAATAAAGAGGCTGTTCCCCGCGATCGCCGGCGTGGCCATGCACATTTCATCGAGACTGTTCTTCCCCATCAGTTTGTATTCCGGTCCGGCGGCGACCACATAGGTATCACCCGCTTCGCTCAGACAGAAAATCTTCCCATTGCAGGCCCAGGGAGAGGCCGTGAATTGGGCGATGCCCCGCGGATTGAGCCGCTGTTTGCCGTAGATTTCGACGCCGGTGCGGGCATCTGAACTGGTCAGGAATCCACCATCGTAGAGCACGTAAAACTGGTCTCGATAAAGCAATGGGGACGGATTGTAAGGAGCACCCGTGGGCTGCGACCAGACGATGAAATCGTTCGCTTTCTCTCCTGGTGACAAAGTGATGTCCCCTGCCGCGCCGGGGCGGATGGCAAAGACGGGACGCACTTTGTCACCCACGTAGCCGGAGCAAACATAAAGCAACTCATCCCCGGCGAACGGGGTGGGAATGACGATCGATGACATGCCTCCAAACTCCCACAATAGTTTTCCCTCCAGGTCATAGGAACGGACGCGATTCCGGCCGGGAGTAATTAGTTCTGTTCGCTTGTCATTCTCCCAGACGAAGGGCGTGGCCCAGTTGCTCGGTTCGTCACGATCCACCTGCCACAGAACCCGGCCGGTCTTCGAATCGAGAGCGGCGAGGAATGACTTCTCTTCATTATCGTTAACTACGAATAGCCGATCCCCGTGCAACACCGGGGACGCGGCCGAGCCCCAGCCCAACTTGGTCTTGTAGGCGCCGAAGTCCTTCGACCACACCACGGCACCCTTAAAATCCAGGCAGTAAAGTCCGGCATCGCCGAAGGAGGCATAGATCCGCTCGCCGTCCGTGACTGGTGTCGCGGAGGCATAAGTGTTCTTCAAATGCAACGGACCATTGGGCGCGCCCCGATGAACTTCGGTGTCCCACAGGGTCTGGCCAGTCGCATAGTCGAAGCAGAGGACCCGGAATTGATGCGCGGCTGTGGGCGGAGCCGGACGCTCACCCCCGAAGTAAAGACCCGGCTTCGGCGCCTCGACCTCGCCTTCGCTCACGACGGTTGTCACGAACACCTTCTCGTTCCAAACGATGGGGCTCGACCATCCCCGTCCGGGCACGGCAATCTTCCAAGCGACGTTTTTGTCCTGACTCCACTCTTCCGGCAGACTTTCATTGTCCGGAGCAACACCCCGCGAATCCGCGCCGCGGAATTGCGGCCAGTTTGCCTCCGGCCCGCCCGCTGCGTAGCCAGCATGGCCAAACAACAGGGCCAGGCAAACGATGATCGAGCGTCGAACGGACAAAAATACTTCAGACACGGTTTGGGGGTGGAATTGCATCGCGCACCGATAGACGACTTCCCAATCCGAGTCCTGACATTGTTTTCATTTCGTGGGCTTGCCGATGCGCGATGATCGATTCTCAGGAACCGAAGTCGCAATCGAGTGGCGGATTTCCGAGGACTCTGGATGAACGTTCGCTAGAATCGGGAGCTTTGCGCTTTCATGCCCTCCTCATCCGTCATCTCCACGGCAGCCCGTCTCTGCGGCATGTGCGGGCTCTGTTGCAACGGCGTCATGTTTCACCGAGTACGTTTGCAACCGCAAGATTCGGCGAAAACGCTGGCCGCCCTCGGACTGAAACTCAAGCGCAAGCACGGCAAAGACCATATTCTCCAACCGTGCCCAGCCCATCAGGATTCGCGGTGCTCGATCTATCCCGATCGCCCGGAGCGCTGCCGGTTGTTTCAATGCCGGCAATTGCGGCGGGTCGAGGCCGGAGAGATTAAGGAAGCCGAAGCCCTGGAAAAAATTCGCGAGGTTCAGCGCCGGGTTGAGGCTGTGGATCGGCTGTCCCGGCGGGCCGATGGCTCATTGCGCAAAGGGCCGCTTTTTCAACGTGCCGAAACAACTCTGGCGGAGCCCTTCGATGCAACGCTCCATCCCGAACTGGTCCGCGAACGCGAAGAACTGGCTCGCGCGCTGAGCGAATTGGACGCACTGCTGGACAAAGATTTTCGCGTCGCTCCCGCACTCGAACCCGACATCACTTGACCGGGTTTCATCTCGCGGGATAAAAACGCGCACGTGTCAGGGTTGCCTGCCGCGAAACCTTCCTCCTTCGACATCCAACCAACGGTGAATGACATTGCGAACCACGATAAGTGCGCGCCCATACAGGTATGAGTGAATCGAATGAGAGTGGCGCCATGAAATTTACCGCTCTCCATCCGTGGGCGATACTTCCCCGGAAAGTGAAGATCGACACGAGCGCGAGGGTGGAAGAGTCCCGGTTGATGGAGGAGCACTTCGTTTGGGTCCGCAAGACTCGCTCGGCCGAACTGTGTTGGCCGTCGCGCATGGGCCAGGAAATCGGCTGGGTTGTCGATAGTCCTGTCACGGTCACGATGGACGCGCTCCACGATATCGAAGCCATCGGCCCTCCCGAATCACTGCGACAGCTCTCCATGCTCGCCAATGCGTCCGAGAATTGGTGCTTTCGGGATGCCGAGGGAAAGCCGAATCGCATCCACTTTACGCGCAACGCCGGATGGACGGCTCTTTACGACTTCAAAGTTGGGAATGGACGCTCCGATCGCATGTTTTTTCTGAACGGAGAAGGTTCTTTGGAATGGGTACTCGGATGGGAGCCGAGCCTGCCATCAACCCACGCTATTTTACTGATTCCCTACGAACCGATCCCAAATCTGGAAGTGCTCACGGGTGTGCTCACCGCCGGTGCTCTGGCCAAAGGCGTGGGAAAAACGAACGGGTTTTCGATTGGCATTCGTCCGACGGGACCGGTGACCATTCAACGCGGCCAGCCCGTGGCCCGCATCATCCTTCTGCATCCAGACTCCTTGCGGGACAAAGTGACCGATTCCTGAGTCACCCGAAAAGGTCGGGAGTTGGTGTTGCTTCTCCGATCAAAGTCCTGCCGGCTTGCCTTCGCGAAGGTGAAACAAGAAAACTCCGCGCTCATGAAAGCGCCCACTCCCCTGTCGCTGTTGCTCGCCACGGCGTTATTGAACTTCTCGCCCTTTGTGACCGCGGCCGCACCGGCCGCGCCCGTGCAAATCAGAATGGACGTGGACGCTCGCGAATTGAATCGCGCCTTGCTGCATGCGCGGCTGGAGATGCCCGCGGCAGCGGGCGAACTGGTCCTGTGGTATCCAAAATGGATTCCCGGCGTGCACGCGCCGGGCGGGCCCTCACAAAACCTCGCTGGACTCCGCTTCGAGACGGCGAAAGGCCAGCCAATTCCCTGGCGGCGCGACGACGAAGAGCTGAATCGCTTTTTGCTCACGGTGCCGGCGGGTGCGGACCGCGTGATTGTGAAACGCGACTACATTTGCAATCAACCGTCGGTGAATTCCTCGGGCGTGGATAGCTTCGGCAATTCGCTAATCACTTTCTGCTCGTGTGCAGCGATGCCCTTCCGCGCAACGGGCTCGAGCATTTGCAGAGCAGTTTCAACGAAGTGGGCGAACGCGATCTGATCGATGACAAGAAACGCAAACTGTGGCCCGCGTATCTGCTGCCGCATGAATTTGTGCATTCGTGGTGCGGGAAATATCGTCGCCCGGCGCCGATGGTGACGACGAGCTTTCATCAGCCGGAACGGACACGCCTGCTCTGGATTTACGAAGGCCTGACCCAATACCTCGGTGAGCTGCTCACGGTGCGCGCCGGGCTGCTCACGGCGGACGAACATCGGCAGGCGCTCGCCTCGAAGGTGGATTTCCTGATGCACCAGGATGGGCGGCAGTGGCGTTCATTGGACGACACGGCAGCCGCGAGTTGGCAGCTCCGCGGCGCACAGCGCGGCGTGGAGCCAGCTCCGGCGCGGACAGGATTACTATGACGAAGGGCTGATGGTGTGGATGGAAGCCGACGCGCTGATCCGCGAACAGAGCGGCGGTCGCCGGAGCCTCGATGACTTTTGTAAAAAGTTCTTCGCGCCACGGCCAGGAGCAAAGGTCCCCGCGCCTTATGACCTGGCGGAAGTGACACGCACCCTCAACGAAGTTTCCCCTTACGATTGGGGCAAATTCTTTCAAGAACGCGTGGCAATGCCGAAGAAGACGCTCGGCCTCGGTTTTCTCGGATCGCTGGGCTATCGGTTGCAATATTCCGCCCAACCGAGCGATTGCGCCACGGAACGCGACAAGGAGCGCAAGCGGACGGTTGGCCTCCGCGAGTATCGGATTGACCGCGACGGACAACGGAAAGATCGCCTCAGTCATTCCAAGTCTTCCGGGGGACAAGGCGGGGCTCGCCAGCGGAATGATCATTACCGGTGTGAATGGCCGCAAATTCAGCTCCCGACGACTCAAAGACGCGATCTCCGACAGCGTTACACGGCGCAACGTGGAGTTGCTCGTGCTCGAGGGCGACGCCTTCCGCAACGTGACCCTGGATTATGCCGACGGTCCGAAATATCTCGAACTCACCCGAACCCCCGAACATCCCGATACGCTCGGCGACATCTTGAAACCGGTCACCAAAGACGAAGGAAAGTAACGGCGCACGCGAATTTGCCCGCAACTTCGGCGAGCTGGTGATCGGTCGTATAAACCGCGGCTCGGGCGAGTTCGCGCTGGCGCAGACGGTTGTTTTCGCCGTGGGACAGGCACCGGAGCAGCCTCGCGCCCAGCGACCCACGCATTTTTCATCCGAGCGACAAGATTACCGTCGGGCCGAGTGTCACCGGCGATAACAAAATGGCCTTGTCACGAATCTACAACGCTCAACGAGCACGCGCCGCAGCGCATTGGCGATGCTCGCTGCCTCGTAGGCGGAAATGTCCAATTCGAGCGCGAGGTCGTCCTCATTCATGAAGCGCAGCCCCGCGTCCCGAAGATGAGAGTGGAAGAAGGTCGTCTTGCCAGCGCCATTCGGCCCCGCAATCGCCACGATGACCGGACGTCTGTCCAGCACATGTTCAATCATCGAGTACTGCGCTTCGCGTTCGGCTCGAATCGGCGATTGATGAACCGGCCGAGCGTGCGAGTCCCATCCGCCTCGACCCGCACCAGTAACCCAGGCTTCTTCGGGGCAGCTTCGTAGTGTGGAAATGCCCGCGTCTTTAGATGGGCTGCAACGCGCCGGCGACCTTTCGCTGAATCGACGGATTCAAGCAGCACCGACAGCGGACGCACCGAATCCCGTTTCCGTAATGCCAGCGCCTCGCGTCCCCGCAACAGCCCCTCGACCGCCCGCCCCAAGCCAGCCCAAAACTCGATCTGTCCCGCAATGGAGCGCTGCGCCACCTCCGCAGTAAGACGAGCATCGAGAACGAGGGAATCGGAAAGCTTCACCGGCTGGCTCATGCCGGAAAGTAGTAAAACGCTACCGCGAGGCAAGATTCGACGATAAGAGAGTGAAATCGCCACTCGGCCCGTCCGCCATTGGCCACATCAACGGCCTCGAGTCCGAAGTCCTCGACGCCCTCGCCCAAGCGCCACTCGGCAAGCGCAGCGGCATTTTCATTGTGGAGCGACATGCCGGATGGTGGGCTGTCAATCTGCTCCGCCGCGATAGACGAGCGCATTCGTCATTTTCTCGCCTGCTAACTGCGGTTAGAAACTGCCGATGCCCTTTTCCACCGAACAGCAGCGTCTCATCGCGATGCTCGATTACCTCGAGCAATGGGATAAGCTGAACAGAGCGGCAACTTTCGATGTCTCGGCGCATCAAGGTGGACTCCTCGCGTGGCAGGCTGATGTCGAGGCTTTACCCGGTGTGCATCTCGATGTGGCGGATGTTTCTGGTGAAAACTGGTTGGAGATCGAACGTCTGCGACCCAAGAAGCCGCCGACACCACCAGTCGCCATGATCCCGTGGCTCATCATCCGTGACGATCCTTCTGCTGAGCCGTCACACCGCGAGACTCTTCCGAATCCGGAGACGCCCGAGCAGCCGCTGGTTTTCGATGAGGATCTTTCACGCGTGTCCGCTCTCGAAAGCTACCGCACTGGATCGTGGCGAGAGTGGTCGGAGTCCGAGAAGCCGCGACGGAAGAGCATCGCAACCTACGACAAGCTCTTCAACTTGCTCCAAACGATCGAGACGGAAGGCGCGGAGACGGCGTTGGAATTAGTCTGGGGCATCGGCGTCGCGGTGTGGGACAAGGACGGTAAGCGCATCCGCTATCCGCTGGTGTGCAGGCTCGTGGAGATCGATCCGATCACGACGGACATGGCGCTCCGCATTCGACCGCGCGAGGTGCCGCCGATTCTGGAGACCGATATTTACGTCGCCTTGGAAAACCCCGGATTGCCCGCGTTTGAGAAGGCAGCGCGAGCGATCCTCGATCACCCCGACTGCGATGTGCGACCGTTCGACGAAGCCTCGTATGAGCAGCTACTCGCCGGGGCCGCAGGCACGCTCGATCGACAGGCGCGCTACTGGCCACGCGAGACGGACTTCGAACCGGGAAAACTCCCGCAGCCGACCGAGATGCTGACGATCACGAACTCGTGGGTTCTTTTCGCACGGAGAAAGGGAACCAATTTTCTCATCGAAGACATCCGTCGATTACGTGAGGCCGTCGAGAGCGAGCCTGTCCCCGATGGAGCGCCCCGAGTCCTCGTAGAAACGCCTGAGGGTGCGGTGCCTGAGCGCGAAGCGCGGATTTGGCGCGGTCTTTCTTCGACGGGCTTCAGTGCCGAGAATCTGCATGGCAACGAAGCTCCATCGACCTCTGCTGCTGCGCCTGGCGAACTGTATTTCCCGAAACCTTTCAATGCTGAGCAGGTGCAAATCATCGACCGGCTCGAACACGCGAGCGGGGTCGTCGTGCAAGGTCCGCCTGGCACTGGTAAGACGCACACGATCGCTAATGTCATCTGTCACTATCTGGCAGAAGGGAAGCGGGTGCTCGTCACGTCGAAAGGCGAGTCGGCGTTGGCTGTCTTGCGGCAGCAACTTCCTGCGCCAGTGCAAAGCCTTACGGTCAGTCTGCTTACGAGTGAGCGGGAAGGGTTGAAGCAACTTGAGCAAAGCGTCTCGAAGATCACGACGGAGATTACGAACCTGAACAAGGCGCACATGAGGCGGGAGATCGAGCGATGTCGCAAAACGATCGATCAACTCCATGAGCGCATCGGCACAATTGACCGCGAGCTCGCGGATTGGGCGCGGCGAAATATCGATCCGGTCCCGCCGGCGCTTGATGGATTGCAACCGGCAGCGCTCGCACAGCACGTCGTGGAGGGAGAGAAAATGCACGCATGGTTCCTCGATCGGCTCGATGGGCGACCCGAGCACGAGGCTGCGTTCGCCGCAGATAACGTCGCGCGTCTTCGCGTCGCGAGGGAACTCGCAGGAAGGGACCTGATCTATCTCAACTCCGCGTTTCCTTCGACTGATGTGCTGCCAAGCCTTCCGCAGGTCGGCGATCTTCACCGCGCCTTGCTCGACCTCGATGCGGTTAGTGGGACGATCGACGAGCAGAAGGTGCCTCGCTTTCGCTCAATCAGCGCTGCACATCTCGCTGATGCTGCACGCGTGCGCGATCTGCTGCGCGAAGCCGCCAGAATCCGCCGAACACTTACCGTTCGCTGGCTGGATTGGCTGCGGCAGCAACACGAAGCAGGAGCGACCTCGCAGCCTGTTTTTTCCACAGTCGTGCAAATCGCTGAAGAGCTTTCCGTTTTGGTCGAATCCCGCCGGCAATTTCTCGGCGTCGCCATCGAGTGGGAAGAAGAGTGGGATGCGGACGACGACCTTTTCACTGCCATCCGAAATTCCGCTACGGGAAAGAGCGCATTCGGTCTGATTCCATTCGGGAAGAAAGAGGCGCGAGTGAGATTCCAGCGAGTGCGGTTGAATGGACAGCAACCGCAGAAAGCAGAAGACTGGCAATGGATCGAGTCGCACCTCGTGCTGCGAAGACAGACGCGCACCGTCGTCTGCCGCTGGAATTCGCTCGCGACAGAATGCCCCGCGCCACAACTGCCCGCTGCGCCCGTCCAAGCCTTGCGCTCCTCTGAGGAATTGCTCGCGCAAATGCGTGAAGCGCATCGCTGGGTGAATGAACTCGCGCCCTCCTTGGGTTCCGAGGTCGATGCGGTTTTCGCGGACTTGAACGCCGACGGTATCGCGGACGATCCGGCGCGAATGGAAGCTTTGGCGGACGCGATCGAAATCAGACTGAAGCGGCATCGACTGGAGAGCGCGCGAGCGGAGCAAAAACGTCTCCGCGAACTCTTCAAGACCAGCTCGCTACCTCTCTTTAAGCACGCCAGTGCTTTCGTCGAGGAGACTCTCGGTAATCGCGACGAAGAGAGCCTTTCGGTTGAAAAGGCGTGGCAATCAGTCCTGAACGAGATCGAACGGCTCTGTGCGCTCACCCCGGCGTTTGCGACGATCCGCGCGGTATGCGCCGAGATCGAGTCTGCGGGCGCACCTCTGTGGGCGGCGCGGTTGCGAAGCGAACCGCACATCGACGGCGCGACAGACTGGACTCCACCCAATTGGGCCAGCGCGTGGAAATGGAGCCGGCAATTCGGGTATCTGCTTGGCATCGATGGCCGCGATCGGCTGCAACTCCTCGCCAAACAACGACTCGATTTGCAGAACGATCTTTCGTCCGCCTACGCGCGACTCGTCGAGCAACTCACTTGGCTCAAGCTGCGAGAGACTTTGGATCAGGACCGCGGGCTGATGTCCGCGCTGCAGCAATACATGGCGGCGATTCGTGGTATCGGTGGTGGCACCGGCGTTCGCGCCGTCCGCTATCGACAGGATGCGCGTCGCGCGATGGCCAAGGCCAATCGCGCGATTCGCTGTTGGATCATGCCGCATTGGCGTGTGTCTGAAAGCTTGCCTTCGGAACTGGCGCTCTTCGATCTCGTCATCGTCGATGAAGCATCGCAAAGCGACTTATGGGCGCTGCCTGCTCTGCTCCGCGCGAAAAAATTGCTGATTGTCGGCGACAATAAGCAAGTCAGCCCGAGCGCTGTCGGAGTCCGCGAAGTGGACATTCGGTTGCTCCATGCACGCTTCCTTCGCACGCTCCCATTCGGCGATGTCCTGACTCCCGAGAAGTCGATCTACGATCTCGCGAGTGTGATGTTCGCCTCCGATCTCGTTCGCCTCCGCGAACACTTCCGCTGCGTCGAGCCGATCATCGAATTCTCAAATCACCTTTGCTACAATGGCGAAATCCGTTGCCTCCGCGTAGCGACCGCCACGGAGCGAATCACACCGCCGCTCGTCGATGTCTTTGTGCGGGACGGCGCTCGCGATGCGCGCACGGTCAAGATCAACCGCGCCGAAGCCCGTGCGATTGTTGATGAGATCAAGGTATTAACGGCAAATCCCGCATTCATAAAGCGCACGATTGGTGTGGTGTCGTTGCTCGGCAACGACCAGCCGCGTTTCATTTTCGAGCTGCTGGTCGCCGAGATCGGCGAAGAGAAAATCGTTCGTCATCAAATTCGCTGTGGCGATGCGATGACCTTTCAAGGCCGCGAAGCCGACATCGTTTTCATTTCGATGGTTTCCGATACCGAGACCGTGCGCGCGCTCAGCGGCGAAATGTATGAGCAGCGCTTCAACGTCGCCGTCTCGCGAGCGAAGGATCGGCTCTATCTCTATCGCAGTTTCCGTCGCGAGGATTTGCGTGTGAACGATCTTCGGGCACGCTTGCTCGAACATTTCGCCGCGCCGCTGCACCGCGACCCCGAGAAGAAGGGTCGCGAGCGTTGCGAATCCGGTTTCGAGCGTGCCCTCTTTGATCGCTTGCACGCCGCTGGCTATCGCGTCACTCCGCAGGTGGCGGCCGGTGGCTATCGCATCGACCTGGTCGTCGAAGGCCGCTCGGGCCGCCGCCTCGCCATCGAATGCGACGGCGATCAATACCACACACCCGACGTTTGGCTGGAAGACTTGCACCGGCAGCGCACGTTAGAACGAGCGGGCTGGACGTTTTGGCGTTGCTGGGGATCGAGCTTCATCCGCGATCCTGACGAGTGTATCGCCGATTTGCTGCGGACTTTGGAGCGGCTCGGCGTCGAGCCAGTGGGCGCTGCTGACGTGGATTTCAGCGAGATCGTGGAATACCGCGAAGTCGGCGCAATCGCCGCCGATGCGGAGCCACCTGTGCCGCCCGATAAGACTGCCGCAGACGAGGCGCAGGAACAAGTGCCGGAACCAAGGCAACCGGCGCCAGATACCCGGGCTGCCCCTCGACCAATGGCACAACAGCGCGCTGTGCAATCGGAATTGTTACCGCCAGACGGCGCGTTGCCGCTCTGGAACAATGAGAACGCTGAGCCCCGCGCCCAAGTGGGTGATTCTGTGCGCTACTGCTTCATCGACAGCCCGGATGAACAACCCTTCGTCACCATCGTTGAAACCGAATCCAAGCCGCATCTCGACTTGATCAATTGCGAGACTGTGATTGCAAAGACGCTGCTCGGATTAGCCGCGGGCGAACAACGTGACGCCGCGCTTCCCGGCGGGAGGAGAACGGTTCGGATATTGGAACTTCATCGGCCAACTCGCCGATAACAATTCGTCGAGAGTGCCATCCAATGAATCCACTTCCTACGCTCTCTCGATTCACCGCGACCCTACTCTGGCTCTCCGCGAGTGGCTTTGCCGAGAGCGTTCCTCTCGCGAGCGAGGGGCGTGCTCTGCAGGCTGTCGTCGTGGGGGAGAAGGCGTCGGATTCTACCAAGGCTGCGGCGGCGGGACTGGCGCGGATGCTTGGGCGGATTGCGGGGACGGAGTTCAGGGTGGAAGTGGGCGATGGGGCTCGCGGGATCGTGGTCGGGCCGGCGGCGGATTTTGGAAAGCTGCCGTTTGCGGCGGAGTTTGGGAACGGGGCGTTTGAGCGGGAGGATTACGTTTTGCGTTCGGGGAAGGACGGGGTGTGGCTGGTCGGGGCGAGCGAACTCGGTGCGGCGCACGCTTGCTGGGATTTGCTGCACCGGCTCGGCTATCGGCAGTTTTTCCCCGGCGAAACGTGGGAGGTGGTGCCGGAGACACGCGAGCTGGCGATCGACGTGGATGTGCGGGAGAGCCCGTCGTTTTTCGCACGGCGGATTTGGTATAACTGGGGCCTGTGGGGCTACAACGACGTGCCTTACCGCGAATGGTGCGTGCGCAATCGGGTGGTATCGGGCTTCAAGCTGAACAGCGGCCACTCCTACGATGCACTCGTCGCGCAGGGGCGCGCGGAGTTTGAAACGCACCCGGAGTGGATCGCGCAGGTCGGCGGAAAGCGGGAGCTGCGCGGCGATGTGAAATTTTGCCTCAGCAATGCGGAGCTGAGGAAATTCGTGGTCGCGATCAGCCGTCGAGCGGATGAAGAAGGAGCCGCAGCTCGACTCGATCTCGATGGACCCGAGCGACGGCGGCGGGTGGTGCGAGTGCGACGAGTGCGCGCGCATGGGCAGCGTGAGCGACCGCGTCCTCACGCTCGCAAATGAAGTCGCCACCGCGATCAACGCGCTCGGGCTCGGCGCGAAATACGTCGGCTTTTACGCCTACAATCAGCACTGCGCGCCGCCGAAGGTCCGCGTGCATCCGCGCGTCATCCCGAGCGCTACAACCGCCTTCATCACCGGCGGCTTCACCTTCGACCAGGTGCTCACGGGCTGGCAGGCGCAGGGCGCAACGATGGGCGTCTATGATTACCTCAGCATCGTGGACTGGGACTGGAATCTCCCGCGCGGCGGCGCGGCCTCGCGGCCCCAGCGCGTCGCCGGACTGCTCGCGCACATTCACGAACAAGGCGCGCGCTTTTACGACGCGGAGTCCGGCGACTGCTGGGGGCCGTGCGGGCTCGGTTACTACGTCGCGAGCCGCGTGCTGTGGGATGTGCGCGAAGCCGGGAACGTCGAGGCGATCGTCGCGGATTTTTTGGAAAAGGCGTTCGGGACCGCGCGCGAGCCGATGCGCGAATTCTACGCGCTCATCACCGAGGACACGCAGCGCCGTTCGCCCTCGGACATCGTCGGGCGAATGTATCGCCACCTCGCCGCCGCGCTCGCCGCGACGAGCGACCCTCACGTGCTCCGGCGCATCGACGATCTCGCACTCTACACGCGCCACGCCGAGCTGATGGTTGCGCATCTAAACGGCGGCTCGAAGGACGAAGTCGCCGCCTTCGCCTACCGCATCCGCAAGACGATGATGGTCCACAGCTACGGGCTCTGGGCACGGCTGCTCAGCCAAAAGGACGCCCTCACCGACGGGCATCCGCTCAAGAACGATGAGCCGTTTTCTACCACCGAGATCGCCGAATTAATCAAGCGAGGCATCGCGAACAATCAGCCCGTCGAGCCCGGTTTCAGCGGCGTGGAATTCGGCAAAGACCTCGTCCCCGCGATGCCGCGCCTCGCGCTCTCGAAGGTCGAGCCCGGCAGCTTTCCCACCGAGCCGCAGGACCGGCAGCGCTACTTTGTGTGGTTGGAAAAGCCGGGTGCCATCGAGCTCGGCGTCACCGTCGATAAGCGCTGGGCGAACCGCGCGCCGAAGCTCGAACTTTTCTCCCCGCTCGAAGTCACGCTCGCCCCCGTCGCCGTGCGCGAAGATTACCTGCCCGACAACCAGCCGCGGACTCTCGCGCTCCGCACGCCGCACCCCGGCCTGCACCGCATTGAGACTTACGATGGCGGCGACATCACGCGCATCGCGTGGCCCGGGGGCCTGCCCGTCACCATCGAGAGCGCGCCCGATACGGCCGATGTCACGAGCCACTTCCGCGGCGCGTGGACGCTCTACTTTTACGTCCCCCGCGGGACGAAGATCGTCGGCGGCTGGGCCTCGCGCGTCGCGAATTGGGCGCCGAAAATTTCCGGCAAACTCCGCGCACCCGACGGCCGCGAGATGCTCGACTTTGCGAAGCTCGAAGACGGCTTCTTCAAGGTCGAAGTCCCGCCCGGCATGGATGGCGCGCTGTGGAAATTCGAGAACACCCTTGGCCAGCGCCTGCTGATGACCGTCCCGCCCTATCTCGCGCGTTCGGGAGACGAACTCTTGCTGCCGGCGGAGGTCGTGGAAACCGACGCCAGGGCGCGGTGAACTCGGCCGGGTTTCCATGTGTCTTCGCGGAGCAGAGTCGCGATGCGCTGTCAGGATTGCGCGGCGCCGCGCGTTGAATCTCACGTGCAGGCTCGTTTTTTTTGTCGCATCTCCTCCTCACCTCGCCTTCCAAAAGCGGCAAGGTCAGGACTTCTGCCCTGTTGCCATGACTCTTTCTCTCTCCCTCTCCCTCTCCTTCTGAAAATGGGCACAGAGGAAGGACAAGAAGACGGTGAGGAAGAAGCAGACACGCTGTCGGTCGCACGCCCTGAAGGATTGGATTTTCGGGCCGATATTCATCCTGCCGCGCTCGCGATGGCAATAAGGTGGTGGAGTTCGTCGGCGACGTCCCCCGGGTCGTGGACGGTGGCGGCGATTTCGGCGCGAATGAGTTCCCGGAAGCGCACGCGCAGCCGGTGGATGGCAACTTTCACGGCCGTTTCCGACGTCCCAAGCGCCCGAGCGGCTTCAGCCTGTGAGCAGTTCGCGCCCCCATCGAGCCACGGCTTCAGGATGGAGAATTGATTCGCCCTTTCCGCATGCTCGGTCTCGAGCGCGGCGAGGGCGCGGGCGATAATGGTGAAAGCCCATTCGCGATCAAAAAGGAGTGTGTCGTCCGGCAGCGCTGCTGGCAGCGACACGCCCGGCGCCGTGTCCAATCCGGCATCGAGCGGAACGTGCTCCACCGCGCCACCGCGTTTATCCGCCCGGGCAGCGTCACGATGTTTGGAAAGGAAATGTTTCAACGCTCCGAGCAGGTAGCTGCGAAATCGGCCGCGTGCTGGTTCCGGCGCGCCGACGCCACCGGCGAGCACGCTGGCGAAAAAAGCATGAGCCCTTTCCCGCGCCACGTCATCGCCGCGGCCATCGCGACGAAGGAAGGTGACCACGGGTGCGTAATAGGCTGCGCACAGATCGGAGAGCGCCGCCTTGGCTTCCGCGCCCTCGCCACGTGCGCGCAGGACGAGCGTCCAGCGGGTGGGATGAAAGACGGCGTCAGTCACGGTGCGTGGACAAGCGCGGATTCGGCAGATGGAAATTCGGATTCAATGTCCGTCCACTGTTGGTGGAGTGGCCGATTCTGGCGTGGCCGAGCTCGGAAGTTGGGGCAGTTGAAACTCGGGCACGGCTTCGTGATTGGAAGGTTTGATGAATTCAACGTAGAAAAAGAGTTCGCTCCAGTCGGTCACCAACCCGTCCTTGGCGGCCTCGACGCGCACCATTCTGATCATCGTGGACTCACCGGGGTTCGTGAGGGTCGTGGGCTGTGATGCGGTATCCGGTGAGTTGAGGCGGGTTCCGGACTCGATCTCATGCGACGTGCGGTAGAAGACGAGGCCGGTATCCGGGTCTGCCAATTCCACCTTGATTCGCCCCTTCGCCCCGTCCGGAATTTGAAAAGGGAAGCGCCAGCGGAGCTCGAAGCCCGTGGCGCGATCGACCGCGGTCTTGAAGACAAGCTGATCACCGATAGCCTCCCGTTTTCCGCCTTTCACCGACCCGAAGAGACCCACGCGCACCGCTATATCGCCGGGAACGACAATCCGCTTGGAGAAGGTTGGCATCCGTTCGGAGTCCGAAGTCTTCGATGGATTGACCGCCGAAGGAGGGGAATTGGATGGTGCGACGACATTGGCAGAGGCCCCGCCCGGCCCCCAGCTCGTCCCGCGCGCTGCCCCCACGTAACTTTCGGCCTCATCTCGACGCGCCTGCTCTTCGGCTGGTTCCGCGATCTGCGCGGATTGCTGAGCGTCTTGACGGGATCGGAGCAAAAAGACGATCGGCGTGAAGAACACGAAGATCGCAAGCGCCACCATCGGGAACCACACGATGATGCGCAAAGCGCGACGCCAGCCAGTCTCAATCTGACCGTGTCGCATCTGCGTCAAAGCCACGCACGCCGCCACAAAGCCCATTACCAGGACCACGATGGCGAAGGTGAAAAAGACCTCACGCGTCGCGCCGAAGGCGGAAATCTGCGAGGCCCCCGCCATCGCGGCACCGGCGAGGAGTAGGCCCAAACTCCACTGGGTCAGAGTCGCCGGCGGACGATGGCGCACCGTGCTCGACGTCGAAGCTCCCGCCTCCCGCGACGCGCGGGTCACATCGGTTTTTACTTCGGCGGCGCTTTGCTGGCGGAGCTCGCGTTCCTTTTCCAAGGTCTGGAGAACGATCTCGTCGATGCGCGCGCTCACTGCCGCACGCTGGCTCGGTGCGGGGAAGCGGCCGAGCGGGAGTTCGCCCGTCAGCATTTCATAAATGACGACGCCGAGGCTGTAGATGTCCGCGCGGTGGTCCACGTCGTGCGGTTTTTCATGCTGCTCGGGAGCCATGTAGGCGGCGCTGCCGAGCGCGGCCCCGGTGGTCGTGAGCGTGAAATTGCGCCCGGAATCTCCGACGATGCGCGCGATGCCAAAGTCGGCAATTTTCACGCCACCTTGTGCGCCCAGCAGGATGTTTTCGGGTTTGATGTCGCGATGCCACACGCCCATCGCATGCGCGGCCTGGAGCGCGTCGCAAATGCCGGGCACAACCGCGAGTGCCTGCTCCGGGGTGAAACGTCCGGCCCGCATCGCCTGCCGGAGGTTCACTCCATCCACGAACTCCATGAGCAGGTAGAAGAAGCCGCCGCTTTCTCCATGTTCGAAGACCGTCACGATGTTTGGGTGGCTCAGTTTCCCCAGCACCCGCGCCTCGCGGGCAAAACGCTCCGCGAACGCCGGATCGCGCCCCAGTTCGGGTGAGAGGATTTTCAAGGCGACGGTCCGGTCCAGGTTCGCCTGGCGCACTTTATAAACAAAGCCCATCCCACCCTGGCCGATGAAATCGAGCACTTCGAGCTGCGGGAAGGCTGCGGCGACCTCCTCGACCGACGGTCCGGCGCGGCCGGCGGGCGCAGACTCGGCAGCATCGCGCAGCACGCACGCCGGGCAAAAACCGCCAGGCGCATCAGCCGGAATCGGTTGGTTGCATAAGGGACAGATGTTCGTGTTCACGCTGATTCCTGACGGATGCGGCACGCGAGGTTACGGAAAATCATCCACCGTTGGCGAGCGCGTGAGACGGCGCTGGTGGCTGGTGGTTTCTCCATCGTAACGGTGGTGGCACCCAAATTTCCGGAATCAGTCAGGTTGCCCCTCCACCAAGCACGACCATCGGACTATGCGCATGCACAACCACGGGCGGCCAGAATTCGATGCCAACAAAAGGATCGTGGCAGGATCGACTGGCACCCCGGAACCGTGCCACTATCCGTGTGCTTGCTTCCACCACAGCCCCCATTCCTGAACTATTGCCATGAACCTCCGTTTTTCCGCACCGTTCCTCCTCGCCGCGTTCGCCGCTTCCGTCTGCGCCGAGCCTTTCGACCAGAAACTCTACGACGCCAAAGCCCGCACGTATTCGCCGGAGGAAAGCATGGCGATGATTGAGATCGAACCCGGCTACCGTCTGGAACTGGTCGCCGCCGAGCCGATGGTCGAGGAACCGGCGGCCATCGCGTGGGACGGGGACGGGAAGCTCTACGTCGCGGAGTTGAACACGTACATGCAGGACATCGATGGACAGAATCAGCTGCAACCGAAGTCGCAGGTCGTATTGCTCGAGGACACCGACAATGACGGTCGCATGGACAAGCGCACGGTGTTCATCGATAAGCTGGTGCTTCCGCGGATGATCCAGCCGCTCGGCGATCGCCTCATCGTCCGCGAGACGAATACTTTCGATCTCTACAGCTACCGTGACACGGATGGCGACGGCGCAGCGGATGAAAAGAAGCTCGTCTATCAAGGCGGACCGTGTGGCGGAAATCTGGAGCACCAGCCGAGCGGGCTCGATTGGAACATCGATAACTGGATGTATGTCACTTACACCAACAAGCGTTACCGTTGGGCCGGTGATCACATCGAAGCGGAGGATCTTCCCGCCGGTTCCGGGCAATGGGGCGTGACGCACGACGACGTCGGGCGGAATTTCTTCTGCACCGGCGGTGGCGAGAATCCGGCCATGGATTTCCAACGACCGATGATCTATGGCAAAATTTCGTTCCGCGACGAGCAGGAATCGGGTTTCCGCGAGGTCTTCCCGCTGGTCGCGATCCCCGATGTCCAGGGCGGCCGCGGGCGCTTTCGCCCACAGGAACTGACATTGAATAATTTCACCGGCTGCGCGGGCTCACACATCTATCGCGGCGACCGACTGCCGGCGGACTTCTACGGCGATTACATCATTCCCGAACCCGTGGGTCGTCTCGTCCGCCGCGCGAAGGTCGTGAATGAAGACGGAAAAATCGTGGTGAAAAATGCGACGCCCGGCACGGAGTTCATGCGTTCGCGGGACGCCAATTTTCGTCCGGTTAATTCCGCCACCGGCCCGGATGGCTGCCTTTATATCGTCGATATGTATCGAGGCATCATCCAGGAAGGGAACTGGGTGCGCCCGGGGTCCTACCTGCGGACGGTGGTGGAACACCACGGCCTCGACAAAAACATCGGTCGCGGGCGGATCTATCGCGTGGTGCATGAATCAACCCGGCGCGGCCCGAAACCCGCGATGCTCAAGGCGCCCGCGTCTGAGCTGGTCAAGCATCTGTCGTCTCCGAATGGCTGGTGGCGCGATGAAGCCCAAAAGCTCCTCGTCGTTCGCGGCGACACGTCGGTCGTCACCGAACTCCAGGCCCTCGCCCGCCAGGGGACGTCACCGCTGGGAAGACTGCACGCGCTCTGGACTCTCGATGGACTCGGAAAGAGCGACGCGGGGCTGCTGCGCGAAAAACTCGCCGACCCCGATCCCCGGGTTCGCGCCGCCGCGATCCGAATTTCCGAACCACTCCTGAGTGCCGGCGATGCTGCCTTCACAAAGTCATTTGCACTGCTCGCCGACGATCCAGAAGTCGAAGTCGTCATCCAACTCGTACTCTCCCTGGGTCGTTCCGCCGCCCCGGACGGTGATCTTCTGATCGAGCAGATTGCGAAACAGCACGCCGACAACCCGAACGTTCTCGCGATCATCGGCAGCTACCGCCAGGGACTCGCCGAGGCGAAGCGCCGTCGCCAGCAGGACAAGTTCCTCGCCACTGGTGAGACGAATTTTCAGACCATCTGTTCCGCCTGCCACGGACCCGATGCCAAAGGCACACCGGTCCCGGGGATTGCGGGCATGACGTTGGGCGCGCCGCTGGTGGGTTCGCCACGCGTGCTCGGAAAAAAGGACATCCCGATCAAAATCATGCTCAAGGGAATGACCGGTGAACTCGACGGCAAACCGTTTCCCGGTCCGATGCTGCCGCTCGAAAGCTATGACGACGAATGGATCGCCGCCACATTGACCTACGTCCGCAATGCGTGGGGCAACAAGGCGCCCATGGTGAGCGCCGCGGATGTGGCTGCGGTGCGCGCCGCGTTGAAAGATCGTAAAGACATGTGGCAGTCGTCCGAAATCCTTGCCATGACGCCTCTGCCACGGAAAGAGATGAGAAAATGGGTCTTCAGCGCCAGCGACAATCCGCAAGGCTGCCGCGCCGCGATCGATGGACGCGCCAACTCGCGGTGGGATACAAAATCAACCCAGCACGACGGCATGTGGTTCGCCTTCGACATGGGCCGCGAATACACGCTGGATTCCATCGTTCTTGATTCGACCGGTTCCAGCGACGACTACCCGCGCGAATACAGTGTGGACGTATCCAGCGACGGCCAGCACTGGACGCCCACCGTCACCAGGACCCGTGGCGAGCGCGCGGTCACCGATATCATTCTCCCTGGCGTGAAGGCCCGCCACATCCGTATCAACCAGCACGGCCAGTCGCCCGACAAATTCTGGTCGATCCACGAACTGGAGGTGTACGGCAAGCAATAGCGTGGACATCACCCAAAAGTGTCCGGCTTTACTCTGCTCGATCGTTTTACGTTATATGAGCGCATGACGATCCCTCGCCGAGGTGCGGTGCTACTCGACATCCACTGCAAAACAACAAACCCAATGCAAAACACCATGAATAAAATGACTATCACCCTCGTGAGCGCTCTTCTGATGGGCGCCGCACTTAGCCCATCCACGCTGGCCGCAGACTCCGACGCCCTGCAGGGCAAATGGAAAGCGGAGAAGGAAATCGAAGGACAAAAAGTCACTTTCAATCTCGAGATCAAGGAAGACACTTTCCAATTCGAATTGAAGGGAAGTGATGGGGAAGTCCGGATGTTTGCCAAAGGCAAGGTCAAGCTGGAGAAGCTTGGACCCTTTAACACACTGTCAGTACTTGACATGGAAGCGGGGAAATCCGAAAGCGAACTTCAACCAGTCGATATGACTCGTTCGTTTGTCTATGCTGCCGACTCGAAGACGCTGACGATGGCATCAAACTTTGATCGTCAACGGGAAAACCAGAAACCAGAACTGACCGTTTACCAGAAGGAGTAAGGTCCAAATCTCCATGGAACGTTTTTGGATCGTGTTGGTTACGGCCACGCTGGCCGCGTGCTGTCCTCGCACCGCAGGAGCCGAGTCCGATCCGGTCGAAAACAAAGCCGGTCCCGCCGTGAACGACCCCGCGTTGCTCGACATCGAGCGGAAGGTGAAGCATGACTACGCGACCAATGGCGACGTGCGCATCCACTACGCGCATCTTGGCCAGGGGCCGCTGATGGTAATGATTCACGGCTTTCCGGACTACTGGCTGACGTGGCGCGACCAGATGGAAGCCCTGGCGAAAGATCACGAGGTCGTGGCCATCGACCAGCGCGGATACAATCTCAGCGACCGGCCCAAGGGCGTGGAGAACTATGATGTTCGTCATCTCGTGGAGGACGTCGTGGCGGTGATCCGTGCGTGCGGACGCGATCGGGCCGTCATCGTGGGGCACGACTGGGGTGGGATGGTGGCGTGGACGTTTGCCATGACCAATCCCGGGATGACCGAGAAGCTAATCATTTTGAATCTCCCCCACCCGCGCGGGTTGATGCGCGAGCTGGCAATCAACCCGGAGCAGCAGAAGAACAGCGCTTATGCCCGAAGGTTTCAGCAAGAGGGTGCGCACAAGGACCTCACCGCGGAGGGCCTGACGTTTTGGATCAAGGATCCGGCAGTCCGCGCCCGTTACGTCGAGGCGTTCAGACGGTCGGACTTCGAAGCGATGCTCAACTATTACAAGCAGAACTATCCACGCGAACCCTACACGGAGGACACGTCACCTTTGGTAAAGGTTCAGTGCCCGGTCCTGCTCATTCACGGACTGAAGGACAAGGCTCTGTTGCCCGGCGCGCTGAACGACACCTGGAAATGGGTCGATGGGGAGCTGACCATCGTGACGGTGCCGGGCGCGGATCATTGGGTACAACAGGACGCTTCGGATCTGGTTACCCGGACCATGGTCAGCTGGCTGAATCGGTAGCAAAAGGTCGAGCGATGAGAAGCCGCGTCCAGCGAACGCGGGAAACCCAGTCGGGGCATGATGACGTTTCGATGCGCACCCGCCGATCGCCGTCACGACCTCGACGCATTGCGCGCTGTCGCCAAGCTACAGATCACCGTCGTCTCCCATCGACGTCTCCTCGCGGTATTTATCTTCCCAAAGGTATACTGTTTGTCGGCGTGGCCGTTAGGTGCGGGTTTAGCGGTTTTGGCTCAGGGAGCACACGACCGAACGCGAGTAACGGATCGAAGATAAGGCGTGCCTTTTGCGGCTCTCGGCACAAAGAATTGACGAACAGTTTGCTGCCAAACCCTGATGAACCGTCTGCTGCCCATCGTCGCCACCCTTTTGGCCGGAGCGGCGTTGCTCGTTGTTTTGGTGCGCGGTGGAAGCGTCGGCAAAACTTCGTCCGATGCGCGATCTGGCGCAGAGGCGGCTCTTGCCACGCGTTTTGAGACCCTGGTCCGCGAGCATGAGGCGCTTCAGCGGTCTCACGACGAGTTGGCCGCCAAGCTGTCAGCCATGGAAACCGGCGAATCGGTCGGCGCAGATGCATCCGAAAATCCTGTCTCGGTGACCCAGCGGCTCAAGACCGTGGAAAAGAGGCAAATGGAATTGGATCAGGCCGCCCGGGACCGCGACAAGTATGGCGTCGTCGCAACCATGGAGAAGGAACTGGTCACGGCCTACAACACCCTCCTTGACTCCAGCCAACCCGTAATGACACGCGCCCGGCAGGTACAGGAACTCAAGCGTTACGGATTATTTGATGACCGCGCGCGGCAGACGACAACGAACCTGTATCACGAGGCCCAGGATCTCAACGAACGCGGATTCATACTCGGCGCATTGAAAGGTGCCGTTCCCTTCGAGTTTCGCGATCAGATCATTGCGGACTTGGATTCCGACATGGCCGCCGGATTCCAGGCGCCGCGGTTTCGCTATCAAGCCATCGAAGCACTCGAACCCATGCTACCGGACCCGACGGTGCAACAATGGCTGGATCACCTGGCTCAGTCCGATCCCGAGCCCAAACTGGCGAATCGCGCCGAACAAGCGCTCGGCATCACTCCACCACCGGGAGATCGGAAGTAGTCACAACGTATTTCGGGATGAAGGCCATGGACCCCGAAATCAGACGGGCTCGTCGCCCGTGGCTTCTGGAACCAACGACGCGCCGTAATGCGCTACGGTCGGGAATGGATCGTAGAAATGGTGCAGGAGGGTTCGCCACTGCTCGTACTCCGCGGATTGTCGAAAGCCTGTCGTGTGGTCTTCCAACTGCCGCCAATGAACCAGCAACAGGTATTGGTTTGGGACCTCAAGGCAAAGACGCAATTCGTGCCCGAGATAGCCAGGCATCGCCGCGATGATGCGCGACGCCTCGCGGAACGCGGCCTCGAATGCGTCGCCCGCACCGGCGCGGACATTGAGGATGGCGACTTCAAGTATCATGGATCGACTCAATCGACGCAGTCATTCGTCCCGCGAATTCTGATTACCGTAGGCGAGGAGCAGGTCGGTGACCAGAATGCCTTCGATGCGCATGCCGTCGTAGCGCGCATTCGAGATGGAAAAACCGGTGCAATTCGCGTTGTGAATCACGACGCCGGTGAGCGCGACATCGTCGAAATGCGCTCCAGCCAGATTCACATCAACGAAGCGCGCCGATGCGAGATTGACATCCTGAAACTGCGCTTCTCGCAGATTGGTTTTGATAAACTGCGCACCATAGAGGTCGGCATTTTCAGTCTTCTGCTTCATATCGTTCATTCCCATCTATCCGTTGCACCGAATTCCGGAAAGGACGTTCGGGAGGAGGTTGTTCGCCGTTCGGCCGGGGATGAAGCCGACGAATCCTGCCGTCCTTGATGTCAGACCGGCGCTTCAACCAAGCGCCAGTACAGGCGTTTCCCCGCCTCCGGAAGTTCACTGTTCCCCCTCGCCCGCCCCACCCCTACAGTCCGGCCCGTATGCCAGCTGCCGTTCTTTTCATCGTCGACCACCAAACCGCGATCCGGGTATTTTGATCCGGCAGTACTGATGTCGATTCGCAACCTCGAACTCCGCGCCCGGGCCATTGTCGAAGGCTTCTGGCATGGCATTCATCGGAGCCCGTATCACGGCTTCTCGGTCGAGTTCACCGAATACCGTCCCTACTCCCCGGGCGATGATCCGCGGTATCTAGATTGGCGGCTCGTAGCGCGGACGGACCGTTACTACATCAAGAAATTCGAGGATGAGACGAACCTTCGCTGCCATCTCCTGGTCGATCATAGCAAGTCGATGACCTATGGTTCGCTTCCTATTCGAAGTCGGATTACGCGCATACGCTGGCGGCGACGCTGGCCTATTTTCTCTCGCAACAAGGCGATGCGATCGGACTAATCACGTTTGACGAAACGGTGCGCGAATATCTTTCGGCGCGAAATCGGCCGGGGCACTTGCGACATTTGATGCTGGCATTGGAGAAGCCGGCGGAAGGACATTCGACCGACATCACGGCGCCCTTGCAACGTGCGGCGGAACTCATCCGGAAACGCGGCTTGATGGTCCTAATTAGCGATCTGCTCGCCCCAATTGAGGCGCTCGAAGCGTCGCTGGCGCTGTTGACCGCGTCGGGCCACGAAGTGATCGTTTTCCAGGTGCTCGATCCCACGGAGCTCGACTTCGATTTCAAATCCGCGACCCGCTTTCTCGATGTGGAAACAGGACGCGACTTGTTCCTCGAGCCAGCCACCGCAAAAGCTGATTACCAAAAACGCCTCGCAGCGCATCTCGATTCGGTCCGTGGCATCAGCCAGCGCTTGGGCATCACACACGTGCAACTATCGACCTCACAACCGCTCGAACTGGCACTCTTCGATTTCCTCAAAGCCCGCGCCGAGCGAGGCAAGGTCATCGTTCGTCGAAAAGGTGCCGGAGCCTGAGTCGCCTGACGCCTGCACATTCACCGACGTCAGCGGCGATCGAAGGGAATTGAGGCGGTTTCATCCTGACTACTCCAACGAATTTTCGCGCCGGTGACAATCGCGCATTCCAATTGACGGAAATGACGATCTACGTCCGGGGTGCAAAGCCCTCCCGCCCGCACAGGCAGACTTCAAGAGAGGGGCTGCGGCAACGATTCTGCTTTCCGAAGGAGAGCAAGCGAGCAGCGCACCGTTCAATAACACGTTAAAAACCAGACCTGCCCCATGCCACCAACGTTCCATTTCCTTGAGGATCCAGTCGAAGACGCGACGATTCGTATTGGGACGCAGACGGGCGGATCGATGCCGTTGGATGATGATCAGCCGACGCTGGTGGCGAAACCGGCGGACGGGATCGACGAAACGCCGCTCTTCGGTCGTTACCGCTCCGAGCGGGAGTTGGGACGCGGCGGAATGGGCGTCGTCATTCGCGCTCACGATCTGGTCCTGGATATCCCCGTGGCGTTGAAGCTTGTTCCCGAAACGGTTGTTCGGGACACGGACGGAATCGTGGAATTGAAAAAGGAAGTCCTCCGCGGGATGGAACTCACGCACCCAAACATCGTGCGCGTGTTTAGCTTCGAGCAAAACGCAAAGTCGGCCGTCATCGTCATGGAATGCGTGGAGGGCGAATCGCTGGCTCAGAAAAAGGCGCGCCGGCCCGCGCGTTGCTTTGATTGCAACGAAATCCTGCCGTGGTTGGAGCAGCTTTGCGCCGCGCTCGACTACGCGCACCATGAAGCACGCATCGCTCATCGCGATCTAAAACCGGGCAATCTGATGCTAACTCCCGCAGGTCGGCTGAAGGTCGCCGATTTCGGGATCGCCTCGAGCCTGAGCGAGACGTTGGGGCGCGTATCCATCCGGATGGATTCCGCGGGAACACCTTCCTACATGAGCCCGCAGCAGGTCATGGGGGAGCGGCCTTCCCATCTCGATGACATCTATTCCCTGGGCGCCACATTTTATGAATTGCTAACCAGCAAGCCGCCATTCTTCCGGGGCAACGTCCTCGCCCAGGTGATGCACGAAGCACCGGCGAGCATGGCCGCGCGCCGGGAAGAACTTGGGGTCACGGGCTGCGAGCCCATCCCCGCGGAATGGGAACGCGTGATCGCTGCCTGCTTATCCAAGGCTCCGGAGTCGCGCCCGGATAGCGGCGCGGCCGTGATCGAAATGCTGAAACTTTCCAGTAGCAGTCTCGTTCCCAGTCCTGCGGTTTCGGGTTCCAAGCGCCCGTTGGAAATCATCTCCGCGCCCGAACCAATCCAAGCTATCGATCCCAAACCGGTCGCCAAAGCGAACGTCACCTACGACGAAGCGAAGACCGTGGAAGTGGTGTCGCGCCCGCGCTTGAATCTTCAGCCGCTGGTGACCGCCGGGTCGGTCCTCGTGCGCGGAATCTCCGCCATCATCCAAGGATTGACCATCACGATCGGTGCCATCCTGCGGCCACTGCTGAAACTGGGGTTGGCGCTCGCCGTTCTCTGGGGATTACTCCACCTCAAGCAAAAGTGGGACGATGGTCAGGCGAAGCGCGATGCCTTGGCCGCAAAGCAGGAAGCCGCCAACCGGAGCGCCGCACTCGCGTCGGGGCCGGCACCAGCGCCGCGGCCGCAGATCATTGTCCTGCCACCGCCCCCGCCGGGAGGAGGTCCGGGGCCGCAAGGCATGCGGCCGCCGCTCCGCCCACCGCCGCGGCGTCCGTGAAACCACTTCATCCCAAGGACGGGATGCGGTTGTCGTGGTGCCAGCAGGAGGTAATAGTAATCACCCATGACTGAGACTTCAGGTGTTTCTGCGCGCACTTTATGAATCGAGCGATTCCAGCTCTATTCGCCATGCGCGATTCATCCGCGCGGTGGACCGAGACACTCCGTGGAGCGGCAGGGTAAGCAAGACCGGCGACAGACGCGGCGAAAGGTTGGCGGATAGAAAATTGAAGAAGGACTTCATGGATGGCGAATGAGCAGAGAAAATACGGTCAACGCTTCGTCCGAAGGGCGCGGGAGATTTACTGGGTATTCGCGTCGGCGACCGCTGCTGCCTTAATTGTCCGTGCACGGAGTTCTTCGGCGCGTTCGTCGAGTTGAGCGCGCATGAGTTCGAGCTGCTTGCGCTCATCCTCGGACAAACCAGTTTTGGTGTTGAGTTTGAAGGTGAGATCGAATCCGGCCATGCGGAACCGCTTGTATTGCTCAATGGCCAACATTACGTCGGCCTGCTGAAATTGTTGTTCGACGGAAAGATTCGTCGGCAGCGCATCGTCAGCCGTGAGGCGAGCGCCGAGGAGTGAGATGATCAACGTAGTGATTGCGATCGTGGTTTTCATTTTGTTCTGGATGTTTGCGGTTCGCTGGATGGGCACCTGAGAACAAAACGATGTGGAGGACGCAGAAAAGACAAGAGCTTCTTTCCTTCAAATCTTTGCCTCGTCGAGGTCGTGATTCTCGTCGCCGCTTTCAGAATAACGCCATTCAACGGAAACGATTGCAAAAAAACCGCCTCACCCTGAACGCCCGATCGCAAGTCGATTTCCCTGCTCCCTGAGGTACCGCGCACTACACACAATCGTGACCGCGCGAAAATCGTTGTTCACACCGTCGACCCGCGGCATGCGGACGCCGCCCGCAATCACCTTTCCCGTTTCTTATGCCGTGTTGCCAAAATGATCAGTGGTCGATCGGTCGTGAACTGCGCTGTCACGCGGTTTTCACCGACCCCATTGTTGCTGTTGCCAAAAGGCTGACTAGGGTCCCGGCCAATGTTATCCTCAGCCTTTCCTCCGAAGACGGCGAAAAGAGCGCTCGCGGCGCTGGCCGGCGTAGCGCTGGCCTCATCCCCGGCGCAATTGGTTCGACAGGCAAATACCACGCTCACGCTGCCGCCGACTCTGCCCACGGCTACGGGGTACACAACGGTCAATGCTCTCGGTTCTCTCACCTTTAATACGCCGATGGCCACCGTGTTTCCGGAGGGAGAAACGAATCGACTCTTCGTGGTGGAACGCAACGGGACGGTGCGGGTGGTGATCAACCTCAGCACAACTCCCGCGCTCGGACCAATCTATCTCCAGCTTGCCAATCTCCTCGGTTCAGGAGAATCGCTCCGCACCGATGGCGAGAACGGCTTTCTGAGCATGGCCTTTCATCCGAATTTTGCGACCAACCGCACTCTGTACGTATACTACACGGTGCGCGCAGCGGGCAGTCAGGACCACCAGCGGCTCCATCGCGTGACGATGAACAGCGCGACCTCGAATTCGCCGACGATCGAATCGCACTCTCCGATGCTGACGATCTACGACCGGGCATCGAATCATAACGGCGGCGAATTGCACTTCGGCGCGGACGGCTACCTCTATCTCTCGCTCGGCGACGAAGGGAACGGGGATGACAGCTTCAACAACGCGCGCTTCATCAATCAAGCGTCCGGGCGCACGGGCTTCTGGGGAAAAATGTTGCGACTCGATGTGGACAGCAAACCGGGAAGTCTGAGCCCGAACCCGCACACGCAAAACTCCACGGCCTTCCCGTCTGCCGTGACGACCGGCACTTACCGCATCCCGCCCGACAATCCGTTCATCGGTTTCACGCACTGGCACAGCCTTCCTATCACTGCGTCCAGCGTGCGCACGGAGATTTATGCGACGGGCTTGCGCAATCCCTTCCGGTGGTCATTTGACAAGCCGACGGGCCGGTTATTCCTGGGCGACGTGGGGCAGAACATCTGGGAGGAAGTCGATCTCATCGTCAAAGGCGGCGACTACGGTTGGAGTTGGCGAGAGGGGGATCACACCTTCAACTCCCCACCTTCCCCGACTTCTCCACCCGGTCCCGCCCAGCCGGGTGATCCACCCGGAACCGGCTTCAATCCAATTCCCCCGATCTTCGATTACGATCACACCAACAGCGGCAACGGTGATATTTACGGAAACGTCATCACGGGCGGCGCGGTGATGCGGGGAAATCGTTTGCCGGAACTCTATGGGGCCTACATCTATGCCGACAACGGCTCCGGCCAAATCGTCGCCCTGCGCGAACAAGCCAACGGCACCTGGACCCCGCAATTGATTGCCAGCGACAGCGGCGTCGTCGATTTCGGTGAAGATCCGCGGAACGGCGATCTGCTCCTCTGCGATTTGACGAGCAATGCGGTTGAACGCCTCGAACGCAGCGGCACGTCCGGCACGAATCCTCCAGCGCTGCTCTCGCAGACCGGAGCTTTTTCCAATCTGTCCAATCTGACCACGCAACCTGGCATCGTGCCCTACGCGCCGAACGTGGCCTTTTGGAGCGACTACGCCATCAAGTCCCGCTGGTTTGCCATCAAAAACACAACTGACACGATCAGCTTCAGCGCGGACGGCAACTGGTCCTTTCCCACTGGCATGGTGTGGATCAAGCACTTCGATTTCGAGACCGAGCGGGGAAATCCCGCCACTCGGCGCAAACTCGAAACCCGCTTCCTGGTCAAAACCCAGACCGAAGTTTATGGCCTCACCTACAAGTGGCGGGCCGACCAAACCGATGCCGATCTGGTGCCCGAAGATGGCTTCTCCGAGCTGATCCCGGCCAGCAATCCTCCTCAGACTTGGCGCTATCCAAGCCGCACCGAATGCCGCGTTTGCCATACGCCGGTCGCCGGTCACGCGCTCAGCTTCAACACCCGCCAACTCAATCGCACACACGTCTACGGGTCCGAAACTCCAAATCAAATCCAGGCCTTGAGCGACGCCGGCTATTTGTCCGCGCCGGTCGATGATGTGCACAATTTCCCCGCCTTCGCCGCCGCCGATGACACCACCCAAAGTCTCGAGTGGCGGGTGCGCTCGTATCTGGCCGTCAACTGCGTGCAGTGTCATCAGCCGGGCGGCACCGCCCAGGGAAATTGGGATGCACGCGCCACCACGCCGACCGACCTCGCGGGCCTGATCAATGGCGTTCTGGTCAATACCGCCAGCGATTCTGCCAATCGTTTTGCTGTCCCCGGCGACCCCGCTCACTCGATGGTCCTCGCCCGCATACAAGGCGCGGGCGTACCGCGTATGCCGCCCCTGGCCACCAGCGAAATCGATCCCAATGCCGTGTCTCTGCTCACGGCCTGGATCGCCCAGGAGTTGCCCGGCCGCCTCAGCTTCGCCGACTGGCAAACGCTCCATTTCGGCTCCACCTCCGCACCCGACTCTGCGCCCACAGACGATCCTGATGCCGATGGCAACGATAACTCCTCGGAATTCCTCAATCGTTCGCTCCCGCTCGTGCCCAACGCTCCTTTTGCTCCGATCGGCGCCACCGTCGGCAATACCTTCCAACTCAGCTTCGAGCACCCGGCCAACCGCTCGCTTCTGATCGAAACCACTACTGATTTTGCCAACTGGTCGCGCTGGGATGTGCCCGGCAACGTGCTCATGTACCCTGCCACCACCACGCTGCGTACCCTGACCGGACCGCGCGACACTCCCGAGCGCTTTTTCCGCGCTCGGATTTCACAACCGTAAGGCGCGCGATTTTTGACGCGCCGATCGAGGGAGAGGACGAAGGAGATACCGAACGGGGCGATTTACCGGCTACGCTTTTCCGGTCGAGCCGAGCGAACGGGCTTCGTCGTAGATGTCTTCGAGCTTTTCAATGGCCTTCCCCTGCTCGAACTCATCGCGCACGATTTGTGAGGCGGCCTGGCCAAAGACGTAACACATTTCCTGGTCGCTCGTGAGCTGGACGCATGGCACGGTGAACGGCCTCGACCTCACGCTCGGGCACGAGCAGACCATGGCGTTCGTGGGTGACGGCTTCGGGAATGCCGCCGTGTGTGGTGGCGATCACCGGCAAGCCCGTCGCCATCGCCTCCAGCATCGAGTTGGGAATTCCCTCCTGATTTTGGTCGGAAGTCAGTTCGCTGGGGTGGAGAAAAATGTGGGCTCGCGCGAAAAGCGCACTGAGGTCTTTCTGATCGAGGAAACCGCGGAATTCCACCGCATCGCGAAGACCGAGTTCGGTCGAAAGCGCCTCGAGTTCATCGCGCATCGGTCCGTCACCCGCGATCACGAATTTCGCTTTCGGGCTGGCCGCGTGAAACCTGGCAAACGCGCACAACGCGGTCTTGAGACCTTTTTTCGCAATCAACCGGCAGGCCTGGACGAAAAGCCATGAACCATCGACGGGCAGCGGTCGTTGCACGAACGGGAAGGCGTCGAGCGGGATCCCCGTGCGATTGAGGCGCAATTTCCGGGGATCGCAGCCCCAGGTCTCCAGCGCGGAAAACAGCGATTTCGAACGCGCCATGACCAAGGGGATGGTGTGGAGCAAGGTGCGCATCTGGTCGTCGTAGCCCTCCTGCTGGGGCCGCGGCTGGATGTCCATGCCGTGAAAACTAACCACGGCAGGCTTAGACCACTCCTGAATGAACGGCAAAAGATGGACGCCGGTGTGGCCAAAATAGACGTGCATGAGATCAGCTGGGCGCCGTTCGAGGACTTTGATGATGACCTGCAATTCACCCCGGTAATAGACGGGCGGCTTGCCGGCTATATATTTCAAATAAAAGCGCTTAAGGAAGTTTTTACGCGCGCGTGGCAATAACTCAATTGCGTCCAGCGGGAACTGTTCGGCACCGATTCTCTCGCGAGTCAGCACAAACGTGTCAAAGCGTTTCAGCCCCACCACCTGCCGGTAGATGTGCTGCATCTCAGGCTTCAGAAAGGTGGTGCAGTAACTGGCAACGATCGGTTTCGGCATGAACAGCTGCACGGTTTATCGCCGCACCAGACCCGATGCACGCGGGAAAGTGGGACGGGTTTGCAACCCGTCGCGGCAGGGCGGGCGAAGGTGGCACGATGGCGCGGAGCGCGACGGCCTCCGACGCGTATCCCCCCACCGCCGCGCGACGACAATTAAAATGACCCGCGGAAGCGGGTCGGGTTTTCGGGTGGAAGCGGGACAGAAAATGGGAGGGCCCAGAGGCCCTCTGTTTTCTGTTCGGCTGGGGCCGATGATCACACTTCGTCAGATAAACCGACTCCTTGTGGAGTTTACCCAGAAGGGTGATTTAAATATGAGCGCAATGAAGGCGGGGATGACCGCGAGGACTTCCGCGAAAGTAAACGTCCACATGTAGAGCGTTTCCTTGCCGAGGGTTTCAGTGGCGAACAGATAGGCGATTTTGAGTGATCGGCTTAAAGACGCGCCAGATTGGGCCGTCGCCGCTTGTTCTCGAGTCCTACCGACCGGGGCTTCTCCTACCAGCGCAGACTTCGACCGCAGTGCGGACAATGTAATCGCGATTTGAAGGCCTTAACGCATCCCCCCGGATGCGGGCCTGTTTCAACGGGAGACGACCAACACGATGGCGGCGGTCATCAACGTCGCACCGGCCAGTCGCCAGCGGAAAACTTTGCCACCGTGTTGCGCTTCGGTGTTCGCGAACCAGTGGCCGATGAGCCACACAGCGGCAACGCTCCAAACTCCTCGCGCGCTGTATACGACGTTCATCGCCGTGGCATCGCCAAAAATCGCCACGGCGGACACGAGGGAAAAGGCCTGGAGGGCCATGAAAAGCGCGCCCGCGACCAGAGACGGCCAGGCCGGCCGGGGCAGATCGCGCAAAGGTGCACGAAAGAATGGGATGAACCCGACGGACATTGCCGCCGACAGGCCGAACATGGTCGGCAAAAATCGACCCGGTCCCCAGATGGGAGACCACTTTTGCACGAGCACGTCGAAGAGTGCATATGAGGCCGCCGCGAGCAGAGAAAATATGAGGGTTCGTCCCAGCGGACGATGTGGCGCGGATCTTCCGAAGCGGGGCGCGCTGTTGAGCAGCACGATCGCGCCGAAGCTCAGCGCCGCGGCGCACCAGAGCTGCCACGACAGGCGAGTCGCGAGAAGTAAAGTGGTGAACCAAGCCACAAAAATCGTTTTTGCTCCAAGCACGGGCGTCGCCACCGAAACATCACCGCGCGCAAGAGCCAGGAGCGAAAGGGTCTGTCCGGAAATGAAGAGCAGCGCCACCAACGCCGGCTGCCAAAGCTGCGTCCAGGGCTGGCCGATACCGCCCAGCGGTACGAGGGCGGCGAAGACAAGAGCAACACAGAGATTGGCAATGAATGTCGTGCGCAAGACACCCGCGCCAAGCTGTTGCGCGCGTTTCAGAAAGAGCGCGGCGGCGACGTAGAGCAGGCTGGCCAGGAAGGGAAAAAGAAGATGCCACTTCATCGAAAAGAGCGCGGAGAAGTTAGTTGATCAGTGCAGCACTCCGCCGGGCCGCAATCTTCCCCAGGCGGGCTCTTCTTCGTCCGTTTTGTCTTCGTCGCCCTCTGAGTGAGGTGTGCACCGGAAGGCGAGGAAGAGGAAGAGGAAGAGGAAGAAGCAAACACGCTGTCGGCCGTTCACGATGGAGTGGAAAACGCGCGGGCTCGCGTCGGCAGGCTACACCAGCACGATTTCCCACGAAATTGGCTTCCCCGCATGCAGCTCAAGCCAGGCGTAGCTCGAAGGAGCGCCCCGGTTGGGGCGGGTAATGCACCCGGGATTGAGCATGCGCACGCCGCGGAGCATCTCATTGCGCGGAACGTGGGTGTGGCCGTGGAGAAGAACATCGATGTTTTGTGGCGGCTCCGAAGGGGGGATGTGAACGAGGAGGATTCGCGCCCCTTCGATCTCAAACGCGAGAGAGGAGGGCCAATCGCGCCATCCATCGCAATTGCCTTTCACCACCCGCACCGGAGGACCCAGCGTTTCCAGCCGTGAGATGATCGATGGTTCGGTCACGTCGCCCAAATGCCAGATTTCGTCCGCCCCGCGGATGGCCGTGACGACGTGATCGGGCAGCCGGCCATGGGTGTCGGACAGGACTGCGATGCGCATCGAGTCGATTGGCGCGGGAGCAACGACTCGATCAGCCTTTCCGCGCCGGCGCCTGCACGGCGTAGGAATTTTGAATCACGTCGCGCACACGCTCTCCGGTTCGGACGCGGTCGGTTTGATAGTCCACGTTTCCATCGCGACCGATCACCACGAGACTGAATCCGTCCTTAAGACCGTAGGCCTTCGCCACGGCGGCGCCATTGTTGGCCACGACAAACGGTATGTTGCTCCGGACGGGGCCTTCGCCTTGTTCAAAGGCCGCAATGAAGACGACGCCTTTGGCGGCGAAGGAGGTGTAGATCTGTTCGAGCCACTTGATCTGTTTGCGAAACTTTCCGCTTTTCGGCGAATCCGCGATGAGGAGCACCACGGACTGACCGCGCAGACTGCGCAGGGAGCGGTTCTTATTCCCGGCCGCTGGCCAGGAAAAATCGGGCGCCAGGCGCACCACCGCGGCATTGGAAAAAGTCAACGCAACGAGCAGAACGAGAGAGGACAAAACCTTCGTCATGAATCAGACCTTGAGGATATCGGCCTCTTTATTGGCCAGGGCTTCGTCGATTTTCTTTCCCCACGCGTCCGTGAGCTTCTGGACTTCCGACTCGTAGGTTTTCAATTCGTCTTCGGTGATCTCGTTTTCCTTCTGCCCCTTTTTCAACGCATCAATGCCGTCGCGACGCGCCGATCGCACCCGGACCCGACATTCTTCCGCCATTTGTTTGACGCTTTTGACCAGTTCCCGCCGCCGCTCCTCGGTGAGTGAGGGAATGGGCAGCCGAATGATTTTTCCATCGGCAATCGGATTGATGCCGATCTTGCTTTCCTTGATCGCTTTTTCGATCGCGCCCGTCTGCGAAGCATCAAAAGGCTGAATGACGAGCATCCGTGGCTCGGGCGTTGAAATAACCGCGACCTGTTTCAGTTTCATCACCGCCCCGTAGGCTTCCACATCGATGTTCTCGACCAGGGCGGGGGAAGCTTTGCCGGTGCGCACGGCGGAAAATTCGTGGTGCAGGTAATCGACCGCCTTTTCCATGGCGGCCTCAGTCTCGAGAAGTATGTCATCGGGGTCCATTGGGCGTGGGAGCGGAAAGATTTCGGGATGGATCAGTTGGAGACAAGCGTGCCGATTTTTCGGCCGAGCACAGCGTCGCGGATGTTGTTACGCGCCAGGAGGGCAAAAACAAGGATGGGCACCTGATTATCCATGCAGAGGCTGAAAGCGGTCGAATCCATGACCTGTAAGCGCTGGCTGATCGCCTCCGTGAAGGTGAGTCGATCGTATCGTTTCGCGTTGGGATCTTTCATCGGATCCGCGTTGTAGATGCCGTCCACCTTGGTCGCCTTCAAGATCACCTCGGCTCCGATCTCGTTGGCCCGCAGTGCGGCCGTGGTGTCGGTGCTGAAAAAGGGGTTGCCCGTGCCGGCCACGAAGATGACCACCCGGCCCTGTTCGAGATGCCGGATCGCTTTGCGCCGAATGAATGGCTCCGCCACGTTGTCCATTTTTATCGCGGTCTGCACGCGGGTGGGAACCTGCAAATCTTCGAGCTGGCTTTGCAACGCCAGCCCATTGATCACCGTCGCGAGCATACCCATGTAGTCGGCCGTTGTGCGCTCCATGCCACGATGGCTCGCGCTCAATCCGCGCCAGATATTTCCGCCGCCGATGACGACCGCGAGTTCGACGCCCATTTCGTGAACCTCTTTCACCTGACTGCAGATCTGCCGGACGATTTCCGGGGAAATATTGTCCTGGCTCCCTTTCGCTTTCAGCGCTTCTCCGCTGATCTTGAGAACCACACGCCGAAATTTCGGTTTCTTGCTTCGAACGGGTTTCGGTGCGCGGGTGCTGGCGGTGAGCATGGGGCGAGCAGAGTGCGCATCCCGTCGAAACGTGGCAAGTGCGAACGGGGATGGAGTCGGGGTGAAGACCCAAGATCCAACACTGATCCAGATTGAGGGTGGCTACTTGAGGATTACCTGGTCGAGGAAAAGTGCCGCGACAAAGACCGCGCCGACGAAGGCATTGGCTTGGAAAAAGGCGCGATTAATGCCGGCGATGTCACCGCGTGCGGCGCTTGCGTGTTCAAAAACCAAGGCTCCGGCGATCAGGGTCAGGCTAATCCAGAATGGAAACCGCAGCTGTGCGCTCCAACCGAAAACTGCCAAAACAGCGAGCATCGCCCAGTGCAATCCCCTCGCCCAGACCAGTGCGCCAGGAACGCCCGCTTTGACCACCCAGGAATGCAGACCCGCCTCGCGATCGAATTCATGATCCTGGGTCGCGTAAATCATGTCAAAACCCGCCACCCACAGCAACACGGCGAGCGCGAGAAGCAAGGGCGGCAGCGCAAATTCTCCCCGCACGGCCAGCCATGCGCCCACTGGCGAAACGGAGAGAGCGAAGCCGAGAAAGAAATGGCTGAACGCAGTAAATCGCTTGGTCCAGGAGTAGAAAAAGACGATCGCCAAAGCGACGGGTGAGAGAGCAAAGCAAAGGGGGTTGAGCGCCCAGGAGACGGTCACAAAGGCCACCGACGAGGACACGACGAGAGCAATGGCGCCGGACTTGGTCATCAGTGTGTGGCGGTCCTGCGTGCGCGGGTTGCGAAGATCAATTTCCCAATCCGCGACCCGATTGAAGGCCATCGCGGCCGTGCGGGCGAAAACCATGGCCGCCACGATCAGCACGATCGACCGCCCATCGGGCAGGCCGCGAGCCGCGACCAACATCGCACCGAGCGCAAAAGGGAGAGCGAAGATGGTGTGCGAAAAGCGGATGAACTGGAGTCCGCGCGCCACGCGGTCGATCACGGCGCCGGCGACACCTTTGAAACGTCCGCGCGCGGCTCGGGAGCTTCATCGAACATCCCCGTGAGTTTGTCGTCCACGCGCATATCGATTAAACGCCATCGGCTGTTGGCATTATAGAAGTAAAAACGCCAGCGCAGTGGAAACTCTGATCCCAGGGACAGGTAGGTGCGACGGACCAGGCGTGTGCCAATCGGTTTGGTCTCGACCAATTCGTAACCGACGATGGTTCCGAAAACTTCGATCGCTTCCTTGGTCTTGGCTTTCAAGATTCGAAGATCGTCCGGCTTCTCGATGACCCGTGAACCGGTCGTCAGCGTGGAGTATGCCTCGTCGATTTTGCCGATGGCAAGCTGAGCAAAAAAATTGGCCACCATCTTCCCGGGCGCATCCTGCGGGACCGTGGTCTCGACTCTCCTGGCGCGTGGTCACGGAAGGCGCACCGTCAGCGTCTGGAGGTTTCGCCGCCGGCGGAAGGACCGTGACCCGTTTCGCAGGCTCATCGCCTGCCTTCTCTCCCGCAAAAGCGGAACAGGCGAGAACCAGAAGAATTGGGGTGATGACTTTCATGCTAGCAGGGCTTCGAGGTGCGAGCGCGCCCCGGACACAATGGGCGACCCATGCGCGAATGTCAGAACTCGAATCTCGAACCGCAACAGTTTTCGCAGCGAATCGGGAAGAAGTTTCGCGTTCCGGCAGTATTTGCCCGGCAGCAGCGCCAGTCCATCAGGTGGAAGTTGGATCAGCGCGTCACCCAAACAAACAGTCCCGTCCCGCGTGCAAACTGCAATCTCGCCCGGTCCCGCTCCGGGAATGGTCACCACGGTCAGTTCGTCGATCAGCAAATCCCCGTCGTCCAGAATCTCATCGGGATCGATGGCGAGTTCGGCCAGTGCCTCCGTGTGGGCAGCGATCGGAATACTCCAGCGCTCCCGACAGGCGGCCGCCGCGCGTTCATGATTGCCATTGGTCAGGATGATCAAAGCCGGACGAGCATCAAACACCAGCGTGGCGAGAGCATCCTCGGCCAGCGGAATGGGGTCGATGAAAACAAGCCGTTCGCCGAAACGCAAGGCCGTGGAACTGAGGTCACATTTGACCGCGGGTTCGTAAGCCTGCCAGACCGCCACTTCGCGATTCACCCACTGGAAATCGTCGGCATGCATGCGCTTATTTCGGCGGAGATTTCGCTTCGCGCAAGGCGGGCTCGAACTGCTGCGTCCGGATGCCCCAACGAATAAACAGGGCGCCGATCACGAACAGGAAAAGCGATAAAAACTGACCGGCTGACAGGGCGGCGACGTGAAAAGCCGGATCGGGCTCACGAAAAACTTCACCGATGATACGCAAGCTGGCGTAGAGGATAAAGAACGAGCCCGTGATCACACCGCGAGGCAACCGGAGCCGCGTTCGCAATATCCAGAGGATGCCGAAGAGCAAAAGCCCCTCGAGCAATGCCTCGTAGATTTGGGATGGATGGCGCGGCGGAAGATGCTCCGTCAGCCATTGGCGCAGCCCGGGATCGGTTCGAATGGCCGCAACGGCGGGGACATCACCCTCGAGTTCCGTTGGAAAAATCACCGCCCACGGCACCGATGCCGTCCCCCCGATTGGCCCGGCCGGTTTCCCCCAGAGCTCTCCATTGATGAAGTTGGCGCAGCGCACCAGGAACAATCCCACCGGCGCAACGACACAGAGCGAATCGCCGATGCCCGTCCATGACAAGTGATGGCGCCGCGCATACCAGAGCGTGAACAGGATCAGCCCCACGATGCCACCGTGGCTCGACATCCCTCCCTCCCACACTTCCACAAACCAATACCAATGTTCGTGCGTCTGGTGCAGTCCGTAAAACAGTACCCAGCCGAGGCGTCCCCCGATCATCACGCCGAAGATTGCGGCCATGGTAATGAAATCGCCGACCTTTTCCTCGGGCATGTCCGTGTAGCCGCGCCGGGCCAGCCAGCGATAGAGCACATAGGCCACAAGAAACGAAAGGACGTAGGAGACGCCATACCAGCGCGGTCCCCAGTTCCCGATCTTGAAGACGAAGGGGCTGAGGTCGTGAATATAATAAGCCAGCATCGCGCTCGCGTTTGCTGCCACAGGGTTGGCTCCGGCGGAAAGGGAAATCCGCGGCGTCAGTCCGCCACCCGAAGGACTGTGCCTCGCGAAATGTGGCCCGAGCCCTAGCGCGCGGGCTGCGCTGCGTTCGCGCCCGTTGCGGAGTGGAGCGCTTCGAAATTCAACCGGAATCCCGACGGACCATCGTCATCGGGCATGATCTCTTTTTTGGCGACATCGAGGGCTTTCCGCATCGCCGGTTTATTGACGCTGTAAAGCATCGCCGTTTCCTCGCAGATTTTGTTTTCCCGAAAGAGTCGAATCAGCGACTGCTCAAAACTGTGCCAGCCGTTGACGTGGCCGGCTTCAATAATTTCATGAAAGTCGCGGAGTTCGTTTTCGCCCAGCAGCACGGCTTCGCGGGTGCGCAGGCTCGATCCCATGATTTCGGTGACAAGCACACGACCGCCACCCACCCTCGGCGCGAGGCGCTGACTCACCACATAGCGCAGCGTATCAGCCAGGCGCTGACGAATCAGTTCCTCCTCGTCCTTGCTGAACAAACCGATGATACGGTTGATCGACTGCGAGGCGCTGATGGTGTGAAGCGTGGCGTAAACGATGTGGCCCGTTTCGGCAGCCGTCATGGCAATTTCCATCGTGTCGCGATCTCGAATTTCACCAACCAGAATGACTTTCGGCGCCTGTCGGAGGGCGGCCCGCAATCCCACGGCGAAGTCAGAAAAATCCTTTCCCAATTCACGCTGACTGAAGGTGGCACGTTTGTGCGGATGCAGGAATTCGATGGGATCCTCGAGAGTCACCATGTGAATGTCGGAAGTGACATTCAGTTCGTTGAGCATGGCCGCCAGGGTCGTCGTCTTTCCGGAACCCGTGGCCCCGGTCACGAACACAATCCCGGTCTTTTCCTTGACGATTTCCCGGCACACCGCCGGCAGCTTCAGGCTCTCGATCGTCGGAATCTCGGTGCTGAGTTTCCGCATGATGATGGCGTGGTTGCCGTTCTGACGGAAAACATTGACCCGAAAACGAGCCATGTTGGGAACGGCGTAGCTTGTGTCGCATGACCCGGATTCCAGGAAGTCCTTCTTAAGCCGCTCGTTGTCGCCAATCAGCTTGGACGCCACCGCCTCGGTATGAACCGGCTGCAGAGAAGGCATGAAACCGGGAATGTCCACTGGCCGAAGCTTTCCGAAGGCCTCAATCTGGGGCGGCCGTCCCACGACGAAAAGCAGATCAGAAACACCATCTGCGGCTTGAAGCATCGTCGTTAAAACCTGGTCGAAACTGATGGTTTGGGGCTGGGCCGGCGTCGTGGGTTGCATACGTGCGAAATCAGGGCATGGGCGAGAAACCATTTTCCGTGCCCAGAACGGCGCCAGCTCCATCATTGCCAGTCGGTACAGGCCGGACCAATTTCCCTCCCATGAACGAATCGCCTCCGCCGCAACCGCAAAATCAGCAATTTCCATGCGCTCAAACCGGAGGCGGGACTCAACGCTGGCTGCGCGGTCTGAAGTTCCTCGGGAGCCTCCTGCTCGGGGCCTGCGCCACTCAGGATAAACCGCCGCTGCAAACCGTCGCCCACGTGGAACTGCCTCGCTACATGGGCGACTGGCGGGTGATCGCCAATATTCCCTACTTCGCGGAGGAGGGCGCCGTGGACTCCATCGAAAGCTACGCCCTCCGCTCCGACGGGAAGATCGCCAATACGTTTCGATACCGCGATCGCTCGTTCGAGGCGCCGCAAAAGCGGCATGATTTCGTGGCGCACGTGACCAATCCGAAAACCAACGCTGAATGGCGCGTGCAATTCTTCCCGCTCATCTCCGCCGCCTATCTCATCATTGACCTCGACCCGGACTATCGATGGGCCGTGGTGGGCCATCCCTCGCGGAAATACGGCTGGGTGCTGGCGCGGGAAAAGACGCTCCCCGATCGGACTTACAACGAGATCATGAAACGCCTCGCCGCGCAGGGATATCAGGCCGAAATGTTTGAAAAGGTGCCTCAACTTCGCGGGCAAATAGGCAACGCACCGCAATAAACTGGCGTCATTTGGTGCCTTCCGCGGAAAAACTTTTTCCATTTACGACTTTCCGGCAGGCACAACTTGCGCTAAGCACGGCACCCTTTGCCGAAAACCTCGCCGTTGGAAACTCCTCATCTCTCTCCGCTCCCCTCCGTGCCGCGCAAATCATGGCTGGCTCGTATCGGCATCACGATTCGTCAGTGGTTTGACTCTGATTACTTCCCGGAGGGCGCTGAAGCGGTGCGCTCCCGTCCGGAACAGTTCGAGCGCCGCCGGTGCATCCCCTTCCTTTTTCTCCACATTGGCTGCCTGGGCGTTATTTGGGTCGGCTGGAGCTGGACTGCGGTCGCGATTGCGGCATTCCTCTACGTCATCCGGATGTTTGCCATCACGGGCTTCTATCACCGGTATTTTTCGCATCGGACCTTTCAGACTTCCCGCCTGGGACAATTCGTTTTTGCCTGCTGGGGAAATACGGCGGTGCAGCGTGGCGCGCTGTGGTGGGCGGCTTCCCACCGGCATCATCACAAGCACTCGGATACCGATGAAGACATGCATTCCGCGCGGACGAAGGGTTTCATCTGGTCGCATATCGGCTGGATGACGAGCAGCAAGAATTTTCCCACAAACTACGCCGCCATTCGGGATCTCGCGGCCTATCCCGAACTGGTCTTCCTCAACCGTTTCGACCTCATCATCCCGGCCATTCTGGGCCTCTTCCTGTTCGGTTTGGGGGCAACTCTCAACGCCTTGTGGCCCGGACTCGGCACTTCGGGTGCGCAGGTTTTCTTCTGGGGATTTTTTGTCAGCACCGTCGTCCTGCTCCACGGCACGCTCTTTATTAATTCACTCGCTCACGTTTGGGGCGGGCGCCGCTTTGCCACCAGCGATGACAGCCGAAATAACTTCTGGCTCGCGCTCATCACGCTGGGCGAAGGCTGGCACAACAACCACCACCGGTTTATGGGCTCAACGCGGCAGGGTTTCTTTTGGTGGGAAGTCGACCTGACCTACTACGGGCTCAAAGCACTTTCGTGGCTCGGAATCGTCTGGAACCTCAAGCCGGTCCCAAAGAGCGTTTATCGCGAAGTCAACGCCAGCGTCGCCGCCGCAGGAAACCCGGAAACGCCGGCGACTCCCGACACTTCGACGGAGAGCGAGACAGCGGCGGCCGCCTGAGCCGCCGCCCATGGTGCGGATTGCGATCATCGGCACCGGTATTGCGGGACTGGGCTGCGCCCATTTTCTGCGTGATCGCTTCGACCTGACGCTCTTCGAGCAAAACGCTTACATCGGCGGACACACCAACACGGTCACGGTGGATGAGCAGGGTGTGCCCATCCCGATCGATACCGGTTTCATGGTCTTCAACCATGCGACATATCCCAATCTCGTTCGTCTCTTCCGCGAACTCGAGGTGCCGACCAAGAAGACGGACATGTCGTTTTCGGTTCAGCACCGACCGAGCGGCTTGGAATATAATGGCGGCAGCTTGAATCTTCTTTTTGCCCAGCGACGGAATCTCTTCCGACCCCGCCACTGGCGAATGCTGATGAACATCAACCGCTTCAACCAGGAAGCCGTCACCGCGCTCGATGATCCGCGCTACGCCGAGATGGATCTGGCCACCTATGTCCGGGAACGTGGCTACGGGCAGGACATGCTTGACCTTTATCTCATGCCGATGGCCAGTGCCGTCTGGAGCACGCCACCCGACAAAATCGCGCACTTCCCTGCCCTCACGCTGCTTCGTTTTTGGCACAATCACGGATTTCTCGGCCTGGATACGCAGCACCAATGGTGGACGGTGTGCGGAGGAGCTCGGACCTACGTGGACAAATTGACGGCACCACTACGTGATCGTATCCGCCTCGAGACCCCGGTTCAAAAAGTAACCCGTCTTCCCGATTGCGTTTCCATCCGACTCGTCAACGGAACGGACGAAAAATTCGACAAGATTATTCTCGCCTGTCACGGCGATCAGGCGCTGCGGCTCCTCGCTGACCCTACAGACCGCGAATCCGAACTCCTGCGGCATTTTCGGTATCAACCGAACACAGCAACCCTACACACGGATGAAAGCGTCATGCCCCGCACTCGGCGCTGCTGGGCGAGCTGGAATTATCGCGTGAATCGCACGGCCAACCAGCCGCCCCAAGCCGAGGTGCACTATTGGATGAACCGCCTGCAGCAAGTGTCGCAACGGAGAAATTATTTCGTGTCCCTCAATTGCCACGAAAGCATCGCCGCGGAGACCGTGCTCCGGCGCATCGAATATGAGCATCCCCTCTTTGACCTGGCGGCCATGCACGCTCAGCGGGAATTGCCGATGTTGAATACAGCGACCGGCAGCCAGACTACATTCTTCGCGGGGGCGTGGTTCAAATATGGATTTCATGAAGACGGTCTCACCAGCGCTCTCGAATGCACGCGCGCCATCACGGGAGAACCCATCTGGTCATGAACGCCGGCTGGCCTCGACCTGGCGCTGCCTCCCACGACGCGGCGAGCCAGCGCCCGCCCGGGTCCTGCGTTTACGAATGCGAAGTCATGCACCAACGGTTGGCGCCCAAAAAGCACGGGTTTCGCTATCGCATTTTCATGTTCTGCCTCGATCTCGATGAAATCGATACGCTGGCCCGCAAGCTGACCCTGTTTTCGCACAACCGATCGAACGTCTATGAATTTCGCGATCGTGATCATCTGACTCTCGCCGACGGCGAGTCGCGATCGCTGAAGGAAAATATGATCGAATGGCTGACCCAGCAAGGCATCCACTTTCCTGCGGACGGACGGATCATGCTGATTACTTTGCCGCGCGTGCTTGGATACATTTTCAATCCGGTCTCCTTTTACTTTTGTTCAGAATCAAACGGTGCCCCCCGCTGCGCCGTGGTTCAGGTCGGCAACACTTTTCGCGAGATGAAACCCTACCTCATCACGGAATTCAGTGAGCGGGGCCTTTTTCACCGGCAAGTCGCAAAGCACTTTTACGTGTCACCGTTCTCCGGGCTCGAATTGGCTTTCGATTTCAAGCTGAAGGTTCCAGATGAACATCTCGATATTCATATCGACGACCGTGACGGCGAAGACCGTATCCTCCTGAGTGCATTGACCGGCCGGCGCGCGGAGCTCTCGAACGCGAACCTCCTCTGGTTCACGCTGAAGTATCCGTTGATCACGCTCCGCGTCATCGGATTGATCCATTGGCACGCTCTGCTCTTGTGGATCAAGCGGCTTCCGTGGCATTCCAAGGGAGCGCGTCCGGACCTGCAACAAAACGTATACCGTCCGCACGCCACGATCGCCGGAAAAACTTCACATGAATGAATCGATGCTCATGACCACGACCGTGCCTCGAAACGCCGAGACCGCGCATTCCGGTCTCTATCGGCGACTGGTTCTCGGGACGATCGAAAGAATGAAGGAGGGACACCTTCAGCTCGAACTCCCCGATGGGACGATGCGATATATCGGTGACCCCCAGGCGGAACCGAAAGCTCGCCTCCAAATCCGGAAGGAATCCTTTTTCAAACGGGTTCTGCTGTTTGGCGATATCGGTTTCGGCGAAGCCTACGTGCACGGCGAATGGGAGAGCGAGAGTGTCGAGCGGGTCATCGCCTGGGCCATCGCCAATCTTCAAAACAGCCCGTTTTTGAGCGGGTCGAAGGCGCGCCGCTTTGGGATCAACGCCCTTCGGCTTTGCAACCGTCTGCAACATCTCCTTCGTCCAAATTCCGTCGCGAAGGCAAAATCCAACATTGCCAAACATTATGATCTCGGAAATGCGTTCTACTCGCTGTGGCTGGATCGAACCATGACGTATTCGGCCGCGCGCTTTACGAGTCAGGCCCGGGATCTCGAGACGGCGCAAATCGAGAAATACGACGCGCTTTGTCGCAAGTTGAATCTCGGTCCCGCGGACCGCGTGTTGGAAATCGGCTGCGGCTGGGGAGGCTTCGCGGAACACGCCACTCGCCGCTACGGGTGCCGGGTGACGTGTATCACAATCTCCGACGAGCAATATGACTTCACGCGCGCACGCATGGAAAGGGCTGGACTCACCGATAAGGTTACGGTGCAACTCCTCGATTACCGAATGGTGCATGGGCAATTCGACAAGATCGTCTCGATCGAAATGATGGAAGCCGTCGGGGAACGATATCTCGAAGTATTCTTTCGCAAGATTCATGAAGTCCTCGCGCCGGACGGATTGCTCGCCGTCCAGTTTATCACGGTGCCGGATTGTCGGCGTCGCGAGCTGGCGCGCGGCGTGGACTGGATTCAAAAACATATCTTCCCGGGATCATTGCTGCTCAGCCTCAATCGTGTCGGTGCCGCGATCAGCCGCACAGGTGACCTTTTCATCCATCATGTGGAGGACCTGGGTGCCGATTATGCGCGCACTCTCCGCCATTGGTATGAGAACTTTCATCGGGAACTCGATGGCATTCGCCAGCTGGGTTTCGATGCCGAATTCATCCGCAAGTGGAGCTACTACCTGCAATACTGCGAAGCCGCATTCGCCATGCGAAACATCAGCGTCGTGCAGGCGGTCTATACCCGTCCCAACAACTTGCGGCTCCCGACGATCTCCTTTCGATGATCATCGCCTTGCGCGTCCTTTTTATCGGTGTGCTCGCCGCCATGCTGTTGGTGACCACCTGGGCGAGCCAGGACGTCGCTCTCTGGAAAACACCGCGCGCGCTTTGGACTCACCCTTGGGTGATCGCCACGCTCTGCGATACGTATTTCGCCTTCCTGACCTATTGGCTGTGGGTGGCCTACAAAGAACGAAGCGTGCTGGCCCGCGCCGGATGGCTGATTGCGATTCTGCTCACGGGAAACTTCGCCATGGCCACCTACATGCTGATCCAGTTGTTCAAGTTGCCCGCAAACGCGTCGCTAGACCGCCTTTTCGTCCGCAATGCTTAGCTCCGGAATGGCGGAGCCCTGGTATCGGCGATGGATTCTGGCGCCCATCGCCGCGCAGCTGACCCAGGGAGTGACGCCCGACCGCATCGCCTTGACGATCGCGCTTGGGATCATGCTTGGGATCTTCCCGATTCTCGGCTCGACGACTCTGCTCTGCGGCGCCGTTGGCGTCTGGTTGAAGTTAAACCAGCCCATTATTCAGCTCCTCAACTATGTGGCCTACCCTCTGCAGATCGCACTCCTGATTCCATTTTACCGCGCTGGTGAAAGTTTGTTCGGGACTGATCACCTGCCGTTGTCCATTTCGTTGCTCTTCCAACGCTTCGCCGACGATTGGTGGCAGTTCTTGCAGGATTTCGGGGGTATCGCCCTCCAGGGAATCGTGGTGTGGATGATCGTCGCGCCATTCGGGGCTGCCGCCCTCTATTACTCGAGCCGAACGCCGCTCCGTGCCTTCGCGCGACGACTGCATACCTCCTGAACAACTCTGGCATGCTCACACAATTCCTCATTGGACTCACGATCGCACTTGTCTACTTCGCCTTCACATGGGCCCTGTGTGTCAAGATCAGGAACTATGGCTTCCTCGACGTGGCCTGGTCCTACGGAGTCGCGATCCTCGCGCCGATTTACGCCATCAATGGACCAGGCGACCCGGCGCGCAAGTGGCTCACAGCCTTGATCGGCATCGCCTGGAGTCTCCGTCTCGGAACGCACATTCTCATCCGGGTGTCACGACATCATCCGCATGAAGATCCACGGTACCACACCTTGCGGGAGCGTTGGCCCGGACCCGGAATGTTTCTGGCGTTTTTCGAACTGCAGGCGGTGATAGCGGTTATCTTTTCGCTGCCGTTCCTCTTCATTGCTTTCAATCAGGAATCTTCCTGGAAGGCCGTGGAAATCGTGGGTCTGGCCCTCGCGTTCCTTGCCCTGTGTGGTGAAGCGACGGCCGACGCGCAGATGACGCGTTTCCAGAAAGACCCGAGCAATCAGGGTAAGGTTTGCCAAATCGGCTTGTGGGCCTGGTCCCGCCATCCCAACTATTTCTTTGAGTCGCTGGTCTGGTGGGGATTTTTCATCACTGCACTTGGCTCACCGTGGGGTTGGGTGACCGCGATCTGTCCGCTCCTCATGCTTTATTTTCTTCTCCGGGTCACCGGGATTCCATTGACCGAAAAGCACTCGCTCAAAAGCCGGGGCAGCGCCTATCGCGAGTATCAACGGACGACCAGTGCGTTCATTCCGTGGTTTCGCAAAGCCTGAGTCCGGATGCCCAATTGAATCAGCCGCGATGAACCTCGATTCGTTACTAAGTAGCGGACGCGTTCCTGACGCTCTCATTCGCATTGGCATCCGGCGGATGCTCAATGAGACCCTGATGGAAAAGCGAGCGGGCGGTGTCGAGTGTCAGCAGGCGTCGCTCATGAAGCACATCGATGAATTGCGACACAGCCCGATCGCGGTCCAGATGAACCAGGCCAATGAGCAGCACTACGAAGTGCCCGCTCAATTCTTCGAACACTGCCTTGGGCCGCGGTTGAAATACAGTTCTGGTTTATGGACCACGGGCGTTCAGACGCTGGCGGAAGCTGAGGAAGCCATGCTGTCTCTGACGTGTGAGCGGGCGGAACTGCGCGATGGACAGCGCGTACTTGAACTGGGCTGTGGTTGGGGTTCGCTTACTTTGTGGATGGCCGAAAAGTATCCGGCCTCGACCATCGTGGCGGTTTCGAATTCACGCACGCAGAAAGCGTTTATCGATCAAAGGGCCGCGGCGAAGGGCTTTCACAATGTGGAAGTGCGGACCTGTGACATGAACGAGTTCGATCCGGGAGCGGCGTTTGATCGCATCGTTAGCGTGGAAATGTTCGAGCACATGAAAAACTATGAAACTTTGCTCGCCCGGATCGACCGCTGGCTTCGTCCCCGCGGGAAACTGTTTGTTCACATTTTTACTCACCGGGACCTGGCGTATCATTACGAGGATCGTGGCCCCGACGACTGGATGACTCGCTACTTTTTCGCCGGCGGCCAAATGCCCAGCGACGATCTACTTCTCTATTTCCAGCGCGATCTGATTCTGGAGCAACATTGGATTGTGAATGGCGGGCATTATGAAAAAACGGCCAATGCCTGGCTCGACAACATGGACCGGAATCGCAGCGCCCTCTGGCTGATATTTGAGGATACCTATGGAAGGAACTCCACCCGCAGATGGTGGAACTATTGGCGCGTTTTCTATATGGCCTGTGCCGAGCTATGGGGTTACCGCGACGGAAACGAATGGCACGTTTCTCACTATCGCTTTGGCAAACGGCAGGATTTGACCGACCAACCGATTCCCTGAACGGACCTGCCCATGGCAGCCCATCAACGATGCCGGCCTGGCCTTCGCTGCGAAGGGAATGCGGCGGCGAATCCGATCGTTAGGCCCGAAGCTATTTGACCAATTCTTCGAGTTTCGGATCCGGCTCGGCTCCGAGTTCCGTGGCCCTTTTGTAGTGCTGGCGCGCCTTTTCCTTGTCCGGCGTCGGCAGAGTGGCAAACACGACCGCCAAATTAAAGTGCGCATCCGCGTAGTTGGGATCGATCGCCACCGCGGTCTCGAGTTCCTTTTGTGCGGCATCCTGCCAGCCCTTCTGACTGGCCGTGATTCCAAGGTAATTATGCGCTGTCGGGTTTTTATTATTGATCGCCAGCGCCTTGGTCAGTTCCTGGATCGCTTCGTCGTATTTCCCCTGGCTGTATTTCACGATGCCGAGCGTGCAGTGGCTAAAATCGTCTTCCGGCGCAATGGCAATGGACTTCTCAAACATCTCCTCGGCTTTGTCGAACTTGTTGGCCCGGAACAACACGACACCGAGGTTCGAGAGCACGTAGAGATTGTTCGGAGCTTTTTGCAGCGCCTTTTGGTAAATTTTTTCCGCCTCCCGATAATTCCCGCGCTCGAACTGATCTTTGGCATCCCGGGCCAGGCCGGCGATTTCCGCCGGCACGCCTGTATCACCTGACGTGCTGACATCGGGACCTTCACTCGCCGCCTTTTCCGTCGCTTCCTTCGCGGGCAGATCCCCTTCCGCGGTCGGCTTCGCATCCTTCTCGCTCTTTTCGATGGCGGGAGTCGACGGCAACATTGGTTTCGCATCCGCTTTGGCCAGATCACCCGCCGGATCACCCAGACTCAATCCCGGCGCTTCATCTGGTCGAGGCGTATCCGTGGACGCCAGCGAGAGTTTCGAATCCGGTGCCAGTTCTGTCTCAACCGTCTTTTCGACCGCCGGCGAAACCGCGGGTTTCGGTGCATCTCCTTTTGAATCCACCACGGTCACATCGGCCGCTTCCGCCCCGGCTTTTTCTCCGACGGGTTCGCTCGACGAGGTCGCGGGCTCTGGCGATTCCGGGGCATCCGATGGCGGAGCGGGCTGAGTGGCCGCGGTTGTTGGTGAACCAAAGGCAATTTCTTCTTCGCCGATGCTTAGAACCGGTTGCTTGAACAAATTCTTCTCCTTGTTCGAAAGCTTGACGATCGGGGCACCGAGCAAATCAATCTGCTTGGTCAGCGCCTTGGAATTGACCTCGAGCTTGGCCAATTCCGCGAGAACGAGTTTTTTCACCTGCTCCTTGTCGGCCTGCTGTTTCTGCGCGCGCAGAACGATGCCCCGCAGGAGATCATTTTCCGCGACAAGCTTTTTGCGTTCTTCGACCGACTTCGCAGCATCAGCTTTCACCAGTTTCAGATCCGCGGCCTGCGTTTCGAGTTGCTTCCGCAAATCGGTCATCTGCGTCTGATACTGCGCGCTTTGCTTCTGCGCATCGGCCAGTTGCTTGCGCACATCGGTCACTTCCGCGTTGAGTCGCTTGATGGTCGCATCCTTCTCGACCCCGTCAGCCTTGAGGTTGGCGACTTCCTTCTCCGTGTTGGCCAGCTTCGTCATGAGCGAAGTATTTTCCGCCAGCAGCTTGTCCACATTCTTGGACGCTTCCTTCATCTTGGTCACCTGCTGCATGGCTTCGTCGCGTTCCGCGGTCACGTCCTTGAGCTGCTGCTCGACCTTGGCCAGCTTCGTTTCGAGATCGCCTTTTTCGCTCATCACGCGGTCGATCTGCTTTTGCATCTCCGCGATTTTCCCGGGCCCAGCCGCGCTTTCAGCGCGCGCGGCGTCCCGCTCTTTGCCCAACTCCGTAATCTTGCTTGCTGCCGCTTCCACACGTTGCGCCATCTGCTCGCGCAATTCCGCCTCGGCATCCCGCTCGAATTGCAGATCCCGTAATTTCTTTTGCGTTTCCGTGACGTCCTTTCGCAGCACCGCCAAATCTTCCGCACTCGTATTTCCGCGCTCTTCGGCCTTGCGCAAGGCGGTTTCCGCGAGGTCTGCACGCTGCTGCAATGTTTCCTGCTGTTTGGCCGAGTCCTTTGCCGCCTTCACCGCTGCTTCCAACTCTTCAGCCATCTTCTTCTTTTCCTCCGCGGCTTTGGCCAGCTTCTCCTTGGTCTCCTGCAAATCTGTCTGAAGGCTTTCCATCCGGTTCCGGATTTCGCTGATCGGGTCACCCGAGGAACTGCTGCGCCGTTCGGTGTTTCGCGGCGGTTCTTCATCCAATGGTACCGGGAGTGAATCCGACGGCAGGACCCCATCGCTTGGCAAAGGCGGATCGATGTTTAATGGATCGTCCGTTGGAACCCCCACGGTCGGCACCCGAACTCCGGCACCTTGAAGGCGCGCCAGGGCCTCGGCGGCGCGAGTGCGGCGATGTTTAACGATCGCGGGATTCCAGGTCGGCCAGCGCTGGGCGATTTGATCGAGCAAATTGACCGTCGAATCGTAGGAGCGAATCGCCGCCTTCGACTCACCATTGGATTCGGACTTTTCGCCCTTCTGAAACGCCATGTAGGCATTGAGAAAGAGGTCCGAGGCGTCGCCGCGGGATTGCCCGTAAGCAGACGAGACGGCGAGGCCAAGGAGCGCGAAGAGAGAAAAGGGAATCGGTCGCATGGGTGGGTGGTTCGGGAAAAGTGGCGGAGACTACAGGATTTGATTTCGGCGCGCAACGAGTTCTGATGCCCTTTCATGCGTCCAGCCGTCCGCCCAAATCCGAAACAAATACCCTGTTCCTGGATCACATCCGCCTTCCTCCGCGAGATGGAGACTGCCGGCACCGATGCCCATCGTTTGTGCTCGAGTGGGCAGGGTTGGTTCGAGCGTTTCGGCGAGGAGGGATTGCTTTCCTACCAGTCCGACGCCGCCCGCGCTGAGATCCTCGAAGCTCTTTCAGAGAAACTCGAGGCGCTCGGTCTCAAATTGCGCCGCGTCTTCGGCAAGTTTCTGCCGCGGCAGAACCAGGACCGCATCGCGCCGGTGCGAATCACGGGCGATTCCTCCCTGCCGCTCCGAACGACCTGCCGGGAAGGCGGAATGAACTACGGGCTGGATTTCGGCGCCGGATACTCTGCGGGCCTGTTCATCGATCAGCGCGGCAACCGCTCCTTTCTCCGGCATCTCGAACCCCAGCGCTTGCTCAATACCTTCGCCTACACCTGCGCCTTTTCAGTCGTCGCCGCGAGCATGGGCGCGGAAACACTCAGCATCGACCTCTCAAAGAAATCGCTCGATCGCGGCCGGGACAATTTCCGTCTCAATGATCTCGACCCAGATAGGCACCGTTTCTGGTCCGATGACGTCCTGGAGGTGCTTCCGAAGCTTGCCCGTCGCGGTGAACGCTTCGACACGATCATTGTGGATCCCCCCACGTTCTCGCGCGGCAAGTCAGGACAAGCATTCAAGGTGGAAGACAGCCTGGCGGATCTGCTCGCCAGCGCCATCGAAGTCGCCGCCCCGAAAGGCCGCATTTTGCTCTCAACGAACTGCCATCGCCTCGATGGCCGGGCACTTGAGAATATTGCGCACCACGCGCTAAAGCTCACCCGCCGGTCCGCAGATTTTCATCGATCCGCCGACCTCACGGACTTTCCTGCACCGCACGGAGCAAAGACACTGTGGCTATTTCTGCGCTAGGCTGCGCAGCGGTTCGCGTCACTTTACCTTGATCAGCTCGACCTCGAAAATGAGGGTCTGGTCAGGTCCGATCGGGCCGCCGGGCGTGCCGCTCTTTCCGTAAGCCAGGTCCGAGGGAATCGTCAGGGTCGCCTTGCCGCCTTCTTTCAAAAGCTGCAATCCTTCCGTCCAGCCGGGGATCACGCGATTCAACGGAAATTCCGCCGGCTCCCCGCGCTTGTATGAGCTGTCGAATTCCGTGCCGTCCAGCAGCGTGCCCTTGTAATGCACGACCACGGTGTCGGTGGCTTTCGGGCTCTTGCCCTCGCCTTCCTTGGTGATCTTGTATTGGAGTCCACTCGCGGTGGTTTTCACGCCTTCCTTCTTAGCGTTCTCTTTCAAATAAGCCTCACCTTTTTCTTTGCCTGACTGCGCGTGCACGGCAGCAGCGGTGGTGAAGGAAAGTGCAGCGACGAAGAGAAAGGCAGGGATTTTCATGAGCCGGAACTTAGAGCAGAGCCGCGCACGCCACGCAATTACTCCTTCACACCGTCCAGCGCTTGCCCACCCACGATCCGTCCATCCCGGTATTTCCACCGATACGGAGGTTGCTCCGGAGTTTTCAGCACCCGCTTGAAAAGCCCCGTGTTGTCTCGCTTTTGCAGCATCCACTCCTCCACCCCGCTTTGCTGGCAACTCAGAATCCGGCAGTAACCCTTCGATTCGCGCGGTGTCCCAATGACTCGCGACGCCCCCTCGAAATCGGGACGAGCACCGGCCTCCCGTTCCAGAATCAGGTAGGAATACGGCAGGCTGCGCAGATCGATCTCGAGTTCGCGACTCCACTCCGCCCACGCCGCATCCTGAAAGACTTCCGTTGGTGGCGGCGCGAAATGATGACACCAATGACGCGCATTCTCCGGTACCAACATCCCGCACCTTGCCCGATGCGTGCAAGGCGCCACGACACCGAAAGAATCCCGCAACGCCTCGCGCACATCGATCAAACGCCGGCTGTCCGCATGCGTCCCAGCCTCGATCCACACGATCCCCGCCGCGGCGCGCAATTTCGAGAGCAGTTTGGCGAGCGCCGTATCGCTCAATTCACTAATGACGTGGCTGAGCACCACCTGCGTCTCGCCATCCACATGATCCGACCGATCCACGGTCAGATTCGGAAAAGCCCGCTTTGCGCGCTGCTCCGCGTATTGCATCGAATGGATCGAGCGATCGTGCAGCGCGAGGACGGAGAACTTGCCCGGCCACGCTTCAATCATACGACGACTCGCCACTCCGGACCCGCAGCCCCAATCCAGCAAGCGCCCTGCCCTTGGGCTCCAACCGGCGACCTGCGCCGACCGTAGAGCCGCATTGATCTTCCAACCAATGCGCGCTCCGAAAGTCCGATCGTAGAGCTCGATCTCGCACGTTGAATGCCAGTAGTCCGACTCCCCTGCCGTTCGTTCGAGAAAACGCGCGCGCAACATCCGCAACGTCGCCATCTCGTCGTGGGTCCAATGCTTCAACATTCGCCCAGGAGCTGCGCCAGTCGTTGCGTTTTGATCCCGTGGAAAGCCATCAGAGCGCGAAGCTGCCCGCGCGCTCGTCCCGCGTCCAAAGGCTGCGCCCGCCGATGCGCGGCGATCATCACATTCTTCGCCGTGTGTTCGGGTGAGATGAATTCAAACACGCTGGCCCGGTAGCCGTGAATCTCGAGCAGCAGCGCGCGAATCGCATCCGTCAGCAGCTCCGCTTCCCGCTCCGCCAGAATCCCATGTCGCACCATCGGCTCGAGGACCGGATCAGGCGCCAGCTGCGGCCGCACTTCCTGATGACAGCACGGAGCCGCCAGAATCAGCCGCGCATTCGATCGAATGCCGAGATGCAACGCATCATCCGTCGCTGTATTGCAAGCGTGCAATGCCACCAGCAGATCGAGATCACCGGTGGTCTGAAAATCAGCGATTTCTCCGCGCTCAAAGCGCAAACCCGCAAAGTCCACTTCGCGCGCCACGCGATTCGTCAGCTCGACCAACTCAGGCCTCGATTCGACACCCACCATTTCGATCCGCACTTCTCGCTTTAGGAAAAAATCATACGTCGCGAAGGTCAGATACCCCTTCCCCGCTCCGAGATCCGCCGCTCGCAATTCCGTTGCCTCCGCCAGCGGCGAACCTGCCACCTGATGACCGAGCAACTCGACGAAGCGCTCGATCTGGCGCAACTTATCCGCCATCCCCGGCCGGGCCTGGCCCGACAGATCCGTCACGCCCAGCGCCGTCAGCCACGCCGCGCCCTCGACGGCCTTCACCTTGCGCCGGTCGTGTTCCGGTGCCGGCGCTTTCGCGAAAGTGGGCCGACTCGCCTTCAACGCCCGCCCTCGTTTCCATCGCCAATCACCGGCTGTGGTAAACAGATGCGCCGCCTCGAATTGCTCCTCCATCAGGCCTCGAACCACTGCGATCGCGCGGGGAAACGGAAAGTTCTTCGTCTCATCACGCGTCGCGTAATGCCAGACCAGCGAGACCCGCGCTCCTTCACGCAATTGCACCACACGCCCATAGATATTGCGCAAAAGCCGCCCGGATTCCTGATCCGCGACTGGCGCGCACGGATCGCTCAACGTCAACTTCACAAACGTCCCCGCCTCCAGCGCCGCGCTGAGTTTTTCGAGGAAAGATTCGATCGGCATCGCCCTGCTGGTGAACGCGCCACGCGTCTCCTGTCAATGCCGATTACCTCGGCTCAATTGTTCAGAGTCGCAGCAATCTGCCGGAAGCGTTGGCAGCCAGTCCTCCGGTCGAGACAATCTGCTGTTAAAGGTATAACACGAGAATGTCGCGCACGCGCCGCTTCAGGGTCGCCATTCGTGCGGGTGATTCGGATCGGGACTGCCAAAAGATCTTCCGGAAACACCGAAGGCCTCGCCCGAGCCGACGGTGACAGCGAGCTCGAGTATTCGATCGATGATATCAAGGCATGATCGAAGGTGATGTGGCGCTGATGCCGCTCACGCAAACCGACGGACGCACCCAGCTGCGCCCGGTTATTTTGCTCCGTCAGGGGCCACCGTTGGGGATTGGTTGGTTTGCGGTATCAGCACGCAGCTTCATCGGGAAATCGTCGATTTCTACGACACGATCGGACCGTCTCATTCCGACTTTAGCAGAAGTGGCCTTAAGGCAGCGTCGCTGATCCGTTTGGGTTTCCTCGCCGTCATTCCCAGTGATCGATTCCTCGGAGTTCTTGGCTCCATATCATCGAATCGTCATCAAAGATTGCTCCAACGCCTCAGCGCTTTTCTCGCAGGTCCTCACGCTGATCAACGGCCGGAATGATTCGGAACCGCGGAACTGGGGCGCAAAAACCGTTTGAGCCGAAGGGCATCTGCGGGGAAGGTCGGCGCCGCTGTGAACATTGCTGATCCATCTACCAGTCCCGACGCCGCTGCCCGCAAGGCGCGTGTGATCGTGGGGATGAGTGGTGGGGTGGATTCGAGTGTGGCGGCGTATTTGTTGAAGGAGCAGGGCTACGATGTGGTCGGCGTGACGATGAAGGTTTGGCCGCAGGATTGCATCTCACGGGCGGAGGATAAGTGTTGCGGGCCACAGGCAATCGCGGACGCGCGTGGCGTGGCGCACGCCCTGGGGATTCCGCATTACGTCGTGGATGAGGCGGAAAATTTCGAGCGGCTGGTGATCGATTATTTTTCGGAGGAATATCGAGCGGGGCGGACACCGAACCCGTGCGTGATGTGCAATGAGAAGGTGAAATTTGGAAATTTGTGGGGAAAAGCGAAAGCGATCGGCGCGGAGTTCATCGCGACGGGGCATTACGCAATCGTCGAGCATCATGCTGATCGCGCGGTGTTGCGACGCGGGCGCGATCCGCGGAAGGATCAATCATATTTCCTCTTCAGTCTGCGGCAGGCGCAATTACAGCGATCGCTCTTTCCGCTCGGCGCGATGGAGAAAACGGAGATCCGTACCATCGCCCGGAAGATCGGGCTGAAGACGGCGGACAAAGTGGATAGTCAGGAGATTTGTTTCGTGCCCGGGAATGACTACAAGGCGTTCCTGCGGTCGCATCTCGGCGAGAAGGAATTTCATCCGGGCGGCATTTACGACAAGGCGGGGAATCGCGTGGGCGAACACGATGGGATCGAACTTTTCACGATCGGACAGCGCAAGGGGCTGCCGGGGGGGAGTGCGCAGCCGCGATTCGTGATCGATATCGATCCGAAAACAAGCCGGGTGATCGTGGGCAACGCGGAGGATCTCGATGATGGAGGAGTTTGAAATCGATAATGCCATCTGGCATCACGCGCCGGAGGACGAACCATTCGAGGCCACGGTAAAAATTCGTTATGGACATGCAGGCGCTGCGGCGACGATCTATCCGGCTGGCGAGCATCGCGCGCGGGTTCGGCTGCACACGCCGCAACGCGCAGTGACGCCCGGTCAGGCAGCAGTTTGCTATCGCGGTGATGAGGTCCTCGGCGGTGGCTGGATTTGCCGGCAGACGGCGCTGGTTCCTGCCTAACGGGAATACATATTGACGCGCCGGCAACGGCGCCCTACGACCCGCCTCCATGAAATTCTTTCCGTCATCGCCATTGCCGCGGTTGGTTGCGCCACCTCGACGGTGAGTGCAGGAATCGCAATGACCAAGGCGGCGTCGGCGCCCGCAACCGATGCGTTCGATCAATTCAATTTTGTGGATGACGCGACGATCCCGGGAACAACTCCCTTTCCATTTAATTCGCAGGCATTTTCCGATAATGCCGGTCCTCCAGGGCAGACGTTCACGACGCCCCTGGGAGCGAGTTTACGCTACAGGCATTTAGCTTTAAGGGAGCGCAGGCGAGCACGGCGAACATTGGAGCCAATGTGGCGGCCGGCACCTGGGGACTCCGAGTCAGTCAGATTTCCGGGACGACGCTGACACCGCTTCTCACGATGACTGGAATTCCAAGTGCCACGCCACTCACCGGCGCTGAATGGCTGACGTGGACATTTTCAGGAACGGACGTCCTGACTCTGGCCCCTGCCACGAGCTACGCTGTCGCTGTCTTCTCCAGTCAAAGTTACTACGGTTTCGATGCGGCGCTCAATCCGGCCACTTATCCGGGCGGCTTTGCTTTCAACAGCACCGGTGCGGCGCGGCAATTTACCAGCACAACGGCGCAAAATCGCGGTTACGACCGGACGTTTCACGCCGACCTCGTCGCGGTTCCAGAGCCAGCGACTTGCTTCGCCTTTGCCGGAGGTGTGGTGTTCGTAGGTTTGATACGCCGCCGTCGCTGATCAGTGCCAAT
>CAWCSW010000016.1:0-70375 GCA_963798345.1 uncultured Verrucomicrobiae bacterium | reverse complement strand
ATATTTTGTCAAGAGTACTGCCGATACCTTCATTTGATGTTGTTTTTCGCGGCGGTACCTTCGCCTTTCAACTCGCTGAACACCTGGTCACCGTTCTCATCCGTCCAGACGCTTCGGCCCGTGAGGCCCGTTTTGCTGTCGACGAGCGCAATCACCTCCGAGAGGAATCCGACGCCGGGACGACTCGGCCCCGCCAGCAGCATCGATCCTCTCAGGTCGATGATCGAGCCCCGGCGACCCGCGCCCAGGGAAATCGTCCGGCGACTACCGGCGGCGTTCCACGAACCCGCGAACTCCCGCCATTCACCCGCTGCCCCTGCCGACGCGGCGGCGGATCCTGGCGACTCCGCCGATGGCTTGCAGGCAGTTGCCGCGAGAGCCAGGGCGACTATCGCCGGACGCCTCAGCGCACGCTCGAGAGCGAAAAGCGCCACCAGCCCGGGTACTGGGCGAAGAGTCCGGCAAGCACACCCATGGATTGCTAAAACTTGATCGAGTAATTGCAAATCACGCGGAAGTCTTTGAGATTATCGACATCCCCTCCCTTCTGCTGGACGAGCGCATAGCGCAGTCGCAGCGACAAGCCCTTGAGAACGCCTTCGGGAGGTGCCCACTGGAGATTTGCGTCATACTCATTTTGACGGTACTGCCCGATATCGTGCGGGTCCGTGCCAACCACCGCCAGCGCATAGGCACTTAGCCCTTTGAGCTTGGTAAACTCGTACCCAGCCCGGACGAGGAACGCGCCCTCGCCAGCCCGGTTGAAATCCTGAACCTGCACACTCGTATAGCCGGGATAACCACCCCACGGGCTTTGCATGTTGGTGCCGTCAGTGGTGTAAGTATAGGCTAGCGAAAACAGCGCCTGCTTCAGAGGCAGTTCCGCCTTGATGCCAACTTGCTGCCCGGAAAAACTGTCTCCTTGCAGGGCGTTGTCACCCACGCTCCGCTGATCCACGAATTGGGCGGAAAACTTAGGCTTCCAGTCGTCATTGATCGCGAGTTTCAGCTTGGCCTCGGCGTATCCGATATTAATGACATCAGGGCACAGGTAGTCGATGGCACCAATCGAAAAACCTCCATTTTCGTAAACAGCTCCGGCGGTGTAAACGCCTTGATTCACATTGGCGCCAGCGTCTTTTGACATCCACACAAACTCCTCGGAATTCCGCTCCTTGATTTTGTCGAAATAGCCCGCTCCATACTTTAGCGTTGCACTCTTGGCGCTCGGGCTCGCCGGGCTCGTCTTGCCATCATTGGCCTCCAGGCTCGCCTTGCCCTCATTGGCACCCGGGCTCTCCTTGACCTCGTCGGCACCAAAGCTCACTTTGCCCTGCAACACGATCGCCTCAAAAGTATTTGGTGTCATCCGGACGTCGTTGCGATTGATAAAGGGAGTGTCGTATCCCTTCCGTCCGACATAGATATCCAGGTCGTCGATGATCCGAATGTCAGCGTAGGCTTCGCCCAGCACGGTATATCCATCCTGCCCGGGTTTAAGCAGGAGGGTTCCATCCTTATCCGAAGGAGCATACAAAGGCTGAGAAGTGTAACCCGTCGCGCCCAGTGCGATATGGTCGAGGAAGTAACCGGTTTTCAATCCGATCCATCCACCGATGGTGAAGGCCTGGCTTTGGGCGCCATCAAACTTCCTCCGATCGAAGTAGAAGGTTCTGAAGTTGATGTCGAATTCCGTGGCCTCCAGTGCGGTGCGACGTTTTTGCAGCCGCCATTCGCGTGCCGATTCGCTTACTGATTCAAATGAATCAGTAAGCGGTGTCTGACCCTGCTCGACAGACGACTGGGCTTTTTCGTTGGAAACGGTCGGCTGGGCTGCCGGTTGCTGTGCCAGGACCGTATCCGCGCCGCTGAACACGGCCACGAATGTCACCGCGACGCATGCACATTCATGAAGGTTGGTTGGTCGCTTCATAGGGGGAATCCTTGTTGAGGGTTTGGGCTCTTACTTGGACAGGAGCATCGCGAAGTAACCGAACACGGTAAGCAGGACGCCGGAAACCGCATAGCCAACCGGGAATCCGACCCACGGCACGCTGCTGTCGATTTCCTTCGATGCCTCCCGTGCCGGGCCCGAGTGCGACCGCGCCCCGGCGACGCCTCCCATCAACACCGCCGGGTTGATCTTCATCACATGGTAGCCGATGGCCCAGGTGAGAATGGGTGGAATCGTGCTGGCGATAAATCCGGCGAGAAAGATGAAGAGCGCAATCTTTCCGGTGAGCTGCGCCAGCAGCGTGGCCCCCGCGTTGATTCCGACAATGGCGATGAAGGTGACCAAGCCAAGGTCTTCGAGAATGTTGCGCGCTGCGTTGGGTGTGTTGCCAAAGAACCGCAGCCGCGAAACGATGGACGAGACAAAGATACCCGATAGCAGCAGACCGCCAGCATTGCCCAAGCCGACGGAAAAGCTGCCGACCGGAACGTTGATTTGCCCGATGAGCAAGCCGGCGACCATGCCCACGGAGAGCGTCAACAAGTCGGTGGCGGTGCTGGGGCGCGCGACCTGGCCCACCAGCGCCGCGAGTTTGTTGACCGCGCTTTTCAGGCCGGCCACATAGAGCACATCGAAGCGCTGAAGTTGAGTGTCAGCGCCCAGTGGAAATGGCTCGCCACCGCGCTCGAGGCGCACGACCTGCAACTGGCCGGCAAAATCCTCGTGGCGGAACTCCATCAGGGCCTTGCCCTCGAGGCCTTTGTTCGTCACCAGGATCTCGGCCTGGTCCAGCGGTATGTTCAACGCTTTGGCGTCGGCAACCTCGGGACCGATCAAGCCCATGTTCGACGTCAGGTCCTCGATCCGGCCACCCAGCGCGATGATGTCGCCGGTCTGCAACGTCATTTCCGGGGTGACGCCCACCGGCTCGCCGCTGCGGATCAGGTTGACGATGCGGTATTGCGGTGTCTTCTGGCGGAACTGCGCGATGGTCTGCCCGGCGGTGGACGGGTTTTCCAGTTTGTAGGCGCGCAGGCCAGCTGGCCGGTAGCCGGTCAGACCGGAGTCATCCACGTTGGCGACGCCGTGGGCCGCTTCGTATTCCTTGGCCGACGTCTTGGCGTCCAGGCCCCACCAGCGGGGGAGATACTTGCAGATCAGAATGATCCCGACCGTGCCCCAGATGTATGTGACCCCATAGCCGAGGGCGATCATGGCCGAAATCGCCTCGGCGGTGCTGCCTTCTGGGATGGGAAAGGCGCCCTGAGTCACGGCCATCTCCGCCGTCCCGATTGCCGCGGACATCGTTTGCGACCCCGCGAGGATACCGCCGGCGGCGCCGGGCGGCAGTCCAAACATCTTGGCGCCAAGCACGACCAGGAGCAGACCCGCGACGCTGCAGAAGACGGCCAGGATGGTGAACTTGATACCATCCTTCTTGAGGCTGTTGAAGAAAGACGGCCCCACGCGGAGGCCGACGCCATACATAAACAGGTAGTAGAAGAGCGACTTGGCGAAGTTGTCGAGCTGGAGCTTGACTCCATAGGTCGAGGCCCACGTGGCCAGAGCACAGCCGACGACGACCGCCGCGGCAACCATGCCGAGGCCGTAGCCCTTGATGTTAAACTTACCGACATAGACCGCCATCCCGACCGTGAAAAACAGCAGGATATATGGATTAGCTTTGAGGAACTCGAAGAACGCTTGCATGAGTGGGTGTCTTTAAAGGTTGATTGGTTTCAGAACGGGAATTGGTGCCGGACCATCCTATTTTTTTGCCTTCGATTTCGAGGCGCCCAGCTTCTCCGGTCGGATGAGTTCCAAGCCCGAGGCGGCGTGATAGCCGTGAATCTCCTTCACATCGAGCTTGCGCATGAACTCGATGGTCTCGGCCGTGATTACCTGTCCGGGCACCATGATCGGGAACCCAGGGGGATAGGGGATCACGAACTTGGCCGACACCGCCTGGCCGCGCTTCACCAAGTCGTCGATCTCCTTGCTGTTGAGCTTCACATGCATGCAATTCTCCGCGTCGTAGGCGAGGAAGAAGGGCGTGCGCATGTCGCCTTCATTAGTTTTGCTGCGCGGATTTTCGCGGAGCGCATCATGGAATCGGCTGAAGTTCGGCAGATTGGGCACGTCGGTGATGAGGCTCTTCACGCGGGCGTCGAACGCCGCCTTCTCGTCGTAATCCTTCGCCAGTTTTCGGTCCAACTCGCGCGAGATGTCGGCCAGCACCTTGATGAGATAGGCGATGTCGCTGCGAGTGTTGTTGATGTTAGTCTGGAGCAGGACGCTGTTGCGCGAGGTCTTGTTGAGCTGGATGTCGAACTTGCTTGCGAGCAGTCCCTTGAACGAAGTGCCGTCGAAGCCTGCCGAGCCGCAAAGAAGGGTGATGCGGGTCGGGTCCAACACAAACTCGTCGGTCGTCCAGGCATCGTTGACTGTTTTCCAGCTCACGCCGTCCGCATGGAAGTCCTCGAAACCACTGGTCCGATACTCGGCGGGAACCATTTGGGCGTTGGTGGCAATGCTGAAGTATTTCGAGATCAGCGGGTGACTGTTCACCTCGCGACGCAGGATCAGCGAGAGTTCGATCGAGCGCCCCACCAGCTCATACCCTTCGAGTTCCGCCTGGCGCCGGGCGACGTCGAGCGAGGCGATAAGTTGCAGGTTCGGCGAAGTGCTGGTGTGGGCGAAGAAGGCCTCCTTGAAAGACGCCTCGGTGCTCTCCCAACAATCATCGTTGACCATGATGTAGGAGCCCTGGCGGAAGCAGGAGAGTGACTTGTGCGTCGAGGTCGTGGCATAGACACGGAGCTTGACCGCGTCGGGATCGGGCAGGAGGCGTGTGTGGAGCAACTTCGCATCCTTGGGATCAATCTTGCCGTGCTTCTTCTTAAACTCGGCGTATTGGGCGCGGTAAGCCTCGGTGGCGTATTTCTCGCGCAGCGCCTCGCAGGCGCCCATGGCCGAACGCATGCGGTGGAAAGGCGAGAACCGATTGTAGGCATACCACGCCTCGTCCCAAAGGAATACCATGTCCGGCTTGATGGCGAGGACCTCCTCCATGAACCGCTGCACATCGTAAATATGGCCGTCAAACGTGCAGTTGGTGAGCAGCAGCATCCGCGCACGGTGGAGTTTTCCCTCGGCCTTCAGATCCAGCAGGGTTTTCTTGATCGTTTTGAGCGGCACCGCGCCATACATCGAAAACTCCGTTAATGGATAGGCCTCGACGTAGAGCGGCTGACCTCCGCAGAACACCAGGCCGTAGTGGTGGGACTTGTGGCAGTTGCGATCCACCAGCACGATGTCTCCGGGGCGCACGATGGCCTGCACGGCGATCTTGTTGGAAGTCGAGGTGCCGTTCGTTCCGAAGAACAACTGCTGGCAGCCGAAGGCCCGCGCCGCCTTTTCCTGCGCGACTCTGATGTTGCCGGTCGGCTCGAGCAACGAGTCCAGCCCGCCGGTCGTGGCCGAGGATTCGGCCAGAAAAATGTTGGCGCCATAGAAGTGACCGAAGTCGCGAATCCAGTGCGAGTTGAACACCGACTTGCCGCGCGCCACTGGCAGCGCATGGAAGGTGCCGATTGGACGGCGCGCGTAGTTTTTCAGGTTATTGAAATACGGCGTGTCGTAGCGCTGGTTCACCCCTTCGAGGAGCGCCAGATGGATTTCCATCAGGTCCTCGATCCCGTAGAAAATGCGTCGGATGTTTTTCGCGTCGAGGTGGCTCGCCACTTTTTCCACCGCGCTGTCCACGATGAGATAGACATCCAGTTCAGGGCGGATTTTCCCAATTGCTCTGGCCAGCGCGACTCCGAAATCCTTCGGTTCCAGCGAGCCGGGCTCCACAGACAAGTGTTGCTCCAGGTAGCTGCGCAGATTGGGCGCGTCGAACTGGCAGCGGTAGCGAAAGTTGTCCCGGATAACGACCGCCTGCACATCCGCGTTCAGGAACGCGCCCAGGACGGCGTCCTCGAAGCTCGGCACCATGACGGCTTCATAGACAAATGGATCTTCCGGACGGCGGAGCTGGCGCAACTCGGCGCGTCCCTGGCGGATCTGCTCCGGGGTGGGCTCGTCGTTGATCATGAGCACCTCGAAATAGGGTTTGGTCAGATCGCCCCCTTCGAAATAGTCCTTCATCATCCGCTCATTACCGTCCGGCTCACCTTCCTCGCCCAGCTTCCAGGCGTTCGCCGAGCGGCGATAGGATCCGGTGATGACCGCCTTGGCGACACGGTTGGCGATGCGGGAAAAACTCGAGAAATCACTCCGGCCCAGCGAATCCTTCAGGACTGCCATCAACGCTTCTCCGGGATAGGCGTGGAAGTTCTCGAGAATGCTGAGCGGCGCGAACAGGGCCTCCGCGCGGGCGAGTGTTTCCCCGGTCGATGAACCGGCGGCGACCTGGGCGACGAGGGCCTGGCCGGCGTGGGCCAGATCCTGCCAGCGATCGCAGCGTGCCTCGCCCGCGCTGAACATGCCGATGGTGTAATGGGATGGGGACTTGGTGGGGGAGGCGGACTTCGAAGTTTTTTGCGGGCGGGCGGACATCGTTATGGTGCGGGTTGATGGATTGGTTGCGAGAAAAAGAGGTGACATGGCCGAAGCATCCGCACGCTGCGAATGAGCCGAACGCGGGCGGCAAAGACGGTTGATTCGTCGTCCACCAAGCAGGCGTGAGTGGAAGGGAGAGGCATCTGACGGTGACCGAACCTTGGCGAACGGCCTGACCCTTGCCTATCGGACCAAAGTCCTACTCCGCCGCGGCCGACAGCGAGAAGGAGAAGACGGCGCCGCCCGCCTCGTGGTTCCGCGCCTCAATGCGGCCGGCGTGACTCTCGATGATCCGGCGGCAGATGGAGAGGCCCATGCCGAGGCCGCTCGCCTTGGTGGAAAAGAATGGGGCGAAGATGGCCGGCAGCCGCTCCGGTGGAATGCCATGGCCACGATCCCGGACTTCGACCACCACGACATCCGCTTCCACGCGGGTCTTCACTTCGATGAAGCGCAGTTCGGTCGGCGTGGCTTCCATCGCGTGCCGGGCGTTGACGAGGAGATTCACCAGCACCTGCTGCAACTCGACGCGCGCTGCATTCACGCCCGGCAGTTCCGACGCGAGCACGGGACGCACTTCGATCTTTGCCTCGATCATCTCACTGCGCATCAGTTCGAGGACGTCGCGCACGATGTCGTTGAGGTAGCAGGCTTCGCGGATCGCGGGGCGTTTACTGACCATGGCGCGCAAGTTGTGAATGACCGCGCCGGCGCGTTTGTCGTCGCGGACGATGTCGTCGAGAATCGTGCGGAGTTCACCCGGCTCGATCTCGCCGTCGGCGATGAAGCGCCGCGCCGCCTGGGCGTTGCTGAGGATGGCGGTGAGCGGCTGATTCAGTTCGTGCGCGAGCGAGGTGGCCATTTCACCAACGAGCGCCACGCGGGAAAGGTGGCCGAGTTCCGCACGCTGCTCCGCGGCTTCCAGTTCCGCTTGTTTGCGCGCCGTCACATCCATCGAGACGCCGAGCAGTTTCGGGCCTTTGCCGTTTGCCGAGCCCACGCACCGACCGCGCGCGCTGACCCAGCGCTCGCCTCCCCTCCGGCGTCTGCACGCGATAGTCCATTTCGTATTCGCCCCGCGTTTCCAGCGCTCGCTTCAGGGCAGCTTCGCGCCCCGCGCGATCCTCGGGATGCACCCGATCGAGAACGGCCGCGTAGTCGATCCGCGCGTCCGGTTTGAAGCCGAACAGGGCACGGCCCTGCTCCGTCATCCACGCATCGTCGCCGGAAACGTCCCACACCCACATACCCGAGATTTGCCGCATCCGCCGCGAGGCTCATACGCTCAGTGCTCTCGGCAAGCGCGCGCTCCGCCCGGCGCCGCGTGGCGCGATTGATCAGCAGCCCGGCGATCAGCGCCGACTGCATCGCCACCACCACGAGAATACCAATGATAACGCCGCGGTGCTCCTGCCAAAGGGACGGTGGTTTGAAGCGCACGATCGCTTCCGCCGGCACGCGGCTCTCGGGCACATGCCACTTTTTCAGCGCGTGCCAATTGATGACCATTGGACTCGACGCGACCTCTCTCGGAATCGACAACCGGCCGTCGAGCCGCGCCACTACCAGCGCACCGATCTCCCGGCCATACGACTCATAATCGGTCATGGCACCACCCAGGAGTCCCCGTTCGAGCCAATGCGCGGGGATGCCATAGACCGGCACGCTCGACGCCGCGCTCAGTTCCTCGGCGACAAGCGTCGGAAAGCGTGTCTGTCCCGCGCGCGTCCCGCTGGATGTTCACATAAAACACTATGCTCTCCGCGGACAGGTGACGCACTTGCTCCAGAATCTCGGCATACGGCGTCGTGTCCAACTGCCGCACATGCAACTCGGGGTGCTTCGCCAGAGCCGCCAGCGCCTCCTGTCCGACCTGCCGGTCATGCACAGTCGTTCCAAACACGCAAACCGCATCCCGCACGCCGGGCTGAAGTTTCAAGGCAAGTTCGACGGTCCCACGGAAATCGTAGAACACGAATGCACCGTTCACATCCGGCGGCAATGTCTGGCCGGCCAGTTGATGCCGCTCGACCAAGGCAGTAAGTGATCGGCACGCCTGGGAAAAGCTCGGCCCGCTGGGCCAGGGCAAATTGCAGCGTCTCATACCCGGTCGTGACCACCATATCCAGCTTCCGCGCGCCATAGCGGTCGCGCAGCCAATCGACCAGCGCGCCCGTGTGTTGCGCCACCGGAAAACGCGCAGAGTCAAAATTCTCCGTAAACACTTCCACCCCGCCTCGGGCCGCAAACGCCTCCCGCAACCCCAGAATCGACCGCATGAAGCGCGGGCAACTCCAACCGCTCCCCGTAGAGCACCAGCACGCGCTTCGGCTCCGGTTCTCGCCCGCTCAGCCACCTGTGCCGCCACGGACGTGGCGAAGCAAAGAGCGAAGAGCAGTAGCGCTGGAAATCGAAAACGCATTCCTCCGCCGATCGTTACCTTTGGCGCACGAGGCGTAAAACCCAAATGCCCGCTTACCCGCAGCGGGGCAGTCGGCGCGCTGGCCGCACCGCGTCAGCGCGACGCAGTCTTCGCGGCGAGCGTCGCCTCGCTGGCGTGGAGCGCGGTGAGTTCGGTCACGTAGCTATGGTAGCGCTGGAAGAGCGTCTGAAATTGCGGCGCAGATCATCGATCGCGATCTGGAGCGCCTTATCCATGTCCATTGCTTCCTTGAGCGCGACGCCCCGCTGCGCCTGATCTGCCGATGGCTTCAACACCTCGAGGCGCTGCTGGCGGCGCTCGGCGATGAGCGCGTCATTCGCGGTGCGACGCCCGCGGACTGCGCCACGCGGACCAACTCCGCCACGGACGTGACGCCCATTTTTTCCATCACTCGGCCACGATGAATCTTGATCGTCTTCTCCGCGGCGCCGAGGCCGTCAGCGATTTGTTTGTTGAGCAGGCCGCCTATGACGTGCTGCATGACCTCGAACTCGCGCGGCGTGAGGCAGTCGAGCTTCGCGCGCGCCGCCGCGCGTTCGGCCGCGGCTTTGCGCACTTCGACGGATCGTGCCAGCGCACGATTGACGGCGCGCAGCAGGTCCTCGTCATCGACGGGTTTGGTCAGGAAATCAATCGCGCCCGCTTTCATCGCGTCGGCGCACATCGGCACGTCGCCGTGGCCGGTCAGGAAAACGATCTGCGCCTCGCGATGAGCGAGCGTCTTCTGGAGGGTGAGGCCGTCGAGTTCGGGCATCTGCACGTCGAGCACAAGGCAAGTCGGGCCGTCGTGGTCGGCGCGGTCGAGATAGGCGTGAGCCGACGGGAAAGTTTCCGCCGACAGGTGCGCAGAGCGAAACAATCGCGCCAAGCCCCGCCGAACTGATTCGTCGTCATCCACGATGCAGACCAGTGCGGCATGGGGTGGCGGCGGCGCCTTGGGATGTGGAGTTTTTGAGGACACGAATGTAGGGAAGCCTCGTCATTTTATCATCGGGGAGGCGGCGATCGGTCAAGTCGCTGGTGAAAGCGGCACCCGGTGCGCGGGATGACGGCTTATCGGACTTTGGTCCTATGGACGCTCCATCGCGATGGGAGCACGCTGAAGACCCTTTTTAAAAATCACCCACCGCATGAAGACCATCACCCTCGTCGCCGCCATCACCGTCGCGCTCGCCTGTGCGAGCTTTGCCCAAGCTCCCGCGGACACTTCTCCCGAGAAGGCCGGCGTGCTCGCCAACGACCGCGCCTACGAAGCCGCCTACGCCAAATCCGACGTGAAAGCGCTCGCCGAATTTCTTTGCCGAAGACGCCGACTACACCACGGACGACGGCCGCACCTTCAGCGGACGCGGGGCCATCGAAGGTGCGATCCGCGCCGGGCTCGCGGCCAATCGCGGTTCGAAGCTCGCCATCGCCGCGGACACCGTGCGCCTGCTCGGGCCGGAGACCGTGCTGGAAAAAGGTTCGACCACGGTAACGGCCAAAGACGGCGACGAGACCAGCGCGCTTTATACCGCCATTTACATCAAGAAAGACGGCAAGTGGAAGATCAACCAGCTCATCGAATCCCCGGTGCCTGAGTTGAACCCTCGCGACCACTTGGTGGAACTCGAATGGCTCATTGGCCAGTGGGAGGAGACGGACAAGTCGGACGATCTTTCCATCAGCAGCCAATATCTTTGGGCGCGCGGCGGGAATTATCTCACGCGCAACGTAACCGTGAAACGTGCGGGCGATGTTACGCTCGAAGGCTGGCAGGTCATCGGCTGGGATCCGACCCAGGAGCGGTTACGTTCGTGGACCTTCGACGGCGAGGGTGGTTTTGCCGAAGGCTCCTTCACGCAGGACGGTAATCGCTGGCTGCTCCGCGAGACCGGCTTTGCCCCCGATGGCAGCCGCACCAGCGGCGACAGCACGATCACCAAAGTGAGCGCGGATCGCTTCACTTGGGAATCGAACAACCGCACGCTCGACGGCGATCCGCAGCCGAGCATCGGTCGCATCGAGATCAACCGCGTGAAAGGAAACTGACGCCATGCGTTCACGACTTCCATCCATGCTGGCGGTGGCGATGGCGCTCGCCGTGTTTTTTGAAAGTGCAACCGCTTACGCAGGACGCGGCGGTGGTGGGCGTGGCGGTGGTGGTGGGCGAGGCGGAGGCGGTTCGCGCGGTGGCGGTGGCGGCGGAGGAAGCATGTCGCGTCCCTCGGGCGGTGGTGGCGGGGGAAACATGTCGCGCCCCTCGGGCGGTGGTTCGCGCCCGTCCGGTGGAAACGTCTCAAAGCCTTCCGGTGGCGGTTCGCGGCCTTCCGGCAGCGGTGGGGGCAATGCCTCCCGGCCATCCGGTGGTGGTGGAAACGCTTCACGCCCTTCCGGCGGTCAGGCTTCGCGTCCCGCGCAGCAACCCTCCGGCGGCGGCGGCGGGCGTGTGCCGGCTTCGCCGTCGCAGCGTCCCGCGGGCGGTGATCGGCCATCGGGCGGCAATAGCGCTTCCAGCAGCTTCCCGTCTGGCAATCGCCCGTCGCAGCAGCCGGCACGGCCTGGTGGAGCGGATCGCCCCGGTGGCGCGCCGTCGTCCCGGAGCTGGCACTGCCAACCGGCCGTCGCAACTTCCCAGCAAACCGGGCGCGGGCGCGGGCATAGCCGATCGTCCCGGCGCCAAACCCGGCCAGCGTCCGAATCAGGGCGACGTCGGCAATTTCCTGGGTGTTGCCGGTGGTGCGGCGGGAGGTGCTGCGCTCGGTGGCGCGCTCGCCAATCGTCCCTCGCAGCTTCCCGGCGAGCGGCCCGGCATGGGCCAGCGTCCCGGCGCCGGAGGAGCGTCCGGTGCAACCCGAGCAGCGCCCGGATTGGAATGAACGTTCGCAGGGCCGCAACGAGCAGTGGAATCAGCGCGTGGACAATCGCAACGACGCCTGGAATCAGCGCGCCGATAATCGCTCCCAGGCGCGCAACGATTTTTTGCAAGAATCAGGATCAACGCTGGAATAACCTCGATTCCGCCCGGGAGGATCGTCAGAACTGGCGCGACCAGAACCGCGAAGACTGGCAGGAGCCACCGCGAGGAGTTGTGGGACTACCGTGGAGACCGCGCCGACGAAATTTGGGATAACACGCGGGACTTCTACGACGATGTTTTCGACGACCGCTGGTGGGGTTGCGTGTGGCTGGGGCGTCGGCTGGGGTGGCAGCTACGTTTCGAATCCGTGGTGGTGGTGGGCGCCGGCCGCGTTTGGCGCCACGGTTGCCCTTCATCGACGGAATCACGCCCGACCCAGTCTATATCGACTACGGCATGAACGTCATTTACGAGGGTGACACGGTCTATGTGGACAACCAGCCCATTCCCGCCGCGCAATACACCCAGCCGATGATCGACCTTGCGGTGAACGTCGAGCAACCGCCGCCGCCGCTGCCGCCCGCCGAGGGACAGCCGGTAGGAGTGGATGCCGCTCGGCGTCTTCGCGCTCTCGCAGGAGGAGAAGGGTGACCCGGTCATGTTCTTCCAGATCTCGGTGAACCGCGCGGGCGTAATCACCGGAGCTTACAAAAGTATTATTTCGGAAGATCAGCGCCCCATTGCCGGCCAGGTGGACAAGGCCAGCCAGCGCGTCGCGTGGCGTATCGGCGAGAACAAGGAGACGATTTTCGTCACCAGTCTCGCGAACCTCACGCAGGACGTGTCACCACTCGCCATTCACTTCGGCGCCGAGCGCACGCAGACGTGGCTGCTCGTGCGCATGCCCGAGCCCGCACCCGCCGGTCAGCCGCAGAAACTTCCCGCAGCGCCGAAAGCCCCGCCACCGCTCAAGACCGCGAAGACGAAATAGCCACGGGCTGATACGTTGCGCGCATGTACAGTGCGCTTCTCGATAGATTCATCACCCGCTTTCCGCGCTCCGGCTCGCCGCTTTGCGTGGCGTGGACGTACGATCCTGATCCCCGCGCACGCTGACAGTCAGCTGGTCTATCTCTCCGGCTTCACCTTTTTGCCGGAGCTGGAAAAAGCCGGCGTGCAGACGTGGCGGTACAACGAAGGTTTCCTCCACGAAAAGGCGATCCTCGTGGACGACTACTGCGGTATCGGCACGGCGAACTTCGACAACCGCAGCTTCCGCCTGAACTTCGAGATCACACTCCTTTTCGCGGAGCCTGCCACGGTGCGCTCGGCGGAGGCAATGTTCGCCGCCGACTTCGCCCGGAGCACGCGCGCCACCGCGGCGGATTTCACCGCGCGCCCCTGGTGGTTCCGCCTCGCGGCCCGCACCTCCCGGCTGCTGGCGCCAGTGCAGTGATTGGTCGGCGCGCCTTCTCCCAGCCGGCTCGTCCTCGTTTACCGGTCCGCGTTCTCTTTGAGGATGCGTTTCACCTCGGCGATCGCCTGCGGATTCTGGTGCGCGCTGTGGCTGGAAGGAACGACGAGTTCGCTGACGGCCCCGTCCATGTGGCTGCTCCAATACGGGACAATGCCGTCGGACATGACGGGTTTGGTGGTGTCCTTATTGCCACCCTTGCCGCGGTCGCCGCTGATGACGTGATAGGGGATGCCCTTCTCGACGGGGATCGTGTTAATCTCTTTCACAAAGCGGTTCTTCGGCGAAAGCGTGTCCACGCTGTTCGGGATGCGCTTTAGATTGAGATCGTCGGACTGAAAGGTGACGACTTTCATCATTTCGCTGCCCACCTTGAGCAGTGTCACCGGAGATTTCACGAGGCTCGAACCGATGCGGCCCAGCCAATTGGTCGCCAGGTCGCTGCCTTTCAGCGGCGCCGAGATGAAGATCACGCGCCCGACTTCCGGGCGGTGCTGAAAGATCAGTGCCTCGGTGAGGAGCTTGCGCGATTCGTCGGACATCGGCACCTGTTCCGGCGGCTTTCCGAAGATGTCCATCCAGATCTTGTTGCCCGTGTCGGTGATGAGCAACCGGCTGATGCAGCCGCCCATGCTGTGCCCGATGACAACCATTTTTTTCTGTAGTGGATATCGCTTCATGACGGCGTCGAGTTCGCGTCGCAGGATCGAGGCGGAATACGGATACGGGTAGCCGCTCGGGTAGCTGTAGAACCAGAATTGGTAGTTGCGCCGGATCTCTTCATCGCTGCGCAGGTTGTTGATCATTGGCGTCCACGTTGCGGGCGAATCCATGAGGCCGTGGATCACGAGCACGACAGTTTTGTTCGGATCGTAGGGTTGCAGCCGCGAGATGCGCGCGGTCTCCGCATATCGGGCTGGATGCAACAGGCGCGTGAGTTCCAGCTTTTTCGGATTGGTGCCCGCGAGCAGCACCGCGATCGGCACGGTGTAGTCTGCGGCCAGGGGAAAGCTGTGCCCGCCGAATTTCACCCGCTCGGTGGAGAGCGGATCTTCAAAGGCAAAGACCGCGCGCCGCCCCTCGAACCGAATTAACGCCGTGACGCCATAGTAAACTTTCGGAATGGCGAAATCTTTCCGCGCGTTCGCGTTCTCCCCGCGCCCAATCGCCACGGTTGGTGCGCCGATGCCTTCCTTGACCTCGTGTTCGGCGACGTAGCTGCCCTTCAGGTCGAATTCGTCCGCCGGCGTAAAGTCGTAGAGGGCTGGATTCCACGTGGGGCGCGGGTCGGGCCGGCGCGTGAGCAGATAGTCGCCACCTGCCGCCGGCACGCGCAGCGGCTGCGACCACGGATCGAGTTTCGCCTTCTGGATGATGCCAAGAACGCGTGCGACCGCGAAGTTGTAGGAATTGCGCGCGGCGACGCTGGAAGGATTGCGCGCGAGCTGATCCCCGGCCACGTCGGCGGCGGTGAGCAGTTCACCCAGCGCGACCAGAGGCTCGCGCTTTTCCTGTCGCAGAGCCCTGGTGATGTTTTGGTCGGCCGAGACGAGTGCACCGTTCGCGCCGGTCGCAGGGTGAAATTGCGGCTGCTTCTGCGTGACCGTGGCGTATTGTGCACAGCTGGCGAGGGCCAGCGAGGCGGCGAGAGCAAAGAGGCCGATGGAGCGAGTCTGGATCATGGAGAGTTGGTTTCTGAGGAGCACGATTTAACGAGCGGAATAACGCAGGGCGGTAAAAGCAGCAGAAAGCGCCGCGTCCCGAAACAAGTTTCTCGTTCCACTGCCGGCCAAGCACGGCGCCCGAGTTCTCCGCCCGCTTCAGTCCGGCTGGGCGCGGTTGACCGGCGGCGGTGTGCTAATCCACGGGTTTCAAAGTTCGTCCTGCACCAACTTTGGGCTTCCGGCCAACAACAAGCATTATTGCGGCAGCATCGCCATGCGCACGACGGCGAAGGTGAAGACCGCGGCGGCGAAAGCGAAGGCGACGACCCGCACGCGCCGCTGCTCGAATTTTCCCGAAGCGCTGGCGAAGAAGAGCACCGCGGCGAAGAGGACCGTGTTGGCGAGATACTGGCCGGAGACGCTCCCGGCGGTGCGCGATTCCTGGAGATCCGTTGCCGCTTTCTCACTGGCTTCGGCGGCTTCGCGAGTGCCGCGCAACTCGTAGAGCTCCGGCACGAATGGATGCGCAGGGGCCCGCACATTCTCGAAGGGCTTTTGTGCGAGCCAGGCGTCGTACGCCTTACGTACATCGGGCGGGAAGCGCTCGACGTAGAAGGCCGCCAGCTTTTCGTTGCCCGCCTGTTGGGCCGCGAGCATCTGCATGAACATCGCCGTGTGAATCGTCGCCGACTGCATGCCTTGCAGTGTGAGGACACCGGCGTGACGTTCGAGCGCGCTGTATTCATTCATCAACCGGTTCGCCCGCCGTGTGAACGCCGCGGATTGATACGAGCACCACGCCGTGCTGAGCGTCGCCATCGCCATGAGCACGGCCGTGACCGGCTCGACCCAGCGCTGTCGGGGCGGTTCTGGCGGCGCGATTTCGGAACCAGGAGAGTTCGTCATGGAATTGGTTTCGCGGGGTCCGCCTCCCAGCTCAAGACCTCATTGAGGCCCGCTATAATTGTTCGCGAACCGCACTTAGCCCGGCGGGTTGGAGTATGGCGACGACCATCGTTTCTTTGGCGTCGGGATTTTTACCCACGGCGCCCCCCGGCCCGTTGCGAGCCGCCAGGCCGGTGTCGCACCAGGCGAGCTGGTTGGGTTTGTCTCGGTTATTTCTCTCGTTCGATCCTCGCGAATCGAAATTGGTTTGGAGGGCGTGTTGCGCCGGACGTCATTTGGGAAGGGCGTCGACCATCTTCTTCACCGCGTCGCGGATCTTCTCCGCATTGCTCTCCGGTCCTCCGACGACTGCTGTGCCGGTGCCGCGGAAGACGAGTTTTTTCGTGTGCATGTCCACGGCGTCGAGAATCAGCGTGCCCTCGGTGTAGGTGCTCACATCGACGAAAGTGACCGGCGCACCGGTCCACATGCCGTAGGAGCCGTAGCCGTAAGGCCAGGCGCCGTGATAGCCGTAGCCCCAGTTGGAGTATTGCTGCACCGAAACTTTGTCCGTGAGGAAAACGTGGCGCACGATGGCCAGATCCGGATGGCCGCTCGTGACTTCGGTGATCCCGCGCGCGGCGAGATCGGCGCGGAGCGCGTCGCGCAGTGCCGCTTCCGATGCCGGGGAGAGCGTCTGACCGTGCCTGGCGGGTGCGAGTGCGTAGGTCTTGTATTTGCCGAACGGTGCCGAGTGGTCGTAGTCGGTCGTGACGGTGACCGTGGAGCAGGCGGCAAGCCCGTACGCGGCCACGAGGGCGGAAAGTTTGCTGACGATGGATTTCATGAGGATCGTGAGGAGGTTTGAGTCCGAAGCAGAGTGAGCATGCGCCGCCGGCGCACGGCTTCCTATCGGACCTTAGTCCTATCGACCACAGGCAAGTTTTTTCCGTAATCATCCTCGCGTGAACCCTCGCGCCACCGCAGCCGCGCTCGTTGCAGCGATGCTTTGCGCGACGCTCCGCGCGCAGGACCTCGAGCCGCGGGCGTATAGTAACTCACCCACCGGCCTCAGTTTCGCCATCGCCGGATATGCTTACGTGAAAGGCACCGTCCTCACTGATCCGTCGCTGCCGCTCGACAACGTGAGCAACAATGCGCACGTCGGTGTCTTCGCCTACGCCACCACGCTCAACGTGTTCGGCAAGTCGGCGAAGTTCGACCTGATCCTGCCTTACACGTCACTCGCCGCGAAGGGCCTCGTCTTCGGCCTGCCGCGCGAGCGTTACGTCACGGGCTTCGCCGATCCGGCGTTCCGCTTCTCGATCAACTTCGTCGGCGCGCCGGCTCTGACCGCGGCGGAGTTCAAGGACTACCGGCAGGATTTCATCCTCGGCGCGAGCCTGCGCATCACGGCGCCGCTCGGCCAATACAACTCCGACAAGCTCGTGAATATCGGCACCAATCGCTGGTCCTTCAAACCGGAGATCGGTTTGTCGAAAGCGCTCGGCCCGTGGACCGTCGAACTCACTCCGGGCGTAACATTTTATACGGACAACGGCGATTTCTTCGGCGGCCAGACGCGTCAGGTTGGTCCGCTGATCGCCGTGCAGACAGGCGTGACCTACTCCTTCGCGCCGGGCGGCTGGCTGGCGCTGAATGCGGGCTACTTCGTGGGCGGAAAAACAACCGTCGATGGTGTCGAAAACAACGACGAGCAGGAAGGCTTGCGCTTCGGCGCCACCCTCGCGGTGCCGGTAAACCGGTACAATTCCGTGAAGCTCTACGGCATCACCGGCTACAACGCCCATCGCGACCACGACTTCGAAGCGGTTGGAATCGCATGGCAATATCGCTGGGGTGGCGGGTTTTGAGCGCACCATGGCAGTCCACTTTGGGACGCTCCGTTCTTGGTGCGGTTGCGCTCATGTTTGCCGCCTGCGCGACTGTGCCGAAAGAGGATCGTCTTCTGACTTCGCCTGCCCACGCCAGAGCGAACGCCTTTGACCCCGGTGCCTTGCGGGTGCTGTCCTGGAACATTCACAAGGCGCAGCATGCGGACCTTCCCGGCGATCTCGCACGGCTCGCCGCGAAGAATGACTTGCTCCTGCTGCAGGAGGCGGTCCTCGAAACACCCGTGCGCGAGGCGATCGACCGCGCGGGATTTTCCTGGCAATTGGCCGACGCCTTTGCCCTTCGCGGGTTGGATCGTGGCGTCATGATTGCGGCCAGGGTCGCGCCGGTCGATGGGTGGGCGCTGCGAAGCCGCGAGCCGCTTTTTCCCCTGCCGAAATCGGCCATCGTCACCCACTATCTGCTCGCCGGCCGCCGGGAAAAGCTCGCGGTGGCCAATCTGCACGGGATCAACTTTTCTCTCGGACTCGTCCGCTTTCGCGAACAGCTCGAGGCCGTCGCGAAGGAACTGATTCATCACGACGGACCGATGATCTTCGGCGGAGACTTCAATACCTGGAGCCTTCGCCGGCACGCGGTGCTCGGCGAGGTGACGAAGCGGCTCGGATTGACGGCGGTCGAGCCGTTTCCCGATGATCGCCGACGTGCCTTCGGACGGCATTTGGACTATCTGTTCGTTCGTGGGTTCTCGGTGGTGGAAGCCCAATCTCCCGTGGTGAAATCGTCGGACCACAACCCGATCCTGGTCCGGTTGGTCGCTGAACACGCGAGAAGTAGATCGAGGGCCATATCCCTCAGGCAGGAAATTGCTTTGGTGGGACAGGCGCGGTAATAACCACGAACAACGTATGAGCGATCCCCTGCCTCATCCGCGCCCTCCGGCGCGCCGCCGTCGGCTGCGGATTTTGCTCGGCATCGCTGTGTTCGCCGTGGCTGTCGCCGTTGCTGGGTATTTCTTCGGACGGGGAAAGATCGGCGAGTTGGTGGCGGGCAAGGTCGGGGAGCGATTGGCAGAGGACGGCGTTTTTATCGCCTGGCAATCCGCCGACTGGCTGCCCGGATCAGGGGTCCGGCTGCATGGCCTGGCTTTGTATCGCGACGCGGCGAAGCAAGACCGGCTGGCATTGTTTGGCATGGTGACGGCGAGCAGAACCGACCGGTCACAGTTTCGCTGGGACAGGGCGACCTTCCAGATGACGGATGCGCCGCTCCTGCTCGGCACCGGCGAGGGTGAGACGAGAATGGAACATACAGACATGCTCTTGCACATCGAGCCGGGGAAGGCCGATCTGGAGCAGTGTCAGGGGAGTCTGCAAGGATTGCGGATCGAAGCGAAATGCGCGTTTGTGGCCGCAGCTCATGCTGGAAATGCCGAGGCGGTCGCCGCCGCAAAACAAGTGACGCAACGCGAGGGCTTGTTCCGCAGTGTAAATCTCGACTGGCTGAAGTCGGTGAAGGAGGGGCTGAAGTTTCAACCGGAGAAGGATGAACCGGTGCTGACGATGGAGCTGCATTCACTTCCCGATGACCGCGGCATGGAAGCCACGATGACGTTTGATGGTGCAAACTTTCAATGGCGCGGGCAGCGGTGGGACCTGATGCAGGCGGCGGTGAAGATCCCCATTGGCAAGCAGAATTCAAATTCACCGATCGAGATCGATCATGTGCGCATCGGGTATGCGGGCCGGAAAGCAGAGATCGCCGGGGCCTTCGATCCCGGCCGTCGGGTCATCCGCATTGGCAAATTTGATTCGGGGATCGACTTGCTGTCGCTGGCGCGCGCCCTCGTGCCGGACGCCGTCGGCGGTTTGTCTGCGATGAGCACCAGCGGGAACTGGCAAATCAGCGGCGCGGGAGAAATCCCGGTGGATCGCCTCGAGGACGCGCATTGGAGTGGCGACATGGCGTTCGACGGCGGCCTCGTTTATGCAAATGGCGAAACCAACATCGCGCTACAAAAGCCCGCGTTTTCCTTGCGCGTGGAAGAGCAGGTGGTGTCGATCTCCGATTTCCAGGCCGTTGTCTGGGAGGGAAATCTCAATGCAAAAAGGATTCAGATTCATCTGCCATCGAAGGAAAGGAAGCTGCAATTCGAGTCACAGTTTATCCTCAGCGGTGCACGACCGCAGTTGATGATCAAAAGCTTCAGCGAAGCGCGGAACGAACCGGATGTGATTCCGCTGGATTGGAAGGGCGCCTGGCAGATCAGCGTCGCTGGAGAGATCCCGATCGGTCAGCCCGGAAACTTCCGGTGGAATGGCGACATGGCGCTCGATGGCGACCTCGTTTACGCCAGCAGCAAAACCAACATCACGCTGCAAAAGCCGGCTTTTTCCGTGCGCATGGAGGAGCAGGTGGTTTCGATCTCGAACCTCACCGCAGGGCTTTGGGAGGGAAATCTCGACGCGCAGAGAATTCAGGTCCATCTGCCCTCCAAGGATAAGAATCTGCAATTCGAGACACAGTTTACCCTCAGCGATGCGCGATCACAGTCGATGATCAACAGCTTCGGCGAAGCTCGGAAGGAGCCTCGTGTGGTTCCGTTTGATTGGCAGGGCGCCTGGCAAGTCAGCGGGGCGGGAGAGATTCCGATGGATCAGCCCGGGAACGTCCGTTGGAGTGGCGACATGTCGCTCGAGGGCGACCTCGTTTATGCCAGCGGCGAAACCAACGTCGCGTTGCAGAAGCCGACATTCTCCGTGCGCGTCGAGGAGCAGGTGGTGTCGATTTCGGACCTCAAGGCGGGCCTGTGGGAGGGAAATCTCAATGCGCCGAGGATCCAGTTTCATCTCCCCTCGAAGGAGAAGAAGCTGCAATTCGAGACACAGTTTACCCTCAGCGGTGTTCGACCGCAGGCGATGATCAACAGCTTCAGCAAAGCGCGGAAGGAGCCTGGAGTGTATCCTTTGGATTGGCAGGGCGCCTGGCAAATCAGCGTTGCGGGAGAGGTCCCGATGGATCAGCCCGAGAACTTCCGCTGGAGTGGCGACATGGCGCTCAACGGCTCCTTCGTCTACGCGAGCGGCCAAACCAACATCGCCTTGCAGAAACCGATGTTTTCAGTCCGCACCGAGCAGCAGGTGGTGACCATCTCGGATTTCAAGGCGGGCCTCTGGGAGGGGAGTCTCAAGGCGCCGAAGACGCAGATTCGCCTGCCCTCGAAGGATAGGAAACTGCGATTCGAAACGCAGCTCACACTCAACGGTGCGCGGTCGCAATCCGTCAGGAAGAGCTTTAGCGCGAGGCAAAAGCAGCCACGTGTCATTCCGTTGAGTTGGAAGAGCGCCTGGCGAATCAACGTCGTGGGAGAGATTCCGGTGGATCACCCTGAGAACTTCCGCGGGACTGGGGACGCCGCGCTCGGTGGCGACCTCGTCTACGCGAGAGGTGAAACAAAGATCGCACTGCGACAGCCAAAGTTTTCGGTGCGCGTCGAGAAGCGGGTGGTGTCGATCTCGGATTTCAAGGCGGGCCTCTGGGAGGGAAGTTTCAACGCGCCGAGGACGCTGGTCTATCTGCCTTCAGCAAAGAAGAAAGGGCGATTCGAGACGCAGTTCGCGATCAATCGTGCCCAACTGCAATCGTTCGTTAACAGTTTTGGCGGCGCGCAGACGGCGCCTGGTGTTGTGCAATTCGATTGGAAGGGTGGCGGTGAATTCGATCCGGCGTCGCTCGCCGGTTCAGGCGCGATGAGCATCGGCGGGGCGGAGTTCGGTCGCATGCCAATTCTCGGCCCGCTGCATCTCGTGTTCGACATACTGGCGCCGGGATTTCGCAAGAATGAGCCATCGACGATGAGCGTGAATCATCGGATTTCGGGTGGCACCCTGTTTCTCGACGATCTGAAGCTCGTCAGCCGGCAGGTCCGCGTTGAAGCGGGCGGCGAGATTGATCTCGAGCGCGAATACGCTCAGTTCACCGCGAAGGGGAGACTGCGGAGACTCCCGGGGCTCGTCACGGTCTTGCTCACTTTCCTGCTGGAATTCAAAGGCGAAGGCCCGATGGATGACGTGCGCTGGCGGTTCAAGAGCATCCCCGGCTTTCACCTGATCGGCAAAGCCGCGAGGAAATCTACCAGGACAGAGGCGGAAAAAGGCGCCGACAGGGCTCTCAAGGGTTTGATCGAACTCCCTGGCGATGTCCTTCCGGGAAAGTAATTGATCACACGGTTCTGATCGCACCACGCCGCGCGCGCCGTGCATTTCGTGACGCTGGAAGCTTCACGGAAATTGGCCGGTGGTGCCAACTACCGGAACCTCGCCCCACAAGCGATGAGCCCCGGCAGGGGCGCGGGAAACGTGGTTGTCTTGCCGAACCCTGCTCCCGCACCACGAACACAGCTTCCCCGCACAAATACGGCGTCGCCAGGTCCGCAATGGGTAACGAAGGCGAATCAGTATCACTTGATGCCGGCACGTCGCTCGGCTTCGGCAATCAGGTCGGACAGCTTCACTCCCAGACCGAACGCGATGCGGGCATACACATCAATCGAGGGAGTGCGTTTCTGCTTCTCCACATAACCAATCATCTGGCAGCTCAGGTCGGCGGTAGCCGCGACCTTATTCTGCGAGAGCGCACGCTCCTCGCGCATCTCCCGCGTCACTGCGGCCAGTTGGGCGCACAGTTTTTCGCTGGTGACGATGGCAGGGTGTTTGGGCACTACTGTGCCCACTCAATCGCCAGTTGCAGCGGTGCGGCATTTCACAGTTGTGAGAGCCCCGGCGGGCGATTAACTCAGCGCCGTCATGACGCGAGATGCTTTTCTTGAACGCCTTCCCTCATTGGGATTCATCAAGAACGGAGGTCTGTGGACAAAGGCCATCGCCGCCGCACGCCTGACCGTGGACACGAAGAACGAGAAGTTCATCTACCCGGAGAGCCTCACCGTTCACGAACAGCAGACCTGCAACTTCTCCGCGCCGGAGAACTTTGTCGTCTTCGAGTGCGTCCATCGCTTGCTGGAAAAGGGCTACGAAGCGCGCCACTTGGAGCTGGAGCCCAAATGGAAACTCGGCCACGACGCCAAGAGCGGCCGCGCCGACATCCTCCCATCAACGGTCCAAAATCACCCACCACTTTGCGCTTCAAAATCACCCACCCCTGGGTGGGTTTCATAACGAGTTGAGGTTGGATTCAAGACGTTTAATCCCGCGACAGCGCCAAGCGCGAGCGCGAGTGTTCCCCCCAAACGCCTGCCGCGCAGCGCGCGTTTGGGCGCGCAGCCCCCATCAAGCCGTTGGGCGTGTGTGGCGGCGGAAGCGCGGTTATCGCCGCTGTGTGCCTTAGCGAACTCATCTCTGTCCTGATGCGCTGTGCGCTTTCCCCCATGCGCTTTCCACCCCAGGCGCGTCTTTGAGCCGGTAGCTGCGCCGGTGATGGCAATGACCGTGGCGTGATGAGGAAACGATCGAGGATGGCCCCGGCGGTGGGCACGTCGCTCAAGAGTTTGCCCCAGTCTTCCAAGGGGCGGTTGCTGGTCATGATCGTGGAGCGGTTTTCGTAGCGGCGCATGATCACTTCCAGCAGATATTCCCCGGAGTGTTTGGGCAGGGCCTTGAGGCCCATATCGTCGATGATGACCAAATCGGGCTTGAGGTAGTTGCGCAGGGTTTTGTCCTGCTGCTTGAAGGCTTCCTCTTTCATGAAGTCGCGCACCAGATCGAAGATGGAACGGTAGAGGACTTCCTTGCCCTGTTTGATGGCTTCGTAGCCCAGGGCCTGGCCAGATGGGTTTTGCCGACCCCGGGCGGGCCGAGAAAAAGAACGTCTTTGCCTTCGCGCAGGTAGTGCCGGCGGCCAGTTCGTAAATCTGCTTGCGGTTGATGGTGGGATTGAAGTGCCAGTCGAAGTCTTCCAGGGTTTTGAGGCGCGGAACTCGGCGGCCTTGGTGCGGCGGGCCAGCATGCGCTGGTGGCGCACGTTGAGTTCGTCCTGGAGGATCAGTTCGAGGAACTCGCCGTGGCCGAGGCGATTGGCGGCCGCTTCTTGCAGGCGCGTGGGCAGGGTTTGCACCAGGCCGGAGAGGCGCAGTTGCCGCAGGGTGGTTTGGAGTTGGGTCATGGATGTTCATGGGCTTGGGGTTTGGGTTGGTTTTTCCGTGGGTGTTTGATGGTTTGCTAAGCGCTGTAAGCTTACCCGGCAGCAGCGGCTAGCTTGTCCTCGACCGGCAACGGTAAGCTCCAGGCGGATCAGAGGATGTGTCTCCAGGAAGTCCATCTGCACGACGTTGTCCGGTAGCTCCAGCAGGCGCTTGAGATCGCGCAAGCGCCAGGCTCCGTGATGGGTCGCCGTGCGCGCCGCTTTTCCAGGGCGGCGACCGGATGTTTTCCGGCCAGGGACAAGAGCCCCTGCATCACGCGCAGGCCCTGCGGACCGCGCTCCGCGTACATCGCTTCGGCCCAGGTGCCGGTCAAGATCCGATCAGCCGGCATCGATCCAACAGATGTTCGGCCCCACGCTCGATGATATGCCGTTTGCGGCTGTGCAGATGTGCCGGGATCGGTGGTGAACTTCCCGGCGTCGGCCAGCGCGTGCAGGGCGATCTGTTCGCGCCGCTGTTGTAGATGCGCAGCAACCGCGCTCTGCCGCACCCACACCTTGCGACCCACGTATTCGGGCGGCACCGAGTAATAGGCCCGCTTGAACTCCACATAGCCATCGCGATGCACGCTGCGCGGCGCTTCCTCAAACACGGAAAAAGACTCGCCGGCAACGGCTGCAAGGCCGGGCTTCCACTTCTTCAAAGAACCGGCCCACCTGCTGCCGCGTCGTGCCGTGAATGCGCGTGTCGGCCATGTTGTTTTCCCAATCCGCCAGGAAAAGATTTTGCGCCGTCAGACTCGCGAAAATCCGTCCCTTGAGCGCGTTGTTCTGCGCGTATTTGACGCCCGCCTCCACCTTGCCTTTGTGCCGGGGCATCGCCGGTTTGGACGGCAAGATCACCGTGCCGTAATGCCGCGCAAACTCCTCCAGCTTGGGATTGAGTTCCGGATCATACCAGTCCGCGCGCATCACGCCCGCCTTCAGATTGTCGATCACCACCGTCGCCGGCACCCCGCCAAAAGAGCGGAACGCATTTTCCAGACACCGGATGAAACTCTCCGTGTTCTGCCGCCACACCGCCTCGCTGTAACCCTTGCGCGAGTGACTCAACACACACCGAAACAAATGCGGCCCGCGGCGCTTGCCCTCCTCTTCGATCACCCACGCCCCCTGCCGAAATCCACCTGCATCTCCGCGCCCGGCTCACATTCCATCCGCCGAAACGGCAACTCCGCTCCCTCCGCGCGCAGTCGCTGCACAAAGCGCCGCACCGAATAATAGCTCCCATTAAAGTGCTGCTCGCTCACCAGGTCCTGATAGATCCGCTGCACCGATAAGCCGCCCTCCACCGCTTTCTCGATCTGCTCCCGCCACGGCTCGCATAAACTCTCTGAGCACTCGCCGAGCCGGTGTCCACCCCGGGTGATTTTGATTTTCCAATCTCCAAGGAGCCGGTTTGCGGGTGGGTGGTTTTGCTCCGGCGGCCGCGAGGTATTTGCGCACCGTCACCCGATCCAGTCCCAGTTCCCGGGCGATCTGCGTTTCGACCAGCCCCGCTCACTCAGGGCGATGACGCTCTGTTGCTCATTCACTTTGAGTTGATTCATTGACCCCCTAGAGTCCCCTCAAAACCGGGACCTCCAGCGAGCCACGACTCACCTCAAAGGCGGGTGATTTTCAGAAGCAAACACTGGTAAATATGGAGGCAACGACGGGCGCGCGCTCCTCATCGTCGAGTGCAAGACCGCGGGAAAAGCGTTCACCGGCGCGTGGAAAGACACGCTCCACGACGGCGCGCAGCTCTTCTCCTACCTCACGCAGGTCAGCGAGACGCAATTCCTCTGCCTCTATGCCAGCGAGCCGAACGAGGTCGCCACCGGCTTCCGCTACACGAGCCACGTCCTTGCCCATCGCGACAACGAAAAATATCTCGCCGAAAACCCGACGTTCAAAAGCTTCCGCGACGCCACCAGCACCCCCGCCCGCTTCGCCGTTTGGCGCGACACCTACAAGCTCGACTACCGCACCGCCGGCATCTTCGAGGCGAACATTCAGCCGTATCACATCGGCAAGGACAAATACTCCCTCGCCGATCTCCACCCCATCTCCGCCAGCGAGCAGCAGAAGAAATATCACGAGTTCGCCACCATCCTCCGCCAGCACAACGTCTCCGGTCGCGAGAACGCCTTTGACAAGCTCATTAACCTCTTTCTCTGCAAGCTCGTCGATGAAAGCCAGCACCCCGACGACCTGAAATTCTACTGGAAGGGCATTGCCTTCGACACCCACTTCCAGCTCCTCGACCGGCTCCAGCAGCTCTACCAGGCCGGCATGGAAAAGTTCCTCGGCGAAAAGATCACCTACATCGCCGAGAGCGACGTAAGCGCCGCGCTGCGCTTCGTCCGTCACAATCCCGACGCCACCCAACGCGCCGTCTGGAACCTCTTCATCCAGCAGAAATTTTTCACGAACAACGATTTCTCCTTCATCGACGTTCACAACGAAAAGCTCTTCTACCAGAACGCCGACGTCCTCCTGAAAATCCTCCAGATGTGGCAGGACATCCGCCTCGCCGCGCCGGATGCCCACAATCAGTTCCTCGGCGACATGTTCGAGTTCTTCCTCGATCAGGGCGTGAAGCAGACCGAGGGGCAATTCTTCACTCCGGGCCCCATCTGCCGCTTCCTCCTCATGTGCCTGCCGCTGGAGGCCATGGTGGAAAAGAACGCCGTCCCGCCCAAGGCGATCGACTTCGCGTGCGGCGCGGGGCACTTCCTCACCGAGTTGGCTAAGCAATTGAAGCCGCTCGTCGAAAAACATCATCCCAAACTCGAAGGCCGGATGGACGACTACCACGGCGCCATCCTTGGCGTGGAAAAGGAATACCGCCTCTCGAAGATCGCGAAGGTCTACGCATTCATGTATGGCCAGCCGCGCATCAAAATCTGTTACGGCGACGCGCTCGTCTCCGAGCACGAGGCGTATCGCGAGATCGCCGATGGCTCCTTCGATCTCCTCGTCGCCAATCCGCCCTTCAGCGTGAAGGGCTTTCTCGAAACGCTGCCTGCACGCGAGCGTGAGCGCTACACTCTCACCGCGACGATCAAGGACCTCGACAGCTCCAATTCCATCGAGACCTTTTTCCTCGAGCGCGCCCGGCAGCTTCTCCGGCCCGGCGGCCTCGCCGCGATCATCCTCCCCGTCCAGCATCCTCTCGAATGGTGGCGGCACCTACGTGGCCGCCCGAGCGCTGCTCCTGCGCTCGTTCGACATCGTCGCCATCGCCGAATTTGGCTCCGGCACGTTTGGCCGCACCGGCACGAATACCGTCGCCCTCTTTCTCCGGCGCAAAGCTATCGGCCCCGAGACGGCCGCGCACTATGAGGAGCGCGTCGCCGAGTGGTTCAAAGGCACAGACAACGACAAACGCCGACAGGTCGCCTACAAGGACGCGCCGCTCCTCGACCGCTACGCCGCGCACATCAGCATCCCGAGCCCGGACTACAAGACGCTCCTCTGCGGCGCGCCGAATGCCGCGCTCCTCGCGCACGAAACCTTTCTCGCCTACCGCCGCACCTTCGATTCCAGCACCGAGACGAAGGGCCTCGCCACCAAAGGCTGGTTCAAAAGGCTGACCAACGCGGAGAAGCAGGCCGAACTCGCAAAACGCTTCCTCGCCTACGTCCAGACCGTCGAGCGCGATAAACTCCTCCACTTCGTCCTCGCCGATCAGCAGCCCGGCCCCGTCCTCATCATGCGCTGCCCCACGGATACGAAGGAGCAGAAGCGTTTCCTCGGCTACGAGTGGAGCGGCGCGAAGGGCGACGAAGGCATCAAGCTCTTCAAGGACGCCGATGGCCGGCATCTCACCCCGCTCTACGACGAAACCGACCGCGACAACCCGGCGAAGATCAACCACGCCATCGCGCAGAACTTCCTCGAGAAGCTCACCGCAGTTCCGGCGGAGTTAGAGAATCACCTCTCGCTCGTGCCACTGGCGGAGCTGCTGGATTTCTCGCGGGTGAGTTTCGAGAAGCAGATCGCGCTTGGTGCGAAGCGAACGGTCGTCGTGCAATCCAAGTGGCCAATTCGCCGTATTGAGGAGGTGTGCGTGATCAACCCGTCGAAGGATGTGCTGCGCGCCTTGCCTGACGGAACCGCCGTATCCTTTGTCGATATGGCGGCGGTGAGCGACGACGGCAGAATTCAGAAAACCGAGGTGCGCCCGATCGAGGAACTCCGGCGCGGAAGCTACACCTACTTTGCAGACGGCGACGTGATCCTCGCGAAAATCACCCCCTGCATGGAAAACGGCAAATGCGCTTTGGCCGCTTCGCTAAGCAACGGCATTGCACTGGGGAGTTCGGAGTTCCACGTCCTGCGCGCTGATCCGGCTAAGCTTCTGAACGCTTATCTCTTCGCGTTCCTAAACCGTGACGAGATTCGAGAAATTGCGGCCGACAATATGACCGGCTCCAGCGGCCATCGTCGCGTTCCGGAATCATTCTACGCCTCAATGCCATTACCGCTCCCGACGCTCGATACCCAGCGCACCATTGTCGCCGAATGCGAAGCCGTGGATGCGGAAACGGCCAAGGCGCAGGCCGAGATCGAGCAGGCCCAGCAGGAAATCGCGGCGAAGGTGAACGCCGTCTATGCCTCGAAAGCGCCGCGCGAGGAGATCGCCAAGCTCAGCACCGCCGTGCAATACGGCCTCAACGAACCGATGAACGAAACCCGCATCGGCTTCAAAATCTTCCGTATGAATGAAATCGTGGACGGGCGGATGGCCGACGGCGGCGCGATGAAATACGCGGCGATCACGCCGGAAGTCTTCGCCGACTACCGCCTGCACCGCGGCGATGTTCTTTTCAATCGCACCAACTCCATCGAGCACGTCGGCAAGACCGGGCTCTTCGACCTGGAGGGCGACTATTGCTTTGCCTCCTACCTCATCCGCATCGTGCCCGACCGCGCGAAAGTGCTCCCGCTTTTCCTCACCCGCATGATGAACGCCGCCGAGTGGCAGGCCGAAGCGAAGAGCAAAGCCGCGAAAGCGATCAACCAAGCCAACATCAACGCCGGCGTGATGAAAGCTCTGCGCGTCCCCGTGCCGCCGCTGAAGGAACAGGAACGGTTCGTCCAAGCAGTAGAAGCCCTGGAGAGCCAAATCGCCACCGCCCGCGCCCTCCTCCGCACCGCCCCCGCCCGGAAGGAAGCAATCTTGAAAGAGCACCTTTGACCATCCCGCGCCCCTCCGGGGCGCAGGGCTTGTGGGGTGGGTTCCGGTGGTTTTTGCTGCGCTCGACCACCGGCTAATTTCCGTCGTCCCTCTGGGACGGCCGACGGTGCATTCGGAGGCACCACATCTCAGCACATCCCTACTTGGGCCGTGCCGCCAACAGAGGCGGTGAAGTGTCGGCGGCGGCTCGGAGTCTCGCAGTCACGGGAAAGTGGTCCGAGGGATAGCCGCGCGGTCCGCGGGTGCGGTCGATCTCAGCATCAAGGGTCTGGAATTGCGCGGTGGCGAGAATCCAGTCCATGCGTGGTCCGCCGCGCCAGCCGGTGAAGAAATGGACTGTGCCTTCCTTCCGCGTTGCGACCGGATGGGCCACGCGGAACACGTCGTGCAGCGAGGACGCCAGCGGCGTTTGCACCGCCATCAGCGTGCGATAGGGAGTCGAACCGGGACCGGTGTTGAAGTCACCGGTGACAACGCAGGGCATGGCGCCGGCGATCTGGATTACGCGCTCGCGCATCAGCGTCGCCGATTTCGCGCGCACGCGTCGGCTGAACGCGTCGAAGTGCGTATTGAACCAATAGACGGTCTGTCCGCCGTCGCGCGGACCGAGCTTCACCCACGTCACCATGCGCGGGTAGATCTCGCCCCAGCCGCGGCTGCCCGGCTTTTCCGGGGTGGGACGGAGCCAGAAATGTCCACCGTCGAGCATCTCGAAGCGGGTTGTCTTGAAAAAGACGCCGCACATTTCGCCGCGCAGCTTTCCCATCGCCCCGCCCAACGCCGAAGAATGTGTAATCGCCGAGTTGCTGACTTAGGTAGGCCTCCATCGAGTCGAGTCCTTCCTGCGTGCCGAGCAGGTCGGGATCGAAGGCGCGCACTCGCTCCACGACCAAGTCGCGCCGCCGGTCCCAGATGTTGTGCCCGTCAAGAATCGTGCGGACCCGGAGATTGAAGGTCATCACGCGCAGTTCGTCCGTGGTTCTCTGGCGAGAAGTCCCGGGTGCGGAAACGGGATTTTCGCGACTGGCGCACGCGCACAGCGCCGCCAAGGCGAAGCAGGCAAGGGCCACTCGCCGACCCGGTGCGTCAGCACTCACCGTTTTCTCGTCTTTCGCACCTCGGCCAGATGCGTCCGCAACCAGGCCAGCTGAATGGGGAAACGAGAGAGGGGCGTATGAGATTCGGCGCGCCGGTTGTGGCAGAATATAGATTTGAAAAGGGGATTGTCGTTCGAATCGGCGCCCTGGTGCCAGGCTGAGTTTCGCGCGCATTTCATTCACCCGGCTGTGATGCCGCGGGTTTGGCCCGCGCCGTCGGTGGCCGGACGAGCCAGATCTTCGACATGAGCCAGCTCACCAGCAGACCCACGAGACAACCAAAGAACACCTCCGCCACTTTATGCAACCCGCTCGCAATCCCGGCGGTCTTGGCGCCCTGGGAGATCCCCGCGGCGAGGACGATGGCGGCTGTGATCGGGGCCTGTCGCCACATCGTCTTGATCCGGACCACGTACGATGAGATCAGGACCGTCACGGCGAGCGCGAATGGGAGCATCCAGTCGTTGCGGTCGCCGATGAGGAGCATGCTAAAGCCGACGGCGCAGCCGACCAGCACGTTGACGATGCGGCAACGGAACATGCGGCGTGCTTCGTCCGGTTGCGGGTCCGCGGCGGCTACCATCGATGCGATTGCCCAGATCGGATTGCGGACACCGAGCCAACGGAGGGTGAACCAGACAATCGCCGTGGCGATGAAGACGTTGACGGCGAACCGGACCCCAAGCAGATGGTCGTAAGAGAGCCCAAATCGGTCGAGGAACGCCTCGGCTTTGCGTGACAACGGGCGCGCTGCGCTCACTCGTGCGAGTTGGGCGGGTTGCCAAGCAAACGGTAAACGATCCCCGTCTTCGTGGCTTTCAGGGCGATGTAGTCTTCGGCTGCGTACTGCAGGGCGATAAAGAAAGCCTCGGCCCGCTGCATCGCCTCCCGAGCCAGTTCCTTGCGATCCTTGAATAGGATCTGGAAGGCGAACTCCCCAATGAGCGGCCGATGCTCGCCTCGCGTGCGCCAGAGCGACACGTCGGTCTTGGCCGTGACGCCGTGACCGAAATCGAGCAGGCCGATGTCTTGGAGCACCTCCTCGACGATGGTATTGCCGACCAACTGAATCTTTTCTCCCGGCTCCTTCTTCACGCACGCGAGGACCGGGAAGATTTCCACCAACTTGTCCATATCGAGGACTGTCTCGTGGCCGAAGCCCAACGCTGAGCGCTGGAACTGGACGTTGTGGGAGAAGAGCACGCGGATCCCGCCGAGCCTCTCCTTGAGCGGCAGGGCCTGGCACTTGAACTTGACCCGGTGCGCGCCGAGGATCTGCGGTCGGACGTCAGTCTCGGCGGCCAATTGCATGTCCGGATGCCGGAACTTGAAAACGATTTCCGGATCTCCAATGGGAAAGCCGTCCTTGTATGGAATCCGCCGACGCAGGATGAAGGCATTCTTGTAGAGGCGGAAGTCGTTCGTATCGATGAACAGAACCTCGCGGATCTTCAGGGGTCTTTCCTGAAATCCCTTCGTGGTCAGTTTCACGCCGTGCTCGGCGGCGGGCGCCCGCGTCACCTCACCGAACTCGAAAAGGCTCTTGCGCGAGGCGAAGTGATTGGGCCTCAGCATCATTTTGCAGCAGAGGTACTGGACGTGATGGAACGGGAGACCGTCGTCATACGTGCCCGGTTTGAGCTGCGGGACGCTCCCGACCCAACTGGGCGTCACCGGCCGCCTGGTCGTCCCCTGGGGCTTGATGTCTTCCAGTTCGACTATGGGATTACTTTTCATCGCTGAATCCGTTCAACCGGTGGCTGCTGAGGTCGCCAAACCATCACTGTTTGTTCTTCCGCGTCTCGGCCAGGTGCGCCTTCAACCATTCGCCGGTGGGCTGCGTGTGGCCATCCGCGAACTTCACCAAGTAAAGTTTGCCGTTGAGATAACTTTTGCTGGCAATGCCATTGATGAAGTCATCGGTGGTCTTCACCCGGTCACCGGCCGCGGCGAGTTTCTTGCGCAGATGAGCCGCCCCCTCGGCTGCGGAATACTCCGTCCCGCTGCGAATGAAGCGAACATCGGACTTCTGGACAAAGACAATCAACTCATCGATTTCCGCTTTTGTCTTGGGATCCAACGCGAGGACGACGGAGGCAGTGAGCAGCAACGTGAAGATGGAAGCAAGAGGCTGGCGCATGGATATCGGTTTAGCAGTTTTGGCAAAATGATTAGAGCAACCACTCGATCGGCAGCCACCCTATCACCTGGGCCTTGAGGCGCTTCATGAAGTCGGCGTCGGGTTCGGAGTCGTAGCGCACTTCCTTGCCATCCTCATGCGTCACCCAGACGAGGCGACCGTGGTCGAGTTCCACACGATACGCGTTCCGGGAGAGCTCCGGCTCCGTCTGCTCGGGCAGACGCTTCGCCAGCGGCGGACAGTCGTAGAGCACCCCCATCTCCGTGTTGAGCTTGTTCGAGCGCGGATCGAGATTGTAGGAGCCGACGAAACCAATCCGGCGATCGAAGGAGAATGTCTTCGCGTGCAATCCCCCGGTGCTCGATCCGGCCGGTTCACGAAAGCGCCGCTTGAGCTGGGCGCCGGCGGTCGGCTTGACCTCATAGAGTTCGACGCCGGACTCGATCAGTGCCTTGCGGTAGTGCTGGTATTTGGAGTGGACCGGGACACCGTCGGTGGAAGCCAGCGAGTTTGTGACCACGACCACCCGGGCGCCGCGCCGGCGCACGCCCGCCAGGAGCTCGACGCCCTGCTTCCCCGGCACGAAGTAAGGCGAGACGAGGAACAGCTCGCGCTTTGTTTTATCGACGACCTCGCGCAACTGCGGGGCCAGATGCGTTTCCGTCTTGTCGGCGGAGGTGGCCACCTTGTCCGGATGATCGTTCACGATCGTGGCCTTACCCCAGTAGAAGGAAACGTTTCGGTTCCTGAGTTGCCGGGCAAATTCGCTGTCGCGCAGGCTCTGCGCGTACGCGGAAGCTTTTGCGGTCTCGTTGTGAGCGACGAGGGCCGCCCGCTGCGCGGCGAACTGCTCGGGCGTCGCGTTTTGGCGCGCCAGCGCGGTGATCGGAATCGAAGACTGATTATTCCAGTAGAGGTCGAATTCGTTGGACACCTCTTTCACCACCGGCCCAATGAGCACCACGTCGAGATCGGCAAAATTGATTGTCGCACTCGCCTCGAAGTATTCATCGCCGATATTGCGGCCGCCGACGATCGCGATCTGCCCGTCGGCCGTGAAGGACTTGTTGTGCATCCGCTTGTTGATGCGTCCGAAGTCCGCAACCATGCCGAGCAACCGGGGCGAACGCAGGGCTACCGGATTAAACATTCGCACCTCGATGTTCGGATGACTGTCGATGGCGAGCAGCGTGGCGTCGGTCGGCATGGTGCCGAGATCGTCGAGTAAAAGACGCACGCGCACGCCGCGGTCGGCCGCACGGAAGAGATGCTCGAGCAGGACCTTGCCCGCCATGTCCTTGTTCCAGATGAAATACTGGACGTCGAGGCTGCGCTGCGAAGCATCCGCCAGGGCCAGTCGCGCGGCCAGAGCCCCTTCTCCGGTGGGGAGTTCGTGCAGGCCCGACAGGCCCGGATGCGCCGCGACGCGTGGCCGCACCACCGCCGCGAGCGAGGTGCCGCCGTTGCCGGTCAGGGCCGTGGAAACGGTGCGCTCACCGCCCTGGGGAAGACCGCACGCCGCCAGTGAAAGCATCGCCCATGACGTGGCCGTGCATTGAATCCAGCGTAGGAAACTATGTCGCATAACGAAGTTGGAAGTGGGTGTTAATCAGAACGCTGCTTTCCCAGCCTAGCCGCTCCGTATAGGGCGGCTATAAGACCTAGGGCTTATCTCCCTCGCGCGCCCGCGCCGCGAGTCGGATTTCACGATTGGCGCGCTCAGCCCGACGCCTCAAATAGGCCACGAACAGCCGTGAAAGAAGAACGATCAGCAGCACCCCAATGAACAGAACGCCGAAGGCTTCGAGAACGCGTTTGTAGAGGTGGTCGATCAGGCGTTCGCCGTGACCGCGCATCGCATCGCCCAGGACGGCCGCATCCGGAGCCTCCTGCTGGAGCATGGTGAGCAGCGTCGCCAGTTGCTTCGACGCATCACCAATGGTCTCAGCAGCCTCTCTGTATTCGGTGACGTCGAACGGGCGTCCGGGAACCGTTCCCGGCGGTCGTGGTTCAGGCGCTTTCAGGCTGCGCACTGTCTCCAGCATGCGCTGAATGGAATCCGAGGCCTCCCGACCCGCTTCGAAACTCTGTCGAAATTCCGCCAGCAACTCCTTCATCGTGCCCTGCTGTTTCTCCATGACGGTCACTAACTGCTCGATAGTCGCCTCGCGCTCTTTGCTGAAGGTCTCGGGCAGGGCGGCGGCAGTGTCCGCAATCGTGGCCGCGGAATCGCTCACGCGGTCCACGCTCGCCAGGACCGACTGACTCTCCGGCATGTCCGCCAGCGCGGCAGTCAGAGTGCGAGTCTGCAGGTCGAGCAGCATTGGAGTGCGTTCCGCGAAGTAGATCGCCCGTTCGCCGAGGATTCGGCTGCGTTGAATTTCGCGCACCGCTGGACGCAGACCGGCCAGGGGGTCAGCCCCGATCAGCGCCAGGATGCTGCTGGCGGGATCTCGCTCTTCACCAGGCATGCCGCTGGCCTTCGCAAAGTCGGCCAGTCGGTTGAATGCGACGCTATCAAGCGAGGCGGCACCTGGCGCCCAGGCGGTGAGGCGCCGGCGCAAATCCGCCTCTTGTGCCGGCGTCAGAAAGTCCACCAGGGACCAGGCCCCCGTTTCGAGACGCGCGAAGGTTTCAATGATTGGCTGCGCCTTGCTCCCCATTTCTTCCGGCAAGTTTTGAGCGGCCGCGGCACGGGTGAGCGAAGCGAGCACCACCATGTCCACCGCGTTGATACTGGGATTCGGGCCGGCGGCGATTTGCACGGCCGCCGTCGCCTGTTTGATCTGGAAATCCGCCAGACGGTAGCGCAGCCGCGAGTCGGTGGCTTCGGATTGGGCCCGGGCACACGCACGAGCCACCGCGTCACCGTAGCCATCAGCAAAGCGCATCACCCTGAGCTGAAGCTGGGATTCGAAGCGCTGGGCCTCTTCCTGCTTTGGCGTCGACCGCCCCGTCCACAGGGCGCACCCCGCCATCTGGAGGGCGACGGCAAGGATCGACGCAATCCTTGTGCACCGCAGCAGGACGCTTCCTGTGACTCCAAACACGCTGAGGCTTGTGAGGGCCCAATTGAGTCTCAGGTCGAACGGCCCTGCCTGGAGGTTCGATCTTCTGACATCGGTCATGGTTATCGGTGATTCTCGAGGAGAGAATAACCCCGGAACCTTCGGCAACAATAAGACCTAGGGCTTACGCCACATTCAGGACGTCACGTGCTTTGACGCCGCGCGCGCCAAGAGAAAGGCACCACGAAGCCAAGATGCGTGGCGGTCCGATTGAATACGACGCGGCGAACTATATCTCCGCCCGGGCCGGGGTCTTGTCCGCGGCGAAGCGTGGGTTCAGCCAGCCGAGGAAAAGGATGAACCAGATCGCGAGGACGAAGCCCGAGGCGAGGACGGGGGCTGGGAAGCCCCGATAGACGTAGCTGGCGAGCCAGGTGGCGAGGAGCGAGCCGAGGATCGCGAGACGGAGATCGGCGGCGACGAGGACGTAAGCCGCCAGCGCGGCGAGCACGCCGTTGAAGCCGACGAAGCCGAAGTTGATCGCGCCGCCGACGGTGCCCGCTTGCACGGCAAGGGCGTTGGCGATGAATGCGCCGATGATGGCAACGATGGCGTTTCGCCAATTGCTAATGGCGATGCCGGCGAGGAAAGTCACGCCGCTGAGAAGGCTCGGGACGAACAGCGCGGAACCGAGCGCGGCGATGATGGATTTTCCAAACATCACGTCCATGGCGGGAAAGGCGCCGAGATCGACCGGCATGATACCGAGCGTCCCGGCGAGCGGCCAGATTGCCCAGAACGTGAGAATGAATGGCGCGGCGAGGAATGGAAACGGCAACCATTTCGACATGGCGACAGTCAGCCCCGCAGCGACGGCGGCGAAAACAATGACCCACAGCCACAGCATCGGAACGGGTTGAAAAAAGTTGCCGAGCGCGAGGCCGATGAGGCCGGAGTTGAAGCCGTAGAGCCCGAGGTCGAGGAGATCGCCGATGCCCTTCAGCGCGCGCGCGGTGAGCGTGCCGACGACGACGGCAATCACGTAGAACGCACCCATGCGCCAGTGGAAGATCGCGACGGCGACGATGAAGAGGGCGCCGGTGATTTCGTTCGCCTGAAAGGCGCACTGTGAGAAGCCGCGCAGGATCTGTCGCCAGACCGAAAGCTGGTTGTCGGTGCTCACGAGGGGACTCCTTCGGCGGCGATGTAGGCGCGCCAGCCGCCGTGTTTCGTGATCTCGCGCTGGCCTTCGACGAGCGCCGGTTCGCCGATGACGCCGAGGACGATGCTGCCGTCGTCGAGCTTCACCTTGCCGATGGTGAGGCCGGGCGGTTCTTTCAGCAAAATGCCGGCAAGCCCGGACGGCGGCACGGACCAAATCTCGACCGCAACCGCGACACCGGTGCCGTCTGTCATGCGGACCATGGCGGGATGGTCGTCGTTGATCGTCCACAGGCGATATGCGGGCTCGGTCGTCGTTTCGCGGACGAAGCTCGCGTCGGCGGCGTGCATGTTCGGGTTGAGTTTCAGGCCGCGCATGAGCGTGCCATTGACCGCGAGCAGGACGCCGGAACTACTGGCTGGTTCACTCGTCTGTGCCACAGGTTTCGCTTCACCGCTGACGATGCGCGTGCCGGATTTGCCTTCGATGATCGCGCGCATTTCTTCCGGCGCGCCGATGACGCCAACCGCACCGGGCGTGTTCTGAACAAAGTCGGCCACGGCGGCGACCTTCGGCTCCATACTGCCGGCGCCGAATTCTCCGGCGGCGATGTAGCCACGCGCTTCCTCGACGCTGAGCGTATCGAGCCATTTTTGATCCGGCTTGCCGAAGCGGATGGCGACGCGCGGGACGCCGGTCGGGATGAGCAGCATGTCCGCGCCGAGTTCGTGCGCGAGCAGGCCGCTGGCGAGGTCCTTGTCCACCACGGCTTCGACGCCGACGATGCTGCCGTCGGGCTGCACGGCCACGGGGATTCCGCCGCCACCGCCGGCGACGACGACCGCGCCGTTGTCGAGCAAGTTGCGGATCGTTTCGGTTTCGAGGATGCGCGTTGGACGCGGCGACGGCACGGTGCGCCGCCAGCCGCGGCCGGCGTCTTCCATGATCGTCCAGCCGAGCGCCTTCTGCCGGGCGCGCGCCGTGGTTTCGTTCAAAAACGAGCCGATCGGTTTCGTCGGATTCTTGAAAGCTTCGTCGTCGGGATCGACGACGCTCTGCGTAACGATGGCGACGACAGGCCGCGCAAGGCCGCGCCGGTGCAGTTCGTTGGTCAGCGCCTTCACAAACATGTAGCCGATCGCCCCCTGCGTGTCGGCCACGGCGTAATCCACGGGCACGGGGTCCACTTCGTCCTCCGCGATTTCCGAGCGGCGCAAAATGAAGCCGACTTGCGGGCCATTGCCGTGCGAGACGACGAGGCGCCAGCCTTGCTCGATCAAATCGACGAGGTGTGAGACGGTGCGGCAGACGGTCTCGTATTGCTGCGGAATGGAATCGTGCGCGGCGTCGGTGACGAGCGCGTTTCCGCCAAAGGCGACGACGGCGATCTTGCTCATTTCGCGGCTCCCTTCTCGAGTTCCGCGGCGAGCGCGGCGATGGCTTCACTGAAACACTCCATCGGTGCCGTGGTGATGCCCGCGCCGATTTGCCCAACACCCGCTTTCTTGTGCGCGATGCCAGTGTTGATGATGGGCAGCACCCCGCAATCAGCCACCAGCCTTGCATCGATGCCCGCGGGCGTGCCGCCGAAATTGAGCGGCGGCAGCGTGAACGCGGGATTCGAGCCGAGCGTGATGCTGAGCATGCGCCGGCTGTTCGCAGTCGCGTCGGCGGGCGTGCCGCCAACAAATTGCACGATCGCAGGCGACGCCGCCATCGCGAAACCGCCGAGCCCATTCGTCTCGGTGATCGCGGAATCCCCGAGGTCCGCGGCGGCGTCCTCGACGCTGTAGCCGGGGAAGTAAAGTCCATCGACCGGGTTCGCCGGCGCTTGAAACCACTGGTCGCCGGTGCCGCTCAGACGGATGCCGAAGTTCACGCCGTTGCGCGCCATGACCGTGACCATGCTGCTGCCGGGCACACCGTGCGCCGCGTCGGTCATCGACTTGCACGCGGCCATCGAGATGTTGAGGAAGAAGTGGTCGTTGCCGGCGACGAAGGCGAGCGCGCGCTGGATCGTGGCGCTGTCGAGCTTTGAGGCCAGCAGCGCGAGCGTGAAGCGCTTGAAGAGCAGCGCGGACGCGGCGGCGTTGCGGTTGTGCAGCTCGTCGCCCATGTGCAGTGCCTGCGCCATCAGCGGCTTCAGATTTGCGTCGGCGAGACCGCGCACTGCGACTTGCATTGTGGTGAAAAATTCGCCGCCGAGCCAGCGCAGGCGGTCGAGCACGTCGGATGAGTTCGCGCCAAAACGCAGCACTTTGCCGAGGCCCTCGTTGAGGTTGCAAAAGGCGCGGTTGCCCCGGTCCGTGTTCTCCACGACCCACACGGGCATGGAAGGACTGATGATCCCGGCCATCGGACCGACCGCGCCGTGATGATGACATGGCTCGAGCGCGACCTTCCCGCTGGCCGCCATCTTCTCCGCGGCGTCGAGGGAGTCGGCCCACCCTTCGTAAAGAATCGCACCGGTGATTGCGCCCTGCTGCGGCCCGCACATGTCGGCCCAGGCAATCGGCGGACCGGAATGCAGGATGCGCCGTTCGCCCTCCGCGAGTCCCGCGATCGTTTCCTTCGCGAGCACGAGGTCGATGAGGCGCGGTTGAGCCGCGAGGTAGCGCTCGTAAGCAACACGGTTCGCTTCGTCGATACGCGGGTCGCCGACGAGGCAGGCGAGCTTCCACCCGAGCGCGGCATCTGCGCCCGCCGGCGGCGCCCAGCTCAGATGCGTCACGTCACCACCCGCGGCGACGACGTTGTTCGCGAAGCCTTGCAGCCCGACGTTGATCACTTTGAGTTCCTGCTGAAACAGAGTCTTCATGATTTTACTCCCTGGCGTTCCAAAATGATGGCAGCGGCCCACGCGGCGGCCTCGGCGTTCGATGGGGCCACGAGCGCTCCCGCGGCCTTCAGGCCCGCGACGATTTTGTTTCGATCCTGCGGGTCCATGTCCGTCCCGCACACGTAGCAGATGAAGGCGACCGTTCGGCCCGCGGCTTTCGCCTTGGCCCTGGTCGAACCGACGGCACCCAGCAACCCGGCGGTCGGATCGTCGGCGGAGCCGTAGCCGAGCACGACATCGAAGAGCACCACCGCGGTGGTCGGGTCGTCCACTTCCTCGCGAATGCGCGCGTCGCGCAGCGAGGGGTCGATCATCGGGTGCGGCCGGCCCTGCGTGAACGCGTCGTCGCCCATATCGACGAAGGTGTTTTCCTGGCTCTTCCAATTGTCCGCGAGCGGCGAGTTGCCGCGCGTCGGCGTGTTGGAGAATGACGTGATGCCCATCTTTGCGTGCACCAGCTGCGCGCCGTAGCAGAACGTGCCGCCGCAGAAAATGCCGCGCACGTAGCGCTGCGATTTTGCCATCGAACGGGCGAGGCCGCTGAGGGTCCGCTTGATTTCATTCGGCAGTTCCGGAATCGACGCCACCGGATGCTGCCCCTTGCTGATTGCCACTGCCATTTCCGCAGCCTGACCGAGATACCACGCGCCGTGGACGCCATTGCGCGTAATCGTGGCCGGATCGACACCGAGGAAAATCACGACCACCGGCTTCTTGCTCGCCTCGGCGGCGGCGAGCACTTTCTCCGCGACTTCGGCCGCGGGAGGTTTCGAGACGAGGACGATGACTTTGGTTTCCGGATCCTCATCGAGCGCCTTCAGTCCGTGCAGCATCGAGATGCCGCCAATCGCCGTGGACAAATCGTGGCCGCCCGTCCCAAGCGCCTGCGACACGCCCGAGCCGAGCTGGTGAATATCGACGGTGACTTCCTGCGTGCCCGTGCCCGACGCGCCGACGACGCCGATCGGGCCGCGCCGCACCACATTGGCAAAGCCGAGCGGGATGCCGTTGACGATGGCGGTGCCGCAATCCGGGCCCATGACCATGAGGTTGTGCTCCTGCGCGTAGAGCTTGAGCGCACGCTCGGATTCCATTGGCACGTTGTCGCTAAACATCATCACGTCCATGCCGAGCCGCAACGCCTTCATCGCTTCGGCCGCGGCGTAGTCGCCGGGCACTGAGATCAGCGCGAAGTTGTGCGCGGGATCTTTGGCCACCGCCATCTGCATGCTCGTGATCGGCTGCGGCGCGGCCCCACCTTCCTCGCTGCTGCCCCCTTTCGCGGAAAGCAAATCGTCGGCTGTCTTCAGCGCCTCGGCGCAAGCCTCATCACTCCCCGACACGGCGACGACGAGATCATTCGGGCGCACGTCGAATTTGCCGAGCCCCGCATGCGCGAGGTTCTCGACATTCGTCGCGGACGCCATGACGACCGACGCGGTTTCGATTCCGGGCACGGCCAGGACCTTGGCGGACACCGTCATCAGCGAGACGGAGTCCTTATAGAGATTGGGATAAGATCGGGAGTTTAGGCTCATGCGGCGGCCATTTCGTGATGTTGGATGAAGTAACTGGGAGCAAAGGCCAGCAGGCCCTCGCACGTATCCGCACCGGAAGTCGCTCCTGTCTCGACGACCCGCCGAATCGCTTCGTGCAGTTGCCCCGGAGGGGCCTCGCCGATCAAGGCGGAAATGAGTTCGTGCAAATCGCGGCTGAGCAACCCCTGCGCGGCCTGACGGAGCAAGTGCGCGCTGACGTCGGTCGTGGACGGCAAGAGCGGGATGAGTGCGCTGCGCAAAAGCTGGTCGTCCTGCGTGCTCGCCGCGCTGGTGGCGCCTCGCCGCACGTCGGCGTGGCCCGGAGGGCCAGAGGAAATTAGCCGGTGGCGCAAGCCACCGGAATCTGATGCAAAATGCGGCCCGCCCCGGCCGGGGCGAAGGAATCGGGTCAGTGCGGTGTCCGCCGCCCCTGCCGGGGCGGGCCACGTTGACGTGCGGATCCGGTGGCTGACGCCACCGGCTAATTTCCGTTCGCCCTCCGGGCGGGAAGGCGCGTTCGCGTCCACCGCCACGTTCACGGCAGGCGCGCGGCCCGCATGCTCCGCCGTCGCCGCGCCCGCTGATCTGGACGGCGTCGAGGTGAGCACGGCAAGGATGCCGACGAGCACATCGTCCCCGGACGGCGTGGCGCCCGGTCCGTTGCCGACGATCTTTGCCAGCACCTCGCCGAGCGTGGCTGGCGCTTGCATCGCGGACTTCACCGCACGCGCCATATCCGCCGAAGCGCTCCACGCCTTGGCACGCACCAATTGCGCCACCACCGCGAGGCGCTGCATCAGACCTGGCGCGACTTCGTTTTCGGACGCTGGCACCCAGCGCGCCGCCGCCCGGCAATTTACCACGAGACGCGAACCGATTCCCACAAATCCCGAACGAACATCGACCGGTTCGCCGCGCCGCAAGCCAAGCGCGTCGAAGTCCGGCAATGCGACTCGAATGCCCAGCGGAAGATCAGACTTTCCCTCCGCCAGCAGCGTCCACATTTCCCCGCGAATGATCACATTCACTGCATGACGAAACACGCTGTGCACCACGCCACACGCCGCCGGACCCATGTCGAGCGCGTAGCCGAGGGAGAGCGCCGGTGCCGCCGCGACCCGACTCACGCGATCGCCTTAATGAAATTATCGGCGTTGGAAACCCACCCGAAGATCGCGCCCTGCGCCTTGATCATCTCCAGGCCCACGCGCTGGAATTCGGGGAAGTAAGAAGCGACGCAATCGGAAAGCACCACGCACTCGTAGCCCCGGTCGTTCGCTTCGCGTACCGTCGTATGCACGCACACTTCGAGCGTCACGCCGCAGACGATCAGCGTCTTGATCCCGCGGTCGAGCAGGATCTGGTGCAGGTCGGTCGCGTGGAAAGATCCCTTGCCCGGCTTGTCGATGATCGGCTCACCCGCGATCGGGTAGAGTTGATGAATGATGTCGTGCCCCTGCTCACCGCGCACAAGAATCCGGCCCATCGGGCTGTCTTCGCCGATGAATGTCTGGCCACCGCGCGTGAGTTTGGCGGGTGGGCAATCCGTCAGATCCGGCCGGTGGCCCTCGCGTGTGTGAATGACTAAGATCCCTTTCTCACGCGCCTGGGCCAGCACGCGCTGCGTCGGCTCAACCGCGGCCAGCAGGAGCGAAGTGTCGTTGCCGAGTTTCTCGCCAAATCCGCCGGGCAGGACGAAGTCGCGCTGCATGTCAATGATGACCAGCGCAGTGGTCTTTGCGTTGAAGCTCAGGTCGAAGGGCTCCGCCTTGATGGTCAATGTTTTGGCGTCTGACATCGTCGTGGTTGGGATTGCTGCTTAGCGTTGATTGATCGTGATTCGTCGGTCGAAAGTAGTGAGTACCAATCAGGTGAGAAATGACTCCCTAAAAGAAAACCGAGAGTCCGGCGTAGAAAACCCGGGCATCCCGTGACGGCTTTGCGAGCGAGTTAAAGGTGTTCAGGTTGTCCAGGACTTGGGTCTGCCGGTTCCCGGTTGGTGGCTCTACTCCGCGAGCCAGGCGCGCGCCCCGGTGAGCTCGCCGGTCGGGAAAAACTTTACCGGCGCACTGCGGAAGCCGGCGCCCACGAACGCCAGAGCTTCCGGCTCCCAGCGTGGTTCGCCGACGATCGCAATTTTCGCGATCTCGCTGCCGTACGAAAGCTGGAAATCGAGATCGTTCCAATCCGCCCCCTTTTCCCAGCCCTCAAAGTTTTCGAGAATCGCGAGCACGCGTGGTGATCCACCGGCGTCAATGTCGCGGGCGGCTGTGCTCTGCACCTGACCGAATTCGGAGCGCTTCAAGATGCCGCTAATGCGCAGGACATGGACATTGCTGGATTCGTGTTCGGTGATTACGGGCATGGTGGAGTTCCTTCGGTGACGGGTAGAATTGCAAACACTATGAACGGGTACAATGGGTGAGACGATCTGATTTTAGAGGGCAAGACCGCCATCACGATATACGACCTTGGTCTTAGCCTCGTCCGGCTTGGGTTTCGACGGGATGCGAGAGATCGGATGGTGGATTTCGAACCCGGGCCTCTGTGCTGACCGGCAGATCGAAAAAAAATCGCGCGCCTCCGCCCACGGCATTTTCCACCTCGATCCTGCCGCCATGCGCTTCGATGATGGAGCGCACGATCGCGAGGCCCATGCCCAGGCCTGTTTCCTTGGTGGTGAAGAATTGCTCGAAAAGCCGTTCGCGCGATTCTTTGGGAATTCCCGTTCCATAGTCGCGGACGCCCACGCGGACCGTTCCGTCGCCGCGGGATTCGGTGGAGACTTCCACCTTGCGCCGCGCTTGGGCGGTGTCGCTCATGGCGTCGAATGCATTGCTGACCAGATTGATCAGGACCTGTTGAAGCTGGTTTGGGTCGCCTTCGATCGCCGGGAGATCTTTCGCCAGCGCCGTTTGCACACCGCAGAAGTGAGTCGCGGCATCGGGTTGCACCATGTGCGTCACGCTGATCACGATGTCGTTCAAGTTGATGCGTCCACGGATCGCGCTCCCTTTTTTGATCGCGTTCCGAACATTCCCAATGATGTCACGAGCGCGGCGCGAGGCTGTCACCACATCAACCAGAATCTCCCGCAGCGTGCCGGAATCGCCGCGGCCATCGTCGATGAATCGAATGCCAGCGCTTGAGTTGCTCATGATCGCCGTGAGCGGCTGATTCAGTTCGTGGGCGAGAGAGGCCGTCATTTCCCCGAGCAAGCTCACACGACTGAGAAGATTGATCTGCTCCCGGCGCTGGCGCGCCTCCTCTTCGGCGGCTTTGCGCGCGGAAATATCGACCACGGTGGCCAGCACGAGAAGACCGTGCGGCGTCTCGATGGGATTCAAACCGACCTCGACTGGAAACTGGGTTCCATCTTTGCGACGGGCTAATAATTCCTGGCCGGCACCCATGGCTCGGGCGTGAGGCGCAGCCAGGAAAGCGGCGTGGTAATCAGGAAGTTCTGCCGCCGTGTGCTCCGGGACGAAAATATCGATACGTTGCCCAATCAGCTCGTCACGCTGATATCCGAATAATTCTTCGACGTGAGCATTGACCAACACGATGCGTCCCTCCGCATCCACGAGCAAAGTCCCGCTCGGTGATGCTTCGGTCGCGAGCTGAAAAAGCTGCTGCGCCTCCTTGCGCTCCGTCACGTCCATTGAGACGCCGAGCAGCCGTGGCAGCTTGCCTTCCTCATCGATCAGGCAATGCCCCCGCCCCGCAAACCAGCGGAGCGTGCCATCGGGAAGGAGCGCGCGGTATTCGATTTCGTATCCGCCCAGGGTGTCTAGCGCGCGCTTCACCTCCGCGTCGCGCAACTTCCGGTCCCCGGGATGCACCCGTTCCTGAAAGGTTGCATAGCTGACCGGCGTCTCGTCGCCGAACTGGAATAGTTCGCGCGCCTTCTCGGAGGCCCAGAGTGTGTTTGTCGCCGGGTCCAACTCCCAGACGCCGAGCCGGGCGGCCTCGGCTGCAAGGGTCACACGTTCCTCGATGACGTGCAGGGCTTTCTCCGCTTCCAGCAGATCAGTCACATCCACGCAGGCGCCAATATATCCTGTGAAGTTTTTTCGCGAATCGTAGCGCGGGACCCCGTTGGCGGTGACCCGGCGATAGGCACCATCGTGACGCCGAAGACGGCAGTGAATGACAAAAGGTTCATGTGCTTCGAACGCACTCCGGTAGGTCTGCAGACATTGCTCGAGGTCGTCGGCATGCAGACCCTCGGTCCAGCCTTGGCCAAGTTCCTGGTCAATTTCGCGTCCGGTGAATTCAAGCCATGCCTTGTTAAAGAAAGTGGCGATTTTGTCTGGCCCGGACATCCAGATCATGACCGGCGCCCCGTCCGCCGCCGTGCGGAAGCGAACTTCACTCTCCGCCAGGGACCGTTCCGCTCGCCGCCGTCGAATGAGATTAGCCAGCAAGCCAGAGATAAGCAGCGACTGAACGACACATACCGAGACGCCAGCGATGATCCATCCGCGGTATTTCTCCCAAAGCGTCGGGGTGCGGAAAAGCACCGCGCTCCCGGGTGGCAGGAGCTTTTCGTCGATCTTCCAACGCTGCAACTCGCGCCAGTCATACTGCGGCGGCAGGGAACCGATAATCTTCGGTGGAATGCTCGACGCCGGTTCGCCATGCAGGATGCGAACCGCCGCGCGGGCGGCTTCCACCCCCTCGAGCTCGGCCTGGTAAAGCCGCCCGCCGACAATTCCCATTCCGAGCAGATGTTGGAAGATGCCGTTGATCGGCGCGTTCGCGACGGCGTGCATCCGGCGGAGCGCCTCATCCGCATTGTGCGTCACCCCTGCCGCATCCCGCAGCAGCAGGACGACAAGAATGAAGGAATGCGGGGGCTGGTGCCGCACTTCCTCCAGCATTTGATCGAAGGACAGATCGCTGACCCAGGTAAACTTCACGTCCTTCGTGAACGGCTCGTATTCCTTTCGAAGCACGTCTGCCCAGTAACGCTCGAGCGATGAGCCACCAAGAACCACGGTGATGTTTTTGGTATCCGGTGCGATTTGCAAAATGTCCTCCACCAGGCCGGGCAAATCGAACGCCTCCCCGACGAACGTGGCATTCTTTTCCAGCGCGTCCGGAGGCAGGCGGCGCTTGTCGAGTCCGCAATAAACGATCGGAATTTCGCGAAAGAGTCGCTCCCGGTTTTCCGCCACGAAGACGCCCGCGGGCGATCCGATGGGCACCACCAAGTCCGGAGCCCATTTTTCGTGGCGTTTTTGCAGATAATCCACCAGCGCCTCCTGCATATCGGAGTCCGCATAGCGAGCCATGTCCAACGAGACTTCGTCGAGATCCACCCGTTCACCCAGCTTCTGGACCAGTTCGGTTTCGAACGCGATCGAGTGGGTCGTAAACGGCGGGGCCGCGCTTCCAAACGAATGGACGACCAAAACGCGCTTCGGTTCTGCAGCCATCGCCGCCACAGAATTGAACACCAAGAGGAGTGCTCCCAGAAGGCAAGCGACCCCGCGAACAGCGGCAGACCGGCGCACTGGCGAAATTTGGAGGTCCCTGACGCGGGTCCGGCACGGCGAGGAACGCATGGCGCACTCTACAATCCTCCGGAACAACGGGGAAAGCGCCAATCTGGTGTTCTCCAAGGCTCTGAAACGCCTCCGGCGTCAATCGTTCAGAACAGAATCCAGGGAGTCTCCCACTTCCCGTTACGCGAACCGCTCTGGCTGCCCGGTGGCGGCGAGGACGGAACGCCACCAGCCGCTCGCGGGATCGAGACGTTTGGTGTGGGTGGCGAGCAGTTCGATAGGGACGTGAATGAACCGCTCGTGCAGGAATCCGATAACCACGCCGGTCCGGCCGGCCATTGCGGCGTGGACGGCATTTCGCGCGAAGAGATCGCAAAGCAGCGAATCCTCGCAGTTCGCGGGCCGGCTGCGGACCTGATAGCTCGGGTCGAAGTAACGCATCACGATCGGGATGCCCTCGGCCTTGAAAAACGTCTCGATTTTCTCGCTGCAGGAACGGCCCGATGTCTTTGAGTTTCACATTGCCGGATGCATCGCGCGGACCGGCGTCGGCGGCGAGCAAGTCCTGCCCTGCGCCTTCCGCGACGGCGATCACGGCGTGCGACTTTTTGAGCATCCGTTGCTTCAGCGCGGCGAGGAAGACGTCCAGTTTGAAGGGCACCTCGGGGATGAGCGCGAAGTTCACATCCTGGCTCGCGACGACTGCGCCGGCGGTGATGAAGCCCGCGTGGCGGCCCATCAGTTTTACAAGCCCGATGCCACCCGGCACGCTGCGCGCTTCGGTGTGCGCGCAATCCAGCACGCGGGCCGCCTCCTCGACGGCGCTGAAAAAGCCAAATGTGCGCGAGACAAAACCGACATCGTTATCAATCGTCTTCGGGACGCCGACGACCGAGAGCCCGTGGCCGCGCTGGCGCGCCTCCTGAAAAAGCTCATTCGCGCCGCGTTGCGTGCCGTCGCCGCCCACGGTGAAAAGAATGTTCACGCCGCGGGCGATGAGATTGTCCACCGCGCGCCCGATGTCCACCGGTCCGCGCGACGAACCGAGAATGGTGCCGCCCTTTTGATGAATCCCGTCCACGAACTGGGGCGTGATTTTCACCGGCTCGACACCGCACGCCGGATCGAGTCCGCCGTATCCGCCGCGAAAACCGAGCACTTCGCTCACGCCGTAACCATAGTGCAACTCGAGAAAGAGCGATCGGATGACGTTGTTCAGCCCCGGACACAAACCGCCGCAGGTCACGATGCCTGCGCGCGTCTGCTTCGGATCGAAGAAGAGCTTCGCCCGCGGCCCGGCCAACTCGAATTGAAGGCCCGGCTCCGTGCCAACTTCGATGCGCTCGGGAATGCGGACTTCGTCGTCGGTTGTGTGACTTCTGGTGAAGCCGAAGCGAGGTTCGCCGAGGGTGGGAGTTTGCATGGTTAGGAAAGATTCCGAACATGAACCGGCGCGCGAACCCCGATCTATCGGACTTTGGTCTTACGGCGACGAAAGAAAAAGTGACCCGCCCCCATGCGGACGCGCGCCCCGCTTCGCCGACGAAGTTATGTAGTGGCCACGGTCGTGAGGCGTGCGGGACCGGAATTCGGGGCCGGCTTCTTTGCACCGGCGAGGAGCTGGCGGCGCAGGAGCGCGCGGCTGTGGGTTTCGGCGCGGCCGAAGACGGCCTTATAAACTTCGCAATAGGGGTCCTTGGCCAGCATGGTGCCAAGCGCGCTGTAAGTGCGGACGGGACAGCCGCCGTGGCAGATGGAAAGAAAGCGGCACTCGAGGCAATCCTCGTGTTCGACGAGGTGCTTTGGCCGCTCGACGAACTCGCGTCGCGCCGGGCTGGTGCGCAGCATTTGCGTGAGGTCCGGGTCGCGAAAGACATTGCCGAAGAAGGACTCGGGGTAGCTGGTCACCCAGCAGTCGCACTGCGCGACGGTGCCTTTGGAATCGACGGAGATGAATTGGTTGGAACAGTTCTCCTTCCAGATGCAGGGCAGCCGCGCGGGCGCACCGGTGAAGTGATGGATGAGGGAATCGAAGGGGCCAAGGGCGACGCCACGGCCATGGCCGCGCTCCATCCAGATATCGAAGAGGCCGGCGAGAAACTCGGCGAGCGCGGTCTTGTCGAGATCAAATTCCGCTTCGACCTGCTTGGCCGGGCCGCCGGGGAAGGGGGTGTTCACCTGGAAGTTTTTGAGTCCGAGTTCCTCGGTGTAGTAGCGGTAAAAAGCGTCCGGGCCGGCGTCGAGGCTGCCCTGGTGGAGCACGGCGATCACGCCAATTTCGAGTCCGGCGGCCTGCGCTTCGTGAAGCCGTTGGGTCCAGATCGCCGTGTAGGCATCTGCGCTGCCGCTGAAGAGTTTGCGATGGAGATTGGGGAAATCCATCGACGTGCCAAGCGAACCGCCGAACATCGAGTACAGCACCTCATTCCAGGCGGGCGAGTAGCTGATGAGGTTCGTCTGGAGGTAATGGGTGAAGCGTCGTCCCCGCGCGGCGGCGGCTTCGTCCATGATCCGGCCGGCCTCCACGAACCATGCCGGGCCCATGATCATTGCCTCGCCGCCCTGCCAGTAGATTTCGCATTCCTCGATTCCTTCGTGCTCGATGTGGTCGAGGAGTTGACGGGTCAGCAGCGGGACCAAGAGCATCGAGAGGCGGTGCGGCTCCTTGTGCTCGAAGCAGTAGGTGCACGCCACGTTGCACTCCGCCGTGGGAAGAAGGATGACGCTGAAGACGCGGTTGCTCATGGTTCTAAAGCGAGCCTCCTGGCTCGCGAGGTCGCGAGCCATTTCGTCGGCTGCGGCTTCGATCGTGGCGAAGAGTTGTTTCACACCGACACAATCATACGTGGGATCGGGCCATTTGAAATAGCCCGCGCAGGCCGGCTGCCAGCGGCACGTGGCGCATTCGGCGCCATCTTTGAGCAGGCGAGCGAGATGGGTTTGGACAAAGTCCGGAGCGTGAAGCGCACAACCCGCGGCATCGCGGTGCGAAAAGATGGCGGGATCCTCTTCGAGAAATCTCCAGAGCATGCCTCCTCCCATGCCGCGAAAGGCGGCGAGCAGGGAGTGAAAAAACTCGACCGGGGTTTCGACCATCGGGTCGTGGAGATAAAAATGCGCGGCCTCGGTCAGTTCGGCGAGAGCTTCCGCGGATGGCTGGCCCGGGAGCAGCCGGACGGGAAGCTGCAAGGCTGCAGCCAGCCGAAGCGCTTTCATGAAGCCGGGTGCGGCGCGCATCGTCACGCGCACTTCACGCACGATGCGGACATCCACCAATCGGTAGAGGCCTGAAAACTCCGCCGCCGGATCGGCGAGGATCACATCCAGTGCTGGCGTCGCGGCCCCCTGCGCAGCCATCGCCCACACATCCTGATCCCCGATGAGTCCCTCGACTTGCAACCACTCCACTCCAGATGCCGGTTCGCGTAGCCAGCGCGCGAACTCCTCCCGCGTCCGCACGATCACGACGTACGAGCCGTCGTGATGTCCCTCCGCCAGCGCTCCCGCCGTCAGGAACGCGAGGGACGCATCAGGTGCCTGCGTCACAAAATGAATCGGGTTGCCGCCTACCTGCGATTGATCCACCCGCCAGAACCGCCGCCATTGATCCACCCGCCGCCTCCACCTCCGCCGTTGATCCAGCCTCCACCTCCGCCTCCGCGTCGGTTGACCCACGCGGCTCCGGCTTTGGGCGCGCTGGCGAGCCAGGTCCCGGCGACCGCGGCCGCGATCGCGGCACCCGACCACTTCCCCATACTCTGGAGAAAAAGCCGCCGGCCGCCGACTTCGTGACTTACTTCAGGATCAATTCCTTCGTTGAATGCTTTGTCGTTCATAGTGGTAGAGGTTGGTTGCTTACGACTTGGGCTTCGAACCGTCCGCGCTCGTCAGCGTGGAGAAATGCATGGAAGCGATCTTCCACTCGCCACCGGCTTTAACGACCGTCAGCGAGACGTTGATGGGAAACAAAAATGCCTTCCCGCCTTTCTTCCCTTTGATGTTTCCCGAGGCCATCAGCCAACCCATATCGGCGCCCAAGCCGCCAATCTTGAACTTGTATTCGAATTCCTGCTCGCCCTTGTCAAAGCCCTGGAAAAAATGTTCGTAGGCGTCCTTGATCTCCGCCGGGCCGACCCACATTTCTCCGGGCCCGGTGCCCATGATGGCCGCCTTTTCCGACAAGGTCGCGACGACCCCTTCGAGATCGTGGTTGGTCATGGCGTCGTCGTGCGCTTTGAGGAGCGCACGGACCGAATCCAATTCCGGGTTATCAGCCTTGGCGTCGGCGGCCGATGCTGTGGTGCCGAGGACGGCAACCGTGGAAGCGGCAATCAATCCGCCGAGGATCGCGGTGCGTCGGTCAACACCAGGCGCTGAAGGATCGAGAGTGAGGGTAGTGTTTAATGACATATATTTGTGAGTTCGAGGTGATGAGGAAAGTCTTCGTCGTGTTGGGACAAAAGCGTTGTCTGAGTTCAGTGAAGGATGACCTTGGCGAGGGCCGAAAGATATAGGTCTTTGGTCTTATGCTCCCGGATGACGGAAATGCAGGCGGTTATCCGGCGCCGTCGCGGGAACGGTCTTGCCGCGATGGAGCGTCGTCAACGGAAAAGGACGATGGCGAGCACTTGCGCGGAGAGGATGCGCAGCAAGGTCGTGAGCGGATAGACCGTGGCGTAGGCGACGGTCGGGGCGTCGGAGCCGGCGATGTTCGAGGCGAAGGCCAGCGCGGGCGGATCGGTCATACTGCCGGCGAGCAGGCCGCTCAGGTCCATGAAGTTCATCTTCCAGACGACCCGCGCGAAGATGCCGACGAGCACGAGCGGAAGCACGGTCACGCACGCACCAGCGAGCAGCCATTGCAGGCCGGTGGCGCTGAAAACGGTGGCGAAAAACTTCGCCCCCGCGCCGAGGCCGACGGCGGCGAAGAAGAGCGCGATGCCGAATTCGCGGAAAGCGAGATTGGTATTGATCGGCATGTGCCACACCTGCCGGCGAATGCGGCCCATGCGTCCGAGGATGAGCGCGACGATGAGCGGGCCGCCGGCGAGGCCGAGCTTGATGGGTTGCGGCAGTCCTGGAAACGGGATGGGCAGTGTGCCGAGCGCGATGCCGAGCACGATGCCGATGAAGAACGGGATGAAGTGCGTTTCGTTGAGCTCCTTGAGCGAATTGCCGACGGCGGTGGCGGCTTTGTCGAGATCGGCGGGCGTGCCGACAATTTGGATCTGGTCGCCAAATTGCAGGCGCAGGCCGGGTACGGCGGACATTTCGAGGTCAGCGCGGGTGACGCGCGTAACCGCGACGCCGAAGCGGTCATCGAGGTTGAGTTCACCAACGGTTTTCCCAAGCACGTCGCGATCAGTGACCGCAACCCGGCGAAAGGTGATCGGGCTGTCGGTGCGAACGAGGTCTTCGTCGCTGCGCTGTCCAACGACGCGCTCGAATTGATCGATCCCCGCGCGCGTGCCGACAACGGCGAGGCGGTCGTCGCGGTGGATGACGGTCGCATCCGTGGCGGCGTGCGTTTCTTCGCCGTGGCGGACGCGAGAAATGGTGATGCGCGCTTCGATCCGGCCGGGGATTGTGTCGAGACGCATACCGTCCAGATTCGGATTGGTGACGACGAGCGTGCGGCGTTCCAGCGGCTCTTCCTGGCATCGGTTCTTCGCGGCGAAGTCGGCGGCCTCGCGTGTGGGATCGATGCGAAAGATTTGTTTGAGCAGCAGCAGCGTGCCGATGATCCCAACGATGGCGGTCGGATACGTGACGGCATACGCGAGCGCCGGCAGCGTGAGGCGGTCAGGTGCGATCCCCGGCAACGCACTGAGCGTCTGTGTGCCGGCGCCGAGCGACGGCGTGTTCGTCGAAGCGCCGGAGAAAATGCCGAGCACCGCCGCGGGATCGAAGCCCGCGAGCCAGCCGACGAGCGGCGCCGTCGCGGCTCCCGAAATCACGATCGCCGCGGCGAGCACATTCATCTTCACCCCCTGCTGCCGCAGCGCCGCGAAAAAGCCCGGACCGAGTTGCAGGCCAATGGTGAAGACGAACAGGATCAGCCCAAACTCCTTCACGAAATCCAGCGTCTGATGATCCACCTCCTCGCCGAAATGTCCGACGAGAATTCCCGCGAACAACACGCCCGAAGTGCCGAGCCCGATCCCGCGAAACTTCACGCTCCCGAGCGCCATCCCCACCACGCACACGAATGCGAACACCCCGATGGCGTGCGCGATGGGCTGCGTTTTGTGGAGTTCGAAGAGCCAGGTCATCTTTCGGAGTTGATCGTGTCCGCCTCCCCGAGCGCCGGTCTATCGGACTTTGGTCGTACCATCTTGTGACTGGGAGGAGTGAAGCGAATCCAAGCCGGGCTGGGAGTGGCAGTTTCCGTTTATTGATCGGGACCGGGACGGCAAGATCTCCGGGGCGGAAAACACCCAGATCCAGGAATGCAAAGGCAGCACCCAGACTGGCTGAAATGCACCCGCGGGGAGTCGGGCGGGAAATTGAGCCGTCAATTTCGCTCGATTCCCGCCAGATGGCGGCCGCATTCAAATTCTTCCCCTTCGCGCAGGACAGCATAGTGTCGCCCACGCGATGATTGAGCGACATTTCGATATTCCGTTCGTCGCCGGCCTTGCTCTGCGTGAAAAGCAGATTCAGCAAAACTACCGGCCGATCATCGCCGTGCACAAATGGTTCGCACGACGACCTGGAACGCTGTTCCGGGCACTCCTTTTGTCGGAGTTCGTCGATGAACCGGTTTGGCAGAGCTTCTACCGCGGACACTCATTGAAGGGCACCCGCGTCTTCGATCCCTTCATGGGTGGCGGCACGACGATGGTTGAGGCGAACAGGCTTGGTTGCTCGGTCACTGGTTGCGACATCAACCCGATGTCGTGGTGGGTGGTTCGACAAGAATTGGGTTCGCTCGATGTGGACGAATACGTGCGCGAAGCCGGGCGAATTCGCATGGCTCTGGCGCGAGAGGTGGGAGAACTGTATCGCACTCGCTGTGTGCGCTGTGGCGATGAAAATGCCCGGGTGAAGTATTTTATTTGGGTGAAGTCCCAGCCCTGCATGGCATGCGGCGAATCCGTGGATTTATTCTCAAATTACCTGCTCGCCGAAGATGTGCGGCATCCTAAGAACGTGATCGTGTGTGGGCACTGCGGAGACCTTTACGAGACTGATGATGGGAAATATCCGTCCTCGTGTCCGAGCTGCCACCACGAACACACGACGCGATTCACAGCCCGGAGAAACCATGTTCTTTGCCGGCATTGTGGTGCCGAAAACCAATACTGCAACGGGACGGTTCCGGAGCACCGGCTATTCGCAATCGAATATCACTGCGAACTGTGCGCCGGTGCCAAAGGTCGGCTTTTCAAACGTCCCGATGCTGCTGATTTTGCGAAGGTGGAAGATGCCGAACGCCGATTGCGCAAGTCCCGCACGCAATTTATCCCAGAAGATGCCATTCCCCACGGCGACGAGACTGAGCGCCTGCACCGTTGGGGCTACCAACATTACCGCGAGATGTTCAGCTCGCGGCAATTGCTCGGGCTTGAGCATAGTTGCCGGCTGATTTCCAAAGTGGAGAACCAAAGCATTCGCGAGGCTCTGGCGACAAATCTCTCCGACTTGCTCCGCTACCAGAACATGCTCTGCCGCTATGACGCGATGGCGCTGAAGTCACTCGATGTTTTTTCGGTGCATGGCTTCCCGGTCGGACTCGTCCAGTGCGAATCGAACCTCCTCGGAATCGAACATCCCAGCCGCGGAACCCCCGTCGGCAGCGGAGGCTGGCTGAACATGATCGAGAAATTCGCTAAGGCGAAACGCTACTGCGACCGGCCATTTGAAATTCGCATGGAGCGAGGGCGCAAAGTGGAGGTGCTGATGCCCGGCGAATGGATCGGCGAGCAGCGTAATGGAACTCGACCTTTAGAAACGCGCGAGATCGATTTGCGTTGCGGCGACGCGACGGAGGCTCAACTCGGAACCGGCGAGTTCGATGCGGTGTTCACGGACCCGCCTTACTTCGGCAATGTCCAATACGCCGAGTTGATGGATTTCTGTTTCGTCTGGCTGCGCAAGCTGGCGGGTCTTCCTCACGGCGAGTTCGATGGCCTGAGCACTCGTCATGCGAACGAATTGACCGGCAACGTCAGCATGGGGCGCGACCTTGCTCATTTTACGGAAGGCTTGGGCGCGACATTCCGCAAATCAGCTCGGTCCCTCAAAGCCGGCAGACCGCTTGCGTTCACCTACCATCACAATCGACTCGATGCCTACGTGCCCGTGGTCGTCGCGATTTTGGATGCAAATCTTGTCTGCTCAGGCTCGTTGCCTTGCCCCGCGGAGATGGGTGCTTCGATTCATATCAACGGCACCGGTTCATCCATTGTGGATACGGTTTTCGTGTGCCGCACGACGGGACGTGTTCCTCGCCGCTGGCTCGTGACGTCCCCAGCGGAGCTGGCGGACCTCGTTCGCGAGAACGTGCAGCAACTGATCGCAGGCGAGGTCAAGCCGACGAAGGGTGACATTCGCTGCATCATCTTCGGGCACCTGGTTCGCCTGGCCGTTTGGAATCTGCGCCACGAATGGCGGCGTAAAGAGTCAGCAACTACCAAACTCGCAAGGGCAACCAAGTGGATTGATGACTTCGGCGGAGTTGAAGCGGTTATCCTCGCGCTGGGAGACGATTTTGACACCGCTGCTGCCCAACAAGCCTGGACGGTCTGCGAGTCGCCGGATCAAATAGATGAAATACCCTTTTGAAGTAACGTTCGATGAAGTCATTGCAGCTCCAGAGCCCTTCGTGGACGCGGTCTTTTCCAGCCTTGCATCGGAGTTTCTCATCATGCCGAAGGGTGATGGATTCGTTGAGTATGCCGACTTCGTTAGTGGCTACGAAGAACTGAAGAAAGTCACTGGCGGCTTTGCCGAACTCGACCCCGAGAAGGTTCTTCCTATTGTCTCCCGTTTTCCCATTTGCCTCATTGTGCTCCGCTCGATGCTCGGCTTCACGCCATCCGAGTTGGCTTATGTCACAGCACAACGAATCGGCGAAGCGATAACACAAAGTTTCGCGCGGACTCTTGATCGCAAAGCTCGCACGCACCCGCTGAAGCCGCTGAATCTTGATGGGGTCGCGGGCAAGCGCCTTGCCGCGATGGTCGTCTCTGCATGCGGTCTGTTGGTGCAAGGCTGTCCACCAACGCCTGACGGAACGATCCATCGATTGCAGAAAGCCGATACTGTTGGTGGCTTGAACGCGCTGCAGAATTTGGCCGGTATGGGTGCGCCATACGCCATGCTGCTCTACGAGCGGTTCCTTGGCCGACCGTTTGCCGGACATCGAGATTCGGTTAGCGAGTTGGTGGGTGATGGGCTTGAATCGGCAATCGAGGAAGTGCTCAGCCGCGCCGGTATCAGCTTTCGCAAGACCCGCCGGGCCGAACGAATTGCGGGTTTTGACCAGGCACCCGATTTCATCATCCCGGACGAGTTCAATCCCAAGGTCATCATCGAAGCGAAGCTTACCGAAGACGATGGCACGGCCCGCGATAAGGTGACCCGCATCCAGCACTTGAACTCGATTAGTGCGCTTCCGGACGGACGGCAAAAGTTTGAAGTAATCGCCTGCATCGCGGGTCGTGGGTTCAGCGTCCGTCGCGAAGACATGAAGAAGTTGCTAATCGCAACTCGAGGGAAAGTGTTCACGCTCAAAACCCTCGATCATCTCGTCGCCTGCACCGGGTTAGCTGCCTTCCAGACCAAAGAGACGTGATTGAATCATGATAAGATGCGGTGGCCAACCATGTCCGCTTTGTCGTTTACGTTACCCCCGCCGGAGGTCATTTTGCGGCCACGTTGATGCCCGAAATTCTCGACCTTCTTCGCGATTCCGAGGAGCGGCGTTTCGCCGCCGGGGAAGTAGTTCTCGAGAAAGGTGGAGCGAGCGGGCCGTTGCTGTTTCTCGCCGAGGGTGCTTTGGAGGTGGTGATGGACGGCGTGCAAATTGCAACCACTCCACAACCCGGGACGGTGTTTGGGGTCTTTTCGCTTTTGCCCGACGGCAGGGACGCGGCCACGATCCGCGCCCTCGAGCCGTGCGCCTTCCGGGTGATCCAAAATCCACGCGACCTGCTCAAGGAATCACCCCTGGTCTGCTGGCACGTTTGCGAGACGATTACCCAACGCCTCGCGACGCTGGCGGCTTATCTCGGCGACGTGCAACGGCAGTTCGCCGGCAACGATCATCTCGGAATGATGCGTGAGTTGCTCGCCGCGCTCTTGCATCGGCAGGCGCCCAAGCGCATCCGCCCCAGTGAGTCAACGATCCGGCAGGGTGAGGTGGTGGATTGATTTCCCTTCCATTGAAATCCACTCCGCGGTCATCGCCTCGAGATCGAGCCGGATATAGGTCGGCAATGGGCCAATCTGCCGCCCTGGATTAAACACCCACGTCTTCCCGACGCGATCGATCCACGAGCCCGCGGAAAGAAATGGGGTGTTGTGAATGTGGCCACTCAGCACCAGGTCGGGGCTGAAGCGCTCGATCCATTCGCGCAGGAACGGATCGCCGATGAATTCCTTTCCCGCCCAACTGACCTGCGCGCGATCCGGCGGCGCGTGATGGCACCAGAGCCAGCGGCTCGCCTTTTGTGCGGCCTCACGCTCGAGCAAGTTCTCCAGCTCCGCGCGCGACACCGGCCCGTCCCACCAAGGGCACGCCGTCACCTGCGTGTCTCCAATCAACGCGCTGTCTCCGTCCACGAAAAGACCCTCCGCCCGGGACAGCCGCAGCCAACCCGCATACGATTCGTTCGCGGCATTGCGACTGTCGCCATCATGGTTTCCCGAGCTGACCAGCAACCGGGTGTGCTGCCGGATCCGGCGCAAATATTTTTCCACGACGAAAATCTGCACGTCGAAATCCAGCGTCGAACCGAGATCAAGCAGATCGCCGCCGATGACCACGAGATCGTAGTCGCCGGCATTCGCCGTCAACCAGTCGAACTGCTGCAGCGTATAGTGCAGATCGGCAACGAAGAGTATCCGCATGCGTCCGACAGCTTACGGGAACACTCGGCCCGGTCGACAAATTCCCTCCCGGTTGGGAACGCGCCCCCGCTCAATCGAGGAACCGCACGCGGCCGGTCTCGATCTCGTAGATCGCGCCGACGAGTTTCATCACCCCATCGACCTGGCGTTGGCGGACCTCGGGCGTCTCGAGAATTTGCCGCATGCTCCAGCGCACGTTGGCTTCGACGCCTTGCGCGCACATTGCTTCCGGCGTGAGCTGCGAATCGAGATCGGTCAGGCCGGGCAGGATGCTGTCGATGAGGATCTGGATGCGCGAATGCTGCCGGGTGCCGTGCAGCCTGGTGTCGATCGCCGCGCCGATGGCGCCGCATTTCGTATGGCCGAGCACGACAAAGAGCGGCGTTTGCAGGTGACAGCCCGCGTACTGCAGACTCCCCGCGACTTCGGATGAATAAACGTTCCCCGCGACGCGGATGACGAACAACTCGCCGAAGCCGGCGTCGAAGATCAACTCCGGCGGCACCCGCGAATCGCTGCAACTCAGGATCGTGGCGTAGGGCTGCTGGCCCTTGGCGAGGTCGGCGAGAATTTCGTTTTGCACTGTCGGGAATTTCGCGGTGCCGGCGAGGAAGCGTTCGTTGCCCGCTTTGAGGCGTTGCCAGGCCTCGTCGGCGCTCAGCGAGTGTTCTGTGTTCGAACTCATGTCAGTGATTCAATCAATGTGCTCATCGTTGCTCGCGGCGCCGCCGGGTGCAGACCCTCAGCTCTCGAGGATCGCCGCGTCACGGCGGCTGCGCACGACGGGTTGATCGGTAATGATGACGGTCGTGCCCGGCGCGAGGGTGTCATACACTTTTCCGGCGAACTCCGGATTCATCCGCAGGCGCGACGCAATTTCTTCTGCGTCGGCTCGGCGGCCGCTGCTGGTCACGGACATCCATTTCCGCGCCTGCCGGCCCGGAACCAGAAAGCTGAGCTTGCCGCTCGTCCCTTCGAGCATCGAAAAGACATGATTGCCGATCGCTCCGCGCCCGCTGACCTCGATTGGTGCGCGCCCGATCGGGTTGCCATTGCGATAGACGTAGATGGTCTTGTCGGCGGCGCTGACCACCATCGTGATCGGGCCGCTCGCGCTGCGCTCCGGATGCCATTCGTAATCGTTCTTCGCCAGCGGGCGCATCATCTCGGGCGTGAAGTCCTTCGGCGCGAGAATCAACCCCGGGCTGGAGGCGAGATGCGGCACCGGGACCTTGCCATCACCGACCACGACGGTGCCGCCCTTCCCGGTCGCGCTGAAGAGCAACTGCGAGAAATCGAACGGCAACCGGATGCAGCCGTGGCTGGCCGGGTAGCCGGGCAGATTGCCCGAGTGCATGGCGATGCCGGTCCACGTCAGTCGCTGCATGTTGGGCATCGGCGCGTTGTTGTACTTCTTCGAATAGTGCTCCTGCTTTTTCTCGAGGATGCTGAAGACGCCACCTGGTGTGGCGTGGCCCTTCGAGCCGGTGCTGACCGTCGAACGCCCGATGAGGATGCCGTTTCGATACACGCACATGATCTGTTCGGGAACACTCACCAGTACCATGAGCGGACCGCTCGGCGAGAGCTTCGGATTCCACCAATACTCGCCCGGCTTGAGCGGGCCGGTGGGTTTTCCGGTCGGTGTGCCTTGGGTGTGAGCGGAGGGTTTTTCGACCGCCTGTGCAGAGGCGAACAGGGCGGCGAAGACGGCGAGGATGACGAGCGATCTCATGGAAGTTGATTTGGAAACTTGAATTGGGACGAGATCAGATTCGGCGGTCCGACGGAATAAGACCTTCGTCCCATACCGGGAATGCCAATGCGTGGCGGGTGATTGCGCCTCTCATCCGATCGCGAGCGGCCGATGATCCATTGCCATGCAGCATCGACTGCGGGTGCGGGAAATCTTTGATCTCGGCCGAGAAGAAAGTGGAGGCAGCCCACGCGGCGGCTTGCGGGGCGACTTACTGCCTGCTGTTCTTGAGGGCATGGCGATCAGTCAATCCGAACCCGACTCCGGTCGCGAACGGCTGTGGCGCATCATCTTTCTCTCGGACACGAGGGCGGGACACATCTTTGATGTGGTGTTGCTCTGGATCATCGGTCTGAGCACGTTGACGGTCATGCTCGATAGCGTGGAGGACCTGCATCAGCGGCACGGCACGATGTTCCTGACGCTGGAGTGGGTGTTCACCGGCCTGTTCACGCTGGAGTATCTGACGCGGCTGTGGGTGGTGCGTCGGCCCTGGCGCTATGCGCGCAGTTTCTTTGGCGTGGTCGATCTCCTGACCATCCTGCCGTCCTACGTCGGACTGCTGATTGCGGGCACGCACTATCTCATGGTGCTGCGCATCCTGCGTCTCTTGCGCATGTTTCGCGTGCTGAAGATGGCCGAGTATCTGGGTGAAGCCGGCGTGCTGCTCAACGCGCTGAGCGCCAGCCGCCGCAAAATTCTCCTCTTCTTCTCGGCCGTGCTCGCCCTCGTGTGCGTCGAGGGCACGATTGTTTACGTCATCGAGAACGACGCGAATCCCGGCTTCGCCAGCATCCCTCAATCGATCTACTGGGCCATCGTGACCATTACCACTGTCGGCTATGGCGACATCGCGCCGGTGACCGTGCTGGGAAAAGTCATGGCCTCAGTGATCATGCTCACCGGCTTCGCCATCATCGCCGTGCCCACCGGCATCGTGACCTCCGAGATCGGGCGGGAAATGCAGGCCACGCGGCTGCGCCGCCGCTGCAGGGAATGCGGCTGGGACGATCACGACTCGCGCGCCCGCTTCTGCCAGCAATGCGGCATGAAGCTCGACTAGCGGCCCTGCCACCGCCAGGGCGTCCCGTTACACGCCTCATCAAAGCAACCACTCGATCGGCAGCCAGCTTAGCACCCTGACTTTGCAGCGCCTCCACATACTGGCCTCGGGCTCGGACGTGTAACGCACTTCCTGATCGCCCTCGTGTGTCACCCACACGACGCGGCGTCCATCGAGTTCCACGCGATACGCGGTGTGGGCGAGATCGCTCTCGCTTTCCTCGGGGAGTCGCCTGGCCAGGGGCGGGCAATCGAAGACCACGCCCATCTCGGTGTTCAGCCGGCTCGAGCGGGGATCGAGATTGTAGGAGCCGACGAAACCGATCCCGCGGTCGAAGGCGAACGCCTTGGCGTGCAGGCTCGACCCAGCGCCCATCGACCCACCGGAGGCCATTGACCTGAACCAGCCGCCGCCCGACCGCCGGCGCCGGCTGCTCGCGGTCGGCTTGATTTCGTAAAGTTCGACGCCGGCTTCAAGCAATGCTCTGCGGTAACGCCGGTAACCCGAGTGAACCGACACGGAGTTCGTGGAGGCCAGCGAATTGGTGATCACGACCACGCGCGCTCCGCGCTGGCGCGCACCAGCCAGCAAGGCCACGCCACGCTTCCCGGCAACGAAGTAAGGCGACACGAGGAACAGCTCACCTTCCGTCGTGGCAACGAGTTCGCGCAGCTTGGGCGCGAGGTGGGTCTCGTCCTTCGTGGAACAGGTGAGCACCTTGTCGGGGTGATCGTTTATCATCATGGTCCGGCTCCAGAACCAGGTCACCGCGCTGTCCTGGAATTGCCGGGCGAACTCGCTGGCGCACACGGTATCGGCAAACTCGGACTGCAAAGCGGTGGTGTAATGCTCGATGAGTCCTGCACGCTTCACCGCGAATTCTTCGGGCGTCGTCGTCTGTGGCGAAAGCCTGGAGATCGGCACCGCAGTCTGATGGGTCCAGTAAAGCTCGTAGGCGTCAGAAATATCGCCGACCACCGGCCCGATGACTGCCAGATCGAGATCGGCGTGATTGTAGGCGTCACTCGCCCCGAAGTATTCATTTCCGATATTGCGACCACCGACGATCGCGACCTGCCCGTCCGCGATGAATGACTTGTTGTGCATCCGCCGGTTGGTGCGCGCGAAGTCGGCGACGAAGCTGAGCGTGCGGAGCGACCGGATGGCGATGGGATTGAACATCCGCACCTCGATATTGGGATGGCTGTCGATGGCGAGCAGCACGGCGTCGGAAGGAGCCGTGCCGTAATCGTCGAGCAGCATGCGCACCTTCACCCCGCGGTCGGCCGCGCGTAACAAGCGCTCGAGCAGAACCCTGCCCACCATGTCCCTGTTCCAGATGTAATACTGAACATCGAGAGTGCGCTCTGCCGCATCCGCGAGGACGAGCCGCGCGGCCAGGGCATCCCGCCCGTCCGCGAGTGCATGCAGACCCGACTGGCCCGGATGCGCCGAGACGTGCGGCTCTATGGCCGCCGCCAAACGGGTGCCGCCGCTATCGTTGGTAGGTTTCATCGTGGTGGAAAAAGTGCGCTCCCCGCAGTCTTTCCCGCGGGCAACGGCGAAACCATCGTCACGTCACCGGCGCCGCGGCTTTCACCTCGGGGCTGGCGCCGGGGGCGTAGGTCTCGAAGTTTTTGTTGAAGAGGGCGGCAAGCTTTTTCGCGGTGGCGTCGTAGGCGGTTTTGTCGGCCCAGGCGTTGCGCGGGATGAGAATTTCGGGCGGAACGTTCGGACAATCGGCGACAACGTCGAAGCCGAAGACGGGATCCTTTTGCGTTTTTGCCTTGGCGAGCGAGCCGTCGTGGATCGCGTCGATGATGGCGCGCGTGTTTTTGAGGCTGATGCGCTTGCCGACACCGGGGCCACCGCCGCCCCAACCAGTGTTCACGAGCCAGACGCGGGCGTTGTGTTTCTTCATCTTCCCGGCGAGCAATTCGGCGTATTTGCTCGGGTGCCAGACGAGGAATGGTCCGCCGAAGCACGGCGAAAATGTGGTCTGCGGCTCGGTCACGCCCATTTCGGTGCCGGCGACCTTGGCGGTGTAGCCGCTGATGAAGTGATACATCGCGTGGGCAGGGGAGAGCGCGCTCACCGGTGGCAGCACGCCAAACGCGTCGCAGGTGAGAAAGATCACATCGGTCGGATGGCCGGCCATGCACGGGATCTTGGCGTTGGCGATGAACTCAATCGGATATGCGCCGCGCGTGTTCAGCGTGATGCTCGTGTCGGCGTAATCCACGTCGTGATCCTCATCGAGGACCACATTCTCGAGCACCGCGCCGAAGCGCAGCGCCTGGAAAATGTCCGGCTCGCTCTCGCACGTGAGGTTGATCGCCTTGGCGTAGCAGCCGCCTTCGATGTTGAAGATACCGTCGTCACTCCAGCAGTGCTCGTCGTCACCGATGAGATGGCGCTTTGGGTCCGCGGAGAGCGTCGTCTTGCCCGTGCCGCTGAGGCCGAAGAGCAGCGACGACGCGCCGGTCTTCTTGTCCGCCGTCGCTGAGCAGTGCATCGAGAGCACGCCGCGCTTCGGACCGAAATAATTCGCGACGGTGAAGACGCCTTTCTTCATCTCGCCGGCGTATTCGGTCCCGAGGATGATGAGTTCCTTGTCCTCGATGCTGAGATCGATGCTCGTCGTCGAGCCCATGCCGGTTGTCAGCTTGTTCGCCGGGAATGCGCCCGCATTGTAGATGACGAAATCCGGCTCGCCGAAGCTCGCGATTTCCTCCTTCGTCGGACGAATGAGCATGGTGTGCATGAAAAGCGCATGATATGGCCGCGAGCAGATGACGCGGACCTTGATGCGGTATTTCGGATCCCAACCTGCGAAGCCGTCGAAGCAGTAAAGCCGGTCGCGCGTGTTGAGGTAATCGAGTGCGCGCTGGCGGTTGATCGCGAAGGTGTGCGCATCGCACGGAATGTTCACCGGCCCCCACCAGATGTCGTTCTTCGAGTCGGGATGCTCGACCACGCGCTTGTCCTTTGGCGACCGCCCCGTCTTCGCACCGGAGTAGGCGACCAGCGCGCCGTTCTCCGCGATGCTCGCGTCTTTCTCAAAACGGATCGCGTGCTCGTAGAGTGAGCTCGGGGAGAGATTGTGATGAACTTCGGAAACAGTGAGTCTGTGTTTCGAGAGGTCGAAGGTGGCGGGTTTCGTGCTCATGAGTTGGTGAGGCTTTCGGCTGCCACGATGAATCACCCATGGTGACGCGAGCTATCGGACCAAGGTCCTACGAAGGGTGATCGAGAATCCTGCTGAATCGATGGAAATGGACGCGTTTCGAAAACAAATCGAAAGCGAACTCGCTTCGATGAAGGCAAGCGAAGAGGGGCGCATCCAGGTCTTTGTCGGGAACGATGATTTCTGAACAGTGGATGGAGGACTTCCGGAGCCGAGTTGCTCAGTTCGTCCGACCTTGCCTCAGGGGTTTAGCGGGAGCAGCCACGGCACCCAGCCCGTGACTATGAGCGTGACCATGACGGCGAGGATGCCGAGTGCATAAGGCGCGCGGCTGTGCGCAGGTGCGACCTGATCGATCTCCGCGGGCAGGCTGAGCACGAGGAAGTCGTGCTTCTGTTTCTGCAAGGTCCGGATGTTTTTCCAGCGGCGCATGACGAGCAGCGTGTCGCCGGGGCGCAGCTTTTCTTCGGAGACGCCGGTTGCCACTGTCTTGCGCCCGCGGCGCACACCGATGAGATTCAGCCGGTACTTACTTTGAAATCCGACCTTGAGGACGCTCTGGCCGAGGAGTTCGGAATCCGGCGGCAAAAGCACTTCGGCCATGCCGAGGTCGCGCGAGAAATCGGTGAAATAGGCTCCGCGCTGCGGTAGCGCTTCGAGTTTCAACTCAGCCAGTGCCAGCAGGAACTTGGGATCGTCGTGCGCCGCGGCATCGACGAGCAGCACGTCGCTCGCGCGCAGGACCACGTCGGCGCTCGGCTCGAGCAACTCGCGATGTCGCCCGGTCCAGCGCTCGATGGCGACCACGTCCGCTCCGTTGCGCCGCCGCTCTCTGAGCTGCTCCACTGTCTGACCGACGACTCGCGAATCTTCGCGCACACGGACGCGGTGCTCGCGACCCGTGAGCTCGTAATCGTGCACGAAATCCATCAGCCCGCGACGTGTGCGATTCGGTGGTTCCGCGGTCAGCCGCGCGGTTCAGCCAGCGGCGTGCGATGAGCATATAGCCAATTCCCGCAGCAAGCATGACGGCGCCGAACGGCGTGAAATCGAAAAACCCGAAGCCCGCAAAGCCCGCGTGTTCGAGCGCGCTGTTGGCCACGAGATTCGGTGGCGTGCCGACGAGCGTGAGCATCCCGCCGATCAACCCGGCAAAACTCAGCGGCATCATCAGCCGCCGCGGCGCGAGCTTCTGCCGCTCAGCGACGAGCAGCACCACCGGGATGAAGATCGCAACGACGCCGGTCGAACTCATGACCGCCCCCAGCGCCGAGACGGCGAGCATCAGAAGGGCAATCAGCCGCCCTTCACTGCCCGCGGCGTGGTGAACCAGGAAATCGCCAATCTGCACCGCGATCCCCGTGCGCACCAGCCCCTCGCCGACGATGAAGAGCGCCGCGATGAGCACGACATTCGGATCGCTGAATCCCGCGAGCGCCTCCGGCACCGTGAGCACGCCGCAGCGCGGGAGCGCCACCAGGGCGAGCAGCGCGACCACATCCAGCCGCGGCTTGTTGGCGATGAAAAGAGCCACGCATCCGCCGAGCAGGCCGAGGACGAGAAGCAGTTGCGGATTCACGCGTCCGCCACTCACGCGGTTAGTTCTCCTGAGCCGCTCCCTCGCCCAGTTTGAGAGTCACACGGACCGTGCCATCTTCAAGGTGCGAAGCCATGGGCAGGCCGCTCGCCTTAAAGACCCTGAGCATGGCCTTATTGCGGAGAAGCACTTCCGCCTCGAAGCGGACGATGCCTCGATCCCGGGCGATCACCCCGAGATGATGGAGGATTCGGCGGGCGATGCCCCGGCCATCCCGGAAAGGCGGGCGTTTCGATGATGAGCCCCGCGAGGGCGCCCGTGGCGGAGATGAAGGGATCAACAACCCGCGCGAGTTGCTCGAAATCGGCCTGCTCCAGCGCCGATTTCGGCCGGAGGTGCAGAATCGCGCTGTCGGTGTCGAGTGTGTGCTCAATCATGGCCGAGGTCGGAAGCGTATGGCGTGCTCATGGCTTGGTGATGTTTTCGGCGCGCACGATGAATCAGCCGTGGCGGCGTGGGCTATCGGACCAAGGTCCTATGGGCTGCGGCCACGGTCGTCTGGGAAACGAGTTCGCCGATGCTCAGTGGACCGAATGTTTGCACGCGCCGGGCGTCTTGAGACGCTTCCGCCATGAGCACGCTTCACGAAATCAAAGCCGCCGCAGCCACCCTCCCGGCGGAGGATCGCAGTGCACTGGTCGCATGGCTGAGTGAATCGAAAGACGTGTGGGAGATCCGCCGGGAACAATTGCGCCGGGAAATCCAAATCGGTCTGGATGAGATCGAGCGTGGCGATGTCGCGCCGCTCGACATGGCCGAAATCAAACGCAAAGCCCGCGCTCGCTTTGAAGCCGAGCGTCGGAACTGATGGCGACGGCCCATCGCAGTGCGTGCGCAGAAATCGACCTCATCGGAATTTGGGGCTTCATCGCCAACGACGATTCCCTTGCGGCAGATCGGCAACTCGACCGAATCGACGACGCCTGCAAAATGCTCGCTGAGAATCCGCACGGCGGTCCAAGTCGCGAAGACCTCGCGCGCGGGCTGCGATTCTACCTGTCGGAAACTACCTCGTCTTCTACACGGTCGCAGACGATGGAATCGCTGTGGCGCGCGTGCTTCACGGCGCACGTGACTATCGGAGCGAGTTCGCATGAGTCTTAAAGGAAGATCGGCCCAGGTTGTTCGCCCTCAATCGAGATTTCGACGCTGCCCGGTGGAAAATCGCTACCGTCGGGCAAGGTCAAGCGGGCGAGCAGTCGTGTGAGTCGAACCACTTTTGTTTCCGTGTCCGAGTGCGGACAAAAGGAGAGGTCGGTGCCAGGCACAGGCAATGAACCGTATGGCCTGCCTTTGGCGCGGTTTAGAAAATCGGTCGCAGGATTATTCGACAGTGGAAACCGGATACGCCCAAGGTCCTATTGGAACGGCCGCGTCGAATCACGACGATCATCAACCGATGATTCGTGCCGCCAATACATCCACCCGCGAACCGCAGAGCGCCGCGCGCGTGAGCCGCACTTTCTCGCAGAGCCTGTCGGCTGTGGACCTCGCGGAACCGCTGGCTGGCCACCGAGGATTTCGCCACCACCAGCACCCAAACCGACCGCGTGATGCCGCCGCGCGTGCCGGCACGTGTGCGTCCGGAAAGCCTCTGCGCCAGATGATTGGATCATGACCACGCTCCTCGCCGTCTTCATTCTCCTCCTGTTTCTCTACAGCCTCGTCTCCGGGCGGCTGGAGCGGACGATCGCCACGGCGCCGATCATTTTCACGGTCGCAGGGATGCTCACGTTTCTGGCTGCGCCAGCGATCTTCGACCCGCGCGGCAAGACCCAAATTTTCCTCCAATTGGCCGAGATCGGCCTCGTGCTGCTGCTCTTCACTGATGCCAGTCGCACCGGTCTGCGCGGGCTGCGGAGCATTCGCGCTCTTCCTTCGCGACTGCTGAGCGCAGGGATGCTGCTGACCATTCTGCTCGGCGCCGTGGCTGCGCGCTGGGTGTTTCCGCAGCTCACGATTTGGGAGGCGGGCATTCTCGCCGCCATCCTCGCACCCACCGATGCGGGACTCGGCCAGATCATCGTGAACAGTCCGCGCGTGCCGATGCGCATCCGGCAGGCGCTCAATGTGGAGGCCGGACTGAACGACGGTCTCTCCGTGCCGTTCCTGCTCTTCTTCATCGCGCTGGCCGCGGCGGGCAGTGAAGGCGGCGAGGCGAGCCTGATGCAATTCGTCGTCGAGCAACTCGGCTACGGAATCCTCGTCGGCGGGAGCATCGGCTTGCTCGGCGGCGGACTGATCGGGTTCGCGTTTCGCCGAAAGTGGATGTCGGAATCGTTTCAGCAAATGGGCGTCGTCGCGCTGCCGCTGCTCTGCTTGCTGGCGTCCGAACACGTCGGCGCCAGCATGTTCATCGCAGCCTTCGTCGCCGGCCTCGCGGTGCAAATCGGGTTCAAGCAAGCGGGCAAACACAGCACCGAGTTTGGCGAAGAATGGGGACAGCTGGTAAACCTCTCCGTCTTCTTCCTGTTCGGTCTGGTCTTCGCCTCCAGTTGGTCCCAGCTCGATCGCGCGTCGATCCTCTACGCCGTGCTGAGCCTCACCGTGGTGCGCATGTTGCCTGTGGCGATCAGCCTCCTCGGCACGCGGCTGAGCGCGGCGAGCGTCGTCTTCATCGGCTGGTTCGGGCCGCGCGGACTGGCGTCGATCGTGCTCGGCCTGGTCTATCTCGAGCAGGAAAAACATCTGCCCGGCGAAGCCACGATCCGTCTCGCCGTGATGATGACCGTGGCCCTGAGCATCTTCGCGCACGGCTTCAGCGCGATCCCCGGCATCGCGCTCTACGGCAGGAGGATCGCCGCCCTTCCCGCCGACTTGCCGGAGCATCAGGCGGTGGAAGCGTGAACGAGGCGGATGCCAGCACGGCGCGGCATAAGACCAAGGTCCGATAGGCGCACGCATCGCCCCGGTAGAGAGTGAGGATGGTGCCTGCCGCGTCCTTGGCCCCGACATTTATGAGTTCCACCGATCACATCCGCACCGGCCTCAGCGCCGACGAAATCCAACACGCCTTCCTCGATAATCTGCGGTGCGGCATGGGCCGGATTCGAAGCGATCGCGACAAAACACGATCTTTATGTCGCGCTCGCCCTGACCGTGCGCGACCGCGTTTTCCAGCGCAGTGTCACGAGCATGCAAAACTACGGCGGCGCCGATGCACGCCGCGTGGCCTATCTCTCCGCGGAGTTCCTGCTCGGGCCGCATCTCGCGAACAATCTGCTCAACCTCGGCATCACCGAAGCGACGCGCGAGGCGATGCGCGCACTCGGCTACGATCTCGATGAAATCGTGGCGCAGGAAGAGGAGCCGGGTCTCGGCAATGGCGGACTGGGCCGTCTCGCGGCGTGTTACATGGATTCGCTCGCATCGGTCGAGGTGCCCGCGGTCGGTTACGGCATCCGTTACGAGTTCGGCATTTTCGACCAGGCCATCCGCGACGGCTGGCAGTGCGAGATCACGGACAAATGGCTGAAAAATGGCAATCCGTGGGAGATCGCGCGCCCGGAGACCACGTATCCGGTGAAGTTCGGCGGGCGCACCGAACCCTTCACCGACGAGCAGGGCCACTATCGCGTGCGCTGGATTCCGCAGGCGGAAGTGCGCGGCGTCGCCTACGACACGCCGATCCTCGGCTACCGCGTCGGCACCTGCAATACGCTGCGCCTCTGGAAAGCGGAAGCCGTCGAGTCGTTCGACTTCGAGGCGTTCAATCACGGCGACTACTACCGCGCGGTGGAGGACAAGGTCGCGAGCGAGACAATTTCGAAGGTCCTCTACCCGAATGACACGGCACGTCGCGGCAAGGAGCTCCGGCTCAAGCAGCAGTTCTTTTTCTCGAGCTGCTCACTGCAGGACATGCTGCGCATCCATGCGCTGCTCGGCGGCACGCCTGCGACCATCCACGAAAAATGGGCCGTGCAGCTGAATGACACGCACCCGGCGGTCGCCGTCGCGGAGCTGATGCGGCTGCTCGTCGATGAGCACGCGCTCGGCTGGGATGAAGCATGGGCCGTGACGGTCGCGACGTTCTCCTACACGAATCACACGCTGCTCCCCGAGGCCTTGGAGAAGTGGACGGTCGATCTCTTTGGCGGCGCTGCTCCCCCGGCATCTCGAGATCGTCTTCGAGATCAACCGGCGCTTCCTCGACGAAGTGCGCGCGGCCTTTCCCGGCGATGACGTCCGACTCGCGCGGCTCTCGCTCATCGATGAAAGCGGTCCGCGTTACGTGCGCATGGCAAATCTCGCGAGCGTCGGCAGCCACACGATCAATGGCGTCGCCGAGCTTCACTCCGAGCTGCTGAAGCAGACGGTGCTGCGCGATTTCGCCGAGCTGTGGCCGGACAAATTCTGCAACGTGACCAACGGTGTCACTCCGCGCCGCTTCGTCGCCTTGAGCAATCCCGGCCTCACGCAACTCGTCAACACTCGCATCGGTGACGGCTGGCTGCAAAATCCCGACCAGCTCCGCCAGCTCGAACCGCTCGCCGACGACGCGGAGTTTCAGCGGCAGTGGCGCGACGTGAAGCTCGCCAACAAACGCCGCCTTGCCGCGCTCATCGCCGAACGCACAGGCATCGAGGTCGCCCCCGAGTCGCTCTTCGACGTGCTGGTGAAGCGCATCCACGAATACAAGCGCCAGCACCTGCAAGTGCTGCACATCCTCACGCTCTTCCTGCGGCTCAAACGAGATCCGCAGGCCGATGTGCCCGCGCGCACCTTCATCTTTGGCGGCAAGGCGGCGCCCGGCTATTTCATGGCGAAGCGCATCATCAAGCTCATCACCGCGACCGGCGACTTGTGAACAACGACCCCGCCGTGCGCGACCGGCTGAAGGTCGTCTTCTTCCCCGACTTCAATGTCACGAACGCGAATTTCATCTATCCCGCCGCCGATCTGTCCGAGCAAATCTCAACCGCGGGCAAGGAAGCGAGCGGCACGGGCAACATGAAGTTTTCGCTCAACGGCGCGCTCACCATTGGCACGCTCGACGGCGCGAATGTCGAGATTCGCGAGGAAGTCGGCGCGGAGAATTTCTTCCTCTTCGGCCTCACCGCCGCGGAGGTCGCCGAGGTGAAAGCGCGCGGCTACCGCTCGTCGCGATTACTACGAGCGGAACGCCGGGCTGCGCGATGTCATCGAGTTCATCGCGAGCGGCGCGCTCGGCGGCGGCGCCGAACTCTTCCGCCCGATCGTCGAGAATCTCCTCCACGACGACCCGTTCCTGCTGCTGGCCGACTACCAGTCGTACATCGATGCGCAGGATCGCGTGAGCGCGCTGTGGCGCGACCCGCAGGCCTGGACGCGCCAGTCCATCCTCAACACCGCGCGCATGGGCAAATTCTCCTCCGACCGCTCCATCCGCGATTACTGCGA
>CAWCSW010000015.1:0-28167 GCA_963798345.1 uncultured Verrucomicrobiae bacterium | reverse complement strand
CTCCGCTACCGGTTGCACGGCGCTGGTGCGCACGAATTCACATCCCGCACGATGGGCGGCGATCATGTCGCCGGCGAATACGCCCGTGATCGCGCGTTGCTCGTTGAGGGTGACATTGAGCAAAAAGCTCGGCCCGACGCGCAGTGCGATGTCGCGCATCTCCTCCCAGATTGGATTGCCTTCCGTGATGGCGAAGGTCGCAGCGTCGCTTCCGATATTTGCCCACCCGTGATTGCTCATTACGGTTTCGAGGCCTGCCACTCCGGGCATGATGCCTTTCGGTCCTCCGCTGAATCCGGCGAAAAAATGGGGCTCGATGAATCCCGTGATGATGCGGAGGTCGGCGGTGGCGAGGTGCCGATTCAGCAAAGCCGGAGCCCCGCCACGAGTGTTGCCAAACTGAACGAGTTCGGCGGCGTTTTCAGGTTCGTGATTGAGGCAACGATAATTGGCCACGACTTCCGGCGTCAGCATCGTTTCGAGTTCGGCGCGCGTATTTGGACGATGCGTCCCCAAGCCATTAAGCAGCGTGATGCGATCGCGACTTGCGCCGTGATCTTCGAGATATTTGAGCAACCAGGGGATCAGGCGATCATTCGGAGTCGCACGCGTAATATCCGTGTGCACGATGCAGATCGCGCTTTCGGGCGTGATGCCATCGCGCAAAGGTCGGGCTCCGATCGGTTCGTCGAGCGCGCGCCGAACGGCGGCGTGTTCATCCGGCAACGGCTCGTCCGCGCGCGGCTCAATGACCGTCGTTTGCTCGGTCGGCACCTCGATTTCGATCGTGCCCCGACCGTAAGCGAGCGCGACTTTCATGGCCGGTCAGTGCCGCTGATCGAATCTTTCGCGCAGGATATTTCCAAGATGATCTGCGAGTGCCGGATGCTGAAGGCGCTCGATGGCGTCCTGCAAAAAGCCTTTCACAATCAGCCGCCGTGCCTGCCGAATCGGGATGCCCCGCGAGCGCAGGTAAAACAACTCCTCTTCATCGATTTGGCCGCTGGTCGCTCCGTGGGTGCAGCGAACATCATCCGCTTCGATTTCGAGGCCGGGAGCGCTGTTCGCTTCGGCTTCGTCGCTGAGCAGGAGGTTGCGCACTTTTTGATAAGCATCCGTTTGGTGCGCGTCGGGTTCGACGCGGATCAGGCCGGAGAAAATGGTGCGCGCAGAGTCATCAAGGGCGTTTTTGTAAAGCAGATCGCTCGAGGTATTCGGCGCTTCGTGGATTTGAAAAGTGCGCTGATCGATCTCCTGCGAACCGTCCGCGACGGTGACCGCCAGCATGTCACTGCGCCCGCCCGGCGCAGCGAGGCGGCTGACGCTCTCGCCGCGGAAATGGTGGCTGCCGAGATTGGTCAGCAGCGCGCGCGCGGTGGCGTCGCGCCCGACGACAGTGGAATTGATCTGGATCGCCAGCGTCTTGCGACTCCACTGCTGGGTGCAGACGTAGGTGACCTGGGCGCCGGAGCCGAGCCAGAGGTCATTGACGCCGCAGGCAAAGCCCGGCGCGGTGTTGTCCGTGGAGCGGAAGAAATCGACCATCGTGACGCGGGCGTTGTCTTCGGCCACGATGAGCGTGTGCGGGAAAACGGACTGATTTGCGCCGCCGAGCCAATGATGCGTTTCGAGCGGGAGGGAAATTTCCACTCCGCGCGGAACGTAAAGGAAGGTGCCGGCCTTCACGCGCGCGGCGTGCAAGGCGGCGAATTTCTGCCCGCCGAGAATCGCCTCTTCGCGCATGAAGTAACGCCGCACCAGATCTTCGTGTTCGGCCCACGCTTGTTCGAGCGGCTGAAAGATGACGCCCGATCGCGCCAGCGAGTCCTGCACGCGATCGCGCACCAGCAGCTGGTCATTCCCGAACACCATGCGGCCACCGACCTCGGTGAGACCATGAGATTTTGCGATGACCGAGTCGGCCTCCGCATCATCGAGCGGGGTGGCCGTGGTGTAGGCGGACAGATCAAGGTCGCCGACATTCGAGAACCGCCAACGCTCGTCCTTGCGGGCGGGCATGGGTTGGGCCCGAAATCGGTTCCAATTTTCCAGTTGCTCGGGAGTGGCGGGTCCGGCCTCGAGGAGCGAATCAGTGCGTGAGGTTGATGGGGTTTCGAGTTCCAAAACAGCGGGTGTCATGTGTCAATGTCGTTCAATTTCCCAGGCGTTCTTGAGCGGGCGTGGATGCAAACGCTCGTATTCTTCACGGAATTTTTCGAGGAGCGGAAGCTCGGCCAGATCCTTTGGTCGCCCGCTGGCGCGTTTGCTGGCGATGATGTCGAGAAGATTGGCGACGGGAAATTCATCCTGCATCACCCTTCGCGACCGGGCAGCGGCAAAGCTCTCGATGCCATCCGGTGCAAAGACCAGATCGAGATCGAAGGGGCCGCTTTTGATCTGCACAAAATCTTTGCCGCGCTCAATTTCGGCGCGTTGGGCGGTGTCGATCGCAAACCCGAGGCTTTTAAGCGCGTCCACGATGCGTCTGCAGTTCGTCGCGCTGCGATCCGGGAAAAGGTCGAGATCCTGAGTGATGCCTGGAAAGCCAAGGAGGATGGCTCCACTGCGTCCGATGAACAGGTAATCCACCTGATGCTCGGCAAAGACGCGAGCGATCTCGACGGCCTGGAGCGGATGGAACTGCCGATCACCATTCACTCTCCGTCGATTTTATAGCCCAACCACTCCGGCAAATTCGCGTTGCACCAGTCTCGATACTCCTTGGTGCTGGAAAAACTGCGATAGGTCGCGTCGTCCATTACCGGCTTGTGAGTCCGGTAAAACCCGTAGCGAATCCGATCAACCAGTGGTCTCGCCATCTGGCGCCGGCACTGCTCCCGAAAGAGTTGATCGTCGTCTCCAGCGCGCGTGATCATCCCACGCTCCCTTCCATTTCGAGATCGATCAGGCGTTTGAGTTCGACGCTGTATTCCATGGGGAATTGGCGGACGAGATCATTGACAAAGCCATTGACGGAAAGGCTCATGGCCTGGGCTTCCGTCAGGCCGCGCTGTTGCATGTAGAAAATTTGCTCGGCGCTGATTTGCGAAACGCTGGCCTCGTGTTGCACGGCGTTTCCGGTGCCGCGAACGGTGATTGCCGGATACGTGTCCGTGCGGCTCTTCGAGTTGATGAGCAGCGCGTCGCACTCCGTATTGTTTTTGCAGCCTTTGAGGTGCTTCGGCACGTGCACGAGCCCGCGATACGTCGCGCGACCCTTCCCCAACGAGATCGATTTCGAGACAATATTGGACGTCGTCTCGTCGGCTGCGTGGATCATCTTCGCGCCGGTGTCCTGATGCTGCCCATCACCGGCCAGCGCGATCGAAATCACTTCGCCGCGGGCCTTGCGTCCCTTCAGGACCACGCCCGGATATTTCATCGTGAGGCGGGAACCGATATTGCAATCGATCCATTTCACCTCGGCTTCCTCGTGCGCAATGGCGCGCTTGGTCACGAGATTGAACACATTCGCCGACCAGTTCTGCACCGTGATGTATTGAATCTTCGCCCCTTTCATCGCGACCAGCTCGACCACAGCCGAATGCAACGTCGCCGTCTCGAATTTCGGTGCGGTGCAGCCTTCCATATACATGACCTCGGAACCTTCATCGGCGATGATGAGCGTGCGCTCGAATTGCCCGAAGTTCTCCGCATTGATCCGGAAGTAGGCCTGCAACGGGTGCTTCACCTTCACTCCGGGAGGCACGTAAATGAACGAGCCGCCGCTGAAGACCGCGCTGTTGAGCGCGCTGAATTTGTTGTCACCCGTGGGGATGACTTTGCCGAACCACTTGCGGAAAATCTCCGGATGTTCGCGCAGTCCTTCGGTCGATCCCATGAAGATGACGCCCTGCTCGCCGACGGCCGCCTTGATGTTTGAATAGACGGCCTCGGAATCGAATTGCGCCTCGACGCCGGCGAGAAATCTCCGCTCCTGCTCGGGGATGCCGAGACGTTCGAAGGTTCGTTTCACGTCCTCGGGCACCTCGTCCCAGGAACGGGTCGGACGCTGGGCATTAGCCAGGTAATAGCGAATCTTGTCGAAGTGGATCGCGTCCAGATCGTGCGAAGCCCAGTTCGTCGGCATGGGTTTTGATTCGAAGATGTCGAGCGCGCGATGACGAAACTCCCGGATCCAATCGGCCTCACCCTTCACCTTCGAGATGTAATCGACGGTGTCGTGCGACAGCCCGTAGCCGGCGTCAAATTCGTGTTTCTCGGGATAGGAAAAATCCCCGATGTCGCGATCGATATTGATGGTTTCAGTGCTCATGGCAGATCCTCTTTTGCTTTAAACTCCAGCGGTTTCGGCGACTTCTTCTTTCAGCCAGTCGTACCCCTTTTCTTCCAGTTCGAGAGCCAGCTCTTTCGGCCCGGTGCGGACGATGCGTCCGTCCATCATGACGTGGACGATGTCGGGCACGATGTAATCGAGCAGGCGTTGATAGTGCGTGATGACCAGGACACCCAGATTCGGCCCACGCAGGGCGTTGACGCCTGCGGACACGACGCGCAATGCATCGATATCCAGCCCGGAATCCGTTTCATCGAGGATGGCGTACGCCGGTTTCAACATGGCCATCTGCAGGATTTCGTTGCGCTTCTTTTCGCCACCGGAGAAGCCCTCGTTCACAGAACGGGCCGTGAAAGCGCGCGGCATTTCGAGTTTGTCCATCTCGCGATAGAGCTGCGCGTAATAGTCCGTGGCCTCGAGTTCCTCGCCGTCGGGCAGCCGTGCCTGCAGGGCGGCCCGGAGAAAGTTGGCATTGCTCACGCCCGGGATTTCCATCGGATATTGGAAGGCGAGAAAAAGGCCGGCGCGCGCGCGTTGATCGGGATCCAGTCCGAGAATGCTGGCGCCGTCAATCAGCACGTCGCCACCGGTGATCGTGTAATCCGGATGCCCGCCGATGGCTTTGGACAGGGTCGATTTGCCGGACCCGTTCGGTCCCATCACGGCATGGACTTCGCCCTTGGGAATTTCCAGCGTCAGGCCGCGAATGATCTCCTGGTCGCCGATGCTTACGTGCAGGTCTTTGATTTCGAGTGAACTCATGGACAAAATCTTTTTTTGAGTGGCTTAAAGGGATTCGGATGCCGCCTGCGCACAGGCCGGGCACAACCCGCGGAAAGCTACTTCGTGATGCGTGATGGCCAGATTTTCCGGCATGATCCACGCATCATGGGGTTTGCGCCGCGAACGCAGCGGCAGATCGAGAACCGTGCCGCATTTCTCGCAATGGAAATGGGCGTGCTCGTCGAGATTAGGACAATACCGCGCGGGGCCGCGTTCGAGATTCACGGTTTTGACCAGGCCGCAACCGGACAGGGTCTCGAGGCAATTGTAAACCGTGGCCAATGAAATCGAGGGCATGTGCTCCCGGACACGAGTGAAAACTTCCACGGCCGAGGGATGATCCCGCCGCGACATCAGGCTCTCATAAACGGCGCGGCGCTGATCGGTCATGCGCAGGCCGTGCCCGTGGATCATCTCATCCGGAGTGGGCAAAACGGTATCGCTGGCATCGCGAGATTTCATGGGACGCACAATCTCGCACGCGCCCTCTTGCTATCAAGAACAATTCCAAATAAAGATAACCCTCAAGCCGTGGGTGGCGGTGCCGGTCGATCGTGGCCGCCTTTGAGCAGATCACGAATCTCCATGAGCAGCTTCACGTCGTCCGGGAGCGGTGTGGGTTCTTCCGGCTTTTCCTCGGCCTTACGCTTCGTCACTTCCATCAGGAAATTCATGGGTTTGACGATAAAGAAAAAGATGACCCCTGCGGTGATCAGAAATCCAATCGTCGCGCTGATGACCAGACCGATATCAAACACCCAGAGGTGCAGCGAAACTTCTGGATTTCCTCCCGCGGCCGCGAGGAGCGGCTTGATGATGCCGTCGGTGAAGGACTTGACGATATTTCCGAACGCCGCGCCGATGAGCACGCCGACCGCGAGATCGACGACGTTGCCCTTCAAAATGAAGGTTTTGAATTCTCCCAGGATAGATTTGAGCGCCATGGGGCAGGGGATATACCGAGAGCCCGGGCGAGGGGTAAAGCCATTCGCCGGACCCCGGCGACCTGACGTCGCGGAAGGCTGATTTCGCCAGCGCGTCTTCACCCTCCGCTTTATGACCCACGCCGAATACAACCTCAACACTTGGAAACGAGATTTATGACCACCGCCACGCACAAATCCACAATCCGCTTCTCCGACCTGCCGTCTGATTACGCCGGGCTCTGCGGCGTGCTGCTTCCTCGTCCCATTCGCACCAAGGCCAACTACTCGGCCATCGTGCAAGTGGCCGATGCGATGGCCGTTCACGAGTCTGATTTCTCCCGCGATCAGGAGGACTACTTCGACCTCATGTGCCGCCTCCTGGAAACATGGGATCAGGAATCAGATAAAATGGCCGGACGCGGAACCGGTGAAAATTCTTCAGTATCTGCTCGAAGAGCATGCGCTGTCCGGGGCGGACCTTTCCCGTCTGCTTGGCGTATCTCCAAAGCTGGGCCAATGATTCTCCGAGGCGAGCGCTCCATCACCGCCGAGCATGCCCGCGTGCTGGGCAAGCATTTCGCGCTGCCGGCAGGGCTCTTCATCGAGTGAGACCTGTTCGTGAAGCTGGGTCGATTCAAACCAAGCCCAGGGATCAGTTCCTCTCATGAAGCCGCTGGGGAAAAAGTGCTTGGCAACGCGGCACATGGCGTCTCCCTTGGGCGCAACGCTTGAGCGAATGAATGTCGCCACAAACGAGTCTGAGCCGCGGAAAGCCGCCTCTCGGAGCAGCGCCGGAAGTCTGCTTCATTGTTTTCCACACCCTCATTCCCGCCAGCCTCGCTCGTTCTCCGACACCGATGGGCATGCTGATCGTCCACCTTGCGGAGGGCGCGGAAGCGGAATCCTGGGAGGAGCAGCGATGGGATTGCACCCCCGCGGCAGCACCACACGGATGGGCGGTGGCATGTCCTCCGGACTGTTCACACTGCTGCTGCTCATCATAGCCGGTTGGACGATGCCTGGTCATGGGCAGGTCGTGCTTCCACCCGGGCCCGCCGCAGGCAGCCAGATCCTCATTGATTTTCTTCCCGGAACTAACCCGGGGGCCGAGGCCTTTCTGCTGCTCGATACGCTGACCTTCCCGATCGTCGATGAGAAGGTGATGCACAGCCCGGGGGTCGGAAGAGGGGAAGCGTCGCTGACCGTCACGCCAACGCCCGGCGGCGATGGGGGCTTGTCCAGCTTGCGGATTATCGCAGACCTGCTCGCCGACGAGGCCGCCAACGACTTCCAAATCGATACATCTTTCGATCTCGGGTTCCTTTTGGATATTCAATCCGAGTCCTTATTCACCCTCTCCGGCGAACTTCGGACAACCGGCACGGGCGAAATCAATTTCTTCGGCAGCGTCGCTAATTCGAATGAGCCGTTGGTGCTCCTGAGCCAGCAGGGCGTGCTGCCTGCGATGGGGTTGCCGTTCCTGCTCGACGCCAGAGCGCAGTCCAGGATCGCCGGCGACGATCAGGGCATGGAGACCCTCTACAAGGGAACGGCCCACCTCGATATCCTGCTTTCGTTCGAGCCGGTGATCCTCGGCGATCAGTTCCGCTGGTCGAACCCCAGCGGAGGAGAATTCACCAACATGGACAACTGGGATCCGATGCAGGTGCCGGACTCCGCCGCTCACACCGCGGTCTTCGATCTGGGCGACACCTATACGGTTCTCTTTGCCGACGACGCTAACATGGGCTCGACGCAAGTGCTGGCGGGCGAAGTGTCGTTCGTTCTGAACGGTAACACGTTGACGGCCGGAAATGGAGCCGACACGGGACTCGTCGTTGACGGTCATCTGACCACCGGGGGCGGAACCGTCAATGCGAGTGCGGTCAAAATTGGCAAGCTGACCAATGCCGACGGCCAGTTGACCGTCACCGGGGGATTCGCCGGCGTGCCCACACAACTCAATGCGACGGCAGGGATTCAGATCGCCCTCGCCAGCCCGGGCGAATTGCTCGTCGAAGCCGGCACGAAGGTCGTGACCTCCAGCGTGGTCGTTGGCGCCGGCGCAATGGGCTCCGCGACGATCACGGGCGCGTCCTCGAACACTTTCTCCACGCTCCAAGCCAGCGGGGACTTAATCGTTGGCAAGCAATCGAGCGGTGCGCTGACAGTATCCGAGGGTGGACGAACCGACGTTGCCGGAAACCTGGACATCGGCGGTCTGGGCGTCGTCGAGGTTGAGGGCGGTGCGGAGCTCGAACAGTCCACCGTCGAAGTTCACGGAACTACGGTGATCGGCACGACAAACGGCGGGACGGGGCTGCTCACTATCCTGGATGGGGGCAAGGCATCGCTGGCGGATTTGATCGTGGGGAGAGAGGGCTCCGCCACAATTTTGGTGAGCGGAGTTCGCGACAATCAGCCCTCAGTGCTCGAATTCAGCGCGCCGAGGCTCGGAGGCGCAACCCTCGGTGGAAACGACGGAATTCAAGGAACCTTGCTCGTTCTGGATGGCGGCGCCGTGCGATCCCCGGCCGAACTGCTCGTTGGCTTTGGTGGTCCCGGACAGCTAACCGTCGATGGGGTGAACGGAGGGTTGTCTTCGTCCGTCGAAGTGCAGGATCTGACGGTCGGCGACGGCTCCACGGCGATGGCGACGAATGGCGGATTGATCACGGTGACCAGCATCCTGAGCATCGATGGGAACGCGACCTTCGCCGTTCAGGGTCGTGCGAACGGCATTCCGTCCACTGTCGAAGTTCGCGTAACTACGGGGGTCGGCGCGACGAACGGTGGGACGGGGCTGCTCAATATCCTGGACGGGGCCAAGGCGTCGCTGGCGGATGTGATCGTGGGGGGCGCCGGTGCTGGCACCATTCTGGTGAGTGGAGTTCGCGACGGTGAGCCCTCATTGCTCGAATTCAGCGCGCCGAACCGCGGCAGCGCGATCCTCGGCGGGAACGACGGAATTCAAGGAACCCTGCTCGTTCAGGACGGCGGCGCCGTGCGATCCTCGGCGGGCCTATTCGTCGGCTTCGGCGGTCCCGGACAGTTGACCGTCGATGGGGTCAATGGACAGACGCCCTCGAGCATTATCGTCGATGGCTTGACCATCGACGATACTGGCACAGCGACGGTTTCAGGCGGCGGCATCGCGATCGTGAGGCACAATCTAGAGGTTGGCTCTGGGGAAAACAGTTCCGCCGTATTAAACTATCAGACGGGCAAGGTGATTGTGGGCGTGGGCGACGTCGGCATCGACGGCCAAATGTTCATCCAAAGCAACGGCGTATTGGAGGGAACCGGCACATTGATCGGTGGAGATCCGGCAGTTGCTGGGAGCGGCGTCAACAATTTCGCCGGCACGGTCCGCCCTGGCAACTCACCCGGCATCCTTACTATCGAAGGCAACTACACGCAGGCCCAGGACGCCACGCTTCAGATCGAGATCGGCGGGCTCACCTTCGGAGACGAGTATGACCGATTGATCGTGACCGGTGATGCGCTGATCGACGGTCGCATCGTGTTCGAGTTCATCCAGGAGTTCGCGCCGAAGCAGGGGGATTTATTCGATTTTTTGACCGTGGGAGGCGATGTAGACCTGAGCGGTGCGGAGTTCGCCGTGCAGAATCTGCGCTCGGACTTTGAGTTCGACATCACGCCAACGGCCGGTGGCTTCCAGATGCAAGCGTTGAACGACGGCGTGTTCGTCGTGCCGGAGCCGGGGACGGGTGCGGCGGTCCTGATGATGGCGGTGGTGTTGGGTGTTCGGCGGCACCGTGGCCGGATAGAGGCTGCTTGATTGGCCGCGGGAACCGGATCCTTCAGGCCTGGAGCTTCAGGATCGCCTCGACTTCGCTGGCGCCGCTGCAGCAAAGCCGTCAGCGCAGGAATGTCACCAAGCGTGCGAACGTCCAGGCGCCACTCGACAATGGCACGCCGCGCGAATTCGACGTGATGCAGCACGTCATCGCCGGAAACTTAAACAAGCAAATCGCCGACGAACTCGGCGCGGCGGAAAAGACGATCAAGATTCATCGTGGGCGGGTCATGGAAAAGATGGGGGTCGTGTCCGTGGCGGAGCATGCCCGCGTGCTGGGCAAGCATTTCGCCCTGCCGACAGGGCTCTTCATCGAGTGAGACCCGTTCGTGAAGGTGGGGTGCCCGCCTGCTCAGTTCGCAACGATGACGACCAACAACTCAATAAATCAGTCAGGAAATGAACACTGACCCCAATGGCTCCTCTTGGCCGGTTCGCACTGCGCTCACCCCAGAATGAATGCTGAACTTCGCTTTGCCTCGAGGGCTCTGCTCAGACACATTGCCGACATGAGCAATCGAGAAATCGTTACGGGGCTCTTTTCAAAATTCCCTGAGAATATGCGTTTGGAGGAGGTGGCCCGTGAGATCGAATTTCGCGCGGGTCTTCAAACACCGACACGGAAGAGTCCCAGCCAAAGTTACTCGGAAGCGCATCGACGCATGGACGGGGCGGTAAGACTCGAATTTCGGTTCCTTAAAGAATCCTAACCTCGCCCATGAGCTCGCCATTTCAATCGCTGATCCGCCGCGTGATCGCTTTAGCCACGGCGGTCACGTGCCTCGCGGTTGAGACGGTGATGGCGCAGGATTCGCCGCGGATTTCCATTCCCGAGCTGACGAGCGGGAATTCTGAGACGGCAATGCGTGCCTTCCAAAAATTTGAATTAGCGACGAAGCCGGAGAACGAGCGCGATTCCTACGTGAATGATTTCGCGAAATTCTCACGAATGCATGAAGGGTTGCAGGTCCAGCCCATCGCGTTGCCCGGCGCTCCTCCGATTCAATTTCTAGTGACGTGGCAATTCGGCTCGAACTCGAAACCGCGGATGACGCTAAGCCAGTGTGCGGCGCTTTTTGCCCCGGATGTCACGAATGCATCGGTTCTCCTGCCGGAAGGCAACATATGGGGCGAGTTATTCGGAGCTGACGGGGCGAAGAAAAAAGCGCTTCTCTTGGTCACTCACGGCGTCGTCGCGGACCTGAACGGGGATGGGGAGGTCGAGGTTGCCGATTGCGACGATAAGGGTCAGAAGGTCGAACTCAATGGCGCGAGTGAATCGATTTCCGTGGGTTCGTTTACGATCCGGTCCGCGATCGATTGGAAAGACGCGCAGCTCAACGTGCTGCTGAATCCCGTCTATCGCGATCGCCCAATATCCAAGTTATGGAGTTGGCGTTTTGTCGATGACGATCGCGACGGCGTTTTTGAACTGCAATTGGGTGAGGTCTCCGCGAAGGGAATGCAGGTCGAGGTCGTGTTGCGCTGGGATGCGAACCGCCGCCACTGGATCGGTCCGGGACCCGACGCCAGAGCAGCCGTTCGTGATTGTGCGGGACGGCGAAACCGATTGGGATGCCATGGCGCGCGCGGGTTGGATCGGAATCGTCAAAGAACTCGCTGTTGCTCCGTCCGTCCCTCCGGTAATTTCCGATTACCTGGAGACAACTAAAATCCCAGCGGATGAGGTTTCACACCCGTATCGCTACGGATCGCTCGCCGGGCTTAGTGACGCGGACCTCTTCGCCTTCATGATGGCGAACCGCAGTCTGGATGAAGTCGTTTATGAACGCGCGGAGCAACTCGCCGCCATGCCGGATTTTTGGAAGATGGAGCCACGCCAAAATGCGCTCGAAGCCATTCACGCCAATCGTCCGTTGAATGTCCGGGACAGGGAAGCCTTCGCCTTCGATGTGAGTGATGGAAAGCAGGCGCCCGAGGAAGGAGACCTCACGCTCGATGACGGTCCGTCTGGATGTTTCGCCCCCTCCGGCACCTTTCGCCAGCATCTGCACTGCGACCGTGCCGGATCGTTTCTGCTCCTGGCATCGCGTCTCACACCGTGGGACGCGATCGCCGCGACCGATCGGCGCACGGTGTTTAACTATCGCAAGCTACGCGTTTCCTACGAAGACGCCCGGCAGTTTCTTCAAACCGTCTGGTTCATGCTCCGGGCGCGCACCATTCCGTCTGCCAGCAAGCTGCAGGATGACATGGGTGGCGGTTCGACGAGTGACGGGCGCGCAACTCTGACTCTCGCATCTCCGGGTGATTCCACGACCACCGAAGGGTCGCGCTTCGCAGGGTGGCCGGGAAGATTTGCCGGGCTTTCAGGCAGCGGCGACGGGCTCGATCAAACCGCCATCCTCAATATCGCCGTCCGGCTTTTCGCCCGGGAATGGACCACCCGGTTGGGCGACCAGTGGCGCCCTGAGTTTCCGGATACCGGAGTTCGCTACGGACAGCCGCCACCCGAGCCTTCGAAGGAGGAGATCGCCGCGATCCATGATCGGGCAGCGGAGTTCTTGCGCCTCTTTTTCGCAGGCCAGGCGCCACCGGCTTTTGCCGAGGAAGCCGTCAGCGCGGCGATTCAGCATGGCTTTGATGATCTACGGGAACAAATCGCTTCCATTCCGGATCGGCTGCCACCGCCGACGGCCGCGGAAATCGAGCTGGGAAAACTCAACACCGAAATCAAATCCTGGGTTGAAAAACATGGCGAGGCTCTGGCGGGCGAGAGTGCCTCTAACCGCCGCGCCCATGGTGACATCCCGGCGCTCCCGACGCCCGGTGACGAGGCCGTTCTTTCCCGACTTCCCGGGCTCGACGCACCTGCCGCACGCCCCGACTCGGAACAAACTCCCGAGGAAAAGGAAGCGGCTGCGCAACGGGAGCTTTTCGCGCCACTCGATGCCCTTTACGAGCGACGAAGCGACCTGCTTTACATTCAAATGCCCGAGCCAGAGCGGATCATCATGGGGCTCCGTTCCGACGCACCGCAGGCCGTTCGCTTTCTAAGCGCTCGCGAAAATCCGACCGCATTGCGTGACCTTCTTCTCGAGGTTCCCTCCCTCGCCGAAATCGGGCTGGCGCGACTGGCGGAGCTAGACGAGGCAGCCGCGATTGAGGTGCTCCGGGCGGAGCTGGAAAAGGAACCGGAATTTCCTTCCAGTCCGAATTCGCTCGCGCTGGCCAAGCTTGGTGCCGGACCGAAACCCACCCCGGAGGAAGCCCGTTTCAAAGGGATGATCGAGGGTCGCGAAACGCTGACACCTGAGAACATTCGCTTTGCGCTTTCTCCTCCTTCAGATGAACTCACGATGTGGGATGACTACACCCGCGCGTTCGAGTTGGTCGTCCCGCCAGCGGATCCACAGCGCCACCGTTTTCCCGAGGTCGATCAGGAATTGGGCCGGCTCATCGTGGAGGCCCAAAATGGAAGAGGTCGTATTCCCGAGGAGTCGATCGCACTGGCCTGTGCCCGGCGCGAGATCCCCGGAACGTGGGAGGAGATTGATAAACTCAGTGGGGATTTTAATACGGGGAAAACCTGGCGTGCGTTGGGGCTGCTGGCGCGATCCGATCAGGATGAGAACCATCGCCGATTTTTTGAGCGGGTGAATCGCAATTTGACCGCAACGAAAGGCTCCTTGAACGAGATGTTCTTTGCCACCTGGCTTGCGGATGCCCGTGAATGTAAATCGAAGCTCGAAAAGTTCGCGACCAGCGGACCAAGGGACGCGGAGGGCTTGCTGTCATCGATGGAGACTTCGGTGGCAGAGCCGGTGCGGCATCGTTTCCATGAAGCTCGTCGCGTGGTGTCGATTTGGAACGAAGAAGACCCCGCCACGCGCGCCTGCCTGCTCATCGGGTTCGCCCTGCACCGCCCGGATCACTTCACACCCGAAACGCAACCGGAATCCTGGCAGCTCTGTCGGGAGCAACTCCTTGCTGCATTTCGCCCGCTTGATTCTGCGGGTCGAGCCCGCGTTCGGGAGTTCTTTGCTTTTGCCAAGCTTGAATTCGCCCGTCGCAACGACGGCTTTCATGACCCGGAACGCGCGGCTTCGCTCCTCCGCGCTCTCGAACAAACCCTGGAGTGATCAGCCGACGGGTCGAATATGGCGATCCGTCCGAATCCGGGTTGTTCGATTCTCCGGTTGCGCGTTGGACGCAAAACTTCACCGGAGGAGGAGGAACGGTTTGGGGGTGGTGACCATTTTCGCGTATCGGATGCCCGAACCCGAGGTCAGCAATAATTGACAGCGGGCGGATAACGCGGCCGCGCGAAGAAATAGTGCGCGAAAACGGATAGCGCGGCCGTCGTCGCGCGATGGCGGAGAGGGCGGGGTGAGCTAATTGCTACGGGTCCGGGGCGCCATTCCCCATCCGCTGGCTTTTCAACCCCGCATCGCAGCGACGCTTCGCCCACCCTCCTGCCTCCGGTAATTCCATGCTCTTTTGTTGGGTTGAGGGGACGTTTTACGGCTGCGGGACGAGCCGGAGCCTGCCGAAGAGTTGAGGGAACGTCGATTGGGGGACATCCGGGCGCCAGGTCTCGGTCACGGTGCCGTCAGCATTTGGGGTGGACGAAACCAGGACGGCTCCGATTTTCGGCCAGACGGCCAGGTCGTCGGTGAATTCGACATGAGATTCAATGCCAGCGGCGGCGGGTTGGGTGCGGAACGTGAGGGTGAACCAGGCTTCGACACTGCCGCCTACATCGATGGACTGGACACCGGGTTGTGGAAGGATGTCGGGGTCGGTGGCTTGGGGATTCCCGGCGAGGTAAAGCTCGAGAAGGTTGGCGACGCCGTCGGCGTCATCGTCCCCGCCGGGACCGCCGGAGAGGCTGTTGGCCACGCGCCACGTTTCGTAATCCAGGACATCGTCGGCACCCGGCGAACCGTGGCCGTAGCTGGCGCGCCAGTTTTCGCCGAAGGCAAGATTGGGATCGGAGGATGGGTCGATGAGGACGAGACTCGAGCCGCTCCCGGCGGCGGCAATCGGCCAGGGGGCGATGGTGGAATAGATGAGCTCGTGGATGGGAGTGCCGAGACCGTAGGAAAGTTTTAATTGCTCGCCGTCGTTGGAGAGGTTGTCGGCGCCAAAGGTGCCGATGATGGGAAGTCCGGTTCCGTAGCGGGCTTCGAAAGCGGCGACGTTCTTGACGATGAGCGCGAAGGCGCCGGGATCGAGCGTCGTGCCGGGGGCGATGTCGAAATCGATCCCCTTGGTGAAGCGGACATTGGTGAGGTCGATTTGGGCGGCCCCGACATTCTTTAGCTCGATGTATTCGAAGTCGTTGTTGTTCAGCGAAACCAGGCCCTCACTGGCATTCGGCTCGGGCGGGTTATACATAATCTCAGTGATCATGAGGTTCTGGGCCAGTGCGGCAATGTCCGGGACACCGGCGACGAATTGGATCGGATCCGACCAGTGACCCCAGCGCCCGGCGTTGTCCTGGTGCCGGACGCGCAGGCGGTAGGTGAGTCCGGGCCGCACGACGATGGCGGGGACCGCTGCATCGCTGGTCAAGGATGTGATCCCGCCACTTTCCCAATCGGCTTCGACCTCGTATTTGCGAGGTTGTGCGGCGTCGAAACCGGGATCGTTGACATTCGTGAACGAGGCGAGACGCCATTGCATGGCCGCGAAGGAGGCGCCCGCCGGGCTGCTGAAATTCGACGAACGTGCTGAGATCCCATTGGCGGGGAAGCCGGGAAGTCCGGTGTAAGTGAGGGTGGGTTTCGCCGGTACCTGGCTTTCGTCCGTCAGGATGGTGGAGTCGATGAAACTGGCCCTCGAGACGATGTAAGATTTCTCCTTCGCGAGCATGCCGGCGAAGGTGCGCGGCCCGGTAGCCTCGTAGAAGCGGCCGTGGCCCGCCTTCGAGCTGTTGACGTAAGACGACACCAGGATCGGGTTGTAATCCCACATCGCGCGGTCGGCATCGACATAGGACGGTGACCCGGGTGTATAGATGAACTGGGCGATCTCATCGAGAAGCATCCCGGTCTGTTCGGGATTGAGGAGAAGGTCGCGCAGTTCGCGCATGCGGTTCCGGCGGTCACGAGCGAGATTTGCAATGGCCAGGATGTCGTCGCTCCAGGCATCCTTTTCCCCAAAGCCGCCGTAGGTCGTGGTCCAAGTGAGATCGAGATCCCAGTTCTTCATTTCCCATTTGTTGGTGTCCGGATTATGAAAGAAGAAGTAGTTCTTGCTGCCGCCGATATCGTAATCGTGGATGAACGTGGCGATGGCGCGGAAGTTGTAATAGTCGTCGAGATTGACGTTATCCTGCCACCACGATTCCGGCTGCGTGGCGCCGCCATTGTAAGCCGAAAGAAAGGCGTTGAGATCGGATTTGTTCGAAGGCTGGTCCGGCCCCTGGTTGTTGAGTTCTCCGCTGCCGCCCTCCATTTTGTAAAGGTTGCCATCCGGGAGGTTGTGTTCGTCGAGGAATTGGCCGTCCATCTGTTCAACGGCCAGGTAGAGGCCTTGGAAGTCGGTGTCGAACTGGTTGCCGGCGGTGCCATTTTCATCCGCGTTCTCGATGATGCGAAAATGGACATAGTGAGTTTTTGGCGCGGCGTTGCCGGCGAGGTTGTGGAGCTTGAAGCCGGCTCCTTCGAAAAGGCCCTGCTCGCCACGTTGCTGGAAGTCGCCCTGCTGGATGAGGGCGGAGAAATTGAGTTTGCTCCAGCTTGTGGCGTAACTGGCTCCGAAATTGTCGCGAGCTTCGAAGCGATGGCCGCGATTGAAGTCGAACTTCCACATATTCTTGCCCATGGCGTAGCGCCACACACCGCCGCGTGCGCGGAAGCGGATATGGTCATAAACTTCTCCGTCGTAAACGAGCGTTCCCTGCCAGAGGTAGTCGCTGCCGCCATACTGCCCGGCGGAAGAATTCGGGATCGACTGCGCGCTGACGTGGTCGTTTCGCGTGGTGATCAGCTGATAGACCGGAACCTGCTGCTGAAGCGGCGGCAGGGCGTCGAAATCGTAGGCGACATCAGGCGCGGTTGGTGTGGCCTTTCCGGTATAAGCCGGGATGCCGTCATAGACAAAGTAGGCGAAATTCGGCTGCGGATCATCGGCGTACGGGACGGTGACGCCGAGCGAGGTTTGGTCGGTCGCGATGATGCGGTAACGGATCAGGCGGCGATGGCTTTGCACCGATGCCGGAATCGCGGCGGAGAATATCTCATCGCCGGCGAGTAAGTCGCCATTCGCTCCGTTGTCGTTCATCGGAAGCGTTGTCCAGAGCGTTTGATACCGTGGATCGCCGATCTCAATGTAGTCACCCGGTTCGACGATCTGATAGGCGACTGAAACGGACGCAACACCGTCGGGATCGGTGGCTTTGACGGTGATCACGACGTCGTCCCCGGGGGCGGGCTGCCTGGGCGAGTGATTGACCTGGCGCAGGGCGGGCGGCGCGTTGAGAGCGAAGGTGGAATTGCGGGCGCCGGGGCTCGGTCCGTTGCCACCGCCGGTGAGGGTCGAAGCTCGCCAGCTTCCGCCGATGTCGTTGTCGAGATTGGGGTTGATGAGATCGATCGATGGATTCGGCGGATCGCCGACGGTGGGCCACGGAAATCCGAGCTTGTAGGAAACCTCATCGACGACATCGCCAGCGGCGTTCCGCAGGGTGATCGTTTCGCCTGAATTGCTCAGCTTTCCGGACCACGGACCAAAAGCGCCCGAGTAGCTGAACTTCGCGAGAATGGTGGCGGGATCCTGGGCGACGACGAGGTAGCCTCCGACGCCCAGTGTCGTCCCGTTGGGAAAGATGAAGTCGCCGGGTGCACTGCCGGGAGCGGACGGCGGAGCCTTTACCGCGCTCGAGAAATACCAGCCGGAGAGGTCAACGGCAGCACTGGAATTATTGTAGAGCTCGATGAATTCGTTCTTCGCTGTGGGGTTGCTATCGTCGTAGTGGATTTCATTGATGACGATCGACGGAGCAACGAAGACGGGCGTCTGAAAGGACAGCGACGGGCTGGCCCAGAATTCGCCGGCCGCGTTGGTGGCGAGCGCGCGAAAATAGTAGGTCGAGAGGGGCGTGAGATTGCCGACCGCTCGGGAATAGGCGCCTGAAGCGCTCCCAAGCTGGACAAAGGCATCCCAATTCGCCTTTACCGACCCGCCATCGCTGGTGCCGAAGTAGAAGGTGATGGCCGGAGGATCGCCGCCGGTGCTGGTCACCCTTCCATTCAGGCGCGCCGACACCCCGGTGATGCTATCCGCGGGTTCATTGACGGCGGCTGGGAGCGACAGCGCCGTGGTGGCAAAGGACGCCGATTCAAGAGCCCAGGCCGAGCCGCCGCTATTCGTAGCGACGGCGCGGAAGAAGTAGGGCGTCCCTGCCGACAGGCCCGTGAGAGTGGTGATGCCCGGATTGCCGGGGGAAAGCACACCGAGCGGCACGGATTGCTGCCAAGCGCCGGCATTCGTGCCGCCGTCGGTCGTTCCGAAGTAGAGGATGATCGCCGGATTCTCCCCGCCATTCGCCGTGACCAGCGCGCCGGCTTTGGCCGAGAAAGCCCCGATGTCCGAGGGTGCGACATTTTCCACCGTCGGTGCCGCGAATGAAGTCACGAAACTGGCCGTCTGCGGAGCCCAATCTTCGCCTTCAGCGTTCACGGCATAGGCGCGGAAGTAGTAGGTCGTTCCGGAGGTGAGGCCCGCGATATCCGCCTGAAAACCTTGTGGAGTGGAAACAGGTCCGACATTGGCAACATTCTGCCAGGCGACGATCGATGTTCCGCCGTCGGCGCTGCCCCAGTAAATGCGGGCGGTTGGCGGGCTGGTGCCGGTGTTGACGAGGGTGCCGCGAAGCCGGGCTGCGACGGAGGTGATATTCTCGGCCGAAAGGTTGTCGACCGTTGGCGCGCCGCTGGGAGTAGTTTCGACGATTTGAATGCCGTGAAGGCCGAAATTATTGCTCCCGCGCAGAGTTTCGACGACGAGAGTCGAGCCGCTGAGCCCGGTGTATCGGGCATAGTTCGACGGAGTGGCTGCGCCTTCCGTGGTTGCGGTTCCCTCATTGTAGCCGCCGAAGGGATTCGTCGTGGTCGAATGCCAGATCTCGGTCGCTGCGCTGCCGTTCACGCGCGTGCGACCCGTGCGACCGTTTCCGTCGGAGCCAACATAAACATAGACCTCGTATTCGCCGAAGGGGATGCCATCGAACGTGGCGGTGATGATCGGTGAACCTCCGCTGCTGTCGAGATAACCGTCCATGAGCGGCTGGCTGGCCGAGTTGGCGGAGACCCCCCACGTATTGTTCGAACTCCAGGTGATCATTGCCCCGGAGGCGGCCCCGGCATCGTTCCCAAGCGCGACCGGAGAAAGCTGCACCGGGGTATCTGCCATGTTGTTCCAATTCGTTTGGGCGACGACCCCAGCAGACGTGGCGGGAGTCATGATCGTGCCCGTGGCGCCGCCGGAACTGCCGGTAAAATTCACCCCGATGCCCGCCGCGCCGGCAGCGACCTGGGAAACGGCGAGGAGGAAGGCCGCGGAAGCGCGGGTGACGAAATGTCTGGCGGCGGCGCGAGAGGACAAGCGATGAAGGGGGATCATTTTTCAGAGGAGAGAAAAGGGGGGCGCCGGGCGCGCGGGGGGGACTGGCGGCAGAAGACTTTCTGATATTCGTATAATGGGCTCGGATTCAGGGAGAACGCAACGAGTGTCACTGCGAGTGGCGACCAAGGCCACCCACCCAAACGCGGGGTTCCCGACCGATAGCCTGCGGAGGCGCGCGGTGATTGCACTTTGGAAGAAACGCAAACAGGGGTTGCAACGCTGGCGGAGAACGAAGCAATGCAAGAAGCCGATTTCAAGTGCGGACGCAGGGGATGCCACCCGGCTTTGAGCGGGATGGTGGAGGCCATTAGCGAGCGGGTGAAAGGTGACAAGATCTTAGATGGAGAGTTAGTTGGAAGGTTTAAGTCCTGAGGTCGTGGTATTGTTTCGCCATGCTGGCGACCCGTTCGGGATGCGCGGTGATCAGATTGTTCTCCTCGCCGAGATCCTGCGAGAGATCATACAAAGCGGCGGGCTCTCGCGTGGAGCTGCCCGGCAGCGAGTTGTTCGGCCTGCGCCTTGGCGAAGTCCTCGGCTTTCTGAAGATCCGCAAAAACCTTGCTGCAGTCTCTTTTGCCGACGCGCCAGTAAACGGTGTAATTGGGGCGGTTTTTGAGGGTCCCCGTGTAAATCTTGAGGTGCACGGAGCTTGCCTTGATGGTGCGAATTCGGGGACGTTTTCCAGGGGCCGACTCGCATGATTTTTTCATGCTTTTTTCGTGCCTGTCAACGCACCCGACGTAAGTCGTTGGCGTTGATGGCGACCTTAACGGGATTGCCCCCGCCTTGCCTCATGTCTTTCCGGGTATCCGCCTCCGGCGTTGGAGGAGGGGTCTCGTTTCACTGCGACCATAACGGGATTCGAACCCGCTTTTCGGGCTTCGCGAGATTGCGCGAAATCGGCGTCTAGCCTCGCAAGTATCGGCATTAAAGGCGAAAGCGGCGGGATTGTGATCGCGGCAGTATTCGCGAAATGAAACGAAGTATGACTGTCCGAAAGTGTCCGAAAAATCGAACCGTTCGATTTTGACCCCTCTCCGACGTTGTCACCAATGATCTGATTCGGCCTCTAATTTCAGACCTGGTAAAAGCAATCATGCATCACCGCCTCCGCCCGAACATCACATGAGTTCACACAGAATGATTGCAGTAATGCCGCTCGCCGGGATCTGTGCGGGGGGCGCGGGGCTGTTGTCTGCGCGGGCACATCGATCCCGTGGACGAGCATGTTGGTGGTGCAGAGCAGATGCGGGAGCGGCTTCTTGCTGCCGGTTCGAAGAACACGGAGTTGGTTCCGCCAGTCATATCCAACGCTTCGATTTTGCGCCCAAAAAATTCGACTTTCTCGGGGGGAATCCGAGAGCGACTGGCGATTCATGCCCGAGTCCCCGAAATCCGCCACTCCGCACTCGCCCAACTTCTTAACCTTTCACAAAGGCCGACCAAAAATCGGCAATGGCTGAAACGAACGCGAGCGCCGCGGCTCCGATCGCCACCCAGGCAGTGAAAATCGCGATGCGGAAATTTTGCGCGGCGGCTCGTGCGTCAATTTCCCGCTCCAAGCTTTGAGCCAGCTCGCTCAAAAAGAGAACGCCGTCGGATTTCATCATTCCTGTGAGGTTTCGCCTCAGGGCGTGTGGCTCTTCGATGCGAATCACTGCGACATCTCCAATCACCTCCGCGCTGTTCCTGATCTTCTCCAATAGTGCGCAATATCCGGACGGCTGGTGAGCCCCAGGCTTACGTAGATGGGGAGCGAGGTGTCCTTCCTCTGCGTTTACGTCGCGCCATAGCCTGACGGCCTCGTCTCTGAGGTCGCGAAGGCGATCAATGGCTCGAGTTTCTTTCCAGAAGTGTGGCAACGCGCTGAGAAAATCGGGCACGGAGTTGGCATTAGCACGACGATTCAGAGCGTCAAGAGGTCGAGAGGACTGATTCATGCAAAGCCCTGCGCTTTGCCAATCGCAGCAAAGAGATCTCTCGCAAGTTCCTGAGCTTTACCGCGGTCTCCAGGGGTCAGCAGGGATTCTGCCTCCGCGAGGGCCTCCCGCGCTTGCTCGTTTCCCGCGGCCGCGGCGATACTGAACCACGCGTAAGCGCGGATATCATGTTTCGGGATGCCGAGCCCGTTGGCATAGCAAACGCCGAGATTGAACTGTGCGCGGGTGTCTCCTTGCTCAGCAGCCTTTTGACACCATCCGAAGGCTAGGGCGTCGTTCTTTGGGACTCCTTGGCCATCGCTATAGCGCGTGGCGAGAGCAAACTGTGCGCCGGCGAGTCCTTGCTCGGCGGCTTTTTGGAGCCACTCGGCGGCTATGGTCTCGTTCTTCGGGACTCCTTGGCCCCACTCACCGCGGACGCCGAGTGCGAACTGCGCGGCGGCGGCTCCTTGCTCGGCGGCTTTTTGGAGCCATTCAACGGCTATGCTCTCGTTCTTTGGAACTCCTTGGCCGAAGTCATAGCGGATCCCGAGATTGGCCTGCGCGCCGGCATGTCCTTGGTCGGCGGCTTTTCGGATCCACCCAACGGCTGTGGCCTCGTCCTTCAGCACTCCTTGGCCGAAGTCATAGCAGATGCCGAGATTGAACTGAGCGTCGGCGTTTCCCTGCTCAGCAGCCTTTTGATACCACTCGACGGCCTTGGCCTCATCCTTCAGAATACCTCGGCCGTCGCCATAGCCGGTGGCGACAGCGAACTGCGCTTCGGCGTGCCCTTGCTCGGCCGCTTTTTGATACCATTCGACGGCTATTGCCTCGTTCTTCGAAACTCCTAGGCCGGTGTCATAGAGGGTGCCGAGAAGGAGCTGAGCGTCGGCGTTTCCCTGCTCAGCAGCTTTCTGACACAACGCGGCAGCCACGGCCAAGTCCTTCGGGACTCCTCTTCCGCCGGCATAGCATCTGGCAAGCTCGAACTGCGCGGCGGCGGCTCCTTGCTCGAGCAGCCTTCTGATACCACTCGACGGCCTTGGCCTCATCCGCCGGCACTCCTTGGCCATTCTCATAGCAGACGCCGAGAGCGAATTGCGCGTCGGCGTCTCCTTGCTCGGCGCATTCGCGCACCATTTGCAGTTCGTTGTCGCTCATCGTGCTGAATGCTAGATCGATCCGCGCGCGTTGTGCGAGCATTCCCACCCGCATGGAGCCGCGCCTCGATCGCGCGCGGCCGTCACGCTCGTTCCAGTCTCCGGTCCAAATCGCTCCCGGTCCTGAAACGAGCCGAGAAGGCCCCGCCGGAAAACGTTGGGGCCGGCGCACAAGGGACCAAATGCGATCCAACCTCGGATAACGACAAAGCCCGGCAGGGGCCGCGCCGGCGGCTCACGAAGGACCTGAAATGGTTCGTTTTCACGAATCCTCATCTTCGATCCCGCTCTCCAGCTCCAGGATTTCGACGATTGCGTGACGGCCGCGGGATCGGAGTTCGGGTTACGGTCGTCGCAGGTTTCTCCGGTGCTTGCCAACGGTCCTCCACTCGGACACGCTGCTGGCATGATCACGGCATCGGCGCGCGTTACGTTTTTGGATGTGGACCCTTGCCATCGTCAGTGACGGCTTTGAAATCCGCCGGGCATTGCTGCGAAAATACCGCGAGCTTCCTGTCGAACGGTAGGCGCTGCTAACCGCCTCTCGAAAGCAATTTCTCCGATGAAACCCATCCTACTTGTCCCCCTACTCGTCGCCGTCAGCACGTGTCTGAGCGGGTGCGCCATGATGATCGCGCCAAGCGCAGCAGAGCGCGCTGCCGCTGATTATGGAACCTTTCCCACCAACGCCAAGGCCATCGTTGAGGCCCATCTACGCCGGATGCTTTTCGATCCCTATAGCGCCCAAGACCTCCAAGTCAGCCAGCCCACGAATACTTCATTCAGGAGGCGCCAATCATGGGCGGACGCACCCTTTACGGCTACATGGTTTCCTACAGCGTAAACGCCAAGAACAGATACGGCGCTTACACCGGCGCACAGCAACGCTTCCTACTCATTCGCAACGGGCAAGTCATCAAGGAGTGGGAGCCGGAAAACAGCTCTAGCCATGCCAAACGCTCATTCGTCAACACGCGACGTGGACATAGTTGCACGCTTCCTGGAGCAGCATGCAGCAACAACCCCACGTGACCGCGCTCCAATCTTCTACAACCAGCTCGCAGCCAAACTTAATTTTCCCGAAGTCGGAGAGGCATGGTTTGCGCATCCGTTCTGCGGCATCTTCGACACACTCGACGTTCAGGACGCAGAAGCCGGACGGCCGCTTCGCACGGCGCTCGTTGTCAGCAAGCAGTTCGGCGTGCCTGGCGACGGTTTCTTCAAAACACTTCTCTGGTTGCGCCCCAAAAGAAAACCGCCAAAAGACGATATGCAGCGCATCCGTCTCTGGTCCGATGAACTCGACCGCCTACTTTCGCACTACAACCGCAGCGCATAACAATAATGCGTTGCGAGCCACTCCGTGCGTCACGGCACCTGCACCCCCATCGCCTTTCCGCCCACCACGCAGGAGTGGACGGACGCCTTGGGCCACCACCACTTCGGGAAATCGAAGCGTTCGATTTTCCCCCTCTGCTGCCGTCGATCAGCAAATGGGCTGGGATATCAGACCGTCTTACCCATCGTCCACGAAACGGACGCGCCGACCAGGACGATGCCCGGCCGGCGTCGGAGCTACGCGTCAGCCCCGGCTACCCGATTAGGCCGCGTCTTACATCCTGGGTTTTACATCTCGTCGAGCGATGCCTTCGAGTTTATCCGGGCGGCAGTCCTCCATAGATGCACATCAATCTCCGCCGGTTCTGTTATCATCTTGGTCGCAATGAAGTTGACGAGCTTGAAGAGTTTAAGCGCCGTCTCTGAATTGTCTTTCAAGTCGAGTGTGCCGGGATGCACGGCTTCGTTTCCGATTACTCTGACGCTGTCCAAAGCTTGCTGAACTTTCTGAGGAAGGCCGTTCGCAACCAATGTTTGAATGTCTTTGTTGATATCTTTGCCGGAGCAACCCAGCCGTAAACAGAGTTTCTGAATCGCTAACCGTAAAAGGGCGGCGGCGCCGCGCGGAGACCGTAGAACAATGCTTCGGGCTTCATCGTAATCTCGGATAATCTCCTCGCCTAAGTCACGACTTGGTGGCTCGGCCCCGCCAGTGGCGGGAAAGAGCATTCGGTTGTCGTGCCAAATCGTAGGGAACTCGCAACGCTCGCAGTTGCTGACAAGAAAGCGATCGTCGGTGAACTGTCGGCCATAGCCAGAATTCTGCTCAGAGCCGCGTAGGTAATACCAATGCTGACGGCAATAGACCTGACATTGGGGACAGTTGAAAGCATCAAGCCCCGGCTCAGGAAGAACGTATTCAGATTTCATTGGGAAAGCGCGAAGCGGCCAAGAACCTCAGCTCAGCGACAGCGAAGTGCGCACAGCCTGTGCGGAAACGCGGGGGCAGGTCTGGGGCAGGAGCACAGGCTGTGCCGCCCGGAGCAGTTCGCAGCGCGAGAGTCGATTCCGGGCTCATAGGAGATTGTCATTCTTCCTTGCCTAGGCCCTTTAGGTCGGCGTCCCATGCAACGATGAGGCTGTGTGGAAACTCCTCCTCGTATGTGAAGACTCTCCGAGTCACGGTGGGGAGAGTGAGGGGTGAAAACACAACCCAATCCTGATCGTTAATGAAGTGATAACCCAGGACGGTGCGCACGGCAGCCTCCGCACACGCCTCGAATGCTGCGGGATCCATCGCTGCACGATGTCCTGCGGCCGCTTGCTGGTTTTGGCTTTGATGGCGTTGAAGTAGGTGTTCTGGGCGGCCTCCTCCGGGGTGTAGCGATTCCGGGAACGAGGGCAAATTGGACGGCGTCGTCTGGGAACTCGACGTAGAACGAAACCGGCGAAAGCTCGCCGGGGACATGCGCAGCAACGACCTGATAGAAATACATCATTTCAAGACATGCGAGGAATCGCCAACGACCCCAATATAGGAGATCCGAAGTTATTCATCGCTGGGGAGCGGAGCCCTTGGGCAGCTCGGCGAGCCGGCGGTGAATAACTTCGCCCGATCCGGGCCAAAAAGGGGCTGGGACTGCGGTCATGACGTGGTCTCGGATTGCTTTCCTTTTGGCTGGGGTGGGCTTGGTTCTTTGCGTTAATTTCCGCTCCGGCCAGCCAGGCTCTAACGACCGTCGCCCGGTCTTTAAAGCCCGGGACGACTTTGAGCTTAAAGACCGGCTCGTCGGGCGGACCTACTTTGACCCCTGAACGACTCGCTCAGAGGAGGTCTCTTTGCACGATGAGACTCTTCTATATTGGCGTCGCAGGGTCAAGCGCCGGTCCGCCACCACCGCCGCCAAATCAACCTGCCGTGTCCACCCGGGTGATCGATTCGCTCGGCCCTTCACCCTCCGTTACCGATGCCTGTTACCCTCACTCCTGTTCCGCCCTTCGATCTGGCCCTCGGGCTCGATCGTTCCGATCGAAAAGTCGATCTGCACCTGATCGAAGTCGCCACCGCTTGCCAGCACCGCCACCAGGTGGCCACCACTCCCGAAGCGCTCCAAGACTGGATGCACGGCCTGCGCGCCCGCTTCCCAGGGGCTCGCCTGGCGGTCTGCCTCGAACAACCCGCCGCTTCCATCCTTTTGGCGCTGGAGACTTACGCCGAGTGGGTGGATCTCTACGCCATCAATCCGATCAGCCTCAAGCGCTTCCGCGAAGCCTTTGTCACCAGTCGGGCCAACAACGACGCCACCGATGCCGAGTATCTGGCCAGGCTGCTCCTGCATCACCACGAACAGTTGCCCCGCTGGCAGCCGCAGGATCCCCAGACCCGCCAGTTGGCGATGCTCGTCGAGCATCGGCGCGCGGTCATCGAAGAGCGCACCGCCCTGACCAATCGACTTCAGGCTCTGCTTAAGAACTATTTTCCCCAGGCCTTGGAACTGTGCGGCGAAGAGCTCTGGCGGCCTCTGGCCACGGACTTTTTACTCAAATGGCCCGTCCGCCAAGCTGTGCAAAGCGCGCCCCGAGACCGTCACCGCCTTCTACTATCAACACGGCAGCCGCAGTCAAAAACTCCTCCAACGGCGCCTGGAACTCATCCTCCAGGCCGTGCCGCTGAGCGAGCACAGCGCCCTGATCGAGAGCTATGCACTGCGGGTCAAACTGGTGGTCCGGCATTGCAAGCCCTCGGCCGGGTGGTCCGCGATTACGACCAGAAAATCGCCGAGGTTTTTGCGGCGCATCGATCACGAAGTGTTTGGCAGTTTCCCCGGGGCCGGTCCCGCGCTGGCACCGCGACTCTTGAGCGCCCTGGGCAGCCGCCGCGAGCGCTTTGCCAGCGCCAGCGCCCTGCAGAGCTTCAGCGCGATCGCCCCGGTCACCAAACAGAGCGGAGGCAAATGCCACATTCATCGTCGCTACCTCTGCGCCAAGTTCCTGCGGCAAAGCTTTCACGAGTTTGCGCGGGAAAGCGTCCGGCACAGTGGCTGGGCCGCGGCCTACTATGAGCAGCAGCGCGCCAAGGGCAGCCATCATCACGCCGCCGTGCGCAGCCTGGCTTACAAATGGCAGCGCATCATCTGGCGTTGCTGGCAGGATCGCACCCCTTATGACGAAGAACGCTATCTCGCCGCCCTCGCCCGTGCCGGCAGTCCACTAGCTAACAAACTCCACTCGAAACCGAAGGAAACCAACCCGTGAAAAACTTTAAAAAAAACCTTGCCGGATCACCTCAGGGTAAGCTCAGCGGTTCGCAGCGCATAGATAGGCGTTGCGGTCGATGCGCTATTGCTTTGCTTCGGAGTATTGTTGGATGGGCTAATCATCGCCGTAAATCTTCTTCTTCTTGTCTTTGAGCCACGGCCAAAGGTCCCTCGGCATCCATCCATTATATTGGTCAGGATCGACGTTGAGGATGAGGACGTGGCCGCCGGGCTGCACAAAAGGTTTGAGGCGTAGATGCCACAGAGCCGGCCCGTGCGAGGAATAAACGCGATAGCAACCGTCCGCATAACGAAACCAGTCGATGCCGAGATCGAGCTTTTGCTCTACCTGCTCGCGTGTCACGCCAAGCTTGGGACGAATGAAGATGTTATATAGCTCAGCCATCTTTCTTCGGGCGTTTGGGTCTGGTTGGCCGAAGTGGCAGAGGGTCGGGAGCTTGGATCGCTTCTGCTTGGGATGGAAGCAAGGTAGGTTCGGCTGCGGGTGGCTCGGATGGGGACGGGGGCAGCACTCCGACGTTCTTCTGTGCGAGCTGAATCTGCTGGTAAACGACATACTCGGCGCCCTCCAGAATTGCTGGAGCTGGGTTACGCTCTGCAAAGCGGATGAGCCACCAAATAACGGACGGGACAATGATCGTAATAGCAGCGATGGCCGCGTAGCCGATGCCGGGAGAACGAATGGCGACAGCGATCGAGGCGAGCGCGACGCAAAAGGCGATAAGCACGTATGCGGTCTTCCCGACGATGCCGCCAGGGAGCTTAACCTTGGCAGTGCCTTCGGTAAGTTGCCGTATGTGCTCCTCGATTTTCATGGTGCGCTAGCAACGCGATATCAACGGCCCCAAGCTCAGCGACTGCGGAGGATGGCGCGGCGTGTGCCCCAACTGTGGAATGCAGATGCAATTAACAAGAGAAGAAGCGTCGGACGAAGAAAGCACGCGCCGTGACAGCCGCAGCAAGTCGCTGAAGCGCCTTGCTAGGCCACAGTCAATAGGCGAAATCCTAAACATGACTAAGGAAGAAATAAAAGAAAGGTGGGAATCATG